>JADKGX010000001.1 GCA_016722065.1 Planctomycetota bacterium
CTTCTTGCGGCCAGGAATGGAAAGTTCGGGTGTGTATTCAATCAGGCTGTCCGGATTCAGCAGGCCGCGCTGGTAAGCGCTGCACACGATCAATGGCTTGAACATGGAGCCCGGTTCAAAGGGGTCCGTGATGGCGATGTTGCGGCGGCCGTCGGGGTTGTCGGCCGGCTTGTTGGGGTCGAAGCTTGGAAAGTTCGACAAGCCCAGAATCGCCCCGGTTTGGGTTTCCATGACGATCACACTGACGGTGATCGGATCCCACTTGTCGACACGGGCCTTCAGTTCGTCCTCTACAATCGCCTGAATGCCTGGGTTGATGGTCAGATACATTGGCGCCGTTCTTGGGCGATTGAATGTTCGCGCCGAAGCCCTCCAGCGGGTGGCCCAAGGCATCGACAGTGATCGTGCGGCTGCCGGCCTGGGCGGCCAGGAATTTCTCCAGAGCCCGCTCGATTCCTTCCATGCCTGTCATTTCACCGTCAACAAAACCGACGACATGGCTGGCAAACACGCCCAGCGGGTATTCACGCGTTTCAATCGGGCGGATTTCAAAGCCGGGCAGCTCCCCGGCTTCAATGGCCTGGCGCACGGCCCCGGCCAGTGCCGGGTCTACTTCGCGGCGCACGCTGTAAAAGTACTTGTCGCGGCGCGCGTAAAGTTGTTCTTCAAGCGCCTTGGCGTACTCGGCATCGCGCTGCAACAGCAAGGCCACCCGGGCGGCAACAGCCGCGCGCTCCGTGCCCGCAATGGCACGCGGGTTGACCACCAGCGACGCGCCTGAAAAGGTTGTCTGGGCCAGGGCGATTCCGTCTTCGGTGAAGATCGAGCCCCGCGTGCCCGAAAGCGCAAAGCTGCGCGTCGAGTTGGCACTGCGACGGGCCTCAAAGTGGTCGTGCTGCTGTACCTGAAGGTCGTAAAGCCGCCCAGCCAGGCCGACCATCACGACCAGCAGCAGCCCAAGCACAATCAGCGCAGCGCGCCGGGAATTGCGCGCCTTGGTATCCTGGCCGATGGCCCACAACAGGAACTTTGCCATCTCAGTTTCCCTTGCCCTTGCTGGCCGTTTTTTCGGCCACTGGTGGCGGGTCCTTTTGCTCTGGTGGCAGCAGGTTGATGCCGCACTCGCGTACGCGGCGGATCATGTCGTAGGGGTCACTCTTGCGGGTACGTTCTACGCGCAGCACCAGGTTGTATTTCTCTGCGGTGCGCACTTCTTTCTCCACTTGCCCGGCCTCAAAGGCTACGCTGCGGATCTGCAGGCGCTGCCCGACAATGACGCCACCCAGGGCGACGGCAAAGACAATCAACAGGATGCCGGTCTTTAGGTTCATGCTTTCTCAGGTGCGGTGCTTTTTGCTGCGGTACTTGTCGCGCGGGTCCTTGTGCGGCCCCTGGTCGCCCCACAGAAACACACGCAATTTCGCGCTGCGCGCACGGGGGTTGCTTGCACGCTCTGCATCATCGGCTGTCACGGGCCAGGGCTTTAGGATTCTGCCCAGTTCCTGGGTCGCCCAAGCCTGCATGGTCTGCTTGACCACCCGGTCTTCCAGCGAGTGAAAGCTAATCACGGCCACAACGCCCGGCGCGGCAATCCCGGCGGGGCATGCCGCCAGGGCTCGCTCCAGTTCTCCGATTTCGTCGTTGATGGCAATGCGCAGCGCCTGGAATGTGCGCGTGGCAGGGTCAATGCGCTGGGGCCCCGGCGGATAAGCCCTGCGGCAGATCTCGGCCAGCTGCGCGGTTGTGCTCAACCGGTTCTCGCCAAGGGCCTTGGTAATTCCGCGGGCGATGCGGCGCGACAGGCGCTCCTCACCATAGCGGAAGATTACGTCGGCAATGTCTGCCTCTGTGCTTGTCCGCAGGAACTCCAGCGCGGTTGGCCCGTCGCTGTCGTCCATGCGCATGTCCAGCGGCCCGTCGTGGCGAAAGCTGAAGCCACGCCCGGGCTGGTCCAGTTGCGGGCTGCTTACGCCAAGGTCTAGCAGCAGGCCCGCGCCACGGTCCACACCCACAGAATGCAGCTGCTCAAGCCAGCCCCCGAAGGTTCCGTGCCGGACAACGGCACGTCCCCCGAATCGGGCAAGAGCATCAGTTGCAACTGCCACGGACTGCTTGTCGCGGTCAAGCCCGACGATTCGCAGGCCGTCAATCGCGTCAAGCAATGCTGCGCTGTGGCCGCCCAGCCCGCAGGTGCCGTCCACGACAGGCGCGACAGCGAGGTCACGGTCGAAAGCGGCAACCACGGGCTTGAGAAGGACGGGAATGTGTTCGGCCACGTGCTCAAGCGACCTCCGCCAGACGGGCGCTTTCGGCCTTCTCTGCCAGGTTGAGTACGCGCGTGACGTAGGGGCTGAACTCCACGCCCGGGGTCAGTTCGCGAACGCGGTCCAGCAGCGCGCGCACCCGGCGGATCTCGGGCAGGTGCTGGCGAATGCGGTCTTCGAAATCGTCGCTGGTGCCAAAGCGCAGCAGTTCGCCCACTGCGGCCAGCCCGTGCGGATCGTCCTGCTGGCGTGTATTGTTACGAAGCAATTCCATGACTCCCCCCTGGAGTGGTTTGAAGTGTGCACAACGCGGCCAAAGCGCCCTGGGCGCGCCACGCCATGCCAATGAAAGTTGGAAAACAGCTTGGTGGCACCCCAGCGCCGGGTACCTGGCGGTCGGCGGTGACGCGGCCGACTAGCGCCGGAAGCTTCTCCGGGGCGCACAAGGCGCCACGAGGCTCAGCCCTGCTTCGGCATTGCCCCGTTGAAAATTTCCGCGATCTGGGCCGGGTCCATCTTGTCAAGGTTAACCGGCACTTGTTCGACCTTCGCTTCGTCCGGATCGCAGATCTGAAGGTGGTCTCCCGCCCCAGACACGATCGCTTCGCCCTTCAACTTCGCGTATTCCACGTGCTGCTTCGGCAACAAAATGCGTCCCTGGCTGTCGACCTCTACCTGCTCCACCAGCGACAACAGGTACTGGCGCTGGCGCTGCTGGTCGTTGGGCAACCCTTGCCCGCCGGTCAGTTCCTCCACCCTTCTTTCACCGCCATCGACGTCAAAAACCTCGAGGTGGCGAAAATCGGGCCCGGGCATGACGTAGACGAGAATTTTCCCATCTGCGCCTGCCGGAAACTTCGAACGAAACTTGGCCGGAAGTGTGATGCGGTTCTTGGCGTCCATAGAGGAAACGGCGGAACCAAAGTATCGCTGCGGTTTCGCCATCGCCCCCTCCCACACCAGCACAATACCCCACTCTCACCCACTTGGCAAATAATCCGACCCACTATTTTGGAAATTCTTGCAAATAAACGGCTTACACCTAGGCAATCTGTCGCTACCACAACCAATCCGGCTTTTCAGTGAGAAACTACCCTATATATGGTGGTGTCAGCGGTTGATAACCACGACTTGCAGCAGCAACTTCGATCGCTTACGACTGCAATTCGACCTTGAATCCCCACTATTCCCCACGACGGGCCTTGGCTTTTCTCCCCCTTCCCTGGCTGAACAATCCCTTTCACAATCCACTTTCAGCTACTCGTCCCTGCCGGAAAGCCCGCTTTGAAGCACTTTGCAGACCGTCTGGCCGATGCAACCCTTGCCAAAGGCGCACCGATTTGCGCCGGCATTGATCCGCGGCCTGAATGGATTCCGGCTTCGTTCTTTGAACAGGCCCGCCTGATCCACGGGCCTACACCGGCCGCAGTGCGCGCCGCGGTGCGGGATTTCTGCCTGGAAGTTCTGGTTCTCGTGCAGCCCTTTGTGCCGGCCATCAAGCCGCAAGTAGCGTTTTTTGAAGCCCTGGGGCCTGAAGGCATGGCCGACTTTGCCGCAATCTGCGCCCGCGCTTGCGAACTTGGCCTGCTGGTGATTGCCGACGTAAAGCGCGGCGATATTGGCAGCACGGCCGAAGCCTATGGTCAAAGCCTGTTCGGAAGCACGCGCATACACGACATCGAAATGCCCTCGCTGAACGTCGACGCAGCCACCGTCAATGCCTATCTGGGCGCCGACGGCGTTGTGCCCTTCATTGACCGCGCACACAGCCACGGCGGCGGCATCTACATCCTGGCCCGCACCAGCAACCCCGGCAGCGCCGAGTTTCAGCAACTGGAGTTGCGCCAGGGCGGCGCGCTGGTCGACGAAGTAGCGCGCAAGATTTCGGCCTGGGGCCAAGCCAGTATTGGCGCCTGCGGCTACAGCGACGTTGGTGCGGTTGTCGGGGCAACGCACGCAGACGCGGCAGCGCGTATGCGGGCCTTGATGCCGCACACCCCGTTTCTGGTGCCAGGCTGGGGTGCGCAGGGCGGCGCTGCGGAAACCGTGCGGGCCTGTTTTGACGCCAAGGGCGGCGGGGCGATTGTCAACAGCAGCCGCGGCGTGATGCACGCCTATGCCGCCGGGCCCCTGAAAGCATACGGTGAAGCCCGCTGGCGCGAGGCCGTGTCGGAGGCCGCCCAGACCTTTCACGCCGAAATTGCGGCCCTGGTGCGCGGTTAGACAGCAAATCGGGCTGAACTATGCGTGGAATTCCACGTTCGTAATGATGGGCCGGGGTTGAGCACCGGGGAAGTTTCATGCACACTGGGAACCCCCGCAGAAGGAGAACGACGTGAATCGATTTGCCGCCGCATTGGCGCTGGTTGCCACCGTGTTTGCAGGCGCCCTGTGCGCTGACCGCATCAGTTACTGGAAGGGTGCAGGCGCTAAGCGGGTCGTGGATTCGCTGGATAACGTCACCGTAACCAGCTGGAATGCGAAATCCGTGGCCTACAAAACGGCCGACAACAAAACCGGCAACGTGGATACCGCCGCAGTGCTGAGCCTGGACCGCAAGGGCGGCAGCATGAGCAAAGACCTGGAAGCGGCCATCAACATGATTGCCGAAGACGCCGGCGGTGCAGCCGAACAACTG
This sequence comes from Planctomycetota bacterium, assembly GCA_016722065.1. Classification (GTDB taxonomy): domain Bacteria; phylum Planctomycetota; class UBA8742; order UBA2392; family UBA2392; genus H3-PLA7. The sequence continues at coordinate 4,903 of JADKGX010000001.1, forward strand.
GGCCAGTTGGCCACCAAGGGCAGCGACCTGGATAAAGAAGAAGCCCAGTACCGCCGCGCCGGCATTTACGCCAACGAAGCCCGCGCCAGCAACAAGCTTAATGTCGTGACGGCTGCGATTTCCGAGCTCGGGGCCTATGTCAACAAGTACAAGGCCGGCTTCTATGCCCGTGACGCCTATACCTCGATGGTGACTTTCCAGCGTCGCGCCAAGAAGGACGCCGATGCACGCGCCACACTCAAGGCCATGATCAATGCTGATCCTTCGCTGCAGCGCCTGGGCAACCAGAAGCTGGGCGAACTGGAAGCGGCGGTCGGCGACTGGAAGGCCGCACTGAGTGCCTTCAAGAGTGCCGAAGGCGGCGCCGGTGACGACAAGAACGCCAAGTATCTGGCCATGGCATGGCAGGGTCTTGCGACTCTCAAGGGCGGCGACTCGGCGGCAGCCCGCCCGCTTCTGGAATCCGTGACGGGCGACGACAGCTTTCAGGATGACACCAGCCTGGAAGACGAAGCGGCCCTGGCCGTGGCCTTTCCGGCCCTGGGCGATGTGTACTGGGAGGGCGGCAATTTCCAGAAGGCCTACGACAACTACGTGATGGGCGCCTACTACGTGTGGTGGAACGCCGGCGAAAACGAGGGTTACTGCCTGGGCCAGGCCTATCTGTGCGCCAAGAAGCTGCAGGGCACAGACGCCAAGTGGAAGGAGCGCGTAGAGAAGCTCAAGACCGCCCTGGCCGTTGGCTTCCCGCGTGAACTTCAGCGCGTCGAACAGGCCAAGTAATCCAGCCAGTCAGCAAAAGGCGCCGCGCGATTGCGCGGCGCCTTTTCTTGGCAGCACAGATTGGTCAATTCCTCAAGCTCCGGATCAGTGCTTCAATCTGGCTGAATTGCAGCTTGCCGCAGGCGGCGTCGGCGCCGGCACGCACCAAAGCGGCGTTCAAGTCCTCATAGGCGCTTACGCCAATGATGGTCGGGTGCGTGCCCTGGGCGCGCAACTCCAGTGCAAGTTCCTCGCCTCGGCCGTCATCCAGTTGGTCGTCCAGCAGCACAAGGTCGAACTCGGACTCCGCCAGGCTGGCGCGGGCCTCGCGCAGCGTGGCCACTATGCGCACTTCGTGCTCGCCCAGAAACTTGCGGGCGACCAGTGCGGAAAACACTTCATGGTTTTCGACAAATAGGATGCGCACAGGCGCATTGTACGGTGGTGTACCGGTCAGGTCACCAGCCACAGAATCAGGAACAACACGGCCGCCAGCGCTGCCACCAGCGCCGCGCCGCCGGCAATGGCGATTCGCGATTGCAGCAGTTCAGCCCGTTCTTCCAGTTGCTTCATGCGGTCAGCCATTTCAGCGTGGCGGCTCTTTTCAATGTTCAAGGCCCGCATGATGCTGCTTTTGCCGATTTCGTACTTCGGCGGTGTCTTGGGCTTGTGGGCCTCGCGCAGGGCTTCCAGGTCAACAAACAGGCTGTTGAGGTCCGAGTAACGCTGGTTGGGGTCCTTGGCCAGCATGCGCTTGAGAACCGCAATCACGTCATCAGAAAGCCCGGGCCGGTACTGGCGCGGGTCCGGCATGGGCTCGCGCGTGTGGGCCAGCATCACCCGTGAAGGCGTGCCGTTGTACATGGGGCGGCCCGTCAGCATGTGATAGAACGTGGCGCCCAGGCTGTACACGTCGGCGCGGTAGTCAACGTCTTCTTTGCCCATGGCCTGTTCGGGCGCGATGTAATCGGGCGTGCCCAGCACCATGCCTTCATAGCCCAGCTCTTTGTCCAGGCGGCTTTTGACGAAGCCAAAATCACCCAGCTTCACCAGCCCGCCGCGTGTGACCATGACGTTGCTGGGCTTGATGTCGCGATGCACGATGTCGAAATCTTTGTAGTAGTTGATCGCGCGCACGACCTGAATCGTCAGGTCTACCGCGCGGCTGATCTCCATCTGGTGGCGTGGCGAATCCTTGACTAGATCCTCGACGGTGCGGCCGTCGACGTACTCCATGCTGAAGTTGTAGTAGTCGCCTTCTTTGCCAACGTCGTACACCTGAATCAGATTCTGGTGGCTCAACTTGCCCACGATGCGCGCTTCCAGCACAAAGCGCTTGCGGAACTCGTCGTCGGTCAACCATTGCAGGTGCAGCACCTTCAGCGCCACCAGCCGGTTCATGCTGACCTGCCGGGCCTTGAACACGCTGCCCAACCCGCCTTCGCCAAGGCTGGAGATAATCTCATAGCCCTTGAACTTGAGGCCTTCCTTGCGTTCGCGGTCCTGCGTGAGCTGCGCCTGGGCGCGCTCCACCCGCGCGACGTCGGCCTCTGACATCAACTGCTTGTCGAGAACAATCTGCTTCAGGGTAAGGTTGTGGCCCAGGTTGGTGCTGGCAAGCTGCTGGTCGCGGCAGGCGTCCAGTTGCTCCTGCGTCAGCAGACCGTTGCGCACGGCAAGCACGCCGAAATCGAGAGCACCCTTACCTTCCCGGTGTTCCAGCGGGTCGGCAAGGGTGCTGGCGTCGTCAGACATTGTGTCGTCCTTGCGTGCCTTGGTACGCGCCGCGTGGCCAATGGCCCTGTGGCGTCGCGTCGCTGCCCTAGCTCTTGAGCGCCAGGCCCAGTTCGGACAGCTTCTGGCGCACTTCGTTCAACGACGTCTGGCCAAAGTTCGGCGCCGCCAGCAGCTCGGGCTCGGACTTGTCCAGCAATTCGCCCAGCGTCTTGATGCCCAGGCGTTCCATGCAGCGGCGCGAGCGCACGGAAAGTTCCAGTGTCTCGATGCCGCGCGCGGCTTTGTCGTCGGCCGCTGCCAGGGCTGCTGCCGCCGCCGCGTCTTCGGGCGGGGCATAGGCCAGGGCTTCTTCGGTGCGCATGCCAAGGCGCAGACCCTTGGATGCCAGGATGCTCTTGATTTCCTGCAGGCTGGTTTCGCCAAAGTTCTTGTAGCTCAGCAGTTCGGATTCGGTCTTCAGAATCAGGTCGCCCAGCGTGTCGATCTTCATCTTCTGCAGGCAGTTGCGCGAACGCACCGACAACTCGAAATCGGTTACCGGCGTGCGCAGGATCTGCAGGCGCTTGTCCTCCTTGCGCTCGCGATCTTCGTCGTAATACATGTTCTTGCTGGATTCCGCGTCGCGCTTGAACAGGCGGGCGCGCGGGTGCGTCGGGAAGTCCTTCAGCACGGTCTCGTAGCACTTCAGGGCCTGGTCCCACAGCCCTTCGTCTTCATACATCGTGCCCAGGTTGATCAGCACGTCTACCGCCACAGGCGGGTTCTGTGAAATGCGTTCATAGGCGCGGCGCGCGGTGTCGTCGTCGCCCGCGGCCTGGGCAATCAACGCCATCACAAACCCGACGGTGCGTTCTTCGGGGTACTGTTCCTGCAGCGCCACAATGCCTTCAACGGCCTTTTCGATGTCGCCGTCGCGATAGATCAGCTCCAGGCGGCAGGCCCGAACCGCCGGCGTGTCGTCCTTGATGCCCTTGAGTGTCTTTTCTGCTTCCGCAAGCTTGGCCTGCGCCACCTGGGCGCGGAACAGAATCAAGCCCGTGTGCAGCGACTTGTGTTCCTTAAACTCGGCGGCCAGAATTTCTTCGCCCTTGGCGTGAAAACCGCTGTCTACCAGCGCCCGGCCCAGGAAATGCTTGCCCCAGGCTGTTCCGGCCTCGGTTTCCAGAACCGCCAGCGCGCGCGCCGTGCGGCCCATCAGAAACAGCAGCACACCCTGGCGTTCGCGCGAAGCGTTCCAGTGGTCCAGGGCGTTTTCGGCCTGACGCTTCAGCACCGGGTCTGCGTACAGCCGCTCGCGCAGCTCCAGCAGCAGCTTGACGTCCGGGCTTTTCGTCTCAGTGATTTCAGAAAGGAAGTCTGCAGCAATGGCAGTGGACATTCACGGCTCCAACGGGCCATGCCCCGGCGCGAAGTGGCGCCGTGGCATTTGATCCAGAGGCGGAACAGGGTAGGAACCCCAAACCCGATGTCAACGGGCGGACAGGCGCTGGCTTTGGGCTTTCTTGGCGGGCCCCAGTGCCTGCCTATTCGGCCAAACCAGGGCTGTGGCCAAGGGGCGGGGTCACCATAGCAACGGCTTGGGTCAACAGATGGACACGGTTAAACACCGATCAACGGCAATCAACCGCCATCTCAGCCCCAGCCGCAAGGCTGGGGGCGACGGTAACCTGGATTCGCATAGGCTCAAGGCCAACGGGTCAACAGATGGACACGGATAAACACCGATCAACCGCAATCAACCGCCATCTCAGCCCCAGCCGCAAGGCTGGGGGCGACGGTAACCTGGATTCGCATAGGCTCAAGGCCAACGGCTTGGGTCCGCGAATGGGCTGGCCTGTCCATCTGCGGTTGCGCTGGCTTCTTGCGGGGTCTGCCCTGACTTGTCGTTTGCGTGCCACTTCGCGCAATCCGTGGCTGACGCTGTCGCTTTGCTGACCATCAACCCCTGCTACGGAATCCCGTAGGTATTGGCGCTGGTGAAGCTTCTCACCACGCCGCCGCCCATGGGCTGGCCTGCCCAGGCCAGAATCAACTCATTGTCGTCCAGTGCCGTGGCCGGGGTACGGTTAGTGGAGGGTTCCGAGTTGCCGATGCTGAGGTCTACCGGGTCGCCGGGCCAACTGAAGCCGCCATCGCGGCTGGTTTTGACCAGAATGTTGCCCCCGCCGGCCGCGCCATCATTGAAGGCCACGGCAATCACCCGCACGCCGTCACTTTGACGAAAGCGCGAGATAGAGGGGCTGCGCACCCCACCTGTGGTGCTGTTGAACAACACAACCGGGTCAGTAAACGTGCCGCCGGTCTGGGTGTTGCAGCCAAACAGGGCGCGGTCGCCTGCGGTGTTCTGGGCGACGAACGTCAGCACAACTTCGCCCAGCAGACCGCAAACAATGCGCGGCTCGGTTTTGTCGGCCGTGCCGCCCACGGCGGTGCCGCCGCCTATGTTGTTGAAGTTGGCCCCGTTGTCGTCGCTGCGCATCATGCGGATAATCCGGTTGGGGCCCACGCTTTCCGACCAGACCACATAAACATGCTGGTCGGCATCAGTGCCGACATCGGGCATTTCGCCGCTGATGCCGCTCATGCCAAAGGGCATGGCAACGGGCGAGGCAAACACGCTGCCCACGGTGCGGCAATAAAAGGCCGCGCTGGTCGGGCTGGGCGGCGGGGTTGACCCCTCCCACACAATGTGCAGGCGGCCTGCCACGTCAATGTGAATGCGCGGGTTGTTTTCGTCCTGCCCCACGGTGTTGCTCAGGTTGCTGGCGCTGCTGATCACGCCTGCGGTGCTGCGCGTGCAGTACATGATGTCGCGGTTGGGTGCTGTACCCTCCACCCACACCACGTGCAGGTTGCCCGCGCTGTCCAGCGCACAATGGGGCCGGCGGCTGTCGTTGGTAGAGGCCGCAAACAGCGCCGCCGGGGCACTGAAGGTGCCTCCGCCAACACGCTGGCAATACATCAGGTCGTGGTTGGCCGCGCCGCCGTTTTGGCAATACACCAGGTGCGTGCGCGTGCCGTCGTAGGCAATGGTTGGCTCAATCGCTGCATTGGTGGGCGCAATCGGTTCCGCTTGCGCCACGCCGGGCGTGATATTGATGGGCTTGGGTGGGTCATTCTGGTCGTTGCCGGCGCCACAGCCAGCCAGCACAAGCGCAACCAGACAAAGCACAAAGGCCAGGGAACGTCGCATCGAACAACTTTCCGGGGTCGGTTCGGGGTGTTGCAGCAGGCCGCGGGCTTTGCGGCCTTACTTGATCATCTTCTCGTACACGCCTTTGTCGCGTTTCACAAGCTTCTGGAATCCAAGTTCTTTGAGGCGCGAGGGCGCCATTTTGTCGACATTGCCGGAAAAGCGTGAAATCATGCGGTCTACGGGCTTGCCGCAGACGGGGCACTTGGTCAGGGCGTCGTCGGACATTTTCTGGAAGGTCTCAAAAACCTCTTCGCAGGTTTCGCCGCGTTTGGCGCTGTGTTTGTATTCGTAGATCGGCATAGGTGTCAACTTATGTTACACGGGCACCAAGAAACGTGACAAGTTTTGAGTCTCGGTGAAAAGGCCTCACCGCCGTAAGCCGCCATTCTACAAGGTTTATGCCTCGTTGACCAGTATGGCATAGTGTCTGCTTTCAGGCCATCGACCCTCGGGCGGAAATGTGCCCCGGGGCATCTAACGTAATCAAAAACGGTTCGAGGAGAGATTCCATGAGCAAGCGTATTCTGGCCGCCCTGCTGTGCGCGGTCGCGATTTTCGCGGTAGCATGTGGTGGTGGCAACGGTAACGGCGCCAAGGGTAACACCCCCGTCGGCGGCAATGAAGCCGGCAAGTGTGGCGGCGGCGAAACCGCTGCTGACGCCTGGGCGACCTACCGCAAGGATGGCCGCAGCTGGACATACAAGATGACTGGCGACATGAAGATGTCCAACACCGTCAAGAACGTGACCGACAAGGGATGCGACCTCGTGACCCAGATGTACGGCGCCGACGGTAAGGAAATGGGCCCTGCCAACACGACCCCGATGAAGTTCGAAACCGCAGCCGCCGCCAATGGCCCGGCTGTGGCTGCCCCGAAGTCGAAGGAAGAAAAGGTCAAGTGCGCCGCTGGCGAGTACGAGTCAATCAGCTACGACGACGGCAAGACCTGGATGATGAAGAAGTACCCCGGCATCATCGTCAAGAGCGAAACCATGGAACTGGTTGAGTTCAAGGAATAAGTTGTCTCGATCACACCAAACGGGCGCCTTCGGGCGCCCGTTTTCTTTGTTTGTGTGCCTGCGCGGCGCCGCTAGCCTGTGCTGCAGCAAACGGAGACTTCCATGCTCGCCGCCCGTGCCTTTACAGCAGTGACTCTGGCCCTGCTTGGCGTTGCAGCCACACTGGCCCAGGACGCCAAGCCGGAACCCAAGCTTGATCTGACCATTGAGCTGCAAAAATTGCTCAAGACCCCCGGCACCAATTGGTCCTATCGCATTGTGAAATGGGACCGCGAAACCGGCGCGGAAAGCAGCACTGAAACCTGGACCATCACCAAAGTGGCCGACGGCATTGCAACGGTGGAGAACCGGGGCACCAACAAATCAGGAACTTCCAGTTGGGGCGGATCCAACAACGAAACGATTGACCCCAAGGGCCCGAACGCCAAGAGTGAATGGGCGATGGACAACCTGCCCATGGAAACCCTGGTCTTCGGCTTTGGCAAGTTTCCCTGCCGCAAGCACAGTGAAACGCAAAACGGCCAGCAGATCACCACCTGGGTCAGCACCGAGTACCACCCACTGGTCGTAAAGCGCGTGGTGCTTTCGCCCGATCACGCCGAAACCAGAACCCTGACCAGCTTCAGCACCAGCGAAGCCGACCCCTGGCTGCTGTACCGCATGAAGGGCCGCAGCTGGACTGTCAAAACTACAACCACCGGGGCCAATCCTGCCGTGTCGTACATGCAGACAACCGTCAAGGAAGTCACGGACAGCGGCGCGACGCTGGCCAGTTATTTTCTGGATGCCGACAAGAAGCACCTGCCAGGCATGGATACAGAAACGGAGGTCCCGTTTGAGCTGGCTGTCGCCAAGCCGTTGGCGGGCGCCGCCAAGCAGCCCGCAACGAAAGAGGAATCCAAAAAAGTCGAGGCCGGGGAATTCGCCTGCCAATACATGGAGATAGATGGCTTCAAGTTCTGGTCGTCGACAACCTGGCCCGGCTTGACCGTTGCCTATGAGACCACCGTCGCCAAGGCCGAACTGGTCGACTTTGACCTGGGCCACGACACCGGCGCCTTTTATCGCACCGTGGGCAACAGCTACACCCTGCGCACGAACTTTGACATGGGCGGCATGAAGGTGGCAACCCAGACCAGGCAGGCGGTCAAGGCCGTGGCTGATGGCAAAGCCACTGTCTCGATGGCCACGCTGGATGGCAATGGCCGCCAGACCAGCACCAACGAGTTCAAGATGGATGTCAGTGAAGCCTCCAGCCCATACACGGCTTACTCAGGTCAAGTGGAAGAATACATCCGCACGCCTGCCGGTGCCTTTGCAGCGATTCGTACCGAGCCCGGCAAAGGCCTGACCATGTGGACATGGAATGGGCTGGTCGTGCGCCAGGACATGAAAAGCGAAGGCATGACGATGGTGGCGGAACTGACCGAGCTGACCCTGAAGTAACCCCTGCCAGAAATTGGGCGGCTGCGCACGCCACGCGATGGCGTTAGAATGCCCCCGGGCCTGAGGAGGACTCCATGAGACGCTACAGTTTGGTCGCCACGGCGACATTGGCGCTGCTTGCGCTGGCTTCATCACTTTCGCCGGTATCCGCTGAAGCGGCGGAGGGCGACTTCAAGGAAGGCTGGAACACATGGAAAATCGCCCAGAAAGGCGATTGGGTTGAATACTCCATGGACATGGGCAACAAGGTGAAGGACGAAGTAATCGAGATCGGCGAAGACAAGAAAATCAAATACGCCCACACCATGTTCAGCAAAGAGGGCAAGGAACAATCCCGCAAGGAATTCACCAAGGAATGGAATGGCATTCGCCTGATGGGCACGCCCTCGCCCAAGGCCCAGGTCACCTGGCGCGACGACGAACACAAAATTGGCGCGGTAACCTTGAAGTGCAAGGTGGCCCAGTGGACCGTGGAAAGTAAGAAGAATGAAATCTGGTACTCCGCCGGCGTGCCATGCGGCGGCATTGTCAAGCAGTTCAGCGATGGCAAAGACACGGTGTGGGTCAGCAGTTTCAAATCCAGCAAAGCCAGCGCGTCCGACACCGGCAAGGCCGCCGGCACCACCAATATGCCGCGCTTTTTTGCCAAGGTTGGCAACGTTGCGATCTACAAGGTGACCAGCAGCGGCAAAGCGGACCTCTACCTCAAGCGTGAAGTCACGGCCGTGGACGCCGACGAGTCCAAGTACACACAGGCGCTGTGCGACGCCGAAGGCACGGTGGCCGAAGGCGCCAAGGTTTCCGAACAAACCCAGACCAAAGCCAAGTGGGACCAGGACTACGCCACCGCCAAAGAAAAAGACGTCAAAATCAAGGTGACGGCAGGGGAATACACCTGCGAAAAGTTCGTCAGTGAACTGGCTGGCACCACGATCACCAGTTGGATCAGCGACGGCCTGCTGGTCAAGCTGACCACCAAAAAGGGCGAAGCAGAATCCAGCATGGAACTGCAAAAGCTCGAGCTGCAAAAGTAGCCACCCTTGTACAAACCAAGCCCCCCGCCATGCGGGGGGCTTTTGCTTGGCTTGGCGCTCAGGGCGTGGCGTACAGACGCCCCCAGAATTCCCAGAAGTTCGGAAAGCTTTTGGACACCACACCCGGGTCGGCAATCTGAACACCAGCTACCTTCAGACCCGCCAACGCAAAGCTCATGGCCATGCGGTGGTCATCGTAGGTCTCGATCGTGCATGAACCGGGCTTGACCTTGCCGGGCGTGATCTCTATCGAGTCCTCACCCAGCGCAATCACTTTGGCGCCCAGTTTGGAAAGCTCCGTGGCCAGCGCGGCCACGCGATCGGTTTCTTTGCGACGCAGCGTTGAGATGCCGTCCAGCCGTGTCGTGCCGTTCGCAAAGGCAGCAACCACCGCCAGCGTCTGGGCGCAATCGGGCAGGTCCCCCACATCGGCGCGGGTTGCCTGAAGACCACCCGGCGGCCCGGAAATGCCAAGCCCCCCACCCGGTGAAAGAACGCGGCAGCCCATGGATTGCAGGATGCGAACAAACTTAACGTCGCCCTGCGGGCTTTGCAGGCTCAACCCGTCAATCACGCAGCAGGAAGCCGTAAGCGCCGCCGCGCCCCAGAAATAGCTGGCCGCGGTGCCGTCGGGCGGGCAGCGATATTCCGCCGGCGCCAGCAACCGGTGTGGCGTGACGCGAAACGACGAGTAGCCCTGTCTTTCAACGCAAGCTGTCGGCAGCCCAAAGGCGTGCAGCACTTCCAGGGTGATTTCAACATAGGGCTTGCTTACCAGCTCGCCCTCAATGGCTACGGTTGTGGGTTGCGCAAGCGACGGCGCCACCATCAGCAAGGCCGAGAGAAACTGGCTGCTGACACCGCCCGCCAGCCTGCACTGGCCGCCCTTTAGGCTGCCACCGGTGATCGACAACGGCAGGCACCCGGGCTGGCCAAGTTCCACAATGCCGCCACCCAGGTCGCGCAGGGCTGCTACCAACTCTGCCATCGGGCGCTGGCGCATGCGGGCGTTGCCATCAAGCTCAAACTGGCCCGGCGTGGCGCAAAGCAGGGCCGCGGCAAAACGCGACACCGTGCCCGCCGCGCCCGTGAACAACTTCGCGCCGGGCCGGGTGCGCGGCCCCGGCGGCTTCAAATCAACGTCCGTCGAGAATGGATTGGCCCTTGTGACAACCCAGCCCAGGTCAGAAAGCAGGTTCAGCATCAGGGCCGTGTCGTCGCCCGGCGAGATATTGCCCACACGGCAGGCACGACCGGCCAGCGCCGCGCACATCAGCGCGCGGTTGGCGTAGCTTTTGCTTCCCGGCAGTTCCAACCGGACGTCAAAGGGCTTTGTCAGTGGGCCTATCGCGCGCGGTTTCATCCCAACCCGCGCAGGCTGGTGTAGTTGGCAATGCACAACTCCGCCAGCCGGTCGGACTGCGCTTGCGTTATGTCCGGGCCGAAACTGACGCGAATGCAGCCAATCGCGTCTTCCCAACTCAAGCCCATCGCGGCCAGCACGTGGCTGGGGTCGGTCTCGCCGGGCGCGCAAGCGCTGCCCAGCCCCACACAGAAGCCTTGCTCGCCAAGTTCAATCGCCATGGCCTGGCCTTCAATGTGCAGAAAGCTGATGTTGCTGACGTTTGGCAGCCGCGGCGCCTGCTTGCCATTGAGGCGCACGTTGGCGCCAAGACCGGCCACCAGCTTGGTTTCCAGGCTGTCGCGAATCGTGGCCACGGGGCCCCAGGCCGCCACCCTTTCCGCTTTGGCGACTTCCATGGCCACGGCCATGGCGGCCATGCCGGGCAGGTCTTCCGTTCCGGCGCGCAGGCCCCACTCTTGCGGCCCGCCCACCACCACCGGCACCAGCCTGCTGTTCATCTGGTTGTAAAGCAGCCCCATGCCCTTGGGCCCGCCAAACTTGGCCGCTGCCAAGGACATCAAATCGCAGCCGATTTCACGGGGCGCAAGTTCCACCTTGCCAAAGGCCTGCACGGCGTCGCAGTGATAACGCGCCCCGGCACCGTGGGCGATTTCGGCAACCTGCGCCACGGGTTGAATCACGCCTGTTTCATTGTTGGCGTACATGACGCTGACCAGCGCCGTTTTGGGGCCAACCATGTGCTGCAGCGCAGCCAGATCAACAACACCGTCGCGCGATACCGGCGCGTAGTGCACCACCGCACCCTCGGCCTCCAGGCGCTGGGCTTCCAGCAGCACGGCATGGTGTTCAATGCCGCTTACCACCAGCTCGTTGCGGCCCTGGCCCGCGGCCTTCATGACGCCGCGCAGTGCCAGCGCATCGCTTTCTGTGCCGCCGCTGGTGAACACGATCTCGCGCGGGTCTACGCCCAGCACGCTGGCGGCGCGTTCATGCACTTCCATCAACTTGCGTCGCGCCAGATAGGCCAGCGGGTGGTGTGCCCCGGGGTTGGCAAACTCATGCGCGGCAAAGCGGGCCCACTCGGCGGCCACCTGGGGCCGGCAGGGCGCCCCGGCGGCGTAATCGCAGTAGACGTAGTCTTTGGTGGACATGCTACTTGGCGCTTTCTTTGGCCGGCCTCGCCGGCCTTGGCAGCACCAGCACACTGGGGGGCTTGGTCGGTCAGGCGTGCACGCACAACCCGCAGCCGGTGCAGATGCGGCTGTCTACTTTGGGCACGGACGCATCGAAGTCAATCGCGTTCGGTTCCAGCGGGCAGGCCTCGTGGCACGCACGGCAGGTTTTGCCCTGATACCCCAGGCAGGTATCCGGCTGGATCACGGCAATGCCGATGCGAATCTCCCCTACCGGCGTGGGCTTCAGCGCCCCTGTGGGGCAGGCTGTCATGCAGTCTCCGCACAGCGTGCAGGCGCCGTGATTGGGCTTGAGAATCGGCGTGCCCTGGGGCGGGCCTTCTTTTTCTCCGGCCAGCGAAATCACGTGCTCCGGGCAGGCCTGCACACATTTGGCGCAGCGCGAACAGGTTTCCAGAAACGCCGTTTCATGCAGCGCGCGGGGGCCGAAAGAAGCGCCGACCATGCAGGTCCAGAAACTCATGCGATGCCGGGGCCGGCGGCTTGCCTTCGTCGTACAGCCTGCGAAACAGGTCGCCGTCGAAGTTCTGGACCAGCTTGCCGCCTGGCACCATGCGCGTGGCGTACTTCGCGGCCTCGCCGGCCACCTGCCGCATCGATGCGCGCTTGCCTGGATCGGCTGGTTTGTGGCCCTCTGCCATGGCGATACTCTAGCGTCTGCGCCGGCGCCGTGCAGGCCGTGATTGGCGCCCTAAACCCATTGCGGTTCGGCCTTGGCGGTCAAGATGCCGGCTTGGCGCCCCAGATGCAGAAACAGCCGCGCGGCCTTCATGCCCTGGTCGCCAATATCGACCGTGTAGTGGTTGACGTACATGCCGACAAACTTGTCAGCCCGGGCGCGGTCCAGCCCGCGGCCGTAACTCATGGCGTGGTCCAGCGCTTCCTGCCGGTGCGAAAGGGCGTAGTTGATGCTGGCCGAAAAGCAGCGCGAAAACTGCGCAATCGTGGGCGTACCCAGATCACGCCGAGCCACGTTGCAGCCCAGGGGCAAAGGCAGCTCATGCTTTGTGAACCACCATTCACCCAGATCGACGACCTTGAAAAGTTTCAGGTCGTTATAGGTGACCTGGCCTTCATGGATGATCACGCCGGCTTCGACTTCGCCATTGAGCACAGCGTGCTGCACCTGGTTGAAGTTCATGTGCACCGGCACAACGCGCCGGTTGTAAAGCTGCAAGGCAAGCGCGGCGCTGGTCAGCGGCCCGGGCGTGGCAACCCGTTTGCCGTCCAGATCCTGCGGGTTCATGGGCTCGCGCGAGACAATGATCGGGCCGTAACGGTCGCCCATGCTGGCGCCGGCGCGGGTGATGACGTACTTGTCGGCAATGTATGGATAGGCATGAAAGCTGCAGGCCGTGACATCCAGTTCGCCGGTGCGGGCCCGCTGGTTCAGTGTCTCGATGTCGCACAACTCGTGGCGAATGTCCAAGGTGCCGGTGTCAACCTTGTGGTTGACCAGCGCGTGAAACATGAACGCGTCGTCGGCGTCTGGCGAGTGCGCGACGGTAATCTTTACCCTGGCATCTGTCTGGCCTGGTGCCTGCATCCGATTGCTCCGGTCAAGCCTGCCCGGGCCTTGATGCAGGCTTGCGCGGGCGGCGTCAAGCCCCCGCCAGCCCTCAACGTGCCGCGCGCTGTGCGTCGTTGGCGTCGGCCAGGCGCACGACCTTCAGTTTCAGCTTCTCCCAGATTTTTGTGCGTTCAAACAGTTGCACTACCTCAGGGTCGAGGTCGCCGTCCTTGGCCATGGCTTGCAGAATCTGGATCGCGCGCTCGAGCGGAATCGCCGGCTTGTAGGGCCGGTCGCTTGCCGTGAGGCTGTCAAACACGTCGGCCACGGCCATCAGGCGCGATCCCAGCGGCGTATCGGCGGCAGGCACGCCGTTGGGATAGCCCTTGCTGTTCATTTTCTCGTGGTGCTGGCCGGCGATTTCCGGCACGCGCGAAAGATCGGCCGTCCAGGGAATGCGCTTGAGAAACTGCCAGCTGTCCGCCACATGGTTTTCGATCTCGCGGCGCTCGGCGTCATTGAGTGTGCCTTTGCGCGTTTGCAGGCTCAGGTAGTCTTCTTCACTCAGCAGGGCGTAGGTTTCGCTGCCAATGCGCCAGGGGTGCTGGTGAATGCCGGCCAGCCGCGCCAGTTTTTCATCGGTCATGAACAGCGGCTTGGAATGTTCCAGCAGAAAAGCGACGTCAGACTGCAACCTGGCAAGGTCGGCCTCCAGCTGCTGGCGCAACGCCGGCACTTCCGGCTGGCGGCCCTGCGCGATCAGTCGCGCTTCGCGTTCCAGTGCGTCCAGGCGCAACTCGCGCCGCAGAATCTCGCCCCGGAACGAAATCGCCTGCTGCTGCGCCGGGTAGAGTTTTTCGGCCTTCTGCAGCACGTGCTCGCGCACGCCAATCTTGCCAAAGTCGTGCAGCAGCCCCGCGTAATGCAGCTCAGTCATTTCGGCGTCGCTGAACGTGACATCCTTGTAAGCGCCGTTGCTGTCTTTGTTCACTTCATCGGCAAGCGCCATGGTGATGCGATCGACGCGCCCGGAATGGCCGGCCGTGCTGGGGTCGCGCTGTTCAATCGCGCCTACACAGGCGATCACGAAGCGCTCAAACAGGTTGGCAATCGCGTCCAGCAGGCGCACATTTTCAATCGCCACGCCGGCCTGGCTGCCCAGGCTGGCCGCCAGTTCGAGGTCTTCGTCGGTAAACGGCACAACCAGGTGGTCGGTCTCGTCGGGTGTCAGGCGGCGGCGCGGGTCTTTCTTCTTGTTGATCAACTGCACGATGCCCACGACTTCGTCGCTGGTGTTCTTCAGCGGTACCGTCAGCATCGACCGCGTGTGATAGCCATACTTCTGGTCAATGTGGTTGTTGAACTTGTACGGGGCGCCCTCTGGCAGGTGGTATACATCGGCCAGCGCCACGATCTCGCCTGTCAGGGCCGCATAGCCGGCAATGCTTTCCAAGTTGGCCGGAAACACAATCTGCTGAAACGGGATCTCCACACTGTCGTTCTGGGCCGCTGCAAAGCGCAGGCTGAACACCTGCGTGGTCAGGTCGGCGCGGCGCACCGCAATGGCCCGCGTGCGCTTTTCGGCTTTGCCAAGCACTTTGCGGGCCGAAGCACTGGCGCCGCTGCCGCGCTCAATGATGTAAATGCTGCCGGCATCGGCATCCAGAATATTGCGGCCTTCCGTCAGCACTACTTCCAGCAGGTCGTCTAGTTGGCGCACGTCCGACAACGCCGTACCGATGCGATTGAGCCGCGCCAGCCGGTCGCGGGAACTTGACTGTGACCCCTCCGAGAACGCACGGCCACGCAGCCAGGCCAGTTCGCGCGCGCGGCGAAGCACACGCTGAATATCCTTGGCACGCGGCGGCAGGTTGATGTGGCCGTCAAACTCGCTGTCGTCTTCGGGGCGCGGGCCCATGCTCAGCATCACGGCCGATGGCGCACGTTCGCCTATGATGCCCGCGGGCAGCTTTTCGCTTTGCGTATCCACCACAAGGCCGCAACCGTCGCGCAGGCTGATGCCACCGGGGTGATTGGCCGATGCAATCTCGATTACCTGGTCGCGCGCAATGCTGATGTACGGGTTGTCCGACAGCGCGGCCACAATGCTGGCGCGACGTGCGTCGTCTGTGCTGTAAACGAACAGTGTCAGCGGCTGCACGCTGGCCGTGATGGGAAGCCGCTTGTACAGGCGCGAGGTCGGAGACCGCATGGCGCGAGTATAGCGCCATGCACATTGACCTTCACGCAGCAACGGTGGGAGTGCCGCAAACTACTTGGGCCTGGACCTTGCAGTGCGCTTGGTCCAGTCAAACTTGAGCCGCAGCGTGTCGAAGTAGCTGCGCGTGGGGTGCGCCACCAGGGTCATGGGAACCGGCGACCGTTCAATGGACACGCAATCCCCGGCTTGCAGCTTGATCGTGCCCTGGCCGTCCATGGTGGCGGTAATGGCGTCGGATTGTTCAAGCTCGAGCAAGATCGGGTCCTGGGCTGGCAGCACCAGCGGCCGAATGCTCAAGGTGTGTGCGCAGATGGGCGTGATCACCAACGCATCCAGGTTGGGGTGAAGCAGCGGCCCGCCGGCACTCAGGTTGTAAGCCGTGCTGCCCAGCGGTGTACTGACAATCAGGCCGTCGCCGTAATAGCTTGCCACGTCGCGCGAGCCCGCACTTACGTGCACCGTGGGCATGCGGTCGTCGGGTGCGCGCAGCAGCACAATGTCATTGAGAACAATCGTTTCGCTGGTTTTGCGGCCCTGGCGCAGGGTCACCTTGAGCATCAAGGACTGCCGCGTAGGAAGGCGCATATCTACGGCGTCTTTGAGGCGTACCAGCAACTCCGGAAGTTCATACTCAGCCAGAAAACCGAACTTGCCAAAATTGACGCCCAGCACCGGCGCCTGGCGCGCACCAAGGCGCCGCACGGCACGCAGCAGGCTGCCGTCGCCGCCGAAGTTGATCACCAGTGCCGGGTGCAGTTTTTCGAGATCCGCGCTTTGGTCAAGGTCGACCAGCACTTCGTCCGTGAGTTCGCGCAGCAGTGGTTCGACCTGCGCGATGCCGTGCTTGACGTCGGCCCTTGAGCCGTCCCCTGCCAGCAGAATCATCCCGTCACGCTGCTGCCTGTCGCCACGCTGCGGCGCGAATCCGTGCGCGCCGTGGCACGCCGAAGTCCCAGCCGCTTTTCGATGCTGGCGGCGATGCCCGCCGGGTCCAGCCCGACTTCGCTGAGAACTTCCACGCGTGCACCGTGGTCGACAAAACGGTCCTCAATGGCCAGGATTTCCAGCTTGTTGGCGTCCAACCTGCTGCGGTTGGCAAACTCCAGCACGTGTGAACCAAACCCGCCGCGACGCACATGTTCTTCCACCGTGAACACGGCCGGCATCTTTTCAATCAAGGGCCCGATCAAGGCTTCATCCAGCGGCTTGGCAAAGCGCGCGTTGACCAGCGTGAGCTTTTTGCCGTAGCGTTCCTCAATCAATTCAATCGCGTCCAGCGCGTGGTACACCATGGCGCCAAAGGCGATCACTGCGCCGTCGTTGCCTTCGCGCAGCACTTCGGCTTTGCCCAGTTCCAGTGGCTTGCCTGCGGGCAGCTCGAGTTCCGGCTTGGGCGAGTTGGTGCGCGGAAAACGCACCGCACTGGGCAGGTTCAACTCCAGCCCGAAATCCATCATGGCCTTGAGTTCCGTGGCATCGCGCGGCGCCATGACCACGAAGTTCGGCAGCATGCTGACGTAGGCAATGTCAAACACGCCGTTGTGCGTGGCGCCGTCTGGACCAACCAACCCTGCGCGGTCCAGTGCCAGCAGCACGGGCAGCTTGATCAAGGCAAGTTCCTGAAACAACTGGTCCACACTTCGTTGCAGAAAGGTGCTGTAGATTGCGCAGATCGGCTTCATGCCGCCCAGCTTCAAACCCTGCGCAAAGCCAACCGCGTGCTGTTCTGCCATGCCCACATCAATCACCCGGTCGGGGTACTTCTTCTGCACGGTTTCCAGCCCGGTGCCCTGCATCATGGCCGCAGTAATCGCAACTACCTTGGGGTCACGGGCCATCAACTCAAAGGTCTTCTCAATGAACACGTCGGTGTATGCGAGGCCGCCAGCGCGGCTGTATTCCTTGGGCAGGTGCGAGGTCAGCTTGCTGCTGGTCTTGGCCGCGTGATAGGCGTAATGGTCGGGCACATCGTCTTTGAAACCCTTGCCCTTTTTGGTCATCACGTGCAGCAGTACGGGCTTGGGGATGCGCTTGACGTTTTCAAATGCTTCCAGCAGCGCTTCCACATCGTGGCCGTCGATCGGGCCGTAATAGAAGTAGCCCAATTCCTCAAACAGCACGCCGGGGTGTGTGGCGGGCATCAAGCCGTGCATGCCGGCCTTGACGTGGTCCAGCACATCGTGCAAGGCCTTGCCGACGGAACCCGTGGACTCTTCCAGCGACTTCAACACGCGCTTGATGTCGCGCTTGGCGGAGGTGTAAGCATGGCTGGTGCGAAACTTGCTGAAGTAGCTGGCAAGCGCGCCGGTGGCCGGCCCGATGCCGTGTTCGTTGTCGTTGAGAATCACCAGGTACTTCAAATCGCGCTGGTCGCCGCCGTGGTTCAGGGCTTCCAGGGCCTGGCCCTCCTGAAGTGCGCCGTCGCCGATGACCGCGATGCTGGTGCGATCAAGGCCCAGTTGCTTGTTGGCAATGGCAATGCCCAGGGCGGTGCTCAAACTCGTGCCGCCGTGGCCGGTCTTTACCAGGTCGTAAGGGCTTTCCTTGGGGTCAGGAAACCCGGAAATGCCGTGGTACTGGCGCAGAGAGCCAAACTGCCCGCGCCGGCCGGTCAAAAGTTTGTGCGGGTAGCACTGGTGGCCGACGTCAAAGATAACGCTGTCGTGGGCCAGAAGGTTGAAGTGATAGTGCAGGGCAATGGTCAACTCGACCGTACCCAGCCCCGAGCCAAGGTGGCCGCCGGTGCGGCCGGTTACGCTTTCAATGATGAACTCGCGCATTTCCTGGGCGAGCCTGGGCAGATCGGAAACGTCCAGGGTCTTGAGGCCCTGGGGCGTGTCAGCCTGCTCTAGAAGCGGATAGGGCATTACTTCCCCAACAATGCGAGAGTGCCCCCTCGCGAAGGGCCGATCTTAGCGCTTCGTTGACACACCTGCCAGAGAGCATCCAACCCCAAGCGCAGCAAAGGGTTAGCGCTGACTAACCCGGGCCGCGGTGCATCAATGCGTGCGCGACAGAAAGTAGTCCGCAATGGTTCGCAGCCCGTCGGCCTGTTCCAGGTCGCGCAGTTCGGCCAGGGCGCCATCAACCAGGGTTTGCGCGTACTGCCGCGCCTTGTGCAGCCCCATGACCCTGGGGTAGGTCATCTTTCCCGCGTCGCGGTCCTTGCCCGGGCTCTTGCCCAATTGTTCGGCCGTTGCAGTTTCGTCCAGAATGTCGTCGATGACCTGAAAGGCCAGACCAACTTGGCGCCCAAAGCCACGCAGTCTTTCCAGCGTTTGCGGGCTGGCACCGCCGACAATACCACCGCACACCACGGCAGCCGTGATCAGGGCGCCGGTCTTGTGTTCGTGAATGTAGCGCAGGCGATCGGCATCAGACTGCGCGCCTTCGCTTTCCAGGTCGGCCATCTGGCCGCCAACCATGCCGTCTACACCGGCGCCGGCGGCAAGTTCTCGCGCCACGGCAACGGCCAGGGCAGGGTTGGAAACGCCCTCCAGAATCGCCTGGAACGCGTAAGTGTTCATGGCATCGCCGGCCAGAATGGCTGTGGCTTCATCAAAGGCCTTGTGGCAGGTAGGCCGCCCGCGACGCAGGTCGTCGTCATCCATTGCTGGCAGGTCGTCGTGAATCAGGCTGTAGGTGTGAATCATTTCCAGGGCTGCGGCCACAGGTGCCGCGGCATCGGCATGGCCCCCCACGGCCTGGCAGGCGCAGAACACCAGCAAAGGCCGCAGGCGCTTGCCGCCGGCGTACAGGGAATAGTTCATGGCCTCAACAAGTCGGCGTGGTGCCGCTGAATCCGGCCATGCAAAGCGCCGAAGCGCCTGCTCGACCTTTGGATTCCATTGGTCAAGCAGGCGCTCGAAGGGATGAGGCTGTGCGCTGTTCTTAGGCACCGGGCTTTACATCAGCGGGCTTTTTGGGCCGCGCGTTGTCACTGTAATGCGCAGGCTTGGCCATCTTTTCAAGCTTGCGTGACCCACCCGGACGAATGTTGGCTTTGTCTGCGTCTTCCGGCATGTCCACGGCAGGCGTCAGGTCGCGGGCAAGGTCTGCACCGTTGCGGCTGTCGCCGCCGGGCAGCTTGCTGTTGACGATGGTGGGACGCAGGAAGAACATCAGGTCCGTCTTGTTGACGGTCTTGTTCGTGGACTTGAACAAATAGCCCAGGAACGGAATGTCCTTGAGGAACGGCAGGCCGTTTTCGTCTACACGTTCACGCTCACGCAGCAGGCCACCCATGACCATGGTTTCGCCGTCGCGCAGGTACACGTCGGTGCGGCTTTCACGCTTAGAAAGAATCGGCGTGTTGTTGCCCTGAATGGCGGTGTTGCCGATCACTTCGCGCACAGTCACGGTAATCTGCAGGCGGATGATGCCTGATTCGAAAATCGTGGGCGTAACGTCCATGACCAGCGAAACTTCCTTGAAGCTGACCGTGGCGTTGGTGGTGCCGCTGCCGGTACCCGAGCTGGTGTTTTCGACGTACGGAATTTCTTGACCGACCTCGATTCGGGCGGCCTTGCGGTTGCTGACCATCTGCTTGGGCTGGCTGAGTGTCTTGAGCTTGCCGTCGTTGGCCAGCAGTTCCAGGCGGGCGTTGATCACGTCGTTGACAAAGGTGCCGACAAAGGGGTCAAAGCCGGTCGGGTTGCCGAACAGGCCGCCCGCCGTGCCCTGGCTGCTGTCGCGACTGTCGCCAGCCAACACGCCGTCTTTCCAGTTGTCGACGGGCTGGCTGCTGAACAACTGCAGGCCGTAACCCATGTAGCTGTCCACACTGACTTCGACGATGCGGGCCTGGATCAGCACCTGTTGCGGCATGGTATCAAGGCCGGTAATGAACTTGGTCAGGTTGGCCAGGCGCGACTGGTGTTCCAGTACCACAATCGAGTTGGTCTGGGGGTTCAGGCTGACGCGACCTTCGGTCGACATCAGGGTGCCCAGGGTGGCCAACAGGGCCTGGTCGGCCGCATCGCGAACCACCACAAACTCCTGCACCACCATCGGGTCGTCGGCCAGTGTGTCGGCAATGCGCTTGCTTTCGAGGGCTTCCGCGCCGACTTTGTCCAGGAACACGGAGATGGTTTCAATCACGTCGTCGCGGTCAATCACCATGACGATCTTGGTCTGTTCATCAATCACCATGCGGCCACGGGTGGACAGCAGGTTGCTGACTTCGGACTTGGCCTTGACCACGTCGACACCGGGCAGGATCCAATCCTTGCGGGTCATCTTGACCACGCCGTCGCCAACCGGGTCAGTGCCTTCGTCGTCAGGGTTGCGCACCTTGGCGTATTCAAAGTGGTAGCCGTCAGGCTTCTTCTTGAACAGCAGGCCGCCCACTTCTGCCAGGCGCTCCATGATTGCATCGGGCTCTGCATCGCGCATGAACATGCTGATGTTGCGCTTCTGAATGCGCTGAACGCGCGTTTCAGCGCGCTGTTCGCCACCTTCTGTGCCACCCCCACCAGGACCCTGTGGCGTGGGCTGGCCGGTGCCACCGCTGCTGGCAGGTTCATCGGGCAAGGTCGGAATGTACACCTGGGTGCGGGTCACCTTGGCGACTTCCATGATTGCCTGGACCAGTTCCTGGCTTTCAAAGGCGACGTGATAGCGGCCTTCCACTTCGCCGTTCACCACGTTTGCCAAGCCGCCAGCCTGCTGGCGCTTTTTGATGATGATGAAGGCACCGTCCTCGACGTACTCGAGTTCGTTGGCCTTGCAGATGGACCGGATTGCATCCTTGGGCAGCACCTTGCGGTACATCACCGTAAGTTTGACGTCAATGACGCCTTCCACGATGATCTGCAGGCCCGACCGCAACGCAATGTAGTGCATTACGGTGTGGATGTCCTTCTGGACAAAGTCCACCGTGATCGGGTCCGTCGGCACGGGTTCTGTATCCGTGCCTGTGCCGGTGGTTTCGGGTGTATCTGAACCCGGCTTTGGGTCCTGGGCAAGCAAGGGCGCCGCCAGAAAGGCCAACGCGAACATGGCCAACAGGACGCGCGGGGCAACCCGGCTGCATCCGGAACCGGCATGTCCAATCGTGCACTTCATGAATCTTCCCCCTGAGGATGGTCGGCACTGGGCCGTTTTCTGGTCTGTGGCACAAAGTCTTGGTCTGCTGTCAGGGCGCTTTGGCCCTGCACATTGGCTGCATTATCCTGGTGCGTCGGGGTAGCGGGTCGGCGGCGAAAGTTCCAGCTTCAATTCTTCGCCGTTGTCGCCAATCAACTGCACCGACGTTTCCAGTGTGGTACGAACGATCTTCTTGATCACAAAGCGCGTCGCCGGCAGGCGGTCGCCCTCTTTGTATGGCTTACGGATGCCCTTGAACCAGGCTTCTTTCACCAGACGCTTTTCCAGAACCGGCTTGCCTTCTGCATCTTTCTTGGGCTGGCCGTTTTCTTCGGTCACGGCGACCTGCTGCCAGGTTTCCGTCACGCCTTCGATGATCCAGTCCTTCTTGATCTTTTCGATGTACTGGCGGCGGTCCGGGTCGACCACGTCAATGTTCTGCACGTGCAGCGGGTCAAAGCGCATGTCGCCAGCCTTGAACACGTGCACACCGTACTCGCCGTAGTGATCGTCGGCTTTCCATGTGTAGGTGATGCTGGGCAGTTGCTCTGGCTTGGGCATGGGCAAGGCGTCGGCGGCGGTCAAAACCACGGGGCCGGCCGGAGCACCCGGCGTTGCGGCACCTGGCGCTGCGCCGGCTGGTGCGGCAGTGCCTGCACCTGGCGCTGGGGCGGGGCCTGGTGCCGGCGCGCCAGTGGCTGGCGGCGTGGCAGCGGCGGTGTTATCCGCGGGCGCTGTTGTTGAGGGCCCCTTGAAGTACATGAAGTAGGCAACAATGCCTGCCACGACCACCAGGGCGCCCAGTGCTGCAAGTTGTTTGGTCTGCTTGTCCATGTCTGGTGACCCCTTGCCTTACTTGCCCACCGCGTCCAACTCGCGGCGTTCAATGACATAGAGTGACAGTTTGAAGTTGTGGCTGTAGCCGCCGTTCTGGTCGCCGCGCATCTCCAGCGACTCTACCAGCACCACCGCATTCTTGAGGGACTCCAGCTCCGTGATGAAACGGCCCAGGTCGTGGTACCAGGCCTGGCCTTCCACCAGAATCTGCGACGCCTTCAAACCCTTGGCAAAGTTGATGCGGCGGTTGCCGTCGTAAACTACCTTGGCCCGAACCATCTGGGCCTGGTCGGCGCGCAGCCGCAGGTGATTGGATGCCGCAAGCTTGGTGATGTGTGCCACCAGGTCGCCAAACTCGGTCGGTGCTGTGAACTGTTCCTCGACTTCCGCCAGGCGCTTGCGCATGGCATCTGCGTCGTCTTCCAGGCCCTTCACGCGGTCGCGACGGGCCATCAGCAACTGTTCGTCATCGTGCAGTGTGCGCAGCTTTACTTCTTCGGCCTCGCGCTCACGAACGCGCGGCACGTACAGCGCGTAGTACAGCGCGACGGGGATTGCGCCGCCCAGCAGCACGGCGGCAGCAATCGCCACAATGCCTGCCGTCCAGTCGCTTGAAGTAGTCTTTGCTTGCTTGGCCATGACCTGTCCTTGTCGACCAGATTAACACCGACCGAAAAAGCGCACTGCGCCCTTACTGCGGCCCGCCAAACACGCGCTGGGCAGCCTGGACCCGAAAGCCGACGTAACGACGTTCGTCGCCGGTGCGATTGGGCTGGTTGCTGCCTGCGGTTTCACGTTCCAGTTCCATGCTGAATTGCGGCTGGCCGGTCAGGCGCGTCATGCCCTCCATGCGCCCGGAAAGCGAGTCCAACTCGCGCTTGGTCAGAATCTCTGATGCCTCAATCTGTACATAGCCGGAACCATCCAGCGTGCGCGGCATCAACAACTCAGCGGCCGTATTGTCGACCACGCCGGGCGCGCCCTGGTGCGCCGTCGAAATGCTCAACTCGCGGTACCAGAACTCAGCGCTGAAGGGGCGGCGGTCAAACACGTCGTGCAAGGCGGGGCCGAAATACAACCGGTCTTTGCGCACATCCATGCTTTCACGCCAGGCTTCAATCAGGCCGTTGCGGCGCCGCACGCCCTTGGGCTCGCGGATATCCAGGTCGGCCTTGAGCATGTCGTTTTGTGTCTTGAGGGCCGCCACGCTTTTGTTGACGGTGTCCAGCTTGGTGGTTTCGTTCCAGTACAGGCTGCCGACGAAAATCGCCGTCAACCCGGACAAGAACAAGATGCACACAATCGAAAGGAAAATGACGCGCCGACGCTGGCGTGCCATTGCCTTGTCTTTGATCAGGTTCAGTTCATACATGGCGGCGGTGTCCCCCCAAGGTTGCTAGAGCTGCCGCATGGCAAGCCCGGTGGCAATCGCCATCAAAGGCCCGAGTTCATCAAGGAAGTTGGGCGGGAACTTGCCCGACACGCCCGAAACATCCAGGCGCGCAAACGGGTTCCACAACTGAGTGGGTACGCCCAACTGGCTGGCAAAGAATTCATCAATGTCGGGGAACTTCGCGGTGCCACCGCACAGCCGCACTTTGTCAATGCGCGGCACAATGCGGCGGTTGATGTAGTACTTGAAGGTGTCCTGGATTTCGCTGATCAGGTCACCCAGTGCGTCCACCAGCACCGCACGGTTGGCGCTGATGCGCTGTGCGGCGTTCATGGCGTTTTGTGTCTCGCCGGATGCCGCAAAGCCTTCATCACCACCGGTACTACCGGCGCCATCGGTCATGGTGTCGCTGCCGGTATTGAAGGCCGTCTCGTCGCTGTCCAGCAGCACGTATTCTTCGCCGCCTTCATCGACCGGCTGGAAACTTTCTGTTTCGCCGCCGCCGAATCCTTCCGTGTCGCCGCCGGCCTGGGTTCCATCGCCCATGTCGGCACCTGCATCGCCGCCACCGCCGCCTTCGAGTTCGTCAAGCGGGGTGTACACGGCTTCGCGCTTGCGCTTTTCCGCTTGCGGAAGGTCCAGCCCGTAAATTTCACTGATTGCGCGCGACAGCATGTCGCCGCCGCTGGCAATGTCGCGCACAAAGACGCGCCGGCCGCCGTGCAGAATGGCCAGGTTGGTGAAACGCGCCCCGATGTTGATCAAGGCCACGGTTTCACGCTCGGCCACGCCTTCGGTTTCCAGAAACGAGTTGGAAAGCGCCAGCGTGTCGATGTCCAGAACGACCGGGTCAAACCCGCCGCTCTTGAGCAGCACGTATTGCTTGTCTACTTCTTCCTTGTGCACCGCCACAACCAAGCCCTCAATCACGGGCTTGCCTTCTTCCATGCCTTCGTCAAACAGCACGAAGTCAAGGGCGGCCTGTGCCAGGTCGAAGGGAATGATCTGTTCGGCTTCGAAGCGAATTGCCTGTTCAACTTCGCCCTTTGGAATCGAGGGGAACTTGAACAATCTCGGCGCAACCCGCGGACCGGAGACCGAAAACGCGCAGGGTTTGCGCGAAAAGGCCGAGTCCTGCGAAATGCGTTCGAGTGCCCTTAGTGGGGCTTCAGCAAGGCTTTGTGGCGACTCTTCGGGGTGGTATTCGGCCCTGCGAATATCGGCCTGGCCGACGCTTTTCAGCGCATAGCCTGACCCTGTTCGCTTGAGCGCGACGGCCTTGACCGAAGAAGTCCCCACATCGATGCCTACGGCGAGCGTTGCCATGGGCTCTTCCGGAACGGGTGATTACAGTTATGTAGAACGATGGCGGAAACATAGTCCGCCGTGTGGATTCCGTCAACCCCCTTCGGGACAAGTAGATACGCAAACGAAAAAGGGAAGGCCCGTGGTGGCTGCCTTCCCTTTACCAATGCGATACAGACGGGTTTTCTAGTTTACGACGTTACGGCAGGTCACCACCAGCTGCACGGAAGCAGTCTCTGCCCCCTCGGTGGTCTGCAGGTTGACGGAGAACGTGCGAACCGTGGTGCGAATCACTTCAAAGCTGGTGATCTTGTTCTGGTCAAACGACAGGGTCGCGGCGCCAATCGGCACGTTCAGGGCATCGGTCTGTTGAATCCAGCGCTCCACGTTATAGGGCGTGCCAACCGGCGAACCCGTGGGACGGCGCGACTGCCAGGTGATCATGAAAGGAGTGGTTACACCCGTGCCGGCGTCATAGCGCAAGCTGACAAACTGCACGCGGTCGCCTTCGTTACCGCCACTGGAGTAGTCGCCACGCGATGTCATGGGCGTGCCGTTGATGTCCCAGGTGGTCGGGTACGTCACGGTACGACCGGTGCGGGCATCGAACGAAAGCTGGCGAATCAAGTCCACGCGGTTGGTGGCGTCGGCAAAGTCGCGTGATTCATTGAAGCCGCGGAAGATCATGAACAGCACCGTTCCCATGGCCAGCAGCAAAATGCTGGCAGCAATCATGGCAATCAGTACCTCGACCAAGGTGAAGCCGCGCCTGGAGCTGCCGTGAATGCGGGCGTGCATGAGAGTTCTCCGGTTTGGTACTAGCGGGCCATCCGCGTTTCCTGCGCCATTTCAAAGGTTGAGGTCGAGCCCGTGAAGGCACCCCACTGCAGCACGACGCGCACTCGGCGATAGTAGTAGATGATGTCGCCGATGCCGTTGTTGAAGACGTCCTGGACAAAAAAGTCGTTGGCCGGCGTGCCGGTCGAAGTCGTGTACAGCAACTGCGCCCGCACACGATAGTTGAAGCCGTCCAGAGTTACGGGCTTGAAGCGGCTGCCCACGTTCCACTCAGCGTTGGCCGACCCGAAGCGATAGCCGTAGGGCAAGTAGTTGCCGCTGCCAACGTCGGCCGCCACGAAACCCGCCAGCGCCGTGTAGCCTTCGGCCTGCCAGTTTTCAACTTCGCGTTCGGCCAGGAACAAAGCGTTCTGTTCCTGCCATTCCGTGATTTCACGGACGCGGGCGTTGATGTAATAAGCCGCGCCAGCAAGCGAGACCACCGTGACAATAAAGACGGCAATGCCGACTTCCATCAAGGTGAAGCCGCGTCGCCCGGACCGAAGCTTGCTACGACCTGTCGTGTTCAGGGATGGCATGTTTGGCCTCGCGAAATGTTATGTTCTTACAAGGATAATACACCGTGCAATGCCAAGGTCAAACGGAAAGCCCAATTTCCTTACAAATCAGGCTCCAGCGTGTCTGATTGCGAACTTTGGGCGGGGTGGCCGGCCATTTCTTGCCAAATCAGCCCCCACAATCATGCACTGTCGGCTGACGAATTGAACACAGAGTTACGGAGAAACGGAGCCAGCTTCGTGTCCAGGCTCGACCGCTGGGCGCGGGACGGTTTCATGGCGCGCGCGCCAGAGAACGCTAATTCAACAGCGCTTGCCTTCCGCGAAGAAGCAAGAAAGCGCGAAGACGCAAAGAAACGTCCTTGCCGTCAGGCCCGCAGGGCCGTCAGATTGTAGCCCAGTGCGTAAGCACTGGGACACGCGTCAACGATTGATTCAGAGCCCCGGCAGGGGCGACAGACCGGCCCGACCCCTGTGTCGCCCCTGCGGGGCTTGGATCTTCTGCCAATGCAACCCGGGGGCTTACGCCCCCGGCTATTCTGTAGCGCCCCTGCGGGGCTCAACACCACGCGCCCCAAGGCTGGCCTGCGTTCCTGACTGCCCCGAATCTGTCGCCACGGGTTGTATGCTTCCTTCATCGAGCGTGGATCCCTCCGCGCTGGTTCGATGCAAGGTTACTGCCATGGCCCGTTACCACTCTGTCAGGCCTAAACATCATTTCGATCCCGTCGCCGGCGGCTCCGGCGCAACCAAGGCTGCCCAGACGCGCGAACAAGACCTGGCCACCCCAGAACCTGCAACTTGCCGCCGATGAAATCTATGCGGCGCGCAACGGTCTGGAACTTGATGCCAGCATCGCCCGCTGGAAGAAGCTGCTGGCGATTCACGACCGCGAACTTGAAGTCGTGGCCGCCAGCGACGGCAGCAAGCCCCACCGCTGGACGATCAGCCCAAGCATTGCCTTTCGCGTCGATAAACTGCTGCGCGAGCTGCTGGACAATCAGTTGCAACTCAAGGCCGAATGCCGCGCCCAGGCCCTGCAAATCCTGTCGGAGTTGATGCGGCAGCAAGCCAGCGACTCACTTTGTCCGCCAAAGCGACCAGAACCCGCACCAGAGGCCGACTTGCAACCACCCACCGGCGCGCAACCGGCCCCAACCCGGGCCAACGCGCCACCAGCGGCGATGACTTCGGCGGCATGAACGGCGGCTAACACAGAGTAACGGAGTAACGGAGAAAAGCAGGGACCCAGACCACTGGGGCCTAGACGCAGCCGTGCACAAACTCCGTTGCTCAGTTACTCCGTGTAAACCCAAACCCAGGGTCCGGGCCTTTGACGCGGTTAAACGAATCGGGCCGAAGCAAGCTTCGGCCCGAAAGGTTCACATCGTGCTGGTTACAGCTTAGGCCCAAACGAAGGAGCCGTCGCCGCCGGACCAGTTGAACGTGCAGGTGCCGGTGCCGTCCGAAGCGGTCTTGGGAGCGGCCTGAATCGAGGCAGAGACGCCAGCGGCCACAACCGTGATCGCATCGGCCACGGTGAAGTACTTGCCATTGCGTTCAGCAGCGGCAACGCCAGCGGCTGTCAGGGTCGCGGGTTCAGCGCCGGTCTTGGCAAAGCCCACGCGGGCCTGGCCCTTGAGCGAGCCCAGCATTTGTTCGCCTTCCGCGCGACGAGCGTCGCGGGTGTTGCTGGTGATCAGCGGAATCGCGGCCAGAGCCAGAATGCCGACGATAACCACCACGATCAGCAGCTCAATCAGTGTAAAGCCCTTGCGATTGTTCTTCATAAAGTTTCTCCAGAGATTGCCTTGGCGGCAGGTGCAAAACGGTTAGGGGACGGATTCAAGTCAGGTCTACTCTGTGTGTAAAGGACAAAACCGATCCAATCACGAGTTTCTGTCCGTTACTTCACAGCTTTCATGCTTGCGTGTCACGAACATATCACGACCTGCCTATCGTGTCCAGTTTTTTGTCAATAATTCTGTTCCGCCGTGTAAGAACCGCCGTCAATGCGACCAATTCCAGGGCTTTCAAGAGTGCAGTTTGGCCGTTTTGGCATGATTCTGTCACGCCGCGGGCCCGCTTTTCTGCCACATCTACCGGTGTTCACCTGGCCACTTTGCCGGTTGTTTCGAGAAACCTGTCCAGATCGTCAATCATGTCTGTCACGCGGCCGTACCGGTCCTCCGGCCCCCGTGCCATGGCCTTTGCGATGATGCGGCTCAACTCCGCTGGTATGCCCGGGTTGGCTTCGTGGGCCGGTTGCGGGTGGTCAAACAGTACGCGCTTCATGACGTCGTACTGGTTGTCGCCCTCAAAGGGCCTGCGCCCGGAGGCCGCTTCGTACAGCGTAACGCCCAGGCTGTACACATCGCTGCGTTCGTTGGTCTCGACCCGGCCGCCTTCAATCTGTTCCGGGCTCATGTAGGCCGGCGTGCCCAGGCTGATCCCCGTGGCCGTCAGCACGTCGCTGGCCTTTTGGAAAGCCAGCCCGAAGTCAACCAGCTTCACGGAGCCATCCTTGCAGATCATCACGTTGCTGGGCTTGACGTCGCGGTGAATCACGCCGTGCTGGTGGGCATAGGCAAGGCCGCGGGCGGCATCACGCACAACCTCTGCGGCATGAAAGGGGCTCAAATGGCCGCGGTCCAATACCAGCTCGCGCAGCGAACGCCCGTCCAGGAACTCCATCACATAGTAGTAAAAGTCTTCATCCTGCCCGAAATCAAACACCCGCACGATGTTCGGGTGGACCAGGCTGGTGATGGTTTCTACTTCGCGCTTGAAGCGTTCCACATCTTGTGGCTCGCGCACCATCTGCACTGGCAGCACTTTCAGGGCCACCACGCGGCCGTCGCTGCGGCGTTCGCCCTTGAAGATAATGCCCATGGCACCGCGGGCAATCTGCTTCAGATGCGTGTATTCGCCCAGCGATCGCGGGTACATCTGCGATTCGCGTTCCGCCCCGGCGCCGGCACGACCGGAGGCGACAATGTTTGCCGGTTCCAGGTTTTCGGCAATGCGGCGCGAAGCCAGCTCGGAGGCCAAAATGCCCAGCGCCGCCGCCACGTCGCCGGCCAGAACGCCCGACCGCGAGGCCGCTGTGGCCATGTCCCGGGCCTCGCCGGCATCGACGGACTGGAACAACTTTTCGATCTGCGTGGCCGTAAGCAGGCCCGTGATCGACGCAATGTGCGCAAACAGCCGGTCGTATCGGTTTACGGGCATGGGCGACCTAACTGACCTTGCGCGCCTGGCGCGCGCCACGAAGGCTGTCAAAGTTCTTGGGCAGGGGTTCGTGCTGCGTGCAGGCCGCGTAAATGGAGCCCAGCGCGCCGGCCAGAAATTCTACGTCATAAGCCTCTTCAACTTTTTGAAAGCAGGCGCGGGCCATGCGCAGGCGTTCTGTGGGGTTCTGAATCAGCATCAACAGCCGTTCGGCCAGGGCATCAGGGTTGTCGCGCGGCACAATCAGGCCGTCTACGCCATCTTTGATCACGTCAAACACCGCGCCGCCTTCCGTGGACACGACCGGCAGCCCATGGGCCATGGCCTGCAGCACCATGACGGCACTGGCCGGCTGGCGCGAATCCACCACGATCACGTCAAAGGGTTCCCAGATGCGGCCGTAATCAAACATGCTTTGCACGATCACCATGCGCTGCTGCATGCCGCGCTCTTCGACCAGATCGCGCACCTGCGAGGCCTGGGGGCCGTCGCCCAGAATGGCAAACATGCAATCCACGCCGCGGCCCATCACCCGCATGGCCGCATCGACAAACGTGCGATAGCCGCAATCTGCAAACAGTGGCGAAACAAAGCCTACTACGGGCTGCTTGCGGGGGTTCATGACTTCGCGCTCTACGGGGGCACGGCCGGGCATTGCGAACTCGGGCAACAGGGTGGTTCGATCGCGCTCCAGGCGGCATTCATTCAACAGGTGCTCGCGCACGGCGTGGTCGCTGGCGATATAGGCGTCGTAGCGCGAGTCCCCCACCGCGGGCGTGTCGCCGGGTTTGACGCCGTGCACGCTGACAATCAGTGGCCGGCCCAGCAGGTCGGCGGCCCAAACGGCGGTGCGGCTGGCATCTGGTGCGATGGCATGCAGCACTTCAGGGTCAAAGGCCGCCAAGTGCTCCCGCAGGTGTCGGCGCGCAAAAAAGCCCAGGCGGCCGGCCGGCAGCTCGATCCACTCACTGCCCGAATCCAGGGCGGCTTCACGCAGCGCGCCGCCGGGCGACACCAGGGCCACTTTGCTGCCCGATGCCGTCAAGGTGCGGGCCAGGTTCAGGCACGCAATGGTAATGCCATTGAGTTCCAGCGCCGGCGCAAGCAGCGCCACCCGCCAGGGCTGCTGGGCACGGGCCAGCAGCTTGCCGGTATCGCGGTTGCGGGCCATGCGCTGCGTGTCGCGCCGTGTGGTGCTGGTGCTGGCCTTGTCCTTGTTGATGCGGGCCGTGTCCGGCATTACGCGGCCTCCGACTCTTCGTTTTCGCCGCCCTGTTGCAGGCGCACCGCTGTGGCATAGGCGCCACTGAGCGCCACCAGCTCGTCGTGCGTGCCGCGTTCTACGACCCGGCCGTGGGCCAGCACCAGAATCTGGTCGGCCTTGCGAATCGTGCTCAACCTGTGCGCCACGGCAAACACCGTGCAGCCTTCAATCAGTTCATCCAGCGCCTTCTGCACCTCGCGCTCGCTGTTGGTATCCAGGCTGGAAGTTGCTTCGTCCAGCAGCAGGATCGGGGCCTTGCGCAGAAATGCCCGTGCAATGGCCACGCGCTGGCGCTGGCCGCCACTCAAGTTTACGCCGCGGTCGCCAAGTGGCGTATCCAGCCCCTGGGGCATGGCCTCGATTTCCGCCCAGATGTGCGCGGCCTTGGCGGCCTGAATGATGTCCGCTTCACTGGCTTCAGGCTTGCCGCACAGGATGTTCTGGCGAATCGATGTGTTGAACAGAAAGGTTTCCTGGCTGACAATGGCAATGTTTCGAAGCCAGCTTTCGAGCTTGAACTCGCGCAGGTCGACACCATCGACCAAAATCGCCCCTGAGACAGGGTCGTAAAAGCGGGGAATCAGGTCCATCAGCGTGCTTTTGCCCATGCCGCTTTGGCCCACAAAGGCCACCATCTGCCCGCGCTTGACCTTGAAATCAATGTCGCGCAGCACTGGTCGATCATGCACGTAGGAAAAGCCGACGTTCTGAAAGACGATTTCTGAAAACTCGGTCACGGCCTCGCGTGCGCCGGTTTGGTCGCTGATTTCCGGTTTGCGGTCGTAGACCTCAAAGACTGCGTCCAGCGAACTGGTGCATTCCTGCACGTCATTGAGCGCATGGCCCATCTTGCGCGCCGGGTCGTACAGCAGCACCAGCCCCGCAAAGAAGGCCGCAAACATGCCCAGCCCGCCGGCCTGTTGGAACCACGCGGTCGTAATCAACAGCCCCGCGCCCACCAGTGCCACGGCCAGAATGCCGTTGTAGGTAAGCTCAATGCCAAACCGCGACAGACCCTTATAG
This sequence comes from Planctomycetota bacterium, assembly GCA_016722065.1. Taxonomy (GTDB): domain Bacteria; phylum Planctomycetota; class UBA8742; order UBA2392; family UBA2392; genus H3-PLA7. The sequence goes on from JADKGX010000001.1 coordinate 36,882, forward strand.
CGCGCCACCTTGCGGTCCTTGAGGAACACTTCGTCACTGACGCGCTCAAACTCCTCCTTCTGCGCGCCCTCCAGCCGGTAACTCTTGACCACGCGAATGCCGTCCAGCACCTGGTGAAAGAAGTTGCCGCTGGCCTCCAGGCGCTGGTACTTCTTCTTGGTGGCCTTGCGAATGCGCGCGGCAAACATGACCACCGGCAAAAGCACCAGCGGCAGCACCACAAACGTGGCCAGTGTCAGCACCGGGCTGCTGAAGGCCATTACGGCCAGCAATGCAATCATGCTGAACGGGCTTGAAATCACGCCATCCAGCACCAGCCGCACCAGTTGGCCGGCACCGCCGGTGTTGGCCGTCAAGCGCGACATCAGCGCGCCCTTGCGCTGGGCGTTGAAATAGCTCATGGGCTGGCTCAAAACCCTGCCCAGCACCGCGCGCTGCAGGTTGATGACCGTGCGCGACTGCACATAGCCCATGAAGTACTGCTTCATCAGCGTGCCCAGCGCCATCGACAACGCAGCAGCCACCAGCAGCAGGGCGTAGGGCAGAAAACTGTCCATCACCTGCTGCATGCCCGTAATCGCCTTGTTGACGGCTTCGCTGGCCGGCGCAAAGACTATGCCCGCGGGGTGCGCGCCTGCGGCCACCTGCTGGGCGAATTCGGATCCTGCCCTGGCAATTTCAAGGGCCGATTGCGCGCCGTCGGCCGATTCGCTGGCTTTGCGCTGCACCATGGCAAAATCAGCAAAGGGTTTGATCACCAGCAGGCGGGCGGCGCCGCCAATCGAATCCAGCCCAATGCCCACCAGCACCAGCAGGCATTGCTTCCACTGGGGCCGCAAGAACGGCCACAGGCGACGGAACAGCCCCAGGGCCTTGCGGGCGTTCATCCAATCGAATTTTTCCTTCTTGGCCATGCGTTTGCGGCTATCTCACTTCCATATCAGTGTTTGCAGCCAGGATTGCCAGCGCCTTTTCTGACACACGGGCCGGCGCAAGGTCGCGCATGCACTTGGTGCCCAAGCCGGGGCATTCGCGCTTGAGGCATGGCATCAGCTCACATTGCCCGGTCACCACGCGCTCCAGTTGCCCGTAAGGTCCAGTGCGGCGCGGGTCCGTGGGGCCCAAAATCGACAGCACGGGCCGGCCCTGTGCCGCTGCTATGTGCATCGGGCCGCTGTCACAGGTCAGCAGCAGGCGGCTTTGATCCAGCAACGCCGCCAGCTCGCGCAAGCCGGTTTTGCCGCACAGGTTGACTGGCCTGGCCACCTTGCAGGCCGCGGCTGTTTCATCGCACAGGTCCAGCATGTCCGGGCTGCCCGTCAGCACGGGCTGGGGGGCTTTGGCCGCCAAGGAATCCAATACCTCTGCCATCTGGCGCGGTGGATAGATCTTGGTCGCCCAGCGCGCGCCGGGACACACACTGACCAACGGGCCGCCTTGGTGCCCTGCGGCCTTCAGCAATTCGCGGGCGCGTTCGCGTTCGGGCTCTGATACATCCAGGTCCTGACGCTGGGGCTTGCTGCAACCCAGCGCCGCGGCAATGGCGTCATAGCGGTCTCGCGCGTGCACGGGCTGGGGCGGTTCTGGTACCCGCAGGTTATGAAACCAGCGCGAGCCTTCGCGCGCCGTGCTGCCCCCCACCCGCAAACGCGCCCGTGTAAGCCATGCAAACAGGCCGCTGCGAAACAGCCCCTGCAGGTCCAGCACGGCCTCAAAATCACCGTCACGAAGCTGCCGGGTGAAACTCTTGAGTTCGCCATGACGGGTTAAGGGCCCAAACAAGCCTTTGAAACGCGAGCGTTCAAAGGGCAGCGTGGCGTCCACACAGCCAATCGGCTTGATTAGCGGCTCAAACGTGGTGTTGACCAGCCAGGTAAGGTGCAGGGTAGGCCAGCGCTGCTTGAGTGCCCATGCGCTGGCCACAGCGTGGCAGACATCGCCCAGGGAACTGGGCTTGATCAGCAACAGCCGCTTGCCCGCAAGGTCCACCTGGGGCTGGTTCATTTCGCCGCCTCAAGGCCGGCAACGAGCCCCGGCGCACAAGGCGCCCCGGGGCCATCGCAAACCCCGAACAATATGATCCCGCAAACCCAAAACCAGCCAGCAGCGCCCCCAGGCACGCCGATTGTGGCAATGCCACCCGGCCAGTTAGCGCTTGGGCTTGGGCTTGCGACGGACAGGCTTTTTTGCCGCAACGGCCCTGGCGCGGCTTGCCCGCTGCCTTTGGCCATCGGCCTTGATGATGATTGCACCCGTGGCACTGGCATCCAGTTGCAGCTTGGCTTGCAGCACTGCCGCCGTCATCAAGGCCTCGATGTCCGGTCGCCCAAGATCCGCCACTGTGCCAAGTTCAACAAAGCGAACCACCTTGCCGCTTCCCTGCAGCAGCTTGTTTCGATCGGCCTTGGCCAGCAGCGGTCCCTGGGCAAAGAACAGCTTGGCGCCGGTCGGGTTCAGTGCCAGCGAACACAGTGCCTCATAGCCTTTTTCAGTCGCTGAATAGGAGATCACCAGCGAGTTCTGGTTCTCATACAGGTACACAACTTCGGTCAGTCCAGGCAGCCGTTCGCGCAGCTTTGCGCGCAGCGCTTTGCCAAGCCTGGCCAATGCCGGCTCGTACAGGGCGTAGTAGCCTGCCAGTTGCGTTTCGGCCCTCGTCATGCGCAGACCCCAAGCTTGACTGACACACTTGCCACCGTGTTGGCCTGACCCGACGTTGCCGTCAAGGACCGGAAGATGAAAGCCCTGGCCAAGGCCGGTGTTTGCCCCGTTACCGGCCAGCACCAGCAGGCGCCATATTGAATCCAAAATGGCCACTAACCCGCCACGGTTCGAGGGGTTAGCCACATTCCAGCGACCTGTCCAGGCAAAGCGGTAAGAGGCCACCAGTGGCCCCAAGAACCCAAGCACAAGGCCGCGGCAAAGTAGCCAGCCCCTTTTTAGTTCCCCGAAGCGAAAGAAGACGCAGGGCGGGAGTTGCGGCGCTACGTCAGGCGATGGAAGATGGAACGTGTGTTCGCTTGGCTGAAAATCTGCGAAGGCTGGTGTCGCGCTACGAGTACCATGCGGCCAACTTCCTGAGCTTCCTGCAACTCGGCTGCATCACCATCCTGCTACGCCGTTTTTGAGAAGGGTTCTAATAGCGGGCCAGGACCCACTGGCGCCACTCGGTTTCCAGTTCGGCCAGGGGTTTGCCGAAGGCTTGTTCAAGTTCCTGTACTCGTTCTTTGTCGACCGTCGGGGCTGCGGAGAGCCACTTTCTGGTCTGGTCGCTGTAACTTTGAAACAGGAACTCCATCAACGAAAACGATTTGGCCGCGGCGCTTTGGTCGATGTCGTTGACCTTCATTAACAGCAAGGCCGCCAGTGGCAGGTCTTTGCTGAAAGTTACGTCGTGCAGGGCAACCTCGCGCAACAGTTCGGGCGTTCCGCCCTTCTTGCTGAACTCAGGTATGATGTTGCGGCTGCTGCTGGTCTGGCCTTGCGTGTCGAGGGTGTAACGCAGGGTTTGGGTTGTTCCCAGGGCCTGCGAAGTGACCAGGTACCCCCAGCCTGTGGTCAGCCAGGGCGGGTTGTCGCCGCCCTTGCCGCGGTGGTTGACCAATATCTGGATCACGGTGCTGTTGCCGATCATGTCGTCGGCCGAGGCATCCACGCTGGCCCTCGTCATGAAACCCGTTGGTTCGCGCGTGTAGGTGCCGGCGAGTTTGCGGTTGAACTCGAGTGTATCGCCCTCCAGTTTCATTACCTTGGTCAGCATGGCTTCCCACAGTTCGGTGCTGTTGACCTGTGTCAGGGTGTATTTGCGGCCAGGCCCGAAGGGAAACTCCTTGATCGCCAGCAGTTCCATGGCGCGCTGCGTGTTTACCTCAACGGCGCGGTGCATCATTTTGGCGCGGGTTTCATCCACGCTGGTGCGCACGACCAGCAGCTCGCTTTGGCGGCACCAGAAGGTTGCGCCAATCAACTTGGCTTGTTCGTCCTCGCTTTGCAGCACTTCACCAAAGGTGCCCTTTTCCATCAGCTTGCGGCCCTGATCGCGCCAGGCCTTGGCGAAATCGGGCAGCCAGTCGTCGCCATCCTTGATATGCCCGCGCAGCTTGCGGGCTTCGGCGTCGTCGGGCGCGTAGTACAGCAGGTCGCTGGCGGCCTGGCGTTGTTCGAGTTCGGTTCCGGCCTTGCGGGTGGCGTCCAGCAGTTTGCGGCAGCGGTCTGCGCAGCGGGTGTAATCCTTGAGTTTGCCGTCGTCGGGTTTCTTGCGGGCCTCTGCCACCTGGGCGGGGGTGCCTTCGTCTTTGGGGGGCAGGATTTCCTTCTGCACCCATTCGCCGCGTTGCTTTTCAAAACCCAGGCCCTTCATGGCGCGGGGCAGGTCGGCCACCAATTCACGGGCGCGGTCGTATTGCTTGCGGGCCTCGGTGAACACTTTGGCTTTCTTGTAATCATCGCCCAGATCGGCGTGTTTGTCGGCCAGGTATTCCCAGGCCTTGAGGCGTTCTTTGACGAAATCAAAGGGCGCGGGGGGCTTGGGGTCCTGGGCCACAACGCCGGGCACAAGCAGCAAAAGCAGCAACAGGGCAGGCAACAGGCGCATGGGTTCTCCTGATGTTGAGTATAGCCCGGGTGGCCGGGCTTACGCAGGTGTTGCGGCAGGTTGCGCGCCAGCTTTGGCAGCTGGTTACTTGGGCAGCCAGCTACTTGGGCAGCTTGGCAAGCACTTGTTCGGCGGCGATGCGGCCGGTTTCGGCGCCGCCGTTCATGTAGCCCTGCGACTCCAGGCTGCAATGTTCGCCGGCGAACAACAGGTCCCCTACCGGCTCGCCCTCGTGGCCGCGAATGCGCGTCCACTGGCCGGGTTTATAGGCCGCATAGCTGGCCATGACAGCGGGCTGGGTGGGCCAGTGCATGCGCATGGATTTGCCATTGTGGGCCCTTTGGGCACCGGCAAAGGCGGCATCCAGCCTTGGCAGCAGGCGGTCAATCTGTTGCGCGGGTGTGCCCAGGTTCAGCATGTCGCACAACGATCCGCCGGAATACAGCGTGATGCCAGCGGGCCCCAGCACCGGGTTGACGCCGCTGCCCCATTGCAGGCGCGAGTTGTCCCATGCCAGTTGAAACGGCGCATCAGTCAGCACGCCGCCGGCATAGCCCGCCACGCGCCAGGGGCGCGAATCCATGCCCAGCAGCAGCTTGGCGTTCTTGCCGTATCCCAGTTCGGCAATCGCGCGCGACTTTTCGGGGGGCAGAGTCACCTTGAGATCCAGTTCGCGCAAAATCGTGAAGGGAAGCGCCAGCACCACGACATCAAACTGCTGCTCGCGGCCGCCGGTCGGCGTGTCAAACGTAAGGCCGAAGGGCTTGCCGCCGGCCAGGCGCACCAGGCGGTGTTCCAGCAGCACGGAATCGCCCAGGCGGCGGGCCAGTTCGGTGCACAGCTGATCGTTGCCGCCCTTGACCTTGAAGCGTTCGGCGCTTTCACCAAAGGGTTCAAAGCGCTGTGCGGGCTCCGTGGCCAGCAGGCACAGCATGTTCATGCAGGATTGGTCGGCGGGGTCGAGCCCATACTCGGTGACGAACGCGACTTCCAGCAGGCTGCGCAGCCAGCCGCTGGCGCCAATCACATCCAGGTAATCGCGCAGCGAGGTTTCATCCAGGGCCTTGAAGGCGCCACTTTGCCGGGCGGCAGCCGGGTCCAGTTCCGTCAGTTCCGCATCGCTGGCAATGCGCGCCGCCAGGGGTTTGAGGGCCTCAAAGATTTCGCTGTCCTTGTGCTGCACGCCGCCAAAGAACCAGGCGTTTTCGACCATGCCGGTGTCGTCGTGCATGTCCAGCAGGTCCAGCTTCAGGTCTTTGCACAGGTTCAGCAGGTCAGTATGGCCGGTGTCGATGAACTCGCCCCCGAGTTCCGTGTACAGGCCGGTGCCCAGTATCCCGGTCTTGCTGAACATGCGGCCGCCGACGCGGTTGCCAGCTTCGAAGACCGTGGCCTGGATGTTCTGTTTGCTGAGTTGCCAGGCGCAGTTCAGGCCGGCGATGCCCGCGCCCACGATGGCGATTTTGGGCTGGGGTCGCGGGGCGGCCTTCTTTTTGTCTGGCGTGGTGGCGCAACTGGCCAGTGCCAAAGCCCCCGCGCCCAGAAAAGCCGATTGCAAAAAGTGGCGGCGCGGTGCGCTTTGCAGGCTTGCGGGCGCAGCAGCACGAAGCAAGGTGCGAACTTTGGCAAACAAGGGCGAACGGGCCATGGGATTCTCCGGCCGAAGTGTAGCGGCGTCGCCCGTGCCCGTCATGCGTCTGTGGTGATTCCGAGCCACGACCCCTGAAAAAGCTCTCCGGCAGGGTGAGAGCTCTCGCATTCACCCTGCCGGAGATGTGCGCCGACCCGTTTGCCCGCGGGCGGCTGCACGAAAAGCTAGGTTCCTTCATAGGCGCCGGCGTCGTGGGGCGCAGCGCGTGAGGTTCCTTCCAGGTCGGCACTCGTGGCATTGGCAGCGCTGGCGACATCGCGACAGGCTGAAGCCGCCGACAAATGTGCATCTCGCGCAGTTGCATCCCAGGCAAGATTCACGAAATCCGACAGGCCCGTGCCTGCCACATAAGTACCCGCTGACACGCCGGCAGTTACAGTTCCTTTCAGAACATTTCCGGCAAAGCCGATGCCGGAAACACCGCCGACGACTTCCAGGGCAAAGCTGCTGTTGCTGTAGCTGGCGTTGTTGGAAAACAGCATGTTGGCGGCGCCGTTCCAACTGCTGAGCTTGGTGGCACGGCCGCTGCCGTTGATGAAGGTGTTATGCACTACGGTCATTTCTGTGGGGTTGCCCTGGTGCGGCTGGCTGGCAAAGGCACTTCCGGCGCCGTTGATGCACAGATTGTTGCGAACGTTGCATTCGCCCTGAACCTGCATCACGTTGTCGCCCGAGTTGTAGCAAACGTTGCGTTCCACTGTGTTGCGCGGCATGCCGGCGGTGCCGTAGACCAGGATGCAGGGGTAGGGACAATCATGAACCAGGTTTTCCGCGACCAGGTTGCCCCAGCTTCCCTGCTTGAGTTCAATGCCGTCGCCCTGCGTTACGGTAGGGCCGCTGGTGTCGTGTACGTGGTTCAGCGCGACAATGCTGTTGCTCATTTTGACGGTGCCGTTGTTGGCACCCAGGTACATGCCCTCGCCGGTGCCGCCCGTGTTCCATAGTTCATTGCGCGTGATGTAGATGTAGCTGGTGTCGGCTGTGCTGGTACTCAAGCTGGCTTCGGCTGTGTCGTGGATTTTGCACTGGTCGAACCATATCTGGGTGCAGTCATAGAAGCGCACGCCCAAAGACCCGCCGGTGAATGTCAAACCCTGAAAGCACAGATAGCGAGACTGGCTGCCCACGCCCACGTTCAGGATATTCTGGCCTGAGGTGTTCATGTAAATCACCGGTGTGGCGCCCCCGGCGGCGCAGATCCAGATGGGCGCGCCGGCCGTGCCCTGCAGGTTCAAGGTGAAGTTGCTGCCCAGTTCATAGCTGCCCGTGTCAATCGAAAGCTTCTGGCCTGCTGTCAGCGCCTGCATGGCGGCCTTGAGTGCGGTGCCGTTCTGGGTTGCAGATTGCGCGCCATTGTAGGCGTGATTGATGGTGGTCGTGGGCGCGACGGCAGCCCAAGTGGGGTCGTAGATGGATGCCGCTGGTGCCGCCGGCGTGGCACTTGCCTGGGCACTGGGCGCGCTTTCGCCCGCCAGGTCGGTGTAGGTTGCAATCGCATAGTACGTGGTGCCGTTGGTCAGGCCGGGCAGCACCATCGGGCTGGTTGGCATGGCCAGGCTTGTGCCGGTAGCAACTGTTACACCCGGGCTGGTGCTGTAATACAGTGTGAAGCCCGTCGCGCCCGATATGGTGTTGTGTGAAAAGCTGATCTGCGAGTCACCGGCCGTGGCCGTCAACGTGATGACCTGCGGCCCGCCGATCAGGATCGGACCTGACCCTCCGGTGCTTCCTCCGCCGCCGCCGCAGGCTGCCAGCACCAGCAATGGCAGGCCGATCACCAGTATCTTCCATGCGCCCATAGTGGCCCCTACTTTTCCAGGGCACCGGCCACATGGCCGGTGCGCTTTGCGTTGCCAAGGTCAGACTCAAGCACCAACGCCGCATCCGCTGCGTCCAGCAGCGGCGAGCCTTTGGTCGGGTGGGCGTTGCGCTGGCTTGCATCCCAGCTCAGGTCTGCAAAGTCAGCCAAGCCCTTGCCGCTGCAGAAACCGGCGCTGGCACCGCTGACGGTCCCGAACACCACATTGCCGCGCAGGTCAACACCCTGGCTGCCAGCCGGAAACTGAATGGCCTGGCCCTGGCTGTAAACAGCGTTGTTGGCAAAGACCATGCCTTGGCGGGCGGCCCAGGAATTCAACTTGGCGCCCAGCTTGGCGTTGACGATGGTGTTGTGAATGACCGTCAGGTTGCAGGTCTTGCCCTGGTGGTCAGTGCTGGCAAAGCCGGCGTTGGCGCCGTTGATTAACAGGTTGTTGCGCACCACGGCCTCGCCCTGCACCTGCATGACGTTGTCGCCACTGTTCCAGCAGGTGTTGCGCTCAATGATGTTGCTGCGTTCGCCGCCGGTGCCGTAGGCAATGATGCACGGATAGGCCGTGTCATGAACGGTGTTCTCGGCAATCAAGTTGCCGAAGCTGCCCTGCTTGATTTCAATGCCGTCGCCCTGGCTGACTTTGTCGCCGCCAATGTCGTGAATGTGGTTCAGCGCGATCACGCTGTCGCGCATTCTCACCTTGCCGTCGTTGGCACCCAGGTACATGCCCTCAGCCGTGCCGGCGGTGCGGCTGATGTCGTTGCGGGTCAGAAACAGCCGCGCGGTGTTGCGGGTGTTGGCGCTGATGGCGACTTCGCCGGTATCGTGAAACGTGCAGCGATCGACCCACACGTCTTCACAGTCATGCAGGCGCAGGCCGTGCGAACCGCCCGTGATTTCCAGCCCGCGCAGGCACAGAAACCGCGCCGGGGCCGCGCCGCCCACGTTCAACACATTCTGGCTGGCGTCAGGCCGGGTAATCACCACCTTGGCAAGTTCGCCCTTGGTTTCCGCGGCGCAGATCCAGATGGGCGCTTTGTCGGTGCCTGAAAGGTCAAGCTGGGTCATTCCCCCGGCCAGGCTGTAGGTGCCGGCCTCGATGTTCAGGGATTGTCCTGGTTGAAGGGCCAGCATTGCGGCTTTTAGGGCCGCTCCGTTTTGCTCTGGTGTTTGTTTGGCGTTGTGGGCGTGCGTGATGGTGCGCAGGGGCTTGGTGCCGGCCCAAACGGGGTCAAAGGGCGAGCGTTCCTCGGGCTTGCGGGGCGCGGCCTGGGCGGTTGCAAAGGCGGCAAAAAGCGCCACCAATGCCAAATGGAGGGCAACTACGCGCATCCTGTCTCCCGGTGTTCAAAGGAGTAACCCCACGGGGTGGCAACAGGTCAGGAAGTTTCTGCGGGTGCCCGCAACCCTTGATATTGGTGGCGCTTAGGGCGTTGCAGCGGGCTGGGCGACGGGCCCTGTCAGGTCTTGGCAGCCTTGTTCAGGGCAATCGCCTGGCGAACCAGTGCCTGAAAGGCCGTTTCGTCAATCACGACGCCTTGGTGAATGTCTATGGCGCGCCGCGTATTGCCTTCCAGGCTTGCATTGAACAAGCCAGCGGGGTCAATCAGCGCGGCTCCCCGGGCGAAGGTCAACTTGACGACATTCTTGTATGTTTCACCGGTGCAGATGATGCCCTAGTGCGACCAGACCGGCACGCCCTGCATGCCGTTGCCGGGCTTGCGCCACTTGATTTCTTCCACGACTTGCGGATCAGCCTGCTGGATCAGCTTGCGCATGCAGGCTAGGGTTTTCGCGCGCCAGGCGGCCGATTGGCGCGAGGATTTTCCGGTTGCAGCGGCGCGAGATCCGGCCTTCTTGGCGGGCGTTTTCCTGGTGGGCACGCGAGTCTCCGTTTCAACTACAGCTTCCAACCCGGCAGTTCGCTGGCTTGCCGGGCCCAGTCGGCAAGCTGGGCTTCATCAAGCTGGTCGCCCTCATGGATGTCCAGATATCGCGGCTCCTTCTGTTTGGAAGCGACCGGTGGTACCGGCGTCAGCAGCGCCCCGCGCAGGAAAGCCACCTTCACGTACTTCGCCAGGCAATGAAAGCCGATGAACCAGCCCTGGCCATCCATGCCGTAAAAGGGCGAGTTCCACTTGATGGCCTTGCGCACCCGCGGCACGGCGCGGGTGATGACCTGGTCAATCTTTCGCCCCATGGCCTGTTTCCAGCCCGGCATGGCCGCGATGTATGCCTGCACGGGCGCTTCCCCGTCGCCCTTGGCGATTTGCGGGTTGCCACCGGAAAGCAGCTTCACTTTGCGCGCCGTTGGGCCCGCAGCCGTTGGGGTGGTTGCACGCTTGCCCTTGGGTGACTTCCTTGGCTTGGCGGCCTTGGCGGTCCTGGTCGCGCGGCGGGCCGGTTTGGCCTTGGGTTTGGGCATGGCGTCTCCTTCCTGCACGTTAGTCGCGGGCGTGTCGGCCCGCAACGTTGGCCCGGCGGGTACAGGCCGCCAATCAGCGCCGAGGGTTGCCGCGGGCGCATCGGCCGCTAAAGTCGCGCCTCCAAACCGGAGAATCCCATGCCGACGCCCTTTACCAATGAGCCCATCACCACTGTCTGGACCGAAGAGCGCAAGAAGTCCATGCACGCGGCCTTTGTGAAGGTGCGCGAGCGCGCCGGCGAAATCCGCCCGCTTTGGATCAACGGTGAGCACGACAACGACGGCGAAACCATTGAGTCCTACAACCCCAGCAACCACAAAGAGCTGCTGGGCCGCGTGATCAAGGCAAACCGCGAAATCGCCGCCCGCGCCGTGGAACACGCCCACAGCACCTACCTGAACCTGTGGCGCAAGACGGACCCGGCCATGCGCGCGCGCATTCTGTTTCGTACCGCCGGCCTGATTCGAAAGTACCGCGACGAGTTCAATGCCTATCTGGTACTCGAAGCCGGCAAAAGCTGGCCCGAGGCCGACGGCGACACCGCCGAGGCCATCGACTTCTGCGAGTTCTACGCGCGCGAGTGCATTCGCCTGCAGGTAGACCGCCAGCCCCTGACAGACCTGCCCGGCGAAGACAACAACCTGTACTACATTCCGCTGGGCGTTTGCGCGGTGATTCCGCCCTGGAACTTCCCGTTGGCGATTCTGGTCGGCATGACCGCTGCCGCGCTGGTTACCGGTAATACGGTGGTTCTCAAGCCCGCCAGCGTTACCCCGCTGGTGGCGGCCCGGTTTGTAGAAGTGCTGGAGGAAGCCGGCCTGCCGGGCGGAGTGTTGAACTTCATTCCGGGCGGCGGGGCCGAAGTGGGCAACACGATTGTCGAACACCCCCAGACCCGCCTGGTGGCCTTTACGGGCAGCAAGCAGGTCGGGCTGGGCATCCAGAAAATCTGCGGCAACCTGGCTCCGGGCCAGGTGTGGCTCAAGCGCGCGATTTTGGAAATGGGCGGCAAAGACGCCATTCTTGTCGACGAAGGCAGCGATTACGAAGACGCCGCCCAGGCGATTGTAGGCGCCGCGTTTGGTTTTCAGGGCCAGAAGTGCAGTGCCTGCTCGCGCGCGATTCTGGTTGGCAAAGCCTATGACGCAGTAGTGCCGCGCGTGATTGAGCTGACCAAAAAGATCAAGATGGGCAACGTGGAAGACCCTGCCAACTGGATGGGCCCCGTGATCGACGGCGGTGCCCAGAAGGCGATCATGCAGTACATTGTCGTCGGCATGAAAGAAGGCAAAATTCTGCACGGCGGCAAGCAGGGCGACGCAAGCGGCTTCTTCATTGAGCCAACCATCTTTGGAGAAGTGAACCCCGACGCCCGCATTCACTGTGAAGAAATCTTCGGCCCCGTGCTGGCGCTTCTGCGCGCCAAGAACTTTGAGCAAGGCCTCGATATCGTCAACAGCACCGAATACGGCCTGACCGGCGCCGTGTATTCACGCGATGTGGAACACCTCGAACTTGCCCGGCGCGACTTTCACTGCGGCAACCTGTACTTCAACCGCAAGTGCACCGGCGCGCTGGTGGGTGCCCAGCCTTTTGGCGGCTTCAACATGAGCGGCACAGACAGCAAAGCAGGCGGCCGCGACTACCTGCTGCTGTTCACCCAGGCCAAACTGGTCAGCGAAAAGATCCGCTGGTAGCCCGCAAGGCAGGCTGCCAGCCTGCCCGGAGGTGGCGTTTGAGCACAAGGCAAAAAAGCCGTAAACGCCAGGCCACGTTTGATCTGCGCGATTACGAGCGCACCCGTCGCTATTGGAAACCCAACTGGGAGCGCCTGGAGTCAGAGCTTCAGCAATCAAACGAGTACCCCCGCCGCAAACACGGCAAGCCGCCGCTGAACCCGTAGGGCACACCGCAAATCAACCTTCACCACAAGGCAGGCCTGCGGCCTGCCTTTTGCTTTCATGGCAGGCTGGCAGCCTGCCCCACTTGGGCGTAGCATCTTCGGCATCTCCTGCTAAGGCTGCCCATGCGCACCTGCCTGCTGCTTGGTTTTGTTTTGGCACTGGCGACCGCTGCCAGCGCGGCAACTTTCTACGTCGACCCGGCCAACGGCAAGGCCGCCAACCCCGGCACCAAAGCCGCGCCCTGGCGCACACTGGAAGAAGTGGCATCCAGCGGCGCGCTGCGCGGTGTTAAGCCCGGCGACAGCATTTTGCTGCGCAGCGGCCTGCACGGGCGCGTTGTGCTTTCCGGCGACAACAGCGAATTCGTCACCGTTGCCGCCGACGAAGGCTGCAAGCCCAAGCTCAGCTATTTCGAAATCTCCCAGGGCAGCAAGTGGCGCGTGCGTGGCCTGACCATCAGCGCCAGCTTCGGTGAGCCCTACGAAGGCGTGATGCTCAAGTTTGCCGACGGCGGCGCGAGCAATGAAATCATCGTCGAAGACTGCTTCGTGTTCAGCACACTCGACACCAGCAAATGGGGCGCAAAAGAATGGATGGCCGCCAACAGCGGCATTTTCATGGGCCGCTATGGCAAAGGCCATCTGCTGCGCAACAACTATGTACTCAACACACGCTTTGGCATCAGCCTGTGCGCCGAAGAGTCCACCTGCGAAGGCAACGTGATCTCGCACTTTTCGGCCGACGGCATTCGCGTTACGCGCGATGGCCAGGTGGTGCAGCATAACGTGATTCGCAACATCTATGTAAGCGACGAAGACGGCGACAAAAACCACGACGACGCCATCCAGTGCTTTCTCTTCAATGTCGGCACCGGCACTGTTCGCAACGTCACGATCCGCGAAAACCTGATCGTCATGCGCGAAAACGAAGAACAGAAGTTCAAGGCCACCATGCAGGGCATTGGCTGTTTCGACGGCCCGCTGATTGGCTTCACCGTCGAAGGCAACGTCATCAACACCAGCCACTGGCACGGCGTTTCGCTGTACGACGCCCAGAACTGCACGATCAAAAACAACGTGGCCTACACCCAGTGGCAAACCGAAAAACTGCGCCCCTGGGTGCAACTGGGCAGCAAAGACACCGGCGAAATCAAAGGCAACACCGTCACGGGCAACTACGCCTACACCTTTGACTTGAAAAACGACAAAGGCGTAGTCGCCAAAGACAACAACGTGGTCACCGAAGAAATCCACACCAAACGCCAGGCCGAACTGCTGGCGCTGATCGAAAAGAAGTACGGCAAAACAATTCCTGCCGCTGGTTTCAAGCGCTTGGGGCTGGAACACGTAAGGTGGATTGAAGGCGTGCCAAGTACTGATGGCAAAGTGATTGATGCGGTTGAAAGCGCCCTCAACCCGGACAGGCCGGTCGTGCTGTACCTCTATAAGGAAGGCGACAAGGCCTGCGACAGGTTCGAGCGCGAAACACTCGAAGACGCAACACTCAACGAACAACTGGATGAATGCAACTGCATTCGCATCAACCTGGACGACCTGAGCCGCGACGCCAAAAAGAAGTACGGCATAGGCACCAAGACCCCGGCCATCATCATTCTCAAGCCTGAAGGCGAACAATTCTGGGACGCGACATCCCCCACCGTCAAACAACTGACCAAGCAGATTCAGGCCGTCCGCGAATCTCCCAAACCACCCCCACAACCCCGCGGGGGTTAGCAAGCAAACAACTGAGAAGCGTTAGCCAGCGTCATATCATCGGTTCGCGAACTTGCGGCAATTGCGGGCTGGAAGCCCGCGCTCCGTTTCCTAACTTGCTGGCATGGAACCGCTCAAACCGGAAATCGCTGACTGTGCCGTCATTCGCTCGCTGGACCACTACCGCGAACTTTACGCCGAGTCGATCAACGACCCGCTGGGCTTCTGGCGCAAGGTGGCGCGGCGGCTGGATTGGTTTTCGCAGCCCTTGAGCACTGGCCGCTGGGATTTTCACAGCGTCGACTTTGCCTGGTTTGAAGGCGGCACACTCAACGCGGCCTGGAACTGCATTGACCGCCACCTGCCCCTGCGCGGCGACAAAACCGCCATCATCTGGGCCAAGGACGAACCAGGCCAATACGAGCGCATCACCTACAAACAGCTTCATCACGAAGTTGGCCGGCTGGCCAACGTGTTGAAGCACCACGGCGTGCGCAAGGGCGACCGGGTTTGCATCTATCTGCCCATGATTCCTGAACTGGCTTACACCGTTCTGGCCTGTGCGCGCATTGGCGCCGTGCACAGTGTGGTGTTTGCGGGCTTCAGCGCGGAATCGCTGCGCGACCGCATCATTGACGCGCAATGCAAAGTCGTCGTCACCGCCAACGAGGGCTTACGTGGCGGGCGCAAGATTCCATTGAAGGCTACCACCGACAAGGCCGTGGACGGGCTGGACCTTGTCACTACGGTGCTGGTTGCGCGCCGCACGCAGCTTGATTGCCCGATGCACCAGGGCCGCGATTACTGGCTGGCCCCGGAGATGGACCAGCAGCGCGGCACCTGCCCCGCGCAAGCCATGGACGCCGAAGACCCGCTGTTTGTGCTGTACACCAGCGGCAGCACGGGAAAGCCCAAGGGCGTGCTGCACACAACCGGCGGCTACATGGTGTATGCCAGTTACACGCATGAGCTGGTGTTTGATTGGCGCGAAAGCGACATCTACTTCTGCGCGGCGGACGTGGGCTGGGTTACCGGTCACAGCTACATCCTGTACGGCCCGCTGTGCAACGGCGCCACGACCGTGATGTTTGAATCCACGCCCCTGTACCCCGACGCCGGGCGCTACTGGCAGATTGTGGACGACCTGAAGGTCAACATCTTCTACACCGCCCCCACAGCCATTCGCGCGCTGATTGCCAGCGGAGAAGAACACCTGACGGCAAGCAAGCGCACGTCGCTGCGCATCCTTGGCAGCGTGGGCGAGCCAATCAACCCCGATGTCTGGCGCTGGTACCACGACAAAGTCGGCCGCAAGCGCTGCGCCGTGGTCGACACCTGGTGGCAAACTGAAACCGGCGGGATTCTGATTTCGCCCCTGCCCGGCGCGATTGCACCCAAGCCGGGCTCCGCAACCCTGCCGTTTTTCGGCTGCGAGCCCGTGCTGGTCGACGAGCAAGGCCGCGAAATCACCGGCAACGGAGTAAGCGGCAACCTGTGCCTGCGCCGCAGTTGGCCCGGCCAGGCCCGCACGCTGTTGGGCGACCACGCGCGTTTCAAGCAGACCTATTTCAGCACCTATCCCGGCCTGTACTTCACCGGCGACGGCTGCCGCCGCGACGAAGACGGATATTACTGGATCACCGGGCGCGTCGACGACGTGCTGAACGTATCCGGCCACCGGCTGGGCACGGCAGAAGTAGAAAGCGCGCTGGTGGCCCACGAGAGCGTCGCCGAAGCCGCCGTAGTTGGCTGCCCGCATGACATCAAGGGCCAGGGCATCTATGCCTATTGCATCTTGAACCCGGGTTTTGCCAAACACGATGAAAACGACCTGCGCGGCATGCTGCGTGAAAAAGTGCGCGAGGTAATCGGCCCGATTGCAACGCCTGACATCATTCAGTTCGTGCCCGGGCTGCCCAAAACCCGCAGTGGCAAGATCATGCGCCGCATTCTGCGCAAGATTGCAGAACACGAATACGGCGCGCTTGGCGACATCACGACACTGGCCGACCCGGCCGTGGTGCAGCAGATTGTGGACGGGCACAAACACCTTGCAACAACAGCCAGGAGCCAACCATGAAGCGAATTCTACTATGCGCCTGTGCCTGCCTGTGCCTGTATGCCGCTGCCTGCGGCGACGACCGCGAACCATCAAAGCCCCAGCCTGTTCCGTCCAAAACCACCGAAACGCCCGCGCCCAAAGTCTCCAGCGAAGACGAAGAGGCCCAGCGCATCCAGGCCGATGTCGATCAGCGCCGCAAGGCCGAAGCCGGCATTGAGGCCGCCGCCACACCCGAAGCAGCCCAGAAGGCCCGCGACACCTACACCGGCACCAAGTACGCCACGGCGCTGAATGTGGCCCTGGACCGCAAAGTGCAGGATCTCGATTTTGCCCAATTCGGCGCCGCCAAGACCGCTGTCCTCAATGCCACAACGCCCAAAGCCGCCCTGGAAGCCAGCAAGCTGTACACCGGAAAGCGCTACGCCGAAGACCTGGAGAAGGCCACCTGGGCGCACATGGAGGAACTGGTCAAAAAGAACCCCGCCCTGGCCAGCGAACTTCCACCCAAGCCCGTCAAACCTGACGAGCCGCCAAAAAGCTCAAGCGACCTGCTGGCCGACATCGCCGCCTGCACACGGGAATCAGAAGTCCGCGCGCTGCTTGCGGCCTACACAGGCCCCCTTGGCGCCGACGAAATCCAGTTGGCCGTGCAGAAGTGGCGCTGGTCGGGCGCCACAGTGGTCACGCAACTGGAACCCTTCAGCGAACTGGTACTGGAGATACTGTGGCCTAAAGCAAACGAGATCGTGGTGTTCACCGAGCAATCAGTGGTCACGCTGGATGCCACAACTGGCAAGGCGATTCGCACAGCCAAAGGCGGCACTTACAGAGCCATCTCTCGCGATGGCCGGTGGTGCCTTGTTGATGCTGGTAAAGGTAAGGCCGTGATTCTGGACCTGGAGTCGGGCAGCGAGCTATGCGTGCTAGATACCCCCATCACCTCGTTTGGGGACATCGATGTCTCGGCCGACGGCACACTCGCGGCAGTTGGAGGCAATAGCACGAATCTGTACTTGTTTGAACTTCCCACGGGCAAGTTGTTGAAGTCGCTCACAGAAAACATGGGCGCGCCGACAACCGTCATGATCTCGCCCGACGCGACCTGTGTGGTCGTAGGCGACGCCGCTGGCAAAGGCCGTATCTGGAACATTGCCGATGGCAGAAAGGTTGCCGACCTGGCCCCCAGCAAGACGACCGCAACGCCGCGTGGATTCTCTTCGGACGGCAAAGCCGTCTATGTCGCGTTGCAAACCAAGAGTTCCAATCCCGGCGGCAGCGAAGCGCATTTGAAGCTGCTGAACCTGGCCGATGGCTCGCAGGTTTCGTCCGTCGCCCTGGGAATTCTCAACCTCCATGACACTTCAGTCAGCAACGACGGTCTACTGGTGATCGACACGGCGCTCGTCGGAGAGGATGGGTCGATGACCCACTTGCGCAGGCTGTCCGACGGGCAAACACTGGCCACGTTCGATCCTGTGAAAGTCGGCAATCGACGGGCGTTTTCGCCCGAAGGCAACCGCTTCGTTGCACAAGAGGGCGGCCCCCATATCAATATCTTCGGCCGGCCCGACTGATCACCGTTCCAGCAGCCACCAGCGCGGTTTACGGGGTTTGCCCAGTTTCAGGTTGTACTTGGCAACTACTGCGTTGCGGATCGTCTCGACGGCCTCCGCGGGTGAATCTGTCACCTGGATGCGGTTCACATCGGCCTGCTCAATCGTGCCCTCGCGCACCATGGTGTCCTGCAACATCGCCAGCAGCGGCTTCCAGTATTCGCTGCCCATCAGCACCAGCGGAAAGGCCGCAATCTTGCCGGTCTGGATCAACGTGGCGGTCTCAAAAACCTCATCCAGCGTGCCAAAGCCGCCAGGCAGGGCAATGAAGGCGTAGCTGTATTTCACCAGCATCAGCTTGCGCACAAAGAAGTAGCGAAATTCCAGCCAGCGGTCGAGGTACGGGTTAGGCTTCTGTTCCTTGGGCAGCACAATGTTGCAGCCCACGCTGGGGGCCTGGGCGTCGCGCGCGCCACGGTTAGCGGCTTCCATGATGCCTGGGCCGCCGCCGGTCATGGTGGTGAACCCGGCCTTTCCAAGTTCGGCCCCCACCGCGCGCGCCAATTGGTAGTAGCGATGCTGTTCGTTAAAGCGCGCGCTGCCGAACACCGTCACGCAGGGCCCCACAAAGTGCAGGGCGCGAAAGCCCTTGATCAACTCAAAGAAAATGCGCAGCGCCCGGGCGAACTCCCTGCCACGGGTTTGCGGCCCCTGCAACAGCAGGTGTTCGCCACCAGCAGGCGGTGCCTTGCCCCATTCAGGTTCCGCGCCGGCCTGAGGCGGCTGGGGATCT
This sequence comes from Planctomycetota bacterium, assembly GCA_016722065.1. Classification (GTDB taxonomy): domain Bacteria; phylum Planctomycetota; class UBA8742; order UBA2392; family UBA2392; genus H3-PLA7. The sequence goes on from JADKGX010000001.1 coordinate 55,390, forward strand.
ACGGCGGTTGGGGTTTCCATGGGCACCGCGCGAGTTTGAATAGTCTTCACCCCAGCGCAAGGGCGGCAGCAAGCCGCGCAGCCCCAGGCGGGCCAGAAATAAAAATCGGGGCCCTTGGGCCCCGGTTCAGCGATCATGCCTTGGTTCTACTTGCCTCCGGCGGTTTCGTAGTTCTTGGCCGCGAAATCCCAGTTGGCCAGGCTTGCCAGGAAGGTGTCCAGGAACTTGGCCCTGGCGTTGCGGTAATCAATGTAATAGGCGTGTTCCCATACGTCGCAGCACAGCACTGGCGTGGCGCCGCCCTTGAGCGGGCATTCGGCGTTGGCGCTCTTGGCGATCTCGAGCTTGCCGCCCTTGAACACCAGCCAGGCCCAGCCGCTGCCGAACTGCGTCATGCCGGCTTCGTGGAATTTCTTCTTGAAGTCATCAAAGCTGCCAAAGTCGCGCTTGATGGCGTCGGCCAGCTTGCCCGTCGGGGCGCCGCCGCCGTTGGGCTTGAGGCAGTTCCAGTAGAAGGTGTGGTTCCACACCTGCGCGGCCTGGTTGAACAGCCCGCCTTCGGTGGTCTTGATCAACTCTTCCAGCGACTTTGAGCCCTCAGGCTTGCCGGCGGTGAGTTCGTTCAGCTTGTCCAGGTAGGCCTTGTGGTGCTTGCCGTAGTGGTAGTCGAAATGCTCGGCACTGAGGTGCGGCGCCAGGGCGTCCTTGGCATAGGGCAGTGCGGGCTGGGTAAAAGGCATCGTGTCTCCCGTCGGTTGCGTTGAGAAAGTGCCGGCCTGTCCGGCTGCTGCATTTATAAAGCATCTGCTTTCGAAATCAACGCCCCGGCCAGCAAGCGGCGCCGATGTTCGGTGAAAGCAGGGTTCTCGCATTCGATAGGCCGGAGCCAGCCTTAGCATTCACGAGATGCAAAGCACCGATCAGCCAGAACTATTCGTAATCCTTTACGTTTCAAGCAGACACACAGGACGCAGGCGTTCGGCGGGCAAACCGAATCCTTGCGTGGTTGTGCAGTTTGTGCGTTTTTGGCTAGGGGAGGGGTGTCGGGCAGACCCCTTCCTTTGGCAGTTTCAGGCGCAAGTGCAGGGCCGATTAGATTATCGGTGCAAATTCCAGTAAGTAGCGTAGCATTTGTTCCACGAAGTATCTGTCGGTGCAACCTTACAAGCTGTTCAACCTTAACGGAGATTCCGGGATGAATCGTCTTTCGTTCAAGGTGCTGGCCACGGTCGGGGCGTTCGCGCTTGCCGGCATCGTCGCCCAGCCCCTCGCCGCACAGTGATGAGGTGGAGGCAATAAGATCGGCCGTGTTGCCGGTCCCACGAACTCCGCCCCTGTTCAGCCCGCCAAACCGGACCCCACAAAGGTTCCGTCGTGGCAGGCGCCAAGCAAACAAGCGTTGGAAAACGCGGCACAAAGCAAGCTCCCTATCGTCCTGTTTTTCCAGGGCGAGGGTGCTGAATATGGCGACTTTTACGTCTATGGCGACGACTACGCTGCTCTCGCCCGTGAAAACGCTGTGTTCCTGCGCATTCCGTACAATGAAAACCGCGACAAGGCCCCGGATACAGACAGCCCGGTGCCGGTTTCCAAGTTGCTGAGTGACAACCCGGCCCGCGACTACAAGGTTGCCGTTGGCAAGCCCTTGTTTGTCGTCGCCGATTGGCACGGCAACGAGTACTTCCGCAGCGACCGCAAGCCTTCGGCCGCGGAACTCAAGACCATGATCGACAAAGTACCGTCGAAAGTGGAAGACACGAACAAGAAGCTGCAGAAGAACCTGGACGCAGCCAAAGCCGCACTGGACAAAACCGGCCGTGCCGCTGCCCTGAAGATCATTGTTGGCAAGAACTTCAAGGAAGACGTGGTCGGTCTGGACGCCCAGGAAAGCACGATTCGCCTGTACTACGAGATTCTGGATGCCGCGCGCACCAAGATTGCGGAACTCCAGGAAAAGGGCGACGTGGACGGTCTCAAGGGTATGACGAAGGAGATGAAGGGCACGGAAGTCGCCAAGGAAGCTGACGAAGCGACCAAGAAAATGCCCAGCAAGATCACCCAGGACAAGAAGAACTAGTTCACTCAGTGCATTGCGACCGGCAGCGGCCCCCCACGGCCCTGCCGGTTGTCTTTTTTCTGAAGGCAGCCGCGCGTCTGTGGCAAAAACCGCTTTGGTTGGACAAATACTGTAAGCGCGCATAACATTTAAGCCACACATGACTGGCCCGCCCTTGCGCGGCCAGGTCAATAAAGACGTCTTTACAGTCCGGGAGGACAACCATGAAAGTCGACGGAATCAAGGCGCTGATCGCCTGCGGCGCGCTTGCACTGATGGGCGTGATGGCGCAACCGCTTGCCGCACAGTGATGAGGTGGCAGCGGAGCGGGAGGTTCTCCCGCAGCTGGAGGTGGTGGTGGTGGTCGCTGCGCCCAAGAAAGTGGGACGCGTAGACAACCCGCAGCCAGGCAATGCCCCGACCCCGGTGGCACCCGCCCGGCCTGCGATCAACCCCGCTGATATCCCAGGCTGGCAGACGCCGTCAACCAAAGCGCTGGAAGGTGCCGCACAGGCCAAGTTGCCGCTGGTGATCTACTTTCCTGGCGAAGGAGACACCGACGCATCTTGGTACGGCAAAGACCTGGTCGAACTGGCCAAGAACAATGCGGTCTTCATTCGCATCCCGCTGAACATGGACCGCGAGAAAGCGGTCTATGAAAACGAGTCGCCGATTCCGGTCTCCAAGCTGCTCAGTGAAAACCCAAGCCGCGATTACGGCGTTGCGCCAGGCAAGCCGCTGGTGCTGGTGGCAGACAGTTGGGGCAACGAATACTTCCGTTTGACCAAGCCACCCGCAGCCACGGAGCTCAAGGCCTACATCACCAAGGTTGGCGACAAGGTTGAATCCGCTGCCAAGAAGCTGCAAAAGAACCTGGATGCCGCCAAAGCCGCCATGGACAAAGGCGACAAGTCCGGTGCGCTGAAGGCCATGCTGAAGAATTTCAAGGAAGACGTTGTCGGCATGAACCAGCAGGAAGAAACCGTCCGCCTGTATCACAGCCTGATGGACGGCGTACGCACCGAAGCCGCCGAACTGGCGGGCAAGGGCGCGGAATCAGAAAAGGCCCTCAAGGCGCTCAAAGCCGCCTACAGGGGCACGGACGCGGCCAAGGATATCGACGCCGCGCTGCAAAAGATCAAGGGTTGAAACCAGCCACGCCAACGGCCGGCGCCATGCGCCGGCCGTTGCACTTTCAGGACCCCTTTTTGCCTGTTACAGTACCCGCGTGAGCCCGAAAACACCCACCGCGCAACTTCGCGACCTGCCCAAGATGGACAGCGTACTTGACCACGCCGACGCACAGGGCTTGATCGCAGCCTACGGACGTGCGCTGGTAACCGCTGAAGTGCGGGCACAAATCGAAATCGCCCGGGCCGCAATTCGAAACGGCAAAAGCCCCGGCCTGGAAGACCTGGAACCGGCCACGCTGCTGCGCGCCACACGGGCGCGATTGGAACTTCTGGCCTCGCCGGCCCAGTGCCGCGTCATCAATGCCACAGGCGTGATCCTGCACACCAGCCTGGGCCGCGCACCGCTGGCCCCCACCGTGATGGCTGCCGCCGCCCGGGAATCGGCCCAGTACAGCCTGCTGGAACTGGACCGCGAAACCGGCAAGCGCAGCGACCGCGACAAGCTGGTGAACAAGCTGATTGAGCGCGTGACAGGCGCCGAGGCCGCCACGGTGGTCAACAACAACGCCGCCGCGACCATGCTGATTCTGAACACCATGGCCGACGGTCGCGAAGTCGTGTGCTCTCGCGCGCATATGGTTGAAATCGGCGGCAGCTATCGCATGCCCGATGTGATGCGCAAAGCAGGCTGCAAGCTGATCGAAATTGGCACCACCAACAAGACGCGCGCCAGCGATTACGAACAAGCCATTGGCGACAACACCGCCATGCTGCTTAAAGTTCACACCAGCAACTACGCGATTGTCGGCTTTACAGAAAGCGCCACGCTGGAAGAACTGGTCGAGATCGGCCAGCGCCGCAAGGTGCCGGTGGTGTACGACCTTGGCGCCGGCAGTCTGGTTGACCTGCGGCCCTACGGCATCACGCGAGAACCCAGCGTGCCCCAGCTTGTGGCCTCAGGGGCGGATCTGGTTTGCTTCAGTGGCGACAAGCTGCTGGGTGGGCCCCAGGCCGGCATTATTGTCGGCCGCAAAGACCTGGTGGCAGCGGTCAAGAAGAACGCGCTGTTTCGCATGATGCGCTGCGACAAGGTGACCTTGAGCCTGCTGGAACACACACTCAAGCTGTACCTGGACCCGCAACGCGCCCTGGAAGAAGTACCCACCCTGCAACTGATTTCGCGCAGCAACGCGGAATGCGCCCGCGCCGCCCGCGCCATCACCGCCCGCCTGAAGAAGCGTGGCATTGCCGCAGACATTCGTGAATCCCGCAGCCAGATCGGCGGCGGGTCGACCCCCGGTGACGACCTTCCCACCACGGTGGTCGAAATTCGCAGCCTTGGCGGCGGTCTGGAAGCAGCCGCAAAACGCCTGCGCATGGGCACCCCCAGCGTCTTCTGCCGGATCGAAAACGACGCCCTGGTGTTTGACCCCCGCACCGTGCTGCAAGGCCAGATCATGGAACTGGTGGCAGCCATTACTGCGGCAAAGAAGTGACCGACACCGTTACGGTTGTTCTGCCCACATTGAACGAAGCCGGCAATGTCGGCCTGCTGATTGGCGAGTTAAAGACCGCCCTGGGCAGTGCCATGGCCGAGGCGATCGTTGTCGATGGCCAAAGCACAGATACAACGCAAGCAGAGGCCGCAACGGCGGGCGCACGCGTGATTGTGGACGCCACAGGCTACGCGGCAGCGTTGCAACGCGGCATGCGTGAAGCCAAGACAACCTGGGTGCTGGTGCTGGATGCTGACCGCAGCCACCGCGCCGATGACGCGCTGAAGTTGTGGACTGCCCGCCAGGACGCGGACCTGGTGATTGGCAGCCGATTGGTCAAAGGCGGCGGCAGCGACGGCACGGCGTTTCGCAGGTTTCTCAGCCGCCTGTTGGCATCGCTGTTTCGGGCCTTTGCGCGCCTGCCTGCCCGCGACATCAGCAGCGGCTTTCGGTTGTACCGGCGCGAAATGTTCGTGGATGCGCCCTTGGCCGCCAGGTTCTTTGAGGTGCAGCCGGCCCTGTTGGCCCATGCCGTGGGGCGCAAGGGTCGCATCAAGGAAGTTGGCATTCACTACCATCAGCGGGGTGCCGGCCGCAGCAAGAACCGCATCTTCAAGTACGGCATGGCTTTTCTGCGCACGCTGTGGCGCATGCGCAGGCAGCGTTCGGCCTAGTTACGGGGCGCAGGCCGACGCTGACACAGGACCACGGCAGTGCTATAAATGCCCCGGGAGCAGATAGGCGCCTGGTGGGCCTCCTGGTCTTCAAAACCGGTGTGACCTGAATGGGTCAGGTGGGTTCGATTCCCATGTGCTCCCGCCAACCCTTCCGGGTTGGCGCAAACACTTAAGCGCCAAAGTATCCCCGGGTGCGGGCTTGAGTATTTGACCGCATTGCCCCCAACCGGCTTGCACCGATAGTGGACAAGACTGGCTGGGTGCAGACCCGTGGCCTTGCGCCGCAACGGCAAGTCGGGCCTGCTGCGGCTGTCGCAACTTGCCATGTTGCGGGCCAACTTGGAGGCCCCTGGTGCCTGGGCGGATCGCCCCGCGATGGGTGGAGAGATTGATGATTCCGCCAATCCTGCCTTGCTGCGCCGCTTTGTCGGCTGACCAACGATTGCACAGAAGTTCTTTCTTTGATGCTTAATCATGAAATCTGCGGCGGCGGCTGGAACTTTTGATAGGTTTCTAGTGTTGGCACGAGTGAGACGCCCATGCAAGAACCCAATTTCCGCCCTTACGGCAATGCTGCCTTCGGTGCCACGGCACCCGTAGATCCTGCGTCTGTGCAGGCGCAATTGCTTCAGCGTGCGCGGGACAAGTTTGAGGCCTGCCAGCTTCTGGCCAGCGAGCCTGCCGGCGGGGATGTTGCCCGCACTGTGATAGTGTCTGTGATTGCTGCCGTTCCTGTCGGGCTGGCGCTGCTGTTTGCTTTTGCGCTGTCGCAGGACAGAACCAGCGGCCCGCTTGGCGTGCTGATTCCTGCTTTGATCGCGCTGGGGTTTGCTTCGATCCCTGTGATCATTTTCTTGCGTTCTCGGCCGCTTACCCCCAAGACTGCTTTCAAGGAGTTCTTCCGATCCCTGGGCCGGGGCTCACACAAGCGCGCCAGGGCGTTGGCCATTGCCAATGACCTGGATGATTTTCCGCGCGTTCAACCGTTGGTTCAAAAGCTGGGCCAGCCAACCGGTATGCCCTATCGCTTTGCAGACCCCGGCCAATTCAAGCTGTACTGGGACCAGTTGCTGCGGCCGCGCATGCCTGCTTACTGCCGCATGGCCATTCGCAACGTGCGCGAAACGCCGGTTGCTGCCAACGTGGTGCTGGTTGAAGCCGACATGACCATCACCACGAACTCAACGTTGTGGGGCCTGTTCATTCTGATGGGCCTGGTGTTCGGGCTGGTGGTGTACGCCATCGTGGACGCCGCGACACGCACGACCGTCAGGTTGCCCGTGCGCAAGGTGCTGGTCAAGGTTGGCAACGAGTGGCGCATATTCAACGCCGAGCTTATGGGCGTTGACGAACACGATTTGAGCTGGCTGCAACGCCAGCGCTAAAGCTGCCCCCCGGGCGCCTTGCGCAACAGACACGCCCAAGCCTGACAATCTTGATTCGATAATTCCGGCCCGTGCCAAATCCGGCGTGGCCGATGCCGCGTATTCATGGGTACGCAACATCCTGCAACGTTGCAGAAAACGCTCTCGAGAGGAGGCAGCATGCATTCCGTAAGGACATACCTGGCCGCACTCAGCTTCCTGCTGGGATTGGCCGGGCTGGTCTTTGCCCTGGTGGTGGTAACCGCCGGCGAAGACAACGTGGCCAAGGCCGCAGACCACGTGGATTCCCCGCTTCCGACCGCCAGCGGGCAACTGGACATCACTGACGTGTACGCCTTTCGGCCCGCCACGACAAACGACCTGTGCGTGGTGCTGAACGTCAGCCCGATGACGGGCATGCCCGTGGGCAACCTGTTCGACAACGATGGCATCTACAAGATCTACGTCGACAACACAGGCGACAACAACCCGGAAGCCACAGTAACGGTGACGTTCAGCGGAACATCGCCGCAGCAGTTCAGCATTGCCGGGCTGGCAGCAACGCCCATCACGGGCAATGTGTCCACGACCTCAACCCCGATTGTGGTCAGCACCGGCGGTATCCAGGCCTTTGCGGGCGTGCGTGACGACCCGTTCTTTTTTGACCTGGTAGGTTTCAAGGACTTTACCTCGATGCTGTACCTGCCCGACAGCGGTCTGCGTTTGAGCACCGTCAACGGCACGCCGGCGGATTTCTTTGCCGGCAAGAATGTCGCATCGATCGTGCTGCAGTTCCCGATTGTTGCCGTCAATGGCACCGGCAACCCGAACACGGGAACCATTCGTGCCTGGGCCAAGACTTTCAAGAAGTAGTCCCGCGAAAGGAGAACACATGAAGACCAACATGGAACGGATTCAGATCCGGCTTTTTGCCGCGGGCCTGCTGATGCTGGCGGCGGCAGTCGTTGTGGCAAGCTGCAAGAAAGACGATGACAAGAGTGACCCTGCCCCGGCAGGCGCGACACAGATTGACCGTATGGCCGTGCCGGCAATCAACACCGCACTGATTTCTTCGGCCAGCAAGGACAGTTTCAACCGTGGCGATCCGTCGTCCGACATTGCCTTGTTTCAGGGCCAGATGGGCAGCAACATCGACGGCCTGCGCACGGCCGTGGACGGCATCTCGGGCTTTCCGGCCCAGGACGTGCCCGGCGTAACAACCGCGCAGTTGCTGGCGATTGTGTGCCCGGACGTTGTGTCGATCAACTTTGCCAATCCCGTGACCTTTCCCAACGGGAGGCAATTGTCCGATGACGTGATGGACCCGATTCTGGGCCTGGTGTTGAACCGCAACACCGCTGGCGGTGGTATCTCCGACACCATCAACACCAACGATGCCGCGTTTTCGGGTACGTTTCCTTACCTTGCCAACCCTTGGCCGTAAACCACAACTCAAGGGGCCGTCGCAGCAGCGACGGCCCCTGTAGCACCGGAGATCGCACCATGCCCTTGCGGCTCATCACCATCCTGGCCCTGCTTGCAGCACTGGCGACATCTGCCAGCCAGGGCGCCCAAGTGCAGGCAGAACAGCCCCTGCCAACGCCGCAAATGCCGGGGCTGGAAGGCAGCGTAACGGCCAAGCTGCGCCGCGATGCTGATTTTTTCGCAGCGCGCATTGCCACGGACCGCTTTGACTGGATCAGCCGCAACAGCCTTGGCGCCACGCTGTATTCCCTGGCGCGCGTCACGGGCGACGAAACACTCTACGAGCAAGCCGCCCACGCCCTGCAGGACTCGCTTGTGCAGCGCCCGCGCCACAACCCCGACGCCCTGGCCTATCTGGCGCTGGTCACCATGGCCTCGCACAGTTTTGTTGAAGCGCGCAAACTGGCCAATATCGGGCTGGCAGAAGAGCCGGACCACCCCTGGCTCCTGGCCGTTCGCGGCGACGCCTGCTTTGGCCACGGCGACTACGATCTGGCCCAGGCCGACTACCAGCGCGTGCACGCACTCAAGCCCGGGTTCTCCACCAAGGCCCGCCTTGCGGCCGTTGCATTTGTCCTCAACCGGGCACAGGAATCATTGCAGCTATTCGAGGAGGCCGCTGAGGACGCCGCTGATGCTGGCGGCGAGCAGGCCGCGTGGGCAAGGATGATGGTTGGCATGCAGCACCTGAAGCGCCATGAATGGCGCCTGGCACGCCATCACTTCATCCTTGGCCTGCGAATCGCGCCGGATTATCGCCCGCTGATGGGGCTGCTGGCGCGCTGCCTTGAACAAGATGGCCAGGACGCACTGGCGCGCCCGTACCTGCAAACCGCCATTGCATCGCGCCCCGACGCGCGCCTGCAAGTTCGCCTGGCCGCACTGGAGGACCGCGCAGGCAACACCGCGCTGGCGTCCCAGCTTCGGGCCGACGTGCAAAAACGGCTTGCAGCGGCTGTTGCGCAGCGCCGTGGCACGGGCGACCGCCGAATTCTGGCCGAATCCTTGATGGATGCCGGCATTGAGCCGCAAGCCGCGCTTGCGCTGGCGCAACAGGATCTTGAAAACCGGCGCGATCTGGAAGCCCTGCGGGTGCTTTGCCGCGCCCTGCGCGCCAACGACGCTGCCAGCCAGGCCCTGCCCTATGCCCGCGAAATGCTGCGCTTTGGCACGCCCGACGCCGAACTGCAAGCAGAGGCCGAGGCGGTGTTCGAAGCGGCCGGGGTTCGCACCGATTCATGACAAACGCCATGCGTCCGGGCTGTGGGAAGCGTCCCCGTGCGTGCTGATTCGGCGCTCTCCGGATACCGGCACGTAAAGGGGACGTTGCCGGGCGCATGGCCCGCTTGCATCAGGCCAAGGTTACTCGACCGGTTCCATCACTTCGGCCAGTTGCACCAGTGCAGCCCGCACGCGTGATTTGACCGTGCCCAGCGGCAATCCAAGCGTTTCGGCAGCACGCACGTGGCTCAACCCGCCAAAAAAGCACAGGTCAATCACCACGCGGTGCTCATCGGCCAGCCCATCCACCACAGATCGCACCTGGCCCTGAAGCTCGGTGCGAAACAGCAGCGCCGAAATGCCGGAATCGTCGGTGCCGGCGTCCATGCCTTCGGCACTCACGCCCTCAATGTTCCGGCGCACCTTGCGCTGGCGCAGGTGATCCATGGCCCGTGCCCGTGCCACCATTACCACCCAGGCTGCGGCGGGTGCCCGGGTGCGGTCAAACTGCTGGGCGCGCTGCCAAAGCTCTACACTGACTTCCTGCTCAATCGCCTCAACGTCGTCGGTGCCCAGCACACGAAACAGCACACCCCGAATCAGCGGGCGGGCGGCGTCATAGAACTGGTTGAACACGGCCTGGTCGCCCTGCGACACTCGCTGGATCAGCTTTGTCAGACCTTCACCCATGTGGGAAGTCCCGTTGACGAGCCACCGATTATAGAACCCCCCAACCGCCGCACCGACTGGAATGTCGAATCTTGCCAATCTGCCCTTGGCCGGAATAAGTCGTTTCGCGCACGGCGTTTCTGCGTTACGTTGGGAACTCAGCCTCGAACACCCAGGCACTTTTTTTGCGCACGTTGCGTTTCATTCTTTCCGAATACCGGGCCAACTTCCGTTGGCTTGTGATCGGGCTTTCGGCGCTGATCCTGGGCACGCTGTGCCAGGCAGCGATTCCCATTTTCATCAAGCTGGCCGTGGACTCCGCATCGCCCACTGGCGTCCCGATTGAAACCGGCCTTTCGGCCTGGCTGGCGCATACGCTGATGCCCTGGCGACCCAACGATAATGAAGCCTTCGTGGCGGTGGCGCTTGGCACAGCCGGGGGCATTGCGGCGGTGATGGGCGTGTTCACGTTTCTCAAGCGCTACTATCTGGTGCGCATTTCGCGGCGGTCCGAATACGCACTCAAGAAGCAGTTGTATGGCTCCATGCAGAACCTGCCCGCGGATTACTACAACACCACACGCAGCGGCGCGATCATGAGCCTGCTGACCAGCGACATCGAAAACGTGCGCATGATGATCGGTCCGGCCGTGATGTACCTGGGCGGAACAGTGGTGATGTTTCCGGCTGCCATGTCGGTGATGCTTTCCCTGAACGTCACCTTGACCCTGCTGGCCATGGTGCCGCTGGTGGGGCTGACGCTGTCCACGATCTGGTTCAACCCGCGCGTGCGGCGGTACACGACCAAGGGCCAGGAAGACCTGGCGGAGCTTTCCGCCCGGGCCCAGGAAAACTTCGCAGGTGCCCGCGTCGTGAAAGCATTTTCGCGCGAGGCCTTTGAGGTGGCTGAACTGGACCGCCTGGGCCGCCGCTATCTGCACAACAAGATCGGTGCGGCCCGCAACCAATCGATGTTCCAGGCCAGCATCTGGGGTTTTTCGGGGCTGGGCGTGCTGATCATTCTGTATTTCGGGGCACTCGAGATCAGCCGGGGCAACTTCAGTGCGGGCGACCTTGCCGCCTTCATGATGTACAACCTGAACCTGTACTGGCCCATGATAGCGCTGGGCTGGGTCACCATGCTGTTTGTACGGGCCGAGGCCAGCCTCAAGCGCCTGCATGACCTTGGCGATATCGCGCCGGATGTAAGCCGTGTTCCTGGTGGCGCGCCAGCAGCAACCATCGCCGGCGAGATCGCCTTTCGCGGCGTCAGCCATCAGTACACGCCACAAGGGCCGCTGGTGCTGCGCGATATCAGCTTTGTGGTTCCGGCCGGCAAGACGCTTGCGATTGTGGGCCCCGTGGGGTGCGGCAAGAGCACCGTGGCCAACCTGCTGCTGCGCCTGTACCCCGTGACGCAAGGCGAGATTCTGGTCGATGGCAAGCCTATCCAGACTTACGACGCCCTGGCCCTGCGCGGGCATATTGGCTACGTGCCACAGGACAGCTTTTTGTTCAGCGACACGATTGCCAACAACATCGCCCTGGGCCTGGACCCCCAAGACCCGCAGCGCGACACGCTGGTGCGCCAAAGCGCCCAGGCCGCCGAATTCGAGCCCGAGATCGCCACGCTGCCCAAAGGCTATGACACCATGCTGGGAGAGCGCGGGGTGAATTTATCCGGTGGCCAGAAGCAGCGAGCCGCGATTGCGCGCGCGCTGGCACGCAAGCCGGCGATTCTGGTACTGGATGACTGCCTCAGCGCCATCGACACCGACACCGAAGAACGCATCTTGCGCAACCTGAAGCAGTACAGCCAAAGCATCACGACCGTGATCATTGCCCAGCGCGTCAGCAGTGTGCAGCACGCCGACGAGATTCTTGTGCTCGACGAAGGCCGTATCGTGCAGCGCGGCACCGACGCCCAGTTGCGAAAAAGTGGCGGTCTGTACGCAGACATGGCGCGGCGCCAGGAACTTGCAGCAGAACTGACCTAGACGTATTGAATCGGCGCCTGCAGCATAGACACGATCACGCCTGCAGTACCCGGAGCCCACCCATGGCAACCTCGCGCATTCGCACCCGCGGCACCGTCAAGTGGTTCGACTCCCGCAAGGGCTTTGGCTTTGCGCAGCGTGTCGGGGCACCGGCGGTGTTCATTCATATTGGCGCCGTTACCACAAACGGCGTGTTTGACCTCAAGGCCGGCCAGGAACTGGAGTTCCTGCTGGACCAGACCAAGCGCGGGCCGGTGGCCCACTCGATTCAACTGGTTTAGTCAGCGTCGCCGGATGCGGCGGGCACTTCGGGCTTGTCGCCAGAGGCCGGCTGTTGCGCCGTTTGCGCGGATTCGCCCGGTGGCACGAGGTCTGACTTGTTCAGGATTGTGGTCTGGCGGGCGCGGATCTGCTGGTCAATCTTGTGCGACAGGGCAAACTGCGCGCCGGAAGCCGGCCGCACGTGTTCCGCCAGCGGCATCAGCACACCACCAGAAATCACAATCTTCATGGCTTCTTCTACGCTGATATCCAGCGGCACAACTTCGTCGGCGGCCAGAAACATCGTGTAGCCTGTCATGGGTGCAGGCGAACTTGGCACATACACCGTGACCATGCGTTTGCCCGTTTTGTCTTGAAGCGATTGCAGGCCAGCACCAGTCACAAAGGCAATCGACCAGCAGCGTTCGCGCGGGTACTCCACGGCGCACACGGAGTCAAACTCCAGTGGCTTTTTGTCGCTGAAGAAAAACTCGACCAGCTGCTTGGCATGCGGGTAAACGGCTTTCACTACCGGCGTGCGCGTTACGAACCACTCCAGCAGCGCCACCAGGCGCTTGCCCAGAAAGTTGCGCGTGCCAAAACCCAGCAGCACCACCAGCGTCAGACCCACCACTGTGGCCAGCAAGTATTCAAACCAGTGAAAGGAAAGCGGCCGGCCAGTGTCGGGGTCGTATTCGCGCTTCCAGTGGTTGGCATCCAGAATCAACTGCAGCATGCCGCGCCGGCGCATGGGCGGCGAATAACCCCACGAGGTCTCAGGCAGGTCACGTATCAGCACGTTCAACTTGACTTCGTTCTCCTTGGCCCCGGGCGGGGTGCGTCCTTCAGCCAGGGCCTTGTTGAGTTCTTCTTCGTGCTTGCGCTTGGCTTCAATCTCGCGGTCTGCTTGAAATTTCAAGTACGCTGCACGGTCGGCGGGCGTTTCCTCGGCCGTGGCGTCTGCACCCCAATCGTCAATCGCCGCGTCCATGTACACGACGTATTTGTCGGCGTTGATGAATTTGAGATAGTCGCGCTCGTTGCGTGTCAGGCGGCGGGGCTCGAACAAGGCCACGGAATCAATGCCGCGAATCAGCAGCTCAACTACGTTGACGCGCAGAATGTCCCATACCCACGCAAAGATCGCGATCGTGATGATCGCCGGCAACACAATCGCCAGGCCTTTGAAGAAGGCCCGGGTCAGTGGTCCGGTCTTGCGCTTGTTGTTGCCGTTGGTTGCCATGGTGGGCGTGGCCATGAACTTTAGGGCAGGCACCCCCCCGGGTCAACGAGACAGCCCCCGTAGCCGCCAACTGCACCAAGTTGCGCCCCTGTGCAACGGGGCTAGACTTCCCGCCCATGCGGTTTCATTACCACGATGTTCGCGACATGCCCCATGCCATTGTGCTGGCGTGCAACCTGCGCCGCATGGTCCAGGCCTGCCTGGCCGTGTTGTGGACGCTGGCCGTGGCGCTTTGCCTGATTCTTGTGCTGGGCTGGCGGGCGACTGGCGAAATCCTGCCCGACGGCCCGGGTATCCAGGCCGCGATTGAAACGCTTGCTCATTGGCCGGACAGCCCGGGCAGGCTGGCGTTCTGGGCCTGCATTTTCACTGGCTGGTGGCTGGGCTTTGGCTATCTGAACGCGCCCGTGGTGCGCAGCGCTGCCCTTGAAATCGGGCGTGACGAACGCGCCAAACTGCCCTCGGAACCCTCGTTGTACCGCATGGCGGCTGGCGCCCCGGTGCTGGCCATGATTCTGCCCGGTGCGCTGGCGCTGGTGGTGCTGGCCTGGAGCCTGATTACGCTGATTCCTGATGTCACGGGCGCAATACTGACCGTGGTGACGTTTCCGTTGGCGCTGGCTTGTGCGCTGGTGGCGTCTCTTGCACTGCTGTTGATTGTGGCCTCGGCGCCCATGATGCCCGCCACGGCCGTGGTGGAAGGTCGCGATTACCTGGAAGCCCTTTCGCGCCCGGCTGGTTACGTGTTGCAGAAGCCTTTTCGCTACGCGGGCTACCTGCTGGCCAAGCTGGGCGTGGTAGTGGTGGCGCTGGTGCTGGGCGGGTTGGTTCTGGCGGGTGCCTGGGCTGTCATTGCCGGCTGCATTTACCTGACGGGCGGGCCCGAAATGTGTGCGCGCAGCCTGCAAGTTGCGCTGGCACCATGGGAAACGCCGCCTTTGGAACAACTTACGCCCTTTGCGCTGGCTTCGCTGTTTTGGGCCAGCGTCGGGCTGCTGGTCTGCTGGCTTAGTGTGGTGTGCCAGGGATGTGACTTGATTAGCTATCTTCTGATGCGCTACCGCATTGAGGGTACGACCTATGACCAGATCATGGTCGCTGAGGAACGCTTGAAGCTGTACCCCACCGCCCAGGACACTGAGGCCGAGGCCGAGGCCGCCCGCAAGCGCTTTGACGAGCAACAGGGGACCGAAAAATCGGCCGAAAAGCCTGCGCCAGAAGTCGCGATAACCCCTGAATCTTCGGCGTAACTCCAGCCCAACCCCCGGCGGGGCTGGTCGTTACATATTGGCCAGGCCCGGAGCAACCAGACCATGTCCAACGCCCTTGCCAGATATCTGATTGAGGAGCGCGGTGTCCGGCAGGACAAAGTCGACACCATGTTGCAGCGTTCTCGTGAATCCGGCGAAAAGCTGGACACAGCGCTGGTCGAAAGCGGCCTGCTGGCCGAATCCGAGATGCTGGAGTATTACGCCACGCAACTGGGCCTGCCCTTTGAGGGCGACCTTTCCAAGTACAAGCCGCTGCCCAAGTTCTCCGAGAAAGTGCCTGTTGCCTTTGCGCGCAATTACAACCTGGTAGCGCTGGGTGAAGTCAACGGAACGGTTCGCGTGGCCACTTGCCGGCCGCTGGACCTGTACCCGATGGACGAACTGGCTGGCCTGCTGCGCCAGCCACTGGAACCGGTGCTGGCCCCGCGCGTGGAGATCAGTGAACTGATCAACCGCAGCTACGCGCAGAAAACCGAAGTCAGCGATGAAGTCGAGCGCGAGCTTGAAGCCGACGGCATGCTGGAGACCGAGTTCGACTTCGACGAAAAAACCGACATCCTGAACATCGCCACTGCGGCGCCCATCATCAAGCTGGTGAATACGATCTTCAGCCAAAGCCTGCGCATGCGGGCCAGCGACATTCACATTCAGCCCAGCGAACACAAGCTGCAGATTCGCTATCGCGTGGACGGCGTGCTGTATGACGTCATGACGCCCAGCAAGAAACTGCAGGACGCGATTGTCGCGCGCATCAAGGTGATGGGCAAAATGGACATCGCCGAACGCCGCCTGCCCCAGGACGGCCGCGCCAGCGTCAAGATGGGCGACAACGATGTTGACCTGCGTATCAGCACCATTCCCACGAATTATGGCGAGCGCGTGGTGATCCGCTTGCTTGAAAAAAGCAACAAGCAGTTCAACCTGGCCGATATCGGTTTTGGCAAGGCGCACGAAGACACCTTCCGCACCTATCTGGAATACAGCAACGGCATCATTCTGCTGACCGGCCCCACGGGCTCGGGCAAAACCACCACGCTGTACGCGGCCATTGCCAGCATCAACCGCCCGGACATCAACATCCTGACGATTGAAGACCCGATTGAATACCAGATGCCGGGGGCCTCGCAGGTTGAAGTGAACGAGAAAAAGGGCCTGACCTTTGCCCGCGCGCTGCGCAGCTTTGTGCGCCAGGACCCCGACGTGATCCTGGTGGGCGAAATTCGAGACCTGGAAACCGCGCAGATCGGTATTCAGTCCGCGCTGACCGGCCACCTTGTGTTCAGCACGCTGCACACCAACGACGCGCCCAGCACCGTGACGCGACTGGTGGACCTTGGGGTGGAGCCGTTTCTGGTTTCGTCGTCGGTAATCTGCGTGGTGGCCCAGCGCCTGACACGTCGCATCTGCAAAGAATGCAAGCGCACCTATGTGCCCGACGAGCGCGAACTGCGCAGCTTTGACCTGACCATGGCCGACCTGCCCGACGGCTTTCTGTACCAGGGCGCTGGCTGCGAAGCCTGCTTCAAGACTGGCTACACGGGGCGTACAGGCATTCACGAGATCATGCCGATCAACGAAACAATCAAGCAGCAGATTGTCGAAAAGCTGCCGGCGGGCGAAATCAAGCGCGTGGCGGTGCAGCAGGGCGGGCTGCTTACCCTGCGCATGGACGGCATCAAGAAAGCCCTGGCAGGCAAGACCACGCTTTCTGAAATCGCCACCATCACCCAGCGCGACACGTTCTAGCGGCAACCCTGGCTTTGGCAGTCTAAGGTCCGCAGCGGGCATCGGCCATGCTATGCTGCAACATGTCGCTGCCGAGACTTGACTGCTGAGGGGCAACCTGTGTCCTCTACCCAACTTGATCGTTTCGCCGCGGCTGCCCTGACCGGGCTGGTCATGCGCGGCCAGATTGACGACGCCGAAGAACTGGCCGTAGAAGCCTTTCGTATCGGCCGCGCCATGATGGCCCAGCGCCAGCGCCAATCAGAGCTTCCGGACAGCGATGTCGTTCTGGCCGATGTTCTCAGTGCCCCCATGGAAGTGCTGGAACTGCCCATGCGCATTGGCAAGAAACTCGCGCAACTGGGCATCACCAGCATTCGCGACCTTACCTTGACCACCGAAAAGGCCGTGCGCGCCACCGGCTTGAAGGACGAAAGCCTGGACGAAATCAACCAGGCCCTGCACCGCCTTGGCGTGAAGCTGGCAGAGTAAGCCCTGCTGCACTACAAAGGCCCCGCGCCAATGCGCGGGGCCTTTGCGTGAAGCGGCGGGCATGCACGGCGCTACTTGCGGGCTTCCAGCACCATGTTGAAAGGCGTCTCTGCGGCCCGGCGCACTTTCTTGAATCCGCCCTTGCGAACCACATCCGATATGCGGGCCTCGCCAGCCTGCGCGCCCAGCGCCGCACCGACCTCCTGCGAAAGCGATGCCGGACAGCACACGCACAACGACGCCGCGTAAAAAACGCGACCCACCGGGTTCAGGTTCTGCTCGGTCGAGTCATGGGCAAAAGGCTCCACGATCATCCAGGTGCCGCCGGGCTTGAGCGATTTGTAGACGTGCGCTGCCGCACCGGTCGGGTCGCCCATGTCGTGCAGGCAGTCAAAGAATGTCACCAGGTCATAGTCTTTGCCCGGAAAACCCTTGGCAGGGGCCACTTCGAAGGTGCAACGATCGGCCACGCCGGCGGCTTCGGCGACGGCGCGGGCGCGCTCAATGGAAGGCCGGTGAAAATCGAACCCCGTGATTCTGGACTTGGGGTAGGCCTGTGCCATCAGCACGCTGGTCACGCCGTGGCCGCAACCAACGTCCGCAATCGTGCCGCCGGACTGCAGGCGGGCCTCGACGCCGTCAAGTGCCGGCAGCCACGACCCCACAAGATTCGCCACATAACCCGGGCGGAAGAACTTTTCCGTGCCGACAAACAGGTCAGCGTGGTGTTCATGCCAGCCCATCCCCTTGCCGGATTGAACAGATTCGGCAATGCGCGGCTCATCCTTCCACAAACTGGACAGCACATAGTAGGCACCTGGAACGTAGGCAGGGCTGGATTCATCGGCCAGCGCAAAGGCCTGCTCCGGCGAAAGGTGATACTTTCCTGTCGCGGGCGCGTATTCCGCAAACCCGGAAGCCGCCTGCGCCGCCAGCCACTCGCGCACATAGCGCTCTGCACAACCGGCCTTGGTGGCAAGCTCCGCAGGTGTCATGGGACCGCCGGCGGCCATGGCCTTGAACAGCCCCAGTTTCTCGCCAATCAGCACCGTAACGCCGTGCGCGGCCGCGCCGATGTCGGCGACGAATTTGCCCATGAAAGCATTCAACTTGTCCTGATCGACCTGCATGGTTACCCCCTGTAAGAACGAGGCGCGCAAGCTAGCCTACCTACTAGTAGATAGTCAAGTTTTGGTATGACTTTTTTCGCCTGCCAGGCCAGGATTCCCTAATGCAGAAACGCGGACACACCGCAGACCAGATACTGGACGTCGCGCAGGCACTGGTGCAGTCCCATGGCTACAACGGCTTTTCCTATGCCGATGTCGCGCAGGCATTGCGCATTCGAAAACCCAGCATTCACCACCATTTCCCTGCCAAAGCCGACCTGGGCAGGGCACTGATGGCCCGATACCGCCAGCGCTTTGGTGCTGCCCTGGCCGAGATATCGGCCAGCAACGCCCGGGCCGCGGGAAAACTACAGAAATATGCCAGCCTGTTTCGGAGCGTGCTGCAACAAGACAACCGCATGTGCATGTGCGGCATGTTGGCCGCAGACTTCTCCACCCTTCCCCGCCCCCTGCGCGACAGTGTGCGCGACTTTTTTGGCGACAACGAAGACTGGTTGGAAGGTGTTCTCAGACTGGGCCGCGCTGACCGTGCCCTGGCCTTTGACGGCCCGCCACGCGCCATGGCCGTGCGCATCCTTGCGGCATTTGAGGGTGCCATGCTTGTGGCCCGCTCGTTTGAGGACACTTCGCGTTTTGACACGGTGGCACGGGCCGTCCTGGGCGAATTGAAAGCCACGTGATTGGCCGGCAGCCACGGGCGTGCTAAATCGTGTTGATGCGCATCGTGATTGCCGGTGCAACGGGCAGTGTCGGCCGGGCCTTGATCCGCCTGGCGCGTGGTCGTGGCCTGCACACCGTGGCGTTGGGGCGTGACGCAACGCGCCTGGCAGGCGCCGGCGCAGACGAATGCCGTGCCGTCGATTTTGGCGACTTGGCAGCCCTGCGTGCTTGCATTGCGCCCCAGGATGTCGTCTTTTCGGCCTTGGGCGCCAGCGCGTCGCCCAGCCCGTTCATGGGCCGCAAGCGCTATCGCGACGTTGACGTGCCCCTGAACCGCGCACTGGTGGAGGCCGCCGTTACCGCCAAGGCCGCTCGCTTTCAATACGTATCGCTGGCATTTGGGCGCGACTTGCGCCAGTACGCCTTTGCCGACGCCCATGAGCAGGTCGTGGACGCCGTGGTGGCCAGCGGCCTGCCCTACACGATTTTGCGGCCCACGGGCATTTTCTCGACCTTTCGGCGTCTGTGGGGTTTTGCGCGACTGGGCGTGTTTCCGATTCCCGGCAACCCCGGCTGCAAAAGCAACCCGATTCACGAAGACGACATCGCCAGCAACGCGCTGGACCACCTACAGGGCGAAAGCCTGCAACTGGAAATGGGCGGGCCGGACATACTCACACGCCGCGAAATCGGCTTGCTGATGTGCCGCGCCGCAGGCTGGAAACACGGGGCGACCCTGCGCATGCCCAACTGGTTTCACCTTTTCAACGCCCACCTGCTGGGCGTGATCAGCCCGCGCGTGCTGGACATGCTGCGGTTTTACCTGGCGATTTCAGTGTTCGACAACGTTGCGCCGATTGCAGGCCAGCGCCGGCTGGTGGATTACTACGCCCAGGCCGCGACGCAAAAGCCGGGCATTCTTGACGGGCTTCATCGGTCCGGGTGGTAGCGCCGGATAGCCCGACAGGATTGTCGGGCCCACCCTGAGCAGCAGCGCACCGGCCGAGTCAGCGGTACAAACCCCTTCGCCTGTTGTAATCGCGCCGGTTGCCACTTGGGGCTAATTTACTTTTGTCGGGTACATGAACGCCCGGCGACCTCTGGGCAGCACGGGCACCCGCCCCCCACCGCGACCCCCGTCGCGCACGCGGAAACCCGCGCTGACCCCAAGTATGGTCCAACCCGGGCGCGAAGGCCAAAGCCACCGCGCCCGCCCGCCTTAATGCTCTGGATGTTGATCCGTTAGCGCCGCCGCAATCGCTGGCAGGGCTTGGCCGGCCTTTGCTTTGATGTGAAAGGCCACAAAATCGCTGATTTCCGTGGGTTCGGGGTTGATCTCGATTGTCAGCTTGCCTGCGCTGGCGGCCACCAGCATGGGCTGCACGATGTACGGAAACATCGCGCTGGTACCCACGCTGATTACCAGGTCTGGTGGGCTGTCCAGCAACTCGGCGTACAGGCGCGCGATCTTGTCCTCGGGCAACATTTCGCCAAACAGCACCACGGCCGGGCGGTACACGCCGCCGCAGGGGCAGCGCGGGGCCTTTCCGGCAGCCATGCAGGCTTGCATGTCCAGGCGCTGTGGCGCCATCGCACCAGTACGCGGGTCGTTGAACTGATTGGCCTTGCCGCAGACGGTGCAGATCACTTCAAAGGCGTCGCCGTGAATATCAATGACATTTCTGCTGCCCGCCAGCCGGTGCAGGCCGTCGACGTTCTGGGTCAGCAGCACGAATCGATCGGCCGTATCCTCGATTTTCGCAATCGCCGCGTGGCCCTCGTTGGGCAGGGCTGCTACGGCTGCGCCAGCAATCTGGAACAGCGCCCGCCAGGTGCGGTCGGGGTCAGCGGCCAGGGTGTGGGCGCTCAAGGCCTCAATGGTGCGGTCGCCCTCTTGGGGGTCGTCGTAAATGCCGCCCTTGCCGCGATAGGTTGGAATACCGGATTCCGCACTGATGCCCGCGCCAGTGATTACCCCGACACTGCGCACGCCGCGCAGTGCAAGATGCAGACTTTGCGGAAGTTCGAAGTCGCCCATACAAGCCGCCGACACGATTGTAAGCCACTTCAGCCGCTCAACAGGCCACAATGTAGCGGTGATGACCGACTATAACCTCAAAGACTGGCAGGCCGTGCAACGCGCGCAACGCAACGTGGCGCAATGGTTGCAGGGGGTACGGTCTGAAGAAGTGCGCCACCATATGGTTGCGCTGGCGGTGCTGGCGCCGTTGGCGCTGCTGGCAACGTTGGGCACGGCCTTTGGCATTGGCGCCATGCTGCTGGCCATTGGCGGGCGCGGTTTGGGCCGAAGTGTGCACGGGGTCGACGGCATTCAGGCGCTGTACTTTGGGGCCATGGGTTTGGGGCTGCTGATTGTGCTGGCAGGGTTTCCTTACCAGTTCGTGATGTGGCGCAAGCGCCAGACCCGTGTTTCGCTGCATGGTGGCGGCGTAGAAGTTGCCGACGACCGGCAGCGGCCGGTGTTTCTGGTGCCCACCCAGGACGCCAATGAGGCGGATTGGAACGCGGGCGACATCATCTGCTTTCCGGCCACGCTGGCGGGCATGGCGGCGCAGCACGTTCTGGCCATGCGCCAACTGGCGGCCTGCGATCTGACCCTGCTGGCCAAGGTGTTGACGCTGCTGGCGCACCAGGGTAGGCGCATGTCACTCTATGACGTGGAAATGTCGGTGGCGGACGCCAGCCTGCCTAAGGCCCTTGCGGCGCTGCGCCATGTGCCGGGCGTACTGTGGTGGACGCGCGACCAGGTTGCCGTTTCGGTCAACGACGACCTGCGACGCCAGATTGCCCGCCAGGGCGGCTGGAGAACCTGAGGGCCCCTTCCTATCCTTGCCCCATGCGAAGCAAGAAGCGAATCCTTAGCGCCTGGCTGGTTTACCTGCGCAAGCCGATTCGGCAATTCCTGCCGTTGTTCGTGTTTGCCATTCTTACTGTGCTGGCCGGCGGCGTTGCTTTTTATGCACTGTATGACCGGCCGCTGCGCTCGGAATCGCTGTGGGTCACCTTTGCCCTGCTGACGGGCGAACCCGTCAAGGAGTGGCCCTCTCACTGGCTGCTGGAAGTTCTGCAATACGTGCTGCCGATCATCGGGCTGGTGCTGGTGCTGGACGGCCTGGTGCGGTTTTTCTTACTACGCCTTTCGGCGCGACGAGATGAGTCCGGAATGGGTCAAGGCCATGGCAACCACACTGCAGAACCACGTCATTCTGTTCGGGCTGGGCAAGGTCGGGCTGCGCGTGCTGCAGCAACTGGTGGCGCTGAAGCAGGAAGCCATCGTGATTGAAAAGGACCCTAACTGCCCGAACTTTGCGTGGGCCCGAAAACACGGCGTGCCAATCCGCGTGGGCACCGCGCGCGAAGAGGGCATTCTAGACGACGTGAACGTAACCGGCGCCCGCCAGGTGCGGTCGGGGTCGTCGGCCAGGGTGTGGGCGCTCAAGTCCTCAATGGTGCGGTCGCCCTCTTGGGGGTCGTCGTAAATGCCGCCTTTGCCGCGATAGGTTGGAATACCGGATTCCGCACTGATGCCTGCGCCAGTGATTACCCCAACACTGCGCACGCCGCGCAGTGCAAGATGCAGACTTTGCGGAAGTTCGAAGTCGCCCATACAAGCCGCCCACAGGATTGTAAGAGAACCTGCGCGGCTTGGGCGCGAGAATGTGGCTGTCATGCCTGACTACAACCTGAATGACTGGCAAGCCGTAGAGCGCGCGGAACGCAACGTTGCGCAGTGGCTGGCGGAACGGCGAGGCGGCGAGGTCCGCGGCCATCTCTTGGCCGCATCAGTGCTGTTCCCACTTTCGTTGATAGCGGCAGTCGGCATCGCAATCGGGTTCGGATTTGTGGGCATGATCATGGGGGCTTACATCTTCGCATTTCTGGCCGCAGCGGTTGTGGTTGTTGTCGCTTACCCCGTGCAATACCTCCGCTGGCGCAAGGGGCTTACGCGTGTGTCACTTCACGGCGGCGGCCTGACGGTGGACGACGATGTTCCGCCAACCACACTGCTGATCCGCACCGGCGAATCCGCCGACAACGACTGGGATGTTGGCGACACGTTGTTGTTCCCGGCCACTATCGCGGGCATGGGCTTGCAGCACGTTTCTGCTGCCATCCAGCTTTCCAAGGCCGACCTGGGGTTGATTGCAAAGGTGTTGACCGCGCTGGCACACAGCGACCGCCGTACCAGCCTGTACGACTTGGAACTGGTGGTTGCCGACGCGCGCCTGCCAGCAGCCCTGCGTGCGCTGCGGCACTGGCCGGGCGTGGTCTGGCACGTTCGAGACCAGGTAGCCCTGGCTGTCAACGATGAGTTGCGCAGCGAGATTGCCCGCCAGGGCGGCTGGAGAACCTGAGGGCCCCTTCCTATCCTTGCCCCATGCGAAGCAAGAAGCGAATCCTTAGCGCCTGGCTGGTTTACCTGCGCAAGCCGATTCGGCAATTCCTGCCGTTGTTCGTGTTTGCCATTCTTACTGTGCTGGCCGGCGGCGTTGCTTTTTATGCACTGTATGACCGGCCGCTGCGCTTTTCGGAATCGCTGTGGGTCACCTTTGCCCTGCTGACGGGCGAACCCGTCAAGGAGTGGCCCTCTCACTGGCTGCTGGAAGTTCTGCAATACGTGCTGCCGATCATCGGGCTGGTGCTGGTGCTGGACGGCCTGGTGCGGTTTTCTTACTACGCCTTTCGGCGCGACGAGATGAGTCCGGAATGGGTCAAGGCCATGGCAACCACACTGCAGAACCACGTCATTCTGTTCGGGCTGGGCAAGGTCGGGCTGCGCGTGCTGCAGCAACTGGTGGCGCTGAAGCAGGAAGCCATCGTGATTGAAAAGGACCCTAACTGCCCCAACTTTGCCTACGCCCGAAAACACGGCGTGCCAATCCGCGTGGGCACCGCGCGCGAAGAGGGCATTCTGGACGACGTGAACGTAACCGGCGCCCGCAGCGTAATCTGCTGCACCGATGACGACCTGGCCAACCTGGAACTGGCCATCGACGCCCGCAAGGCCAAGCCCGACATTCGCGTGGTGTTGCGCATGTACGACCAGGAACTGGCCGAAAAGATCCGCGATTCCCTGAACATCCACCTGGCCTTCAGCACCGCCATGCTTTCGGCACCGCTGTTTGCCACTGCCAGCCTGGACCCCTGCGTGATCAATTCGTTCTACATTGACGAGCGCCTGCTGGTGGTGGCGCGCATCACACCCGAAAAGGGCACCAAGCTGGCTGGCAAGACCATCGCCGAACTTGTGCGCGGCTTTCAACTGGTGGTGATCAGCCAAAAGCGCGGCGAAGGCGCGGTGTTTCATCCACCGTTGGAAAACACGATCGAGCCGGGCGATATCCTGACACTGGAATGCGACCCGATGACCCTGCGCGAGATTCACGCCTTGAACCGGGCCTGAGCGAGCGCCGCGCCCGGCACAGCCGGTCTTGCCTGCAAACAAAAACCCCCGCTTGCGCGGGGGTTCTTTCGCGTTGCCTTGCATGCATCAGGCGCGGGGCTTTTCAGCTTTGGTGTCGACCACCACGCCCTTCTTTTCGCTGTCATTGAGCTTGCCCAGAAAGCCCGGCAGTTCTACGCCGGCCTGGCGGGCCAGTTCGTGAATCGGGGGCAGGGCGCCGATCATGCTGGACAAAAAGCCCGCCGTGCCGCCGTTGCCGTGTCCATTGGCACCGTTGCCGCTGTCCCAGACCGTGATCTTGTCGATCTTGAGGTTCTGCACGGCCTTGACCTGTTCGGCCACCAGCTCGGGCATCTTTTCGATCAACAGCAGGGTTGGTGCGATATCCGGGCGTTCGGCACAAGCCAGCACCAGCTTGGTGTAACCGTCGGCCTTGGCGTGCAGCACTTTGCGAATACCTTCGGCTTCGGCTTCGTACTTCAGCAGGATGGCGTCGGCCTCGCCTTTTGCTTCGCGGCGAGTGACTTCGGCCTGGGCTTCGGCTTCCAGTTCCATGCGCTTCTTGGCGATTTCCTGTTGCACGATGACTTCTTTTTCCAGCTTGGCGGTCTCGAGCATTCTTTCTTTCTCAAAGATCTGCCGCTGGGCTTCCACGCGGGCTACTTGTGCTTTGCGCATGGCTTCGGCTTCTGCTTCGGCCAGCGCGGCGTTGCGGGCAGCAATGTCTGCCTTGGCCGTGTTTTCGCCCTCGACGGCCTGGGCTTCCAGACCAGCCAGTGCAACACGCTGGTTGCGCTGGGCTTCTTTCTTGCCGGCTTCGGCTTCCGCGCGTTCACGGCTGACGGCCACATCCTGCTGGCGCGAGGCCGCGGCTTCGGCTGCCACGCCTTCGGCTTCCAGGCGGGCAACGGCGATACGCTGGTCGCGTTCGGCTTTCTTCTTACCTTCGGTCGCTGCGGCTTGTTCGACGGACACGGCCACGACGCGTTCGCGGTTTTCGCGGGCTTCGCCGGCTGCGCCCTTCTTTTCTTCCTGGGCCACTTCGACCTTGGCGGCGTTGATGGCTTCGGCGGCTGCGCGCTTGCCGATGGCCTCGATGTAGCCGCTTTCATCCGTGATGTCGCGGATGTTCACGTTGATGACTTCCAGGCCGATCTTGTTCAGTTCGGAAGCGACGTTTTCGTTGATCAGGTTCAGGAACTTTTCGCGGTCCTGGTTGATTTCTTCAATCGCCAGAGTCGCGATCACCAGACGCAACTGACCCAGGATGATGTCCTCGGCCTGCTTGCGGATTGTGCCTTCATCAAGCCCCAGCAGACGTTCAGCGGCCGAACCCATCATGTGAGGGCTGGTGCCGATACCAATGGTGAAACTGGCGGGCACGTTGACGCGGATGTTTTTCTTGCTGAGTGCGCCGCGCAGGTCGATTTCAACCGTGATGGGTTCAAGGCTGAGGTAAGCGTAGTCCTGAATCAACGGCAGAATCAGCGCGCCGCCGCCGTGGATGGTGCGCGAGGCACCGCCGCCCACACCCTTGCCGAACACAACCAGAATCTTGTTGCTGGGGCAGCGCTTGTAGCGCTGGGCAAAGAACAGCGCCAAGAAGACCAGCAGGCCGATCAAAATGACGGCGACGATGATTCCTTCATTTTCGGCCAGCATCAAACCAAGCATCTCACTGAGCATCATGGTCCTTCCGCTCCTTCCCTGTTTCTGGGAATCTCATTTGCGTCCAAGGCCACCTGGCCTATTCAGTCGGGCATACGCGCAGCAGGTTGTCTTCGACCATCGACATCACCACCACGGGCTTGAAGCTGACAATCTCGGGCCCGTCGCTGATGGCATCAAACGTGCGCACGCGGCCTTTCACAGTGATTTGGATCTGTCCCTTGCCCTTACCGGCCTCGGGCACCTTGACATAGACCGTGCCCTTGAGGCCCACGGCATCTTCAGTGCGGACGGTGCCGTCGGATTCCAGCTTCTTCATGCTGAACATGGCGTAAGACACGCCAATGCCCGCCAGAAAGCCGCCGCCGTATCCGCCCAGCAGGGCTGCCCAATCCGGCAGTTCCTGGCCGCGCAGGAAAAGAACCGTCCAGGACCCAACCATCAAAGTGACCAGGATCGTCATCAAGCTGACAATCTTGAAGTCCGCCACATCGTGAGCCATGTGGCCCGCGTCCAGCGTGTCTACGGCGTGGGTGGCATCGAGCGCGTTGGCGGCGTCGGCGCCTTCCATGCCGCCAATGCCAATCAGCATCAAGATGACGCGAATCGCAAACAGTGCCGTCGTGACACCTGCAATCCAGTAGAGAACGTATTCCATGGCCTTTGCCTCCTTGCCCCAGGTCTCCCTGTGACGCTGGAAGAGTATCAGACCGCCAAGCCGGTTGCCGACTCCAATCGGATTCGACATTTGTAGGCCCGGGCCTGGTCCCGCCCTGAATGCCCACGCCGCTGCGCTGGCAGGCGGCAGGCCGTCCCTACACCTGCAGCGAATACACAGCAATGCCGCCTTCGCGCCCGCAAGTCACCATGCCGCGGCCATCGGGCGCGAAACTGACGCCTGAAACGCCCTTGGGGTGGTCCATGAAACTGGCGATTTCTTCCCAATCCGGCAGGCTGCGCAGCACCAGCATGCGATCTTCGCCGGCGCTGGCCATCAGACGCGCATCGGCGGAAAAAGCGATGTTCCAGACAAGGCTCGAATGGTCGCGCACCTTCAAGGTGCGCTGAAAGCCCGGCACTTCATAGACACGAATCGTGGTATCGTCGCTGCCCGAAAGCAGAAAGCGCCCGTCCGGGCTGAAGCTCAAACTGGTAATCGTGCCACGGTGGCCCTTGAGCTCAACGAGTGTTTCGCCCGTCATCAGATCCCAGACCACCACACTCTGGTTCAGCGTGCCGCTGGCCAGCAGCAGGCCGTCGGGGCTGAAGCTCAATGCGGCAATGCCGCCGCCGTGGACTTCGCTGACGGGCTCGAAGTTCTGGGTGTCCCACAGCACGGCTGTCTGGTCAGCGCCGCTGCTGGCCAGAAAGTTGCCGTCGGGCGAGAAACGCACCGCAATGACGGGCTTTTCGTGGCCCGTGATGACCGCGGCCTCGCGCCAGGTGCGGGTGTCCCATACGCGCACGGTGCTGTCGCCGCTGCCGGTGGCCAGCACGCGGCCATTGGGCGAAAAGTGCAGCGACTTGACCCAGGCCGTGTGACCCTTAAGTTCGGCAATCATTTTCAGGCGCTTGCTGTCCCAGATACGCACCGTGCCGTCCTCGCCGGCGCTGGCAAAGTACGCACCATCGGGCGCATACGAGACGGCGTGTACCAGCCCCTGGCGGCTGTCCATCAGCTTGATGCGCAGCCAGCGGCCATCCTTGACCGGGTCTTTTTCCTTTTCCTGCTCAATCAACGGGCTGGTGAAGACCTGCGTCTGGCGGCCCTGGCCCTTTTGCGGGTCGGTCTGGCCGCCGCCGGTCAGCAGCGCCTTCTTCATTTCCTCAGAGGTCGCATAACGCGCATCCGGGCGCGATTTGAGGCCCTTGTCGACAAACGCATCCACCCAGGCCGGCAACTCGCTGCGCAGGGCCGTGGGCGGCTCATAGTTGCCCACCGGCAATAGGCCGGTCAGCAGCTCATAGAACATCACGGTCACGGCATACAGGTCGGCGCGCTTATCTACGTTGGCGGCGTCGCGGGCTTGTTCGGGTGCCATGTAGCCTGTGGTGCCCATGGCAACTTCGGCCATAGTGGCGTTGCTGACTTCAAAGTTCTTGGCAATGCCGAAGTCGAGGATCTTTAGCTGGAACTCGGCGCTGCCCGGCACGCCCTTGAGCATGATGTTTTCAGGCTTGAGGTCGCGGTGCACGGTAACTTCGTGGGCTGCCACCAGGCCGTCCAGCATGTGCGTGACAATATTGACGGCATCGTTCAGCGGCACGGACTGGCTTGCGGCATCGGCATCATTGATAACCTTGCGCAGCACAATGCCCGGAAAGAACTCCATGCTGATATGCCAGCGACCCTTCCACTCAAAGACGTCGTGGGTGGCAATGATCACGGGGTGGCGGATCTTGCGTGCAATGCGGCCTTCGCTTTTGAAGCGCTCGACCAATTCTTCGTTGTCGACCAGTTGCTGGTTGATGACCTTCAGGCAGCAGAACTCCTCTTCCTGAAACTTGTCGCGGCACAGCAGCACCGTGCCCATGCCGCCCCGCCCCAGTTCGCGCTCTACGACATAGCGGTCCGACACCACGGTGCCGGGGTCGTAACTGACACCTTCCACCTTGAAGATCAGGCCGTCGTCATCGTCTTTGACACGGCCAATTTCATCGGGTTGCGAGGGCCGCTTGCCAGCAGCCGAGGGATCGCCAAGGCCTGCACCACAATTGATGCAAAACTTGGCCTGATCGGGGTTTTCAGTGCCGCAGGCGGCGCATTTCTGCATGGCGGGCAAGGGTCCGGGTATTGAGCGGGGGGAGTATAACGGCATGAGCGAGTCTCGTCACGCGCAGGGCAGAAAAGTATGCGATTTGCCTTTGCAGGGCCGTTGCCGCCAACCCCTGCCTTGCTGTTCACGCCATGATGCACTAGTTTCTGACACAGATGGCAACTGTCCTGGCACGTTACTCGACCCTGCGGCTGCAAGACCACTTTCGGGTTCCCCGCGAACTTGAACTGAAGGTCAATGACATGGTCGTGCTGAAAACCAAGCGCGGCCTGGAACTGGGCCAGATCAAGCTTGCCGCAGGCGAACACAAGCTGAAGGCGGAACAGATCATCGCCGGCGAAGTGCTGCGTAAAAGCACGCTGGAAGACAGCAACCGCTTTCGCGAGATGCGCTTTGAGGACTTCAAGCCGGTCAAGCGCAAGTTCAAGGAACTGGCAACCAAGCACAAGCTGCCCATGCGCTACCAGAACAGCGAAAAGCTGCTTTCGGGTGACAAGCTGATTGTGTATTTCACGGCCGACGACCGGCTGGATTTTCGCGAGTTCGTAAAGGACTTCACCGATGCCGTGGGCCAGCGCGTGGAGTTGCGCCAGGTGGGTGCGCGCGACGCAGCCCGCGTAACCGGCGACGTTGGCGTATGCGGCCAGGAACTTTGCTGCATCAGCTACATCATCGATTTCGTGCCTGTCTCGATGAAGATGGCCAAGACCCAGCACATCAGCCTGGACCCTCAGAAAATCAGCGGTCAGTGCGGGCGGCTTAAATGCTGCCTGAAGTATGAAGACGACCTTTACAACTCGCTCAAGCAGCACGTGCCGCTGGACGGCCAGCCGATCAAGTGCGAGGGCAAGGACTGCCACGCCTGCAACGTGGACATTCTGGGCCAGAAAGTAACCGTTGACTTTGGCGATGGCCGGCGCGAGCAACGCGACGTCAAGGAAATCGAGTTCGAGGCCAACTGGTCCGACAAAGACATTCGCCGCTACAAGCGCGAACGCCGCCAGAAATACCTCGAAGAACGCGCTGCGCGCGACGCCGCCCGTGCCGCCCGCGGCAGCAAAGGGCCTGAGCGCCGCCACGGCCAGGATTCCGTGCACCCGGCCCGCCGCGACGACGACAAACCCACGATCGACCCCGAAGTGCCCGATACACCCGACGACGCACCGCTGCCGCCAGCAGACCCCGGCGATTCGGCGGCTTACCCCGCCGTGCCGGAAAGCAACGACAGCGTGGAATCCACCGATGCCCCGGCCGCGCATGATGCCGCAGTTCCACCCGACACGCAGGTGATGCAGCGCCAGGTGATTGAAGGCGAGCCAAGCCAGGCGGCCGAAGCCGACAGTGACGACGGCAGCGACGACCCCGAAGGCGAAGGCGACGACGGCGAAGACGATGCCGGCGAACCGCCGGCGAACCCGCCCATCGGCAGCGGCATTTTTGAACCGCCCGCAACCGGCGACAACGCCAATCAACGCCGCCGTGGACGCCGCCGCAGGCGCGGCCCCCGAGGCCCGCACACCGATAGAAGCAACGGTCCCGGCGCTGGCACCGACGGGCAAAGCCCGCCGCCGGCCGAACCGCCTGCAACCTGAACCAGCCCGTATTCGTTATTCCCCGGCTGCCGCTTGCACGGGCGCGGCCTAAAGGCCAAAACCGGAGCATGAACGTCGAAACGCCGATCTACATCACGACCCCGCTGTATTACGTGAACGATGAGCTGCACATCGGCCACGCAACCACGACAATTTATGCCGACACCCTGGCCCGCTTTTGGCGCGCCTGCGGCCGGCCTGTGCTGTTCTTGACCGGCAGTGACGAACACGGCCAGAAGATCCACAAGGCCGCCACCGCCGCCGGCACCTCGCCCAAGGCCTTTGCCGACACAATTGTGCAGAAGTTCTTTGAGCTGTGGGACGCACTGGACATTCAATACGACGTGTTCATTCGCACCACCGACGACTTTCACAAGCAGGCCGTGGCCCAGTTGTTTACGCGCTTGCGCGACGGCGGGTTCATCCGCAAGGACAACTACAACGCGCTGTACTGCGTGGAGTGCGAGACCAACTACACCGAAAAAGACCTGGTCGATGGCAAGTGCCCGATCCACAAAACCACGCCCCAGCAGGTCAGCGAAGAAAACTACTTCTTCACCCTCAGCAAGTTCACGCAGCCGTTGCTGGACCACATTGCCGCAAACCCGCAGTGCATTGTGCCGGAACCCCGGCGCAACGAGATCGTTGGCAAGCTCAAGGAAGGCCTGAACGACATCAGCGTCACGCGCACGACCTTTGATTGGGGCGTGCCCCTGCCCTGGGACAAGCAGCACGTGGTGTGGGTGTGGTGGGATGCGCTGGTCAATTACATCAGCGCCCTGGGCTGGCCGAATGCAGAAAGCCTGCCCACGGACGCCATTGCCGGGCGCTCGCGCCACGGGCATGAAACCTCGGCCGCGCCCTTTGCCCATTGGTGGCCCAGCGCCGTTCACCTGGTGGGTAAAGACATTCTTTGGCACCACACGGTCGTGTGGTGGTCGCAACTGTTGGGCGCTGGCGAAAAGCCCCCTCGGCAGGTGTTTGCCCATGGCTGGTGGCAAGTCGAGGGCGACAAGATGAGCAAGACGTTAGGCAACGTGATCAAGCCCCTGGATGTCGCCGGCAAGTACGGCCGCGACGCCCTGCGTTATCACATTCTGCGCGAAGGCCCCGCCAAGGGCGATGCTGACTGGCGCCAGTCCGCCTTTGTGGCGCGCTACAATTCAGACCTGGCCAACGGTCTGGGCAACCTGTTGAACCGTTCGTTGAACATGCTGGGCAAGTATTTTGGCGGCGTGGTGCCCGCCGAATGTGCCTTTGACCAGCCCGCGCTGGAGACTTCGCGCTTGTCCTTGATTGCCCGCGTCAACGCGCTGTACCCGCGCCTGGTTGCGGCGGTTACGGCCTTTGACCTGGATGCCGCCTGCGAAGCCGTGATCGAACTGGTGCGCGAAACCAACGCCTTTGTCAACAACGCCGCGCCCTTCAAGCTGGCCAAGGACCCCGCACGCGCCAAGGACCTGCAGGCCAGTATGCACGCCCTGTGCCAGGTGGATTTCGTGCTGTGCCACGCGCTGCGGGCATTTCTGCCCGATGCCGCCGTGCGCATTGCCAACCAGCTTGGCATCAAGGCCGAAGGCAAACTGGCCGATTGCATTGCCTGGAACAAGCTGGCTGCGGGCCACACCACCAGCCGGCCCGAGCCCCTGTTTGCACGCATTGAGGAAGCGGCCGAGGGAAAGCCCTCAACAAAGCCCTGATTTTGTTGCCCCGGCGGCCCCAGCCCGCGCTACAACCGACTTCCATGGCCGCAAACGAGCCAGCCATGCCCGAAGAAGACGACACGCCAATGGATGTCGAGGGCGGCATCATGGATATCTGCCGGCGCGACCCGCGCTTTGCCCCGGCGGCCTATCGCTTTGTGATGTACGAGGGCATTGAGTACACCACGCGCGAGTACCTGCAACTCACGGAGGCAACACGCCGCCACCTGACCGGGCAGGAAGTCTGTGAAGGCCTGCGCCGGCTGGCGCTTTCGCAGTTTGGCTTTATGGCCTTTGAGGTCTGGCAAAGCTGGGGCATTCGCACCACGGCCGATTGGGGACGCGTTGTCTTCAACCTGTGTGACCACAAGCTGCTGCAGCGCACCGAACAAGACACACTGGAAGACTTCGAAAACGTCTACGACCTGCGCAAGGGGCTCAAGGCCGCCTTCAAGTTCGAAGACGCAATCAGCAAGGCCTGACCAGCCCATCCCGCCAAAGAGCCGCCCCTAAACCGGACCGCGGACATCCTGTCCGCCAAGATCCGGGCCGCCCTAATCGGCAGCCCACACCAACTTTGCCATGACTTGGCCGACAGCTTCCGGCACGGCCCGGGTTGTGTCCACGGCAACCACGCGCAGTCCTTCCGCTGCCTGCGGGGCGACGAACCGGCTGCGGGCCTTGGCCAGCAGGTCACTGGTGGCGTCACTGACACGTTGCGGGTTGCGTTCGCGTTCATCCATGCGCTGGCGCACGGTTTCATCTGGTGCGTCGCACAGCACCATTGTGGCTGTGCCGCCGGCATCGTGCGCGGCCTTCGTGGCAATGGCTCGCAGTGGCACGCTGGGCCACTGGGCGTCCAGGATCACTCCCCCACCGGCATGGGCAACCTTGCCTGCCAGGGCCTGATAGACGGCAATCGCGGCCTCGTCGGTGTAGGCTTGCTGGGGCAGGCGCTGATTCGGCGCCACGCCCCACAATTGCTTGCGCAGCACGTCGCTGTTGAACACCGGCCAGCCGGTGGCGGCCGACAGTGCTGCACTCAACGTGCTTTTGCCGCAGCCCATGATGCCGCCCACCATCAGCACGTGCGGTTCGCGCGCATAAAAGCCGGCCAGGGCAAAATGCCCGCGCGCGGCCTTGGTGGCGGACTGGCGCTGGTTGTCGTCAATGCCCGGGTCGTCCAGTTGCAGGGCCGTCACCTTGCCCATCACGCAGGCCAGGTGCGCCTGGTAGTAGCGCCGCAGGGCTTGCGGGTAATCGTCGCTTGCAGCCTGCTGGTAGGCCGAAAGCACCTTGGCTGCCAGGTCAAAGCGGCCCAGCGATTGCAGCCCGGTGGCAAGAAATGCGGCTTCGGCCAGCGTATCCAGGCGGCGAAACAGCGGGTTGAACTCAATGCAATCGGTGATGATCGGGCGGCCGTTCACAAAGGCGATGTTTCCGGGCTTGAGGTCACCATGGCCGTCGCGAATGCGGTCCTGGCGCACGCGGGCTTCAAACAGCGCCTGGTTGGCCTCAAACCAGCCAAGCAGTAGCGCATCCAGCCGCTGCCAGGCCGGGCGGTCCAGGCACAGGGGCACAAACCGCTCGCATTCAGCGATATTGGCGACGGTGTTGTGGCGCAGGTTGGCGGGCAGCCCGTTTGCGCGGGTCGTTTCATCGGCGGGGTTTTCACGCCAGGTTTGCACCAGCCGTTGCATCAGGGCCTGCATGTGGCCGGGT
Source organism: Planctomycetota bacterium (assembly GCA_016722065.1). GTDB lineage: Bacteria > Planctomycetota > UBA8742 > UBA2392 > UBA2392 > H3-PLA7. Next base: position 89,157 of record JADKGX010000001.1, read on the forward strand.
GTCAGGCTGCCCGCGCGGGCCATGGCAGGCAACCAGGCATCTTCGGCAATGCGCTGCATGACCACGGCGTAGTCGCGCGCAGCGGGGTTTTCGCGCGGCTGTTGCAGCAACTCGCTGACCTGCAGCGGCTCGGACTCGTTCAGGATCTCAACTACACCCAGATAGACGTCGGGCGCAAAGCGGCGGTTCAGGCGAAGTTCCTCAAACACGAAGTGTTTGCGCAACGCCAGTGTGGAGTAGTCCAGAAACGCGTAATTGACGGGCTTCTTGCGCTTGTACGCCCGGTCGCCCGCCAGGTGCACGATGTTGGCGTGGGTGCGGATGGTTCGTTCTGGCGACACGCTGGGCATGAAGTTTCATTAGCTGCCAGCGCGGCACCATGCAAGCCAAAGCCCGGGCAAATGAAGCGGGGCGCCGCAAGGGCGCCCCGCAGGTCGTTACACAAGCCCGAAACTAGTCGTTCCAGCCCGGGCGGTGCTGTTCTTCGTCGTTCAGGTCAATCACCTTGGCGTGCAGCACGATCACCAGGTTGAACTGTTCCTTGTCGATGCCTTGACGACGGAACAGCACACCCAGCAGCGGAATATCGCCCAGAATCGGCACGCTGCTTTCGCGCCAGATGTCGCGCACGGTCTTCAGGCCGGCGATTACCACCGCGCCGCCATCCGGTACGCGCACAGTGGTCTGCACGGTCTGCAGGCGCACTTCCGGAATCTGGATCGTCACGGCGCTGGTGGGGCCAAGCGTCGTGGTGAAGGTAGGAATCGGCAGCACCAGTTCGGCCACCGTGGGCTGCACTTCAACCGTGATGAAGCGGCGGTCGTTGCTGATGGTGGGCTTCACGTCCAGCACCATGCCGTCCAGAATCGTGTCGACCACCGGGTTAGCAATGGCGGCCGTGGTGGCGGTCTGGATGTCAAAGTCGCGGATGTACGGCACCTGGTTGACGATGGTGATGTTGCTGCGCTGGGTGTTGAAGGCACTCAGGCGCGGCGCTGTCAGGATGCGGGCCTTCTTGCGCTTCTGCACCGCGTGAATGACGGCGTTGATCTGCGTCAGGTCCACGAAGTAGGCAAACTGCATGGCAAAGCCGCCGTTGTTGGTCAGCACGTTGCCCAGCGCGTTGTCGTAGATGTGTTCAAAACGGCCGCGGATGTCCTGGTTGAAGTTCACCGGCGGGTTGTTCGGGTCCTGATTATTGAAGAAGATACCGGCAGTCGGGTTGGCCGGGGCAATACCGCCCGAGCCGTTGTCGAACTGGCCGCCAGCGTTGTCTTCGTTACCGGTGGTGACGTCTTCCAGCACGATGTTGGCCTGGTTGGGCACAGCGGCCGGGCCACCCAGACCACGGAAGTCGATTCCGAAGTCCTGCAGGTAGTCGTCTTCCACGCTGATGAAGCGCACTTCAATGTTCACCATCAAGCCGGCGATCTGGCGCAGTTCGTCCAGGAACTCGCGCAGTTCGGCCTGCACCTGCGGAGTGTGCGTTGCCACCAACTGGCCGGCAAAGAACTTCAGGGCAAACGGGGCTTCCCACTGGTCTGGGGCCACGCTGGCGGTGACGAGTTCTTCAATACGGTCGATGTCCAGTGTGCGTTCCGATTCATCAGGGTACACAATGCTGGGGCCGCTGGTGCTGTCGTCGGCACTCTTGAGGCGAATGCGCGGGCCCGTGAACTCGGCAATGTTGAATGTCAGGTCGCGCACGTCGTGCACGCGGGTCACCAGCGCGCTGGCATCTGCCGGGGCGTCTTCCGCCACCACGAACAGAATGCTGTGGCGGTAGGTCGTCTTGAGGTCCATGTCACCCAGAATGATGTTCAGCGCCGCGCCAACTGGAATGTCTTCCAGGCTGATCGTGACGGCGGTTTCACCCGAGTTCGTGGCGACATCCTTGTCGAGCTGGATGTTGATGTTGGCCTTGCTGCGGATATCGGCAATCACATCCTTGAGGGTGCGTTCCTCGTAATTCATCGGGATGATCTTGCTGGCCAGAATGTTCTCAATGCGCTGAATCTGCGGGTCAGCGCCCACGGAATCCTGGGCGTGCTTGCGGCGGTCGCGAATCCGTTCGGCCAGCAGGCCGGTCGGGTAGCGAATCATTTCCGTCTGCGGAACCATGGCCGTCTTGAGGTCGCGCAATGCCTGCTGGTAACCGGCAATGCGGCCCTCAAACGAATCACGGTTCAACTGCATCAGGCGGCGGTCCTGGATGTCGCGCTTGAGGCCTTCGGCATCCCGGAACTGCGGGTCCAGGTACAGGATGCGGTCAACGATTTCTTCGGCGGTTTTAAACCGGCGCAGTTCCAGGTTGTACACGGCCTGGCGCCACAGTTCCAAAACCTCGTTGCGGCGGCGTTCTTCTTCGGCCGTCGTCTGCAGGTCAATCATGCGGCGCTCGCGCTTGAGCGCTTCGTCCTCCAGCACGCGGCGCTGGTGCGCGAGTTCGGTGTTGGCTTTGTCGATGCCGCCGCGGGCTGCGGCACTGTAGTTGCGCTTGAGTTCTGCACCGTAGGGCGCAAAGCGGATCAGGCGGTTCAGCTTTTCCCATTCCTCGATCGCGCCGGACCAATCGCCGTCTACTTCCTTCTGCTTGGCGTTGTTGTAGGTGCGGTCGGCTTCAATCTCGAATTCTTCCTGTGCGGCGCGGGGCAGTTCATCCCAGCGCTTGGCCAAGTCGGCGGGCTTGGAAAGCTGCGCCTTGACTTCGTCCAGCAGTTTCACGACGTCGTCGTTGGCTTTGTCCGGGCTGAGTTCGAGTGCGCGGGAGTAGTAGCGCTCTGCGTCTTCCAGCTGGCCCTGCTGCCTGGCAATCGTGCCGCGGTCCTTGAGCCAGCGATACTCGACATCGCGGCGGCGGTCGTGGTCAAAGGCCGACCTGGAATCCTTGTCGTCCTTGCCCACATCAGCGCCCTTGGCGCTGTCCTTGGCGCCGTTTTCGACGCTGGACATGCCGGCAGAACCTTCACGGTCGCCACCGGGGTTGTCCTTGGTGTTGCCCGGGGCGCCGGCGCCTTTGCGCTCGTAACCATCCGGGTCTTTGGCATCAACCTTGGCATCGGGCTTGCCGTCGGTGCCATCGTTGGCCACGAAGCTGCCTGAATCGGCATTCTTGTTACGCGCGGTGCTGCCCTGAAACGGCATCACGCTGCAGGCCGAAGCCAAGCAGCACAGAAAGCCGAGCGCAGGAAGAACGCGCATGACACGCCACTTGATTTGCATGGAAAACAGTCCTCGCCTTGGGGCTGCGACTTTGCCGTGTACGCACAACGACGCGGCAAGCTGTCGCTTCACACCAGGGGAACCAGGGGTTGCAATCGGGGGTAAGGAAAGAGGTTAGCCATCCCGGCCATGGGGTCAAGCGATATTAGGTGCCGCAGCAGCCCTCAAATCGGGCATGACAGCTTCATGACCATTGGCACGTCTGGCGTAATTCCGTCCCTTAGCGTCTGTGACTCTTCCAACCTTTGACGCCACGCCTTACTTCTTTCCAAACACCTTGCGAAAGAACCAGGCAATCGGGTCGTAGGTGCGGTCCACTACGCGCTCTTTCATGGGAATGATCGCGTTGTCGGTGATGCCAATGTGTTCAGGGCAGACTTCGGTGCAGCAGCGCGTGATGTTGCACCAGCCGCTGCCGAACTCCTTGCGCATTTTGTCTACGCGGTCTTCCGTATCCAGCGGGTGCATTTCCAGGCTGGCCAGCCGCACCATGAAGCGCGGGCCGACGAACTTGTCGTGCTTTTCGTGGTCGCGCAGCACGTGGCAGGTGTCCTGGCACAGGAAGCACTCAATGCACTTGCGGAACTCCTGCACGCGATCAACGTCTTCCTGCATCATGCGGTGGTGGCCGTCGGCGCCGCGAGCCTTGGGCTTCAGCGGCGGTATGCGCTTGTTCTGTTCGTAGTTCCACTTCACGTCCGTGACCAGGTCCTTGATAACCGGAAAGGCCTTCAAGGGCTGAATCGTGATCACTTCTTCAGGCCCGAAGCTGTTCATGCGCGTCATGCAGCCTAGGCGCGGTTTGCCATTGATTTCCATGCTGCAACTGCCGCATTTTCCGGCCTTGCAGTTCCAGCGGCATGCCAGATCGGTTGCGTGTTGCTGTTGAATGCGGTGGACGCAATCCAGCACGACCCAACCCGGACCGACGTCGATTTTGTATTCGACGAACTCGCCGCCGTCATTGTTGCCGCGCCAGATTTTGAATGTTCGTTCGGCCATGTTTGTACTCGGGGCTTCGTGGGGCTTGGGGCTTTGGGCTTGGGCCTTGGAAACTGATTTGATGACTGGTGCTTTGCTGCGCTTGCGATTCTTGCTCGGTATTCCGATTCCCTACGCCCCTAAACTCCATGCCCTATGCCCTAAAACCTATTCCCTAAACTCCATCCCCTACTTGTAATCCGGCTCCACCTTGCCGGCTTCCAGGTCTTCGATCTTGCTTTGCGCGATTGCCACCAATGGCCCTGGGCCTGGTTTGCGTTCGCGCTTTTCTACGACCATCTCGCCGCCCGCGCCGCGCTTTACAATCACGTTGTACTTCAGCCATTCCTCGCGCTCGCCGGGGAAGTCCTCCCGCGTGTGCGCGCCGCGGCTTTCTTCGCGGGTCAGGGCGGCGCGTGTCACGCCTTCGGCGGCAACCAGCAGGTTGCGCAGGTCCAGTGCCGTATGCCAGCCAGCGTTGTACTGGCTGGTGCTGTGGGCCTTCACTTTGTCGGCCTCGCTGCGCAGCTTGTCAATTTCAGATACCGCGGTTTCGAGTTCTGATTTGGTGCGAATGATGCCGACATTCTTGCCCATCATGTCCTGCATTTGTTCCTGCAGCACAAACGGGTTGGTGCCGGTGTCGCGGTTCAGAATATCCGTGGCGCGGCGCATGCTGGCCAGCACCTGGGCGTCGTCAATCTTTGGCGCAGGCGCCGACGCGGCGAATTCCTTGGCACCCAGCCCGGCGCGACGGCCAAACACCAGCAGGTCACTCAAGGAGTTTCCACCCAGCCGGTTGGCACCATGCAGCCCGGCCGCGCATTCGCCAGCCGCGAACAGGCCCGGCACGGTTGTCATCTGCGTCTCGGCATCAACCAATATTCCACCCATGTGGTAGTGCAGGGTGGGCCCGACTTCCATGGGCTGTTTGGTGATGTCTACTTCGGCCAGTTCCTTGAACTGATGGTACATGCTGGGCAGCTTCTTCTTGATGGTCTCAGCGGGCAACCGCGAGGCGATGTCCAGGTACACGCCGCCGTGTTCGGAACCGCGGCCAGCTTTGACTTCTGCATTGATGGCGCGGGCTACTTCGTCGCGGGTCAGCAGCTCAGGCGGGCGGCGGGCGGCTTTGTCGCCTTGCAGCCAGCGGTTGGCCTCAGCTTCTGTGTCTGCCGTTTCGGGCGCAAAACGCGGCGAGATATAGTTGAACATGAAGCGCTTGCCTTCTTTGTTCAACAGAATGCCGCCGTCGCCACGCACGCCTTCGGTTACCAGTGTGCCGCGCACGCTGGGCGGCCACACCATGCCCGTGGGGTGAAACTGGGTGAACTCCAGGTCCAGCAATTCAGCACCAGCCAGATACGCCATCGCCAGCCCATCGGCCGTGTATTCCCAACTGTTGCTGGTGATGCGCCAGGCCTTGCCCACGCCGCCGGTGCACAGAATCACGGCCTTGGCTTTCATCAGCACAAAGCGGCCGGTATCGCGCCAATAGGCCAGCACGCCGCAAACGCGGTCGCCGTCTTTCATCAAGTCAAGTGCCGTGCATTCCATGTGCACATGGATGCCCTGGTGCACGCCGTAATCCTGCAGGCTGCGAATCAGTTCAAGTCCGGTGCGGTCGCCCACGTGGGCCAGGCGCGGGTAACGGTGGCCGCCAAAGTTGCGCTGGCTGATCAAGCCTTCCTTGGTGCGGTCAAACACCGCGCCCCATTCCTCAAGTTCGCGCACGCGGTCTGGCGCTTCTTTGGCGTGCAGTTCGGCCATGCGCCAGTTGTTCAGGAACTTGCCGCCGCGCATGGTGTCGCGAAAGTGCACCTTCCAACTGTCGCGGGCATCCACGTTGCCCATGGCGGCTGCCATGCCGCCTTCTGCCATTACGGTATGTGCCTTGCCCAGCAGGCTTTTGCAGACCAGGCCGGTGTTCAGGCCCTGGCGGGAGCACTCAATGGCCGCGCGCAAGCCGGCGCCGCCGGCGCCAATGACCAGCACGTCGTGCTCAATCGTCTGCAACTCAGATACAGATGGCCCGTTGGACATGCTTTGCTTTCGCTGGCTACCAGGTGTTCAGGTCTTTGATCGCGCCGCTGGAAACCATCCAGATGTAGAAGTCCGTCAGGGCAACCCAGACCAGGCTGATCCAGGCAAACTGCATGTGCCGGGCGTTCAGCCACGAGGACTTCTTCCAGATGCCATAGCGCGCCCGCGAGCCGCCATCGCACGAGAAACAATCCAGTTTGCCGCCAATCAGGTGGCGCCAACTGTGGCAGCCAAAGGTGTAGCCCGTAAGCAGGGCGGCATTCACCATCAGCATCACCGTGCCCACACCCATGCCGAAGTGGCCGTGAAAGAAGAAGGCCTTGAAGCCATCCAGCCACAAAAAGATCAGCAGAAACAGCGCGCCGTACAGCGCATAGCGGTGCAAGTTCTGAAACAGCAACAGCGCCGTTTCGCCGCGATACTTCAAGGGCACGCCGCGCACGCCACAAGCCGGGGGCGTGGCTGCAAAGGCGCGGTAATAGGCCTTGCGGTAGTAATAGCAGGTCATGCGAAAGCAGATCGCCAGCACGGGCAGAAAGAAGCCCGGCGATTGCGGCAGAAAGCGCGGCCAGAAGGAAGGAAAGGCGCCCAGCCAGGCATGCGAGACCGGCACCACGCCCGCGCCAGCGGCCGGCGTAAAGACCGGCGGCGAAGCAACCGGGCTGAGGTACGGATCGGCCCAGTAGTACACGCCCGAAAAGACGCGCAGCGTCAGATAGCCAAAAAACAGCGCAAGTCCGGAGGCCGTCAGCACCGGCCCGACCCACCACTTGTCGTCGCGACGGGTTGCCGCAAAGGTATTTTGGTGTCCGCCGATGGCCGTTCTGGCTGTTGTCGTCGTCATCTTGTTCCGCGTGTCTGCTGCCGCTTCATTTGTTTAGCTTGGCGCAATTGCCGGTGCAACCCATTGGTAGGCACAGGGCCATCCAGCGCAAAAGCTTTCGCAAAACGAAAGAATTACGGCGGGGTCTTGCCGCGTTTCTAACTGGTAAAGTACCCCAGGCACCCAGACGGGTGCCTTTGTGATTGCGGGCATGAACGACCAAACCAGAAATCGCCAGATCAACGAGAAACTGGTCGTGCTGCTGATTGCAGCCATGCAGTTCGTCAACATTCTCGACTTCATGATTGTCATGCCGCTGGGGCCCGAGTTCGCCACCGAACTGGGCATTGCCAGCCACAACATGGGCATCATTGCCGGCAGCTACACCGCTGCCGCTGCCATTACCGGCATTGCCTGCAGCTTCTTTCTAGACCGCTTTGACCGCCGCAAGGCCTTGGCCGTGTCCATTCTTGGCTTGATGGCGGGCACGGCTGCCGGCGCGCTTTCCTGGGACCTGCATTCACTGATTGCCTCGCGCGTGCTGGCCGGCGCCTTTGGCGGGCCGGTTTCGTCACTCAGCCTGGCGATCATCAGCGACGTCGTGCCCAAAGAACGCCGCGGCCGGGCCGTGGGCACGGTGATGGCCGGGTTTTCCGTGGCCAGCATTGTGGGCGTGCCGCTGGCCCTGGAAGTTGCCCACGCAGGCGGCTGGCGCGCGCCGTTTTTTGGTGTTGCCGGCCTTGGGCTGGTGATTGCTGCCGGTGTGATTGTGCTGCTGCCGCCACTGAAGCTGCACCTGGTACGCGGCGCCGCACCCCCGGGCTTTGCCATGTTGAAGCAATTGGCCAAGCCGCTGCCCCTGCTGGCCTACAGTGGCACGGCAGCGATGATGTTCAGTGCCTTTACTTTGATCCCGCACATTCCTTCGTACCTGGTGTTCAACCTGCACTACACCGGCGAAAGCTGGCTGGGCGATGCCTGCCACGCCATTGGCTTGAACTACGCCCCCAGCGTGCTGGGGCCGCTTTACATGTTTGGCGGCATGTTGAGCCTGGGCGTCATGCAGCTTGTGGGCCGCGCCACGGACCGCTGGGGCAGCGCCCGGGTAAGCTGGATGGGCGCGCTACTGCTGGGCACGGTGATGTACCTGTGGTTTGTGGATTACAACCCGGCAATGCCCGTGATTGTCCTGTTTGTGGCGTTTATGGGCACCAGCAGCCTGCGCGGCGTGCCCGCGCGCACGCTGGACACCAAGATTCCAAGCCAAGCCGACCGCGCCAGCTTCATGAGCATGCAAAGTGCCGTGCAGCATATCTCGCTGGCGCTGGCAGCCGGGCTGTCTTCGCTGGTGCTGTCTGAAAACGCCGACAAAAGCCTGATCGGGCTGGACCACATGGCCTGGATTGCCATGGGCTTTGTTGTGCTGCTGCCCACCTGCGTTACCCTGGCCGAACGCATGCTGCGCAAGCGCGAGGCCGCGGGGCAATCCACACAACCCACCGGCACACTGGTTCCGGCTGGCGGCGCCGTGGCGCCGGCTTCCATGCCGCTGGCCACAACCATGCGCAAGTAACCGGCTTCACGGGCGCGCCTGTTGCGCTAGACTTGAGCCATGGAACCAACAATCCAGGGGGCAATTCCTGTCTTGCCCGCCGCTGACTGTGCGGCCTCGCTGAAGTGGTGGACGGACTGCTGCGGCTTTGAGGAAACCTTTCGCGATGCCACGCCGCCCAGCTATGCGGGCATCAAGCGCGGGCAAGCGTTCCTGCACCTGGCAGCCATGAGCGACCACAAGCTGGCCAAAACCGTAGGCGACCAGACGATGGTGCGGCTTTCGGTCAAGGGTATCGACGCGCTGTACGCCGAGTTTCAAAAGCGCGGCGGCAAGGTGCACCCTAACGGGCCGCTGCAGACCAAGCCCTGGGGAACGCGCGAGTTCGGCGCGATTGACCCCAACGGGGTCTGCGTGACGTTTCAGGAATAACTGGCAGGGGCGCAGGGATTCGAACCCCGACTTTCCGGGTAACAACCGGATGTGCTACCAATTGACACCACACCCCTGTGGTTTGCCTGGGCAACAAAAACAGCGCCCTGCGAAGTCGCAGGGCGCCGAAGGTTTGTTCAAATGCTCACCTAGGCCGCGATGCGACTCCGAAAGGAACGTGGATTGATATTTCGCGGCATGACTTGTTCTCCGTTGCCAGTGTAGCTCGCGCTATTGACCTGTCAAGTGCGTCTTGTTCAGCGCCAGCCGGTTGCGAAGCAGCGCGACGCGGGGGTTTGCGCGTCTGGGGTAGCTTCGCCCCCGCCCTTGCGGGCGGGGCTGATTGGCCTGCGTTGGGGCGGGGCTGTTTGGCTTGCTTACTTGATGCCTTCGATTGCAATCACCATGCCTTTGTCCTGGTCGTACATGCTCCCCAGGCAGGCCACGTACAGCCGCTTGTCGGGTCCAAAGGCGCAATGCACGGGGCCTTTGACCTTGTCGGCAATCACTTCAATGACGGCGTCTTTGCCCGGCACCAGCTTCACGCGCGCCAGCTTGCCGTCCTTGACGCTGCGCAGGTCCCAGTTGTTGTCGGTGATCACGTATTCGTCGGTCTTGCCAGCAATCGCGGCCATGCCCATGGGGTCCAGCAGGCCGGGCAGCTTCCACTGATTTACCGGCTTCTTGGTTGCCAGGTCCCATTCCACGACCAGCCCGTCGTCTTTTCCGCCGGCGCCGTTGTAGACCACCATCAAGTGATCGCGCACCAGCAGGCATTGCATCGGCGCGTTGGTGGACACGCCGCCTTCGTCGCTGCTGAGCAGCGTCGTCAGCTTGCGGGTCTTGACGTCAACCGCCATCAGCCAGGTTTTGGCGTCGTTGCCGTGCGAGCAGACATAGATGGTATTGCCGTCTTTGCTCAGCACCGGCCCCACAAAGTTGCCTTCGCCTTTGTCGGTTTCCACGGCCGGTTCGCTGGTCGGGCCAATAGCGTTAGTGACGCCCAGCGCGTCGGCGGCCTTGCCGGCACCCTTGTAAAACGCCACCACTTCTTTGCCGTCGGGCTTGCCGCCGTCGCCCACGGCAATGGTGTTGTCAGGCAGCCACAGGGCGAACAGCGGGCCGATGTGATAGAAATTCTCGGTAGGCGAGATCTTCTTCCAGTACTCCAGGTCAAAGCCGTCGCGCACGATCCAGGTCTTGCCATCGACCATGATCACGTTGCCGTCGGCGCTGGCGCAGATGGTCAGCGCGCCGTCGCTGGGCCGAAAGCTTACGTGCGTCGGGTTGCCCAGGTGGTCGCTGACAATCTCGGCCTTCAAGCCCTGTTTCAGGCCGATATCAATCGGGCCGTGGTCGGGCATTTCGGCGCGGCGCTCCTGGCTGGCGCAACCGGCAAGCAGGCACAGGGCAAGCAGCGAAGTAAATGCGCGCATGGTTTGGCCTTTCGGTGCGGCAGGGGGCCGATGGTTCAACAGGGCGCGGCAGGCAAATGTTTCAAGTCTTTTCTACTGAACAAGCAACAGCGGCGGGCAGGCTGCCCGCCCCAGGACAGACTATGCTTCCTTCAGGGCCTTGATCACTTCCTCTACTACTTTGCGTGCGTCGCCGTAGACCATGTAGTTGTTGGGGCACTCAAACAGTTCGTTTTTCACGCCTGCAAAGCCACTGCCCAGGGAACGCTTGATCGTGAACACGGCTTTGGCTTCTTCCACGTTCAGCACCGGCATGCCGTAAAGCGGGCTGGTCTTGTCGGTTTTGGCGGCCGGGTTTACGGTGTCGTTGGCACCGATCACCAGCACGACATCCGTGTTCTTGAAGTCTTCGTTGATCTGGTCCATTTCAAACAGTTGCTCGTAGGGCACATTGGCTTCAGCCAGCAGTACGTTCATGTGCCCGGGCATGCGGCCCGCAACAGGGTGCACGGCATAGCGCACGTTGCAGCCCTTGGCCTCCAGTATCTTGGCCAGCTCACGAATGGCGTGCTGGGCCTGGGCCACGGCCATGCCGTAACCGGGCACGATGATCATGCTTTGTGCATCCGCCATCAGCATCGCCGCAGTTTCTGCATCGGCCGATTTGACGTTCTTGTACTCACTCTTGCCGCCGCCGCCGGCTGCGCTGTCGGTGGCGCCAAAGCCGCCAAAGATCACGTTGGCAAGGCTGCGGTTCATGGCCTTGCACATGATCATGGTCAGGATGATGCCCGAGGCACCGACCAAAGAGCCCGACACCACCAGCACGGGCTCGCCAATCGTGAAGCCAGCCAGCGCGCCGGCGATACCGGAATAGCTGTTCAACAGCGAGATCACGACCGGCATGTCGCCGCCGCCAATGGGAATCACCAGCGTCACGCCCAGGGCAAAGGTCAGCAGTGTGGCTGCAATCAACATGGTGGCGATCAGCCAGGGCGCGCTGACAAACCAGACCGTGCCCACTGCCAGTGCCAGCGGCACAATCAGCAGCAGGCCGTTCAGCACGTGGCGGCCCGGCAGCAGAATCGGCTTGCCGGACATTTTTTCAGACAGCTTCAGAAAGGCGATCATGCTGCCCGTGAAGGTCACGCTGCCCACAATGATCGTCAAACCCAGGTTGATGCCGCCAAACCAGCCGCCCTGGCCGGCTTGTTCCATCATGGCGCCCAAGGTGCCGCGACGGCCGGCCTCAGCCAGCGAGAAATAGGTCGCCAGCCCCACAAACGTGCTTGAAAGGCCGCCAAAGCCGTTCAGCAGCGCCACCATTTCGGGCATCTGGGTCATCTGCACGCGCTTGGCCATGATCGCGCCAACGGCAGAACCAATCACCAGGCCCACGATGATCCATGTGGGGTCAATCTGGCCCATCTCGACAAACGAAGAAACCACGGCCAGCAACATGGCCACGGCGGCCATGGTGTTGCCGCTGCGGGCCGTTTTGACGCGGCCCATGCGCATGATGGCCAGAATGAACAGGATCACGGAGACCAGATAGCCAAAGTTGGCCAGCAGCCCGTTCCAGTGCGCCAGTTTGTCTGAGGTGGCAAGGAAGCTCACGGTGTGTCCTTATGTTGAAGCGGCGGGGCCGCTGTTAGCCTTTGCTTTTGAACATGCCCATCATGCGGTTGGTTACCATGAAGCCGCCGACGACGTTGATCGTGGCCAGCGCCACGGCCAGCATGCCGATGATCGTGCTGACACCAAAGGGCGAGCCCGTGCCCACCTTGGCAGCCAGCATGGCACCCAGAATCGTAATGCCCGAAATCGCGTTGCTGCCGGACATCAGCGGCGTGTGCAGCGTGGGCGGCACCTTGCTGATCAACTGGTAGCCGGCAAAGCAGGCCAGTACGAACACGTACACCTGCATCAGGATCATTCCAACGTCCATGACGTCTCCTTACTTCTGGGCCTCTGCGGGCTTGGTTTCGGTTGCGGCCGGTGCTGCTGTGGCTGCTGCTGCTGGTGCCGCTGCTGCCGGTGCTGCTGCGGGTGCTGCCGGCGCTGGTTCGGGCTTGGCCAATGGCGGCAGGCCCATCAACTCGCGCACCTTGGGGTGATGCACTTCGCCTTCGTGGCAGATCATGGCCCCGTTGACGATGTCGTCCTCATAGGTCCACTTGAAGGCCTTTTCTTTGGAGTCCTTGCTGACCTTCAACATCGAATCCTGCACGATGTTCATGACATTCTTGGCGTACATGTCGCTGGCGTTGACACTGACACTGCGCGGCCAGTTCGTTTCGCCCAGGATTGTCACCCCGTGCTTTTCAACCACCTTGCCGGGTTCCGTCAGCGCGCAGTTGCCGCCGCGTTCGGCGGCAAGGTCCACAATCACGCTGCCGGCGCGCATGGACTTGACGTGGTCTTCGGTGATCGTGACCGGGGCTTTCTTGTAAGGAATCAGCGCCGTGGTGATGATCGCGTCGGCGTTCTTGAAGGCTTCGGCCAGCATGGCGGCCTGGGCCTTCTTGTATTCGTCGGTCTGTTCGGCCGCATAGCCGCCGGTGCCCTGCTTCACTTCGACCCCCTGCACCTGCAGGAACTTGGCGCCCAGCGATTCCGCCTGTTCCTTGGTTTCGGGGCGCGGGTCTGTCGCCTCCACGATCGCGCCCAGGCGCTTGGCCGTCGCAATCGCCTGCAGGCCCGCCACGCCCACGCCGATGATCACAAAGCGCGCGGGTTTGATCGTGCCCGCGGGGGTCATCATCATGGGCAGAATCTTGTTCAGGTGGTACGCCGCGGCCACCACGGCCTTGTAGCCCGCCAGGTTGGCCTGGCTGGACAGCGCGTCGTCCTTCTGGGCGCGGGTGGTGCGCGGAATGGCGTCCATGGCAAAGGCGCTGATCTTGCGTTCATTGAGGGCCTTGACGACATCCAGGTGCTCAAAGGACCACAAGAAGCTGATCAGGCTGCCGCCCTCACGAATCTGGCCCACTTGCTCGATTGTCGGCACGGCGATCTGCAAAATGATGTCAGCCTTGGCCATGCCGGCGGCGCGGTCTGTTTCAATGCTTGCGCCCACGGCCTTGAACTGTTCGTCGCTGATGTGGCTGCCCTGGCCAGCGCCGGCTTCAACCGTGACGGCAAGCCCGTCCTTGATCAAGCGCTTGATGGTGTCGGGCGTGGCGGCACAGCGAAGTTCGCCGTCGGGTTCCCGTGGAACAAAAATCGAAGTCATTGCTTCTCCGGACACGCGGCAGGGAATGCCCCCAACTGCCGCAAGGATCAAAATGCCGGCGCGGTTCTAGCACCACGGGGCGGTTGGGGCAAACGGCAGAACGCCATAGGGGCATGGGGCATTGGGCTTTGGGCATGGAACCTAGTTCGCATCAGCACTCCAGGGAGGCGCCATGTTCTTGGCACAAAGCCCGAAGCCCTATGCCCGAAGGCCAATGCCCGAAGCCCTATGACGCTATTCCTCTTCGCCATACACCCGCTTCTGCCAGGCCGCGCGGCGGGCCTTCTTTTCTGCCTTGGCCAGAAGCTGGTCGGCGCTTTTGTTGTGGGCTTTGCGCACCAGCGGCCCGATCTGCGGGTCGTCGGCCAGGGCTTGAATCGTATCGGGCAGCAGGTCTTCAGTGCGGTCGGCAGGCCGGGCGCCCTTGGCGATCAGCCAGGTCGCGGCCTGGGCGTTGCTTACGCCAAGCGCCAGTGCCATGGCATTGCTGACCGATTTGCGCCGGTGCTGAAACAGCACGTGGGTCAGTTCACGCAGCCGGGCAAAGGCCACCATGTCGACCTGGTCGTGTGGAATCACCTCCACCAGCGCCGAATCCACCCTTGGCTTGGGCCAGAACACCTTGGCCGGAACCTTGCGAATCATGCGCACCTTGGCAAGGCGCGAAACCAGCAAGCCGGGGATGCCCCATTCGGAATCGCCGGGCCGGGCCGAGAGTTTTTCGCCTACTTCGTGTTGCAGCATCACCACCATGCGCTCAAAGGGCAGGCGCGTTTCCAGCAGGGCAAACAGAATCGCCGTTGCCACGCTGTAGGGCAGGTTGGCGACCATTTTCAGGCGGCCGCAACGGGGCGCAGGGCCGGGCAGGTTCGAGGCAACCTCGAAGTCGGATTTGGCATCGGCACGGTAGGCCAAGGGGCCCGACGCGCCGCCGATTTCGCCTGTTTCGAGGTATCCGCGCAGCAGCTCCAGCAGCGCCGGGTTCAGGCCGGACCGCTCCAGCGCATCGCAACGCACCTGCACCACGTTCGGGCAGGATTCGAGTACTTCGCGCGAGAACGAAAACATGCCACGGTCAATCTCGACGGTGATGACCAGCCCGGCGGCATCACACAGCAAGCCGGAAAGCGACCCGGCGCCGGTGCCGATCTCGACCACGCAATCGCCGGCATCGACCTCGGCATCGGCAACAATGGCGCGCAGCATGTTGAAATCCGCCAGAAAGTTCTGGCCAAATTGCTTGTGCGGCCGCAGGCCATAACTGGCCATGCGCTGCTTGATGTCCTGCAATTTCAAAGGTTCGGGCATTTTATTGGTCCACAGATGTACGCAGATCAACACAGATACCACAGGAACACGTGATCCGTGTTCATCTGTGTTCATCAGTGGACCTAGACAGTCTTGCCGTCGCGCAGTTCGGCCAGCAGGCGGCGCGTGAGTACTCCGCACATCTTTTTGCGGTAGCCCGGTTCCATGGGCACGTTGAGCTTGGGCTGGCATTGGGTCTGGATGTGCTTGCTGATCGTCTCAATCAGCGCGTTGTCGAGCTGTTTGCCCATCACATCAGGCATGTTTTTGTACGGGTCGGTCAGCAGATAACTCGACAGGGCTTTCACATTGGCGGGCTTGCTGAAATCAAACAACACCGGGGTTGTGTCCACGGCCCCCACCGCTACGCGCAGGGATTTGACCTTGCCGGCATCCAGTTCCAGCGCAATGCCGACGCCCGCGACCGGAAAGTCGATGCTCTGGCGCGGGGCCAGCTTTTTGTAGCCGCTGCGGACTTCATGGGCCGATTTGGGCAGCGTGACCTTCACCAGGATTTCCCCTGGCCTGTGCTCAAAGCGTGCAATGCCGTCGCCATAGTAGAAGTCATTCAGCTTGATCGTGCGCGAGCCGTCCGGCCCGGCAAACGTCACGTCCGCGCCCAGCGCAATCAGCATCGGGGCCAGATCGCTGCTGTGGGTGGCGACGCAGACTTTGTTGTTCAGCACCGACTTGCCGCCTTCGTTGATCATCGGCACCACGTGGCAGCGGTCACCGTCGGCCTTGAGGCAATAGCCCAGCGAGTTGCGCCAGAAGTAGCTTTGGTTGAAGAAGTGGCAGCGGTTATCCAGCATCAGGTTGCCGCCCAGCGTGCCGGACTGGCGCAGCAGGGGCGAAGCAATCTGGCCCGCCGTGAAGGCCACACTGCGCGGCACATCGGCGTTGCGTTCGATGTCAACAATGCGCACACCCGCGCCGATACTGTCGCGCGTGATCGTCTTGAGCTCGGCAATATGCGCCAGCGAAATCACATGCCCGTGCGCGTTCAGCCCGCACTTGTAGTTGGGCAGCAAGTCCGTCCCGCCGGAAAGAAAGTCAAAATCCCCGGCATGGGCAGAGGCCAGCTTCACGGCCTCAGCCAGTGTTGTTGGTTGGTGGAGTTCGAACTTGGGAAGCAGCATCGTCATGGTTGATCCTTACTGCGTTTGGACCACAGATGAACGCAGATAGACACGGATAACAGCAAAGGGTTCAGGCCGCTCTATCTGTGTTGATCTGTGTTTATCCGTGGTCAAAGCCTCTCGCAGTTGCTTGCGCCTTCGCGCAATGGTGTTACCGCAGCGTTGTTTGCTCCGCCACTTACGCGGCGGGCTGTGATGTTCGCTTATGCTTCCCGTTCCTTGCGCGCCTTGGCCTCGATGGCCCGTAGCACCCTGTCTGGCGTCATCGGTACTTCGAACATGCGCACACCTACGGCATCAAAGATCGCGTTGCCTACGGCTGGTATCACTGGCGCCAGCGCGCCTTCGCCGCATTCTTTGGCGCCAAACGGGCCTTCGGGGTCGTGACTTTCGACGATGATCGCCTCGATTTCCGGCGTGTCGAACGGGGTTGGAATCTTGTAGTCCAGAAAGTTTGCGTTCAGCATCTGGCCGTTGCGGTAGCGCATTTGCTCGGTCAGCGCCTGGCCCAGCCCCATGTGCACGCTGCCTTCAATCTGGCCTTCCACGCTGAGTGGGTTCAGGGCCTTGCCGCAATCGTGGGCGGCCCAAACCTTGATCGGCTGGACAAAGCCGGTGTCGGGGTCGACCTTCAACTCACAGATGAACGCGCTGAAGCTGTAACTTGGGCTCAAGCCCGCGTTGCTTCCTTTAAAGTCGCCGCCCAGCGGCGGGCTTTGATAACTGCCACTGGCAATCAAGGCGCCGCGATCGGCCTGGGCTTCGTGCAGTGCTTCCATGAAGCCCACGCGCACACTGGGCTTGCTGCGGCAGACGATTTCTTCGCCTGCAAAATCAAAGTACTGCGCGGGCTGGCCGGTCAACTTGCTGGCGGCGGCGGCCAGGTCTTTTCGAACAACCTCTGCGGCTTCGCGGGCGGCGTTGCCGGCCATGAAGGTCACGCGGCTTGAATAGCTGCCAAGGTCAATCGGGGCCGTGTCGGTTGTGGTGCTTTTGACGTGCACGCGGTCGAGCTTGCAGCCGATCACCTCAGCCACAATCTGGGCAATCATTGTGTCGCTGCCCTGGCCGATGTCTGCGGCAAGGCTGTGGCAGGTCACGCCGCCGTCCATGTCGATCTTGATGTGCACGGTGCTTTGCGGCAGCTTGTTCCAGTGAATCGGAAGCGCGCTGCCGCTGATGTACCACGCGCAACCCACGCCAATGCCGTGGCCGTAGGGCAGCTTGCCCCACTTTTTGGACCACTCGCTGCGCTTCATGGCCTCCATTAATCCTTCGCGGATGCCGGTGCTGGTTACGCGGAACTTGTGGTGCGGGGTGATGCTGTTGGGCGGCAGAAAGTTGCGCAGGCGCAACTCGCAGGGGTCGATACCCAGCTCCACGGCCGCCATATCCACCAGTGTTTCCGTGCAATAGCGCGGGTTTACGCTGCCGTGGCCGCGCATGGCGCCGCTGGGAATGCGGTTGCTGTACACGCGCTTGCCGTGATAGCGAAAGGCCGGCAGCAGGTAAGGCCCGTTGCTCAACACGCCGTTGTAATAAGCGCTGACCACGCCAAAGCTGCCATAAGCCCCGCCGTCGATCAGGACATCGCTGTCCAGTGCCAGCAGTTTGCCATCCTTATCAAAGGCCATGGCGACCTTGGATTCCGTGGGGTGCCGACCGCGACCTGTCAAAAGCGTTTCCTCGCGGTCCATGGTCACCTTGACCGGCCTGCGCGTGTTGCGCGCCAGCATGCAGGCGATCATTTCATGCTGAAACGGGTCACTCTTGCCGCCAAAGCCGCCCCCCACCGTGGTGCGAATCACCTGAATCTGGTGCATCGGCAGATCCAGCACCTTGGCCAGCGCGCGGTGTGTGTAGTGTGGCACCTGCTGGGGCGTGTAAAGCTGAATGCGGTCCTCGGCATCCCAGTGGGCAATCACGGCGTGGGGTTCCGTAAACCCGTGGCTGATGCCATCGAACTTGAAACTGGCGTTGGGCGTGCTGGCGGCCTGTTTGAAGGCGCCTTCGACATCGCCAAACTCCTGGTCCACGGCCTTGTGGATGTTGGTTTTGGGGTGCTTCTTTTCAACCTTGTCGTGAATCTGCTGTGCCGGCTCGACGTCTTTGAGAGAGTCCTGGGGCCGCAGGAACTCGGTCAGGGCTTCGTATTCGACCTCAATGGCCCAGATTGCGGCCTGGGCAATGTCTTCGCTGTCAGCGGCCACGGCGGCCAGTGGTTCACCGGTGTAGATGACCTTTTCCTGGGCCATCGAAAGTTCGTCCTGGCTGACTGGCAGCACGCCAAAGCGCACACCGGATTCGCGCCCGGTAACCACAGCGCGCACGCCGGGCATGGCCTGGGCCTTGGTGATGTCCAGGCGCTTGACCCGCGCATGCGGCACGGTGGCACGCAGGATGCGGCAAAACAACATGCCGGGAAACTTCATGTCGTCGGCATAGACGGCCTCGCCGGTGACCTTCTTGAGGCTGTCTTTGAGCGGCGCGGGTTTGCCGATGATGCTGTTGGCAACGACACCGGGCGAACCGGAATCACTCCAGACGCCTTTGTTCTTCTGGTGTTCGTTACGGGTAGAACCGGAACCTTGCACAATGGGCATATCGCTTCCTAAAGGAACTGTGTTGGGTCCACAGATGAACGCAGATGAACACGGATGGCGCTGGTTAGTTATCTGTGTTGATCTGTGTGAATCTGTGGACCAGTAACTAAGCTTTCACCGGCGCTGAAACTGGTTTCTCGCGCATCTCTGTGGCTGCGCGTTCTACGGCCTCGTAGATCTTCATGAAGCCTGTGCAGCGGCACAGGTTGCCGCTCAGCCCTGCTTTTATTTCGTCGCGGGTTGGGTCGGGGTTTTCTTTCAGCATCGCGCAGCTTTGCATGATGAAGCCGGGGGTGCAGTAGCCGCACTGGCTGCCGCCGCATTCCGCAAAAGCCCGCTGCAACGGGTGGATTTCGTATTCGTTCAGGCCTTCAATCGTGGCGATTTTTGCCCCCTGGCACTCCAGTGCCAGTGTCAGGCAGGAAAGCCTGGCTTTGCCGTCCACGTGCACGGTGCAGCAGCCGCAAGTTCCCATATCGCAGCCGATTTTGGTTCCGGTCAGGTTCAGGTCGTTGCGCAGCACGTTGGCCAGTGTGTGCCAGGGCTCAACGGCGACCTCGACGGCGCGGTCATTGACATGAAAGCGCAGAATGTGCTTGGACACAGGGATTCCTTTCATCAACAGGCCGAAGTCTAGCGCAAGGTGCGACGGCGGCAACCCTTCGGGGCGGGTTCAGGGTCAGGCTCAGGTGCCGGGTTAGGCTCAGGGTCCAGGGCACTGGTTTTGGTTGGTCATTTCACTCGACAGCCTTGCCTTGATCTGCAATCATGCGCAGGGAATCACCCGGAGCATTTCATATGAAGACCCTTCTGCTTTCCATGTTTGCGGCCCTTGCCCTTTGTTGCGCCAGCGGCTTGGCGGCCCAGTGCAACGGTTGCGGCGGCTGCGGTGAAACCGCCAAGTGCGAAGCCAAGTCTGACGCCGCCTGCAAGAAGGCCGCTGCGGCACAGGCTGTTGTAGCCGAAGCCGACAAGGCCAAGTCCTCCTGCTGCGAAAAGACCGCCGAGGCCAAGGCAGCAGAAAAGAAAGCCGCCGAAGCAAAAGCAGCCCAGCGCGCAGCCGTAGCCAAGGCCAGCGCGAAGGCCGATACGAGCAAGCCCGCCAATGCCGAAGGTGGCTGCGGTGGCTGTGGCAGCGGCTGCAGTGAAGATTGCGGCACCAACTGCGCGACCAAAGATTGCAGTGGCTGCGCCAGCAAGAAAGCCGCCTGCGCCGAGGCCGTCAAAAGCACGGAATCCAGCAAGAAGGAAGCTGCCGCCGAGGCAGCGAAGGTCTCCAACTAGTTCTTGACCCACACACATCACCGGGGACGACGAAAGTCGTTCCCGGTTTGCGTTTGTAGCCGTAGGGGCCGGATTCATCCCGCCCGTTTTCGCGCCAGCCAGGCGTGCCAGTTTGCGGGCGGCATGATCGTCGCCCTGTGACGGCAACCGTACACGCCCCACAGCCCCGCCCGCCAGGGCGGGGGCGACGGCAACTGTGTTGCGCATAGACCGGCGTGTCTATGGGCATCAATGGTCCCGCCGCCCCCAGCCTTGCGGCCGGGGCTGGAACGGCGCGTAACCTTCGATGGCCGTAACCGGTATTGGCGGGCGGCATGAATGCCGCATCTGCAGTCCGCACCTGCATGCTGCCCAAGCCTAACGCGGTGCGTTCGGGGCAAGATTCTTTGCTGGATTCTGCCCGCGTTTTCCACACCAGCGGATTCCATGTGCTAGCCTTCTTTCATGGCTGGCGTTGCGATCAAACCGGCAGCCCGGGCGGAAGTTGCGCCCCACCACCGTGCGGCCAAGGCGCGGCTGGCCGCTGCACTGAAACCCGATCCGAACTTGCAACGCATCGGCCCAGATCGCCGCATTCTGTTTGCCCTGGTGCCGCTTTGCCTTTTGCCCTTTGCCGCTGCCGCGCTGCTGGCCTTGCACCCGCCACTTTGGCCCGCTGATGTGCAAGCAGCGACCTGGCGCGACTGGCTTGACCCGGCTTGTTTTGCCCTGGTCGGGCTTGCCATCATCACTTTGTTCAGTTGGCGCTGCCTGCACGTGGTTGGGCTGTTTGCTTCCAGCCGGCCAGACACGCCGCAAGCGGCATTGCAGGCATTCTACCACGCGGCGCGACATCACCCGGCGCGGCTGGCGCTGCTTGCGCGGGCGCAGGAGAACCCGGAATCACCCCGGCCGGTGTATCACTGGCTTACTGCTGGCGCAGTGCCGTCGCTGCGCGAGCCCAAGTCGTTCGCCAGGTACTGGCAGGCGCTGCTGCGCGGCAACCCCACGCTGCAACGCCATGTCAAGCTGATTGATCTGGGTGTACACAGCCCGCGCGCCGATGTGGCCGTGGGCGAAGTGACCCTGCGCGTGCGCAGTATCCGGCGTGCGCGGGCACAACTGGCCATGCTGCCGGCGCTTTTGCTGGCCGCGCTGCCCTTTGTGCTGGGGCCGGCCTGGGTTCGGCAACAGGAAGTTCCGTTCTGGGGAGCGGTTGTGGCCTGCTGGGTCAGCGCGCTGGGCTTGCATTGGGCAATGTTTCGTGCGTTTGGTGCGCTGGCGGAAACGCGGCTTGTGGAGTTGCGCAAGGTGCTGTTCCGCGCGGGCTACAACTGGCGTTTGCTGCACGGCGAATGGGAAGCCGAAGCAGAAACCGACCTGTCGTGGCTCGATTGACGCATAGGGGCGCGCGGGCGGTTGCTGGCCGCGCAGGCGGCCTTTGGTAGCATCCGGCCATGGCCAACACGCGACCGACCACACTGGGGGCATTGAAGCAATCCGGCTACAAGCCCCGCCCTGTCAAAGATGAACTTCGCGCCAACCTGGTGGCCCGCATCAAGGCCTCCAAGCCCTTGTTTGCGGGCATTGTGGGTTATGAGCGCACGGTGATTCCGCAGGTCGTCAACGCGCTGCTGGCGCGGCACAACATGATTCTGCTGGGTCTGCGGGGGCAAGCCAAGACGCGCCTGTTGCGCAGCTTTACGGAACTGCTGGACGAGTTCATTCCTGTCGTCAAGGGCAGCGAACTGAATGACGACCCCCTGCACCCGCTTTCCAAGCGCGCGCGCACGCTGGTGGCCAAACACGGCGACGACGTGGAAATCGAATGGCTGCCGCGCGAGGCCCGCTACGCCGAGAAGCTGGCAACGCCGGATGTAAGCATTGCGGACCTGATTGGCGATGTCGACCCGATCAAGGCCGCGACGCAACGCCTGACCTTTGCCGATGAAGAGGTGATTCACTTCGGCATTATCCCGCGCACCAACCGTGGCATCTTTGCCATCAATGAACTGCCGGACCTGCAACCGCGCATTCAGGTGGGTTTGCTGAACATGCTGGAAGAGAAGGACATCCAGATTCGCGGCTTTCCGGTGCGCATTCCGCTGGACATTCTGCTGTGCTTTTCGGCCAACCCCGAAGACTACACCAACCGCGGCAGCATCATCACGCCACTGAAGGACCGCATCGAAAGCCAGATCCTGACCCATTACCCGCTGAGCATCGACGACGCCAAGCGCATCACCGACCAGGAAAGCTGGGTCAATCGGCCCGGCGCGCCCAAGGTGCACGTGCCCGCGTTTCTGCGCGATGTGATTGAGGCGATTGCCTTTGAGGCCCGCAAGTCCGACTTCGTCGACCAGGCCAGCGGGGTATCGGCGCGCATGACGATTGCGATTTTAGAAAACGTGATCAGCAATGCTGAGCGCCGCTGCCTGCTGACCGGCGCCAGCGAAACCGTGCTGCGCGTCGTCGACCTGGGTGCAGCGATTGCGGCCATGAGCGGCAAGCTGGAGCTGGTGTATGAAGGCGAACAGGAAGGCGCGCACAAGGTAGCCAGCAAGATCATAGGCAGTGCCCTGCGCAGCGTGTTTGAGGCGCACTTTCCGGGCGTGTACGCCACCCGTGCACGTCAGGGCCGCAAGCAGAAAGAAGCCGTACCCCAGCGCGAAGAAGGCCCCTACAAGCCGGTGATTGACTGGTTTGCCAAGGGCAAGCGCCTGGAACTGACCGACGAAATGCCGGATGCGGAGTTTGCCGTGGCCCTGCAATCCGTGCCCGAACTTGAAAACTTGACGCGTCAATACATGAAAGACCTGCCCCGCCAGCAGGGGCCCGTGGGCATGGAATTCTTGCTGGAAGGCCTGCACCAAAGCAGCCTGCTGGCCAAAGAAGACATCGACCGCGGCATTCTGTACTGCGACATGCTGGGCGCGCTGTACGACGGCGACCAGTAAAGCCAGGGCGGCAGGCCGCCGCACAGGCAACGGCGCGGGCACAAGGCCCGCGCCGTTTGGTTTGTCTGCACTGGCTTACTTCTTTTCGATCGCCAGCTTGCCGTCGGTGTTCTTCTTCAGCGTTTCGGCGTCGAACCACTTGGCTGCGGCTTCGTCGGCGCGCAGGGTGCTGTTGAGGAAATTCAGCGTCGCCAGCTTGGTCCAGGAGAACATCTTCTTCTGGTCTTCCGTGGCGGGCTGTGCGCCGCCGCGGCCGAAGCCACCGCCCTCGGATACCAGGTTCTGGGCGCGGGCGCCGGTGATCACCAGGTGAATCTTGCCGCCTTCGGGCGCGTATTGAAACGCTTCACGCTTCCATTCCGGGCCCTGCTTTTCGTCGGCGGGGTTCTTGTCTTCACTGCCGGTCATGGTCAGCACCGGAAGCTTCAAGGCCGCAAAGCTTTCCTTGGTCAAGCCAAGCTGGCCGGTACCGCGCGAGGAAAGCTCGATCACGGACTTGATGCGCTTGTCAGCGAAACTTTGCGCCTTCTTTTCTGCACTCAGGTCCACGGTGGCGCCGCCAATGACGGCTGCCGTGTAGCTGCCAAAGCCGTGGCCGGCTGCGGCAATGTGTTCGAGATCAAGCTTGCCCTTGAGCGCCGGGGCGAGTTCGCCCAGCTTTTCAATCTGTGCCAGAACCAGCGCGAAATCCTTCACGTGGTCTACGCCGGCATCCAGCGTCTCAGGTGCGCCACCCATGCCGCGACCCTGGCCGCCACGGCCCTGGCCACGACCCTGTCCGGGGCCTGGTTGCGGCTGGGGCTGGGGCTGGGCGGGGTCTTCCAGCAGCGAATCACGGGCATCGCCGTGAATGTCAAAGTCGTCTTCTTTCGGGGCCTTGGGGTCTTTGGGTGCAGGGGCAGGGGCAGGTTCTCCGGGCTGGCCGGGTTGACCACCATTGCCGCCACGACCACCACGGCCGCCGCGACCGCCCATGCCGTTGGCAAACACCTTGGCCAGTTCTTCTTTGCTGATGAAGCCGTCGCCGTCGGTGTCTGCATCCTTGACGCGATCCTTCAGCATTTCGGGGAATCTCTTCGGCCGAAAGCTTGCCGTCTTTGTCTGCGTCCATTTGTTCAAACAGGCGGTCCACCATGGCCTGGGTTTGCGCGGCGCGGGAGGGCTGGGCGTCAGCGTGCAGGGGCAGAATCACGACATAGCCGTGGCTGGCCCAGAAGGTCGGCAGATCAAGCTGGTTCACGCCCGCCTGGCTGCTGTACAGCACGACGGGGAACTTGCCTTCGCCTTCGGGGTAGATCACCGACAGGCTTAACTCGCGCTTGCGTTCTTCGTCTTTGAGCTTGAGGTCGTTCAGCGTGGCAACCTTGTACTTGCCGGCCACGGCGTCCATGGGCCCGGCGTCGGCCGCTTTTTCGACCGGCTTCTCGGCGGGTGCGGGTGCTGGCTTGGGCGCTTCCTGCGCGTGGCTGGCAAAGCTGGCAACGGCAAGGCTGGCAACAAGGGCTGCAAGAATACGCTTCATGTGCTTCTCCGGGCTGGGCGGGTTCGTAGTTGAAAAGGAATCGAGTATCCAAAAGACCCTGGTGCGGGCTTGAAGGTTCCCGGCGCTGGCGATTTCCGGCACCGGCTTGCCACTACTACTTGCGGTCCTTGATGATGACCAGCTTGCCGTCTTCCACGTAATCCAGGTCGTTGGCCTTGCAGATTGACCGCACTGCCTGCATCGGGTCGATCTTTTTGTACATGATCGTGACCGACTTGCTGATTTCGCCATCGACAACGATCTGCAGGCCGGATCTCAACGCGATCGAATGCATCACCGTCTTGATGTCTTTGTGCACAAAATCAATCGAGATCGGCGCGCTGGGGTCAGGTTCGTCGGCTTTGGCTTCCTCGATCACCGGGGCTGGTTCGCCCGGGGCCTGTGCGGCCTTGGATTGCTCGGGGGCCTGGGCCTGGGGTGTGGCGGGTCGCAGGATTTCCGACTCTGGCTGCGCGATTGCGGGCCAGGCCGGGGTTTGCGGATCCTGTGATTTGGCCTGCGGCAAACCGGGCGAAGGGTTGGGCCGCAACGCGAAAAACGCGCCCAGCGCCAGGCCGAACAACAGAAGCAGGCACAGCGCAAGCAGCGTTCGTTTCGTGGTCAAGTTGAAGCCTCTGGGCAAAGGCAGCCTAGCCAAGGGTTGACCGAAATCACCGAAAAACCGGCGCCATGGGAGGGCTCTGTGTCATGCGGGTGTCACCCAGCCAGCAGGGCTTTTGGGTGGGTCGGACAATCTTGTCCGCCGGCTTGAGAAGCCCGACAGGATTGTCGGGCCCACCCCAGGCATGGTCAGGCATGCTCAGAGAGTATGGGCTTTTGGGTAGGTCGGACAATCTTGTCCGACGGTTTGACAAGCCCGACAGGATTGTCGGGCCCATCCAGACACTGCGGGCCACCTTGAGGATGGCTTCATGCTGCCTGGCTGGTGGTCAGCTCGGTTACTCTTTGGCGCAGCTGTGGCAGGTTGAACTTGCCTTGCCGTGCTTGCTGCTTGAACTGTTCCCGCACTGGCTCTGGTACCCGGGCCTTCACCAGCAGCGAAACATACAGCTTCAGCTCTTTGCCCGTGATCGGCCTTGGCGGTTCCGCTTGCGCCACTCCGGCGATTGCTTCGTCTGTGCCAGGATTGGCCGGTGCGCTTTCGGGCGCGACTTTGGCCTCCAGCCCGGCTTGCAGCTTTTTGGCCGTCTGCGCGAAATCCTGCCACGCCTTGGCGGCAACATCGCTGGCGGGTTTGTTCATGTCTTCAATCGGTGGCAGGCGTTCGCCAGTTTGCAGATACAGTTGCTAGGCCGCGGCAAAGCAGGACTCGTCGCGCAGTTTTTCAATGCGGGCCGTCAGGCGTTGCATGTGCGTCAGGCAGGCCGTGTAAGACCGCAGGCTGGATGCCGGGCGCTGGTGCTGGGCCTCCAGTTCCTGCTCGCGTTCCATGCGCGCCAGGGCGGCATTGACACCGTACAGGCGGTCCAGCATTTCGCGCATGAAGCCGGCGTCCATGTACTCCTGGGCCACGTCCATCAGGCGTTTGCGAAACTCCAGGTCAGGTACATTCTGCACGCGATAGAAATATGAGTGGTTGGCCATGGCGATCTCCGTTGCGCCAAAGCCTACAAAGGCAAGCGACACTTTCGGGGCGACACGAGTGCCGCCCCGACAAAACTGGCCTTAACTTCTGACAAACGCCTTGCACGCAGTCGCTTCTTCCGTGCCGCCTTCAATGGCTGTGGTCGGGCGCTTGCTGCTGTCGCCGTCTTTGTCGGCGTCCGACCTTGCGTTGCGATAGCCCCCGGCCTGGGCGGTCAGGGCATAGCCGCGCAGCAGCCGCGGCAGTTGCTTGGCTGCAAGTCCTTTGGTTTCAAACCAGTCCAGCGCCACAATGCCCGTTGCATCCTGCACCACAAAACCCACGGTGTCGTCATTGACCTGCGCGGCCAGCAGCTTCACAAAGGCCTCAACATCTTTGCTGGGGGCGCCCAGACCCTTGCGAATGCTGCCTTCTTCGGCGCCGGCAGGGGCTTGTTGAGTGCCGCCACACGCTTGAGTACGCGGTCGGGTTTATTGTCGGCCAAGGCCGCTGCACGGGTGTTCAGGTCAGCCTGAGGCATGGTTGCATCCATGTAGAACTGGCCGGGTTTGGCCTTGGTGTCCTCAATGGTGCGTTCGCGTTCGACGGCAAAGACTGGCACCTGGTACTCACGAATGCCGGGCTCAATCACCTCGCAGGTTGCAATCACGCGGTCTTTGCGGCCGCCCAGCAGCAGGTCGCCGGGAAAGCAGATGACTGACTTATCGCCGGCATTGTTGACGAACACCCAGCCGTCTTTGCTGGTTTCCGTGACCGTAACTTTGCCGCCGGCCAGGGCATCAAACAGTGTCACCAACGTGGTGTCCTTGCTGGCAGAAGCGCGGCGAATCGCCTGCACGCTCAAGCTGCCCAGCGCCACGGCATCGCCCAGCTTGATGTCTTCTGGCAGGCCGTAACTTTGCGGAATTTCGGCCAATGCCTTGATTTCTACTTTCTTGGCATCGGCGGGTGCGGGCTTGGCGGTTTCTGGGGCTTTGCTCGCTTCGGGTTTGCTTGCCTGCTGGAACTCCAGCCCCGGCACGGGCCCAGCGGCTTCACGGATTGCCGCTGGCGCTTTGGCGCGAGGGGTTTCGAAGACAGAAGTTTCGGTCGCCATCGCGGGCGGCAGTGGCGCCTCTGGCGCGCGGGCCCGGGCGAGTGGAGCAGCCTGTTGTGGCGCGGGTTGGGTCGGTGTTGGCGCTTGCGGCCGTTGCATGACAACGGCAGCCACAGCGACAACAGCGCCCAAGCCAAGGGAAATCACAAATCCGGTGACAAACTGGCTTGTCTGGTGGTTCACGGCCGTCTCCACGGCCTCGGTGTTGATGTACCCCGGGAAGGGCAAACCTAGAAACGATTGCAAGGCCGGAAGGTTCGGGCTGGTTTGCGGTCGTTTGGTTGGTGGTGGTTTGGTTTGCGCCGACCCAGCGGCCCGGGACCCCAGTCATCGTCAGCCCGGGGCGCAAAGCCCGGGCCTTCGTTGCGGTAATCGCCGCATCACATTCGGCCCGCCTTGCGCAGCGTTTGGTGCGCTTGGATGCCGTTGCTCTGGCGGCCGACTTGGCATCCGAAGGCCCGGCCTTGGCAGGCTGGGCTGACCGGCGTGTGGCCTTTCGCGCCAGGCTGACGGGCTTTGTTTTCGGCGCGTAGACCGCTTTGTTTGCGCTGCTAGGCTGCGCCGATGGCTGATACACGCGTTGTGATTGTGGGCGGCGGGGCGGCGGGGTTCTTTGCTGCGATCACCTGTGCCGAGGCCAACCCGGCTTGCCATGTGACCATCCTGGAAAAATCGGCGCACTTTCTTTCCAAGGTCAAAATCTCTGGTGGTGGGCGCTGCAACGTTACTCATGCCTGCTTTGACGCGCGCGAACTGGCGCGCTTTTACCCGCGTGGCGAACACCCCTTGATTGCCCCCTTTCATGCCTTTGCCCCGCGCGACACGATCGAATGGTTCCGCGCACGCGGCATTGAGATGTACACCCAGGACGACGGCTGCCTGTTTCCGACCACTGATTCCAGCCAGACAATCATCGATTGCTTCACCAAGGCCGCGCGCGACGCAGGTGTCGAACTGCGCCTGAACGCCGGCGTCGAAGCCATCACGCACAACGACACAGGTTTTCAAATTACCCTGAGCGGCGGTGAATCACTGGCCGCAGACCGCGTGCTGTTGGCAACCGGCGGCTGCCGGGTGGCCTCCATGGGCGCCCTGGCAGGCATGCTGGGCCACACAATGGAGCCGCCCGTGCCCTCGCTGTTCACGTTTCATGTCGATGCGCCCTGGGTGCACCAATTGGCGGGCATTGTCGTTGACGACGTAGAGGCCCTGGCCCCCGGCCTGCATGAGCGCGGTATTCTGCTGTTCACCCACTGGGGGTTTTCCGGGCCGGTGATTCTGCGGCTTTCGGCCTGGGGTGCGCGCAAACTGGCCGGCCTGCAATACAAGTTTGCCCTTACCTTGCGCTGGCTGCCCAAACTGGACCTGGCAGCCATCAGCACGCAACTGGAAGCGCGCCGCAGCCAGCACCCGGCCAAACTGGTCGTCAATACGCCGGTGGCGCCGCTGCAGGCAAGGCTGTGGGAAGCGCTGGTGGTGGCCGCGGGCATTGCGCCAACCACACGCTGGTCGGAAACCACCCGCGCCCAGCAGCACGCGTTGGCCCAGCAACTTCACCGCACCGAATTGCCCGTGACGGGCAAGACCCTGAACAAAGACGAGTTCGTCACCTGCGGCGGCGTGCGCTTGAGCGAGGTGAACTTCAAGACCATGGAAAGCCGAATCACCCCCGGCCTGTTTTTCGCCGGCGAACTGCTGGATATCGACGGCATTACCGGCGGCTTCAACTTTCAAAGTTGCTGGACCACCGGCTGGCTGGCCGGAAACGCCATGGCCCAGTCAGGCCTTTAGCAGGCAGCACCCGGTCAAAACAGAACCCCCCGCTTGCGCAGGGGGTTTGGGAGTGCACGGCCGCGGAAAGTTAGTTGGCCGAAAAGTTGCGACGCCGCAGGATCAAGGCACTTGCCGCCAGTGAAAACACACCGACAAGAAGCAGCCAGGGCTCTGTCGCCTGGGGGCTTGCGGTGCAGGCCCCGGCGCCACCTTCGCCGTCTTCCATTTCATTTTCTGTACTGAAAACATGCGCCGTGCGCACGTCTGTGTCCTGGCCGTCGCCGTCGGAATCAAAGCCGTCGTTGTCGTCTTCGCAATCACGCTCGCCGTCGTCGTCACCGTCGTCGTCGTCATAATCCTGGCCATCGCCATCGGTGTCTTGGCCGTCGTCATTGTCGTGCCAGTTGGCCTGGCCATCGTGGTCCCAATCCTGGTCGTCGTGGTCGCGTCCGTCCCAGTCACCGTCGTTGTTGTCGTTGTCGTCGTCGCAGTTTTCTTCGCCGTCGTTGTCGCCGTCGTCGTGGTCGTCCCACTCGCCCTGAAATTGGCCCGTCTGGCCCGTCGCAAGTCGCGCCCCCGATTGAAGGCTGTAGGCGGCGGCGGGCGTGGCCAGCGCCGCGAGCAAAAGCACAAACAACGGCCGCAACAGACGTGCAATCATCGTTGTCATGCAAGCTCCAGATGTTTGGAAGGTCCACCCAAGACTACGCCCCGAAAGAATACTAAGGAAACATGAGAGTAACATGAGAGTAACATGAGACCCCCCCCTGCCTGACCAGCGACTCTGCAATTGCCAGGCGCGGCCCGGGCGCCCGCGCAAGTGGTGTTGAGGGAAGAACTTCGGCCCCGCCCACAGAAATTGAACGGGCTTGGCGCTATCATTGCGCGGCTGAACATACGTGAGTCCAACATGAAGCCCTGCCTGCTTGCCCTGCTGCCGTTGTTTCTGATTGCCGGATGTGCTTCCAGCCCCCCGACTCGCGCGCCGGGCTGGTGGACCACCGAGGTGCAGGAACAACGCCCCGAGGCGCAAGACGACAAAGGCATGTTCTATGGCAGCGGCAGCAGCGACCGCGCCATGCAGCTTGGCCCCAACGATGCGCTTGAAATCAAATGGAAGCGCACCATCAACGGCGCCCCCACTTGGGTTATGCACCTGCGGCCTGACAGAACGGGCTACGTGATTTCCTATGAAACCTGGGCTGATGGGTCCGTGATTCGTGCCGCCCAGCGCAAGCTGGATTTCACCCTGACAACCGCCGAGGCCGACAAACTGCGCCAGGCCATCAGCGACAGCGGAGTGCTTTCCCTTCGCAGCAGATATGGCGGCGGCAGCGAGGTGTACTGGGCGCTGGATGTGCGGGCCGGCAAGGACCTTTTCATCTGCGACCTCGAAGGCGGCTATCCCTCCGAGGCCAAACGCGCCGTGCAGGCAGCCTGGGACCTGATTGTGAAGCCCCGCGCCGAAGAGATCGGCAAGGCCGGGATCTTTGACCCGCAAGACTGGCAGAACGCGCCCGAGTTCGCCCGGCTGCGTTAGGCCTTGTTGGCGCGCTTGATGTAGGCCAGGCAGCGATCGTGCAAGCGGCGCTTCTGGGCCGGGCTTAGCGTTTCAAAACCGCCCACGCGCTTGCGGCAGTGGCGCGCGCGACAGGCACAGGTGAAGTGCCAGCCGTTTACCTCAAACATGGCGGTGGCGTAATCAAAGCTGAGTTCCTGGCCGGCTGCGATATCACGCAGGGCATACAGGCGCACGTTGCCGCGCGTAAAGCCCAGGTTGGGGCGGCAATGGTGGTTCAAGTAATCGTCGGTGCGTCCGCCCAGCGAACACAACCACAGGTCTTGGTCTACTTTCACAGCAAAGTGCTGCGGGCCTACCTGTGCACTTGGCAGCTTTTCACCGGTGAGTTGCAGAACAAACTCGCCGGCCTTGATGGCGCGGGTGGCGAATACGCCGTGTCCGGCGGTATCGGAATGGCGCACTTCAAAGGCGGGTTTGGCGGGCATGGCGGCAGCATAGGAAGCTGCAGCCAAGTCGGCATGGGTGGGCCCGACAATCCTGTCGGGCTGCCATGTACCCCGGCTTCCGGCGCGGCCAAGCAGCGCCGGGTCGGACAGGATTGACCGACCCACCCAACAAGAGAGACTTGTCCGAGCCACTCAACAAGGGCGACTTGTCCGACCCACCCAACACGAGAGACTTGTCCGGGCCCCCGGGTCCTGGCGCCCCGGGCGTGGCTGGTAATGGCGGCACAAATGGCTAAAACAACGCCCCCATGTTCATGGCCGGGGCGGAAGTACCCCCACTGATCGAAGACATTGGCGTTTGCCTGCTGGCCGCGGGCATACTTTCCGTCGTTTTCACCAAACTGCGCGTGCCCACGATTGCGGCCTTTCTGGCCGGCGGCGTGATTGTCGGCCCGGTGCTGATGGGCGTGGTATCGGACCGCGAGGTGATTGCCACCATCGCCGGCCTCGGTTTGATTCTGCTGCTGTTTCTGATCGGGCTTGAAATCGACCTGCGCAAGCTGCTGCAAAGCGGCAAGCCTTTGGTGCTGACGGGACTGCTGCAGTTTCCGTTGTGCGTGGCCTTTGGCTTTGCTGTCACCTGGGGACTTACCAGTGCGGGCTGGGATTCCTTTGCCGGGCAGTACACGGGCATTTATGTGGGCGTAGTGGCCGCGGCGTCTTCCACGTTGCTGGTCGTCAAGCTGTTCATAGATACCGGCCAACTGGACACCACCGTGGGCCGCGTCAGCTTGGGCGTGCTGATTTTCCAAGACGTCTGGGCGATTGTGGTGCTGGCGCTGCAACCGAACTTTGCCGACCCGCAGGTGGGCTCGATTCTGCTTACGTTTCTGGACATCGGCATTGTGGCGGGCATTGCCATGGCCATGGCGCGCTGGGTTTTGCCGCACTTCTTTCACTGGATTGCAAGGCTGCCGGAGTTGATGCTGGTGGCGGCGCTGGGCTGGTGCTTCGGCATTGGCATTCTGGGCGCCAAGCTGGGCTGGCTGCTTGGCTTGGCGGGCCTGCACGTGGACATGCATATCTCGCTGGAAATGGGCGCGCTGATTGCTGGTGCCACAATTGCCGGCAAGCCCTTTACCTATGAGTTGATGTCCAAGGTAAGCGCTGTGCGCGACTTCTTCGTGACGCTGTTTTTTGTCGGTCTGGGCATGACCATTCCCGCCCCCGACGGCCTGGATGTACTGCTGATGGCTTGCGCCCTGGCAGCCACCTGCCTGGCAGCGCGGCTGTTTGTGTTTCTGCCGCTGATGTACTTCACGGGCATGGACCGGCGCCAGAGTTTCGTGGGCGCCACGCGGCTGGCGCAGATTTCGGAGTTCTGCCTGGTGATTGCCTACATTGGCATGAACCTGGGGCACGTGGGCGACCGCTTTGTTTCCAGCGTGATTTTCGCCTTCGTGATCACGGCGCTGATCACCCCGCTGCTCTTCAAATCCGCCGACGCGATTCACGACACGCTGGCATCGCTGCTGAAGCTGCTGGGCATGAAGGACCCCGCGGCCGCCGAATCCGGCCGCCACCAGGCCGTGGGGGCTGAGCTGGTCATTCTGGGCTTTCACCGCGTTGCCAGCAGCCTGTTTCATGAGATCGAAAAGACCCGACCTACACTGCTTGCGCGCACGCTGGTTGTTGATTTCAACATCAAGCTGCACGCTGAGATTGAAAAGCGCGGCGCCAAGGTGAAGTACGGCGATTTTTCGAACCTGGAAACCCTGCACCACATTGGCATTGAAGGCGCCCACGTGCTGCTGTGCACCGTGCCCGACGACATTCTCAAGGGCACCAGCAACCTGAAAATGGCCACCGCGCTGCGCAAGCTGGCACCCCATGCCACGATTATCGTCAATGCACTGCGCACCCAGGACGCCAAGGCCATGTACGAAGCCGGGGCGGACTACGTGTACCTGCAGCGCGTGGAAACCGCGCACGCCCTGTTGCCCGCCGTGGAAGCGGCGCTGGCGGGCGAGTTGAAGGGGTTCATAGAGGACCACCAGTTCCGGCTGGGCAACCCGCTGGATCGCGCCGAAGTGCTGCCCTGAAGATGCTGCGCCCCGCAACGTCAAGCGCACGCGGGCGGCACTGGCTTGCGGCGACTCACTGGAAACATGGCCGTCAACCCTGCCGTCGCCCCCGCCCTGGCGGGCGGGGCTGAGGGGCACTGCCCTGGCGGGCGGGGCTGAGGGGCTGAGGGGCTGAGCGCTAACTGCGGTTGGCGATTGCTTGCGTTTCTATAGATTTCTCTATACTTAGTTGATGGCCAACGCCGCCAAGCGCAGACTTGAAAACGTGCCCGGCGACTTTTTTGTCGATGAGTCCTGCATTGATTGCGACGCCTGCCGCTGGATTGCACCCCACACCTTCACCCAGGCAGGCGACCAAAGCGCCGTCCACCAGCAACCCCAAAGCCCGCAACAGCGCATGGCGGCCTTGCAGGCTTTGGTCAGTTGCCCCACGGCCAGCATTGGCGCCACAGACAAAGCCACGCAGGCCCAAACCAGCCGGGCCGTGGCCACACTGCCGCGCGCCATCGATGGCAACGTGTTTCACTGCGGCTTTCATGCCGAAAGCAGCTTTGGCGCTGCAAGCTGGCTGATCGTGCGGCCCGGCGGCAACGTGCTGGTGGATTCGCCCCGCTTTGCCATGCCGCTGGTCAAGCGCATTGAAGCCATGGGCGGCCTGCACACGCTGTTTCTCACCCATCGCGACGACATTGCCGACCACGACAAGTGGGCCGCCCACTTTGGCTGCAAGCGCGTCATGCACGCCGACGACGCCCGCGGCCTGAAAATCGACCAGACCCTGCAAGGCCGCGATCAACTGCAACTGGCCGACGACCTGTTGGTGATTGGCACGCCCGGCCACACCCGTGGCAGCGCCTGTTTGCTGCACGCCAAGCGGCATCTGTTTACCGGCGATCACCTGGCCTGGTCGGCGCGGCGCGGCCAATTGATCGGCTTTCGCGATGCCTGCTGGTATTCCTGGCCGGAACAGATCGAGTCGATGAAGGCCCTGCAAAGCCTGAGTTTCGAATGGGTGCTGCCAGGTCACGGCCGGCTGCACCACGCCAGTGCCGCGGACATGGCCACATCGCTGGCCCGCTGTGTGGAATGGATGGAGAAGTAGGGTTTCGGTCGATGCTGGCACAAACCCGCGCAACTGCACCGTATTCAAAAACCCGGCCCTCATTATAATGGCCGCCCGTTGTGGCACGGGCTACGTTGTCTGTGCGGGGTGAAAGAACGCCCCACAGAAACGTAACCAGAGACAAGGGAACCCTCACCCCTCGAGGGAAGGAGAATCGCATGAAATGGGCAGTCATCGGACTTGTGGCACTGGTGGTACTGGGCGGCGTGGGTTATGGCGTCTATCGCTGGACAGACGCGCCTGAAAAGGCCCAGGAATGGATGGACGAGCAAGACCTCAAGAACTTTCCCACCCAGGCCCGCCGCGAATTGAAGGAAATGCAGGCCGATCTGGAGAAGCGCAAGGAACTCAAGAAAGACCTGCAAAAGGACGTGATTGCCCGTGAAGGCCGCGATACCTGGGACACCGATACCCTGAAGCAGGAAAAGAACGGCCTGGCGACTGCGCTGTGGTACGGCAAGGTGATTGAGCGCAACGAGACCGGCATCAAGGACATCGTTGGCCAGGTCAAGAAGGAACGCGCCAACCTGGTTGCTGCCGGCACCGTGGACACCGCCACAGGCAAAGTGCCCGCGGACCACGAATACACGATTTCGTCGGCCAACGGCAAAACCCTGAAGTGGACCGAAGCCCGCGCCAAGGAAGAGACCGACAAACTGGCCAAGGAAATCGAGACCGCCAAGCGCAAGAAGGAACTGCAGGAACGCGTGATCACGGCCAAGAAAAACTACGTCGTGAAGCTGGACGAACTGACCGACAAGCTGGGCAAGAAGATCGAGGAAATGGAAGCCTTCATCAGCGAGATGGAAGTGGAACTCGAGCTGCTGAAGATTGAAGAAGACATCGCCGAGATCAACAAATCCATGAATGGCGAAGGCAGCAACAAGTTCGGCAAGGCAATAGCCAACTTCCGTAACAAGAAGAAGGACTTCCTGGCCGAACAGGAACTGGCCGACAAAGCCAAGCCTGCTGACGACAGCTATTTCTCGGACAGCAAGACACCCGCTGCCAGCACCAGCGCCAGCTACTGGGAGTAAGCAGCAACAAGCGGCATTACAACCGGGCCCCTCGGGGCCCGGTTTTCTTTTGCCGGCGCAATGCGGCCTAGGCTTGGCCCAGCATGGCTTGCGCCGCCTTGATGGCGTGGGTGTCGCCGCTTTCTCGGCCCAGGTCCAGGGCGCGCTGGGCTTCCGCCCGGGCTTTTGCGTCGTGGCCGGCATCGGCCAGCAGTTCTGCCCGGCGCAACAGCACCATGGCCAACAGGCCCATTGAGCCCGTCTGGCGTGCAAAGGCCTCTACTTCAAGCAACGGCAGGGCCGCGGCCCGCTGATCGCCAAGCACGCGCAGCAGCGAACTGCGGCACAGCAACAGCGCTGCCCGCAGGTTGGCCAGCTGCGGTTCCCGCACCATCGGTTCGGCCTGGTCCAGATGTGCCTGGGCTTCTTGCGTGCGGCCCAGCGCCACAAGCGCTTCGGCCAGGTTGTTGTGCGCGACAATCACCTGCACAAAGTCATGGGTCTGGCGCGCAAGCTGCAGGGCTTGCTCCTGAAACTCGATGGCACGGGTGTGGTCGTTGCGGCCTGCACATTCCTTGGCCCGGTACAGCAGAAAGGCCACCTGCAACTGGCTGTTGTTGACACGCGCGTTCAGGGCCTCGCCTTCGTCGGCCCAGCGCGATGCCGCCGGCAGGTCTCCGCGTTCGTGGGCATCCCAGGCCAGGTGCACCAAGGCGCGCCCGCGGTAGCCGTCATCTTGCGCGTGCGCGGCCAGGTATTCAAAGTTCTCGCGGGCGGCTTCGTGGCGGCCCATGCGCTGGTGCAGGTCGGCCAGAATGTCGGTGGCGCGCATGCGGCGCTGGGGCTGCTGCTCAATCATGGGCAGCAGCCGGCCCAGGGCTTCAATCGCGGCGCCGTAGTCATAGTTGAAGCGCGCGTAGTCGGCCCCCTGGCCCAGATAGTGAATATACTTTTCGCGCAGCTCCGCTTCCTGGCCGGGGGGTGCGCCGGCCAGCCCGGCCTGGGCGTGATCGGCCAGTTCCAGTGCAAGCGCGCGCAGGTTCAAGCCCGGCGTTTGTTCCAGCAATTGCAGGGCAAGACGGTGAATCGCGGCACGCTGAATTGGCGGTTGCAACTGGTACGCGGCCTGGCGCACCAGTGCGTGTCGAAACAGGTAGACGCTTTCCGCCGGCAGGTCCATGCAGGCCCGATGATCGAATGCCAAACGCAAGCGGGCAATGGCAAGGCCGCAGATCGGCGCCAGGCGCGGTTTGCCGGGGGCGGCGACAACTGTTTGGTCGACCATGGGCCGCGGATTCAACGGCAAGGGCTCTGCCGCCAAGGTCGCCCAGAAGTGCCAGGCTGTAACGACTCAACCCTTGCGGAACGACAGGCTGGCGCGCCAGTAACGGCTCGCCGAGGGTGGTCAGAACAGGCTGCGCGTGTCGCCGGGGCGGCGGAAATTGTCCACCTTGAATTCTCTGCGCTGTTCCGGAAACCCTGCCCGTCGCCGCGCCAACTGGAACAACTGCGTGATCTGTTCCGCGCGGGTGCCGCTGCCGCGCATGCGCGTGGCAAAATCGGCGTTGTTCAGCGCCCCGCCGCGAGCCTGGCGAATACGTTTCATGATCTTGTCGGCGGCATCAGGCACTTCGCGCCGTGCCCAATCCTCAAACACCTGCGCCACAGACAGCGGTAGCCGCACAATCGTGTGGCCGGCCCAACTGGCGCCGTGATCGCGGGCCTGTTTCAAGATGCCCGCAATCTCGTGATCATTCAGCCCGGGAATAATCGGCGCCACATTCACGCCCACGGGCACGCCCGCGTCTGCCAGTGCCTTCACCGCTGCCAGGCGCCGCGCCGCCGTGGCTGTGCGGGGTTCCAACTTGCGGCGCAGGGTTTCATCCAGCGTCGTGATACTCAACGTCACGCCCGTGGCGTCAAAGCGGGCCAGGTCCTGCAACAGGTCGATGTCGCGTGTAACCAGCGCGTTCTTGGTAATCAGCCCGCAGGCCTGGCGAAACTCGGCCATCACTTGCAGCAGGCTGCGCGTGATTTCAAACCGGGCCTCACAGGGCTGGTAAGGGTCGGTCACACCCGAAAGGCTGATCCACTGGGGCTGCCAGGATGGTTTCATCAGGGCATCGCGCAGCAGACCGGCGGCGTTGCGTTTGACGAAAATCTTGGTTTCAAAATCCAGCCCGGCCGAGAGGCCAAGGTATTCGTGATAGGGCCGGGCGTAGCAATAGCTGCAGCCGTGCTCACAGCCGCGGTAAGGGTTGATCGAATAGCTGAAAGGCAGGTCGGGGCTGTTGTTCTTGCTCAAGATGCTCTGGCTGTCGTCCCAGTAAAACTCGGTCTTCGGCGGCGGTTCGTCCGGGTCGCGCAGGGCCGGGTCGTATTGCACGACAATGCGCTCAAAGCGGCCTGCCGGGTTCACGCCCGCGCCGCGCCCGACCATGCCTTCAGCTTGCGCCATGGGTGCAGCATAGCACTTGTTGCGACAGCACCGGGCGCTTGCACTGTTGCCGGGCCTGGCCCCGGCCTATATTCGCGCCATGGGCAAGTTCAAACCGCTGCTGGCGTCGCTGGCAACCATCGCTGTAGCGATGCTGCTGCTGCTGGGCTGGAGCCTGCTGCGCGACAAACCGGCACCCTGGCCCCAGGACAACGGTGTGGCCCCGCCGCCATCGAACCGGCCCGCTAGCGGCCAGCAATATGAAATTGTCAACCTGGACCCCCGCCCCACCAGCGACCCGGTTTATCTGTGGCCCGATGAGGGCAAGCGCATGTCTTCGCCCGAGTTCTGGGTCATGTGGAAGACGCAAAGCTTCAGTGATTGCCGGCTGATAGCCACCAAAGACGGCAAGCTGTGGCATGAACTGGGCAACACCGGCGGCAAGAGCCATTACCTGGGCGTCGACTTCGGGTTCTTTGGCAGCAAGGTGACATTTTGCGTTGATTTCACCCAGGACGGCAAAAAGTACCGCAGCAAGCCGCGCACCGTAACGCTGGGCACCGGGGCCTGGTTTGACCGCCGCCAGTACACCTTTGTGCACGATGGCAACGACCAGACGTTTTTCACGGCGCATCTTTTCGGACGCGACCCGGCGCGCATTTCCACGCGCGGCTTTCTGCACGGCTGGTTCACCGACGACCTGGTGGTTTACTATTCGCCCCAGCCCGGAGACAGCAACGGCGGCGACATCAAGCTGGGCGTCAGCAACCCCGGCGCGATTGCGCAAGGCGATGGCGGCCTGGGCTTCCTGGAGGTCTATGACGATGTCGGCAACACCTACGACCGCACCATGATCCAGTTCAAGCGGCCCTAAGCAGACAAGCGCCCTTATGCAAGGGCGCAAACCAACCGGGTTTTAGAACCGAAATGCTAGGTTGCCTGCTGGCCCGGGTTGCCGGTTGCCGGTGCGGCGGCCTGCTTGCCTGTGGTGCTGTCTTCCTGCTTGAGAGGGTTCTCAATCACCACCGTTCCGCCGGCCACGCTGGGCGGCGACGACGGATAATTGAACTGCGGCTTGGGGTTGTTCAGGCTGCCGGCTTCCTGCCGTGCCAGCACGTTGTAGATCGGGCTTTTCTTGCGCTGCTTGACCAGTTCCATGCCTTCATCAGTGAACATCTCGCGCGAAATGCGGCGCTGCAGGGCAACCTTGCCCTCTTTGTTGCGCAAGAACGTCAACTGGCGCAGGTCGTCCTGGTGGGCATCGCTGAAGTCGCCTTCAAAGATGCGCAGGTAGGCCGCCATGCTGTTGTTGGTGGGCCCGAAACCCTGGGCGAACAAGAAGCGCTTTTCCAGGTCAATGCACACTTCCAGCATGCGCTGGTAGCGCTTGGCCGGGTCGTACTCCAGCATCTTCATCACGATCTGGCTCAGGCGCTCTGGCAGGTCGGGGCACACGGCAATGGGCGGCAGAATCGGGCGGCTTTGCGCCTGCTTGACCCATTTGACGTTGTCGTCCCAACTGCCCTTGGCCAGCGGCTTGAACAGGTTAATGCCCGTCAGCAGTTCATAGGCCACAACGCCCAGGCTGAAGATATCGGCCCGGCCGTCGATGCGCTGGCGGGCCAGTTGCTCCGGGGCCATGTAGTGCACCTTGCCTGCGAATTCCTCGCCGGCTTCGGCCAGCGGCGCGGCAATGCCGAAATCGGTCAGCTTGGGTACGCCTTCGCTGCTGATCAGGATGTTTCCGGGCGTGACGTCCTTGTGCACGATCCACTGGTGCGCGTACTCCAGCGACCGCGCAATGCGGCTGACAATGAACATCGCAATCGCTGGCGGCAGCAGCAGGTGCAGCTTGAAATGGTGGCGCATCAGCATGGCCAGGTCGACGCCGTCGACGTAGTCCATGCTCATGAACAACACACGCGGGCTGGCCTCGACAATCGCTGTCGCCTTGGGGTTGGGCATGCGCGCAGGGGCAAAGCCCGGCGTGCGGCGACCCGGCCCTTTGCGCGGGTCCACCATGCGGCGCAGCGTAAAGCTGGGCAACTGCAGGTCCGATGTCGGCTTCATGCTGGGCGTGCCGCCCAGTGTGCGCCGAAACGCCTCCGGCAGGTCACTCAGCTTGCAGGTTTCCAGGCCGTAGGTTTTGACGATGTTTTCGTGGCGCAGAAACGTGGCAATGTTGGCCTCGTTGCGCAGGCGCGCCTCTTGCTCGTCGTCGAGAGTCTTGAAGGACTTGAAGACGACGTAGTCAAGAACCCCGCCGCAGTTTTTCTCGGCCAGATACACCACGCCCATGCCGCCGCGACCAAGTTCCTCCACAATGGAGTAGGTCGCGGTGCTGGAGAAGTTGAAGCCACGAAGCGGAAAGTCTTCCAAGCCGGCCCCATTTGTGGAAAAGCTGGCACACCCGGGTTTGCTACGCACATAAAGTATCCCACATAAACCGCGCCTTGACCAGCGTTTACGCCCCTGATTGCACCGGGTGCACAGTTGTGAACCTTGGCAATTCGTGACCGTTCGTACAGCTATCCCGGGGCGGACGGAAAGGCCGCCCATGCGCTTTACCCTCAGTCTTACCTTCGTGTGCGCGCTGCTGACCGGCTGCGGAGCAGGCGTGAACCACGCCCCCGCGCCAAAGCCTCAGCACGCCACGCCCGTGCCAGCGCCGGAGATTCAGCCGGCCCAATTGCCAATCTGGCCAACGAGTCGCAAGGAATCGCCGCCGCTAAGCCCACCCAAGCACGCCACCCAGCGCCAGGAAACGCGGCGATATCCAACCGGGCGCGTGTTGGCGGAGTACGAGCTGATCGTGGCCCCTGATGGCCAGCAATGGATGCACGGCAGCTACGCCATGTATTGGGGTAACGGCCAAATCCTGGAGGAAGGCGATTACTGGATGGGAGAACGCGTTGGGCCCTGGAAACGCTATCTCTCCAACGGCTCGCCGGTTTCACCTGCAAAGGTGCCCATGCACAGTGACTGACGGGCGGCCAAGGGCTGCTATGCTGCCGCCATGTGCATGAAGCTGCACGTTGACACGCAGGGCATGAGCCCCGGCCGCAAGTTGTGGGCCTGGCGCGTGTGGCCCTTTCTTGCACTTGTGTGGCTTTACAAGAAGCTGCTAAGCCCGGTGCTGCCCAAGGCCTGCCGCTATCACCCCACCTGCAGCGAATACACCTTTGACGCAATCAAGCAGCGGGGCGTGATTCAGGGAATCCTGATCGGCGGTCTGCGCGTGTTGCGTTGCGCACCCTGGGGCAGCAGCGGCTATGACCCCGTGGAGGCCTTTCGTTGGCCGTGGGAACGCAAGCCAGTGATCGGCCATCCTGAAAATCCAGAACAATCTACCGACCCCAGGTAGCGGCGCGGATTTTTTCCGCAGGGATTTGGGCGCCAGCATTCTATTCACAGGCGGCCTGAATGCCGCCCCTACAAGCCGTACACATCGCCGTTCTCGGCGATCTTTTTGTCCTCGTAGGGCGCGGCAACGCGTCGGTAGAATTCCAACTTGGCACATTCCAGCGCGCCGGTGATTTCGTTGATGCGTGCGTAGTTCTTTTCGCGCGCCAGCAATTCGGCGCACAGGCGCGACACCACGTAATTCAGCCCGCCCGCAAAGTCCTTTTCTGGCAACAGCTTCACTAACTGCGCAATCAGCGGGTCCAGCGGCTTGCGGTCGGCAGGCTTGATGTAGGGCATGGGTCAGACCTTTGGGGGCGGGTTCAGGTTCAGGTTCAGGTCAAGGAAAGGGGCAATGGGCGCCCGCGGAAAGCCTTGGCGCCTCGCTCGCTAACTGACTCTGCACATTTGCTACCGCGCAAACATGCTGCGGCCTGCGTACACCGCACGATCAGCCAGTTCTTCTTCAATGCGCAGCAGTTGGTTGTACTTGGCAATGCGCTCGGAACGGCTCAAACTTCCGGTTTTGATCTGACCCGCGTTGGTCGCCACGGCCAGGTCCGCGATAAACGTGTCTTCCGTTTCGCCGCTGCGGTGGCTGATCACCACCCCGAACTTGTTTTCCTGCGCCAGCCGAATGCATGCCAGCGTTTCTGTCAGCGTGCCAATCTGGTTCAGCTTGATCAAAATCGCGTTGGCGGCTTTGCGTGTAATGCCGTCCTGCAGGCGTTTGACGTTGGTGACAAACAGGTCGTCCCCCACCAGTTGCACGCTGTCGCCAAGTTTCTTTTGCAGGGCCTGCCAGCCCTTCCAGTCGTCTTCTGCAAGGCCGTCTTCAATGCTGACAATCGGAAACCTGGCGCACAGGCCTGCGTAGTATTCCACCATCTCGGCGCTGGTTTTCTTGCCGCCGCCGAACTCGTACTTGCCGCCCTTGAAGAACTCCGTGGCTGCGGCGTCCAGCGCCAGGCTGATCTGCTGGCCGGGCTTGTAGCCCGCTTCTTCAATCGCCTGCAACAGCAGCGCAAGGCCGTCGTCTTCGCTTTCCAGGTCGGGGGCAAAGCCGCCTTCGTCACCCACGGCGGTGTTCAACTTTTTCTTCTTCAGGATTTTCTTGAGGGTCTGAAACACTTCGGCCCCGGCGCGCAGGGCTTCACTGAAGTTCACAAAGCCATGCGGTGCCAGCATGAACTCCTGGATATCCAGGTTGTTGTCGGCGTGCGCCCCGCCGTTGAGAACGTTCATCAAGGGAACCGGCAACGTCACGGCCTGCACCCCACCCAGATAGCGGTACAACGGCAGGTCCTTGAGGCTGGCCGCACAACGCGCTGCTGCCATCGACACGCCCAGAATGGCGTTGGCCCCAAGCCTGGATTTGTTTTCGGTGCCATCCAGTTCCAGCAACGCGGCATCGATAGCGCCTTGGTCGGCCACGTTCATGCCGCACAGCTCGGGCTCAATCATGGCTTCCACGTGGCGCACGGCCTGCAACACGCCCTTGCCGCCAAATCGCGCGTCCTGGTCGCGCAACTCGTTGGCCTCGTGGGCGCCGGTGCTGGCGCCACTGGGCACCATCGCGCGGCCCATGGCCCCGCTAAGGGTTTCGACATCGACTTCGACAGTGGGATTGCCGCGGCTGTCCAGCACTTCACGCGCGGTAATGTTCGTAATCTGCGGCATGGCGGGCTCCGGTTTGCCTGCGCGTTTCTAGCGCTGGCGCGCGCCTTTGCAAACCCCTGCCTTTCGATGACGCGTGACTGCCGCCGTGGGCATGTTCGGGGCAGCCGCACCGGGGCCACCGGTGACACCCGGCCCGCCGGGCGCTATGCTTTGGCCATGATCGCGGACTTTTCGCTTGTGGTGGTTGCTGGTGGCGCGGGCACGCGCATGGGCGGCGTTGTCAAAAAGGCCTTCTTAGAACTTGGCGGCGAACCCCTGCTGCTTCAAACCGCGCGGGTGTTTGCCGGCCTGCCGGGGCTGGGCCAGCGCATTGCGGTGCTGCCGCCCGAAGAACTCAAACGTGAAACCGGCGACAGCGCTGCGGTTGTCGATATTGCCAAGCCACCCCGCAAGGCCAGCGAAACCGTGCGCAGGCTTGCGGGTGCCGGCTTTTCCAAACTGGTGGCCGGTGGTGCGCGGCGCCAGGACAGCGTGCTGGCCGGGCTGAACGCCACCGACGCCAAGCTGCCCTTTGTGATGATTCATGATGCAGCGCGCCCGTTTGTGTTTCCGAACGAACTGATCAACGTGATGGCCAAGACCCGCGCCACGGGGGCCGCCATGCTGGCGCGGCCGGTGCGCGACACAATCAAGCGCGTGCAGGGCGACCGCATTACCGACACCGTCGATCGCAGCCAGTTGTGGGCCGCCCAGACGCCGCAGTGCTTCCGGCGCGAGTTGATTCTGGGCGCCTTTGCGCGCCACAACGCCACCGATGTTACGGACGACGCAGCCCTGGCGGCACTGGACGGCGTGGCCTGCAGCGTGGTGGCAGGCAGCGGCATCAACTTCAAGATCACCACGCCCGACGACATGGAAATCGCTGAGGCATTGTTGAAGTCAAAGAACGCCAGCGCGATTTTCACCCGCCTGCCCGAAAACGAAACGATCTTCGACCTGGGCCCAGGGAAGTAGTGGCAGGTTCAGGTTCAGGGTCCTCGCCCTTGACCTGACACCGGCCAGTCCCCCCTGATTGACAACCGGCACTTCACTGCTACCCTGCCCGCCCATTGAATCGCGCTGGAAGCGGCTTTGGCTGCGCCAAGCGTATGTGCCTGAAAGGAAGAAACACATGGTCACAGTGGAACGCCGCAACACGCTGGTCAAAGACTTCCAGCGCGGCAAGAACGACACCGGTTCGGTCGAAGTGCAGGTCGCGTTGCTGACCGAAGAGATCAACAACCTGACGGTGCACCTGAAGATTCACGTCAAGGACCACAACAGCCGGCGCGGCCTTTTGAAAATGGTCGGCAAGCGCAACTCCCTGCTGAAGTACCTGGCATCTGAAGACGAGCAGCGCTACCGCACCCTGATTGAGAAACTCGGCATCCGCAAGTAAGCGGGTGCCGTTGCATTTTCGGGGGCCGGGCTTGTGCCCGCACAA
Organism: Planctomycetota bacterium; assembly: GCA_016722065.1. Lineage (GTDB taxonomy): Bacteria > Planctomycetota > UBA8742 > UBA2392 > UBA2392 > H3-PLA7. Next base: position 133,260 of record JADKGX010000001.1, read on the forward strand.
GCCCGGCCCCCACAGTGGTTTCCCGTCTGTTCGGGGAACCAAAGGCGCGACAGGAAAGTCCTGTCAAAGCCCAGGCGGACACAGAGGCGCGTGTTTTTCGCATCGCGAACAGCACGGATCTCTCTGCCCGCCCGGGCACCGGTCAACAAGACCGACTTTCTGCCGCGTCTCTTTCCTGATCGCCCCGCCTGGGACAGGCACAGGGGCCAATGCGCATGTTGCGCAAAGAGAGAAACATGGCAGTCGAGAAACACAAGATCAACAAGCACGTCGTCAGCGCCGAAATCGGCGGACGCACCATCAGCTTCGAAACCGGCTGGCTGGCCAAGCAGGCCGGCGGCGCCGTTCTGGTGCGCGAAGAAAACAGCGCCGTGTTTGTGGCCGTTACTTCGGCCGACCCGCGCCCCGGCATCGACTTCTTTCCGTTGACCGTCGAATACAAAGAAAAGACCAGCGCGGCCGGCAAGTTCCCTGGCGGCTTCTTCAAGCGCGAAGCACGCCCCAGCACCAAAGAAGTGCTTACCATGCGCATGACGGACCGCCCGCTGCGCCCGCAATTCAAGGAAGGCTATCACGACGAAGTCCAGATCAACGGCATGGCCATGAGCGCCGACCCGAACCTGGACCCGGATATCCTGATGATCAACGGTTCCAGCGCCGCCACCCTGCTGGCCGGCCTGCCCTTTGATGGCCCGATTGGCGCTGTGCGCATGGGCCGCGTGGACGGCAAGTTCGTCGTCAACCCCAACTATGAAGGCATCGACAAAGGCGACCTGAACATGGTCGTCGCCGGCACCAAAGCCGGCATCAGCATGGTTGAAGCCGGCGCCAACGAGCTTTCCGAAGACGACATCGTCGAAGCCCTGGCACTGGCCCACAAGGCCATCATCAAGCTGTGCGACGCGCAGATTGAACTGGTCAAAAAAGCCGGCGTGAAGGCCAAAGAGTTCAAAGAGCCCGCAGGCCCCGACGCCAAGCTGGCCAAGGAACTGCACGACAAGTACTACGCCCAGTACATGAAGGCGATCAAGACCCCCGGCAAGCATGAGCGTTCCGAGGCCTTGAGTGCGATCAAGAAATCCGCCATTGAGACCTACGCCAAGGTAGGCGACAAAGCCAGCGCCGAGGAAAAAGCCGCGGCGTCAGAAAAGGGCAAGCAAGTCGCAGCGATTCTTGGCGAGTACAAGTACGAATGCCTGCGCGAGATCGTTCTGAAAGAAAAGAAGCGCGTCGACGGCCGCGAGTTGCACGAAGTTCGCGACATCACCATTGAAATGTCGCCCTTTCCGCGCAACCACGGCAGCGTGACGTTCACCCGTGGCGAAACCCAGGCCTTTGTCACCTGCACACTCGGCACCGCCGAAGACACGCAGTTGATTGACGGCCTGCGCGAAAGCCGCGAGGAAGCGTTTTTGCTGCACTACAACTTCCCGCCGTTCTGCACCGGTGAAGCCAAGCCGATTCGCGGCGTAAGCCGCCGTGAACTGGGCCACGGTGCCTTGGCCGAACGCGCCATTCGCCCCATGCTGCCCAAGGACACGGATTTTCCCTACACCATCCGCATTGTCAGCGACATCCTGGAATCCAATGGCAGCTCAAGCATGGCTTCGGTCTGTGGCGCCACGCTTTCGGCCTTTGACGCCGGCGTGCCGCTGAAGAAGGCCGTGGCAGGCGTAGCCATGGGCCTGGTCAGCGACGGCAAGACCAACGCCGTTTTGACCGACATTCTGGGCGACGAAGACCATGTGGGTGACATGGACTTCAAGGTCTGCGGCACCAAGGACGGCATCACCGCCCTGCAGATGGACATCAAGGTCAAGAACCTGTCGGCGGACCTCATGCGCAAGGCCCTTGGCCAGGCGCGCGACGGCCGGCTGCACATTCTGGCCAAGATGAACGAAGCCATGAGTGCCCCGCGTGCGGAAATCAGCAGCTGGGCCCCGCGCTTTGAAACCGTCAAGATCGACAAGGAACAGATCGGCCTGATCATCGGCCCCGGCGGCAAGAACATTCGCGCACTGCAGGAAGCCACCAAGACCACAATCAGCGTCGAAGAAGACGGCACGATCAAGGTGTTCGGCCTGGATGCGGATGGCGTAAAGGCCGCAGCAGCCAAGATCAAGGCCCAGACCACCAAGCCCGATGTTGGCGCACGCTACAAGGGCAAGGTCGGCAGCATGCGCGAGTTCGGCGCGTTTGTCGAATTCAGCGGCGGCCAGGAAGCCATGATTCACGTTTCAGAACTGGCCGAAGGCTATGTCGAGAAACCCGAAGACGTGGTCAAAATCGGCGACGAAATCGAGTTCGAAGTCATCGGCGTCGACATGACCGGCAAGATCAAGGGCAGCCGCAAGGCCGTGATCTTGAAGGACCGTGGCGAGACCTACACGCCCAAGCTGCCAGGCGGACGCGGCGGTGACCGCGGCGGCCGTGGTGGCCGAGGCGGAGACCGTGGCGGCCGAGGCGGAGACCGTGGAGGCCGCGATCGCGACCGTGCCCCGCGCGGCGACCGGCCCGACCGTGGCGACCGTCCACCCCGCCACACAGAGCAGCCAGCCCCAGCCCCGGACCACGGCGGCGAATAAGGGTTGAGGCAAAGTCACGAAGCAAGAATCAACGCCCGCCGAGAAATCGGCGGGCGTTGTCATGGCCAAGGCCCGCAATAGGTGGGTCCGACAATCCTGACGGGCCTGTCTGCCCGTCGATGAGAAGCTCAAGGGCGAGCGTGCCCGAACCATTTGCTTCTTGCTGCCAGCGCGACCTGCCCAAGCAAGCAGTCGCACCGGCTTGCACGGGTCGCCGAGTTTCGCCCGCCAAAAAAGCGGCAGGTCATTCCAATGGGAACAGCGGCGGGCCTGTAGTTGGACTGCGGCTTTTGGGGCATGGCTACAGGTCCGGATCCTCGTTGGAGTCCCATGGCGGCGGCAACAGTTCGGCGGTGCCCGCCTCCAAGGTCGCCAGCAGTTCCGGGTTGTCAGCTTGCAGGCTGGCCAACTCGCGTGGCGCCTGAGATTTCAGGCGCAGGAGTATGGCCAGCCGTTGAGGTCCTGACATGCCGGCGGCCAATACGCCGGCAAACACCAGTGGCTTCCGCCCCTGGGCCTTCGCATCCTCGAATTCTGACCAAACACGTTCGCACTCGGCCAGAGAGATGCCAGCGGGGCCTTCAGGGGGCATGTTGTGCAATACCGCCACCCGGCGCATGTCCTGCAGAACTTCAAGGGCCCCTTGCGTCGAGCAGGCATTCCGCATGATTTCCTCCACTGCCACGCAAAAGGCCAGGGGCAGCGCAAACTCAACACGCCAGGAAGGAAAGTCCCCCTCGGGCACGGCAACCAGAGCCGACGCAGCGGCAGCCCGCGCCTCGCCTAGGCGACCCAACAGCAGCAGCAGTCGGCCATGTAGCCCTGCATACACTCCCTCAAGCACCGGTGAGGCAGCGCGAGCCAACAGGTCGCGGCATTGCCCAAAAGCGCGGTCGGCAAGGACCAGGCGTCCCGAGAGCTGCAAGACTGGCGCAAGATTGCCGACCACAAACGCTTCGGCACGCGGCGAGCCCAGCCGCCGTGTAACCACCAACGCCTGGCGAAACAACTCTTCCGCTTGCGCCGGACGGAACATGGCCGTGTACAGATTTCCGAGGTTTCCAAGGATTCGGCCTTCGTCCCGGTCAGAGCCAGCTTCGCGCGCCGACTTCAAGGCGCGAACGTAGTGTTCTTCAGCCTCGGCGTAGCGCCCCGCCTCCATATGGATCATTGCGAGGTTCGAGCGAGTCATGGCGTCGGCCTGCAATGCCCCGATCTGCGTGGTCATGGACAGAGCCTGCTCATATGCAGCCTGAGCGCCGGCGGCATCGCCCGTTCGGGCCAGGGCATGCGCGACTCCAGAAATGGCCTGCACTCTTACCAGGGCGTGAGATGGCGGCAGCAAAGCCAGTGCCTCGCGGTGAAGTGCGGCCACCTGGGCCAGGGGCAGGTGTTCGTCCTGCGTGGTCGCCAGCGTGACTTTGACCGTACCCACAAGGGCAGGATCGTCCACTTGATGCAACAGGTCCAAAGCACGCTGCAAGACCGCTTCTGCGGCCGCGCGGTCGCACTGAAGGCTGTGCTGTCGCCCCAGCCCGCACAACGCCCGGGCCTGGCCGCGCACGTCACCTGCCTGGGCAAAGAGTTCTGCGGCCTGCTGCAGCATCTGTACGCAAGACACACGCTCCGATGTGTACGCCAGCGCGTCGCCGGCCGCCATTTCAAGTCGGGCCTCGGCGATCCGGTGTCCGGGACCGAGTTCCCAGGTCGCTAACGCCTTGCGGCCTTGCTCGATGGCTGCCATAGCGTCTGCGGCGTGGCCAGACCGGGATTGGATCTCAGCCAGTGCCAGGGCTGCGTCGACGTGCCTCTGCGCACTTCCAAGCGGGTGCGCCAGTACCCGGCCCCACAGACTTCCGGCGTCGGCGTTCTGGAACCGCAAGCCCGCAAATTCAGCTGCCTTTTCCAGGTATTGCAGCTCCAGAAGCCCCAGGCGCTGGGCCTGTTCCGGACTTGCACCTCCCATGGCACTGCGGGCATGTTCCGCCATTTCCGAAGCCACTTCGGCGAGTTCAGATGGCGAGAGTACTTCGGGCAGCAAGTCGAGCACGATGCCATGGAGTGCTGCTCGACTAGAAGGCATATGCAATTGGTACGCGGCGTCGCGCAGAACGGCATGACGAAACAAGTAGGCAGTTTCTGCTTGCATGTAGGTCTATGAATGCCCCGAGCAATGCAATTGTCGAACCGCACCCTCCGCTTCGCAAGATGCAGCGACCTGGCAAGGCTTGACAGGCCACTGCGTCCAAATCCGTGAACCAGACCGGCGGTTATCGGTAAGTCGTGCGGCCATGGCTGTCGGTATTGCCGACTCGTCGTTTGTGTTATTATTGCACACATGGTTACAGACGCGATCCATGGGGTCATTGGCAACTCGCCCCGCATGCGCGAGTTGAAGCACCAGATTTCCCAGGTCGCCGGGGCTGAATTTCCGGTTCTCATTCTTGGTGAGTCTGGTTCCGGCAAAGAAGTTGTGGCGCGGGCGATTCACCAGCTTTCACCGCGCAAGCAGGCACCCTTTGTGGGCCAATCCTGCTTGGCGATTCCTGAAACCCTGATTGAAAGCGAACTGTTCGGCTTTGAGGCCGGGGCGTTTACTGATGCCCGCGAACGCCGCATCGGCCTGTTTGAACAAGCTGAGGGCGGCTCGATCTTCCTGGACGAGATTGGCGACATACCCCTGAGCTTTCAAAAGCGCCTGCTGCGCGTGTTGCAGGAACGCGAAGTGCGCCGCCTGGGCAGCACGGAAGCCGTGGCCATCAATGTTCGCGTGATGGCCGCCACCAACGCGCCGATGGAACAGCTGGTGGCAGACGGGCGCTTTCGGCTGGACCTGTTGCACCGGCTGAACACCTTTGAAATCACGGTGCCGCCGCTGCGCCAGAGGCAGGAAGACATCCCGGCGCTGGTGGAACACTTCATTGCCAAGCACGCCGCGCGCTATGGCATTTCGTCGCCCATGCCGGGCACCGCGATTCTGGAACGGCTGAAGGCGTTTTCGTGGCCGGGCAACGTGCGCGAGCTGGAAAATTTTGTGGTGCGCTGGATCAGCCTGGGTGAAGAGGCGCTCGAGATTCTGGACAAACGCGTCAGCTTGAGTTTCGAAAGCCAGGATATCTCTCGGCGCTGGCTTTCGATGACGATGGACGAAATCGAGGCCGAGGTGATCAAGCTTGTGTTGGCCGATTGCGGCAACAACAAGAGCGTGTGTGCCAAGCGGCTAGGGCTGGCCCGCAAAAGCCTGTACAACAAGATGGAACGCTACGGAATTCCGGGCGTGGAACCGCGCAAGGGGTAGTTCCGGGTTCCGAGTGACGTGTTCCGAGTGCCGAGTTAACGGCGACTACCACAGCCTTGTCGTGGCAGTTGACCCCGAATTCGGCACTCGGAACTCGGCACTCGGAACCCGCCACGCGGCACTCGGAACTCGGCGCCCGGAACCCGGCACTCGGAACCCTCCACTCGGCACCCGCCACTCTGCACCCGCCACTCTGCACCCGCCACTCGGCACCCGCCACTCTGCACCCGCCACTCGGCACCCGCCACTCGGCACCCGCCACTCGGCACCCGGAACCCGGAACTCGGCACTCGGAACCCGCCACGCCACCCGGCACTCGGAACGCGGCACCCTGAACCCGCCACCCGGCCCCTGCAACCTCCCCTCGTTGACGAGTTGGGCGGCTGATGTACCATCCCGCCCTCGCGTCGCTGGGGTGGCGGAATTGGCAGACGCGCTGGTTTCAGGTACCAGTGTCCGTAAGGACTTGGGGGTTCGAGTCCCCCCCCCAGCACCATTTTTTTGGCAGACCCGCCAAACACGAAGCGCCCGGCAAGCCGGGCGCTTTTGCATTTTCAGTAACCAATCACTCAGGCGCTGGATGCTTCCTTGGACGACGCCGTGGGCTCTACCGTCGCGACTTTGGCCGCTGGCAGCTCGCGCTTCTCGGCGGGCTGTTCCAGCTTCTTGGCCTCGGGCTCGTGGGTGACTTCGGATTGAATGTCCTTCACCCCGTGCTTGAACTCGGTGACGCTTTTGCCCAGGCTGCGCGCAATCGATGGCAGGCGCGAGCCAAACAACAGCAGCCCAACAGCCACAATGGCCACGATTTCCCAGGTACCCAGTTGGAAGATGGCAAGATTCATGTCACGGCCTCCGGATGCTTCGTTGTCGCCTGCTTCTGTCGTCTCAGCGCTTCTTCTGAATTCGTTCTTCTGCGTTTCGCCGTCTGGCTATAAAACACCGCCTGGCGCGAAAGGATGCGCCAAACCGCTAAACCAAGCGTACAATAGGTCGTTTGAATAACAAGCAAACCACAGGGCGGCCAAACCTTATGCAACCCAGCCAGACAATGATCTTCACCTGCCAGGCCTGCGGCCACCAGTTTCAATCGGCACGCGAGGTAGTTTCGCGCCAGCCTACCTGCCCCCGCTGCCGCACCTACGGCAAGATTGCCGGTCCCGATGGCGTGATCGTCGGGGCCTCGCAACAGGTGGTCAAGGTGGCCCACCCCGGCGCGCGCGGCGGCCCCGTGGCCGGCCCAGCCCGCCGTGGCCAGGCCGCGGCCCAGCCCCAAGACGACGAACCGGTAATGGTTTCGGCCGACGTAGCCTACGGCAAGAAGAACAACACCAAGACGATTGCCACCGTTGCCATTTTGGTGGGCGTTGGCATTTCAACGCTGGTGGTGCTGTGGATTCTGGTAAGTGCCTTTAAGGGCAACGCCGCCGAGGAAGCCCGCCAGAAGAAAGAAGTCGTTCAGGACCCGCAGGATTTTGAAAAGAGCATCGGCGAATCCGTCAACAAGGTGCGCACGCGCCTCAAGAATGTGCCCGGCGCCACGGTGACGGAAACCATGAACTTCGGCGACGCGATTGCCATCATTGTGAACTCGGGCGGGGCCACGCCCTCCTGGACGGAACCTCCCCGGCCCGGCAGCCCCTTCAAGGCTGTGGGCTTCATGATCACGGGCAAAGAAATGAAGGGCAAGCTCGACGACGCCGGCTTTGTGGTGATTCTGTACTACAAAACCGCAGACGAAACCACGCGCGCGGCCGAAGACATTCGCCGCCAGATTGGCGAAAAGAGCCGCAACTTCAGCATCACTGTCAACGCCGCCAACTGGTATGTGGCCTACAGCGGGGAAACCTACCTGGGGCCGATCCATGATGCGCTGACCGATGCGCGCACCATGGCAAAGCCCATCACCAAGCAGGTCTCCGAGCGCGTGGGCGCAACCTACAAGGGCAAGGCAACGGACGGTTGAGTCAATCGGGTGCGGGTCTGGCTTGCATTGACCCTCTGATTGCCGCCTGTGGCGCGTATTCTAAGGTGGGCCCCGGCGTCACTGGAGTTTTCCGTGCGACATGCCACGCGTACATTCACCCTTGGTGCCCTGGCGGCCCTGGCGCTTTTTTGCTGTCTTCCCTCGTGGCATTCATCGCAGGCCCAGGAACAGCCAGACGTAGAGGCCCGCAAGCGCGAGGTTCTGGACCGCGTGCACCGTGCCCGGCGCCTGCGCGAGTTTGGTTACCCTTTGCTGGCGCGCGCGCAACTGGACCTGGCCCGTGCCAAGGACGCAGCATCGCGCGAGACCCTGCTGGAGTACGTGCGGCTCTTCACGCAATCCGACGCCACCATCGAAGAAACCGAGCCCTACGTCTACGCGCTGCTGGAACTGTACCCGGAGGACTACGAGGCCTGCCTGGAACTCGGCCGCTACCTTTACATGAAGGCCGAACCACCACTGCCGCCGGATACACGCAAGCCCGAGACCGTCAAGTCTTCGCTGCTGCGCCTTGACGCCGAGATGGTGGTATACCGCGAACTGGCGCGCTTTCTGTTGAAGCCCGAAGGCGACCTGCCGGCATCTGCCAAGGGTAAACCCGGGCTTTCGCTGGCATACCTGGCGCGCGCACTCAAGAAAGCCCCAGGCAGCGCCGAGTGCCTGTACCTGGCCGGGCAGGACCTGTTTTTCCGGGCCCAGACTTTTCAGGGCTGGTCCTTTGCGGACGAATCGCTGGCGCCCTTTGGCAAAGCCGCGGAGGAGATTTTTGCGCTGGCCGAACCACTGTTTCGCGGCTGCGCAGGCAGTGAAACCTATACCGCTTCGTCGGGTATCTACCTGGTGGAACTGCTGGTCCGCAGCAGCCGCTTTGAAGCCGCCCAGCGCGAAGCAATCGCGGCAGAGCTTCTGAACCCCAACAGCCAGCGCATTGCCAACGCCCTGGGCGACATCGCGGAAGCCACCAAGGATGTTGACCTTTTGGTCAAGGCGCTAAGCAAACGACACGCCCTGTTTCGCGATGCGTCGTCGGACCTGGACCTGCGCGCTGCCACGCGCATTCGTGACAACAAGTGGCCCTTTGTCACCTGGCAGGGCTGGGTGGAACTTGACCTGCTGGGCGGCGAAGCCAGACGCAGCGCGATTACCGCACTGCTGAAGGCCCGGCCCGAGTTTTTGGAACTCTACTTCCTGCAGGCGATCAACTGCCTTACCTTCGCCTATGCCACGGACAACCCCGACGACAAGCGTAAGTGGCTGGATGCCGCACTGAACTCGCTGGACCAGTGCAAAAGCCTTGGCGATACGTTTGCAGACTGGCACCGCCGGCGCGGCCTGACACTGTGGCTGCTGGGCCGCTACGGCGACGCCGCTGCGGCCTATGAGCAAACAGCCAAACTGTCGCCGGAAGACACACTGGCTGTGGCCTACACGTATGCAGGCAAGGACATTGCAGCAGGTCTTTACACGTCAACAGACTACGACGATTACCGCAAACTGCAGGAACCTGGCGACTTCAAAGAAAAGCGCAAACTGCTTCTGGAACTGGTCCAGCGCGCCCCCAAGTTCACGGCAGCCTGGATGGCACTGGGAGAGGTGGCGCAGATTCTGGGTGATTTCGCCACCGCCTTTGCCGCCAACAGCAAGGCCCTGGAACTGGCGCCGGGCAACTTCAACCTGCTGGAAGGCGCGGCCCAGGCCGCTTTGTGGGAATCGCGCTGGACCGATGCCGTCGACCTGTACCAGCGGCTGCTGGATTTGAACAAGGACCGGCCGGAAACCCTGCGCATGCTGAGCCTGTCCCGCGACCTCAAGGACGCGCCCGAAACCCGCCGCAAGGCCTTTCACCTGTGGCAGGAAGCCCAGCGCCCCGTGGAAAGCCAGGCTGGCAAACGCAAGAAACTGGAAGAGGCCCTGGTGCTGGACGGCACCCTGCCCGAGGTGCTGATTGACATTGCCGTGCTGGAACGCGGCCCCAACCCCGCCCGTGCGGAATCGCTTCTGGAAAAGGCCCTGCGCCACAGCCGCGATGACTTCACAAAGGCCGCAGCGCACCGCGAACGCGGCCGGTTGTTTGCTGGCGCGCGGGCCTTTGACAAGGCGATTGGCGAGTTTGAATCGGCCTTTGCCGCCAACCGCGGCGATGGCGCGGATTTGATGCTTGCGGCGCTAGCCCTGACCCAGAAAGAAGACCACGGCAATGCGTCGGCGGCCATGCGCAAGCTGTTTGCCGAGGTACCAGGCACGCCGCTGTTGCGCCCGCGCGATGCCGATTTGCACCGCCTTGGGCTGGCACCGGCGCGGGCCAACGCACCTGTGCGCGTTCACCCCAACTATGGCCGGGGCGACAAAGCAACTTTTTCGGTGCAACTTGCAGTCGAGGGCGAAGGCGGTGGCCAGCTGGAGCGCAAGCTTTCGCTGGAGTACGAAATGAGCATGGAGGTACTGGAAGTGCCCGAACAAGGCGGCCTGTGGCAGCTTCGCCTGACCTTTGGCGAGCCCCCCACCGTGGAATTCGCCGCCATGAAACTGCTGGTCGTGGACCTCAAGATCAGCCCCTGGTTTGGCTTGACGACCGACCCCGCCATTGGCGCCCTGGAAGAAGTCATCAGCCCCGCCGTGCAGGCCCTGTGTGAAGCCTTTACGGCAGGCATGGGCGATTCTGCCGTGCCGCCGCCGCTGGTGTTCAAGAACGTACTGACGCGCGGCCCCGCCCACTTTGGTGGCGATGACGCCAACGAGGCCGCGGCTGTCACGGAGGTCATGGGCGACAGCGTGGTCGTGCAACGCCGTGCCGTGGCAGGGCGCGAAATCGGCGACAGCGTGTTGCCTTCCCAGACCGAGATTACCTACACACGCGGCCTGCGGGCCTGGGTCAAGCTTTCGGGCGCCAAGCGCGGAATCCTGGAGGCCGGCTATGAAATCGGCAAACAGGAGCTGACCAAAGAGCGTGACGACGTAGTCAAGTCACGCCTGCTGACACGGCTGGTGTTGAAGTAGTCCCAGCCGGGGCTAGATTGCCAGCAATGGCATTTGCCGACCTGCGTTCCTTTATCACTGCGCTGCGCCAAGCCGGCGAGCTGGTGGAAATTGCGCAACCCGCCAGCGTGGACCTGCTGATTGCCTGCTGCGCCGACCGCGCAAGCAAGCTGCCCCGGGGCGGGCCGGCGCTGCTGTTCACCAGACCTCAAGACGCAAGCGGACGCGACCTTGCCGCCCCGGTGCTGATCAATGCCCTGGGCAGCGAGCGCAGGCTGTCCATGGTGTGCGGCGTAGAAAACTTTGAGGGTCTGCGCACGCGGCTTTCTGACCTGCTGGAACAACTGCAAGCGCCGCGCCGGTCGTTGATTGAAAAGTTGCAAGTGCTGCCAACGCTGAAAGCACTGGCCGGCTATTTTCCCAAGTACGCCAAGACCGGGCCTTGCCAGCAGGTTGTGACCACCGGCGAGGCCGTGAATCTGGACGAGATTCCGATTCTCAAAACCTGGCCCCAGGATGGCGGGCGCTTTGTCACGTTGCCGCTGGTGTTTACGCAATCGCCGCTGGATGGCAAACGCAACTGTGGCATGTACCGCATTCAACAGTTTGACCGCCGCACTACCGGCTTTCACGTGCACACGCACCACACCGCGGCCGAACACATGCGTTTGCAGAAGGCCAAAGGCGAAAACCGGCTGCCTGCCGCCGTGTGCATTGGCGGCGCGCCGGCCTTGACCTTTGCAGCAGTGCTGCCGCTGCCGCCTGGTCTGGACGAAATGATTCTGGCGGGTTTCCTGCAGGGCAAGCCCGTCACGATGGTGCCTTGTAAAACGGTGCCGCTGCACGTGCCGGCCAGTTGCGACTACGTGCTGGAAGGCTGGATCCACATTGACGAGTTGCGCCGCGAGGGCCCCTTTGGGGACCACACCGGATTTTACAGCCTGGCTGATGACTACCCCACGTTTCATGTCAGCGCGATCACCCGCCGGCGCGAGCCGGTGTACTTTGCGACCGTAGTTGGCCCGCCGCCGCAGGAAGACGCCTGGATTGCCCGGGCGATTGAACGCCTGTTCCTGCCCTTGATGCAGCAGCCGATTCCTGAAGTGATCGACTATCACCTGCCCTTTTGCGGCGTAGCCCACAACCTGATGCTGGTCAAGATTCGAAAGCACTACCCCGGCCAGGCCCGCAAGGTGGCCCACGCCGTGTGGGGGCTGGGCCAAGCCATGTTCACCAAGTGCATTGTCGTGATTGACCAGCACGGTCCCGACATTCACGACGAAGCCGCGGTGGCCCGCCACGTACTTGCGCACCTGGACGCACAGAACAGCTTCGAGTTTGTTCTGGGCCCCACCGAAACACTGGACCACGCCACGCCTGCGCTGCACTTTGGCAGCAAGGTGTGTATTGACGCAACCACGCCTATGGCGGGCGAACCCGGGGCCCCCGGCACCGGCAGCGGCATTACCGGCCTTACCTGTGAAGGTGAAAGGTCGGTCGCGCCTGCCGTGGCGGCCATGCCTGATCTTGCCGGTTTGGGGCACAGAGCCAGTTGGCAAGCTGCCGCCAACGTGCTGGTGATTGAGCTGCAAAAGTCGCGGGGCCACCAGCCGCGCGACATTGCCAACGCGCTGTTTGCACGCGCCGGACAGGCCCCGTTGCCGCTGGTGATTGTGCTTCAGGCGGGTTTGGTAAAACCCGGTGAACTGGAGCCCCTGGTGTGGGCCACGCTGGCGAACATTGACCCGCAGCGCGACCTGATGTTTGACGAAACGCCGGTGGTTGAAAACGGCCGCACAACGCTGCGCCGGCACCCGCGCCACCTGGTGATTGACGCCACGCGCAAAGACGCCCGCGACGGCTTTGCCCGCGATTGGCCCGACATGCAGGTCCACCCGCCCGAAGTGCTGGCCAAGGCCCGCGAGCTGCTTGCGCAGGCGGGCATCGAAATGCCCCAGCAAGGCGTGGCCAGCCCCCAGCCGTAAGCCTTCCGTGGCGACAAAAAAAAGACCCCCCGCTTGGGCGGGGGGTCGATGAACATTGTTCGCGAAGCAGACTAGCCCTTGGCTTTGATGGTCTTGACGCTGATTTCCGTGGACTGGCCGTCACGAAGGTAGGTGACCTTGACTTCCGTGCCAGCTTCCAGCGCGATCATGATGTCAGACAGGTCGCAGAAGTACATGATCTTGCGGCCGTTGATCTGGGTCAGAACATCTTCCAGCTGCAGACCGGCGGCTTCCAGCGGGCTGTTGGCGGCAAAACGCGTGATGCGATAGCCCCCCACCTTGCGATCGGTGTTGTAGCTGCCGGTGAATCCCAGGCTGCTTTTCGGGCCGGGCAGGGCAAAGGGGTCCTGCATGGCTTGCAGCGGGTTGCGGCTGCCGCCGCCGCCCCTGCGGGCGTCGTCGTCGCTGCGCGGCACAGTACCGAACTGTCCGCTTTCGGTCGGGACATCATTGCTGGCCGAAATCTGCACGCTGGCGTCGCCACGCTTGACGGTGAACACAAACGTGCTGCCGCGCGGCTTGGTGCCCACGATGCCGTAGTAGCGATAGGCGTTGAACACTTCCATGCCGTCCATGGCCATGATCACGTCGTCTTTTTGAAAGCCGGCAGATTCGGCCTCGCTGCCCTCTTCAACGCCGCGCACGATGGCGCCTTTGTCTTTGCCGGCCATGTCCAGCTTCAGGCCGCCCACCATGCCGTGGCGCACCACGCGGGCACCGCCCGACTGGGCCTTGAGGGTATCCAGGAAGTTGCGGATCTGGTTGGACGGGATGGCATAGCCCGCGCCGGTGTTGAAACGCTTGTTATGGTTGGCGATGTTGCGGCCATTGATGCCAATCACCTCGCCGTCCAGGTTGAAGCTTGGACCGCCGGAGTTGCCGGGGTTGATGGCGGTGTCAATCTGGATCGAATCGTTGTACCCACCCTGAAAGCGGTGCGTGGCCGAAATGGTGCCCAGCGTAACCGTGGGCTCACTGCCCGTGCCGGACAGCAGAAACGGGTTGCCGACGGAAAGGCAGATATCCCCGACATTGACCTTTTCGCTGTCGGCCAGCTTCACAAACGGAACCTTTTCGCCTTCTTTCAGGCGCAGCTTGCCCAGCACGATATCGCCGCGCGGGTCTGCCCCCACGGCATCAGCCGTGAACTGGCGCGAGTTGCCGGCCATCTTGACCACCTGCGTGGAAGGCTGGGCGGCCTGATTCCAGACGTGGTGATTGGTAATCATGTAGCCGTCATCACTGATGCACACGCCGCTGCCGCCGCCGATCAGCACAAAAGCGGGGTAAACACGCGACACCAGGCCGCGCACTTCCGCATCGACTTTGTCGACCGTCGGGTTGGTCTGGACCTTTTCCTGGGCCTGGATGGCGGTGCCGCCGATCACCAGCGCAAAGGCAAGGGCCGTAAGAAGCTTTTTCATGGTCGTCTCCTGTCCCGCCGGGGCGGGACGATTGCTTACGGGCGCTTGCCCAGGGTGATTTTCAGTTCGGTTTCTTCTTCGCCGCGCATGATCTTGACGGCCAGCGTGTCCCCGACCTTCTTCTTGGAGATCAGGTTCTGCAGGTCTTCCATTTCATTCATGTCGGTGCCGTCGACACTCAAGATCACGTCGCCAATGCGCAGGCCGGCCTTTTCTGCGCCGCTGCCCGTCACCACCGTGCCTACTTCAAGACCCGGCTTGTCCGGCCACTTCTTGCTGGCGTTGATGCCCATGAAGGGTTTGGGCGGCACGGCAATGAACTGGCCGTCCTTCAACACGGCATAGGTTGCCGCAACTTCGTGGGCGTAGGCGGCATAGCTGACGCCGCTGGCCTGGCCGAAGGTTTCGTGGTTGTGCAGGGTAACGACACCCACGATGGTGCCGTTGTTGTCCATCACCGGCGCACCCAGCGTGCTGTTGCCGACGCGGGCATCCAACTGAAACGCGCGGGCTTCTTCGCGTTCCAGGGCGCTGACGACGCCGTCATTGACCAGCAGGCCCAGCGGGTTCTGGCCGCGGCCCACCACAATCACCTGCTGTCCGCGCTCCAGCTTGATTTTTTCTGTGGGCAGCACGGCAATCTTCATGCCCGGGCTGGCCTTTTCAATCTGGCAGTCTACTTCCAGCAGTGCCAGGTCCATCTGTTGCGAGCGACCCTTGACGCGGGCCGGCCAGCGGTCGCCGTTGGGCAGTGTAATCGTGATGGCCTGTACGGCCTCTGAGGCGCCTGTCTTGCTGAACTCGCCCAGGCAGCGATCTGAAATCAACACATGGTTCGAACCTACCACCGTGCCTGAAAAGGGGCCGATGTCATAGCGAAAGAACGGGTCGTTGGGGTCCGTGCCGCCCATGCCCGCAGGCAGGCGCGGCGCGGTGCTTTTGGGTGCGGCTTCGCGGTCGTAGTCAATCTCCACGGAGACCGTGTACGCTGCAAGGCTGCGTGCGACCGACATGCGGTGCTTTTCGAGGTCCTTGTGCAGCGGCGCTGCCGGCATGGCAATGGCTGCCGTCGCCTTGGTTTCCGCTGTGGTCTTTTCGGCCTTCTGGGCCGAGTTCACGGCTGCTGTCAGGCTGAGTGCCAACAGGAGCGCGACTGCATATGAGAGCTTTTTCATGTTGAGTCTCCTGGGCTGGGGTTAGAAGTCTTCCGGCTTTTCGCCGACAATCAGGTCCACGGTGCGTTCCTTGCCCGATTCGGGGTCGCGCAACGTCAACTGGATGTGCGTGCCTACAGGCACGCCGTAGCTGACGGGCACTTCCACTTCACGGGTGCGCTGGAACATGCCGCCGCCAACCTGGCGCTTGCGCACGATGTAACCCACGCCCAGCATTTCCTTCAAACGGTCAAAGTTGGGAATGCGATAGTTGTCCACGCGCACCAGTTCCTGGCCGACCTTGATCCCGGCCTTGGCGGCCGGGCCGTCTGGGGTGACTTCACTGATGAAGATGCGCTTGTCGTTCTGGGGCTTCTTGGCCTTGAAGCCAAGGAAGCCTTCCGCCAGTTCGCCTTCGGCAACGCCCTTCTTGAGCTGCGCCAGAACGGCGCGAATCTGGTTGCTGGGTACTGCGCAACCCAGGTGGCGGCCGGCCATGAAGTGCGCGCACATCATGGAAATGACTTCGCCATCCAGGTTGAAAATCGGGCCGCCGTGGTCGCCGGGGTGAATGGCGACGTCGACTTCCATTACATTGCCCTTGTAGGGGTCGCCGGCGCCGTTTTCGCTGTCTGGTTCCAGAACGTCCACGGGCTCAAAGCGGTAGAAGCCGGAAACGGTGCC
The DNA here is from genome assembly GCA_016722065.1 of Planctomycetota bacterium. Classification (GTDB taxonomy): domain Bacteria; phylum Planctomycetota; class UBA8742; order UBA2392; family UBA2392; genus H3-PLA7. The sequence goes on from JADKGX010000001.1 coordinate 149,374, forward strand.
ATAGCTGAAGCTGGTAACGCGGTCGATCAGCAGGCTGTCCAGCGTGTTGCCAACGCCAATGGCGGTGCTGCCCATGGCGGCTTTGTCAGAATCGCCAAACCGTGCCGAGGGCAGAACCGGGTGGCCAGCGGCCATCTGGATCAGCATCAGCAGGTTGCGTTTGTCGGTGCCTACGACCTTGCCGGAAAACTCGCTGCCATCGTGGGCCATCATCCACACGCTTTGGCCTGCCTTCATGTACATGTCGGCGCCTTCTTGCAGCAACGGCCCGGCTTCAAGGTCCGTCACCACATATTCGCCGTCGACGACAAAACCGCTGCAGGCCATCGAGTTGCCACCGGCCATGCCGGTCTGGGCTTCGCGGGCAAGGTCAGGCCGTGTGGGGGCAATCGCCACCACGCTGGGTGTCAGGGCCTTGGCCATGGCCACGCGTTCGGACTGCAGCACCTTGAGGGTCTGCACGCCCTGCTGCGCGTCAGCCGCAGGCAGGGTGAATGCGCCAAAGGCCGTGGCGGCAATGCTGGTGGCCAGCAATACCCCGGGTATGACAAGGGCAGCCGGCCGAAGTTTCTGTGTCAGGGACATCCGGGGTTCCTTTCAGGCGCTGAAAGCGCCCTGGGTTGGCGTTCATGCCAGCGCGGCACGAACAAATCATGGTCTAGTCAATTTACGGCTCAGGCATAGTGGAAGTGCCGGTAAAAACCTCACGCCTGCACAGTGTTTCTGGCCCGGGCGGGTTTCGGTGGCAGGTTGGCGGCCGGAAACGAAGCCGGGGCGCCTTCGGGCGCCCCGGGTGGTTTGGTGGTCTGTTCAACTAGCTCTTGTTGCTGCGGGCCTCAACGGCGCGGCGAATGATCTGCTGGTCCCAGGTGCGCTTGACCTTGACCGAGGAATCGCCGTTGCACAGCTTGACGATATCCTCACGGCGCAGGCTGGTGGTGCGGGTTTTGCCGCCTTCGACGTTCTGGCCCAACAGAATGTAGGCACGGCTGACGTTGGCCTGCAGGTCAAACACCACAAACTCGATGCGCACGTCCGGGGTTTCGCCTTCCAGCACAAACACGTCGCCCAGGTTCACGCGCTGGTCGCTGCCAACATTCAACACGGCCACGTCGACTTCGCCTTCGCTGAGGCGGCCGATGTAGTTGTGGGATTCAAAGCCTGAAATCGCGGCCTGGGTCAAGCCACCCACGGCATCAGAGCCGCTGTTCCAGTCCGAGACCTTCTTGCCGGGCATGCCAAAGAACCCGGTGTCAAAACGCGCGTTGGTATAACCCACCGCAACAATCAGGCAGATCAACGCCAGAATCGTGCTGGGCATGGCCAGCGCAAAGGCGCCGAACTTGTCGAACTTGCCTACGGCATCGCTTTGGGCCGCTGCGCCGGTTGGGCCGGGGGCAGGACGCTTCGGAGCCGGTGGTTTCTTTGCCATGGTTCTGTTTCCGAGTGACGGTCTTGGTCTTTGTCAGCCTTGTCAAACCTGCCGTAATGCCTGCTAGCGGTTGGTGCCTGTCGTCGCGCCGCCAAATGTCTCGGCCGATTTGACGCTGTCGTTTTCCATGACGATGGCCTTGCCGCGGAACTCTTCCAGCAGGCGGCCCACTGCCACGTTGGCGCGAACGCTTTCGACGCGAATCTTGCCAACCAGCTTTTCGTTGCGGTACACCGTGAAGACCTGGTTTTCCTGCACGCCGTCGTTGCTGCCAATGCTGATGCTGACAACGCCAGTGCGCGGGTCGCTGCCCACACCCACCACCTTGCCGCGCAGCCAGCCGCGGCCGGTTGCATCGGCCATGCGGCGCAGGTTGGGGTCGGTGACTTCGTACTTGGCCAGCAGGCGCACGGTGCTGTCAAAGCGCTTGCTGACTTCCCAGTAGCCGTCTTCTAGTTCCAGTTGCTGGTTTTCAACGCGCTTGAGGTCGTTGCTGACCTGCGCCAGTTCAGCCGTCAGGGCGTCGCGTTCAATCAACACGCGCTGAATCTCGTAGTCCAGGTTGAACACCTTCTGCTGGAAGCTGGCAATGATGTAGCGATAGCTTTGCATTTCCGCGGCGAACATGCGGCTGGCTTCACGAACCTGGGCCAGCTTGCTGTCAGCCACGCGGCGTGTGCGCTGGGCCGTGGCGATGTCATCGCGCAGGGTTGCAATCGCGCTTGCGGTGTCGTCCTTGGAGCCACGGAACAGCTCGTTCTGCTTGCGGCCTTGCTCGGTCGCTATTGCAATCAGGCTGCCGTCCTTGCGCACTTTGGCGCCTGGCAGCGGGTCAGTGCTCAAGCCAGCGCCGCCTTCGCCGGGCAAGCCCATCGGGGCCACGCCCAGGCTTTCCGGGTCCAGGCCGGCTTCGTCGCTGCCCTTGTTGGGGCCTTTGTCGTGACCGCGCTCAGCCACCACGCCGCCCTTGATATCAACGTAGCGGTAGGCAATCGCGCGCCGGATGTTGGCTTCGGCCACGAACTTGTCGCGCCAGCCCGGTTCCGGGTCGTTGACCATGAACATGAAGGTGACGATCAGGCCCACCAGCCAGGCTATGGTGAGCATCAGCATCGTTCTGGAAAAGACGCCCATCGCTTCCTCTTCATCTCTGCGGCGATCATCCGCCGGTAGTTTACATTCCAATACTTCGTGGCTGTCCTGTGCCCCGTACCGTCTAGTCGCGCAGGCGTGAAGAAATGCGCGACATGAACATCTTGGTGACGGCCTCGTCGCCCTTGGACGGCTGGGCCGAACGGTTCACAAGATCAATGATCACGCACTCGCAGGACTCGTTTTGCACTTCCACTACATCGACCACCGCAATCGTGACGCCGTTGCGGGTGATGGTGTACTTCTGGCGCAGTTCCACGCCGTCGCGGCGGCCCTTGTTCAACTGCATGCTGTTGCCAGTTACCCAATCTACCTTGGCAAAGATCACCGGGCCGTTGTCGCCGATTTCTGCCTGGATGTCCGGGCGCAACCAGCGATAGCGGGCCTTGACATCAAGGCGGTTTTCCAGCTCTTCCTGCATCAGGTACTGCTGGAACTCCAGTTGACGATACTGCTCGTGCCGTTCCGCATACAGGTTATGCGCGTTGGCAACCTTGAGCAGTTGCTCGCTGCGCTGGGCGAAAATCTGGCTCTTGCGTTCGGTCAGGCTTTCCACGGTGGCTTGCAGGCGCGCCACCACGTCGCGGTCGTAGGACTGCGAGATTTCACGGAAGGGCTCAATGGCCTTCAGCAGGTCCGTGGCTGCGGCCTCGGCGTCGGTCCTGGCAAGGTCGGATTCGACCTTCCAGGCCTCCAGTGCCTGTTTGGTCGCATTCAACGCAGCCAGTTCGGCTGTGCTTTGCGACACGGAGTTCCGGTTGTTATCCCGGACAGCGGCGAGGTCGTTGTACGCCCTCTCCAGCATCGATTTGTCGTGGTGACGCGCATTGCGTTCCCATTCAAATCGCTCACGCCACTGAACGTTGCCTGCCAACGAGATCCAGACGTACTGGCTCAGGATCAGGCAGAGCACCAGGTTCACAATGACAAGGACCTTGGTAAGGGTGTGCACGCGCTACTCCCACACGCCAAAGCGGGTGAATCGAGAAAGTACTTCAAGAGGGGGGGTGCAGGGATTGACGATAACCCACGGTGCATAAGGGTCAAGTGGCAAAATGGCTCGATTGACAGTCTCAACCGCGGTGCGTTGGCAGAGTCACAAAAGGGTCACAAAACCAGACTGGGGTCCTTGCCCACCGCACCATCGCGAAAACACGCCCAAGGCCAGATTGTGGGCTACCCCTTAATTGACAGCCGATTGCTTGCCGCTACACTCCGCCCCCTCAATCCGGCTGTGGCATGGCGTGTGCCATGCACAACCGGGCAGTCCCGAACCGGGGCTGCGGTCTGGACTGTGCCCAAGCCGGAACCAGGACAATCGTCCCCGGCCCAACAGCCCTGCAACGACCGCGGCCTGAGAAAGTGTCATGACCGACAACCTGTTGAGCACGCTCAAGGACGAAAAGGCACCCGCCAACTGGGCCGATACCATTCCGCCCGTTTCCACGGAATCCTTGATTGAAGCTGGTTTCCACTTTGGACACCGCACCAGCAAGTGGGACCCGCGGATGAAGGGTTATATCCGCGACAAGCGCAACGGCATTCACGTGATCGACCTGAAGGAATCGCTGCGCGGCATTATCACCGCGCGCCACTTCCTGCGCAACCTGTGCAGCACCGGCGCCAACGTGCTGTTCGTGGGCACCAAGCGCCAGGCCAAGGACATTGTGCACGACCAGGCCCGCCGCGTCGGCGTGGCCTTCATGTGCGAGCGCTGGTTGGGCGGCACGCTGACCAACTTCAGCACGATTCGCAAGCGCATGGGCCGCCTGGAACACCTGGAAAAGCTTGAGACAACGGGCGCTTACGCAAAGATGCCCAAAAAGATGCAGTCCGTGGTGGCGCGCGAAAAGCGCAAGATCTTCTTCAACCTGGACGGCCTGCGCGGCTTGAGCCACCTGCCGGCATGCCTGGTGGTGGTAGACGCCAAGCAGGAACACATTGCAATCCATGAAGCCAACAAGCTGGAAATTCCGGTCATTGCCATCGTTGACAGCAACAGCAACCCCGAGGGCATCGACGTCGTGATTCCGGGCAACGACGATTCGGTTCGCGGCGTGCAGATTGTTCTGAAATCACTGGCCGATGCCTGCCTGGAAGGCAAGCAGTTGCACCAGTCGGGCCAGGGTATCGCCGACAAGGTCGAGATTCGCACCTACGACGAAGCCGCACCACGCCCCAAGAACGATCGCCCGGGTCGCCGCCCCCAGCGCGGCGCCGGCGGCGGAGGCGGACGCACCCGCCACCAGCGCAGCGACGAACAAAAAGCCGAAACCCAGGCCGCGGCAGAAGAGGCTGTCAAGACCGCCGAAGCCCAGACCGAAAAGGCAGCACCGGCACCGCAGGTTCGCCGCAAGCCGCCTGCCCGCAAGCCCGACGCGCCCAAGGCATAACCGGCAACCGGCGCGCGTTAATGAAGTGAATACGGGGGCGCCTGCGGGCGCCCCCATGATTCCTGACCACAGGTAACACCCACAAGGACAACGCCATGGCCGAGATTACAGCAGCCCTGATCAAGGAACTTCGCGACCGCACTGACTGCGGCATGATGGATGCCAAACGCTCGCTGCAGGAAAACGGCGGCGACATCGAAAAGGCCATCGAAGCCCTGCGCAAAAAGGGCGAAGTCAAGCAGGCCAAGACGGCCGGTCGCAACACCGCCGAAGGCCGCGTAAGCATTGCCTTCAGCAAAGACGGCAAGGCCGCAGCTGTAGTCGACATTCGTTGCGAAACCGACTTCACGGCCCGCAACGATCAGTTCATTGCGCTGGCCGACGGCATTGCCAAAAGCGTGGCCGCGGCACAAGGCGACCCTGCGGAATTGCCGCTGGCCAGTGGCGGCAAGGTCAAGGAAGCCATCACCGCGCTGGTCGCAAAGACTGGCGAAAACATGAAGATCGGTAAGCACGTGCGCCTTCAGGCCGCAGCGCCGGGCTTTTTTGGTTCGTACATTCACAACGACAACAAGCTGGGCGTGGTTGTGGTGCTTGCAGGCAGTGACGGCGCCAGCGACGCCGAAAAGACCCTGGCCAAGGACCTTGCGATGCACGCTGCGGCTAACAGCCCGCTGGGCATGGCAAACGCCGATATCTCGGCGGACCTGGTGGCCAAGGAAAAGGAAATCGCGCTGGAACTGGCACGCCAAAGCGGCAAGCCGGCCAACATTGTCGAAAAAATCGCTGAGGGTCGTATCGCTGCGTTCTTCAAAGAACGCACATTCCTGGCCCAACCTTTTGTGAAGGACCCATCGGTTTCGGTCGAACAACACGTGGCCAACGTGGGCAAGACGATCAACAAGCCCCTGAAGCTGACCGCCTACACGCGCATCAAGGTCGGCGAATAAAGCGTCACCACCGGCAAGGAACCAGCAAACGGGGCGGGCCATTGGCCCGCCCCGCTTTGTTTGCCAGCCGCGATGACCGTCAGTACGGGAATCGACTGCACCCTTGGGCCGTTGGTACTATGTGCATGGAGGCGCTATGGGTGGCTTTGCTTTCTTTCTGATGGCCGTGCTGATTACGGTGATTTCCTTTGGCTTCAGCGAGGTGCTGCAGATTCGCCGGCGCGCCCAGCGCCGCGATTTTGTGGATGCCCGCGGCCCGGAATCTGAGGGCGACTTCGCCGCCGGCCTTAGTGCCCTTTCGCCTATCGGCGGGCCCTTTGCCCGCGCTTTCCGGCTGGCTGTCGGCCGCGCACTCGGCGTCGAGGCCGCCTGCCTGCGCGCCACCGACCGCATGATTGCCGACCTGCACGTGCTGAATTTCGACGCCGTAGAATTGGCCTCTGTACTGGAGCACGCCTTTGACGTGCGCGTGCGAGTGCTGGACATCGTGCGGTCCAAGACCCTGCGCGACCTTTGCCGGCTGCTGCATGAACGCACCCTGGATATCTCTGAGGTCGACCCGCCACTGCACCGTGACCCCGTGCCCAAACTGGCCCAGCCTGAACCCCAGGTGATTCCCAAGGCACCTGACGGCGCTATGGAGCCGTAACTGCTGCGCGGCACCGGGTGGAAGGCTAGACTCGCGCCATGGATGGCACGCGCGCGCTGACCTTTGATGTGCCCTACACGCTGCTTGAGCCCCGCACCGCGGGCCCGCACACCTTGGTGATGGCCCTGCACGGCATGGGCCAGTACCCGGCGCTGATGCAGCGCATGTTGCAACCCTGCCTGGACCTGCCCTGCCTTTGGCTGTTTCCCCGCGCTCCGTGGCCCTTCGAAATCCGCAAGCCTGACAAGATTGTCATCGGCCACGCCTGGTACCTGTATGACGGCAACCAGCAAAGCCTTCGCGCCAGCATGGATGTTGCCGGCGCGCACCTGCTTGGCCTTCAGGCCGAAATCGCTGCGCGCCATAACATTCGCCAGACGATCCTTGCCGGGTTTTCCCAGGGCGGCTATCTGGCCGGCTATCTGGGGCCGCGCCACCCGCAGGTTTTTTCGGCCGCAGCCTGCATTGCCGGTCGCATCAAGCACGAGTTTCACGCCGGCGCAACGGCCCCGGCACTTGGCGTCAAGCTGGCTCAGTTTCATGGCGGGCGCGACCCGGCCGTAACACCCCAGGCCGCCCGCGACGCCGTTGCGGCCGCGCGCGCGCTTGGCTTTACTGACGTGCGCTACACCGAAGACCCCGAAGCCGGCCACGAAATCAGCCCGGGCATGGGCCAAAGCCTGCGCCAGTGGTTCCAGGAGTTGCTGTGAGGGCAAACATCATTGCGCTGCTGTTGTGGCTGCTGCTGCTGCCTGCTTGCGGCTTGAACCCGCGTGTCAGCGCACCGCAGTATGAGCTGGCCAAAACCCGCGCCACGGCGGCGCGGTACTTGAACGAAGCGCTGGGCGAAGGCGGCACCGGCATCAGTGAAATCAACGCCGACGAAACCACCCTGCGCTGGCACGAAAACCGGCAGTTGACCGACCAGCGGCGGATTCTGGTGCCTCGCGAACTGGTGTTGCAACGGGTCAGCCACGTCAACCGGCCTGACCACGACAGTATGGGTTGGCGACTTTCGGTTGATGCCGCGGGCGGCCGGGTCACGTTTGCGTTTCGCGACAGCCGCAACGCCTTCAAGGCCGAGTCCGCCTTCAAGCGCCTGATGCGCGACGATTAACAACGGCTCAGGGCGCAATCACCAGCCCGCCCAGATCCTTCACGGCATAGGCCGGCAAATCGAGCTTGAAGACTTTGTCTGGCGCGTTCCAGTCTTTGCTGGATGACCAGATCATCAGGTACACGGCGCCAGCCGGGGCAGTGGAGCTAACGCACTTGCCGTCTACGCCGCCGCGCTGCACACGCGACTTTTCTGTTTCGGGCACGCTGCCAGCCGCAAACGTGGTGAACAGAAACTCCACGCCCGGCACCGGCGCGCCCGCGCCATTGAGGCACTGAAACTCGACATTGCTGGCCGCCCGCAGTGTGAAGGCGAGTTCGACTTCGCCACCGGCGGACATGCTGACACTTTGCTCGGCGGGGTCGATTTCAAAGGGCATGGCCTTGGATGGCGCCTGCACGCGCACTTCAAACTGGCCCTCGGGCACAAAGAAATCAATGAAGTCCGAAGTCTTGCCCGTGATGTTACCGGTGAACACGCGCTCCACGGTGCCGGCGCCCTGCGGCCGCAGGCGCACCTGGTAAACGGCAGCGCCACTGCCCTGGGCCGTACCTGCCTCCATGGCTGCAGTGACGCGCAGGTGGCCGGTGCGGATTTCCAGCGATTGCTGTTCTGTGGCGCCGATTTCGACCTGCGCCACAAAGGCGGCGTGAAACTCCTTGGCCTCGGCGACCAGCACCCAGCGGCCCGAAAGAATGTTCTCCCAGACAAACAAGTTGCCTTCGGTGCGTGTGGCGTCGCGATACTGAAAGTCGCTAAGGTTCTGGCGCAGGTTCACGCGCGTGAAATTGACCGGCTTGCCGCCATTGAGCGTCAGCGTCATTTCCAGCCGCGAAAGTCTGCGCGGGTCGCCGTCGTTGGCAATCGACTTGCCGATATCGGATTCCTTCAGGGTTACGTCCACCTGCGTCAATCCGGGTTCGCCCTTGACCACTTTCTCGGCGCCGAAGTTGCGGTCATTCTGCACCGTGGCAAACACAAAGCGCGTGTCCGTGCCGACCGCGACGGTAAAAGGAATCACGCCGGTGGCGCGGTCTGGCGCATAGCGCGCGGTACTGGATTGCACCACACCCGGCGCCATCAAAACGCTGCCTTCATAGTTGCCAAAGCGGCCGCTGGACTGGCCGTCGTCGGGGTTGCCGCGCAGAATCTGAATCGTGGCAAACTGCGGTATCGAGTTGTCTTCCATATGGATGAAGAACTCCACCCGCGCCCGTTCAGCGGGCGACAGCACAATGCGCACCACGTGGTCAGTTTCGCCCGTTACCAGCGTCACGACTTCTTCCACCGGCTTGTAGTTGGGGTTCTCGTTGCGAATGCGGTACTCGCCGGCATACAGCCGCCGGAACTCGAATCGACCCTCGCCCAGCGGACTGGCGTTGGTCGTCAATACCTGCCAGCCCATGCCCGGGCTTTTCACAGACAACGAAAGCGCGGCAAAGTTCACGCGGTTGCCCTCCGGGTCTTCGGTTTGGGCAATCACGGTGGCTGTTGCTTCTTCATTGCGGGGGGCCGTTACCAGCTCATCGACACGGCCTGGCTGCAACGCGCGTACCTTGGTGGTGTCAGGCCGTACCGGCGGGTCCCTGTGATCGGGCGGCTTGGGGTGATCTGGCTTGGGCGAATGGTCGGGGCGTACCAGCGGGTCCTTGGGCCGGTCCAGTGGCGCATCTTTGGCCGGCAGCGGCTTTCCTGGAACAGCACGTTCAGAACCGGTTGTCTGGCCGACGGCGTGTGGCGCGTCCACCGTGGTAAGAAAGCCCAGTAACAGGCCAAGCAACGCAGCGCACAAGAGCGCAACGGCTGCAATGACGGGAAATGACTTTAGTCGGTCCAGGTTCATACCTTGTTCAGTATAGCCCCGATGCTGCCAATGTGCTTCTGTTGCAACGATTGGCGCCGCCAAAGGTCCAATGCAGACTGGCGCAGTCCAGTTTTTGATTGGAATCGCGGTCGATTCCGGCCATCCTGTCAGTACTTGGGGGGCAACCGCAACCAACGCGGAGCCCGTCATGACTGGCACAAGGAACACGATGGGACACAATAAATATACCGGTGACCTGCGCAGCGTCACAAGCTATCGCGCCGGCAACATTGAAATCAACATCGCCAACCACAGCGGATATTGCTGGGGCGTAGACCGGGCCTACGAACAGACCGTGGCCACGGCCAAGACCAAAGACGGCCCCGTGCTGACCTTTGGCCCGCTGATTCACAACCCGCAGACGATTGAAGAACTCAAGCGCGATTACGGCGTGGACTACATCAACTCCGTCGACGAGCTGCAGAACCCTCAGGGCACCACCGTCATCATTCGCACGCACGGCGTACCACCCGAGGTACAGGACCAGTTCAAAGAAAAAGGCGCCGAGGTGATTGACGCCACCTGTCCCTACGTGCGCGTTACGCAGAACTACGCGCAGTTGCTGCACAAGCAGAAGTACCACGTGGTGATCATTGGCGACCCCAAGCACCCGGAAGTAATAAGCATTCTGGCCTACGCCAAGGGCGAAGGCACGGTGATCCAATCGCTGGAAGACCTGCACCTGATTCCCAAGAACAAGCGCCGCATGGGCATCGTGGTGCAAAGCACGCTGATCCTCAAGAAGGTCAACGAGATCGTCAACGCCATGCTTGCCCGCGCCCAGGAAGTGCGCGTGTTCAACACCATCTGCTACGTGACCACGGAACGCCAGGAAGACGCCGAAACGATTGCCAAACACAACGACCACGTGATCGTGATCGGCGGCCACGCAAGTTCCAACACCAAGAAGTTGGCCATTGTTGCCGAAAGCTACGGCGCCAAGGCCCAGTTGATTGAAAGCCCCGAAGACATCGACTTTGACGAACTCAAAGACGCCAAGCGCATCGGCATTCTTGCCGGTGCCAGCACGCCCAACTGGCTGATCGACAAAGCCCGCGACGTGTTGATTGCGCACTTCAGCAATCACCCCGTTCCGGCCTAGCAGGCACAAGCAACCAAAACAGCCCGCCAAACGGCGGGCTGTTTTCTTTCGTTCGGGTCTACCTGGCCTCGTTGATGATTTTCTCGATGATCTGGTCAACGGCCTTGGCCGGGGCTTCCAGCTTGGCGTTTTGAAACATGCGCATCATGGCGCTTGGGCGCACGGTGTGCACAAACGTCTTGCCACCCTGGCTTGTTACGGCAATGCGACAGGGCAGGCAGGGTGCCACGCGTGGATCGGCGTCAAGAAACAGCTTTGCATCGCCGGGGCGACAGATCTCCACCACCGTGGCGGACTCGACATAGTTCACGCCCTTGCCGGCCATGATCTTCTGAAGATCCAGCGTGTTCAGCACGCCAAACCCGTTGGCCTTGCTGGCCTCCTGCACCTTCTGCACGGCCTGTTCGACCGAAAGGCTCGATTCAACGCGGATGAACTCACTCATGCTGAACTCCTGTGTAAGTAGACGTCCTAACGCCGGCCCCGTCACCTTTACTTCAACCGGCGCTCGCTATCGGTCAAACTTTGGCGCGATGCTGGGTGCTGCAGCCGCTGCACGCAGGCCTCGGGGCTCCAAGCCACTGTCCTGTCCACGACGCGCACGATACACTATTTGTGACAATTCCTGCTTCGGGGGTCTGAAATGCGCCTGTCTGCAGCCGTCCTGCTTGCGGCATTCATCGCTCTGGGCTGGGGGCTTGCCCCTCTGTTTGCGCAGAAGGTCAAAGTTCAATCCGCAGATGACATCGCCAAACTGCCACCCGAGACTCGGGCTGTTTGCATTTACTATCCCGCAGCTGCGGCGGACATCAAGCCGCTTTCCAGCCTCAAGGGTCTTGAGGAAATCGAACTGGATGCGTTTGACATCGGCGACGCGGTTGTGGCAGCGCTGCCCAAAGTGAAACGGCTGACATTCGGCGTGTGCACGAAGATAACAGTCAAGTCATTCCAGACCATCGCTGGCTGGGCCGAACTTGAAACATTCAAAATGAAGGTCGGAACAGAAGACGCCTCCTGCCTCAAGGCGCTGGCCAAGCTCAAGTTGAAATCGCTGACGATCGCGCCGATGCATATGATGGGCACATCACTGGCGGGCGCGGGCGTGATCGAGGCGGCGTGCGCCATAGCAACATTGGAAACGCTTGATATCGACTGCGGCTTGCCCGGCAACGGCCAAGCCGCGTTTGCTGGCCTTGCGAAGATGCCTAACCTGACAACGTTGCTACTGCAGCGTCTTTGCCCCGACGCCAAGACCTGCTCAAGCCTCTTCCAGGCCAATCACCTGAAGTCGCTATCGGTAAGCATGGCGCTGGACTTCTCGCCAGATTGCCTACAGGACCTGTCGAAGTGCGCCGTGCTTGAGAGTGTCACGATAACCGGCTGCCTGCGTATCAACGATACAGCGCTGGCGCATGTTCAAAGATGCAAAGGTCTGAAGTGTGTGATCATTCGTGACTGCCGCCTGCTTACGAAAGCTGCCGTCGATACATTGACCAAAGAACTTGTCGGCTGCGTTGTCAACATCGACGTCGCGCCGCCGGGCACCTACATTAACGCATTGGGCGCGGAACAACTGGCCGCCCTTCCCCCGTCCACGAGCCTGATCAATTTCGACGGCAGCATTGAAGACCTGGACAAGTTTCTGGTGTTCGATTCGCTGCTGGGCATCAAGCTGAGTCTGCACATCGACCGGGCGCAGAAGGAATCGGCGAACTCTGCGGCTCTTGCCAAGGCACTGGAGAAGATTGGCAAGAAACACACTGAACTGCGCGAGTTCCAACTTGACTGCAAGCACGCGGGTGACGATTGCGTCAAGGCGATTCTGAACTTCGGTGCCCTGGAGTGGCTCAAGTTCATGACCTTTGGCAGCGTCTCGAGCAAGGCGTTCAAGACCCTACCGAAGCTCACGAAGCTGACTTGGCTTGGCTTTGAGCGACTGCTACTCGACAAGAAAGACTATGCCGGATTCATGGAGCTCGTAGCTGGCGTCGCCTCTCTGAGAACGCTTGAGCTGACAGGGTACGCAGGGGCCAGCTCCGACTTCAAGTCACTGGCGGCCCACAAATCCTTGCAGAACATTAGCCTGAGCGCGCAAGCCACCATCGACGATGAACTAATGGAACACCTGAGCCAGATAACAACCCTGACAACCCTGTACGTAGGCAACAACAGTACCAAAGCCAGTTTGGTGACGGACGCTGGCATTGCGCATTTAGGTGCACTTGTGAACGCCACTACGATCATGATTGAGGTTGGGTCACAGGTTACAGATGCCGCCACTTCGGCCGTTCGCAAGAAGCTTTCAAAGTGCAGGACGATGGAGTTTCTCAGGCCAAGATAGTTCCACGGGCTCGTCCAAAACGGGCGGGGCCACGCCATAAAGCTGTCCGGTGCAAGGGGCACCCCGGTTGCCTCACTATCCCACCCCCACCAACATCGGCGCGGGATCCACGGTCTTGGCCGGGGCCTGTGGCTGGGCACGGCAGCCCGTCGATGGCGACTTACCGGTACAGAAGACAGCCCGTAACAACCAGCGCCGCGCCGATCGTGCCTACGATGTTGGCAATGATCAGCACGTAGTTCTTCAGCGCAAGGCCGTACACAAACCAGCTCATGACGGCCCACAGTGCCACAGCAAACGCCTCAAGGCTCACGCTTTCGGCCGATTGGTGATAGAAAATCTTGCCGGCCTGGATGTAGAAAAACAGGTTGCCGCCCACGCCGACGACGAACATGTATTTTTCAAACCACCGGCGCCAGCCGGTCAGGGGCTTGGGTTCTGCAGTCATGGGCTAAAACTCTAGAAAGATGCCAATGCGTACACGAAAGCTCTGGCCGCTGGCACGATAGGGCTTGCCGCGTGCGGCGCGGCCAAAACCGTTGAGGTCAAAGTTCTCGCGCTCGGTCAGCATCATGCTGCCAAAGGCCGTCACGGTCGGAAACACGCGCACCTGAAGGTCCGCCTGCCAGCCCTTGATGTTGGTGTTGATCAGTTCGCTGTTGAACTCGGGAATCACAGCATCCGCTTCCACATAGAAGTAGCGCGCACCAATCTGAAAATCAAAACGCTGGGTCATCTGTTCCATGCCCCAGTACAACCCGCCCTGAATTGCCAGGTCGTTGCGCTCAGCCCGGCCCTTGACCTGCGGCACGGCGTGCAGGTTCCACAGCCCGTGAAACCAGGCCTTCACCTGGGCGCGACGCGACCGCAGCAGAATCACCTCGGCGTAAGCCTCACAAACCAGAAACTGGGATTGGATCAAGCCGTCGGCTGCCAGCACGTTCGTGGTTTTGGCGAGATAACCAATGCCCAGGTTGCCTGCGATGCCTTCTTCGCCATCAAACCAGTGCGCGCCCACCACCAGGCGCAGTTCAAAATCGCTGTTAACGGTGGTGCTTTCGCGTCCGTCCGGCCCACGCACGGAAGACTCAAACGGCGCCAGGTCAATCTGGAACTGCGCACCGATGTAAATGGGCTGGGATTCAGCCGTGGGCGAAGGCAGCCCGATGTTGTTCTGGGCCATGTAACCCTGCACGCTGGTCAGGGAAAGACGCGGAATCACGCGCTGGAACGACTGGTTGAACAAGCGTTCCAGCCGCAGCGATTCAGTCAGACCTTGAAAGTGATAGTCCTGGTCAAACAGCATCTCGGTGCCTGCAAAGGGGCTGGGAAAGCGCCCGGCGGTCACGCTGAAGACGCGGTTCAGTTCGTAATCAATCGAAAAGCGGTCTACCGCCAGTTGCGGGTTCACGCCGAAGCCCGGAAAGGGCAGCCAACTAAGCGTGGGTGTGGGCTTGCCATTGAGGTCTTCTGCTACTGTCGTCAGGCGCAGATCATACCGCAGGCGCTGCTTGTCTTGCTCAAAGGCTGTGCCGTACACGCCCAGGTGCAAGCGAAAGTCCGGCCGGTTGAAGGTCTCCGTGTTGCTTTCAAACAGCATGTGATAGGCCAGACCGATATCGCCATACAGGTTGACGATATTGCGCGCGCGCAGTTCGCGGTCGGCGGAGTCCCGTTCGCGTTCGGCTAGTCGGTTGCGCAGGGTCGCTAGTTCGGATTCGACCCGCGCCAGCCGGGCCTGCATGTCTTCTTCTGAGGTACCGGGGGTCTCCTGGGCTGACAACGTGCCGGCAAACAGCAGCACCAAGATCAGGAGAATATGAGATAGACGATCCAGACGAACATGCCGCCCAGGAAGAACGTTACCAGTGCGATTCCGACCAGCGTTCGCCACAGCGCCTCCTGGGTCCAGCCCAGTCCTGCCTCAATTTCGCGGGTGATCCTAACGGGTTCGGTTCTTGAAACCACTGTCGTCTTGCGCGCCGACAGTTCCTTCCACATGCGGTCCAGGTCCTGGGCCAGGGAAGATTCGGCAACCACGCGCTTGGTCACGGCCTCCGATACCAGGTCGGGGATCGGGCGGCGGTCGTCAAAGTCCTGTGCCTCCTGGTCGGACTCAATCACCGCGCGCAAGGAAGCCGATGCGGCCACCAATTGGTCCATATCGTCGTCGGCAAAGGGGCCGTCGCGATCTTCATGGTGGCCGTTGCCGTGGTGACCGTTGCCGTTCCCGTTACCGCTTCCGTTGGCGTTTCCACTGCCGTGTCCGTTGCCGCCACTGGGGCCTGCGGCATCAATGCGGCGCGATATGCGGCGCGAGGCCTCCTTCAGCAAGTCCGACAGCGGCTCTCCACCGCCCAGTTTCGATTCGATGGCTGAAACGATGTCACCAATGGCTTGGGTAGGCACCCGGTGGCGCCGGGTGCGCAGGCTGGATGTTTCCGTACCGGCCGCAGGCATGGGCGTGCCGGTGTCAGCCGCAGCGTAGGCCGCGCTGACCTTGGGCAGGCGATTGGAATCCGAGAACGCGTCGAAGTCGCTGGGAATGCCGGCCTCCACAGGATCGCGAATGTCTTCTGCATCCTGGGTACTTACCAGTTGCGCCGGTGCAGTGTGCGGCACGTGGGCCGATTCCGGGGCCCGCAGTATGCGCGTAGGCATGGAATCGGTGTTCAGGGCTGCACCGGGCACCGGCTGGTCCAGCGCTGTATCGCCGGTGTCGGCAAACTCGGCCTGAAGGCTTGCGCGGCGGCGTCCACTGATAGCCAGCAGGTCTGTGCGGGATTGTTCGGAGGCATGGCGAAGCTTCTGGGCCAGTTCTTCCGCAGTTTCCAGCAGACGCAGCGTTTCCAGGCGTTCAGTTTCCAGTCGGCGCGAAATTTCGTCGGACTGGCGCGGCGCGGACTGGCGCGCACTGGAAGTCGCGGGTGCTTTGCGTGGCGGCGTCGCGACGGGCCGGGCCGGGCTTGCGGTTGAAGGCCTGCCCGCGGGCGCCGACGCCGCAGCGCGGGCCGGGGCAGCCCGGCGCGAGGGCGCGGTGCTTTTTTCAGGCTGTGGTTCGTCCTGCTTCTGAACGCGCTCTGTGATTCTCTCGATATCTTCTGGCTGTGGCGGGGGCTCCTGATCCGTGAAGTCTCCGTCTCCGTCTTCGTCCTGGCCAAAGTCGTCGTCTGCTGGTTGCGACTGTGCTTCCCTGGGCTGCGCCTTTGGGCTCTGCGCGCTGGCTTGGGCCACTTCCAGCTCGTCTTCGTCTTCGAACTCGGGCGCTTCGGCCTGGCCGCGCGCCTCAATGGGCACGCCTTCATATTCCGGGACAATGCGTTCGCTTGCGGCACCGGCGTACCCGGGCTCGAAGTCCTGGTCGACATCCAGGGGCTCGGGCAGTTCAACTTTGGGTGCGGCCTGCAGGCGCTTGGTTTTGGCCGGGCCTGCGGGCGCGGGCGTGGCGCGGGCCTCGCGCACTGTGCCCTGGCGCTCCGTGGAAACATCAAACGAAGTATCGGTAGTGGATTCCGCCGAAGGCAACAGGGGCTGGCCCGCATCGGCGGGCTGCAATTCCCCGGTACTGTCGCTGGCGGCCTTGGGGTCGTCCTTGCGCGACAGAATGTCGGCCACAAAAAACTTCTGGGTGTCTTTGCCTGCCGCCACTTTCTCGGGGGCCAGGGCCTGCAGTTCGCGCGGCTGGCCGGCGGGCGGCTGCTTGGCTGGCGGGTCGGTGCGGCCGGACCGTTCCGTGCCCACGGGCTTGGGCAAGGGGGGCGGGCGTCGGTCGTCTTCGAGAAATTTATCGGTGTCTTTGCGCTGGGCTACATCCAGGTCGTCTTCTGCGTCCAGTGACGAGGCCGTTTCCGGCGCAAGGTCGCCCGAAAGCGGCTCCGGTGCCAGCAGGTCGTCATCGGAATCAAAGGCTGATTGCTGCAGTTCGGGCTCCGGCAGCGGTTTGGGCAGCGGCGGTGGCGTGAAGCGGCGCGAGGGCTGGTCCTCAAACTCGCGCGGGCGGCCCATCAGTGGCACGGTGCCGGCAATGCGCGGCTTGCTTTCCTGCCCAGTCGTCGGTCCTGGCGCGCCGGCTGCCGCAGCCGCCGCTGGCTTGCCATGCAACGACTGCGTCTGGTTGTAGAAGTTAACCGTATCGCGAACCACGGCTTCGGGGTCGCGCCCGCGCGGGTCAAGGTCAGAGCGCGGCTCAACTTTGCTGGTGATTTTCTCGGACGGGTCAGCGCCAACCTGCAGGTTGGTTTCCTCATCAGCGCGCAATTCCTCGGGCGTCAGTTGGTCGATACTTTCAACCGGCAGGGCTTCCATGCTCAGCATGCCCGTGTCGGCTGACGTCAACGGCGGCGGCAGGTCGCGCACCGGCGCAGGCTGGCGCTGGCTGGGCCGGGGCGGAAGTTTATCCGTCACGGGCTCGCCGTCTTCTTCGGCTGGCGAGTCGTTTTCGGGCGAAGTCAGGTCCGGAATGCTGTCCAGCGATTCGGGCTCCGGTTCCGGCATGGCCTCAGTGGCCAATGATGCAGGTTCTGGACCATCCTGCGCCGGTGACAGATCCATGGGTTGAGGCTGCAACTCGCCTTCTGCATCCAGAGACAGGGGCTCGGGCACCATGGCCTCGGGCTCCATGTCCAGGCTGGGCAGGGGCTGATCGAACAAAGTATCAGAGGCCGCGCCGTTTCCGCCCGGTCGCAGACGATCGGAGACCTCGGTTCCGCTGCGGGTGGCCGGAACTTCGGTTTTGCGGCCTGACACTTCTGTGTCGTGGTCATGCTTGCCATTGCCAAAGGCCGAACCCTGGGCCGGAGGTGCAATCTGGCCCGCATTGACCAAAAAGCGGGTCAACGAGGAAACCTGCTCGGACTGCTCACCGACAAAATTGCCGGTCAGGTCCGATTGGTGGGCATTGCCAAGGTCTCTAGGCATATGCAGTCCGTCAGGAAACGGATTTCCAGTATAACCACAATTAGCCCATGCAGGTCGCGCCGATTTTGGGCGATCAGGGCAGATGCCACACCAGGTTTCCCGCCCGTGTGATCGCCCGATGGCCCTGGGGTCCTGCCTGGGTGCATTGCACGGCTGGGTCGTCGTCATGTGCTGGTGTCAGCAGTTCGATGCCTGGCTTTACCGGGCTGTAGTGGTCTGACCAGCCCCGCCGTCCGGCCGGGGCGGCCGGGTCTGCCCAATCCACGGGGCGCAGGCTCAAGTCACTGGGGCGCTTTGGCCAGCGACCGGCCGAGCGCAGCAGATCCGCCGCGCTGCGGCGCACAACTTCCAGGCGGCGGTCACGTTCTGCTTCCAGGCGCTGCGCCAGCTTGGTGCGAGTGGCCTCCAGCACAAACCAGCCAGCGTCGTCCTTGGCCAGCCTTGTGGTCAGCAGCGTGCCATCTTGCATCACCACTCGCAGGTCCATGGCCCACCAAGCACCGTCACTCAAGCCGGGCAGCAGCAACCCCGCTGCGCCGTCACCAACCGCCAGCGCCGCGGTTGCAAAACGTGCCTTGGCGGGGGCTGTGGGAGTGCCTTCGCTGCCGGGGTCCGGCAGCGCCTGCAAGTTTGACAGACCGCGCACGTTGCGACCCACACGCACACGCACCGCGCGCGATTCAATGCGCGTCCAGTAGGCAACCTCATAGCCTGCATCGCCGGGTGGCAGTTCAGGCGCGAGTTCCGGGCGCAGCACAGAAAGTGCCGACTGGCTGCTTTCATAGTAATCCAGGCCGCCAGCGCGGCGCGCAAACACGGTGCGACCGGCAGACAACACCTCTGATTCAAGGGCTTGGTCGCCAAAGCCCAGGGCGTTGCAAAGCGCCAGTGGATCGCCCGCAGCCATGGCGGCGGCGCAGCCCGCCGGGTCGGCTTCGCGCCAGCTTGCACCCATCACGATCAGCCATGCCCGTGGGTCCAAAACTTGTGCCTGGCTGCGTGCAAAGGCGACCAAGCCATTGTCCTGACCCATGTGCGCCCGCAAAGCCGCCACGTCGCCACGTTGCAGCGCCGCAGAAGCCGCGGCCATACTGCCTGCCGGAGGCGCTGGTTGGGACACAGGCGCGCAGGCACAGGCCAAACACAAAAGGGCCGGCCCCAGGGCCAGCCCTATGCAGTTGTTTCTGTTGCTTGCCATGCTACGCCGCGGGCTTGGCGGCCTGGACGGACTTCTTGAGGCGACCCTTGAGGCGATTGGCGCGACCATGCGGAATGATGTTGCGCTTGGCGGCTTTGTCCAGCTTGCTTTCCACCGTGGCCAGCAGGGCCTTGGTTTCCGGCTTGCTTTCGGCCATGGCGGCGCGCAGCAGCTTGATCTTGGAGCGCAAGTCCGACCGCACGGTACGATTGTGCAGATTGACCTTGTTGTTCTGGCGAATGCGTTTGCGTGCGGAGTCGCTGTGTGCCATGGCTTCCTCTGACAAAGTTCCGGTTTGCGGCGTGCACCACTGCCACTGCGGCAGGGGCGGGGAAGGATAGGAATTCTCAAAGCCCGTGCAACGGGGCGGATGCAAGCCCGCAAGCGCTAGTTTTCGCCCCTGGCTAGTTCTCGGCGACGTTTCAGCTCCGCGGGGGTCAGCCTGCGCGTGTCTTCCAGTTCCTTCCAGGCGGCTTCGAACACCGCCAACAGGGCCTGGTCGCGTTGCGACAGCTCATCTTTTACTTCCAGCAGGTGAACTTCAGCCTCTTCCGGCTCGCCCATCTTGGCCAGGCAATGCGCCATCAGCATTTGCACCTCAAGGGTGCGGGCTTCACGACCATGATCTCGCAGAACAGTCTGGAACAGCCGATAGGCCTTGGACCATCGGCCGGTCTCAAACTCCCGTTTGCCTTGGTCCAGGTCGTTCACGCTAGGCCGCGGTACCCTCTCCGAAATTCTTGCGAATGTTGTCGATGCGCGCCTCAACATCGCGGAATTCCATGTCTTCCAAGAACAACGCACGGAACTTGTCCAGGGCAGCCGGGTACTGGGCCTTCTTTTCCAGCAGGTCGGCGGTGGTGTACATCAGTTCCTTCTTCAGGTCGGTGTCGGTTTCCTGCAGTTGACTTTCGATGTTCGCAAGCTGGGTTTCGGCCATCTCCAGACGTCCCATGGTGACCAGGCACTTGGCCATGTACAGGCCGGACTGCTTGCTGTACTTGGGACTCTTGACGGCCTTCTGGAAGTGCTTGAAGGCGTCGTTGGGCCGGCCGTTGTCAAACAGCGCGCGTCCGTAGTTGTATTGCTTGTCCAAGTCTGTGGGCGCGGCTTCGACTTGGCGGCCGTATTCGTCAAGCTGGAAGGCATTTTTTTCGGCGCGAATCTGGGTTTCCTTGGCCTGGTAGGCTGCCGCCTTTGCGGGCTCGGCTTCAGCCTTTTGCTGGCACAGGCGAATCATGGCATCGAAGTACATGTTCTTGTACTTGGCGCCTTCTTCAGCGATTTCGGTTGCACCGGGGTCGACCTTGACAAAGGCAAACATGCGGTCGGCGGCTTCGTTGTACTTGCGACGCTTGACCAGAATCTCGGCCACAGCGCGCACAGCACGGCGGTCCAGCGGGTTTTCCTTCAACTTGGCTTCTTCGTCACGCAGCAGTGTGTCGGCGTCTTCGTCTGTCAGCATGCCTTTGCGCAACAGTTCCAGCTTGTTGGCTTCGCCGCGGTCCTTGGACAGGTCATAGCTGCTGGTAATCTTGCCGCTGCCCACGCCGACGTTCTTGTTATAGCTTTGGGCCGCGATGTCCTTGCTGAGCTGCTTCACGTTCTTGTCGTTGGGCGCGATCTTCAGGGCGCGGTTCAGGCAGGCCTGGGCCTCCTGCATCTTGCCAACCTTCATGTATGCCGTGGCCAGCGCCTGCAGCGTGGCGCCATCTTTTTCGCTGGCGACGTCGCCGGTTTTGACGGCAAATTCAAGCACGGCCACTGCGGCGTCGTTGTGATTCAAGGTGATCAGCACTTCGGCCACGCGCCGGTTGTACTTGAGGTTCTTGGGGTCTTTGGCCACCAACTTTTCAGTTTCTTCCAGCAATTTGACGGGGTCCTTGGACACCATCATGGTCTTTACGTTTCCGAAGCCAAAGCTGCGCGGGTAACCAGTTTCGTCGTACTTCTTGACCAACGCAAAGCGGTAGTTGCGGCGCGCGTCGGCATTGCCAGGGTCCGCCAGCATGGCGGATTCGTACATCTGGATGGCGTAGTCAAAGTTGCGCTTCTTGAGGGCCTCGTCGGCCTTGGCCAAAAACTTGGAAACGTCCGCCATGTGGAATTCCTCGCGGTGTGCAAACTAACAGAAAATCGCCCAGTCACCCGGAGCGCTCATTGAAGCGCACAAGCCGCCCGCTTGCAAGCCTGTCGCCCGCGTTGTGGGCAACAGAAATGGCGGTACACTAACGGGATAGGATCACGCCCTGATGGGCGTTACAGCCCTGAGGTGACTTGTGTTTGAGATTCTGAAGTATCCCGACCCGATGCTGCTGAAAGTGGCCGAACCCGTGACGGACTTCGGCCCGCGCCTGGAACAGGTGGTCGAGGAAATGTTTTTCACCATGTACGAGTTCCGCGGCGTAGGGCTTGCCGCCCCGCAGGTGGGCATCAGCAAGCGCCTGTACGTGTTGAATTGCGGCGAAGGCCAGCCACCGGAAGCAGAATTGGTGCTGATCAACCCCGAAGTTGTGGCCATAGAAGGCGAACAATACAGCGACGAAGGCTGCCTGAGTTTCCCGGGCATGTTTGCCAAGAAGCTGCGCCCGAACAAAGTGACAATGCGCGCCCAGGACACCAAGGGCAAGTGGTTTGAAATCACGGGTGAAAAACTTCTGGCCCGCGCGTTCCTGCACGAACTGGATCACCTCAACGGCAAGGTCTTCGTCAATGATCTCGAGCCGCAGGAATACATCAAGCTGCGCAAAGAGCTCGAGCAGATGAAGCGCGAGTACAAGCGCGAGCACGCCCGAACCCGCTAAAGAGCCCCGGCCAGGAGGCCGGAGACACGCGACGAAGCTGCCGCGTGGACGAGTCTCCCGCCAGGCATCGCTGCGTTCCTGGTCGTCGCAACATCGCGGCGACACCCACGGCCTATCGGCCGGGGCTCACGGCCACGCAGTCGACCTCTACCAGCGCGTCTTTGGGCAGGCGAGCGGCCTCCACTGTGGCGCGTGCGGGCCTGTGGTGGCCAAACGCCTTGGCGTAAACCTCGTTCACGGCCGCAAAATCGTTCATGCTTTTCAGAAAGATCGTGGTTTTGACCACGTCATTGAGGCTGCACCCGGCGCCTTTGAGCACCGCGGCAAGATTTTTCATCACCTGAACGGCCTGTTCGGCAGCCGTGGCCCCCACCATCAGGCCGGAGTTGGGGTCCAGCGCAATTTGCCCTGAACAGAAAACAAAGCCGCCCGCGGCAACAGCCTGCGAGTACGGGCCAATGGCGGCGGGAGCTTCGGCAGTAGAGATCAGCGTGAGCTTGGGCATGGGCACAGCCTGTTTGTGGGTACGGTTTCAGAACGCGCGCCGGGGCGACATGGTTGCTACCAGGTGTCCGGGTCGAACAGCTTCTTGTATTGCTCCAGCGCGTAACGGTCCGTCATGCCGGCAATGTAATCGCACACCACGCGGTGCACGCGCTCGCCGCTGGTCACCCGTTTGTGAAAGCCGCCGGGCATCAGATAGGGCTCGCTGACATATCTTTCAAACATCTGTTTCATGAAGCGTGTGCTTTTTTCCAGCCCGCGCCGCACGGTACGGTTCATGTAAAGCTTGTTGTACAGCATTACCTTCAGGCCTTTGACCATCTCCTTGAACTCGGGGCTGAAGTCGATCACCGCTGGCCCTTCAAAGGCCTGCACTGCCTCGGGGCCTGCAAAGTCTTCCTCTTTCAGCCGGCGCGCGGACCACTGCAGCAGGTCAGTCACTTGCATGTCCTTCAAGCGCCGCACAATTTGGTAACGTACCAGGTCGTCCTCCCCTGCCGGTACGTTGGCCAGGGCGAATTCCTCTGCCTGCCGGAACAAGCCGCTTTCTCGGGCTTCCACGGGCTTGAGCAGCCCTGAAAACAAACCGTCATCCACATCATGGGCGTTGTAGCTGATCTCGTCGGCCAAGTTCGCCACCTGCGCTTCCAGGCTTGGACCCACGCGCTCGATCAACCCCTTGAACAGCGGCTTGTCGTAATCCGTGCGATGTTTCATCAGGCCGTATCGCACTTCCTGCGTCACGTTCAGGCCGGGAAACCTGGGCAGGTAGTGGCGTTCCAGGTCGTCCACAATGCGCAAGCTTTGCCCGTTGTGCTCGTAGCCGCCATGGTCTTTCATCAAGTCACGCATGGCGCGTTCGCCGGCGTGGCCAAAGGGCGTGTGGCCAAGGTCGTGGGCCAGCGATATGGCCTCGCACAGGTCTTCGTTCAGGCGCAGTACCCGGGCGATGGTGCGCGCATTGCGCGACTTCCAGGGTGTGCGTCAAGCGGGTGCGGAAATGATCGCCCTGCCAGTTCAGAAAAACCTGGGTCTTGTACTCCAGGCGGCGAAAGGCGGCGCAGTGGATCACGCGGTCGCGGTCGCGCTGGAAACAGCTTCGGTAGGTGTGCTCTTCCTCAGGATAGCGCCGCCCCACGGACTTGCTGGCACGCAGTGCATAGGGCGCCAGCATGCGGTTTTCGAGGTCTTCAATCTGGTTGCGGTCGATCATGGTCGGTGTCCAGACACGAAGCGTAAGCGAGCGCCAATGCGCGCGCCAGTGCCGTGTTGAGGAACCGCGGTTGTCCACAGATACACACAGATGGACACAGATACGGCGGAACCTGGGATCTGTGTTTAACCGCGTTTATCCGTGGACCAATTGCCTTCCAGACGTGCATACCGTGAAATCCCGTCATGCCGAAGTCTCTGCTGACAATCGCCGATTACCGCAAGGCCGCGCGCAAGATTCTGCCGCGCATGGCGTGGGACTATTTTCGCAGCGGTGCTGATGCCCAGACATTGCTCAAGCGCAACCGCGCGGGCTGGGACGCGATGGAGCTTCGCCCGCGTGTGCTGGTGGATGTCAGCAATATTGACACGTCAACAACCGTGCTTGGGCTCAATCTGCCGTTTCCGGCGTTGATAGCGCCGATGGCGTACCAGAAACTTGCGCACAAAGACGGTGAAATTGCCTTAGCCCGAGCGGCGGCGGCCAGCGACGTGCCATACATCGTCAGCACAATGGCGACGACCGGGCTGGAGGAAATTGCCAAAGTACCGGGCCCAAAGTGGTTTCAACTATATTGCCACAAGGACCGCGCGATCACGCAGGATCTTGTGCAACGCGCCGAGGCCGCGGGTTACACGGCGCTGGTCGTCACCGTAGACGCACCCGTGCTGGGCCGCCGCATCGCCGACGAGCGAAACAGCTTTGAGCTGCCAAAGGGAATGACGCGGGCGAATCTGGATCGGTACAGCCTGTCGAGTGTCGAGGGTAAGACGTCGAGAAAGGCCGTTCTCAGCCCTCGACCCTCGACACTTAAGGCCATGGAAGGCAGTCACCTTTCCGAACTCTTCCGCACGCGCCAGGACGCCAGCCTGAACTGGCGCGACATCGCCTGGCTGCGTTCACTGACCGACCTGCCGATCTTGCTCAAGGGCGTGCTGCGCGCCGATGACGCGACCCGCGCCAGTGATGCTGGTTGCGCCGGAGTGATTGTCAGCAACCACGGCGGCCGCCAGTGCGACGCGGCCCTTTCGACGGCGCGCGCGCTGCCGGAAATCGCAGCGGCCGTCGGCGGCAAACTGGCCGTGCTGGTAGATGGCGCAATTGAATGGGGAACGGACATCTTGCGCGCGCTGGCACTCGGTGCCGACGCCGTGCTGATAGGCCGCCCGATGCTGTGGGGACTCGCCGTAGGCGGAGAACAAGGCGTGCGCGACGTACTGGACCTTTACCGCAGCGACTTCGTCCGCGCGATGCAGCTTTGCGGTTGCGCGAATGTCGGGACGTGCACTGAACTCGCAGGGGGCTGAGCGCCCCGCCGCCACCACAATCATGCGTTTCTATACGCCCACATGTGCAAATGCATGCGCAAAGAAAGCCCAAAACAATCCGCCCACCCCGCTCAGCGTCAGGCTTGCTGTAAAGCCGACAACGTCCAGCGAACGCAGTCTTTTGCGCACTCTCAACCAGCCAGCAATAGACATGGCCAGCGCTGCAGCACTTCCGACCCAAGCGTACTGCACTACAAATTCTGCTGAATGATTGGGCAGCCAATCTCTGTCCTCGCCAATCAGTACGCCAAAAGCCAACACCTGCGCGGCGACACCTGCCCATACAAGTGCGCGGCTGGTCGAAGATCCGGGCAACGGCATCACTGCCGCCGGATCGTGGCCGTATGGCTGCAGCGGGCTATCCTGTTGCGACTGGAGGTCACCCATGCTTGCCCGATCGGTGGTTGTCACACTGCTACTGTTGCTTGCCGGCTGCTCGCAGCCTCAACCCGTGGCTAACAATCAGCCCGCCAACGTGGCGCCAGAACCAAAGCCCGAACCAAAACCGGAACCGCCCAAGCCAAAGTACCGCACCGACATTGTCATCACCACCGGTGTGCATGGCAACGAACCTTCTGGTTATCTGATCAAAGACAAGCTGGCCGATCTTGGCTTCATTGTGTTCGGCCCCTGCAACCCCTGGGGCATTGAGCACGGCAAGCGCCACCTGCAAGACGGCCGCGACCTCAACCGCAGCTTCGCCCTGGACGACTGCCCCGAGGCCGAGGCCGTGCGCGAGTTCTTGCGCAACAACAAACCCGGCCTGCTGCTGGACCTGCACGAAGACCCAGACGGCACAGCCCCGTACCTGATTCAAAACGGCCCCGAAGACGACCTGGGCCGACGCATCGTGGATGCCCTGAAAGACGAATACGACTTCGACAAGGAACCACAATGGGGCCCGATCAAGGGCGAGGACGGCCTGATCAAGCCCACGCGCGGCATGCTGGGATTTCAAAAGTTAAGCAAAGTCTATTCGCTGGGCTACTACGCCTGGCTGACGTACGGCTGCACCAGCTTCACCGTGGAATGCCCGGGCACCTGGCCTGAAGAACAACGCAAAGCCTACCACCTTAGGGTATGCGAAACGGCAAGGAAGCTTTTCAGTGAAAACTAGGCCGCGTTGCGGCCAGTCGAGGGTTCAGGGTTAAGGGTCGAGGGTGGTTGGCTCACCAGAATTCGTTGGCCACCAACATCAATGGAGAATGCCTGCGATGCAACGGTTTACAGATCTCGAAGTATGGAAGCTTGGCCATCAGATGACGCTGGAAGTTTACCGCCTGACCAAGGCCTTCCCGAAGGATGAGTTGTATGGGCTTACATCGCAGCTTCGGCGGTCCATGTCGTCGGTGCCGTGCAACATCGCCGAAGGTTCCAAGCGCAAAACAGGCGCCGACTATGCGCGCTTTCTAAACGTGGCCGAGAGCTCTCTCGCGGAAGCCGAGTATCAGGTCATGCTCAGCCGCGACCTGGGCTTCATTGCGACGACCGCAGCGGATGCGATCATCGGAAACGCTGACACGCTCGCGCGAAAGTTGCACAATCTGCGGGTGAAGGTTGAAGGAGCGAGTAAGGGTTAACTACCACTTAACCCTCGACCCTTAACTCTCGACAAGCAGCGAAGCCGCCCTACAGCTTGGTCGTAAACTTGAACCGGCGGGCGCCCTCGGGGTGCTTTAGCGTGATGGCCACGACGATTTCGTCGCCTTCGCCCAACGGCTGCGGTTGTGTCAGCGGATCGCCATTGAGGTATGTGCCGTTGGTGCTGCGCAGGTCTTCAATGAAGTATGCCGGCCCCTGCGGATAGATGCGGAAGTGCTTTTTGCTGATGGTGGGAATCTGGTACACCGCGTTGGCGGGCGCTTCCCGGCCGATCACCAACTCGTCTCCTACGTCAAATCGTTTGCCGTCTTCGTCGTCCAGTAGTGCGCCGTTGCTGGCACGGGTCTGGATCTTGGTGACGTTGACATCGCCGGAAGGCGGGTGGGTTTCGTCTTTCTCTTCTGGTTCGGCGTCGTCGGCAACCGGCTGCAGGTCGCCGCTTTCTGCCTCGCCTTCTTCGCCACGAATGCGTGTGTGGGCATCCATGCGCTCCACAACATGCACGTCCAGCAGGTCCGCAAGACCACTGCCTTCAAAATGGCGGCGAAGCGCGTCTGGAACGCGCACCAGTACTTTGCGGCTACCGGCGTTATCCACCAGCTTCAGGCCGATCAGCTTGAAGCTGTCATCGCCCAGGTTCTTGCACTGGCCGATGTCGATTTCCAGTTGCGGAAAGGGTTGCTTGAAAAGATCCGGCACACTTTTGTCGATGGCAGACTTAAAGTCCGCATCGCCAGTGACGGAGATCGTCAAGCGATTCCAGCGCAGTGTGGCCGTCATGAACCCGTTCCTTTGAACCCTCATTTACGCCCATCGCGGCCCGCTTGGCAACGGTGTTGTTTGTGCGTCCGGTAATACCAAGCGCGCGGCCCGCAAACACTGGATTGAAGCTGGTTTTCGGCAAATCCTCTAAAGCCACCCGCGCCCCAAGCCGATTACTTTGCCATACAAAGTGGCAATCCGGGCACAGACAGGCCGGACGGATTGCTCCCCCACCGTTCGGCCGCGGGGGTGGGCGGTACTTGCCGCCCGCCCCTGAGTGCTATAGTGCCGCGGGGGAAACATGCTGACTGTGATCGCCACGATTCGCGCCAAGCCCGGAACGGAATTGCGCGCCAAGGAAATCCTGACCTCGCTGGTGAAACCCACGCGCCAGGAAGCTGGCTGCATAGGCTACGACCTGCACGTGCGCGCGGACCAGCCCGGAACCTTTGTCTTCTATGAAAACTGGGCCAGCGAAGCAGCCCTGGAAGCACACCTCAAGACCCCCCATGTGCAGAAGGCCTTGAGCACGATGGGCCCGTTTCTGGCCGGAGAGCCTGATATCGGCCGCTTTGAGATGATCAGTAAGCCCGCTGCAAGCGCGCGTTAATCAAACTGGATTTCGCGGCCACGCACGGCGTCGTTGACCTTGCCGTTCTCAAAGACCACCTGTCCGCCCACAATGGTCATGACAGCCCGGCCGGTCAGCTTTTTGCCGTGCCAGGGCGTCCATCCGCATTTTGTCAGCTGGTCTTCGTTGCGGACCTGGTGCACCTCAAGCGGGTTCACCAGTGCCAAGTCGGCGTCAAAGCCAACCTCGAGAAAGCCTTTGCCCTTCATGGCGTACACCTGGGCCGGACGCTGGCACATCCACAAAGCCACTTGTTCCAGCGTGCAGTCGCCACGGTTTGCGGCATCCAGCATCAACGCCAGTGAGTTTTCAACCAGCGGAATGCCCGCCGGTGCCTGCCACACCGGCTTGCGCTTCTCGGCCGGCAGGTGCGGCGCGTGATCGGTGGCAATGCACGAAATGCGGCCGTCGCGCAAGGCAGCCCACAGGCCGCGGTTGTCGCTTTCGTACTTCAAGGGCGGGTTCATTTTCAGCCAGGTGCCCTGTTCTTCGGCATCGCGCACGTTGAACAGCAGGTGGTGCGGGCAGGCCTCGCTGGTCACCAGCGTATCGCGCGGGATGAACAGCTCGCATTCCCGCGCCGTGCTGACATGAAGAATGTGCGCGCGGTGGCCATACTTGCGGGCCAGGTTGACAACCGTCTGCGTCGAGCGAAACGCCGCCTCTACGTTGCGCCACTCCGTGTAGCCGCGAATGTCGGTGCGACCGGCAAACTCGTCCTTGCGGGCGCGCAGAAACGCCTCTTCCTCGCAATGGGTGGCAATCACACGCCGCTTGTCGGTGTTGGCAAAGATCGCTTCAAGCGCTGCGGGGTCGTCGACCAAAAGGTCGCCTGTGCTGGCGCCCAGAAACGCCTTGATGCCGCAGACTCGCCGGGCGGATTGCAGATCGGCCAGGTTGTGGTTGGTGGCACCAATGAAAAAGCCCCAGTTCACACGCGATTTGCGCGCCGCGATGTCGTGCTTGGCGTCAATCTCGCGCTGGTTGATCGCGTTCGGAATCGTGTTGGGCATTTCCAGAAAGCCCGTCACGCCGCCCTTGGCGCACGCGCGTGAAGCCGTTTCAAGGTCCTCTTTGTGTGTCAGGCCGGGGTCACGAAAATGCACCTGCGGGTCAATCACGCCCGGAAACAGGTACAGCCCGGTGGCATCAATCACCCGCGCGCCCGCTGCATCAACGCCAGGTTCAATGCGCGAGATCCAGCGACCGTCGGTGCGCAGGTCGGTCCTTACGAAACGACCGCTGCGAAACACCAGCGCATTGCGGATGACGATGGCGGACATGGTGGCCTTGCTCAGCGGCGCATGCCGCCCAGGTTAACAATGAAAAGAAACAACAGGCCCACGCCAGCAATGCCCAGCCAGATGTAGTTGGGGGCAACGCCGGACTTATCGGCTGTGTAGAACTCCCACACGATCAACGCGGCAAATACAGGCAGGCTCCACCAGCGGCGGATGACCTTTGGAATGGGGCTGCGGCGTTCTTCGCTCATGGTTCCAGCATGGGTTGCGTGGTCTGCCTTTGCCAGTGCCAGCCTGCGGGGCTTGCCCGCTAAACCGGGTTCGTACCTTCCGGCCTGGCCCCCACCAGGTCGTTCAACCCCAGCAGCCGGCACACTTCGTCGGCCAGCAGCTCGGCATCGTTGCGTGCGTTGATGGCCTTGATGCCAAGGCCTTCCACGATGTAACCGCAACCGACTTCGTTATCTGTCACGGGGCCACTGAACAAATCAATGCGTTGGCCGCGTTTATCGAACACGGCCTTTGCGCCATAGGCACCCACAGGGTCGTTGGCGCACAGAATGTGTACCTTGGTGGCGGCGTAAAGTTCAGCGTCGTCAAAGTACGACATGACGGAATAACCGCCAATGATGCCGTCGCCAAGTTCCACCACAACGATATCGGGCTTGTCTTCCCACAGCTCGTTGATGATCGACTTGGCAATCGGCGCAATGCTGTCCACGTCGGCGGTGCTGGGCAGGCCGCAATCGACGAAACTGAGCGTCATGTCGGCGCCGTGGTCTTCAAAGCTGAACAAGTCCTTGCGTGCGGCAACGCCCGAAAGTTTGCCTGCATTGACGCGCAGCCCGCGCTGGGAAAGCAACTGGCAAAGGGTGGCACAGACCTTGGTCTTGCCCGCACTCATGCAAGTGCCGCTGACCGCAATGATGGGAACCTTGCATTTGGGGTCCAGGTGGTCGTGGGTGGGAATGCTGGAATCAACCAGGTTCAGAATGCGGCCCTTGCGCACGACCTGGCCAACAACTTCCACTTTCATCGGTGGGCCCAGGTCTTTGTTCACGCCCGTGCAGATGCCAATCACGCCGCCCAGGTTCAACATGTTGATTACGTCGCCAGCCTTGATGGATTCAGGCACCTTGCCAACGTAGCCCTTCAGGGCGTTGCGGGCGCCCAGCGCGCCGATGATGTAGTCGTTCTCGAAGATTTTGGCCATGCGGCCTTCTTCAAGTTCAAGTTCACCGTAGACACTTTTTTCGCCCAGCGATCGCACAACAATCACGTTGCCCACCTCGGCCACCAGGCCGTCGGTGATGATCTGTTCTTCCTTGTGCAAGTTCAGGCGGTGGCAGACGCTGGCGATTTTGTCGACGCGGATCTGCATGGTTTTGGGACCATTGACCTTGGCGGTTTCCCGCGAGATTGCCGACTGGCCGGACTGCTCATTCATCTTCGTGCCCTCGACTGCGTTGAAGTTCATTGTTGCTCCTGCGCGCGCAAATGCGACTGCCTATTGTCCACAGATCAACACAGATTCACACCGATGCATTCAGGTAACGGATATCTGTGTCACACCGTGTTCATCTGTGGACGAATCACTTGCCCTTTCCCGCCTGGGCGGCGATGCGGCTTGGGATACTCAGCACTTTGCCAAACCCTGCCGCGTCGGCACCGGACCACAGGCTGAATTCTTCGCCGTACTTGCCGCTGGCTGCGCTCATCAATGAGTGCGGGCTTGATACACCCCCTACCGCAAACACGCCGTGCTTGATCGTGAGGCTGACATCGCCGGTTACGCGCTGCTGGCTGCTTTCGAGCAACGCCTCAATGTCCCGCAGCGCCGGGTCAAACGGCTGGCCTTCGTGCAGCATGGTGCCGTAAAAATCGCTGACGTGGTCCTTCCAGAAGCGCTGCCATTTGGTCAGCACCAGCTTTTCCAGTTCGCGGTGCGCGGCGATCAACATGAGTGCGGCAGGCGCAACAAACGCCACGCGGCCCTTGATGCCGACAATCGTGTCGCCCAAGTGCACGCCACGACCAAGCGCGTACTCAAAACCCAGCGTGTTGAGTTTCTCGATCAGCACAATCGGCTTGAGTTTCTCGCCGTCCAGCGCAACCGGCTGGCCTTTGTCGAAGCTCAGCTTCAGCAGGCGCGGTTTGACGGCGGGGTTGCTCGCGGCGGCCATTTCATAGACTTCGTCGGGCACCACCGTGGCGCTGTCGTGGGTTTCTTTGCCGCCAATCGTCACGCCCCACATGCCCGCATTGATGCTGTATTGCGTGGTCTTGGCCGGGATTTCGAGGCCGACTTTCTTGAGATAGTCGGTCTCCTGTTGCCGCGTCAAGCTGTGTTCGCGCACCGGGGCCAGCATCTTCAGGCCGGGCGCAAGCACGTTCATGGCCACATCGAAGCGAATTTGATCGTTGCCCGCGCCTGTGCTGCCGTGGGCCACGGCGGCGGCTTTGTGTTTCACGGCGTATTCGGCGACCATGCTGGCCTGCACGACGCGTTCTGCGGCCACACAGAGCGGATACACACCGCCGCGCATGACATTGCCATAGAGCATGAATTTGACGAAGCGGTTGAAGACTTCGGCCTTGCCGTCAAGCACGACGGGGTTTTTGACGCCGAGCGACTTGGCGCGTTCTTCGGCACGTTTGAAGTCGGCCTCGGTGAAGCCGCCGGTGTCGATCATGACGGTTTCGACGTCATAGCCGTACTTTTCGCGGATGAACGGAATGCAGAAGCTCGTATCGAGCCCGCCGGAGTACGCAAGAATGCAGGTTCCATTGCTCATGTATTGCTCCAACTACGGGTCTCTCGCAGAGGCGCAGAGACGCAGAGAACCGCATTAACCACAGATTCACACAGATCAACACAGATCGCAGCGCGAGGATTGCATCTGTGTTCATCTGCGTTCATCTGGGGTTTCAAAGCCGTTCTCCGTGCACCGGTTGTGGTCATTCGGAAGTCTTCAGCCAAGTCTTTAACTCTGCCAAACGTTCCAGCACGCGGGCCTTGGCGGTGCCTGCGTATACTTGCTTGCGCTCGACCAGCGCTTCCAGCGATAGCTCTTTCAACAGTTCCGGTTTCAGGCGCGGGTCTACTGCCGCGAGGTCCTGCGCCGTCAGGTCGGCAAAGCGCATCTTCTTTTGCTCGACGTACTTCACCAGTCGGCCGGTGATGTCGTGGCCATCGCGGAACGGCACGCCCTGCAGCACAAGCCAGTCAGCCACGTTCATGGCTTCCATGTAGCCTGCGCCGGAATCGAGATGAGCCTGGATGCGCTCGCGGTTGACCTTGAAGTTTTCCTTGCTGAACACCAGCGCCATCACGCGCAGGCAGGCCAGAGTCTGGTCGGTTGCATCAAACACCGCTTCCTTATCTTCCTGCAGGTCGCGGTTGTAGGTCATCGGCAGACCTTTAAGGAGCGTGAACAGTGACATCAGGTGGCCGACAACGCGTCCAGTCTTGCCCCGCACAAGCTCGCAGGCATCGGGGTTCCGCTTCTGCGGCATGATGCTGGAGCCAGTGGTGACCGCGTCGCCAAGAGTGACGAACCCGAATTCAGACGTAGACCAGAGGATCAGGTCTTCGGCAATGCGAGAAAGTTGCGTCATGCACTTGGCGCAGGCGTACACGAGATCCAATGCGAAGTCACGGTCAGCAACCGCGTGCAGGGAATTGTGGGAGGGAAATTCGAATGCCCCTATGCTGCGCCCGACTCGAATCCGTTTTCGCGCGGATTCGATTGCATCGTCTGTTGTGCCATCGGCTCGTGCCGCCAGTCGCGTCATGTCGACACCAAAGCTGTTGCCGGAGCATGCGCCGCTTCCCAATGGCGACATCATTCGCGCCTGTGACCATGCATGCATGAACGGAGAGCCTTCACGAACCATCCAGAACCACGCGAGCAATTGGTGTGCAAGTCTCACTGGCATAGCGCGCTGCAAATGTGTGTATGCCGGCAGAATCACATCAACTTGTTCCGTCGCGCGGG
This sequence comes from Planctomycetota bacterium, assembly GCA_016722065.1. Taxonomy (GTDB): domain Bacteria; phylum Planctomycetota; class UBA8742; order UBA2392; family UBA2392; genus H3-PLA7. The sequence continues at coordinate 182,572 of JADKGX010000001.1, forward strand.
CCAAGACTTGTGCCAACAAGTCCTTTGTGGCCATGTCGAGTTCATCCGCCCTGCGGGCCGCCCAGACGCGAAAATCCGTCGCGACCTGGTCGTTGCGGCTGCGGCCTGTGTGGAGTTTTTTGCCGGCGTCGCCGATGAGTTCGGTGAGGCGCGACTCGATGTTCATGTGCACGTCTTCGAGTTCGACCTTCCAGTTGAACTTGCCGCTTTCGATTTCCTTGGTGATGGTTGTGAAGCCGCTTTGGATGTCTTTGAGTTCTTTTTCGGTCAGGATGCCGATGCGCTGCAGCTCGGCCGCGTAGGCCAGGGAGCCCTGGATGTCTTCCTTCCACAGGCGCTGGTCAAACGACACCGACTGGCTGAATTCCTGCATCAGCTTGTCGGGTTTGCCGCTGAATCTTCCTGCCCACATGTTCATCCTTCGGTGGCACAGGCACTGTTGCCTGTGTTTTCCCCGGGGGCTTACGCCCCTCGCCTTGTCTGTCGCCCCTCCGGGGCTTGGTTGCTTTCCTGCGTGTTCCCCGGGCTTACGCCCGGGGCTAATCTCTGTCGCCCCCTTTGGGGGCTGTACTGCGACGGCTACCACAGGTGCTTCCTAACGCTTCGCTCTTTCGCTCTTTCGCCCTGTTGCTCCATCGCTTACGCGATGGGCTGTGACTTGCCTTGTCCTTATCTGAGTGCATCTGTGTCCATCTGTGCATCAATGCCATTGGCCTGTCTTGGCTCCTTCGCTTACGCGATGGGCTTTGATTTGTGCTATGTCTTCAAAAACAGCTCTGCGGTGTTGCGGTAAATGTCGTAGCCCCGGACCAGTTCTTTCTCTTCCAGGTACTCGTTGGCCGCGTGGCTCAGTTCTGGCTTGCCGGGGCCGATGATCAGGCCCTGGGCCTTTTCGTTCCACCAGGCGTCGCTGACACCGCCAAAGGCCTGGGTCTTGTCAGTGTTTCCGGCCTTGCAGGCGCATTGCACCAGTTGGTCGCTGGGTTTGCGCACCCACACGCCGAATCGTGCTTTCTCTTTTTCTACGCAGCTGTGCTGGCTGATTGCGGCCTTTACGCGCTTGATCGTTTCGGCGTTGTCGAGCTGATTAATCGTGCGGCCGTCGATCACCCATTTCACTTCACTGGGCACGACGTTTCTTGCCACGCCGCCGTTTGCCATTGTCACGGCCAGTGTGGTGCGGCCCAGCAAATCGTCGCGCTCGGTGAAGCTTTCGTACAGTTCTTCGACCTTGAGGATATCGCGCGCGGCCAGGTATATCGCGTTGACGCCCTGCCACGGCCTTGCTGCGTGGGCGCTCTTGCCTGTGGTCTTCATGTCGAGCTTGAACATGCCGCGTTCGGCCACGCACACCTGGCAATCCGTGGGCTCGCCGGTGATGCAGCCTTCGAACTCGGGAATCTCGTTGCGAAACACCTCAAAGCCTTCGCCCTGCACTTCTTCGTCGCAGGTCGGTGCGAACATCAGCGTGCAGGCCGTTTCATCAAACTTCGCGTTCGCCAGCGTGTGCAGCATGCCGATCAAACAGCCGCCGGCGTCGGATGAGCCCAGCCCGTGGACGCGACCCTGCTCGCGCGCGCCTTCCCAGGGGTCGCGGGTGTAACCCTTGTTGGGCGGCACGGTGTCGGTGTGGGTGTTCAGCAGCAATCTCTTCCTGCCGGTGCCGCGCCAGGCCAGCAGGTTGCGGCCAGAGTGCTTGTACGCAAACCCAAGTTTTTCAAAGCGCGCCTTGAACCAGTCCACAACTTTGGCCTCGTTGCCCGACACGCGCTGGATACGCGTGATCTGCGACAGGTCGTCGGCAAGCTGGTCGGAGGTTGTGGCGCTGCTTGGCATAGCGGTCTGTCCTGAAGGGGCTTGGACCCTAACGCACAACGACGCCTTTCAAGGCGTCGTCTGGGTAACGGGAATCACTCATCCCCGTTCGCCGGCGCAGTGGAGTCACCCGATTTCGGGGCTCACTCGGCCTGAACACTCAGACCGCGCGGCACTTCCCAAACTTGTCCGCGTCTGCATCAACGCGTCGCGAATAGAAATATCGCATTGCGCGGCGCGCGCAATAGTGCAGTTGACAAATTCTTGGTGAAGGTCAATTCCGGGCTGACGTTTCCGGCCGAGTTGAAGGCGGGCAAGTGCCACAGCCACCGCAGCCACCGCCTTTGGCACCGCGTGAAATGCGTAACGTGGCCAGCACACGCCAAGCCGCAAAAGCCAGTGCAAGGCCGATGACCGCGATTGTGATGGCCAGTTCCATGGCGCTATCCACCTAACCCGCGGGCGACCCAAAAGGTTGCCGCCGCAACCACATAGGCCAGCGTCGTCATGTAAAGGAAGCTTGCAATTGGCCACTTCCAGGAGTTCGTCTCGCGCCGCATCACGGCCAGCGTGGCCGCGCATTGCGCACACAGGGCAAAGAACACCATCACGCTGAGTGCCGTGGCCAGCGTGAACAACGGGTTGCCATCTTCATCTTTGGCGGCCACCAGGTGGTCGCGCAGGCTGGCGTCTTCGGCTTCCACTTCAGACCCCAAACTGAAGATCGTGCCCAGGGTTCCCACGATTACTTCGCGGGCCGGAAAGCTGGCAATGGCGCCCATGCCAATGCGCCAATCCCAGCCCAGCGGCCGAAATGCTGGCGCCAGGGCGTGGCCCACACGGCCCAAAATGCTGTCCTCTGCCAGGGCTGCGGACTCGCCGTGGTCCGCATCGGCAATCACTTCATCGCGTTTCGCTTGCGCCTCATTCAGCCCCATGGCGGCATCAAAGGCCTGCTTGTGACGACGCTTGAGTTCCTGCAACGTGGCAACGTAGGCCGCCTCGTCCAGACGCGCTGCTTCCGCCAGTGCCTGGGGGTCATGGCCGAAGGCCGCTTGATCTTCCTGCTGGCCTTGGGCCCGGGTTTCCTGCAGTTCGGCAACATCCTGCAACGCGGCTTCTACGTCGGGTTGCGCCGCAAGATCGGCACCTGCCAGGCCGGGCTTGTACCCGTTGGCCAGGCGGTTCGATTCGGCTTCATATTGCTCGGTTGCGGCTTGGCGCTGGTTCTCAAAGGGCTGGCTGACCTGGGAACTGTGCGGAAACCACAACAGCGCCCAGACGATGATGCTTACGGCCAGAATCACTGTGCCGGCGCGTTTGACAAAACTGCTTCCGCGTTCATACAGCACGCGCAGCACATTTTTCAAACGCGGCATCTTGTAGCTTGGCATCTCCATCAAGAATGGCGTGACCTTGGACTTCAAGATTCCACGCTTGAGTACCAGCGCCGTCGGCACCGCAAACGCCGGCCCGACCCAGTACATGGCAAACAGCACCAGCCCTTGCAGGTTCAGGAACCCCAGCACGGTCTGGCCTGGCACGAACGCGCCGATCATCAGGGTGTACACCGGCAGCCGCGCACTGCACGACATGAACGGCGCCAGGAACACGGTGGTCAGGCGGGTGTTGCGATCCTCAATGACTCGCGTGCCCATGATGCCTGGAATGGCGCAGGCAAAACTGCTCAGCAACGGAATGAAACTTCGGCCCGACAGGCCAAAGCGTGACATGATGCGATCCATCAAAAATGCCGCGCGGCTCATGTAGCCCAGGTCTTCCAGCACGGCAATGAACAGAAACAGAATCAGAATCTGCGGCAGGAACACAAGCACCCCGCCCACCCCGCCGAAAATGCCGCTGCCCACGAGGCTGCGCAGCATGGCTGCGTCCTGGGGTAACAGGCTGACAACCTGTTCGCCCAGCCAGCCAATGCCGCCCTCAATGCCTTCCATCAATGGGCCGGACCACGAATAGATGCTTTGAAACATCAGCCCCATTACAAGCACAAACACCAGCGTGCCCCACAGCTTGTGGGTCAGAATCGCGTCAACCTTGTCTGTGCGGGTGCGTGCATCGCTGGCCTGGGTCTGTTTGGCCTCGCGCATCCAGGCTGAGATCTGCCCATAACGCGCCTGGGCTTCCTGCAGCGCCAGGCTGCGCCCTTGCGCGGCCCGGTTGCGCAATTGTTCGAGTTTTTCGACAAACGCGGCTCCGCCTGCTTCGCGAACTTCCTGTTGCATCGGGCCGGCTGTATCGACCAACAGGCGCATGGCCTCCGGTCGCGACGGCTTGTAGCCCAGGTCTACGGAAAGGTCGCACAGGTCCTGGTACAGGTCGTCCGCTGCCTGGCGAAGCCCCGGCGGAAAGGGCAGTTCCAGTGGCTTGCCGGGGTGGTGCAACTGGCGGTGCAGGGTGGCCTTGAGTTCGGCCACGCCCAGGTTGCTGGGTGCGTTGACCACCACCACGGAAACGCCAAGCGCCGCCGAGAGTTTCTCTAGGTCAATGCTGATGCCACGGTCCTTGGCAACATCCACCATCGTCAGCGCAATCACCGTGGGCAGGCCGTATTCCAGGACCTGCGTGCCCAGGTAAAGGTTTCGGTCAAGGCTTGACGCGTCAAGAATCAGGATCACGCCATCGGGTGCAGGCGTTTGCGGCAGGCGGCCCAGCAGCGCGTCAATGGCCACGCGCTCATCGGGGCTGCGCGCTGCCAGGCTGTAGGTGCCGGGTAGGTCGATGACAGTAAACTCGGTGTTTTCGAAGTTTGTCGTACCCAGCTTGGCTTCGACGGTTACACCAGGAAAATTGGCGACCTTCTGGCGCGTGCCCGTCAGCGCCGTGAACAACGTGCTTTTGCCGACGTTGGGGTTGCCAATCAACGCAACAACGTGTCGGTCTGCGCGATTGTGGCGGCCCGAGGAAGTCATGCGGCCCCCGGTTCAGCGCACTGGACACAGGCGGCCTCTGACTTGCGCAAGCTGATGCGATAGCCCAGCACGGCAAACTCCATCGGGTCGCCCAGTGGCGCGACACGCACAAGCTGGACATCGTTTCCGGGCAAAATGCCCATTTCCAGAATGCGCTGGGTCAGCGCGGCATCGCCTGTCACGTCTGATACGCGGGCAATGTCACCAGGCTTCAATTGGGCAAGAGTGCGGGCCATGGGCGCAACGGCTTCAACGACAGGGGCGTACAAGGACCCGCTGCATGAGTTCCGCGGCCAAGGCAAAGCGCGACCCGCCCACAGCCACCAGCGCCGGGTTTCCCTGTCGCACCACCGAAATACGCTTGCCGGGGCAAATGCCCAGCTCACACAGGCGCTTGGTGCTGCCGTCTTCAGTGGAAACCTCGACGACTTCCAGTTCGCCGTCAGCGGCGCGAAAGAGGTTCAATGGTGCGGCGGGTTGAGTCAGCATCTGTCCAGGCCACAGTCTCTGGCGGCATCCACGTGCCACCCCTCGTTGCGGTCATTTTGGACCGCGTTTATCCTGATACTCAGTCTCAATATACTCGTGGGGCTGCTTGGCATCAAGGGTTGATAAGGCGACGCTGGTCGCCAATGAGCTTCTGCAAGCTACTTGCGTTCTGGCGCGGGTGACCTATCGTTCCCGCCATGCGCAAACTACTTGCATTGACGATGTTGGCTCTGCTCGCAGGATGCTCGCCGACAGGCCCCCGGGGCCTGGACGCAGGCCAGAAGCTGAAAGTGATGGCCGCCACACCGCACCTTGCCAGCCTGGCAATGGCGATTGCAGGCGACGCCGCCATTGTGGAGATGCTGCCGGCCCCGGACCGACCCACCCACGATTACTCGCCCACCATGGACGACAGGCGCCGCCTGGAAAGTGCCCACCTGCTGTTGATCAACGGCCTGCAACTGGAAACGTTTGACGCGCCGGCGATTGCCGCAGCAGCGCACCTGACACTGGTGGATTGCAGCAAGGACTTGCCCCCGACATTTCTGATCCATGCCGACGATGACGAGAATTCCCACGAAGGACACGGCCACGGCCACGGCCAGCACAACCCCCATGTCTGGTTGTGTACAGAGGGCGCGATGTTGCAGTCTGTAGCGATCACGCGCGCCATGGTTGAGAAAGACCCGGCCCACGCCCTTGTGTATGAAAAAAACCGCGCCGCCTTGGAAGCGAGCCTGAAGGCACTACGCGCCGAGTTTGAAGCCCGGCTGAAGGCACTGGCGCGCACACAGTTTGTTTCCAACCACGACGCCTTTCCTTACTTTGCTCGCGAGTTCGGGCTGAAGCAGGTTGGCGTGATTCAGCGCACGCCCGGCACCAACCCCACCATGGCCGAGCGGCGCGACATCGAGGAAACACTGCGCAAGGGTGGGGCAGCGGCGATATTCCTGGAACCCGGCTACGACGACACCGCCAGCCGCGCCATTGCCAACGCCGCTGGAGTCAAACTGGCCACGCTGGATCCCTTCGATTCCGGCAAGCCCGGCCCCGAAGCCCTGCAAGCCGTGCTGCGACGCAACCTGGAAACGGTGGTAACGACCCTTGGCCCCTGAAGACCTGCTGACACTCGAACATGTCACCGTGCGCGTGGGCGACCGCGCGCTGGTAGACAACGTGTCCCTGGGCCTGCCCCGCGGCAAGCTGGTCGCATTGATCGGGCCCAATGGTGCCGGCAAAACCACACTTCTGCGGGCGATTCTTGGCCTGACAGCCTTCGAAGGCCACATTCACACCCACGCCCGGATCGGCTATGTGCCCCAGGCGCTGCAATACGACCGCACGCTGCCCATGACGGTGCTGGAGTTTATGGCGCTTTCGCTGCAGCGTATGCCCGTCGCCTTTGGCATTTCGCGCGCCGCCAGGCAGCAGGTGCTTTCGCTGCTGGAGCTGGTGGGTGCCCAAAAGCTGGCCCAGGCACGCCTGGGCGCGCTTAGTGGCGGCGAACTGCAACGTGTGATGCTGGCCGGGGCCTTGCAGGGCAAGCCCGAGCTGCTGCTGCTGGACGAGCCGGCCGCCGGCGTCGACATCGAGGGCGAGGCCACATTTCACGACCTGATATTGCGCCAGGTGCGCGACCACGGAGTGACGGTGGTGCTGGTCAGCCACGACTTGAGTGTCGTCAGTGAAATCACGGACCACGTGATCTGCCTGAACCGCAAACTGATGTGTGAAGGCAACGCCCGTGACCTGCTGACCGCCGAACGCATCGCGGAAGTCTTTGGCGGCCACAAGGCCGTGTACGGCCATGCGCATGGACATGGCCACACCCACGATCACGGGCACCAGGGCCACGACCATGAATGACTACGTGGCCTATTACCTTGCAGGCAGCGGCAGCGCGGTGCTGGTGAGCGTGCTGTGCGTGGCACTGGCTTCGGGTGCTTTAAGCCCGATCGTGGTCGCCAACCGGATGGCGTTTTTCAGTGATGCCGTGGCCCACAGCTCGTTGGCGGGTGTGGCGCTGGGCATGTTGATGAGCGCATGGATTCCGGGCTTGACCACGCTGCCCGTGTTGACCATGGCAGGCTTTGGCGTGTGCGTGGCGCTGGTGATTGCCACGTTGCGCCAGAAATCGCCGCTGGCGCTGGATACGTTGCTGGGCGTGGCGATGGCGGGGTCCCTTGCGCTGGGGCTGGTGCTGTACCACCGGGTTCGCGGCTACACCGACCTTCATGGCTTTCTGCTGGGGCAAGTAAGCCTTCTGGGCTGGGCCGATGCAGCTTTGATGGCGATCAACGCCGCTATCTCGCTGGCCCTGGTAGCGCTGTTTTCCAACAAGCTGACGCTGATTGCCGTTTCGCGCAATCTGGCCCAGGCCAGGGGCGTTTCTGTAGCACGCCATGAATACCTGCTGATTGTGATGCTGGGGCTCGTCGTCAGCATCAGCGTCAAAGCCGTGGGCATCCTCATGGTGAATGCGCTGCTGGTTGTGCCTGCTGCCACGGCCCGGCACCTGGTGCGCAGCTTTGCGGGGCTGTTCTGGGCCAGTATGGCGGTATCCATGATCGCGGGCGTGGCAGGGCTGCTGATTGGCGACTTGCTGAACCTGCCCACCGCGCCGGCGATTGTCAGCACCAGTGTGATTCTGTTTGCCGCAGCCTGGGTGGTGGGCACGCTGCGCGGCCACGGCGGCCAGGCATAGCCGAAACGGCCCCGGCCTTCGTACAATGCCGCCATGGCTGAAGAGACCCGCCGCGTGCCAATGTTTCTTTCCGGCCCCACCACTGCCACGGCGGTGCTGTTGCCGATGCGGCTGTATGTGGGCTGGTTCTGGGTCAAGCTGGGGCTGGAAAAGCTGCACAGCGGTTGGCTTTCGCCAGACAGCCGTTTCATCGTGGATGAGTTGAACCAGATTTCGTCGCCGAACTTTGTTTCCGACGCGTTCTTTTCGGCTGCCCGTGAAAACGTGGTACTTTCGCAGTGGCTGGTCACCGGCCTGCAGTTGCTGTTTGGAGTCTTGATGATGGTCGGCGGGGTCACTCGCGTGGCCGGCATTGCGCTGGCCTTGATGTCGCTGGTCTGGTGGGTTTGCACCAACTATCCGTGGGCCGGCTGGCAAGTGCCAATGGCGCTGATGTCACTGACCCTGTGCGTGGCTGCGGCGGGGCGCTATCTAGGGCTGGATGCGATTTTGAAGGCCCGCATGGTAAAAGTGCCGCTGTTCTAGACCGGTATTCAAGGACCGTGATGAGAGACCTTGCCCCACGGGCGCGATTTGACGCCCTGGCCCGGCTGTTGCAACTGGACGAACTCGCCCTGGACGCGATCCGGGGCAGCATCAACGCGCTGCTGCCCAACCTGGGCGAGTTGGCCGCAATGTGGGACGACACCTTGCGCAGCCAGCATGCAAAGCCGGTGTTCGGCCCCATGGATGCCGATTTGCGGGAATCCCTGCACAGCCGGCTGGCCAGTTTCATCTTTCGCACCATCGGCTGCGTGTTTGACGATGACTATTGCGACTATGCAGAGTCCTTTGCCCGCGAAAAAGACGTGCCGCCGTTTCTGATCGGCGTGGCGCTTTCTGTGGCCTATGAGTTTGTCGCGCGCAACCTGGCCGACAAAGTCGAGGACAAGAACCGCCTGGCCGAAAGCCTGGCTGCCTGGAACCGGCTGATTACAGCCCTGCGCGAGTTTGCCAACACATGAACCCAACCGCAGCGGCGGCAGAAATCGTGCTGCAATTGCGCGCCTGCACCAACCTCCAGCGCCAGGCCGCGACAAAGAACTACTTTCCCAGCGCCCAGGAAAACCTGGGCGTGTACGCGGCTGACCTGCGCGCGATCGTGCGAAAATGGAAGCCCGCCCTGAAAGCCGAGTCCGCAAGTGCAGTGCTGGCCCTTGCCCATGCGCTGCTTGCGCACAACACGCTGGAAGGCCGCCAGGTTGCCTATGAATTGGTGGCACAGCACAAACCGGCCAGGCAAGCCCTGAACTTTCGGGCACTGGAGGCACTGGGCCAGGGCATCGACAACTGGGCCAGCGTGGATGGCTTTGGCTGCGGACTGACAGGTCAAGCCTGGCGCGAGGGTCGCATCGCTGACGCCCAGGTGCTGCGCTGGGCAAAATCCGGCGATCCCTGGTGGCGTCGCCTGGCGCTGGTCAGCACGGTGCCACTGAATCTTGCCTCGCGCGGCGGCAGTGGCGATGCGGCCCGCACACTAGCCATCTGCAATTTGCTGGCCCAAGACAAGCACGTCATGGTGCACAAAGCCCTGAGTTGGGCCTTGCGTACTCTGATCAGTCGCGACCGCGCCGCCGTAAAACAATTCGTCAATGGTCATGCGCAATTGCCGGCACTTGTAAAACGTGAAGTGGGCAAGAAGTTGGCAACCGGGCGCAAGAACGGTTGAGCACCCAAGGACCGCGGCCATCCTGGCAGCAAGCTTTTGGCGGCCAGGATGGCCGTGGTCCTACTGCCAGCCTTGGCTCTGGCGTCCTGGCAAGCTGGCCACCACGTCGGCAAGAATCGCGACAGCGATTTCAGCGGGCGTCTGGGCGCCGATACTGAGTCCGACGGGACACTTTACGCGCTTCCAGTCTTCCGGGCTTACGCCGCGACCCTGCGCGATTTCCGTCATCTGCAGAAACTTCGCCTTGCTGCCTATGGCACCAAACATGACCCCTGCGGGCAGAATGGTCAGTGCTGGTATCAGTCCTTCCAGGTCAAACTCCGCGTCATAGCCCAGCCCGATCACATGGCTGAATCCCGGAAGGTCTTGACGGGTCAAGTACGGGCCGGCACGCGTACAGGCCACCTCAAGTGCGCCCGCAAAGTCCGCAGGGCGCGCAAACTCGGGGCGGTCATCGACCACCACGTACGGGTAGTCCAGCATCGCACAGACCTGCGCCACGGCCCGGGCAACGTGGCCGCCGCCAAGCAGCAACAGGCAGGGCTTTTGCATAAACACCTCAATGAAGACTTCGTTGGTGCCGCCGCACAGAGACTTCACAAGGTTGCCAGGGCGGTTCGAAAGCGCGTAGTTCACGGTACGGGAGCTACCCTCCGCCAGCGCCAGCCGGGCTTGGCCGATCATCTGGAGTTCGGCATCTCCCCCACCAATCGTGCCCAGAGTGGAATCTTGCGAAACAAGCATCAGAAAGCCCGATTTGCCGGGCGAAGAACCCTTGACCTGAACCAAATGCAGCAAGGCAAACGCGCGGTTCCTGCGCGATAGTTCACAGGCCAATGCAAAGATGTCTGCGGTACGGGTCACAGGCAGCAGGTTATAGGTTGCAGGCCGCAGGTTGTAGTCACGGCGCGCGTTCACCACCACGAAGCCCGAAACCATTGCCCTTACCTGCCGTTTGCCAACGCAGCCTTGTACTCCTCGGGCGTATCGACATCCGCCAGCACGCCCGCGTTGCCGGTTGGCACTTCCTGCACCTGGGTGTGGTTGTCGTCGATGACTTTGCGCGCCGTGTCGCCGGGACCCAGCAGCATGAACGGCTGCCGAAAACCGATATCTACCAGCATCGGGTGGCCGCGCTTGCCCGCGTGAACCGGAATGAAAATGCGCATCAGGCTGGTGCGCATGCGGCCATAGCTTTCGATCAACGCCCGCACATCGCCGGCCTGCACCAGCGGACAATCCACGGGCCATACCACGCAGCAATCGGTGCTGAAGTCCTGGTGCTGCATGCCCAGCTTGATGCTGGAAACCTGGCCCTGCGAGGGATCGGGGTTAACCACCACTTGCGCACCGCCCAAGTCAGCGCCGGCCAAAATGCCCTCGGCATCGCGCCCAAGCACCACAAGGCTGCGGGTGCAGCCGCCGCTTTGGGCCGTGGCCAGTACGTGCTCAATCATCGGCTTGCCGTGCCAATCCAGCAGCGCCTTGGGGCGGCCCATGCGTGAACTGTCGCCAGCCGCCAGCACGATTACGGCGGCGCTGATGTCGGAAATGTCGTCCATGAAAAGTTGTGCGCTGGCCCCAGTCGGGTTTAGCCCGGCAGAAACACACTCAGCCCGCCGTCCACGATAAACGTGTGGCCGTGAACCATGCCTGTGAGTTCGCTGCACAGAATCGTCACGGCATTGGCCACGTCGTCGGGGGTGACCAGCTTCTTGGCCGGCATCCAGTGCAGGCTTTCCTGCAACATGACGTCGCGGTTGGGGAAGTGCTTCAGCGCTTCGGTGTCCACCACGCTGGCACTGACCGTGTTCACGTTGATGCCCTGCGCCGCGTATTCAATGGCCAAGTGGCGCACCAGGGATTCCAGCGCACCTTTGCTGCTGCCCACGGCGGCATAGTTGTTGAAAGCGCGAATCGCGCCCAGGCTGGATACCGCCACAATGCGGCCCGTGCCCTTGCCATCTTTGCCCTTCATCATGGGCACGGCGTTGCGCGCCAAGGCCAGCAGGGCGTAGGCATTGATGTCCAGTGTCCATTGCCAGTGGTGATAGGTCAGTTCGGCGCTTGGCTTCAGCACACCGCTTGCGGCGTTGCTGACAAGAAAATCCAGCCGGGCCCATTTCTCTTTGATGGCGGAAAACATCTCGTTGATGTCTTCATCTTTGGCCACGTTGGCCTTGAGGATCAAAGGTTCCTTGCAGCCCGCCTTGACGATCGCAGCCCTGGCTTCATCTGCGGCCTTGCGGTTTCGCAGGTAATTGACGGCGATATCCGCGCCAGACTTGGCCAGCTTTACGGCTGTCGCCAGGCCAATGCCGCGCGTTCCACCGGTGATGAGGGCCTTTTTGCCTGCGAAATCGAACATGACAGCTTCCAGACTCGCTATTCACCGGCCTTGCGGGCCGGTATAGTTTGGACAATTAAGCACCCGGGGCAGTGCATTTCGTGTGACCCCAACATTTTGTGGCGTGCGGATTGTAGGAAGGTTGTACTGCATGGGCAAACATGCGCTAGTGGTTTTGTGCGCGGCATTTGCGGTTTTCCTGACCAGCCTGTCAATGCGGGCCCAGGACGCCGCCCCGCCAACCACACCCCCAACCGGGGTGAAAACCGGCACGTTCTTCACCGCCGACGACCTCGAACACCTGGATGCCGCGCTGGGGTACGTCAACCTGACCCGCGACCAATTGAGTTTCGAAAAGAAGCATCGCGACGACAAGTTGCGGCTGAAAGTCTGCGACGCCGCCCTGGACGATCCGCTGGGCCTGCCCCTGACAGCCGAAATCGCCAGCAACCAGTTTGCCCTGCGCACCGCCGCTGCCCAACGTTGCCAGTACGCGGGCCAGTTGCTGGACCTGCCCCAACAACGCTGGTCGGCAGAGGAACTGGCCCAAGACAGCAAGGAATACGCCGAGGCGCTGAATGCCCGCGCAGCCAGCTCGGCCGCCTTGGCAAAGATTCCCGCCGGCGATCCCAGCCGCAAGAAGATGGAAGCTGACGATCAGGCCCTGGCTGACAAGGTGCGCGCGAATGAATGCGCCGCTCTGTTGGGCGGCACCCCCACCTGGCTGGGCGGCCTGCCCCCACGCAACAACGAAGGCGTGCCCCGCCTGCTCTCCAGCGAATTTGTCGCCGCCTCGGGGGCGCTCAAGAGCGGTGCGGTTTCCACTGTGGAGGAACTCAAACGGCTTGGATTCCGGGCCCCGGAGTGGATGTCCGAAGACGCCAAGATCGCCGTGCCAGGCTGTGACGGCACGGTTGTTCCCGAGGGCTGGGACATCTTCGCTGCCGGAGCACGCCTGCCCCTGGCATCGCACTTGGTGGCTGCCAGCCGCTGCACCATCGTGATCGAATATTTTGCTGCCAACGCAGGCAGCATCTACGGGGCCGGGCCCAACCAGCCACAACCGGGCATTTCCGCGAACTTTCCCGGCGTCACGGGCGGTGTTGTCGCGGCCTGGCAGAGCCCCTGGGGCAAGGTTGTCATCGGTGGTACTGGCCCCAACACATATGAAGGCGATGACTTCATTGCCATCATCGACCTGGGCGGCGACGACGTTTACAAAGGCCGCGTGGCTTGCGGCCTGGGCCTGCCCGGCCACTCGCCCATCTCGTTCGTTCTCGACCTTGGCGGCAACGACCAATATCTGGGCGAGGATTTCACCCAGGGCTTTGGCTTCAATGGCGTGGGCATTCTTTGGGACCTTGGCGGCGGCAATGACATCTACCGCGCGCGCTATTGCTCGCAGGCCTGCGGGCTTTGTGGCTATGGCGAGTTGTATGACGACGGCGGCGACGAGACCTACATGGCCGACAGCGGCGCCCAGGGGGCTGCGGCCTTTGGTTATGGCCATCTGATCGATGCCAAGGGCAACGATTCCTATCGCGGCGCACGCTACGTGCAGGCCTTTGCCCAGGTGATGGGCGTGGGTGTGCTGACCGATGGCGCGGGCAACGACCTGTACTTCGCCGGGGCCAAGTACCTTCACCTTCCGCTGTGGAATGACCGCTATCAGTCCCTAAGCCAGGGCTTTGCCATTGGCAACCGCTATGGCGCTACGGGCGGCGGCGTGGCCTTGCTGCTGGACGAAGGCGACGGCAACGATGTGTACCAAAGTGACATTTACGGCCAGGGCAGCAGCTATTGGTTCAGCCTGGGCATGCTGGTCGATCGGGGCGGCAACGATACCTACACGTCAGGCCAGTATTGCCAGGGCGTGGGAATTCACCTTTCGGCAGGCATTCTTGTCGACCTTTCGGGCAACGACACCTACGTGATGGGTGTGGGCCTGGGCCAGGGTGCGGCGCACGATTGGGGCGTGGGCTGGTTGATCGACCGCGCCGGCAACGACATGTACCAGGGCAACGGCCAGGGTATGGGGCTGAATTTTTCGGTGGCGATCCTGCTGGATTGCGCCGGCGACGACAGCCACAGCACCAACAATGACGGCAGCATCGGCAAGGGCAGCAACAATGACATCAGCCTGCTGATCGACCTTGGCGGCTATGATGTGTACGGGCCCAAAGAAATCAAAGACAGCCAGGCCACGAAACGCGACCGCCACGCGCTGGTGTACGACGTGCCCGAGGGCTGGTTTCCTTCCATCGACCAGTCCACCTGGCCCACCAAGCAGGACCCGCCGCCTCAAAAGGCGCGGGTGCAGCACATTCTGATTGCCTGGGACGGCACGGGCGTGGACACCCAGAAGCAAAAGCGCACCAAAGAAGAAGCCACAGTGCTGATGAAGCAGGTATTACGAAATGCCCGCAGCAAGGGTGCGGACTGGAAGCAACTGCAGACGGATTTCAATGAAGACAGCGGCGACCAGCCCGAAGACGCCCACAACACCTACGATGTGACGCCCACGGCAAGACTGGTCAAGCCGTTTCTGGACCTCTCCCTCAAGCTGGGCGTTGGCCAGATCGACGTGTGCGAAAGCAAATACGGGTGGCACATCATCAAGCGCGTGGAGTAAGGAAGACACCGGAATTTCGAGCTACGTGCGCTTACGCTGAAGTTCCCAGGCGCCATCGTGGGCGATGACGAGCTTGACTCGACGGGCGTCGTCAAGGACCACCGCGTAGGAAGCAAACCAGAGCACTTTGCGGGTGCCGCTTCCGTCCAGGGTCTTTTCTACAGTGACGCCCTTTAGAGGCCCCAGCACTTCATCCAACCTGGACGCTTCCATCCCAAGCAATGTGAACGGCAGTTGGTCTTGAACGGCCGCCTTGGCCTCTGAGCCGCCATCACACGGCAACGACGTCGCGCTTGTGTGCGAAGTAGACGATGCCGTATCCGATGGTTCTACCAGTGAGGCACACACATTGGGCTGGCAGCAACCGGTGCAGGACAGAAACAGCACCAGCATCGCCAAGACATAGGCAGGAATAGGACTCCGGTGGCTACACATGCTCACTCCTCCGCTTTCAGCCGATTACCTGTACTTCTACGTATGGGCCTCGCCATCCATATGCGGTTGATTGCAGCTGCTCAAGCGCTTGAGATCGGGAGGCAGTCTACGGTTGCATCTACGAGATAGTAGAAGTGATGGAGAATGCCGACCACGAAGGCCACTGGATGATCTGACGGCCCAAGCCTTTCCCCTTTCTCTTTCAAAAGTTCTTCCAACATCGCCTTCTCTTCTGCGCTGGCAGGATGTGACTCGGCGTAAACGTCGCTACCGTAAGACAGCAGACGCATGCCATGAGTCTTGGTAACAGGAATGCACGGCGGCTTGCACTGGGGGTTCAACAAGCGCGAGACAGCCGACTCCAGGACAGCTTGCCAATCCGACGAGTCCATCCACTCCGCTAGGTCTTTGGCAGTCAATTGCCGCCAACCCGGATCCGCGCGCTTTAGTTCAGCTTCTTTTCGATAGTAGGCGATCCGCCACTGCAACGCATCGCCCGTGACTTCGACGCCGTGAGTTGTCTCCTCAAGGCAGGTGACGTCAACCACTCGTTGGTGGCGAACCGTCGAAGCGCACATCTGCACGAACTCGCCGTCTGCCCGCGGCTGCTCTTCTTCCTCTGGCAAGACGGTCGCAGGTTTCAGGCCGAGACTCGAAAGGCCACCTCACCAATCGACACCCGCAAGTCCGCCAACGATTTGTTGCCAAAACTTTCACCCAAAGCGCTTTCCGCAAGATGCGCCCATTGAGTTCCGCTGGTGCCGTCACCCAACAGGGCATGGCCTACAATCAGGTGGAGAGCTTCAACAACGGGCTCATCGGCACGCCCCGTGATGAATCTCGCTCGGAGATCGGGCAGTCTCCGGCCGATTGAAAAGCGGCGCGCTCCACCGGCAAGGTGCGTCGCGTCGTCAGGTGTTGGCGCCTCCCAACTTGGCCCATGTGTGATCGAGTTCGGCATCGGCGGCAGTGGTACTTCGGACCAGGCGTCGGTGGCCATTTCGATGGTGCGGCGGCCGTTTGCCAGAGTGGGGCCGATTTTCATGCCCCGGTGCCCGCAGTCGATGCAGCCGTTCTTGTCTGCCATGGCGGGCTCCTATCCAATGCTGCAATCGGCTCGCACTGACAAATTGTGAACCAGGCTCAAGGCGCCCTGGATGCCGAGAGCCTACTTGGGTGGCCAGAATACGGGTTTGTCGCCTGTCAGCGTCATGCCCATGGGTTCATCCTTCTTGAAGCCGATTACGATGCTGCCAGCTGGCATGCTGGTTATCTTCGGATCATTGGGGACGTGCGGCGTGACGGAGATCGTGGACTTGTCGCCGGAAGTAAACATTGTGGCCCACGACGAGGTCTTGTCGTCTTTGCCGCCGCTGCTGGTTAGCTGCACCTTGGACCCTGCGCGGTCCGTCTCAACCCGAATGAGATTGCGCTCTTTCTCAGACCACATCTCCATGAACGCGCTGTCGTCTTCTGTTGACGTCACAAGGTTCATTCCTGGCGGCGTTCCTTTGCGTGGCACCAGCACATCGATGGAACTGTTTTCATTGGTCACGCCAATCAGGACTCCGGCCAACCCTTCCTGCGAGTAGGCCCCGAATTGCGCCATGCCTTCCGGCGTCACACCCATGTAAACTCTGGCGTTGCCATCGGCATCAATGACCCGAAAGCTGCGGCAAACTATATCGCCCATGCTGGCCTTCTTCAGTCTTGCCCGCTCGTCGGCTTTGGTGTCAGGCTTGTCGTCGGCCCTGACTGTTACGGGTGCGGTCATGGCGTTCCAGACAAAGCTGCCAAAGGCAGCGCCAGCAAACAGAAGTGCGCCTTTGGCACCGATTGCAACGTAGCCAAGCAGCCCGTGCGCGGATTGTGTCAGTCCCATAGGATACTCCCTCCGATTTCGATGCCCGGTTTGATACGTCTGCCCTCGGGCTCTCCTGATACACCAATCCAGAGACGTACGCGATTCCATGGTAATTCGACAAAGATGCCGCCCACACCGCAACCTTGCGAGGGCTATGGTCAGCACTGCGACAAGTCTGCCCCCCACTCCGTCGTCAAGATCAATCGCCATTCAGCGACGATTGGTGCCACCAACGCAAACCGGGCGGCCCTTTGGCCGCCCGGTTGTTACTTGGCTTGTTGCTGTCGCTTCCTGACGCTGCGCGTTCCTTAGTTGCTGTCTTCTTTTGTCTCTTCGACCTTGCCCAGCAATTCGGCCAGCTTTTCTTCCAGGGCCTTGCCGCGCAGGTTCTGGCCCACCACCTTGCCGTCTTTGTCGATCAGCACGGTCTTGGGAATGCTGTTCACGCCGTAACGCTTGGCCATGCCGGCGCTCCAGTACCCACCGTCATAAATCTGGCGCCAGGGCATCACGCCGGTTTTGTCACCGCGGCTGCCCTGTGCTGTCTTGCCAGCGATCGTGTCGCGCACGCCTTGCTCGCCATCACGGGTGTCAAAGCTGATGCCGATGACTTCAAAGCCCTTGGGGTGGTACGACCCGTAAGCCTTGACCACGTTGGGCATTTCCCCAATGCAGGGGCCACACCATACGGCCCAGAAGTCAATCAATACAACCTTGCCCTTGAAGTCGGCAATCTTGATCGACTTGCCGTCGATATCCTTGACGTCGTAAGCTTCCGACCAGCAGGGGAAGGTCTCGCCGTCCTTGATTTCGGCCTTGCTGGCTGTCAGCACAATGCGCATCGCATCACGGCCGACCCAGACGTCTTCTGATTTGGCGATGACTTCATTCTTCTTGATGCCCTCAATGACCTTGGCCTTGGCAGCGTCGTCGGAGCGATTGGCGGCGTCGATCAGGCGGATTTCCGCGGCCAGAAGCGCCTGGGCGGCGTCCTTGCCGGCTTCGGCATCGATCTTCTTGAGCTCTTCGCCTGCTTCCTTCTTGAAGGTGTCGTTACCCAGCCCGCCTGCGATGTAGTACTTGCGCCAAGTGGGCGCATCCTTGGCATCGGCGTTGGCCTTGAGGTAGCTCTTGGCGATAATCAGGAAGCCTTCGTTGTTCTTGGCATACGAAGCGCGGGGACCGGCCCACTTGTAGACGTCCTTCAGGTCTTCGGCTTCGGGGTGATCCTTGACGTATGTGCCGGTGATCTTCCAGGCTTCTTTGAAGAACCCGTCAATCTGTTCTTCGGTGGGGTTGCGACCCAGCGATGCGCCAAGCTTCTTGATTGCCGCCTCGCAGTCTTTGGCGCTCTGGGGCGCCGCAGGCTGTTCTTTTTCTTCTCCGGGTTTTTCCTGGGCAACGGTAGTGACAGCCGGCGCGCCCAAGGCCACAAAGGTGCCCAAAGCCAACGCCCGCATCCATGTCATGTTCATGCACTCTCCTCTATAGTTATGTTTTGCCGCTCGATAGACATAGTTACGTTGTGGTAACCGTCTGAACGAAGCAATTATTCGATTTCCAGGTGGCTGAGACATGATGGCAAGCCCAAGCCAATCGCGTTGGCACGGCCGTGCGGCCTTTCTGGCTACCACGCTGCTGGCCGTAAGCGCGTTGGGCGGGCCGTTTCTTGTCACACGGGGCCTGATTGCACACGGCGCACTCTTTTTGCCAGTGCTGCTGGCGCTGCTGCTGATTTTCGGTGCGCCGATTGTGCGGCTGGCACTGGCCTCGGGCCAACTGGATAACCGCATCGCCGGTCGCGATGCCCTGCAGCCGGTGGCAGTGATTATTCGCGTCGCGCTGGCTGCAGTGTTGTTTCTTGTCGGAGCCCGCGCCTGCGCCTGGGTGTTTGCGCTTACGACCCACGAGTTGCCCGCTGGCGTGGCGGCCTATCAGGCGCGCGAGATCACGGTTGCTGCTTCCAGTTGGACCATGCAAAGCGGAAACCTGCTGTTGTGGGGCGGTGCCTCGCTGGGGGTTTGCGTGGTCATGCTGGTGCTTGCCGGCCGCCGCAAGCGCCTTGCCGGGCTTGGTTGGATTGGCGGCTGGCTGCTTTGGGTGCTGGCGCTGTTGTTCACGCTGGGCCTGTTTGCCGGCTATGCGTTGCCCGGCGCGGGCGCGCTGGCAGCGCTGGTGGCGACGCCCAGGCTGGCCCCGCTGGGCACGGCAGAGTTCTGGTCGGACGCGATCTCGGTGGCATTGCTGGCCGTCGGTGCCCAGGCGGGCATGGTTACGGCCTCGGGCATGGCTTTGCCCAAGCGTGCGTCCGTGGGCCGCGAGGCCCGGATTCTGGTATCCAGCATTGGCATGGTGCTGGTGCTTTCGGGGCTGACCGGGCTGGTGCTGCTGTGCGCCTTGTGCTTCAAGCAGGGCGTGGTGCCAACGCCGGCCCATGCCGACCCGGCGCTACTGCTGCTGGAATTGGTGCCAGCGCTGGGTGCCGATTTGTTTCCGGGCTGGCCACCGGAGATGATTCCCAACGCGCGCCAGGTGACCCTGGGCTGGCATTTTCTTGTCACGCTGGGTGCGGCCTTTGGTGTGGCAGCTCTGCTGAGCAGCCGGCGCTGGTTGCCTTCGCGCTGGAAGTCGCCCGCTGCCAAGGCGGGCTATCTGGCTGCTGCCGTGATCCTGGGCGGCATCGCACTGGATTGGTATCGGGGTGTGCCCGACGCCGCCGAGCCGATCACGAAAGTTCTGCCGCTGTTGCTGGCATTGATGCACCTGACGCTGGCCCGTCGTGCCGGGCCGGGCATGCGCGTGGTCAGTGCAGCCTTTGATTCGCAGCACGCCTGGTTGCAACGCCTGAACGTGACGATGGCCATGCGCGTTGCGCGGCCGGGCATGTTGGCAGCAGTGCCGGTGCTTGCACTTGCCTTGCGGCCGCATTCGCTTGCACTGGCGGGGCTGGCGATTGGTTTTGGCATATTGTGGATTGGATCGCTTCACACTGCGCCGCGCACGCGCGGCACAGGCATGGGTCAAGTTGCGGCGCTGGCCCTTTTGCTTGCTTTCCCGACTTTGGCGCTGGCCGCAAACCAGCAATGGCAGGATGCAGAATCTTTGTTGCAGGAGCCCGATGCGACTCGGCGGGCGCCCGTCATTCGCGATCTGATTGCCGCACGCGCCGGTGCCCAGGCGCCTGCCGGGGCGCCCTCGGCGGAGTTTCGGCAGCGTCTGGCCCAGCGACTGGAGCAACCTCCGGACCCGGCGTTGTCAGGGGTTGATCGCACCCGCCTGCGCGACCAAACCCGCGACACGCTGCGTGCAGCACTTCTGCTGGCCCCGGACGACATGGAACTTCAACGTCTGGAACGCCTGCAACTGCAACAAGACGGGGTGCGACTGGTGCGGCTGGATGAAGCACTGGCCGAACACGCCGCAGGCCGCCCCCAGGCCCTGCACGAGCAGGCCAACGACATTGCCCACAACCTGCCGGCACCCAACCTGCGCCGGTTGCTGGAAGCACCCCAGGAGCCCCCCACCGTGTCCTGGAACGTCGCCCTGTGCCTGGATCTACAGGAGGCCTACGGGACAGCGCCGCCGCTGGTGCAGGTGTTTCGCCAGCACCTGGTGCGCCGTGCCGTAAACGGGCGGTCGCTGTTGCGGCCCGACGCAGAGTCTGGCGCGGTGCTGCTGGCCTGCCTGGGTGCGGTGGCACTGGCGCTGGCGTTGTCGCTGGGGCTGGGCATGAGCCCCCGACGCGGCACGGACCGTTGAGACCCGCCCCGGATTGTGCTAACACCCAAACGCCAACCGGAGAGAACCGTGGACTTCCAGCTTCCTGAAGAACTGCAGCTTCTGCAAAGCGCTACGCGCGAGTTTGCCCAGACCGAACTCAAGGCACTGGCGCGCAAAATGGACCGCGACGAGGAGTTTGATACCTCCGTGATTGCCAAGATGGGCGCACTGGGTCTGACTGGCATCACGATTCCGGAGGCCTTTGGCGGGGCCGGGTTCTTCGACAACCGCATGCACAACCGCGCGGCCTGCGTGGCACTGGAAGAAGTCAACCGCGTGTGCGCCAGCACCGGCGTGACCTTGAGTGTGCACATGAGCCTGTTTTCAAGCCTGCTGAACAAGTACGGCAACGAAGAACAGAAGCAGCGCGTGTTTCCCAAGGTCGCTAACGGCGCCTGGCTGGGGGCCTATTGCCTGTCAGAGGCGGGCAGCGGCACGGATGCCGGCAGCCTGGTCTGTGAGGCCGTGCGCAAGGGCGACGAGTACGTTCTAAATGGCAGCAAGCTGTGGATCACCAGCGCGCCTTACGCCGACATTTTCATCGTGATGGCCCGCACCAGCAAAGAACACAAGACCCGCGGCGTGACGGCGTTTCTGGTGGAGGCCGACCGCCAGGGCGTCAAGGTGGGCAAGAAGGAAAAGAAGATGGGCATTCGCGGCAGCGCCACCTGCGAGGTGCTGTTTGAAAACTGCCGCATTCCAGCCGCAAACCGCATTGGAGAAGACGGCAAAGGCTTCGGCATTGCCCTGGACACACTTGATGGCGGGCGTATCGGAATTGCTGCCCAGGCCGTAGGCATTGCCCGCGCCTGCCTGGAAGACGCCACGGCCTATGCCAAGCAGCGCGAACAATTCGGCGAGGCGATCATCAACTTTCAGGCAGTGCAGTGGATGCTGGCCGACATGGCAACACGCATCGATGCTTCGCGGCTGCTGATGTACCGCGCCGCAAGCCTGCGCGACAAAGGCGAATCCTGCAGCAAGGAAGCTGCCATGGCCAAACTGTTTGCCAGCGAAACAGCCAACAAGGCCGCCAAGGACGCCGTGCAGATTTTCGGCGGCAACGGCTACAGCAAGGAATACGACGTGGAGCGCTACTTCCGCGACGCGCGTATCACGGAGATTTATGAGGGCACAAGCCAGGTCCAGCGCATTGTGATCGCCCGCGCGCTGTCCGGTTGATCGACCGATTCCCTGGGGTTGCCGTTTCCGGATTGTGTTTGTTCACAAGTCACTGCCGTGAAAAAGCCTGCTTGTGGAACCTGCGCGCGCTGGCCCGGCATGGCCGCATCGTGCATAATCAGGCCAGAGGCGCAGCATGGCGCAAGCACAATCGACGGACCCCATCATCGGCCAGACTTTTGGCAACGTGATCGCCAAGAGCCTTCTGGGCCGGGGCGGCATGGGTGCAGTGTATCTGGGCTATCACGCCGGCCTGGACATGAAGGTGGCCGTGAAGCTGCTGCCAGACCTGTTTGTCGGGCGCGCTGAGCTTGTGGAACGGTTTCTGCGCGAGGCCCGGCTTTCCGGGCGGCTGCAACACCCCAACATCGTGCGCACGCTGGATGTGGGCCAGAGCCACGGCGTCTATTACCTGGTCATGGAATACGTCGAAGGCGTCGACGCCCAGAAGCTGTTGGACCGCGAAAAGCGCTTTACGCCGATGCGGGCGGTGAACATTGCCGGCTTTGTCGCCCGTGCGCTGGGTGAAGCCCACGAACAAGACATCATGCACCGCGACATCAAGCCCGCGAACATTCTGATCGCGCGCGACGGCAAGGTGAAGGTGACTGACTTCGGCCTTGCCCGCAGCTTGAACAACACGGCCACAGCGCTGACCTTGAGCAATCAAGTTGTCGGAACGCCGAACTATATGGCACCGGAACAGATCAAAACCACATCGGTCGACATGCGCGTCGACATTTACGCGCTGGGCGTGACGCTGTGGCAGTTCCTGACCGGCGTGCTGCCCTTTGAGGGCGAAACGCCGATGGCGGTGCTGCTGAATGTGGTGAACGAACCGTTGCCCATGCCCGAAGAAACCTTTGGCCCGCTGCCCAAGGAGTTGCGCGAGGCGATTGTTGCCATGACGGCCAAAGACCCGCGCCGACGCCTGCCCAACATTCCGGCGGTGCTGGCGGTACTCAAGAAAGCCCGCGACGCCCTGCTGCATGCAGGGCTGAACAGCACAGCTCCGCTGACGTCCGCCGGACAAAGGCCCCCCGTGGGCGAAACCCGTGACCCGGTTTCCGGCAACAGTTTTGGCGCGCCGATTCCGGTGCCGCCCAAGGGGGCCGCCGCAAAGGGCGACCACACCACATTCACCAAGCCACTGGGCGGCATTGCCGCCCCCAAGCCAGCCGCAAGGCCGGGATCAACTCCGCCCCGCAAACCACCTACCCGGTAGCGGCGTTCGCTGCTTTGCGGCGTAGCTATCCACCTCGAAGCGACCCTGCATCTGCATTGCACGAGGCCGAAAAGTGATTCAGCCGCAACCGCAGTGGCTATGCGGTTAAGACACGAAGCCGCCGCGCTTCGCCTCATGAGATGGTGAAGACCTTCGCGGCAAGCGTTTTCAGTTCGACCAGCTGGCCAAACACCCCACCGGGAATCACGGCGCACACGGGTTCTGCTTCCCGCCTTCTCGCCTAGCCATCATCGGCTTGCTATCTTTCGCGGCCCATGGACCTTGCCGCAATATCCGCTGCCTTGACCGCTGGCTTGCAGGCCTTTGAGGGCGCTGCCACGGCCGAGCAACTAGAGGACGTCCGGCGCGAATTCCTGGGCGGTTCCGGCCTGGTCAAGAAAATCCTGGGCGGCATGAAGGATGTGCCCAAGGAGCAACGCGGCGCCTTTGGCAAGGCCGCCAATGAGCTCAATGCAAAGCTGACTGCGGCTTTCGAGGCTGCCAAAACGCGCCTTGCCAGCGCCCCCGCAGCGCACAGCAGTGAGTTTGATATCACGCGGCCCGGGCTGGCGCGCGAAGTCGGGCACGCCCACATTCTGACCCAGACGATCGAAGAAATTGTCGCGATCTTCAATCGGCTTGGATTTGCGCAAGTTGAGGGCCCAGAGGTCGAAGACGAGTTTCATAACTTCGAGGCGCTGAACATTCCCGCCGGCCACCCCGCGCGCAACGAAGACGACAATTTCTTTCTGCAACTGGCGGGGCCGGATTGGCCACCCAAACCTGTGCCGTTGTTGCTGCGCAGCCAGACCAGCACCATCCAGATTCGAACCATGGAAGGCCGCAAGCCGCCACTGCGCGTGATTGCCCCAGGCCGCGTGTACCGGCCCGATGAAGTAGACGCCACGCACCACTTCATGTTTCATCAGATTGAAGGCCTGGCGGTTGCGCATGACCTTACGTTTGGCGACCTGCGCAGCGTGCTGGAACTCTTCGTGCGCGAGTACTTCGGGGCGGACACCAAAATGCGCCTGCGCCCGCACTACTTTCCGTTCACGGAAGTCAGCGCAGAGGTTGACATCAACTGCGAGATGTTCAGCCACCTCAAGAAGCCCTGGCTGGAGATATTGGGCTGCGGCATGGTGCACCCCAACGTGCTGAAATCCGTGGGTTATGACCCTGAAAAGTTCACCGGCTTTGCCTTTGGCATGGGTGTGGAACGTATCGCGATGTTGAAGCACCGCATTGGCGACATCCGGCATTTTGTGGCCAATGATCTGCGGTTCTTGCGGCAGTTTTAGGCGATAAACTGCTGCAAAGGGTTTTGAGTTTTGTGCAACGGCGGCGGCGAGTGTTGCCCCTGCTGGCCCGACAGCGAAGACCCAAATCCCCCTTTGTCATGCTTTCCCGCATACGCCAGCCGCGCTAAGCTTCACAGTCGCTTCATCGCAGAGACCCGCATGTACCGCATCCTTGTCGAGAAGCAGTACTTCAACTTTTCTGTGGCGCACTTTCTGATCTTTGCGGACGGATCGCGCGAGCCGCTGCACGGGCACAATTACTGGGCCTGGGTGGAGGTAGAGGGCGACCTTGGCCCTGGCCACTACGTGCTGGATTACATCACGTTCAAGCCGCTGTTTCGAAAGTTGTGCGACGGGCTGGACCACAAAGTGATCCTGCCCCGCCATTCCGAGTACCTGAAGATTGAAAGCAGCGGCGACAACTGGCGGGCTTTGCACCGCGACGGCAGCGTGTTTGAAACGCCTAAGCAGGACACATTGATTCTGGACCTGCCCAACACCAGCACCGAACTTCTCGCAAACCATCTTGCGCACGGCATATATGATGCTTTAGTTGCCCGGGACGAGTATCGTCACCTGCATGCAATTACAGTTGGGGTAGAGGAGGCGCCGGGGCAACAAGGCAGCTTCCGGTTTGTGCTACCGCATAAGCTTGGGGGGGGCAACCGTGGCTAGCGGCAAAGAAACTGTTTCCTTCACGTTCTACGTGGGCATCGTCAACATTTTTCTCGCTGTGCTTTGGGGCGCTCTGTACGGCTTTGGCGTGCTCAATACCAGCAGCGTAAACACCTCCACGTCTTCCTTCTTCTATGTAGGCACGCTGTTCGCCGCAGGCTTTGGTGTGGTCTTCCCGTTCATCGAAAAAACCATGCCCAACAAGGCCAAGGTCAATGAAGGCCTTGCCATGTCCATCGTGGCGATTCTGGCCTATGGCGCTTACATCGCTGTGTTCCAGGTTTTCGGCACTTTGCTGCTGCCCTTCATGCGATAAACACCCGCTGCCCATTTCAGCCCCCCGGTTACCGGGGGGCTTTTTCGTTGCCTGCACCAGGTGCCTGCCTTGGCAGTGCCGCAGCAATGGGATAGCGTCGCGGGGGTATCGCTTGCCAGGTGCGCGATTGGCCAGATCCTATGATGTGATTGTGGTTGGTGCTGGCTTGTCCGGCTTGATGGCCGCAGGCGCTGCGGCCCAGGGCGGCGCCCGTGTGGCCCTGCTGGACAAGCAATCGTTACCCGGTCGCAAGTACCTTATGGCCTGCATGGGCAAGGGTGCTTTGAGCAACAACGACCTCGGCCTGCACCGGTTTCACGGCCGCGACGCCCGATTTGTCAGCGACGCCCTGACCGCCCTGCCACAGGGCGAGTTGCGCCAGTGGTTCTCAGGCCAGGGTGTCGAACTTGTTGATGCCCCGCACTATGGCCTGATCGCCCCACCCCAGGGGCCAGATTCCGCCCTGGCCGCCCTGGTGGCCGCGCTGGGGCAAGCCGAGTATCTGCCGGAACACCGCGTGGCTGCGGTACACCACGGCGCGGATTTCACCATCACGCTCGACGACGGTCGCAAGTTCCAGGCCGCCCGCCTGATTCTGTCCATGGGCACTCCCAACCTGCCCCAGTGCGGCGGCGAGTTCACAGGCCTGGAAATCGCCCAGCGGCTTGGCCATGGTATTGAGCCCGTGTTTCCTGCCCACGTGCCGCTGGCGCTGGACGAACCTTGGCTGGCTGATCTGTGCGGCCTGTGGCTGGATGTCGACCTGGCGCTTCACACACAACGACGCGAACTGGCGCGGACCACTGGCAGCCTGTTGTTCACGCAATCCGGTCTGACTGGACAAGCCGTGTTCAATGTGGCTCACGAAGCCGGCCCAGCATTGGAGGGCGCAGAACGCCTGACGCTGGCCATCAACTTTTTTCCGGGTGAGTCCCCCACCGAAGTCACGCGCTGGATGCACGAGGCCTTTGGGTCCCATACCCGCGAAAACGCCTATGCGGTGTTTGACCGGCTGATACCAAGCGCACTGGGCGACCGCTTGTTGCGGCGCCAAAAGGTCAAGCCAACCCTACGCGCCGAACAACTGGAACAACCCCAGCGCGAAGGACTGCTGCGCGACCTGACGGACCTGCGACTGCAAGTGCGGTCTACACTTGGCATGGCTGCCTCTGAAAACGCGCGCGGGGGAGTATCTTTGCGCGAAATTGACCCCCGCACCATGCACAGCCGCAAAGTACCAGGCCTGTATGTTGTCGGCAGCATGCTGGACATAACCTGCGACTGGGGCGGCTTTGCCCAGCATTTTGCACTGGCCAGCGGTTTGTTGGCGGGCCGCGCCGCCGGGCGCGCACTGGACGCCAGCGCCCTGCAAGGCTAGCCTTTGCGCACCCCCGTTACCGCTGCAACAGGCATTGCCATGCGCCTATTCTTGCTGCTGCTTGCCGCCTTTGCCGGCATTACGTTGGCTGGCTGTGCTGGTTCTCAGGGTCGCGCCAGCTATGCAGGCGACAGCCCGGCCCGCGGAACCCTGGAGTACGAGACTTCACGCCATGGCGGCGCGGGTGCAGAAATCGCGCAACTATTTGAATCCAGCCGCATTCGGGAAGCCCGATCAGACACCAGCGGCGCCGGCCGCGGACTGCAAGGCACGGAGTTCTACCAGGTACAGATCGCGCCAAACCCCAAGCAGCCCAGCCAGCTGGTCAATGCGGGGTTTGCACGCAAGATACAGGAAGACCGCGGCCAGCTTTTCTACTACGAGTTCTATGACGGCAACTGGCGCTCGATTGGCAAGTTGATGCCCGGTGGCGAACTGTACCGCTACACCAGCAATGGTGAATCGATGCTGGGCAAGTATGAGCTGAATACCGCCGTGCTGCGGCTATACCCGGCGCCAGCGGGCTATGGGTTTGATTCCCTTTCCCAGGACCAAAACCGTGTTCGCATGGACAACCCCGATATCGCAGGGCTGGATCCGCGCGGTCGCGGAGTTTACCACACCCCGTATAACTCGGCGCCGCCAGTGGTCGTGCTGACCCTTTACCGCCACGGCGAAGCGGCCTTGCTGTCTGATTCCTGGGAACGCCAGCGTTTCAACGAAGCAGAAAACCTGCGCCTGGAACGCGAACGTGAAAAGCGCCACGGCAACATCGGCCAGGACGAAACCTACGGCGGCATGCAGTACAAGGACGGCAACCCCGTCGACAGCGACGGCAAGCCGCTGCGCCCGGGTTCGGCTGGCAACAAGTAGCCCGCATGCCCTTTCTACCGCAATACTCGCAGCGCATCCGGCCAGCCAGGCTGGGCGTGTTGATGGCGTTGATCGCTGCGGTTGAGGGATTGGGCGGCATTGCCAACAACTTGCTGAATGGCCCGATTACGGTGACTCTGCTGGTCGGCGGCATGATGCTGTTGTTTGCCTGGCTGGCCGGAGTGTTCTGGGAATTGCGGATCTTGGTTGAGCCCGAAGCCCTTGTTTTGGGCTGGGCTGGCCGGGTTCAGACCCGACTTTCTCGGGCCGACATTGCCGCTGTCAGCGTTGCCGACTATCCGCTGCGGCGGTTTCTGGGCTGGGGTTGGCGGCGTGCGTCCGGCGGAGACTGGGCGTTCAGTGACCTGGGCCTGCGCCAGGCCCTGGTGATCAAGCGGCCCAACGGCAAGTCGCTGTACCTCACGTTGCGCGACCCGCAAGCGGCACTGGTGGCAGTGCAGGCGTTTCTGAAATCGCCAGAACCTGTGCCGGTAGAAACCGCGCCAACAGACGCTTTAGTGGATGCTCCAGCAGCGACGGGGTGATCTCGCTGGCGAGTGCCCACACCAGATCAGCGATCGTGTCGGCCCGCCTTGGGTGGCACAACAAGCCATGCGAACATCAACAGGCAATGCAGTACTGCGCCCAGCACCCACAGCCTGTCGGTCGTGTACAGCGCGCAGATTGCGGCAAACAACGCCAGCCACCACCACCGGGACATGGCACACCTCCGGTCCGGAGCGCCTTAGGCCGCATCGCACGGCCACGGCAGACTCTACTGCAAGGCTACGGCTGTGGCGGTTCCGGGCGATTCCAATCGCGGCGGCCCTTTGCACTGCTGTTTGGCAGGCGATTTTGACCGGGCCATCCGTAGAAGCAGCGACCCCGGCGAAGTGCCGGAAACCCATGTAGTGCTTTGGGTTGGGCCCGCCGTGTCGTAAGATGTCTCGGCCTGAAACTCTGGGCCAAACGGAGCTTGTATGCGCCTATGCCTTTTTGCCCTGTTGCTGTGCTTATGTGCCCTGCCCCTGTCAGCCCAACCCAAGCAGCCTGTGGACATGGCTGTCGGGTACCCCAGCACGACGCTGGTGTACGGCGTAGGAAGCATTGAGGCCTTTGGCGACCCCGCAAACCTGGAAAGCATGCTCAAGGGCATGGGCGGCGACCTGAAGATTCCAGACTTGAGTAACCTGATCGCGGAAAAGCTGGAGCTGACCCTCAGCAAAGAAGAATTGCGCGACCTGGCGCGTGGCTCGAAGCGCGTTTCGGCAGGCATGCTGGACATTGGCATCAAGGGCCCCAAGTTGCAGTTTATTCTGGAGCACAAAGATCTTTCGGCACTGCACCGGGCGCTGCTGGAGGCCGCAAAAGCAGGTTCAGAATCTGTGCGCACCGCCGAAGAGTACGACGGCATCACGATCTTTAACTTCTATTTGGCGCTGTCGGGGGATTCCAACGACGAGCTGATGAGCGAGATCAACCCCTTCAAGGGTTGGCTTGACGAAATCGACCTGCACGCCGCGATTTTGGACAACCGCTATTTGATCTTGTCCGGAACGGCAAGCGGCTGCAAAGACGCCATTGATGGCCTTCTGTTTCCGGAAGATCCGGCCGACACCCTGCTCGGCAACAAGCGCTACACTGAGTCGCTGAGGGACTTTGCAAACCCGGCCGCGCTGCTGTTTGTCAACGTGCAGGCCGTGATTACCACCATGGAACGCCTGTCCGGCGACAAAGGCAGCAACCCGCTGCTGGACGACTTCGTGCGTTATTACCTGCAAAGCCTGGTTGGCGACACCGAAATCGACGCCGCATTCCTGACCGAACTGACCCAATACGAGCAGTTCAAGAGCTTCGCTGCCGCCATGTGGCTGCCCGAAAGCACGGGTGATTCCCTGGCCCAGGCACGCATTGAGGCGCGCCTGTCGTTCCACAACACGCCCGGCTGGCTGGACGCGCTGCGCGCGGAGCCCAAGCCCATGCCCATGCTGGACCTGCTGCCCCGTGACACCATCTTTGCCGCCACCAGTTGCGTCGATGACTTCGACAAGCTGTACAGCCAGTGCAAGGGCTTTGTGCTGGGCCGGGCGCGCGAAGCTGGCAAAACCAAGCTGATCGACGCCTGGGCCAACTTTGAATCCAAGGCGGAAGGCGAAGGCCGCGACATTCGCAAACTGTGGAAGCAGTTGGGCCAAGGCCAGGCCTTTGTAGTCGTACCCGGCGGCAAGGGCGACGAAAACGACTCCGATGCGATCGTGAATTCCGGCTATGCCGTGCTGCTTGGGTTGAAGGACTGGAAGCAGGCGGAAGAGTTCTTCTACGAGGAGTTTCTGCCCGGCAAGATGGGCAGCGGCATGCGGTCCATGGAGGGTGAGTTGGGCCCGGTCAACGTCATTGATGGGATAGAAATCCACGGGGCGTCCGGCAGCGAAGAGGCTTTTGCGTTCGTTCCGGGCCAGGGCAAGCAGGGCGTGCTGATGATGGGCCAGCGCAAGGCCCTGGCGCACATTCTTGCAACACGCAGCACCGGCCAAAACGTGGCTACACACCCCAGTTTTGTCAGCGCCCGCGCCGCCATGTGGGAAAAGCAAAACCTGGGCGTCTACATCAATGTGGGCAAGGTACTGGAAGCGATGGCGCTGGCCTTTGATTCCTATTCGCGCAACATGATGATGTTCGACGAGGAAGGCGAAGAAACCCCCGAGGACCGCGACGACGCCGAAAAAGACCGCAACCCGATTCCACGCCTGGCACGGTTCTTTTCCAACGCTGTGCTGCTGGGTGGTTCACGCAGCGGCGACACAGCGATTGAGCTTCGCTTTACCGCGGCAGGTGTGCCTCCGGTGGGGCAGTTCAAGGAACTTGCCGAACACTACCGCGACGTGGGCCGCAACTTTGAAGTACGTGACGACCTGCTTCGCGTGCGCCAGGCCGCAATCACCCACCTTGTGCTCAAGAACCGGCCCGCCCTGGAACGAAACGAGTTGGTCAAATCGGGCCACCTGGCCCGCCAGGAATGGGGCATTGACCCCTATGGCGCAGAGGGCGAAACCCCCAGCACGCGCGGGTACAAGCTGGCCGTAGTGCCAAATGACGTGGATATTCGTCAGGCGATTTTGTTGGCCTACCAGGAAAAGCCCGGCCTGGCTGGAAACTCGCTGGCGATTCTGTGGAACAATCACGTTGTCTCGCTGACCCCGGATCAACTGAAGGACGCCATTGAGCGCGCAGCCAAAGGCGAGATCATCGACGACGAAGTGTACCGTAATCCACTGGAGCCGTTGTTCAAGTTGCGCTCGGAAGAAGACATCATTGAAGAGCCCATGGAAGATCCCAGCGGCGTCGAGGTGGTGGTGATCGACGACGAGGGCGAGGAATCAACCATCGACGTGTCCGAAACCAACACGGGCGACGAGGTGGAGAGCATCCTGAACCAGCCCAAGAAGCCAGACGACGAGATAGAGCCAGGATCCGAACCCAAAAAAGAAGAATAGTCCGACCCACGATACCGGAGACCCGCATGACCCGATGCACGCAGCTTTTGATGGGACTCGCCCTGTTGCTTCTGGCTGCGCCACTGGTCGCGCAGCAGAAAGACGTTGGCGAAGGCGACCTGATCCCGCGTAACGGCACTTTGATGTACATGGTCAGCGACCGGCCGGACGTGCTGTACCGGCTGTTCGGTGTCGACAAGAAAGGCGCGTGGCGGCTGCGCTCACTGGTGCAGGACAGCCTTAACAAGGAATTTGAAAACAAGGCCGACACAGAAGAAGCCCGCAACGCCCAGGCGATTCTGGATTACATTTTCGGCAGCTACGAAAACCTGGACCAGGTGGAGTTCGGGCTGGTTGACGTAACCCTGGACGGCCCGAAGTATCTGCTGCACCTCAAGCTCAAGCCTGGCAAGAAGGTGGATCTCAAACCCGTATTCTTGAAGGAGTTTCTCAACCGCACGGTCGACTATCGCGACACCCAGTATCTACTGTATCGCGTCGACAACGGTGCGCCTGTTGCCCCCGACGAAGAAAAATCGCGCGATGGTGCAGGCAAGGATGGCAGCAAGGACGGCGGCAAGGAAAACCCCGACGGCCCCTCCACTGGTCCCCGCCCCAAGAAGTACTTCGGCATGAACCGCTACTACGTGGCCAACGTGGGCGGCAGCATTCTGGTTTCGAACTTCGAAAGCACGATTCGCGAAAGTATTGACCGCTTCAACGACCGCGACACCAGCGAGTCTCTTTCCGGTCGCGCTGAGTTTGTCGAATGGCGTGCCAGCCGTACCCGCCACGATCTTTCCGTGTTTGTGGTTGGTCGCGAAATCCAGAACTTGATTGAACGCCTGATGCCCAGCAAGGAACAAGCTGGCGTGGACGCCCAGAAGGTGTATTCGCAGATCGACGCCTGGCTGCAGTTCCGCGAGTATCGCTATGTCGTGCTGGACATGGACTACGAAGAAGCCGTTCGCGGCGTCACGATTGCAGCCACGCTGAAGACCCGCCGGCCAACCAAGTTTCTTGAAAAGTTCGCCATCGATTCCAAGAAGTTCACGGCCCTGCGCTATGTGCCGACTGGCGCGGTGTTCACCATGGGCGCCCAGATTGGCGATGCGACCCAGACATGGACCAACCTGGTTGATCTGGCCCGCGACATGGAAAAGATCAGCCACGAACTGGAACCCCTGGGCCTGCTGCCCTGGGACTCGCGCAAGAAAGACGACCAATTTCCGCCCGATGCCCCGCCAAGACTGCCCCCAGATGAAGGCAAGTCCACTCCCCCCAAAGGCGAGGACAACCCCTGGCTGCCAAAAAGCATCGGCCCAATCGGCGCGCTGGAGGACCTGGGGCGCTTTCTGAAGGAACAGGAAGAACCCAAGACCGGTCCCGAAGGCACCGATGCCACAGAGCCCAGCGAAGACAAGTTCGAAAAGGCCATGCGGGAACTGGATGAGGCCCTGGCCGAGTTTGGCACCAACCGCAACGAGTTGCTTAGCGTGCTGGGTGACCAGGTGATCGTGTTTGCAGCCATGGATGTCGAACGCGCCAAAACCACCTATCGCAGCGGCATGGCGGACTTGATGCGTTCGGCCAACATTGGCGCTGTGATTCTGCTCAAGGATCCCGCAAAGGCCGCACAGATCATTGCCCGCGCCCGTGAAAAGGACCCCCAGGGCACCTTCAAGGGCATGCAAGAAGTGCCCTACAACGGCGTCAACTTCCAGGTCAGTCCCTCGCGCCCCTATGGCTATGCCATTACGAGCGACGCGCTGCTGATCACCATGGCCATGGGCCTGCCTGATGAAGACGCCACGGGCCCGATTGTTGCCTCGCTGAAATCCATGGTCGACTCCGCCCAAAAAGGCGAGCGCAAAGGCTTCACGGCCGAAGGCAGCAAGTTTGTCGAAATCAACTGGGGCGCCATCGCCCGCATTGAAGGCGAAGCGATTGACAGCAACGCCCGCAAGCTGGACCGCTTTGCACGTCCGCCCATGGACAAGAGCCTGAATACCCACATGACGGACTTCACCTTTGCCATGCGCACCCGCGAGGCCAAGGACAGCATTGAACTGGCTGTGCGCGTCACCGGCCTGCCCGATTTCGGGGCCATGTTCGAAGCCAGCAAGGAAATGATCTTTGAAGGGGGCGCCGGCAACCGCGAAGCATACAGCTACGGTGAAGAGAACTTGCGCAACCTGGCCCAGGTGCTGCGCAAAGAAGCAGACGACAAGGGCGCCATGGACCTTGACGCAATGGTCAAGGCCGGAAAGTTGCGTGCCGGTGCGTTGCAGACGCCCTTTGACAGCCGCTGGCAGGGCGACCACCAGAAACTGGGCTGGGTCACACTGGACCAGGTCAAGCGCGACGAGAAGGGAGACCTGCCCAAATGGGTCGACAAAGACGCTGCCACAATCATTGAAACCAACGAAAAAGCGGCCTTCCGTTCCTTCGTACTCGCCGGTGGCGACATGGCCGACCGTATTCGCAACTACGAATCAGGCTTCATAGTGGCCTGGCAGGAAAAGGCCGAAACCCTGGGCGGGCACATGGTGCTGTACGCCGACGGCCAGGTGGGTTGGCTGCACGCCGACACCTTCAAGCAGGCCCGGAAATTGAACGCCGAAGGCAAGCCCGTGCCAGCAGCCGATCGCTGGGACGCCGAAGAGAAAGATAGTCGCGCAAAACGCCCCGACGACAAGCCCAAAAGCGATCCGAACCCCTGGCTGCCAGAAGGCGGCGGCACAGGCGGAGAAAAGAAGCAACCTCCCAAGCGCGAAGAAGGCGAAGGCATCGGCCGCCCCAATGACTAACGAACTGGCTGGACACAAAGCAGCGCAGCCCTTGGGCTGCGCCGCTTTTCTTTGCAATCGGTCTGTCTGCGGCCATTAGGCCGCAAGGGCCGATTCCATCTCGTGGCGCCGGAACCAGTGGATGTCCTTGGCCTTGACGCCCTCGTGTATCAGTTGCTTGACCAATTCGCCAGCGCGCTTGCGTGAGTCAAACTGTTGCACGTTGAGGCAGCCGTCAGCCGTGCGGTACAACACCATGTGGCCGCGAATCTCGGGCAGGGTCACCTTGTCACGGTCGATGCCGCGACGCCCCCGCACGGCCAATTTCTTGCGGCGTTCTCCGCGCGACTTCTTTTCCCGTGACAGATCCAGACTGCTGGCTTCCCACGTGGGCTCGTCGCGGAACAGTTCCTCCCACACCCGATCAAACGTTCCGCCCACAAAAGCCTCGCGCAGGCGTTTGACCTCAACAAACCCTACGCCCTTGCCGAATTTGTCGCGCAAGGCCGCGGAAAGTTCACCGGCCTTGATGTCGATGTTTGCGGCGAAGCTGTCGCCTACGAATTTCTTGCGTTGGTTCATGTGCGCTCCCCTGGCGGGCGGGCCGCCTGTGATGAGATTCGCCGCCAATGCGGCAGTCGTGTCTCGGCCTGAGTCATGTCAGGCCGCGGACCATTCGGCAGAATCCGAGACGAGACTTTAGAGGCAACTGCAAGTCGTGACGGCGCGCAGGGATGCACGAAATTACCGGACACACATGGGCAAGAATTATCCAGCCAATGGGGATTGTGCCGCTATGATGCCCAGTTGCGTCGGCAGCTTGACTGCCGCGATTTCGAGGGGATCGATCATGGTTACAACCAGCACAGCCATCACCGCCAAAAAGAAGAAGATCTTGATGGTGTACCCGAAGTTTCCGCCTTCGTTCTGGAGCTTCGGCTTCATCAAGGACATCGGCGGTTTCAAGACCATCATGCCGCCTATTGGCTTGGCGACAATCGCCGCGCTGACGCCACCCGAGTTCGAATGCAAAATCGTGGACGAAAACATTGAAGAAATCGACTTCGATGAAGAGTGCGACATCGTGGCCATGTCCGCGATGGCCATCTGCGAAAAGCGCCTGTTTGAGGTAGCCGACGAATTCCGCCGCCGTGGCAAGCTGGTCTGCATGGGCGGCCCCATCTGCAACGTGCTGCCGGAACGCTGCCGCCCCCACTGCGACATTCTGTTTGAGGGCGAAGGCGAATACACCTGGCCCAAGTTCCTCAACGAATGGCTGCAGGGCACGCACAAGAACCACTACGTACAGGAAGAAAAAATCGACATGCGGGACAGCCCCGGCTCGCTTGTCAACTTGTTCAAGACCAAGGCTTACCGCCTGGGGTGCATTCAAACCACGCGCGGCTGCCCGTTTTCATGTGAGTTCTGCGACATCATTGTCACCTACGGCCGCAAGGTCCGCAGCAAGCCCGTAGAGAACGTGGTCAAGGAACTGCAGGTGTGGGCCGACGCTGGCGTTGATTTCATCACGATCGCCGACGACAACCTGGTCGGCGACCGCGTGTACGCCAAGAAAATGCTAAAGGCGGTGGGCGACTGGAACCGCGCCCGCAAAGTGCCAGTCAGCTTCTATGTCGAGATGTCCGTCGACGCCTGCCGTGACAAGGAACTGCTGGAACTGATGCGCTGGGCCAACGTAACCGAGGCCTTTTTGGGCATTGAGACGCCACGCGCAAGCTCGCTCAAGGAAACCAAGAAGTTCCAAAATGCCGCCACGCCCTTGGTCGACGCGATCCGGATTATCCAGAGTTACGGCATGGTCACCGTCGCCGGCATGATTGTCGGTTTTGACAACGACGACAAAGATATCTTTGAGGACCAGTACAGGTTTCTGCAGGAAGCGGGTATCCCGATTGTCATGCTTGGCATACTGCAGGCCATTCCGCGCACGCCGCTGTATGAGCGTCTGGAAAAAGCGGGCCGTTTGCGCAGCGCCGCACAAGGCAACAACACGCTCAGCTTCACCAACCTGGTGCCGCTGAACATCAGCTATGAAGACCTGATCAACGGTTATCGCGAGTTGTTCGCGCGCATTTACACCTGGGAGGCCGTGGGCGACCGCTGGCTTTCCAACGTGCGCCAGTGGGGCAAGCACCGCTTGGTGCCCAAGAACCCCGCGGGCCGTGAAGGTGAACATAACCACGTGGACGACCCCAAGCGGCAATGGTTGCAAAAGCCGATGGGCCGGCCCAAGCCTCACCTGCTGGCGGCCACGTTCAAGATTGCCAAGTACTATCTGCTGGGCGGCAGTGCCAAGCGCAAGTTTGCCTGGCGCATGATGTGGAACACGTTCAAGCTCGCCCCAAGCGCGCTGTTACAGACCTTCAGCTACATGGCGTATTTCATTCACTTGCGTGAATACGCCGACAAGGTCGTGGCCAAGGAATACAAGTTTGATTACGCCCTGACTGATGTGAACACCACCAACAACAAGTTTGGCGAAGGCGGTGGTTTCAACATGGTCAAGAAGGAAAAGGCCCTCAAAGAAAAGATCAACGTGCACGACGCCTATGAGGGCGCGGCAGTCACACCCGATATCGCCGAAACACTGGCCAGCGCTGGGGCAGCCAGCAAGTCCTAGCAAGCGATTCTTTTCACAGCCACCGGGAACAGTCATACTGTTCCCGGTTTGCTTTTAACGACCCGACCAGGAACGCACTCTTGAACCGTCGCTGGTTGCCATTGTTACTGCTTGCGCTGGCCGCCCTGCTGGGCGCCGCAGTGTGGTATGCAGTGGCTGCCACCGAACAGCCAAGGCCGCTTGCCAAGGGCGATCACACGGCCGATTCCGAAAGACGCAACGACCAGCAAGCGGCGCAAAACAACGACGCAACGGGCAGTCGGGCGGCTTCTAATGCAGGTGCCGCCGGAAACACCGACAGCGCGGACCTCGTGCGGCCAGGCCAGAGTGGCACTCCCGGTCAAGGTGGCACCGGAACCACGCAAGGTGGCAGCGGTGCCGCCAGCACCGGACATGGTTCAACTTCACCTTCGGGCACCGCAGGCACGCCCAAGCCGCTCACAGCACGAGAACAAGCTGAATTGCAACGCCGCACCCAGGGCCGCACCGATCACAATGCACGCGTGACCAGCCTGCGCGAGAGCAGCCCGGCCGGTCAAGCCACGGTACTCAAGAAGTCCCTCAAGCCTGACGAATGGAAGCAGCAGCTGAAGGAAGAAGGCCTGGAACCGCCGGAGATGGTCAGCACACCGATTGCGGGCAAGGTCATGTCCCCACTGTCCAATGAGGGGCTGGCCAATGCCCAGGTGACGCTACTGTCGTTTCTGCCCTGGCCCGGCAAGCCGGGCGGGTCGCTGTACACCGTGGCGACCACACTGACAACCGACGCCAAGGGCGAGTTCAAAGGCGATATTCCTGCTGGCACCGTGGCACCGCTTTGGCACGCGCCCCTGGGCATGCTGGTTCAGGCATCTGGTGAGATACAGGGCGACTTCCGATCCTTCGCTGTCGCCCAAGGCCTGCCGATCTACTCGCTGCGGCCTGGCGAGTTCAACCAGTTGGGCATCTTCTGGGCGCCTGATGAACCCTTTGACGTCGACTGCAACGCGAGCCAGTACAATGAAAAAGGACTCAAGGTCGTTTGCACCGGCTTGTTGGACCCGCAGCGATGGCACGACAAGACCCGCGACGCCGCATTAGCCCTCTTCACGGCAACGACCGTCAACCCGCCCCTGGACGGCGCACCCGCGGACACCGTGGGACGGTGCACCCTGCGCGCCACCTGGGACAAGAAAGCCACACCCTACCTGTCGCTGCTCAAGGACGGCGTGTACGTGCAAACCCGTCGCTGCGTACCAGTCAAGCAAGCATCCAGCACGTCAGGCCAACCTGCGCCCGAGGTCGCCAAGCCGTTCAATGAAGTGGTGTTCGAAAATGCCGGGCTGGTGACCATCACCGGCCAAGTGGTCGACGCCGATGGCGCGGGTGTGGATGGCGCCGTACTGGTCGCCATTGGCGACCCTACGCCCTCTACGACCACCAGCGACGCCGCCGGGTGGTTTGAGTTCCGTAACCCGGGACCCAAAACAACGTTGATTGGCGCTACGCACCAGGACTTCGTAACGACACTGCAGGACAAAGTAAAGCCGGGCGATGCCGGCCTGCGCATCGTGTTTGCGACCCGCAAGCCGGTGCTGTGGTTCAAGCTGCGCAACCGATACACACAGGCAAGCATTGATCAAGTCAGCATGAAGGTGATTGAGAAGGTTGAGTATGACAAAAGCGGGGGAAAGCCCCCGCCACCGCGAACCCAGACTTTCGAACTTGCATCGGCCTCTGGCGAATACGTGCAGAAGGCGGAGTGGCTGGTCGCGGCGATCATTCTGGAAAAGGTCGGTTTCTTTCCGCGCACGATCAACGACCCCATCACGCTGCAGGCCACAGCGGGCGCAGCGCTCGAAATTGACCTGTACCCCGGGCGTGAGTTGAACATCAAGCCCCGCGAATACACGGCCGCGCAGGACACCACCCGCTGGTTTCCTGACCCCAAGCCGGAGAATCCGGGCATCTATACGGCGTGGTCAAACCACTGGATCGAGTGGCAGGTCGACTTCGGCGACGCCCCCGAACAAGGCCAGGAAGGCGGAAGTTTCGACATCTTGCTTGGTTGCACAAACCAGGGGCTGGTTGACAACCAATACAGTTTCGAGGTGGAAGTCTGGGTCGACGGCACCAAGAAGGGTAACTTGAGCATCTTGGCTGACAGTGTGGCCACCCAGACGGGCCGCATGAAGTTGGGCAAACTGTCGGGCATGCACACGATTCGGCTCGTGTGGTTGAATGACAAGTGGATTCCAGAGCAACTCGACGCCAACATTCGATACGCCAGCCTTCAACTTCTGGAACAGCCCTGAGCCACGATCGGCAACGCGAATTGGCTGGCCCCAGCCACGGGATGCACGCACTGTGACACTGCAAAAGCAGCCGCCCCACGCCCGCACCAGGCTTCGACTCGTCAAGACTGTGCACACCGTCATCTGGGCATTCTTTGCAGGATGCATTTTCGCCATCCCGGTAGCAGCGCTGTTGGGCCAATTGCTGGCGGCCGTCGTGCTTGCGGCTGTGGTGATGGTGGAAGTGATGGTTCTTCTGCTGAACCAGATGCGTTGCCCGCTGACTGCTGTGGCTGCAGCGTACACGGACAATCGGGAACCAAACTTTGACATCTACCTGCCGCGCTGGGTGGCGCGCAACAACAAGCTCGTCTTTGGCGCTCTGTACGCGGCCGGACTGGCCCTGACGGCCATTGTGTGGCTTACCAGCCGCGCAAGCTAGCCAGAGGCTTAGCCGGGCAGTACCAAGCAGCACGTTCCGGCGCTGGCCGCCGCAACAGCCCACCGTTAGACTCGGGGCAACAACCGCGGAGGAGTGGCAGAGTGGTTGATCGCGGCGGTTTTGAAAACCGCTTTAGCCGCAAGGCTAACGGGGGTTCGAATCCCTCCTCCTCCGCCACGACAACAGCGCCCCTTGGGGCGCTGTTGTCGTGCTGATGAAACTGGCACGCTGGTCGCCAGTCGTTAGCGCCAGCCGTAACTGCCGAACTCTGCTGGTGCGATGCGGTCAACGGCCTTGTCGCCCGTCAGGGTGAACACGAATCCAATACCGGCGCGGCCTGTGTCGTCTTCGCGGGCGTTGTATTGGGTGCGGCCGGTGCGGGCCCCTGCAATCACCCACTCAAACTCGTCGAACCTGGATTTGCCAACATTCCATGCACCCTTTCCGCGAAGCTTGCCTTCAATCGATCTGCCCTCCGCCGTCAACTTCACTTCGCCTTCCATGGCAAAGTACACGACACCCTTCTTGATCTTGTCGACCTTGCACTTGATGGCGGCCTTTTCGATCTGGTTGTCGGCATAGGCAGCGGTCTGGCCGCGCACGTTATCCTTGACACTCAGCCGCAGGCTGCGGCGGACCAAGTCGGCGGGCAATTCCCAAGCCGTGTCTTTGGTGAACGACTCCTTGGGAATCAGGCGCAGCATCTCGTCTTTGGTGAACCAGCAGAAGTCGAGGTTGAGGGCGTGTGTGCGCCAGTCCGAGGGGTTTAGACCTTCGCGGTTCAGGTCGCGGCTGTGAACCTTCAGCGCCATTCCGTCTTTGGGGTACTTGCTTTCGGAACGGTTGATGTCCTTGACCTTGGTTTCAGGGTCGTAGTCCAGCAGCCGTGCCTTTTTGTCCATGGCCTTCCACTTGGCCAGGGCACTGCGCAGCATGGTAGCCATCACCATCGGGTCGCGAGAATTGCACGAGCCCAGGAATTTGCCGCTAGGCGTGCAGCAGTATGTGCCCTGGCGGGTGGTCTGTTCACCGTCGCCATTGAGCTGTCCACCTTCGTCGCACCACTGGCGAAAGAATACGCAGTCAGGATCCTGCACGTTTTGAAGGCGCCACACTTCGTCAGCGCAGCAGGCAAAGTCTTTGGCCAGCGCCACAACCTGCTTGTCTGTCCAGACGGACCGTCTGGCAATCACGCCGTTGTTTCACGTACAGCCAAACGGGTGGCCGTTCATGGCAAACAACATGATGGGCTTTTCGTCTGCCTGGCCCGTGATCACGCCGTCCCACAACGTGGCGTGCCAGTCAATCTTGCGCCATTCTTCCTCTGCGGCGGTGGGCAGTACTTCCTTCTTGATGTCGTCGTAGTTTCGTTCCGTCAATTCCTGACCGCGTACGGCCAAGCCGACGAACGCCAACACAAGCAGTGCCATGACGAGTCGTTGCATCACACCAGTCTATTTTGCCTGCGGCTCTTCGCCGATCTCAATCCAGTCAATTTCCAGTTGCGCGCCCTTGGCTTTGACCGTGGCCTGGAACTTGGCGATCAGCACGTTCAGGTAGGGCTTCTCCACCACCCCGCCGTTGCCGCCAACCTTGCCGCGCTGCTCGCCGTCGGCCTGCGCAACCAGCGCAATCCGCACGATTGTCCAGTGGTCGGCCTCGAGGGTGACCTCGCGCCCGAACTTGCCCTTGTTTTCGTCGGCAACAAGTTGCAGCCCCACAGTCGCAGCGGCGTTCACACGCAGCCGGACGCGCAAGTACGACCGCTCACTGATGGCATGCCCACCAGGAAAGTTCAGGCCAATACTGGGTTCACGTTGTGCACCGATCACCCGACCGCCGTCGACTTCGCCGCTGAACAGTCTTTCGCCCGGCTTGGTCTCAAAGTCTTCCCGCCACAGGTTCTGGGCCTTGGCGATCTCGCGTATGAACTTGTCTTCGCGCAGCCTTTGGCCTTCTGTCTTCTCGCGCGAAAAGCCTTTGCCTGAAAGCGACGCACTCTGGCCTGCC
This sequence comes from Planctomycetota bacterium, assembly GCA_016722065.1. Lineage (GTDB taxonomy): Bacteria > Planctomycetota > UBA8742 > UBA2392 > UBA2392 > H3-PLA7. Next base: position 223,875 of record JADKGX010000001.1, read on the forward strand.
GTCAGTTTGCTTTCACCCCAACTGACTTCGTTGTCCAGGCAGGCAATCTTGAGGTTGGTCCCGGATCGTTCCGCCATCATGGCCGCGTCGCTGACCTCCATGGACACATCGCCGCGCCTAACCAGCACCGCGCCCTTGCAGCCCAGCGCGTCGATGTACACGGCGTCGCCGGTTGTCAGGGGTTCCAGCGACGGCGTGGCGTCGGAGATGCCCAACTCAATGTCCCCTTGCAACCAGGCACGAATGCCGTTGCCAAGGTCCAGTTGCACTGGCCGGCGCGCACGCAGGGAACTTCCAGACAGGAACTCCTGTCCGCTCTTGATGTCCTTGATTTCCTTCCAGCTGGTTTCGCCCGCAGCGCGCAGGCTCAAGCGCGCGCTATCTGATTGATACAAAAACGTGGCCACGCGCACTGGTACTGGCTTGGGCGCCTCCGTGGGAGGGCGATCCGGCACCGGGTCCGGTTTAGGCGCTTCCACTACAGGGCCAGACGGGTTGGAGGGCTGATCGGGCACTGGCTGCTTGGGCACTTCCGGCCCTGGCTTGGGCGCATCCGGGCCGCCCACCACGGGGTCCTTGGCAGGCTCACGCGGAGGGTCCTGTGGCGCGGGCGGTTGCGGATATTCGCGCGGGTTCTCTGGTGGTGTTTCCGGCTTTGGCGGGTTCTGCACGTGATCGGGCTGATCAGGCGGCACCACCGGTGGGCTGTCAGGCTGCGCAGGACCGGGCTGGGGCTGCGTGTTCGCACCGGGCTGGCGCGGTGAACCCGGAACAACGGGCTCGCGCGGGTTCTCGCGCGGGTTAGATGGCAGTTCGCGGCGCGGGTCCTGCGCATCCGGCCGTGGCGCGCGGGGCGAGGCGGCCGGAGAGTTTCCCGGTCCGGCGATTCCGGGCTGCCCGGGCTCCGGGTCGCCCTTAGCGCTGAACGTCATGGCCAGCAGCGCACCAACAAGCACAGCCGCTGCCGCCGCAGCAGCAAACCAATGCCAGGGAAATGCAACCCGAATCACCGGGGCCTGTACGGCAGCGTCCTGCCGCACCAGATCACCACCCAAAGCAGGGGAATCCGCCAGGCCCTGGGTTGTGCCTGCATCGGGTGCGTGCATGGCGCGGGTGATCCGTGCCGTCATGTCGGGCGGCGGATTGCCGTGGATTTCCTCGAGCATTTGCTCGATCAGACGTTCTTTTCGGGCGACCACTTGAGCTTAGCCTCCATGCATTGCCGCAGCTTTTCCACGATCCGGCGCAGCAGCGTCTTCACACCTTCAGGTTTCATTTCCAGACGGTCTGCCATCTCGGCCTGGGTCAACCCTTGTCGATAGCACAGGTCCAGGGCCTCGCGACCCTTGCTTTGCAACTGGCCCATGCACTTCTGCAATACTTCAATGCGCTCGTCCCAGGCTTCGCCGTCGTTGGTCAGCGCCATCCAGTCCGCATCGAAATCTGCCAGGTCACTCTCTTTGGGTCTTCGGCCGCGTGCCCGCAGCATCATCAAGAAGCGCGACCGCGCGGTGGTGCGAAAATAAGCGGCGGTAGCGGCGTCGCTGTATTGCTCAAAGCCGCTTTTCCAGACCGCCAGGAAGGTCTCCTGCGTCAGGTCTTCGGCTTCGGTTCGGCTCGCGCCCAAGAAACGAAGGTAACGCCAGACCCCGGCCTGATGTCTCTCGATCAGCGCCTCGAAATCCAAGCGTTTTTCCACCGCAGCCAAGGCCATCACCTTCAGAAATGCCCAGCAGGGGTCGGGCGGTTCAAGATTCACGCAAACCCGCCCCAGCTTAGCAATTGGGCTGGTAGCCGGGGTGTGGTCCAGCTTGAGTAGGCTTGCAGGGCGCGGCGGTTACAGGTGTGACCGCAAAGGCATGCAGATTGGCCAAAGGCGGGCATGGCGTGCCATTGCGCAAAGGCAACGGTCCGGGCAGCCAGGCCCCGGACCGCAGGCGCGTCTTGGCGTTGCTGACGTCAGGGCTTCAAAACGAGTGTCGTGACGCTATTGGCCGGCATGGTGTATTGAAATGCATTGGTCAGGGTGATGTTCATGTCGCTCACGCGCTGCGGCTGGCTGTTGGCGCTTGTGAGTTGATAGACCTCCGCCACGTTGAACTGGGCGGTATGCGTCACGGCAATACCTGCGGTGCGGCTTTGATTTGTCTTGTTGATCACGACCAGCACCATGCGATCAGGGTTGCCGGCATCCACGCTGGCGTACACCGAGTAACCGGCGACATCAGGATTGGTCGCCTCAATGCTGGTGTTACCAAAGCTTCCGTTGGCGGCGTCATAGTTGCGGAACATTTCAAAACCACCGTAGATGAAGCTGTGGTTCGTGCTGCCAAGTTTCCACAGGGTGGCTGCAAACAGACCTTCGCGGCCAAAAATGCCCAAAGCATCGGCCTGGGCAATGCCGCCCGAGATATGGTCACCGCCGCCATAGTAGTATTCGGTGATCGCCATTTTTGTACCGGGGTAGTTGGCGTTGATTTTGTCCTGCAGGCGCGGCAACAGGCGAACCGGGCCCAGCGTGCTGTACTGCGCAATCCATGAATCCTCGGTGTAGGTTGGATCCCACAGGCTGCGCGGGGCCTGCAGGCGCGCTGCAACCACGTTGGCGTCGGTGCTGTCGGCGGTCACACGTGTCCAGTTGCCGCTGCTGTTGTTGGCGCCGGCCTCGGGGTACCAATGGATGTCCAGCACGTCGACCAGTCGGTGCCCGTAGCTGCTTTCCGCAGCCGCCAACTGGGCGAGGTAATAGTTCAAGAAGTCACCGTGCGTGCCGGCGTCGCTGGCACCCTGAAAATTCACCATGCCCAGCCAGCCGTAGTTGACCGGGCCGAAAACGATGGCGTTGGATTCGACATCCTTGATTGCATCGGCGTAATCCTTGGTGCGCGTCAGCATTTCAGCGTAGGTGGGCACGCTGCCGTTGCCGGCGGTGCCGGGCGGGTTGCCACCGGTGGTTGCGTCGCCGCGAAGGCGCGGGTGCGTGCTGGCCCACAGATCGGGCTCGTTATCCAGGCTGTAGAAAATCGTTTTGTTCGGGTTCGTGGCGGCACCCGGAAAACTCTGCTTCAGAAAGTAGATGAACTCATCCTGGTACACAAAGTTGTCAGCGGTGCTGGGAGGATTGCTGAAGGCTGCGCCCTTCTTGGCCTGGCTGACTTTGAACCGATTCGCCAGGTAGTTGCTGGTCTGGTTGACGTCGCCGCCGCCGCTGGTGTCAGCCGCGACATACCCGATCAAGGGCACAGTCACGATAATGCTGGCATTGTGGGTATGGGCGTCGCTGATGCCCGGTGTAACCGCGCCGCCTGGTGTTGCGCCTCCGCCCAGATAGCTGTCGTTCTGGTTGTACCAGTCCACGCCTGCGTTGCTGGCGTTGTTTTCCCAATTGTAAGCCGTCATGCGGTTGCCACCGCTGCGGGTCAGGGTCAGGTTGGCTGGCCTGCTGCCATTAAAGGGCGCGCCGTTCATGCCGTAGATGTAGCGGCTGATGGCCCTTGCATTGTTCTGCGAGTTCACATTGAAAGTTACGTTGCTAGCTGGCGGCGCAGAGGGAGTGATCACAGCCCCGCCACTGCTGCCCACATTGAAAGCGTTGCTGGATGCGGCGGCAAAACTCGTGGCCGTGAAGCGAAGGCGATAGCCAGTGCCAGCAAGGTCAATCGAAAGTCCAGTGAATGTTGCAACGCCAGAACTGGCTGTAACAGTGGCTGTTCCGGTCAACGCCGCGCCACTGGTGCCGGTGCCGGTCTGAATCGAGGCCGTGACCTGCGTTATGCTGTCATTGGTTACTAACGCGCCGGTGCCGTCGCGCAGTTCCACCACGGGCTGCGTGGTAAAGGTTGTTGCGGGCTGGGCCCCGGCCGGTTGCGTGCTGATGGACAACGACGGCGCGGCCGGTGGCAGGTTTAAACCTCCACCGCTGCCTCCCCCACCGGCGCCGCCGCAGGCGGCAAGCGCGAACATCAATACTCCCAGCGCAATCATGGCGTAACGCATGAAAGCCTCCGTGATGGCTAACTCACCCGGCGTGAGATTTCAAACCAATCCATTTCAAGTGTGGGCTTGTCACCGTCCTGCACAAACACACGCAGCGTGCGCAGCACTTCCTCTGCGGCGGGCGGGCCTTCGCCCTTGCCGTCGTCGCGGGTCAGATCTGCCAGTGCAACCTCCAGTTCCTGCCATTCACCTGTGCGGGCCAGGGCAAACCACTTTCCGAACTGCAGGTCGCCCGCGGTCTGCTGCAACTGCAGATACAAAGCTTTGCCGCCTGTAACCCGATAGCGAATTTTCAGTGTGGCGCCGGCAAGGGCCTTGATCTCGCCCAGCGCGGCGACGACTTCGGCGTTGTTGCCGGTTGCCTTGGCGACGCCGCCTTGGTCGTCAAAGTCACCTCGAGCCAGTACCGGGCCGGGGCATCCTGAACAATCTGCGGCCGAGCCTCGGTGGCTTTGATTGCCGTGGGCTTACCGGCACCTTTTTTGTTGATGCGCACGCGTTGCATGGCCGACAAACTGAAAGAGCCAACCCGGGCGTTGCCTTCAAAACAGGCGACCGAGAGTGCTGCGCCGTCAAGCTGGGCATGAAGCACGCCTGTTGCCGAACAGGAACCCTGGCCACCGGAAATGATGCAGGGCTGCGCGCAGCCAGCGTTATCCAGCATGAACTCGCTGCGGCGTGCCAACAGCGCGAGTTCGGTGAACTCTCCGGTCAGCCTGATTGCAACTTCGCCTTCAAAGCTCCCCGTCGCGCCGTTGCTGAGCCGAAAACTTGCAGCTTTGGTGGCTTTTAGCTGCATACCTGCGGCCAGGTCGCCCCCGCCAAAGTCCTGCCAGGGCTCGCCTTCGGCCAATCTTGATTTGACTCGTTCGGCATTCACCATCGTGCCAAGCACCACCGGCGCAACAGGCTTGGGCGGCTGGCTGGTGTTATCCGGCGAAGTCGTGTCAGGCTGAGGCTTTTCGATCACGCCATGCTTTGGAACTTCCGGCTCTGGAACTTCCGGTAGCGCCTCTGGTTTGGGTGGCGTTTCTTGCGGCGGCTTGTGCAGCGGTTCGGGGCCCGGGGCCTGGCGCGGTGTCGGCCCAGGCAAATCGCTTTCCCCGCGGCTGGGGTCGTTGGACGCAGTCTTGTTGATCGGCGGCTGCTTGGGATCGCGCGTCGGGCTCTGCGTACGCCCCGATTCGCTGGGGGTGCCTGCGGGCTGATAAGACGCCCCTGCCGCGTCATCAGCCTGTGCCGGCCCGAACGAAGGGGTTTGCAAGAGTGATGGCAACACCGCCACGCCAAACACCACCGCAGCCACTACCATTGCCGCGGCTGCGGCAACCCAGGCGAAGGCCCTGCTGCGGCGCGGGACGGGCGCCGTGATGCGCCGGCCTGGCGCGCGCAAAGGCACGACGCGGACAGCGGCGACGGGGGCCGCGCCGACAGCTTTCAGCAAGCGGGCGTGAAGTTCGGGCGATGGCGCATCGCTGCCCAGTGCCTCTTGCAGTTCTCGGTCGAGCAGCCGGTCGTCAAAGCGATCTGTCATGGCCTGGACCCCAGTTTCTTTTCTATGCACTGGCGCAGGCTGAGTCTGGTGCGGTGCAGCATCACGCGCAGGTTTTCGTGGCTCATGCCAAGCTGGGCGGCGACGGCTTGGCCAGAGAGGCGGGCGGTGTAGGTCAGGTCCAGGGCCTGGCGCGCTTTGCCCTGTACGATTTGAAGACAATTCCGCAGGGCGAGCTGGCGGTCCTCGCTGTCGTCGGCGTTGGCGCGATCCCAAGCCGCATCTGCGGCTTGCAGGTCTTGCCCGTTCTGGACGAACTTGCTGCGCCGCACGTTCATAAGGAAGAGATTGCGCGCCACCGTGCGCAGGTAGGCACTGGTCGATGCACGGCCGCGGTCCTCAAAGGGATCCTGTATTACGGCCAAGAAAGTCTCCTGAGTCAGGTCGTCGGCCAGGGCGCGGTCGCAGCCCAGATAGCGCAGATAGCGCCACAGCGTGGCGTGGTGCGCCTCAATCAGGGCGGCCATTTCACCCGGGGTTGTCATCAGCAAGGCTTCCACAGTGCAGAAGTGCGCGGCAACGGCCAATGTTACAGTAAATTCGCGCATCGCCGGAAGTGCTTGTGAAACAGCAACTTGTGGGTCGGGGCGTGTTGCGTGCTGGCCATTGTTTCGCAGCTACTCTTCGGGCCAGAACTCAAAGGCCGCGCTGAACAAGTCCTGGGCCAGCAGGTGCTGTAGTTGTGGCGGGTGGAGCTCCAGGTTCGCAATCTGCGACAGCGGCTTCCAGCACAGGCCCTGCACCGTTTCAGCACCTTGATCGCGGGTGAACCGGCCAAGCTGGTCCAACGGCGCGTCGGCCTGTGCAGTTGCGAGCTGGCACAAAAAGATCACTGCCATGGCGTGCTGTTGCTCGGGCATGCCCGCCGGCCTGCGCTTGTGGCGTGAAGCAATGAACTCACGCAGGCCTAACGACCTGACGACGCGAACTTCCAATTCGGTTTCCTCAAGAACCTCGCGAAGGCACGCCTCGCGCAGCGTTTCGCTGTGGCGCACACCGCCGCCGGGCAGAAAGTAGTACTCGCGGCCGGGCTCGCGGGCGTGCAACAGCAGCACATGGCCGCGATGAATCACCAGCGCACGCGCTGCCACCACAATCGCGGGTTGTTTTCCAGGTTGGGCCGCCATTAGTGGCCGGACCCTTCCTGCCCGGCCTTCTCGCTAAGCCAGTCCATCAGCCTTGGGTCCTCTACCGTGCCGTGACCGACCCCCAACTGCGGCAGCCAATCGTGCGCGATGCCCGCTTGTTGCAAGACCTCATGCAGATGCAAAGTGTGCGGCCACAGCCCCAGGCTGTCACGATCGCCGCAGGTCAACAGCACCGGCGGCCACTTGCTGGCTTGTCCTTTTTCACGAATCAGCGTGTAGGGGTCCCAAAGTGCCAGGTCCTGGGCCGAGTCGAAGTACTTGCGCTGATTGTTGCGGTACTCAGATTCAAAGCGAGTGCCCGGAAACGTGCTTTGAAACCATGCGCGACGTTCTTTGGATTCCCACGGACTGGTGTCGTACACAAAGGGGCTGGCAACGCAGGCGGCTTCGAACAAGCCGGGGTTGCGCAGCAGCACCATCAGCAACGACAAACCACCCATGCTGTGCCCAAACGCCAACACATGCCCGTTGGTGCGGTAACGCTTCTGCACCGCGGGCAGGGTCTCTTCGATCAATCGCTTTTCGTAACCGAACCAGATTGGCGTAAACTTGCCGGCACTGGGGGACAGCACGATGAACTTCGACAGCTCGCCCTTGAGTTCGCGGTCCTGGACGATTTCTCCGATTTTTCCCACGCGGCCCCAGCCGTCTTCGTCTTCACCGCCGCCATGAAACCAGACCAGCAGCGGATAGGTGCAGGTGGTGTCTTTGCTGTAATCCGGCGGCAGGTACACGCGGTAGCCAAGCGTGCGGTGATCGTCGCCGCTCTTGCCGAAATCGCTGACCAGCTTGTCACTCATGGGCGCACGGCAGGCACCCAAGGCAAGCGCTGCAAGAGCCAAAGCAAGAATCGTCGCGTGCTTCATGAAGCTCCTTGCGGTTTTCGGGTCGTGCATGCGGGTATGCCGCCGACGACCCCGGGTGTTATACACAGCGGGCGCCTGATCGGGACACCTGCATGCATATCGTAATCGGTGGCGGAACGGGCTATGTGGGGCAAACTCTGGTGCCCCTGTGCCAAAAGGCGGGGCACCAGGTGACGGTGCTTTCGCGCGACGTCACGAAAGTACGAACATTGTTTGGCAGTGAAGTACACGCTGCCGACGCAGCGCAACCACCCGCAAGGTTCGATGTCGCTATCAACTTGGCAGGCCAAAGCGTGGCCCGGCGCTGGACCACCGCCATCAAGCGCGAGATTCTGCAAAGCCGCACACGCACCACCAGCGAGTTGCGCCAGGCCGCACAGGCTGCGGGCGCCCAGGCGTTTATCAGTGCGTCTGCGATTGGTTTTTACGGCGACCGCGGCGACACAGAGGTTGACGAGTCTTCTCCGCCGGGCAGCGGCTTTCTGGCCGACGTTTGCCAGCGGTGGGAAGCCGCAGCCACGGGCGGCCCGTTGCGCACCGTGATTGTTCGCGTCGGGTTTGTGATTGGTCCTGGTGCTGCCGCCATTGGCAAGATGGCCTTGCCTTTCAAACTGTTTGCTGGCGGGGCACTGGCTGGCGGCCGGCAGTTCGTGCCCTGGATTCATGTGCAGGACGTGGCAGGTATTTTTCTGTGGGCCGCTGAAACCTCAAGCGTGCACGGAATCCTGAACGCAACCAACCCGGTGCCAGCCACCAACAAAGCCATCAGCAAGTCGCTGGCACGGGCGCTTCACCGGCCTTGCTGGGCGCCTGTGCCGGGGTTTGCGGTCAAGCTGCTGTTTGGCGAAATGGGATCGATTGCCCTGGAAAGTCAGCGCGTGTTGCCGCGACGCACCAGTCAACTTGGCTTTCCGTTTCAGTGGACAGATCTGGATGCAGCGATGCGCGACGCCGTGAAATAGAAAGGGCAGGCTCAAGCCTGCCCTGGATATGCCTGGCGGAGGGGGAGGGATTCGAACCCCCGTTACCCTTTCGGGTAAATCGGTTTTCGAAACCGACGCGATCAACCACTCTGCCACCCCTCCGGTTCCACAGCGCGCATGGTCGGGCTGAGGTGCCACGGCAAAACCACAGTGCAGCCGCATTTGCCAAGTTGACTCGCGGCGCCACCTGTGGCGCCAAAGGCGTTAGCGCGGGCTGGACTTGCGGCCGGTGTGCTTCTTGACCTTGCGCCAGCGGTTGGTGGTCTTGACCCCGCGGACGTAATGCCGGTTCTTCATCTTGGACGGTCTCATGTTTCTTCCCCTTGCGTATGGCTTGGTGCCTTCGGATCGCCCTTGTCCCGGCGCTCGCGAAAGAACGTCTTCAACAGCTCGGCCGAGTCGTCGGCCAACACACCCCGCGTTAACTCTACGCGGTGATTTAATCGGGAATCCTGTACCACATTGAAAAGTGACCCACAAGCCCCGGCCTTGGGGTCTTGTGCCCCGAATACAAGCCGTGGCACGCGGGCATTGACGATGGCACCTGCGCACATCGGGCAGGGTTCCAGTGTGACGTACAGCGTGCACTCTTGCAGCCGCCAACTCTGCAGTTGCTCCGCGGCCGCTGTCAGGGCGATCATTTCGGCGTGGGCAGTAGGGTCATGCAAGGCCTCGCGCAGGTTGTGGCCGCGCCCGATCACGCGCCCCTGGCACACAACCACCGCCCCCACCGGGACTTCGCCTTTTTCATACGCCGAAATCGCTTCCCCTAACGCCAGGCGCATCCAGCTGGAGTCGTCGGGCGGTGCCAGCAAAGAAGCTGGCTCGCCAAACGAGGGCGAATTCGGTTTGGGCTTCTTGGGCACGGTTCAGTTCGCAGGCTGTATGATCAGTCGTCGGAATCGTCTGCGTCGTCGTAATCCGACACCGCGGGCTGCCGCGCCGGGGGTTGTGCAGGCACCGGGGCACCGCTGCTTGCGGCTAACTCTGCCGCCAGTTGGGCTTCGGCGTGGCGGTTGATTTCTTCTTTCATCTTCTTGCCGGGCTTGATGGTTACGACCCGCTTTTCAGGCACGCGTACTTCGTCGCCGGTCTTGGGGTTGCGGGCCTTGCGGGCCTTGCGAACCTTGACTTCAAACACACCAAAGTCGCGCAACTCCAGTCGATTACCGCGCGCCAACTCCGTGATGACTTCGTCGATAAACAACTGGATAATGTCACGCGTCACGGTCTGCTTCTGGCGTGTGTTTTCGGCGATCCGAAGAACGAGTTCCTTCTTGGTGATTGTTCTACGGCTTGTCATATAAGTAGGCCACACCGCCAAGGCATCGAGTGTAAAGTAATCGCCTAACACAAGTACAGAACGTAACTTAGTGTATCCCACACGGGTAAGAATGCAAGCCAAGGACTCGCCCAACCGCACTGTGCAGTCGTCGCAAGATCAATCTGCGCCTGCAGTTACAGGCAGCGATTCGGCTGCGATTTCCATCTCAGCCAATTCATGGCCAGGGCTCGAATCTGCCTTTCCCCTTTCCCTGACCGAGGTTGTGCTTTGGTTGGTGGGTTGGGTTTTGTTGCAACTTGGGCTTTCAGAAGCCAACGAGCGCGGCCTGGATTTTCTGCCGGTCTCGGCCGATCCATTGATCCAGCATGCAGTTGCGTTTTCTTTGGCTACGGCCCTTCTGTTGCTTTACGTCAAACTGATACGCCGGCGCAAGCTTGGCTGCCTTGGCCTGCGGCTGGGCGATTTGCACAGCGACCTCGCGTGGTTTCTGGTCGCATGCTTGGCGATGGGTGCAATTTACGTCGCCCTAGGTGGGCTGCTGTATCTCGGATTGGTGGTCTTCACCTGCGACGCCACGGGCGAGTTCAAGCAGCAACTGCAGGAGGCAGTGTTCAAGGATTACAGCCTGTGGCCTATGCTGCGTGTGGTTGTGCTTTACCCGATTCTGGAAGAGATCTGGTATCGCGGGTTGCTGTACACGCCCATCCGGCGCGAACGCGGACGCGTCATCGCCTTGCTTTTGACAGCGCTGATCTTTGCCTACGCCCATGCCGTCAAGTGGCCCGTCAACCAATTCATTGGCGGACTTTGTTTTGCCACGGCCTTTGAGTACCGTCGAAACCTGCTGGTGCCCGTTCTGCTTCACATGGCTGGCAACGGTGCGCTGGCACTGCTGGGCTGGTCGCTGCTGCACTGGAACCTGTTGGCCTGACGGGCCGTTGACAGGCAACCCCCGGCCGTTAGCTTGCACGCGGCCAAAACACCGGAGAGGTGGCAGAGTGGCCGATCGCGCCTCCTTGCTAAGGAGGTGTACCCGCAAGGGTACCGTGGGTTCGAATCCCACCCTCTCCGCCATACCTTGGGCGCGCCTGCTTGGCGCGCCTTTGTGTTGTGGGCCAAATCCGCTAGCCTGAATGATGCCATGGCTGACCAGAACAACATTCCTGACCAGTTGCGCCAGCGCCTGCTGCGCCAGCGCCGCAAGGCCAGAATCATCCTTACCTCTTTTGCGGTAACGGCGCTGGCCACGCTGGGCGTGTTCGTGCTGATGTCGCGCACTCAGGGGTTTGCTGCCGCAGCTCGCGTTCTGTACGCCCAGGCCGGACCAGGTGGCAGTTTCTCGCTGGTCGACCAACGCCTGCCTGTAACTGGCCAGGACCAAGGCGGCGGCAGCTTTCGGCTGTTGTCGGTGAAGGGAGAAGAGGTAACTGCTGGCCCGGCCTACAACGGCATGGCACTGGGCGCTGCCCAGGCCGGCGATGGAACGTTGCTGCTGACCACAGAATCGCAGGTGCTGCGATTTGCACAGCGCGACGACACCTGGGAGCTGAAGGATTCGTACACGCTGGGCTTGAATGACGCCGGCGCCGGCCCGGTTTGCGCGGTGCTGGACGGAACCCCGTGGTTGTTCTGGTTGCACGGCAACGAAGTGCACGTTCGGCCGGCGCGCGATACCGGAGCCGGCGATTTCACGGTGTTCAAGACAGCAAGCCCTGGCACACGCTTGCACGTCGTGGGTACTTCGGGCGCGATCTGGCTTACGGTGCTGGAGGGCCGCACCGGCAAGTTGAGCATTCTGGCTGTAGCACCCAAGTTGGCACCCAGCCCAAGTGACCGCGACGCCGACGCAACCCCCAACCCCGGCGAAGCAGCCCGCCCGACACCAACCAAAGGCACGACTGCGCAGATCTTGCGAAGGGCGCAACTGCCGGCACTGGTTTCCCGTGCCAGTCTTGCCGTGATGGGAACTGATACGGCCACCGCTGTGCCTGTGGTTGCATATACCCGCAAGGACGATGCCTCGCGCAACTGGTCGTTCACGGCTCTGCTGGCGGGCGACAAACCAGAAGGCCAGTGGATGGAGTTGCCGTCGCCCGCTCGCGCCGGCGCGGCCTCGGCGCTGGATGCAGCGAACTTTGTGACGCTGCTGGGAGGCAAGGAATTGCACGCCTGGTTCAGCGACGGCGGCACGATCAAGTACTCCAATGCACCCTGGCAGGACCCCGAAAAGCTGAGCTGGACGGAACCGCAGGATGCCCGCCTGGATGGCTCCCAGAGCCTGACAGCGCAACTGGGCTGGGCGGTCGTGTTGTTTGTGCTAGGGCTGGCGTTGATGTCGCAGGGCGTGTGGCTGGTGCTGAACCGCGAGCGCCCACAGGACCGCGCCATCAACCAATTACTGCAACGAACGGGCATGGCCAAAGAGAAGCCTGAAAACAAACTGGTGTTTGCCAGCGGCCCGGCGCGAGGCATGGCGCTGTTGATTGACCTTGCTGTGACCAGCCCCTTGGTGATGCTGGCCCAGGGCCTATATCAATACCGGCTGGAAGACGCTTACGGCTTTATCGTGCTGGTCAGCTTCGGCCAGCTTGATACAGGCATTGTGCAGGTGATTGCGGCTTCGCTGGTTACACTTTCGCTGCTGGTGATCTACAGCCTGTTCTGTGAGTTGATGTGGGGCCGCACGCTGGGCAAGGCCTTGTTTCGATTGCGCGTGGTGGACAACAAAGGCGAGACACCCTCGCCCTGGCGCATTGTGGTGCGCAACCTGCTGAAGATTGTCGAGATGGTTCACTGGACAGTGCTGATGCTGCCATTGGGCTTGATGTTGTTCAGTGGCCGCCAGCAGCGCCTGGGCGACCTTTTGGGTGGCACACTGGTGATTGTGGAAGTAGTGCCTGAGGAATCCACAGACGACATTGATATCTGATGGGTGCCCGAGGCTCGCCACAATGCCATCGAAGGGACCTGCCATGTCCACATTGGAGTCGATTCGCCAGCCCGCCGTCGCCGGGCGCTTCTACACGGCCGTACCGGCACGCTTGAGGGCAGAGATCACGGGCTATCTTGCCACGCCAGCCGCGCCCAAGGCCAAGGCCTATGGCGTGATGGTACCTCATGCCGGGTACGTCTATTCGGGTGCGGTCTGCGGCCGGGCTTTGGCCTCCGTCGACATTCCACCGGTTTGCCTGCTGCTGCACACAAAACACCACCTGGGTGGCGGTGCGCTTTCACTGGCCCAGTTTCAGACCTGGCAGACGCCGCTGGGCCCCATCGAAACCGATGGCAGCCTGAACAAGGCGCTGGCATCGGTGCCTGGAGTATCCGCCAGCAACGTGCCGCACTTTCTGGAACACGCCGCAGAAGTTGTGCTGCCTTTTCTGCAGGTGCTGCGACCGGATGTGCGCATTGCCGTAGTAAGCGTTTCGACTTCGCCCCTGGAGTTGCTGCAGCGCACCGCGCAAGGCATTGCCAAGGCCGTAGTCGCCCACGATCAAGACGTGCTGCTGATTGCCAGCACCGATATGAATCATTACGCCGACGAAGAAAGCACTATCCTGAAAGACAAGCTGGCGCTGGCCGCATTGGCAGACTTTGACGCTGCAGCCATGCTGCAGGTGTGCCAGCAACAGGACATCAGCATGTGTGGCGCGCACGCCACCGCCTTGATGCTGGAAACCTGTCAACGCCTAGGCGCCACGCGTGTGGAAGTCCTGGAACACACAACCAGCGGTGCCGTCAGTGGCGACCGCGACGAAGTAGTCGGCTATGCATCGGCACGGGTACTTTGACCATGAACTTTCGCCCGGTTGACTTTGCAGAGTTTCCGGTGCATTGCCATTTTGCTTTGTCCCGCCTGCAAACCCAGCGTTCAGGCGGCGTGTTGAGGGCTACCGTGCGCGGGACCTTTGGAATCGGTTCAGGTGGCAACATTCATGCTCGCTACCTGTGCGGCATGATCACGGCAGCCCATGCGACCTGGCGACCAGCGGCGCTGCTGCTGGATCTCTCCAGCCTCGTGTATACATGGGGCGATTCGATGGCCGATCTGCTGGATGCAGGCGGCGACCTGGGTGTGCCCAGCGCAGTGGTGGTTGGGCTGCCATGTCAGCAAGCGCTAGCAACGCTGATGTTCCAGGATGTGAACACAACGCACAACGCAACGGAGCGCGAAGGTGTCTTTGACAAGCTGGAAGAAGCCACAGAATGGCTGCAGGGAAAAATCTGACCCCTGTTGCCCGCGCGCGGCATCAAGGACGCACCAGGAGAATCCCATGCGTCAGTCCTTTGTTGCCCTGTGCTGGCTTTTCGTGTCCGCATTGACATTGGCCGCTTGCGCCGGCGGTGGCGGTGGCGGAACTTCAAGCGCTGGTGGCACTACTGCCGGGCCGGCAACCCAGTTGGTCGTCAGCCAGCAACCCTCTGGCGCCGTGCCTGCAGCAGCCTTCCTGACGCAGCCTCGCGTGACCATACGTGACGCCGGTGGCCTGACGGTTGCCAGCGACAACTCCACGCAAGTCACGGCTGCTATCACTGCGGCGACCGGCACGAGTGGGGCTTCCTTGGGCGGCACGCTGACTGCAACCGCCCTCAATGGCGTTGCCACGTTTACGGACCTGTCGATCAACCTGGCCGGCACGGGCTATACGCTTACCTTTACATCAACACCGGCGCTGACCGCCGCTACCAGTGCTGCCTTTGATTGCAACGCCGCAGCCGCCGGTGGTGGCAAGGCGCCCTTTGTGCCTGCAGCACCTGCCGGCACGGCCACCTATTATGTCGATGACGCCGCAGGCGCAAACGACAGCAACAATGGCCTGACCCCGGCCACGGCCTGGCGCACGCTGCAAAAGGCCGCCAACACCGCGGTGGCCGGCAATATCGTTGAAGTACTGGATGGAACCTACGCGCGCTTCACGATCAATGGCAAGAACGGCACCGCGGGCAACCCGATCGTGTTTCGAGCGCTGGGCACCGGCGCCATTATCAACAGTGGCACCAACAGCACGACCAGCCCTGATAACCGAGACTCGATCAAGATCACGTTCAGCAGCTACATCGTCATCCACGGCCTGCGCACCCAGAATTCCTATCGGGCCGGTTGCCGCGTCGATTACTCGCCCAACGTGACTGTGCAGGGCTGCGTGTTCGCCAACGGCGGCACCTGGGGCTGTTTCACTGATTACAGCGACGACTGCCACATGCTGGGCAACGAGTGCTTTGGCAGCCAGCGTGAACACGGCATCTACCACAGCAACGGCGGCGATCGCGCCATCATTGCCGGTAACTATTGCCACAACAATGCAGCTGGCGGAATCCAGATCAACGCAGACCCGCAAAGCATTGTCGGCGGCGGCGGCACACATGAAGACGGCATCTGTGAGCAGTGCATTGTCGAACGCAACTGGTGTGTCGACAACGGCGGAGGCAGCGCTGCCGTTCCGGGCGCCAGCCCGGCCGTTGCAGGCGGCGGCGCCTGCTTGAACTTTGCCAGCATCCGAAACTGCGACATCCGCAACAACCTGCTGCGCACCCAGTACAACCAAAGCGGCATTGTGCTGTGGGACGACGGCAACGCCCAGGGCGGCGTGGGCCCCGGCTATGGCAGCATGAACAATCGCGTGTACCACAACACCGTGACACTGGGCGCCACCGTGACGCGCCACTGCTTTGTCCTCAGCAACGGCAGCACCGGCAACACGATTCGCAACAACGTCTGCGTGGCCGGGGGCGCGAGGAATTTTTGAGGTCACCACCGACAGCATGTCTGGCCTGGTGGAAAGCCACAACGTGTTCTACAAGCCCAGCGGCTGGCCCTTTGCCACCGATGAAACCACCAGCAACACGTACTCGGCGCTGGCCAATTGGGTCACATTCAGCGGCCAGGGCAGCAACGACCAGACCACCCAACCATTGTTTGCCAACGTCGGGTCTGACGATTATTCGCTGACCACGGGTTCGCCCGGTCTGGACGACGGCAACAACAGCCTTGGCGTTACTGGCACCTACGACGGGGCCAGCCGCCCCCAAAGCGGCGGCTACGACCGCGGCTGCTTTGAGAAGTAGGCCAGTCCACCAACGGCCAACGCGGGCGCGGTACTGGCAAGATCCCGTTGAGGGACCCTGCCTGCTTTATCCACACGTTGCATTCAAGCCGGGGCCCGCTATCCTTCCGCCCCCGATGGCCATCCTTGGAATCGGCACCGACATCGTCGATGTCGCGCGAATCGAAAAGCTGCTGCGCGACAAGCGTGATGATTTTCTGCCACGCGTTTTCTCTGCCCAGGAAGTCAGCTATTGCGACGGCAAGGCCGCGGCCGCTGTGCACTTTGCGGCGCGTTTTGCAGCCAAGGAAGCCTTCATGAAGGCCATAGGCACGGGCTGGGCCAAGGGCGTGGGCTTTTCCGAGATCGCCGTCACGAACGACCCTGACGGCAAGCCCGTGCTTCAAGTCAAAGGCATCGCCAAGGATATTCTGGACGGCTTCGGGCCGTCTTTTTTATGGCTGTCGCTGTCGCACACAAAGGAGTATGCGATGGCGATGGTGGTGATTGAATCGAAGTGACCGGCGGTTTTGGGTTTTGATCTTCAGGTATCGGGGCACGCCAGCAGCCGCTGCTTTGCGGTTGGCAGGTCCCTCAAACCCTGAACCCAAGACCACAAACTGCAGTTCGAGAACTACGAGCCCATGCCCAAACGCACTGACCTCAAGAAGATCATGATCATCGGCTCTGGCCCCATCATCATTGGCCAGGCCTGTGAATTCGATTACTCGGGCACCCAGGCCTGTAAAGCCCTGCGTGAAGAAGGCTACGAGGTCGTGCTGGTAAACAGCAACCCGGCCACGATCATGACCGACCCGGAAATGGCCAACCGCACGTACATCGAACCCGTCACGCCTGAGTTCTGCGCAAAGATCATCGAAAAAGAACGCCCCGATGCGCTGTTGCCCACGCTGGGCGGCCAGACGGCACTCAATACCGCCATGTCGCTGCACCGCATGGGCGTGCTTGAAAAGTTCAAGGTCGAGACCATCGGCGCCAAGCCCGACGCGATTCACAAAGCCGAGGACCGCGGCGCGTTCAAAGAAGCCATGGTCAAAATCGGCATCGATGTTCCCAACAGCGCCATCGCGCACACGTGGGCCGATTGCCAAAGCGCGCTGGTCAAGGTGGGCCTGCCGGCTGTGATTCGCCCCGGCTTTACCATGGGCGGCACCGGCGGCGGCATTGCCTTCAACGTGGAGGAATACGAGGAGATCTGCCGCAAAGGCCTGGCTGCATCCCCCACCAGCGAGGTGTTGATTGAGGAGTACCTGGCCGGCTGGAAGGAGTTTGAACTTGAGGTAATGCGCGACCACAAGGACAACTTCGTCGTCATCTGCAGCATTGAAAACTTCGACCCGATGGGCGTGCACACCGGCGACAGTATCACCGTGGCACCGGCCATGACGCTGACCGACAAGGAGTATCAGCAGATGCGCGATGACGCCAAGGCGATCATGCGCGAAATCGGCGTTGAAACCGGCGGCAGCAACGTGCAGTTCGCCGTCAACCCGCGCAACGGCCGACGCATTGTGATTGAAATGAACCCGCGCGTGTCGCGCAGCAGCGCCCTGGCAAGCAAAGCCACAGGCTTTCCGATCGCAAAGTTTGCGGCCAAGCTTGCCGTGGGATACTCGCTGGACGAATTGCAGAACGACATCACCAAAGCCACGCCAGCCAGTTTTGAGCCCAGCATTGACTATGTGGTCGTGAAGACCCCGCGGTGGGCCTTTGAGAAATTCCCTGGTGCCAACCCGGTGTTGACCACGCAGATGAAATCCGTGGGCGAAGCCATGAGCATCGGCCGCACGTTCAAAGAAGCCATGCAGAAGGCCCTGCGCAGCCTGGAAACAGGTCGCGCCGGTCTGGGGGCAGACCGCAAGGAGTTGCTGGAGACCCGCAAGGTGTCCCGCCAGGAAATCAAGGCCGGGTTGATCACGCCCGGCGTAGAGCGCATCTTCACGATTCGCAAGGCCCTGCGCAGTGGCATGACGCCCGCAGAAATCAGTAACTTCAGCGGCATTGATCCCTGGTTCATTGACAACATACAGCAGTTGCTGGAGTTCGAACGCAGCCTGCGCAGTGCAGGCAGCCTGGAAAAAGTTGACACAGAACTAATGCGCGAAGCCAAGCAACTTGGTTTTGCCGACACGCAACTGGCCGTGATTTTGCAGACCGACGAACTCAAGGTGCGCGCACACCGCAAGTCGCTGGGCGTTGTGCCGACCTACAAACTGGTCGATACCTGCGCGGCCGAGTTTGCCGCGCGCACGCCCTACTATTACAGCACCTACGAAGAAGAAACCGAGCTGCGCCCCAGCACCAAGCGCAAGGTCATGGTCATTGGTGGCGGGCCGAACCGCATTGGCCAGGGCATTGAGTTCGACTACTGCTGCGTGCACGCCAGCATGGCGCTGCGCGAACTGGGCATTGAGTCAATCATGGTCAACAGCAACCCGGAAACCGTCAGCACGGATTTCGACATCAGCGACGACCTTTTCTTTGAACCGCTGACATTTGAAGACGTCATGAACATTTATGACGTCATGAAGCCCGAAGGCGTGATCGTGCAGTTCGGCGGCCAGACGCCCATCAACCTGGCCCGCCGCCTTTCCGACGCCGGTGTGCCCATCATCGGCACACCTGTAGACAGCGTCGACATCGCCAGCGACCGCGAGAAGTTTCATGCGCTGGTCAAACAATTGGGTCTGCGCCAGCCCCGCGGCACCATCACCCTGGATGCCCAGGGCGCTCTCAAGGCCGCCCGCGACATCGGCTACCCGGTGCTTGTGCGTCCAAGCTTTGTGTTGGGCGGGCGTGCCATGGAGATCTGTTACGACGAGGCCGAGCTACAGCACTTTGTCGGCCTGGCCGTAGAAGCCGCCGAAGGCAAGCCGATCCTGATTGACCAATTCCTGGACGAAGCCATTGAAGTCGATGTGGATTGTCTTTCCGACGGCCACGAAGTGGTGGTTGCGGGCATCATGGAACAGATTGAATACGCAGGCGTGCACAGCGGCGATTCCACGTGCAGCATTCCCACGCATACGCTGGCCGAAAACGTGCTGCGCGACTTGCGCGAAACCACGGTCAAGCTGGCCAAGGCCCTCAAAGTGCGCGGCTTGATGAACGTGCAGTACGCGGTCAAGAACAACGAAGTCTGGATCATCGAAGTAAACCCCCGCGCCTCACGCACCGTGCCCTTTGTGGCCAAGGCCATCGGCCGACCGATTGCCAAAATCGCCACCAAGGTGATGTGCGGCATGACGTTGAAAGAGCTTGGCCTGACCCACGAGATCATTCCCAAGCACCACTCGATCAAGAAGCCGGTGTTTCCATTCAACAAGTTCCCTGGTGCCGACGTGTTGCTGGCCCCCGAAATGCGCAGCACGGGCGAAGTCATGGGCATCGACAAAAGCTATGGCAGGGCCGTCAGCAAGGCCCAGGCCGGGGCGTCGCAAGCCTTGCCACGCAGCGGCAAGGTGTTCGTCAGCGTCAAGAACGCCGACAAGCAGCGCGTGCTGCCGCTGTGCCAGAAGCTTCTGGACATGGGCTTTGAGCTTGTAGCCACTGGCGGCACAGCCACAGCGCTGGAATCAGCGGGCATCAAGGTGCAGCGGGTGAACAAGATTCAGGAAGGCCGCCCGAACGTGCTGGACTTGATCATCAACAACGACGTTGGGCTGTTGATCAACACGCCCAGTGGAAAAGACCCGCGCAGTGATGAAGCTCAATTGCGCCGCCGTTGCGTGATGAAGGGCATACCTACACTGACCACACTTTCCGCTGCCGAGGCCGCGGTCAAGGCAATGGCAAGCATTCAGGGTGCGGAAGAAGATGTCCGCGCTCTGCAGGATTACTACCTGTAGAAGATGCCCTTCGTGCAGCGCACGCGTCGAAAGCGCTGACCTTGCAGCGCAATCTCTTGAAAGCCGAAAGCTACGCCCTGTTCGCGCCTGCCAGGCGCGGCTAGGCGCCCTGCATCAGGATCTCAGCGATCTTTTCTGCCAGGTCGTTGACGGAACCCGTCAAACGGCCCTCTACGGATGTGGCTGTCGTCGAAGTGCCCTGCAGTTTGCCCTCAAACAGCACCGTGCCGTCGGCAACGTCGGTGATCTTCACCTTGGCGCGCGCATAGCCCGTGCCGCCAACCCCGGCAAAGCCGCCGCTTTCCATTTCATAGACATCACACTCGACCACGTAGCCCTTGGCGGGCTTGGCGTCGGCTTCAATGTTGGTCAGGGTCTTGCGGCACTCCTTGCGCAACTCGCCGTCATATTCATTGCGCCACTGCTGCAGCCACCCTGTCCAAGTCTCGGCCGAGGTATTCCAGCCCTCGGGCGCTTTGAAGCTGACTTGCAGGGGCTTCACCAGGTACTCGTTGGCCGAGGTCAGCGTGCCCACCTTGTTCTCTTTGGTTTCGATTACCTGGTTGTTGGTGCAGGCAACCGCCAGCAACGTCATCAGCAACATCGGCAAATGCATGCGCATGGGTAACCTCCGGGACAGTAGATTGGAGTTTACCAGCCCCAGCGTGGTTTGCGCTTTCACGTTTTGGCGTTATCTTCCCGGCCGTGAAACCGCTTCGTGTCGGGGTTGTCAGCTATCTCAATGCCATGCCGCTGTGGTTCAGCCTGCGGCACGACCCGGGCGTCGAAGTCGTGCCCGATACGCCGGCGCGCCTGGCCGACAAAATGCAATCGGGCGCTCTCGACATCGGCCTGCTGCCGGTGGTGGAGGCCCTGCGCCAGCCGGGGCTGGAGTTGATTCCCGGCCTTGGCATTGGTGCTGATGGCATCGTCGAAAGTGTCGGCTTGTTCACCCGCAAAGACCTGCCCGAGATTGAGAGTGTGGCCGTTACGTCAGCCAGCCGCACCAGTGTGGCCCTGTGCAAGATCATTCTGCACGAAGCCGGGGCGAAACCTGCCTTGCTGGAGGCCTCCTTGCAGGCACAGGACCTTGCCGACCGCTCTGAAGACGCCGTGCTGATGATTGGCGATGCTTGCCTGGCTGCGCGCAGAACCGCAACCGATCGCGTTTGGGTCGATCTGGCCGCGGAATGGAAACTTCTGACCGACCTTCCCTTTGTGTTTGCCATGTGGGCCGGCAAACCCGGAGTGGCTTCGCCGGCCATGATAGAGCGCCTGCACGAAACCCTGCGGTCAGGCCGCAACGAGACGTTTGAACTTGTGCGGATGGCCGCCATGGATACCGGCTGGACCGAACAGGAACTGGCGGTCTACCTGACACAGATCATCCAGCACGAGCTTACTCCAGCCCACCACAAGGGGCTGCTGGAGTTCACTCGCCGGGCCATCGAACTGGACTTGCTGCCACCGGGGTCCATGGACGCCGCGCTGGACGCGTTGCGTTGATCAACCCAGTTTCACGCGATAGACCTGCATCGAATCCGAAATGCCCTTGAGTCGCGCGGATTCCTCACGCACGTCGTGTCCGGCCAGCAATTCTCGAACGCCGGACGCCTGAATAACTTCCGTGGTCACGCACATCTCATCGGAGTTGGCCACGCCCTGCACGCGCGCGGCAATGTTTACCGTCTGGCCGAAGTAGTCCAGGCGGTCATTCAGCGTTACCGCAATGCTGTGCCCGCGATGCAGCCCGATCTTCAGAATCAGGTCGCGGTTGCCCCGCTTGCTGTTGAAGGCCTCAATGTCCCGATGCATGGCAAGTGCAGCCTTGACGGCATCCGCCGGCTGGTTGAAGGAAGCCATCACGGCATCGCCAATGGTTTTCACCACGGCACCTTCCTGCTGCTGCACGGCCTGTCGCAGGTGCTCAAAGTGCTGCTGAACCAGGGCAAAGGCAGCAAGGTCTCCTACGCGCTCATACAGCTCTGTGCTGCCTTTGAGGTCCGTAAACAGCAGCGTCAGGTCACGCACGCCAACACCTTCACCGCTGGCGAGAGTCTCTGCCCGATACAGCGTGCGAAACGTCTGGTTATTCAGCAGTCGGTTGCCGGTAAGAAAAGTGCCCAGCCGCAACGTAGGGGGCATTTCGCCGTTAGGGCGCGCGTACAGTGCCATTTGCAGGTTGTGCTGCGTCGGGTTGCTGATCTGTACACGGACAGGCCCTGGCGACAATTGCTGACTGGAAAGCACC
Organism: Planctomycetota bacterium; assembly: GCA_016722065.1. Lineage (GTDB taxonomy): Bacteria > Planctomycetota > UBA8742 > UBA2392 > UBA2392 > H3-PLA7. The sequence continues at coordinate 245,869 of JADKGX010000001.1, forward strand.
CAATCCTCGCGGCCCGCCTCAGCCCGCAACTGCTGACGTGTTGCCGACGGTTCGCCTTGCGCCGTCAGGATGAAACTGCGGTTGGCTCCGGCGTCAAAGCCGACCACCGCAAAACCGGGCAACACGTCAAACTCTACGGTGCGTGATTGGCCCGGCCCGATCGTGTCGAAGAGCTTGTGGAACGAGCGCAGAATGTCTGACAGCTTTCCAAGCCCTTCGTACACGGCATTTTGGTCAATGCGATAACGCAGCAGGTAATCTTCCGCGCTCAAGTTCTCGGGTTTGTGCCAGGGAAGTTCGCGCACGCGCGGCGAGAGGTTGAAAGAAATCGCAATGTAGTCGTCCAGATTGACCTCTACGCTCATCTGGCACAGTTGGCAGTAGCAGCGCGATTGAACAGTTGACATGGTTCGGCAACTGGAAACCGTGTCGCTGCACACCGGGCACAAGAGCCGCCACTCCATATTGAACAGACCGATGTTGGCCGCATGCAGGAACAGGTCGATGGATTCTTGTTCTGCCATGCCGCGCTCGGCGGCAAAGCGCAGCGGGTCGACGCGGTACACGGCCCAGGCGTCCGGGCTGTTGATCAGCGATTCCAGTTTGCTGATCGTGCGGGGGGACCAGCGCCGCACGCTTTCCAGTTCACTGAGCGCCTTGTCAAGAAAGGCGGTATCCGTGGCCGTTGGCATGGATAGCTCCAGAGATGCGTGAGCAGTGATCTTATCAACAACGGCCTTTGCCGACCGCCTAGTCCGGCAATTCCAGGGATTGTGCTTCGGCCAGGCCCCTTTGCCTGACGGGGCTGGCGGCTATAGTCGGTCGCAATGATCGCCAAGGGCACACCCCCAGAGTTTCTGAAGATCGCCGACAAGGTGCTGGCGGGCACGCGTATCAGTTTCGACGAAGGCGTCGGGCTGCTGGATCACGCACCGATCCACGAACTTGCCCAGTTGGCACACTTCGTTCGCGACCGAAAAATGCAGGCCGCCAAGCGCGCTGACGTGGTCACTTACGTAATCAGCCGCAACATCAACTACACGAACGTCTGCATCACCGATTGCGATTTCTGCAGCTTCTATCGCCGCCCGCTGGACAATGAGGCCTACACGCTGGATCTCGAATCTCTGCGCCAGAAAGCCCAGGAAACGCTGGATCTGGGCGGCACTGAAATCCTGCTGCAAGGCGGACACAACCCCAAGTTGCCGCTGAAGTATTACCAGGACATGCTTGGTCTGTTTCGCGGAATGGGACTGCACAACCACGCCTTCAGCCCCAGCGAGATCCAGCACTTTGCCCTGTTCTGGCGCATGTCGCTGCCCGAAGTATTGAAAGAACTTCAGGCCGCGGGTCTGCAAAGCATTCCCGGCGGCGGCGCCGAGGTGTTGACCGACCGCGTTCGCAACATCATCTGCCCCAAAAAGGGGGGCGCCGACGCGTGGCTGGAACCCATGCGCCAAGCCCACAAATTGGGCATTCGCAGCAGCGCAACAATGATGTTTGGCCACGTGGAAACCCGCGCCGAACGTATTGAACACCTCCAGCGTCTGCGCCAGCTGCAGGACGAAACCGGCGGCTTCACGGCCTTTATCTGCTGGACCTTCCAAAGTGAAGGAAACCGTATGGCCGATGTGCAGATGGCTGGCGCGCACGAATACCTGCGCACGCAGGCTGTGGCGCGCATCTTTCTGGACAACTTCGAAAATTGCCAGGCCAGCTGGGTCACACAAGGCGGGCAGGTGGGCCAGGTCAGCCTGCGTTACGGCTGCAACGACATGGGCAGCCTGATGATCGAAGAGAACGTAGTGCGTCTGGCCGGTGCCGCGTTTCGGATGAACGAACACGAAATCCGCCGCCTCGTCAAAGATGCCGGCTACCAACCCCGCCGCCGCGACTTTTTCTACAAGCTGCGCACCGAGCCAGTCGATCTGGACGCGCAGCTCCAAGCCGCCACAAACAGTGCCGAAAAGCAGCGCGTGGCAATCTCGGGTTAGTTTGGCCGCTGCCTTTCCGAATCAACAGCTTCGCCACCCGGCACCGCTGTTCGCAAACTGGGAGCACCCATGTCTGACAAACTCCACGCATCCAAAAACAGGGGCGCCCACGCCGTGCTGGCCCGCATGGCTGGCACCTGGCGGGGCACGGCCCGCACCTGGTTTGAACCTGGCCAGCTACGTGACACCTCGCCCGTCAACGGAGTCATCAAGCTGGTGTTGAACGGCATGTTCGCCCAGCACAGTTATCGCGGCAAACTGATGGGCCAGTCCATGCAAGGCCTTGCGTTGATCGGCTTCTCGTTGGGCGAGCAACAGTGGCAAGTGGCCTGGGTGGACAGCGTGCACAACGGCACGCGCATCATGCACAGCGCCGGCCAAAAGGGCGCAAGTCCGCTTGCGCCCGATGTTCGTGGCAGCTACCCCGCTGGCGAAGGCCCGGATTGGGGCTGGCGAACCACCCTGCAGCTTAAGGGCCGCGATCGACTACTGCTGCGGCATTTCAACATCACGCCCCAGGGTGATGAATCGATCGGCGTCGAGTTCGACTATCGCCGCGTCAAAGCGATCGCAAAGCCTCATCTGAAAGCAAAAAGTCGCCGTCGCTGATTTGTGCCACTGCAAATCCTGCAACCAGGTCCGCCGGCCAGGCCCCGGTTTCGGGGGCGGCAAGTCCGGCCGTGCGGGCCAGAAAGGCGGCTACTCTGCGCGGGTCCACGCCGCGTTCACGCAGGGCTTTGATCGATACATCGCCTTCGCGCTTGGCCATGCGCCGGCCGTGCGCGTCTTGAATGAACGGCACGTGGGCCCACCGGGTTGGCGCCTGCAGGTTCAGCGCGCCATACAAGGCCAGTTGCCTGCCCGTGGAAAGCAGCAGGTCGCGGCCTCGCAGTACCTGCGTCACTGCTTGCGCGGCGTCGTCGACAGTTACGGCCAACTGGTAACTTGGCAAGTCGTCGCGCCTCCACAGCACAAAATCGCCCAGTGTTGACGGGTCAACACTTACTTCGCCCGCGAGTTCGTCGTGGAACTTCACGGCGTCGCCCTGCCACAGAAAACGCCAGGCCGGGTCGCGACCCGTGGCTTGGCGTGCGTGGGCGGCGTTGCGCCATTTGCCACGGCAAGTGCCGGGGTAGATCGCGCCTTCGTCGCCATGGGGTGCACTGCTGGCTTCCTCGATGTCTTTGCGCGTGCAGGTACACGGATAAGCCAAGCCGGCTTCGATCAGCCTTTGCAGGGCTGCGCGGTAAATGTCCGTACGCGTGCTTTGATCGGGCGTCAACTCGTCCCAATCCAGTCCCAGCCATTGCAGGTCCTCTTTGGCTTGAGCACGAAACTCGGGCTTGCAGCGCGGCCGGTCGATATCTTCTACACGCAGGATGATCCGGCCGCCTTCCGATCGCGCCCACAGCCAGGCCAGCAAGAAGCTGCGGCCGTTGCCCAGGTGCAGCAAGCCCGAAGGCGTGGGCGCAAGGCGGCCAGTTGGAATCAAGGTCGGCATGGTTGTGCGCCACAAACGCCCCGGCAGGCGGGCGCAAAGCCTGTGTTGCTATGCCAGCCGTTCGCGCGCGATCAGTTCGGCGATTTCGTGCGTCGGCTTGCGCGCCTTCTTGGCGCGATCGAGCACCAGTGTCGTTGTGTCGCCAATGCGGTCCACGACCTTGTAATCCACCTCGCGGCCCTGCACGTACTCCGTGACGCCTTTGATCAAGGCGCCAGCGTTGGCCACGTAGTCCGGCACGTAGGTAATGCCCGCCTGGGCCAGCGCCGCACCGACACCGGAACCCGCCAACTGGTTGTTGGCGCTGCCGGCAATCACCTTGCAGCGCAAAGAATCGACAATCTGGCCCGTAAACACGCTGCCCAGCGCACATGGCGAAAGCACGTCACACTCGGTGGTCAGAATGCGCGAGGCCGCAACAACCTCGGCTCCGGTTTCTTCGGCAATCTGCGAAGCGGAAGTTGCGCTAGTGTCTGCCACGGTCAGCCGCGCGCCCTGGGCATGCAGCAGCCTGGCCAGTTCGCTGCCCACAGAGCCCAGGCCCTGCAAGGCGATATGGCGGCCGTCCAGCGCGTCATTGCGTGTGGCGTGCTTCAACCCGGCCCGAATCGCGGCCACCAGCCCCCGCGCTGTGGCCTTGCCAAAATCCAGCTTCACGGCGGCATAGCGGGTTTCATGGCCCAATGCCTTGAGGTCTTCGACCGAGGTACCGACGTCCAGCCCGGTAAAGTAACTGCCACCCATCTTCTGGATGGCCTTGCCCAGGGCGCGGAAGGCTTCCTCGCGCTTCATGCCTTCGTGCTTGATCACAATGCTTTTGCCGCCGCCGGCCGGCAGATCCGCCACGGCGGCCTTGAAACTCATGGCCTGGGCCAGCCGCACGGCGTCAGTCAATGCGCCACTTTGGCTGCGATAGCTGAGAGTGCGTATGCCACCAAAGGCGGGCCCGCGCCGCGTGCTGTGAATGGCAATGATCGCTTGCAGGCCGGATGCCTGGTCGTTAACGAAAGTGACGGATTCGCAGCCGTACTCCGTCAGTACGTTGAAGAGCGCCATGTTGCCCCCAGATGGTTGCCCTACTCTAGCCGTCATCGGCGCGGGCGCAAACCCAATGGTTTCCCTGCTGGCCCAACGCATGATGCCCAGCCATGCGCGCGCTTCCTGCCTCGGCCCTGGTGATTGGTGTGCTTGCTGTCTCTACAGCCCCGGTGCTGATCCTTCTTACCGGGCTGGACCCCTTTGCCTTGGCGTCGTGGCGCCTGCTGTGCGTTGCTTTGCTGCTTTCACCGCTGGCACTGCCCCGGCTGCTGGCGGATTGGCGCGGGTTGCGAGGGCGCGAAAGGCTGCTGTTGCTGGCATCCGGCGTGCTTTACGGCGCGCACTTCGGGCTGTTCAACCTGGCGTTTTTCCACACGAGCAAAGAGAGCGTGGTCGTGTTGCTTGCTGTGCAGCCGCTGATGGCCGCAGGCATTGGCGCGGCCTGGCTGGACGAAAAATTCACCCGCGCGATGTTGCTGTCGTCACTGATTGCGACCTCAGGGCTTGTCTTGTTCGTGTGGCATGACTACCGCTTTGATGCTTCCCAGCTTGTCGGCGACGCGCTGGTGCTTGCCTGCGGGCTTGCGATCGTCACCAGCTACAGCCTGGGTCGGGTGTTGCGCCCGCGCATGTCTTTGCCGGGGTACCTGGGCGCGCTGTACTGGGTTGGCGGCCTGACAACGTTGACAGCAGCGCTGATTGCAGGCGACCCTTTGTCGGGTTACTCCAACGACCAATGGTTCTGGCTGATTGCTGCAGTTTTGGTGCCAACGTTGGTTGGCCATTCGCTGTTTCACTATGTGGTCAAGTACGTTCCCGTGTTCTATGTGAACCTGACGATCCTTGGCGAACCGATCATTTCGCTGCTGATCATGTACGCTTTGCGTGACCAGTATGTTGTGTTTCGAGAATCAACCATGAGCATGGAGCAAATCATCGGCGGAACGTTGCTGATCGCAGGCGTTGCCATCGGCCTGACAATGGGCCGCAAAGACCGCAATGCCATCCGTGCCAGTGCCAAACCGGAGGTCACGACATGAAGCGAACATTCACGATGCTGCCCGTGCTGCTGCTGCTTCTGGCCCTTCCGGGCATGACCGGTAACGCCCAGCAAGAACAGCCCAAGCCGGAGTTCGACAATGCCCCGATTGGGGACGTGCTGCTGTGGGCGCAAAAATCGCTTGGCGTCGGGTTTGTCTATGAAGGCAAAGACCTGAATGACGCCGCAAGCGGATTGCCGCGCCGAGTAACTGGCAAGGGTACCCAGGCCGAAACACGCAATCAGAAGCTGGTGCTGCTGCTGGAACTGTTGCGCCGGGCCGGGCTGGTGGCGTTCGAAATTGGCGGACTGCCCGGGCCTACCTATCAACTTCACAGTGGTGAAAACGCCGCGCGCCTGGCGCCCGTCGTAGAGGACCCCAAGGCCCTGCAAGGCATGTATTTTGCCGCGCTTTCCATTCGCCTCGGACGTGCCGCACCGCTGGATGTCGCGACACGCATTCGGGAACGGTTGAGTCCGGGCGTGGGCCGCGTGGAAGTTTTTGAGGCCACGCACACGCTGCTGGTAACCGATTTTGCTGATCGCCTGAATGCGGCCTGGGAAGTCGCACTGGCGGCTGATCAACCGACGGACCGTGTTGACGACCTGTCGGTGCAGGATTTGGCCGTGAAATCCGGCCCGGCGGCGCGCCATTTGGCGGCGCTGGAACGTCTGCGGGCAATCGGCGAAGGCTGGAAGGGTGCAGTGAATGAGCGCGCCAATGTAATCCTGTTAAGCGGCCGGCGCGACGAACTGGCACGCGTGGCCGAACGTTCCGCCAGACTCGACGACCAACCCCAAGCCGGGGCCTTTGTCGAAAGCACCCAGACCCTGAAGCTGGTCTATCTGAGCGCGTCTGAGGGCGCACGCCTGCTGCGGGAAATGTTCAGCCAGCAAGTGGAAGGCGGCAGCGTGCAGATCGGGGCCTTTGACCGCACCAAAAGCATCGTGTTCAAGGGCAGCGAGTTCGATATCACGCGGGCCCGCGATACGCTCAAGCAGCTGGATGTGCAGTCGGCTGCACCCAAAGGCGAGTAGCGGCTATTCTTCGGATTTGTGGGGCGCCCAATCAATGCCGACCAGGCCGCGGATTTCTTCCACGATGGCGCGGCGGATTGCCATGCTGCCGAAGTCCTCAAACGCCCCGTGCTCGTTGGGGTCGAACTCGTTCAGCGCTTCAAAAAACGCGACAACGCCCGATTGATACAGGTCGTTCTGTTCAATCGACTCCAGCAGGATCTCGGCGATGTTCTCCGAGTTCGCCCGCACCATGTCGAAATAGAACTCCGTCAACTGGTTGCGTGATTCGGTGTCGCCGCGCTTGCGAAACGTCTCCCACAGCTTTGCCAGTTCCGTGCCGTCGTGCGTGTGCGTCGCGCCATGCTGGCGCGGCGTGTCGTCCTGTTCTGGGTCCGGTCGGTCGGTCATCGCACATCTTTCTGCGAGGGCTGTTCAGCGCCTTTGCGGGTCGAAATGAAATCAAGCAGCCGGGCCACGGCAAGACCCAGCACCAACGACCCAAGGCAGGCAAAAAACGTGGTCTGCGGCGCCCACGCCATAAACAGGCCCAACGCGCCAACGCCCAGGGCAGCGACCACACACAGGTTAACGATCAGGTATTGGCGCACAGTCCCATTGTCGCAGCTTCGGGCCGGCGTGCAAACGAAACACGCCGGGGGCCCAGGGGCCCCCGGCGCTGCCATGCCGTTGCGGGACTACTCTTCCTCAAAGCGTGAATACAGGGCGATGTTTTCAGGATCGAGGCCCTGGCGCTTGAGTTCGCCCACCATGTCTTGGGCATCGTAGAGGTTGTTGTAGTAAAACGTGTAGACACCCCGGGCCTTGTCGACATAGCTGACAAAGTAACGGGGCAGTTCGCGCAGACTTTCTTCCAGCAGGGCGCGTTGTACGTCAGTCTTGCGGCGGATGGGACCGCGGCGTTCATCCAGCCTGCGTTCCATTGCTTTTGCCGACATGGAGCTTCTCCTGAAACGTCGTTTTCGGCAGTCGCACCATGCGACCCGCCAAAGGTGATGATCGGCGGGCGGCACAAGGGAACTTGAGGGTGAATCTTCATGAAGTGCGGGACCAGCCCAAGCCCCGGACCCAATCTGGCGCCGGGCCGCAATAAAAGGCACATTCGGAAGCGAAATCAAGCGGGCCGAAGCAAGGTTGCGCCCGCGCACAGGCAGCCCAATCTATGCCAAAGCTGACCAAACCCGGCCCCCGGCCAAACACCAAGGACCCCGCCAAGCTGCACCGCTGGCTGTGCGCTGCGATTGGCTGGCACGACCAGCAGTATTACGTCAACAGTGCCCCCGAGATCTCGGATGGCGAGTACGACGGCCTGATGCGAGAGCTGGAGGTACTCGAGCGTGCCAACGCCGAACTGGTCACGCCGGATTCCCCCACCCAGCGCGTTGGCGGTTCAGCGCGAAGCGACCTGGCCAAAGTAGAACATCGCGTGCCCATGGTCAGCATTGCCAACAGCATGAACCCGCAGGAGACGCGGGCCTGGCACCAGTTTGTGCAGGACGAACTCGGCCATGCCGACTTTGAACTGTTCTGTGAGCCCAAGTTCGATGGCTTGTCGTGTGAGCTGGTCTTCGAAACGGGCAGGCTCAAGGTCGCCAGCACTCGTGGCGACGGATACATCGGCGAAGACGTCACGCCCAACATTCGCACGATCAACAGCGTTCCCCAGACGCTGAAAGGCAAGTTTCCTGCGCGACTGGAAGTGCGTGGTGAGGTCTACATTGAAAAGCAGGCCTTTGCCGACATGAACGCCGAACTGGAAGAACAGGGGCTGAAGACCTACGTCAACCCGCGCAACACGGCCTCGGGGGCATTGCGCCAGCTTGACCCCGCCGTCAGCGCGAGGCGGCCACTGAGTGCCGTGTGGTACGCCGTAGTAGAGCCCGACTCGCATGGCCTGCAATCGCAGGCTGACGTCGCCAAAGCCCTGAAGGAATGGGGCTTTGTTACCAGCGCCGACTTGCTGAAGAAAGCCGCCCTGAAGATCGCCGTAGTGCAAGGTGCACAAGCCCTGGTGCAGACGTTTGATTCGTACCAGGAACACCGACACGACCTGCCCTTTGAAATCGACGGCATGGTCGTAAAGGTCAACAACCTCAAACAGCAAGCCCAACTAGGCATGCGATCGCGCAGCCCGCGCTTCATGCTGGCCGCCAAGTTCCCGCCTGAAGAAAAAGAGACCCTGTGCCAGGCCATTGAGGTGCAGGTGGGCCGCACCGGCGCAGTCACGCCTGTGGCCGTACTTCAGCCTGTCAAAGTCGGCGGCGTGACAGTGACCCATGCCAGCCTTCACAACAGCGACGAGATCGCCCGCCTGGATATTCGCGTCGGCGACAGTGTAGTCGTGCAGCGCGCGGGCGACGTGATTCCGCAGGTGCTACGCGTGATCACCGAAAAGCGCCCCGGCCACACCCGCGCCTTTGCCATGCCCACTAGCTGCCCCGAATGCAACACGCCATTGGTCAAGCTGGACGACGAAGTCGTGATTCGTTGCCCCAACAGTCTTGCATGCCCCGCGCAGATCAAACACAGCATCACGCACTTCACCAGCCGCCTGGCCATGAACATTGAAGGCTTTGGCGAAAAGCGCGTTGAAATGGCCCTCAAGGCCGCATTGATTGCCAACGTCGCCGACATCTACGACAAACTCAACGTGCAAAACCTGGCTGGTTTGGACCGCATGGGCGAAAAGAGCGCCCAAGCGTTAATCCAAAACATCGAGGCCAGCAAGCAGCCCAAGCTGGGCAAGTTCATCTACGCCCTGGGCATTCGCAACGTGGGCGAAACCACCGCAGGCTTGATTGCCAATCTGGCTGGCACGGCGCTGGGCTTTCTGCAATTGACGGCCGAGCAACTTCAGCAAGCGGACGGCATTGGCCCGATCATAGCCCAAAGTGTCACGGACTTTCTGGCCGATCAGCACAACCAGGCGCTGGTCAAGCGGCTGTTGAAGTACATCCGACCTAAAGAACAAGCCGCCCCGAAACCTGGCGAGGGCAAGTTCGCGGGCATGACGTTCGTGTTCACCGGCTCGCTGGAAAAGTTCACACGGGAAGCCGCCGAAGAAATGGTGCGAGACCGCGGCGGCAAAGCCAGCGGCAGTGTCAGCAAGAAGACAACCTGGCTGGTGGCCGGACCCGGCGCAGGCAGCAAGCTGCAAAAGGCTGCCGAATGCGGCGTGAAGGTACTGACCGAGGACGAGTTTCTGGCCATGGTCTAGCAGGCAACGCCAGTGGCCTAGGCTACTCCTCTTCCCTATTGGCGGCTTTGTCGGCACAAAGCCGCAGAAACTGGAAGTACCGGTTGCGACACTGGTCTGGCTGACGCACGTCGTCCTTCATGGCTTCGCGAACCAGATCGCGGCTAATTTTCTCGGCGCTCAAGGATGCAAAAGCCATATCACCCAGAGTGCGTCCCAGGGCGCGGGTCAGCGCTACGTGGTCGTTGGCCGGTAAGCCGTAGAGCCCCGGCGGCGGGTTGCCGTACTCCCCGCTGCGCAGCACCCTGGCTTCGTACCTCTTGTGTTTGAGAAATGCACGGCCTACGCGCAGGTCTTTTTTTTGCACCGCGCCCAGCCGCTTGCGTTTGCCGAACTGCTCCACCAGCGCCCGCCACTGTGCGCCATCGCGCGGGCTGCGGCGGTTATCAATGATCTTGCTGCACAAGAAGGCCAGCGCTTCGACCATGCAGCGGGCGTAAAACTCGTCGCGGGCTTCCACGGCTTCGCGTGAAACCGGGCGCAACTCGGACAGGATGAACCGCGCGGAACATTCGGCGGCGTTGGCCACACTGAAGTTGCCAAGGTACAGCACGCGAGCGCGCGCAAAGTACGCGCTTTCCGCCATGGCGATGTAATCCTTCATCGCCTTGATTTCCTGGTGCGAGTACAGGCCGCGCTTGACCATGTCGGCCAAAAAGTCCATGTCGGAAGCGGTGTACAGTTCGAAGTTGTCCGGGTCCTCAAGCTTGATGTCCAGAAACTCGCAGATGGTACGGATAAAGCCGCGAATCTGCTCTAGCAGCAGTTCTTCCATCACGTCGGCGTCAGCGGCGGCGGGGCCTTCAAACACCATTTCGCTGGCGCGGTGCTGCCAGTTCAGAAAACTCTGAAACTTCACCAGGGGCGACGCGTTCATCAGGCAGTACACGTCGCGCCGCAGCTTCACGTAGTCGACAACGTTCTCGAGGCCTTTCTCTACCAGGTTCCAGTGCACGGTTTCTGAGTTCTGGTACAGCGTGACAGTGCGCTGGTGCCCGCCGGCTTCGGCAAGGCGCATGGCAACTTGCGCGGGCAGGTGGTCGTGGGCCATGTGCAGGTCGCCGTACACGACGGCAATCAGGCGGTCCGGGTAAAGTTGTGCCAATGCGGCTATCAAGTCGGCTGCGAATTCATCGCGCCGGGCCAGTTCGCCCTTCTTGCCGTCCAGGCTGGCATTGATGCCAAACAGAGGCGCGCCAGCAGCCCGGGCGAAATCAAAAAAGCGGCCCCAGCTTTGCCACGGAAAATTCCAGCTTCGTGTCCAGTGCACCAAGCGCCGGAACTCCGCGGCGTCGACGCGGCCCGCCAGAAATCGCTGTGCGTGGTGGTTGTCGGCTGCACGCAGCATTTCCAGGGCCAGCACCGGCTGCTTGTGATGCTGGGAACGCAGGTCGGCCAGCAGTTCCAGCACCGTGGTCTGGCTGGAACGCAGGGTGTGGTAGTCGCCAAAAAAAGCCACGTTAGCGCGTGAAAGCTGCAACAGAATCTCGCGCCGGCTGGCCGGGCGTTCAAAGCCCTGGCGGAACTCCTGCTGGTAGTCACGGTAGTAGCGGTCCAGCACCCGGTCGTTGCGGCCCACGTGCTGGTAAATCGTTTCCTTCAACTCCTCGACGAGGCGCTTTTGAATCGCAATCAGTTCCTGTCGCGACGTGGGCATGGGTTGGGCGGCGCCTACTTCGGAAAGATGGCTTTCTCCACAAGGTCGCACACGACATGTCCCACGGCGATGTGGCATTCTTGAATGCGCGGCGTAAGGGAACTTGGAACGTGCAAGACGATGTCGGCGATCTCGTCCACCTTTCCCTTCTTTTCGCCCACCATGGCCACCGTCAGTGCCCCGATTTCGCCCGCTGCCGCCAGCGCTTCGCATACGTTCTTGCTGTTGCCGCTTGTCGTCAAACCCACAACCACATCACCGGCGCGCACGCTGCCCTTGACCTCGCGCGAGAAGACCTGGTCATAGCCGTAATCGTTGGCAATCGCTGTCAAGGTCGCCACGCCTGCGCCCAGCACAAACGCCGGCAAGGCCGGCCGGTCGTAGCCGTAGCGCCCGACCAATTCGCCAACAATGTGGTGCGCGTCGGTGAAACTGCCGCCGTTGCCGCAGAACCACACACTGTGCTTGTTGCGAAACGCATCAATCAGGGCCACGGCAATGTTGGCCATCACGTCGCTGCATTCCGCTGCCAGCCGTCGCTTCAAATCGGCACTGTCGTTCAACTGCTTCTGAAATGCCTCGATCATATCTGCCTTGGGCATGCGAACTCCTGGGTGCGGCCTTGACCGCTATCTGCCGCGTCGGGCGGGCCGTCGCCCCGGGGCAGCCGGGTTGACGGTGCCGGACTTGGCTTTGTCGATCAGGCTGGTTGTACTCTTGCCTGCCACAAACGGTGCAAACACAACTTTGCCGCCGCGGCCCTCCACAAAGCGGGCTCCGGCTACGGTTTTGCCGGACCAATCCTCGCCTTTAACCAGCACGTCGGGCGCCACCACCTCGATCAGCGCCTCGGGTGTATCTTCTTCAAACACGGTCACGTAATGCACGTCGGCCAGCGCCGCCAGAACGCGCGCCCTGGCCTCGGAATCGTTCAGTGGACGCGTAGGGCCCTTCAGCCGGCGCACACTGGCGTCGCTGTTCAGGCCGATCACCACAACATCGCCCTGGCCCCGGCAGAAATTCAAGTATGTCACGTGGCCCTGATGCAGCAGGTCAAAGCAGCCGTTGGTAAACACAATGCGCTCGCCTCGCTTGCGGTGCTGTTGCAGGGCTGTGGCAAGCTGGTCTGCGGGCAGCACCTTGCCGGCGTGATCGTAACCTTCATGGGCGCTGATTACGCAGCGGCGCAATTCTTCGCGCGTAATCGCCACGGCGCCAAAGCGACCCACCTTCAAGCCGCCGGCATAGTTGGCCAGGCGCGCCGCCGTGTTGAAATCCGCCCCGGCAGCAACACTCATCGCAAAGGCCGCAATAAAAGTATCGCCCGCGCCCGTCACGTCATACACGCTTCGGGCCTGGGCCGGAAAATGCGCCATTTCGCCCTTGCGCGGAATCACGGCTACACCTTGCGCGCTCAACGTGATCACTGCGGCCTCCAGGCCAAGGTCGGCGGCCAGTTTGCGGCCCGCTCGCTCGACCCCCTCCATGGTGCCGCAATCCATGCCTGTTGCGGCTTCGGCCTCGCTGCGGTTGGGCGTGATGGCCGTGGCGCCTTGATAACGCGAGTAATCACGCCCCTTGGGGTCCACAATCACGGGCACGTTCTGCGCCCTGGCAGCCTTGATGACCGCCCGCGCGCTTTCAGGCGTAATCACGCCTTTGGCGTAATCCGAAAGCACCACAGCGCCGGCGCCCTTGAGGGCCGCACCTGCGCGCTTGAGAATGCCCGCGTGATCCTGCTGAGTCAGAGTTCCCAGGCTTTCGCGGTCCACTCGCAGCATCTGCTGGTTCTGGCTGACCATACGCGTCTTGAGCACCGTGGGCCGACCGCTGGTGCGCACATCCTGCAGTGACAAGCCAGCCGACTGATCGGCCAGGGCACGAAAGCGCGCCCCCGGTTCGTCGCTTCCCAGCACTCCCACGAGTGTCGCGCGCCCGCCAAGGCTCAGAATGTTGGCGGCCACGTTAGCAGCGCCGCCCAGGCGGTCTTCCTCGCGCTGCACATGCAGCACAGGAATCGGCGCTTCCGGGCTGATGCGCGAAACATTGCCGAATACGTAGTGGTCCAGGATCAAGTCGCCAATCACGGCAACTTTGGGCCTGGCCAGCTTGTCGATTGTGTGGATCAGGTCGGCGGTGCTCATGGGGTTCGGATTGTGGATTGTCAGGCCCGGAAAGCAAACGGGCAGATTGCTTGATGCCAGCGACGCTGCCTACATGCCCGGCGCAAACACCTGTTGTTCGGTGGGCGCCTCAAAGGGCTCGAAGTCTGTTCCGTTGAACTTCACCAGTTCAAAATTGCCGTCCTTGACGGTGCAGACCACGGCGCCCTCTTCACGCCAGTCACTCAGCACCATCAGTTTTCCTGGGTCTTTGGCCGGAGCGTATGTGCGCACAAACGGTGAATGCACATGCCCGCAAACCACGATTTTGGCGCCGCGCAAGATCAGCCTCTCGACCCCTTCGCGCTGGATACCGAACTGGCTTGGGTTGCGGCGCACGACCTGCCCTTTGCTTTTCGCGCGCAGTTTCTTGGCAAGGTTGTGGCCCATCTTCTCGGTAAAAAAAGTCTGCAAGAATCGCCAGGGCAGTTTGCGAAACCAGAACCGAAAGCGCTGGTACTCTTTGTCCAGTGTGCAGAACCGGTCGCCGTGTTCCAGCGCGACGCGTGTGCCTGCAAAGTCGCCTTCCCACAGGTTGCGGCGCGCGGTGTAGCCCGCCAGCCGGGCCTCTTTGCCAAACATGAAGTCGCGGTTGCCATCAATCCAGATTGCAGTTCTTGCGCCCTTGGCCAGCCGAATCATCAAGTCATAGGCCCAGCGGCCGTGCTCGTTGCGCAACTGCATGTAGCCCATCCAGTATTCAAACAAATCACCCAGGCACGCCACGTGCGGCGTACCCTCCACGCGCTTGACGAAGGCCTCAAACAGGTTGTTCAGACGGTCGCGACCCGGCGCGAGGTGCAAGTCGCTGAAGATGATTCCGTCGAACTCCGGCATAGCCGGAGAATAGCCGACATTTCGGATTTTGGATTTTGGATTTTCGAATAACCCTGCTGTGATCGGACTCATGGCCCCGTCAAAGCAGACCACACGAATCATCCAACTGCCGCCTGTGGCGATCTTCGCCGTGGGCAGCGAGGTTGTGCAGGGGTTTGTCATCAACAGCAACGCAAGCTGGCTGGCCCAGCAGCTTGCCGAATTGGGCTTTGACGTGGTGCGGCACGAGGCCGTGCGCGACGACAAGGATGCGATTGCGGCGCGCATTCGACCCTGCATGCCGCAGGGGCTGCTGGCGATCGTGTGCGGGGGTATCGGCCCCACCGTAGACGATCTGACCAGACAGGCCGTGGCGGAAGCCTTGGGGCGCAAACTGGTACTGGATAAGGACGATCTTGCCAGGTTGCAGGCGCGCTATGCGGCCATGGGGCGCGATTTTCCGCAGGGCAGCGAGATTCAATGCATGCGGCCTGAGGGTGCGCGGCTGGTGCCCAACGCTTATGGCACAGCCAGTTGCTTTCTGGTCAAGCACGGCAACGGCGGAGTGGCCGTGCTGCCGGGCGTGCCACGCGAGATGAAGGGCGTTTTCACGAACGAGCTCTGCGCAGCTCTGGTGGCCGAGTTCGGGTCGGCAGGCAGATTCTTCACCCGCGAACTGAAGTGCTTTGGCATGCCCGAAAGCGCCATTGACCTGGCCTGCCGTGACCTGTTGCAGCCACAGGGGGCCAGTGCCGCGATTTTGGTCGATGACGCAGTCATCCGCCTGCGCTGGCGCGCCCGGGCAGCCGACGAAGCCGCCGCCGCAGCGATTCTGGACCCACTGGCAGACGAAGCGCGCAAGCGGCTTGGTGACGTCGTGTTTGGCGAGTTTGAGGATTCACTGGAGGGCGTGACCATCGCGGCCTGCAAACAAGCCGGGCTCAAGGTCGCGCTGGCTGAAAGCTGCACTGGCGGCATGATCGCGCACTTGCTCACGAACGTGCCCGGCAGCAGTGAAGTATTGATCGAAAGTGCCGTGACCTACGCCAACGACGCAAAAATTCTCAGACTGGGCGTGTCCCAGGCGACGCTGGACCAACACGGTGCAGTCAGCGAACAGTGCGTACTGGAAATGGTCGAGGGCATCGCCCGCCAAAGCTGCGCCGACCTGTGCGTTGCCACCAGCGGAATAGCCGGCCCCGGCGGGGGCAGTGACGACAAACCGGTAGGCACGGTCTGGCTTGCGGCATGGCTCAAGGGTAAAGCCCGGGCCTGGAAGCTGAACGTGCCCGGCGACCGCGAACTGATCAAATGGCGCAGCACCCGTAGCGCGATCAATGTGCTGCGGGTGGCCGCACTGAAAGGTGCACTGCCCGACAGACCAGCCCACTGGATCGTGCCACCCTAGGCCCCTATCCCCCGGGATGATTCGGTATCGAACGGTTGTTATAGGTGTGATTGCACAGCCGGAGAATGCGATGACAACCGCCAACAAGACCGCCAAAACGATCGAGGCCGTGTACGCCCCGCCGCCACAACACTGGGTCGGCGATGGTTTTCCTGTGCGCGGCTACTTCAGCCACATTCCCAAGGGCATGCGGCGCCTGAGCCCGTTTTTGTTAATGGATTACGCCCCGCCCCACGACTTTGCCCCCACAGAGAACCTGCGGCGTGGCGTTGGGCCGCACCCCCACCGCGGCTTTGAAACCGTGACCATTGCCTTTCAAGGCAGCGTGGCGCACTACGACAGCACCGGCAGCGGCGACGTGATTCACCCTGGCGACGTGCAATGGATGACGGCCGGAAGCGGCATTCTGCACCGTGAGTACCACGCGCCCGAGTTCGCGCGCAAGGGCGGCCCGTTTCAAATGGCGCAGATCTGGGTCAACCTGCCTGCCAAGGACAAAATGACTGAGCCCGGCTATCAGGCCATCACCGCTGGCCAGATGGGCGTTGTAGACCTGCCCAAGGGGCGCGTGCGCGTGATTGCCGGCGAGTATCGCGGCACCAAGGGCCCAGCCCACACGTTTTCGCCGATCAACCTGTTTGATTTTGAACTGCAATCCGGCGGCCAGGCCGAGTTTGACTTCCCGGCAAGCTGGAACACCGGGCTGCTGGTCATGGCAGGTACGGTCAAGGTAAACGGCCAGCCCGCGCGCCAGGACGAGTTTGTGCTGTTCGGGCACGAGGGCGAGTCCATCAAGGTGGAAGCAGAGGCCGACGCACGGTTGTTGCTGCTCAATGGCGAGCCGATCAACGAGCCAGTGGCGAACTACGGCCCCTTTGTGATGAACACGCCCGCCGAGATTGAGACCGCGATCCGTGACTTCCAGACCGGCAAGTTCGGACACCTCGATGAGTAGCTGCTGTCGGGTGTCGCGTGCTGTGTCCGGCAGACTATGCTGTCGCCGAACACCAGACACGGGACACCCGACACGAGCCCTTTCATGACCCTTGCCAAACGACTTGAAGCCGCGACATTCTCTTTTCTGTTGACCGGCATTGACCCCTTGCCGCGAGAAGACGCCATTTTGGCGATCTTTGCGGCCCTGACCGCCGACGGCCACGGCGAACACTGCCGCCGCGCCTTTGAGTTTCTGTTGAAGGAGCAAGGCCGCCCTGACCCGGAAAAACTGCGCGAAGCCATCGTGCAGACGCACCTGTTTGCGGGCTACCCACGCACGCTGAACGCCCTGGCGTCTTTCAAGGACGCCTGCAAGAAGGTCAGCAACCCGCTTTCAGGCGAGATCAAACTGCGCGATGAACCGTTGGAGGGCGACGATGTGGCGATGTTTCGGCAGCGTGGCCAGAAACTGTTCAACCTGATCTACGGCGAAAGCGCACCGAAGATTGACCGCTTTGCGCGCAGTAACAGCCCCGACCTTGGCGACTGGGCGTTGGTTGAGGGCTACGGCCGTGTACTTTCGCGACCAGTACTGGACTTCCGCCAGCGCAGCCTGTGCATTGTCGCGGCCCTGATGCCGCTGGACGTGACGCCGCAACTCAAAGGCCACATTCAAGGTGCGCGCAATACCGGCACCAGCGACAAAGCCCTGTGGGCCCTGTGCGAGATCATTTCACGGCTGTTTAACGACGGTCGCGAAATGACCGCCGCCAAGGCCACGTTCACGGAAGTACTGGGCAAGTCACAGATCCAGATGGACAAGTACGAGGAAGAAAAGGAGTGGCAGGAGTAGCACAAGCACTGGTCGATCAGAAAAAGTAGGTGTAACCCGCCGCAAGGCCAACGGACCAATACACGCCTCGAGTACTCTTGCTCGCACCAAACAGCAGCCCCGGCTCGGTCGGATCGTCGAAGTTGATGTTCTGCGCGACACGATTGCTTCCGACGCTTACGTGCACTCCTATAGCGAACTCGCTCTTGTCCGTGCGAACGGACACTCCCGTCGCGCCGTGATAGAGGTCGAAGTCCGTGCCACCAAGGGAAAGGCCTCCGGCGCGTTTGTTTACGTCAGCACTGAAGTCTGTGTTGAAACCCCAATAGCCTGTCCAATGGCCGATCAGCCATTCGCCGAATTCCTGCGATACTCCAAAAGCAACGTTCATGACTCCGTTGCGCGAATCCCTTACCTGCAGAAAGTCCTTGCTGCCGCCCGCCAGCCCGCCCAAACCCTGAAAGAAGCCCCGGTTGTCAGCGCGCATTGCCACATAATTTCCAACCGGCAGAAAATACTCCGTACTGACGCAAAGCCGCGTGCCCGTTCCCTCTACTCTGTACTCAAGGCCCATGGCAAAACTCCATGGCGAGCGGATCTCCGTTCTGCGGTTCTCCTGCCGGTCATTGAAAACCACCGTATCGCCCACGCCGTTGAGGTTCGTGTCCACGTTGTTGATTTCCACGTCGCGCGAAGCCGTACCCTGGCCCCACAAATGCACGGCCTCTGTGGTAATCGTTAGTCCGGCCTTGAAGCCACCAAACTCGATGGCAATGCCGCCCTTGGCCAGCGCGCGCAGGTCGGTGTATGAGAAAAACTGGTCACTGATTACCGACGCCGCTTCAAAAACCGTGCCGTTGAACCAGACGGCGCGGGCCCTGGTGCGAACGGACGATTTCTCAATCCGCAGCGCGCCAAAGGATGTTGCACCGACAGAAAGCCAGTCGGTGATCTTCCATGCCCAGCTCAGGCCTGCCCAATACTCTTGCAGGCTCAGGTCAGCGTTCAGCTGGGCCGTATAGTCCTCGTTACCCGGGCTGCGCGATTCGTCGATCACATTGATGTTGGCTTGCCGGCGGGCGCTGACATTGTTGCTGCTGTAGTTGCGCGCCATGATGGTATGCGCGAAAGCGTGGCCCGGCGCGAAGTCAAGCAGGTGAATGCCGCTGACCAGGCTGGGCACCACCCGCCAATTCGTGGCCGCCAGATCCCGGTCGCGACCCGCGCCGTCTTCGATGAAAAAGCGGTCCATCTGATACAGCGTTCCGCTGACGGAAAGCGAGGGATTGTCGATCCAGGCCAGGCGTGCAGGGTTGTAAAAGCCCGCGCTGGTGTCGTCGCAGCCGCCTACCACCGCGCCGCCAAGCAGGCGTGAGCGCGTGCCGTACTGCTGGTTCCAGTAGTTCTGGTCCTGGGCTGACAACGTCGCGGAAAACATGACCAGCATCAACAGCACGCGCATGGACGCTCCGGTTTGGGCGCGGGATTGTAGACCGCTCGCCCGCAACATGCATGGACCAGAATACAGCGGCCTAAAGCAATCGAGCGCACGTCCTGGACGCGCGCCCGAAAGCTATACACCAGCGCCTAACGCCCGCCGGCGGGCTTGGCTGGCACGGTGCGCAGGTATGCCCACAGCGCTTTGACATCGTCTTCCGACATTCCTTTGTACATCTTCCAGGGCATGGCGTCGTTCAGGGTTGTTCCGTCAGGGCGTTGCCCGGACCGGATCACCTTTTCGAAATCCTCGAATTTCCACTTTCCGATGCCGGTGGCCTCGTCGGTTGAAATGTTGCGTGCCTCCGGCCAGGAAGGGTCGCCACCAGGGATTTTGCCGCCCGAGTAACCGTCGCCGTGGCAGCCCTTGCAAGATCCCGCCAGCACGGCACCCCATTCCTTGGTCGGGCTTGGCTCCAGCTTTGGCCGCGTCGCGCCGTGATCGATCTTGTCATAGGCGAACACCGGCTCGGTGGCCGCCATAAGCATGCCAATCGGGCCCAGCGCATGAGGAAGCGAGGCACGGTTTACCGGTGGCTTGGATTTGATGTAGGCAATCGCCGCCACCAGGTCCGATTCAGGGTAATTGCAGAAGTCTTCCGACGGCATGATCAGCGCCCGCTTGCCGTCTTTCTTGACCCCGTGCCTCAGAATCCGCGCCCAGTCCTTGCCGTCATAGCCCTTGGTTACGCTGCCTTCGCCAGCGGTCAGGTTGGGTGCATAGACCATTCCCACCGGCTGCGCATCTATCACCGGGCCGCCGCCAAAGTCTGCACGGTGGCATTCACTGTGCCCGCAACCCATCACGTTCAGGACCACATACTCGCCCCGTGCAATCGCGGCTTTGTCGCCGTCGCGCAGGTTCAGGGTCTCGTCAGGTACCGTGACGTCTTTGGCCAGTGCGGCCGAAGACGCAAAGTACAGGCCTGCAAACGCCAGGCCCACCACACCCAGCAATCCTACGCCCCCCACCAGCACCAGGCGTCTCAGCTTGCCCTTTTTCTTATCCGCCATACCTTGCCCCTTGTCGTGTTGAGATTACGTCTCGTGCGCAATCTAACGACAAACGCCGCGGCAGGGAACTTCGGCCCATGCTAAATGCTTCCTAAATTGTCGCGCGGCACGCGCGGGGACAACTACTATCCGGCCATGGAATCCGCCCCTTCACCATCAACTCTGACCCCCCAGCAGCGCCGTGGTGTTTTCACGGTCTGGTTGATTATTCTGATCGACCTGATGGGCTTTGGCATTGTGCTGCCCAGCCTGGCCTATTACGTGGCGATCTTTGACGTACCGCCCTGGGCTACCTCGCTTGCCAGCACCTTTGGCCTTCAAACGCGGGGCGGGGTGCTGGTAGGGCTGATTCTAACTTCCTATTCGCTGTGCCAGTTCCTGTTTGCGCCCATCTGGGGCCGGCTGAGCGACAAAGTGGGCCGGCGCCCCATCCTGGCACTGAGTACCGCCGGGTTTTCCCTTACCTGGATTCTGTTTGCCTTTGCGCCCAGCTTCACGGTGCTGTTGCTTTCGCGTGCGCTGGCCGGCGTTTGCGCCGCGAACTTGAGCACCGCCCAGGCCTACATGGCCGACGTATTCCCGCCGGAACGCCGCGCCAAGGGCATGGGGCTGATCGGCATGGCCTTTGGCGTCGGGTTTGTGTTTGGCCCGGCCATTGGCGGTGGGTTGGTCAGCGAGCCACTGCTGGGCCTGCTGGGGTATGCCCCCACCCACGACCTGGCCGCAAGGATTGTAGAGGGCACAGAGGCCACACTGGCCTTTCACCGCATGCAATTGATGGTTCCCAGCCTGTTTGCCGCGGGCTTGAGCGCGATCTCGTTCACCTTGACAGTGACGATGATGCGCGAATCGCTTTCAGCGGAGCTTCGCGCCAAGCTGAAGCCACGCCAGGGCAAACTGGGGGCATTGTTCGGCGCGTTGCGCAAGCCGGGCATCGGGCCGATGCTGGTTGTGTACTTCGTTGTCACTCTGGGTTTTGCAAACCTGGAGGCCATGTTCAGCCAGTTCAATGTCGACCACCTGCACATCAAAGCCAGCGCCAACGCCTGGGTGTTTGTCGCCATCGGGGTGACACTGGCATTTGTGCAAGGTGGGTTGATTGGCCGCTTGACCAAGGCCATGGGAAGCCGCGCCGTGTTGACAACAGGGCTTTCCGGGCTGGTGGCAGCGATGTTTCTGTTTGGCTTTCAGGTTGAGCTGAATCCCGGCCTGAACGCCATGCTGTGGTTGATTCTGCTCAGCATCAGTATTGGCGCTTTTAACGCGCTTTGTAACCCAAGCATTCTGGCCATCATCAGCACCCACACACCCGCCGATGAACAAGGCGGCATGATGGGCGTGGCGGCCAGCAGCGCGACACTGGGCCGCATTGTGGGGCCAACGCTGGGCGGCATTGTGTATGACGCCAAGGGGCCGCAATGGCCGTTTGCGATAGGTGGAACGTTGATCGGGCTGGGTCTGCTGTTTCTGGTGGCCAACTACCGGGGCGTTGCACCGCCCGGCAACCTGCCTGTTGCCAGCTAGGGTACGTATTCGCCGCCTTCGGGCCCGGGCCAGGGCGCGCTTACATTGAAGCCGGTGGCCACAAAGCGCTTGCCCACAGCAATGCTGAGGTCGCCCAAGGTCAGGCTTGCTGTCTTGGGCGAGTCTTCGTGAATGCGTGTGCTGCAGGTGCAAGTCAGCTTGTTCAGCACCGGGGCACCACTCAAGACAATGCCCGATTTGCCTGCGCTGGTATCATTGCCCGCGATTTCCACTTCGCCGCCGGTGCAGACCACAAACGAATCAGTAATGAAGCGCAACCCGCGGTCGCCACCCTGAAAAGCCTGAAGTTTGCCGCCACTCATGCGCACATTGCCGCACAGGGCGAACATGCCGCCGCGCGTGCTGTTGCGCATCAAGCCGCCCCGGATGTCCAGGTTGTCGCCGGAGTTCCAGATGTCGTCATCGACCAACAGTCGACCATCAAAGATGGTGATGCTTGCGCCGCCAAAGTCGTGGTCGCCGCTGCCTCGAAACTCGCCACTGTGAATCACCAGCTGGCTGCCCGGCAGCCAGCAGTCGTTGAATTCGTTGCTTTGGTTTGCAAAGGTGCAGTTGAACTGGCCGCCATCAATCACCAGCGTGCCGGCCACTTGATAGGCATAGGCATCTTTGCTGTCCCAGCTTCCGCCTTGCTCAATGATCAGCGTAGCACCGGCTTCAATCACCAGGTTGGCCTGGCCTTGTTTTGCGTGGGTGTTGCGGTTGTGGCTGGACGTTGTGGCTCGCAAACGCTTGGTGCCATTGCGCAAAATCGCGGTGCCCAGCTGCATGCCGGCCTCAAGGACCTGGTCGCCGTCCAGCACCAGGTTGGAATCCGGGCTGGCGGCAATCGCCCCGGCACCAGTGATGTCGCCACGAATCGTCACTTCGCCAGCGGGCAATTGCAGGCTGGCGCCAGCACCCAGGTGCACGCCGGAATAGCTGGCGCCCACGGGCACTTCCAGTTTCTTGTCGGCACCCACGTTCAGCTTGTCGGTCGGTTCTGCCGGGGTTTTGGCCGGTGGGGAACTGTCAGTGAACTTGGGCTTTGGCGCGGTGGTTTCGTCCAACGCATCGGGCTCGTGCGCCAGGCCAGGATCGGCGTCTTCCCTGCGCACAATGGGCTGCTCAAGGTCAAAGGAAGTCGGCGTGCCTGTGGCCGGGGTCGCTGCGGTTTGGGCCAGGGGCCCGTCCGAAGCTGCGGGCACGGCAGCCTGCAACGCAACTTGGGGCGCAGAACTTGCGAAGTACCAAAGCGCTGCCGCGCCCGAAAGGACCCAGACCAGCACAATGGCCATCGCGACGGTTTTGCGGTGCATCTCCCCCTCCGCACCCTTGAACGCAAACGCGCGTGCCGTGGTTCACAAAAAGCAGCAGGGACAAACTAGCGCGATCATGATTTTACAAGCCAGTGCATGGATCGGAACCTGGGCCCCCCCACCCCTTTCGTTGCAGCCGTCCACCAGTATAGGATGCCAGTCCTGCCCCAGCTGAAAGCAAGCCCATGACAACCGCTACCATGCCTTCAATTCAGGTCGTCGCGCCCAAGGCCGGCGCCATGGAAGTTCGCACCGCGTCTGTGCCCCGCATCGCGCCGCACGAAGTGCTGATCAAGGTTCGCGCCGCGGCTGTTTGCGGCAGCGACCTGCACATTTTTCAATACGACGAATCGGTGCGCCCCAAGCTGCTGCGCGCCAGCGACAATTTCCAGCGCGGGCTGATTGCTGGGCACGAGTTCTGCGGGCACATCGTGGAGATCGGGTCCGAGGTCAAAACGATCATGGGCGACCCGAAGGTAAAGCTGGAGATCGGGGATTTCGTCAGCGCCGAATCGCACGTAGTCTGTGAGAAGTGCTATCAATGCCTGGCCGGCGAAAAACACGTTTGCGTCAATGACAAGATCATTGGCTTTGACCGCGACGGTGCCTTTGCCAGCTACATCGCCCTGCCTTCCAGTTGCGTATGGAAGAACGACAAAGACCTGCCCTTTGAAATCGCGGCGATCCAGGAACCCCTGGGCAACGCCATGCACGCCGCTGCGCACTTTCCACTGAAAGGCCAGCGCGTGGTGATTTTCGGGTTGGGCCCGATTGGCATGTTCAGCGCCGTGATTGCGCTGATGCACGGCGCCAGCCAGGTGACGGCCGTCGAAGTCAGTGAATACCGTGCCAACATCGCCAAAGAAATCGGCGTGCACAACGTCATCATGGGCAAACCCGCCAAAACACCACAAGAACGGGCCGACGAACGCGCCCGCGTGCAGAAGCTGGTGCGTGAAGCCGCCGGACACGACGGCCCCGACGTCGCCCTGGAAATGTCCGGCCACCCGGATGCCATCACCAACAGCGTCAAGGCCGTGCGCCGTGGCGGCAAGGTGGTCGCCTTCGGCCTTACCAAAGACGCGGCGTTTACGTTTGAGGATTACAGCAAGGACGTCATCTTCAACGGCATCACCATTCAGGGCATCATCGGCCGGCGCATTTACGAAACCTGGTACAAGGTGCGTGATCTGGTGCGCCAGCCCGAGGCGCAAAAGAAGCTGCGCAAGGTGATTACGGAAGTGCTGCCCTACACCGAGTTCCGCGGCGGCATGGAACGCATGCTGGCTGGCAAGGCGGGCAAGATCGTGCTCGATTTCGCAAAGGCCTGATCGCGACGCCCACTCGTAGCCCCGGTCGTCGCAGAAGAGTCACGCCCCTTGGCAAGCCACGGTGGCGACTTCTGGGGCAGCATGGATAGCCGCTGGCCTGTCAGGGCCATCGCCCCTATAGTCCCGCCACGGAAAGGAAGCCGGCTTGCAACTGGGCTGGAATTCATTGGCATGGCTGATGGCTGCGGTACTGTCCTTCACGACGGGGCTGCAGACGCTGCACGCCCAGAAGGTGCCCGTCGGCGCCGAGGGTAAAAAGGTCCTTTCCATTGATCTGAACACGTCGGCCGAGGGCAAGGTCTTTGACCGCGCCCCCGAAAGCGCCCGCCGCCATGAAGTGCTGGGCATGCTGCGCACTCGCGAAGGCAAACAGTTCAAGGCCGGCGACCTGGCCCTGGACCTGGAATACCTGACCAAAACCAGCCACATGTTCCGTGCCGCGGATTGGCGCGTGGAATACGACGAAAAACTGGATGCCGTTCGCGTCAAGTTGATCTTGACCCAGCCGCGCATCTGGCGCATTCGCGTTGTGGCACCTTTTCAAGGCACCTGGAGCGAAGAAGGCATTGCCGATTTCTGGCGCTCGCGGGCCAAGGTAGATTCCGCCGAAGGCAGCGAATTCAGCCTTTCGCGCCTGGACCGAGACGTGACAGCACTTGCGGCCTCAGGCGCGTTTCTGGATGTGCGCACCGATTACCAGTACACCGAAAACGGCGTCGACCTGATGTTCCGGGTGATCCAGAACCAGCCACTGGCGATTTTGCAGTTTTCGGGCATTCACCAGATTGGCTATCAGACCGACCTTGAGAAAACCGTGGCAGGCTTGCGGCCAGTGCGCGAGTTGCCCAACAACCCCGATGCCGAAGCGCTGCACCTGCACAGCTATTTTCCAAGGCCGGCATTTGACGGCGATGTGGTGACGGATTCGAACCCTGCGTCCATCAAAGGGGCTACCTCGTTGATTGAGGCGTTCTATCGCTACAACGGCTTCGCCTTTGCCCAGTGCGTACCGCGCATCATCAGCGTTCCGGCGGTGCTGGACCGCAAGCAGCTGGCCAAGGATTACGGCCAGTTAACCGAATCGACCATCGATCGCATTGTCAAACTGCAGGAAAACGGCTACAGCGGGCGCCTGGCGCTGATTTTTGAGGTGTTCGAAGGCCCACGCACGCTGGTCGGTGAAGTGAGCTTTTCCGGCCTGGACGGGGTCAAGAGCCCCGGCGACAGCGACGCGCTTACGGCAGCCCGCTTTCGCGGCATCCTTTCGGCCGTCTATCAACTGTGGTACGGCGTGCTGTCAGGCGCCGTCACCGAACGCAATGCCGTCCTGCGCGACATGATTCGCAGCAAAAGCGGCGACGCCTTTGTCGAAACCGACGCCGTGCGCGACGCCGAAGTGTTGCAGGGCTACCTGCAGGCGCGCGGCTGGCTGGACGCCCGGGCCAGCTTGAGCAATGTCAAGTGGAACGCCAGCCGCACCCGCGCCAGCCTGGAGTTTCACATTGAGCCGGGGGCGGTGTACGCCGCCACCGAACTGCGCATTGAATACGCTACCCGCGCGCCTCGCGTACCCAAGGGCATGGCGGAGCCTGACTTTGACAAGCCCATCATTACCTGGCAGGAGTTGCTGGATGCCTTGCGGGTCGAAGGCAAGCCCATGACCTCCCAGGCCGCCACAGCACGATGGGGCCAGGACTACATGCAGGGGCTGATGGATCCGGCCAAGGGCAAGCACTTCATTGCCTACAATCTGGACGAGGCCCTGCCCTGGGACGAATACCTTCTCAATGGCGACCCAACCAGCGGCGGGGAGGGTCTTGCAGGGCGTGTTCGTGGCCTGCTGGCCGACAAGGGCTACAGCAACATTGACCTTGAGTTCCAGCGCATTGAAACGGAATCGGAGACCGTGCCCACGGAGTGGGAAACCCCGCTGCCGGTGAGGCGTGTGGGCATCATTCTTCGCATCCAACAGGGTTACAAAAGCTATGTCGGCAACATTACGTTTCGCGGCAACGACACGACGCGCGAAGACGTAATCCGGCGCCAGGTTTCGCTGTATCCCGGTGCCGTGTTTGACGCCAACGAACTCAAGCGCAGCAGCAACCGCCTGCGTCGCGCCCAGTGGTTTGAAACTGCCGCCCCGCGCCAAGGCGTGATTGAGCGCTCCAGCGCCCGCGTGATCCAGGTTGGCGACCAGTTGATTGAGTACACGGATATCGACTTTGAGGTGATTGAGGGCCGCACCAACAGCTTCAACTTTTCGGCGGGCTTCAGCACCGGCACGGGTTTTACGGCTTCCGTGGATCTGACGTTGCGCAACTTCGACATCAGCAGTGCGGTCAGTTGGTTGTGGGGAGAGCCCAACTTCAGTTTTTCGGGCGCGGGCCAGATTCTATCGCTGACCGCCCAGCCGCCGCTGGACCGCCAGCAGGTGTATCGCTTGAGTTTCACTGAGCCCTGGCTTTTCGGCTATCCGCTTAGTGGCGGGTTCTCGGCGGAATATTCGACCATCAACTATGCCCAGTACAGCCGTTCGCGCGCCGGCGTGGACCCCTTTGTGGGCTGGCGCGTGTTTCCGGACGTGGTCTGGAGCTTTGGGTACAGTTACTCCGTGATTCGCCTGTTTGACGTACCCGGCGACGCGCCCGACGAAATTCGCAACGACCAGGGCACAGATATTCTCAGCCAGGTGTGGACCCAGATTGACTGGACCACCACCGACAACCCGCAGTTTCCCACCAACGGGTTCTCACTGACCTATCGCCTGTCGTACACCGGCGGGCTGCTGGGCGGCACGCTGGACTTCTGGCGCATGAACGCCAAGGCACAGTACTACCTGCCGCTTGCAGACCTGGATGCCACGCGCACGCTGGTGCTGGCCTTCAGTGCTTCGGCGTGGTGGCAGGACGTACACAGCGACACCAAGGAGATTCCTTTCGTTGAACGCTTTCTGCTGGGCGGAAACCCCCTCAATGGCCGCGGCATTCTGCGCGGCTATGAGTTCGCTGGCGTGGGCCCGTCACGGCGCAACCAGGCCATTGGCGGCAACTTCCTGGTCTCCGGGTTTGCGGAACTGCGCCTGCCGGTGTTTCCAAGCACGCTGTGGCTGATTGCGTTTGTCGACGCGGGCATGCTAAGCCCGACCATGAATACGTTCGATCCTGCAGGCATTACTGTCAGCGGTGGCTTTGGCCTGCGCCTGCTGCTGCCAGTGCTGCCCGTGCCCTTTGCCCTGGACTTCGGCTTTCCGATCGTCAACCAGCCCGGCAACCGCGAAGAAGTCATCAGCATCAACCTGGGCTTTGGCTTCTGATCGACCCAGACCTGTCATGGCAGCGCCGGTAAAGCGCCGTTGACGTCGTCCCGCGCGCCTTTAGCATCAAGTCGGGCCCAAATTGAAACCAGGAGATAGAATGAAGCGCTTCAGCTTGCTTGCCGTTGTGATGGCCGCACTTGCGGCCGGTTTCCTTGGAAGCGTCGTCAAGGATGTCGTGTTTGCCCCCAAGGCCGCCGACGCACAAGTCACCCAAAAGCCCGACTTCAAAATTGCCTTGCTGGACCTGGAGCGCGTTTCGCGGGCGTCCAAGAAGTTTCGCGAACTGAAAGTGGAATGGGAGGCCGTTCAGGCCAAGCTGAAGTCCGAGAACGACAAGACCGTCAACGAGTTTGAGTCACTCAAGAACAAGCTGCGCCGCGCCCAAAACGAAGGCGAAACTGAACAAGCCATGGGCCTGCGCAACGAGGCAACTGCCATGGAAGAATCCATGAAGGCGATCAAGGAAGTGCAGAAGAACTATCTGTCGGAACTGATCGAGCAATACCAGAAGCAGGTACTCGACGAAGTCCTGGCCGCCGCCGAATCCTACTGCACCACGCGTGGCTACCATCTGGTGCTGCAGGATTACGAAGTCAAAAAGTCAGACTCCGAACTGTTCGCCGGCGGGTCATACTCCGAACGCCTGCTGAACAAACCCGTACTGTTTGCGCCCGGCGTGATTGCCAAAACCAACCCCTACGTCACGGACATCACCGAGGCGGTGGAGGCGCTGGTCAAGGGATGACGCCTGCCGACTTTCAAGAACTCTTGCGCAGGCGCCGTTCGCGGCGCCTGTTCACTGATCGCGACGTAGAACCAGAGAAGCTGGAGCGCGCCCTGCAGGCCGCCATGCGCGCCCCAAGCGGTGCCAACACCCAGCCCTGGGAATACGTGCTGATCGCACGCGGCCCAATGCGCGACCACGTACGCCTGGCCTGCGAACACGCCGATGCCGAGTTCCATCGGCGCAGCCCGCAATGGCTGCAACAGTTCTTTGCCGACCACGACATCACACCGGTCAAGGACTTCTGCCACGATGCGCCCTGGCTGGTGGCCGTGTTTGGCCGACGCGACCTTCCCTTCTGGCTTCAGAGCGTCTGGCTGAGCATTGGCAACTTCATCACCGCCCTTCAAGTCGAGGGTCTGGATTCACTGACCTACACTCCCACCCTGGGTCGCGATTTCAACAAGCTGCTGGGCGTCAACGAGGAATGGAACTGCCAGGCCGTGCTGCCCGTGGGTTACGGCCGGCCTGACGAAGCCCTGCAACCCCGCCCACGCATCGGGCCGGCCGACAAAGTTCAGGTCGTGGACGGTACCGGCAAGATAGGCCCCTATCACGCGCCGCTTCCGTTTGCGCCCTGAGCGTGCCAAGTGCAGGCACGCAAGCTATTGTGCCGACCATGGCCCTTTCGTTCCAAACCGCAGGCGAGTCACACGGCCCGGCCGTGCTGGCCACTGTTGGCGGCTTTCCGTTTGGCCACAAACTCGACACCGCGTTCATTAACCAGCAACTCTCGCGCCGACAGGGCGGCTATGGCCGTGGCGGCCGCCAGCGCGTGGAAAAAGACGAGGTCACGATCCTCAGTGGCCTGCGCAATGGACTTACTCTCGGCAGCCCGCTGACCTTGTCGGTCGCCAACCGCGACCACCGCATCGATCTGGCACCGCCGGTTGCCAATGTGCGCCCGGGGCACGTGGACCTGGCCGGTGTGCTGAAAATCGGCTCGCGCGACGCCCGCGATGTCCTGGAGCGCGCCTCGGCCCGTGAAACAGCCGCACGCGTTATGGCCGGGGCCGCCTGCCAAAGCCTGCTGCGTGAGTTCGGCATTGAGGTCGTGGCCCACGTGCTTTCGCTGGGCGGCCTGGATGTGTGCGAACCGATGGACGCGGGCTACACGACCATTTTTCAGCAGGCCTCAGGCGCGCGCAAACTTCGTGATGCCGGCGAGTTTGCCACGTTCGATCGCAGCAAAGATGCTGCCCTCAAGGCTGCCATCGACGCTGCCAAAAGCGCGGGCGACACGCTGGGCGGCACGATTGAAGTCGTGGCGCTGAACCTGCCCCCGGGGCTTGGAAGCCACAACCAGTGGGACCAGCGCCTGGACGGCCGGCTGGCCCAGGCACTGATGAGTATTCAAGCCATGAAGGCCGTAGAAATCGGCCTGGGCGCCCAAGCCGCGCGCAGGCCCGGCAGCAAGGTGCACGACCCGGTGCTGCCCATCAAGCCAGCCTTTGGCCGGGCACCCTACACCCGTGGCAGCAACCACGCAGGCGGGCTGGAAGGCGGCACCACCAACGGCGAGCCTTTGAGTTGCCGCGTGCACATGAAGCCGATCAGCACCCTGATGAACCCGCTGCCCACGGTGGATGTCACCACCGGCAAAGCCGCAGCGGCCAACACCGAACGCAGCGACGTGTGCGCCCTGCCCGCGGCCGCGATTGTTGCCGAGTGCGCCGTGGCGATTGTGCTGGCCCAGGCCCTGCTGGAAAAGACTGGTGGCGACAGCGTACCGGAAGTGCGCCGCAACCTGGACGCCTACCTGAAGACACTGACAGCCTACGAGAGTCCATGATATCGCGCCTGGATCGCGTGGTGATGCGGGACACGGCCTGGACGGCGCTGATTGCGGTGCTGGGCACGACGTTTCTGTTCACGGCGCTGGGGCTGTACCAGATTGTCAACCGCTTTGAAGTCACCCCGCGTTTTGCCACGCTGCTTTCGTTTGCGCCTTCACTGTGGATTTCGCTGCTGCCTTTTTCACTGCCGGTCAGCGTGTTGTTTGCGGCCTGCCTGGTGTTTGGGCGCATGCGTGCCGAGCGCGAACTGTTGTTGATTGCGGCCTCGGGCGTGCCCCCCTGGCGGCCGTTTTTCGGTCTGGCGCCAATCGGGCTGCTGGCAGCGCTGGCTTGCGCGGTGGTGGTATCCGAATTCGGCCCCCAGGCTTATGTCGAACGACACGGGCTGCAACGCAAGGCGCTGGCAGACTTCATTGATCACCCGCCGCAGGGTCCGCGCGAGCTGCGCTTTCCGGGCTCTGGCACCAGCATGGACATCAGTTATGCCCGTGTCGATGGCGGCGCCTTTGAGTCGCTTTCGGTCATGGTGTACACCGATGACGGTCTGCGCGCTTCCCTGACGGCAGACCGCGCGCGCATTACCTATCAGCGCCAAAGCGGCATGATGCTTCTGACGGCCTGCGAGCAACCACGCCTGATTGAGTTCGACCCCCTGCAGGGCAACCCGATTGGCACGCCACTGGCCGCAGACCGTATCAACGAATTGCGCGTGCCGTTTGATTTTGGCAGCGACGAAGAACCTGACGCGCCCAAGGCCATGAGAACTGCCGCGCTGCTGGATCGAGTGAGCCAGGAACACGACCAGGGCACGGAACGCGGCGCGGCCAGTGAACTGGCCCGGCGAATCGGGCTGTCGGGGGCCTCGTTGTTGTTGCCCTTGCTGGGGGCGTTGCTGGCGGCGCTGGTCAGCCACCCTAACCGGCTGTTTGCCGTGGCTGCGGGCGTGATTCCTTCCGCCTTGCTGTATTTTCCCGTGCTGATCGCTTGCCAGAACCTGACCGAAAAAAGCAATCTGCCCTGGCCCGTAGCTGCGGCGGCCCCGATGGTGCTGACTGCAATCGCATGCGCGATGGTGCTGCGCGTGCACTGGCGCGCCAGTTGGGCCTGAGGGCGACTTGGACTGCGCGGCTAAAGACCCAGTTTGCGAACCAGACCCTGCATGCGCCGGGTGGCCAAAATGCGTGCCACCAGCGCTTCATCGGCACCGGCATAAGTTGCAAGGGCTGAGCGCAACACGGCGCCGCTGCCGCGTTCCGTAAAGTTTTCCAGAAACCGCCGAAGGTCGCGCGCGCGACGCACCAGCGTGGCTTTGCGCATGACCACGGTCTCAAGGTCAACAAGCCGTATGCTGCCCCGGCCGGCCTGAAGATTCTCTGCGTCGGCGGGTGAAACCAGCAGGTTGCCGGCGTGATAATCGCGGTGTTCAAAGCCGGCGTCATGCAGCCGGCGCAGCAACTGCAAGGACTCCTCAAACAACCGCACAACGTTGCCGTGGCTTGGCGCGCGATCACCGGGCTGGGTTTCCAGCTTGATCTGGCGCAGCGTGCGGCCGTTGGGAATGTATGTGCTGAGCGTCCAAACCGCCCGGGGCGCACCGCGCAGGTTCACTGACCCGTGCTGTTCCACGGCGCAGATTGGAATTCCGGCCCGGCCAAGTTGGCCCGAAACCTTGCGTGCATGGCGGGCAGGATTCCAGCCAACGCGTCGCGCCGCGCGCTTTTTCCAGTCGGCCTGGCAGTTGATGACCTTGAACACCTTCAGTTCGCCGTCTTGGCGCACTAACGCCAGCCCGCCACGGCGCGAAAGCTGAATGATCTCGACAAAGTCGGCATGGCCCAGTACCCGGCGTGCGGCTTCGCTCATGTACTGCAGGGCTTCGTCGACGCGTGTGCCGTCGGGCGCGACGTGAATAATCCGGGCCGGGGCCAGGGCAGGTGCCCCCAGGGCTGGCGCAGGTTGTGTAAGCGACGATTGCATCAGCTTGAACGATCCTTCACAAAACCGGCCTAATAAACGAGAAAAGTATATCGTACACAACGCCCCGTGCGCCGGTCTAAATCCCTACCTATTGTGGAGACCCGCCTGCGGGCACCTTGGCTGCAACCATGAAGCGATTTGACCGCTACTTCCTGTGGGTGTTTGTGCAAAGCCTGCTGCTGGTGTTTCTGGTCTTCACGACCTTGTTTCTTGTCGTGGACGTGCTGTTGAACCTGGACAAGCTTCGCAACTTTCCGGATGTCGCCCGCGGGGCGCTGTTGTTTTACGGCTACAACCTGCCGCCGATTCTTTACCTGCTGTACCCCTTTGCCGTGTTTGGCGCGGGCATGTTTGCCTTGGCCCGCATTCTGCGCGCCCGCGAACTGCTGCTGTTGGAAGCCAGCGGCGTCAGCCCGCGCCGCGCGCTGGCCGCGATCATGATTCCGTGCCTGCTGCTGGGTGCGCTGGGGCTGGGTTTTCGACAGTTCGTGCTGCCCGATCTCAGCCTGGCGGCGCGCGAAAGTCCCTACGGGGCATTCGAGTTCCGCAAGGGCAAACGCATCACCGTGCGCGACGACGCAGGCAACGTGTGGTTTGTCAAACGCTACAATCTGGACGACCGAACCCTGGAGGACGTACGAATACTCGACAAAAACGGCGCCAATGTGGTCGTGGCCAAGAAGCTTCAATGGCGCGAGGACCGCGGCGTATGGTGGTCCGCCGGCGAGACAAGCGTGTATGACCTTCAGTCCTTGACGTCGCTTGATGGCGGGGGCAAGGGCAAGGTTACCATCGATGGCCAGCCGCCCTTTGGCAGGCTGCTGCCAGCCGATTTCGCACGCAGACGCCGCGGATACAGCGATCGATCGCTGCTGGAGTTATGGCAGGACAGCGGCCACGAAAACACCGAGATGCGCCTGAACATGTGGCACGAACTTTGGTACCCCTTTGGCGGGTTCATTCTGCTGGCCTGTGGCGTGGGGCTGATTGTAGGGCGCAGCGGCAAGGGTCTGGTGCGTGCGGGCGCGCTTTCGCTGGCCTGCGTGATTGGCTACCAGATCAGCATGTTCTGGTTTGAGGCCCTGGCCGCAAGCGGCGCTTTTTCACCGGCGGTTGGCGCTGGAATCACGCCCGTGCTATTTGCCGTTCTCGGCGGCTGGGTCTTTGTGCGCAGCTAGTGCCCGCTGCCAAAGCACGGCGTCTGTCACGCTGGGGCCAGCCGAGATATCGGCCCAACCCAGGATGTGCCCGGCCTTGTCCAGATAGATGCAATAGGTGGAAATCTCCACGCCCATCTCCTCAGCACTGAACTGCTGTCCGTGGCGCCAGGGGTTCGCCAGGGCATCCAGAAACGTCACTTGCGCCGCCGCCGCACGGCCGCCGCGACCTTCAAACCACCGAATGTGGCTGGAGATGGCGGGATGGTCGCACAGGGCATTGACCATGTCCGACTGGTCATGCAAGGCGGCCAGATAGCTTCCGGTATCGGTAAACTTACCCAGGCGGCCTTGCAACTCGTGCAGGTCCTGGGGTTGGTCCTTCAGCGCCCGTTGCGCGCCTTCCACGGTGACAGCGCGGCCGTGCCACCAAGTGGCCGCACAGCCCAGCACAAGCGCCAGGGCAACCAGCGCCACCAGTACCCAAAACAAGGGGCGGCGGCGGTTCGAAGGTGCCGATGTTGAATCCATAGCCTGTGCAACGCATGGCGAGACCATTCCAGCGGACAATTGTTACAAAACCGCGACAGGCAAGCCTGTCGCGGTTCAGGTGGTGTGTCGGCACTTCGGCTGGCTACTTGATCTTGCCGGCGCGCTTGCGGGCCTGGCGGCGCATTTCCTTGCGCACGCGCTGGCGTTCAATCACCTTGCGCGGGCCGCCCATCTTCTTTTCGCGACCCTCAGAGCTCACGGTCAGCTTCTTGCGGCCCTTGCGGCGGCGGCGCGAAAGCACCTGGCGGCCATCGGCCGTTTCCATGCGTGCGCGAAAGCCGTGCAGGCGGTTGCGCTTCAGGTTCGAACTACGGATATGCAGCTTCATGGTTCCATCCCTCAATCGGGCCGGGGAAGATAAGCGCACGACAACCTGTGTCAAGGGGCGGTTCAGTGAGCGGTGCAACCCAGCGCGCGGCAACGACACCACTTCTCGCTGCGTTGCAGGTAAGCCCGTCTCGCCCTGCCCCACCGCCGCGCAATTCCATTGCCTTGAGCCTTGGCCCGGCGCATGGTACCGGTGTCACGTTCTGGAGAGCCCGATGCGCGCACTGACCCTGGCCGTTGTCCTTGTGCTGACCTGCGGCGTTGCTGCACAGGCACCCCAGCAGATTCAAGAGCTGCGCATTCAGGCCCTCAAGCTTCTTTCCGAAGACAAACCCGACCAGGCCCGACCCCTGCTGCGCGACGCGATTGTAGCCGCAGAGTTGCACCATCAACCGGCCTGGCAGGCACGCTGCATGGCCGATTACGCCCGTTGCATGCTGCTGGGTGCCGCCAACGAAACCGAAGAGGCCGCTGCGCTGGCCATGCTGGGCGCGGCGATTCGCCTGGCCATTGAAATCGGCGAGGCTAAGCTTGAACGCGAGTTGCTGCACGAGCGCGCCCAGGAAGCAACAGATCTGGATGTCCTGGACGCAGAGCTGGCCAATGGTTTGCGTGAGGGCCTGGAAGCCATCATCCTCGACTACGCCAGCCTGGAAGACAGCCAGGACGACCCGCTGCCCGTCAACAAAGCGATCCGCATCTTTGACGACGGCGTTACCGGCAACCTGCACCTCGCTGGCGGCCGCACTGCCGAAGGTCTGAAACTGCTGACTACCGCGGCCAAAGAGGCCGGTAGCTTGAAGCTGCCGCGGCTGCAGATTCGCCTGCTGGAAAACGCCTTGCCCGGCTTGCCAGCGCTGGAACCCGAACTGCGCGCCCTGTATACGGCGCGCGGTGCCACCCGCAGCCTCGCCGCGCTGGATGTTCGCGTCGCGCCAGCAAAAGCCGAAGGCCAAAATCTTTCCGAATGGACTCGTCGCCTGCTGCGCGCGCTGGACGTCGCGACCCAGGCCGACGATGCTGAATTGCAGGCAGCCGCAGCCCGTGCCCTTGGCAAGCTGACAGGCAGCGCGGACTGGACCACCATTGCCAGCAATGCCCTTGCCCGTCAACACTGGCAACTTGTCGCCCAGGCGCAGTGGGCCGCGCAGGACCCCTTTCACCGCCTGGATGACGACCTGCAGGCCAGCCTGCTGGCCGCGCGCGGTGACCCGCTGATAGACCGCCTGTGCGTGCAACTGGACTTGATTGCAGATCCCGTCAGCGATGCCGCCAAAGACAAGTTTGCAAAGGCCCTGGCCAAAGCACTGGCCATCAAGGAACTACAACGCGACGCCCTGCTGCTGGCCGACGTGTCCGGCAGGCCAGAATGCGCCGCCCCGATTCTTGCTGCCATGTTGAAGGACTCCACGGGCCACTGGATGTTCCCGATCAGCCTGGAGGGGCTGTGCACAAAGCAGGATGTCCCACAACTGCTTCAGCTGGCGGCAGTCAAGAACTGGCAGGACGCTGCGGCCGCAGCAGCCGCCGAGTTGTTTCGACTGAATCCGGACGCGATCGAACCCCAGGTGCGTGAACTCGAAAAGCAGACTGACAACGGCCTGTTGCGCCCATGGTTGCTGGGCTTTCTGGCCCGCAAGGGCGATAAAGACGCGCTGGGGCGCCTGCGCGAAATCGCCACCAAGGGCGCGCCAGCCGATCAGCCCGTTGCCGCAGGCGTGCTGGCGGGACTTGGCTTTGCCAGCGGCGTTCGCGACCTGCGCGATCAGCTGTCCGTGGACAAGCCGCAATACGGCGCCCTGCTGGCCTTGAACCGCCTGCCGCGCACCTTTGGCGTGCACCTGGTTGGTTATGCCGCTGTCAACTTTCCGGTCATCGCCGCCCGTGGATACGCCAAGCGGCGGGTACCCTACCGGGCAGAATTAATGGAGGACAACAACTACGACGTCGTGCTGTTTGAGCTGCCGCAGGACCGCCGCGAAGCCGCCATCTGCGGCACCGGCGCCTTGCAACGCTACGACCAGGCCATGGCGCTGGGCGGGTCGATTGCCGATCTGTTTCAGTGGGCGGCCCTGCACGCAGGCATGACAGGCACAGAGGTTGATTCCGGCCTTGCCGCAGCGCCAGACGACACAGCGTTGACGGAGACAGCCCGGGCCGAGCGCGAAGGTGCGCCGGCCAGTGCATCGCTGACGCGCACACTGGTGCTGGTCGACAAAGACCCCTGCGGCCGCGCGCGCTGCCGCATCACGGCCGTTGCGCGCAACGCCGATATCGTGAACCAGGCGATGGTCGTGCCCTTTACCTACGACTACGACGTGGACTGGGTGGCCTCCGGCATTCTGGGCGCGCTGTACAAAGAGGTCATGGGCCAGATTGCCCTGGCCAGCCTTCTTAAAAAGGCCGAGTTGATCATTGCCGGCCACGGCCCGGTGACGGGCGAACGAATCACAGGGCTCGACGGCAAACCCGCCCTGCGCTTTGCGTTGCCGGCAAAAACCGGCGAAGGTCTGGGCGACGACGTGGTGATCAGCCGCGAGCAATGGATCCAGGGCGTGGTGCGCGTGGAGTTCGAGTTCATTGATAACTGCGGCGCGATCAGTTTTCCGGTGCAGGCACTGGAACCGCCCCTTGGCGACAAGCCCGACTTGGTTGCCGTGCAGTTGATTCTGGACCCGCCTATGCCCCAGTTCGGGCGCCCTACGAACATCACCTTCATCACGCGTAACCAGGGCAGCGGAGTGCAGAAAGATGTCATGGCCTTTGCCCGCCTGTACGGCAAGAACCCGCAGGGCCCGGATGGCTGGCGCACGATCTATAGCCTGGTGTTTGCCGCCCGGGGTTGGCAGGCCGGCGAGTACCGGGTGTTTGAATCACGGCCGCTGCTGGCGCCGGGCTACTTCATGAACACCTACAGCTACCTGTACAGCGCGGCCAAAGGCGACACCGAACTGGCAGGTGCCATTGACGCCGACAACGTGATTGAGGAATCCAACGAAGAAAACAATCGTGTCAGCCTGAGTCTACCGCTGACCTTGCCTGATGACCTGGCCCTGCCAAAAGCAGAGGCCGAAGCCGTGGAGGCACTGGTCTCGCCATTGGCGGATCTGATGGCAGCAACCACCATGGACGCATTGCAGGCAGCCTATGGCCGTGCGGCGGACATCATTATTCCGTTGGAACACAAATCGCCCGCTATCTGGGTGATGGGCCGCCACCTGATGGCGCGCTATGAAATGAAGAAGTCGAACTTGCGTGCCAAGGAGGCCCTGGCCGACCTGCAGCGCTGGAAGGCCGAAGGCACCCTGACCCGCGCCAGGGTAGAAAGCGTTCGCGCGACACTGGAGCAATGCGAGCAGGACTTCTTCAACAGTGGCGTTCCC
Organism: Planctomycetota bacterium; assembly: GCA_016722065.1. GTDB lineage: Bacteria > Planctomycetota > UBA8742 > UBA2392 > UBA2392 > H3-PLA7. The sequence continues at coordinate 283,523 of JADKGX010000001.1, forward strand.
GTGGAAGCCAACGCCCTGGAAAAGGCCCGCAACGCAACGCTGGTGGCCAACAACCTGGCCGGCGCCGGCGACGACGCCGCAACCTTGATGCGCATTGCCGGGCTGGAAGTTGACGGCCCAGTCAGCGAAGGTGGTGGCAAAACCCTGAAGCTGCTGGATGGCGCGGCCCTGCTGTTGATTGAATCCGACCGCCTGATCCGCCAGGGCAAAGCCGACGCCGGCAACCTGCTGGATGCTGCCTCGAACTTCAGTGAAGGCCTGGGCATCAACGTGCCCGGTTTTTCCAACCTGCACCGCGCCATGCTGCAGGCGGAAGTCGAGTACGGAACCAAGGGCTTCGAAAAGTGCGCCGACGCCCTGAACGTGGTCGGAGAACTGATTGAAAAAGGCGAAAGCAAGGAACGCCACGACCGGCTGGCCGCCAGTGTGGGCGAAGTGGACAAACACCTTTCGGCCGGGCCCTTCAACGAGGATTCCCTGAAAAACATCGCCAAGGGCTGGATCAAAGACCTGCCCGTAGTGGGCAAACTGGCCGACATTCTGTTCAGTTGGACATAGCCAAACGGCGCCCTGGCGGGCGGCCAACCCCTTGCTTGTGCAACCCCCGGCCGTTGCCTACCATCACGCACACGACCATGAACGAGCCCGCACCACAACCGCAGCCGACCAGCCAGCTCGACCCCGAGTTTTTGGCCATGCTTGTCTGCCCTGAAAGCCGCAAGCCGCTGATTCTCAAGGGCAACCGGCTGCTGTGCAAGGAATCCCGCAAGGCCTACCGCATTCAAGACGGAATACCCAACCTGCTGATTGAAGAAGCCGAGCGAATTAGCGACGCCGAGCTTGCGGAATTGGGCTAAGGCGCTTCGTATCATCCGCAGCCGGCACTTTGACACCCACGCGGGCGCCAGAACTTCGTTTGAGAAATCTCATGACCGAACCAGCCGAAAAGGCCGAGAAAAGCCGTTACAAAGACACCGTACTGCTGCCCAGGACCGACTTTCCCATGAAGGCCGGGTTGCAGCAGCGGGAACCGGAGCTGCAAAAGCACTGGGCCACCACCGGCCTGTATGAGCGCATTCGGGCCGCGCGCCAGGGTGCCAAACCATGGGTGCTGCACGACGGCCCGCCCTATGCCAACGGCGACGCCCACACCGGCACGGGCATGAACAAGACGCTCAAAGACATGGTCGTGAAGTTTCGCACCATGCAGGGCTTTGATTCGCCCTACGTGCCGGGCTGGGACTGCCACGGACTGCCGATTGAGCACAATGTGCTCAAGGACCTTGGTGGCAAGAAGCCGGATGCCATGACCAGCGTCAAGCTGCGCGAGATGTGCCTGGATTACGCCAATGGCTACGTCGACAAGCAGCGGGCGCAGTTCAAAACACTGGGCGTGCTGGGCCGCTGGGAGCAACCGTACCTGACCACCAGCCCGGTCTATGAAGCCAACGTGCTGCGCGTGTTTTCTGATTTGTTTGCCCGCGGGTTCATCACCCGCGCCAAACGGCCCGTGCACTGGAGTTGGGCCGCCCAAAGCGCACTGGCCGAAGCCGAACTTGAATACGAAGACCGCACCGACCCCAGCGTGTACGTGCGCTTTCCGGTATCCAGTTGCGGCAAGGATTGCAAGTTCCGCGAGCATGTCGAAGAACTCGAAAACGCCGGCGATATCTGGGACACCCTGGCGCTGCTGATCTGGACCACCACACCCTGGACACTGCCCGCCAACGTGGCCGTGGCGGCATCCCAGGAAGCCGAATACGTGCTGGTCAGTTACCAGCGCGCGACCGGCGACAAGCGCGAACACATGGTGCTGGCTGGCGCCCTGCTGAAAACCGTCAGTGACAAAGCCAAGCTGCGTGACGTGAAAGTTCTCAAGACTTTTGCGGGGATCGATCTCAAGGGTGTCGGCTACAACCACCCGTTTCTGGACGCGGCCTGCCCGGTGGTGTTTGCAGAGTACGTGACACTGAGTGACGGCACAGGCCTTGTGCACACAGCGCCCGGCCATGGCAAAGAAGACTTCGAAACCGGCAAGCGCGAAAAGCTGCCCGTGGTGTGCCCGATCGACGAGGCCGGAAAGTTCTTCACCGGCGAGCGGCTGCGCAAAGAGTTGCAGCTCGCCCCCACGTTTGAAGACTCACGCGGCTGGCTGGCGATGCTGCAAGGCCAGAACGTTCTCAAGGCCAACCCGCTGATCGTGGAAAAACTGCGCGCCGAAGGCTGGCTGCTGCACGACGAGGCAGTGTTTCACAGCTACCCGCACTGCTGGCGCACGCACCAGCCCGTGATCTTTCGCGTCACCGAGCAATGGTTCGTCAACGTCGATCACGTGGATGCTGACAAGACCTTCAACCCGGAGGGCAAGACGCTTCGCAAGCGCCTGCTGGACGAAATCGCGCGTACACAGTGGTTCCCGGCCTGGGGCGAAAAACGCATCAGCGCAATGATCGAGAACCGGCCGGATTGGTGCATCTCGCGCCAGCGGTTCTGGGGCATCCCGATTCCAGCCTTTGCCGACGCGCAAAGCGGCGATTTGTGTGTTGACGCGTCAAGTTTGGCGCATGTGGTCAAGCTGGTTGAACAGCACGGCAGCAACGTGTGGTACGACGACGCCAACTGGCCCGTCGAAAAGCTGCTGCCCGACGAAGCCCGGCCAAAGCAGTTCCGTGGCCGCAAGCTGGTCAAGATGAACGATATCTTTGACGTGTGGTTTGAAAGCGGCGCCAGCCACCGCAGCGTGATGCTGGCCGATGCCGAACTGGCCGATAAGTTTCCGGCCAACATGTACCTCGAGGGCGACGACCAGCACCGCGGCTGGTTTCAGGTCTCGTTGATCCTGTCTGTCGCCACCCAGGGCAAGTCGCCCTTCAAGCAGTGTTTGACCAGCGCCTTTGTCGTGGACGAAAAAGGCGAAAAGGGCAGCAAGAGCAAGGGCAACATCTGGGCCATCGACAAAGGCTGCGCGGACTTGGGTGCAGACTTGATTCGCTATTACTTCGCAAGCGTCAACACCAGCGAGCCGATCCCGGTTACCTACACCTTGATCCAGGCCGCCGGCGAAGGCTATCGCAAGCTGCGCAACACGTTTCGTGCGCTGGTCGGCAACCTGTTTGATTTCGACCCGGCCAAAGATGCCGTGCCCTATGACAAGCTCTTGCCGCTGGACCGCTGGGCGCTTTCGCAGGCCAGGCACGCCATCCAGGCCATGACCGCAGGCTTTGACCGCTATGAATTCCACACCGCCATGCGGGCCCTGGGTGAATTCGCAAACGTCACCTTAAGCGCGCAGTACGTAGACGTTTGCAAAGACCGGCTGTACTGCGAGGCCGCAGACAGCCCCACACGCCGCAGCGCCCAGACCGCCTATTGGTTTATCGCAGAGGCCATGACCCGCCTGCTGGCGCCGGTGCTGGTGCATTCTGTGGAAGACATGTGGCGGCATGTGCCCCACCTGGCCGGCGCGCCTGACAGCCCGCACCTGGCGCAATGGCCTGATGCCGTGGTGCAGTGCAAGGTTGATGCAACCCTGGATGCCAAGTACCGCCTGTTGTTTCGCATCAAGGGCGAAAGCGACCGGGTGCTGGACCGCCTGCGCAAAGAAAAGGTGTTGGGCAAGGGCTACGACGGGGCCGTTTCACTGGCAACCGATGCGGCCCTGGCCAAGGACCTGGCCCAGTTGGGCAGCCCGGAATCACTGACCACCGAACTGTGCGAAGTGCTGAACGTCAGCGCTGTGGCCTTGAAACTGGACACCAACGCCGCCCAACTGGAAGGCTTTGAACCTGCGGCAGATGTGAAAGGTCTGTGGCTGCGCGTTGTCACCAGCGCAGAAACCGCCTGCGCCCGTTGCTATCGCCGCACCGGCGACGTTGGCAGCATTTCGCAGCATGCGTCGCTGTGCAAGCGCTGCGCAGCCGTTGTCGGGGACCGGGCCTGAACCGCAATGCACCCCAAAGTTGCCATGCAAAAGCGCGCTGCGGCGCGCTTTCCGCATTTGTTCCCCACGGCAGGCCCTTGAATCCGCTGGCAGGGGCTGCATCCTGACCCTTGGCGTGATATTGTTCTTGAAGCCTCTGAGGCCGGACCTGCGCATGAATGACACCAAAAAAGTCACCGCCGTCATCCTGATCTCCGGCAGCGGCTCGACCATGGAGAACCTGTTGCAGCGCGCCAAAGACGGCACCTGTGCCATGGAGTGCCTGGGTGTCATCAGCAGCAAGGAAGGCGTTGCCGGCATTGCCCGCGCCCAGAAGTTCGGTGTGCCCGTGCAGGTCGTCAACCGCAAGGATTTCACCGACGCCGTGGCCTTTTCCCGCCAGGTGTTCAAGCTGATCAACGGCGTAAAGCCTGATCTGGTACTGCTGGCCGGCTTTTTGAGCTACGTCCACCTGCCTGAGCGCTACAAGGGCAGGGTCATGAACATTCACCCGTCGCTGCTGCCCAAGTTTGGCGGGCGCGGCATGTACGGATCCAAGGTTCACGAATCCGTGCTCAAGGCCGGGGAGCGCGAATCCGGCTGCACGGTTCACTATGTGGACGATCAGTACGACCACGGCCCTGCGATTGTGCAAAAGAAAGTGCCGGTGGTTGCCGGCGACACCGTCGAAACGCTGCAAGCCAGGGTCATGCAGGCCGAACGCGAAGCCTACCCCGAGGCCGTGAACCTGTACGCCGAAAAGCGCTTGATGCAGGTTGCCAACAGCGTGCGCATTCTGCCGGTCAAGGCCGGCGCCCCCACGCAGGCCTGACTACTCGCCCTTGAGAGACTGGGCTTTCTTCATGGCCGCGATCTCGGGCAGTATGTCTTCCACGTGATCGCGTTTGGGCTCGGATTCCTTGCGGCGCAGGTCTTCGGCGTTTTCCATCTTCAACCGGTCCGCAGCCTGTTGCATCAACGCCGACATCGCGTTGCGGTCAAACTCGGCGGTGGCCAGCCTGGCCTTGAGATCGCCCACTTCCTTTTCAAGTTCCGGCACGCGCGGGTCCTGCAGCGGCTCCGGCGTTCCGGAAAGCGTCATGAACAGAATGTAGGCTACACAAAGCAGCAGCGCGGCCACCAGCGTGCCAATGCCCATGCCAGGCAACGGCAGCGGGCGCTTGTTGCTGGTCGGGCGCGAGGCCAGTTGCGGGTCTTCCCAGGCCTTGTAGGGCGCCGCTGCGGGCTGGGCTGCGGGCGACTCGCCTGTGTCCTCCAGGTCCAGTTCACTCTGGTAGGCCACCATGGCCGTGGGCGCACCGCCGGGTACCAGCTCAAACAACTTGGGGTTTTCCAGACCGGGCAAAGTCTTTTGCAACGCCGAAAGCTCACGCCCGATTTCTTTGCCACCGGGGCGCTGCTTGGGGTCCTTGTGCAGCATGCGGCGAATCAGCTCGTTCAGCGCGCCGGGAATCTCTGCGCCATCCAGGCCGCGGGGTTCTTCCTCTACGTGCATGCGCAGCACTTCGACCGGGTCGGGGTTGTCAAAGGGCAGCTTGCCCAGCAGCATGCGATACAGCGTTACGCCAAGGCTGTAGACATCGGCCTGTGAATCAATGTCGTTGCCCAGTGCGTTTTCGGGTGCCATGTAGGCCGGCGTGCCCTGGGCCACCATGGGCGATGTCAGGTTTGCGCCGCCGCTGGGGCGGGCCAGTCCAAGGTCGCACAGTTTGACGCGGCCCTTGCGGTCAATCATGACGTTGTCGGGCTTGATGTCGCGGTGTACCAGGCCCACTTTGGCGATGTAGCTGATGGCTTCGCCCACCAGGCGCGCGATTTCCAGGGCTTCGCGCGGCGGCAGTTTCTGGCGGGCCCGCAGCACCCCGCCCAGGCTGACACCGCTGACGAACTCCATGACCATGTAGACGTCGGAGCCCTTCTTGTTGATGTCAAAGGCGCGCACGATGTTGCGGTGCGCCACCTTGCTGGCCACGCGGGCTTCACGAATGAACCGCTGCACGTATTCACGGTTACCCGAAAGCGCCCGCGACAGAATCTTGACCGCCACCACGCGGCGCAAACTGGGCTGCCAGGCCCGATAGACACTGCCGCGCCCGCCACGCCCCACCATGTGCAGCAGCACCAGGCCGGGCAGGTTGGGTTCCAGGCCTTCTAACTGGTTGCTGCCGATCAGCTCAATCAGATCCTGGGCGACTTCTTCAGGCAGCAGGTGTTCGCGAGCGATGTATTGAAGCAGGGGGCCGTCGCGCTCCAGGTTCCAGCGCGACAGCACAAGCTCAACTTCGGCCGAAGAAAGAAACCCCCGGGCATTGAGGTATCGCAGCACTTCATCAGGTTTCAGCACCGGCATGAGACTGATCTTAGCAGGCGGTGGCCCCCCGCGGCATGGGTACCGCAGATGCGGAGGCTGGTTGGTTGTTCTAGCCCGGTACCGGCTTGGTGCCTGGCAGTACCGGGGCCTGGGCGTCGATGGCCTGGCGGTACAGCGGGATGAAATCCTGCAGTTTGATGGTGCTCTTGATGTACGACAGCCGCCCGTCAAAGCGCTGTTTGACGCTGCCGGGGGCGACCGGCGAAATGATGATGTACTTCTGCAGGCCCAAAGCCGGGTTGGCCTGGTCTTCGGCCGTCCATTCGGCCACCACCGTCTTGGCGTCTTCCTTGACCTCGCCCGTGGCCGTGCGAATCTGGAACTCCCAGGCAAAGGCGTTGCTGATCACGTCGTCGCGCGCGGCCTTGGCTTCGGCCAGCACGTCAGGCCACACCTGGTTGGCATACAGCACTGAGGTGTCGACTTCGTCAAAGATGGGCTGTGTGTCCTTGAGGAACTTGGCCATCCACTTGGCGCGGTAGTCGGCCCACTTGCCCACGTCCAGCACCAGGTCGCCGCCGCTTTTCTTGGTGAAGTTCTTGCTGTCGAAGTCCGCTTGTTCCTGCGCCCTTTCGAGGTAACTGAATGCCACGTCCGTGATTTCCTTTGGATAGTACTTCCAGTTCTCGTTGCGCTTGCGGCGCATTTCGTCCAGGCCGCCTGGCTGCGCCTTGATGGCGTCAATCTTGGCGTTGCGGTCTTCGGCGTCCTTCTTGTTGTTGTTGTTGGCCACGGCGTCGTAGGTGTTGTAGCCAGGCTTGTTGACGGTGTGCCAGCCGGCGTAGGGCAGATAGCCGTCCACCAGCACCCAGTAGCGCTGGGTCAGGTAATCCTGGAACTGCTTGATCTGTTCCAGCACTGCAGCGCGGCCGGCAACGGCTGATGCCCGCAGGTCGGATTCCGCCTTGCTGGCCTTGCCACCGGACATCTTGATCAAGTCATCCACGCGTTTCTTGCCAGCAGCCGTGAGCTTGCGGGATTCGTCGATGATGTCCTTGCGGGTCACCTTGGGGTTCTTGGCCCGTGCGGCTTCAAGACGTTTCTGAATCAATTCTTCGTTTGCCTCAAATTTGGCCTGGTCGGCGTCCAGTTGTGTGTTGTTGGTTTGCAGCCTTTCCAGCTCGGTGATGGTTTGAAGAAACGGGTCCCACACCACTGCATTGGGGTGCTTTGGCGAAGCAGAACCTGCCTGCACTAACGTGTCGCTGAGATAGATGATTGCCACGCTTTCCACGGTGTGCAGATACTTCAATACTTCGCGTAAGTAGTGCGAGCGCAACTGGCTGTCTGAAAGGACGTCGAGCGTTGACCGCTTTTGCGTTTGCGGGTCTTCGCCTTCGTCAACTTTGCCCCAGAAGTCGCTGCACCACTGAATGGCCTGTAAATGGGCCTGATCCTGTTGACCAAAGTCCAGTGACACAATCAAATGGTACACGCCCGGCGCCAGCGGTCTGGCCAGCGATGGAAGCTGAAATCGGGCCAATGCCAGGCCGCCAGATACCTCCGTGGTTGTGCATTGGGCGGACTGGCCTGGCACGGCGATGCCAGGCCTGTGTGCATCGAACTCGGGCACTTCAACCGCCCCCTGGATGCGCCGCAGTATGCCCTTGACCATGTACAATTCGGCCCTGAGCTCGAGGCCCATGATTGGGCCTGAAGGCAGCTTCAGGCTGCCGGGGGCGCGGTCGCAGTCAAAGTCGACGAACACCTCGCCGCTGATCTGCATGCCGCCACCGGCAGGGTTCAGATCCACGCGCTTGAGAACCACCCGGTTCTGGTCATAGTAGGGCTGTGGGTCAGCATTGCTGCCGCGCGCAAGGCGTACGCGATCGGCCGGGAATTCGGTGACCTGGCCCGGAGTGCGAACCAGCACCACGTTTCGTGCTGTGCGGGGGTTGGCCATGTCAATGTCTGACAGATCCGGCGCATCCGCGGCCTGAATTTCAGTATGTGACACTTCAAGGCGCGGAGTCCTTGCCGGTTCCGGCTGGGCAGCCTGCCAGGCGATTGCAAGGCCAACGGCCACGGCAACCGGCAGCAAAAGCACAATCAGCCTGGCTCTTGTTCGGCGAGTCTTTGCTGATGGCATCATGCGCTCCGGGCGCTGGGCACTGTTGCTGGGGCGATCAGTTTGCAGGTAAGCAAATATCGCCCCTGACTTGCGCGTTGTCGCCGCAAGAAAACTGGCAGAGGCCCGCTTGCGCGGGCCTCTGTTTGCTTTGGCTGGTGTTTGATTTAGCGGGCTACGGGCTTGGTGCCTGGCAGTACCGGGGCCTTGGCGTCGATGGCCTGGCGGTACAGCGGAATGAAGTCCTGCATCTTGACCGTGCTTTTGACGTACTGCAGGCGGCCATCAAAGCGTTGTTTGACGCTGCCCGGTGCAACCTGCGAAATGACGATGTACTTCTGCAGGCCCAGGCCCGGGTTGGCCTGGTCTTCGGCTGTCCATTCCCCCACCACTGTCTTGGCGTCGTCGCGCACCTTGCCCGTGGCCGTGCGAATCTGGAACTCCCAGGCAAAGGCGTTGCTGATCACGTCGTCGCGCGCGGCCTTGGCTTCGGCCAGCACGTCAGGCCACACCTGGTTGGCATACAGCACCGAGGTATCGACTTCGTCGATGATCGGGTTGGTGTCCTTGAGGAACTTGGCCATCCACTTGTTGCGGTAATCCGCCCACTTGCCGATATCCAGCACGATGTCGTTGCCGCTTTTCTTGGTGAAGTTCTTGCTGTCGAAATCAGCCTTCTCCAGCGAATCGTCCAGGTACTTGTAAGCCACCTTGATCGCTTCGTTGGGGTAGTACTTCCAGGTTTCGTCGCGCTTGCGGCGCATTTCGTCCAGGCCGCCTGGCTGGGCCTTGATGGCGTCGATCTTGGCGTTGCGGTCTTCGGCGTCCTTCTTGTTGTTGTTGTTGGCCACGGCGTCGTAGGTGTTGTAGCCAGGCTTGTTGACGGTGTGCCAGCCGGCGTAAGGCAGATAGCCGTCCACCAGCACCCAGTAGCGCTGGGTCAGGTAATCCTGGAACTGCTTGATCTGTTCCAGCACTGCAGCGCGGCTGGCAACGGCTGATGCCCGCAGGTCGGATTCCGCCTTGCTGGCCTTGCCACCGGACATCTTGATCAAGTCATCCACGCGTTTCTTGCCAGCAGCCGTGAGCTTGCGGGATTCGTCGATGATGTCCTTGCGGGTCACCTTGGGGTTCTTGGCCCGTGCGGCTTCAAGACGTTTCTGAATCAATTCTTCGTTTGCCTCAAACCTGGCCTGGTCTGCGTCAATCTGCGGGTACTGGGCTTCCAGTTGCTCGACATCAGAAATGACCTGGACCAGCTGGTCCCAGATGGCGTAGTTGGCCGGGGCGCGCTCCGTGCTTTGGGCGGGGCTTCGCAGCAGAATGGCACCCTTGACCAGCGTGTCTGCAACAAAGATCTGGGCGGTGCTTTCCACCTTGCGCAATGCCTCCAGCACTTCCTTGAAGTAGCGTTCATGGCGTTCTTGGTCGCCCAGCACGGGGTGGGTGATGCGTTGCAGGGTGATCGGGTCTTCGCCCTCGTCCTCTTCGCCCCAGAAGTCGCTGCTCCACTTGATGCACTCACGCTGCGTCACGCCCTGAACGCCGAAGTTCAGCGTGACCACCAGTTGATACGCGCCCGGCGCCAGTGGTTTGGCCAAGGCCGGAAACTGGAATTTCGCCAGCGCAAATCCGGCAGAGACTTCGGTTGTCAAAGCCTGGGCCGACTGGCCTTCCACGGCGATACCGGGCTTGAGTGGATCGAACTTGGGTACCTCAACTACCCCGCTGGCACGCTGCAACACGGTGTTGACCATGTAAAGCTGGGCATCCAGCTTCAGGCCCATGACGGGGCCTGAGGGCAGCTTCAGGCTGCCGGGGGCGCGGTCGCAGTCAAAGTCGACGAACACCTCGCCGCTGATCTGCATGCCGCCGCCAGCGGCACTCAGGTCCAGGCGCTTGAGGATCACCCGGTTCTGGTCGTAGTAGGGTTCCGGCGCTGAGCTGGCGGGGCGCACTACGCGCACGCGCGCGGCAGGGTACTCCATGCGGGTCTGTTGCGCGGACGAAGCCGCTGCAAACAGCGCGGCAAACAACGCCAGCGCAGTGAACATTGCCTTGTTATTCATGATTTCCTCCTCCTCGTGTTTCAACATACCGCCTGCCTGTGCAATCTTCCCATGCCAAAATTCCGGCAGTGCGGGGGCGGCCAATTTTGTACCCATGGCCTGTCTGCGGGGGCAGCGGTGACAAGGCATGGTCCCGATGATTTCACCTTGCCTTGGGGGCAGGGGAACCCGGGACCATGGCCAGCTTGTTTCGAATGTTTTAACCGCAGCCGGGCCGGTTGAAAAGCCGGCCCGACGATGCGGCTAGTAGTCAATAATGAACGTCAGCTTGCGGGGCGGCGTCAACAGCGTCACCGTCACGTCGTCCAGAATCGCGCTGGTGTTGTTTACGTCCATGGTGTCACTGACCCGGAAGTAGGCGCGATACACCAGCAGACCCACCTGGTTGCCGGAAGGCAGCACTGCCCCGCGCAGCGACATGCCACCCAGGGCCCAATAGTCTTCGCCCTTGGGGTCCTTGCCAATACGGTCACCGGAGGTGCCGAAATCCTTCTGGGCCGTCAGATTCAAAGTGCCGCCGCCGGTATTCATGGTGCTGATGTCGGTAAAGATCGCCCACTGCATTTCCAGGCGGTTGGAGGTTTCCAGGTCCACGCCACGCATATTGAAGGGGTCCCAATCGGGCCGGATTTCCGTCCAGCTGATCGTGCCCAGGCGCACTGGCAGGGCCGCCAGGTGGCCATCGGCGTCGTTGACGGGCAAGAAGCCGCTTTCAAAGTAGGCCTCCTGATCCTGGCGCCCGGCATAACGGCTGTTGTTGCGGATATCGGTAATCACGGCTGGCTGCAGGGCCTGCAACTGGGTCTTGGAGATACGGAAGTCGTCAATCGTGGCGTTGGCCACGGCAACGAAGTTCGAGTCAAACTTGAACACCGGGCGGGAGGGCTTGAGCAGGTCCGCCTGGTCGTCGGCCTCGCCGTACCAGGTGTCGTAGGTTGACTCTTCGGTGTCGCGCTGACGCCGGAAGATGCAGCCGATGGTAAGGCGGTCTTCCGGGTTGATTTCCATCAACTTGCTGGTGGTGCGGAAGAAGTTGTAAATCGGTCCGCCGGCGCCAGTGGCAGGCACCGCCATCGCGACCTGAACCGCCAGGTCCCACGTGAGCGCCGTCGTTGCGGAAGCCAAGCAGGCCATCGGGGTCATCATAGAACTCGACTGGGCCAATCACGCGGCCGTCAATCAGCAACTGGTAAGGCTTGTTGCTGTTGCTGTTGTACGAAAGCGTGAAGCGGTGCCAGTCATGTACGCGCAACATGATCGGCTTGGTGCCGTCGGGGCCGTTGGCCGTGGCCTGGGACAGATTCACCCAGGCATCGGTACGGGCGTACAGGAAGCCCTTGTTGTTCTGGGGCGTGGAACCCGGGGTGCCGGTCAAGTCGTTGCAGATATCGTTGGATGCCGTGTAGCCACTCCAGGGATTGGCCAGGTCAAAGATGCGGCGCAAGGCCGTGCCGAACTGTACGACCGTAGAGGTCGTCGAGCTGGTAGCACTGGTGTCCACGTTCATGCCCAGCGCTTCACTGAAGTACAGGCGGGTAAAGCGGAACACGCCACCCGGTTCCTTGTACACAAAGAACTGCACGCCCTCAAAGTCTGCCGTGCTGTCGCGGTTGGTTGCGCTGGCCTGCAGGTAATTGATGTGGTCCTTGAATCGGCCATAGGCCGTGGCGCCAAACAGACCGGAATAGTTGTGGCTGGCGGGGTCGATTTCGCCCATGCACACAATCTGGTGCGCGTTGGTGGAAACGCCGCTGGTGTCTGTGCCCTGGGGCGGCAGGTCCCATTTGATCCAGAAATCCACGGTGCCTTCGTAATAGGGCATGTTGCTGCGGTTCTGGCGGTGACCTTCGGCGTCGCGGTTGTGTTCGTCGGTGCCGCGGAAAGGCGCGGTGATGCCTTCCAGGCGCTTGCGGGCCTCAGGGATGCTGACGCCGGCGCTGGTTGTGCTTACATAACCCTGCTGTTTGCTGTCATCGATGCCGCTGTCGTAGCCGCCGGCACCGTTGTACGGAGAAATCGGAAAGAACGGGTTGCCCTCGCGCTGGCTGCCGCAGGGGTAACGCAGAATCTTCAGGCGCGCCCAGCGTTCCGCACCGCGCTTGTTGTAGGTGAACGTAAGGCTGCTTTCTGACTTGCTGGCGCGCTGGCGCAGCTGGCCGCCATCGAGGAACACGCCGTCAGGGCGCAGGGTCGAATACTTGGTGGCCTGTTCGCCGTCGGAGGAATTGTCGAATTCCGAGGCCGTAGTCGAGCTGGCCAGTGCCGCTTCAATGGATCGCGGCGTGGCGGTAGAAATGAAGTCTTCAAAGATGGCGCCCTTTTCCCAGGGCAGGTGGCCCCAGGTCAGGTCGGCGCTGGCATTGTCACTGTTGACGCCCTGCATGACAAACGAGGCAGAAGACGTACGGCCGTGCAGGCTTTCATTGAAGCGCGCCCAAAAGTTCACAGGGTTAGCCGGCGGCGTGGTTTCTTTGATCGGCGAACGGTCCTTGGGGTCCATGGCAACATAGCCAAATTCGCTCGAGCCTGTCTTCCAGCTGCCGTGGCCCTTCCATTTGTCCTTGCCGATATCGCCATTCTTGTAACTGATGCCGCGGGCGTCTTCGGCGTCATTCCAGTTCGGTGACGGGTTTTCCCAGCTTCCGTTGCTCATTTCATCGATGGAATAGGGGAAAGACTTTGTCCCATAGTGGGTGTGGGCGACCAGGGTCTTTTCGGTTGTTGGCGTGCTGCTGGTTGCCTTGCGTTCCTGCAAAATGCTGGGGTCCAGCGGGGTCATGAAGTCGCGCTGGCTGGTATGCCGCAGCACGTCGTAGATCTTCACCACCGCGCGCACCTGGCGGCGGGCCACAGGCAACAACTGGGTTACGTCAATCGTCTGGGTGGTGTTTTCGTTGACACCCTTGGGGCGGGCCAGCATCTCGCCCTGGCTGGTGATTTCATAGACGCCCATGCTGCTGAAGCAGATCGGCGCACTGCTGCTGGTCAGGTCCATGCGATCAACGTTCTGGAAGTACGGGTAGTCCGGGTTCCAGCGCGCGCTTACGTTGTTTGGGTTCAGCGCGGAACGAATCATGTCCACCACCGACTTCCAGTACCAGGCACGGAACGCGGCCTGGCTCATGGCCGCGTCGCTGCTGCGAAACGGGTTGGCAGGGTGGTCACAGTTGGCTGCATCCGGCAGCAGGTTGCGCGGGTAGACGTTGCTGACTTCCTGGCCTGTCAGGCTGGACCGGCCGGCACCCACAACGTCGGGTACCTGCATGCCGGCACGTTGGGCTGGCAGGTTCAACAGCCGCCGCTGGCAGAAACGGTAATCAAAATCCTGCCAACTGGTGAAGGGCGCCTGGCCGCGCATGGCAATCACTTCTTCGGCCAGGGCGACGGCAAAGTCGGTGCCGCCACCGGCACCGACTGACGTGGCGCCGCTGGGGCCGCCGAACTTGGTGCTGATCGGGCCGATCGGCACCAACTGAAAGATCGCGCGGTTGTCGTCGCCGCCGGGGTACCACTTGGATTCATCCTTGCCACCGGTACCGCCCAGGCGGTTGTTCTGGCGGCCCAGATCGGTCGTACCGCTGTTCTGGCGGCGCACGGTTGCGCCGAACTTGTCCTTGAGCAGCTTGTCTTCTTCCGTGATCTGGTCCTGCTTCTTGTAAAACAGCATGCGGGCGTTGGCCTGCAAGTTCGCAAACAGGCACACTAATACGGGCTTGGTGGCCGTGTTGATGTTCACCGGGGCCTTGGCGAACTGTGTCGCTACGTCAGGCATCCAGTCCGGCCAGCCGTCGCGGCCTTCTGTGGCGCTGGATCCCGTGAAGCCTTCGCGCATCAGGCGCTGGTCGGGCAGGTTTCGCGGGTTCAGGTTGGGGTCTTTGCGAATCTTGGTGTTGGCTTCGGCCCAGTCGCGGTACTCGGTGTCGTTGTAGCTGTTGACCGTAATGAACATCATGCCCAGGCTGTACAACGCGTCGCCCTTGGGATAGGTGCTGTAGATGGGGCGAATCTGGTCCTTGTTGCTGATTACGCCGCCCAGGTTTTCGCTCAACTTGACAATGTCGTCGGCCACCAGCGCCGGAAACGGGTTGTATTCGCCCTTGGGGTTGTTGCGCGAAACCCAGTCGTCAATGGCGTTGCCCAGCACAATCAAAACACTGCGCAGGGTCTGGCCCTTGAAGTTGTTCAGGTTCAGCAGGCTGGCGGCATCAATGGCACGCACGCGAAAGTAGTTTCCAAGCTCTGAGTACGAACCGGAGGGCCCGAACTTTTCGTTGGCGGCAAAGGCCACGTCCGAGTTGCGAATCTGGTTGATGTTGATGCCGTCGGCCTGAAAGCCCGTCACGGTACTGGCAAAGCCTTTGCCACCCTGGCCGGCGCCAGCCGGAATCAAGGTGGTGCCAAAGCTGGTTTCCAGGGCGCCGCGGCTGCCGTCGCCGTCGAAATCCACCCAGTTGCCGTCTACGGTCTTGGCGTCGCTGCCCGTGCGCGACTGGTTCTTGGGCCAGGTCACGGCCGGTTCCAGTGTGTCCAGCGTGCGCAGGCTGTACTTGACGGGGTCATAGTCGCCGTCGGCGCCTGTGCCTGCCACACCTGGTGTAAGGAACTCGTAGTGTTTACGGGTGGCCTCGGCGCGAAGGCGGGCCATGGAATACTCCACGCCGTCCAGCGCGAGGTCCAGGGCGCGTTGCCGGTCCATATAGTTGGCGGCAGCACGGCGTTCCGACAGCGTGACATAGCTGAAGGAAGTGCCAATCACAAACAGCGCGACCAGCAACCCCAACACAACCACAAGCAGGGTGCCACGACGGCTGCGGCGAATGGAACGGTTCAGGTTCTTCACTTCGGCCTCCAGGGTTCGAGCTTCCGAACAGGGTACTGCAAACTTGGGCGCGCAGGCTGATTGCCCGCGCGGTTAAGCATCCAGGTATGTCCCGCCGGCGGCTTCCGCCAGCCGTTTGTAATAGGCGCGCTCTTTCTCGCCCAATCCGATACCGGTGATATCCAGCGTGGTGGATTTGCCTGCTCCACGCCAATCCTTGACCTTGGCCAGCAGGAACTCGGCCACGCTTTCAAACTTCTTCAAGTCGGTTTCACTTACGCCCTCAGGTTTGCCGGGCATACTTCCTACCATCATCGATGCACTCTCAGGCTCTTGCTCAAAGACCGCCTTCAGCAGCGCATACAGGTCGCCGGTGCCCTTGGCTTCCAGCTTGGTCAGCCACTCTTTGGCTTTCTTGACGGTATCCGCGTTTGATACCCAGGGGTCGCCGCCGGCACACAGGTCACTGACGGTACCAAACGTGACCACGTTGAAACGCAAATCGCGGCGCTTTGCCAGTGTGTCCAGTGAACGCTTGATCTCCGAGACCATGCGTTCCAAGCGGGTCATTTCTTCGCTGTTTCCCACCGTGATGCTGGCCGCCATGCTGATACTGGTATCCAGCAGATAGGCCCGGGTCTTCAGCTTGCGCTGGTCGCCTGCGGGGCCGCGCACATCCGGCGCCGCGCCGCCGGTGGCGGCACTTCCCATGCGAATGCGCGGATAGGTCGTGGGCCGGTCGTAGCCGTCCTCAATGGGTTTGGCGTTGGGGTCGTTGTCGGCCGGGCGTTCGGTTTCTTTGGCTGCTGCGGGCTTGGCGGCCGTGTCGCCTGGCTTGCCGGGGTTGTCTTGTGCGCCAATGGCCACAACGCAAGCGGCCAGCGCAAGCGCGCAGGCGCAAACCTGAAAGCCCCGAAGCCAAGCGGTTTTCATCGCCGCAGTCATTTCACCACAACTTCCATACGCCCAAGCGCATTGCACTCTTTAGCGCCATAACCGCTGCCGTTTTCAAGCCATGCGGGCTGATTCTTGCCCTTCGCAGCCGCCCGCCAAATCGTGTCCAGACAAGGGGATGTGCAATCCTGATGCCACCTTGGCTGCAAACCCGTCAGGCCACGCAAAAAACTGGCCAGATTCAACCCTAACACATTCAGAGAACACAACTTACGCCACTCCAGCTACGCGGTCAACCATTACCTCAACAGGTGCGCCTTGTGGCCTTGCCGTAACCTCGTGTCACCCACGGCCGGTCAACGCAACTGGCCCACGTGCGCAATCCTGCCCCCAACCACCTGCACCTTGGATTTGTGCAAACACTTCCCGGCCCAAGACGTATAAACCCCAGCGGATGTCATGTCATCTAAGGAAGAGCTCATGCGGCCTATGAATGCCTTTGCGTTGCTGGCGACACTTGCCATCGGCTTGACCTTGATTGCTGGCTGCTCCACGACACCCAAAGCCGAAGACCCATTGGCCGAGAAAACCTATCTCGACGACAAGGCCATGGAGTCCTTCGACAACGACCTGCGTCAGCTTTCCAGTGCCATTCAGCGCGGCGACGAAAACTCGGAAATGTCGCTTCGCACCAAGATCAGCGAAGGCGCCCGCACCTACCAGCGCGCTCTGGTTTCAGCCCTGCACGACGACAGCAGCACACCCCGCCGCGCCATGGCCGGCATTCTGCTTGGCTTCACTGGCGATGCGGCGGTCATTTCCGCCCTGCTTTCTTCGGTGGGCGATGTGGATGAAGACGAAAGCGTGCGCGTCAACAGCGCGCTGGGACTGGCCGCCCTGGACGACAAGCTGCGCGATTACAAAGAACACAAGGCCATGATGGCCGTGCTGCGCAAGCCGATGTCGGATGCCACCAGCAGCGTTTCCCTGCGCCGCGCCACGATTCAGACCTACGCCGTGGCCTACGACGCCGCGCAATTGGACACCCTGCAGCCCGTGCGAGACCGCTTTCTGGGCGACCCGGACATGCGCGTTCAGATTGCCGCGGTGAATGCCCTGGGCGATATCGGTGACTCGATGGCCGTGCCCGATCTGGTCAGCGTAGGCCTGCGCCACCCGCAGCCCGAGATTCGCGCCGCCAGCGCCATTGCACTGGGCCGCATTCCTGACCCCGCCCGCTGCATTCCGGCGCTTGTGGATGCCTCGCGCGACGAAAGCGCCCTGACCCGCCGTGAATCCATGGACGCCCTTTCGCGCCACTACGGCAGCAACCCGGAACTGGTCTACGGCACGCTGGTAAATGGCTTGAGCGATTTTGATTCCCAGGTGCGTGAAAGCAGCGCCCTGGCCCTGGCCCGAGTGCGTGACACCCGCGCCATTGAGCCCTTGCTGCAGGCCACCGGCGACCGCACCGCCGTGGTGCGCGAGGCCGCCGTAAGCTCGCTGGGTGAATTGATCACGCTGGAGCGTGAAAAAGAGGCCTACCCGTTGATTGACCTGCTGGGCGACAACAACCCCGGCGTGTCTTCAGCGGCGTTGACCACATTGACGCGCATCACCCGCGTGGACCACGGCAACGACCAGCCCACCTGGCGCGGCTACTTCTGGAAGAAGTACCCCGAGTTGAACCCGGCGCTGGCCTATGAGGGCAAGCCCAAGCCCCGCGCCAGCAGCGGCATTCAAAGCAGCGGCTCGCGCACCGGCACCTCCAGCCGCAATACCGGCCGCACCACGACCCAGCCCCGCACCGGCACCCAGACCCGCCCCGGCAGCACCACACGTTCCACCAACAACGGCCGCACCACCAACACAGGCCGAAACGGCCGCTAAGCCTGCAAGAACACCAGCCACGATCGAAAAGGCCCGTCCAAAAGGACGGGCCTTCTTGCTTGCCTGCTCGGATTCCTCAGTTGGTGCGTGTGTTCATAAGTTGCGGATCAAGCCCACCCCACCAAGCCGCCGCATTGGCGCACGCCGCCTTTTGTCTTCCCAGCGTTACGCCTTCAAACCCTCTGCATGTCAGCCATGCGTCCCGCTTATGCTGTCACCCACCTCGCCCGATAGGGTACTCAATCCTCGACATGTTCACGCGCCCCGTTCGTGGTCGTTGGTCCCACTTTCTGGTTCGTCAGTGTTCCCGCCCTTCGTGACAGTTTTCCTCTTGTCGAGCGCCCATCCTACAATGAGAGCCACCGTGCCAACGACAAACAAGGCAACTAACTTGAGTATGAATTTGTCGTCTGGACCAGACATGCAAGTAATCCCTTACTACATCCGTGCAAAGCCCTAGTTCGCTTGTGGCGGAGGATGACCAGCACCTCACTCAACAACTGGCGCGTTGGTCAGTCGTCTACGTCCAGTCGAAAACCCGTCGCCTCCACCTTCTCTTTGATTCCGGCTCGGACTTTCCCCCTGAGCAGCCAAGTGACCTCAACTGTGAGATTCAGCCGCATCGAGGTCGGTTCGCCTTCTAGCGTGAACCGTCCGTGGACGGCGGGAATGCTGGTGCGCGCGAATGTACCCTCATTGCCGCCTACTTGCAGGCTGACGCCGTATGCCTTTGTTATCTCCCCGGCTTTCCGCAGGAATTCGTCCGCGTTGAAGGCTTCGGCCCTCGTCCATACGTACGTTTGCTCAATCGCCACGGCTAAATCCCCTTCCCGTCCTTGGTTTGCGGTATGTGCCCCTCGATTGTGCCTTTGGAGGCATCAATCTTTACCGTTCCGCCTTTCTCGCCGATCTTTTTGAATGCGTAAAAACCAAGGGCGATGACCCCAAAGCCGATCGCCGAAACAATCGCGGCAAGACCCGTTCCTGCGGCAGCTTCCTGCTTGGCCGACGCCGCTGCAGATCTTCTCACGCTTCGCGTTCATCCAGGCGTTTTCGTCAACGCAACGCTCGTGTCAGCTCCGATGAACCGAACTTCGGTCCAAGCACCAGTCAGTCGTCCAAAGCCTCTCAGCGTCAGCTCGTCACCTCTCGCTAGTAGCTCCAGCACTGACGCAGGAAAGTCCGCGAGCCAGTCAGCATTGGGCAGCCAACGGTCATTCTCATGGTCAAGCAGCCTTCCATTTACTTCGCGCCAACCCTCAATCACCGCCACGCAGGGTCCCACCTCCGTTCGGCGAGCGGCCGATACAAGTGCCCCGGTCGTTGCGAATGCGAGCGAGCGAGACAGGACATCCAAGACCGGTACCCCAATCTCCTCATCAGGAAAGGACAGGTCGCCAAGCTTGGTGTCATGAATGCTCCACTCGTACATCATCCAGTTCCTCTTACTTGATTTCGATGTGAGCCTCCGGCGACTTCCGGTCGACGATGTTCCCGGAGACGGGGTGGTGAGTTCCCGGCCTTACTGGTTGCCTTTGTACGGGTCTGGGCGCCTTGCCAATCACTCTACCTGTTAGGCAAGCGCCCGGATCACCAAGTCAGCGATCCGCCCGGTCTAAAGTGTCGCCCATCAGCATTGTTCAACAGTGCGCTGAAGCATCTTCAACGTTGGCAGTCAATTCGAGAATGCTTCCGTTATCAGGACGTTGTCCTCATTGTGGCGTTTGAAATGAACCTCCCAACCTGGACCGAGCTCCCGTGCCAAGCGCTCACTCAGGGCACGTCCCACCGCATAATATTCGGCCCAAAGACGCTTGTCTGCAAACCCCGATCTAGGTGGGTCGTCACTCCTAAACGTAACTTGATATGACTTGTCCCACGCCAAAATGGCGGCACAGAGCGCGCCAGAAATGGGGAGTGACTCCGGTTCAATATTCTCAGGAACTTCACCCTCTTGCCCCCATCCCCAAAGCGGCCAGCACCCCCAATCTGCTTGGACAATGATTATCTTATTGTCGGCGGTCACTTGGAACTCACGGGATTGGGGAACAACAAAGGGGTCAAGCTGTCTTTTTTCGCGGCCTTTAGGGCCGTCTTGCTTCGCATCTAGTTGTGTTCGGTCTGCCGGGTGCCGATTACCTTGCCGCGCTGCGATTCTATCTGACCCGCCGTGCCGGGACGATGGATTCTTGTGGCATGTCTCACCGGGAGGCAGCTTGGCCGGATTACTGGCGGGCTTGCTGGGGCTGAACTGGGTGCGGTTGAAGCCGCGGGTGCAGGTCAGGGTGCGCAAAGCGCACGCCCCGGCGGACGCACCGCGTCAGCAGGAACGAACAGCGTCAGGCCGGGTTGATAGTCGTCACCCCCGCCCACAGCCTGGCTGCCGAAGCCAGCGACGGGATTGCTTGCCAAGGCCGGTCGCTGTTGAAGATTTGGGTGCCGTCGGCCCCCGGGTCGTCACTGGTTTCATGATTCGTGGCCTGATGCGGCGTCAGCAACTATCGTCAAGCGGGCCTGTGCCCTTCCAGCCGCGACAGGGTCTGCTCCAGCCGGAGTTCCTTTCTTTCTTCGTAGGGATATCCACACTGCAGACACTGCTTGGGAACGCCTCTGAAGGACTGTCGCATTGATGGCGCTACAGTGATACCTGCCGGTAGCGCGCACTGTGGACAACGAAGCAGCAAAAGATAAATGGCAGACAGGGATAGCCCGAAGGCAGCGAAGGAGCACATAACGATCAGCGCTCCCACCAGTAAGGACACGCCGAGAAGGTGCAACAGCACGCATTCTCCGCCGAGACACACAAAAATCGCAAGTGTTACCGGAAGATAGCCTAGTTGCACTATACGAAAGCGACGCCAGAACCGCGCCTCGACGAATGGGTTGATCGGATCGTATGCCAATGCAGTTCCTCCATCAATGGCTAGGGTCCGGTAGCATCAGGCACTACGAAGCGGTCAGGCTACTTTTGTAAACCGTGCATG
Organism: Planctomycetota bacterium; assembly: GCA_016722065.1. GTDB lineage: Bacteria > Planctomycetota > UBA8742 > UBA2392 > UBA2392 > H3-PLA7. Next base: position 304,558 of record JADKGX010000001.1, read on the forward strand.
TGCGCATCTTGCGTCGCATTTGGTCTGCCGAAAGCTGATAACCTTGCCGCGCGGCGATTCTTATCTGACCCGCCGTGCCGGGACGATGGATTCTTGTGGCATGTCTCACCGGGAGGCAGCTTGCCCGGATTACTGGCGGGCTCGCTGGGGCTGAACTGGGTGCCGTACATCTGTCGGTGCCGTACATCTGCATGAAATCGATCAGGTTCTCAGGCACCGGCAAAGCCAGTGTGGAAGCGGCAGTCGGGGCAGAAGCATCAACAGCAGGGGCGACAGCAGGAACTCGTTCCATGGCGTTCTCCAAAGGGACGCCAGAAGGCCAACATGCCATGCGACATGGCCTGACTTTGGTGGTCACGCAATAACACACTGGTTTTGACGCAATACAAAAGTGCCTGGATCAGTTGGAAACCTGCAAAAGGAATTGCACGGTTTACTATGAGGCGATCAAGCGCATCGACAAACGCATCGTAGAGAAGGAGCAGGACACAAAGTAATCTACCGATTGTGGCCACTCATTCGATTGCCATAAGGAGGTACACTTGACCTACTCGATCCATATCCGGATGACGCTGGTGATCAGCCTGCTTGTGATTGCCGCGAGCAATGGCATGCTTGCTTGCAGGGCGTCGGAGCCCCTGCCTCCAAAAGGCTTATTGGTAGTGGAAAAGGCGTCACAGTTGGCCGAGGTCTCAGCTAGTGGAGCAACGCGCCTTACCATACGCCAGTTCGACGAATCTGACTACGCGCAGCTGGCACGATTTACTGACGTACAAGAGCTGACCATCGAATCTGGAACTTATCGCAACAAGACGCTGGAAACGATAGCACAACTTCCGCAGATTGCGGCTCTCGACCTAAGTGGCGCAAGGGAACTAGTGGATGCGGACATCGGACTCCTATCGGCAACAAAGATCAAAGCACTATCACTTTCTGGCGCGAACATTACCGGGGCGTGTTTTCGGCTTGTCGCGAAGATGCCCACTCTTGACGAGTTAAGAATATCTTACTGTCGATCATTCAAGAGCACGAATCTTTCTCTATTGCATAAGTCGGCGATTCGCGCGCTGTGGTTGTCCGACTGCGAGGGCTTGGGCGACGAAGTCATCGATGATGCCTTATCAATCGTGACACTTGTAGAGCTTCGACTTGTAGGATTAGACCTGCATCGCCCATCAATCAGCGGGAAAGGAAGTGATCGTGTCACTTCCTTGTCATTCTCTCGGTGCACCAAGCTGTCGGGCGAGGCCCTGTCGTTGCTCGACAAATTTCCGAATTTAGCGGATCTCGATTTGACGGGCGTGCCGATTGGTGAAACGGGGTGTGCCCATGTACTCAAGTTGGGTAAACTCAAAAGTTTGGACCTTAGTGCGACGCAACTTTCTGATGCCGCGTTCGATTCCCTGACAGCACTGAAATCTCTCAAGATTCTTTCCGTCGCTTCCACCGGCATCGGGTCTGCGACTTTATCCAAGATCACTGGCGCTTTGGACCTTACGGAGCTGTATGCCTATGATTGTCGAAATCTTGACGATGGTGTAGTCACGGGGCTCATTGCGGCCAGCCACTTGATCACGCTGGACGTAAGTATGACTAAGTTATCACCAGCTGGCTCACTTCGCCTATCCGAATCGAAGACGCTTAAGTCAGTGACGCTGAGAAGCATGCCCCTATTTTCAGAGTCGGATTATGAGGCAGTGGTTAAGGGTCTTGCTCCCGGAATTGTTGTAGTACGTGCGTAGCGGTCTGTGGCGCTGCTGTAGAACTCCCCCAAGTTAGGCCACCTGTTGCGCCTGTTATGTGCGGAACTATTCCGGGCTCATGTAGTTGAGGGACTGGTGCGGCGGGGGCACTATTAAAGGGGCAGGCTACTTTTATAGGCCGTTTTTGTGTGCATCTTGCGTCGCGTTTGGTCTGCCGGGTGCCTCCTGAATTGCCGCGTTTCGATTCTATCTGGCCGGCCGTGCCGGGACGATGGATTTCTTGTCGCGCCGCTTGCGGGCTGGCTTTTTCGCTCGCTTGTTCGCTCGCTTGTTCGCTCGCTTGTTCGCTGGCCTGTTGGCTGGCTTTTTGGCTGGGATTTTTTTTGGGGGGCCTCACACCTTCCTTCACGATTCGGCTGGCACTGCGGGGGCTTTGGCCTTGTTCAAGCTTGTACGAATACTTCAAAACCGCCGTAGCACATGCGTTTGAAGTCGAAGGGCAGCTCGTGTTTCTGGCCTGGCGGGTGCGTGACGCGTGGGTCGGCCATGACTTTCTTGTTCACCTGGTCGCGGTGTCTGCGCGACTTGTAGACGATGTAGGCAAACACCACGGTTTCGCCTTTCCTGGCTTTGGCGGCCTTGCGGAAGCTGGCGACGCCTTTGATATCCAGGTCGTCGCCGCGGCATTCCCGGTAATCCAGCGCGCCGTGTTCACGCCAGATCTTGCCCATCTTGCGCGACATGGCCTGGTAGGCCTTGAGGTTCTTGAGTGCCACCGGAACGAGAAAGCCGTCGACGTATGCCATGATTCTCCTTTGTTTGGCTGCCAAGGCCGGGTGAGTCGTGCTGGCTCGAGACACAGCCCGGGCGGGGCCAGGGTGGGACGGGAATGTCCGACCCACCCTGTTTTTGGCCGATCTACCGAAAGGAGGGCGGCCGGACAACCCCGGCGAGCGTGCCTTTGCCACTTTTGCACGCACGGCCAAGGGGCTGTTTTGGGCCTGGCTTTGGGGTGTGTTGGCCGTGCTTGCGTGGGTTGTCTGCCACTGATATTGTCCCGCGCGAATCCCTGGAGGCAGCATGGAAGTTCTGTTTGTGATCAGCAGCCTGGTGAGCGTCGTTGGCGCCATCATTCTGCTTACCCAGCGCAACGCGGTGTACGCGCTGTTGGGCCTGCTGATCGCGTTTTTTGGCTCTGCGGGCATCTTTCGCAGCCTGGACGCGCCCTTTATTGCGGTTTCGCAGATCTTGATCTACGCCGGCGCGCTTGCCGTGATGTTCCTGTTTGTGCTGATGTTCACCGACACCCGTACCCAGCTTGACAGTGGCCCCCCACCGGGCGCCGTGGGTGCACGCCCCAACTACAAGCCCGGCGAGGACCGCAAGGCCGGCGAGAAACTGATTCGCTTCAACCCGCTGGACCACATACTGCTGCCCCAACCCTTGGCGGCGGTGATCGCGATTGCCTTTCTGCTGTGCACCGGATACGCGATTTTCATGCTGCCGGAGCGCTACAACACCTTTGGTGACCTGCCGGCGGGCTATGACAGCGCCTTGTTTACGGCCGGCGCCGCGGATTCGGGCAGCCGCTTGCTGCCCTTTGGCGGAACCGATGCCGTAAGCAAGACGATTTTTGAAGGCTTTCCGCTGGCCTTTGAAGTGGTCAGCCTGCTGATCTTTGCGGCCGTGCTGGGCGCGGTGCTTTTGGCGCGGCGCCACCTGGCGGGCATTCCGGGCACGCAAGATGTTGCCCGGGCTGAAGGCCAGGAACCGCAAGAGAAACCACAGGCCGAAACGGGCCATAAGGGGCACCACTAAATGGGGCTGCTGGAACCCAAGGTTGTGTTGATGCTGGCTGCGGCGCTGTTCAGCGCCGGGCTGTACGGCGTGCTTTCGCGCCGCAACATGATCATGATTCTGATGAGCCTGGAGTTGATGCTGAACGCGGTGAACGTTTCGCTGGTGGCCTATTCTCGGTACTGGGCCGGCCAGGGTGCGGACCTTTTGGGTTCGCACAGCGGGCAGTTCTTTACCTTGATGGTGATGGCGGTGGCGGCGGCCGAGGTGGGCATCGGTTTGGCCATCATTGTGGCGATTTTCCGGCGCAAGCACACGGCTGACGCCGATGCGGCCTCGGACCTGAAGAACTAGACCATGCTCGATCTGCTGTTCGAAAACCATGAGTTTGTGCTGTACCTGGTGGCCCTGCTGCCGTTGTTCGGCTTTTTGATCAACGGCTTCTTTGGCAGCCGCATGAGTGTGGCCAGCAGCGGGGCATTGCCTCGGGTGCTGTGGTCACTTCGTTTGCGCTGGCGGTGCTGCTGTTTGTGTTTCCGCTGAGTGACAACGGCGTGATCCACACCACGGCGGTGGGCTGGATTTCGACCGGCGGGCTGAACATCAGCCTTGGGCTGTACCTGGATCACCTCAGCGGCCTGTACATGCTGATCATCACGGGCATTGGCGCGCTGATTCATATCTACAGCATTGGCTACATGAAGCATGACGATGCCTATTGGCGTTACTTTGCCTACCTGAACCTGTTTCTGTTTTCGATGTTGATGCTGGTACTGGGCGACAACCTGGTCTGCATGTTCCTGGGCTGGGAAGGCGTGGGGCTGTGCAGCTATCTGCTGATCGGCTTCTGGTACAAGCACCTGGTCAACACCAACGCGGGCATGAAGGCGTTTCTGGTCAACCGCGTGGGTGACTTCGGGTTCATGATCGGCATGTTCCTGATTTTCTGGCACTTCGGGTCGCTGAACTACACCGACCTCTTCCTTAGCGTGGACCAGGCCACGGCCAAGGGTGCGCTGGACAGCAGCCTGTTGAACTGGGCCTGCGTGTGCATGTTCATTGGCGCCTGCGGCAAAAGCGCGCAGATTCCGCTGTATGTGTGGCTGCCTGATGCCATGGCCGGCCCCACGCCAGTCAGCGCGCTGATTCACGCCGCCACCATGGTAACGGCCGGCATCTACATGCTGGCGCGGATGAACTTCATCTATGTTCATGCTGAGTACGCCATGACGGTGGTGGCCGTCATTGGCGCCAGCACCGCGCTGTTTGCGGGCACGATTGGCCTTGTGCAGCGCGATGTCAAGAAGGTGCTGGCCTACAGCACTGTCAGCCAGCTTGGGTTCATGTTTCTGGCTGCCGGGCTGGGGCAGTTCAACCTGGCGGTGTTTCATGTGTTCACGCACGCGTTCTTCAAGGCGCTGTTGTTCCTGGGCTCGGGCAGTGTGATTCACTCCTTGGAACACACGCTGGGCCACGGCAACCCTGACAGCCAGGACATCTGGAAGATGGGCGGCCTGAAGAAGATGCCGGTGACGTGCTGGACGATGGTGATTGGATCCCTGGCACTGGCCGGCTTTCCGCTTACGGCGGGCTTCTTCAGCAAGGATGCGATCTTGTTCAGTGCCTTCCATCGTGGCGACACGCTGGGCTGGGTGCTGTACGGCATGGGCATGGTCGCTGCGGTTTGCACGGCATTCTATACCTTCCGCATGGTCGGGCTTACCTTCTTTGGCCAGTGGCGCGGCAACGAGGCCGCCTACGCCCACGCCGACGAAGCGCCCGGCAGCATGGCTGTGCCGCTGGTGATTCTGGCCTTCTTTGCGCTGGTTGCCGGCCTGTTGTGGCTGCCGCCCGCGTTTGCAGACCTGCACCTGCACAGCGAATCGTTCAAGACCTGGCTGGACCCGGTGTGGGCGCAAGGCCAGGCCGCGCTGGCGGCCGACAGCCACCTGCGCATGCCCCAGGAACACGACGCAGCCACGATTGCCGCAGAGTGGATGAACATTGCCATCAGCAGTGTGGTGGCGATTGTGATGATCGCCTTTGCGTTCTCGATCTACAGCAAGGCCGGGAACATTGCCAAAGTGCAGAAACTTGCCTTGCGCGACGGCAAGCCCACGGGCCTCTACACCATGGTGTTGAACAAGTATTACGTCGACGAACTGTACGACACGATGATCGTGCGGCCCCTGAAGCTGGTCTCTGACGTGCTGTTTGTGGTGGTTGACGTGGTGGTGATTGACCTGATTCTGGTTCGCGGCACAGCCGAAGTAGTGCGCGTGTCCAGCGACCTTGGCCGCCGCATCCAGACCGGGCTGGTGCGCCACTATCTGTATGCGTTTGCGGTGGGCGCGGTGATTCTGACGGCGCTGTTCTTGATGATCGCCCAGCGCTAGCCAGCCCTGCAATTCAGCCTGACCGGCAAGCCCGCGCCTGTGCGCGGGCTTCTTGTTTTGGGCTTACCGGCGGCGGGTTCGAAAGGGCGCCCGAACCAGCAGTATCAGGCCGGCCACAAGGGCCGTGATGGCGCAAACAGCCAACGGGTAGTGCAGCTTCAGCGTCAGGCCGCCAATGAAGGCAAACACCGGGCCATCGGGCTGGGCGCGAATCAGGCGGTCGACAACCAGGTGCACCACCAGCGCCACCAACGCCACAACCAGAATGCCAACCGAGCCGTTCTTGAGGTCCTGCCGCGAGGGCGCCATGCCCAGCGTGAAGCACATGGCAAAGTACAGAAACAGCCATGTGCGCCAACTGGCCAGTGAAGCCGTCTCCAGGGCCAGTTGCAGGTCACGCAACACCAGCCCGGCCAAGTCCCACAAAAAGGCAAGCTGGCTGGTCTGCACGCCTTGTGCGCGAACGGCATAGAAGTTCACGGGGCTGGCCAGCAGCACACCCAGCAGCCAAAGGCAAATCGTGCAGCCCAACAACGGCGCCAGGCTGATGATCACGTCACCAACGTACTTCAACTTGGGCGGGCCGTGCCGCACTTCGCCGCTGCCGTCGGATCGAAACAGCACCATCGAGTGAATCTTGGCGCCGGTCAAAAGGCAGCCCGCGGCATGGGACAGCTCGTGCACCGCCACGCCCGGCGCGATCAGCCAGGCCAGCGCCTTGCCCGGCAAGGCCCGTATCCAAAGCGCCCGCAACCCGTAGGTGCACAGGATCAACAGTGCAACGCCAAGAAACAGGTTCAGAAACGCAGCAAGGGTGGGCATAGGCGGCGGAAATGGGGCGGTGTTATGGGCGACACGGGCGGCTAGAAGAAGTCCCCGTCCTCGGCCAGGCGCACCTGGTTCTTGCCGTTGTGCTTGCAGTAATACAGGGCTTTGTCGGCTGCGCGCAGCAACTGGTCTTCGGTGGTGGTGCCCTTGTTCATGCAGGCCAGACCCACCGAAACGGTCACGCCAATCACCTTGCCGGGCTCGTCCAGCAGCGGGATTTCGATTTCGCTGATCTTGCGGCGAATCTGTTCGCCCTTGACGCGTGCGGCCTCGCCGACTGTTTCTGGCATGATCACGCACACTTCTTCGCCGCCGTAACGGCACACAGTATCGAGGTCGCGGAAGCTTACTTTCAGCAGGGCTGCGACCTGTTCCAGCACGCGGTCGCCCTGCTGGTGGCCCCAGGTGTCGTTGACTTTCTTGAAGTCGTCGATGTCCAGAATCAGCAGCGAAAGGTCGCGCTCGTAACGCAGGGCACGGCGGAATTCGACGACCAGTTGCTCGTCAAAGACGCGGCGATTGAACAGCGTGGTCAGGCGGTCCTGGCGGCTTTGCTGCTTGATGCGGTCCAGGTTCTCGTGGTTCTGAATGACCACGCCCAGAAAGTCGGCAATGGTCATGATCAAGTCCTTGATCGATTCCTGAATCGGCTTGTGGCTGGCGTAAAAGCGCTGCAGGTTCTTGGGCAGACCCACCTGCAACAGCCCACGAACCTCCGTGCCGCTGCGAATCGGGGCCACATGCGTGCCCGTGGCATCGACGGCAAGGGGCATCTTGCCCTGCAGAACGCCCTGGTAGACCTCGTTCTCCTGCTGGCGCAGCTTCTGGGTGTTACGAAAGGGGTTGGCGTACTTCACTTCCAGTTCGCCCCACTGGTCCTTCAGCATCACCACGCACGACGAAAACTGCGCGTCGTTGACCATCGTCAAGGCCGCTTCCTTGAACACATCGTTGATCTGTTCCAGTTCCAGCAGGCGCTTGGTCAGCAGCGGAATGGCGCGCAGCACTTCCGCCAGTGCACCAACGCGGGTGTTGGCTTCCAGTACTTCCAGTGACTTGCGCTGGGCGTCCTTGGCGGCGCGTTGCGCGGCCAGGGTAAGCTCGCGGTTGAAGTCGCTTTCGGTGCGCAGCTTGTGTTCCAGCTTGACCTGTTCGCTGACATCGCGGGCGCTGCCCACCTGCAGCACGCGACCGGAATGCAGAATCAAGGTGAAGCGCACCTCCAGGTGGCGCACGTCGCCGTCGCTGCGCACGGCGCGAAAGCGCATTACGCCCGAATCGCCGGGGTTGCGGGCCGACGCACGCTGGGTGCGAACCACTTCGCGGTCGTCTTCGTGAATGATGCTCATGGTGCCCACGGGCTGCCTGGCTTCCACCAGTTGCTCGCGGGTAAAGCCCAGTAACTCGCACAGGGCCGGGTTGACTTTGACGAACACGTCGGTTTCCGGGTCAAGCACGTACTGGCCGTCCACGGAAGACTCGAAGTGGGCTTGCAGCAGGCTGGGCTGGACGGTAGCTGTGGGTCGATCCATGGCACCTTGCCGGCTTGCCCCGCCCGGGGTCATGCCGCGGATTGCTGACGCTCGCTTGGCGCCACAACCGCGTCAAACACACGCACCGATGGGTCGCGACGCGCGATCACCTCGTTGCACACCACGCCCCGAAGGGCGACTTCCTGGTCAAAGGCCTCGTCAATCTGCGCTTCGGCCAAGGAGGCTAACACGGGTGCTGGCACCGCCGGGCAACGTTCGGTGTCCGCCCCGGTTACGTAATTCGGTGTATCCTCAACCTCTTGCACGACTTCTGCATCGACTTCTGCCGCCATGTTCACTGCCATTTCCCGGCTGGAAACGGGCGACAGCTCCGGTACCGCGCCATAGGCGCCACTTGAGACTTGCAGCATAGCAACTTCCGCCAGCCTTACACTCTCGGACTCATCAAACACCTCAACCGGCTGGTTACTTCCACTGTCCCCGGCGACCACAGTCTCTATTGCACGATCTTCATAAACCCGGCCGGAATCCTGCGGCACCACCACCAGGGCACTTGCCGCACGGCCTGAATGGGCGGCCGCCACCCGGGCCGGGGTCTCGACGGCTGGCTTGCGGGCGCTTAGCGGCTCCGGTTTGCCGGCAAGTCCGCGACCGGAATCGGCGGTCTCGGGCGCGGGTGGTTTGGCGGCCTTGCGCGACTTGAAGTGCTTCAAGGCGAACTCGCCTGCCACAAAGGCCACAAGCAGGGCGGCCACGACAAAGGCGATGTACGGAATGGCTTGCATCAGTGCCAGCATCTTTGTGCTCCTTGCCGTCGTCCACCTGTGGGGTACGATGCGGCGATGACCCGAGTGCTTGCTGTGATTCCTGCGCGCCTGGCCTCCACACGCCTGCCGCGCAAGGTGCTGCTGAACAAGACTGGCAAGACCCTGATCCAGCATGTCTGGGAGGGCGCCAAGTCCTGCCCCGCTATCGACAAACTTGTCGTCGCAACTGATGCCGAAGAAGTGAAGGCTGCGGTGCGCAAGTTCGGGGGCGAGTCGATCATGACCAGCGAATCCTGCCAAAGCGGCACAGACCGCGTGGCCGAGGCCGCGCGCAGCTATCCGGGCTTTGACATCATCGTCAACGTGCAGGGCGACGAGCCCGAGATGGCCAAGGAACCGTTACAGGCGTTGATTGAGGGTATGCTCAAGCGCAGCCCCGAAATGGGCACCGTGGCCGTTGCCTGGCCCCATGGTGTGCCCTTGAGTGAGCCCGGCTTCGTCAAGGTTGTGACGGACCTGCGCGGCAACGCGCTTTACTTCAGCCGCAGCCCGATTCCGTTCTACCGCGACAACCCCGATGCAGCGCCCGAATCCCTGCGCGCTGACGGCCAGCCGCGATACTGGAAGCACGTTGGCCTGTACGCCTACCATGCGGCCTTTCTGCAGAAGTACGCGTCCATGAAGCCCACGGCGCTGGAACAAGCCGAGGGCCTGGAACAACTGCGCGCCCTGGAAAACGGCCACCGCATTGCGGTCTTCCCGACGGCCTACAGCGGCTACGAGGTCAACACTCCGGCGGACTACGAAGCCTTCGTCGCCCGCGAGCTGGCCCGCAAGGTTTAGGTTCCCGCCAAGCACCTCCATACCATAGCACGAAGAAGGACACCCAAGGCGACGGCCAGCTTGTTGACCACTGCCCCGCCTGCAAGGGCGGGGGCGACGGCACCTGTGTTACCCGCTGGCTGGTGAACCTATCGGTGCCAAGGTTGCCGCCGCCCCCAGCCTTGCGGCTGGGGCTGCAACGGCGACCGCAATCAACGCCGGGCGCCACAGGCGTTCGCCGGCGGCATGAAGGCCGAACTTACTGCGGCGTTGGCCGGTGGTGTGCGCGCCGGGAACTCGGAATCGTGGTACAGATTCCAGAAGTGGCCATAGCCGTACATGGCCAGATAGATCATCACCAGCGCAAAGGTGCCCACAACGTACCAGCCCCAGCGCACCAGCGGCTGGTTGGTGTGGGCCTCCAGCAACCGGGCCGGCCACCAGATACCTGCCACTACGGCAATCGCCGTGAAGATCACGGTCACGAAGACCCGCAGCCACTCGACATCGAGCAGGAAGGTCCAGAACTCTCTGAGGAACTCCATCATGATGCCCGGGCGCCTTGCAGCAGACTCACCACATATATGGTACGTCTGAACCCGCCCAACGGCAGCGCTTGCTTGGGCGTGGCTAAACGCGGCTGGCAATCAAGGCGTCACGTTCGGCTTTGCCCCAGCGTGTGCCAAGGTCCGCGTAGGCATCGCCCCAGCCCGGCTTGCGGGCCTTGAAGCGCCGGTGCGCCCACAGGTATTGCTCTGGCGCCTGGGCAATGAAGTTTTGCAGGCTGTCGCGGTAGTCCGCCACAATGGCCATGGGCGGCGTGTCAGGCGCATAGGCCAGCAGCCGTGTGGGCAGATACTTGAAGTGAAAGCGCTCTCCGTCGCGCACCATCGCGGCATGGCCGATGCGGCCGCCGCCCCGCACAGCCAGGCGCGCGAAATCCGCCTGCCAGGTGCAGGGAATGCCGAAGAAGGTTTCCACCGGCGCAAAGTCGCCGCCGTTCTGGTCAACCAGCACGCCGACACTGCGGTTTTCACGCAGGGCACGGGCATAGGCCCTGGCGCCGCCTTTGTTCTCGTGCACTTCGTTGCCGTAGACCTGCCGGGCGCGCTTCATCAGCTTGCCCAGCGCCGGCGGGGCCACGGGTTTGGCAATCACCATCAAGGGCGCAAAGCCAAAGCGGTTCACATTGAAGGTGCCGACTTCCCAGTTGCCAAAGTGCGCGGCCAGTATGAACGCGGCCTTGCCTTCACCGACCCATTGAATGTAGGGGTCGTCCTTCTCACAGCCCGAGATATAGCGCGTGCCGCGCCCGCGCGAAAAGCAGCGCGGCGCCAGCATGTAATCGGCAAACAGAAAGCAGAAGTGCCGCATGCTGGTCTTGGCAATGCGGGTGCGTTCGGCCAGCGGCTTGTCCGGAAAGCAAAGGTCCACGTTGCGCAAAGAGGTATTGCGCAGCCGCGCCAGAAACGTCCAGCCAAACCAGGCCACAACGCGCGCCCAAAAATACGCCCAGTGCGGCCCGAACAACGTGGCCCCGAACGCCGCTACCCGCAGCCAGAATTCGGTAAACATGCGCAGCGGCCAGGCGGCCAGCAGGCGTGAACCCAGGCGCTTCTTCTTTTTCTTCTTCTTCGGCTTGTCGGCCACGGCGGGACAGTGCGGCATGCAGGCCGGCCCGTCAAGGGCGCACGCGGCACGGGCTCAAGCCTGGCTGCGGCTTGCAATCAGGGCGTCGCGTTCGGGCTTGCCCCATCGCCTGCCAAGGTCGGCATAGGCATCGCCCCAGCCGGGCCGGGTCGCCTTGAAGCGGCGGTGCATCCAGAAGTACTGTTCCGGGTTGGCGGCAATCAGCCGCTGCAGGTGGTCTCGGTAGTCGCGCATCAACTGCATCGGGTCGGCGTCGGGCGGGTAATGCAACAGCAGCGGCTCCAGAAACTCGAACTGAAACCGTTCGCCCACCCGGCGCGCAAAGGTGTGGGCCAGGCGGCCGCCACCGCGCAGGCACAGGCGCGTGAAATCGGCCTGCCAGGTGCAGGCAATGCCAAAGAACGTTTCCACCGGCCCGTTCTTGCCACCGTTTTGGTCCACCAGCACGGCCACGCGCCGGCGTTCCTTGATCGCGCGCATGTAGGCCTTGGCGCCGCCTTCGGCCCCTACCACCTCATTTCCCAGCGCGCGGCGACAGCGCACAATCCAGCGATTGACCAGCGGCGGCCGAAGTTCCTTGGCAATCACAAGCAACTGGTCGCGGTGCAGACGGCCCACGTTCCAACTGGCAATTTCCCAGTTGCCAAAATGCGCCGACAGGTTGAAGGCAGGCTTGTCCTCAAAGAACCACTGTATATAGGCGTGGTCGTCGGCAGTGGCCTTGAAGTAGCGCTGCCAGCGGGTATCGGTGATATATCGGGGTGCCAGCAGGCAATCAATGAAGGCATAGCCAAAGTGCCGCACGCTGGCCTTGGCAATGCGGGTGCGTTCTGCCAGCGGCAGTTCGGCCAGGCACAGGTCGACGTTTCGCAGCGAGACACCCCGCAGCCGCGGCATCAAATGCCAGGCCAGAAAGGCCGCGCAACGCACGTTGAAGTACGCCCAGGCCGGGCCGAACAGCGTGATCCAGAACGCCGCCGCACGCAGATAAAGCTCTATCAAGACCCGCGTTGGCCCCCACAGCACCATGCGGGAACCCAGCGACCTCTTGCGCGGTTTTTTTCCGGGCTTGGCCACAGGCAAAGATTGAATCGCGTCGCGCGCGGCGTCAATTCCCACCATCTGGTTTTTGGCCAGGCTGCGGGCGGCTACTGCAACGCCGCACCCAGGGCGGCCTTGAGGGCGTCTTCGCCCTGCAGAATCGTGAACTTCACGCGCAGCTCAAGAATCGGCAGCGATGTTCGCGGCAGGTTGGCGCGCAGCTTGACGGCGTCTTTTTGTGTGCACAGGCCCAGCTTGGCGCCTTGTTCTTTGGCCGCGTCAAGAAAGGGCATCACCTGCCGTTCGAACTCGCGGCCGGCCACATGGGCGTGGTCGTCCAGCCGCAGCAAGCCCATCCCGCTGATCACCGCGCCCAGTTTTTCCAATGTGCGCTGAAAGCCCACCGGGTTTCCTATGCCGCAAAAGGGCGCGACGATTTTTCCGGCCAGGTCTGCCGGCGGCAACTCGCGCCCCGTGGCAAGGTCCACCAGCGTGCTTGGCACGTGCGCAGCGTGGGCAATGCCACCGACAAACCCCTTGCAGCGAATGGTGTCTTCCAGGTCGCGCAGGCGCTGCGGCGTTGCCACGTCGGCGCGTGTGAAAATGGCAAACCGCGCCCGGCGCACGTTGCGAATCGGCTCCCGCAGCAGCCCGCGCGGCAACATGCGGCCAAAGCCAAAGGGGTTCAGCGCGTCAAACAGCAGAATGTCCAGGTTGCGCGCCAGACGCACATGGCTGAAGCCGTCGTCCAGAACCACTACGTCTGCACCTTGCTGTTTTGCGCTGGCTGCACCCTGCACGCGGTCAGGGTTCTGAACATGCAGCACGCCGGGGCACAGTTCCTCCAGCACTCGTTGCTCGTCGTTGCCGCTTGCGCTGGCCTTGTAGCCGCGGCTGACAATCGCCGGTTGGCGCCCGGCCTGTTGAAGCGCCTGCACCACCCAGGCCACAGCCGGGGTTTTGCCCGTGCCGCCGGTTGTCAGGTTGCCGACACAGATGACCGGCAGCTCAGGCTGATGGCGCCGCAACAGGCCGCAGCGGTACAGGCCCAGTCGGGTAACCGCACCCAGGGCAAAGGGCCACGATGCCAGGCGCAGAAAGGCACGCTTGAGGGCAGCACCGGCGCCGCGTTGCTGGCCGGAAATCAGATCAATGAAATCGCGCTGGCTCACGGCCGCATTGTGCCCAAGAACCTGCCTTGTGTCCTGTGTCTGGTGGGCCGGCCCGTTGGCTGGCTAGCGATACAGCTTGTTAAACAGTTCTTCCAGCCGCTGGCGTTCGGTGGTTGTCACTTTGCCACGCGGAATATGCATTTCTCCGGCGTTGTCGCGGTTGGGCAGGTTGGGCTGGGCACCTTGCTGGCGTTGGCCATCGGGGTTGTACAGCCAGCGCGAGCGCACTTCCTCTCGCGTTTCGCCCTTGCCTGCATCGGGTGTTATCGGGTTGTCTTTGCTGCCGGCATCGGGGTTGTGTGGCGGCGGCTCCGCCGGTAGTGGCGTGCCCTTGCGGTCGCCGGGGTTGGCGGGTGAGTCCTTGGGCGGTCGGGCAAAGGGATCAGGCTTTGGCTTGTTTTCAGGTGCCTCGCCGGCGCTGCCGTCGGGCTTGGGTTGGGGCTTTCCAGACTGGCCATCGCGGCCCTTGGCTGTGCTTTGTCCGGGGCCGTCGCCTGGTTCATCACCGGCCGGCGCGTTGTCACCGGGGTTTGCACCCGCAGGTTGTCCGGGCTGGGTGCCCGCCGTTTGGGTCGCTGGCCCTTGTCCACTGGCTGCATCCTGTGGCAGGGCATCCGGCGCCAGGCCCGCCAGGGGCAGCAGGCACAGCAGCAAGGCCACAGCCAGCGGCACAAAGTGCCTCTGCGGTGCCGCCTGTTTTTCTCGCAGCGGGTCAAGCGCCGAAACCACGCGCGCCTGCAACGTCGCCGCAAAGGGCCCCGGCGTTTCCAGCAATGTAGGCAAGGCATCCTGCAGGCCCAGTGCGCGGTCCAGGGAAAGTGACCAATCCGGCGCGCCCTGGCGCCCGGGCCGGGCAAACGCCGCCCGAGTAAGCACAACTGCCGCGAGAATGCCAACCAGACCAAGCCCCGAAACCAACAACAGGACCGCAAGCTCGCGCACACCCAGAATCACCAGCACCAGACCCACCAGCGCTGCCAGGCCAGCAGGCAAGCTGGCCCAGCGGCCGCCTGCGTTAATCGCGGCAGCGTTCAGCCAGCGCCGTCGGGCGCGGCTGAGTGCGAACTGGATGATTGGAAGCTCGGGCTGCAATTTGAGGTCCTTCTACATAGAGGCGCGATCGACGATGCAGGTTCCAGTTTAGCATGATTGACACCGGGTGAGCGTTGCATGGCGATCACGCCGGCGCGGTGTGTCACATTTCTATCACTGCGACACGCTGCAGCGCCGACAGCCCCGCCCGCGAGGGCGCGGGCGACGATGCCCCCGATGCCCATGGCCATGTGAGCCGATGTTCAAACAGGGTGCAGCGCCGGCAGCCCCGCCCGCAAGGGCGGGGGCGACGATGCCCCCGATGCCCATGGCCATGTGAGCCGATGTTCAAACAGGGTGCAGCGCCGGCAGCCCCGCCCGCAAGGGCGGGGGCGACGATGCCCTCGATGCCCATGGCCATGTGAGCCGATGTTCAAACAGGGTGCAGCGCCGGCAGCCCCGCCCGCAAGGGCGGGGGCGACGATGCCCCCGATGCCCATGGCCTTGTGAGCCGATGTTCAAACAGGGTGCCGTCGCCCCCAGCCTCGCGGCTGGGGCTGGGGCTGGGGTGCTTTGCGACTCTTCTTGCACCGCTTTACGCCGCGATCAATTGCTTGGCGGCTTGCTCCAGTTCCTCTTGGCCCCACTGACCGCTTTGGGCGGTGTTTCGCAAGGCCTCGCACAATTCGGGGCTGACCTTGGCCTGGCGCAGGCGGCGGATCGTGCTTTTGATCTGCTTGTTACTGACCGGCTTTTGGCGCTTGGCTGGCGCCGGGGTATCAACGGGCAGCGACGGTTCCGCCGATGGCTCCTGTGCGGGCGGTTGCGCCTGGGCGGGCGTTGCCTGATCGGCTGGATGCTCGGCTTGTTCCATCTGTTCGATGGCTTGTTGGGCCTCCAGCTCGAGTGGCCAAAAGCGTTCCCCCACGCGCACGCCAGTGGTCTGGTACACCAGCGTGCGGGCGAACTGGTAGGCGGCCTCGAGGCGCCGGTCGCGTTCCAGGATCATGCGCGCAAGTTGCGCGCTGCCGCGCAGCGCCTGTGCAGGCGAAAACGAAGGCAGCATCTCCATGTCAAACGATGCCGGGTCCTGCACCGGCGGCCCCAGGTACCTTGTCAGCGCCTCAATCGACTCGTCCAGTGCGTGGCCAAAGCCGCGGCGGTACTCCGCTTCGGCCTCCGCGACCAGCTTGCGTTTGAGTTCAGAATCCGGGGCAAGGCGCACGGCCTGAAAGTGCGGCATGACAGCGACACGCGATTTGCGGGCGGGCATGTTGATCTCCATGTTTTGCCCCAGCGTAAATCGACCAGCGACAGATTTGCCCTGGCGTGCCGGCAGCCCGTCTGCCCAAAGGCTGTGTAGAGCCTATTCCAGGTCCGTGAAATGTTTGCTCAGCTTTTCTCGCAGGGCAACGCGGGCGCGGGCCGTCATGCTTTTTACCGCCGCTACGGTCGTATCCAGCACCTTGGCGATTTCCTCGTAACTCTTGTTTTCGTACTTGCTCAAGATCAGCGCCATGCGCTGGTTTTCGGGCAGGCTTTCCATGGCCTCGGCAATCAGGCGCGATTTGCGCTGGCGTTCGTCGCCGTCTTCGGAGGGCGGGTCGGTGGCCCCGGCCAGTTGTTCCAGCGGGTTGCCTTCGTCGTCGGGTCCGCCACTTAGAAGCCGCAGCTTGTCGCGGGCGCGGTCGCGTTTGAAGTTCAGGCACAGGTTGCTGACGATGGTGTAAAACCAGGTGCTGAACTTGGCGCTGGGTTCCCACTTGGCGGCGTTGCGATACACGCGCAAAAACGCTTCCTGCACCAGGTCCTCGGCCGCGCTTTGCACGCCCAGGTGGCGATAGATCACCGAATAGGCCAGCCGGTAATGCCGGTCAAACAGGGTCTTGAAGGCGTCATCGTCGCCGCGGGCGATGCGCTTGAGAAGCGCGCCATCAGGATCAATGATTTTGCCCGGTTTTTCGGCCATGGTGTCGCAACGCGTGCCCGCAAGCATGCGCGGCACCAATCCGCGGGGCAAGCCCGCTGCTTCAGACCGAACTACCCCCAATAGACCGAACTACCCCCCGTATCGTTGCAGCAAAGTCTCCACAAAGGGGTCCTTGTCGCCGCTTGCCCGCCAGGCTTTGGCCAGTGTTCTGGCCCGTTCTGACAGCCCGTTGCGTTGTAATTCACAAATCAGGTCCAGTCTTTGCAGCAGCGGCGACTTGGCGGAATCGGCGTTGTCGGCAATGCGCTTTTGGGCCCAATCGGGGCGCTCCAGGGCCAGGCAGGTCAGCACGGCCATTTCGACATTCTGCGCCAGGGGTTCCAGCCTGCACAGTTCGTCCAGCACGGCCAATGCACCCAACTGGTTACCTTCGCCGGCCATGGCCGTTGCCAGGCGGGCCAGAAACGCGGGCTCGCGCTCGCCCCGGGCATAGGCCTGGCGCAGATAGGTTGCTGCTTCTGCGGGCAGGGCTTCGGCCAGGCGCAGGGCCGGGCGCGGGTCGTCGGGGTGGTCGGCCAGGGCACGCTTGTACCAGGCCAGGGCCTCGGCGGGTTTTTTCAAATCTCGCAGCAGGTCGCCCACCTTCAGGGCCAGGGGTTGGCCATCCAGCAGCGCGCCGCGTTGGGCCCGCTGGCCAAGCAGCAGCAGCGCCTGTTTCAAGGCGGGCTCATCGCTGCCGGCCGCAGCCAGGCGATACAAGGACAGGGCTTCGGCGGCATCGGCGCCGGCCACGTCATACAGCAGCGCGTTGCAGACGGTGGGCTGCAGAAACGTTGCCAGCCGGTGCTGCAGTTGTTCGGCTTCGGTGGCGTTTTCGCCCGGCGGGCTGAACCAGCCAAGGTTGATGTCCGCCAGACCGATGCGCGCGTGTTCCACACTCAGCCCGCCGCGGTGCTGCCGAATCACGGCCAGGCACAGGACCCGCGCCGATGGTTCCGAAAGGCCGGGCAGCAGGCGCGTGCACAGTTCAACCAGCAACTCGCCGACCCGCGCCAGCGGGACGATGCCGCTGCGCAGGCCGTAGGTATCGCCATTGAAGGTGTGCAGGCCGTCGCGCATGGCAACGCCTATGACGGGCCGCACAATGCCGTTGGGCGCATACAGCCCGATCGGCGCCTGGGCGCAGCGGGCCAGCGCCGCCAGCGTCATGCACAGGCTTTGCTGGCCGCCACCGGCGCCAAACAGCACGTCAGAAAGCAGCACAACTTCGGGGGCGTTGTCGTACAGCACCAGGTTCAATTTGCTGCGCGCATGGGCCGCCATGGCGTCCAGAAACTGCTTGCGGCTGGCTTTCCAGGCCGGTTGGGCGTCAATCATGCCCTGGGCGAAATCGCGCATGGCCTTGCGCAATTCCGGCGGCGAAAGGTGCAGACGGCCGGGCTGCAGAAGGTACAGAAGTTCTTCCAGCCCCAGCAGCACTGCCGGCAATTCGTCGGGCAGCAGCATGTCCGGCGTTGCGTCCAGCGGGTTGATGGTGAGGTCCAGCGCATACAGGGCCAGTTTGTCGGGGTAGCCTGAGGCTGCGGCATCAAAGGGCTTGGTCGTGTCTACCACTGGCACGTTGGCCGGGGCGTTGCCCGGCGCGTTGTTGCTGGCGGCCAGATGCGGCGTGTTGTCTGGCGCGGGCAGCGGCGTGGAAAACGCGCCGGCTGCGTAGGCAATCACCAGCGCCACGCCAGCCAGCAGCACAATCGCGCCGGCGGCCAGCAGCGCCATGGGCGAGCGACGGCCTGAGGGCGCAGCCGTGGGCACCGGCTGCGAAGCAGGCGAGCCCGCCAGCACCCCTCCGGTCAGCGCCGGGGTTTGGGGCGGCAGGGGCTGGTCGGCCATTTCATCTTCAAGGGAAAGCGTGGGCGCGCCCTGCATCATCAGGCCATTGAGCATGCTGCGCGAAACCTGGGCCAGTTTGTCCAGGTTGGCGCCCAGGTGCGGTGCATCGAGCGTGCGGGTGTTCTTGAGAAACGCGCGCAGGGATTCCTGCACCGCGGCGTCGACACCTTGAAAGTGAAAGACAAAGGCCTTTTCAATCTGGCGGCGCAGGTCGTGAAAGTCGTCAACCAGACCGGCGGGCACGGTGCCGGTGTCCTGCTGCACCTTGCGGGCAATGGCCAGCAACGCGTCCAGCTTGCGCATGGGTTCGCGCAGAAGCTCAAACGACTGGTCGCTATCCTTGCGGGAGTTTTCGGCCATGGACTGCCAGGCAGGGGAGAGAATCAGGGCCTGCAATGATCAATGATCGGCACGAATTGATCAATGCGGAATCAGGGATGGGGCGTTCACGGGTATAGGGCGTGAGTTCCGGGTTTTCGAGTTCCGGGTTCCGCGTTCCGGGGGTTTCGGGGTGCTGGGATCTCGTGCAGCCAAGGCCGATGCTAGACCAGAGCAACCTCGCCCCGATCACACCAAGCCCTAAGCCCGATACCCCAAGCCCCAAGCCCGATGCCCCAAGCCCCAAACCCGATGCCCTAAGCCCGATGCCCTAAGCCCGATGCCCCGAGCCCTAAGCCCCAAGCCCGATGCCCCAAGCCCCTATCCCTTGAGCTTTTCCTGCAGCTTGCGGTCTTTTTCCAGCACCTTGGCGGTCTGGGCCTTGCGCCAATCGGCCACGCGCTTTGCGACAGCGGCGTCACCGGTGCCGATGATCTGGGCGGCCAGTACTGCGGCGTTGACAGCGCCGCCAATGGCAACGGTGGCCACGGGCACGCCGGGCGGCATCTGCACGGTACTCAACAGGGCATCCAGCCCGTTCAGCGGCCCGCTGGCAATCGGAATGCCGATCACCGGGCGCGAGGTATGGGCCGCCACGGCACCTGCCAGGTGTGCGGCCACGCCGGCGGCGCACAGAAACACCTTGGTGCCGGTCTTTTCACTTTCCTGTACGAACTCGCGGGCTTGTTCGGGCGTGCGGTGCGCGGAAAGAACGCGCACGGCGCAATCCAGGCCGAGTTCTTTCAGCGTGGTCACGACGGGCTCCAGTGTCGGCCAGTCGCTGTCGCTTCCCATCATCAGCACGGTTTGGGGCATGGTGGCTCCAGTTGATTCCAGATTGTCGATTCAAGATTCAAGATGACCCGGCAATCCTGCATCTGAACTCGGCCTACTTGCGAAGCAGGTCTACTACCTCGCGGTACTTTGCTGCGGTCTTTTCGATGATCTCTTTGGGCAGGTCCGGCGGTGGCGGGTTCTTGGACCAGGGTTGTTTCTCCAGCCAGTCGCGCACGATCTGCTTGTCGAAACTTTCGGGGCTGCTGCCCACCTGGTATTTGCGGGCATCCCAGAAGCGGCTGCTGTCGGGCGTCAGCACTTCATCGCACAGAATGATCTTGCCGTCGTGCAGGCCGAACTCGAACTTGGTGTCGGCAATGATGATGCCCTTTTTGGCCGCATAGTCCGCGCAGCGCGTGTAAATCCTGACTGTCAGATCGCGCAGCTTTTCGGCGTCGGCTTTGCCCACCGTCTTGACCATCTGGTCAAAATCAATGTTCTCGTCGTGGGCGCCTTGTTCGGCTTTGGTGCTGGGCGTGAACAACACCTGGGGCAGTTTCTGGGCTTGTTTCAGGCCCGCAGGAAGCTTGTGGCCGCAGACGCTGCCGGTTTTCTGATAGTCCTTCCAGCCGCTGCCCACAATGTAGCCACGCACGACGCACTCCACCGGGAAGATTTTGGCGCGGCGCACGTACATGCTGCGGCCTTCCAGCTGGTCGCGGTACTTGTGCACGCTGGCGGGCATTTTGGAAACGTCGGCTGTGATCAAGTGGTTGCCGACATCGTTGCGCAGCAGGTCAAACCAGAACAGGGAAAGCTCGGTCAGCATTTTCCCTTTGCCGGGAATGCCCTGGTTCATGATCACGTCAAAGGCACTCAATCGATCCGAGGCCACCAGCAGCAGGTTGCCATCGACATCATAGAGATCACGGACCTTGCCCCGGGTGATCAGCTTGAGGTCCGGCATGTCGGTTTTCAGCAGTGCGTTCATGATGGTTCCATGGGTCATGGCGTTATTCTTTGATTTGAAGCAGGCGTTGCGTCAAGCACTGTGGAAAACTGGCCCGCGTTTTCGCGCAGGCAGGTCTGGCGGGGCGTTTTTTCAACCCGGCTTCAATTAGGCCGGTGGGCCAGAATCACCTGCCTTGGGCTGTGCTGGTCGTCAAAGGGGCGGCCATCCAGTTCGCCGCAGCGTTTCAATACGCGCAGGCCGGCCTGTTGCAGCAGGTTTTGCAATGCGGCAGGCTGGTAATAACGCACACGTTCCGACCACCGCTGCACGTCGCCGCCCTTAGTCACCTCAATGTCCTTGATGATCAGCCCTGCGGCCGGATCGTGCCTGCGGCGCTGTAGAATCGTCATGCCGTCGCGTGCCTCGATGGTTTCGGCCTTCAGCTCTCGTAGCGTGACGGCCGGGTTGATGTGGTCCAGCACCATGCACCCGCCAATCACCAGCACGCGCGCTGCGGCGCGAAACATGCGCAGGTCCTGCTGGTCACTTTCAAAGTAGCCGAAAGACGTAAAGCAACTGCAGGCCCAGTCAAAACGCTGGTCGGCAAAGGGTATGTCGCGCATGTCGGCGCGCACGGCAAGCCCCGCCAGCTTGCCCGCCGACAACAGGTGGCGCGAGTAATCCAGCCCCCATGCATGCAGCCCGGCTGCGCGCATGGCGCGCAAATGGCGGCCCGTACCGCAGGCAATGTCCAGCACCCGCCCGGCGCGCGGCAGCAGGCCGCAGGATTGCATGGCTGCCACCTGGGCTTGCGCCTGTTCCTCGCTGCGGTGCTGATACACCTGCAGGTATTGCGGCCCAAAGGCCTGCTCAAACCAGGGTTTGGCCATGGCCAAAGTGTAGACGCCCGCAAGGCACACGCCAACCCACCCCGCCACCAGCTTCGCGTTCAGAAACGATGCGCGCTGTGCTAGGCTGGCGGCATGAAACGGCTTGGCTTGATCGCTTCGCTGGTGGCCTGCCTGTGGCTTGCGGGCTGCGGCGGCACGACCAGGCGCTGGGAACTTGAATCCAGCGTTGACCGCCAGCCTGTTGGCGAGCGCAGCATTGAAACCACCCGGCGGTCCGGCGCCCTGGAGATTCGCCTGCAACAGCGGGTGCGAGAGACAACCACGCAGATCAAGCGGCTGTACCTGGATGTCAACAGGGTGGAGTCCACCGTTGATTGGGGCAGTGTCGGCTTGACGTTCGTGTATGTGCTGGGCGGCATTGTGCTGGGCGCGCTGTACATCGTGATCTATGCCCTGAGCCACGCCTGGGCCAATGACGGGAACAACCCATGAGGCGCCCAGCCATGATCTTGCTGGCCATGGCGTTGCCGCTGGCCGGATGCACGACTACCGTCACGCACGAGCGCACCGACACGGTCGAAGTGCAGGCAAAGCCAACGACGCGAGAAGTTGACCAGCCGCTGACACAGCAGGTTCTGGTCTTTTCAACGCCCAAAGAGGCCGACGGCTTTTTCTTTGAACGCCGTATCCTGACCGATGCCGAGGGCCGGGCGCACGCCACGCTGCTGCCGGCGGCCCTGCAATGCCTGGTGTATGGCCATGCCGTGATGGTGAGCGTGTACGCACCGGACCAGGACAAAGAAGTCAGCCGCGAATCCGTCACGCCCGATCGCGCCATGGAAATCTTGCAGGAGTGGCAGGTACAGACCCGGTTGGGCGCGACTGCCCACCTGCGCGGCGCTGAAATCGCGCTGCTGGACCGCGCCATCGAATCCCTTGCCGACACCGAAGCCGTGACCAAGCTGCGCGACATTCGCACACGCGTGGAGTTGCAACCGGATTGGGAATGACGACGCAGCTTTCCTTATAGTTATCAGACCCTGATGGCCGATTCTTTATGCCGGGGCGTGCCTATGGCCAGCGGTCTGGAAATTGTATCGGTTGCAGACCCTCGCCAAAGCCGCGAGTTTCTGGACCTGCCCTGGGTCGTCAACCACGGCGATGCAGACTTCGTGGCCCCGCTGCGCATGGCGCAAGCGAAGCTGCTGGACCGCAAGAAGTATCCGTTCTTCAAGATTGGCGACGCCGCGTTCTTTGTCGCCCGTCGCAACGGCGAATGCGTGGGCCGCATTGCCGCGATACAGAACCGCCTGCACAACGAAACCTACAACGACAAGACCGGGTTCTTCGGCTTTTTTGAATGCGAAGACGATGTTCAAGCCACCCGCGCCCTGCTGGCTGCGGCCTCGCGCTGGCTTTCCGAAAAGGGCCTGCAATGCCTGCGTGGCCCGCTGAACTACAGCCTGAACGACGAATGCCCCGGCGTGCTGGTTGACGGCTTCAATGGCCCGCCGGTGATCTTGATGTCGCACAACCCGCGCTATTACGGGCGCCTGCTGGAACAGGCCGGTCTGCGCAAGCGCAAAGACATGTACGCCTATCTGGTCACGCGCAACACCGTGGCCGACGACCGCTTTCAGCGCGTGATGAACGCCGTGCGCCGCCGCAACAAGGATGTCGTGCTGCGGCAGGTGCGCATGGACAGCAAAGGCTTTCTGGCCGACCTGCGCATGATGCTGGAGATCTTCAACCTGGCCTGGGCCAAAAACTGGGGCTTTGTACCCGTAACTCCAGCCGAGGCCGACGCGATTGCCGCGGACCTGAAGCCGATTGTAGACCCCGGCTTGACCGGCGTGGCCGAGCTGGAAGGCAAGCCCGCAGCCATGATCATCTGCGTGCCGAACATCAATGAAATCCTGCGCCGCATTCCGAACGGCAAGCTGTGGCCCACGGGCTGGTGGACGTTTCTCAATGGCCTGCGCCATGTAACGGGCTTTCGCACCATGCTGATGGGCGTGCAGCCGGAGTTCCGCAACAAGGGCCTGGACGCGCTGATGATCGACAAGGTCGTCCAGTTCGGCCAGCAGAACGGCTACAACTATTGTGAGTTGAGCTGGGTCCTGGAAGACAACGACGCCATGAACTCGCTGGCTGAAAAAGCTGGCGGCATCCGTTATCGCACCTACCGCCTGTTTGAGGCGGGCACCGAGGAAATCCTTCATGCGTAAGCAAGCCCTGGGCCTGGCCCTGTTGTGCGGACTGTGGTTCAGCGTCTCGATGCCGGTTCACGCCGGCGGCGGGGCTTTGCCCGCAGAAGTCGAGTCCGGCATTCTTTCGCAACTGCGCAAGGCCGAAAGCAAGCGCGGCACCGCAGGCTGCGTGGTTCGCGACCTGGACACCGGCGACACGCTTCTGGATTTCAAGGCCGACGAGCTGCTGGCACCGGCAAGCAACATGAAGCTGGTGACCACTGCCGCCGCCATGGCCACACTGGGTGCAGATTTTGAGTTCACCACCCGTGTGTGTGCGCGCGGCACCATCAGCAACGGCACGCTGCAAGGCGACCTGTGCCTGGTGGGCGGCGGCGACCCGAACCTGAGCGGCCGGTTCCATGACGGCGATGTGCTGGCCATCTACCGCGCCTGGGCAGCGGTTCTTTCTGGCCGCGGCGTCACCCGCGTGACGGGCGACCTGCAGTATGAAAGTTCGATGTTCGGTGGGGAATCGTTCTGCGATGGCTGGCCCAAAGACGACCAGTACATTAAGTGGTACTGCGCCGAAGTCACGGCGCTGGCCTTCAACGACAACTGTGTGGGCATCAAGGTCACGCCCGGCAAAGCAGGCAGCCCGGCCAAAATCGAAACCGTGCCCCCCACCAGCTATGTCAAGGTAATCAACGAAACGACCACGTTGCCGGGCCGCAAGGGTGCAGAGATCGGCATTGTGCGCTCTCGAACCGATAACACCATCACGGTCAAGGGCAAGGTCTATGAAGGCGCCAGTTGGGGCTATTCGGTCGATGTCACGGTGCATGAGCCCGATTGCTATGCCGCCACAGTGTTCAAGGAAACCCTCGCGGCCCAGGGCATTGTCGTGGCCGGCGCCGTAAAGCCCGTGACACTGACGCGCGAGCAGTTTGAATCCGCCACCACGCTGGTGGAACACAAGGCCAAGCTGGTGGACGCCCTGACTCCCATCAACACCAACAGCCAGAACCTGCACGCGGAAATGCTGCTGCGGCAACTGGGTGTGCGCTACACCGGCAAGGGCACGTTCAAGACCGGCACGGCCGCGGTGCAGGACTACCTGAAGAAGGAAGGCTTGCTCAAGGATGGCATGGTGTTTCTGGACGGCAGCGGCTTGTCAGCGGCCAACCGTGTCAGTGCGCGGCTGCTGTCTTCGCTGTTGTACAAGATTGGCGGCAGCACCTACTTTGACACCTTCCGCGACAGCCTGGCCATCGGCGGCGAAAGCGGCACGCTGGAAAAACGCCTCAACGACAGCGCGCTCAAGGGCAAGGTGTTTGCCAAGACCGGCTTCATCAACGGCGTGCGCGCCCTTTCAGGTTATGTCATCACGGATCGGCGCCGGCTTTGCTTCAGCATTTTGATGAACGATTGTGCCTTTTCACGCGAGTGCCAGGATGAAATCATCAAGCTTCTGGCCAAGGCATGAAACTGACGCAGCACTTTTCCAATGCACTAACGCAAGGCCGGCCTCGTGCCGGCCTTTTGCTGCTGTGTCTGGCGGTCGTCAGCATTGGCGCGCTGCTGCTGGAAGGCACCCAGGAATCGGTTGTCACGCTGGTGGTGAAGTCGCCCATGGCCGGGCTGGACAAGCTGCTGCATGCCGGAGCGCACTTTTGGGTGGCATCGCTGATCTGCTGGGGGCTGGCCTTGCTTCGGCCCGGCAGGGCCGCAATCTGGGCAACCGTCACGCTGGTGCTGGACGGCGCGGCCGGTATTGCCACGGAATACGCCCAGAAGTGGTTCGGGGCCAGCCACGGCCGGCAGTTTGACCTGCAAGACGTTGGCGCCAACCTGGCCGGCACGCTGATTGCGCTGGCGCTTTTCCTTACACTGGCGCTGCAGGTGCAAGCCAGCCAGCGTCAGCGCCCGAAAACCGGCTGAACAACTCCGTGAAAGCGCGCAGCACAAGCCAGCGGCCAGGCTGCCTGGCAATGCAAACCCGTAAACGGTGGCCCTGCCCCTGGCCTTGCCCTACACTGGGGGCGCATTTGCGGCCGAATGGACGCCCATCGGACGTATACCAGTAAGGTAAGGAACTGGAGCCAGCATGCATCGGGGAGTGATTGCCATTCTGTTGTTGGCCCTGCTGGGCATGAGTGCCGGTGCGCAGTTCCGCACCACTCGATTTGACCCCGAAACTGACCCCAAGGCCTTTGAAATCACCACCCGCGCGGATCTCGAAGACGCCATGCGGCGCGTGGCCAGCCTGCGCGAACAGTTGAAGGAAGCCCGCACCGAACGCGACCGCACCAGCATTCTTGAAACGATTCTGCGCCTGTGCCAGGACGAGCTTTCACGCCAAAGCAATGCTTCCGGCGCGATTGTAGTGGAACGCAGCACGGACCCGCGCACACCCGGCATGGCCACGCGCTGGCACGGAGTCTTTCAAGCCCTCGAAGACACCCTGCGTGAGCTGGGCCCGGAAGCACTGGGACACTATGAGCGCATCTACGGCCCGCGCGCGGAAAAACTGCTGCAAGACGCCCAGGCCGCACGCGATGTCGCAAGCATGGAAAGCCTGAACCGCCGCTTTGGCTTGACCAAAGCCGGCCTGCGTGCCACCACCGTGCTGGCGGCCATGTGGTGGGAAGAAGGCGATATCTCGCGTGCCGCGCGGGCGCTGGAACGCGCCCTGTTTGCCCCGGAACTTCTGCTGCCACCCCAGCGGGCGGCCCTGTGCGCATGGCTTAGCCATTGCTATCGCGAACTTGGTGAACGCGCGGGCTTGAGCCGCCTGTTTGAACTTCCCGCCGATGTGCGCGAGCAGGTAGTCGATGAAGGAGGCACCAGCAGCAGCTTGATCGAGATTCTCAAGCGCAACCTGTTGCAGGCCCGCGATACCAGCCAGGACACGCTTTCGGATCTTGGTGTCGACTGGCCGGGCGGCAACTACACCAATACCGGGTTGCACGAACGCCCGACGGACTTTGCCCAGATTGCCTGGTCGCGCAACGTGCCCCGGCTGGCGGCCCAGCAGCAAGCGCGCTTCATGGGGTACCCGGCGCCGATTATCCCGCCCTTCATGCCGCTGTTTGATGGCGACCTGATTTACGTCAACACTGGCGACCGCCTTGTGGCCTACGATCTTGTTGGCGGCGGCACGGGCGAAGACCCGCTTTGGTCCTGCAAGCCCTTTCCGAACTTCGACCACAACTGGCGCACCAGCGAACCAGACCCGGCCATGATCCTGCCCGTTACGGCCTGGCACGGCACAGTATTTGCCGCGCTGGAAAACCCCCTGACGACACAGTTTCACGACCGCAACCCTGACCCCATGTTCGGCCTGTACAGCCACTACCCGCAGGTGCGGCGCGGCCTGTGCGCCGTAGATGCAACTACCGGCCGGTTGTTGTGGAAGCTGGGCGGGCTGTACGAAGGCAACTCCGACGACACCACCAGCTTTGGCTATGCCGTGGTCTATGACGGCGTGCTGTATGCCGTGGGCAGCCGCGTGCCGGGCATCAGCGAAATCTTTCTGTACGCGCTGGACCCCCAAAGCGGCGAAGTGCTGTGGAACCTGCGCCTGTGTTACGGCCAGCAGGAAACCACCATGTTCGGGCGCCCGGCGCGCACGCCATTTCCAAGCCTGGCGGCCATTGCCGGCGGTGAAATGTACCTGTGCACGAACCTGGGTGGCGTCGTCGCGGTCAGCTTGAACCGCCGCTGCTTGAACTGGATCAGCCGTTACGAATACAAGCCGCGCCCGATTACCAAGTACACCGAAACCTATTACCGCGACGTTTCCTGGGCCAACAACCCCACCTTTTACACCGAACTTGACGGCAAGGCCTATGTGGTCGTCGCACCCGCCGACAGTGAACAGATGTTCGCGCTGGACGCCCGCTCAGGCGAAATCCTGTGGCGGCTGGATCGCATGGCGCTTCTCAATGGCGGTCGCGCGCTGGTGGGCTTGCGCGGCGGCACGGCCTACGTGGCCGGCGACGGCGGCTTTGGTGGCGATGCGGCCTCGCGCCTGATGGCCGTGGACATTCGCGCCGGCCGTGTCACCAAGACCATTCGCGTCACACCCGGCGACCGCGGCAACACGCTGTCTCTGCAGGGCCGCCCCTGCATGGCCGCCAACCGGCTGTACTGGCCCGGCAGTTCCGGGCGCGATTGCGCGATTGCAGAAGTTGACCTTGATGCCGACCGCGTGGTGGGATCTGCCTACGCCGCTTCCAGTTACTCGGGCACCGGCTATTCGGTGTTTGCCCAGCATGGAATCCTGTTCACCATTTCGGGCAACAACTATTCCCTGGGCAACAGCCAGCTGGCCGTGCGCTACAACCAGACAGCGCTGCTGGATGCCGCCCGCAAAGCCGCCACGGCCGACGCCGCCAACACCGACGCCCTGCTGCGCTATGGCCTGTTGACGATGCGGCTTGGCGACCGCGCCGAAGCGTTGAAGTATCTGCGGCTGGCCTTTGAAGGTGCCACCCGCCCGCCAGTCAATGCCCGGGTGCGCGAACACGCTTCGCGCGCACTGGTGGCGGCGTACCTGAAGCTGGCCGACGAATCTTTGGCATCGCGCAGGTTCAACGACGCGCTGGGCCACGTGCAGAACGCCCGGGCCTTTGCCCTGCTGCGCAGCCAGCGCACGGACTGCTTCACACGCCAGGAAAAAGTGCTGATCGCGCAACAGGACTTTGCCGGCCTGCGCCAGATGTTTGAAGACCTGGTGGCCGCAGACCCCGCCTTTGGCGTGGGCGAAGACCCCGAGATTCCAGCCCGTACCTACGGCACGATCCGGCTGGCCGGCATGATTGAATCGACCGAAGCCCCCCGCGCTGCCGCGCTGTGGCAGCAGGTGCAGGAAAGCCCCGACCGGCTGGCCTGGGGCGGCAAGAAGCTGCGCACCCTGGGCGTAGAACGCCTCAAGGGGCTGATCAGCGTGGCCGGGCGCGGCTTGTACAAGCCCCAGGACGACGCCGCCGAAGTATTGTTGAAGGCCGACACACCGGAATCGCTGATGGCGCTGTTGCGCCAGTTTCCGCTGGCGCTGGCCGCCGACGAAGCCGCCCTGCGCCTGGCGGAAGCAGCCATGGGCCGTGGCGAAGGGGTGGAGACCGTCAAGCTGCTGCTGGCCGCCCTGGAAGACAACAACACCCGCCCCCAGCGAGCCCAGATGCAGGCCTGGCTGGCACTGGCGCACATGAAGGCAGGCGAAAAACTGCGTGCCCGGCTGGTGGCTTCACGCACGCTGCGCGAGTTTCCGGCCGGCACATTTCGCCAGGCCGGCAAAGAGGTTGCCTTTCATGACGCCCTGACGCCGCTGCTGGGCAAGGGTGCCGGTGCCGGCACAGAAACGGCGCCGCGCCTGCCTGCGGCGCCCGTGGAACTGTGGTCGCGGCCCTGGGACCTTGGCGGCTTCACGCGCGTGCCCCAGCACTATGGCAGCAGTTCGATGCAGCGAGTGTACCTGGGCGAACGCGCGCAATCCGGCTTTCAAATTGTGTGCCAGGACGCGCCCTCGGGCGACCTGGTCTGGAGCCGCGCCAGCGATATCAGCCTGAACACCGTCCGCGAAACCGAACACGGCGTGCTGTTTGAAACCGCCCAGGGCTTCAGCCTGTTTGACGACAGCGGCAATGAACGCTGGTCACTGGCCACCGGCGGAACGCCCAACCCGGTGTGCCTGGAAGGCGACATGCTGGTTTTCGGCACGCGCTTTACCAACACCAGCACGCGCAAGTTGATGGTGCGTGTCTCGGCCATTGATCTTTCGCTGGGCGGCAGCCTGTGGCAGGTGGAGTTCGAAGCCAGCGTGCTGCGTTGGCTGGGCCAGGGCGATGCCGGCGTGCTGGCGCTGCTGAGTGGCAACGAACAGCAGCTGTGCCTGCTGAACCCGGAAAACGGCCAAGCGGCCAAAACCGTCACGCTGGACCTGACCGGGCAGGTCAACGTGCAGCCGGTGCTGGCCGACGGCGCGGTCTGGGTGGTCGACGTGTTTGGCCAGGTGCGCGGCTTTGACAGCGGCGATTTGAGCCTGAAGTATTCCTTGAGCACCAGCCAGCGGGGCGCGGCGCTGCTGCGTGTGCAGGATGGCAGGGTGTGTTGCGCCGGCGGCGAAGGTGCGGCCTGCATTGATATCAAGACCGGCAAGCTGGTCTGGTCCAAGGGCCTGGAACGCGGCGAACTTCTGCGCGGCGTGCAGCAGGCCGGCGACGTGTTTTTCATCAGCACCCGCGACGCCACTGGCGGTGCCCGCGTGCTGGGCCTGAAGGTTGCCGACGGCGCTGTGGCGTTTCGGTACACGCTGGCGCGCAGCAATGAATCCGACCGCATGGAGTTGCAGAATTCCGCTACCTTTGACGGCGGCGTGGCACTGGCCTATTCCGTGCACTCGATGGTGCAGGGCAACATGCAGCTCTCGGAGTTCAAGCTGATACTATTGAACGCAGACGGCACCGAACGCATGGCCTGGACGCGCCAAAGCGACGGTGCCCTGGCCAGCATTGCCCAGGTGGCAACGATTGACGGCTATGTCGTGCTGGCCTGTGCCAACCGCACCTTCTGCTTTGGCAAGAAACCCTGACCAGCTGGCGCTATACTGCCGCCCCATGACCGAGATTACCGAGTTCGGAAAAACCGTCCTTCAACAGGAAGCCGAAGGCCTGCGCCTGCTGCAAGGCCTGCTGGACGACTCCTTTGACGCCACTGTGCGGGCCGCCCTGCATTGCACCGGCCACGTCGTGCTGACCGGCATTGGCAAGCCCTGGCTGATCGGCCAGAAAATCAGCGCCACGCTGGCCAGCACAGGCACGCCAAGCTTTGCGCTGCACCCCAGTGAAGCCGTGCACGGCGACCTGGGGCGCCTGCGCGCCCAGGACCTGGTGATTGCCATTTCCAACAGCGGCGAAAGTGAAGAAGTCACCCGCCTGCTGCCGATCGTCAAGCGCCTGGGCTGCACCGTAGTCGGCATGACCAGCGAACCCGACAGCAGCCTTGGCAGCCACAGCGACCTGGTGCTGCGTTTGCCCAAGGCCCCCGAGGCCTGCCCGATCGGCATGGCACCCAGCGTAAGCACCACGGCCATGCTGGCCCTGGGCGACGCGCTTTCGCTGGCCGTCATGAAGGCCCGCAACTTCACGCGCGAAGACTACGCCCGCTTTCACCCCGGCGGCGCGCTGGGCCGCAGCCTGATGAAAGTCAGCGACATCATGCGCCCGCTGCCGGAAACGGCGGTGGTGGGCGTAAGCGCGACGGTGGCCGACGCCTTGACGGCCATCACCATGCAGAAAACCGGCGCGGCCTTTGTGGTCGAAATGGGCGTGTTGCAGGGCGTGTTCACTGATGGCGACCTGCGCCGCCACGTGGCAGACGACGAGTTGCTGAGCCAGCCGATCGTGGAGGTGATGACCCACCCCTGCCTAAGCATACGCGACGACAAACTGGCCCCCGAAGCCATTCGGACCATGCGGCGTGCTTCCGGGCTGGTGATTGGCGAGTTGCCGGTGGTAGACGCTGCGGGCAAAATCCTGGGCCACGTCGCGCTGAAAGATCTCGTGGCGATGAATTTTGTCTGACCGCACTTCAGCGGGATTCTTTGGGCACCCCTGGCGCAAACCCTGCACCCATGGCCAAGACCTATTCCTTTGAAGCGGAGTTCCTGGCCCCGGTGGCCGAGGTCTGGCGTGTGGTTTCCGACACCGATTTGATTGACGGCGCGATTGGCCTGCCGGCCATCAACTATCGCGACGAGCCCCAGCCCGACGGCACCACCCGCCGCATTGCCAGCATGCGCAAGCTGGGCATTGCCATTGAGTATGAGGAATTCCCGTTCACCTGGGTGCATGAGCAGATGTACGAAGTAACCCGGGTGTTCTCACGCGGGCCCTTTCGCACCTTTCGCCATAGCTGCGAGTTAATTCCCAAGGACCCCGAAAAGCCCGAGCTGGGCTGCACCGTGCGCACCAGCTTCACGGCCGAAACCGGCGGCATCTTTGGCCCTGTGGCCCAGCGTGGTACGCGCAAAAGCGTGCTGGCTCCCTACCGCAAGATTTTTGCGCAACTGGACCAGAAACTGCGCGAGCGCAAAACGCGCGAGAAAAGCCACACGATTCTGATGCAGCGGCCCGTGCCGCTGACCGAAATCGACACCCGCGACCGCAGCGAAGAAGAAGCCCGCGCGGCAGATTTTGTCGCCCGTGCCCGCAAGTTGCTGGATTCACCGCTGGTAGACCGCATTGGCAGCGCCGTGGTGCGTTACCCCGACGAAGAACTGCGCCGCATGCAGCCCAAGGCCTTTGCCGGCCGCTGGAAAACCCCGCGCGACGACACGCTGAATGCCTTTCTGGCCTGCACACGCGCGGGCCTGCTGAAGATGCGCTGGGATGTCATCTGCCCCCACTGCCGGGGCGACAAGATGAACCTGGGCAGCCTGAGTGACGTGCGCGAAAAGGCCTTCTGCCCCAGTTGCAACATCAACTTCGATATTGACCTCGATCGGTCCCTGGAAGCCGTGTTCACTCCGCACCCCCAGGTGCGCGAAGTGCCGGGGTTGCACTATTGCTTGGGCGGGCCGGGCACCACGCCGCATATCGTGTATCAGAAGCTGCTGGCCCCCGGCGAGGAACACGCCTTTCACATTCGTCTGGCGCCCGGGCGTTATCGCATGCGCTTTACCGGCTGCGACGACTACCGCTGGTTTGACCTTGAAGAAGCACGCAACGAAGCCCCGGCCCCGGCCGAGTTCAATATCACCGATACCGGTGTTGAGGGCGGCGACATCAAGGCCGCAGCCGGCCAACCCCTGCCCGTCAAGGTGCGCAACAGTGCCAAGCGCCGCGTGGTGGCCGTGATGGAAAGCGTAGAATGGGCCCGCGATGCTTTGAGTGCCGGCGAACTAGTGGCCGACCAGCGCTTTCGGGACCTTTTCAGTAACGAGGTGTTGGCCCCGGGCATCAAGCTGGCCGTGGAAAGCACAACGATTCTGTTCACGGACCTTGTGGGCAGCACGGCCATGTACAACGACCTTGGCGATGCCCGCGCCTTCAGCCTGGTCAACACACACTTTGAGGTGCTTCATGCGCTGGTCGAAAAACACCAGGGCGCGATTGTGAAGACGATTGGCGACGCGATCATGGCCGTGTTTACGAAACCCGAAAACGCCCTGCGCGCGGCCCACGAGTTACACCAGCAGGTGGACAAATATGTGCGCGAAAAGGGCCACGAGCGCGGCTGTGAACTCAAGATCGGCCTGCATGAAGGCCCCTGCATTGCCGTAACGCTGAACGAAAAGCTTGATTACTTCGGCACCACCGTAAACCTGGCGGCCAGGGTGCAGCACATGAGCCAGGGCGGCGACATTATGGTTACCCAGAACCTGGCCCAGCACACACACGACTGCGAACCCCTGCGCGAACAGGGCTGGAAAAGCCAGACCCAGGAAGTACACGCCAAGGGTTTCAAGCAGCCCGTGCCGGTGCTGCGCTTCACC
This sequence comes from Planctomycetota bacterium, assembly GCA_016722065.1. Lineage (GTDB taxonomy): Bacteria > Planctomycetota > UBA8742 > UBA2392 > UBA2392 > H3-PLA7. Next base: position 337,725 of record JADKGX010000001.1, read on the forward strand.
AAGTAGGTGCCGGCCTCGTGCCGGCCTGTTTTCCGGCCTATTGGCGGCCCGTTTTCTGGTCTGGACCTGCCCCGCATTGCCTATCCGCTGCCCCGCCACCAAACGCCGCACCAACAGGTGATGTACGTGTTGTCGCGCGGGCGATTGCTGCGTAACGTGGCGGCAAGGGGAAACCATGGCCACCAAAGACGAACAAGACCGCGCTTACAAAGCCTTCAAGAAGCGCCTGAAAATCTACCAGGCCGACGCGGCCGGCAACTCCGCACCGGCGGGGCATCTTTCGCGCGAACGGGCGGTCATCTGTGGCATCAGCCCGCCCGATGGCTTTCCACCTGAGGTGTGGGACGAACTGGTGGCCAAAGGCAAGCTGAAGAAAAGCGGCCGCAACACCTACGAACTCAATAAGCCGGCCTGATCGAACAAGAGCCACAAGCGCAAGCGAGGCAGCGGGCGTTTTCAGGGACCCCCGGGGCGTCATGCATTGCATGTGAGGCACTTCGCCCGCCAACTTCCAGGGACCGACCATGCCCAAAAACCGCATCTTTCAAATGAAGTTTGCCGGCGTGTACCCGCACTACGTGAACAAGGCCGAGCGCAAGAACCGCACAAAGAAAGAAGTAGACCAGATCATCTGCTGGCTGACCGGCTACACCCCCGCCGGGCTGAAGAAGCAGATCGAGCAGGAAACCGACTTCGAGACGTTTTTCGCCAAGGCGCCGCGCATGCACCCCAATGCGGGGTTGATCAAGGGCGTGGTGTGCGGCGTGAGGGTCGAGGAAGTTGAAGACCCGCTGATGCGCAAGATTCGCTACCTGGACAAGCTGATCGACGAGCTGGCCAAGGGAAAGAAGATGGAGAAAATCCTGCGCGAAGCGACAGCAGCAACAGGCTGAGCCAGCACCCGAACCGAATCAAACCCGCCCCTGCAAGCCGTAGACTCATTTGAACTTCAGGAAACGCAGCGAGTTTCGCGCGCTGACCGGCACCTGCGGAACTTCGATGTCCACGGCTGCAACCCAGGCCCGCTCGAATTCGACGGCTTCCTAGTGGCAGTTCTTTTCGTCTTCGCTAACAGGACGGGGACAGCCGCGACAAACTCGCGTCCATTCCGTCACGCTGACGTTTGTTGCGTATTCGCACGAAGCTGGGTCGGCCTTCACACAATGTGAATCAGTAGCTTTGTAGTACGCGACAAATGTACATATGAACTCGCATTCCATTCTTGCGATGTGTTCAAGGATAACCCCGCCAGCGGCGGCAAGCAAACGAATCGCGATCCCCGCCAAGCCGTTGGCAGGTCATCTTTCCTGATGCTGCATCAATGCTTGCTCCGAGGTCTTTGCCGTTGGCTTCCTGGCGTAAGGCGGCATGACCGGCCACCTATCGCTTGTACGACGAATCGCGTCGACTGTTCCAAAGAGGCGAGGTCGACCAGGCCTGCGACGACAACAACCATGGACCTCGCCTGCGCTTGCATGGCAAGAAACCTTTCGGCTCGGCCCGCCTTGCGATCTAGCCCAGTCGGCGCCTGTGGAAATTAGGGCTAGTCCTCTACCTCTGCGGCTTGTTGTTTGGCTTCTGCGGCTTCGGCTTTGGCGGTGGCGTTACTTTTCTTTTCCTTGAACCACTTCAGGTAGGATTCCGTGAATTGCTCAATGTTGCCGGCCAGCACGCTGTCTACGTCGCCGGTTTCCACGCCGGTGCGCGTGTCTTTGACCAGCCGGTACGGGTTCAGCACGTAGTTGCGAATCTGGTTGCCAAAGCTGACTTCGCCCTTGGCGCCGTACAGCTTGGCCAGTTCGGCGTCCTTCTTGGCACGCTCCATCTGGTAGATTTTGCTTTTCAGCAGTTCCATGCCGATCGCGCGGTTCTGGTGCTGGCTGCGCTCGCTGCGGCAGCTCACGACGATGCCGGTTGGAATGTGCGTGATTCTTACGGCGGTTTCCACCTTGTTCACGTTCTGGCCGCCTTTGCCGCCGGCGCGACTGAAGTTCAACTCAATATCACTTTCCTTTACCTCTACCTCAATGTCGTCGGCCATGCTTTCGGGCACTACGTCTACGCTGGCAAAGGCTGTCTGGCGCTTGCCGGCGGCGTTGAAGGGGCTGATCCGCACCAGCCGGTGCACGCCCACTTCGCCGCGCAGCAGGCCCGCGGCAAAGGGCCCTTGATCAAGGCCGCGGCACTGCGAATGCCCGCGACCTCATCTTCGTTCATATCAATGATCTCAATATCAAAGCCCTGTTTGCGGGCCCAGCGCATGTACAGCTCAAACAGTGTCGCTGCCCAGTCGCAGGCGTCGGTGCCGCCGGTTCCGGCCTGCACGCTTAGAAACACGTTGCCGTCGTCGCCGGGTTCATTCAGCAGCGATTGGGTTTCAATTTTGTCGTACAGGACCTCGGCGCCGGCCAGTTCGGTTTCGGCTTCCTTGAACGTGGCTTCGTCCTCGGCCTCGGCGGCAAGGTCCAGCATGGCCTGGACGTCTTCGGTTTGTTTTACGAGTTGGCGAAAGGGCTCCACGATGGCCTTGAGCCTGCGCACTTCGGATACGACCCGTTGCGCGGCTTCCTGGTTGCCCCAGAAGCCGTCGGCGTTCATTTTCGATTCAGCGGCAGTCAGCTTGCGCAGCAGGCTGGCGTAGTCAAAGCGACACCTTGAGGTTGTCGGTGCGGGTCTTGATGGTTCGCAGGCGGGTGAACAGGTCTTCGCGCATGGCCGCAGGTTAACCGACTTGGCTGATCGGGCAAGGACGGGTTCCGGCTGGTGCGTTTGTGGCAATCGCGCGCCCCATGCGACGCAAACGCGGACGCGGCTTGGGCGCAGCCGCTTGATTGGGCTCCGTTTGCGCCAATGGGTGATTTCACTGCCCACCGGCGCGTGGCGGCTCGTTACATTGACCACGCCCCGAGTTTTTCCCCGCGGAGATCACCATGCGCTTGCTGTTACCGTCGCTTGCCGCCCTGTTCACGCTGGCCGCCGGTTGTGCCACCACGACCATGCCGCCGCAGTTCGTGCCAACGCCGGAATCGAACTTCCAGGTGGCCTACACCGGTGCCGTTGGCGCCGCGTTGCAGCCCGCGCTGCCAGACATGGAAGGCTCAACCAAATCTGACCAGCAGGTGTTGATTACGGTTCGCGTGCTGCGCTTGAGTGCAACCGTTGCCCGGCAACTGCTGGGCGAGGCCGGAACCATTGGCGCCAGCAGCCTTGCCACTTCGCAAATGGAGGCCTTGCTGACAGCCGCCAAGGCCAGGGGTTTTGAGCTGCTTACCAGCCCCAGGGTGATTGTGTTTGATGGCCAGCGGTCGCGCATTGAGATTGGCAACTCGGTGGCTTTCATCAGTGGCTTTACGCTGACTGGCAAAGATCACTCAAGGCTGGCCGACCCGGTTGTGGAGACGCTGACAGACGGCGTGGTGCTGGACATCCGCCCGGAAGTAAAGCCGCACAATGAGATTGACCTATCGCTGGCAATGCGCATTTCCGAGGTGCAAAAGCCGATTGCCCAGACACGCGTAAAAGTCTTTGGTGCCGACATGACGATTCAGACGCCTGTGGGCACCACGCAGACCTTGAGGGGTTCCGGCCGCATCGCCATGAACCGCGTGCTGGTGCTGAGTGGCATGGTGGGCAAAGAGCAAGATGTGTATCTGCTGCTGGTTCAAGGCCAGGCTTACACGCCAAAATCCAACTCGCAGGACGACCAGCCGGACGTGATTGTTCCGGCCAAGGAGAAGTAGCCAGCTTTGCTAGTGCGCAAGAACAGCGCCGCCGCTTGTCGCGACGGCGCTGACTTTTTGGCTGGGTATCACCGGATGGCCGGTCGGCAAACGCTACTTCATGCCGGGTGGCTGGTCGGGGTTCTTGGCCTTTGGCTTGGCGGCTGGGGTGGCCGGCTTTGGATCTGGCTTCTTTTCTGCCTTGGGTTCTGGTTTCTTGGCGGGCTTGGGTTCTTCCACTTCGGGTGTGCGGGCGCTTTTCTGGCCCGGCGCGGCCATTTTGATATCAATGCCGCTGCCGATGTCTTCGTTCAAATCAAACACGCCGGCGGCAAGTTTGCCCACCCGGCGCAGGGCGGCGGCGTCGGTTTCTGCCATTCGGTACACGGCCTGGTGGGTGCCAATCACGGCCAGCAGCAGCGCCAGAATTTCGAGCGGCGCAAAGAAGATGGCAAGCAGTTCGCTGGGGGAGAGAGTGACTTCAACTTCTTTGCCCCAGTCCTCTCGCAGGGCCTTGGCCCAATCCACAGACGCCTGCGGGTTGGCCGCCCAGGCCCGCAGCCGCGGCAACCAGAAGCGGTCAAAGCGTTCCTTTTCAGCGGCGTCGATGACGCCGTTGGAATCGCTGTCATAGGGCGGGCGCTTGGCCACCCAGGTTGGCACTTCTTCAGGCTTCAGCGTCACAAACTTTTGGGCGTCTTCTTGATAGCGCGTGTAATCGGTTTCCGTGAACTTGATGTTCTCGACAATCGCAGCGCGGGCGTTGGCAGTGACAATCGGAATGCCCACAGCCTTGACCGCCAGGCAGAACAGCAAGGTCACCAGGGCCGCCACCAGGGCGTTGCGGGGCCGCGCGCCAGAGAAAATCGCGGCCGCAGAAACACCCGCGCCCACCAGCAGTGCCAAACCGCCCCAGGGTGTGCCTTCGGCAGCCATGGCCACAAGCCAGATCAGCGAGGCCACAACGCCAGCGGCAATGCAGGCAACCAGTGGTATTGCTTTCATGCCCAAAGCCCCAGCAAGTGTGGCCCAATGATAGTGCCAGCGGCGCAAACCGAAAGGGCCGCTGGAAAACGGTGCCGGAGTGCAGTTATCTGCCGCCGGCAATCCACGGCGACGCTGGCACACAGGGCAGGCCGCCGTATGATTGGCCTGCTGCGCAACCAGACCCAGGAGTGGCCATGATTGCCCGTATGCTTTTCAGTCTGATGGTATTGACGGCGCTGTTTGCCGTTGCGCGGGCACCAGATGCCCTGGCGCAAGCTGTCGCGCCACCACCGCCAGCACCCATTGGACCCGCCGCACCGGTTGCACCTGCCGCAGCAGCAGAAGTCACGGCAGAAGTGCCGACCCTGCGGCTGCCGCTGGGTCTTGGAAGCGGAAGCCTGGATCCGCATTCGGCGCGAGACCCCGTGACGTTTGGGCTTTGCGCGGCGGTGTTCGACACGCTGTACAGCTATGGCCCCGGGCCGGAGCCCATGATTGTTCCCTCGCTGGCCAAGGCCATGCCCAAGGTCTCGCCCGATGGATTGACCTGGACGATTGAGCTGCGCACCGACGCCAAATTCCATAACAACACAGCGCTGTTCGGCGAGGAACGCACCCGCGCGTTGAATGCCGCCGATGTGGTCAACAGCATCAAGCGCTTTGCCATCAAGGGCCCGGACCTTGGCATGTACTGGTTGATCAACGGCATCATCAAGGGGCTGGATGCCTACGGCGAAAAAGGCCGCCGCAACATGCAGGTCGAAACGGATGAGGATGAAGTGGAGGGTCTGACAGCAACCGGGGATTCAACCCTGGTGTTCAAGCTGACCCGCCCCTTTGGCGGCCTGCTGACTGTACTGGCCCACCCCTGCACCAGCATTGTGGCCACCGAGGCGATTGATACTTACGGCGACGGCCTGCGCGTGCGTCCCATTGGCACGGGCCCCTACCGGCTGAACGCTATCGCGCCCGGCAGGCTGGTGATTCTCAAGCGCTTTGATGACTACTGGGGCGAAAAGCCGCACTACCAGCGCATTGTGTTTTCGGATGCCGAAGACATAGGGCTTGCTGCCACACGCTTTGGCGACGGCAAACTGGACCGGCTGGACAACCTGTCCGAACCCGAGCTTGACCTGCTGCAGCCGCGCGGCAAATCGGGCCCGCACCTGCAGAAGGCCGGCGTGATTCCCGAATGGACCGATGAAGCCGGCCAGTACTTCATGGTCTTCAACATGGAAGACACCGTCTGGGGCGCGCTGGACGATGACGGCCGCCTGCTGCGCAAGGCCGTATCGCTGGCACTGGACCGCGCGTTGATCATCAAGGAGGGCGGCTTTACCGACAAATGGGCGCGCCCGGCCCAGGAAGGTCTGCCCGTGGGCAGCGAGTTTGCAGACCTGGCCCAAAAGCACAGCCTGGGCGCACTGGATGCCAAAGCCGCCAAGGAAACGCTGGACAAATCCAAGTACAAAGGCGGCATCAACCCCGCCACGGGCGCGGCACTGACGCTGGAAGTCACCCTGGCCAGCAACCTGTTCAACCGGGCGCTGGTCAAGGCACTGCAGGAGGGTTTGAAGCCACTGGGGATTGTGGCCACGGCCCGGTATGTGCGGGGCGACTATCGCAATGTGGTGCGCACGGATTCGGGCCAGGCGTTCTTTGGCGGCTGGTTTCTGGATTCGCCCGACCCGCAGAACTTTTTGCAGTTGCTGTATGGCCCCAACGCCGGTTTGTCGGAGGAATTCTGCAACACCGCGCGCTATCAATCCGAGGCCTTTGACAAGCTGTACAAGGAGTTTGAGGGTGTTCTGCCCGCGCCCGAAAACCAGGCCAAACGGCGCGACCTGGTGGACAAAATGTTAGCCCAACTGGCGCAGGACCAGCCCTACGTGCCCCTGATTGTGCGCAAACTGGCCCAGGTGCGAAGCAAGCGAATCGCATGGGTGAACGAGCCCCGTGCAACGTATAACGAGTTGCGACACCTCAAACCCGCCAAGACGGAGTAAGCATGCCGCGTACAGCGCCATGGAAGCCATTGTTGCGGCATGTCCCTTGGCAAGCCCGCCGTTTTGCCTTTTGGGGACTGCTGGTCGGGGGGCTCTGCGTCGGTTTGCTGACGCCAGGCTGTGGCGAGGACCAGGCTTCGATGGCCAGCCAGGGCGGCGGAGAAAACGTCATCCGCGTTGCCGAGAGCAACGACCCGCGCAGCATTGACCCGCACAAGGCCGGCGACACGGTTTCAAGCCAGCAGTGCGGAATGACCTACGAAACCCTCTATGAATACGACTTCTTTGCGCGGCCGGCCAAGCTGGTGCCGTGCCTGGCCGCAGGCGAAGCCGAATACGACCCAAAGACCCTGACCTACATTTTCACGCTGCGCGACGACGTCTACTTTCAAGACGATCATTGCTTTCATCCTGACGCCGCTGGCAAGCGGTTTGAGAACGAAAGCGACAAGGAAAAGGTCAAGGCCATCAAGGCGCGCGGCCGCAAATTGAATGCCGCCGACTTTGTCTATTCGATCAAACGCCTGGCTGGCCTGCCGGATTCAGGCGGGTTTTGGGTGCTCGAAAACAAGATTGAGGGCCTGGACGAGTTCAAGGACCATGCCATCAACCTCAAGGGCAAAGGCCCCCAGCAGGACCCGGATCGCGATTGGTACCGGTACTTCGATACACCGGTTTCCGGTTTGACGGTGTTGGACGACCTGCGTTTTCAGGTGAAACTGACCGAAGTCTACCCGCAGTTCCTTTATGCCATGACGCTTTCCTATGGCGCGGCCGTGGCCCGCGAAGCGGCCGAGTACTACGGCGACCAACTGGCCCGCAACCCGGTGGGCACCGGGCCCTTCATGCTGGATCACTGGTGGGAACAGAAAGAACTGGTATGGGTGCGCAACCTGCGTTATCGCGACGTGCGTTTTCCGGCCAGTGACGATGCCGCCGATGCCATGTGGAAGCACGTAGCCGGCAAGCGCCTGCCGTTGGCCGACCGCATGGAGTACGCCATCATCAAGGAATCCCAGCCCCAGATGCTCAAGTTCGACCGTGGCGAACTGGACGCCACAGGCATGGACAAGAACCAGTTCACTTCGGCCGTGACGGCCCAGTCGGAACTGACCGACAAGTACAAGCAGATGGGCGTGTACCTGCGCGTTTATGACGAACCCACGATCCACTACATCGTCTACAACATGAATGACAAGACGGTCGGCGCTCCGGCAGGTGCCAAGGGGCTTGCGCTGCGCCGCGCCATCAGCCTGTGCCTGGACCGCGACGACTACATTCGCCGCCTGCTGAACAAACGGGGCAAAGTGGCGGGGCAGATCATTCCGCCCGGTATTCGCGGGCACATAGACGGGTACAGCATGCCCAGTCAGCGGCTGGACCTGCAGGCCGCGCGTGACATTCTGCGCAAGGCCGGCTTCACCATGCAGGGCAGCGGCGAGGACTGGCAGGCTATTGACCCCGACACGGGCAAACAGGCCCAGGTGACTGTCCTGCACCGCAGCAACCGTGACGATACCAAGGATTACGCAGGCTACCTTAACAACGCCGGCAAGCGCATTGGCGTGAACATTGAAAACGACCTGCTGACTTTTCCGGAGTTTCTCAAGCGCCAGGACGAAGGCACCGGCCAGGCCTATGACGCTGGCTGGGTCATGGACTACCCCGATTCACAAAACATGCTGCAACTGCTGTATGGCCCCAATCGCCCACCCGGCATCAACAGCGCGGCCTACGAGAACGCAGAGTACGACCAGTTGTATCGTGACATGTGCAAGCTGGACGACACCGTGCCCGAGGAATTCGAGAAGAAGATGGGCTTGATCAAGCGCATGAACGCCATCATCGACCAGGATGTTCCCTGGACCCTGATGGAGTACCGCGTGACGTACTCGCTCTCGCAGGGATGGTTTCTGCCTTCAAAGTGGAAGGAACCAAACTTGTTCAGCTATACCGCCATGAAGTACTGGAGCGCCGATCGCAGCCACAACTCAACCACAGCATCACCTCGCGAAACACCGGTTTTGCCCGCGTTGATCCTGTTGACCTTGCTTGGTGTGCCGATTGTGCTGATGGGTTTTCGCGTCGTGAAGAACCAAAGTTAACGAAGGCTGCCGATGCTTGCCTATGTGCTTCGCAGGCTGCTGTACATGCCGTTCATCCTGTTCGGGGTGATCCTTCTTACGTTCACCCTGTTCTTCATGGTGGCCAGCCCCGACGCACTGGCCAAGCTGCGACTGGGCGACAAGGCCCCGCGCGAGGCAATTCTGACCTGGCAGGCTGACCAGGGCTATATCACCTGGACTGATGATGGCGTGGCCAAACGCCAGGCGATGTCCAAGATGACCAGCGACAAGGCCAAACAGATTCACTTTGTGGAAGATGAGGATTTTGTCCGCGCTGGTTGGCTGACATTGTTCGGGCGCTACCTGTACTCGGTGGCGGTGCTGGATTTTGGCAAGGATCGCACCGACAAGCCGGTCATGGACCGCCTGAAGGAAGGCCTGTGGCCAAGCCTTTCGCTGACGTTGCCGGCATTTCTGCTGGCCGAAATCGTGGGCGTGTTTTTCGGCCTGTTTGCAGCCATGTACCGCCAGACGCGCATCGACCACGTGATTGTGATCAGCTCGATTGTGCTGATGAGTGTCAACGCGATTGCCTTGATCATGTTCGGCCAGAAGTTCCTGGCTGCTGACTGGAACTATTTTCCTGTCCACGGGTACAAGGAAGGTCTGGGCGCGGCGCGGTATCTGATTCTGCCGATCATTCTGTACATCATTGTGAATCTGGGCGAAAAAGTGCGCTTCAACCGCATTGTGATGCTGGACGAAGTGGGCCAGGATTACGTGCGCACCGCCCGGGCCAAGGGTGTCAATGAAAACTCAGTGCTGTTCAAACACGTGTTTCGCAACACGCTGATTCCGTTGATTACCCACTGGACCGTCGCCATTGCGTCGCTGTACGTGGGATCTCTGGTGCTGGAAAGCTATTTCGGCATTCCCGGACTGGGCTTTCTGACCGTGGATGCGCTTTCTAACAACGACGTAGCGGTCGTTCGCGCCATTGTGGTACTGGGCGCCGTCAGCTTCATCTTTGCCAACCTGATGTCCGACGTGCTGTATGCGGTCGTAGACCCGCGAGTGCGCCTGGAATAGGAGCCGTTGATGCCATGGAAGGAAGTCATCCGGCTGCTGCTCAAGCGCAAGCTTGCCGTAGTATGTTTTTTCATCGTTGTGGCCTTTGCCCTGGTGGCGCTGCTGGCCCCCTGGCTTGCGCCCTCAGAAATCATGCGCGAGCAGATTGGCAACGATACCACAACCGGACTGGAGCGCCCCTACCACCCACCGGGCTGGTACCTGTACCTGAACCCCGACCACCCACACTTCAACCGCACCGGTTATGACCCGGTTACGCAGATCGAATTGCCACCAACGCCCCAAGACGACCGCCAATGGGGGTTCTTTGACGCTCGCACCTGGCACCTGCCCTTGGGGTGTGATGTCAGCGGTGTCAGCATTGTCGCCAAGCTGGTTCGCGGCACTCAACTGGCTTTTCTGATCGGGCTGATTCCGACCATCATTTCCAGTGTCATTGCCACGGTCATGGGTCTGCTGGCGGGCTATTTCGGCAAGTTTCTGGATGACGCCATCAACTACATCATTTCCGTGATGGCCTCGATCCCGCTGCTGCTCCTGCTGATTGCCTTCATTCAAGCCGTGCGCGACAGCGAAGGCATTGCCGACGCCTTCAGTTCCTTTGGCGTAGACAGCAAGGCCTGGCGCAACCTGTTGCTGGTCCTGGTGGTGATCGGGTTAACGACCTGGATTGGCTTGTGTCGTCTGGTGCGCGCCGAGGTGCTGAAGCACAAGAACCGCGATTATGTACAGGCTGCGCGGGCGCTGGGCTGCGGCCACGGGCGCATCATCTTTCGGCACATTCTGCCCAATGTGTTTCACCTGGTGATCATCACGTTCACGCTGGGGTTTGTCGGGGCGGTATCGCTGGAAGTGTTCCTCAGTTATGTCGGCATCGGGGTAGACTCCACGTTGCCCACGTGGGGCCGGGTGATTACTGCCGCACGCAGCGAACTTCAGCGCGACCCCAGCGTGTGGTGGCCGCTGGTGGGATCGACCGGCGCGCTGTTTCTGCTTTCGCTGGCGTTCAGCCTGTTTGGCGACGCGCTGCGGGATGCGCTGGACCCCAAGCTGCGCACCTAGCGAGCCAGTTGATTCACGGGCGCGGGCCTAGTAGCGTCACGGTTCATGCGCACCGGCATCTTCATTACGGGCACAGACACGGGCGTCGGCAAGACGGTGGTCTCTGCCGGCCTTGTGATGGCGTTGCGCCAGCGCGGGCTGAATGTCGGCTACATGAAGCCGATTGAAACCGGCTGCCCGCTGGTCGATGGCGAAATCCTGGCCAAGGACGCGCGCTTTGTGCGCGAAGTTACCGGCATTCGCGACGACCTGGACCTGGTGTGCCCTTACCGCCTCAAGGCCGCAGCCGCACCCAGCATTGCCAGCCGCCTGGAAGACGTGCACGTGGACACCAGCTTCATCGTGGACCAGTACTTTCAGCTTTCGCTGATGCACGAAATCGTGGTTGTGGAAGGCGTGGGCGGCTTGATGGTGCCCTTGAACAACAACGACCTGGTCACCGACCTGATTCTGCAGCTTGGACTGGAAGCGGTGGTGGTGGCCCGGCCCGGCCTGGGCACGATCAACCACACCCTGCTGACCGTGAACATGGCCAAGATGATCGGCATTCCGGTGGCGGGCGTGATATTCAATGGCTTCGGCAAAGACGCCATCGGCCTGCCCGAGCGCACCAACCCCGACGAGATAGAACACTTTGCCCAGGTTCCCGTGCTGGGCATTCTGCCCTGGATGAAAGACCTGGATTACAACGCCCTGCGGGCTGGCTCGCTGCTTTCGGAGTTCAGCGAGCGCATCAACATCAACTCGCTGCTGCCCACCGACGACACCTATTAGTCGCCCTCGCCAGGCCTTGGTGCGGACGGGCTATTTGTCGCCGGTGAATACTTTCTTGCGCGGCGGCACGGTGCCCTTTTTCAGAAACAGCAGCGCAAAACTGGTGTCCGTGGCCGCGCCCCAGCCACCCTCTTTATCCTGCAACGCCAGCAACGGGCAGCAACCTTCGTAGTACCAGTTGTGTTCGCCAAAATACTTGGCACCGGAAAGCATTCCCACGCGCTCCAGCCCGTACATCCAGTAGTAGTACCAGTTGCGGTAGTAGACCGGGTTTCGGGTCACACTCAGCCACACTTCCATCCACGCCAGGCCGCTTTCGACGGCCTCTTGCGTGACTTGTTCCCATTTCTGGTAGATAGGCTTGGTGCCGAACTCGGCCTTGAAGTCGTCGGCGTTCATACTGGCCGCTACGTCCAGGCCCACCATCAGGCAGGTGACGCCGCTGGCGGACATGCTGCCGTAGGCCGTGGTGGTGTCCTGGTATTTGTCCCAGGTGGGCTTGGCGGAATAGGCCCAGCCGCGTGCCTCCACCGTTTTGGTGCTGTAGCTGGACTTGCCTTTCTTGGACGGGTCCTTGTTGGGCTGGTAGTTGATGATGCGCTTGATCTTGGGCCCCGTGGCGCACTGGTAGTCACGCACCTGGTCCACCAGCTTGCGAATCAAGCCAGGTGGAATGCGCACGTTGCAGCGCTGGGCGGCTGCCAGGCCAAGCAGGGCATACTGAGTGCACGAAAAATCAAACCGGCCGGCTATCGTTGGCGTGAAGCCCTTGCGGTAATCCCAAAACGCGTTTTCGGTGTTCTGGTTGTCGCACACCCATTTGACCAGGCGTTCCATTTCGGTGCGGTCTTCAGCACTCAAATCACGCTTGAGCTGCACGGGCTTGTCGCTGCTAAGGAACGAACGCTTTTCCTCCAGCGTGATGTAGCGCGCTTCCAGCGCCATGATCGACAGCCCGACGTCGTAGATGATTTCCAGTGGCTGCTCTTTCAGCGCGTTGAAGCTTTCGACAATCCGTTCGTCCTCTGCGGGCACGTCACACATCAGCAGCGCCAGCAGCGACAGCGCCGTGCCACCGCGAAGATGAGTGGAATAGGGCCACAGGCCCTTGGCATCGCGCTGTTTCCACAGGCGTTCCACGCCCAGGGCAATCGCGCGCTCAACGCGGCCATTGAGAATGCGTTCTTCCGTGGCGTCAAAATCGCGCGTGTGGCGCCACTCGCATTCCCAATCATGGAAGTTGGTGTAACCGGCGGGCTTGTCCAGCGGCTTGGGCATCTGCATGGCGCCATGAACCACCACTTTGGCGCCGCGCAGGAAGCCTCGATCTGCATCAAACCAGGCCGTGGATTCGATTTCCAGCGCACCCAGCTTTGAGGGCTGGGCCGCAAGGTCGCCCTCCAGGGGCTTCATGGCGTGCTTTCCGGTCAGCACCCAGCACTTGGTGTCGGCGTAGTCTTCCTGCCCCTTGAGCAAATAGCTGGAGGTCATGCCGAAGCTGTTGAACTCCTGTACCCGTTCAAACTTCCATTCGCGTTCCCAGTTACCACCGACCTTCTGCTTGCCAGTGGGAACGTACATGCACAACTGCATCATCATTTCGTCCAGCACCAGCGGCTCACAACGCCGCAGGTACACACCCTGCACATCGACCTCATGGGCAAAGAATCCGTTGTAGCCGCGACCGGCCCCGGCGGCTTTGTCTTCACCACTGATCGGCAGCTTGGGCGGCAGCACCTGCTGCGCGACCACGGTGTAGTGCACATACAAGGTTGAAGGAATCGTCCAAGCCAGTTCGACACGATCCGCCGCCTGCCACTGATCGTCGGCGCGCACCAAGTCAGCGCCGGGCGTGGCGGGAATGCTTGAAACCCAAAGGATCGCTGCGCAGATGGCAACGAAGCGAAGAATCAACCTGGGCATCCACATCTCCTGGGCGTTTGCGACCCCCGGTTTGCCGGGCGCTGCAATCGCCACACAGCCCATGCCTTCAGCAACATTCCTGCCCGTACATGGGCCGAAGTTGACAGTGGTCGTGACGCCATCGGGGAATCCCCAATATAGCCACCACCGCAGGCAAAGTCACATGTTTCAACGTTTCAGTTACTTGAGGTTCTTGAGTGCTTCCGCGGCCTTGCGGCGCAACTCGGCCACTTTGGTTTGCCGGGTTTTCAGCGTGTCTTTGAGGGCCTTTGCTTCTTTGATCATGTCGGGGCCGTCATCGGTGCCTTTGACCTGTGCCTCGGCGCCAATCAGTTTTTCGGCGCGGTCCAGTTCGGTTTTCAGGCGGTCTTCTTCGCCCGATGCCCAGGCATCAAAGGCCTTCAGGCGGGCACGGTCGCCGGCAATCGTGGCATTCTTGACCTCCGGGTCCATGTCGGCGGTGATGGGACGAACGGCTGGAACTTCGGGCAGCGTGCCCAGGGCCTCGTTCCAGGCATCAAAGGCGTGTCGCACCTCGACCACCCGCGCGTTCAGGTTGCCTGCCGCGGTCAGTTGATCGACAGCCCACTTGCTGGCTGCCGCGCGCAGATCGCCCTGTTTGCTGGCCAGGTTGCTGCGGGCGCTGTCGCGGTTGTCCTGGGCCGTGTTGGCCGTGGCCCGCAAAGCCACGCCTTCCTTCTTGAGTTGGGCAACTTTGGTCGGATCGTTCTTGGCCGCATCCTGGGCTGCCAGGTTTGCGTTCAGCTTCTGGTTGGCCTCGGACAGCTTGGTTTCGGAATCATTCAGGCGGGTGACCAGCTCGGCCACATCCTTGCGCAACTGCTTGTAATCGCCCTGGGCATGGGCAACCGGCGCTGCAAGCAGCGCGCCGATCGACAGGGCCAACACCAGCAGGGCCCTACATGCCAGGTTTGTTGATGCCATATTTCTTCATCTTGTATTGAAGCGCCGTGCGCCCCACACCCAAAACCCGGGCTGCACGGCTGATGTTCCAGCCTGTTTCCTCAAGGGCTGTGACCAGCGCGTTGCGTTCGATTCTCTCGAGATCCCCCACCAGCCCGCTGGCTGGCGTTTCGCCCGGTGGCAGGGCCCCGGCATCCAGTACCTCCGGTGGCAGATCGGCGCGGGTTACGGCATCTGTTCGCGCCAACGCCACGCAGCGCCGCACCACGTTTTCGAGTTCGCGCACGTTGCCAGGCCAGTGATAACGCTCGAGTATCGCCAGCGATTCAGGACCGAACTTGAGCCTGGAGTTCTCACGCGCCAGAAAGTGCGCAATCAACGCAGGCAGGTCGCCTGCGCGCTCGCGCAGTGGCGGCAGGGTCACTGTCACCACGTTCACGCGGTAGAACAGGTCTTCCCGAAAGCGCCCTTCCTTGACCATCTGGCGCAGGTTGCGGTTAGTCGCGCAAACCAGGCGCACGTCGACACGAATGGGCTGGCTGCCGCCGACGCGTTCAATCACCTTGTCTTGAAGCACGCGCAGCAGCTTGACCTGCGTGCTGGCAGGAATCTCGCCCAGTTCGTCCAGGAACAGCGTACCGCCGTCTGCGGTTTCAAACCGGCCTTTTCGCTGTGCATCGGCGCCGGTGAACGCGCCCTTTTCGTGGCCGAACAGTTCGCTTTCCAGTACTCCCGGTGCCAGCGCGCCCGCGTTGACAGCCACAAAGGGCCCCTTGCCCCGCGCCGAAAGGCCATGCACGGCCTTGGCCACCAGTTCTTTGCCGGTGCCGCTTTCGCCAAGCACCAGCACAGGCACCGTGCTTTGCGCGGCGCGGCGCACGATATCGGCAACTTCGGCCAGTTGCGGCGCCGTGCCAATCATTCCCGGCAGCGGCCCGCCCGTTGACGGGGCGGCCCGACCTTCCGCAATCGCACGCTCAACCTTGAACTCAAGCTCCGCCAGGTCAAATGGCTTTTCCATGAAGTCAGCCGCGCCCAGGCTCATGGCCTCTACGGCATCTTTGACGCTGCCGTGGGCGGTGATCATGATAAACGGTGGCGGGTCGCCGGCCTTGGCCAGGGCGCGCAGCAAGCCTAGCCCGTCCAGCTTGGGCATTTTCAAGTCACTGATAATGGCGTCAAAGGGCCGGCCTTGCGCGTGCTTCAAGGCGGCCTCGCCGTTTTCGGCCTGGGTTACGGTCATGCCTTTGGCAGCAAGTGCCATTGCCAGCATATCGCGCATGCTGGCTTTGTCGTCCACCACCAAAACGTGCGGCGCGTTGCTCAAGGTTCGGTCTCTCTCAGGAATGTCGCGCGAAACATGGTACCTGCCGGGCCGGTTTGAACCAACACAAGGTCGCCACCAAGATCACGCAGCAGCCGGCGCGAAATGGCAAGGCCCAGGCCGGTGCCGTCGGCTTTGCCGGTAACGAAAGGCTGAAACAGGCGCGCTGCAATTTCTGGCGCCACCCCCGGGCCGTTGTCGGCAATATCGATGCGCACTTCTTTGCCGCGCAACTCGGCGCTGACCGTAACCTTGCCACCGGCTTCGTGCAGGGCTTCGGCCGCGTTGTTGACCACGTTCGTCAAGGCCTCGCGCAAGGCGGTGCTGTCTACTTCAAGCTCCAGTGCCGCCAAGTTCGGGGCGTCAATTGTAACGCCGGGCCCGCCTGCTGCGCGGGCACCTTCCAGCACGGGGCGCAGTGCCTGTTCCAGGGAAATGCGTTCCACGCTGCCCTTGCTGCCACGCGAGAACTGCAAAAAGTCGCGCACCACGCGGTCCAGTGCGCCGATTTCACTGATCAGCTTGTCGACCAGTTGCCGTTGCGGCGCGTCGTGCAGTCCGCGCTGCAACAGCTCCAGGTATCCGCGCAGGGCCGCCAGGGGGTTCTTGATCTGGTGCGCCATACCGGCGCTGAACTGGGCCAATTCGGCAAGCCGCGTCTGTTTTTGCAGATCACGCTGGATACGACCCCAGGCCCGCGCCGTCATGGATGCCGCCATCAACGTCACGAAAAGTACAACAGCAAGCGTGCCGGCCATGGCATTTCGCACGGCGACCAGGCGCTCTTCGTAATCGGCCTCGGTTTCCATGGCGACGGCAAATTCACTGGGTTCGCCGGATGAATTCAGTACCGGGGCAAAACCGTTGCGGTACAGGTTACCGGCGTCGTCGCTGTAGGTAATGGTCGCCAGCGGCCCCTTGGAAAAACAGGCCTCCAGTTCATTGGCGTCGTTGGCAAAGCCGTAATCGCGGCTGCCAAAGGGCTTGCCCGCCGTATCAAGCAGCAGGCTGCCGTCGCGTCGCAGCACGGCAATGCGGCGCACGCCGCTGGCCGTTTGAAGCGCCGCCAGTCGCTTGCGGTACAAAACCGCCACCGGGTCGTCGCCGGAGGGCAATTGTTCCAGCGCATTGGAACTCAAGCCTGCGGCCGCGGCGGCGGCGTAACTTTTCAGGCGGCGTTCCAACTGTTCCTCAAAGCCGTTCTCCACCTGCCGGTAAGCAACCAGGGCGCCGCCAAGCAGCGCCCCGGCCACGACCAATAGAAAGGCCAGCCCGATCAACAGCGTGTTGACGTTGCTGGCGCTTGCCCGCATCAGAATCCCAGCTCAAGAAAGATCGCGGCCTGGTGCACGGCATAGCCGCCGTTGTTGACGTCGCTGATGCGCCGCGTGTAGCTGTACCGGCCGCCAAGGTAAAGCGGGCCCCACACGTTGTAGGAGACTTCGGCGTAAATCTGCGCAAAGCGTTCAAAGGTTGTCTTGGTGGTGGTGCCCAGGTCCAGCGAATCAAAATCCACGCGGTCGTCGTACTCGCGTGTCCAGAAGTGCGCCCCGGCGGTGATGCGCAGCGGGTCATAGAAGTTGAAGTCAATCGCGCCACGAATACCGTGCTGCCAGTAGCGGTTGAAGCCCGCGGCGCTGTCGTCCTGGCGCATGGCGTAGGCGCGGCCTTCGGCTTCAATCAGCCCCAGGTCAATGCGCCAGTCCACGCCATAGCCGAACTTGAGAAGTTGCAGGTCGTCCTGCTGGTTCAACAGGGTGCCATCGTCCTGCAGGTCGGTCTGGTCACGAAACCACTCATAGCTGAAATCAACGTAAGGCCGCAGCTCGACCGTGTCCCAGGCGTTGATGTAAACGCTGAAATCGGCGCCGATGTCCCAGTTGTCATAGCTGGGAATGCGGGATTCCTCGCTGAAGTCCGTGGTCTGGCCGTGCACGCCAAGTTCAAAGATCACAAAGGAAACGGCATAGCCAATGTAGGCGCGGGCGATGCCGCCGCTGGCGCGCAGGTCGTCCTGGCGTGTGATCGGGCCGGCTAATTCGTAGGTCTGCAATTGCTGGTACAGCACGTCGGCGGAAAGGCCGAAACCAAAGCCTCCCCCGCCGTAGGGCATTTTGACAAAGCCACCCAGCTTCATGTCCCACTGGTTGGCGTCGGGTTCGCCAAAGTGCAGGCGCCCGGCCACTTTGGCGCGCGCGCCAAGGGCAATCACGCCAAAGTTGGCGCCAACCCAGCCTTCGCCAATGGCGTCGCCAAACAGCGCGCTGTCGTCGTTGCGGTCCAGCTTGAAGACGTTGCTGTCCCAGCCGAAGGAAAGGCGCGACCGAAAGCCAAGCCCGGTGCGGTCGCGGCCCAGGGTCAGCGGCAGATACTCGCCATCGGCCAGACCACCGACCTCAAAGTTGCTGAAGGGCTCCACGGGCTTCTTGTCGCCATCAGGGCTGGTGCCGGAAGGCTGCGTGTCGCCCTGCGCAAAGGCCGGCGTAGCAAGCAGAAGAAGCATGGAAAACAGAAGGCAACTGCGCATGAAAGAGTCTCCGCCGGGGCAGTAAGGGTAGGCCGAGCTTAAGGGCGGAAGGGCCGGGTCACAAGGCGTGCAGCAGATCAAGCTGCCAACTTCGGAGACAAAGTTGGCAGCCGGTCAGCGGGGCCATGCTGCCGGCTGCCTTTCCCTTGTCGTCTGAGAACCCTATCCCAGACGAAAGGGATAAAGCACCCGGCGTGCCAATCCTGCCGCGCGCCCTGCCAGTTGCCTGCAATGCTTGATCTGAAGCCCATTCTGCGGCATGGCGTCGCTTTGGTCACGGGGCCGGTCTGTGGGCAGAATCGCCAGTTTTCAAGCGTTAGTGCCAGTGGCAGCGCCAGTTTTGTGGCGGGCCCCCAAAGCGCCATATCGGCCCGGGCCTGCTGTAGATAGAATGTTTCGTTCGATTTTCCGCCGGAGCCCAGAGTGCCAGAGCAGCGTGGACCCGCCATTGTTCAAGCCGACCTTTCGATCCTGCTGGAGGTCGACCATCCGGACTACGAGCCCGCCCGAGACTCCCTGGCCGCGTTTGCGGAGCTGGTCAAGAGCCCGGAGCACATTCACACCTATCGCATCACGCCCCTGAGCCTGTGGAATGCAGCCGCCAGCGGCATCACAGCCACGCAGGTGCTGGACGCCCTGACACGTTACTCGCGCTATGAAGTACCAGCATTGGTGCACAGCGAGGTTCTGGAATACATCGGCCGCTATGGCCGGCTGGTAATGCGCGAGCAGGGCGGCAAGTTTGTCCTGACCAGCACCGATACCCAACTGCTGCACATGGTTGCCCAGCAAAAGGCCTGCGCACGCTACTTTGACGGCTTTGCCGACGACAACACGGCGATTGTGGCCACTGGCGCCCGTGGCTGGCTGAAGCACGCACTGGTCAAGATTGGCTTTCCGGTTGAAGACCTGGCGGGTTACACGCCCGGTTCGCCCCTGGACGTGCAACTGCGCACCAGCACGGCCGATGGCAAGCCCTTTGCCCTGCGACGCTACCAGAAACTGGCAGGCGACACCTTCTATGCCGGCGGCGGGCCCCGTGGTGGCAGCGGCGTGGTTGTGCTGCCCTGTGGCGCGGGCAAAACCGTGGTAGGCATGAATGCCATGAGCCTGGTACGCGCCCACACTCTGGTGTTGACAGCCAACATTGTGGCCGTGCGCCAGTGGATTCGCGAACTGCTGGACAAAACCAACCTGCGGCCTGACCAGGTGGCCGAATACACAGGCGACAGCAAGGCGATTGCGCCAGTCACCGTGGCCACGTACCAGATTGTCACGTACCGCAAGCGCAAGACCGAGGAGTTCCCGCACTTTGAGTTGTTCAGCAAAGGTGACTGGGGCCTGATCATTTACGACGAAGTACACCTGCTGCCGGCGCCGGTGTTTCGCGCCACAGCCGAAATCCAGTCCCGCCGCCGGCTGGGCCTTACGGCCACGCTGGTGCGCGAAGACGGACTCGAGGAAGACGTGTTTTCGCTGGTGGGCCCCAAGCGCTACGACGTGCCCTGGCGCGAACTGGAAAAGCAGGGCTGGATCGCCGAGGCCGACTGCACCGAGGTGCGCGTCGAGCTGCCGGGGCCTCAGCGCATGCCCTATGCAATGGCCGACCAGCGCGAGCAATATCGTCTGGCCGCCGAAAACCCGCTGAAGCTGGACATTCTGGAAGCGCTGTTGAAGCTGCACGCCGGCGACCGCGTGCTGGTGATTGCCCAGTACCTGGACCAGCT
This sequence comes from Planctomycetota bacterium, assembly GCA_016722065.1. Taxonomy (GTDB): domain Bacteria; phylum Planctomycetota; class UBA8742; order UBA2392; family UBA2392; genus H3-PLA7. The sequence continues at coordinate 357,853 of JADKGX010000001.1, forward strand.
GCACGAGATTCAAAAGCGCTTTGACCTGCCCTTGATTGAGGGCAAAACAACCACAAAGCGCCGCGAGGAACTGTATGCCAAGTTCCGCACGGGCGAGCTCAAGACGCTGATTGTCAGCAAAGTCGGCAACTTTGCCATCGACCTGCCGGATGCCAACGTGATGGTGCAGCTTTCGGGCACCTTTGGATCGCGCCAGGAGGAAGCCCAGCGCCTGGGTCGTATTCTGCGGCCCAAAGGTGATGGCACGCTGGCGCACTTCTACACGGTGGTGACACGCGAAACCCGTGATCAGGACTTTGGCGCCAACCGCCAGTTGTTTCTGGTCGAACAGGGCTACCGCTATCGCGTGGCTGACGCCGCAGAGATTCTGGAACAGCGGTTTGAACCCGCCAAACTTGCCGCGCCGATTGTGCGGCAGGAGGTTGTCAGTTGAAGTTCCACCAGCATGTGGGCGTGATCGAGGCCGAAAACGAACAAGCGCTTGTAGAAGCGCTTACTATCGCGCGCGTACAGGCCCGGGTGCTGGCCAAGCTGGCGCCCAACGTGGCCGTTCTGGAGCGCGAAGACGCGGCACTGGTGATTGACGCCCTGCAAAAACTGGGCCTGCACCCCAAGGTGATGCAATGACCCGCGCCGCCATTGACCCACGCAAGGGCTATCGTGCCGGGGAACTGGATTTCTTCAGTCTGGTGGAAACTGTGATTGCCAAGGCGCCCCGAGTGCTCAAAAACGGGCTGCCCAACCTGGCCTTCTTTCGCGCTGCCAACGCGGCACTGGCCCAGCCCGACAACGAAGACGAAGGCCACGGCTACACGCAGGTCGAGTTCTGGCTGGCCTTGGCGCGCGAACTGGATGTCCTGCGGATCGTGCAGGACCGCCTGGAAACCGGGCCCGGCGCCGCGCAATTCTTTGGCCTGCCCTTTGTGCAGCGCCGCGAACGCATGCGCGAAGCCTTTCTGGATTGCCGCGCCATGAACGACTTTGCGCTGGTACCAGAACTGGAACTTCCAGGCCTGAAGAAACTGGGCACCGTCGATTCACTAAGTGACGTACCCGGGCCTGAGGCCCGCAGCGCCGCACGCCGCACGGTGTTGCAGACGGCGCTTGGTTGCCTGGAAGAGACCCCGCTGCGCAAACTGGTGCAGTTGCTGCAGACACAATCGCCCGGCTTTGCGATGGATCATTCCGAGGACACAAGCTGGCGCAAGGTGCACTACCGCGGCATTCGCGAGCGCGGCGGCCGCGAGGATGTCGAGCGCCAGGGCGGCTGGGATCGCGTCGAGGGCGCCTACATTCGCTGGCTGGTGGCCCTGCCCTTTCACAGGTTGGGCTGGCTGGATCACAACCCCGCCACCCAGACCTTTGAGCCCCTGGACGGCGACGAAGGCGAGCCCAGTTTCGAAATCATTGTGCAGCCGAATTTTGAAGTGCTGGCGCTTGGCGACAGGCTGGATGCCGGCCAACTGTGGCGTGTGGCCAGCTTCACGCGCCCCCAGGCCGAGGGCCGCGTGCGCAAGTACATGCTGGAAAAAAAGCCTTTCACAGACGCGCTGGGTAGCGGCCAAAGCGCCGCGGCGCTGGTCGCCCTGCTGGCCGAACTGTCGCGCAAGCCCCTGCCCCAGAACGTGCGGTTTTCGCTGGATGACTGGGGTGCAAGTTCCGAACGCATGAAGATCTGGCCCGACGCCCTGCTGGTCGAGGCCGAGGGCGTGGAAGACCTTGCCTCACTGCTGCCTGAAGTCGCGCGTGAGAAGCTGGGTTTGACCAAGGTCAGCGGTGGCCACTTTGTGGCCATCGCGCCCGACGCGGCTGATCTGCGCCAGAACCTGCCGCCAAGGCGCACGGCACTGGACTACTCGCGCCGACTGGCGCCCGTGATTGTGCCGCAGCAAGGCCTGCGCCTGCATGCCCCCGCTGAGGTACTGCACCTGCGGGCGCGCCAGTTGCTGGAACTGATCGCCTCGCGCCAGAGTGCCGATTACTGGCTGCTGGATGCAAAATTGGTAACGGCCGCCAGCCGATCCATGGACCCCGAAGAATTGCGCCGCCGCGTTGAAGAGGCATTGACCCGCCCCCTGGAACCGGCCCATGCGCTGGCCCTGCGCGGCTGGAGTGGCGAATTCGCCCCGGCCTATGCCGGCACGGCAGAAGTCTTTCTGTGCCACAACGACGCGCAGGCCGAGTTGATGGAAACCTTGCCCGAGTTCGCGGCCTGGGTGGATCGCAAGCTGGGGCGCGGCTGCTGGCTGCTGCGCCAAGGCGGCGCGGCGCATCTTCGGAAGCTCTTGCAGGGTTACGGTATCAAGTTGCGGGACCACACAAGGCGAACCTGATGCCCACCAGCGCTATGCTTGCCCCGTTTCGCGTTGCCCGGTACCTGGCCATGATTGCGGCCCTGGGCGCGCTGTGGCTGCTGCTTTCGGCCTGCGTTGGCCCGCAGGAAACGCCGCTGCCTGATGGAGTCAACGACCCGCGCGAAGACCTGGTGGAGCGCATCAAGGAAAAGCCAGAAGACCTGGATGCCCATGCCGACCTGCTGCGCCTGCAGATTAAGAGCGGCGACGTGATCGGCGCCGACGCCACCGTGGCCCATGCCTTGAAGTACAGCCCCAAGGACTTTCGCGCCCACCTTTTGGCGGCGCAGTTTCACCGCTGGCAGCTTGACCTGATCAACGCCGAAAAGGCCCTGATTACCGCCCGCGACATGGCGCCTGACCGCCTGGAACCGCGCGTGGCCCTGGCCGGCCTGTACAACCAGGCCTATCTGGAAACCAATGAACTAGAGCAACGCCGCAAGGCCGTAGAACTGGCCGACGACCGCCTGCGACCTGAGTTCGCCCTCGACCTGGCCTACAGCCTGGCTGCGCTGCTGCAGACACCAGAGGCAGCCAAACTTGCGGCGGAATTGATTGCCGATAAGGCCACGCCCTCCGGCTTGCGTGCCCGCGCGCATTTGCTGCTGGCAGAAATCGGTCTGCGCACGGAAGACGAAGCGGCGGCAGTCAGCAACCTCAAGGCTGCGTTTGTGCTGGATAAAGAAGACACCGGCACGCTGCAGTTTGCGGCCCGGGCCGTAACGCTGCTGAAGAAGCCCGCCGAACTGGGCAGCCTGTTTGACGAAACCCTGGCCGGCAAGGATCGCGCCGAGCTGCGCTGGACCGCGCTGTTTGGCGAATGGATGCTGGCTATTGAGGTTGCCGCCGAGTCCAAGGCCGACCCGCTGGGCGAGCCCGTGGAGGCCTGGCGCAAACGCCTGGAAGCCATGGAGCCCGGACACCCCGACGTTGCCGGTCGTTACTACCAGTTGATCAAGCTGCAACCCGGCCGCGAGGAAGAGGCCAAGAAGCTGGCCAAGGAACTGGATGAGGGCGGCTCCGGCGCCCCGCCGGCGCCATCGAACCTGGATGCGGTGTTGAGCCTGTGGCGGGCCGAAGACGCGCTGCGGCTGGGTGCGCCCGCCGTGACGTTGTCAGAGGCTACGCAACTCGGTGTTCGTGAGGGCAACCTGGAAGGCCTGCGCATGCTGCGCGTGATGGCGATGTTCAAGCTGCGCGAAGACGTGGGCTGCCTGCAGATCATCGACAGTTGGCTGGCCGAGGGCGACAAGCCTGACGACCTGCTGCTGTCTTTGCGCTGGTGGGTCATGTTGCGCAGCGGCAAATCCGTGGACGTGCTGCGCGACATGGAGCAGCGCGGAGGCAGCAAGAACAACAGCCGGGCCTGGATTGAGGCCGTGGCGAAATTCCAGACTTACCGCAAGGGCTAGTCAGCGCCGGCGCAGCACGGCCCGGTCAAAGGCATCCGGGAAGTGTTCGGCCTTGATGGGTTCGCCGCTTTCGTTCAGGTAGACGCCGACTACGTCAAAGCGCAGCACATCGTGATAGCCCTTGCGGCGCAGGATGCGCTGGGCGGTCTCGACAACTTGCCGCTGCTTGTGAATGTCCACGGCCTCGCGCGGGGTGATCAAGCCGCCTTCTTTGCGCGAGCGCACCTCAACAACCACAAGCCCTTCGTTACCGCGAATGCGGCCCACGAGGTCCAGTTCGCCTTCTTCGTCCTGCATGTTTCGGTCAATCACCCGAAAGCGGCACTTCTGGCGCAGAAACACCAGGGCAAAATCCTCTGCTTTGTCACCCACGGCACGGGTGCGCGAACGCCCACGGTTTGCGCCGCCCTTGGGCCGCAGCTTTTCGAACAGGGCACTCACCAGTTCAAGAAAAAACATCAACGCAGCATACTATGCCTGACAATGCAAAAGCCCGCCGCGTCTGCGGCGGGCTTTGTGGTTGTTTGTACGGGCTACTTCTTTTCTTCTGCTTTAGCCTCTGCCTTGGCTTCTGCCTTAACTTCTGCCTTGGCTTCTGCCTTGGCTTCTGTGGGCTTGCCGCCCTTGACGTTGCGGTGCTCATCCAGCTTGCCCAAGTGGCTGGCGTTGACGCGTTCCTTGATGCGTGTGGCCTTGCCAACGCGGTCGCGCAGGAAGTACAGCTTGGCGCGACGCACTACACCAGGGCGCTTGACTTCAATCTTGGAGACGTTGGGGCTGTGGACGGGAAAAATGCGTTCCACGCCTTCGCCTTCCACGATGCGGCGCACGGTGAAAGTCTCGCGCAGTCCGCCGCCCTTGCGGGCGATGCAGATACCGCTGAAGATCTGGATGCGTTCTTTTTCGCCTTCTTTGATGCGAACGTGAACGTCCAGGGAATCACCAACGCGGAAGACCGGAATGTTGGTCTTCTTGATCTGTTCGCGTTCGATTTCGTATGCAAAACCACTCATGGCATCGCTCCTGTACTGCCTGGTTCGGCCTGCTTGCGGGCGGCATCAACACCGCCCCTGCTCTTGTCCGGCGGCACAAATGCCGCCTCTACAGCAAATCCGGTCTGCGTTCCTGCGTGCGCTTTCGCGCCTGTTCCAGCCGCCACTTCGCGATTTCCGCGTGATGACCGCTTTGCAGCACTTGCGGCACTGTCATGCCTTCAAACTCAACGGGCCTCGTGTAATGCGGGTATTCCAGCAGCTTGCCGTGTTGCCCCAGCCCGAAACTGTCCTCTTGCGCGCTTTCGTCCCGGCCCAGCACACCCGGCAACAGCCTGACCACTGCATCGGTGATCACCAGCGCGCCCAGTTCTCCGCCGGACAGCACGTAGTCACCTATACTGATTTCGTCCCACCCAAAGCCCTGGCGAATGCGTTCGTCATACCCCTCATAGCGGCCACACAGCATCAGCAGGCGCTGTTTTCCTGAAAGGTCCAGGGCTGTCTGCTGATCAAAGCGACGTCCCTGCGGTGTCAGCAGCACCATGTGCGCCGGCCGATCGTCGGCGGCAAGCACGTGGCGCACGGCCTTGAACACTGGCTCGGGTTTGAGAACCATCCCGGCCCCACCCCCATAGGGGCGGTCGTCCACGGCCTGGTGAACGCCTTGGGCGAAATCGCGAAAGTTGGTCAGGTGGTACTCAACCACTCCCTTTTCACGGGCGATGCGCGGAATGCTTTCTTCAAGCACCGCGCTGACCAGCCCGGGAAACAGGGTAAGGATGTCAATCCGCAGCGGTTTCATCTGCGGCCCTCCGGTGCTGCGTGCGGCTATTCCGCGATGTCCTTGGTGTACGTCTGGCCTTCGGGGCTGCGTGATTCCACCAGCTCAAACAGGCACTGGTTGGCGTTGTCACCTACGCGGCGGCGAGCCAGCTTGATAATGCGTGTGTAGCCGCCGCTGCGTTCCTTCTTGTCACCCTTGGCGGCATAGCGCGGGCCAACGTCCTTGAACAACTTCTGCAAGGTCGTGCGCGCCACAACGCGAACCTTCTTGACCGCTTCCTTGCCCTCGCCCGTGGTTTCGGTGACCGTGACCTGGTTTTCCAGGTTGCGGCTGCCGACCAGCACATTGACGCGGCGCACGTTGGTCAAATTATTGACCTTGGCAAGGTTGATCACCTTTTCCGCCAGCGGCTGGAACTGCTTGGCCTTTTCAATCGTGGTGACAATGCGCTCGTGGTCTATTAGCGCCTGCACCATGTTCTTGCCCATGGCCTTGCGATGGGCGGGTTTGACACCAAGCTTGCGACCGCGGACTCTGTGACGCATGACTTCTTCCCTCTCGTTGCTTTGGCGCAAGCCGGGCCGTGTGTTGTTTCAAGCAGCCTTGCATGCCTGACTGGACTAGCCCTGGGAGCCAGCCCCGGCCATTTCCACGCCGCCGGAGATGCCGTAATCCGCCAAGGTGACGCCAAAGCGCAGGCCCATGTCTTCAATCTTCTTCTTGATTTCCTTCAGCGTGGTCTTGCCCAGGTTGCGGATTTCCAGCAGGTCGTCCTCGCTGCGGCTGACCAGGTCGCCGATGGTGTTGATGCGTTCTGCACGCATGCAGTTGTTGGCACGCACGTTCAGGTCAAGTTCGGTAATCGGGCGCATCAGCAACTGGCGGGTGCGTTCGATTTCGTCGCTCTTGCGGCCAGCATCGCCCACCTTGGCGCCTTCGGCCACCAACTGATCCTTGAGTTCGTAATACTGCACAAACGGGTTCAGGTGTTTGCGCATGATCTTTGCGCTTTCCACCAGGCAGAACTCGGGGTCCTTGGTGCCGTCGGTCCAGATTTCCAGGATCAGGCGGTCATAGTTGGTCAGTTTGCCGACGCGCGTGTATTCGGTCTTGTAACGCACGCGGGTAACAGGGCTGAAGTTGGCATCGACCCAGATCACGCCCAGTTCGGCGGAACCCTGGCTGAGTTCTTCGGCGGTTTGATAGCCGCGGCCGCGCTTGACGGTGACTTCCAGTTCGAAGTCCTGGGCTGCGGTCAGGGTGCAGATGACCAGTTCCGGGTTGATGACTTCGCTTTCGGCGTCGGTCACGAAATCCGCGGCGGTGATCACGCCCTTTTTGCTGGTCTTGAGGCGCAATACCTTGGGCTGGTCTGTGGTCATGGCGATCTGCAGTTTCTTGACGGCCATAACGATGTGCGGAACGTCTTCCAGTACGCCCTTGGGGCTTTCGAATTCGTGGCTGACGCCCTTGATCTTGAGCGAAACCGGCGCTGTGCCTTCCAGGCTGGACAGCAAAATACGCCGCAGGCTGTTGCCAATGGTGGTGCCGAAGCCGCGTTCAAACGGCTCAACGACGAACTTTCCGAAGCTCTGGGTCTGGGTGTCGCGCTCGCAAATCAAACGGTTGGGAAGTTCCAGCCCACGCCAGCGGATTCTCATGCCCTGTCTCCTCGAATCGGGCGCCGGGCTGCTGCCCGGGCCACGAGATCCAATATCCAGTTGGTTGCTTGTACTTCCTGTCGGTGCGACAGCTGCAAGTTACACAGCCAAACGAAAACCATGGGCGCTAGACGCGGCGCTTCTTTTTGGGGCGGCAGCCGTTGTGCGGCAGCGGGGTCACGTCTTCAATCGACTTGACCTCAATGCCACGGCCCTGCATGGCGCGAACGGCGCTTTCACGGCCGGCGCCAGGACCCTGCACGCGCACTTCCACTTCACGTACGCCCATCTTCTTGACCTTTTCGGCCACGTTTTCGCCAGCGCGCTGGGCCGCAAAGGGTGTGCCCTTGCGTGAACCCTTGAACCCCATGCTGCCGGAGCTGTCCCAGGCAATGGTGTCGCCGTTGAGGTCCGTGACCGTCACGATCGTGTTGTTGAAGGTGCTCTTGACGTGAACAATCGCGCGCGGAACGTTGCGCTTGATCTTCTTGGCCTTCTTCTCTTTTGCGCCGGTCTGTGCTGCCTGTGCGCCTTGCGGGGCGCCTTCTGCCTTTGCCATTTCTGTTTCCTCCGCGGGCTCTTCCCTGCGCTGGGCAGGTCCCCCGCATAAACAGCGGCGCGGGGCAAAATGCCCCGGCCGCAAAATGAATGCTTACTTGGTGACCTTCTTCTTGCCCGCGATGGTCTTCTTGGGGCCCTTGCGCGTACGCGCGTTGGTGCGCGTGCGCTGGCCACGGACCGGCAGGTTCACCTTGTGGCGAACGCCGCGGTAGCACTTGATGTCGCGCAGGCGGTTCACGTTCTGCGTGCGCTGGCGGCGCAGGTTACCCTCAACCACGAAGTTCTTTTCAATGAACGCCGCGATGCGGGTCAATTCTTCTTCCGTCAGCGTGTGGGCTTTGCGGGCCGGGTCCAGGTTCAGACCTTCACACACTTTCAGCGCCAGCGAGGGGCCGACGCCGTAAATGCCGCGAAAGGAATAGGCCAGTTGCTTGTTGGCGGGGATGTCTACACCGAGAAGACGTGGCATGTCGCTGACTCCTGTGCTGGGCTCAACGCCATTCGGCTACCCCAGCGAAAACCTTCAAATCCGGTTGATCCGGTGAACTGGCAGACCAGGGTTAACCCTGGCGCTGCTTGTGACGCGGGTTCTTGCTGCAGATCACGCGCACTACACCTTTGCGGCGGATGATCTTGCAGCCCTCACACACTCGCTTGACGGATGACTTGACCTTCATGGCATTCCCTTAGTTCTGCCTGATTCCACGCCACCAGCCCTGGCAGGACTAGTTGCGGTAAACAATGCGACCCTTGTCCAGGTCGTAGGGGCTCAACTCCACAACCACCGTGTCTCGGGGAAGGATCTTGATGTAGTTCTTGCGCATCTTGCCGGAAATCGTGCACAGCACTTTGTGCCCGGTTTCAAGCTCCACACGGAACATGGCATTGGGCAGGGACTCCACAACCACACCCTCTACCCGGATCGCTTCGTCCTTCGACATAATCCTCCAGCAGCGGGACCATTCCCGCGGGCCACCTGTCAGGTTCGTAAACCTTCGTAACACCTTGACTTACGTACCACCGGCAGGCATTGCAATCACACCCCTGTTTTCAGGGCGCGGCACGGTAGCACGCACCCCGGGGTCTTTCAAGCAGCCGACTGACTTTTTTTGTGCTTTTGGCTTGCCTTCTGGAATTGGTGCGTTCCATCGCTATGCCAGCGCCTGCACCGCCATCTTCAGTCCCTGATAGATGTCCTCTACCGCGCCGGCGGCGTCAAATTCACGCAGCAGGCCCCGCTGCTGATAATAGGGCACAAGTGGGCCGGTGCTGGAATCATAGACCGTCAGGCGTTGGCGCACTTTTTCTGGTTCGTCGTCGGGCCGCTGGCTGCTTTCACCACCACACACATCGCAAACACCCTGGGTGCGCGTGGGCGCGTACACGGCGTGGCTGACTGCACCGCAAGCACGGCAGGTGCGGCGCCCGCTGATGCGTTCAACAATGACTTCGCGCGGGGCATCAAAGTAGAAGACAGCCGAGACGCGTTCGCCGCGAACGGCAAGCGCCTGGGCCAGCCGGTCGGCCTGGGGCGTGGTGCGCGGGAAGCCGTCCAGAATGTACCCGCCACGGCAGTCATCGGCCGCGATGCGGTCCATGACCAATTCAATCACCAGTTCATCGGGCACCAGTTGGCCGCTGTTCATGAAGCCCTTGGCCTTCTGGCCCAGCGGCGTGTCGCGCTTGAGGTGGTCCCGAAACAAGTCGCCTGTGCTGATGTGCGGCAGCATCAGATCACTGGCCAGCTTGGCAGCCTGGGTGCCTTTACCGACTCCTGGCGGGCCCATAAACACCAGCACCAGCCGGCGCTCCGGGCGTGCGGGCTCCACAATCGGCTGCGGCTGCGGCGTTGCCATGGGACGGATTGCCGTGGGTTCCACATACACCGGTTCAGCGCGCAGCGTGGCACGCGGCGCCTTGCGGGCGGCCACGGGCTTGACGGCCTTGGGCGCAGGCAGTTTGCGACGCGCGGCCTTGCGAGGCGCGGACTTTGTTGCGGCCTTGGGCGACACCTTGCGGGCTGCGGTTCTTGCAGATTTCTTTGCCGCTTTCTTTGCCGCTTTCTTTGCCGTTCTCCTGGCGGGCGCTTTAGCGGCCTTTGGCGCGCGCTTGGGCGTTGGCTTGCTTGTGCCTTTTCGGCCTGAAGCCTTGGCAGGCTTCTTGGCAGCCGCTTTCTTTGCGGGCTTTTTTCGCGGGCTTTTTCGTGGGCTTTTTCGCGGGCCTTTGGGCGGGCTTTTTTGCCACCTTCTTGGCGAGCTTTTTCGCAGGCTTGCGCGCTGGTTCCTTGCCGGCTTTGTTTGCTGGCTTCTTTGCGGATTTCTTTTTCGCCATGGGGTCCTCGCAACGGCAACGGGCGCCTTAGCGGGCGCCCGAGCCAAGAACAAATCCACCAATGCAGATCAGCGCTTGCGCTGGCCGATCATGCCTGTGTAGCCCTCATAGTTTCTTTGAATCAACTGCACTTCGACCTTTTGCACCAGGTCCAGCGCAACGTGAACCACAATCAGCAAGCCTGTACCGCCCATGACGCGAAAGAACACGCGGTTGTGGGTCAGGTGCTCGCTTTCACCAAACAGCAGAATCATCAACTCTGGCAGCAGGTTGGGAATCACGGCCACCATGCACAGGAACGTGCTGCCAGCCAGTGTCATGCGCCGCAGAATCTGGGACAAGTAGGTCGTGGTATCCTTGCCCGGACGCACACCCGGCACAAAGGCCCCCCACTCTTTGAAGTTCTTGGCCAATTCCACCGGGTTGAACTGCAACTGCACCCAGAAATAGGTGAAGAAGAAAATCATCGCGCTGTAGCCCAGCGTGAAGACAAACCCGTGGCTGGCAAAGGCGTCGCTGGTGTCCGTCAGAAGGTTGGCCCAAAAGCCGCTGCCAACGTTGCCCTTGAGAGTTCCGAACAGAATCGTCGGCAGGGTCAGCAAGGCCGAGGCAAAGATAATCGGAATCACGCCGGCCTGGTCCACGCGCAGAGGAAAAGTCTGGCGCTGGCCGCCAGCCACGGTGGCGCCACGTACGTGCTTGGCATGCTGGATAACAATTTCACGCCGCCCCAGCGTAATGATCACGATGCCAAAGGTGATGACAACAAACATGACGATCAGCGTTACCAGGCTCAAGAACGCGTCCAGGCTTACCACTGGGTCGGTCTTTGCATCCAGCATGGGCTGCACCAACTGCAAAATCGCGTTGGGAATGCTGGCGATAATGCCCGCCATGATCAGCAGCGATACGCCGTTGCCCAGCCCGTGTTCTGTAATCTGGTCGCCCAGCCAGATCAGGAAGTAGCAGCCGGCAGTCATGGTGACCATCGCCAGGGCCGTGAAGGCGTTGATGTCAAACACCACCGAGCCCGCAAGACCTGCCTGCGTCGTCAGCAGCTTGATCGTGAAATAGGACTGCACAAGGCAGATCGGCAAGGTGGACAGCCGCGAATACAGGCGAATGCGCCGCTGCCCGCTTTGGCCCTCTTTCTGGATTTCTTCCAGCTTGGGCACGACCTTGGTCAACAGCTGGAAGATAATTTCGGCGCTGATGTAGGGCATGATGCCCAGCGCAAAAATGCGGAAGTCCGTAAGGCTGCCGGCCGAGAGCGCGTTGTACAAGCCAAGGAAACTGAAGACCCAGTTACTCTCGGTCTGTTCCTTGAACTGCTGCGCAAAGGCCAAATTGTCGATACCCGGCACCGGAATGACGCTGCCAAGCCGGTACACCGCCAGGATAGCCAGAGTGAACAAGGCCTTCTTGCGGAGTTCCGGCACCTTAAACAGGTTCAGGAAAAGCTCTGCTGGCCCTGTAGCTTGTGACATTCTCGCCTCGTTCCGGCCCCGCTGATACGGGGATCGGCCCTTTTACTTACACACCATCACCGCGTAAACGGCATGGTGAATCCTGGTTCACTAGGACTTGCTGGACTTCTTGGCAGGCTTGGCTTCTGCTTTGGCATCTGGCTTGGCTTCTGCTTTGCCTTGTGACTTGGCTGGGGCTTTTGGCGCCGGCGCGGCTTTTTGGGCCTTGCGCGGGTCCCGGGCTGCAATCACCTCACACTTGCCGCCGGCCTTTTCAATCTTTTCACGGGCGGAATCACTGAAGCGATGGGCTTTGACCGTCAACTTGCGGGTCACTTCGCCGTCGCCCAGAACCTTCACGCCGTCAGCAACCTTGTTGATCATGCCAGCCTTGAGGAATTCTTCGGGGCCTACGGTGGTGCCGTTTTCGAAGTCATTCAAGGACCGCACGTTCAACACCACAATGTTGGTGCGAAACGTCTTGTTGTTGAAGCCCACCTTGGGCAGGCGACGCACCAGCGGCATCTGGCCGCCTTCGAAGTAATAGCGGTGCGTGAAGCCGGTGCGGGCGCTGGCACCTTTGCCACCGCGACCGGCGGTTTTGCCCTTGCCGGTGCCGGGGCCACGACCCTTGCGCACCATGGGGCGCTTACGGGTGCGGGGCTTTGCCTTGAGTTCCGTCAGGTTCATCTTGTTCCCTTTCGCTTCCATTCAGCATTGCGCCAGTTTCGCGCTTGCTGCCTGGTCACTCGGCTTTCGCCTGGTCTGCCGACTTGCGGCTATGCTATCCCTTGCTTCGCACTTCACATGCCCTGGCTGACTGCCGCCAGTTACTTGGTTTCCGTGGCACCGGCTTCTGGGGTTTCCGGCGCGGCATCACCGCCGCCTTCTTCTTCACCACGGCCACGACGACCGCGCCCGGCGCCGCCACGACCACCACGGTCAGGCTTGCCACCGCGACGCGCGTCCTTTTGCTTGCGGGCGCGTTCTTCCTTGTCCAGGCCGGTTGGCTCCAGCTTGGGCCGGTCGCGATCTGCCAGCACGGGCAGGCCGCGCAGGGTGAAGATCTCTTCCTTGCTGCGAAGCTGGCTCAAGCCGTCCAGTGTGGCCTTGACCAGGTTCAGCGGGTTACGGCTGCCCATGGCCTTGGTCAAAATGTTGCGAATACCCAGTTCTTCCACGACGGCGCGAACCGTAGCGCCGGCCTTGATGCCGGTACCGGGTGCGGCCGGGCGCAGAATAACGCGCGAGCTGCGATACTTGCCGACCACCTGGTGCGGAATGGTGTCGCCGCGCAGTGGATAGCGAACAAGGTTCTTGCGGGCGTCGCGGGCTGCCTTTTCAATGCTGTTGGGCACCTCGCGCGCTTTGCCCTGGCCCAGCCCAATCGTGCCGCGGCGATCGCCGACGATCACCAGCGCGGCGAAACCGAAACGACGACCGCCCTTGACGACCGCAGCCGTGCGGTTGACGCGGACTACTCTTTCTTCCCCAAGCTCGAGGTCCCGAGCCGTCATGCGATGAGCCATGCCAATCCTCGTCTGCGATGGCCGGTTTCCCGGCCGAAACAATCTAGAACTCCAGGCCGGCCTCTCGGGCCGCGTCCGCCAGGGCCTTGATGCGGCCATGGTACTTGTAAGGGCCACGGTCAAAGGCGACCTGCTTGATGCCCTTGGCCAGTGCCAGCTCCGCGATCTTCTTGCCGATGGCCTTGGCGCCGTCGATGTTGCCACCGGATTTGATGTCGGCCTTCTTGCCATGGCTGGTGGCGGCCACCAGCGTCTTGTGCGCGGCGTCGTCGATAATCTGCACCGCAATGTGGCGTGCGCTGCGGAATACGGAAAGACGCGGGCGAGTACCCGCGGCGCGCTGACGGTTACGAGTGCGGTAGGCGCGGCGAGTCTTTTGCACCGACTTGAGCTTGTTCTTTTCCATGTTCTTGCATCCTAAACGGGCCGACTGCGCCCGAAGTTTCCCGCATTGATCCCTTGGCCTGCCCTGACCTGCGTTTACTTGCCGCCGCCGACGAAGCTCTTGCCCGCCTTGCGGACGATGCGTTCGCCCTCATAGCGCACACCCTTACCCTTGTAGGGTTCGGGCTTGCGGCTGGCGCGAATCTCGCTGGCAAACTGTCCGACGGCCTGCTTGCTGATGCCTGTAATCTCAATGCGCTGGGCGTTGGGCAGCACGCACTTGACGCCTTCAGGAATCGTCAGGTCCACGGTGTGGCAGAAGCCGACCTGCAGCACCAGCTGCTTGCCCTGGACCTTGCCCTGCCAACCCACACCGACGATGTCCAGGTTCTTCTGGTAGCCCTTGGTCACGCCGGCCACCATGTTCGCCAGGTTGGCGCGCGTGGTGCCGTGCAGCGCCTTGGAGAACTTGCTTTCATTGTTGCGGGCAACCTTGACGACGCTGCCTTCCACGGCGACCTTGATTTCAGGGCGCGTGGCCAGGGTCAGCTTGCCCTTGGGGCCTTCCACGGTCACGGTGCTGCCACTGACGCTTACCTTGACGCCAGCTGGCACTGTGAGGGGTTGTTTGCCGATTCGTGACATGGCTGTTTCCTTCTTCCTTCGATTTAGCTTCCGACGTTGCTTCTACTTTGCAGGTGCGGCTTCGCCTTGCGGGCGGGCACCAGCCTGGTTAGCCCACCTTGCACAGCAACTCGCCACCCACGCGCTGCTTGCGCGCCTCGCGGTCGGAAAGAATGCCCTTGCTGGTGGAAAGAATGCAGATACCCATGCCACCGCGCACGCGCGGAATTTCGGTCACGTTGGAATAGACGCGGCGCCCTGGCTTGCTGACGCGGTCCATCTTGGTGATGACGCGTTCGCCGTCGGGGCCGTAGCGCATGGAAAGAACCAGCGTGCGTTCCGTGCCTTCGCCTTCCTGGGCAACGGCATTGACGTAGCCCTCACGACGCAGCACGTTGGCGACTTCCAGCTTCATCTTGGAAAACGGGATACGGACAGTCGTTGCGCCATTGTGGTTGGCGTTGCGAATCCGGGTCAGCATATCCGCGATCGGGTCGGTCAGTGACATCTGGCGTTACTCCAGTTTCTTGCCTTGGTCGGGGGCGCCTTTGCGCACCCGCTTACATATCCGCTTACACATTCCTGCATTCGGGCCTGCACTCGGGCCTGCATTCTGGCCTGTACCTGTGGCAGTTGCGGCTGCCGGTGCGGGTCGACAAGTACATCGACTTGCGCCGGTTGCCCGTTGCCTACCAGCTGGCCTTCTTCATGCCCGGAATCTCTCCGCGGCTGGCCAATTCACGCAAGCAGCAACGGCAGATCTTCAACTTGCGATACACCGCACGCGGGCGTCCGCAAAGCTGGCAGCGGTTGCGATGCCGACTTGAAAACTTCGGCGTCCTTTGCGACTTCACTACAAGACACAGTCTGCTCACAGGATTCTCCTGGACTACCTGGTTCAGTTAGCTTGCGTTGTTCAGCTTGCCTGGCGGGCGACCTTTGGCTTGTCCCGCTTCAGCGGCACACCCAGCAGCAGCAGCATTTCACGCGACCACTCGTCGCTTCCGCCGCTGATGGTGAAAGCAATGTCCATGCCCTGCACTTCCTTGACCTTGTCGATTTCGATGTCCGGGAAGATGGTCTGCTCGGCCAGGCCCATGTTGAAGTTGCCGCGGCCGTCAAAGCTGCGCGGGTTCAGGCCCTGAAAGTCACGAATGCGCGGAATGGCAATGCTGACCAGCTTTTCAAGAAACAGCCACATGCGCTCGCCACGCAGCGTCACCTTGGCGCCAACGGGGTCGTTTTCACGCAGCTTCCAGTTGGCCACTGCGTTCTTGGCCAGGTTGATCACGGCCTTTTGCGCGGTGATTTCGGTCAGGTCTTTGGTCAGAGCCTCGGCAAGGCTTTTGTTCTTGCTGGCTTGGCCAAAGCCCATGTTGACGGTGATCTTGCGCAGGCGCGGCACAGCCATGATGTTGCCAATGCCGAACTTTTCGCGCAGCGCGGGCACCACTTCAGTGTGGTACTTGGTGCGCAGGCGCGATTCGACCTTGACCTTGGGGGCTGCGGGCGCGGCTGCTTTTGCTTCCTTCTTTGCCATGTTCGTTCCTTAGTGCTTCTGCGGTGCTGGATCGTGCTGACTTCCGGCCTGAACTGTCACTTTGCCGCCACGTCGCCAATCAGGCGTCGATGGTGGTATTGGTGCTTTTGAAATAGCGTACGCTTTTGCCGTCGATGCGCTTGAAGTGCGGGCGTTCCGGCTTGCCCGACTTCTCGTTGAACAGCATCACGTTTTCGACCGGCACAAAGGCCTCTCGCTGCACGCGGCCGCCCTGCTGGTTTTGCTCTGTCTTGCGCAGGTGCTTCCAGACCATGTTCTTGCCTTGAATGATCACGCGACGCTTGCGCGAATCAATGCGCAGAACCTGGCCACTGGGCTTCTTGGCCTCTTCCGCTGTCTGCGGACGGTCCTTGCCCTTGATGATCTGTACGGAATCGACAACCTTGATGTGCATAGCTTTCTCCGGGCTCTGTCGACTTGTGCTAGACCACTTCCGTCGCCAGGGACACGATTTTCATGAACTTCTTGGCGCGCAACTCACGGGCCACGGCGCCGAAAATGCGCGTGCCCAGCGGGTTGCCTTCTTTGTCTACGATCACGGCGGCGTTGCGGTCAAACCGGATGTAGCTGCCGTCGTCGCGACGCACGGCGGCGCGGGTGCGAACCACCACGCAACGCACGATGCGCTTCTTTTTGTCCTTCTTGGTCACCTTCTTGAACAAGTCACAAGTCGGGGTGGCCGACTTGATGACGGCGATGACCACGTCGCCGACTGTCGCGTAACGCCGACCGCCGTTGCCGAGAACCTTGATCGTCTCGACTTCCTTGGCGCCGGTGTTATCGGCGACGTCCATTCTTGTCTGTTCTTGAATCATGTTCGTTCCTTCACGTCACTCAGATCCGCGCGGGGATTGCCCGCTGCGGACAAAATCAGCTCTTGGCCGCCGACTTGGCTGCCGGTTTGTCTTTGGCCGCCGAGGGCGCCGCTTTTTCGGTGGCTTTTTCGGCAGCTTTTTCGCCGGCGTGCTGCAGGCCGTCATGGGCGCGGCGCACCACACGTACCAGGCGCCAGGTCTTGGTCTTGGACAGCGGACGAGTGGCCATGATTTCAACCACGTCGCCGATCTTGGCTTCGTTGTTTTCGTCGTGCGCGTGCAGCTTGGTGTTGCGCGTGATGTATTTGCCGTAACGGGCTTCGCGCATCGGGCGCTGCCACAGCACGGTGATCGTCTTCTGCATCTTGTTGCTGACCACTTTGCCCACGCGGCGGCGGCGGCGATTGCGTTCGCTGGCGGTTTCGGACTTGGGTGCCTGATTTTCGGTCATGTCTGCTCCGGTGCTGCTGTCTGGTTTGTTTCACTTACCTGCGTTGGCCTGCACTCTATTGCGCGCTGCGGATTGTTGGCCCTGGTCGCCTACTTCTTGGCGCCCTTGGATTCCTTCTTCTCCGCCTTTTCAGCCTTTGGCTTGGTTTCCTTCTTTTCTGCCTTTTCGGCCTTGGGCTTGGCTTCCTTCTTTTCCGCCTTCGCTTCTGGCTTCGCTGCAGGCTTGGCTTCGGCCTTGGGTTCCGGCTTCTTTTCGGCCTTGGCTGCTGCCTTTGGCTTTTCGGTCTTGGCCACAGCGGCTGAGGTCACGGCTGCCAGCTCGCGCAGGGAACGGCGGGCGGCATCCAGGCGCGCTGCGATCTTGCTGCGGCGGCGCTTGTGTTCGACCGAGCCCTGGTGGGGCTGGCCAAAAGCATCCAGTGCGAGCATCAACTTCTTGATCTCGGCTTCCCGGCGGGCCTGAGCGGCACGACCATGCAGCACGGTCTTGATGCGCGCGATTTCGCGGCGACGCTTGCGCATGTCCGCGCCCTTGCGCGGATTCATCACTTCCGTGGTGAATCTGGCCTTGAAGTTCTCTGCGTTGAGCTCCGTGAGCTTGGCGCGAAGTTCTTGTTCGGACTGGCCTTTGATTGTCTCGATCGTCATTTCTGCTTCCTGTCGGCTTTACAGCACTCTGACTTGGCGCCTGCCACTACCTGGTTCAGCCTTGCCTTCGATTAACCCACTTCGTGCTTGCGCTCAATCATGCGGCAGCGCAGGGGCATCTTGTTGGCAGCCTTGTTCAGTGCCTCGCGGCACTGGGCCAGGCTGATGCCACCGACCTCAAACAGCACAAAGCCGGGCTTTACGACAGCAACCCAATACTCGGGTTCGCCCTTACCACCACCTTGGCGGGTTTCCAGCGGCTTCACGGACACGGGCTTGTGCGGGAAAATGCGGATCCAGTACTTCCCCTGGCGGCCCACGGCGCGCGAAAGGGCCACACGCGCGGCCTCAATCTGGCGGCCGGTAATCCAACCCGGGTCCAGGACCTGCAGGCCGGCGTCACCAAACGCGACGTAATTGCCGCGCGTTGCGTTGCCCTTAACCTTACCGCGCATGACTTTGCGGTAGCGTGTTCTGGTTGGCAGAAGTGCCATGCTTCAACTCCTTTATTCCTGCATGCCCCTTGTTGCCCGGGGCGCTTTCGTTGTGTTCGAACTGCCTGCCTTTGCCTATTCCGTGACCAGGCCGAACTTGGCCTCTTCGGTTTCCTTCATCAGGCCGCGGTTGATCCAGACCTTGATGCCAAGCACGCCGTAGGTCGTAAACGCCTGGGCAAAGCCGTAGTCAATGTCTGCATCCAGCGTGGTCAGCGGCACCGAGCCCCAGACCTGCTTTTCACGGCGCGAGATTTCAGCGCCGCCCAGACGGCCGGAGACCTGAATCTTGACACCTTCGGAACCGGCCCCGCGAATCAACTCCAGCTCGCGCTTGATGGCGCGACGGAACGAGCCACGACGCTCCAGCTGCTCCATGATTCTCTCGGCGGCCAACTGGGCGTCGAGTTCGGGCTTCTGGACTTCCATGACGCGAATGTCGACTGTCTTGCCGTTGGTCAGCAGCGACAGTTCCTTTTCGAGGTCCGACAGGCGGTTAGTCTTCTTGCCGATCAACATGCCGGGCTTTGCGGTGAAGATGAATACCGTGATCTTGTCGCCTTCCTTGCGTTCGATTTCGACGCGAGGAATCGAGGCGTAGCGGTATTCCTTGGTGACGTGGCCGCGGATCTTGGCGTCTTCAACCAGGAACGTGCCGAAGTTTTTCTTCGACGCGAACCAACGTGAACGCCAGGGCTTGGTGACACCCACCCGGAAGCTGTATGGCCGAATCTTCTGACCCATGTGGCTATCTCCGTGCGGCGGCTACTTGGCCGCCTTTTTGGAACCCTTGGCTGTTTTCTCGGCTGCTGCTTTGGCCGGCTTGGCTGCACCGGCTTCCTTCTTTTCTGCCTTGGCAGGCTTGGCTGCCTTGGCAGGTTTGGCTGCTGCTGCGACCTTGCTGCCTTCGCGCTTGGCCAGCCGCGCTTCCTTGCTGACGCGATGGCGCGGGCGGGCAAAGGCCGGGCGACCCTTCTTTTCTTCTTCCACGTGCGCGGCATCCGCCACGATTACGTGAAGGTGGCAGGTGTAGCGGGTGAACGGGTGCGCCATGCCTCGCGAGCGCGGACGCCACCGCTTCATGCGCGGGCCTTCGTCGGCGCGTGCGACGCTGATGACCAGGTTGCCGGTCTCGACGGGTACTCCGGAACGGTTGGCGTAGTCTTCCGCGTTGGCAACGGCGCTGCGGATCAACTTGCCCACCGCGGGTGCGGCGCGCTTGTTGACGAACTGCAGCAGAACCATGGCTTCGTTGGCGTTGCGTCCGCGAACGACATCCATGACCAGCCGTGCCTTGCGGGCGCTCATGCGCACATTGCGCGCAATCGCCCGGAATTCCTTCTGTGGTTGCTCGGCCATTTCAGCCGTCTCCTTCTTCCTTCTTACGCCCTTCTTACGACACCTGGCGATCACCGGACCGCAGGTACAACAAACTGCACTCTTACACTTCTCTTGTCCCGGCGTGCTGCACTGCGCCCGAACATGCCACCCTTAGGCCTTGCGGTGACCGGTGTGGCCCTTGAAGACACGGGTCGGGGAAAACTCACCCAACTTGTGGCCAACCATGTCTTCGGTGACGAACACCTTGATGTGCTGCTTGCCGTTGTGAACCATGAAGGTCATGTTGATGAATTCCGGGATGATGGTGCTGGCGCGCGACCAGGTTTTGATCGCTTCGCGCGAATTCTCATCCTTGGCCTTCATCACCTTCTTCATCAGTTTCGGGTCCACAAAAGGGCCCTTTTTCAGCGAACGGCTCATCTCGTCTTCCTTCTTGTTTCCATCTCGCCAGGCTGCGTGCAACCCGGCTTCGCTTTCTGTTCCCGCCACAACGGGCGGGTCCTGCTGCGCGCGGTGTTGCCGCGACGCCCCTTACCGCTTGGGCGCCGTACCGCGGCGCGTACGAATGACGTAAATGTCGTTGGGGTTGCGCTGCTTGCGTGTGCGCGAGCCCTTGGCCGGGTTGCCGTGACGGTCCACGGGTGTGCGGCCGCCGCCGGTGCGGTCGTTACCGCCGCCGTGCGGGTGATCCACAGGGTTCATGCTGGTGCCACGGTTGTGCGGGCGACGACCCAGCCAGCGCATGCGCCCGGCCTTGCCGTACTCCACGTTCATGTGGTCCAGGTTGCTGACCTGGCCGATGGTTGCGCGGCATTCGCCGGGCATGCGGCGGATTTCGCCGCTGGGCAACTGCACGTTGACCCAGTTGCCGTCGGGACCAGCCACTACGCACTGCGAGCCGGCACCACGGGCGATCTGGCCACCACGACCGGGGCGAAGTTCCACATTGTGCACCGTCAAGCCCTGCGGAATCAAACGCAGCGGCAGGCAGTTGCCCGGGCGCGGCTCGGCTTTATCGCCGGACATGACCTTGGCGCCAACCTCAAGCCCGTGCGGAGCCAGGATGTAGTCCTTGGCACCATTGTCGTACCAGATTTGCGCGATGAAGCAGGTGCGGTTGGGGTCGTATTCAATGGCTTTGACGGTCGCGGGAATGCCGTCGTGGGCATTGCGGCGAAAGTCAACGTCGCGATAGCGGCGCTTGTGGCCGCCGCCGCGATAGGCGCTGGTGGTGCGACCGCGGTTGTTGCGACCGCCGGTGCCCTTCTTGCCCTTGGTGTGGGACTTGAGCGGCTTGTCGCCGGTCAATTCCTTGTACTCCACCAGGCGCGTGTGGCGCAGGGACGGCGTAATCGGGCGGAAACTCTTGATAGCCATGTCTTCTTACCTTTCCCGGCTTATCGCCCCGGGCGGCATACCTGAATGCCTAGGCGATTTCGATCGACTCGCCCTTTTCCAGTGTGACCAGGGCTTTCTTGCGGTCGGACTGGTCAAAGTAACCAAACCGGGTGCGCTTGTTCTTTTCGCCCTTGAGGCGCGACGTGCGCACCTTCTTGACCTTGACGTTGAAGATGTCGCGCACGGCCTGTGCGATCTGCGACTTGTTGGCGTCCAGGGCTACTTCAAAGGTGTAGACACCCTCAGGCATCAGGGCGCTGCTCTTTTCCGTGACCAACGGGCGCTTAATGATGGCGTATTGTTCGGGCGTGGCGGGCATTGTTAGCCTTCCTTGCCGGCCTTGAGGCCGTTCTTGAGGGCGTCCAGCGCCTCGCGCGTAAGCAGCACGCGACGCTGCTTCATCACTTCGTAGGCGTTGAAATCGCTGACCGAACGGATCAGCGAGCGCGGAATGTTGCGCGCCGAGAGGTACAGGTTGCGGTCGGCCTTGGCCAGCCCCAGCAGCAGGCTGCCATGGGACAGGCCGGCCTTGTCCAGCATCTTGACCAGCTTGCGGGTCTGGGGCTTGTCGTAGCTCAAGCCTTCCACGACGCTGACAGCGCCACCGCGGAAGCGGGCCAGCAGCGCTGGCCAGTGCCAGGCGACGCATTTTGGTCGGGATGTTGCTGTGAAAATCGCGCGGGTGCGGGCCGTGGGCCACGCTGCCCTTGCGGCGGTGCGGCGCGTGCTTCTGGCCTGTGCGTGCGCGACCGGTACCCTTTTGCTTCCAGGGCTTTTTGTTGCTGCCGGCCACGTCACTCAGGTTCTTGGTGTTGACGGTGCCCTGACGGCGGTTTTGCTCGTAGGCATACACCACCTCGCGCAGGGTGCGGGCTTTGACCTTGTCGCCGAACACGGACTCGTCAAAGGAGATCTTCTCCTTTGCCTTGCCGTCAGCGTCGTATACCTGGACTTCTACCATTGCTCTGTCCCGTTCAGTCGCCGCGAACTTGCGGCGGGAAACCACGATTCCGTCCCGTTACTTCGCGCCTGACTTACGCAGCGCGCGGTCAGCCTTGGCGTAGGTCTTGGCCGTGGCCTTGCGCACCGTGACGAACGCACCGTTGTAGCCAGGTACGGCGCCGCGCAGGAAAACCAGGTTGCGCTTTTCGTCGACCTTGGCGACCAGCAGGTTACGCATGGTGCGACGTTCCACACCCATGTGGCCCGCCATGCGCTTGCCCTTGCGGACGTAACCGATGTTGGTGTTGGTACCGCTGGAACCTGGCTCGCGCATGTTCTTGGTACCGTGCGCGGCAGGACCGCCACCGAAACCGTGGCGCTTCATGCCGCCCTGAAAGCCGCGGCCCTTGGTCAAGCCAACAACGTCGACCCAATCCCCTACCTTGAACACATCCGCAACCTTCAATACATCGCCGACCTTGCTGGCCGCGGGCGCCGCAAGGCGAACTTCGCGCAAGTAGCGGCGGGGTTCTACGCCGGCCTTCTTGAAGTGGCCCTTTTCGGGCTTGGAAACACGGGCAAGCTTGACGTCGCCATAGCCCAACTGGACGGCATCGTAACCGTGGTTTTCGGTGTCTTTGACCTGGGTGACGACGCAAGGGCCGACTTCAACGATTGTGACGGGCACCAGGGTGCCGTCGTCGTTGAAAATCTGGCTCATCTCGCGCTTCGTTCCCAGCAGGGTGGTAAGGGACATCTTGTTCCTCTTGCTTCCTCTTTACTGCACTTGCTTCAGCCTCGCGGGTCGCCCGTTGCGTCCCGTTTCCCGACGCGGCCCAAGGCCGTTGGTCGGGGGGCTGGAAATCAGGTGTTGATGCGCACTTCCACACCGGCCGGCAGGTTCAGCGTCTGCAGCGCATCTACAGTGCGCGGGCTGGGCTGGCTGATGTAGATGAGGCGCTTGTGGGTACGGATTTCAAACTGTTCACGGCTTTTCTTGTCGATGTGCGGGCTGCGCAGCACGGTATAGCGCTCGATACGCGTCGGCAGCGGAATCGGGCCAGAGACCCGCGCGCCACTGTCTTTGGCCGATTCACAAATCTGCCGGGCCGACTGGTCCAGCAGCTCGTGGTCGTAGCCTTCAAGCCGGATCTTGATCTGAACACCTGCGGTCGTCGCCATACCTTTACTCGATTCTCTCCGGATGACTCTCCGGATGACTGTCTAGAGAACTTGCCTGAACTGCCTCCACACTCGTTTGCTGCGTTGGCACCTACCGTTCGTTCCCGCTTCTTTCGAAAGGGGCGCAGACCATAGGCAGCCGACCTTCCCGCGTCAACAACCCGTCGACGCGGCGCAGCACTTAGCGCCGGCCCGCAGGCCTGCCCTTGACCACACCACGTTCCGCCAGAATCTTGTCCTTGATGTGCCCCGGGCACACTTCATAGCGGAAGGGTTCCATCGAATAGTTCGCACGGCCCTGTGACAGCCCGCGCACGGCCTGGACATAGCCGAACATTTCCGACAGCGGCGCCACGGCCGCAATGATGACCAAGTTGCCGTCGCGTTCGGTTCTTTCAATGCGCGCGCGGCGCGAGTTCAAGTCGCCAATCACGGGACCCATGAAATCGTCGGGCGTGCGAACTTCCACCTTCATCATCGGCTCGAGAATTTCCGTGCCGACTTCTTCCAGCAGGGCGCGGAATGCCAGGCGCGCGGCGTCGATGTAGGCAAAGTCCTTGCTGTCCACGTCGTGGTAGCTGCCGTCATAGACGCTGGCCTTGAAGCCAAGCACCGGGTAGCCGGCAATGCCGCCGCTGGCTGCGGTGTTGCGAACACCTTCTTCAATGTTCTTGATGAACTGGCGCGGAATGCTGCCGCCGACCGTGTCATCTTCGAACTCGACTTTGTCGCGGGTGTCTTCCGGCAACAGTTCCCAGCGAATCTTGCAATGGCCGTAGCTGCCCGAGCCGCCGGTCTGCTTCTTGTGCATGCCTTCGGTTTCGACCGGTTGTCCGGCGCGCAGCGACACCATTTCGCGGTACGCCACACGGGGCTGGCCCACGGCGGCATCGACGCGGAACTCGTTGAGAATGCGCGAGCGAATGATGTCCAGGTGCAACTCGCCCATGCCCGAGATAACCGTCTGCTGGGTTTCAGGGTCCAGGCGCACCTTGAAGGTGGGGTCGTTCTTGGCCATCTTCTGCAGCGCCATGGCCAGCTTTTCGCGGTCGGCGTTGCTCTTGGGCTCAATCGACATCGAAATCACGGTTTCCGGGAACGTGATTTCACCCAGCACCAGCGGGGTATCTTCATTGCACAGCGTGTCGCCGGTATAGGCGTTGGCCAGGCCGACCGACGCAACGATGTCGCCGGCTTCCGCTTCTTCCAGCGTGTTGCGATCGTTGGCAAACATACGGAACAGACGCGTGATGCGTTCGCGGCGCTTGATGCGCGCGTTGTACAGGCTGTCGCCGGCACGCAGAGTTCCCGAATAGACGCGCAGATAGGTCAGATCACCGTGCTGCTCGCTAACGGTCTTGAAGGCCATGACCGCCAGTGGCCCCTTGGGGTCGCAGGGCAGCTTGTAATCCTTGGCGCGGTCGTCGGGGTGATTGACGTCCTTGGCTTCCGTCGGGGGCAGGTCCAGCGGGCAGGGCAGGTACCACACCACCGCATTGACCATGTCCTGCACGCCCTTGTAGCGGTAGCTGCTGCCGCAAACCACCGGCACCAGCTTGAACGCGATCGTACCCGCGCGCAGGGCGGCACGGATCATGGCCGGCGTCACTTCGTCCAGCTTGTCTTCAAGCAGCAGGTTGGCGATCGTTTCGTCAATGTCGGCGCATTTTTCCATCATGTGAATGCGCGCGGCCTTGGCTTCTTCAAGCAGGTTGGCAGGAATGGGGTGCTTGATGACTTCCTTGCCGGATTCACCCTCAAAGCTGTGGGCCTTCATCTCAATCAGGTCAATGATGCCCTTGTGGTCTACTTCTTCGCCCCAGGGCAACTGCACCGGCACCGGGTTGGTGCCCAGGCGCTTGACCATGGAATCAACCGACTTGCGGAAACTGGCGCCGATCTTGTCCATCTTGTTGATGTAGGCGATGCGGGGCACTTTGTACTTGTCGGCCTGGCGCCACACGGTTTCGCTTTGGGCTTCAACGCCTTCTTTGCCGTCAAACACGATCACTGCGCCGTCCAGCACGCGCAGCGAACGTTCAACTTCCGCCGTGAAGTCCACGTGGCCCGGGGTATCAATAAGGTTAATGCCGTGCTTGACGCCCGAGACCGGGTCGTCCCAATAGGTGCTGACGGCGGCCGACACAATCGTGATGCCGCGTTCTTTTTCTTCCTTCAGATAGTCGGTGACGGTGTTGCCGTCGTCGATGTTGCCTGGGCGGTGCACCATGCCGGTGTAAAACAGCACGCGCTCGGTCGTTGTGGTCTTGCCAGCGTCGATGTGTGCGCAGATGCCGATGTTTCTCAGATGAACCAGATCCACAGCTGTTCTCCACTCAGTGTCCGGCGGGCGGTGTCCGGCAGGCATTTCCTGCAGGTCATGTCACGCCGGGCTTTGTGCCCACCTTCAAAAACACAATCGGCCGACAGCCTAAAGGGCGTCGGCCAGGAAGGTCGCCTTGCGGCTCTTCCTAACTTGCGCCCCGAAACTTGCCCGCCACAGCGGGCAGTTTTTCCAGGCTGGCCCCGATTGCGGAGCACCCTATAAAGGCTTCACGGCGCGCATTGCAGCCGATCCACCGTTGTTCACAAACCACCCCCAGACAGCAGGGGCGGGAAGTGTAGCGGCAACGTCCTTGGCGTCAAGGGGCCTTCCGGCCGGTGCTGCGGTCCGGTCGGGGCGGCACGCATGCCGCCCCCGGACTCGGATGTCTACCAGGCGAAGTGGGCAAAGGCCTTGTTGGCGTCTGCCATGCGGTGCGTTTCTTCGCGCTTGCGCACTGCGGCACCTTCTCGCTTGAAGGCTTCGCCAAGTTCGTCGGCCAGGCGTTCTGCCATTGGCTTGCCCTTGCGGGCGCGGGCTGCGGCAATGATCCACCGGAACGCCAGTGCCTGCTGGCGCTTGGCGCCGACGGGCTTGGGTACCTGATAGGTTGCGCCACCCACGCGCTTGCTGCGCACTTCCACCATGGGGCGGCAATTGTTCAGCGCCTCGTTGAACACTTCCAGCGGTTCCTTTTCCGGAATGCGCTTTTTCAGTGTGTCAAAGGCGGTGTACACGATGCGCTGCGCGATGCTGCGCTTGCCTTCGTACATGATGGTGTTGACGAACTTCGACACGAGCTTGCTGTTGTAAACCGGGTCCGGCTTCAGAAAGCGTTCGGTCGACTTGTAGTTGCGAGGCATGCGCTGTGGCTCCACGGAACTGCGTAAGGCGCGGAAAGATAGCAGTGGGCAATTGAGCGTCAAGCAGGGGAGAGGCGGGAAAGTCGCGCGGAAAGAAAACTATGAAATGGCCTCGCCCCCGCTTGCATGGCCGCTTGCGCGGCAGTGTCAGCGCGTGGTGCAAAAGTTTTGCAACGTAAGGCCACCACGCCCGCAGATTTTTTTTGCCCGGGCCTGCACTTGGCGCGCGAGCACACAAATCAGCCACACAATTTCTGGGGCACCGCAGCCGCCGCTGTCAAGCGGGGGTATGCCTGGGCACACTTTTTCAGTCAGGCCGCGCACAAAACAAACAAACCCCGGCAGGGCCGGGGTCTGTTATTGACGTGTCAAGAACAGGTTACTTGCCGCGCTTGGCGCCGTACTTGGAACGGCTTTGCTTGCGGCCATCGACTGCGGCACAGTCCAGTGCGCCGCGCACGATGTGGTAACGCACGCCTGGCAGGTCGCGCACGCGACCGCCGCGAACCAGAACAATGTTGTGTTCCTGCAGGTTGTGGCCTTCGCCGGGAATGTAGGCGGTGACTTCGCGCTGGTTGCTCAAGCGGATACGCGCAATCTTGCGCAGCGCAGAATTCGGCTTTTTGGGCGTGGTGGTCTTGACCTGCAGGCACACGCCGCGCTTGTACTGGTTGGCGTCCAGCGCCGGCGACTTGCTTTTGTAGGTCTTCTTCTTGCGGCCCTTGCGGACCATCTGGTTCATCGTGGGCATGGTTTCTTCCTGGTTCTTCCCCCAAGATCGGGGCGCGGAGTTTACTTTCCCGACCCGCTTTGCAAGAGGGCGCCTTCAACGTCCTTGTGCAGGGCTTTGATTTCCGGACCCGGGGTTTCAACCGCTTCCAGAGCGGCCTTTGCGGCCTCAAGCAAGGCCTGCTTTCGGGTGTCGCCGGGCCGGGCTGCAGCCAGCGCAAGCCCGTACTGCCCAAGCAGCGCTGCGTAATCCGGGGCCTGCAGGCCGCTTTCTTCCAGGCGCGGCAATTCTCCGGTCTGGTCGTCACGGCAGCGGTCGCCCCATTTGGCTGCCAGGGCATGATGACCGCGGGTATGAAAAGCCTCCACCGCACTGGCCACCACGATCGACAGCCAGCCCCTCTTGCCGTGGCGGTATGCAGCGCTGTAGGCACGCAAGAACGCCGCATCGGCCGCTTGCGGGTCGGTTGCTGCTTCCAGGTCTGCGACGTCAACCCAGGCCTTTAGCTGCAGCAGCGGCAGTTTGAGTTGATCGCAAACACGGGCCCCCTGACGCGCGATCTTCAGGGCCGTGGCCGTGTCGCCGCCGTCCAGAAAGCCGCCGGTCAATTGGCGACACGCGCCTGCGTACACAACCCAGGCCTTGGCCTGGGCAAATCCGGAAAGCGCAAGCTGCGCGCTGGCTTGTGCGGCGTGCAGGTTCGGCGCGCCCAGGTGCACGGCGGTCTGTGCCAGGCCGGCATCGCCGCGCAGGCGCGCATCGCCAACGGCCGCCGCCTGCACACGTTGCAGGTAGTCGTTGGCCTTTTCAGCGTCGCGGCCTTCGCCTTCCCGGCCCCAAATGGATGCCAGGATTACATCGAGGTACAGGTTTTCGCGGGTTGCGCCCTGGGACAGCTTGGCCCGGGCGGACTCCACAAGATAGGCAGCGGCAATGCGGTTGCCCTGCGCGTCCAGGTCGTCCGCGTTTCTCAGCGCCGTGTTGATGTTGGCCAGGTCGTAGTCGGTAGCGGCCGACTGATCTTCCAGCGGCGGCTCTATCTGCGGCGCTTTGGGTGGAGGTGGTGACGCGCAACCGGCCAGCAACACCAGCAACATGAAAAACACACGGAGCCCGCACCGCGCAGGCTCCGTGTTTGATGTTTTTGAAACCAGCCACATGTTAGGCCACACCTGTGGCGACCTCTTGCTCTTCGCCTTCTTCGCTTTCGGGCTGGCGTTCGGCCACGCCCTTTTCAATCGCCATGTCCTGATAGGCGTGGAAGCCGCTGCCGGCAGGAATGCGGTGGCCCAGGATGATGTTTTCCTTCAGGCCACGCAGGAAATCCCGCTTGCCGCTGATGGCTGCCTCTGTCAGCACCTTGGTTGTTTCCTGGAAGGATGCCGAGCTGAGGAAGCTTTCGCTTTGCAGGCTGGCCTTGGTGATGCCCAGCAACAGGGGCTTGAACGTGGCGGGCTTACCGCCTTCCTTGATTACTGTCTCGTTGTCCCTGCGCACGTCGCTGCGGTCCACCATGGACCCACGCAGGAAGTTGGTGTTGCCTTCATTGACAATCTTCACTTTGCGCAGCATCTGCCCGACAATGATCTCGATGTGCTTGTCGTTGATGGCCACGTTCTGGCTGCGATAGACCTTTTGCACCTCACCCAGCAGGTAGTCCTGCACGGCGTCCTTGCCCTGAATGTCCAGCACGTCGTGCGGCACGCGTGAACCTTCGGTCAGGCTTTCGCCGGCTTTTACGCGGTCGCCGGTACGAACCTTGATGGCCAGTCGCGCCGGAATGGTGTGTTCGGCCACTTCGCCGCCGTCGGTGCGCACAAACACCATGCGCTTGCCGCGCTTCTTGTCTTCGGACAGTTCCACAATGCCGTCGACGCGTGTGATGATGGCGGGTTCCTTGGGCTTGCGGGCCTCCAGAAGTTCCGTCACGCGCGGCAGACCGCCGGTGATGTCCTGAGTGCCGCCGATTTCACGCACCGTCTTGGCCAGGATTTCGCCGGCCTTTACCTTCTGGCCGTCCTTGGCCACGATCGTGGATTTTTCGGCCAGCGGGTAGTACGCGACGATGTCGCCCTTGTTGTTTTCAATGCGCAGCTGCGGGTGCAGGTCGCCCTTGTGCTCAATCACCACGCGCTGTTTGGTCTGGGTTTCCTGTTCGATTTCTTCCTTGAATGTGCGGCCCTCGATCAAGTCGTCATAGACGATCTTGCCGTCGGTTTCGGCGATGATCGGCGTGGTGTGCGGGTCCCATTCACACAGGACCGCGCCGGCCTTGGCAATCTTGGAGCCGTCCTCGAACATCAACGTGGCGCCCAGCGGAATCTGGTAGGTGTCGACCACCTTGTCGTCTTTGTCCAGAATCTTGATTTCGCCCTTGCTGCTGACGACAACCTGTGAGCCCTGGGGGCCCTTTACCGTGCGCAGGCTGTCAGAGAACTTCACCAACCCGGCGCGGGTAACCTTGATGTCCTTGTCCACGCTGGTACGAGTGACCGTGCCACCGATGTGGAAGGTGCGCATGGTCAACTGCGTGCCCGGTTCACCGATGCTTTGGGCCGCAATGATGCCCACAGCCAGGCCCAGTTCGACCAATTCGTCACGCGAAAGGTCCGCACCGTAGCACAGACGGCACACGCCGACGTCTGAATCGCAAGTCAGGGCGCTGCGCACGCGAACTTTCTGGAAGCCCAGGTCTTCAATCACCTTGGCAGTTTCGGTGCTGACCAGGTCACCCTTCTTGATGAGAATTTCCTTCGTTTGCGGGTGGCGAATGTCGTCGCAAACCACGCGGCCGCGCATGCTTTCGGCCAGCGAGATTTCGACCTTCTCACCCTTGAACACGCTGCGCTTGTCGACGCCCTGGTCGGTGCCGCAGTCGTGTTCTGTAACCACTACAGTCTGGGCCACGTCGGCCAGCTTGCGGGTCAGATAGCCCGAGTCAGCTGTCTTCAATGCCGTGTCGGCCAGACCCTTGCGCGCGCCGTGCGTGCTGGAGAAATACTCCAGCACCTTCAGGCCTTCACGGAAGTTGGCCTTGATTGGCGTTTCAATGATTTCGCCACCTGGCTTGGCCATCAGGCCACGCATGCCTGCCAACTGACGAACCTGTTCGGTCGAACCACGGGCGCCGGACGTCACCATCATGAAGATCGGGTTCAGGTACGGCTTACCGCCACGCTGGTCGTTCTTGAGAACGTCCATCATCGAGCGGCCGATTTCTTCACGGGCGTGGGTCCATTCGTCGATCACGTGGTTGCGGCGTTCACGGTCCGTGATTACGCCCTGGCGATAGCGCCGGTCGAGTTCGTCGACCACTTTCTGGCTCTTGACCAGGATGTCTTCCTTGTTTTCTGGCGAACGCATGTCGTCCTTGCCGATGCTGACACCGGCGCGGGTTGCAGACTTGAAGCCGAATTCCTTGATGTCGTCCAGCAGCTTCAGCGTCGCTACGCGGCCAAGGCGCTTGTAGCAGTGGGCAATCACGCCCGAGATCTGCTTCTTGCCGATGGCATAGTTGAAGTACGGCATGCCGGGGCCCAGGATGTCATTGAACAGAATGCGGCCCGGCGTGGTTTCCACCATGAACGAGTTGGCTACTTCGGGTGATTCCTCGACCCATTCTTCGTAACGGTACTGGTCGCCAAAGGTCTCGCGCGGCACGGCCAACGTCCAGTCCGCCGTCGGTGTCTGACGGTGACCGGAAAGCACGTTGCCCTTTTCGTCGTAGACGACTTTGTGGCAATCCAGCAGCACCTTGATCTTGGCGTGCGTGCCCAGCTTGCCGTGGCTGTAGGCGGCAATCACGTCTTCTGCCGTCGTGAACCACTTGCCCTCGCCCTTTTCCTGGGCGTTGTCGGCGGTCATGTAGTACAGACCCAGCACCATGTCCTGGCTGGGTGTGATGATCGGGTTGCCGTGCGCGGGGCTGAAAATGTTGTGAATCGACAACATCAACGTGTGGGCTTCGATCTGCGCCTCGAAGCTCAAGGGCAGGTGCACGGCCATCTGGTCACCGTCGAAGTCGGCGTTGAAGCCGCCACACACCAGCGGGTGAATCTTGATCGCGTTGCCTTCCACCAGCACCGGTTCAAAGGCCTGAATGCCCATGCGGTGCAGCGTGGGCGCGCGGTTCAACAGCACCGGGTGCTTGAAGATCACTTCTTCCAGAATGTCCCACACTTCTTCGTCGCGACGTTCCAGCATTTTCTTGGCCGACTTGATGGTGTCAGCAAGGCCGAGCTCGCGCAGGCGGCGGATGATGAACGGCTGGTACAACTCAAGCGCGATCTTCTTGGGCAGACCGCACTGGTGCAGCTTCAGTTCGGGCTCTACCACGATCACTGAACGAGCCGAATAATCCACGCGCTTGCCCAGCAGGTTTTCACGGAAGCGCCCCTGCTTGCCCTTGATCATGTCGGTCAAGGACTTCAGCGGACGGTTACGCGACCCCAGCACGGGGCGACGGCAGCGCGAGTTATCAAACAGCGCGTCTGCGGACTGCTGCAGCATGCGCTTTTCGTTGCGAATGATGACCTCGGGTGCATTGAGGTCGATCAGCTTCTTGAGGCGGTTGTTGCGGTTGATCAGACGACGATACAGGTCGTTCAGGTCGCTGGTGGCAAAGTTGCCGCTTTCAAGCTGCACCAAAGGGCGCAGATCGGGCGGAATCACGGGCACTACGTCCAGTACCATCCAGTCCGGGCGGTTGCCGGATTCGTTCAGGGCCTCAACGGTCTTGAGCCGCTTGATCAGGTCCTTCTGCTTCTGCTTGCTGTTGGTTTCGCTCAATTCCCGGCGCAGTTCTTCGCCCAGGTCCTCAAGTTCCATGCGACCCAGCAGCTCACGCAGGGCTTCCGCGCCCATGGCAGCCTTGAACTGGTCGCCATACTGCGCGCGCATCTCGCGGAACTTTTCCTCGTTGATCAGGTCCTTTTCCTTCAAATCGGAGGGGCCGGGGTCAACGACGATGTAGTCCTGGAAGTAAATCACGCGTTCCAGAGCCGAGGCCTTGACGTTCAGCAGGGCACCAATGCGCGACGGCATGGCCTTGAAGAACCAGATGTGCGCCACGGCGGCAGCCAGGTTGATGTGGCCCATGCGCTTGCGGCGAACTTTGCTGGTCGTGACCTTCACGCCGCAACGTTCGCAGACAATGCCCTTGTACTTGATGCCTTTGTACTTGCCGCAGAAGCACTCGTAGTCTTTTTCAGGGCCGAAGATTTTCTCGCAGAACAGGCCGTCCTTTTCGGGGCGGTAGGTGCGATAGTTGATCGTTTCAGGCTTTTTGACTTCGCCGTAGCTCCAGGACCGAATGTCTTCGGGGCTGGCCAGGTTGATGCCCACGGCCGCGATTTCGTTGATTTTGTCGTAGAGTGCTTCAGGCATTGGCCTTGTCCTCTTTGTTCGCCTTGCGGCGGTTCTGATTTGCGAGTCCGGTGCTTCAGGTTCGAGGCAGGGTTTGCGGCTGTGGCCGCCAAACCCCGCCCCGGAACTCCTGTCAGGTTGCTATTCCTTCATCAGGTCACTGACCATCGTGCCGTCGTGGCGGTACAGGGCCACGTTCAGTGCCAGACCCTTGATTTCGTTCACCAGCACGTCGAACGAAACCGGGGTTCCGGGCTCAAGTACGTTTTCACCCTTGACCATGCTCTCGTAGATCTTGGTGCGACCTTCCACGTCGTCGGATTTGACCGTCAACAGTTCCTGCAGAATGTTGGCTGCGCCGTATGCTTCCAGGGCCCAGACTTCCATTTCGCCGAAACGCTGGCCACCCGAACGGGCCTTGCCGCCCAGCGGCTGCTGGGTGATCAGGCTGTACGGGCCGGTGGCGCGGGCGTGCACCTTGTCGTCGACCAGGTGGTGCAGCTTGAGCATGTACATGAAGCCAACAGCGACCTTTTGTTCAAAGGCCAGGCCGGTGCGACCGTCGTGCAGAACACTCTTGCCGTCGACATCCATGCCGGCCTCTGTCAGCGCCTTGGTGATGTCGTTTTCTGTGGCGCCGTTGAACACCGGCGTCACGGCGCGGAAGCCCAGCTTGCGGGCCGCCACACCAAGGTGCAGTTCAAACAACTGGCCCACGTTCATGCGCGAAGGCACGCCCAGGGGGTTCAGCACCATCTGCACGGGTGTTCCGTCGGCCAGAAACGGCATGTCTTCCCGCTTGAGAATCTTGCTGACCACGCCCTTGTTGCCGTGGCGACCGGCGAACTTGTCACAGACCGACAACGTGCGCTTGGTGGCCAGTTCGACGCGTACTTTTTCCAGCACGCCCGTGGGCAGTTCGTCGCCGCGGGTCAGTTTCTGGATCGTGCG
Source organism: Planctomycetota bacterium (assembly GCA_016722065.1). GTDB lineage: Bacteria > Planctomycetota > UBA8742 > UBA2392 > UBA2392 > H3-PLA7. The sequence continues at coordinate 391,016 of JADKGX010000001.1, forward strand.
GTTCAGCTTCTGCTGGGCAGCACGGATCTTCTTGCGGCAGCGGTTGATGGCTTCGTCGACCAGCTTGACGCCACGGCCGCTGGCACCGAAGGCTTCCGCCGTCAGGCCCTGCAGGGCTTCTTCGACCTCTTCTGGGGTCATAGAGGCGCGTTCTTCGTCGTTCAACACGCTCTTGATGACCTTCTTGCCGCTCTTGGGCTTTTCGCCAAGCGCTTCTTCCAGTTCCGCCACCAGCACCTTCAACTGGTCGCGAGATTCTGCCAGGTACGTTTCGTTGGCCTTCTTCTGCTCGATCTTGACCTGCTTCTTCTCTTCTTCTGTCTGGGCGATGCGCTTGGAGAAGCGTTCGGTCTTGATCACCACGCCGTAGCTGCCGGCCGGCACTTCCAGGCTGTCGTTCTTTACGTCTTCACCGGCCTTGCCAAAGATGGCGTACAGCAGTTTTTCTTCGGGTGTGAGTTCGGACTTGGACTTGGGCGCGACCTTGCCGACCAGAATGTCGCCAGGGCCGACCTTTGTACCAACGCGAATCACGCCGCCTTCGTCGAGGTTCTTGCGCTGGCGCTCGCCGACGTGCGGGATTTCATTGGTGAACTCTTCGCGACCCAGCTTGGTTTCGCGAATCTCGATTTCGAATTCCTCGATGTGAATCGAGGTGAACACGTCATCGTGCAGCAATTCTTCGCTGACCAGGATGGCGTCTTCGAAGTTGTAGCCGTCCCAGGGCATGAAGGCCAAAAGGATGTTGCGGCCCAAAGCCAGCTCTCCGTAGTGCGTCGCGGCACCGTCGGCGATGATCTGGCCCTTCTTGATCTGGTCGCCTTCCTTGATGATCGGCACCTGGTTCAAGCAGGTGCGTTCATTCAGGCCGACAAACTTGCGCAGCGTGTAGATTTCGTCGCCCACAATGATCTCGCGGCTGTCCACATACCGCACCACGCCGTCGCTGACGGCGCGAACCACCATGCCGCTGTTCTGGGCCACATGCTTTTCCATGCCGGTGCTGACAATCGCCGGTTCGGTTTGAACCAGCGGCACGGCCTGGCGCTGCATGTTGCTGCCCATCAGTGCGCGGTTGGCGTCGTCGTGTTCGAGAAACGGAATCAACGAGGCGCTGACACCGACCATCTGCATGCTGCTGACGTCCACCAGTTGCACGGCTTCGCCGCTGACGACCTTGAAGTCCTGGCCCAGGCGAACCTGAATGTGGTCGCCCAACAGCTTGCCCTTGTCGTCGATTTCGGCGTCGGCCGGCGCAATCACCTGGTTCACTTCTTCGTCGGCGCGCAGGTACACGATTTCGTCCGTCACGCGGCCCTTCTTGACCACGCGATAGGGCGTGACCAGAAAGCCGTAGGCGTCGGTCTGGGCGTACGTGCACAGACTGCTGATCAGGCCGATGTTGGTGCCTTCCGGCGTTTCGATCGGGCAGATGCGGCCGTAGTGCGAAATGTGAACGTCGCGCACTTCAAAGCCCGCGCGCTTGCGGTTCAAGCCGCCCGGGCCAAGGGCCGAAAGTCGACGCTCGTGCGTAAGCTGCGAAAGCGGGTTGGTCTGGTCGACCACCTGCGAAAGTTCGCCGCGGCCAAAGAAGAAGGCCACTGCCGTGCTGATCGTTTTGGCGTTGATCAGGTTACGCGGCGTGGGCTGCTCCTCCAGGTTCATGCGCTCCTGGACGTTCTTCTTGAGCTTGAGGAACCCCTTGCGCAGTTCGTCGCAGACCAGCTCGTCGATCGTCTTGACGCGACGGTTACCCAGGTGGTCAATGTCGTCCACCGTGGCGCCGCCGCCGCCAGGCGTGCGCAGCTTGAGGATGTATTCAATGGCGTTCTTGATGTCGTCGGGCAGCAGCGACTGGGCGTTTTCATCAATGCCCGAGCCAAACTTGCGGTTCAGGCGGAAACGGCCGACGCGGCCCAGGCGATAACGGGTTTCGTCGTAGAACTTTTCGTGGAACAGCGCCGCGGCCTTTTCCTTGTTGACGGGATTGCCCGGGCGCAGGCGCAGGTAGATGCGTTCCAGCGCTTCGTCCTGGCTGGTCGTCGGGTCTTCCTGCAGGCTGTTCAGGATCAAGGGGTCGGTGACTTCCTTGATGACTTCGACTTCCTTGACCTTGGACTTGCCCACGGCCTTGGCCAGGTCGCCGCTGATCAGCGTGGCACCTTCGACCAGGATCTCACCGGTGTCAGGGTCCACAACGTCGCCGACGGCATAGCGGTTGGCCAGCTTGGTGTGGGCGCTGGGGCCATTCTTGACCACGGTGGTTTCAAAGAACTGGCGGATGATGGCTTCATTCGTGCTCAAGTCCGGGCTCATGGCGCGGAAGAATGTCATCGCGCTGAACTTGCCGGACTGGTCAATACGAATGCTGAGAGTGTCCTTCTTGGTCACGGCCACTTCAATCCAGCTGCCGCGCTCCGGGATCACCCAGCACTGGTGCATTTTGCGGTTGTCTGGGCTGAGGTCAAAACCGAAGTCGACACCCGGGGAGCGGTGCAACTGGTTGACGATCACGCGTTCAGCGCCGTTAATGATGAACTCGCCGCCGCCGATCATCAGGGGCAACTCACCCAGGTAGACATCTTCGTCTACGGCCTGGCTGTCACGATTCAGGCGCATCTTGACGATCAGGGGCGCACCGAAAGTCAGCTTGAGCGCGCGGCACTCGTCGGGCGTGTAGCGCGGCTCGCCGAGTTCGTAGCTCATGAAATTCAAGCTGATCGTCTTGTCGTAGCTCTGGATCGGAAAGATCTCGTGGACCAGTGCGTTCAAGCCGACATCAGCGCGCTTGTTCTGCGGCACGTCCTGCTGCAGAAAGCGGGCGTAACTTTCGGTCTGAAGCTGCACCAGATTGGGCAGTTCCACCTGTCCCATCGTGTTGCCAAAACGGCGAATGGGCGTGGTGTCCTGGAAAATCGGCATGGTTTGGCCTCGATCAAGTCGTTTTGAAACCGTTTGCGGGCACCGCCCGCCAACGCAAAAAAGGGCCCCCCTGGCGGGGAGCCAGGTGCCCTTGCTTCGTGCCGCCCGCTGTCTCGGGTTGACGCCGCCTTCCCCTGCCGGCGAGTGTCAATCCATCTGTGCGCGGGCCTGCCAATGCTGGATGTCCTGCCCAAAACAACGCCGGACAGTGGCGTTCTATTCCATTGCCGCCGGGGGCTGCGTGCCCCCGGCAGCAATGAATCGATTTACTTCAGTTCCACCTTGCCACCGGCGTCTTCCAGCTTCTTCTTCATGGCGTCGGCGTCGGCCTTGCCCACGTTTTCTTTCACGGGCTTGGGCGCTTCTTCCACCAGCTTCTTGGCTTCGGCCAGGCCGAGACCCGTGATTTCACGGACGACCTTGATGACCGGAATCTTCTTGGCCTCATCGGTGATACCGGTGAGGACCACGTTGAATTCGGTCTTGGCCGCAGCGGCCGGAGCCGCGGCAGCGCCGCCGCCAGCCGCCACAGCGACCGCAGCCTGAGCCTTGACGTCGAACTTTTCTTCGAACGCCTTCACGAAGTCACGAACCTCAAGGAGGTTCCATGTCGCGACTTCATCCAGAACCTTCGTTACTTTTTCTGCAACTGCCATGACTGTCTCCCTGGATTGCGGCTTTTGGATTTTGGACTTCGGATTTCGGCCTTACCTTCAAGCCGCTTGATCCCCGTCCTGCTCCGCAATCACCCTGTTATGTTCGACTTGGATTCCGACCCTGGCACCATTCCAAAATCCGAAATCCAAAATCCAAAATGCTGTCTATTTTCCGGCCTTTTCCAGCTTGGCTTCCAGTGCCGCAAAGCCCCAAAGCAGGCGTGCATACCCGGCCTGCAGGGTTGCTGCCAACTTCTGCGGACCCGCCTGGAAGGCAGCTGCCATCTGACCCAGCAGCTCTGCGCGCGAAGGCAGGGTGGCAATCTGCGCCACGCCGCTTTCGTCCAGAACGTCGGGGCCCATCAGGCCGCCCTTGACCTTGATCGTGTCCTTGTTGGCAACCAGCCATTTGGTCGCAAACTTGGCCGCATCAATGGCACCATCAGCGCCGAAAATCAGGCCCGTGGTGCCCTTGAAAACCAACCGGGCCGATTCGTGCGTTACCAGTTGCTTGAGTCCGGCATCCTTCAGCGCGTGCAGGGCAATCCGGTTCTTGACCACTTCCATGGTCAGGCCCGACTTGCGCAGTTCGCTGCGGAACTCCGCCATTTTTTCGCTGTTGAGGCCACTGGGGTCGACCACGACAGCTTCACTGACTTTGCCCAGCGCGTGCTGGTATTGCTGGGCAAGCATTGTGTTCAGTTCGTTGGGCATACTTTGCTTTCTCGCGTCCTGGCGCAGGCAATCACGGGCCAGGCCCGTTAGACCTGCTGCGACTCGACGACCACATTGATTCCCGGCGTCATGGTCCCGGCGACGCTTACCCGCTCGACGAAATTGCCCTTCACGCTGGTCGGGCGAAGGTTGGTGATGTGTTGCAGCAAGTGGCGAAGGTTGTCGCCAAGCTTGCCCTTTTCAAAGCTGCGCTTGCCGATACCGACGTGAATGTTGCCACCCGCATCGGTGCGATACTCCAGGCGGCCGCCGGCGAATTCCTTCACCGCTGTCACGATGTCTTCCGTGACTGTGCCGGCCTTTGGCGTGGGCATCAGGCCCTTGGGGCCCAGCACCTTGCCCAGCTTGCCAACGTGGCGCATCTGGCTTGGGTGAGCAATGGCTTTGTCAAATTCCAGCCAGCCATCTTCAATCTTCTTGGCCAGTTCTGCGCCGCCAACCGCAATGGCGCCAGCGGCCAGAGCTTTCTCGGCCAGGTCGCCTTCGACAAACGCGATCACGCGTGCTGACTTGCCAATACCGTGCGGCAGCGAAATCGCGCCGCGCAGGTTCTGGTCGGCCTTGCGCGGGTCGACATTCAGCTTGACCGCCACGTTGACGGTTTCGTCAAACTTGGTCTTCGGAAACTTGGCCAGCACGTCGAAGGTTTCCTCGATCGTGTAGCGCTTGTTGACGTCCACGACCTTGGCGGCCTGCTGGTAACGCTTGCTGCGAATCTTCAGTGCCATGCTTTCTCCCGGCAGTGATGCTTATTCTGTCTTCTGCCAATATGGGTCTGGCTGCCCCTGGGCGGCCATTCCCTTGCCCCACGCCGACAGTCCGCGCGGGCAGAACCTGGTTCGTTAGCCCTTGACCTTGACGCCCATGCTGCGGGCGGTACCCGCAATCACGCGGGCGGCAGCTTCCACGCTGCCTGCATTCAGGTCGTTCATTTTGATCTTGGCGATTTTTTCAAGCTGGGCCTGGGTAATCTCGCCAGCGCCTTCGCGGCCCGGTGTCTTGCTGCCGCTTTTGAGCTTGAGTTCCATCTTGATCAAAATGCTGGCCGGCGGGCTTTTGATGATGAAGGTGAACGAGCGGTTTTTGTAAATGCTGATTTCGATGGGCAGGATCATGCCCATGCGATCGCGCGTCTGGTCGTTGAAGCGCTTGACGAAATCCGCAATGTTCACGCCGTGCTGGCCCAAGGCCGGACCAACCGGGGGTGCCGGTGTAGCCTGGCCACCGGGGCACTGCAACTTGACTTTGGCGGTGACTTCCATGTCTGCTTCTCCTTGGCCGTACCAGCGGCTTTCGCCTCCGGCCGAATGCTGCCTGATTCGGGCGGCAACCAGGCCGCCCCTGCGTTAGACCTTTTCGACCTGCCAGTGTTCCAGTTCGACGGGTGTGGGGCGGCCGAAAATCGTTACCGTCACCTGCACAACGCCCTTTTCCGGGTCAATCTCTTCTATCGTGCCTTCGAAGCCGTCAAAGGGGCCGTCCTTGATCTTCACGGCGTCGCCCTTGCCGAACTCCACTTTCATTACCGGTTCTTCGCCGGCTTCCACGGGTGTGGAGAGTCGCAATACCTTGCGCACGTCTTCTTCACTCATGGGCACAGGCTTGTCGCGGTCTCCCACAAAATCGCCAACCCCGGGGGTCTCGCGAATCAGGTGGTAGGCCTCGCCGTTGACGACCCAGCGCTGGTCGGCGTCTTCGGCGCGATTTTCGTCGGTTTCAATCTCGAGGTACAGGTAGCCCGGGTGGCTCTTGCGCTTGCGTTCGCGCTTCTTGCCGCCCTTGATTTCCTGCACGGTTTCCGTCGGGATGACCATTTCGCCAAACAATGCTTCCAGACCACGCGCCTTGACGCGTTTCTGCAGGTTCTCTTTGATCTTCTCCTCGCGCGAACTCTGCACGCGGAGTACGTACCACATCTTCATCAGACCTGCGCTCCCTGTACCCATTACTGCTTACCCTGGGCATCGTCTGCCTTGGGCGGATCCAGCCTGAGAACCATCGAGGCCAGGCGACCCCAGCCGGCTTGGCGCCACGTCTGGCCCTGCAGCATGCCAATACCCATGCTGAAGGTCAGGTCATACACCAACATGACCATGGCGAACCAGAAAACGAAATAAAGCACTACGGCTGTTGCGCGCTTGGCTTCCTTGCGGGGAGCCCACTTGACGCGCTTGAGTTCGGCTTCGGTTTCAATCAGCAGGTCGGCCACGCGGGGCTTGTTCAGAAACTTGCGCAGCCCGGCCAGGCCCAAGGTAAAGATCGCCAGCGCGATCAGAAAGCTCAGTGTGATCCATTCCGTCAACGTGCCGCCGGTGGTCACCAGCGCCTTGCCAAACAGCGGGTTGTCCAACCCCAGCAGGCGGTCCAGGCGTGAGTTTCCGTACATCATGAAGGCGTAGGCGCTCCAGGCCACCAGCGCAAGCAGCAGAAACGTCGCTGCCATGCGGCTGCGTCGTCCTGCACCCCTGCGATAGTTTTCGAACAAGGCCATGGGTCGTCCTGCCTGAAAGTGTCCTGACTGCGCCTGCCTGACCTGCCACACTGCAAAAAAACCTGGCACGGCGGGAGGGAATCGAACCCCCAACCTGCGGTTTTGGAAACCGCTGCTCTGCCAGTTGAGCTACCGCCGTGCAATGCGAGTCGGCAGTCCTCAGTCGGCAGCAAATCTGCCTTGCGCCGGGCTGCAGACCGCAACCGCAGCCTGCCAACTTGCGTTACTTTTTCTTTTCCTTGTGAATCGTGTGCTTACGCAGCTTGGAACTGTACTTCTTCAGCTCCAGCTTCTTGATGCCCTGTCCCTTGACGCGCTTTTGGGTGCGATAGTGCCGCACGCCGGTTTCGCTGCATTCCAGGAACACATACTCGCGATTGTCGCCTGCCATGGGTTTCTCCGCGGCCCGAAGCCTGCGGCGACGGATGAAATCCGTCGCCGCGCTTCAGGTTCGCACTACTTGTTGATCTTGATGACCTTGCCTGCGCCCACGGTGCGGCCGCCTTCGCGAATGGCGAAGCTGGCGCCTTCTTCCATGGCGATGGGCTTGCCCAGCTTGACAGACAGCTTGACCGTGTCGCCAGGCATCACCATTTCGGCGCCGCCCAGAAGGTCACAGGTGCCCGTCACGTCCGTGGTACGGAAGTAAAACTGCGGACGGTACCCGCTGAAGAACGGCGTGTGACGGCCGCCTTCTTCCTTGGTCAGGATATAGCACTGGCAGTCGAACTCGGTGTGGGGCTTGATGCTGCCCGGCTTGCAGATGACCATGCCGCGGTCGATCTGCTTCTTGTCGACGCCGCGCAGCAGAATGCCGACGTTGTCGCCGGCCTGGCCTTCGCCAAGTTCCTTCTGGAACATTTCTACGCCGGTCACGGTCGACTGCAGGTTCTGTTCGGCCAAGCCGACCAGTTCCACGGAGTCACCAACCTTGACCTTCCCGCGCTCGATACGACCGGTGGCTACGGTGCCACGGCCTGAAATCGAGAACACGTCTTCAATGGCCACCAGAAGCGGCTTGTCGACTTCGCGCATGGGCTGCGGAATGTCGCTGTCAATCGCGTCCAGCAAGTCCTGAATGCACTTGGTCTTGGCGGCATCCCCGGGGTTTTCCACGGCGGCTTTGGCGTTGCCGCGGATGATCTTGATCTTGTCGCCGGGGAAGTCGTACTTGGTCAGCAGTTCACGCACTTCCAGCTCGACCAGTTCCAGCAGCTCGGCGTCGTCAACCAGGTCGACCTTGTTCAAAAAGACGACCATGGCCGGAACGTTCACCTGGCGCGCCAGCAGAACGTGTTCGCGGGTCTGGGGCATCGGGCCGGTATCGGCCGCGACAACCAGAATCGCGCCGTCCATCTGGGCCGCGCCGGTGATCATGTTCTTGATGAAGTCCGCGTGGCCCGGGCAGTCGACGTGCGCGTAGTGGCGCGTCTTGCTTTCGTATTCCACGTGGGCCGCTGCGATCGTCACGGTCTTGCTGGCGTCACGCACCGTGCCGCCCTTGGTGATGTCCGCATAGGACTTGGCCTTGGCCTGGCCCAAGTGCGCGCAATAGGCGACAAGCGCGGCAGTCAATGTGGACTTGCCGTGGTCGATGTGTCCGATCGTGCCGACGTTTACGTGCGGCTTGGTGCGTTGGAAGACTTCACGCGCCATAGCTGGTTACCTCGTTATTCACCTGCACTGTTGTCTGCCCCTGTCGACACTCGCGACAGGCGGCCGTTACCCGTTTGCCGGCGCCGCTGCTTGTACACCCAAGCCGGCACCAGCCTTTGAAACCCTGCTGCCATCGCGCCTTACGGCTGCGCCTGGCGGAATCTGGAGCTGCCCATGGGATTTGAACCCATGACCTCTTCCTTACCAAGGAAGTGCTCTACCGCTGAGCTAGGGCAGCGTTTGCAGCACCTCCCCCGCCGTCAAAGGGGGAAGCCTTATGGCAACTTCCGGCGCGGCGTCAAGGACGGGAACGAAAACTGTTTTTCAGCGCACACCTTACGCGCCCCCTGCCCCGGCCTTGCCGCAACCCGAACGAACCGCAAACACTGCCACAACTGCAACCAAAACCGCTGACACACCTGCATACAGAACCGCAACTTCTCTGGCCGGCCGCTTAGGACTGGAGCGGGCGATGGGGCTCGAACCCACGACCGTCTGCTTGGAAGGCAGATGCTCTACCACTGAGCTACACCCGCGTTACGTTCTGACCTGGCACATGCCACTTGCCGCCGGTATGGCCGCGTACCACAGGCCGCCTTTCAACCTGGTGGGCAGAGAAGGATTCGAACCTTCGAAGGCATAAGCCACCTGATTTACAGTCAGGCCCCTTTGGCCGCTTGGGTATCTGCCCACGGGGTCGAAAGCGTCTGTGCGCGAGGCCAAACACTCTTCAGATGTCAAACCGCGCCCTGCTGCCGCGGAAACACAACTTCGCATTTCAAACGCCGGCCTGGCAACCAGGGTTGCCCTGCCGGCGAATAGTCTGGAGCTGGCGGCGAGATTTGAACTCGCGACCGCTGGTTTACAAAACCAGTGCTCTACCGCTGAGCTACGCCAGCGCGGCCACCCAAAAATGGCCGAGGGAACATAGCAACGCCCCGTCAGCCTGCAAGAAGGAGACGCTTTGGGGTTGCACGGGCGGCCCCAAATGCGCGCGGCGCAGGCAGGTTTTCCGGATTCTGAAATTGAATTCGGCCGCCCGGCGCTACTATTTCCGGCCATGTGGCTTGCCATCTTCAAGTTCACGCGCTGGCTGTACAAGACGCTCAATGCAGACCTGGCGCCCTGGCAGATCGCCCTGGGGATTACGCTGGGAGCGCTGGCCGGCCTGCTGCCGCTTGGGCTTGGCACGCTTTGCGTCTTTATTGTGCTGCTGCTGGTCAACGTGCATTTTGGCAGCGCCACCTTCAGCTTTGGCATGTTTCGCCTGTTGGGCTGGGCCTTGCAGGGCGCTGTGATACGGCCGCTGGGCGCCCGCGCGCTGGACCTTTTGCCCCAGGCGCCGCTGATTGCGCTGGCACAAACGCCAGTCTTGAGCTGGCTGCGCCTGGACTATGAAGACGTGATGGGCGCAATCGCCCTGTGGTGCATTCTCGCAGCGCCAATGTTCTTTGCGTTGACATTCCTCTGGACGCGCTACCAGGCCAGGCTCAAGGGTAAGTGGGCCAAGTCGCGAACGCTGAAATGGCTTTCCAAACTGTGGATTTTCAAAGTGGCCCGCTATGTCTTCATCGGAACCACCAGCAGTTAAACCGGCGCCCGCGGCATCGGCCGCTCCCAAAAAGCGCCTGCTGCGGCTCAAGGCCGCCGTCGCCCTGCCGTTGCTGGTGGGCGCGGCGATTTTGGCCTACTGGTTCATGATTGACGGCATCGTTCGCGATGCGCTGCTTTCGCAATCCATCACGTATGCAGGCAAGGGCGGCAACGCAGAAGTCGAGAAAGTTTCGTTCACGATTTTCGGGCCCAAGTTGAAGGTCGAAAATCTGCGAGCCTGGCAAAATCTGCAAGACGGCAAGGAACACGAGGTCGTCTATGTAAAGGAAGCCGTCTTCGACATGGAGTTCTGGCCCCTGCTGGAGCGCCGCGTGGTGGTAAACCAGCTTACGGCTTCGCAAGTGCGCTGGCACTCGCCGGTAAGTGACAAGCCCGAGCCCGTGGTGCAGGACTCGCCCCCCACCGATACCAGCAACGGCACCTTGAACGATTACCTGAAACAGGCCCAGGATATTCTCAACAGCGAAGAACTGCGCACGGCCCTGGAATGGATAGACAAGCTCAAGCAATACAACGACGAACACAACCAGACCGAACCCGAACCAGCACCAGCGGCCAACGAACCAGCCGCCAATCAGCCCGCCGTAACGGCCCCAGGCAATCAGCCCGCCGCGGGGCCGAATGCCGTGCCCGCAGAGACGCCGGCCGAGATAACCGCCGAGGAAGTTGAACTTGGCCCGGCGCGCCGGGCAGCCTACGTGGAAGACGCCCTGGCAAAGGCCGGATCGCAACCGCGTTTTGTGCTCAAGCTTGCCGGCGTTGATGAACTGAGCATCACCTGGGGAAGTGCTAAGAAAGAACGCTTTGCCCGCAAGGTCACCGACCTGCTGCTTTCGGCCCAGGACATCACGTCTGACCCCGTGGCCTACGGCAAGCCCATGCAATTCAAGGCGGAGGGAAACCTGGATGGCCAGGCCAACCGGCGCGTCGCACTGGGCCTCAAGATCCGCTTTGACGCCAAGGAACTGATGAAACTGGAACAGGTGGACAGCCTGGCCAGCCTGAAGACATTTTCGCTCAAGGGTTTGGTCGATACCGCGTTGTTTGGCGACACGCTTTACGACTGCGGCATTTCACTGACGCATTTTTCTTCCGGCCACGTGGACTACGCCAGCCGCACGCGCCTGATGATTTCCGGCGGGATTGCGCCACCCGGTTTTGACAAGCCCGGCAAGGCCAGTTTCTCGCTGTGGTTTGGCGGCTATCGCAGCGACAAGGTGTGGACTGCTTTTGTGCCCAGCGGCATCGGGCTGCAGGTAGAGAACTTTCCGTTGCAGGGCCTGGCCAAGATGATTGGCGGCTCGCCCCTGCCGTTGCAGCAAGGCCCGGCCACGATCAGCTTCGGCACCTGCGACGCCCAGGGAAACTTTGGAACGCCCGAAGCCGCAATGACCTGGCACGACGGCATCAAGGTTCGACTGCGCCTGAACATTCAAGGCATGCGCTTTGCGGAAACCAAAGAGGCGCTGGGTGGCGCGCCAGGCGCGCTGGTGGTCAAAGGCCTGAACCGGGTTCTGGATGGCCTTGGCGGCCTGGACGTGATTGTGGGGTTTGAGGGCAGCAAGAGTCGCATCGCGTTGGACCTGCAACGCCCCGGGCTGCGCGCTTTTTTTGACGCGATTGTCAATGCACTCGAAGTAAACACCCAGGACCTTGAAGGATTGGTCGAACTGCCTTTTGCCCTGGACGGCAACGCAAGAATCGGCCTGACCAGCGTCAATGCCGATGGCAGCAAACGCGACCCCAAGTTGACCATCAGTGGCGAGGCCCGGCATGACCTGAATGACCTGCGCGTGGCGTTGAACCTCAGCGGCGTGAATCTTCAGCCCAAAGCCGGCCAGGACAAGATTCTGGGCCTGCCCGCGCAGGACTTCTGTCGCGCCTTCAACGCGTTTCTGGGCCAGGAAGGCGGCCTGCAGTTACGCACGCGCATTTTTGACGCCAAAGGAAGTTTCAGCCCGGCGCTGGAAAGCCCCGGTGTGCGCGGGCTGGTTGACGCGCTGGCGGGGGTGCTGAGTTATTCCGGCGCCCAGATCAACAGCCAGTTCGACCTGCCGATGACGATTTCGCCCGAAGCCACGGTGCGCTGTGCCAGCGTCGACGCCGACGGCACCGTGCGCGGCTTGCACAGCGCGGGCGCCGACAGCGACAGCTTGAGCGGCCTGCGCCTTGTGTTGAAGACAGACAAACTGCGTGTCGCGCCGAAGCCGGGCCAATCCACTATCTGGGGCTTGCCGGCTGCGGACTTCTGCGCTGCCTTCAACGACTTTGCCAACACGCCGGACGGCGCCGGTCTGGCGTTCACATTCGGCATCTTTGACGACAAGGCCGTGTTTGCACCATCGTTGGTCAGCCCCGGTGCGCGCGGGCTTGTCGACGCGCTGGCCGGCGTGATGCGCTATTCAGGTGCTGCAATCAACAGCCAGTTCAAGCTGCCGGTCAACATCAACGCCGATGCCGTAATTCGGCTGCAAAGTGTTAACCCTGACGGCAGCGTGCGCGGGCTTGCCAGCCCCGGTGCCGACAGCATGAACCTTTCGGGCCTGCGGCTGCGCCTGCAATCGGACAACCTGAAGGTTTCTCCCAAGCCGGGCGAAAGCACGGTGTGGGGCCTGCCCGCGGCTGAATTCTGTGAGGCCTTCAACAGCTTTGCTACCAGCGAGGGCGGCAAAGGCCTGGCTTTCACCTTTGCCGTGATGGACGCACAGAACACGTTTTCGCCGTCGCTGGTCAGCCCAGGAGCGCGCGGACTCGTGGATGCGCTGGCCGGGGTGTTGAGCTATTCGGGCGCCCAGGTGAACCAGAAATTCAGTCTGCCCGTCAGTGTGCCTGCTGAGACCCGCTTTCGTGTCAGCAGCGTTGACGAAAAGGGCAGCGCACGGGGCTTGAACAGCCCGGGCGCAGAAAGCATGAAGCTGGATGGTTTGCGCCTGCGCCTTGGCGGCGCAAACTTTGTCGTCAGCCCAAAGGCCGGCCAGAGCACCGTGCTGGGCCTGCCAGCCAATGAGTTCTGCACGGCCATGAACAGTTATATTGCCGCACAAGGCGAGCGCGGCCTGGCCATGGATTTTGCGGTGCTGGACGACAAAGGCCAGTTTTCGCCGGCGCTGAAAAGCCCTGGCGTTCGCGGGCTGATGGATTCCGTGGTTGGCACATTGAAGTACAGCGGCAAGCAATTGAACCAGAGTTTCGGCCTGCCCTTTGAGCTGATTGACGTGGCCAGCGCGGAGTTCCAAAGCGTCGATGCTGCGGGCAAGCCGCGCACCATGGCAAGCCCGGGCGCAGACAGCAGCGACCTGAAGGACTTTCGGGTGTTCCTGATTCTCAAGAACGGATTCTGCGCCAAGAAGAAGGGCGTAGAGACCGTGATGGGCGTGCCCGCTGATTACTTCACGTTTGCCTGGAACAAGCTGCAAAGCGGCGTGCAGCCCGGTGGCATGCCATTGACCCTGCGCCTGTTTGACGACAAAGGCGCATACAGCCCGGGCATCGTCAAGCCGGATGAAAAGGACACGATCAAGCTGCTGGGCAGCGCCGTGGGCATTGACGACTTTGCCAAGAACTTTGGTCAACTTGCCACCAAGTACGCCGATAACTTTCCGGATTTTCAAAAGCGCGGGATTGATGCCGCCAAGGACATTGGCAGCGGCAAGATCAAGCTGCCCGGCACGGGTGAAAAGAAGCCCGACGAAAAACCCGAAGAAAAGCCCAAGCTGCCAGACATTCCCAAGGTGAAGCTGCCCTGGGAGAAGTAACGCCCTGGCAAGCCAAGGTGGTACACGGGGTGGGATTCGGACCCACACTGTCCTCGTTCTAAGCGAGGCGCCTCCTTCCGTTGGGCTACCCGTGTACAGGCTGGCAACAAACAACCGCCGCCGAAACATCGGCGGCGGGTTGCGCAAAATGCGTCTAACCCAAACCGCCGTCGCAACCCCGGCCGAAGCCAAGGCAAGCGCACGCAAGGGACTGACTTAGACGGCAAACGATCATTGCTTCAACCTCGTCTGGCACTTTACACGTCAAGTGTTGACGCGTCAAGAGGCGTGACTTGTTGTGATGGTCATCGGCCCCGGCCGGAAGGCCTGAGTCGCGCGGCGCCTTTGCCGCGCGCACGTTCGCCAACCTGCACGGGCAGCCCACGCGCTTTGGCGCGGGGCTTGTGGCAAGCGGTTTCGAACTTTTTGGGCTTAGCCCACCGGGGCTGCAGCGTCTTCGTCGACTTCGGGGGGAGTGCCGGCTTGTGCTGCCTCGGCCTCTCGCTCCAGACGGATCTTTTCGGCCTTGGCCACGGCTTCCTGGCGCAGGGTTTCGTCCTGCTTCAGCCTGCCTGCATCCATGGCCTCGCGGGCCTTGACGGGGTTGAAGGTGTTCTTGCAATCGGGGTAGCCGCTGCAGCCAATGAAGGGTCGCCCGCGAAAGAATTTGACCTGCATGGGCTTGCCACACAGGTCGCAACTCAGCCCGGCAAACTCGGCTTCTGTCTGCAATTGCTTGATTGTCTTTTCACTGTCCAGAGAACGCGTGCCACGGCAGGCCGGAAACGTGCTGCAGCCCAGAAACGGCCCGCGCCGGCTCATGCGCACAACCAGTTCCTTGCCGCAGATCGGGCATTCCAGGTCTTCCTTCTTCACGCGCAGAATCTTGCCGTGCTTGTCCAGCGGCACGGTGCCCTTGCAATCAGGAAAGCGCGAGCAACCAAAGAACTTGCCGAAGCGGCTCCAGCGCTCCACCATGTGGCTTTGGCACACTGGGCAGGGCACGGGATTACCCTGTTCATCAACGGCATCGCGGCCCTTGATTTTCTCGATCTTCTGTTCGGCCTCGACCAGCTCTTCCTCAAAGATGGCGTAGAAGTTGCGAAGTACCTCGACCCAGTCCAGCTCGCCTTCCTCAATCTTGTCGAGTTGCGCTTCCATCTTGCTGGTGAAGTCGGTCTGGACGATGCGGTTGAAATTCGCAACCAGCAGGTCGTTCACCATCAGGCCCAGGTCACTGGCAAAAAAGCGGCGTTTTTCCACCCGCGCATAGTTGCGGTCCTGCAGCGTGCCAATGATGGCCGCGTAGGTGCTGGGGCGGCCAATGCCTTCCTTTTCCAGCGTCTTGACCAGGCTGGCTTCCGTAAACCGCGGCGGAGGCTGCGTGAAGTGCTGATCGGGCTGAACCTTGTGGCCAACCAGGGTTTCTGTTTCCGCCAGCTCGGGCAGGAATTGCTCGTTGGGGTCCAGACGCAGGCCACTTACGCGCGTGTGGCCGTCAAACAGCAGGCGCTTGCCGCTGGTGCGGAACATGGCCTCGCCGGCCTCGATCTCAACGGTGGTCACGGCGTACACTGCCGGGTTCATCTGGCATGAAATGAAGCGTTCCCAGATCAACGTGTACAGGCGGCGCTGGTCTTTATCCAGAAAGCGGGCAACGGAATCGGGGCTGCGCGCTGCGCTGGTGGGGCGCACGGCTTCGTGCGCGGCCTGGGCCTTGCTGTTGGTTTTGTAAAACGCGCCCTTTTCAGGCACGTATTTTTCGCCGAACTCGCGAATGATCAGCTCGCGCGCCTCGGCCACTGCAAAATCACTCAAGTGCACACTGTCGGTGCGCATGTACGTGATCAGGCCGGTCGGGCCTTCTTCGCCGATATCCACGCCTTCATACAAACGTTGCGCGATCTGCATGGTCTTGCGCGCCGAGAAACCCAGGCGTGTCGAAGCCGCCTGTTGCAGCGTGCTGGTAATGAACGGCGGACGGGGACGGTCGCGGCGTTCCTTGGTTTCGACCTTGCTTACGACAAACGACTTGCCCTGCAGGCTGGAAAGAATGGTGTCCACGGCGGCCTGGTTTGGCAGCACCGGGGCTTCGCCGCGAAAGCGCTTCAGATCAGCGTAGAACACGCCCTGGGGCAGGCGGGTTTTCTCGGCTTTTTCTTCTACGACTTCTGTTTCTTCCTCTTTAGGGGCGTCTTCGGCAGCCTCTGCGCCTTCGGCAACCGGGGCGGCACGACCGCTGCCGTGATAATCTTTCAAAAACTGGGCCAGTTGGGCCTGGTCCTGGGCATCCAGTTTGTCTTTGCCCAGATAGGCCGTAATCGACCAATACTCTTCGGGCTTGAAGCCCAGGATCTCGCGTTCGCGCTCTGAGATCAGCTTCAACGCAACCGATTGCACGCGCCCGGCACTCAAGCCGCGAAAAATCTTCTTCCACAGCAGCGGCGAAATCTTGTAGCCCACAAGCCGGTCCAGCACACGGCGCGCCTGCTGTGCGTTGACCAGGTTGGTGGCAATGTCGCGCGGGTGTTCAAAGGCGTGCTGGATGGCCTTCTTGGTGATTTCATTGAAGGTGACGCGCCGGGCCCGGTCATCGGGAATGTTCAGCGCTTCCTTCAAATGCCAGGCAATCGCTTCGCCTTCGCGGTCCGGGTCTGGTGCCAGGTACACGATCTTGGCCTTGGCCGCGGCGGACCGCAGGTCCTTGATGATGTCCTTCTTGCCGCGAATGGTGAGGTACTGCGGCGCAAAGTCGTGCTCAACATCAATGCCCAGTTTGCTTTTGGGCAGGTCGCGCACGTGGCCCACGCTGGCCTTAACAATGTAGCCGCTACCGAGGTAGCGGTTGATGGTCTTGGCCTTGGCGGGTGATTCGACGATCACCAAAGGCTTGCCGCGCGGCGACGCACTGGCTTTACCCTTGCCTTTGGCGGGCTTGCGTTTGGCCTTGCGCTTGGCTTTCGCCTTGCGGGGCTTGATGTCGGTTGCCGCAGTTGTGTCGGTTGGTTCCGGCATTGGGGGCGAAAGGATAAGCAGAGATTACATGGGCTGTCAAACCGGGGACCACCGCCGGGGTGACGTTCCCGTGCTGGCAAGCCAGCCGCGGCGCGCCAACGGGGCGGGGTCCGCCCTGGCCGCTGACGTGCTTCAATCAAGCCATGGCAGGCAATGACACGGGGCGGCGAATCCTGCCTGGGACTGGCCAGGACTAGGCGTTGAAAAAAGCTGTCAGCAGCAGGGCCGCGCTGACGGCATGGACGCGCATTTTGCGTTCGCTGGGTTTCAGGCCGGCGTCAATCAACATGCCTTCGGCCTCGAAACTGGTCAGGCGTTCGTCCACCAGTTCGACGGGCAGCTTGCTGGCCGTGCCCAGTTTTTCGGCAAACGTGCGCGCGGTTTTGCAGCCGGGGCTTTCGCTGCCGTCCATGTTCAGTGGCAGCCCCACAACAAAGCCTGCCGCGGCGTGGTCGCGGGCCACGCGGCGCAAACCGGCCAGCAGGGCGCCCTCGGGCCTGGCATCCAGCACTTTCAATGGCGACGCGACATTGCTGGCAGCGTCCCCCACCGCCACACCCACATACTTCGATCCCGGGTCAACCCCGATCCAGCAGCCTTCAGGCATCGGGCTTGGGCTCCGGGGCGTTCTGGGCGGCTTGCTTGACCTGCTGGCCCATACCCTTCTTCATCACCAGAATGCGCTCTCCGTCGGCCACGATCAGCAGATCCGATTCCCCCACCACAGCCACGGCGCGGCCCGGCGCAATGACGGAATTGCCACGCCCGGCCACGGTCACCAGCGCGCCCTGGTTGCCGCCGCTGCCGCTGCGCAGCAACGCGTCCCAGGTGCCGATATCGTCAAAGGTTGCCTCCACGACGCACACGCGCAGGTTGCGGGCTTTTTCGATCAAGCCGTAGTCAATGCTGATGCTTTGCAAGCCTTCATAGTCTTCTGGCGTCACGGCGCCGGGGTTAGCCGGGCGCAGGCGGTTGCTGTGCGTGGGCAGGTGGGCCGCCAACTCGCGGTCGAAGGTATCCAGCCGAAACAGAAAGCAGCCCACGTTCCACAGAAAGCCGCGTGCAATCAGCGCCCGGGCGGCGTCGCCCGGTTTTTCGACGAAACTCTTTACGCCAAAAATGCCGCCGCCGGCTGGTTCGCCGCGCTCAATATACCCGTAGGCACCTTCGGCATGGCTGGGTCGCACGCCAAACACGTGTATCGCCGATTCAAAATCAGCTTGCCCCCTGGCCGCGTCCACGGCGCGCGCCAGGGCGTCGCCTGGTTCCAACAGTGTATCGGCGGGCAGCACCAGAACGTCGGCACCGCTGTTGCGACCCGCCACAACCTTGCAGCCAAGGCTGATGGCAGCGGCGGTATCTCGCCGCGAGGGTTCAATGCAAAGGTTTTCAATGTGCAGCGCCGGCAAGGCCTTTCGCACGCCATCGGCCTGGGCGCCGGCTGTAACCACCAGAACGTTTTCGGGTCCGGCGCAGGCGCTGGCGCGCTCAAAGGCCATCTGCAACAACGTGCGCTTGCCGTCGGGGCGCAGCAGGTACTTCGGGTGGGCATCGCCCGAAAGAGGCCAGAAGCGCGATGAAGCGCCGCCAGCCAGAATCAATGCATACAAAGGGCCCATGGCCGCCAATGATCATTGTTGGCGCGCCAATGATCAATGGCAAGGCAACGCTTACTTCAGCTCAGAAAGCACGGCCTCGCCCATTTCGCGGGTTCCTACCAGCTTTTCACCAGGTCTGCCGCGGGCGATGTCGGCTGTGCGCAGGCCTTTTTCGAGGGCCTTTTCCACGGCGCGGTCAATCGCGCCGCCAATGTCCGGGCGCTTGGCCGCGTAGGTGAACAACATGCTGGCAGTCAGAATCATCGCCAGCGGGTTGGCTTTGCCCTTGCCGGTAATGTCAGGCGCGCTGCCGTGCACGGGTTCAAACAGCGGCACGCCCGTGCCCAGGCTGGCGCTGGGCAGCATGCCCAGGCTGCCGGTAATCTGCGCGCCGATGTCGCTTAGAATGTCGCCAAACATGTTGCCCGCAACAATCACGTCAAACTGCTTGGGTTCGGCCACCAGTTGCATGCAGCAGTTGTCGACAAACACGTGTTTGAGTTCGCAATCGGTGAACTCCTTGTCGCGCAGCGCCTGCATGGTGGTGCGCCAAAGTTGC
Source organism: Planctomycetota bacterium (assembly GCA_016722065.1). Taxonomy (GTDB): domain Bacteria; phylum Planctomycetota; class UBA8742; order UBA2392; family UBA2392; genus H3-PLA7. Next base: position 410,017 of record JADKGX010000001.1, read on the forward strand.
ATGACTTCCAGGGCATTGGCCTTGTCGGCACTGTGCACCTTGCGGCGGCGCAAACGCGCGGATTCAAAGGCAACCTTGCCAATGCGGTCGACCTCCCAGGCGTGGTACTTCATGGTGTTGACGCCGAACTTGCCCTTGGCGTCGTCGAAGTAGCCGCGGGGTTCCGCAAAATACAGGCCGCCCACCAGTTCACGCACGATCAGGATATCAGCACCTTCCACCAGCTCGCGGCGCAAGGGGCTGGCATCAATCAATGCCGGCACAGGCTTGACGGGCCGCAAGTTGGCATACAGGTCAAAGGTCTTGCGCAGAATCAGCTTGGCCCGTTCCGGGCGTTCGGCCGGCGGGGCGTTATCCCAGCGCGGGTCACCAAAGGGCCCGCACAGAATCGCCTGGCTGTCCTGGCACAGCTTGAGCGTCTCATCGGGCAGCGGTGGCTTGCCCGCATCGACTGCCGCTGCCGCCGCAAGCCCTGAGGCATGACTCAGCCGGAAATCAAACTTGGCTGCCGCGGCCTGCATGACCTTGACGGCGGCATCCGTGATTTCGGGCCCGATGCCGTCGCCGGCGATCACTGCAACCTTGAATTCCTGCATGTGGGGCTCCGGGGGCTGTGGCTGGGGGGCTGACCAGACGCCAAAATCATCGGCGCCGCCGGCGGCGACTTCGGTCAAGGGAGCAACTTTGTCGCGGCTGCGTTGTAAGGCCATGGCCACCCCAAATCGAGGCGCGACGATAACCCCGCTGCCTGCCCCCGGCAACGGCGGGAAGCGCAAGGCCGGTGGCGACGTTACAATGGCGGGCTGGCTGAGTGACCATGTTCAATATCTTCGGACTGCTTGTTGCCCTGTTGATTGCCGAATCGTCGCGGCAAAAGGGCGGGCTTGTGGGCTGGGAATCAGCCGCCGCGGCGGGCGTTGCGATTGCCGGCGTAACGGCGTTTCTATACACCGTGGCAGGCCATATCGCTGACCGGCTGGAAGGCCAAAGCCTGCGCGCCCAGGCCGCCGCCGGCATGCAACTGCCAGAAGCAGCCCGTCTGGGCATGGAAGTAGAACGCGAGCGCACTCAGTGGTCTCGCCGCATGGGCGCCATTCGCAGCCTGACCGACCTTGGCCTGCTGGGCGCATACCTGGTGCTTTGCCAGGTTTTTGGCTGGGTGGATTATGTGCAGCAGGTGTGGCACGTGCCGCAGCGCCTGGATTTGCTGCCCAACCTGCTGCCCTATTTTGGGCTGCTGGCGGGTTCCTGGCTGGCCCAGGTAAAGCTGGAACACGCCCTGCACGGGCCCGGCTGGCGACCCGCAAGATTCCTGACCTTTCAGTTGCGCACCAACCTGATGACGATTGCGCCGATTGTGCTCGTCAACGCGGGCTACTGGGCGCTGTTGACCTATGTGCCCATGCTGCAACAGGTGCGCGATTCGTTTTACTTCTCAGAGTTCGTGCTCGTGTTTGCCCTGGTGCTGCCGGTCTTTGCGCTGATGCCGCTGGCCGTGCGCCTGGCCCTGCCCACCCGCCCCCTGCCCGACGGCCCGCTGCGCCGGGCCATGGTGGACTTTGCCCGTCGCCGCAAGTTGCGCCTGGGCGGACTGTACGTGTGGGAAACCGGGTCGCGCCACTTTGCCACGGCCTTTGTGATCGGTTTGCTGCCGGGATTGCGATACGTATTTTTCACCGACGCCTTGCTGCGCCGGTTCAGCGAGCCCGAAGCCATGGCCGTGTTCGCCCACGAGATGGGCCACGTGCGGCACCGCCACCTGTACTGGCTGTTTGCGTTCATCATCAGCTTTTCTGTGCTGCTGATGGCATCGGACCAGTTGGCCGTGATGCTGGGCGGCGGCAACGCCGCCTATCTGCTGATGGGCGCGCTGTTTCTGTTCGCCTATGCGATCTTTGGCTTTCTCAGCCGCCGCTTTGAACGCCAGGCCGACGACTTTGCGGCCCGCGAAACTTCGCCAGAGCTGATTGCCGGCGTGCTTTTGAAGATCGGCATGGGCAACCCGGGCGCGATGCACAAGCGCGGCTGGCGGCATTTTCCGATCCGCCAGCGCGTGGCTGAAATCGCCCTGCAAAGCCACAAGCCCGCCGTACGCGCCCAGTTTGATGCGCAGCGCCGACGCGGCCTGCTGTTGTTTGTTGCCGTCACGCTGGCGGCCATGGTCGTGCTGGCGCAGCCGGTGCGAGAGGATGTCGTGTCGGGCCTTGCCACGTTCTCACTGGCGCAACTGGACAACGCCCGCATGCACCGGGCCTCGGCCGAAAGAATGGAAGCCCTGCGCGAGCGCACCCTGCAACGCACAGCCGCCATGCGCGAACTGGACAACGAATACGCCATGGCCGCGGACCAGTATGTGGCGGTGGTCGACAAGCTGACCGGGCGTGGCGACGATTCCATGCAGCAACTGGCCCGCACGGCCCGCGAAATGGAGTCCAGGGCCGACAACGAGGCCGAGCGCGAGAAATGGAAGCTGGTTCAGGAACAGCAGGAAGCGTTGCAAGCCGCCCTGGCCAGCGCGCTGAAGAACAACACGCCCTGGGACGAAGAATACCGCAAAGAACTGCAACGCCGGGGCTTTGGCCTGAAATAGCCTGGCGCCCCAGGCCTCACGCTGCGGCGGTGCCTTCGCCCACTTGCGGGGGCGCAATCTCGCGCCAGTTTTCCGCCAGCTTGCGGCTGCCCTTGACGACTTCTTCGTCCACCAGGTAGCGGCGTGGGTCCTTGATACTTGGCAGCTCAAACTGCGTATCCAGCATGATTTTTTCGACCAGGCTGCGCAGGCCGCGCGCGCCACTTTTGCGGCGTATGGCCTGGCGGGCCAGTTCAATCAGGCCTTCACGGGTGAACTCCAGTTCATGGTTCTGCATGCGAAACAGCTTGCGGAACTGTTTGGTAATGGAGTTGCGTGGCTCCGTCAGCACGTTCAGCAGCATTTCTTCGTCAAGCTCGTCCAGGGTGCTGACCACCGGCAGCCGCCCGATGAATTCAGGAATCATGCCGAACTTGATCAGGTCTTCTGGTTCCACCAATGCGCGCAGACGGTTGCGGGCATGCAGGTCTTCAGGGTCGTGCCAGTCAATGTGGCCCGCTGTGGCACCGGCTTTGTCGTTGCGCGAGGTAATGCGCATGGTGGTCTGGCCCAGGCGCGTGCGAATGAAGTCTTCTACCCCGACAAAGGCGCCGCCGACCACAAACAGCACGTTGCGGGTGTTAAACTGAATGTAGGGTTGCTCGGGGTGTTTGCGCCCGCCCTGGGGCGGCACGTTGGCCACAGTGCCTTCCAGCATCTTGAGCAGGCTTTGCTGCACGCCCTCGCCGCTGACATCGCGGGTGATGCTGACGTTGCTGCCGGTGCGGTGAATCTTGTCGATTTCGTCGACAAAGATAATGCCCATCTCGGCCCGTTGCAGGTCAAAATCAGCGGCCTGAAGCAGCTTCAGCAGCAGGTTTTCGACGTCTTCACCCACATAACCGGCTTCGGTCAGCGTGGTGGCATCACCAATGGCAAAAGGTACGTGCAGAAAATCGGCCAGGGTGCGCGCCAGCAGGGTTTTGCCGCTGCCGGTGGGGCCAATCAGCATGATGTTGGATTTTTCAAGCTCAACGCCGTCGTCGTCCTTCTGTTGCAGCAGGCGCTTGTAGTGGTTGTGCACAGCCACGCACAGCACGCGCTTTGCGTGTTCCTGGCCCACCACGTGGTCGTCCAGCACCTTCTTGAGTTCGGCCGGGTTGGGCAGGGTCGCAAGGCTTAGGCCGCCCAGCTTGTTCTGGCCGCCACTTTTTTCGGCCACCAGAATGCTGTTGCACAGGGTGACGCATTCGTTGCAGACAAAAATACCCGGCGGGCCTGCAATCAGGCTTTCCACCTGGCGGCGGGATTTTGCACAGAAACTGCAGCGCTCTACTTCACGCCGCTGGGAATCACTTGAACGGGCCATTACGGTTCCTGAACGAACTTCAGCCAACCATGCTAACAAACCTTGCGACACCGGGGGAACGCCCCCAGGGCCTGATACGCCATTCTTGCACACTTTATCGGACCGGCAACCGGCCCGACTGTTGCCAAGTTGCCGCCAGGCCGAAAGACCAGGGGCCTGGTCCGGTTGCTTCAGACCTGGCCGGCAAGCTTGAAGTGTGGGTTGAAGATCAGCCCGATGACGTTGCCCCAGGGATCCAGCACCGAAGCGACCTTGATGCCGTCGCCAACTTCCTTGACCCTTTCCTCGACTTTTGCGCCCAGGCGGATCAACCGGCCAAAGCTGCTGTCAATGTCGGTGACGCCCCAGTAGGCCACAACGCCGGTGCCGCCGGGCTTGGTGTCCGGGTCCAGTCCCAATTCATAGCCGCCGATGTTGAAGCCCACATAAAAAGGCTGGTCGAAGTAGGGCTTCGTTTCAAAGGCGCGCGAGTACCAGTCACGGGCCTCGGCAAGGTCCACAACGCCGTACTTTACGGTTCTCAGTCCGAGCATGATCCACCCTTGGCGTTGCACCGGGCCAAAGTGTCTTGGCGCCCCTACTTGCCGGTGGCGCGGTCGATGACGTCGTCGATGATGCCGTAATCGCGGGCTTCTTCTGCCGACAGGAAGTAGTCCTTGTCGGTGTCTTTTTCGATCGTCTTGAGTGGCTTGCCGGTATCCGTGGCCAGCAACTGGCTGAGCGACTTTTTGAGGCGCAGGATTTCTTTGGTCTGGATGGTGATATCGCCTGCCGTGCCGCCGGCGCCGCCCCAGGGCTGGTGAATCATGATGCGGGCGCTGGGCAGAGCATGGCGCTTCTTGCGCGTACCGGCAGCCAGCAAAATCGCGCCCATGCTGGCGGCCTGGCCAATGCACACCGTGCTGATGTCGCAGGTGATGTACTTCATGGTGTCGTAAATGGCCAACCCGGCGTTGACGTCGCCGCCGGGGGTGTTGATGAACATCTGGATATCCTGGTTCTTGGCTTCCTTTTGCAGGAACAGAAGCTGGGCCACGACGGCGTTGGCCATCATTTCGTGAATCGGACCCTGAATGAAGACAATGCGGTCCTCCAGCAGGCGCGAATAAATGTCGTAGCTGCGTTCACCGCGGCTGGTCTTTTCAATCACAAACGGCAGTGGATAGCCCATGGTGACTCCGGTCTTGTGGTTCGTGTTCCGTGTTCCGTGGTTCGTGTTCCGAGTTCCTTGTTCCTTTGTCGCTGGCCCACAACCGGGTTCGCGGCACGCGAAACGAACTGTTATGCGTACTTCGCCTTCTCTCGCAGCAGCTTCAACACCTTGGCCGTCTTCATTTCTTCCCGCATGCCGGAAATCGTGCCCCGCTGCTGGAACTCGGCGGTCAATTCCTCGGTCGTGCGACCCACGGCAGCAGCGATGCGGCTGATTTCGCGGTTCACTTCGTCTTCCGTGACAATCACCCGTTCCTTGCGCGCAATCGCGTCGATCACAAAGGCGCGCTTGAGCATGTTCTTCACTTCATCTACGCCCTTGTCCTTGTTCTCGGCCAGGAACTGGCGGATTTCTTCCTCGCCTACGCCTCCGCGATACATGCGGTAGGCCTCCTGCTGTACCAGTTCGGCGGCCTTGCGGGTGCTGAACTTTTCGGGCAGGTCCATGTTGGTCTTTTCCAGCACCTGCTGGATGACCTTTTCCTCGACGTAGCGGTCGATGTCGGTTTCTTTCTGCGACATCAGCGCGGTCTTGGCCTCTTCGCCCCAGGCGGCAAGGCTTTCCTTGCCCTTGGCCTTTGCAAACTCGGCCAGGTCGGGACCGTCGTAGGTCAGCACTTCCGAAATCTCGATGTGAATGTTGCAGTCTTTGCCCTTGAGGTCGTCGCGGCCGAAATCGTCGGGCAGTTTGGCCGTCAATTCCTTGCTGTCGCCGGCCTTGAGGCCAACCAGTTCTTTTTCGCCGTTGACGGGCTTGAGACCCGCAATCCAGGCATAGCCGACTTCCAGCAGGCCACCGTTCTGGCGGAAGATCACTTCCTCGCCGTGGGTCACCCGCACGTTGGCGCGCAGCAGATGGCCCTTTTTGGCCGCGCCTTCAACCGGGTCGAGCTTGCCATCACTCATTTGTTCGGTGCGCTGGCGGGCGTAAATTTCGTGGTCCTCAACCTTGGGCGACGGGCGGTCCACCTTCAGGCCCTTGTATTCTGGCACCTCAAAATCGGGGTAGACCTCGGCTTCCAGGGTCAGCACGGCGGCTGCGCCCGGGTTCAGGTCCACGGCCCCCACCAATTCGGCCTGGCCGAGAATTTTCAGCGCGTTGGCTTCCACGGCCTGTTTCAGGGCGTCGTCGGCCAGTGCCTGGCGCACGTCGTTCTTGACGTCTGTACCAAAGCGCTTTTCAAGAACCTGGCGCGGGGCTTTGCCCTTGCGAAAGCCTGGAAAGACGACCTGGCGGTTGATTTCGCGGAAACCCTCAGAGAGTTTCTCGTTGACCAAGTTGGCGGGAATTTCGGCGCGGATGATGCGTTTGCACCCGCCAGCGTTTTCGACCGTAATCTGCATTGCGATGTCCTGTTATCAACAACGCCCCTGTGCGGGGCGTGGGCGCGGGATACTAGCACTTTCGATATCCCCGACAAGGCGCGAACAGGCCCACGGATAGCCCGCCGATGGCTTTGATTCTTGGGGCGCTTACTGGTAGTCTCAAGGTTCGGGCGTTAGTTTCGCGCGGAGTTCGGCACCGTGGAGCACCAGGGATGGGGCAGGCCAAGCTGCGCATAGTGGACGGCATTGATGCCGGTCTGGAGAAAGAACTTCCTGACCATGGCACGGTCACGGTCGGCAGGCGCAGCAGCTGCGACCTTGTGCTGCGGGTCGATTCTGTCTCGCGCGAACATTGCCGCATTGAGCGCCAGGATTCGGCCTACTGGCTTTACGACAATGGCAGCAGTAACGGCACGCTGCTCAATGGGCTGCGCATTGAAAAGGCGCGGCTAGTTCATGGCGACGTGATCACGCTGGACCGCGTGACTCTGGAGTATCTGGAAGAGGCCGACAGCAACCAGACACGCGAGATGATTCGCGAGTTTGTCGTGCAGCGCCGCCCCGACGCCGACGGAACCTACACCGCCGAAAACAGCCTGATTGGAAAGACCCTGAAGCATTACAAGGTGTTGTCCGTGATTGGCGAAGGCGGCATGGCGCTGGTGTACAAAGCCCGCGACGAACGCAACGCCACGATTGTAGCGCTGAAGGTTCTCAAGCGGGGTGAAACGGTTGACCAGGAAAACCTGCAACGCTTTCTGAAAGAGTTCAAGACCGGCAGCAAGCTGAACCACCCCAACATCATGCAGGTCTACGAGATTGGCGAGGTTGATGGCACGTACTTCATCTCGATGGAGTACATCAACGGCAGCTCGCTTCAGGAAATCCTGGACGAAAAAGGCCGGCTGTCGGCCGAAGGCACACTCAAGATCGGCATTCAGGTTTCCAAGGCGCTGGAGTTCGCCTTCAACCAGCGCATCATTCACCGCGACATCAAGCCCGAGAACATCCTGATCTCGCGCGAAGGCGAAGTGAAGATCACCGACCTTGGCCTGGCCAAGGAACTCAAGCGCTACGTCAGCGTGAACATTACCAAGACCGGCGAAGGCATCGGCACGCTGCATTACATGAGCCCCGAACAGGTGGAAAACACCCGCGACGTAGACCAGCGGGCCGATATCTACAGCCTGGGCGCCACGTTGTACGAGTGCCTTTGCGGCCAGCCGCCCTTTGACGAAGTGGGCGTGTGGAAGTTTGTCGAGGCGATCAACGAAAAAGCCCCGCCCGACCTGAACGAGCGCGTGCCCAACCTGCACCCCGCTGTGTGGCCGGTTCTGCAAAAAGCACTGGCCAAGCGCCCCGAGGAACGCCAGCAGACGCCAACCGAGTTCCGCCAGGAAATCGAACGCCTGCTGGGCGTTGTAACCAACGACCGCCAGAAAAAAGTGACCCCTTAGTGCAACTGAACCATCCGGGGGCATGGCAGACACGGCAGGGGGCATCGTGAAGTCCAACACCGGCAAGAAGCGCGACGCCAACCGCAGCAAATCCTCGATCCTTCATGCGGCGATCACGGAGTTTGCGGCCCGCGGCCTGGCAGGTACGCGCGTCGACGAAGTAGCGGCACGGGCTGGCGTGAACAAAAGCCTGATCTATCAGTATTTCGGCAGCAAACAGGAGTTGTATGCCGAAGCCCTGAACGCCGTGCTGCAGGCGATTACCGAAAAATCAGCCGAACATTCCAGAACCTTTGTGCAGGGCGCAGCCAGCGGCGAAGTGCACGCCACCGCGCGCGCGTTCTTGAATAAGCACCTGACACTGCTGGAGGCGATCCCCGAGTATCCACGACTGCTGGCCTGGGAAAACCTCGGGGGCGGCCGCACACTGGCACGCCTGCCCTTGCAGCAGACCTATGCGGTGTTTCTCAAGCGCATTGAAAGCATGTTGCAGCCGCTGGTGGACCGGCAAATGCTGGCCCCCGGCTTTGACCTTCGCCATGCTGCCCAGGCCGTGATTGCCCTGACGCACTACTTCATCATCTATCGCGGCGTGATTGAGCACTTGTTTCAGCAGAATCCGTTTGCGCCCACCACGCGCGACGCATGGCTGGACTACTGCACAAACATGCTGGTTGCCAGCCTGCAGCCGGGCATGCCTGACGCCCGCAAGACCTAGAAGTTCAGATAGCCACCCTGCGTGCGGTGCACGCCCAGGCGGCACAACAGCCAATGCAACAGTGGAAACAGGGGGCACAGCAAAGGGCGCGGTGACCAGCGCCGTGGCCGTGCAGCGCCACAGCGCCACGGACCAGCCCACGCCATCGCCGCCAAAGGCCAGCATGAAGTGGTAGCCAAAGTTGACCAGAAACACGCCCGTGAAACCAAACAACAGCGCATTGGCAATGCGGTCAGGGTCCAGCTTCAATCGCAACCGCCCGGCAAACTTGTGCAGCAGGCTGAATAGCACGGCGTAACTGCCCAGCAGCCCCATGCTGAAGAAATCGCGGATCAATCCCAGCACCAGGCAAGGCCAGTAACGACCCTGACGGCTTGCAAACAGCCCGATGTAAAGCGCCAGCAACGTGAACAGGTCCGGCGTGTATTCGCCCAGCCGCAGCCGCTGCAACAGCAACGTGTGAACGGCACAAAGCACCAGGCCGGCTGCAAACACAAAGCGCCAGCGGTATTGCGGCGTGCCGCGAGTGCGTACAGGGGCAGCGATCATCCTTTGCCCTTCTTCATCAGGGCTACGGCCTGGGCTTCCAGCTCGGGGCGCTTGTGCAGCAGCACCTGCACGACGTCCAGCCCTTCAAGGTCGAGGTCGGCTTCCAGGCGCACTTGCAAAAAGCCTGCCTGGGGAATGGCCTCGCGCACGATGCCTACGTTCAGGCCGGCGGGAAACTGGCCGGTAAAGTCGCTGGTCAGCACACGCATGCCGGGGCTGACAACGTCCCCGCCGGCAACGTCCTCCAGTTCCAGGCGCGGAAAGTGCGGCAGGGCCGATGCGTCGCCGCGCAACACGCCACGCACGCGCTTTTGGGGGTCCAGGGCATCGACGATAACGCAACTGGCGGCAAAGCCGGGGTCGGTAATCAACTGAACGCAGGCGTGATCGGCTGCAACCATGAAGGTTCGCCCGACCAGCGTGCGGCCTGCAACCACGGGCATGCGTTCCTCAATGCCGCTGTCTTTTCCCCGGTTGATCCAGATACAGTGCCGCCACAGCGACGAATCGCCATGAAAGATCACCCGCGCTGGCACGGCCTTGGGCAAAACCACTTCGGCAAAGGCGGGGTCAGCCGTTGCCAGCGACCTGGCATCGCGCAGGGCGTCTGCCAGGGCCGCGTTTTCGGCGGCCAGCTTGCCAGCGCGTTCGCGTTCAAAGTGCAGGTCACGTTGCAGGCGCTCCGATTCCGGCAAATCCTGTGTTTGCGCTTCCGGAACGTCGGAGGCCGCATACGCCAGGGGCAGAAACGGGATCAGCTTCAGGCGCTCTGCCACGCGGGTGTAGGGCAACAGCATGGTCAACGCAAACAGGATGCATGTAGCCACCAGGGGGTGGCGCACCAGCCATGCCAGCGAAATCTTGTCCAGGTTGCGGGGCATGGTCGCATCTTGTGCTGGTGGCAGGTTGCTTCAACTGACACGGTGCCGGCCTGAATCAGCCTTTAGATGTCATCGGCCGATTCCAGAAGCTCGGTGTAGACGTCCAGGTCCTTCAGCACGGCTTCGGTGCCACGCACGACCGAATAGATGGGTTCATCGGCGCGCCGCACGGGCAGGTTGACGTCGTGTTCCAGGTAATAGTCCAGGCCGCGCAGGCTGGCGCCGCCGCCGGCCAACATGATGCCCTGGTCGACAAGGTCGGCCGCGATTTCCGGCGGCGTACGTTCCAGGGTGCGCTTGATGCTTGCTGCAATCTGGCGAACAACCGGCATCATGGCCTCGCGCACCTGCACGCTGTTGATGGTGGAGCGCGCAGGCAGGCTGGTTGCCAGGTTGCGACCGCGAATCTCCATCTGCATTTCTTCGGCGCCCAGCAGCTCCATGGGAACCACAGAGCCGATCGAGATCTTGATTTTTTCAGCCGTCTGTTCGCCGACCAGCAGGCCGCACTGGTCCTTGATGTAGCTGACAATCGATTGCGTCAGTTCGTCGCCGGCGATGCGAAGCGTTTCATAGGTGACCACGCCTTGCAGGCTCAAGACGGCAACGTCTGTCGTGCCGCCGCCGATATCCACAATCATGCTGCCGTTGGGGTCGTTGATGGGCAGCCCGGCACCCAGCGCAGCGGCCTTGGGCTGTTCAATCAAGTACACGCTGCGCGCTCCGGCGCGTTCGGCGGATTCAATCACGGCGCGTTTTTCGACGCCGGTGATACCCATGGGCACGCTGATGATCAGCCGGGGCTTGAGGCCCCATGCGCGCTTGTGAACCTTGCGAATGAAGTACGAAAGCATGGCTTCGGTGATCTCGAAATCTGAAATCACGCCGTTCTTCAAGGGGCGGATGGCCTCGATGTTTCCGGGGCACTTATCCAGCATGTTCTTGGCCGCGTTGCCCACGGCGTCGCCGTTGTTCAAAACCTCCGTGGTGCCCTTGCGCACGGCGACCACACTGGGCTCGCACAACACAATGCCCTGGCCGCCGACGCACACAGCCGTGTTGGCCGTGCCAAGGTCGATGCCCATGTCGAGGCTGAAGACACCCAGCAGGCGTTCAAAGATGGTTGCCATGGCAATTCCCGTGACCCAATGCGGACTTGGTCCGGCCGCCAAATGCGGCCTTGCCTTGGGGGTATCGGGAAACCCGGCCCGGATTCTTCACCTAAATAGAGGGCAAGTTGTGCGCCCCTTTGTATTGGCCATAGAAGAAAACGGGCCCGGTCCACTGGACCGGGCCCGTGGACCGCGATTCGGAACTACTCGTCCACGCTCAAGGTCTCAATGGCCATGTTCAGGCCGTTGAAGGTGCGAACGCCCACGTTGCCCGCGCCTTCACCAGCTGCGTCGGTGCTGGCCAGGCGGGTGCCATTGAAGCTGCCTGCGACGTTCTTGCCCCGGAAGACGAGGGTAATGTTGTCGTACTCCGCGTTGCGGTCCCAGTGTGGAATCGGCAGGTAACCACCCTTGTTGTCGCCCACCAGGACGTCGGTTTTGCCGCCGCTGACGTGGATGATGCGGTAGTAGCCGTCGCCACGGATCTGCAATGCGTGGTACATGTTGGCACTGACGGCGCGGAAGCGAATCTCGTAGCTCTTGGCGCTGTCGCCACTGACGCGCTTGTCGCTGTCGGACATATCGCGCCATACGGACATGCGGATTTCGCCGTCCTTGATACTGCCCGACATTTCGAACTGCTTGTTGGCGTCCATTTCCAGGGCACCGGACACGCCCGGCTTGCCCGCCACGGCGCGGGTTCCGGCCGGCAGCCACTTCCAGTCATAGCGCGGGGCGTCAAAGTTCTCGTTGAAGAAGTCCTTGGCCCGGCCCGGTTCGGCGGGCTTGGGCGCTTTGCGTTCAAACTTGGGCCAATCACTCTTGAAGGGGTCCTTTTCAGGCACCACGACCTTCGGCTTGACCGGTTCCGGCAGCGGCACAGGCACTACAGGCTCGGGCTGCTTGGGCTCCGGCTGTTTGGGCTCCGGAACGACGGGCTCTGGTTCCTTGGGCTCAGGAACCACAGGTTCGGGTTCCTTCGGTTCTGGAACAACTGGCTCTGGAACTTTGGGCTCGGGAACGACGGGTTCAGGTTCCTTGGGTTCGGGAACGACAGGTTCCGGTTCCTTCGGTTCTGGAACAACTGGCTCTGGAACTTTGGGCTCGGGAACGACTGGTTCTGGTTCCTTGGGTTCGGGAACGACTGGCTCTGGTTCCTTGGGTTCCGGAACTACTGGTTCGGGCTCTTTGGGCTCGGGAACGACAGGTTCAGGTTCCTTGGGTTCTGGAACGACCGGTTCGGGCTCTTTGGGTTCTGGAACTACTGGTTCCGGCTCTTTGGGTTCTGGAACTACTGGTTCCGGTTCCTTGGGTTCTGGAACGACCGGTTCGGGCTCTTTGGGTTCTGGAACTACCGGTTCTGGTTCCTTTGGCTCCGGCTTTACTGGCTCTGGCTTGACGGGCTCCGGCTTTACTGGCTCTGGCTTGACGGGCTCCGGCTTTACTGGCTCCGGCTTTACAGGCTCGGGTTGGCTGTTGGCTTCATTGCTTGCGGGCTCGTTGGTCGTGCCCGGGTTGGTTGTGGGCGCGGGTTTGGCTGGCGCGTCTACGTGGCCGCCCACATTCTGGGCAATGTCATTGAGCCACGGCTGGCCATTCAGGCCAACGGCCTCGCGCACATCGGGCACGTACACCACGGCCGCAAACGCCGCCAGGTCCAGCAACAGGAACAGCACAAAAAACAGCGGCAGCTTGCTGCCCTTCTTCTTGCCTGCACCCGCCACCACACCGGGCTTGGTCGCCTTGGTGGGCAGTTTCTTGCCTTTGTCTGGCAGGGCGCCCTTGCCGGGCAGCTTGCCTGTGCCAGCCTTGGCAGATGGTTCGTCTTCGGACTTGGCGGGCAGCTTGCCCTTGAAAGCCGTTCCACCCTTGGCGGGCAACTTGAGGCCCTTGGCCGGCAGCTTGCCCTTGCCAGGAAGTTTACCCTTGGCCGCATCTTCAGCTTCGGCGTCAGCGCCGTCGGCGGCTTGCGCTTCTTGTTGCGCTGCGGCGATCTCGCCTTCACCCGGAATGAAGTCTACTGCGGTGTCACCGGTGCCTGGCACCTGGTCGGCCACGGTGTCACCGGAGGCCACCTCGTCGTGCACGGTGTCACTGGATGCGCGATCGTCGTGGTGGGTATCGCCACTGCCGAAGTAATCGGCGTCGCCCTTGGTGTCACTCCAGGTCTCGCCCGAAGCCGTGTTGCCGTCAGTGGAAGTCTCGTCGCCCCAACTGGAACCGGCGCCAGGTTGCGTCTGGCTGAAATCCTGAGCCGTTGGTGGAACCTGCGTGGCAAAGTCGTCGCCCGCCTGCTGGCCTTGCAGCGGGTACTGCGTGGCAAAATCGTCACCACCGGTGCCCTTGCCCTGCATGGGATACTGGGTGGCGAAGTCATCGCCCTGGCTGCCGGCCATGCCGGGATACTGCGTGGCGAAATCGTCTCCGCCTGCGCCGGGCATCTTGCGGCCTGTGCCGGCATCGCCATCCATGGGCGCCAGTTCGGCGTGGGTGCGATCAACGGCGTCAAACTTGTCAAATTCTTCGGCTTCCGGTGGAGCTGCGCTTTCCCCGCCGACGCGAAACACGCCGCCACAGGATTTGCACTTGATGCGCTTGCCGAACAGCTTGTCGGGCAGCACGAAATTCTTCTGGCAGTGTGGGCAGTCGGTCGCAAGGGACATAGGTCTGCTCCTGTGAATACGCCCCGAGTATAGGCTCGGGGCGGGCATTTCCAACCAATATGACAGCCGCTGGGTTAGCGATTGCCGCGCAACTCACCGGGCAACTCGCCGCGGTAGCCTTCGGGGCCGCGCAGCTTGTTGGGGTCGCGTTCCAGAACACCGACCTGAATTGTCGGGCCGTACTTCGAACTCATGTAGTTGAAGCGGCGCGCCACGATTTCCAGCTGGTCGCGGGCGTCTTCCTTGCGGCGCTGCTCAATCATGAACTGAAGGCGGTCCGTGGCACGGCGCAGGTCGTCTACCTGGCTTTGGTACTCGTTGTATTCGTCAAGGCTGGTGCCCAGGCGCGGTGGGTCCCAGCGGCCCAGGGCACCTGCAATGGATGTGGCCCGTTCGGCCTCCGGCACCGCAAGGCGGTACTGCGCGCCAATGATGTGCTTGTCGATGCTTACGATTTCCACAGACAACTGTTCCATGGCTTCGTCGTAGCTGCGCGGTTCTGTGTTCAAGCGTGTGTCCTGCGAGGACGCACAACCAACCACAGCCAGCAGCACCAAGGCCAACGGAAGAATCAGGTTCTTCATGGGCGTGAACGCTTCGTACCTTCGGGGGAGGGCATACTCTAGCGCCCGGCGACCGGGCTGCAAGGGCAGTTTACAGCGCGATGCCACGCGCAAGCCCTACTTGCCCATGGCTTTGCGCAGACCGGCCCGAAATGCCTCCGCGTCCATGCGCTTGCGGTAGTTATCAGGCTGAACGGAATGGGCGATTTTGCCCTCGGCCGTGACAAAAAAGGCCGCCGGTCGGGCCGTGGTTTTGCCGGGTACCGCTTCTTCGTGTCGCAGGCCCCAGGCGTTGATGATCTTCAGTTCTGAATCGCCAATGACATGGAAATCCACGCCGGATTTCTCGGCGCCGTTCTTTGCGTCTTCGGGTTTGTCGCCGCAGACGGTCACGGCCTGCACACCCTTGAACTCGTCTTCTTGCAGTACGGACTTCAGGACCTGAAGTTCACGAACACAAAACGGTCACCAGAACCCACGCGTGAAGACCAGAACGAAGGGCTTGCCCCGGAGTGTCTGGTCGCTGACTGTTTTGCCATCTTGATCGATACCTTCAAAGCTGCGCACGGACTGAAGTTGCTTTACCTCAATGGGCGCGGGCAGGCGATAGCTGAAGTCCTGCACCCAGAACGTCATCATGCCGGCTATGCCAAGGGTGAACAGGCACAACAGGGCAGCCATGACTTTTTTGAACCCGCCCCGGCCCAGGCGTGCCAGCTGGACGGTGCCCAGCAAGCACCACCCGCAGCCCAGGGCCATGACAATCAGCTTGGGCCAGTCACCGGCGCCCAGCACAGGCAGGTTAGGTGCATTGGGCAGAAACAGAAAGCTGGCAAACAGAACCAGCCCCGTCCCGGCCAGTGCAACCAATGCAGGAAGACTCATGGGTTCACCTGAGAAGCATTATACCAGTTGCACGGCATCGCCGTGGCGCACTTCGCCGCCCTGCACAACGCGGCACAACACGCCCACGTGGCCGACAAAGTGGCTGACACGATCCACGCCCACCTTGGTGGCCAGAGATTCACAGGGCGTGCGATTGCTGGCAACTTCCAGCAACGCCGCCCCCACACGAAAACGGGCACCAATGGGCAGCCAGTTCAGGTCGATCGCATCGCTGACAATCAATTGTTCGCCAAATGCGCCGGGCGCTGGCAGCGCACGGTTGAAGCTGGCCGCAAACCAGGCATAGGTCCGGGCGTTGATCAGGTTGACCTGCCGGTGCTGGCTGGTGCCGAACTTCTTGTCGCCCTTCACACCCTTGCCCTCGACCAAGGTCAACACCTGCTGGGCCACCCGATGCAGCGGCGGGTGGTCGCCTGCGGGGCCCAGCGCAAGGCCGGTGATGGTCGCTTTGTTGGTCATATTCAGTTCCGCAGTCGGGACAATCCAAAGACTTCAAACAGCGAACCACGGATTACACGAATAACCACGAAACCTTCCCGGCGCTTCCGTGATTATCCGCGTAATCCGTGGTTAAAGACCATGTTGTTGGTTGAACTAGCGGCCTATTCCTCTTCTTCTTTGTCGCCGCCTTTGCGCTTCTTCTTTGCGGGCTTGTCTGGCGCCGCCTTTGGGTTGCGCGCGGAGGTTCCTGGTGCCGGCTTGGGCGGTGTTTGCGGCTTTTCTGGTTTCTCGTCGTCCACAGCTTTGCGGCGGGCGCTGTCGGCCGGGTATTCCTCAATGCCCTTCTTGAGCACTTCTTCCACCTGCTGCTCGGCGCCTTCGGCTTCGGCTTTCTCAAAGGCCTCAGCCTCGTTCATGATCTTGACGACACTGCTTACTTCGTCGTCGTCGGCCACCTTCATCATGCGCACGCCCTGGGTCGCGCGGCCGATTTCGCGCATGCTGTCTTCCGTGACCTTGGTGCGCAGAACCACACCCTGGCGGGTCATCAGCATGATTTCATCGCCTTCAAAGATCGACTTCGCCGCCACCACATGGCCGGTCTTGTCATTGACCTTGTAGTTGATAATGCCCTTGCCGCCACGGCTTTGGATGCGGTAGTCATCAAAGCTGCTGCGCTTGCCATAGCCCTTGCCGCAAATGCTGAGAAAGCTGGCATTGCGGTTGACCACGGCCGCGCCCACCACCACGTCGTCGTCGCGCAGGTCAATGCCGCGCACGCCTGAGGCCACCCGGCCCATCGTGCGTGCGTCGGTTTCATTGAACCGGATGCTGTAGCCGTTGCGCGTCACAATGACGATTTCGTCGTTGCCATGGGTCAACAGCACGTCGATCAGGCGGTGGCCCTCGCGCAGGTTGATGGCGCGAATGCCCTTCTTGGTGACGTTGCTGTATTCCTCAAGCTCGGTCTTCTTGACCGTGCCCTCGCTGGTCACAAACAGCAGCTTCTGGCCGGTGTCGAACTTGCGCACCTTGATGCAGGCACTGACTTTTTCGACGTTGCTGATATTCAAAAGGTTAATCAGCGCGCGGCCCTTGGCCTGCTTGCCGAACTCGGGAATGTCGTACACCTTCAGCCACAGCAGCTTGCCAAGGCTGGTAAAGACCAGCAGGTAATCGTGGGTACTGGTGATGAAGAAGTGTTCAACAAAGTCGCCTTCCTTGCTGCCGCTGCCGATGCTGCCCGTGCCGCCGCGGTTCTGCCTTCGGTAGGCCTCCAGTGGCACGCGCTTGATGTAGCCTTCGGCGCTCAAGGTCACCACCACCTGTTCGTCTGGAATCAGGTCAGTGATGTCAAAATCGCCCACGCCGGCGTTCTGGATTTCGGTGCGGCGCTCGTCGCCGTGGCGTTCCTTGATTTCGGCAAGGTCGGCCTTGATGATGTCCAGCACGCGCTTGTCGCGGGCCAGAATGTCCATCAGGTCAGCGATTTCGGCGGCCAGGGCCTTGTACTCCTCTTCCAGTTTTCCGCGTTCCAGCCCGGTCAGGCGCGACAGGGTCATGGCAAGAATTGCGTCGGCTTGCAGGCGCGTCAGCGTTTCATTGTCTTCAATGACCTGGCCGCCCTCGGTTTTCACCTTCTTGGCAAACTTCAGGGCCATCAGCTTTTCGCGGGCTTCGTTGACATCCTTGCTGGCGCGGATCAGCTTGATGATGTCGTCCATGCGTGTCAGGGCCAGCAGCAGCCCGATCACGATGTGCTGGCGCTGGCGTGCCTTGTTCAGCAGCCAGCGGGTGCGGCGCAGGATCACTTCTTTGCGGTGGTCGCGGTAGGCTTCACACAGCTGCTTCAGGTTCAGCGTCTGGGGCTTACCCTCCACGATGGCGATGTTGATGATGCTGAAACTCTGCTGCAACTGGGTGTGCTTGTACAACTGGTTCAGCACGATGTTCGGGTCGTCGCCGCGCTTGACCTCAATGACCAGCCGGATGTCCTTCTTGCTGTAATCCTTGATTTCGCTGATGCCCTTGATGACGTCGCTTCGCACCAGTTCGGCGATGCGTTCAATCAACGACACCTTGTTCACCTGGTACGGAATCTCGGTGATCACAATGCTGGTCTTGTCGCGGTCGCCGGTTTCCATCTCGACGCGGCCACGCACCGTGACAATGCCGCGGCCGGTTTTGTAGGCCTGCACAATCGGGGCGCGCCCGCACAGAATGCCGCCGGTCGGAAAGTCAGGGCCCTTGACGATCTTGATCAGGTCGTCAACGGAACAATCGGGCGTATCAATCACGTGGCTGATGCCATCGCATACCTCGACCACATTGTGCGGAGGCATGGATGTCGCCATGCCTACGGCAATGCCGCCTGTTCCGTTGCACAGCAGGTTGGGAAACTTGCCCGGCAGCACGGTCGGTTCCTGGCGCGTGCCTTCGAAGTTGTCAATGAAATCGACGGTGTCCTTATCCAGGTCTTCCAGCATTTCCGTGGCGGCGCGGGTCATGCGCGCCTCGGTGTATCGCATGGCGGCCGGCGGATCGCCGTCGATCGTGCCGAAGTTGCCCTGCGGGTCGACCAGCATGTAGCGCGTGTTGAAATCCTGGCCCATGCGCACCAGCGTGGGGTAAACCACCGATTCGCCGTGCGGGTGATAGTTGCCGCTGGTGTCGCCGCAAATCTTGGCGCACTTGCGGTGCTTGGCCGTGGGGCCCAGGTTCAGGTCGTTCATGGCCACCAGCACGCGTCGCTGGCTGGGTTTCAGGCCGTCGCGAACGTCGGGCAGCGCACGCGCGACAATCACGGACATGGCGTAAGTCAGGTACGACTCGCGCATTTCGTCGGCAATGTTCAGCGGCTCGATCTTGCCTTCATTGGCAACCGGCGGCGGCGGTGGGTCCTTCTTTGCCATGGTGTCCTTTCAATGAAGCGCCGGAATCTAGCCCATTGTCGCCACAAGGGCAAGCGCCCTTGCGCCCGGCGACAGCCCGTAAAGCGGCCTGTCATGCGGGGTTTGCCGGGTTCGCGGGGTTCGCGGCGTTCATGAATTGTGGAAAGCGTGGCTAATCCGGAATCACCAGCGCCTTGCGCAGCAGCGCCTCTGCGGCTTCAGCATCTACGGGGCGGCTGAACAGATAGCCCTGTACCCAGCGGCACCCGTGCTGGCGAAGAAAGTTCAACTGGCCGGAATGTTCCACACCCTCAGCGACCACATTCACCTTCATGGCCTGTGCCATGGCCAAGATCGCACTGGAGATCGCAATGTGGTCGGCCTGGCCGGGCAGGCCCTCAATGAACGACTTGTCCATCTTGATCGTCTCGATCGGCATTTTGCCCAGATAGGCAAACGAGCTATAGCCCGTACCGAAGTCGTCAATCGACATGCCTACGCCCATGCGCTTGAGTTCATCCAGCACACCCAGCACGCCACGGTTGTAGTCCATGAACGCGCTTTCGGTCAGTTCCAGCTTGATGGCGCTCGGCGGCAGGTCAGATTCCTTCAGGGCCTGGGCGACCATCGTGACTACGTCGTCGCTGCGCAACTGGCGCGCTGACAGGTTCACGGAAATGACCACAGGAATGCCCAGCTTGTCGCGCCACAGGCGGTTCTGGAGGCAGGCGTTGCGAAGCACCTGGCGCCCCAGCGAGGAGATCAAGCCGGTTTCTTCGGCCAGCGGAATAAAATCGGCCGGCGACACCATGGGCTTGCCCGGGGGTTTCCAGCGGGCCAGGGCCATGCAAGGCGCAAAAGCCATGATTGGCCATTGGCTGGCAACCACGCGGTCAGGCACCAGCAGTGAAAAAAACAGCCACTGCAAATAGTTGCTTACTGGGTAGGCATGTGATCAAGACACGATGCTGCGAACAGCCCCTGCTGCTCACTTTCTATACGACGCAACGGATTTTCTGAATCCGCACGCGCAGGGGCCTGCGGGCCGCGGCTGGCGCCGCGTTTCCCACAGTGTTGTGCTGCAATCAAATCTTCAGGCCATGTGCAGGCGCTGCATCAGCAGGTGCTTGAGTTCGCCAATCGCGACACGGCTTTGCTGCATGCTGTCACGTTCGCGCAGCGTGACGGTGTTGTCTTCCAGGGTTTGAAAATCGACCGTGATGCAGAATGGCGTGCCGATTTCGTCCTGGCGGCGATACAGCCGGCCAATGCCGGCGCTGTCGTCGTACTGCACGCGCATGAACGGCGCCAGTTGCCTGGTAATGCGGTGGGCCACATCAACGATGCCGGCTTCGTTCTTCTTGAGCGGAAAGATAGCAACCTTAACAGGCGCCAACGCCGGGTGCAGGCGCAGCACCACGCGAACGCAATCCTCTGCCAGTTTGCTGACCTTGGGCTTGAGCTTCTTGACTGGTTCCAGGTTCAGCGCGCCGGGGTGTTCTTCCAGCAGGTTGTCGATCTCCAGCAGGCTGGCCGGCAGGCGCGATTTCATTTCTTCCAGCCTGGCCACAAACTCGGCAATCGCGGCCGGGTCGTGCTTGGGTGCCGTGTCCCGTGTTGCGTGTTGCGCGTCCACTGCGCCTTTGTCTGCCGCTGACTCAGTACTCGGCACTCGCGACTCGGCACGCAGTTTTTCTGCTTCTTTGGCCTTCTTTTGTGCGTTCTTGATGGCGGCGTCGATCTCGACCTTGAGCGGGTCGACCTCGGCCGCTTGGGGCTCCTTGACCAGTTCTTCGTGGTAGGCCTCGCACAGAAACGTCAGCATCGCGCGCGTGACGCCGGCGCTGGGTTCAATCACCCACGGGATGTAGCGGGCCTTGGCTTCGGAATCGAAGTAGTCAAAGGTTTCGGTGCTGTCGGCGTTCTTTTCAAGCTTCAGGCGTGCCAGGTCGGCCTGCGGCACATCGCGCGAATGGGCGCTGAGGTCAAAATCGGTGCGGTTGGCAACGCCTTCGACTTCGCCCCAGCCGAAATCCGGAAACAGGTATTCAAGGTCCGTTGTGGCCTTGGCGTAGTGGGCCAGTTCGGCTTTGTCTTGCGCGCGTTTGCGCAGCCTTGACGGGTCAACACCCAGGCCGAGCCACCAGTTGTAGCGCTGGTTGATCCATTCCTCGTGCCATTGTTCGTCGGTTTTTTCGCCGGCCTGCACGTATTGCGGCGGCTTGATGAAGAACTCGATTTCCATCTGTTCGAATTCGCGCGTGCGGAAGATGAAGTTGCCGGGCGTGATTTCGTTGCGAAAGGCCTTGCCGATCTGGGCAACACCAAAGGGAACCCTGCGGCGCAAAGTGGCCTGCACATGTTTGAAGTTCATGAAGATGGTCTGAGCAGTTTCGGGGCGCAGGTAAACGCGGGACGCGAGTTCTTCAGCAGTTCCAGCCTCGGTCGCCACAGGCCCAACGTGCGATTGAAACATGAGGTTGAAGCGACGAATTTCGGTCCAGTCAGCGGCGCCGCATTTTGGACAGGGGAGCAGGTTCGCAGAGATCATGCCATCGCGGATCCAGTTGTCGGTGTCACCTGGCCCCACGAGCACTTCCTCCTTCGATTCAACTCCGTGCGCGTCCAACACCGTCGTTTTGTGGACCAATTGGTTTGCCTGTATGTGCAGGTCGCTGCCTTCGATCCTCCTATCCAGTTCGGCTCTGAGTGCAGTCCCAGGCGCAGGCAATGAAATGTGATCAGACCTGAATCTGCTGCGGCACTTCTTGCAGTCCACCAGCGGGTCGCTGAACGTGGCCTCATGCCCGCTGTGTTGCCAGACTTTGCGGCTGGTGATGATTGCTCCGTCCAAACCTTCCATGTCGTCGCGCTCGTACACCACGTTGCGCCACCAGGCGCGCTTGATGTGCCCCAGCATCTCCACACCCAGCGGGCCGTAGTCCCAGAAACTGCCCAGCCCACCGTAGGCCGCGCTGCCCGGGAAGATGAACCCGCGGCGTTTGCAAAGGTTGCGAATCTGTTCAATGCTTCTGGCGGGCATGGGAACTCCGGTGTCTCGTGTCTTGCGGACTGCGAACTGCTTTGGACCACAGATGGACACGGATGGACACAGATCAAATGCACTATCCGTGTTTATCTGTGTTCATCTGTGGACCAACCGCCGTTGCCGTCAACGGCGCGGACTTGCTACCAGCATGGGAACGAAATGCAAGGGTATGGGGTTACCAGTGCCAAGTTCCGCGTTCCGCGGCCCGGGTCAACGTCCAGGCCTGACGATTAGTTGCAGTCGACACGGAACACTGAACACGGCACTCGGAACCGGCAGTTAAACCCCCAGCGTGAACACATACACATAAGACCACGCCGAAAGCACTGCCAGCACCGTCACGGCCGTCAACTCCGGCCACAGACGCACCAGGCTTGCCGGCCGCAGCACCTTCAACACCGCCAGCAGCAGCATCATTTTCACGATCCGACCGGGCTTGGCCTTCAAGGTGGGCAGGTGCTTCAGGTCGCAGCCGGGGTCCAGTGCCAGGCGCGCGTCGTCCAGGACGCGGCCTTGCGCGGCCAGGTTGTTGAAATCGCGCAGCAGGGCCGCCAGTTGGCGCAGCGACAGCAGTGAAGTAACCACGAAGTAAAGGGTCAACCCGCCCAGTACCAGGCCCAGGATGTAGCGATAGCTGGTGTAGGGCTCGAGTTTTTCCAGAAAATCGGGCATTGGGCCTGAACCTGTTGGCGCTTCGCGTGGCGAACCATTGTGCCAGACACGGGCCACTGCATACCAGACACTTGCGCCGGCGCAGCGTATACTTGCGGCCATGTCGAAGGACCTTCGAGCCGAACTTCGCCGCGTCTTTGACGACTGGAATGCCAGCCGCATGACCGCCCAGGCCGTACAGAACTGGGCCCGCGCCACCAGCACCAAGGGCACCGACCCCTATGCCACGCTGCTGGTGGAACACCTGCGCGGGCTGGGCGAATACCTGATTACCTGCGACGACATCAGCACCTATGTATCCGGCTTTGACCTGGAACCCGACAAGGCCGTGAAGTGGCTTGAAAGTTCCAGCGCGATTTTCGACGTCAAGCAAAGGGCCACCGACCTGCGCGACGACCCGTTCTACGGCCCCCACACCAGGGCGATTCTGCGCGACATTTCGTAGCAGCCAAACCGCACAACAACAAACAACCCAGGGCGGCATTGGGTGGGCCCGACAATCCTGTCGGGCAGGCCGACCACGGGCGGGGATAAACCCCGCCCCTACAAGCGCCGACGCCATGCACCCCAGCCCCGCCCGCAAGGGCGGGGGCGACGGCAAGCTGTTTAATCAATTCAGGGCCACGGCGTTTAGCCACGGATAAGCACGGATCAGCGCTGGGTAGGCCCGACAATCCTGTCGGGCAGGCCGACCAAGGGCGGGGATAAACCCCGCCCCTACGGGTCGCCGCGTTCGACCCGTGGTTGTCCGGGGTCGTTCCGTGGTTCGATCCGACATTCGTTCCGAGGTTCGTTCCGTGGTTATCTGTGTCTATCCGTGTTTATCCGTGGTTAAAGCCGTTAGCCGTTAGCCCTAAGCCGTTGGCCCCAAGCCCCAAGCCCTAAGCCCTAACCCCCAACCCTAACCCCTAACCCCAAACCCCAACCCCATTTTCATCACCCTGCCGACCCGCTTCCCGCCGCCTTTTCTCTCGAATTTGTCGCTTGGGGCGTCCCCCAACGCGCCATGTTTCGGGAGCCTGTCTTGCTCGAACACGACATTCCACCTGTCCTGAACACACACATCGAATACTGGCGCAACCGGTGCAAGGACGGCTCACGCCCTAAGATCGTCTCCAAGGAAATGTTGATTCCCTGGTGCAGCACCGACACCCCGCCCGGCGAGCCGGCCTTCAAACCCGAAGACCCCTGGCAGGCCGAAGCCGAGACGCTCAACGAGAAAGCCCAGCGCGAACACCTGCAGCGCCTGCAACTGTGCGTGGATTTTCACCAGCAGATGCTCAAGGCCGGACTCGCCCAGTTGCAAGCCAACGCGACCAGCGAAGCCAAAGCCGCGCAAGAACCCGAACCTGCCCCTGCACCCGCACCTGAACCCGCACCCGAACCCGAACCTGCACCCGAACCTGCACCTGAACCTGCACCCGCCCCTGCACCCGCCCCCAAGCGCGTTCGCCTGGCCAACCCGGAAATCAAGCCGCTGTCGATTCTCACACTGGCGGCGCGTTCGGCCAAAGAGTTGCCCAAGGCCTCGGCCGAATTGCTGCAGGCCCAGCTCAAACACAACCGCGTCGCCGCCGATGCGCAGATGCGGCGTGATTTCATGCTCGATCGCGCCGTCGCCATCGTGACCGACACGATGATGCACATGGATGACACCTTCAAAGAAGTCGGCTTTGGCAACTGGATGCCGTTTCGATTTCCGGACCAGTGGCTCATGTTCGGCGGCGTGATGCAGCGCGTGCTGGCGGCGCACGGTTTGATGCACGCCGACACGCCCGAGGCCTACAAAAGGCTGCTGGAAGAAACCCCGCCGATCACAGAAATCGCAGAAGGAGCGCTGATTCCGCCACAAAGCATAGGCCAGGGTTTCAGGGCCCGGGAACTGCCAACCTTCAAGGCACTGATCGCAAGAATCATGGACATCAGGGCCAATCGCGGCCCACCCAAATGATCGCCTGTTGACAAGTCAAGACCAGCCCCGCCCGCAAGGGCGGGGGCGACGGCAACTTGATGAATCAATTCAAGGCAACGGCGTTTAACCACGGATGACACGGATTATCACGGATCAGCCTTGGGCGGCATTTGGGCGGGCCCGACAATCCTGTCGGGCTGCTTTGGCTGGCGTGCCTATGGGTGTCAACGGTACCGCCGTCCCCAGCCTTGCGGCTGGGGCTGCAACGGCTGGGTGGCATTGGGTGGGCCCGATAATCCTGTCGGGCGTGCCGACCACGGGCGGGGAAAAACCCCGCCCCTACAAGCGCCGACGCCATGCACCCCAGCCCCGCCCGCAAGGGCGGGGGCGACGGCAGCCTGTTTGGTCAATTCAAGGCAACGGCGTTTAGCCACGGATAACACGGATAAACACGGATCAATTTTGGGTAGGCCCGACAATCCTGTCGGGCTGCTTTGGGTGGCGTGCCTATGGGTGTCAACGGTACCGCCGTCCCCAGCCTTGCGGCTGGGGCTGCAACGGCTGGGTGGCATTGGGTGGGCCCGACAATCCTGTCGGGCAGGCCGACCACGGGCGGGGATAAACCCCGCCCCAACGGGCCGCCGCGTTCGACCCGTGGTTATCCGGGTTCGTTCCGTGGTTATCTGTGTCTATCCGTGTTTATCCGTGGTTAAAGCCTTAAGCCCTTTTCGCGCGGCGCTGTCGGGTTGCTTCAGCCGGTTACTGGGGGCATGAAGCCGCTGGCGTCGCTGCCGGTGGATCTTGCCATCATGTTGATGCAGATCAGTTGCCGGGTTGTTGGCGTAACGCGCACACGGTGCGAAATGGTCTGGCCACACACGCAGATCACGCCCGTGGAATCACAAATCAAGGGCACCAGGTCACGTTCTTCGCGGGCTACTTTGTTGTCCGTCAGCAGGTCCTGGATTTTCTTTTCGCCGTCCAGGCCCAGGGGCTGAATGCGGTCGCCGTCTTTGCGGCCTCGCACCAGCAGCGGAAACAGCACTTTTTCGGCGTCCAGGTATTCCACTTCAGGCGGCTTGTCTTCCAGCAGCTGCACCAGGCCGCCATCGGGCATGGACATCATTTCGGCGCTGATGCGCATGTAGGGGCCGCGGTTGACGTCGGCCAGCCAGGTGCCGTCGCGGGTAATCTGGAACTCGGCCGCGGCCAGGCTTTCGGGCAGCAGCGTGGTGTGTGTGACGGTGATGACCAGGTTGGCGTCGTCCAGCAGCACGCCGGTTTTTTCGTTCAGCTTCACGACCACGCCCCGGCGTTCACTGCCCAGCAGGTCGCGCACCTGTTCGACGCGGCGGTGGGTTACTTCGCGCGCTGGCAGACCGGCAGCCATCAACCCTTCGCGCAGAATATAGCGCTGGGCCAGCGGCCCCTGCGAGCGCAGCTTTTCCAGCGAGACCCGCATGATGGTCTGGCCGCCACGGGGCTCAGGCTTGTCCAGAAACGCCGCCGCCAGGTGCTGGAACTCAACTTCAAGTTCCTGGGCCTGAAAGCCCAACGCGGCCAGGTGGCGGCGCGCGCCGGGGTTGAACTCTTTGGTAATCAGCGGCATCAACACCTGGCGCACCTTGTTGCGGGTGTAGCGCATGTCGGTGTTGCTGGGATCGTTGAAGTAAGGCACGTTTTCGGACTTGACCCATTCCTCAATCTGTTCGCGGCCGGTGCGCAGCAGCGGGCGCACAACCTCGGTTTTCATTTCGCGTGAAAGCGGCCGACGCACCGGAATGCCGGAAATGCCGGTCAACCAGGAGCCCGCAATGGCCCGCATCAACACGGTTTCGGATTGGTCGTCCAGTTGGTGGCCGGTTGCCAGCTTGGTGATCGACTTCTGCTTGCAGGTGTCCACAAACAGCCGGTAACGCTCGCGGCGGCCCAGTTGCTCAATGCTCATGCCGCGGTACTTGCCGCTGTCGCGCATCATCGGTATCGAAACGCGGCGCGTAACCAGCGGCAGCTTGAGGCGCGACTCGGCGATTTCGCGGCAGAATTTTTCGTTGTCGTCGGCGCTTTCCGTAATGCCATGGTTCAAGTGCGCCAGCGTGATGTTCCAGCCGTAACGATAGGTGCTGCTGATCTGCTGCAGGCATTCGGCCAGAAACATGCTGTCAGGCCCACCCGAGAAGCCGATCAAAATGCTTTCGCCGCGCACGAACAGCTCATAGGTGCGGGCAAAGGCGTGCACTTCGTCGAAGTATCGGTTCATGCAGTGTCAGGTTGTAGGTTGCCCCACCCCAGCGGCCAGCCCCTGCCTATGCCCGCGACTGGCAAAGGCTGTGAACCACCTTGATGCAACTGTTCACGAACACCGCGATGCCTTTTTCACGCAGCATTTCTGCCACACCATCGCCACCGGCGTTCAGTTGAAACCACACCGCCCTGGGCGGCACCACCATGGCCAGAATCTCGGCCGCGACTTCCGCTTCATGGTCCGCGGCGCGAAAGACGTCCACGATCTCGACGGGCCCCGGCACCTGCGCCAGGCGCGCGTAACAGGGCAGGCCAAGGATGCTGTCATGGCCGGGGTTTACGGGCACAATTTCATAGCCAGCGCGCCTGAGATACAGGGCGATTTCATGGCTGGTGCGCTGGGGCTTGGGCGACATGCCCAGCACCGCAACGCGGCGGGCAGTGGCAAGAATCTCGCAGGCGGCGGGGTCCATAGGCGGCATTGGGGGGCCAGGCTAATACCTTTCGCCCGATTTGCGCACGTGCACCCAGGGTTCGCCCTCTTTCAACATGCGGCCACCGATGATTTCAGCCGAGATCACATTGTGTTCCG
Organism: Planctomycetota bacterium; assembly: GCA_016722065.1. Lineage (GTDB taxonomy): Bacteria > Planctomycetota > UBA8742 > UBA2392 > UBA2392 > H3-PLA7. The sequence continues at coordinate 437,143 of JADKGX010000001.1, forward strand.
TGCTTGGTTCCATCACGCGCAGCACGCGGCATTCCATGAACCCCAGCGCGTCGGGCAGAAAGGGCGTGTTGTTGACCGTGCGTTCGATGTTGCTGCCCTCAAAGGGGTCTTGCCCGATTTCAAACCCGCGCGCAAAGCGGCCCATAATGGCTTTGTCGGCCTGGCCAAGAATGTTCAGCGCAAACAGCGCGCCGCGGGCCATCTGGCGCATGATCGGGCGATCCTGCTTCACAGCCAGTGTGATTGCCGGCGGCATGAACCCGGCCTGGACGACCCAGCTTGCCAGGAAGCCAGCTTTCTGGCCGCCGTTTTCGGCCGTCACGATATAGAGCCCACTGGGCACACGACCCAGCACCTGCATTTCAGGTGTAGCTTCTGCCATGGCGATCTCCTGGCCCCAGCATAGTCAACGTGCGGCTATGGGTACACCCGCACCACCCGGCGGCCCAGGCCGCACAGAAACTCATAGGGTATGCAGCCTGCCCAGGCGGCGACCTCGCTTAGCGTAATCACCTGCTTGCCCTGGGCGCCCAGCAGCATGACTTCGTCCCCCACGGCTGCCTGCGGCACCTGGCCGACATCTACCGTGGTGTAGTCCATGCTGACGCGACCTACCACGGGGCAGCGAATGCCGCGCACCAGTACCCAGGCCTTGTTGCTCATGGCCGTGCGATAGCCGTCGTCGTAGCCAATCGGCAGGGTTGCAATGCGCGTGGGCGCGGGGCTGTACCAGGTGCGGTTGTAGCCAATCGGTGTGCCTTCGGGTACGTCCTTGAGAAACAGGATGCGGGTCTTGAGTTGCAGCGCCGGGCGCAAGCGGGCTTCGTGGCCGCCAAGGTCGCCGGGCAGGTGGCCCCACAGGGCAATGCCGGTGCGAACCATATTGAACAGCGCATCTTTGCGGCCAAAGAACGCCAGGCTGGAACTGGCGTGCAGTACAAGGTTGGCATAGCCCAGGCGGCGTGCGACCTCTACGGCCAGGTTGAAGTGTTCCAGTTGCCGCGTGGTGAAGGCCTCGCTGGGCTCGTTGGGCGTGCTGAAATGCGTGCACATGCCCACCAGTTGAAGGTTCTTGAGCTTGCGCAAGTTGTGCAGAAAGGGCACGGCCTCAAAGGGCTGCATGCCAAGGCGGCCCATGCCGGTATCGACCTTCAGGTGAACGCGCACGGTGCGGCCCTGGCGCTGGGCCTCGGCATTGAGTTCCTGGGCCATCTCTGCGGTGTGCAGGTTGACTTCAATGTCGCCCTGCACCACGCGCGGCATCTCTCCGGGAATCACGCCGCCAACAATCAGGATCGGGGCCTTGATGCCGGCGTCGCGAAGTTCCAGGGCTTCGCCGGAGTCGCCAACGCCCAGCGCGGAAATGCCCTGCTGCACCAGCATGCGCGCCACGGCCACGGCGCCGTGGCCGTAGGCGTTGGCCTTAAGTACGGCCATCACCGGCGTGTCGCCGACGCGTTTGCGAATCAATGCCAGGTTGTGCCTGACCGCCCCGGTGTCAACTTCCGCCCAGGCGCGGTATCCGGCGGTGGACATGGACCGTCCCCGTCAGGCTAGCCCTTCTTTTTTGCCAGCGATTCGGCGCGCTTCTTGGACCGCGCGCGACGAAGCTTCAAGCGTTTGCGCTTCACGTGGTTCTTCTTGCTGCTGTTGTAACCCATGTTGGTTCCGTTTCCTGTGGCCTGCGGTTGCGTTATTCGGGCTTGATGGATTTGGCCCAGCCGACAATCGACTGGGTGAGTTTTTCGACGTTCTCTATGTCCTGGATGATGCCAATGCAGATGTAGGTGCCGTGTTTGTTCTTCAATGCCACCAGTACGACTTCGCCGCCTTGAAGGCTGGTCCAGGCGACTTCGCCGTCCTTCTTGGGCTCGGGCACACCGGCCGCAATACTGTCGGCGTACTTCGTGATGGCGGCTTGCGGGTCTTCCTGGCTTGTGCTGACGCGGTACAGAATGCCAGCCGTTGCGTTGCGGCCCCACTTTTGCCATTCGGCGTCGGGCTCGGTGCCGCCAGGTGCCTTGGTGGCCGTTACGGCAATCGCGTATTCAAAGTTTTCAGGCAGCTTTTTGATGTGACGTTCGATGTCGCCCTTGCCGTCTTTGCTGAGTGCCACCCAGCCCGCAGGCGGCGTGTTGGCCAGTTTGCGGTAGGCGCTGGTGTCGACGGGGTCCTTGTGCGCGGGTTCGTTGGCCGGCTGGTTCTTGGCCGGGGCTGCGTGATTGGCGGGTTGGCCGGTGGTGTTTTCAGCCGGCACGGGGGCGTTCTGGCCGCCGCCGCAGGCAGCAAGCGCAAGGGCGGGAACAAGCAGAAGCGATTTCCAGGGACGCAGCATGGGCTTTCTCCAAGGCGGGCGGATGCTAGCGAGATGCCGCCGCGTTTGCCAGTTGCGGGCCGCGCTTGCGTGGTTTGTCCTTGCCGCTACAATTCCGCTCCCCCACTTCTGGCCCTTTCCGGCATCGCGACCCCTTGAATCCATCCAACCACGACGAAGAGGTTCCGGATTCACCTGCGCCGGGCGACGAAGTCGTGGAAGACGAGGATATTGACCTCGACCCCTCGGAGCTCGAGCTGGGCCGGCCCGAAACGGTTCTTGAGCGCCTGCAGCGCGCCAAGGAACGCGGCCAGTCGCGCCAGATGCCCGGCACCTGGCACGATACGCCCGTCAACGTAACGCCCAGCGGGCGCCACGAAATCATAGAAGAAGAAGACGAAGACCTGACCGACCAGGCCGTCACCCTGGGCGAAGCCGCCCACGCCGTGACCCGCAGCGGCCGAAGTGAAGTGATTGACGAACACGACGACCTGGACGACGAGGCCCTGAACCTGGGGGAAGTGGAGCCCGGCGCAACACCCAGCGGCCGCCAGGAAGTGGTGGAGACTGAAGACGATACGGAAGATCCCCGCGCCTTTGGCTTGGGCGATATCGGCGACCTGGATGAATCCAGCCTGGTTGCGGCAGCCAGCGAGCCGCTGGTAGAGGAATCAGAGTTCGAGCCAAGCGATGCAAAACCCGGGGCCGTAGAACGCATCGAGGAACGCGCCGAGGAGCACGTAGACACCGAAACCATGGTGGAAGGAACAGCAACGGTTGCTGAGACGCGCATGGAACCCTGGCGCCACCGCGATACAGAGCGCGGCCTGGGCCGGGCCGAACTGGACACACGCCGTGAAAGCCGCGACCAGACCGAACCCAGCGACAACGAAGACCTTGAGCAGGATGATACACCAGGCGCCGACAGCCAGGACCTGACAGACCGGGCACCCATGCCGCCCAAGGTGGCGGACACGGAACGCTCACCGGCGGTTCGCCCTGAAGTCACAATCGAAGCTGCAAAATCTGACACTGCGCAAGAGTCGGATACCCAAGACGTCTCGCCGCAAATGCTTGCGCAAATACCATCTGGCGCAACTGGCCCGTCGCTGATAGATAATCCGCAAACCGAGAGTGCGGAAGCTGACAGGGCGAACCCCGAAGGTCAAATCGAGGCCGCCGGTCTTGACGTCAAACCGAATCGGAACTCGCCGGGGGAAGCACAACCCGACGAAGCCAAAGAAGGTGTAGTTGAGGTCAAGCAAGGGCCAGATTCCGCGGTTTTAGGGCAGGCGACACTTGCAGGCAGCAAAGCTGGGGCAGAAAAACAACACGCAGGCGATCGCCAGGCCGGGACGTTCCCGCCAAATAGCACGCCCGCGAAGCCAGACGAGGTTCGTTCTCAACGATGGGAGGGTTTCACCGTGGCTGATGACTCGGGCGCGCCGTTGGGGCGCGGTTTGGACGTGGGTACCGCGAACCTTGTTGCGGCACGCATGGATGAAGAAGGCGGCATCGAATTTTTCCCTGCCCGTAATGCGTTCCTCGACGTGCCGGAAGACCCGTACACGCTGAAGATGTTGAAGAGCCAGGGCGTTCCCTACATCAAGCGCGAAAACCGCCTGTACGTGATCGGCGAAGACGCGTTTGAATTGGCCAACATTTTCAACCGCGAAATGCGCCGTCCGATGAAGAACGGCCTGATCAGCCCGACCGACGTGGACGCCATGCCCATGGAAGTTGAACTGTTCAAGAAGATTCTCGGGCCCCCGCGCGCCGAAGGCGAGATGGTGTATTACTCCATCCCGGCCGACCCGGTCGACAGCACCCTGAACATTGTGTACCACACCAACATTGCCAACGGCCTGCTGGAACGCCTTGGCTATCGCGGTACACCGTTCAATGAAGGCCAGGCGATTGTGTTCTCGGAACTTGGCGAAGACGACTTCACCGGCATCGGCATTTCCTGCGGTGGCGGCATGGTGAACGTTTGCGTTGCATTCCGCAGCATGAACGTCATCAGCTTCAGCTCTGCCAAGGGCGGCGACTGGATCGACCAGCAGGCCGCACAGGTGATGGGTTGCGCGGCATCCAAGATCACGGCGATCAAGGAACGCGGCGTCGACATCAACGCCCCGAAGTCACCTGAAGAGGAAGCAATCGTCATCTACTATCGCCACCTGATCAAGTACTCGCTGGACAACATCGTCAAGAAGTTCAGCATCACCAAGGACATCCCGAACTTCCCCAAGCCGGTTGCCATTGCCATCTCGGGCGGCACCAGCAAGGTTGGCGGCTTTGTCGATGTGTTCAAGGACGAGTTCAGCAAGATGGCCAGCAAGTTCCCGATCAAGATCAGCGATATCCGCCAGGCCGAGGATCAGCTCAATGCCACGGCCAAGGGCTGCTTGCTTGCAGCGCTGAGCCACGAAGACTAGAATCTTCGGCCAGAATCGTGCGTTCCAACGTGCGCCCGGCTCTGCCGGGCGCACGTGTTTTGCGGCCTTGCGCACCGGCAGTTCTGATGGCTGCGCGGGCAAAGGGTATGGCTGGGCGTGCCTGTCAGGCATGCGTAGGCCAACAGCCGGTAATTGATTGGCACAGGGAGAATCCAGACATGGCAGATCTTGCGAAACTGGCCAATCTATCCAAGCGCATAAAGACCACAGAGGCCAAGACGATTGACGACCAGTCGGCGCTGAACAAGCCCCTGGGGGGCGGTTCTGACGACAGCGGCTCGCACGAATCCGCCACTGCTGTCGCAGAGGCACCATCATCAACTTCGCAGCGCCCGGCCAGTTCGGTTTCCACACCTGCGCTTTCTTCGGCCGCTGCTCCAAGCGGGCCTTTGAATGTGCAGGTCAAGGTCGACCTGTCGCCCCTGCAGGACATTCTGGGCCGGGTGCGTGACGAGATTCGCAACCTCAAAGATGAAATGGTCAAGACCCGCGAAAAGGGCCTGAAGATAGACTTTGGCGACACCGCAGCCGAACAGATGGACCAGGCACTCAAGCACCTTTCCGCCGTCAGCAAAGCAGGTCGCGAACTGGCTGAAAAGCTGGTCACCAGCCTGCCCGAATCGCGCTGGTACGGCGACGTCTTGAACCTGGGCCGCGAAGTTGGCGAAGCCATGGTGGCCGGCGGCGGAAGCGGGGGCGGGGGCGGCGGCGCCATGAGTGGCGACCTGACCACAATCAAGGAAGCTCTGGCCATGCAGCAGACGCAACTTGCGGCCATCATGTCGGCCTTGCAGCGTCGGGGCTAGTTTGCAGCCAGTGTTTCGGCCTGTATCCAGGCTTGCGTCGCGGACTTTGGTCCGCGACGCTTCCTTTTGTCGCTGGCCAATCCACAACTTGTGCAACGCCCATTTCGCGCGGCGAAAATTGTATCCTGCGCCCCCGGTGTTCCCGCGGAAGCAACTGCATGATTCATCCAAGCGCCATCATTGACCCGGCGGCACGTGTGGGCGCGGGCACCAGCATTGGCCCGTTTTCGGTTGTCGGGCCCGGCGTTTCGATTGGCGCCAATTGCCGGATCGGCAGCCACACCATCATCGAAGGCCCGGCTGTGATTGGCGATGGCAACCGCATCAGCCACCATTGTTCGCTGGGCGCGCCGCCGCAGGACCTTGGTTACAAGGGCGATCCGACCAAACTGGTAATCGGCAACAACAACTTCATCGGTGACTACGTTCAGGTATCGCGCGGCACCACCAAAACGCCCCACCAGACCACCACCATTGGCAACGACAACTTTCTGATGGCCTACACGCACGTGGGTCACGACTGCAACGTGGGCAACCGCGTTATTGCTGGCAATGGGCTGCAACTGGCCGGGCACGTCACGGTGGAAGACCGCGTGGTGTTTGGCGGGCTGGTGGCGATTCACCAGTTTTGCCGCATCGGAACCATGGCCATGGTGTCCGGCGGCAGCGTGACCAGCCTGGATATTCCGCCCTACACGCGGGTGGGCGGCTGGGGCTGCGCCGTGTTTGGGTTGAACCTGGTGGGCCTGGAACGCAGCGGCCTGGACAAGCCGGCGATCCGCCGTATTCGCGACGCCTACAAGGTGATGTTTCGCAGCAACGCGCCCTATGAACAGGCACTGAAGCAACTGGAAACCGAATACGGCGACCTGCCCCAGGCCGTGCACTGGGTCAAGTTCTTCCGTGAATCCGAACGCGGCGTGGTGCGCGAGCGCGAAAACAAGTAGCGACGATTGCAGTTTGGCGGACAGCCCTGGCTGCATCTTGAATCGCTCATCGATCATCTTGAATCGACCTCATGCCCGCCCGCCTGACCAAACTCCAACGCGCCGGCAAGATCAAGCCCCGGGCCGCCAAATCGGCCATTGCTGACCCGCGCAAGCGCCTGTTGCGGGTGATTGCGCTGCTGGAATCGAATCTGGGCAAGCCGGTCTGGGATGGCCCCAAGGATGCCCTGGAAGTTCTGGTGCTGACGATTCTAAGCCAGAACACCACCGACCCCAACGCGCTGCGGGCTTACCAGCATCTGGCCGCAAGCCTGCCCGCGCCCCCCACCGGCAAGAAGCCACAAGACCTGCCACGGGATGCCGCTGGCAACGTCGACAAAGTGAAGCTGCGGCTGTCCGATGCCGCTCGCGCCGTTCAAGCCCCGGATTGGGCAAAGGTTGCCGCCCTGGCGCCAAAGGCGCTGGCGGAGTTGATTCGCGCCGCCGGTCTGCCGCAATCCAAGTCAGCCTCGATACTGGGTGCTTTGCACTGGCTGCGCGAGATCACCGGCAACTACCGGCTGGAAGACGCGATCGACGCAATCGGCCTTGCTGCCACCATGGAAGGCTTGACGCAAATCAAGGGCATCGGGCTCAAGACGATCAGCGTGACCCTGATTGAGGCTTTGGGTGCCGACCTTTGCCCCGTCGATACCCACGTGCACCGCATTTTGAACCGGCTGGGTGTTGTAGACACCGGCGCCAACCGCGACCGCACCTATCAACAGCTCAAGCCCCTGCTGCCCGCTGGCAGCGCCTTTGCGCTGCACCACAACCTGCTGACCTTTGGCCGCACCATCTGCCAGGCCAAGGCCCCCCAATGCAGCGCTTGCGTGCTGCGCAAGTTGTGCCCCTCGCGCCTGGCTTGAGTTGTCGCACCGGGCTTGGGCCGCCGGGGGTTGCCACAATGGCGCCAAATCCTATGCCAGTGGCCTGGATCATTGCCGCGCAAGGAACCCCATGACTGATCACGTTCGACTGGCCCGACTTGGACTTCACAACGCTGCGGATTTCGCCCTGCCCGGTGCTGCGGCCCACTACCCGCCGGATATTGATGTCGAGCCCCTGCACACGCAGATTGACCTGCAAGTAGATGTCGATCAGCGCACGGCCAAAGGCAGCGTGACCCACACCCTGCGCGCCAACCGCGACGGCGCTGACACGCTGGTGCTGCATGCCGTGGACCTGCGCGACGTGAAGGTGCGAGACCGGCAGGGCGCGGCCATTCACAGCAGCTATGACGGCAAGTTGATCCGCGTGACCTGGCAGCAGCCCCTGGCGCGCGGCGACCAGCGCGACCTGCAGATTTCCTACCACGTACACAACCCGGTGACGGGCCTGTTTTTCAGCGCCCCCGACAAAGCCTATCCCAAGGCCCCGCGCTGGGCCGCCACGGACCACGAAACCGAACGCGCCCGCCATTGGCTGCCCTGTGTGGACCTGCCCAACGTGCGCACCACGCTGGATATCAAGCTGCGCTGCGACAGCAAGTTTACCGTCGTGGCCAACGGTGCGCTGGCCGGCGAAACCGACCACGGCGACGGCACCAAGACCGCGCACTGGAAGCTGGACAAGCGCTGTCCCAGCTACCTGGTCTGCTTTGCGCTGGGCGACTTCGTGCGTTGCGACGACGGCAACCACAAGGGCAAGCCGATTGCCTATTTCACCAGCCGCGAGTTCAGCGCGGCTGACCTGAAGCGAAGCTTCGGCGGCACCGGTGCCATGCTGGACTGGATGACGAAAAAGCTGGGCAGTGAACTGCCCTGGCCCAAGTACTTTCAGTTCGCGCTGCAGCACATTGGCGGCGCCATGGAGAACATCTCGCTGGTCAGCTGGGACGACCAGTTTGTGCTGGATGAAACCCTGCACCAGGAATGGGGCTGGCTGGTCGACAAAATCAACCTGCACGAAATGGCCCACACCTGGTTTGGCGACCTGATTGTGTGCAGAGACTTTTCGCAGGCCTGGCTGAAGGAAAGCTGGGCGGTCTACATGGAGACCTGCTGGCACGAAGACACCCAGGGCCCCGACGAGCGCGACTACGACTTTTACTGCAACCTTGAGCAATACCTGAACGAGGCCGACCATGCCTACATGCGGCCGATCATGACCCGTGTGTTTGACCACTCCTGGAACATGTACGACCGTCACCTGTACCCCGGCGGTGCCGTGCGCCTGCACATGCTGCGCCATGAACTGGGCCACGACCTGTTCTGGGCCGGCGTACGCGATTACGTGGCCCGCTTCAGCGAGAAGGTAGTCGAGACCGAAGACTTCCGCCGCGTGCTGGAAGAACACTCGGGAAAGTCGCTGGTCAAATGGTTCGAACAATGGATCTGCAGCAAGGGCTACCCGAACCTGAAGGTCAGCTTCAGCTTTGACCCCAAGCGGCAAATCGGCACGTTCGAGGTCGAACAGACCCAGACCGACAAAGACATTCCGGTCTTTGAGTTCACAACTGACCTGGGCTGGGTGATTGACGGCAAGCTGCAATCCACGCAGGTCAGCATCAACAAGCGCAAGCACGCCTTCACGGTGCCGATGGCGCAAGACCCGCAGCAGGTGCGCTTTGACCCCTTCAATCGCACCGTCTGCAAGCTGGACTTCAACCCCGGCGACGCCAGGTTGCGGGCCCAGCTGACCGACGCCCAGGACGTGCCCGGCCGCATTCGCGCCGCTGCCAACCTGTGCAAAAGCGGCACCCGCAGCAATCTGCAGGCCGTGGCGGATGCCTGGCGCCAGGAAAAGTTCTGGGGCGTGCGCGTGCACATGGCTGCGGCACTGGGCGAAAGTGCCTGCCAGGCCGCGGTCGAAATCCTGGCCGACCTTGCCAGCCGCGAAACCGACGGCCGCGTATGCGAAAGCGTGGTACGCGCCCTTGGCAAGTTCCGCGACCCGCTGGTGCAAAGCGCGCTGGAAGCTTTCTTGAAGTCCGGCCCCAGGCTGTACCGCGCCCGCGCAGCGGCCCTGGAGCTGTTGGGTGCCCAGCGTGATGCTGACAACCTGGAACTTCTAAAGGCTGCGGCCAGGCGCACCGGCTTTGGCGGCCTGGAGCAAGCGGCTGCCTTTCGCGGCCTTGCAGCCACGCGCAAAGAGGAAGCCCTTGCGCCGCTGCTGGAAGCGACGGTGTGGGGCAAGACCAGCACCCGTTCTCGCGGGTCGGCTGCCGCTGCACTGGGTTCGCTGGCGCGCTGGCAGGACAAGCCCGCGCGCGCCAAGGCGATTGACCGGTTGACAGACCTGCTGCGTGACAACCAGTTGCGCATGCAGAAATCCGCCATGGGCGGCCTGCAGGCGGCCCTGGCCGTGGAAGCAACCGGCGCGCTGGAAAGCTGGTCGGAAGGTCTGAGCGAACAAGAGCAATCAGCCGTGCGCAAGGCCGTGCTGGGCATTCGGGCATCGGCCAAGCCCAAAGAACCCGCCAAAGACAAAGAACTGGACGACCTGCGCGCCAAGCTGCGCAAGGTCGAAGACCGCCTGGAGAAGCTGGACCCCACAGCCGGCAAACCCGCCCCAGCGGCCAAAGGCAAGTCCAAGGCCAGCGCAAAGAAGGGCCGTACGAAACCCGGCAAGCGCAAGCCCGGTCGCAAGTAGTCCGCACAAGCCAAAAGCAAAGCGCCCGCCATGTTTGGCGGGCGCTTTTGTTGCTTTCTGACGACTCACATTCCACCGCGTGCGCCAATCACGTACCCGATGTTAGCCAGCAGCATCAGGCCGGAAATCACGATGCCGGCAATCGCCACGCCCTTGCCGGCGCCGCCGCGACGGTTGGATTCATTCAGGCCGGCAATGCTCAAGCCCAGCCCGATCAGCGGGCAAAAGAAGGCCAGTACCAAACCGGCAATGGCCATGCCCGGCACGCCCGCGGCGCGCTGGGGCGGATAGTAGGGCTGCTGTCCGTAGGGCTGCTGCTGACCGTAGGGTTGCTGCTGGCCATACTGCTGCGGATAGGCGCCCTGCTGCGGCGGATAGCCACCCTGCTGCTGCGGGTAGGCACCCTGGGGCTGCTGCGGGTACTGGTTGTTCTGGTAAGGGTTGCCGCCCTGGGGTGGCTGCTGCGGTGGATAGCCGGCCATTTCTACTCCTTGTTCGACCCTGAAATACTACGGCCTTTGTCCCCGGGCGAAAACACGCAACAGGCTTTTTTCAGGCCGGTTACCTGCCGGCGGCTGCCTCTTTGCCCAGGGCCGCCAGCTTTTCTTCCTTTTCCCACTTGCGGCAGGAATCAATCACTGGGTCGAGGTCGCCTACCATCACCTTCTGCAGCGGGAAATTTTCCTTGCTGCGGTGGTCGGTGCAGCGGTCCTGCGGATAGTTGTAGGTGCGAATCTTGTCGCTGCGCAAACCCGTGCCCACCATGCCGCCGCGCAGTGCTGCGCGTTCGCGTTCAATGCGTTCTTTTTCCATCTGATACAGCTTCATTTTCAGAATGCGCAGGGCTTCGTCGCGGTTCTTGTTGAAGCTGGGCGTGGCCTGGCAGTCCACCATCACACCGGTGGGAATGTGCTTCATCTGGCAGCGTGAGTTGGTCTTGTTCACGTTCTGGCCGCCCGGGCCGCCGCTGCGCGCCGCCTTGATATCCAGGTCAGAATCCTTGATGTCGATTTCGACTTCTTCCATTTCCGGCAGCACGGCCACGGTGGCCAGGCTGGTGTGGATGCGGCCCTGGGTTTCGGTTACGGGTACGCGCTGCACGCGATGTCCGCCGCCTTCATACTTGAAGGCCTTCCAGGCGCCGTCGCCCTTGATGCGATAGGTGCCGCCCTTCAGCCCGCCAATTTCGCTTTCCACTTCGTCCAGCACTTCCAGCTTGAAGCTTTTCTTGGTGCAGAAGCGCGAGTAGTTCTCCATCAAGTCGCGCGCGAACAGCGATGCTTCGTCGCCACCTTCGGCGCCGCGGATTTCCAGAATCACGTCGCGCTGGTCGTCCTCGTCACCCAGCAGAATCATGTCCTGGGCCTGGTTGTACAGCGTCTCGTAGGCAGTCTTGAGTTCCTTGACCTCGGACTCTGCCATTTCCTTCATCTCGGCGTCTGCAGCGGGGTCTTTCAAGATTGCCGCCGAGCCATCGATCTGCTGTTGCAGGCTGATCAGGCGGGCGTAGGTTTCGGCGACTTCACGCAACGAACCACGCTCGCGCTGTACTTGCGCGAACAGCTTGCTGTTGTTGTAGATTTTCGGGTCTTCGGTCTGCCTGGTCAGCTCGGCGAAGCGATCGGCCCGGACCTTCAATACATCCAGCATGGCCTACCTCGTGTCGATTGCGGGTTTCGGGTTTCCCAAAAGGCGCGTCCCGTGTCCCGTGCCGATTCCGCAAACGCGGGGTACGGGCACGGGGCACGGGACGTAGTGTGGGAAGCTACTGCTGTTCTTCGCCGTCCTTGCCGGGAATGGGCACGGGCTTCTTCTTGCCGAAGACCTTGCGCTTTTCGAGTTCCAGCTTCAGGTCCTTGGCCGGCTGCTTTGTGGTCTGCTTGCTGGCGGCTTTGTCGGCCAGCTTGTCGGCGTGCTTCTTGGCTTCGGCGTCGTTCCAGGCAAAGCGCTTGGTGAACGCGTCCACGCGGCCGGCGCTGTCAACGAACTTCTGCGTGCCGGTATAGAACGGGTGGCACGCGCTGCAGATGTCGACCGTCAGCGTGGCGTTGCGCGAAAGCACGTGAAAACTGTTGCCACAGGTGCAGCGCACCTGGGTGTATGGATGGTTAGGGTGAATTTCGTTCTGCATGGCTTTCCCTTTCATGCCGACGCGCAGGGCCCGAGCCGAAGGGCAGGGTTTCCCGGCACCGCGGGGGGCGAATGATAGCGACCGGCCTTGCCTACGCAAGAGACCGGGCGCCACGCACCCACCTCCCCAACGCCACAGGCCAGCGCTTGTTCCGGGCGATTTTCGGGCCTTTTGCGCTGCGCAACCGCGGGCACGCAGGGCGCAGGTGCAAAGCGTGAAATTCGGCCTTCAGGTTTGAGGAAACTTGGCCGTACATAGTGACTTCGTTATCCTGTAGCGGCTCAACTTTGGCGATGGCGGGGGCGGCATGTCCGGACGCAATAAAGTCCTGATGATTTCGTTGGTCAGTCTTGTACTGCTTGGGCTTGGCGCCTGCTGGTTGCTGCTTGACCCGGATGCCGGCCGCAACCGCCCCGGTGCCAGCAGCAAGGCCCAGCGCAGCGAGGCCGCACAGATTTCCGACGACGACATCGACCGCGCCAACAGGGGCCAGGACGGTCCTTCCGGTTCCGGCGGCGCTGACGCCGGGACGGTACGCGGAAGCAAAACAGCCGGCACTGGCGCCGGCAAAACCGGCGTCGATGGCGCCGAAGATCCGAAAACCGATCAGCCCGCTGACAGCGCGATTGACCCTGAAGAAGTAAACGCTGCGATTGCTGGCCACTTGCTGGTGCGCGTTACGGAACGCACCGAGGACCGCCCGCTGCCCGGATGCAACGTGTTCTTTCCGGTGCGCGGCAGCAAACTGGAGGCCGAGGGCGGCGACGTCAAAGTAGACGCTTCGCTTTCCGGCCTGCGCAAGCGCACCAACAAATTTGGGGCCTGTATCTGGAGTGCCGCTGAACTGGCCAAGCTGGCCGGCAAAGAGCCCGAAGACCCGGCACAAAAGGGCACCAGCGTGCTGGTGACCCAGACGGGCTATGCGGACCTGTTTGAACCGCTGGCGATTCCAGACCTTGCCAAGGGCGCCGAGGTCACACTCAAGATGTTCAGCGCCGTGCGTGTTACGGGCAAGGTACGTGAACGTCGCGGCGGCATCGTCAAGCACATCAAGCTGGATGTACTGCAGACCAGCGGCCAGGGCGCGGGCGCGCCCCAGAACCGCTTCACCGTGGAGGTAGACGGCATTGGCGAGTTCGCCATGAAAGTTGCCGACGCCTTTGTTTACCGCTTTGAAGTCAAGGCCGCGGGCTATGCGGCCTATACGTCGCGCGACTTTGATTTCCGGCGCGACGAACGTGAAGTGTCGATCATTCTGGAACCCGCACGCGGCATCAGCGGTGTCGTCAACGGCGCCGGCAAGCCTGTGGAGGGCGCAAAGGTCAGCGCGCCCAACGATGGCATGACGGTTTTCACCGACGCCGAAGGCAAGTTCGCCTTTGACATGGTGGCCGACCGCATCTGGACCAACGACGTGATGTTGCGTTTTTCGGCCAAAGGCTTTGCGCCACAGAACAAAAGCGTGCTGGCCAACGACCATGCTGTAAAGGTTGACCTGCTGGCCGAAGGCACGCTGGTGGCGCAAGTCGTCAACAGCAAGGGCGATCCCGTACCCGGCACTTCGGTCTCATGCACCTATATTGAAGGCCAGGCACGCTATCCTTACGACAACGAAATCAGCGATGAACAAGGCAAAGTGAAGTTCGGCGGCTTTGGTGAAGGCCGTGTCGTGCTGACGGCCAGCTTTGAAGACCTGGCCAGCGACCCGGTCGCACTGGACGTAAAGCCCGGCTTTGCAGCCGGCGAAGCCAAGCTGCTGCTGCGCACGGCAGCCACTGTAACTGGCCGCGTTACCAGCGGCGGCAGCCCGGTCATGGGTGCCACGGTGGCCCTGGACGGCAAGCCCGCGACATCCACAGATGCTGACGGCAACTACAGCCTGGGCGGCATGCAGCCCGGTGACCACACCGTCAAGATTCTCAACCAGTTCCCGATCAGCGACGAACAGATTCGGCAGTTGCCGGTGTTCACCACCGACGGCAAGTCGTTTTACTACTTGCCCGCGGAGCGCAAACTCAAGCTCAAGCTGGCCGCACAGGAAGTTGTAGATTTTGACTGCCAGGCCTTTGACGCCAAGGTAGACCGCAAAATCACCGTCAAGATCAGCACCCAGCCGCGTGAAGCCGTGACCGGCGTGCAGGTGACCGTAAAGCCGATTCTGGGTGCGCCGCCAGCGGGCGTGGAAGCCCCCAAGACAATGCTGATTGCGCTGGACATGCCTGAGGGTTCCAAGGACCTGGCCCTGAGCCTGCTGGACGGCGTAACCTACGAGTTATCGCTTGTGCACAACCGCTACTTCACCGCGACCTTGAGCCCGTCGGCCCTGGCAGGTGTGCCAGACGGCGGCAGCATTGAAGTGACGCTGGAGCGCGCCTTTATCATCAAAGGCTACGTCAAAGACAGCGAGGGCAACGGGCTGGAAAACGTGGGCCTGAGCAAGGACCGCAACAACCCCTGGGCCCAGGGCGCGACAACCGACATTCACGGCTACTTCGAGTTCGGCCAACTGCGCGAAGACAGCTATCTGATCACGGCCTTCAAGACGGCCTACTACCAGGAAAAGGTCGAGGTCAAAATTGAAGGCCGCGACCCGGAACCGCTGGAAATCAAGCTGGTCGGCGCCAACGAAATCCGCATTGTCGTCAAGGACGGCGGCACACCCCAGGCTGGCGCGCACATTCTGATTTACCGCAACGATGCCGAGGGCGAGAACCCCGACGACTACAAGCGCCCCTTTGACATTGGCACCACCGACGCCAACGGCGAAAAATACATCAACTTCCACTGGATCCGGAACTACCAGATTGTGGCCACCCTGGGCGGGAAGATCGCCTACACCAACTTCAACAACGTGGCCGAAGTGCCCGAACGCGAAGTGGTCATTGACCTCGAGACGGCCTTCACCCTGAAGGGTTCTGTGATAGACGCGGACAGCCAGGTTGCGCTTTCGGGCGTCACAATCCGGGCCCACGCGGCTGGTGGCGGCGCAGCCGGGCTGGAGGGCAATTTCTTTCAGGTTGAGACCGACAGCGCGGGCAATTTTTCGGCCAGCGTTCCTTCGGGTAACTTCTGGTTCTATGTGCCGCAGACGGCGTCGCACAAGGCACTCAGCACCCAGGGCAGCAACGTGCCCGCCGGGGCAAGTAACATCGTGCTGCAAGTGGTGGTTCGCGACGACATTCAGGGTAACTACGCCCAGATCATCGGCTTCACGACCCCGACCCAAATGGTCGCGGGCCAGCCCTATGAAGTGGAAGTACAGGTCAAAAACATGGGCAGCACGACCTGGAGCAGCGCCGGCCAGCAACCCTGGCGCCTGGGCAGCCAGGCCCCCCGCGACAATACCCGCTGGGGCATGGGGCGCGTGCCGATTGCCGATGGCATAGAAGTCGCCCCCAAGCAGACCTACACCTTCCGCTTTACCGTCACCGCGCCCACCAAGGCCGGCACCTATGACATGCAGTGGCAGATGGTGCAGGACGGCAAAGAGTGGTTCGGGCAGGTCACGCAAAAACTCCAGGTCACGGTTACGCCGGCCGATCCGGGCTAATGGCGGGCTATGCGACACACCCCGTACTGGCCCTCCAGCACGGGGTTTTGGCATGCCGCCACAACCGGCCCGGCCATCCACAGCCAGCCTTGGCGCGAGGGTTGCGCCCCCTGCTGCTTCAAGGCATATTCCCGCCCGCGGCTACCGCCGCTGGGGACGTGAATGTTCTTCGATTTCGAGATTTACCTGCCTGTGGTGTGGCTGCTGGTTGCAGCCGGCCTGGTGATGCTGATTGACCTCTTCAGCGAAGAGGCGGAACGCTCGCGCATGTTTGCCTTCTTTTCGGCGCTGGGCGGCGTGCTGCTTTCGTTTGTCTCCATGAACCCCTACTGGGATGCCCCGGCCCGCGAAGTCATGCGCGGCGCGATGCTGGTTGACCAGTTCAGCACGTACCTCAATGTCGCCATTCTGGTGGGCACCACGATTTCGATGTTCGCCAGCCTGAGCTATGTGCGGCGCATTGGCGTCAACCTGGCCGACTTTCTGGTCACGTTGTTGCTGGCGGCCAGCGGCATGCTGCTGCTGACCACCGCCAACGACCTGATCATGGTGTTTTTGAGCATCGAGTTGCTCAGCTTCTGTGTCTATGTGCTTACCGGCATGCATGGCCGCTCTGGCCGCAGTGCCGAGGCCGCCATGAAGTACTTCATCATGGGTGCCTTTGCCACGGGCTTCATGATTCTGGGCATGGCATCGCTGTATGGCGTGACGGGCGAGTTGCAACTGCGCCCGATTGGCGAAAAGCTTGCCCAGATCTACCAGGCCCACGATGGTTCTGACGTCATGGCAACGCTGGGCATGGGCGTAATCCTGATTGCCTTTGCCTTCAAGGTTGGCGCGGTGCCCTTTCACAGTTGGGTTCCGGATGCCTACGAAGGCGCACCCACCACGGTTACCGGCTTCATGGCCGTGGCCGTCAAGACGGCGGCCTTTGGGGCGTTGATCCGGCTGGCGGTGGTTACGTTCCCAGCATCCAACCCCGCCATCCCGCACGGCTTTTTTGGTGACTTGGGGTTTGCGGGTTGGGCGCTTTGGGTGCTCAGCGCAGCCAGCATGATCTTTGGCAACTGGTTCGCCATCAGCCAGCGCAACGTCAAGCGCATGCTGGCCTACAGCAGTATTGCCCACTCGGGTTACATTTTGATGGGCCTTGCTGCGGCTGGCGGCGGGCACGGCATTGCCGGCGGCGAGGTCTACGCCGCGATTCTGTACTACCTGCTTTCCTACACACTGATGACCAGCGGCGCCTTTGCCATGCTGGTGTACGCCAGCAGCGGCGGCAAAGATGTTGAAAGCATCGACGACCTGCGCGGTCTTGCATGGAAGAAGCCAGCCGTGGGCATTGGCATGGCCATCTTCATGTTCAGCATGGCAGGCATTCCCTTGACCAGCGGTTTCATGGGCAAGTACTTCCTGTTCACGGAAACCATCCAGGCCGGCGGGCGGTACACGACACTGGCAATCATTGGCATCTGCACCAGTATTGTTGGCGCGTACTACTATCTGCGCGTCGTGGCGGTGACTTATTTCCGCGAGCCCGACGACCGCCCCGTGGCCGGGCGTGAGGACTGGGGCCTGAAATTTGCCCTGGCACTTACCGTGTTCGGCACGCTGTTTCTGGGCGTGTTTCCGCAAGGCTTCTACGACGCCGCCCGCGACAGCGTAAAGGGTCTGCGCGCCGAACAGGCACGGCCCGTGGCTGACAAACCAGCCGACCCCAAGGCCGTGGCCCAAAAGCCATAAGCCATGGCCGACACCACGCCAGACCTGGAAGTCATCAAGTATCCGATTGGAAGATTCCACTTTGACGCCACTCAGGCGCCGAAGCTGCATGCCCAATGGCTGCAACAGTTGCAGGCGCTGCCGGCAGATGTCGCAAAGGCCGTGGCGGGCTTGAATGACAACCAACTGGACACAGCCTATCGCGACGGTGGATGGACACTGCGCCAGGTGGTTCATCATCTGGCCGACAGCCACATGAACAGCTACATCCGCATGCGCCTGGCGCTGACGGAAACGCTGCCAGTGGTCAAGCCCTACGACGAAAACGCCTGGGCCGAACTGCCCGACGCGAGGCGTGGGCCGATTGCCCCCTCGTTGCAGATCTTGACCGGCGTGCACGCCCGCTGGGTGGCCCTGCTGCAAACCCTGCCCGGAGCAGATTTTGCCCGCGAGTTTGACCACCCCCAAAGCGGCCGGCACAGCCTTGCCTGGGCGCTGGCACACTATGCCTGGCACGGAAGGCAGCACTGCGCGCACATTGCGGGTCTGCGAGGGCGGCTGGGGTGGTAATCGCGCCAACCCCAAATCCTAATCACGCCCGGCAGGCTGCGCAAAGACGGGCGTGCGCGGGCGTGCCCCGTTACTACAATCGCGCCGGAGGTTCACTTGGGGTTCTTCCAACGCATCCTTGGCAAAGACAAGCCCGACGCTGGCGGCGCCGTGCGCACTTCCAAGAGTGATCCCTTGATCAAGCCCGCAGGGCCAGGTGCCTCTTCTGGGCCTTCTGCGCTGCCGGGTGCCACGCCGGGGGCTGCGCCTGCCGCTGGTGCCGGCCTGCCGCCGCCAGGGTCGCAGCCGCCAGGCATGCCCCCGGGCGCCGAGAAGAAGGGCCTGCTGCGCAAGTTCGAAAGCAACGTGCGCCGCGCTGTCGACGGCTACGTCGACAAAAAAGCCGGCGCGCTGCTGGACGACGCCACCAAACGGGCCGAAGACTTCCGGCAGGAAACACTCGACCTTGTGCAGTCCCAGGCCATGCAGATTCTGGACATCACAGAACAGCGCCTCGACACCAAGCTGCAGGAAATTGAAACCCTGCTGGAAGCACGCCTGCAGGCGGAGCTTCGCATGCGGCTTCGGGCGTTGATCTGGACGCTGGCGTTTGTGCTGTTGATGGCCATCATCAGCGTGGCCTATGTATGGATCAAGCGCAGCGCCGGCCTGGAAAACGCGCCCGGCAACGCGGCGGCCTCGGCCCGTGAATTGCGCCGTTGATTCGCCAATCACCCCGCTAAAAACAGCACCGGCCCGCAAGGGCCGACAGCGATTCAACGGCTTCGTCAGGGTGAAAAGAAAGCAGGCGACGGGGGGGCTTGTCGCCTGCTTCAGGTGGCGCGGGCCAATCGGGGGGATCAGGCCGCAACGCCAGCACTTCTACTACGGATCAAACACCCGTTGGTGGCGGGTTATTCCGCAGCTCAAGCTGCACGGGGCAGCTTCATCAACTGTGTTGGCTCGACCCAATAGGACATGTCCGGGCCCTCCGATGCGACCATCTGCACGTAAAGGCTTTCCGGCCCGAGTTCCGGGCAGTGGTCAAGGATCAGGCATTCCACGCCGGTGTTCAAATCGACGGCGCGGTCGCCCAGGTGTACGCGCTGCTGGTAAGCGTCAACAACGTTGTCCCGCAGCAACGAGCGTGTGAGTATTTTTGTCATGGCAAGTTTCCTCCGCCGGCGACAACACGTCGCCGTCCTTTCGGCCCCGTTGGGCCGTGGTGATGTTGGGGTTTGAACAGGTGCCTGGTGTTTGCGCCTGTTCGGGGCCGTTCCTCAAGACCCCTGGGGCTACATGCCCCGTTAAACGTCCGGTTCGCGGGAAAGTTTCGGGAAATCCGGCCAGCTTTGCATCAAAGCCCGGCGTGATTTCTGCAAATCCCTGCGTGCCTCCGTTGTACTGCCGTCTACTTTCTGTCCGTTGATTCGGCATTGCGACATGCCGATTTCAGCTATCTGAATGACCGTTCCGGCCTGGCCCGGGTTCCACCTTTTCTGGCGGCTGCTGCCAATCCACAATCCCGGCGCTTCCTTTGTATAAACGCACAGCTTCACAAAGCCTGCTACACTTCGCCGCCGCGTTTCTTTCCATCACCGCTTACTACCGTTCCTGGTACCGTTCATGTCTGCCAGCCATTACCGCGAATTCCTCTCGACTGCTGTCGCGCCCGGAATCCGCCTGTTTGCACTGCCGACCGATCGCTTCAAGACCGTGCGCGTGCGCGTGTTTCTGTGCGACGCCCTGCGCCCCGTAGATGCCACGCGCAACTCGCTGCTGGCCTACGTGCTGCGCGCCGGAAGCCAGCAATACCCTTCGCGCCGCGACCTGGCCCGCGCCTGCGAAGACCTGTATGGCGCCAGTGTCAGCGTGGGTGTCACCCGCTTTGGCGACGTCCAGGCCCTTGCTGCCAGCGCCGAGTTTCCGGCCGATCGTTTTCTGCCCAAAGGCAGCGATGAGCTTCACGGGGTGCTCGATCTCCTCAGTGGCATGATTTTACGACCTGCACTTGAACCTGCAGGCACAGGCAGCACTTTGCGTGCCGAGACCGTGACCCAGGAAAAAGACCAACTTCGCAACGAACTGCAGGGCATGCGCGACGAAAAACCCGCCTGGGCCGCATGGCTAGCCTCACAAAGGATTTACGCCGGAACGCCAGGCGCAATTGCAGAACAAGGGCGCATCGAAGACCTGCCCGCGATCGACGGCCCTGCCCTTTTGGCGCGTCACCAGTTGCTGTTGCGTAACGCCCGAATGTTCGCTTTCGTTACGGGCCCCGTAGACCCCGAAAAAGGACTGGCCGCCTTGGCCAAACACCTGGCATTGCCCAGGGGCAAACGCCAGACATTGCCCCTGGCCAAGCCGCTTGCGGCACGCAAGACCGTCAGCCGTGGCCGGGTGCGCGAAAAAACCGAACAAACTCACCTGATTTCGGCCTGGTCTGGCGCTCCGCTTTACGGCACGCCCGCCTTTGCGCCCATGCTGTTTGCCGATGGCATCTTTGGCGGGTTCAGCTTTTCGCGCCTGTTCAAGATTGTGCGCGAAACCCACGGCTTGGCCTATGCTGTTTCCAGCCACTTCGGGCGCTCACGCGGTGTCATGATTGCCCAGGCCGCCGTGGACCCCGGCAAAGCCGATCAAGCCGCCAAACTGATTCGCAGCGAGTTTGCACGCCTGGCCAAGGGCGGCTTCACCGCCGAAGAATTTTCCGCCTGCCGCGACAGCCTGATTGAGGCCCGGCGCAGCGCCTGGGATTCGCCCTCGGCCAGAGTCATGGATTGCATGTTGCAGGCCACCATGGGCTTCAAGCAGACGCCTGAACAACAATTGAAGGCGATTCGTGCGGTCAAACCCGCGCAGGTAATGGCGGTGCTGAAGAAGCTGAAGCCGCACACCGAGTTCCGGTACGGCACATGATTCGTCAGGTCTAGCCAAACCGCCGCCGGGCTTCCCGTTCGAACACGCGGGCTGTGGGCTCGTCATTGTTGCACAGCCGGATGGTTCCCAGTGACGTTTCGTTGGCTTGATCCAGCCATTGTTCGATTTCGTCAAACAACGTGCCCGCGCACAGTTCCTTCGGAAAGCCAAACACGCCGCTGCTGATCGCAGGCAGGGACAGGCTGGCAAGCTTGTGTTGCCGGCACAGGTCCAGCACCGCGCGCACCGCGCTGGCCAGTTTCGCCACTTCGTCGCCGCTGCCCCACACCGGCCCCACGGCATGAATCACGTGCCGGGCCAGCATGTTGCCAGCGCCCGTGATGACAGCCTGGCCGGCTTTGAGAGGCCCCTGTGCCGCCACAATCGCGTCGCACTGGGCCTGGATCTCGGCGCCGCCTGCCCGTCGGATCGCCCCTGCCACGCCGCTGCCCAGCTTCAGGCGCTCGTTGGCTGCGTTCACGACGGCATCCACACTTTCGGTGGTGATGTCGGCCTGAACAACGGCAATGTCACAGCCCTTCACTTTCCGCTGCCAAAGCTGGGTCATGCTTTCCCCGCGCCGCAGTTTCCCTACAATCCCGGCGACGCGCGACTTCGCAGCCCGGAGAATCAATGACCTACGCCAACGTTCCTGACATCAAGATGCCCCTGCCCGGCCCCAAAGCAAAGGCCGTGATTGCCCTGGACAACGAATACGTTTCTCCCAGCTACACACGCGGCTACCCCATGGTGATCGTGCGCGGGCGCGGCATGGCGGCAGAAGACTGCGACGGCAACGTGTTTCTGGACATGACGGCAGGCATTGCCGTCAACTGCGCCGGCCACAGCCACCCGCGGATTGTCGAAGCCATCAAGAAGGCCGCCGAAAACTTCCAGCACATGTCGGGCACGGATTTTTACTACCCCGTGCAATCGCAACTGGCAGAGGCCATCAGCAAGCACACCCCGGGCAACGTGGCGCGCCGCGTGTTCTTTTGCAACAGCGGAACCGAAGCCAACGAAGGCGCCCTGAAGCTGGCCCGTTGGTACACCAAGCGTTCCTGGGCGCTCAGTTTTCGCGGCAGCTTTCATGGCCGCACCTATGGCAGCTTGAGCCTGGGCTGCAGCAAGGCCATTCACCGCAACCACTTTGCACCCCTGCCCGCTGCTGTAGTGCACGGGAATTACCCTTACCCCTACCGCGCAGCACCGCACCTGACCACGCCCGAAATGGCGGGCCAGGAGGCACTGGATTACCTGGAGAACGTTGTCTTCAAGCGCGAAGTACAGCCCGAAGAAGTGGCCTGCATATTTGTGGAGCCCATCCAGGGCGAAGGCGGCTATGTGGTTCCGCCGGATAACTGGCTGCCCGGCCTGCGCAAGCTGTGCGACAAGCACGGCATTCTGCTGGTGTTTGACGAAGTCCAAAGCGGCATGGGCCGCACCGGCAAAGTGTTTGCCCACGAACATTGGGGCGTCACGGCCGATATCATCACGATGGCCAAGGGCATTGCAGCCGGCCTGCCGCTGGGTGCCGTTGTGGCCAAAAAAGAAATCATGTCCTGGCCCCCGGGCAGCCACGCCAGCACCTTTGGCGGCAACCCGCTGGCCTGCCACGCCGGTGTGGAGACCTTCAAGCTGCTGGATGAAGGGCTGGTGCAAAACGCCGCCGAGGTTGGCCAGCACCTCAAGGCCCGCTTGGCGGCCCTGACGTCCGATCACATCGGCGAAGTGCGCGGCAAGGGTCTGATGATTGGTGTCGAGATTGTCAAATCACGCGCGTCGAAAGAAAAAGCGCCCGCCCTGCGCAACGAAATCGAACAGACGGCGTTCTTGCGCGGCATGCTGCTTTTGGGTTGCGGCGAAAACACCATTCGATTCTGCCCCAGCCTGATCATCACCAAAGCCGAAGCCGACAAGGCCGTAGAACTGTTCGACCTGGCCCTGACCGACGCCGCCAAGAAAGTGAAGTAGGCAACGACAGGCCGGAATCGGCAGTCGAGAGTGGATCTGTTGAAAGGCTGCAATCCGGAGCCTTGAGGCCCGGCGCATAAGCGCGCGGAAAGTCAGACGGATGAAATCCGAGCCCCCGCAGGGGACGAGATACGACCAAGCATGCCGCCCCCTTTTGGGGGTTTGAATGCATCGCGGGGGCTTCGTCAGAGCCAGTCAGGAGTCGGCAGGAACACCCTCCCGTGGGCGCGCTCGATCGAGTGTGAACTTGCGGCCGCAAGCTTTGCGTTTTTGCAGTTCTATGCGCCATTGCGTATCCTTGACGCCTTGGCGTCTCGCAGTTGCCGATTCATGACCACCACCGTAATCGAAAACCTCAATCGTATCGTCACCTGCGCCCCGCCCGGCGTTACGGGCCCGCTGCTGCGCGACAACATGGCCCAACTGGCGACCCTGCAAGGCAACCTGGCCGTTGCCGTGCGCAAGGGCCGTGTTCTGTTTGTCGGCCCGCGCGACAGGTTGCCTGGTCTGGACGGCCGCGTGGAACGGCTCGATGGCCGCGGGCTGGTCCTGACTCCGGCGTTGATTGACTGCCACACCCACCCCGCCTTTGTGGCTTCGCGCGCCGACGAGTTCGAACAGCGGCTGGCCGGGGCAACCTACGAACAGATCGCGGCCCGCGGCGGCGGCATTGTTTCCAGCATGAAGGCCGTGCGCGAGTCCAGCGACGCCGCGCTGAACGCCGCCACCCGGCGCAACCTGGGCCGCCTGCGCGACCACGGCGTGGCAGTGGCCGAGGGCAAATCGGGTTACGGCCTGTGTTTGGAGCACGAACTGCGGCAACTGCACGCGATCCGCGACGCGGGCGACTCGCTGGACATGCACACGATGCGCACCTGCCTTGCCGCGCATTCGTTTCCGCCCGAGTATCGCGGCAGCGACGCCAAGCGCGCAGCCTACGTGGCCGAAGTCTGCAACCACATTCTGCCCGCGGCCGCCAAAGGCGGGCTGGCACAACGCGCCGACGTGTTCTGCGAGCAGGGAGTGTTCACAGTGGCGGAGTCCGTAACGGTTGCGCAGGCCGCGCGCAAGCACGGCCTGGGCCTGACCGTACATGCCGAGCAACTGGGTCTTTTTGGCGGCGCCAAGGTCGCGGCCGAGTGCGGGGCAGACAGCGCCGACCACCTGGAGTTCGCCGACGCAGCAACCCTGGCTGCCATGGCCACTGCCGGCACGGCCGCTGTGCTGTTGCCAGGCAGCACCTATCACCTGCGCATGGACCAATGGGCCAACGGTCGTGCAATGATCGATGCCGGGCTGTGCGTGGCCCTGGCGACGGATTTCAACCCAGGCAGTTCGCCGATTCCCAACCCTTGCTTCATCATGAACCTGGCTGTCTTGCGCTGCGGGCTTACCCCTGCACAGGCCCTGGCAGCGTTCACGCGTAACGCAGCCCACGCCCTGCGGCTGGATACGGCACAATGGGGGTTGATTGCCCCGGGTTCTCGCGCTGCTTTTGCACTATGGGATGTCGATCACGAACGCGAACTTGCGTACTATGCAGGGGCTAATCTGTGTGCCGAGGTAATCACGTGCGAAGGCTGGCGTTCCTGATTCTGCTGCTGCTGTGCGCCGCGCCACTGTGCGCCGACGCCACAGAAGACCAGGTGAGCGACCTGATAGCGCGCCTGGGCAGCGAGCAATGGGAACTGCGCGAACGCGCCCAGCGGGAACTTGTGGGGCTGGGCGAACCCGCCCGCAAGCAGCTTGTCGAAGCCCTGGAACACAAGGACCTAGAGATTCGCACCCGGGCCAGTGGCGCCTTGATTGCCATCGGCGAATCCTTCAGCCATGCCGTGGAGTGCGCGGGATCCAAGTCCGATGGCCTGCGCGACCACGGGCTGGCCGCCCTGGCCAACCTGTTTCGTATTGACGACCCACAGAACCTGCGTGCCCTTTCACCGGCCGAAATGCAGGGGCGTTACAGCACCAACGCCGATATCCGCATGACCCAGCCGCCGGCGCTTGCGATTGCGCGCATGGAATCGATCACTGGAATCCGGCTGTTTGTCGCTCCTTCGGCGTCAGAGGCCTGGGCGCGGGTGCTGGCGCTGCCCAGCATCGACATCCGGCTCAATGGCGACCCGCGCCAGGCCCTGTACGTCAAGGCCGCCATGGACAACGCCGTGCGGCTTGCAGCGGGGCAGGACGCTTCGGGGGCCGCAGTGACGTTTACGCCCATGCGCATTGGCCGGGCGACGTTTCTGTATGTTCAAAAGACCGGCGAAAACCAAAGTGGCGAAGCCGGCCGCCGCGTAGGAGAACAGTTGATCGCGGCCCTTCTGGGCGAAGGCCCGCCGGCCGTGCGCGCAGCGGCCCTGCTGGCGGAAGGCGCGTCCACGGACTTTACGGCGGCAGACCGCATTCGGGCCGAGTTTCTGAAAGACCCCTCGGCGCTGCGGCTGATGTGGCTGACACTGGCCTTGGGCAGCGACGAGCAAGTCAGTGAAGCTGTGCGCAAGATCGACCCTGCGCCGGTAACCGCGCTGCTGGATTGCACGGACTGGGCAGCCTTGACCCTGGCAGCAAAGTTTCTGGATTGCCTGCCCCTGCCGGCAAAGGGCGCTTTGCTGGCGCCACTGATCCTGGAAAACAAGCACACCTTGGCCGTGACCGTCGCACTGTGGGCAGCGCGCGGCTGTGACCTGCCCCCGGCATCGCGCAACCGTGCGGCATTGCTGCTGGCCAGCCGCGAAGACGCCCTGGCCGCATCGGCGGTGCGCTGGTTTGCCGGCGCAGGCGCCTTGACCGACTCCGAACTGGAAGCGGTATGGAAGGCCGCCGAAAACCAGACCTCCGAATCCGCGTTCTTTGTTGCAACACTGGAGTTGATCGGACGGCCTGATGTCAGCGAAAAGCTGGTCGATCGCGCCCGGGCTGCACTTTCCGGTGTGCAGGAAACCCAGCAAGCACTGGCAGCCGCGGTGTTGACGGGCCGCGCGAGCTCCGCCGATCTTTCCATTGCCTTGGACAAACTCACACGCAAGAACAACCCCAACCTGACCCAGCGTCTTGCAGGCATGTTTGTCGGCTGCACGCAGCTTGACGACGAAGCCAAGGCCAAGCTGGTAAAGGGCCTGGTACACACCGACGCAGCCGTGCGACGCGAGTTTCTGGGTGCCTTGCGACTGTGCGGGCCAGACATCAAGGCCGCCGTGGTGACCCTGTGGGCCGAAGCGGTCGACAAGGCCTTTGAAGGCAAGGAAGAAGCCAAAGTGGCCCGGCAATTCGTTCCTTCGCGCGTGAGCCTGTGGGCCTTTCAATCCATGGGTGGAGATGCGCCGGCGCTGGAAAGGCTGATGGAATACATCACGGGTGCCGACGCCGAAAAAGCCCGCCTGGCCGGGGGCGCGCTGCCCGATGCCATGGCTGAAGACATTCTATTGAAGGAACTCGACGCGCTGCGCGCCCGCCAGGGCGCTGTGCACGCCATGATGGTGTCCGCCGAATGCTACCTGGAGTTTGCGCGCCGGGCGGTGACAGGCGCTGACCGCGCGGCCTTTCGCAAGTATTTCGGGCTGGCGATCACGCTGCAGTACCAGAACAACTACACGGTCCGCAACGAACTGCAGCAGTTGCAGATGCGGCTAAACCGGTTGCCAGACAGCAATGCAAAACAGGAATCCCTGCCCAGTGGCCCGGTGCTGAACAAGTTGGATATCGAATAGCTCAGGCCGGACGACTGTCGCCTGCGCTCCAGGGTGCACCCTTGAACTCCACGACTACGCCGTCGCGAACCGGCGCAGTTACGACCGGATCGGCGTTGGGCACCATGCGCTCGTGCAGTTCTCCGCCGGCATAGGGGTGCAGTGCTGACATGCCGACCATCAAGGTAATGGCAGCCGCCAGGGAAACACGGGCGCGACGCTCGCCGGCCAGAAGCCAGCGCGCAGCCCAGACCCAGGAACAGGCAATCAGCAGCGTCCAGACGGCCAGTTCGGCCTCCGGGTAGCTGACCAAGGGGCGCCGCCCCAGCAGATAGTAGGCAACCAGGTCCAACGCCAGCACGCCCAGACACAGCACAAAGCTGGCAGGAGCCAGCAGGTCCGCGCGCGCGATCAGTTTCTTCAGCATCATGGCAATCTCCGGCGGCAGATGCCGCTGAAGCCTGATCGACCTTCCAGGCCAGCAAGCTGAAGCCAAAGCCGGGCGCGGGCGCGGGCGATCGACACCTGCAGCCTGTCGGCAACAAGCAAGGCCCCCATCCCCGCCCGCGGGACGGGGACGACGCTTACAACGATAGACAAAGGCGAGTGAGCCGATGCTCAACAAGGGCGCCGCCGCCCCACTGCTCGACTTCAGTCAAAGAAGCCCAAGTCCAGCAAAGCCTCGCGCTCGAACCTTGCGCGCGCGGGGTTCCACAGAAACACCTTGCGCACTTTGGTCTCAAGGCCATCCCAGCCTAGATAAAGCACCGTCCAGCCGTCCTTCTCGTCTTCAAGCAGAACCTTGCTGCCGGTCAGAACGACGTCGGTATACCCGTCTTTGTCGAAGTCGTAGTACCTGGCTGGCAACAACGTTCCCTCCAGCAGGATGCAGTCGCAATTGTTCACATCTACCGCTCGGGTCTCTACCAACAACTCAATCCGCCCATCGTGGACATGCATCAGGTAATAGTGGCCGTTGCCCATGTGGGTCATGCCATAGGCTTCGACAATCACGCCTTGCCACGCGGGATGGCAGAACCCGCGAATCTTGTGCATGCACTGTTCATTCTGAATGTTGTCGTCATCCCACAGTAGATCGACGATGCGGCCTTCAAGGGTTCGAAAGCTGCACCAGGTACCCCACCAACCTGCTTCAAAATCGACCGTAGCCACGAAATGATCGGGGAGTCCCTCGACAGCGACGACATTCGTTGTGATGGCCGACCACTGCTCATGGCCATCCGAGTAGAACTTGAGCATCG
Organism: Planctomycetota bacterium; assembly: GCA_016722065.1. Classification (GTDB taxonomy): domain Bacteria; phylum Planctomycetota; class UBA8742; order UBA2392; family UBA2392; genus H3-PLA7. Next base: position 465,095 of record JADKGX010000001.1, read on the forward strand.
TCGCCTCCGTAAGCTGGCTCTGGATGCTGCCGGGTTTTGGTTCGGTCAAAAGCGGGGGCGGACTGGCTGATGGTTTCTGCGCAGCACGCCGGTTCGCCTGCGGGGCGCATGCGGCCAGCACTGCCAGCATCACTACGGCTAGAGTGCGCATGGCTTACCAATCATTAGGGTTGCGCTGCAAGCCAGCTGGGCAGCCTGCCTCACTCCAAGGCCTCAAACCCTAGGCCGCAATCTGGGAGTCATAAATGTCGCTGCCGCCGGATGCCGGGCCCTTCACGTTGCCGCTTTGTTTGCGGGCTTCCCATTCCTCGAAGGTAATCAGGATCTCGCGTTCCTTGGCGCCGCGCGCGGGGCCCAAAATGCCTGCCCGTTCCATCTGAATAATGATGCGTGTGGCGCGGGTGTGCCCAAGGCCCATGGCGGTGCGCAGGAAACTGGCGCTGCCCCGGCCTGCGGCAAGAATCTGGTCCACCGCGTCAACAAAGTTCGGGTCCAGTTCGCCCACCGGGCCGCCGCCTTCGCCACCACCGCCGCTGCTGATCGCATCGGGGTCGATCACATATTGCGGCTTCAACTGGCCACGCAGCCCGTCCAGCAGCCGCTTCATCTCGTCGTCGGCAATGAAGGCGCTTTGGGCGCGAAGGGCCTTGGCCTCGCCTGGCATCTGCATCAACAGGTCGCCTTTGCCCAGCAGGTCCTCGGCACCGGTCTGGTCCAGCACGATGCGGCTTTCCGTGCCCGTGGTAACGCGCAGGCAAACCCGCGCCGGAATGTTGCTTTTGATGATGCCGGTCAGCACGTCCGCACGCGGAGACTGGGTAACCAGAATCAGGTGAATGCCGGCGGCGCGTGCCTTGGCTGCAATGCGCTGGAACAACTCGTCAATCTTGGTGTCGGCCGCCACGATCATCAGGTCCGCAAGCTCGTCCACAATCGCCACAATGTAGGGCAGGTGATCGGGCGTCGCGTCGGCATCCTGGCCCGCTTCAGTCAGGCGGGCAACGCGATCCTTCTTGCTGAGTTCGTGGTACTCGGTCAGTTTGCGCACACCGGCGTGCTTGAACAGCGTGTAGCGGGTTTCCATCTCCTTGACCAGCCATTCGAAAACGCCCGCAGCCTTGCGGCTTTCGTCAATCACGGGCGCCAGCAGGTGCGGTACATCGCAATAGGGTGTGAACTCGACCTGCTTGGGGTCAACCATGATCAAACGCAGGTCGCGCGGCGTGCGGGCCATCAGCAGGCTGGCCAGAACCACGTTCTCGAAAACCGATTTGCCCTGGCCGGTGCTGCCACCGACCAGCAGGTGCGGCATGGCCGCCAGGTCGCGTACAACCGGAATGCCAAAGGCGTCTTTGCCAAAGGCCACGGGCAATTCCATGGTTTTGGAGGCCTTCTCAAACTCGGGGCTTTCCAGCAGTTCGCGAAACGTCACCATTTCGCGCGAGTGGTTGGGCACCTCTACGCCAATGGTCGACTTGCCGGCAGCTGTCACCATGCGCACGGTCTGCACACGCAGGTTCAAGGCCAGGTTGTCTTTCACGCGGGCGATCTTGCTGACCATGACGTCGGCCGGAATGCTGATTTCATATGTGGTAACGGTCGGGCCGCGAACGGCATCCACCACCTCCACTTCAATCTTGAAGGCCGCAAAGGTGCTGCGAATGATTTCTGCGGCGCGGGTCATTTCGGCTTTGCCGCCTTGCAGGTCTTTCTTCTTGGGCGTGTTCAGCAGGTCTGTCGTGGGCAGGCGATAGCTTTTCAAGGCTTCCTCCCAGTCCATGGTATCGACGGGTTCTGGTTCGGGCTGCTTGATGGCCGGGCGCCGCGTGCCTTGCTTGCGGGGTTCGGGGGCCGGGGCGGCTTGCGCATCAGCGTCGTCGGGAATCAGCGACGGGTCGGGGTCGAATTCGATTACGTCTTCGTCGCCTTCCTCGGCTTCGTCACTTTCCTGGGCATCGGTCTCTACATCGTCGGCGACTTCGGCCACCGCGCCACGGCCAAACAGGCGCGCCAACCAGCCGCGACGGGCCGGGGCTGGTTCCTGCTCGTCGGCATCAGGCAGCAGCGGCTCTGGGATCTCGGGCGTCGACAGGGCGCCGCTTTCGCGGTCCTGCTGCTGCAAGGGGTGCAGCAAGTCGCGAATGATCGGGTAAAACAGAATGTCGGTCGCCAGCAGAAAGCTCAGCAGCGCCACAAACGCAAGCACCAGGTACGTTCCAGTCAGGCCGAAGTTGGCGTCCAGCAGGCTGAAAATGCAGGCCCCCACCACGCCGCCGCGCGAAGGCATGACGCCGGATTCCGAATAGCTGCCGCCGAACAGCGCGGCAAACGTCGCCACCAGCAGCACGGTGCCAATCAGGCGCACGGGCCAATCGGCCGGTTTGCGGCGAAAGAAGATCAGCGTGGCGTAGACACCCAGCACAGCCACAAGCAGGTACAGCCCCACGCCAAGAAACGTGTAGCCGGTATGAACAATCAAGGCGCCAGCCCGACCGCCCAGGTTGCGGGGCGAATCGTTGACAGGCCACACCGCGCCCGCGACATCGGCTGCGTCAAACGAAACGATCGAGAGCAGCAGAAAGGCAAACACCAGCAGCAGGGAAAGTGCGGCGCATTCTTGCAGCAATTCACGCTTGAAAATGCGCGAAATGCCCCGCGAAATCATCGAATCGCCCGCTGAGATCGTCTTGCCCGCCATGTGCGTCTCCGATTGCCGGCGCGTCCGCAAGTGCGGACGCCCTTTCCGTTGTCGGCTGAAATGGCAGGAAATCTTGAGATGGATTGGGCGGGCGGCTTCAGAGTTTGCGTGACGGGCAACTGCTTTGCCTTCGCCGTTGAGTTGCGGGACTTGGCTTGCAGGCGCGGAGGCAATCAGCCGCGTTCAAACCTTACAGCTTGGCCCTTGAACCTTTGCTTCATTACCTTGATCGCCTGGGGGTTTTCGTCTACCAGCATGAACTTGCGGCCCAGTTCCAGGCAGGCTGCGCCGGTGCTTCCGGAGCCAGCAAAAAAATCCAGCACCGTATCGCCGGGCAACGAACTGGCCTGGATGATGCGGCGCATGATCCCCAGCGGCTTTTGCGACGGATAGCCGGTTTTTTCGCGGCTGGCTGTACCAACAATCGTGTGCCACCAGACATCCGTGGGCAGTTTGCCGCGCGCGGCCTTTTCAGGGCCGACCAGCCCCGGGGCCATGTAAGGCTCGCGCGTGATCTCTGCTGCATTAAACAGAAACCGGGCCGGGTCTTTGGCGTAAAAGAAAATCGTTTCGTGCTTGCTGGGCCAGCGGTCCTTGGGTCGCCCGCCGTAATCGTAGGCCCAGATAATCTCGTTGATCAGCGCATCGCGGCCAAACATCGGGTCCAGCAGTTGGACCCGGGCGTAATGGGCCTCGCGATAGTCGATGTGAAAGTACAGCGCGCCATCTGCGGCCAACACGCGGTACGCCTGTTCCATACGCGGGCGCAAGAAGCCCAGATAGTCTTCAAAGGCATCTGCGTAAGCTTGCTTGCCGGTTTCTACACGCCGATAGCTGGCACCGTTGAAACCGGTTTTGCCTGTGGCGTCGCGTGTGGCCTTGATTGTGCGGCGTTGCTGACGACGGCCCGTATTGAAGGGCGGGTCAATGTAGATCAGCGGTACGCTGGCATCGGCCAGCGTTTGCAGAAACTTCAGGTTGTCGCCAAGGATCACCCGGCTGCTCATGGCGAAACGGTAGAAGTTTGAAGCCGCGCCCTCAATGGCAGGCAAGCGTCGCGCCCGCTGCGCACTTCTGGGGCCGATGGGCCGACCTTGCCCTGCCTACAGGATCGGGCTCAACAGCCGCACCACGCTTTCGGCGCTTTTGGCAAGCAGGCTGCGCTTTGCAAACGACTGCCGCGTGACGGCATGGGCATCGGCAATCATGCGGTCCAGAAAGGCCTGGCAGGCTGCGGCGTCTTGCGGGCTGTCCAGCAGCCCCAGCACTTCAAAATTCAGGTTCAGGCTGCGCGGGTCCAGGTTGCTGCTGCCCACCGCAGCCCACTGGCCATCAATGATTACGCCCTTGCCGTGCAGCACCTTGGCGTTGTGCTGATAGATCTTGACCCCAGCGGCCATCAGTTCGTCCCAGTAATAGCGCGAGGCCAGAAACGTCAGCCAGGATTCCGGCGGGTAGCCCTGGGTCAGCACTTCCACTTGCAGGCCGCGCAAGGCCGCGCTGCGCAGGGCCTCGCGCATGGCAAGGTCAGGCACGAAATAGGGGCTGCTGATGCTGACCCGCTGGCGCGCTCCGGTAATGGCGGCAAAGAACACCTGGCGTGTGGAGTTCACTTCTTCGTCGGGGCCGGAATAAACAATCTGCACGCGCGAGTTGCCGCAGGTCTGGGGGGCCGGAAAGTACTGGGGCCCGCTGAGTTCCACGCCTGTGGCAAAATCCCAGTCCTCTACAAACACGCGCTGCAGGTCCAGCGTCGCGGGGCCCTGTACGCGCATGTGCCAGTCACACCAGTAACGGTTGCGAAACTTCAGCCCGAAGTATTCGTCACCCACGTTCATGCCACCAATGAAGGCGACACTGCCATCGCAGACAATGATCTTGCGGTGGTTACGCAGATTGGGCGTCAGGACCTTGCCAAACGGAAACAGTGGCAGAAACACGCGGCCCTGGCCGCCGGCCTGTTGCAGTTGTCGAATCAGCTTGCGCGAGGCCCCGGTGCCCACGGCATCGACCAGCAGGCGCACTTCAACGCCCTCGCGCGCCCGCTGGCACATCAGTTCCAGCAGCTCGCGGCCAAGGCTGTCGTCGCGAAAAATGTATTCCTCAACATGAATGTGGTGCCTGGCCGCGATCAGCGCCTGCTTGATGCTTTCAAAGGCCGATTTGCCGTCCAGCAGGCCGGTTACCTGGTTGCCCTCACGAATCGGGGTGTTGCCGGTTTTCTCGGCAATGCGGCCTATACCCTGGTAGCCCTCACGCGACGCCGTGCCCTGGGTTGTTACCGGAATGAACTTCGCCAGCCGGCGTGCGAACTCGGGCCGGTGCCTGCGCTTGCCCTTGAGGCGGTAGGGCAGCCTGTCGCGCCCGAAAAACAAAAACAGGGCAAGTCCGCCAACGGGAATCAGCAAGATCGCCAGGGCCCAACTGGTGGCGCTGGCGGCATCGCGCTTGCGGGCAAACACCACCAGCACGGCCGCAACCAGCACCAGGTAGTACAGCGACACGCCCAACGCAACCAGAAGGGATTCCACGCCCCGATTGTGGCACCGGCGCCGGCAAACAGAAGGGTCCCAACAGCCAAAACCCGCTTGCGATGCAAACGCACAGGCCGCATCGTGACGCGGGTGCGGCTGCTTACCTACAACATTCACAAGGGCATTGGCGGGCGCGACCGGCGCTATCGGCTGGAGCGCATCGTGCGCGTGCTGGAACACGAACAGCCCGACATCATCTGCCTGCAGGAGGTCGACCGGCACCTCGACCGATCGCGCTTTGATGACCAGCCGCGCCTGCTGGCCGAACACTTTAACCTGCCCGCGCGCATGTTTCAGTTGAACCACCATGTGGCCACGGGCGGTTACGGCAACCTGCTGCTTTCGCGCTGGCCCTTTGGCCGTCACCACCAGACCAGCTTGCGCTATCGCGCCAAGAAAAATCGAGGCGCCCAGGTGGCGGAAGTGCTGACACCGTCCGGCCCCCTGCGGCTGGTCAACTGGCACCTTGGACTGGCCGAGGCCGAGCGCCAATGGCAGGCACATACCCTGCTGGCCCATCCTGCCTACACCGAAATCCAGCCTGCTGCCACGCTGGTGGTTGGCGATTTCAACGACTGGCGCGATGCCTTGAAGCCCTTGTTTGCCGCCCAGGGCCTGCGATCGCTGACCTCGCCGCCTTCGCGGTTTCGGACTTTTCCGGCCTGGATGGCGGTTGGAGCGCTGGACAAAGTCTATGCCTGCCCGCGCATTTCGCTGGAGCGTTCCCATGTTGTCGCATCGCGGTTGGCGCGGGTTGCGTCGGACCATCTGCCACTGGTGGTGGATTTTGAACTTTCAGGCAATTCCTTGTGAATCGGGGTACTTGCATCACGGCAACACACAGGCTGGCGTGTCACCATGGGCAAGTGATAATCGCGCCTGAACACAAGGAAGCACATTGGGCCTAATGGAAGCAGAGCGGCGCAAATCGATTGTCGCGGCGATACTGGCCGTGCACAGCGGCCGGATGTCACCGGACGAAGCCGCCGAATTTCTGCAGGACCCCGGCAAGGTGGCCGAATCCATCAAGGGTTTGCAGGGCGGAGTGCCCGTCATCACGCTATCCAGCGGCGACGGCGAGTTCAGCGAATATGACCTGATTGCCGTAGTCGACGACGAAGAGAAATCACGCCGAGCCCTGGCCGATATCGGCATTGAGCCACGCGCCCAGGACACCCTGTTCAGCTTTGGCAACCATGGCGGCGACGGCCGCAACATGAAGGTGCTGCGCGACACGTTGCAGCAGGTTGCGGGCACGGGTTCGCGCCTGACCAAAAGCGAAATGAAAGCGGGCTCGACGGAGGGCACGAAATCCGAGCAACCCACGCTGCCGCCCCAGGATCAAAAAACACGCACCATGCGCCTGACCACCAGCAAGTTCATGGCGAACTTCGGCGTCAGTCAGGACCGCTACGACGTGCGCAAGGAACACGCGCGCGGCGGCATGGGCCGCGTGCTGCTGGTACGCGACAAAGCCATCGGACGCGACATTGCCATGAAGGAACTGCTGCCGGGCGTGGGCAGCGGTGCCAGCATTCCGGCCGGCGCCAGCGGGGAATCCGGCGGCATTGTCGAACGCTTCCTGCGCGAGGCCAAGATCACCGGCCAGTTGGAACACCCCAACATCATTCCGGTGTATGAAATCGGCCAGCACCAGGACGGCAGTGTCTACTACACCATGCGGTTTATCCGCGGCATGACGCTGGCCGACAAGCTGCGCGAAATCCGCAAAGACGAGGCGCTGGACCGCAAAGGCAAGCTCGCCGCGCGCATCGGGCTGCTGGACGGCTTTCTGGACGTCTGCGACGCCCTGAGCTACGCCCACAGCAAGGGCGTGATTCACCGCGACCTGAAGCCAGAAAACATCATGCTGGGTGAGTACGGCGAAACGCTGGTCCTGGATTGGGGGCTGGCCCGGGTGAAAGGCCAGGAAGACAAGGCCATGCGCGAGCTGCAAAAGGGCACACTGGCCCTTTCGCGCAGCCTGATGGAATCCGATAGCCAGCAGTTGACGCAAGACGGCAGCATTGTGGGCACTCCGGCCTACATGGCGCCCGAACAGGCGCGCGGCGAACTCGAAAACGTTGACGAACAAAGCGACGTCTACGCTTTGGGCGCAGTGCTGTACCAGATTCTTTCCGGCAGTCCTCCATATGAAGGCCCGATGGCCGGCTTGATTGTGCAACAGGTGCTGGCCGGGCCCCCGCTGCGCCTGACAGCGCGCGAGCCCGAAGTGCCACCCGAGCTTGGCGCGCTGGTCGACCACGCCATGGCCCGCGAAAAATACGATCGCCTGCGTTCGGTGGCCGAACTGGCCGCAGACATCAAGGCATTTCGCAACGGCGCCACGCTCGGCGTGTACAAGTACAGCGCGCGCGAAATGGTTACGCGCTTTGTGCGCCAGCATCGCACCAGCGTTGGCATTTCCGTGCTGGGCATTCTGTTGCTGGTGGCTGGCGCCCTGTACGCCTATCAGCAGGTCAGTACGGAGCGCGACGACGCCCGCAGCGCCCAAGTGCAAGCTGAACTGGCACGCCAGAGCGCCCAGGCCAACGCCGACCGCGCCGACCGCGAACGCGCACGCCGCGAACAACTGGAAAAGGACGAAATCGCCCGCGCCCAGCGCGACCTGGAGAGCCGCGTTGACGACGCCAAGAAGTTGCTGACCACCATTGAAGGCATGCGCATTGACCAGATTCGCGCTGACCTGGATGCCCGCATTGCCAACTATGAGGCCCAGGCCCGCGGCCTGGAACTTCCGTTTCTGGAACTTTCGCTGGACGAACGGGTCAGCAACGGCGTGCTGCTGGCTTCGGTGATGGGCTACGTTTCCTCGCAGCAAACGCTGGTGGACCTTTTGACCGGCCCCGCCGGTGCGCGCCTGCCCGATGCGCTGAACTCGATTGACCTTGCCGACCAGCGCGAACGCCTGCAGACATTGCGCCTTGGCGCCGCGCGGCTTGCCACTTTCAATGGCGATTTCCCGCTGGCTGAACTGATGCTTTCAGGTGTGGGCAATGCCGGGCTGGCCAAAGCCGCGCGCGAAGCCGTTCAGACCGCGCGCACCGGGCTTTTGGAACTTCACGCCCAGCGCATTGATGAAGCACTGACTGATGTACGCAACGACCTGCGCCGCGCCGGCCGCACAGCACCTGCGCCGACACTGGCAGACTACGTCAAACAGCTTTCCAGTTATCGCGAATCCCAAACCGTCACCAAGCTGGACCCGCAGGTGGCGGACCTTCGCAAGCGCTGCCGCGACCCGCTGGTCACCTGGTCTGCTGCGGATCTTGACCTTGTGGTGCTGGTCTGCCGTGTTCTGGGCGCCGTGGAACGCCCCAAAGAAACTGTGCCTTTGCTGCAAGGGCTGCTGCTGGTGGCGCGCCACCCGCGCGTGATCAATGAAAGCGCCCAGGCCCTGTGCACCACCAAGAGTGCCGACGCCGTAGACCCGCTGCTGGCCGAAATGCGCACCCGCGGCATGGACTTCTGGGCCGGCATTGAGGTCGCCGCCGGCGCCCTGGCGCTGCCGGAACGCCTGCGCCAGCCCCAGGGCGCATCCGATTACCTGGATGCCAGCGTGATGCTGCGCGCCAAGAGCGACTACCCCGGCGCAATCGACGCCGCCACCCGCGCCTCGGTGCTGGATGCCATGGCCCCCGAACCCCTGCTGCAGCGCGGGCTGGCCCGCGCCCGCGCCGGCGATAACAAGCGCGCCCAGGAAGACTTTCAATCGGCCCTGCGACTCGATGGCAAGAACTTTGAAGCCATGTTGGCGCGCGGCGACACACGCGACCTGCGCGCGGAAGGCGACCAGGCCATTGAAGATTACGCCGCCGCCATCAACCTGCGGCCACTGGATGTACGCGGCTATCTGCGCCGCGCCCGGGCCTACGGTCAGCGCTATATGTTCGACCAGGCCTTTGTGGATTACGACCGCGCGGTGAACCTGAATCAGGGCCGCGTGGAAACGTACATTGAGTACGGAGATCTTCTGTTCCGGCGCGGCAGGCTGGTCGACGCCGAAGCCCAGTACGACATCGCCATTGGCCTGGAACCTGAAAACTGGCTCGGCTGGCATTCTCGCGGCGTGCTGCGGCGCGAAAACAACTTCAATGGCTCCATGGCGGACCTCAAGCGCGCCGTCACGCTGAACGACCGTGACGCCAAGGCCTGGGACTGGATGTCGCAAGTCTATTACGGCATGGGCGCGCTGATTCAAGGCATAGAGGCGGCAACCAAGGCGGTTGAGATCGACCCCAACGAATGGCTGGCGTACTATTACCGCGGCATCACTTACCTGCGCCTGCAGGATGCCGAAGACGCCCGGGCCAACGAAAAAGGTGACGCCACGGCGTCCACCACGCGCATTACCAACCTGAGCCGCGCGGCGGACGACTTTGCCCAGGCTGCGCGTATCAACCCACAGGACTATCGCTCGATTGCACTGGGTGGCTCCACGCTGCTGAGCTTGGAACGCTTTGACGAAGCCCGCGAATCGTTCTTGAAGGCCCTTGCCCTGTCGCCCTTTGGCGCCGGCACCCTGCAGATGGGCAACGAGTTCGTCAAAGCCGGCCTGCTGGAAATCGCCGCCCAGCCACTGCTGACCCGCGAGGCCGCCAACAACGACGAACGCATCCAGAAGGCCCGCGCCCACATAGGCCGCCAGGTGCGCAACAAAGCCACGCGGGAGGCCGATTTGCGCCAGTCCCGCGCGCAACTGCAAGCGGTGCGCGCGGCCTTGCAGGCGGGCGAGCTGAACGCCAAGCAGCGCTATCGGTATGAGCAAGTGGAGTCGCTGTTTCTGGCCGCCCTTCGCGAACACGGCTATTGGGTCGAGTTTGTTGGCGCACTGGACGACATGGCTTCGCGCCGCAAGCTGGACGGCGACGAACTGGCCGAGCGCGGCCAGGCCAAACTGGCCTTGCGTTCAGCGGTTGTTACGCGCGCCGCAAAGTTCCTGGAATCTGACGAAACCGCACGGGCCGCAGCGATGGCCGAGTTTGCGGCTCTGCGCGACGACCAGGTGCTCAAGCGAGGCACGGAACTTCTGGAAAGCGCAGTCACGGATCTGGAAGCCGCCATGGAAGCGGGCTGGTCTGACCCCGGCGTCTTGAACGAGCTTGTCCGCACGCACCCGCTGGCCGGAAACGCCCGTTACGAAGAGTTGCGCGCCAAAGCCAAGGCCGCGGGCCACAGGTTGCCGGTCTCCAGAAGCGGCCAGGCCGTGGTCGTGATTACCAATGTGATCGAGCTGGCCCCGGCTTCGCGCATCGGCCTGCGCGCCTTTGATGTAGTGACGGCCATCAATGGCAAGCCGGTGTCCAGCGTGCAGGAGTTTCAGGGCACGCTGGGCCCACTGCCCGAAGGAACCGACATTGAGTTCAGCGTGCGCCGTTACGTGTTGACCCACGGCCAGCCCACGCCGCGCAAGGACGCCAATGGCGAAGTGGTTCGAAACGCCGATGGCCTGGCCACCTGGGAATACAGCGATGTCGTGATTCGCGGCAAGCGCGGCTTCATGGGCATCAACCTGGAAAACGGCATCGTGCCCATGCCCGAAGAAGAGTAACCGGCCCTCTGGCGCTACTTGCTGCACCACAGGGGCAAGCCGCCTTTTTCAAGGCACAGAATCAACACCCAGTGGCTGGTCGTCCATACTTCTGTCAAATCACGGTCGAGGTTGGTGCCCATCATCGCCGTTTCGGGCGTGGGTCGGTAAGCAAACGAGCCCCCGGGGTTGCGGGCCATGGTGAGCTCAACACGATTGTGTTTCCAGTATTCAGCCCAATTGTCCGCGCCGCCGCGCCAGGCCGCCATCGCAAAGGCCAATTGATGCATCGTAGGCGTGCTGTGACCGTCAAAGGCGTGTTCCAGGTTGCGCTGTGCGCAGGCCTGCACCTTGGCGTAGATCGGGTCGTCGGTCTTGCGCAGGCTGGCCATTGCGTTGGCCAGCGCCGCGCTGCGGGCCGGTGACTTGACGGCGCTTTGCGGCGCGGTCGTGGAGTAGGCCACGTTGCCATCTTCATCGGTGCAGGCGCGGGCGAACTCCAGCATCTTGTCCAGCTTTTTGGCGTCGGGCTCGATACCGCAGCGCTGCATGCAGCCCAGGGCGGAGAGCAGCAGGTTGGACATCGCTTCCAGTTCAATATAGTCCAGCGCGTTGGGCCCGCCCGGGCCGTGACCAAAGCCCCCGCCGTCTTCCATGCCGGACTGGATGCGCCCGGCAATCCACTTCAGCTTCGATTTGATGCCCTTGAGCGACGACTTGGCCAGCCACTTGGCGTCGGTCTGGTGCTGCACGTGGGCCAGAAAGATCGCGCCGTAACCCAGGCTCCAGTGTGTCTGGTCGTTGTTCTTGCCTTGCAGGCGCTTGTACTGCTTTTGCTCGCCCACTGTTTCCAGCACGAACTCTGCGGCCTTGCGCAGCTCCGTGGCGTAGTCGCCTTTTTCGGGCGTAAAGCCTGCTGCCAGAAAACACAGGCCCGCCAGGCTGGTCTGCACGACCAGCCCGTTTTCAACCGAGAAATTGTTCTGCCAGGAACCATCGGGCTGCTGCTGCCGGGACAGCCAGGCCAGCGCATCGGCAATCAGCTTGTCACGCAGCGCAGCGCCGGGTGCAAGGCCGCCTGCAGAGGCCTTGGCCGGCGGGGCCAGTGTGGCGGTCAGTTGCAGGGTTTCCGTGCCGCGTTGGGCCTTTAGTTTGAGGCTGTGATCCTCTGCTGCTTCTGCCGTCTCGATCGCCAGCGCAAGTTCGCGCCAGGGGTTTTTGCCAAAGTCGTTATCCGCACAGCCGGTCAGAACGTCGCCGGGCTTCAGGCCAGCTTTGGCGGCAGGCGCGCTGTCCGTGACTTTGGCGATCAGCAATCCTGCCGGTTGGCCGGCTGCGGCAAGCTGGCTTATGCACTTGCCGCCCAAAGGCCCCAGGTTGAAGTATTCGGGCACCGGTTGCGGGGCCTTCTGCGCCTGCGCAACCGCACACGGCAGCAGAATGAGCAGCAGCAGGCGGGCAAGGCGCATGCGTGGCCACCGGGCAGACCAAGGGAAGCAGCATTGTAGCGCGCGGCTGCGTTGCCACGCGACGTGGATTTCGATTTGCGGCCAGGGGCTACCAGACCAGCGGCTTGCCACTCAACCCGTCAATCATCACAACGCGGCTGCCGCTGCGGCCACTGGCGGTCATGTGCAGGTTATAGACGGGCAGAAAGATCTGCCGGATCGATTTGACAGTCGCACTGTAGCGGCGCTTGAACTCGGCCTTTACGGCTTCGTCGGACTTGCGTTCCAGCAATTCTGCGGCGTTGAACCTCAGGCTGGCCGGGGCCGTCTGGCCCACCGTGGCGGCACCGTCAAAGTCGCGGATACGGCTGGCGTAATCGGCCGGTTTTTCTTCCAGGCGGATGCCGTCCTCGTGCGTGAAGACTACCAGCTTCAGGCTGGTCGGGTGCAGATACACGTGGTCGGCCAGTTCCTCTGTCGCGTCAAAGTTGAAGCTGGTGAGCTTCTTGAAGAACGCCCGCGTTACTTTTTCGCTGAAGGCCAGTTGCAGCACCAGGCGGTATTCCATGTCAACGTGGTCCAGCATTTCGTCGGCGCCAAACAGGCCCAGCGTCTTGCGGCCGGCCAGGTCTCGGGCCCGACGTTCGGCCTCTTGCATTGTCACGCGGGCATTGAAGACCTGCACGTTGTCGTTCAGGCCCAGGTCCGGCCGCAGGCCGCTGCTGATGCTCCAGTAACGCTGCACGCGGCCGTCCTTGAATTGCAACGCCAGCCCGGCATTGGCCAGCTTGCGCAACAGCGAGCGCGCCTGACCCTCACTGAGTTTCATTGCCAGGGCGAATTCTGCCGCCGTCACACTGGCTTTGCGGGCCAGTTTGCGGTCTGAATCCAGCAGTTCCTGTGACGGTTCAAGCTTGCCGTTGCCCGGATCTTCGGCGGGTTCTTCGACGGCTTCTTCGGCGGGTTCGTCAGCAGTATCGTCGGCTTCATGGAGTGCGTCGGCAAGATCGTCGTCGTCGTCTTGCCCTGCCTCCTCTGCTTCGTCTTTGCCTGCCAGGGCGGCCTCGAGTTCGTCAAAGCGTTCGCGCCAGCGTTCGTCGGCCAGTTCCTCAATCGCTTCGTCGTTCAGCGTTTCGTGCTGGGTCAACAACCAGCGGGTCTGCAGCCGGTGCGTGTTCTTGAAGTTGTCGGGGCTGATCAGAATGAACTGCCCCGGCCGCTGGGCCGGCAGCTCGCCCATGATCGTGTCCACATTTACAGGGTCCAGCGCCTTGACCGTGGGCTGCACCTTGGCCATGTCCTGGCGCGTGGTCAGCCGGCCAATCGCCCAGGTGCCGAACTGCGCCATGGCCTTGTAGTCAACATCGCCGGGGTTTTGCGTGGCCATCAGGCAGCACACGCCGTATTTGCGGGCCTGCTTGAACAGCAGGCTCAAGCCGGGCTTGCTGGCGGGCTTGCGCACGGGCGGAATGAACGGCGCGACTTCATCGATGTAGAACAGCGCCTGGGGTTCGTCGCTGGGGTTCTTCAGCATCCAGCCGTACAGTTGCTCTACCAGCGCGGCGACAAAGAACTCCTTGTCCTCCTGGCTGTTCAGCGTGTTCAGGTAAATCACGCTGACGCGCGACTTGCCCGGCAACGCGCCGCCGCGTTCACCCTTGCCCAGCAGCAGGTCAATATCCAGCGCCAGACCCTCATGAAACAGCAGGCGGCGGGCGCCGACATCCAGCCGGGCCAGCTTCTGGCTGGCGTGGTCGATCTTTTTGACATCCAGCAGCCGGCCGAATTCTTCCTTGCTGGCGTCGTCCAGCTTCAGCAGCCAGTCCGTGAACTGGCCCAGGTTGCGCGGATACTTGCCCCGCGCCAGTTGCATCGAAAGCGCGCGGTCAAACACCGCCACCAGCCCGGCGCCGTCGTCGGCCTCCAGGTCATAGCCCAGCAGCGAAACCACCATGCTGGCCACACTGGTAATGGCATACACGGCGTCGCGCTTTGCCAGCCCGCGCACATCCACACTGAATGGATCCGCAGACAGCGCAATGCCCTTGCGCGAGGCTGGGGTGAACACAACAACGTCGGCCTTTTGCGCAAACTCGTGGGCCAGGGCCGGGTCGAGACCCTTTTCGGCCAGTGCTTGCGGGTTGTTGGCATTCAGCGCCAGGCTGCACAGGTCGCCTTGCGGGTCAATGCACACAGCGGGCAGGCCCGCGCGCACAAATTCCTCGACAACCGCTTTGCAGATCACGGTCTTGCCGGAACCGCTGCTGCCCAGCGCCATCATGTGGCGCAGCATGGAAGCTGGCTTGATGGCCAGTTTCGGCTTTTCTGCATCCAGCCGGTCGGTACCCAGAAACACCGGTGGCGTGGTCGGGTTCGGTGCGGCTTTGGCGGGGTTGGGCATGGCCATGCTGGCTCCTGTTCGTGCCCGGTTTTACCTGTTGGCCACGGTGTGAACTACACAGCATTTGAAGGCGCAGGGACGGGTGGTTCGTCACGCGGGCGATTGGCACTGCGGGCCTTTTGCCGTCGGAACTGCGGGCGACCCCGCGGCCTTCCAGACTGGGCTGTTACTTGTGCCGACTGTGTGTTGGCCGCACAAAGTGGCTGGAAACAACAAGAGGTGCCCCAAGGGGCACCTCCTGGCGAAGTGTTGGCTTATTCCGGCTTGGGTTTGCCGTCGATTGTCTTGCCGTGGCGGTAGGTTTCCATGTCGTGCTGGTACATCTTGGTGTCGAACAGGATGTAGCTGACCATCCAGACCAGAAAGATGATCGACCCGAACAGAATGAAGAAGTTGAAGCGCTTGTCATAGCGCAAGTGCATGAACCACAGTGCCACAATGCTGCCCTTGATACTGGCAATCACAAGCGCTCCGACCACGTTCAAACGGCCGAAATCCATGCGTGCGACGGCAATGGTGGCCAGGGTAAGGCAAACCAGGGTCAGAAACACCTTGACCAGCGTGCCAACGGACGTGACGTGCCCGATGGTGCCGGGCAAAGCGCCGCCGTGGCCGTGGTCGTGTGAATCGTGTGCGGTTGCGTCAGACATGGGTTAGCCGATCAGGTAAAGCAGCGGGAACAGGAAGATCCAGATCAAGTCCACGATGTGCCAGTACAGCGCGATGTTGTCGACGGAGCTGTAGTACTTGCGGTTGTAGCGCCCGCGCCACGCGCGCACGAACAACCAGATGTACAGGCCCATGCCCACCAGCACGTGAATGCCGTGCAGGCCGGTCATGCAGAAGTACACGGCAAAGAAAGTGCCCAGCCCCAGCCCGCCCTTGCCGAGGTAGTCGTTTACGGCCTCAATCTGTGTCTTGCCTTCGGGCACAGGAATGTGAGACAGCTTTTCCTGCAACGGCAGGGGCAGTTCATCAAAGCTGTGAATATGGAAGTGCTCGCCCCAGATGGCGCCAATGTGAATCTTGTGGCTGTATTCAAAGTACTTGATGATCATGAACGTGGCCGCGCACGCCCAGGTGATGGCAATCGTGATCAGAAGGCCCTTGCGCTGTTCCAACTGCGCGCAACGCACCGACCAGGCCGCCGTCATGGAACTGAACAGCAACACAATCGTGTTGGCGCCGCCCATGCGCCAGTCCAGAAAATACTGGCCATAGTGAAACATGTCGGTGTGGTTGCCGCGGTACACCGAATAGGCCGTAAACAGGGCGGCAAAGAACAGCACTTCCTGCCCCAGAAACAGCCACATGCCCAACTTGCCGCTTTGAAACTGGTTGTGCAGGGTATCGAAGTGCATGGCCAGTTCCTTCGGGCGGGCCGAAGGTTCTGACGTGTCGTGCTTGTGTTCTCCTACCGTGCTTGTGCTCATGAAGTGTTCGCCCCGTCAACCTTAGTTGTGCACCGTCGCCAGGCTGTGCCCGGCCTCCACGACCTCTTTGCGCAACTCGTACCCGCCGGTGTTCGGGTCGTATTCCCAGTTCTCAAAGTCGTAAGCCGCCATAACAATCGGGGGCTTGGTGAAGTTGTGAAAGTCCGGCGGGCTGTCGGCCTGCCATTCCAGCGTGGCCGCACCCCAGGGGTTCTTGGGCGCCTTTTTGCCGTTCTTGAGGCTGGCAATGAAGTAGACCACCTGCAGCAGTACGCCCGCGCCCAGAATGTAGGCGCCAATGGTCGAAAGCTGGTGGAAGATCGTGAACTCGTCCACGTAGTTGGCATAGCGCCGGGGCATGCCGCGCGTGCCGGCCACAAACTGCGGCATGAACGCCAGGTTGAAGCCTATGAACACCAGAATGCAGGCGATCACGGCCAGCTTTTCGTTGTACATGCGGCCCGTAATCTTGGGCCACCAGTAGTGCACGCCACCAAAGAACGCGTTCAGCGTGCTGCCCACCATCACCATGTGGAAGTGCGCAATCACGAAGTAGGTGTCGTGCAGGTGCACGTTGTTGCCAATCGCCGCCAGGAACAGGCCGGTCAAGCCGCCCACACCAAACAGATACATGAACGCAAGCCCATACAGCATGGGTGTCTTGAGCTCAATGCTGCCCTTGTAAAGCGTTGCCACCCAGTTGAAGACCTTGATCGCCGAAGGAATCGCCACAAAGAACGTAATGAAGCTGAAAATGATGCCCGCCGTGGGGCTTTGGCCTGCCACAAACATGTGGTGGCCCCACACCACAAAGCCGATCGCCGCAATGGCGATACTGGACCAGGCAATGGCCTTGTAGCCGAACACATGCTTGCGGCTGAAGGTGGCAATCAGTTCCGATTGCACGCCCATGGCCGGCAGAATCATGATGTACACAGCAGGGTGGCTGTAGAACCAGAAGAAGTGCTGGTACAGCACCGGGTCGCCACCGTATTGCGGCAGGAAGATGCCGATGTGCCCGATGTGTTCCACCGCCGATAGGCCCAGAGTCAGGCCAATCACCGGCGTGGCCAGTACCTGAATCAGCGCTGTGGCATACAGCGCCCAAAGAAACAGCGGCATGTCGTACATGGTCATGCCCACCGGGCGCAGCCGGTGCATGGTGACAATGAAGTTCAAGCCCGTAAGGATTGAGCTGAAGCCCAGAATGAACACCGCCGAAAGCGCCAACAGCAGCGGGATGCTGGTGTCGCGATCCAGGCTGTAAGGCGGGTACAGCGTCCAGCCGGTATCCAGGCCGCCAAACACCAGCACCAGCACAAACATGACGGCGCCAATCCAGTACAGGTACAGCGACATCAGGTTCAGGCGTGGCAGCGCCAGGTCTTTGGCGCCCAACTGCATGGGTAAGATGAAATTACCCAGCGATGCCGGAATGCCCGGAATGATGAACATGAAGACCATCACCGCGCCGTGCAGGGTGAAAAACTTGTTGTAGTACTCGTTGTTCTTGAACAGCACACCGCCGGATTGCAGCAGTTCCGTGCGCAACAGCAGCACAAAGAAACCGCCCAGCAGCAACGCAAACGTGACCGCCGCCAGGTACATGATGCCGATGCGCTTGTGGTCCAGCGTGATCAGCCACGACTTGATACCTGCCACATGGTTCAGGTAGTTCGGTACAGCGCCCGGGGCGCCGTATCCTGCTGGTTTTTCGACTACACCACCGGCCATTGCATTGTCCTTGCGGGTTTGCCGCATTCAGGTGCTGCGACTACTTGTCTTTCAAAGACTTGAGCAGCGCGAAAATGCCGTCGTAGTACTTTTCACGCTCCGGCCCAAAGTCAAAGGGTGTCATGCTGTTGGGGTAACCCTTGACGATATGCTTGGCCGGCGTGGTGATGGATTCACGCACGTACTCTTCGTCTACCACGTGCGAGCTGCCATCTTCAAACTGTTCGGTCTTGCCCCAGATGCCCTTGAAGCTTGGCCCAACCTTGGCGGAGCCATCCAGCGTATGGCACGAGGTGCAGTTCTGTTCAAAGATTGCCTGGCCGCGGGCCAGCAGATCTTCAATACGGGTCACGTCGCCGGTTTCAATGATCGCGTCACGCCAGGAGTTGGCGTCTTCGTGCACCACCACTTTGGTGATCATCAGCGAATGGTCGTTGCCGCAGTACTCGGTGCAGAACAGATCAAACTCGCCGGCCATGGTGGGACGGAACCAGAGCTTGTTGTAGCGACCGGGCACGCAGTCCTGCTTGACGCGAAAGGCCGGCAGGTACATGGAGTGAATCACGTCTGGCGAATCCATGATCAGGCGGTAGGCCTGGCCCTTGATCACGTGCAGCTTGGGTGTCTGGTACAGCTTGTCAAAGGGATCGCCACTGTACTTGAAAGCCCAGCGCCACTTCTGGCCGCGCACAGTGATGTCGTAGACCTGCTCGTCTTTGGGCGGCGTGATCATCTGGTAGTACCAGTATGTGCTCATGCCAAACATGACCATCAGCAGCATGAGCGGCGCAAAGGACCAGGTGGCTTCGAGAATCAGGTTGTGGGTCGATGTCTTCTGTTCTTTGTGGCCGGGGCGCTTGCGGTACTTCCATACGAAATAACCCGTGGTGCCGCAGATGCCTACAAAGAACACCACGCAGGTCCACAGAATGAAGTGGAAGGTAAGGTCCACGCCGGGGGCAAAACTGCTGGCCTCGGGCGGAAACCAGAACGAGCCCTCACGCGCCAGCGGAAGGCCGCCAAGAAGATTCAACATGCCGGCAGAGAACGTCATCAGGCTGGTTCCACTTTCACGGACCGGGCCCGGCGCAACTCGCGGACCCAGAAGTAGCCAACGAAAATCACCACAAACGCCAGCACGCACGAACCCCCGATGCGCATCATCAGAAACGCGCGGCCGACGTTGTCGTTGTAATCCTGGGCAAAGCAGTTCAGGCCAAAGCCGGTGCCGTCATCACTGACTGGCGAACCCAGCTTGCCCTTGGCTGCAGCCTGCAGGTAGCCCTGCAACACCCCGCCCTCATAGCCCATGCTGCGAATGTAATGCGAAATGCGGCCCTCAGGCGTGGCAATGAACATGGCCGTCTTGTGCAGATACTGGTTGGTTGCTTCGTCGCGCTTGTAGAAATAACCCAGCGCCTCCGAGATCCGGTCAATGTTGGCCTGGTTGCTGGTGGTCAAAAAATGCCAGCCTTTGTCGGCTTCGCTGCTTGCGGCCTCGCCCAGATAGCGAATCTTGCTGGAACGCGCCCGCTTGAAGTCTTCTTTAGGGTCAATGCTGATCGTGACGATGCGGAACTCGGTGCCCGGCTTCCACTGCATTTCACGCAGGGCGCGGGCCAGGTCGGAAAGTTGCAGGCTGCAGTTGCGCGGGCAATCACTGTAGTTCAGGGTCAGCAGCACCGGCACTCCGGGCTTGAAGTACTGCGCCAGCGTTACGTTGTGGCCGTTGTCGTCAACGAACGGGATATCCAGCGGCAGCATCTCGCCAATACGCTGCACGACGTATACGCCCTTGAGTTGTTCGGCCAACTGCTGCTCTTCAATGGACTGCGCCGCCAGGGGCACGCAAAGCAGCGCCGCGACCATCGTCAGCAGCGTGCCCAGACCCCAACCGGAAATGCCCTTGTTCATCAAGCGTGACCCGTGCAAATGGCAACCTTTGGCAGTCAAATTCAGCACCGCCGTCGGCGACCGCTTTAGCATCAAATGAAGGTCGCGTGTAGTGGAATTCCCGCGCCCTGAAAGCAACGAGACGGGTGTCTCATGGCCCCCGAATTCTGGACCTCGCAACACCAGATTACAAACCGCCAGCCAGCCCCTAAATTTCGCGGCGCAGGCCACCGCCCGTGACAACAGCACAGGGCCCCGGCACCCCAACCCAAGCCTGCCCGGACGCGGTCTTGTGGAACGTTCGTGCAAGGCCGCGCGTTCGATTTATGCTGCGCCCCACCATGGAACCCGTCACCCCCACCATGAACCCTTGGCAACGCTGGGCCCACAGGCTGGCCTGGGGCTGCGTTGTGCTTACTTTGTTCATGATTTCTGTGGGCGCGATGGTGACCACCACGCGATCAGGCGACACCAACCCCGGCTGGTCGCTGCGCTTTTGGGAATGGTTCACGTCGTGGTGGAACGCAAGTGGCGGACGCGCCTGGGAGGACGGCCACCGCGTCGTCGGCACGCTGGTGGGCTTTTGCGGCATCGCCCTGGCCGTCACCATGTGGAAAGGCGAAACCGGCCGCAACCGCCGCTGGCTGGGCGTGGCGGCACTGGCGCTGATTGCCGCCCAAGGTCTGATTGGCGGCCTGCGCGTACTGGTGGTCAGTGATGCCTCCGTGCGTGACGTGGTGCTGGATTACACCGGCGGCGGCTATGACGTGGAGTTGCGCCGCGCGATCAAGGCCATGATTCATGGCGTGACGGCCCAGGTGATTTTCTCGAGTCTGTGCTGCGTGATGGTGCTGACATC
This sequence comes from Planctomycetota bacterium, assembly GCA_016722065.1. Lineage (GTDB taxonomy): Bacteria > Planctomycetota > UBA8742 > UBA2392 > UBA2392 > H3-PLA7. Next base: position 485,646 of record JADKGX010000001.1, read on the forward strand.
GCGCCGCTGGCTGGCCAGTTGGGCCACGCAACGAAGCGACGCCGCCACCGGCACGCGGCGCCTTGCCCTGGTCAGTGTGGCGCTGGCTGTTGGCCAGTTGGCCCTGGGCACCTTTGTGCGCCAGACCGGCAGCGGCGTGCTGTGGCACGTGTGCGGCGCCTTTGTGGTAAGCACGACAGTGCTGCTGCTTTTGCTTCGGGTCATGCGCCATCACGGCGGCCAGGCGCCGCTGCGGCGGCTGGCGGTCACCGTTGGGGTACTTCTGGCCTGCCAGGTGTTTCTGGGCGTCACGCCCTACATTCTGGGCGGCGGCCAGTGGGCCAGCATCGACCCGGCCAGCGCCGTGGCGCTGATGCGCAGTGCCCACGTGGTGTGCGGGGCGCTGATCCTGGCCACCCTTACCGTGCATGCCCTGTGGTTGTTCCGTCTGGCCCAGCCACATCAGGCCCGCGAAACCGGCACCGCCGCAGAGTTCGATTCCGGGGTCCGCCGCACAATCAGCGACTTTCTGGTGCTGACCAAGGTGCGGCTTTCCGGTCTGGTGATGGTCACGGTTGCGGCCGGGTACTTCATTGCTGTGCCCGGCGCACCCAACGTGGCGCTGCTGTTCACGACGATGATTGGTGTTTCGCTGGTCGCCGCCGGCACCAGTGCGTTGAACCAGTTGATTGAGCGCAACCGCGACAAGCTGATGGACCGCACTCGCAACCGGCCGCTGCCCTCGGGCCGCATGCAGCCCACCACCGCGCTGCTTTTCGGGCTGGGCACGATTCTGGGCGGCACGCTGCTTGTGGCCTGGGGAGTCAACCTGCTGGCGGCCGGCCTGACCTTGGCCACCAGCGTGATTTACCTGTGCATCTATACGCCCCTGAAAACGCGCACCACGGCCAACACGCTGGTTGGTGCTATTCCGGGCGCGCTGCCCCCCGTGATTGGCTGGGCGGCGGCCACGGGAACGGTGAACCTGTGGGCCTTTGTGCTGTTTGCGATCTTGTTTGTCTGGCAACTGCCGCACTTCTGGTCGATTGCCTGGCTGTACCGCGAGGACTACCGCAAGGGCGGCATGAAGATGCTTAGTGGCATCGACGACGATTCCGGCCGATTCATTTCCGGGCAGATTGCCCTGTGGTGCGCGGTGCTGGTCATGACCAGCCTGCTGCCCGTGCTGGTGGGCATGGCCTCGCCGCGCTATGGCATTGGCGCGATTGTGCTGGGGCTTGGGTTTCTTGGCGCGGGGCTGGTGCACGCGGCGCGCCGCACACGCGCAACCACGCGCGGGGTATTCTTTGCCAGCCTGCTGTACTTGCCGGCGCTGCTGGCCGCGCTGCTGCTGGACGTGTGGTAAAGCCTGCTACTTCACGCCTTCAATCGCGTGCAGGAAATCGGCTGCGTCCTTGAACTCTCGATACACACTGGCAAAGCGCACATAGGCCACGCTGTCCAAGGCCTTGAGACGGTCGATGATCAGCTCGCCAATCACGCGGGTGGGCACTTCGCGGTCGTACTTCTTGGTTACTTCGTCTTCAACGGCGTTGACGATTTCATCAATCTGGGCAGCACTGACAGGGCGTTTTTCGCAGGCCCGTTGAATGCCATAGCGAATTTTGTCGCGGTCAAAGGGCGAACGCGATCCGTCTTTCTTGATTACGCGCAGCGGCGCCTCCTCAATGCGTTCATAGGTGGTGAAGCGCTTGCCACAAGCCAGGCATTCGCGGCGCCGGCGCACCACGGCGCCCTCAGAGGACGAACGCGAATCCACCACGCGGTCATTGTCAACTTTGCAGAAAGGACAGCGCATGGGTACTCCGTGGGTTGTGTGTTGGCAACATCGTAAGGCCTGATCCAGCCACGCCGGCGAACTCTGTGCCACCTACTACCTATTGTAACGCCGTCGCCACGCAGGTGCGATAGTGCTCCATATCTAGGCCACAAGTAAGCCGGCAGCGGCTGCCATGAACTGCCTGTCACCACGCGCGTAACCACCATGGCTGCCTGGCTACCCTTGCGCCGCCTCAATCACCCCAACCCAGCACGCAAGTGCCGGGATTTACGGCAAAGCCGCGACGCTGCCGCGCGCCCAAACCCGGGCCCGTACGCGCCCAGCACAAAACAGCACCCCCCGGCAAGAACCGGGGGGTGCGAGAAAAACACGCAGGCAGGGGTTAGCCGCCGTAGGCCTTGTAGCCAAAGCGGCGTTTTTCGGCCGGGGGTGTCAGGCCGAAACGCGAAATCACGTCGCGCGAATAGTTGTAGTAGGCCGAATCCATCAAGATCGAATAGACACCCCATTCGGGCGAGTTGGCCACGGGTTCAATGCTGATGTTGGAAGCCGGCTCGGAGGTCGTACCGCGGTCGTACAGTTGCTTGCCTTCGCGATCGAAAAGCTTGAACGTCCAGACAACCTTAATGCCAAACAGCAGGCCCTTGGATTTTTTCTGGCCGCTTACGCTGTCGGTCTCATAGTTATTGAAGTAGGTGGGCGTGCGCTGGATTTCGCTGCCTACTTCCATCAGCAGCTTGCCCTTGCGTGGCTCGTTTTCACCCAGCGGCTTCAGCGTCAGCAAGTTGCCGTCAAACACGCTGCGAAATGCCTCCTGCGATGCCGACACAAACGTGTTGCGCCGTGCCGTGTCATACGTTGCGGAAAACGCATCACCCTGGGCAATGATTTTCACGTTGCCGTCCGGAAAGGCCAACGCCACGCTTTCTTCGGTTTTCCAGTCGTCAATCTCGGCTTGATGTCCTTCCGGCGCTTCCAGTTTGCTGCTGTTGCTGAAAGCCACATATACGTCTGCGGTTTCGGCGCTGGCCAGGTCTTTCAAAATCAAGTGAAAGGCCTTGCGCAGTTCGGCGTCTTCCGTTTCTGCGGCGCCACCGGGCTTGCTGAGTTTTTCCAGCGCGGCGTCGTAGAACTTGGTCAAGCCGGCCGTGGCCGCAGCCTGGGCGTCCGCGTAGACGGCATCGCCGGCGTGTTCCCGCTTCATGGTGGCCAGCAGCTCGCGCACCTTGGCAATGTTGGTCTGGGTGATAGCGGTGCGAATCTGCGTGTTGAAGTACTGGCCCTGGGCCTCGGGGCGCTGGAACTTTTCTGGAATCTTGCCGAAGTACTCATACGTCCATTCAAAATCACTCTGGTACGCCACGCAGTTGTCGAACGTCTTCTGTTCTTCGGCCTTCCAGTGGGCGGCACTCATGGCAGGTCCGCCACCGGCACCAATGGCAATGCCCAAAAGTGGAATCGCCATCGATGGCAACACCGCGATCTTTTTGCCCACCAGGTTGGCGCCGCCGGTGGCCACAAAGCGCAGGCCAAAGCCCATCAACAGGCCCAGAAAGCCCGCCGCAGCAATGTTTTCATGGGCAATCGGAATCAGCGCCACCAGAAACACAATGGCCAGCAAGATGCCCAGCACAATCTTGGCCATACCGGCACCCTTGCTGGGGCCGCTGCGGCGAAAGGCCGGCTGGGGGTAGGGTTGGCCCGGCGCGCCATATTGCGGCTGCGGTGGATAGCCCTGCGGACCCTGCGGGTACTGTTGCGGCGCGCCATATTGCTGCGGCATCGGGCGCGGCCCTTGAGGCGCGGGGTAAGGGTTCATGGGTTGCGGCGGGCCGCCCTGTGGCGGCTGGTTCGGATAGTTCATGTCCAATCCTTAAAGGGTCCGGAGCGATCCGCAGTATATCGGCGCCGTCGTAGACTGCCCTTGGCATTTTGCGCGGGTTTTTCCCACACTGCGTGCGCGACTGCCGGGCCAAAGTAACTTGGCCTCGCAGGCCCAAACAACATGACCAACGCCAAGCGCATCTACACTTTCGGAAACGGCAAAGCCCAGGGCAATGCCTCCATGAAGGCGCTGCTGGGCGGCAAAGGCGCCAACCTGGCCGAAATGGCCGGCATGGGCCTGCCCGTGCCGCCGGGCTTCACCATTACCACCGAAACCTGCAAGACCTGGCACGACGCCGGCAACCGCATGCCGCCGGGCCTGCTGGACGAAGTGCGCAAGTCGGTGGCAGAAGTTGAAAAGGCACTGGGCCGCAAGTTCGGCGGCGACAAGCCGCTGCTGGTCAGCGTGCGCAGCGGCGCCGCAGCCAGCATGCCAGGCATGATGGACACCGTGTTGAACCTTGGCCTGAACAACGAAACGGTGGTTGCGCTGGCCAATGAAACCGTCAACGCGCGCTTTGCCTGGGACAGCTTTCGTCGGTTTATCACCATGTACGGCGATGTCGTGGCCGGCGTAGACCGCAAGCTCATGGAGCACGAATACGAGGCCGCCAAAAAGCGCGCCGGCGTAACCAAAGACAGCGATCTTTCCGCAGACCACCTCAAGTACGCTGCCGGCGCCATGCTGGCCTTGTTTCGCACGCGCACCGGCCAGGACTTTCCACAGGACCCTTGGCTGCAACTGGAACGCGCCATTGAGGCCGTGTTCGAAAGCTGGAACAACATGCGCGCCGTGGAGTACCGGCGCCTGAACCGCATTCACGGCCTGCTGGGCACGGCCGTGAACGTGCAAGCCATGGTGTTTGGCAACCTGAACGAAGAAAGCGGCACCGGCGTTGGCTTCACGCGTGACCCCAGCACCGGCGAAAACGAGTTCTTCTGCGACGTGCTGTTCAACGCGCAAGGTGAAGACGTAGTCGCCGGTCTGCGCACACCCGAGCACCTGGATGCGCTAAAGCAACGCATGCCCGAGGTACACGCGCAACTGCTGCAGGCGCGCCAGACCCTCGAACAGCATTACCGCGACATGCAGGACATTGAGTTCACGATTCAAGACCGAAAGCTGTACCTGCTGCAGACCCGCAACGGCAAGCGCACCGCCCGCGCAGCGCTGCGTATTGCCATCAGCATGGTCGAAGAAAAGCTGCTGACGCAGCAACAAGCCCTGCTGAAAATCGACGCCAGTTCCCTGAACCAGTTGCTGCACCCCATGTTTGACCCAAAGGCCGCCCGGCGGGTGATTGCCACAGGCATTCCCGCCAGCCCCGGTGCGGCCAAGGGCATGGCCGTGTTTTCGCCCGATGCGGCTGAACAATGGGCAGCCCGCGGCCAAAGTGTGATCCTGGTGCGCGAAGAAACCAGCCCGGAAGACATCAAAGGCATGGCGGCGGCAGCAGGCATTTTGACCGCGCGCGGCGGCCGCACCAGCCACGCCGCCGTTGTGGCCCGCCAGATGGGCAAGACCTGCGTTGCCGGCTGCCAGACACTGGCGATTGACGAAACGGCTCAGCAGTTTGTGGTGGGCAAGTTCACGGTCAAGCAGGGCGACACAATCAGCCTCAATGGCGCCACCGGCGACGTGATGCTGGGCGACGTGCCCACGGTGCCACCCGAACTCAGTGGCGATTTTCGCACCATCATGAAGTGGTCCGACGAACTGCGCACGCTGGGTGTGCGCGCCAACGCCGACGTACCGCGCGACGCCCTGAAAGCCCGCGAGTTCGGCGCCCAGGGCATTGGCCTGTGCCGCACCGAGCACATGTTTTTTGACAGCGACCGCATCAACAAGATGCGCGAAATGATCCTGGCCAAGACACTCGAGCAAAAACAGCACGCGCTGGCCAAGCTGTTGCCCATGCAGCGCAGTGATTTTCTGGGCCTGTTTTCAGCCATGGACGGCCTGCCTGTGACGATCCGGCTGCTCGACCCGCCGCTGCACGAGTTTCTGCCGCACGATGCCGCCACCCAGCAGGTGATTGCCGAAGAACTCGACGTCAGCCTGAAAACCGTGCAGGACACCATGGCCAACCTGCACGAAATGAACCCGATGCTGGGTTTGCGCGGCTGCCGCCTGGGCATTGAACAACCGCTGATCTACGACATGCAGGTCCAGGCGATCATTGAAGCCATGCGCGAGGCCACGGCCCAGGGCATTCAGGTGCATGCCGAAATCATGATTCCACTGGTCGGCACACTGGAAGAACTGCGCTGGCTGCGCCGCCGGATTGAAGAACAACTGACTCAGTTCAACCTGCACCACGGCAGCAAGCTGGCGCCCAAGATTGGCACCATGATTGAGGTACCCCGAGCAGCATTGACAGCAGACCAGATTGCGACTGAGGCCGATTTCTTCAGCTTTGGCACAAACGATCTGACCCAGATGACCCTGGGTGTAAGCCGCGATGACGCCGAAAAGGGCTTTCTGATTGATTACGTCGTGCGCGGGATTTTCCCGACTGACCCCTTTGCCACGATTGACCGCCAAGGCGTGGGCAAGCTTGTTGAAATGGGCGTCAAGCTGGGGCGCGGCGTCAAGCCGGACCTGAAGGTGGGTATCTGCGGCGAACACGGCGGCGACCCGGAGAGCATCGAGTTCTGCCACGAAGTCGGCATGGACTACGTAAGTTGCAGCCCCTATCGCGTGCCAATCGCAAGACTGGCCGCCGCCCAGGCCGCCATCAAGCACAAGTAAAGGACCGCAGGCATCCTGCCCACTTGAATCAGATTGCGGGCTGAAAGTCCGCGGACCGTTTCATCGCTGGGCTCAATGACGCGGCTTGAACCGGTTACACGTATCCCGCCGGGTGTTTCAGGCCAGCGGTTTCTTCCAGGCCCAGAATCAGGTTCAGGTTCTGCACGGCCTGGCCGGCGCCGCCTTTGACCAGATTGTCGATCGCGCACAGGCCCACCATCATGTCGCCCTGGGCGCGGAACAATACCTGGGCATTGTTGGTGCCCTGCACCAGCCGCATTTCAGGCGTGTCCTTGACGATTTGCACAAACGGCTCTTCGACATAGGCGTCGCGGATGATCTCGTTGAACGTGGCCATGCTTTTGTGGTTGTTCAACGGGATGAACGCGGTGGTGAAAATGCCGCGCACAAAGGGGCCCGATTGCGGCACAAAGAACAGGTCAAAATCGTTGTCCTTGTTCAGCCCCTCCAGAAACGGCACCACTTCAACCAGGTGCTGGTGTTCCAGCACTTTGTAGGCACGCACGTTCTGGGCGCGCTCGGGGTGGTGGGTGGTGTGGCCGGGTTTGTTGCCTGCGCCACTGCTGCCGGTGATGGCGCTGACGCAAACTTCGCCCACCAGTTCGCCGTGCCTGGCAAAAGGCGCCAGCAGCAGGTTGATACTGGTGGCAAAGCAGCCGGGGCTGGCAATGTATTGCGCGGTCTTGATGGCCTCGCGGTTGAACTCCGGTGCGCCGTAGACAAAGCGCTTTTGCAGCTCGGGGGCTGTGTGTTTGGTCTTGTAGTATTGTTCCCACTTCTCGATGTTCGGGCTGCGGAAGTCGCCACTGGCATCCACGATCTTGAGCTTCGGAAAGCGCGTGCTGATTTCGCTGGCAGCGGCCATCGCCCCGCCGTGGGGCAGGCACAGGCAAACGGCATCCACATCGGCGCAAAGGCCGACGTCCCACACCGCGAATTCCTCGCGCACGTGGCCCAGCAGGTTCGGAAACACTTCATGCACGCGCTTGCCGGCATTGGATTCGCTGGTGACCCAGGCGATTTCCATGTTCGGGTGGCAGCAAAGAATGCGCATCAACTCCGAGCCGATATAGCCGGAGGCGCCTGCGATGCCGATTTTGAATTTGCGGTCCATGGCGATGTCCAAGCAGAAAGGGCGTTCCGTGTGCCGTGTTCTGCGTTCCGTGTCAACTGCCCACCCCAACTTGTGAACGCGGCACTCGGCACTCGGAACTCGAAGCGACCAGCGCCCCCTACAACCCGTATTCCTTGATCTTCCGGTACAGCGTGCGTTCGCCAATCGCCAGCATCTTGGCGGTGCGTTCGCGGTTGCCTTCGTTGGCCTTGAGGCATTGGCGAATCACTTCGCGTTCAATCTGTTCCATCGTCATGCCCACCAGCCCGCCCACGCCCGTGGATGTCGCCGGCGCGGAAAGCGGCAGCGCCCCGCTGTCGCGCTTGATGCCCGGTGGCAGGTCGCCGGCCGTCAGCAGCTTGCCTTGCGCCAGCACGACCATTTCTTCCACCGTGTTGCGCAACTCGCGCACGTTTCCGGGCCATGGGTGGGCTATCAGCGCGTTGACCGCGGCGTGGTCCAGGCCCGTGACCTCTTTGCTGTACTGCGTGGCCAGTTGTTTGACAAAACTCTGGGCCAGCAGCGGAATGTCCCCCTGGCGCTCCCGCAGCGCGGGCAGGTGGATCTGCACCACTTTAAGGCGGAAGTACAGGTCTTCCCGAAAGGCGCCCTTGCGCACCTGGTCTTCGAGATCCTTGTTCGTGGCGCTGATCAACCGAACGTCGATCTTGCGCGGGGTGTTGCTGCCCACGGGCGTAACTTCTTTGGCTTCAATCACGCGCAGCAGCTTGACCTGCGTTTCCAGCGGCATTTCGCCTACTTCATCCAGAAACAGCGTGCCGCCCTCGGCAGCTTCGAACTTGCCAATGTGGTCCTTCAACGCGCCAGTAAACGCGCCGCGCACGTGTCCGAACAATTCACTGTCCAGCACCCCGCCGGTCAGCGCGCCGCAGTTCACTGCAACCAGCGGCCCCTGCCGGCGCTTGCCATTGAAGTGCACCGCACGCGCCACCAGTTCCTTGCCCGTGCCATTTTCGCCTGTAATCAGCACCCGGGCATCCGTGGGCGCCACCTGCTTCATGCGCGCAAACACCTGCTGCATGGCCGGGCTGCTGCCAATGATGCCCTCATAGCCGAACTTCTCGTCCACCAGCCGCTGCAGGTTCTGGTTGGCCAGGCTGAGCTTGCGGCGTTCCACGGCCTTGGCCACCGTGTTGCGCAGGGCGTCGCGATTGAGCGGCTTTTCAAGAAAGCTGTAAGCGCCCAATTGAAGCGCCTGCACGGCCTTTTCGACGCTGCCAAAGCCGGTGATGATGATGACTTCGACATCGGCGTCGGTGGCCTTGAGGCGCTTGAGAACCTCCATGCCGTCAGTATCGGGCAGGCGCAGGTCCGTCAGCACGCAATCGAACTCGCCGGTTTGAAACCGGGCCAGCCCGTCACCACCCGAATGAGCCAAAGTGACCGCATAGCCCGCCCGCGAAAGGGCCTCACCGGCGATTTCGGCATGAGAGACGTCATCGTCAATCAAAAGGACTGTGGGCTCACTCAAGTCGTTACCTGCCTCCGGGGCAAAGCGTCAGGCCAGCACGCGCCCTGAATAACGCACCGCGTCCCCCTGTCAAGATGGCAGGTGAACGCGATCGCCGAGCGCGCGACGATTCAACAAGCAGCGAATACCAAGCCTAGAACGCGAAGCCTAAGCGAGCGGCCCCGAACGCCAAGCGTAAGCGAGTGGCCCGGGGGCAGCAAAAGGGTCAGGCTACTTTTTTGTGGTCACTCGCTTGGCGTTTCTTGCAGGCTTGCGGCGTGGCTTGCTCCCTCTGAGGCGGCCACTGGTGCCATCTGGCATCATGTTAACACCTTGGGCCGCGGGCTTTTCGGCCCGTTTGCGAGCCGCAGGCCCGCGGTCCGTTGTTGAGCATCAACGCTCAATCTTTGTGCCGGGGCGCATCTCGGCCAGGCGGTCTAGCGCGGCCTTGCTGATGCCCTTGCAGCCCTTGAGGTTAACCCAAGCCAGCCGGCGTACTGTAATCAGCACGTCGATGTCTGCATCGGTCAGGTTGGCGTTGCCGGAAAGATCGAGTTCGAGTTTGCATTGCACGGCCGTGGCGACGGCAACCAATTCGCTTGAACGCCAGTAGCCAGCCTTCTCCACGCGCAATGAGCGCAAGTCTTTGAAACCTTGCAACGACTGAACCATCTGGCCATAGTCGCCTTTGCCGCCAAGATCGCCCATGCCCTCCAGCTCACGCTTGAGGTCTTTGGTCGCTTCGACCTGGCGGAGCAGTTCTGTTGCGGCGTCGCCGGTGGCCGCATCCCACTTCTTTTCCAGGTCGGTGACCTGGGTGTCGTACTCTTTGCGCATCGCTTCGAATCGATCAAAAATCTTGCGCGCGCTGGCGTCAAACGACAGCGCATATGGGCACAGTTCCTCGGCACTCTCCGCTAAGGCGTTCAGGCACGCCAGCGCACGCAAGTACTCCGATTGAGCTTGCACGGAATCGGGCGTTGCAACCCACTTCGCACCGGCTGCGCGGTATTGGTCCAGAAACGCGGCAATCTTTGGTTCCAGGCCAGCCGTGATGGCACGCGACAAAGCGGGTTCATAGGTTGCGACATGCTTCAGGTTCAGCCAGTTTTCTTCCGCCACGCGCAGTTTTTCTTCCAATGCGTTGCGCTGCTCTTCTGACAGCGAGTCGGTGTGCAGCGCGTTGGCCCGGGCTTGTGCCACGGTGTGCCAGGCCTCAACGTAGGCGCTGGCCTTGGCCAGGTCTGCTTCAGACGCTGCGGTTTCCGGGGCGAACAGGTGGGCGCCGTCCAGCCAGAGGTGCAAACCAGCTTGATCCTTGAGCGGGTTAAGCGCCGAAAGCGGCCCTAGTTCACTGGTGTAAATGCCTTTGCAGCCTCGCAGGTCCAGGCGACGAAGACTCTGGGGCCACCACTCTTGCGGCAGTTCGGTCAATTTCTGGCAGCCCGAAAGGTCAAGTTCAACCAAGTGGGCAAGGTCCGCCAACTCTAGCGGCACGGTCGTGAAATCGCCTTCGAGCCGAACACGTTTGGCACTTGCCGGCAGGCTGGCCAGCGTGGCTTCATCGCGCACCACGTACACCGCAGGCACTGGCACAACCTTGCCGTCGTCCTGCACGGGAACCGGGGCTATCGGCTTGTCGAGATCCTCTACATATCGCACGGTCAAACGGTCGGACACTGCTTTGATTCCGGCCTCGGTGAATTTGTCCTTGCGGGAAATGAGTACCGAGTGGTAGCCGACGGTTGCCAGGCGCTGCAATGCCAGATCGGTGAGCCCACTGCAACCGCTGATGTCTGCCGTGCGGTCCCCCTTATACTCGGACTCTGGCGCCCCGACGTCAAAACAAGCATCCGTCAATTGCGGATTGCCCGCCAGCGTGATCTTGCGGGTCTCGCGTTGGGCAATACCAGTGTGATCCGGTGTCGTGGGCGCAATCAGCTCGCGGACGGCTGCGTCGTCCAGGCCAGAACACTCGGAAACATCCAGGACGTCGATACGCCACCAGGTGGGCAGGAGTTTGGTGGTCGCCGCTGTCAGGCCTGGATTGTGGCGGAACGACACCTGTTGAAAGGATGCGCGATCTTCCTCGGTGGTCGTGTACATCCTTTTCAGCAACCCTGCCGTGATTGGCGGCCCCTGCCACTTGCCATCGGGCGCCTTGGTGCCTTCCAGACCAAGGTAGTCTGGAAACCAGGAAAACGTGACTCCCTCAAAGATGTCAGAGTTGCCCGTGCATGCACCTGATAGCGCCAAGTGGCGCCAGACACCAGCCTTGATCAACTTGCCCAGCGACTCAGCGGAAACGCCGGACATGGCGTCGACCTGCAGCCAGTTGAGTTTCCATTGCGCCATCAGTTCGGCCCCGGCGTTGTCCAGAACATCAAGCTGGATGGCATCCTGCCCGGGCAAACAACGCTTGAGCGCTGCGGTGTTCGGGACGTGTGCAACGCCCATCGGGTCGTAGCTATGCAGACCCGGAGAACTGTCCAGGTAAAGCCGCAAGCCTTTTTCGCTCACAAAGGCGAAGCGCATCTGGTCGCGGGCAGTGCGGTAGGCGTCGTCTCCGAGCAGGTTGGCGCCCCCGATGACCAGTTCCACAGACAACGGCAACCCGTTCCATTGCCGTTCCTGCGAGCGGGCCCCGAGTTCCTCCAGCGTATCCAGAATTTCGGCGACACTGAGTACTCCCATCTCCGGCTCAAACTCTCCCGCCAGCACAAAATTCAGATACCGCCCGCCGCGCCAGATACGGTTGACCAGAACCTGGTCAGGCTTAATCGACTGGCCGCGGGCTTCGTAGAGAATCGCGGCCTTGCTAGTGGCCTTGCCGGCCTCGGTGACTTCGACAACGCCCGTGAACACGCCGCCAAGTGCGATGTCTGCGCTGAAGCACTCAAAGCGCTGGCCCTTGTGAACGCCTTGATCGGTGCCGAGGCCAAGCTCGCAAAGCCGGTTCTCGGCGCGCAGCAGGCGACCGTCGGCCAGTTCGGCGGGAAGCCAGATTGCGGATACGCGGGTGCCCAGCGGCAATGTTGGCGGGTTTCCGATCAGTGCGGCCAACGCGGAAGCCGAGATTCCGGTACAGCCGCGCAGGTCAATCACAGTGTGCGCAGGCAGGTTCTGCATCGCGTTCAGCCCGGCGTCTGTGAGCGCGGTGCTGCAACGCAGGTCCAGTTCTTTCAGACGCTCGAACCTAACAAGCGTGCCGAGATCGGCATTAGTCAGTTTGCTGGCACGCACACGGGTTGCGTCGCGCGGCGCGCGTTCGACTTCTTCGCGCGTGTCTACGCGGATGAAGCCATCTTGCTCGCGTACCTGCGCACACAGCGGAAGGCTTACAAGACAGAGTGCTGCACAGAGGAACGTTCGCATAGCCCAACTCCGCGAGAAGTGTCACAACTATTGGATCGGCGGGGGCAACAGCAAGGGAAAAGTAGCTTCCTTGCTGAGCGCCAAAGCAAATGCGGTTTGCTGCGGCTGACCGAGTTGGTCTGGACAAAAGAAGCGTGCAGTACCGCAGGCGTCCCGTCCACAGGGCGGCCCGCGGTCCGTGCCCCCGCAACTCACTACAAAGGGGTCAGGCTGCTTTTTGGTGGCTGCTTGCTGATGTTCCGTGTAGGCTTCTGGCATGCCGAGACCTCTTCGCATTGACCCTGGTGACATCTGCTATCACGTGATCAACCGCGGCAATGGCGGCGCCACGGTGTTTCGCAAGCCGGAGGATTTTGCAGCGTTCACGCGCGTGCTTTCGCTGGCCTGTGAGTTCATTGATGTGCGCATTCTGGCCTGGTGCCTGATGCCCACCCACTTTCACCTTGTGTTGTGGCCCCAGAAAAAGGGCGCGCTTTCGCGCTGGATGCAGTGGGTCACCACCTGCCATGTACGCCGCTACCACCGCCATTACCACAGTTCAGGCCATGTCTGGCAGGGTCGCTACAAGGCCTTTGCGGCCCAGGGCGATAAACACCTGCTGGCGGTGCTGCGCTATGTAGAACGCAACCCGGTGCGCGCCGGGCTTGCGGAAAAGGCCCAGCAATGGCCGTGGTCCAGCGCGCGCTTTTCGGGCTCGCGCTCGGCCGCTGGCTTGGCTGAAGACGCTGGAACGGAATCCGGCATCGATACGCCCAGGCCCACGTGGCCGTTGCAGTACTACCTGGTGCCGGGCCCGGTCAAGCGGCCCAAGCCCTGGCTGGCGTTTGTGAACCGGGTGGAGGACGACGCCGAGTTGAAGCGCCTGCGGGCTGCGGTGAACCGCGGCACGCCCTATGGCGACCAGAACTGGGAAACCACCATGGCCAAGAAGTTGGGCCTGCAATCAACGCTGCGGCCGCGAGGCCGCCCGCCAAAAAGAAAGTAGCAGTGGCTGTGTCGGCCCTGTCGGCCGACCCCCGGCACTTCCGTGCCGGGCTGTTGTTGTCGTGATGCAACGGCGTAAACGAAGCGCCGGTCACTGGGCTCATCAATGAAAAGCGGCCCCATTTCGGGGCCGCTTGCGAAGATGGTGGACGCTACTGGATTCGAACCAGTGACCCCTGCCGTGTGAAGACAGTGCTCTAACCAGCTGAGCTAAGCGTCCAGTTGCGTTGTCGAACCCTTGAACGGGCAAGGGTTTCAAGCAATCGCCTTGCTTGCCCCCATGCAAGGGCCGCGTATACTAGCCCTTCACTTTGGTGCGTCAAGCAAGGGCAGGACTCAAGGAAAACTCATGGAAACGATCCTCGTGGTCGAGGACGATCCTTCAATTCTTCGCGGCCTGGAACTGAACCTTCAGGTGGAAGGCTATTCGGTTGTTACTTCGGCCGATGGCGAAGACGGCCTGAAACAGGCCCTGGAGCGCCGACCGGACATCATTCTGCTGGATGTGATGCTGCCCAAGCTTTCGGGCTTTGATGTGTGCCGGCAACTGCGCAAGCAGGGGCTGAAGATGCCCGTGATCATGCTGACGGCCAAGAACCAGGAGATCGACAAGATCATGGGCCTGGAACTGGGTGCCGACGATTACGTCACCAAACCCTTTTCCGTGGCCGAAGTAGTGGCGCGCGTCAACGCCTGTGTGCGCCGCAGCAAGCAGTTTGAAACCCACGAGGCCAGCTACACGTTTGGCGATTTTACGCTGGACGTAAAGGGCCAGGTGCTGCGCCGCAAGCAGGTAGAGATCGAGCTTTCGCAGAAGGAATTCCTGATGCTGAAGCTGTTCCTCGAGAACGAGGGCAAGGTCTTGTCGCGTCAAGAGATTCTCGCCAAGGTGTGGGGCTTTGATTACTTCGGCACGGACCGCACGGTCGACAACTTCATCAACAAGCTGCGCCAGAAGGTCGAAGACGACATCAACAAGCCCCGGCATATCCTGACCATGCGCGGCAGCGGTTACAAGTTCATGCGCTAGGCCGGGACGTCGCGGCGTCGACGTGATCTGCACGTGCGTCGGCGTTTTGCGCCGACCCCCGGGACTTCCGTCCCGGGCTTTTGTTTGGGCTTTTGTTTGGGTGCTATAGCGCGGCCTCTACTTGATCGGCCAGCAGGTTCAAGAACTCGGGGTGGGTGTTGACGGCATTGGCTGCGGCAAAGCTTATGCCCAGTTCGTCGGCCTTGTGTTTGCCCTCAATGCCCAGGTCGTACAGCACCTCCACGTTGTCGCACAGAAACCCGATGGGTACGGCCACGACGCTGGTGACGCCGGTCTGCTGCAGCTGTTCGATGGCCGCTTCAATGTAGGGCGTGGTCCAGGGAATGTTGCTGTCAGTGGGCGCGCTTTGGTACCCCACCATCCAGTTCACTGACCCGAGTCGTTCGGCAACCAGGCGGGCGGTTTCCTCAATCTGCTTCACATAGGGCGCGGTTTTCACCACGGGCATCGGCACGGCGTGGGCACTCAGCAGCAACCCGGTTGAGCCCTGACGCAAATCGGCCTGGATGGCAGCTGCGGCCTGTTGCGCGCGATCGGCCAGGGCATGAATAAAGCCCGGCTTGTTCCACCAGGGTTCCGCCACGCCAGCCCACCTGGGGCGGGCCTGTTCTGGCAGCTTCTCCAGGCCTTCGCCCACGCGGCGCAGGTAGCCGTCCCAACTGACGGAGGACTGGTGCGGGGACATCACCAACACGACAAAGTCGCCTTTCACTTCTGCCACTTTATCTGCGATGTGCGGCTGCCAGTGGTCGTAGCCAACCGTGACGCGCAGCTTGTGGCCGCGACGGGCCAGCTCCTGCCCCACCGCATCGGCTTGGGCCTGTGTGATTTCGTTGAAGCGCGAAAACCCGCCAAGGTGCTTGTAGTGCTGCACAACTTCATCCACCCGGGCCTGGCGCGCCGGGTTGTGGCCGAAAATGCCAGAAACAAAGCACTGGGCCTCGCCGGGGCAGGGGGTCACGCGCTTGCAGCAGCCCGGGGTGGGCCCGCCAAAACCGACTACCAGCAGGTCTGTAATCGCCATGCCTCAACCCTTTGCATTGCCGGGGGTCTGGCCCGGTAGAGTTTCTTGCAGCCGCGCCACGACGCGCCAGTGTTGCCGCAACTGGCGCAAGGTGGGCTGGCCTTGTTCGCTGCCGCTGGTGGCGCTTACGCCGGGCGGCAGGTGCTTGCGGGTGCTTTCACCGGCGATCTTGTCAATCACGCCCCACCAGAAGCGTTCACGGGCGTCCAGGCTAAGCATGGCGCCGCGGCGAATCTGGTCGCGGCCCTGCTGCGTCACGCAATATTGCACCAGGGCTTCTTCCAGCCAGGCCCCGTGGTCTTGATCCTGTTCCTGGTGGCAGGTCCAGTAGATGATTTCGGGTTCGTTGAAGCCGGCCTTTCGCAGCCCGGCAACGACATGGGTAAACATGGTTGGAATGGCCCATTCATGGCCCGGGCCAAGGGCACCAAGGCCGACGAGAAAGGGCTCGTCGGTGCAGATGCGAAAGTGCTCGCGAATAAAGTGTACGACTTCAGGGTGCAGGGGCTGGTCGTCTTCTGTGCCCCTGGCAATGCCGGCGCTGTGCATGAAGTGGGTGTAGAGTTCCGCGTGGTCCTGGCCCTGGCTGCGTTCGCCGTATTCGTCGACCAGCACTTTTGCAAGCCAGCCCTTGGCGTCGCTGTCGGGGGCGTTGAGCAGCAGCAATTCCATGTAGCGGGTGAAGTTGCCCACCAGCGCATAGTGCTGGCTGGCCAGCACCTTGAAATCAAAGCGCGAGCGCGGGTCGGTGTTCATGCGGCCCAGCAGGGAGTGCCCCACGCCGGGGTGGCGAAGAATCTCGGCCCGCAAATCGGCCAGAAATTGGCGGGCGGATTTTTCCTGGTCAGGGCTCAGTGGCATGGCGTGTCCTTGCATGCCCGCACACTAGACATGCGCCCCCGCCCATGCCAGCGGGGGCCATGCGCCCCTGAGAACCGGGGGCGGCCGCTTGGCCGCCCCCCGATTAAGTCACCGTTGCCAGCCGCGACTATGGAATGAACTTTGCGTTGCCTGCGCTGGCTGCGGCGCTGGCAATCGTGCCTGAGAAGGTGAAAGGCGAGCCCGCCGTCATGCCACCTGCACCACGAAGTTCCACGCACCAGCACTC
The DNA here is from genome assembly GCA_016722065.1 of Planctomycetota bacterium. GTDB lineage: Bacteria > Planctomycetota > UBA8742 > UBA2392 > UBA2392 > H3-PLA7. The sequence continues at coordinate 502,210 of JADKGX010000001.1, forward strand.
GGTGATGGAAGCTGTGTTGCCGTCGCCGATGAACATCACGGCCATGCCGTCGCCGGGGCGCCAGGACAACTGGTTGATGAAAGGATTGGCGTTGGCGAACGAACTGGTCAGGTTGATCTGTGTGGGAGTTGCCGACAGCGTGGCTATGCCCACCTTGTTGGCACCGCTGCCAATATCCGCAAAGCGGTACAGAACGCGCTGCCCTTCGGGCGAGAATTCGAACAGTGCAGAACTTGAGTGGCCGGCCGGAACCTGTGTGACGTTCGTCGACGTTCCGTTCAAAATGATCGCGCCGCTGGTGGTCGTCAACGGCTGCCAGAACAGCTCAAACTGGCTTGCCACGAGGTAGTCGGCCTCCATGAGAACCGCGTTGCCGGTTGGGCTCCACTTCACTCGCCCGCAATTGGATGACGCTTGTGCTGTTGCCGGGTTGTCCAATTGCACGGGCGTGGGAGAACTTGAGGTGTTGATCGCAACGCCGTACACGTGGTCAATGCCAGCGGCGCTGACAATGTAGGCCAGGCGCGTACCTTCTGGCGAGATGCCCCAGCCTGGGTTACTCGAAACAAACTGGCTGCCGGTCACGTTGGGGGTCTGCAACACCGCCGCCGTGGCACTCAAGGTGCCGCCGCCCAAGCTGATGGCGCTGGCCCACAGGTGGTTGACGCCCGCGACGCTGTCGTCGGCCAGATAGGCGATAGTGCCGTTTCCACCCCACTCGATTTCCTGTGTCTGGTAAACGGCGTTGGTGAATGCTGCTGCGCCGTCGATGCGCGTGGCGGTACCGGGCGTGTGCGTTGCGGTGTCGAACTGGCACCCCCACACCTGGCGGTTGCCGGTTGAGGTATTGTTCAGAATGAAACCGATGCGGCTGGCGTCGCTGCTCCACTTGAACCCAAAGTTAATCTTCAACGTTGCCGTAGAGCCGCCGTAGCCGCCGATGCGGTTGACGTTGCTGACCGCGGGCGTGGTACCCGTGATGCGCGCCGTGAACAACTCATAGGCCGTGGCCGTGGCAATGTCCGTGTCGCTTCGGAACAACAGGTACTGGTTGGCGCCGGTCACCGGTGCCCACTTGAAATCCACCACATATCGTTGCTGGCCGGGCGTGGAGTTGGTGTTGATTTGCACCGGCGTGCCGCCTGCCGAAGCAGCGACAAACAGGTCACGGGCACCGTTGGGGTTGGTGGGGTCCTGGCGAGAGAACAGAATGTAGGCGCCGTTGGGTGAAGGGGTGGGCGCATCCTGCAAGGTGTCGCTGCCGGAAAAACCGCCCGTGACCAGGCGAAATTCGGTAAACCCGGCCGAGGAAGCGTTGACGAAAGGTTCCTGTGGCGTCAGGGCAGCGTTGGCGCGCTTTTGGTAGCTGAAGCTGTAATCGCCCTGCCCGATCACGTTGATTTCAAACGTGCCGCCGGTCTGGCCGCCGGTCGCGTTGCTGGCAAACGAAAGTTGAAAGCTGAACGCCGCCTGGGCCGTCACGGTAAACGCGATGCTGAAGGCCTGGTTTCCGCTGGGAACAACGGTGCCCGAGGCCGGCTGGGTAATCGTGACACCGCCAGTAATGTTGACAATGCTTGACGCCGTGACAAACGACGGCCCGCCGCTGATGGTCAGGTTCGTGGTTCCAGTGTTTGCGATCGTGAAATCCACCGGGAAACCCGCCACGCCAAACGCACGGTTGCCAAGGTCTAGCGTGCCGCCGTCTGCAATGGAGGTAAAGGCGCGCGAGACGGCAACGATTCGCGAGGGTACCGTGCCCGTGCCGCTGATGGTGAACTCGAACGTGGGGCCTGTCTGGCCCGTGGATGCGTCGGTGCCGAACTGCACGGTAAAGCTGAACGCACCAGCACCGGTAACCTGATAGTTCACGTCAAAAGTCTGCGTGCCACCGCCGGAGGCAATCGTGCCCGCGCCAGGCTGGGTGATTGCCGGAGTACCCGTGATGTTCACGGGCGCAGGGCTTGCCGCTACCGTGACAAACGGGGCCGAGCCCGTGAAGCTCATGACGCCGGTGCCGTTGTTGGTAAGCGTATACGTCAGTGCAGGCGCGGCGGTTGTTGCGTCAATGCTGCCCACGCCATCGGTGCCGCTATCGGTGATGCTGCCCGCGCGCGAGACCACCAGCACGCGTGTGCTGTTATCGCCCGTGCCGCTGACGACAATTTCGAACGTCGCGCCGGTTTGGCCGCCATCAGCATCGCTGGTGAATGTGAGCGTGAAGCCAAAAGCGCCAGCCGCCGCAACTTGATAGTCCACGGTGAAGGTCTGCGTGCCGCCGGCAGTAATCACAGCCGCGGCGGGCTGGCCAAGCGTGACCGCCGAGCCCGTCAGGTTGGTAATCGCTGAGGCCACGACAAAGCCCGGCCCGCCACTGAGGGTCAGGTCTTGCGTGCCGTCGTTGTGAATGGTGTAGGTGAGTTGCGGCGCGGCACTGAGTGTCGAGACCGCACCCAGCGCATCGGTCGCGCCATCAGCAATGGTGCCCACGCGCGTTACGCGGATTGCGCGCAGGGCACTGGAACCGCCGCCGCCGCCATGGTCGTCATCCTTGGCACAGGCACTGAAACCCAGCAGCAGCGACAAAAGCGCTGCCCACAGCAATACGCTGTTTCTCATGGGACTCCCTCAGTCGTTAAACGGCCCGATAGTTGCCCATACAACGCCTCCATCTAAGCGAGGCTCGCGTCGCAAGAAAGCATTTTCTTGGCCAACAGCAGAAAAGCCTTTGCTGGTCGCCCGAATGCACCGCGCGGCTTGATGCCGGCCCCGGCACAGGCCACAATCCGCCCATGTCCGACAACCCTGCTTCCAAGACCTTCTGGAAGTCGCTTGGCCCCGGGCTGTTGTTTGCCGGTGCGGCCGTTGGCGTATCGCACCTGGTGCAAAGCACGCGCGCCGGGGCGGATTTCGGCCTGGCGCTGGTGGTGGTGATTCTGTTTGCCAACTTCTTCAAGTACCCGGGTTTTCAGTTCGGGCCGCGCTATGCCGCCGCCACGGGCACCAGCTTACTGGAGGGATACCGCAAGCAGGGCCTGTGGGCGCTGGTTCTGTTTGCGCTGTTGACGCTGGCGACCATGTTCACGGTCCAAGCCGCTGTAACAGCCATGACAGGCGCATTGTTTGCTGCAGTGCTGGGCTTGACGGACCCGATTCTGGGCCAGCCGCCGGTGGTTGTGTTTTCGGCGCTGCTGACCCTGTTGTGTGCCCTGCTGCTGGTGATTGGCCATTACAAGTGGCTGGACAAGATCATGAAGGTAGTGGTGCTGGTGCTGACCCTGACCACACTGGTCGCCACGGTGATGGTGCTGCCCAAGCTGCCCTGGGACAGCTTTGCGCTGCTGCCCGGGGGCGACTACCTGTTTGCGGCCGCAACAGCACTTGGCCTGTGCGGGCTGATTGGCTGGATGCCCAGCGCCTATGACATCTCGATCTGGCACTCGCTATGGACGCTGGCCCGGCGGCGTGAAACCGGCCACGCACCTTCCGTGCGCAGTGCACTGGTGGATTTTGATGTCGGCTACATCGGCACCACCGTGCTGGGGGTGATGTTTCTGTGCATGGGCGCTGGCGTGATGTTTCACTCCGGCCAGAAATTCGCACCCCAGCCGGCGGCCTTTGCCGCGCAGGTGATCAGCCTGTACACCGAAACGCTGGGCGCCTGGATGGGCCCGGTGGTGGCGATTTCGGCCTTCACCGTGATGTTTTCGACCACACTCACGGTCGTCGACGGCTTTCCGCGCGCGATTGCCACGCTGGTGGCGCGCTTCAAGGGGCCAGAGCAGCCAGGCGTGCCCGATGCCGCAAACAGGTTTGTGTATTGGGGCGCGATTGCGGTGCTGGGCCTTGGCGCCCTGGTGGTAATCGAATTCTTTGGAAAGTCGCTGCCCCAGATGGCCGATACAGCCACATCGCTTTCGCTGCTGACGGCTGCGCCCCTGGCCTGGCTGAACCACCGCGCCATGACCGGCCCCGAGGTACCTGCAGAGGCGAGGCCCGGCCCGGTCATGCAGGCCTGGAGCTGGCTTGGCATTGCAGTGTCAGTGCTGCTGGCGGGTTACTACGTGTGGTTCAAGTGGCTGGCTGGCTGATCAGGGCAGCTCAATGCCGGCCATGGGCAAGAAAATCCAGGCCAGACCGATCAGCAGACACAGTACTGCCGAAACATACATGGAAGCCTTCAACAGCATCGGCGACTTGGCACCCAGCCTTGCGGTGATTACACCAAACCCGCCGGCAAAAACGGCCATGCTCACAATCGATCCGGTCGCGAACCCGGCCAGGTACGTGCAACTGACAAAAATCGTGGGCGCCATCAGCGCAGGCAACACGCCAAGCAAGTGCGCCATGCCGGCCAGACCGTGCAGCGTGCCTGCAGCAAAGGCCGCGTGGGTGTGCACATGCTTTTGCATGCCGGATTCCGCAGGGTCGTGGGCCTGGGTGCCGTGAACATGCCAGTGGGCGTGGCTTTGGTCGTCGTGGGCATGGTCGTGCAGGTGCAGGTTCTGGCGCGCGGCCTGGCGCAGGCCCCACATGCCGAACAGGATCAGCATCGCGCCGACCATGCGTTCGCCCCATTCACTGAAGAACTCCAGGTTCAATTTTTCGCGCCCTACCAGCAGCAGCAGCGTAACCACAATGACGCCCATGCTGTGGCCCACGCCCCAGCGCACGCCCTGAATGGCCGCGCGCAACTTGCGATTGACCGAAAGCGGCATCAACGCGGCCAGGTGGTCCGCGCCCATGAAGGTGTGCGCAATGCCCGCCAGCAGCCCCGTTCCGACGGCAAGCCATGCGGTATCGACCCGAATGTCGTGGGCAAGGTCGGCCAGTATCATGGGGCTGTTCATGGTGGCTCCAGTCTATCTTGCTAGTGCGGCAGATTGCTGCCGGTGCTGCTTACAGAAAGCGTGGCATGGAGCACTCCCTTGAGCCTGCGCATGCCGTCGGCCAGGGCGCGCAGGGTATCAGGCTTGCCACGCAGCATGATCATCTCAGCGCACATGTGGTGGTCCAGGTGAACATGCGTGCTGGCCAGCACGTGGGCCAGGTGGTCGTGCTGCAGGTGGTTCAGGCGGTCCGTCAAGCCGTGCTGGTGATGGTCGTACAGCAACGTGATGGTGCCCAGCACCTCCAAGCCCCTGTCCCATTCTTCGGCTACGAGCTCTTTGCGGATTAAGTCGCGCACATATTCGCTGCGATTTTCGTAGCCAGTGCGGTCCACCAGGCGCTGCAACTCCTGGGCCAGTGGCGCCTCAATGGAGATGCTCAAGCGCACCAACCCGGCCGGTTCCTCAGTATTACGCTTCATGCTTTCGGTATTACGAGGCCGGACCCTCGATCGCGAACAAATTTTGACGGCTTGTGCCCCGGACTCGGCTGGTGCATGTTCGGGGCTGTCGGGTCGCTCCGGCAGGGCTGGCGCAGCCCAACAGGTCACCCAACCTGCGGCGGCTTCAAACCGGCGTGCGCGCGGGTTATGCTGGGCTGTCCGGGCGGGCGCAGAGATCTTTGGTTATGGCACAAGCCGTCGGCAAGCACCCGGCATTTCTGCAAGCGTTACAAGACGCCACCTTGGCGGCGCAGCGCAACGCGCCCGTGCTGGTGTACGGCGAAACCGGGTCCGGCAAGGGCATGCTGGCAGAGTACGTGCACCTGCAAAGCGGCCGACGCGGCAAGTTTGTCTCGTTGAACTGTGCCACGCTGCAATCCAGCCTGTTTGAAAGCGAGCTGTTCGGTTACATGAAAGGCGCCTTTACCGGCGCCCAGAAGGACACCCCGGGCCTGTTTGAGGCCGCCAGCGGCGGCACGCTGTTTCTTGACGAAATCGGCGATACTCCGCTGGAGCTTCAACCCAAGCTGCTGCGCGCCCTTGAACAAGGCCGCATCCGCCGGGTGGGCGGAGTCGATGAAATCCCGGTCAATGTGCGGCTGGTGTGTGCCACCAACCGCGACCTGGCCGAGTTGATTCGCGAGGGCCGCTTTCGCGAGGACCTGTTTTATCGCATCAATTCATTTGTCGTGCGCCTGCCTTCGTTGCGCGAGCGCATGGACGACCTGCCCGTGCTGGCCGAACACCTGCTGGCAGAAATCGCCCGCGAGAACCGCACCCGCACCCAGGTGCTGTCCGTCGAGGCCGTGCAGAAGCTGCAATCCTATTCCTGGCCCGGCAACGTGCGCGAACTTCGCAGCGTGCTGGCCTTTGGCGCCGCCAAGGCCGGCGTACGCCCGACCATCAAGCCTGAACATTTGCCTCAGCCCTCGACTTCAGGCGCAGCGACACCCACCGGCAAGCCCGACAGCGAAACGACCCGGCTGTTTCTGGAAGTAACGCGCAAGGGCTTTCAAGACCCGGCCACCTGGAGCCGCTTTCTGGTCGCCCTGAACCGCAACCTGGGAGACAGCCTGGTGGCGCGTGGCGACATTCTGCCCTTTCTGCGTGCCGCCCGCGGTGCCGAACCCACCGACAACAGCCTGGTCAATGAATGGCAGCGCATGGTCAAACCATCGGCCGTGGGGCTGGGTCTGTTGCGCGAAGAAGGCAAGAAGGTGCGCATTGACCTGGCGGCCTGTGAGTCGCTGGCCGACGGCACAGCCCGGCCCGTCGTGGCACCTGAGTCCGACCCGCTGGCCGGGTCCCCCGACGACGAGACCGAACGCGAACCCGAAAAGGCCCCGCCGATTCGACGCACCAACGTGGTCGCACCGCGCACAAGCTTTGTGGGACGCACCCAGGAACTTGCCGACCTGGCCAGGTTGATTCGAGAATCCGATTCCAATCTGCTGACACTGTTTGGTCCCGGGGGCACAGGAAAAACCCGCCTGGCCCAGGAAGTCGCGCGCGAGTTTGCCCACGAATACCCCGGCGGTGCCTGGTTTGCGGACTTGACCGACAGCCGCAACATTGAGGGCGTGGCCTATGCCGTGGCCCGCGCCATGGGCGTGCCACTGACCAGCAACACGTCGCCCGAATTGGCCGTCACGCAAGTGCTGCAATCGCGCCCTGCGGCGTTGCTGGTGCTGGATAACATGGAACAGGTCGTCAGCGTGGCTGCCGGGGTGGTGGGCAACTGGGCCGCCCACGCGCCGCAGGTTCGCTTTCTGGTGACCAGCCGCTTTCTACTGGGGCTGGATGGTGAAGTTGAGTTCGAACTCACTCCGCTTGCCATGCCTGAGGAATCCGCGCTGCCCCAGCAGGTCGCCACCAGTGAATCCGGCCGCCTGTTCGTTGACCGCGCGCGCATCAACCACGTCAACTTCAGCATCACTGATCGCAACTGCCGGGCCGTGGCCAGCATCTGCCGCCGCCTGGAAGGCATGCCCCTGGCCATTGAGCTGGCTGCGGCACGCATCGCCATCATGCAGCCCGAACAAATCGCCGAACGACTGGACAGCCTGTTTTCTCTGCTGCGCAGCTCGCGCCGTGACCTGGCACCCCGCCAGCAAAGCCTGGCCGCCACGATTGACTGGAGTTTCAACCTGCTGTCAGAAGCCGAGAAACTGGCTTTTGCGCAGCTTTCCGAATTTCGCGGCGGTTTTCAATTGGCCGCGGCCGAAGCCGTGCTGGACATGACCAGCCTGCGCGATGCGCCCTTGATCATGGACCTGGTGCAAAGCCTGCGCGAAAAAAGCCTGCTGCGCGCCCAGGACACTCCCTCTGGCACTTTGTTTTCCATGTATGAAGCCATTCGCGAGTACGCCGCCGACCGCTGGTTGGCCATGGCGTCCAGCCAGGCCAGCCACGCGCTGCGACTGCGCCATGCGCGCTACTATCGCGACTACCTGCTGATTTGGGACCGGCGCATTTTCACCGCTGAAGCCGTTGACGCCCTGGCCCGGCTGGAATTGGCCCGGGCCAATATCGAACACGCCATGGACTGGACCCTGGAAGCACCCCAGGAATCTGACCGCCGCAAATTGTATGTCGACCTGGCCTTGCACACCTTGAACCTGCTGCGCGTGCACGGGCCCGCGCAAGCGCGTGTACCGGTGTTGCGCCGCGCCCTGGAACTGGCAAACCCCGGGCCCTCCGAAGACCGCATTCGGCTGCTGCTGGGGCTGGGCACTGCGGAACGCGAAGCCGGCGACTCTGCGGTGGGAAGCCGCTACACGCAGGAAGCGCTGGAGCTGGCCCAGGCCGCGCACGACCCGCGCCTGACCGGCCTGGCCTGGTTTTCCAAGGCCAGCATCAGCTTCTCGGAGGGCCGCACAACCGAAGCCCAGCAGCAGCACGAAGCCGCACTGGCGCTGTTTCGCAAGGCCGGCGACAAAGGCAACGAAGCCCGCGTGATCAGCCGCATGGGCTTGATGCAGGCCCACTTGCGGGACTTTGAGGGCGGCCTGGCCAGCGTGGCGCAATCGGAATCCATGCTGCGTGAACAGGACGACCTGCCCGGTGTGGCCCAGGCCCTGACCACGCGGGCCAACATTCTGTTCCACAAGTCGGATTTTGTCGGCGCGCTGGCGGCCGTGGAGGACGCGTCACGGATCTACACCGGGCTGAACGACCGGCGCATGCTGGCCATGACGCTGGGCAACCGCGCGCTGATGACGCGACAATTGCGCAGGCTGCGCGAGGCGCTTCAATTGATGTTGCAAGCCGGAGAGCAAGCGGCAGAGGTAGGCGACCAAGCCACCATTGCAATCAACCAGATGAACTTGGGGCTGATCTATCTGGACCTCGATCTTGCGCACGAATCAGAGGAAAGCTTCCGCGCCGGCCTGAAACTGTTCGAGCAGCAGTCGCGCCCGCACTACGCCGCCATCTGCCGCGAAAACCTGTTTGTGCTGGCTGCCCTGCGCGGCGGCACCGACGCCGCGTTACAGGGACTACAGGACATGCTTGCGGGGCTGGGCACGGAATCCAAAAACGCCGGCCTGCGCGGCGGCATTCGCACCACCCTTGCCGAACAACTGCTGTTGGCGGGCCACAACGCACAAGCGCTGGCCCAGGCCAGCCAGGCCGCCAGTGAACTTGAAGAGGAAGGCCTCACCCACAACCGGGATTACTTTCGCGCCATGCTGGCACTGGCAATCGCCAGCGCGCGCAACGGCGACCTGCCCAAAGCCGCAGAGTGCGCCGCCAAAGCCAACGCGCTGGCCAAGTCACTTGGGTTCACGCCACAGGACGAATCGCCACGCATCCGGCGCGACCTGGCGGCACTGGCCGCTTTGCCCAGTTAGGCCGCAGTTTCCCCATGCCCGGCAGGACAAAACAAACCCGCCCGGGGATTCCCGGGCGGGTTTGTCTGGTCGGGGTGACAGGATTTGAACCTGCGGCCTCTTCGTCCCGAACGAAGCGCTCTACCAGGCTGAGCTACACCCCGAAAAGTTTCCATCGAGCGGGCGGCGATAGTAACAACGGGCCAAACCCCCGCAACCCGCCGCATGCTAACGCTGGCGGGGTTCACCCGCGATTTGAAGCGTCGGTTACAACGATTTGCGCCGTCACTTGGGTGCGCCTTTGTGTTCGCCGTAGCTCCAGTGATAACCGTCGGGGTCGTCAAAGTAGAACTGGCGTTCGCCCCATGGCTGGTCCATCAACTTGCCTACCATGACGCCCTTGCTGGCAAGCGCTGCGTGTTCGGCGTCGATACCTTCCACCTTGACCGCACCCCACATGCCTCCGCCGTACTTGCCTTTGCCCTCCGTGCGCGTGTCGGCGTGGATGATCAAGTAAGCGTCGCCAAAGGCAAAGCCTGAGACTTCTTTTTCGTTGGTGCCCAGCTTCCAGCCCAGCGTCTCGCCATAAAACTTGCGCGAGCGTTCAAGGTCAGAAACATAGATGAACACATAGAACAGGCCTTTGACACTCATGGCTTCTCCCCCCACCGCTTGCTCAAGTCATGCTCGACCTCAAGGTGATCCAGAATTCTTGCCACCACAAAATCGACCATGTCAGCCAGAGATTTCGGGCGCGCGTAAAAGCCGGGGTTGGCATCCAGGATTACTGCCCCGGCCTCGGTCAGTGTCACCATGTTGCGCAGCGCAATCAGGGAATAGGGCGTCTCGCGCGGCACAACAATCAGTTTGCGGCGTTCCTTCAGGGTGACTTCGGCAGCGCGGCCGATCAACTTTTCGCCGGCGCCGCTGGCCAGGGCGCCCAGCGTGCTCATGCTGCAGGGACACACCACCATGCCGCGGTGGCGAAAGGACCCACTGGCAATCGGCGCGCCGACCTGGGAGTTGCGGTACAACTTCACGCCGTCGGCCTTGACGCCGGCAAAGGCCGCCAAATCTGGTTTGTCGCCTTTCAGCGGCACGTCCAGTTCCGCGCGCCAGACATCCAGAGCCGCATCGCTGAACACAACATGTGCCTCAAGGTCTGACTGGATAAGCACTTGCAGCAACCGCCGGGCGTATTGAATGCCGCTTGCACCGGTAACTGCCAAGACAACTCGATTGGGGGCAGCCATAAACTACCTATTTCGCCATTGACAGACAGACCGGTCTGGTATACATTCCTTGCATGACAGCCACGGCCGAGAAAACCAACCTTCGCGAGCGCCTGGTAGAAACTGCGACCAAGCTGTTTTACGAAAACGGTTATCGCGCCACCGGCATCAACGAAATCATTGATGCCGCCGAAATCGCCAAGGCCAGCTTCTACCACCACTTCAAAACCAAAGAAGACCTGCTGATCACGTGCCTGCAAAAGCGCCACGACCAGATAATGGGCGACCTGCGGCAGTATATCGCCAAGGGTGACACCCCGGCGCAAAGAATCCGGCGCGTGTTTTTCTGGCTGGCCGAAAGCTGCCAATGCAGCGGAACCAGCCTGGGCTGCGCTTTCTTGAACATGACCAGCGAGTTTCGCGAAGCCGAAGGCCGCGTGCGCGAAGTGGTAAAATGGCACAAGAATGCACTGCGTGAACTGTTGTATGAGTTGATCGCTGCGCGCTATCTGGGCCAGGGCAAAACGGAAGACGAACTCAGCAACGCCGCGGCCGAACTTTACCTGCTGGTTGAGGGCGCACTGGCGGCCTCGCCCGTGCAGTGCTGCACCTGGCCTATAGAGACGGCCCGCAAACTTGCCGAAGGACACTTTGACTTGATGGAATAGCATTTAGTTTTGGAATAACCAGACCGACCAGTCTGTTCATTTATGTGCACTGTGAAAGTCGAGAGATAGGATTCGCAAACAGGCTCCGGGGCCAACCCGGAAAAGACGGGGGATACTGCCATGCAAAACGAAACCAACACGCTGCGCGCCCAGTTCGAACTTCAGGCGCTCCCACTGATGCAGGAGTTGTTTGGCCAGGCCTACCACCTGACCCGCAACCGTGCTGACGCCGAAGACCTGGTGCAGGAAACCTACATTCGCGGTCTGCGCAAGTTTGCGCAGTTTGAGCAAGGCACGAACCTCAAGGCCTGGCTGTCGCGGATTCTGTTCAACCAGTTCATCAACGACTATCGGCGTTCCAAGCGCCGCGTGGCGGAGGTGTATGTGGAGGGTGTGGACCAGATGATCGGGCAGGAAGACCCGGTTGTGGAGGCCTACGAGCTGTCGACCATGAACGCCACCGAGATCGCCAAGGACCAGTCATTTCTGGAAAGCCTGGACGAAGAGCTCAAAGGCGGGCTGGAAGAAATGGACGGGCGCTATCGCGACGTGCTGTTGCTGAACACAGTTGGCAACCTGAGCTATCGTGACATCGCCAAAAAACTGAAGCTTCCGATCGGCACTGTGATGTCGCGCCTGCACCGCGCAAAGACGTTTCTGCGCGAACGATTCAGCACCCGCGAAGTCAGCCTGGCATAACCGAGCAACGCAAGAGAACGGCGACCCTGGGGGGTCGCCGTTTTTTTGTTGCCCGCTGCAATCAACCTCAACCGTCGGCCCGATCCAAAAAAACAACAGCCCGGGACGGAAGTCCCGGGGGTCGCGGCGTGTTTGCCGCGACGTGTTCGCCCTGCAGCAAACGGCAAGTCGGCGCTTGGCGCCGACCCCCGGCAGACCCATAGTGCCGCAATGCAGCCCAAGGGCACGTTGCTTCGCAACCGTCCCGGGCTTCTGTTTGACAGGTTACCCTTGCGGGTCGCTGCCGTCGCTGCGTTTGCCGGTGCTGGTTTTTGCGGGCAAGATCGGGTGTTCGTCCCAGGTGAAGGCGCGTTTGGGCACGATCTGCTTGGCCAGGAATTCGCCTTGCTCGTCGGCAGCCTGCCAGTACAGCACCGCCACTTCGTGGACGTTGTTCTCAAAGAACTGCATGCGAAACAGGTGCGTGCCGGCTGTCAGGTGAACCTTGGGGCCGGCCTTTTCGTGCTGGTAGTGCAGGTTGTCGTCCTCCAGCACCAGCGCGCCGTCGACCCACACCAGCACGCCGTCATCGCTGCGGCAACTGAACGTGAAGTCTCCTTCACGGTCGACGATGATCGCGCCGAACCACTCAATCGCAAAGGTTTCGGCCGGAAACGGCAGGTTGAAGTTGTTGGCGTTCTCAAAATTCACCTGCGCGTCCTTGCGCACAAGAAAGCAGGTCAGCGGTTCCGGGTCTGGCATCTTGGTGTAACCGCCGGGGTTGGGCAGGTCGTACAAATAGGCCACCAGGCCCTTGTTGGTCACGTCAATCAGAAAGGGGTCACTCACAACCACAGTCAAGCGCGCCACGATTGCGCCTTCGCCGCAGCCGCTGGGCAGCACGGCCTTGCAGGTGCGGCGTTCGGCATTGGCGTTGATCATGTCGCTGGCCGTAACTTCATAGGCGATCGGGCGGCCATCAATGCTTAGAAACACGGTCTGGGCGCGCACTTCGGCGTTGCCAAACACTTCCATGACCAGCTCGAACTCCTGGCCCTCGCGCACGCTGGGCATCGTGCCAGTTACGGTATAGGGCAGCTCCGGTGGCAACTCGCCCTCCGGCCACAGCCCTTTGACGGACTTGATCTTGGGCGGGCTTGGTGGCACCACCGGCGGAAAGAACAGATGCGCCGGCAAGGCGCGAACTTCCTGCCATCCCATCGACTCGCCTTCGCTGACGGGCAGCACTTGCTTCATCTCAACTACGCGCAGGCTGGCGGGGCCGCTTTCGCAGGTCCAGTCGATGCTTAGTGCCAGGAATCGTTCCGGGCCTGGTGTGGCTTCAAAATCAACCGTCGTCAGGTTGTTGCTGCCGCCCGGCGGCGCGCCCGTGGTGCGAGTCTCCGTGCCCAAGGTAACGCGCAAGCGGCCATAGGCCTGAAAGCGCACAAGCCGGGGCGTTTTGTCAGCACCCCAATCCGCGGCAAAGCCAAGCTTGCCTTCCCAATGGCAGGCCAGCGGGTTGTTCTTGAAGGCCAGTGTCAGGGCTTCGCGTGAATCAAACTGAATCGCGCGTTCCAGCCGCACCAGGTCGGCCTCATGCACACCCGGCTCAATGAAGTCATAGTTGGACCAGCCTTGCAGGTTGTGCCAACTGGCGTACAGCCCGAACTGGGTGGTCACCGTGAAATCAAGAGAGTTCGAGGGCACCGCGGCCGGGTAGGCTGCGTCATAGGACCCACCTTCGCCAGTGCCCATGATCGCCTTGGCCTTGAAGACGACCACTTTGCCCGTCGTCGCCCCCACGGGTACGCGAACCTTCAACGCACCGTCGGACACCTCGGCGATCGGGGCGTCCTGACCGGCAATCTGGACCGTGACAAGCGGCTTGAGCTTGAACAAATCCGCAAGTGGCACGTTGGTGGCCTTTACCGTAGTCCCGTCCAGGTTCTGGCCAAAGATCGTGATCTCGTCGCCAATCTCGCCGCTGGTTTTGCTCAGGCGCGTGATGATCGGCGCGGCGTCACTCCATAGCGCCTCGGGCAGCAGCAGCATTTCCGGGGGCACGGGCACGGGCTTGCTTTGGCCCTGCGGCACATACATGAAGTTGCAGGCACCCAGGTCCTGCACCACGCTGCCGTTGCGGGCCTCAAGATACTCAATGCGAATCGGGTGCAGGCCCTGGCTCAAAGACAGCACCGTGCTGAACTCGGTGTAATCCTGGCCGTTGTTCATGATTACGTATTCGCCATCCAGCTTGACGTTGCCCCACAGGTCGGCGCCCAGAAACAGCCAGAAGTCCGCCGCGCTTTCGACAACCAGAAAGCCCTCCCAGATCCCCATGAAGTTGCCTTTGTCGAACGTAATGTCCGACCAGGCTTCCTTGCTGGGGTAATACACATTCTGGTCTATGCGTGTGACCTCGGGCGTTCGCTGGTCGATCTCTGGCTCTGTGGGGTCCAGCAATACCTCTGCGGGGTTCTTGGCAAACGCGTAGTACTTGGCGTACAGCCCGCGCCGGTCCTGCAACAGCTTTGCATTTACTTCGGCCAGTTCCTTTTTGCCGGTTTCGGCGGGTTTGCGGGCTTGCGGCCTGGCATTGCCCAGCGTCTGGTTAGGCGGGCGTTTGATCGCACGCCAGGCCGCAATGCGGCGCTGGCGTTCAGCATCCAGCCCCTGTGGCGTTGTGGCGGGCTGCTGGGGCGTTGCCGGAACAACAGGCTGCGCAGGCTGGGGCACTTGCCCTGGCAGCTGCGCTGGCGGCTGGCTGGGTGCTGGCGTGTCCGGCTGGGCTGGCCCAGGCCGAACAATAATCTGGTCGCCGGGTTCGCCGGGCGTGGCCGGGTCTTTGCCCTGGCCGCTCTTGGGTTTGGGTGAATCTTCGTTTGCGCCTGCCTTGCCTTGAGGCCCATCGACGCTGTCATCGGCCTGCCCGGCTTTGTCCCGTGCTGCGTCCTGCGCATCAGCCTGCAAAGCGCGGCCTGCGTCGGGCGCTGTGGGCGTCAAGACCACCCAGGCGGCGCACAGGCCCCCTGCAACCAAAAACGCAAGAATTAGCAGCAGAAGGCTGCGGGACATTCGGCCCACCTTCAGGGTAGAATGGACTTCTTGACACACTGCCGCATGGCAGGATACCACCTGTGCCCGGCCCAAACGACAGTTTCACGGTTGAAATCCTGGGCCGGCACTTACAGCAGCAAAGGCAAGCCCGAAGATGACTGATTCCGCCCCGAACACGCTTACACGCCGCCTGGACGAGCGCATCGCCGAAGGACAGCGCGAAGAGCGCGAGCTGTTGAAACAGCTTCGCGACCTGCTGATCAAGCACGATTTTGAAGACCAACTGGCAGAGCAGGTCTCCGGCCTGATGCATCACCTAGAGGAGCTGTTCCTGCTGGTGATTGTAGGCGAGGTCAAGGCCGGCAAGTCCAGTTTCATCAACAGCCTGCTGAACGCCGACGTGTGCAAAGTCGGCGCGATTCCCACGACCGACAAGATCAACGTGCTGCGCTATGGCGACAAAGAAAAAGAGCGGGTCGTCGAGGAATTCCTGGTCGAGAAGCAACTGCCCTTTGAGGCACTGCGCAACCTGAACATTGTCGACACGCCCGGCACCAACAGCATCGTCAAGCGCCACGCCGAAATCACCGAGCAGTACATTCCGCGCTGCGACCTGATTCTGTTCACGACCAGCGTGGACCGACCGTTCAGCGAGACTGAAAAAGAATTCCTGGGTTACATCGTGCAGGGCTGGGCCAAGAAGATCGTGTTCATTCTGACCAAGAAGGACATCAAGGAACCGCACGAACTGGATGAGATCCGCGTGTTTGTTTCTGACAACATCAAGAAGTACTTCGATTTCGACCCGATGATTTTCACTGTCAGCGCCAAACAGGCCCGCGAAGCCAAGGCCAAAGGCGACGACGCGCTGTACGGTCAATCGGGCTTCAAGGAGCTTGAGGAATACCTGTTCACGACCCTGAGCGAGGGCGAAAAGCTGCAGTTGAAGCTGGAAAGCCCCGTCAACAGCGCGATTTCAATCTGCGACCGGGCGATTGAGCAATTCGGCGCGCGGCTGGTGAACCTGAAGGATGACCGCAAGGTTCTGGAAAGCATCAAGCAGCAACTGGAACAATCCGAAGCCGACATGAGCGAGAACTTCGGGCGCTTTATCCTGGAGGTCGACAACAACGTCTACGAGATGGAAAAACGCGGCCGCAACTGGGTCGACGACAACGTCAAGATCACCAACTTCAGCCTGTTGCGCAGCAGCGAACTGTTCCGCGCGCGCTTCAAGGAAGACGTGATCAAGGACTACGAACAGAAAATCGACGACACGCTCAGCAAGTCCGTCGACTGGTTCATGAAGAAGTACCTCAAGGTCTGGCAGGACACCACGGAATACTTCGCCGACCAGGCCGCCAAGCGCCCCCACGAAGGCATGGTGGGCAAGGTGGGCAGCAAGTTCGAATACAACCGCGAAAAGATTTACGACCTGGTTCGTGCCGACGCCAAAGACAAGGTCCGAACCTTTGACTACGAAGACCAGGTACGCATCTTCATGGGCAAGGCCGCAACCGGCGTCAATGCTGTCATTGGCGGCGGCTTGATCGGCGTGGGCGCCGGCGCACTGACCGTGGCCCTTACCACCGCCGCGGGCTTCACCTGGGTTGACGTCACAGGCATTACCGCCGGCATTGCGCTGCTGGGCGGGTCGCTGCTGGTGCTGCCGATGCAGCGCAAGAAGATCAAGGCCAACTTCAGCCAGAAATGCACCGAGTTGCGCGCCGCACTGACGCAAGTGCTGGACAGCCAGATCAAGCGCGAGGCCAAGGAATCCGTCGATCGTATCCGCGAGAGTTTCGGGCCGTTCTTTGACTACGTTGGCCGCACCAGCGGCGCCGTGGAAGAAGCCATGGCCGCCACAAAGAAAATCCGCGAGAACCTGATGGAACTCAAGCGCCACTTCTCGCTGACCGTGAAAGAAGAGGCCGGGGCCCTGCGTGAAAAAACTCGCAGCCTGCAGACTCGCGTGACTGCCGAATCAACGCCAACAGAAGCCAGCGCGCCAGAAGCAACGGATAGCGCCGAGAAAACGGCAGCCCCCAATACCCCAGGCGACGAGACTTCCGCAGCCGTCGAGTCGCCGCCCGCCTAGACCGCACGCGCACCTTGGCAACGGCTCAAGGCATCAGCCCTGCGTTGTCGCGCCGGCTTCGTTCCTGCGGGCTGATGCCCATCACCTGGTCAACGTCGGCCGTGGTCATGGCTGGCCGATACGGTTGCAGTGATTTTTCGCCCGTGATTCGCGCCAGACAATCCAGCGCCCATTGCGACGTTGCGGCCCGGCTGTGCTGGTTGTGGGCCAACTCGATTTTCAAGCCGCGCTGCACGATTTGCGCGCCGCATTGCAAGAGTCGGTCTTCCAGCAACTCGATGGCCCGGCCGAAGTGCCGATAGGCGCGGTCGCAGCCGCCAAAGGCCGCGGCCCGCGTGCCCGCAAGCAGCGCACCAGGCACCAGCTGATCCAGCATCGATTCGTCAAACGGGACAAAATCCGGGTGGTGGGCGCCCTCGCCCCAAGTGGGTGCGCCCAGCAGCACGCCATGGAAGCCGCACAGAAGGCTGGCGTTGCCGCCGCGCACATTTTTCGGGCCGATTACTTCGGCGCCAGCATGTTGCATGGCTTGTACGCACAAACGCGCCGTTTCGGCGGTGTTGCCACTGACACTGGCAAAGGCCACAAGAATGCGGGGCTTCATGACGGCTTGAACACGCAGGACTTGCCCTGCAGTTCCGGTGCCAGCCGCAAATCGACCAGCACGGTCATCAAGCCCTGTGCCTGGCCGGGCACATCGTAGACGCGCGAGATATCCAGCACCTGTATTGCCGTGCCGTCGGCCGCCACGACTCGATACCGCGACATGCAGGCCCGGCCCGTGTGCATGATGCGATCGGTCTGTTCATCGGAGATCGCCTGGTCGTCCGGGTGAATCACTGAAGCGGCTGTAAAGCGACGGTTGTCCTTGAAGTCGTCCAGCGAATATCCCAACAGGCGCACGGCTTCTGCGTTGGCAAACTTCAGCGTGTAGTGTTCGTCGTTGGCCACAAACAGCGTCAGAACTGGCAGGTGATCCAGGAAGTCCTGCGGCAGGATGGGTTCTGAGTCGCTTGCCAAGGGAGCCTCCGGCCTTACGCAACAAGCCCTGGCTTGCCCTGCAGTTGCCGCGCAAAGGTAAGGTCGTACAAAATGCCGACCGCACGACCGCCCTGCGGGCCCGCAGCAAAGCGGCAGGAAAGCAGCACCGGAACTTCGCGCCCGGTGGCGTGCACCAGCCGCACACGGGCAGCAGCAGAATTGCCCGGTTTCGCCGCGGCCTTTTGAATCAATGAGCCCACGTGGGCGACGTCCTGGCCGTGAACCGGCAGCATGGTGTCTTCGGCCCCAGTGGCTGCGCCCAGAATCGGCGCCACCTGGGCGCTGGCAACAACGACGGTTGGCTGGCCCTTTACTTCCGCAACCCAGGCCGGGGTGGGCACCTGGCGCAGCATCCAGTCTGGTGTCGGAACGCCGGGGTCTGTACTGCGCGGGGCTTCCACATGATTGCGCGGGGCGTCGTGATCTGTGATGACTCCGGATGGCCCTTGCAGCGAGGCCATGTCGGCCAGATTCAGCACCTGACCGCAAAAGCCGAGGGCCTTGTCGTTGGCGTCGCGCACAACGCGAGCCATCACCAATGTGGGCAGCACGCGGCCTTCCACATGCACCAGGCGATAGCGTGCCAGTATCGCGCGCTGGCCTTGCAGAGCGCGCTCTGCAAAATCATCTACGACGTCCAGGTCATCGGGGTGAATGGCGGAAGCCGCGAAGTAGTGCTTATTGTTGACGAAGTCCTGCAGGTCATAACCCAGGTCGTTGCCGCCGCCAGCGTTCAGCCAGCGCATGGTGTACAGCCCGTCGTTCTCGCAGAAGTACGAAATCACGGGCAACTGGCGAAGCACCCAGTCAGGGTCAACAAACGCGCTGGACGGTTTTGCGCTCAATGCCTTGCCCGCCGGTCCGTGAGAAAAGTGACACCAAGTGTAGTTTAGTGCACGCGGCTATCCAAGGCCCACCCAACACCTTGTTGGCTAAACACTTGCAACTTGGTGCCAGGATGCACAGTGATAAAATGAGAAGCCCCCGCGGGGCAATCACGAGGGCTTCAAGCTAACCCCTCCCGGGCAAAGAGGGGTTGGGGCACAAAGTCAGGCGGGTAAGAACCCGCACTGAAAGCCTATCCCGCGCAATGCTGCAAATCAAAATAATCCCGACTTATTGCTTCAACAAAGCGCACAGAGCCTATCGAGCGCCCATAACTAATCGCACCAATCCACCTGATCGCCCTGAATTGGTGTTCAATTCAGGACTTTGCGCGAATCCAGGTGCGCAGAACCAGCAAATCGGCCGGGCCAATGCCGGGCACACGGCTTGCCTGGCCCAGCGTCAGCGGGCGCACGCGCCCCAGTTTCTCGCGTGCTTCCTTGCGCAGGTGGCCAAGCTCGTCGTAGGGCAACTCGCCCGGAAGCCTGATCGATTCAAGCTCCGCAAGCCGCGCGGCGTCCAGGTCCTCGCGCTGCATGTAGCCCGCATAGCGCGCATCGTGCTGCAACGTTTCCATGGCCTCGGCGTCCAGGCTGGCCAGTTGTGGCACGCGCGCCACAACTTCGGCCCAGGCCAGTTGCGGTGAACGCAAATGGTCAAAGGCGGTCTTGCCCTCCCAGCGTGCGCCCCGCAACAGATCCAGGCCGCGCTGCAGGTCGACCAATTTGGCAGCAAGTCGCCCAGTTCTTGACGCGTCAATACAGCCAATCGCTTCGCCCACTGGCGTCAGGCGCCGGTCGGCGTTGTCGCTGCGCAGGCGCAGGCGGTACTCGGCCAGGCTGGTGAACATGCGGTAGGGCTCGTCGGTGCCGCGGGTCGTCAAGTCGTCAATCAGCACGCCTATGTAGGCCTGGTCGCGCCGCAGTATCAGTGGCGGCTTTTCGGCCAGTGTCAGCGCGGCATTCAATCCGGCCATCAGGCCCTGGGCCGCGGCTTCTTCATAGCCGGTTGTCCCGTTGATCTGGCCGGCCAGGTACAGGCCGCTGACCAGCTTGGTTTGCAGCGTGGCATCCACCTGCGTTGGCGGCACGAAATCGTACTCGACGGCATAGCCATAGCGCACGATGCGCGCGTTTTCGAGCCCGGCAATCGTGCGCACCATCGCGTCCTGCACGTCGCGCGGCATGCTGGTGCTTATGCCGTTGGGGTAGACTTCGTTGGTGTCGCGGCCTTCGGGTTCCAGAAAGACGTGATGGCTGGTTTTATCGGCGAATCGCTTGATCTTGTCCTCGATGCTCGGGCAATAGCGCGGGCCCACGCCGACAATCTGCCCTGAATACAGCGGGCTGCGCGCCAGGTTGTCGGCAATCACCTTGTGGGTGCGTTCGTTGGTGCGCGTAATGAAGCACGAAAGCTGCCGCCGGGTAACTTGACCCGTCATGTACGAAAATGGCCGGGGCGGGTTGTCGCCCTTTTGTTCATCGGCCTTGGCCCAGTCAATCGTGTTGCCATCCAGTCGCGGCGGGGTGCCGGTTTTCAGCCTGCCCAGCCGAAAACCCAGTTCGCGCAGCCGCCCGGAAAGCCCCAGCGCGGCCTTTTCTCCGGCGCGCCCGCCGACAATTTTGTCCTCGCCATAGTGCAACAGCCCGCCCAGAAACGTGCCGGTAGTAAGCACCACGCGCGGCGCGCGGATTTCGCGGCCATCGGCAAGCTTGACGCCAGTGATGCGATTCAAAATTGGCGATTCAAGATTCAAGATGGCCTGCTGTGCTCCGATGCCCGAAGCTTGAATCTTGAATCCTGAATCTTGAATCAGAAGGTCTACCGCCTCACCCTCCAGAATCGTCAGCCCTGCAGCCTCAATCATCGCCTGCGCGGCGCGCTGGTATGCGGCTTTGTCGGCTTGCGCGCGCGGGCTGATGACCGCCGCGCCCTTGCTGGTGTTCAACATGCGAAACTGAATGGCGGTGGCATCAATCAGGCGGCCCATGGCGCCGCCCAGGGCGTCGATTTCGCGCACAATCTGGCCCTTGGCCACGCCGCCAATGGCGGGGTTACAAGACATGCGGCCAATGCCCGCGCGTTCAAAGGTCACCAGCGCAACGCGGCAACCAAGGCGCGAGGCCGCCAAAGCGGCCTCAATCCCGGCATGACCACCGCCTACCACAATGACGTCGAACTCCATGCAATCAACATTATCTGTGCGTGCCCGGTCGCACAGCACCCGGCTGCGCCATCGCACGCCCGAACTGCGTTGTCCTTGGACTTGCGCGTTGGCATGGCGCCAGCGTCGTGGCACTCGCATTGGCCCGGACTTGGCCGTACACTCCCCGCCCATGTCCCGCGCCTTGATCCAGTTTCTCAAGAAGCAAAGCGACTTCACGCCCGTGGATGTCGTGGCTGACGAGCTTGAACTTCACCGCGATGCCGTCTTCACCTGCGTTGAAGACCTGATTGATGTCGGTTACTCGATCGAGTTTCACCCCTACCTTGGCATCAAGCTGATCGACATTCCGGACAAGCTGCTGCACGACGAGATTCTGGACGACCTGAACACCAAAATCATCGGCCGCAACCTTGTTATCCGCGACGAAGTCACCAGCACCAACGACGCGGCCTGGGAGTTGATTGAAGCCGACCCCGCCCTGCCCGACGGCACCGTGGTCGTGGCCGAGCACCAGACCGCCGGTCGCGGGCGCATGGGCAACGCCTGGCACAGCGCGCGCGGCGCCGGCCTGTGGCTCTCGGTTGTTCTCAAGGCCCATGTACCGCCCGACAAAACGGCCTTCCTTACCTGCATGGCAAGCCTGGCACTGGCCAACATGCTGCACCAGTTCATTTACCTGCCGGCCGAGATCAAATGGCCTAACGACATCATCATTCGTGGCCGAAAAGCCTGCGGCATTTTAGTGGAAGCGCGCAGCGACCAGCCGGACACCTTTGTGCTTGGCATGGGCATGAACGTGAACCAGTTGCGCGATGACTTCCCGCAGGATTTGCGCGCCACGGCCACCAGCCTGCGCCTGGAACGCCCCGGGGCTGCAGCCTTGAACCGCATTCGCGTGATCCGGCCGCTGATGTTCTACCTGGAGAAGGTCTACGAGCTGCTGCGCAAGAAGAAGTGGGACAAGCTGACCAAGGCCTGGGTGGAGTTCGTGCCCATGGGCGGCAAATTGGTCACGCTGGAACACGGCGGCCAGCAGTTCAAAGGCACCGTGCAGCGCGTGGACCCGCAAAAGGGCATCACACTGAAGCTGGAAGGCGGCGAGACGAAAGACTTCAGCGCCGAAGGCGTGGCTAACGTGCGCGAAGCAACGGAAACAGCCTAGGGACCACAGATTCACGCAGATAGACACCGATAGATATAGACGAATCAGGTACCCGTTCTATCTGCGTCAATCAAGTTTCATCCGTGGTCAGGAAAGCCGCTGCGCAATGCAAAACACTCTCTACACGTCGCCCGACCTCTACGACATGTTCAGCACCGGCGTGGCCGGCGACACGGACTATTTTGCCAGGCTTGCCGCCAAGGCCGGGCGTGTGCTGGAACTTGCCTGCGGCACCGGGCGCACGCTGGTTCCCATGGCCAAGGCCGGGGCCAGGGTCACGGGGCTGGAACTCGCGCCGGACATGCTGGCCACCTGCAAGCAAGCTGTGGAAGCCGCAGGCCTTGCGCGCAACGTAACCCTGGTCAAGGGCGACATGCGGCGTTTTGACCTGAAGCAGACGTTTCCGCTGGTGGTGATTCCCTACCGCGCGTTTCAGCACCTGCTGCAAGTGAACGACCAGCGCGCGTGCCTGGAACATTGCCGCGAACACTTGACCCGTCAAGGCCGATTGATCGTCAACCTGTTTGACCCCAACCTGCACCTTCTGGCCGCGAACCTGAGCGCCCATGGCAATGCCGCGCGCCGCGTGGGCGAAGCCAGCACGCCCGACGGCGGCCGCATCACCGCAACGGCGCATCGCACTGCCTGCCCCGAAGAACAGTACTTTGTTGAGGACTGGGTGTTTGAGAAGTTCGACAAGCAGGGCAACAGCCAGTGGCGCAAGAGCCGCGTGTTCAGCATGCGATACTTCTTTCGCTATGAAATGGAACACCTGTTTGAGCTGTGCGGGCTGCGCATCGAAAAGCTCGAAGGCGGCTTTAAGGGCCAGCCCTACAAACACGGCGCCGAACAGGTTTGGACCGTCCGCCGGTGACAAGTTCACGGGGCCGCGCGGTGACCTGTGGCGTTTGAATCAAGTGCGACGGACGCAGAAATGCAAACAGCAGCCCCGCAGGGCTGCTGTTTGTTTTTTTTGTTGGTGCCTATTTCACTTCGCGGTTGATCAGCCACGTCAGGTCTTCGGCGACGGGCCGGTGCGCCTGCTTGACTCGCCCCTCGTAGGCATACATGTCGGAGCCTTCGTGGTTGCCGGGGCTGTCGAAGCTTCCCTTGAAGATGACTTTGCCGCTTTTGATGTCCGTGATCGTAACGGTTCCCCAGATACGGCCAGGCATGTTCACAAAGAACGAATAGGTGCCCAGCTTCATGTTGGTCACGGTCATATCGATGCGCGCGCCCGCGCTGGCCGTAGAACCCGGGCCAAGCGCGTAGACCGGTTTCTTGTCGGTGCGGTTGGTCCATTCGGCAAAGGCCCGCGACCAATCGGCCGTCTTGCTTGGCCAATCCGCCGACTTGATTTCCCATTCCGCCGGGACATCGAAGTCATACTTCACCGGAGCGACATGAAACGCCGTGGTCGCCTGGATTGCCGCTGCGTCGTCTACTTCTGGTTTGATCACCCGCAGCCCGCCGCCACAGCCGGCAAGAACAACGGTTGACACCGCCACCAGCACCAGCTTCGCAAGCGTTTTCATGGCATGCCCTTTGTGTGTGTGCCCGCCAGGATTGTCGCCTGCACCACAGCAACGGTCAAACCTATTACCACTTGTAGAACCCCTGGCCGGATTTCTTGCCCAGCTTGTTTTCGGCAACCATTTTGCGCATCAGTTCGGGGGCTTTAAACACTTCGCTGCGCAGTTCTTTGTGCAGGTAGTCAGCGATGTTCAGGCGCACATCCAGGCCCACTACGTCGGTCAATTTGAGTGGGCCCATCGGGTGCGCGTAGCCTAGTTCCAGCGCTTTGTCGATGTCCTGCGGGCTTGCGACGCCCTGTTCGACCATGCGGATTGCCTCCAGCCCCAGGCACACGCCCAAGCGGCTTGTGGCGAAGCCGGGAAAATCTTTGACGACAATGCAATCCTTGCCCAGCCTGGCACCCACGTCCTGGGCTACCGCCAGTGTTTCGGGGCCGGTCTTGTCGGCAACCACCAGTTCCAGCAGCTTCATAATGTGCACCGGGTTGAAAAAGTGCATGCCGATGAAGCGGTCGGGGCGCTTGGTCACGGCGGCGAGCTTGGCAATGCTCAAGCTGCTGGTGTTGCTGCCAAAGATGGTTTCTTTACCGCAGATGGCCTCGAGTCTGGCGTACAGGTCCTGTTTCAACTCGATCTTTTCCGGAATCGCCTCAATCACCAGTTGCGCGCCCCTGGCGGCTGTTGACAGGTCAACAGTAGTGCGGATGTTGGCCAGCGTGGCGGCCTTCTGTTCGGGCGTGGTCTTGCCCCTTTCGATGCCTTTGTCGAGGTTGGCGGTGATGTTCTTGAGCCCGCGGTCGACAAAATCCTGCTGGATGTCGTACAGCGCCACCTTGAAACCCGCGCCCGCGGCCACGTGGGCAATGCCGTGGCCCATGGTCCCTGCGCCGATCACGGCGACGTGCTCGATGTTCATGTTCCACCTTGTCCCAAACAACAAGTGGTCCACAGATACACACAGATGAACTCAGAGGAAGCCATGTCTGTGTCTATCTGTGTTCCAAATCAGTCTAAGCCTTCTTCTTTTTCTCGAGGAAATCCGTCATGCGCTTTTGCTTGTCTTCGCTTTCGAACAGCAGGGCCTGGGCGACGCTTTCGAAGACCAGCCCCGAGTCCATGCCCATGCGCGTGCTTTGGTTCAGGGCGACTTTGGCCATCCGCACGGCCAGTTGCCCTTTGCGCAGAATGCTGTGGGCCAGCTTGTGGGCCTCGTTGCGTACTTCTGCGTCGGGTACCAGGCGGTTCAGCAGGCCGATTCGATAGCATTCGGCGGCATCAATGATTGCGCCTGTCAGCACCAACTCCTTGGCCCGGCCCAGCCCTACAATGCGCGGCAGACGCTGGGTGCCGCCAGCGGCCGGAATGATGCCCAAGTTCACTTCTGGTTGGCCCATTTTGGTGCTTTCGCCGCCCACGCGCATGTCACAGCACAGCGCCAGTTCACAGCCGCCGCCCAGCGCATAGCCCTTGATTGCTGCTATCACTGGCGCCGGGAAACTCTCTATCTTGTTAAACAGCGCGTTGTTGATTGCGGAAAGGCTTTCCAGGGCCTTGCGGTCGCGAAGCTCCGCAATATCAGCCCCGGCGGCAAAGTCTTCGCCTTCGTGTTCCAGGATTACACAGCCGATATCGGCCCCGTCTCGCAAGGTGTCAAAGGCGTGGTGCAACTCGGTGACCATGGCCTTGTTGATGGCGTTTTTCACGGCCGGCCGACGCAGCGTGATCATGGCCAGGCGGGGTTCCATGGCGTCACGTGCCAGAGAGATCAGTTGGTAGGTCATGGCTGGATTGTGGCGTGAACAGCCGCCAAGTGCAATCTGCCCGCCGGTTGCGGGAAGGGGGTCAAGCAGGCTGCAGGAATTCCAGGCGGTTGCCGGCCGGGTCTTCACTGAAAATGCGGCGAAAGCCGGCAATGCCGCCGCCATCCTTGACCGGGCGGCCATCTCCCTTAAGCAGCGTCTTCACGCGGTCCAGGTCTGCCACGACAAACGCGACGTGGGCTTTGGTGGCCGCGACGAACCCCTGCGTTTGAATGCCAACGTGAAGCTGGATGTTTCCTGCCTGGAACCATGCGCCGCGGGCGTCGTCGGTGCCGGCAGGTTTTTCGAGGCGCACCAGACCCAGCAATCCGCCATAGAAGCGCACCGCCGCTTGTTCGAGTGCCGGCGGCACCGCAACCTGCACGTGATCGATGGCCTGGATCATGGGCGAAGATCAGGTGTAGCGGTTCTCGACTTCAACGTTGTCGTTTTCGGTGTGGGCGCCCAGCAGATAATCGTGCGGGCTGGGCAGCAGGCTGTCGTCACCGTGGTAAAGCTCAACGTGCTTGAGCATGTCGCGCGAAGACCGAAAGGCCAGATAGACAAAAAACGTGCGCTCGCGTTCCTTGATGCTGAAGCCCGGCGGGGTTTCGTTGCCCGGGTGAGGTTCAGCAACAAAGAAGCTGCCGTGAACAAAGCCCGGGTTGAAGCCTGCGGCCTTGAGAAACCGGTCCAGCGACGCGCGCGTTTCCGCTTCGCGGCCGGCGTTGCAGATCACCTTGATGAGCTGGCAATACATGTAGCACCCTGTTTGCTAATGCCCTGATTGGCCCGGCTGTGCGCAACGTTACCACTGTTCCAGATCCAGAACGACTTTGCCAAAGCCCTTGCGTGACTCAACATACTGGTGGGCCGCTGCGACGTCGCGTACGGCAAACACGCGATCTAAAACAGGCTGAAGCTTCTTCTGGCACAGCAGTTTCCAGACGGTCAACTGGTCGGCCTTGGGGCCCATCGTGCTGCCGATGATGCTGATGCGCTTGAAGAACACCGCGCGCAGGTTCAACGGAACCTCGGCGCCGGAAGTGCTGCCGCACATGACGATGCGGCCACCCCACTTGATGACCTTCATGTTGCCTTCGAAGGTTTGTGGTCCGACGTGATCAAAGATCACGTCCACGCCGCCGCGGCCGACAATCTTCTTGGTTTCTTCGACAAAGTCCTGGCTGCGGTAGTTGATGGTGTGTTCGGCACCCAGGGCCCGCGCCTTTTGCAGTTTTTCGTCGCTGCCGGCTGTCGCAATCACAGTGGCACCCAGCAGCCGGGCAATCTGGATGCCAGCGCTGGTGACGCCACTGCCCGCGGCGTGCATCAACACGGATTCGCCCGGCTCCAGCCAGGCTTTGCGCAGCATGGTGTAGGCCGTCAAAAACACCAGCGGGCAGGCCGCGGCATCGGTGAAACTCATCCAGTCAGGCATGGGCATCAGGTTGACGGCCGGGGCGTCCATGTACTCGGCGCAGCCACCGTTGCGCGTTTCGCCAAAGATGCCGTAGTCACGTGCCAGGTGAATCTGGCCCGCCAGGGCTTGTTCACTGGTCGGGTCTGCAAAGCCGGGCATGACGGCAACGCGATCGCCGATTTTGACGTTCTTGACCAGGGAGCCTACCCGGGCAACCTCGCCGGCGACATCGGTACCCAGAATCATGGGCAGCGGAAACTTGTGGCCGACAACGCCCTTGCGCACCCAGAGGTCAAGATGGTTGATTCCCGAGGCCTTGACAGCAACAAGGACTTCGTCGGGTCGGATCTCGGGTGTTGGGAGGTTTTCGACGAGAAGCTCGTCGAAGCCGCCGTGTTCACGAACGATAACTGCCTTCATGGGGTCCTCGTGTGGCGATGGTAGCGGCGAGAGAGGATGGCGCAACTGGCACGGCAAGTGGTTAACGGACACGGGCCGCAGCTTGCGCTGCGGCCCGTGCTATAACCCGGCACCAACCTACTTTCGCCTTTCGACTATCATTGGCCCCAAGGGCTTAACTTCCGAGTTCGGGATGGGATCGGGTGTGACCCCTTGGGTATGGGCACCGAGAAAAAGTTGTCAAACAGCGGTGGTGTGACCACGGCAGTTCTGTGACAACAACATACTGCTATTTGCAGAAGCCAGGGCTTTCGCCCAGAAAATAAAGCGTGATCGCCAACGGCATGTCTTGGAGTGTTATGTCAACACCTCCGAAGAATCGGAGATTGTTGAGGTCAAGCCGATCGGATGATTAGTACCGGTTAGCTTAGTGGCTCTCACCACTTCCACACCCGGCCTATCGACGTGGTAGTCTTCCACGGTCCTGATAGAGAGTTCTTATCTCGCGAAGGGCTTCGCGCTTATATGCTTTCAGCGCTTATCCTTTCCGTACATAGCTACCCTGCGCTGGGTCTGGCGACCCAACAGGAACACCAGAGGTACGTCCAACCCAATCCTCTCGTACTAAGGTTAGACTCGCTCAAAACTCTTCCGCCCACAGTAGGTAGGGACCAACCTGGCTCGCGCCGGTCTGAACCCAGCTCACGTACCGCTTTAATCGGCGAACAGCCGAACCCTTGGGGCCGCCTTCAGTCCCAGGATGCGATGAGCCGACATCGAGGTGCCAAACCCTACCGTCGATATGGACTCTTAGGTAGGATCAGCCTGTTATCCCTAGCGTAGCTTTTATCTGATAAGCTATGTCCCTTCCACACGGATCCACAGGATCACTAAGTCCCTGTTTCCAGTCTGCTCGACTCATTAGTCTCGCAGTCAAGCACCCTTCTACCTTTGCGCTCTTCGGGCGATGACCGACCGCCCTGAGGGTACCTTTGAACTCCTCCGTTACTTTTTGGGAGGAAACCGCCCCAGTCAAACTGTCCATCAAACAGTGTCCCACACCCGGATTACGGAGTGAGGTTAGAACCTTCATACCTAAAGGGTGGTATTTCACCGATGGCTCCTCCAGGGCCGAAACCCTGGAATCAACGCCTCCCACCTATCCTACGCATCAAATACGAAGGCACAGTGTCAGATTACAGTAAAGCTGCATAGGGTCTTTCCGCCTAGCTGCGGGTATGTTGTATCTTCACAACAACTCCTATTTCGCCGTGTCCCTGCGGGAGACAGTGCTCCACTCGTGCCGCTCTTCGTGCGCGACTGAACTTACCAGCCAAGGAATTTCGCTACCTTAGGACCCTCATAGTTAGGGCCGCCATTCACTGGGGCTTAGGTTCCCGGCTTTGACTTACGTCTGACCAGTCCCCTTGACCTTCCAGCATTGGGCAAGCGTCGCTCTCTATACATCCTCTTCGGAGTTAGCAGAGAGCTGTGTTTTTGATAAACAGTCGGCAGAGCCTCTTTTCTGTGACCTCCCTTACGGGTAGGCACCCCTTATTGCGAACTTACGGGGTCAGTTTGCCGAGTTCCTTCCGCAGAGTTCTCACGCGCGTCTGAGGATATTCTCCTCGCCTACCTGTGTCGGTTTTGGGTACGGTCTCATTGAAGTTATGCTTAGAGGCTTTTCTTGCCAGGACATCCAGTCAGTACACTTTGGCCGAAGCCGCAATGTCTCACCCTCAAGAGATCACGCAGGCGGATTTACCTACCTGCCACCCTCTTGGGCAACGGACCATCCAATAGGCCCTAGACCTTCAACCCTGGGTCTCCCCATCGCACCTCAACGAGGTTGACGAATATTAACGTCATTCCCATCACCTACGCCTTTCGGCCTCGGCTTAGGGACCGACTAACCCGAAGCGGAATTACCTTGCTCCGGAACCCTTAGGCTTACGACGAACGGGATTCTAACCCGTTTTATCGCTACTGAATCCGGGATCATCACTACCAACCACTCCACCGCTCCTCACGGTACGGCTTCATCGCAGGTTGGAACGCTCCGCTACCCCTCAGGACTGGAACACCAGTCACTGAAGCCATAGCTTCGGTACAACGCTTAGTCCCGATTATTGTCGGCGCGACCGTACTCGACCGGTAAGCTATTACGCACTTTTTAAATGGTGGCTGCTTCTAAGCCAACATCCCGGCTGTCTCTGTACGGTCACTTCCTTTGTCCACTTAGCGTTGGTTTAGGGACCTTAGCTGATGGTCTGGGTTATCTCCCTCTCGACGATGGAGCTTATCCCCCACCGTCTTACTCCCAAGATACGGCTGATGGTATTCGGAGTTTAAAAGGATGGGGTACGGCGAACCGCCCACCAATCCTCTCAGTATCTCTACCCCCATCTGCTATTACTTGAGGCAAACCCTAAAGTTTTTTCGCGGAGAACCAGCTATCTCCGAAGTCGGTTAGCTTTTCACTCCTATCCTCAGCTCATCGGATAGATTTTCAACTCTAAACCGTTCGGGCCTCCATGAGCGGTTAAGCTCACTTCACCCTGGCCAAGGATAGATCCTCCGGTTTCGGGCCTTCGTCACGTTACTATAGTCGCACGTTTCGCACTCGCTTTCGCTTCGGCTTCGCGCCAGAGGCGCTTAACCTTGCAACGTAACGAAACTCCCCGGATCATTATGCAAAAGGCACGCCGTCGCTCCTGCCCATACGGGTATAGAGCTTCGACCGCTTGTAGACATACGGTTTCAGGATCAATTCCTCCCCTTCCGGGGATCTTTCCAACTTTCCCTTACGGTACTGGTTCACTATCGGTCACTGAGTACTATTTAGCCTTAGAGAGTGGGCTCCCTGAATTCCAGCCGGATTCCTCTTAACCGACTGTACTTGGGGTATCCTTCAGAGATCGTAACCTTTCACCTACAGGGCTTTCACCTTCTTCGGCCGGACTTTCCAGTCCGTTCTGTTAGGTTCGATTTTGTAACTCTGTGCGGGTTTTGCAGTTCCCGCGTAGGACCCCACGACCCCACATGCACAACGGCTGCAACCTTACATGCATGAGGTTTGGGCTGATTCCCTTTCGCTCGCCGCTACTTAGGAAGTCTCTTCGATTTCTTTTCCTGTGGGTACTTAGATGGTTCAGTTTCCCACGTTTGCTCGCGCCGGCCTATGTATTCAGCCGGGCGTTCCTGGTATTCAAACCAGGAGGGTTTCCCCATTAGGAGATCCCCGGGTCATAGCGTCTGTTACCGACTGCCCGAGGCTTATCGCAGGTTTCCACGTCCTTCATCGCGTCTCAGTGCCAAGTCATCCCCCGTACGCCCTTAGTATCTTGACCACAACAACCTCCGGATCCCTCCGAGGTGTAATTCCCCACAACCAGGCCGCATAAAGCCGCCAGGCCGCAGAGAGCCAAGACATGTCGTAGCGATACATCGTTTTTTCTCTCAGACACGCCATGATGTCTCTCGACACATGGTGAATCAGGAGTGACTTCTGCACTTCACAGTATGCTGTTGTCAAAGAACGGCCAAGAACACTTCTCAGGTCCGAGCTTCCGGAACCGAGGAAAACCCACCGTCAAACGCACGATGAACTTTCCTGGGTACCGACACCCGCCTGCATTTCAACCTTACATACGCCCTACAGCTGCCCTACAGCGCCCTGCGGCCGCCTGGTGGACCAGAGGGGATTTGAACCCCTGACCCTCGGCTTGCAAAGCCGATGCTCTACCACTGAGCTACTGGCCCGTTGCCAGGGCGCGGTGCGCTTGGCAAAGGTCCAGCGGCAGGGTGGTGCGCCGGGGCGGACTCGAACCGCCGACCTCACGCTTATCAGGCGTGTGCTCTAACCAGCTGAGCTACCGGCGCCCGGCTTGCAGCCCCGGACCGAAAACCAGCTCAACCTGGCCAGAGCCAGCATTGCAGCCCCGGATAACCCTGGGCACCTCTGCCTCGCCCGCCGTGTTGCCACGACCGGGCGATGCTGCATTGGGCCGTCGCGACTGACACGACGGCCCGCTGCATGCGTATGTTGAATAGCCAGAACGAGAGGATATGCCTTACGACGCCGCGAGTTTCCACGCAGCGAAGTCTATGTAATCCTTAGAAAGGAGGTGATCCAGCCGCAGGTTCCCCTACTGCTACCTTGTTACGACTTAGCCCCAGTCACCGACACTACCCTAGGCGCCGCCCTCCTTGCGGTTAGGCTAACGACTTTAGATAGAACCGGCTCCCATGGCTTGACGGGCGGTGTGTACAAGGCTCAGGAACATATTCACCGCGATATGGCTGACTCGCGATTACTAGCGATTCCGGCTTCATGGAGTCGGGTTGCAGACTCCAATCCGAACTGGGGGGCGCTTTTTGAGGTTTCCTCCACCTCGCGGTCTCGGATCCCTTTGTACGCCCCATTGTAGCACGTGTGTAGCCCAGGCCATAAGGGCCGTGATGACTTGACGTCGTCCCCACCTTCCTCCGTCTTACGAGGCAGTCCCGCCAGAGTCCCCGCCATTACGCGCTGGCAACTGGCAGTAAGGGTTTCGCTCGTTATGGGACTTAACCCGACATCTCACGACACGAGCTGACGACAGCCATGCAACACCTGCACAGGATTTCCCTTGCGGGTTGGCTGCGCTTTCACGCAGTTACATCCTGATGTCTAGGCCTGGTAAGGTTCTTCGCGTTGCTTCGAATTAAACCACATGCTCCACCGCTTGTGTGAGCCCCCGTCAATTCCTTTGAGTTTTACCCTTGCGAGCATACTCCCCAGGCGGCACATTTAACGGTTTCCCTTGGGGAGAGAAAGTCTAGGAACTCCCTCTCCCTAATGTGCATCGTTTACGGCCAGGACTACCGGGGTATCTAATCCCGTTCGCTCCCCTGGCTTTCGCGCCTCAGCGTCAGTACATGGCCAGTGCGTCGCCTTCGCCACCGGTGTTCCCTGTGATATCTGAGCATTTCACCGCTCCACCACAAGTTCCACGCACCCCTCCATGACTCAAGCCCAGTAGTTTAGAGACCAGTTCGACGGGTGAGCCGCCGGATTTCAACCTCTACTTTCTGAGCCGCCTACGCGCCCTTTAAGCCCAGTGATTCCGAATAACGTTCGTGACCTACGTATTACCGCAGCTGCTGGCACGTAGTTAGCCGTCACTTCCTCTGGGGTTTAACTCATCACGTGAGTTACACGCTTATTGTTAGCCCCTGACAGTGGTTTACAACCCGAAGGCCTTCATCCCACACGCGGCGTCGCTCGTTCAAGCTTGCGCTCATTGACAAAGATTCTCGACTGCAGCCTCCCGTAGGAGTCTGGGCAGTGTCTCAGTCCCAGTGCGGCCGACCATCCTCTCAGACCGGCTACGCGTCGTAGGCTTGGTGAGCCGTTACCTCACCAACTACCTGATACGTACTGATCTCCTCCTGAAGCGCCCGAAGGCTTTGACCTCTGGACGATGCCGTCCTGTGGTCTTATGCGGTATTAGCCCCAGTTTCCCGAGGTTGTCCCCCACTTCAGGGTAGATTAACCAGTTTATACTCGCCCGTTCGCCACTCCTGTATTGCTACAGGCGTTCGACTTGCATGCCTCATCCACGCCGCCAACGTTCATTCTGAACCAGGATCAAATTCTTCATCAACAAAAAATTGGATCCGAAGTCACATCTATACTCGGCTGTTTGGGCAAAACACCGAATTCACGGTGCTTGCTTACTACATACGAGGATGTGACCTGATTTGTGAATCAGTGTCCCGCCGGGACAGGCCCGGCAGGTACATCACGACGTTTCCATCGCGCTTTCCCTGGCCCGTAGGGGCCGAGGGCGCAGAACCATGCTTCCGGTAATCGCCCACCGTTATGGTGGCCGCTGGTCACCCGAAAGGGTTTCCAGCCGGGTCCTATGGACCGTCGACCAGGAAGATCAAGTCCGCCTCACATCCTCGCGTTCTTGGCTATTCAGTTTTCAAAGAGCGTTACTGCTTGCTGCTGCTGGTGCCGTACAGGCCACACAAAAAGACACCGGCGCCGCTCCTTTACAGGGGAGGCACCGGACGCGTGAGGCTCTCAAGCCTCAGGCGTTCAGCGCCCTTCTCCTGTCGTCGGAGATTCGGTTGCGCATCCAACACAAGGAAACTGTGTCGGGCCGCGCAGTGTAGCCCGTGGGTTATTGCCGGTCAACCCCGTACCTGATTGTTTTTTGCCCGTACTGCTTGCGTCTATCTTGCTGCCTCGCCGAAAACCGCTTTGTGACGCAACTTCCGGGCTAGAGGGTGCTTCTGTTCCTTGCTGCTTCCCCACTTTGGGGACGCGAAGGGTATACAGCGTTCGGACGGCGTCAACGGGTTTCTTCAAAAAATCTTTTCAGACCCTGAATACGCGCTGTCCGGGCTGGTTAACGAGCGTCGGGTGCCAGGCATTCCCCAACCATCGACGGAGTGGGAGTGGTGGTTAGTTGGGGCTTGGGGCTTGGGGCTTGGGGCTTGGGGCTTGGGGCTTGGGGCTCGGGGAACAGTGCGCATCGGCCTTTCAAGCGGGTTCGCAGCTAAGCAGAAAGCGGCAGGTTCTCGCCACAATTGCCGACGCCAGAGGCAGCCCGCAGTTCCCTAAGCCCCATGCCCTAACCCCTAAACCCACTTCACGCCTTCACCAGGCTGACAATCTTGCGACCAGCGAGCTTCTTGGCGCCGTCCAGAAATCCCAGCTCAATCACAAAGCCCAGCCCCACCACCTGTGCGCCCAGCTTCTCCACCAGCTGGCAGGCCGCAGCGGCCGTTCCGCCTGTGGCAAGCAGATCGTCAAGCACCACCACGCGCTCGCCGCGCGATACGCCGTCGGTGTGCATCTCCAGCGTGCCTTCACCGTACTCCAGCGAGTAGCTGACACTGATTTTTTCGTAGGGCAGCTTGCCGGGTTTACGCACTGGCGAAAACGGCAGGTTCATCGCGCCGGCCAACACCGCGCCAAACAGAAAGCCACGCGATTCAATGCCGACGATGCGCGTGGGCTGCAGCGCCGAAAAGGCCTGTTCAAAGGCGCCGGTAATGCGCGCCATCGCCGCAGGGTCGCCCAGAATCGGCGTGATGTCCTTGAAGATGATGCCCTTCTTGGGGAAGTCCGGAATGTCGCGGATCAAGTGCTTAATCGATTCCATGGGCGGCTCCTTTGAGCCGGGCAAGATAGTTGGGCCACGAAAAAGTGAAACCGCGAATCAGGGCTCGCGCGTTTCGCGCGTTCGTTTTTTCGCGGCTGCTTCCCTTGCGCTGTCGCGCAAACAAACCGAAAACACGCCTATGAAAAGCCTCTATCGCGACGACGAAGCTGCCCAGTACGTCGAACGTTTCAAGGCCGCAGGCACGGATGTGGCCTTGCGTGTTTACACGTCAAGACTGATCGGCCGCGACGCTTCGCTGGTCATGCACGGCGGCGGCAACACCAGCGTCAAGGCCGATTACACGACGTTGCTGGGCGAGCGCATGCCCGCGATATTCGTCAAGGGCAGCGGCTGGAACCTCGACAGCATCGAACCGCCGGGCTTTCCGGGACTGGACCAGAACTACCTCAAGCGCCTGCGCGCGTTGCCGGCACTCAGCGACGAGGAAATGGTCAACCAGCTTCGCACGCACATGTTCGATGCCGATGGCCCGAACCCCAGCGTCGAAACCCTGCTGCACGCATTTTTGCCGCACAAGGTTGTCGACCACAGCCACGCCGACGCGATTCTGGCCATTACCAACCGCCCCGACGGCGAGGCCGTGGTGCGCGAGATTTTCGGCGCGCGCGTGGGCATTGTCCCGTACGTCATGCCCGGATTCGCGCTGGCCAAAGTTTGCGCCGAAGTGTTCGAGCGCGACCCGAATGTGGAAGGGCTTGTGCTGCTCAAGCACGGGCTGTTCAGCTTCGGCGACAGCGCCAAACAAAGTTACGAGCGCCACATTGCGCTGGTCACGCTGGCTGAAGAATGGCTTGCACAACAAGCCCGCAAGGGTCGCAAGCTCACGCCGCGTTTTGATGCACCCGCCGAACCTGTCGAACTTTGCGCGCGCGTTGCGCCGGTCTTGCGCGGGCTGCTGGCCGAAGCAACCGGCGACCAGGACGCGGCCTGGCGGCGCATGGTGCTGGATTGGCGCTGCAACGATTCGATTCTGGATTTTGTAAACAGCGCCGAGTTCGCCGACATCGCCTTTACCGGCCCGCTGACACCCGACCACGTGATCCGCACCAAGGCCTTGCCGCTGATTGTTGCCGAGCCCGACTTTGAAAGTCTTGACGAACAGCTTGGCACGCTGATCACCGATTATCGCCGCGCCTACAACGCCTACTATGACCGCGTCAGCGAGCAGCGCGGCGTGCAGCGCACGCGGCTGGATGACTTCCCGCGGGTCGTGTTGATTCCCGGCGTGGGCATTCTGGCCTGGGGTGCAACCAAAAAAGACGCGCGCATCGCCGCGGACCTCACGGAGCACACCCTGGCAGTCAAGGCACAAGTCTTTGCGACCGGCGAATACGAAGCGCTGCCTGAAGCGGACCTCTTTGACGTCGAGTACTGGCCGCTGGAACAAGCCAAACTGGGCAAAAGCAAACCCAAGCCGCTGCAATCACAGATCGCAATCGTTACCGGCGGCGCGGGCGCAATCGGCAGCGCGATTGCAGCCGGGCTGATTGCGCAAGGCTGCCACGTGATGCTGGCTGACATCAACGGCGAGCGTCTTGAAGCCACCTGCGAAGCGCTTGGCGCCAAGTACGGAAAAGACTCGCGTCGCGGCGTGGTCTGCGATGTCACTGACGAAGCCAGCATCCGCGCGCTGTTTGAGGAAACCGCCCGGCAGTTCGGCGGCGTTGATATCGTCATTCCCAACGCCGGCATTGCCCACAGCCAGCCGCTAGCCGACCTTGACCTGCACGATTGGCGGCGTGTGCAGTCTGTCAACAGCGACGGCTACTTTCTGGTCTGCCGCGAGGCCGCGCGCGCACTACGCGCACAGGGCACCGGTGGGCACATCATTATTGTGGGCAGCAAAAACGTTGCCGCCCCCGGGGCCGAATTTGCGGCCTACAGCGCCAGCAAGGCAGCCTCGCACCAATTGGGCAAGGTCGCAGCCATCGAGCTGGCCAAAGACCACATTCGCGTGAACATCGTCGCGCCCGACGCCGTGTTTGGCGACGACCGCAACCCCAGCGGCCTGTGGGCGGAAGTCGGGCCGGATCGTGCCAAGGCCCACGGCATTGACTTCAAGAGCCTGGAAGACCACTACCGCAACCGCAACCTGCTCAAGGCCCGCGTCACGGGCCGGCATGTGGCCAACGCAGTGATCTTTTTTGCCACCAACCAGACACCAACCACCGGCGCGACATTGCCCGTGGATGGCGGCATTGCGCAAGCCTTTCCACGATAGGTAGCGGCGTGATTTCTGGGCAATTTGGGCTACATCGTGCGTCTTAGCAGGTATCGGGCAACGCGGAGAATGCTGTGAAAAGACTTGGCTGGTCGCTGGCGCTGTTGCTTCTTCTTTCGCCGCTTGCGGTTTCACAACCCGGGCTGGCCCAGGCCGCCAAGCCCGCGGAAAAGCCCCTGCTGCGGCGGTATCTGGAGGCCGCAGAGGCCGACAAGCCTGACCTTCGCAAACAGTTATTGGCCCTTGGCGCGCAGGCTTTGCGTGCGGAGATTGCAGCCTACAAGTTCGAAACGCCGGTTAAAACCGGCACCGTCAAGTTGTACACGGCCTGTCCGGACGGCTTTCGCCGGCCCATGTGGGTGTATGTGCCCGCCAAGTACGACCCTGCCAAGGCCTACCCGCTGATTGTGCACATGCACGGCGGCGTAAGCGGCACGCCGCTGGAAGGCGAAGACGGCGAAACCGCCCCTGGCGAATACGAAATGGGCACCTGGCGCGACCGCCTGCCCGAGACCTGGAAGAACGAAGTGATCTTGCTTGGTGTCTCCGCCGGGGCCATGGAAACAACCCGCGATGCCGTGTGGTGGCGGGGCGTCGGCCAGAAGAACATTCTGCACATGATAACGCAGGTGCGCCGCAACCTGAACATCGACGACGACCACGTGTTCATTGAAGGCCACAGCGATGGCGGCAGCGGCACCTTTGCGTTTGCGTTTCGTCGGCCAGACACCTTTGCCGGGTTCTTTGCCATGAACGGGCACCCCCTGGTGCCCACGGGCGACGGAGTTTCCGTGTGGCTGGAAAACCTCAAGGGCAGCAGCTTGTATGCGGTCAATGGCGGTGCAGACCGGCTGTACCCGGCCGCGCAACTGACGCCCATCTATGAACAGGCCAAGGCGCTGGGCGTGAGCATTGAGTCCAAGACGCACGAAAAACTCGGCCACCAGATCACGCCAGTGCTGCAAGAAGAAATCGAAGCGATTTTCAAGGATCGTGTCAGCACCCTCAAGCGCAACCGCATGCCCGGCACAGTGGACTGGACCACTGACAACGCAGAAACCGGCCGCCGCGCGTGGCTTTCGATTGACGAAGTGCTGAACCTTGGCGCCAAGAACAACGTGGCCGCCAACGCTGATATCAAGGTGCCGGGTCGCCGCGTGCGCCTGGGTGTGCAGCTTTCGCAGGATTCCGAAAAGCCGGTCGTTGATACCGTGGTCAAGGGCAGCACCGCTGAAACCATGGGAGTCAAAGAGGGCGACGAAATCACCAAGCTGGACGACACACCGGTGGCCACCATTGACGACCTGTTGAATGCCCTGACTAAAAAGAACCCTGGCGACGATGTCAGCCTGACCGTCATGCGCAACTTGAAAGAGCAAGTCCTCAAGGGCAAGTTCGACAAAGCCGAAGTGCCCCAGCAGGCAGCCATGCTGGAAGCCCGCGTGCTGGCAGAATTGGTGCCCGGCAAAGTCACGCTGTCTGTGCGCAATGCCGGCAAGGTCAGCATCTATGTTTCCGCCGAAATGCTGGACGCCCAGGGCAACCTGGCCGTGTTGTTGTCCACCAAGGCCGGCAAAGCCATCGTTCTTCGCGCCGCGGCACCCGTGGCCGCAGACGCCGCCATGATTCTGGATGCCTTTGAGGCTACTGGCGACCGCAAGGACGGCGCCATTGCGCGGCTCGAGTTTGATATCGCAAAGGCCCTGGACCTGCCCCGCAAGGGCAAGGATCCGGCCCAAGAGGAAGACGACTTTTAGCCTGTAACCTGTCGCAGACACACAGCGCCCCGGCAGCCTGTTACAATCCAACCATGAGCAAGTCCCTGATCATCGCCTTGGCTGCCTGCCTGTTTGCGGGCGTGGCGTCGGCGCACCCGTTTGACGACCGGGCCGAGATGATCACCGAAATCCTGATCGTGAAGGACCGCAAAGGCGAGGAAACCCTGCACCTCACCGTGCAGTACCGCTATGAAAGCGTGTACGCGTCGTTCAATGAGGCCTACACGGAGCTGGACGACGACAAAGACGGCCATATCTCCGCGGCAGAACGCGACAGCCGCTTTGCCGAACTTGCCAAGGATATTGCCGCTGCTTGCCACTTGAAGGTGCGCGGCAAACTGCAGGGCATGAAGGCAGCGCTGGACGAGTTTGCGCTGGTGGACCTGGCCAACCCCGACAACACCGTGGACCAAAAGGACGGCATGTTGATCAAGAACATGCGGCTGGGGTACTACTTTTCGTTTGAGGTCGAACTGACCGATGCTTACGAGAAAAGCAGCCAGCCCGTTGAGTTCTACTTCGCCAGCAACCGTATCACGATGACAGACCCCACCAATCAATTGCGGGCTTTTGACGACCGGGCTACCCAGCGCCGCGCCGTCACCAGCGTAAAGTTCGACAAGACGACCGACAAATGGGACCGCATCAGTTTTCAGTGGGAAATCAAGACACGCACCGTAGCAGCCAGCACAAGCACGCCCGTGGAGCCCTATGTTCCGCCGGTCAATCCGCCAACCAATGAACCCGCCAGCAATGAACCACCCTCCAACCAGCCCGCTGGCAATACTCCGGCCGCCAACCAGCCCGATCCCGACAAACGCAGCGAGGGCGCGCGCAAGCTTGTAGAGACCGACAAAGAACGCCACGACCAAACCAGCGTGGATTCACGCATTGATGCTGCCTTCAAGGCCCTGCGAGAAGGCGGCGGTGACCCCTGGGTCTGGATTCTGGTTCTGGGCTCCATGTTCGTTTTGGGCGGCTACCACGCCGTGCAGCCGGGCCATGGCAAGACGCTTGTGGCAGGGTACCTGATTGGCACACAGGGCAAGAAATCTGACGCCGTCTTTCTTGGAGTGGTCGTAACCGCCGCGCACACCAGCGGCGTGCTGATGCTGATGGGCGGGGCCTGGGCGTTTTCGGAGCTCTGGCCGGGCGTGTTGCAGAACCCCGAAAAGCACATTGCGGAATGGATCACGCTGCTGGTTGGCGCGACGATTCTATTCATGGGCGTGGGGCTGGTGCTCAAGCGCACCGGCGGGGGCGGCGGGCATGCTCACGACATGTTCGGGCGGCACACTGACCCGGCGCACCACCATGATCACGGGCATGATCATGGGCACGGGCATGATCACGACCATGGACACGATCACGGGCATGACCATCACCACCACAACGAACCGGCCTCGATGACCCGCTGGGAGATTCTGCGCCTGGGCATTCTGGGCGGCATCGTGCCCTGCCCCAGCGCGTTTGTGATTGGCCTGATTGCCTTTCAGCAGCAGTGGTACTTTGCCGGCCTTGCCATGATTGTGGTGTTCAGTTTCGGGCTGGCGGCTGTGCTGGCGGCAATCGGGCTGACGCTGGTCAGCACCAAGGACTACCTGAACAAGCGCCGCCGCGAAACCAAAAGCTGGCTGTTCCGCACGCTGGAAGCAAAGCTGCCGGTGTTTGGCGCGCTGGTAATCACGCTGATCGGCGCGGCCATGGTCATGCTTGCGGCGATCCGCCTGAACCTGATCGACCCCAGCAAGTTTTCCGTCTGATCCTTCAGCCAGTCTCCCCGTTAGAATGGTTCCCATAGGCTCCCCTGTTGCGGATACCCGCACATGAAGCCACACCGCCTGCTGATTGCCCTTGTTTGCCTGGTTGCTGCGCTGATAACGGTGCTTTGGTTCGTCATTGATCCCGCACCGACAGCACTGCCCGTGAAAGGGGCCGCAATCAGCGGTGATCTGGAGCCTTCAGCCTATACCCGGCAGGCCGCTGAACTCCCCGCGCCTTCCGCCGCGTTGCAGCCGCCACCTGAGGCACCTGTCGTGGTCAATGATGCCCGGCAGGGCACGATCTGGTTGCGCTTGATCGACGCCGACTCCAACCGACCCATTCGCAACTTGGATTGCGGCCTGTGGTGGTATTGCTTGATGCCCAACGGGCGGAGTTTCTTTGAGCACCCTGATTCAAGTCGCGGCCAAGGTCCCCGGGCATTTCAACCCTCGCGCCACAAGCCCACGGACGAAAATGGGCTGATGGCACATACCGCGGCGACAGTGCATTTTGACGACACAGGAAGTTACCGAAACGACCCCGAGGAGACTGCCGAGGTTTACTACGACGCGCGGGGCGGGCAGGCCGACCTGCTGCTGCCACTCCCACCGGGCTCTGAACCGGCCTTTGATGGCGGGCGCATGTATGCCGCACTGATGGGCCTTGTCACCACTGCGTCCAACAAACCTGTGGACGTAGCAGTTCGCCGCCGCCCGGGCATTTCCGGGGCGGTGCGCGACCATACAGGGCACCCGGTGGCCGATGCCTGGGTCTACGCATTTCCAGTTCAGGCCACTCCCCAGACCCACCCATGGGCCTACATGGAATCCCCCGAATACCGCAGTTTTCAGGACCACACAACCGAAGTGCGGCTGCTTTCCGACGGGCCTCGCGCCATCGCGGATTCGGAAGTCGCATCCCTGGTGGCAGAATTCTCCGCAGCGCAGGTGGCGGGCTGGATTTGCCTGGGCAACGCGCATTCCCTGACCGGCGAGTTGAGCCCGGTTCCGTTCACGCAGCGCGACAGCACGGAGCCCCACCGCCTGCGCTCAATGGCCGATGGTACGTTCGCGTTTCCCGGAGCCTATTCGGCCACCTGGGTCGTCGCGGCCTTTACGGCAACGCGCGGCCTGGTATGGCAATTCGCCGATGCCACAGGCCATCATGCCAACGTAGAGCTGGCTCTTGGTCCCCCTGCCCTTGGTGGTATCTCGCTGCATCTTGATGCCAGCAAGGATGACGCGCCGGAGGATCTGACCATCTCCTGGCAGCAAGCCGGTCCGTGGGGCTGCCTCGATGGCGTTAGCGGGCTTGCAAACTCGGTCACGGTCGAGTGGAACCATAGTCAATCCGAATCAGACATCCAGCTTGGTGGCATTCCTTCCGGCACCTGGTTTCTTAGTGTTGAGGAAGCAGGTCGCACGCATTCCGCGCTGGTTGCCGTTCGGCCCGGAATTGTGGCCGAGGTCAGGCTGGTGATCGGGTCCCAAAGCCACGCCCGCTGGACGCCGTGGTTGCGTTTCGGGTCGCGCCCGGTACATGGCGGTCAGCTGTACCTTTGCGGCGGTCCGTTCCAAACACCAGAAGTCGTTACCATTGACTGGCCTGACGACCAGACCGGGCCGACACCACTTACATTGACTTGCGGCGAATACGTTGCGTGGCTGCCGGGACTGGCACCCTATTCGTTCACGTTGGCAGCCGGGGAATCGCGTTCCGATGTCTTTGACATTCCGGCGGTCTCGTGCGCTTTCTCGGTCGACCAGCGGCTAGCCGAGCAGATTACAGACGAACGCCTCGATGTAAGCCTTAACTTGTTCGGGCAAGACGTATTTGCGGACCCGGGCTTCCTGCAACACATGGGTGACGTGCTGCTTGATCAAGACGAGGATTACGACATTCTCTCGCCGGGCAAGACCTCGATGTGGTGGCTCCCCCCCGGCAAATACACATGGGAATTGGAAGGTGTGTTGAGGACCTTGCGCGGCACGCTGGATGTCAGGCCCGGATCCAACAAGTTTCACTTTTCCATGGACAACCTGCCGGGCCTTGCCCGGCTTAATGTGACCGTGCCCGGGGCGTCGGAAGAGGAACCAGCCGAGTTGTCGTTCATTGGCGAAGACATGTCGGTACCCACAGTGCCAGCAGGGGGGCCGGTTCATGTACCCAAGGCAACCAAAGGCTCAGAGGCCCAGGTCTTCACGTTTGACTACGGCAAACACCAGATCGCATTTGCCA
The DNA here is from genome assembly GCA_016722065.1 of Planctomycetota bacterium. Taxonomy (GTDB): domain Bacteria; phylum Planctomycetota; class UBA8742; order UBA2392; family UBA2392; genus H3-PLA7. The sequence continues at coordinate 544,701 of JADKGX010000001.1, forward strand.
CACCGGGCGTTCACACAGCTTCGGTCTATCAGGGGTCAAAGTACTTGCGCCGGCCTGTCACGTTTCCGGGCGACGTCACTCTGGAGCCAAAAACCGGCGACTGGACCGAGGTCGCCTACCTGCGTCTGGGCCCTTCCAACCATGAAGAGTTTCGCCACGACGGTCTATGCTTTGAATCCGGCGGCTGGTGCAGGGCCTTGAACAGGTCCTACACACAAATGGAGCCAGGCCGGGTGCGGGTGCTGGTTCTGCGGTTCACCGACAGTGAGGCGCCTCGGCGCCTGGTCGGCTGCGCCACAGTGGAGTTCGAAGTCGCCATCCAGGAACGCAAGACAATCCAGTTGGACGACCTCGTTTATGAAGCACCAGGTTGGGTCAACATTCACTGTACCGGCCGGGGCGACCCAGAAAGCTTGATTGACCCCTGGTGGATGGGCGCACACCGCCAGGGCCCGCGGCTATTCCTGTTGCAATCACTGGATCGCGCCGTTGGCAATTCCCCTGCGGCGGTGCAATTGGACCAACCCGATTCGTTCTTTCAGGCTGGCAAACCCGCGTTTGCTTACTTGAACCGCCCCCTGCCACCGGGGCGCTATTGCGCCATTCCCTGGCAGGGTGCACTCGAAAAATATTGCCGCACGTTTGAAGTGAAGCCCGGTGCCACGGTGGATATCGCCATCCAGGGTGGCTAACGCACACCACAGAAAACTTTTTTCTGGCTTGGCTTGCTTTGGGGCACCTGTCGCCCCAACGTGGTGGCGTGATTTCTCAATACCGGAGAACCCATGCCTGACTTTTATCAGTTCAGTTTGTCAGGCGGCGACCTCGACCTGGATGTCACCGTCAATGGCTTTCCGCTTCATGCCGGCGAACTGGATGGATCGGCCGCCATGGTGCTGAACCCCTACCTGATTGGAAAAGGCAACCAGCTGCGCTGTGTCGTGCGGCGGCGCGGGCCTGACGCAACACTCAATGGTGCGCTGCAGGTCATGCAACCGGGCGATATTGCCGATTCGCTGGCCAGCGGCGGCCTGGCGCTGCCACAGGGCCCGGCACCGCTGGATTTCTCGCAGTCCTTTGACGCCAAAATCGCCCCGTTTCAGCCGATTTTGCAGGCCGCTGCGGCCGCCACACCACAGCAGATGCTGCCTTTTGCGCTGGTGCTGCGCGACCTGCTGCGCAAGCGCGACAAAGCAGGCTTCATGAACCTGCTGCAACCCAAAATTGATTGCTACGCCGCCGCCTTTGACGAAAAACCCCAGGCCATGCGCGGCGACATTGAGGCCGGGATTGCCGCCTACTTCAACTCAGACCTTGATTTCGAATTGCAGGATCTCGTCGCCACGCCCTGGTGCGAAAACAAGGTGTTTGAGCTGCGCCGCAGCAACGGCAAAGCACTGGTTTACATGCAGCAAGAGGACGGCTCGATGTCCATGCAGGTCTTCGTGGCGCTGATCAATGGCAAGCCCGCCATCGTAAGCTGAAGGATTGCCACCCGGCGCCCCGGCCCGAAATCCGCTTGACCTTTTTGGCGACGCTAATACCTTTGGGTTAGGTTTTTGAACGGTTGTTCAAACATGGCACGAGTCCTGCTTCCTGCTGCGGAACGCCGCGAACGCAAGACGCGCATGAAGCGCGAGGCGATTTTGCGTTCGGCGGCTGCGGCATTTCGGCGCAGGGGATATCACGGCACCAGCATGGAAGACATCAGCGAAGCGCTGCTGATGACCAAAGGCAGCCTGTACTACTACTTCAAAGACAAAGAAGAGATTCTGTACGCCTGCCACGACTTCAGCCTTGATCGCGTGCTGGAAACCACCAAGCGCGTAATGGACGAACAAAAGGGCGCGCCTGCTGCTGAAAAACTCTCAGCGCTCATTGATGCCCTGGTACACGTCATGATTGACGACCTGCAGGGTTCAGCCTTGGCGCTGGATTTTTCGGTGCTGAAGGAAGAACCGTTGCAGAAGATCATTGCCCGGCGCGACCTCTTCGAGCGCGCCATGCGGTCTGTCGTGCAGGAAGGCGTCAAGGCCGGCCAGTTCCGCAAGACCGACCCCAAACTGGCCAGCTTTGCCATTCTTGGCGCGATCAACTGGATCAGCAAGTGGTACCGCACCGACGGCGCATTTTCAGCCAGCGACATCGCGCGAATGTATGCAGACCTGTTTGTTGAGGGACTGAAAAAGGAAACGGCGGTCTAAGGTTGCGGCTTGCGGCACCGGCATTCTGTCCCGTAACCCAGGACCCACAACTGCCTTTACACGGAGTTCAACATGCAAGTGATCAAGAACATCGGCACCTTCAGCGACTGGATGGACTACCTGAAGGAATGGCAAGGCGACATCGGCGTCAAGATCGAGGACGCCCAGAACTTTGTGATGACCCCGATCTACGACGAGAAGATCTCGCCAGAGATCGAGTTCGGCGACTACAAAGGCCAGCCCAAGTGGGACCGCGTGACGCAGATTCCAACCCAGAACATGCGCGACAGCCTGCTGGCCCTGACCTATGTGCAGGGAGATACCGAGTTCGCCAGCGTGGAACAGCAGCGTCGCCTGTTGCAAAGCGTGCCCCACGACTACGACCGCTACGCCGCTGTGCGCATCATGCTGGAAGAAATCCGCCACGGCCTGCAGATGTGCCATATCCTGGTCGAACACTTCGGAACAAGCGGCAAAATCGAAGCCCGCAAGCTGCTGGAACGCCGCGCGAGAGAGGCCTTCCCGGAAGCCAAGAACCCGCGACTGCTGGGTGCCTTCAACGAATCGGTCGACAACTGGCTGGATTTCTATGCCTACACCTGTTTTGTCGATCGCGACGGCAAGTTCCAACTGGGCATGCTCAAGCCCTGCGGCTTTTCACCACTAGCACGCAGCGCCGGACCCATGCTTCGCGAAGAGGCCTTTCACCTGGGCAGCGGCAACGACGGCCTGACGCGCATTGTCAAGGCCGGCAAAGTGCCCGTGCCGGTGCTGCAGCGCTTTTTCAACAAGTGGATTTCCTGCGCCATGGACCTGTTCGGCAAAGACGAAAGCAGTACCGCCGAATGGGGCTATGTGTGGGGCTTCAAGGCCCGCTTTGACGAAGATAAGCAGCGCCAGGCCGGAAACAACGACCCTGACCGTAAAGAGCTTAACCACCACAACCGCATGCTGTATCACGTGGAAGTGGCGGACATCGTCAACCGGCTGAACAGTTTCATCCCGGGCGAAGAGAAGCTGATCATGCCCGACGAGAAATACCACCGCGCCATCGGCCGCTACGCCAACGCGCCTTACAGCGTGAAGGGCGAAAAACTGCCAGAAGACAAACTCAAGCAGCATTTGGCCGACACACTGCCGTCAGAGACCGACTACAAGCTGCTGGCCGGCATCTTCAAGGACCCGAACTGGATTGACGACAGGGCCCTGCCCAAGGACCTGTGGGGCTACCAGGAAAACATCCGCAAGGCCACGTTGGGCAAGTAGTCGCGGTGCCGCTGTCGATTCGTATGTGGAGCCAGCCAGCATGACCGCGACGTATCCGATTGGTACTCCCGGCCAACCCTGGGGCGAGCGCGAAAGGGCGGTCTGGGTGGCAAAGCAAGCGCGGCACCGCAGCTATGCGACGGATGTCGTGCGCGCCGTTGAACGACTGCGCGAGCGTTTTGATGTTGTTGAGTACGGCCGGATTGACTATTCGCCGGATCACTATGCGTTGCTGGCGCTGCGTAGCCGCAACTGGCGGCAGGACTTTCCCGTGGCGCTGGTCACGGGCGGAGTGCACGGATACGAAACCAGCGGCGTGCACGGCGCGCTGCGATTTGCGGACAAGCACGCCGCAACCTATGCAGACCACTGCAACCTGCTGATCGCGCCCTGTGTATGTCCTTGGGGCTACGAACGCATCCACCGCTGGACGCCACACGCGATCGATCCCAATCGCTCGTTCAAGGCTGGCACTGTTGTAGAAGAATGTGCTGCATTGATGCGCCTGGTTGCGCCCTTGCGTGTGCTGGTGCACCTGGACCTGCACGAAACCACCGACACAGACGAATCGGAGTTTGGCCCCGCACTGGCGGCGCGCGACGGCAAGCCCCACAAGCCGGCCAGTATCCCGGACGGGTTTTACCTCGTTGACGATTCAGCAAGCCCGCAACCGGCCTTCCACGCCGCCATCATCGCCGCCGTAGAAAAAGTCACGCACATCGCGCCCGCCGACCCGCAGGGCCGAATGATTGACACCCCCACGGTGGATGCGGGCGTAATCCGGTATGCGTTCAACGAGCTTGGTCTGTGCGCCGGGATGACCGGCGCAAAGTACCGGACCACGACAGAAGTCTATCCCGACAGCCCTCGAACCAACCCGGACGAATGCAATGCCGCGCAAGCCGCCGCTGTTTGTGCAGCGATTGACTTTGCCCTGGCCCATTCATGACGCGCGCGTTCTGTCTGTGACTCGACTTCCCGTAGCGCAGTGCAAAGAATTGGAATGTCGACTCATTGCCCGCGGGGAGATGCCCGGCTATTCAAGCGGCGGTATGCGCGCCTTGGCTCAGGCTTTGTGCATCGGCCCGATCACCCTTGCACGGTCTTCGAAAACGTTAGCCTCGTCAAGCGCACGCAGCCCCAGCCCGCCAGCGCTTCGAGGATTACGGATCCGACGCGCGCGGAGTAACCCGACTCCTGCAGCAAGGTGAGTCCCTCCCGCACCAGCGCATGGCAGAACAGGTAGGCCTGCTCGGCGCAGGTCATGGGCTGACCTCGGTTGGGTAGGCCCGACGGTTACATTCCGCGATCAACTGTGCCGACTGGGAGCGGGGCCCGAACCCGAGCTCCTGTAGCTTTGCTTCGCACTCGGCCAGCCGCGCGAGCAGGCTACGGCGTGACACTTCGTCGGGGGTCCCGGCCAGGGCGGCGCAAATGTACACAGGAAGGGCCAGACAGTGCAGCGTCTCATCCGCGCCGATGGCGGCGAGCACCTGCACTGAGCGCTCACTCTGCACGAGCGCTTCCTTGAGCTGCCCGGCTTGATGCAGCATGCGCGACAGGTGCGCACGCGCGATGGCCGCCAAGATCGGGCTTTCGACGCGCTCGAGGCGCTCGACAGCGTCGGCGCATAACTCAATTGCCCCGATGACGTCGAGTTGCTCCGCCCGAATGCGAGCAGAGATCGCAAGTGTCTGGGCCAGTCCGCACAAGTCGCCGATGCGGTCCAGTACTGCGGCCGCGTCCCGAGCAGCTTGCTCAGCTTCAGCCTTGCGCCCGAGCAGCAGCAGACACTCGGCATGGTTGCCCAGAATGGTGCCCTCGGACATGGGGTCGCGCCCCGCGCGCACCAGTGCAAGAGCGCGCTGGTACTCGGCCTCGGCAGTTTCGAGCTCGCCCCGGTCACGCAGCACGTTGGCCAGGTTGCCCAAGTTCCGGCCCTCGTCGTCGCTCCGGCCCATCGCGCCAAAAACTTGGGCCGCCTCGATGTATTCGCTCTCGGCCTGCGCAACACGGCCGATCTCACGATGAACGATAGCCAGGTTCCCCAGGGCCAGTGCGTGGCGGTAGACGCCGACCTGCCCGGGTCCCATCGCTACCAGTCTAGCCAAGGAAACCTCGGCCTCGGTGTAGCGGCTCTGATGGATGTGCACGGCGGCCCGCAACATCAGCGCACGGAATAAGAGGCGTCGCGTGCGCATGCTGCCGATAAGGTCAATGGCCCTATCTATCATGCCGGACGCTTCACTTGGACGCCCGGAGCGGTCAAGGTACTCCGCCGCTGTCAACAGCGCCTGCGCACGCGTACCGCGGCCCAGCCATGGCAGATCGGCTAGTTCGCACGCCCTATCGGCTGTGCGCGCCAGCTGGTACGAATACTTGGCGTGCTCACCGCGAGCCCCAGAAAGCGTGCGCGATTGCGTCGCATTGAGGCCGAGAGGTCTCCGGCATCAATAGCGCGGCCGGCATGCCAGGCAAGTTCCGAGGTCAGCGACGGCGGCGGATCGCCATGGTACGGCTGGAGCAAGATGGCAATCACGTCGGCGTGCAGCGCGGCCTTATCACTGGGCAAGTGCAACTCGTACGCCACTTCACGAAGCATGGCGTGGCGGAACAGGTAAAGGGCTTCAGCGAAGGTCTCGGACACGGTCGCATTCTATGGCTGGCCGTGATCGCCCGCCCGCAAAAACAGGCGCATCATGCCGCGATTGGACGGTTTTGCGCTGCCCGATTCCCGCTTGACCGAGTAGGTATGGCAGGGCACACATGAATGCCCATGTGCCTTCCACACTCAATCAGGAGCCAGCCATGGATACAAATTCTGGGGTGATGGCCAACCGCGATTGGTGGCCGAACCAACTCAACCTTCAGGTGCTTCACCAGCACTCGCAACTCTCGAACCCGATGGGCGAAAAGTTCGACTACGCCAAGGAACTCAAGAAGCTTCACGTCAAAGCGCTGGTTGCGGACCTCAAGACGCTGATGACGAAATCGCAGGACTGGTGGCCATCGGACTTCGGCCACTACGGCCCCCTTTTCATTCGCCTGTCTTGGCACGCAGCAGGTACATATCGAGTCGGCGACGGCCGCGGTGGCGCCGGTGCTGGCCAGCAGCGCTTTGCCCCGCAGAACAGTTGGCCCGATAACGCCAACTTGGACAAAGCTCGGCGCCTGTTGTGGCCGCTGAAGCAGAAGTACGGCCAGCGAGTCTCCTGGGCCGACTTGCTGGTGCTCGCAGGAACTGTGGCCCTGGAAGCGATGGGCTTTCAGACTTTCGGCTTTGGCTTTGGCCGCGCCGACGTATGGGAGCCAGACGAATCGGTGTTCTGGGGGCCTGAAGGCAAATGGCTGGATGACGCACGCCACAGTGGCGACCGCGATCTTTCCAACCCCCTGGCGGCCGTGCAGATGGGGCTGATTTACGTAAACCCCGAGGGCCCCAACGGCAAACCGGATCCTTTGGCAGCGGCCAAGGACATTCGCGAGACCTTTGCGCGCATGGCCATGAACGACGAAGAAACCGTGGCGCTGATTGCCGGCGGGCACAGTTTCGGCAAGACCCACGGCGCAGGCCCAGCCAGCAACGTCGGCCCCGAACCTGAAGCCGCCGGCCTGGAGGAACAGGGCCTGGGCTGGCGTAACAAATTTGGCACCGGCAAAGGTAAAGACGCCATCACCAGTGGCCTGGAAGTCACCTGGACGACCACTCCCACCCAATGGAGCAACAACTTCTTCTGGAACTTGTTCGGGTACGAATGGGAGTTGACCAAGAGCCCTGCGGGCGCCTGGCAATGGATACCCAAGGGCGGGGCGGGCGCGGGTTCGGTACCGGATGCGCACGACAATTCGCGCCGGCACGCACCTTCCATGCTGACGACTGACCTCTCACTGCGCTTTGACCCGGTTTACGAGAAAATCTCGCGGCGGTTTCACGAACACCCCGAACAGTTCGCAGACGCGTTTGCCCGGGCCTGGTTCAAGCTGACCCACCGCGACATGGGGCCACTGGCCCGCTATCGCGGCCCGCTGGTGCCCAAAGAACAACTGCCCTGGCAGGACCCCCTGCCGCCAGCCAGAAAGCCGGTGGTCAGCAACGCCGACATGGAGGGCCTGAAAAAGAAGATTCTTGCCAGCGGCTTGTCGGTGGCAGAGCTGGTGTCAACGGCCTGGGCCTCTGCGGCCACGTTTCGAGGCTCTGATAAGCGCGGCGGTGCCAACGGAGCGCGCATTGCGCTTGCGCCCCAAAAGGACTGGCAGGTCAACCAGCCAGCGCAGTTGAAGAAAGTGCTGGCCAAACTGGAAGCCATCCAGAAGAACTTCAACAAGGGCAAGAAGTACGTTTCGCTGGCAGACCTGATTGTGCTGGGCGGCAGCGCAGCCATAGAAAAGGCCGCAAAGGCCGCTGGCCACAAGGCCCTGAAGGTTCCGTGCAGGGCCGGCCGCACCGATGCCTCTGCAGTGCAAACCGACGTGGCGTCGTTTGCACCCCTGGAACCGACGGCCGACGGCTTTCGTAACTATCTGGCAGGGCCGCAGCGTTTGAGCGCAGAAGAATTGCTGGTGGACCGCGCACAACTGCTTACGTTGACGGCCCCCGAAATGACCGTACTGATAGGCGGCCTGCGCGTGCTGGGTGCCAATGCCGACAAGTCACCCCACGGCGTGTTCACCAAGCGGCCCGGCACATTGACCAACGACTTCTTTGTGAACCTGCTTGATATGGGCACTCAGTGGCAACCCGCAGGGCAAGCATTTGAGGGCAAGGACCGCAAGTCCGGCAAAGTGAAGTGGACAGCATCGCGCGTTGATCTGATCTTTGGCTCGCACTCGCAGTTGCGCGCGCTTGCAGAAGTCTACGCCAGTGAGGACGCCAGCGACAAATTTGCCAGCGACTTTGTGGCGGCCTGGACCAAAGTGATGAACCTGGATCGCTTTGACTTGAAATAGCCTTGGCCACGTCGCGCATTGATCTCGGGGCCACGGTTTGCTGGCCCGCCCCTGTCACGACATGCCCTGGTTCAACGGGGCAATGCCAGCGCTGACGCAGGCCTTGAGCATCTCTGATTCAACGGCCCCAGGAACATCGGTCGTGCTGCCCGCAAGCGCCTTCATGCCGCTTTGCCAGGTCCGGCGTGCTTGCCCGGGCTGGTTGTTTCGCAACTCGAGCAATGCAATCTGCAGGTCAGTACGAGCTGCTTCTGGCATCAGTCCCATTTCCTGAAACACCAGCCGGCTTTGGGAAAGCGCACTCAGGGCTTCCTGTATTGCGCCAGCCTTGGAACTGATTTGCGCCAGGGCATTCAGACCGTTGGGCAGATACACCTTCAACTCGGGCGCGAGAAGCACCTTTACAGCGTCCCGGGCATAGGCCAGTGCCTGCTCGTTCCGACCAAGGTCTGACATCGCCCCGGCCAGCTGCGACAAGTAGTAGCCAATGCCTGCGGGGTTGTTTGCGCGCCGGTGCAGCACAATCGCCCGAGCAAGAATGCGGGCCCCCCGGCGTGGCTGCCCGATGCGGCAGTAGTGCATGCCCATGTTTCCCAGTGCAAGCCCGGCGGGCAGCCAGGCCTTGGCCCTGCTGGCCATTTTGAAGGCCATGCGCTTGAGTGCCAGCTTCGTACCGGCCGGACTCAGCGTAGAAATCATCTGCAGCGCCTGCGCCGCGAGCGCCGGATTGCTTGTCTGGCGCGCCAGTCGCAACAGCTTTCGCAGGTATTGCCGCGCGGCCGGCTTGTCAGCACGAAACCGGGCGTGCCAACTGGCCAGCACCTGCAAGCTGCGCGCGACTTCGCTTACGTCACCGATCTCTGTCAGCCTGCCATAGAGGCGAATCACGCTGTCATGATCCCAGATCGTAGCGGCATGTTGCGCACCCATCAGCGCAAATTTGCGTTCCCGATCTGTCGCGTCGCCGGATGCTCTCAAATGCATGGCGATTTCAGCCGCAACGGCCGGCAGGTTGTGCGCGCCTATCAACTCCATGACTTCAACAGCAAGCAGGTGCAGGGCCGCCCGATAGCCTGGAAGCATCAACTCGTGCGCCGCGTCGCGCAGCAACGCGTGACGGAACAGATAGACCTGCTCGGCATGCATGCCTGTATGTTAGCCCCGCAATGGGCAAAGGAAGGGGACAAGTGCATTTGCCGGAAGGCATTGCCCTGCGGGCCGCCTGCTCGCATCGTTGACCGGGCACTTCACTGTGGGCCGCCAGGCAGGGGATGCATGCCCGCCCGGGCACACGATTCGCGCATGGATTTCATCAGTGCCTTGGCTTCCGCGTGGTCGTCGTGGGCCAGCATCAGCTCCATGCCGGTCTTCCAGCACCGGGCGGCATCGTCGGCGCGGTTTGCCAGCACCAGTGCAATGGCGTACTCACACCACTGACGGCCTTCCATGCGCACGTTGCTGACTTCACGATGCACGGCCACGGCCTGGTCAAACAGCGGCTGGGCTTGCTGCAGACGGCCCCTTGCCGCGGCCAGCAAAGCCAGGTTTCCCAGTGTGGTTCCTTCCATGCGCCGGTTGCCAACCTGGCGATGAATGGACAGCGCCTGTTCCAGAGTCACTGCGGCCAGGTCAAGGCGTCCGGTCTGGTGATAAAGGCTGGCCAGGTTACTCAGTTGCGTGCCTTCTGCGCGCAGATCCCCGACTTCACGCAGTGCCGCCAGCGAGCGAACATAGGCCTGCTCGGCCAGCCCGGCTCGTCCCGTACCCGCATACAGCGCGGCCAGGCTGCCGTGGGCGTAGCCTTCCATGCGGCGGTCACCATGCTTCAGGTGCAGTGCCAGTGAATCTGTGTAGGCTTGTTCCGCGCCGGCGAAATCACCCTGGCGCTTCAGCGATGCCCCGATGGCCGACTTCAGGCTGGCTTCGCGCCGTTCGTCGCCGGACAGGCGTTGCATCTCGATCGCTTCTTCCAGTTTCTTTCCGGCTTGCGCCGTCTGCCCGATACGGTCCAGCATGGTGGCGTAACTTTGCAGGGCCGCGCTGCGCCCGCGATAATCCTGATACTCGCTCAATGCTTTTGTGCTTTGCGCAAACAGTTGCTCGGCCCTTTGCATCTGGCCGGTTTGGGTGCACAAGATCGCCAGGTTTACTTCTGTTGCGGCCAGCCGATAATGATTCCTGGCAAGGCGCAGACAGGCAATCGCCCGTTGATAGGTCTGGTCACTCAATGCTGACCGGCCCGTCTGTTCATACACCCCGGCAAGTTCCGCAAGGATGCTGCCTTGCACATTGTGCTCTCCGGATTCCATAGCGACCAGCAAGGCCTGATCCAGAATGGACTCCCCCTGCGGCACATTGCCAGCCATACACAGTTGCTCGGCTGCTCTACGCATAGCTTCTGCACGGCCCGCGCTGGCCAGCAGTTTTGCCAGCGCCAGCCAGTGCGCGGCCGACCCCGCGGTCTGGTATTGCGCGCCGGAGTATTCGGCTGACCGGTGCAGATACAGGCTGGCCAGATCCCGCATGGCAGAGTCCTGTTGCCCGGCCTGCAGGGCATGCCAGGCCAGTTCTGCCGCAACGTGGTCAATCGGATGAGCTTGAAAGCGGGGCACGCCCCGCGCTTCAAGTGAGTCGGGCTGGGGGGCACGGCCACCAAAGGCCTGCTCTATCAGGTGAAAAGCCAGCCCGTGCAGCGCAGCACGGTCGCCAACGGTTTGCAACTGGTACGCCGCATCGCGAAGCACGGCGTGTCGGAACAGGTATGCCGTCTCGGCGTCGGGCAGTTTCACGCGAAGAGTCTACAGAAGGATAGCGGGCAGCCGGCGCCCAAAAAAAGGCCCGCCATCAGGCGGGCCCTTCATTGCAAAAGCTGCGGCTAACTGTTGCGACGACGACGCAGGCCGACAAGTGCCAGCAGTCCCGGCACCAGCAGCGCAATCGGTGCCACAGGCAGGCCAACCACACATCCGCCGCCGCCGCCACCAGACAATCCACCACCGCCACCCGTGACACCAGACGTGCCGTAGCTGAAGGTCTGGCTTAGGGTTTTGGCTGCCAGGTTGTTGGTGGTCAGCACGATTGCCAGGTTCTGGCCCGCACCGGCGGGTACGGTCAAGCCGGTGATCTGCGTGCCGGCGGCATTGACGACTGCCCCGCCGCCACAGTTCACGCCGCCGATCGTCACCGTCACCGGCAAAGCAAAGCCGCTGCCGGTGATCGTGATTGCGCCACCGCCTGCGGGCAGGCTGGTCACGGGTGTGAAGCTGGTGAACGCATAGGTGATCACCTTGAGCGTGGCTGCTGTTGGTGCCGCCGTGCCGAACAACACCTGGCCGCCGCCGGTCAACGAGTTCACGTCGGCTGGGGCTGCAATCTGGCTGCTGAAGGTCTCGCTGGGGCTGGCACCGGCGCTGGCCAGCACGTTCAGCACCACCCACAGGTCTTCGTTCGTGTTCATGTTGATCGTCAGGTTGCTGCCGAAGACACAGCTCACGCTGGGCGTGGCACCGGCACCGGCAAACAGTTGCGTGTCCGTTGCATTGAAGCTGCCGTCGCCGTCGTCGCGCCACACCTGCACGCCAGTGGCGGCATCCAGGTTCGCGGCCCAGTTGCCGTTGCCACTGGTGGAAAGCGTAAAGCCCGCCACGGTGAAGTTGGCGTTGCTGGCACTCAGGCGGAACTGGCCGACCATGACTGTGAAGCCCGCTGCATTTTGCTCACGCGCCACAATCGTCGGGTTGGTCGGCCCGGCGTTGACTGTCAAGGTCGCAACATCAATCACCAGCGCCGAACTTGCCGCCGTGGGCGTGCCACTGACCGTGCCGCCCGTGGGCGAGCTTTGGGTCAAGCTGGTCACGGCCACGCGCAGGGTCTCCGCGGGGCTGGCCTGTCCGGCCAGCTTGGCGACCAGAAAGAAGCGCTTGCCCTGGTTCATGGCAAACGCTGCGGCCGCGCCGGTCAGTGTGGCGGTGTAGGTGCCGTTGGCGGCATTGAAGCTGGTGCCGGCGGTGGCCGTGGCCAATGTGTCGGTGCCCGGGCCGTCAAAGGTGCCGTTGCCGTTATCCAGGTACAGGGCCAGGAAGTTCACGTCTGTCTGGCCGTCCATGCTGCCGGATTCGGTGAACGTGATGTCGCTGACGGTCCAGGTGTCGTTTTGGGTCGAGAACGTGAAGTCGCACACCACGTGGCCGTTGCTGCCTGCACCCTGGCTGTTGTTGTTGACGGTGCTGAAGCTGATTGGCCCGGACATGGTCACCCCCATGACAGCAGGGTTGATGAACAGTGCATCGCTGGCTGCTGTGGAGGGCACGCCAGTGATTACTCCCACGCCGCCCGTGGTGGCATTGAGCGTGGTTACCTCGGCATGAATGGTCTGGCCGGCGATAGCCGTACCAGCAAGGTTGCAGACCAGGAAAAACCGGCGGGTGGTCGAAGTGGGCCAAGCCCCGTTGGTCAGTGTCGCAGTGTACGTGCCGTTGGCGCCATTGAAGCTGGTGCCGGCTGCTGCCGTGGCCAGGGTGTCTGTACCGGCACCGTCGAAACTGCCATTGGTGTTGATGTCTTCGTACAGGCCAAGCAGATTCATGGCGGTCTGTTCGTCGGCGGTGCCACTGGCCGTAAAGACAATGCTGGTGGCCGTCCAGGCCGTCTGCCCGGTCTGCAAAGTAAAATCAAGAATCACGTGGCCGTTTCCGCCGGGGCCGGGGTTGTTGTTGTTGATACCTGTGGCAGCGCCGGGGCCGTTGCGTGTCAACGCAAGGTTGTTGGGTTGCGTAACGCTGCCCGAAACCGGCACCAGGATCGACGCTGGGGTTGCCGCGTTGGTTACGTTGCCGTTGAAAGTGCCCAGCGTGGCGCCAGTCAAGCGCACCCAGATTGTCGAATTCAAGGTCGGGGTCTGGTTGATGTTAAAGCTGGACACATAGGTCCCGGTCTGTGTCAGCGAGATTTCAAAATCGGCCGGCGCTGTCACGGTAGTGGCCACCGTCAGGCCTGCGCCAACCAGGTTGTAGGATTGCGGGCTGCCTGGCGTACCCACGCTGGTGGAGCCCAGGTTCAGGCTGCTGGGCGTTGCCGTCAGTGAGTAGACCGTACCCGAGACCGAAACATTGACTGTGGTCGCGCTGGCACTGGCGTGCGTGATGTTGCCAGAGACCGCGCCGGTCGTTGCGGCCGTCATACGCGCATACACGGCCACACCCGCGTAGGTCGGAAACGTGGTAATCGTGATGCTGTTGGCATAGCCACTGCCGGAGGAAAAAGAAATCTCTACGCCGGAAGGCGCGGTGAGCACTGTGTTGCCCGTAAGCGCCGAACCTGAAACCGTATAGCTTACCGGAGAAGACGGCGTTCCCTGCTGCGTTGAGCCCAGGTTTAAAGAACTCACCGAGGGCGTTACTGTCGGGCCCGTAACTGTGCCGTTGACCGCTACGTTGGCACTGGTTGCCCCCGTACTTGTGTGCGTAATGTTGCCCGTTACGGCGCCCGCAGTGGCCGCCGTCATTCGTGCCCAGACAGTGACCCCCGTGTATGAGGGTGTGGTTGATATCTGAATCGACTGGGCAAAACCCGTGGTCTGGCTGAAGCTGACATTCACGCCCGAAGGGGCAGTAATCACGGTGGCGGCACTAAGCTGATTGCCCGAAACCGTGTAGCTGACAGCGTTGCTCGGTGTTGCAAGCGGTGTGCTGCCCAGGTTCAGAGTCGCTGTAGATGCCGTTACCGAGGGGCCGGTGTTGTAGCCCACATCAGCCAGGCCCCAGTGCCAATACGACGCACCGCTGGTCTGGGTTGGAAACGTGTCCGGTACCGTGGTGCTGACCCAGCGGTTTTCAATGTGCTGTAATGGCCCTGAAGTTGGGTGCCAAGCCGCTGATGCAGTGGAATCCACCCCGTAATAGTTCACCGCGGAATCCGCAAAGACCGCCACGATGTACTGGCGGCCCTGCACAAGGGCCACCGGGCTGGCCAGGTTGCCAGACCGCCAGCCGCCTGCACTGCCTGCACCCGTCGTGACCTGGCCGATCACGGCCTGGGTGGTGGTGTCCCACAAGGTAACGGTTCGCGTGGCGGCTGCATTATGCACGCAGCCAAGGTGCGTGACTGTGACGCCCGCGGCGTTGCACTGAAAGATGTAGCCAAGGTTCCAGCCACTGGCGGTGCCATAGTCGGTTACGCCGGTTCCACTGGGCGATGTCTGCTGCATCAGCCAAGTCTGGGCCATCAGGCTGCCACCAAGCAACGCCAGCAGCATTACAAAGAAGGTCCGCATTACCCCTCCCGCAAAGGGCTCATGATCCAAGGCGCAAACGACTCCCACGAGCCGTGCGCTTCGGTGTATTGAATGTGACAAGACTGTGAAGTCACTAGAACTAGGACCGCCGGAGGTGGTTTGCAACAAAATCTTGGCAATTGCACACCCCGGCCAGCGCAAACTGCAGGAAACTCGGCCAATCACGATCGTTTGGTTGGCCGCTATCGCGTTGGGCGTTAAGCCGTATAAGGGGCGCCCCAAACAGGAAGGCGCGTGCCATGAACAAGGACCATATCAAGCTGAAGCTGGGCAAAGTCAAAACAGCCGAGGCCGACGCAATCATCAGCGAAATCAACAACGACCTGATTTTTGCCCCCGAGGCACATTGCAGCCTGGGGCCTACAGTCGACACAGAAATCATTCGCCAATGCCTGGCGATTGGCAAACTTGACCTTGGCGACGCAGTGGTCACCGATGCGGGCGACCTCAAGGCCCGCTGGGTGATCCATGCGGCATCGATGGACTATGACCAGCGCAGTTCCGAAGACAGTATCGTGAACAGTCTGCGCAGCTCACTGAAAAAAGCAGCCGAGATCGGCGCGCGCACGGTGGCGATTCCACCCATTGGCATGGCCACCAGCCAGGTGCCGATCAAGCGCGTGGCCGAACTGCTGTTGAGCGAGTGCCTGCGCCACGACCCGCGCGAAAGCACCGTTGAGGAATGCACGTTTTACCTGCCCGACAAAACCATGATGCGCGTGTTTGAGGAATGCTTGAAGCAAGTGTAAAGCGAGTTTCGTGTCCCATGTTCCTCCTGTCGGGTCCACGGCAAAGCAGCAGACTCGGCACTCGGAACACGGAACACGCCATACGGGATCTTCCATGGACATTCAAAACTCCATCCTGGACTGCATTGGGCACACGCCAATCGTGAAGCTGGCGCAGATGTCCGAGGGGCTTGGCTGTACGTTGCTGGCCAAGCTGGATCACCTGAACCCCGGGGGGTCCGTCAAAGACCGCATCGGCATTGCCATGATTCGTGATGCCGAATCCCGCGGGCTGCTCAAGCCCGGCGGCACGATCACGGAAGGCACCGCGGGCAACACTGGCTTGGGGTTGGCTATTGCGGCCAACATTCTGGGCTACAAGTGCGTGTTCTGCCTGCCCGACAAAATGTCGAAGGAGAAAATCGACCTGCTGCGTGCCTATGGCGCCAAAGTGATCGTTACCCCGACAGCCGTCGACAAGACCAGCCCGCTGCACTACGCCAACGTCGCCAAGCGCATTGCCAAGGAATCGCCGGGCGGTTGGTTTGCCGGCCAGTTTGAAAACCAGGCCAACCCGAAAGTGCACTACGAAATCACGGCCCGCGAAATCTGGGACCAAACCGAAGGCAAGCTGACGCACTTTTTTGCTGGCGCCGGAACCGGCGGCACGATCACTGGCGTAGGCAAGTTCCTGAAGGAAAAGAACCCGTCGATCAAAGTGATCCTGTGTGATCCCGAAGGCAGCTACTACGCCGCATACTTTCGCGACCATAACGCCAAGCCCGCGCCACGCAGCTACACGGTCGAAGGCATCGGCCTGGATTACATTCCAGGCACGATCAGCTTTGACCACATCGACGACGTGATCAATGTGAGCGACCGGGAAAGCTATCTGGCCGCTCGCAAGCTTGTACGCCTGGAAGCCATCTTCACCGGCGGCAGCAGCGGCAACAACCTTGCCGGGGCGCTCAAATGGCTGCGCCAGAACCCCACGGGTAAAGAAGCAATGCCCGTTGTGTTTCTGTGCGACGTGGGCGACCGCTATCTTTCCAAGATGTACAGCGACGACTGGATGCGCGACAACGGCATGCTCGAACGCAGCGATGTCACGGCTGGCGAGATCCTGCTGCGCCAGCGCGGTCGCAAACTGGTCACGGCGGAGCCCAGCCAGTTGCTTTCCGAAGTCATGGTTCACGTAAAGACACTCGACTTGTCACAGATTCCAGTGCTGGAAAACGGCAAGCCTGTGGGCGCCCTGTATGACGGCCAACTGCTGAAGCTGCTGCTGGACGGACGCAAGTTGGACCAGATCAAGGTTCGTGAAGTCATGGGCGACCCGTTGCCCGTGGCGGGCGAAGAAGCGACGGTCTCCGATCTGCTCAAGATCGTCGACCACGCCCCGCATGCTGCTTTGATTGAGCGCGCCAGCGGCGAATGGGGCATCCTGACCAAGGCCGACTTGGTGGCCGCACTCTAGTTCCAGACACCCATGCGCCGTCGCCCGGGTGCGAGAATCCACGCTGGAATACTCGTGCGCCTTAAGTAACTTTGTGCACTCTGCACAAGGACGAACCCATGGGTGCAATTCGAGTTTACATCTGGGCACTTGGCCTGCTGATCGGCGGCGGCGTCGTGTTGGCCATGGGCGGCCACAAGATGATGATCGCTGTTTCCAACAGCAGCCCTACTTCCATGAAATACAGCCAGTGGATTGCAGAACAGCCAGCAGCCGAGTGGCTGGAACTGGAAGAGGTCTTTCTGAACTGGGAAGCTTCGGCCCGCATTGATACCCAACACACCCGCAAAGGCGTCGTCACCAGCACCACCAAAGAGTACTTCGTGGCCGGCTGGGCCAGCGTTGACGACCAGGGCCCGATCAAATGCTTCTTTGTAGTTCAGGATTCGGGCAAGCAGGCCTTTATGGAACAGGTCTGGGCGGCACAGGACCGCAACGACGAAAAATGGCTCGAGCAGAATGCACCCAAGCTGTACGAAAAAACGGTCGTTCGAGGCCTGACACGCACTGGCTTTGACCTTGATTCAGAAGACGAAAAAATTCTGCGCGGGCTGGGCAACACGGCGCCAACGTTTCGCATTATCGACATCGACAAGACCCCCGAAAGCGGCAAGGGCATTCTGCTGATTCTAGGCGGAATCGCGCTGATGCTGGGCGGTGGTGCACTTGGCTTCTTCACCTATCGCTCTGGCAAGAAAACCGGTGTGACGTTGCCGCAGCACACACATCAAGGCCGCCACCCCGGCGCGCCCTTGCAGCAACCCTACGGCCAGACGGGCCCCCAACAACCCATACCCCCGGCCCCCCCGGCCCAGGGCGGTTACTCCGCAGGTCCGCAGTATCCGGCACCGATGGCCCCCGCACAGCCGCCGCAGCGACCGGGCCCGCGCCCGATTACGCGACCGGGCACGCAGGGCCCCGGCCGCATGCCGCCTCGCCCACCAGCGTAGAGTTGAATTGACCATGCAAAGCCAAGGGCCGGGATTACTCCTGGCCCTTTTCTTGTTCTGGCCAAATCGAAACCAACTTCCCTTCACACAGGAGTGCGAAATGAAAATCGCCATCACTACGCCCACCGGGCACATTGGCAGCCAACTGACCAAGCTGCTGCTGGATCGCGGCGGGCATCAGCTGAGTTTGCTGGTGCGAGACCCCTCCAAGGTTGCGGCTCACACCAGCCGAGGTGCCAAGGCCGTAAAGGTCGACCTGGAAAATGCAGCCCAGGTTTCAGCGGCCCTGGCCGGAGCCGAATCCGTTTTTCTGCTGGTACCGCCAAGAACCGATGTCGCCGACATGCGGGCTTACCAGAACCGGGTTGGGGACAACTTCGCCGCGGCAGTGAAGGCCAACAAGATCAAGCGCGTGGTTTTTCTTTCCAGCTATGGCGCGCAGCACAACAAAGGAACCGGCCCGATTGCGGGCTTGCACGACATTGAGCAAAAGCTGAACGCGGCGCTGAAGGAAACCGGCGGCAATATCACCCACCTGCGCCCGGGTTCATTCATGGAGAACTGGTTCATGAGCGTGGGCAGCATCAAGGATCAAGGTGCCGTCTATGCACCAATCAAGGGCGACGAAAAAATGCCCATGATTGCCACCGCTGACATCGCCACGGTCGCCGCAGACGTTCTGGCAGACCCCAAGTGGTCGGGCAACAACGTTCGCGAACTGCTGGGGCCCCGTGATTACACCTATGCCGAAGGCGTCAAAATCATCAGCGAGGCCCTGGGCAAGCCGGTCAAGTTCGTGCAGGTCCCCCCAGAACAAGCATTGCAGGCCATGACTGCCATGGGCTTGAGCGCAAACGTAGCCAGCACCTATGTGGAAATGTACGCAGGGGTGCAGAACGGGCTGGTGAAAGCGCTGGAGGCCCGCAATGCGCGCAACACCACCCCCACCAAGCTGGAAGACTTCGCCCGCACACGGCTGGCACCAGCGATCAAGGGCTAGACTTCTGGAACCGCGTCATGCCCGAATTCGTCCCATCGGGTATGACGCGGTTTCCTCGTTTATGGTCGGCATTGGCCGGGCTTGTACTTGGCTTGCTGCTGGGCGCACTGGGCTGGCAGTGGCTGGGCACGCCTGCGCCACCGCAAACAGCAACGGCCAATCTGCCCGCGGCGGATCCGCCGCCGGCAACCAGGGCCGCGCCAGCCCTGCAGCGCGCGCCAACCACCTCGCACGAGCCACTGGTCAGGCCGCAACCCTTGCCCGATACGGTGGCCTCTAAGTCTGAAATCAAAGACGCAGCCCCGGCCAGCGCGGAAACCGATGCGGGGATTGACCCTTGGGGCCCCTTGGTGCCCTTTCGGGCCTGCATTGAAGGCTTGGTCGTTGACCAAGCCGAAAACCCTGTTGCCGGGGCCCAGGTTTCAGCGCAGTTGCTGTACCGGTTGCAAAGCGCGTTCGTAAGCGCAGAGGCCAACGGAGAAGAAGAAGACGTAGCCACAACCGACTCCTTGGGACGGTTCACGTACGCCTTGGACTTCAAAGTGGGTAAGTTCGCACGCCTGACGGCGTTGCTGCGGGCCCACATGGAGGGGTTCGAGTCTTCGCCAGCGGCCCGTGTGCAGATTGCGGACGGCGACGCCAAGGCCAACGTTAAACTTCTTATTGCTGCGCGTGGTTCGATCCATGGCCGCATTGTCGGCCCCAACGGCCGGGCTTTGGCAGGCGCCACCGTGGGCACCTATTCCCCTAACGCGCGCATCTGGGTCGCGGCCAACCAGGTGCTGACCAATGCCAACGGCGGGTCTTTGATTGAAGACTTGGCGGCAGGGCACTACGGAATCAGCGTTCAATGTGAAGGACACGCCCGGCCCCCAGCCACGTTAGTCGCGCTGGTAACACCGGGCGAGCGCCATGAACTCAGCGAGATTGCGCTGCACCGCCTGACGCAATTGGTAGGCCGCGTGATCACCCCCCAAGGCGAAAGCGTGACCGCCCAGGTCACGATCGAATTCCTTACCCGCGACGGCAACTCGCTCAAGACCGCCAATTGCAGCCCAGATGGAGACGGTCGATTCACCTTGATTGACCCACCCACGGGCGACTTGAGGATCAAGGTCTCCGCTGCCGGGTTTCAAGCCCTCAGCGAGCGGGCAGAATCGTTGCAACCTGAGGAAACAACAGACCTTGGGACGATCACCCTGACGCAGATCGAAACCGAACAGTGACCGGCCAGTCGGCCCGGACCGCCACCCCACACGATCGGATCACTTCAAGATCAATCACCCTGCCACGAATATTGCACCAAGTGCTATGATCGCACTGTGCGTTGTGACGCGTTGGTGACTGATTACACCACTCAAAGTTGTGGCAATCGCCCGCTACCCATAGGTAACAAGCGGTTCCGGCGGAATTACCCGCCACAGACTGAAAACATGGAAACATTCCGTCATGAAGTACGTTTCTACATTGTGTAAGGACTTACGCATCACGGCACGGCCTTTGCATTAGTTCAGTGCCGGGCACAGTCCCAGGAGCAGCCACCATGTATGACCCAGAAGCGCTGGATGATCGCGCGGTAGAAAAAATCACCCGTCGCTACGCGGGCCTCAAGCCCGCCGAAACGGCGATTCGCCTGCGTGAAAAGTATACGCGCCGGCGCGAGGCCATTTCTCGCTTCACCGAAACACTGGTTCGCGAGGGCTTCGTCGACGACACGGAAGTCGTGACACTGCGCGCCGTGGGCGTTTCGGAAGAAGAGATTGAGGCCTTGGTCGAGAAGTACGGCGTGAAGTAGTTGAACTCAGACAGTCTCGGCGCCCCCGCGCCGAAGCCCCCCTGTCACCTGCGCCCGCGTGGCGCAGGTGTTTTTTTGTGCAATGCCGTTCCCATCGCGCAGCCGGCAAGCCAACCTCAAGGGTATGCACCAAGCGCGCATGAAACTTGGTTTCTATGCAGCGGCGATCTTCAACATCGCTGGCATTCTGGTTTTCACCCGCGCCTTCACCAACGACGCGTTCTTTCAAGCTGACCCGGCTATGTTTTCCCGACCTGCCTGCGTGGTCGTCATCCTATGGGGCCTGGCCTATGCCGCCCAGGCCCGCACCTGGCAGACAGCGCCGGCAATCAGCCTGGTGTTTGCCTTGGAGAAACTGGTGTACGTGCTGTGGTGGGTTTGGTGGCTTGCCATGCACGGCCAGGATCTTGGCGTCATCTTTGACCGCGACGCCATGGCCGGAGTTTTTTATGGCATCTATGGCGCTGGTGACGCGCTCTTTTGCCTGTTCTTCGCGTGGGCGGCCCGGCAGGCGCTTGCCACCAGACGCTGATGGCGCCGCAACTTGCGGCCAATGCCTGCGCGGCAAGGCCCGAGGTTTCCACAGCATTGCGGTGCGGAATTTAGGGGCTAGGATTGCGCTCCCGGGCGACGCCTCCATGAGAGGCGTCCTTCTTTTGAGTCCGGGGTTTTTGCAATGACCAAGCATGTAACCAAGCACGTCTTCATTACCGGCGGCGTCGTTTCGTCGCTGGGCAAAGGTTTGACCACGGCCTGCATCGGCGCGCTGCTGGAAACCCGCGGCGTACGGGTGCGTATCCAGAAGTTTGACCCTTACATCAATGTCGACGCCGGCACGATGAACCCCTTTCAGCACGGCGAAGTCTACGTGACCGTCGACGGCGGCGAGACCGACCTCGACCTTGGCCACTACGAGCGTTACACCACCACGCCCCTTAGCCGCAGCAGCAACATCACCAGCGGCCGCATCTATCAGAACGTGATCAACAAAGAACGCAAAGGCGCGTATTTGGGCGGTTGCGTGCAGGTCGTCCCGCACATCACCAATGAAATCAAGGCCCATATCCGCCAATGGGACGGCCCCGAAGTGGACATTGTTCTGTCAGAACTTGGCGGCACGGCTGGCGACATTGAAGGCATGGCGTTCATGGAGGCGTTTCGCCAGTTCGCCTATGAGCACGGCCGCGAAAACGTAGCATTTTTGCACCTGACGCTGGTGCCCTACCTGCGCGCCAGCGGTGAACTCAAGACCAAGCCCACCCAGCAAAGCGTAGGCGTTCTGCGCCAGATTGGCATTCAGCCTGACCTGCTGGTGTGCCGCACCGAAAAGCCCCTGACGCAGGAAATGCGCGACAAGATCGCCATGTTCTGCAACGTCGAGAAGCAGTACGTGTTTGACGAACGCGACGTGGAGCACAGCATCTATGAGCTGCCTCTGCAACTGCACCAGTCGGGCCTGGATGAAGCGGTGATCCGCCGCCTTGGCCTTCAAGCCGGCCCCGCCAAACTGGAGCCCTGGCAGAATCTGGTGCACGGCATTTTGAACCCCAAGTCGACGATCGACATCGCTGTTGTCGGCAAATACGTCGAGTTGAAGGACGCCTACAAAAGCGTCTATGAGGCGATTGATCACGCCGGCATTGCCAACCAGTGCGACATCAAGGTCCACCGCATCAACGCCGAGGAAATCACCGACGACAACGCTGGCAAGCGCTTGCGCAGCATGGCCGGCATTTTGGTTCCCGGAGGCTTTGGCGAACGCGGCATTGAGGGCAAGATCAGCGCCGTGCGCTTTGCCCGCGAGAACAAAGTGCCCTATTACGGCCTTTGCCTGGGAATGCAGATTGCCGTGATCGAGTTTGCGCGACATGTCGCGGACATGAAGGACGCCCACTCAAGCGAGTTTTCACGCGAGACCCAGCACCCGGTGATTTCGCTGTTGAAGGAACAGCGCAACATCAAGGACATGGGCGGCACCATGCGGCTGGGTGCGCAGCCCTGCCGCCTTGCAGACGGCACTGTATCGCGTGCGGCTTACGGCACGACGGATGTGATGGAGCGCCACCGCCACCGCTACGAGTTCAACAACGAGTTCCGTGCACGTCTGGTGGAACGCGGCCTGGTGATAGCAGGCGTAAACCCGGAGCTTGATCTGGTCGAGATCGTGGAACTCAAGGACCACCCCTTCTTTGTGGGCGTGCAGTTCCACCCCGAGTTCCAAAGCAAGCCGCTCAAGGCCCACCCGCTGTTTGCAGCCTTTGTAGGGGCAGCCATCAAGCGCTCACAGGCTAAGTAGGTAGCCAAGTGATGCGGACTCCAAGTCCGCACGAGTTGTAGTTGTTGTTGCGGACCAAAGGCCCGCGCCCCCTAGGTCAGCCAGGCTTCCTTGACCGGTGCCAGCGGGCGGTTCAACCAGGCAATGCGGCGCAGCTTGCCCGCGCCCTCAACCGGCCGGCATTGCGCCTTCCATTGCAGGTAGACCTCAAAGGACTTGTTGGTGTCGGCAACTACATCGCCGTAGAGGTCCTCGGGCCTGGCCATTTCTATGCGAACCTTCTGCAGCCAGCAGTTTGCCCCGCTGATCGGGTCTGGGTGAATGGGGGCCGCCGCATTCTGGTGCACTCCGCCGGCCTCCCAGAAAATGCGCTGCGTGTCGGGGTCATTGCTTTCAAAAGGCGTGATCCCGCGCAGCTTGCGCATGCGCCATTGGCCGGGCGCTTCTTCTTTGATGTCCACTTCGCTGGCGCTCATGCGATTGGCCTTTGGGTCGCCGGGGCGGCGCCAGCGGCCAATGTGGTGGCTGCAGGCGCAAACACCGGGCTTCATGGCTTCGGTGGCCCAGACGCGGTCGATGAACCAGCCGATTTCGGTGTTAACACGTACAAGCGCACCGTTGCGCAGGCCCATGCGTTGCAGGTCCAGCGGGTTCATCCACATCGGGTTGGTGTTGCTGATTTCATTCAGCCACTTGGCCGCGCCGGTGCGGGTGTGAATCAGCGTCGGCAGCCGAAACGTCGGCACCAGAACCATCTCGCCTTTGCTTTCGTCGATTGCGCTGGGGTGCACGTGGCTGGCAATGAACCCCGGCAACGTGTGGTCAGGCCAGCCGTGGTCCTTCATCGACTTGGACCAGATTTCGAGCTTGCGCGACGGCGTCGGAAACCCTGCGTGAACTCTGTCTCCGATCTTCACGCCCAAGGGCTTGCCCGCGGCATCGAAGGCCAGCCCGAAGTCGTCAACGCGGGCGACGCTGGCGGCGTCAACTTCGTTGACGTGTTGCTCATACACGTGCGGTTTGACGCGAAAGGCCCCGGTGCGCTTCATGTAGGCCAGTGGCGATTCACTGCACTTGGCGGCTTCTTCTTTCAGGCCGGGCACGCGGTCGAAAATGTAGGCGTAGTATTCGTCGACGCTGACGGGCTTGCCGCGGTCTGCGGGGCTTTCAAAGTGCTTGCGAATGCCCCGCGCGCCGTCGGGGTCGATTGCCCAGCTTAGGTCAATCCAGAACTCGTCTTCTTCCCACACCTCGCCGGGGTTGGCCTCATAGGTGCGCTTGATCTGCTTGCCTTCGCGCTCGGCCACTACGCGCAGCACGGGTTGGCGAAACGCGATCCAGACCCCGCTGTCGATCTCGTAGCTGTTCAGGTCGTGGCGCTCGCTGGCGTGGCCCATCGGCAGCACATAGTCGGCAAAATAGGCCGTCTCGTTCCAGGTTGGCGTCAAGGCCACGTGGCAGCCGACGCGGCTTTCATCGCGCAGCATTTCTATCCATGAAAAACCGTCCGGGTATGTCCACACCGGGTTGAACACGCGCGTGAAGTACACGTCGATCTTCTGCTGTTTTTCGCGCAGCAGGTGCGGCAGGCAGTGCGACATCTCGTACTGCGCGACACTCCATTCGTCAGGAAAGTTCAGCGTGTTCCAGAATTTGTGCGCCGGCGGCGTATCAAAGAATTCGGGTTTGAACTTGTTCCAGGCGCTGGGCAGCGTGCCCCCCGGGCGGCCCACACTGCCGGTCATGACCACCAGCAATTGCAGCGTGCGCGCGACTTGCCAGCCGCCCAGGTTGCCAATGCTGGCCGCGCGCCAGACATGCGCGGAAAGCCGGCGTTCGCAGCCTGCTACAAGTTCATACAGTTGAAGTATCTGGGCCACGGGCACGCGTGCTTCTTGCGCCGCGCGTTCGGGCGTGAAGTCTTTCCATTCTTCCAGCAGCACGGCGACAAACGCTTCCCAGGTTTGGGGTTTATCGGCGTGTTCACTGGCCAGCAGCTCGCGCCAGTTGGTCCAATCGCGGAACTGGCTTACGTCGTAGGTCCCGCGCTCGAGCATCAGCCGCGCGATCGCAAGGAAGATTGCGGCCTCGCTGCCGGGCTGGGTAGGCATCCATACGTCGGCCATGGAAGCTGTGTTGCTCAGGCGTGGGTCTAGAACGACCAGCTTGGCGCCCTTCATGACGCCTTCCATGATGCGCTGGGCGTGCGGGTTGAAGTAGTGGCCGCTTTCCAGGTGCGCGCTGACCAGCAGAATCAGCTTGGCATTGGCGTGGTCAGGCGAGGGCCGGTCGTGTTTCATCCACAACGAGTAACCGTGGCGCGCGCCGGCGCTGCAAATGGTTGTGTGGCTGTTGTGGCCGTCAATGCCCCAGCCATTGAGCACGCGGTCCATGTAGCCCTCATGGCCCGGCCTGCCCACGTGGTAAATCACGTTGTTCTGGCGCCCGGCATCAAAGGCCGCGCCAATCTTGCCGCCGATTTCCTTCAGCGCCTGAACCCACGAGATGCGCTCGAACTTGCCCTCGCCGCGCGCGCCAACGCGGCGCATGGGGTAAAGAATGCGGTCGGGGTCATCAAGCTGGTTTTTCGTCGCCGGACCCTTGGCGCAATTGCGCCCGCGCGAGCCCGGGTGCAGCGGGTTGCCCTCAAGCTTGCGGACCTCGTGGGTCTCTTTGTCCACGTAGGCCAGCAGCCCGCAGGCCGCTTCGCAGTTGAAGCATGTAGTCGGCACAATGCTGTAGGCGCGTTTTTGGCGCAGCGGCCAGACCTTGGCGTCCAGTTCTTCCCAATGCGCCCACTTTTCGACGGGCGGGAAGGCGCTCAAAGGGAACGGTTCCGCACGAATGCCGTCGGCTTGCGGCTGCGCGGCAAATTCCTCACCCAAATCAGGAATCAGCCGCAGCTTGGCGGCGATCCGTTCAATCAAACTCAGGCGAGGCTTACCCATGAGCAAACGACCGTTTTGTCCACAGCTGAACACAGAAGAACACGGATGCCCGCTTTGATCTGTGATTATCTGCGTTCATCTGTGGACCCAAAGTAGTCAAGTGTTGGAGCGTTTCTGGGGCAGGTACACCCACAGGTACTCAGTTACCGCCATGCCGAGGAACATTGCAATCGCCGCGAACACTGCGCCGGTCTTGCCTAGTGCCAGCAGACCCAATGGCAGCGCGTGCCCGATGGCAATCACCCCGCCGTAGAACCACTTGCCGGCGCGGCCGGTGCGCATGTCGTGCGCCGTGTAACTGCCGTCTTGCGTGGCGTGTTTGCCGAACACCTCGGCGAAAATCACCGCCAGGCTCACGATCAGCGACAGCGCAAGGCCGATGCGGCCTTCCTGCCCGATCAGGCACAGCACACCAAAGCCCGCCAGCGGCGCGTGGACAAACATATGCACAACCAGCGCCGGGCTTTGCCAGAAGTCGCGCCCTTTGCACTGGCCAAACAGAAACGCCGTGTACACTGCTGCTGCCAGCGAAAGCCCGGCCATTGGCCAAGCCAGCCACGGCAGCACCTGATTCAGCCCCAGCGCGGCAACCACAAGCCAGGCCGTAATCATGCCGCCAAACGCTGCAACGATGTACGCGCCGCGCACCAGCCAACTGGTCCAGTTGGGACGCAGCAGCACATAAAGAAAGCGCTTGGGCTGGTCTAGGTCCTTTACCAGCAAAGCACCCGTGAGGGCCAGAAACACCAGCGCGGTGATCGGCAACGCCAGCGTGTAAAGTGAACCAGCCGGCGCGCCTTTTGGGCCGATGCCAAGCTGCGGCAAGATGACCGCCAGCGCTGACATCAACGCGCAGCCCGCGGCTATGGCCTTGGTCATGATGTAGGCCGCGACTTCCCAGCCCCATTGCACGCCTTTGTCGGGCGCGTCGTAGGCGCGGCGCACCTTTTCGCCGCCGCTGGCTTTTTCCAGTTCGCGCAGCAGGCCATCAAGTTGCTCGGCGGGCGCCTCGGCGCGAGTGGCCTGGGCTTTGCGGACAATACCGATCAAATCGAACTGCTTGGCGTCTGCCCCTGCATAATGGCCCACGCCGCGTGTCTGGTCCGACCAGACGGTGGTTTCAGGCACGGCAGTCGCGGCGGGGTTCAGTGCGGCCTGGTCGCCTTCAATGTAATAGACCTGCGGGCCGGTGCCCTTTTCTGGCTTGCGCACGGTGGCCGGTTGCTTGGCGATCAGTTGGCTGACATCGGATTTCGGGTCGTCTACATCGCCAAAGTGAATAGCCTGCTCTGGGCAGATGTTCACGCAGCTTGGGTTCAGCCCTTGATCAATTCGGTGGGCGCAGAAGTTGCACTTGGCGGCTGTGTGCGTGTTCGGGTCAATGTACAGCGCATCGTACGGGCAGGCCTGGGTGCAACTTTTGCAACCAATGCAACGCCGGTTGTCAAAATCGACAATGCCGTCGGCACGCGTAAACAGCGCCGTAGTGGGACAGATCGAGACACAGGGTGCGTCTTTGCAATGGTTGCAGCGCGTGACCTGAAAGTTGCGGCTAACGTTGGGGTAGTTGCCCCGTTCGATGTACTTGACCCAGGTGCGGTTTACGCCAATGGGCACCAGGTGTTCGGCCTTGCACGCAACGGTGCAGGCGTGGCAGCCGATACAAACACGATTGTCGATGACAAAGCCGTATTGCATGTTGGCGTATGGTGTCCGCCATGAGAGATGGCGTCAACGGTGGAAGAGGCTGTCAACTTGCTGGCAACTCCAGTTCAAAACACGCGCCTGGGCTTATGCCCTGCACGTGGCGCAAGTCGCCATGCATGGCGCGGGCCAGCCCGCGGCAAAGGCTGAGGCCCAGCCCCACGCCGGGGGCCGAGTTCGCAGCTGCCTGGGCGCTTTTGCGGAAAGGCTTGAACAGGCGTTGGGCGGTGTCTGCATCAACCCCCGGGCCAAAGTCGCGCACGCGAATGACCAGGTGCCCGTTGTTGCGGGCCATGGTAAGTTCAACGCGTTTGTCGCTGGCCGCTGCGCCGTACTTGCAGGCGTTGTCGACCAGATTGAACAACACGCGTTCAATCGCTGCGGGGTCGGCATGCACGGTGCTTTCTGCGGCATCGGGCGAAATCGTAATCGAAAGCTCCATTTGCGCCTGGCGGGCGCGTTCCCGCAGCGTGGCATCTGCGCGCTCGACCACACCTGCAACGGCAATGGCCTCCATGCGGTCGCGGGCACGACCGCGTTCCAGCCGCGCATAACTGAGTACATTCTCAACCAGGTGTGAAAGGCGAACAGACTCGGCATGCATGGTGTCCAGGTACTCCGCGCGTGCGATGTCGTCTTTGACGCGGCCACTGGAAAGCAACTCCGTGTACATGCGCAGCGTGGTCAGGGGCGTGCGCAACTCGTGGGTAACGGCGCTGACAAAATCGGCCCGGCGTTCGCTTAGACTGACCGTACTGCGCAGCACAAAACCCACCGCCAGGGCCGCCAGCAGCACGGCACCCCAGGCCACCCACAGCGCAAAGCGCGCCGGCGAGGCTTCCCCTGCGGCCTGCGTGACAACCTTGCCCGGAAGCACCTTCACGGGCAGCGAGGCCAAGCGGTACTCCGGCGCCGTGTCGTCGCCACTTACCGGCGCAAAGGCGGGTTGTGGCAGCACATCCTTGCCGCTTGCAGCCAGGGCGTCTTGCACCTTGGGCCAGTTCAGCCAGCAGGCCTGTACCCAATCTGCACCATCAATTGTGACCAACCGGGCCAGGTAAAGCTCGTTTCCCAGCCAGACTGCCGTCATGGGGTGCTCGCGCACCGTGACAGGCTTGCTGTCGGGGTAGGCAACATTCTGGGCTTGCGTTTCGTCGTCTTTTCTTTGCGTGGCGATCTTCTTGGTGGCCTGGCTGCGGCGT
Source organism: Planctomycetota bacterium (assembly GCA_016722065.1). Classification (GTDB taxonomy): domain Bacteria; phylum Planctomycetota; class UBA8742; order UBA2392; family UBA2392; genus H3-PLA7. The sequence goes on from JADKGX010000001.1 coordinate 573,528, forward strand.
TCGTATTGCGCACGGTTTTGCTCGTTCTTGGTGGCCCAGCTGTCGTCCAGATACACCAGGTCTGCGGCCGGGCGGTTGTCGCCGGCCTTTCGGCGCGGCAGCCTTGCGCGCAAATCGCCGGGCGAAACAGCGGCGGTTACAGCCTCAAGCAGCAATTTGCGCTGGTTGATCTGGTCGGCCTTAACGTAGCGGCTTTCGGCCAGGTCGCGCTTGTTACCAACCGGGGCCTGGGGCGACGAAAACGTGTCGTCTGGTTGCACTTGAAAGTGCAGGCGAACAAATGGTGAGTCGTTGGTCAGCAGTGGCGACGGCACCAGCACTTCGCCGTGTTCGAGTTCCCGAAACATGCGCGTGTAGGCGGCCTCGGCTGGATAGAACGAGTAGTACTCAAAGTACGGTCGCGCCGCTTCGTCGGCGACCAGCGTCGAGACTTCGGCGTCCATCTGCCACAGAGTATTGTGGATTGCATCTTCTTCAGCGGCGCCTTGGGCCGCCTGGGCGCGCTCTTGGTCCAGTCGTTGTAGAACCACGGTGGTAAATGCCATGGCGCCGGCCAGCACCATAAGCACCAGCAAGAACGTCAGCCAGGCATGCAGGGGCTTCATTTGGTGCCCCCCAGCATGTAGCCCTTGCCGCGCACGGTAAGAAGAAACACCGGCGCTTCGGCGTCGTAGCGAAGCTTGTCGCGCAGGCGGGCTACGTGCATATCAATCGTTCGCGTACTCAAGCCCCTGGGGTCCAGGCGCCACACCCGGGCCAGAATCTCGTCGCGCGAAATCGCGCGGCCCGGGTTGCTGGCCAGATAGCGAATCAGTTCGCGTTCGCGTTCCGAAAGCTCGCTGCGGCCGCCATCGCCGTAGCGCACCTCGCAACGTTCCAGGTCAATCACGCCGGCGGGGCAGGCGACTTCTTGCACGTCTTTGGGGCGCTCGGCGCTGCGGCGCATTACGGCTTCTACGCGGGCCAGCAATTCTCCTACACTGAAGGGCTTCACCACATAATCATCTGCGCCAAGCTTCAGGCCCGCAACACGGTCTTTTTCTGACCCCATGGCGGTCAAAATGATCACCGGCAGCGATGGCCGCACGCGTCGCACTTCTTGCAAGATCTGAAGCCCCGGAACCTTGGGCAAAGCCAGATCCAGCAGGATCAAATCACACTCCACCTGCAGCGCGGCTTTCAGGCCGGCTTCGCCATCGGCGGCATCAAACACGGCGTACTGGTCGGCACGCAAGGCATCCAGCAGCCCGCGGCGGATTGCGTGGTCGTCTTCGATTACCAGTACGGTTCTGGGCATGGTCGTATCAACATTGTAGGGGCCTGCCGTGGCAAGCCCCTACAAGAAACAGCATTCGCCTGATCAGTCGGTTTTGATGTTCTTCTTCGCGGCCTGGTCCTTGACGGTTTTGACCATGGCTTCATCAAGCGTCTTTTCGCCCTTATCGGCCATCTTTTTGCGTTCCTCGGCCACGTGGCTGTCGCGCTTCTTGTTCAGTTCCTCAAGCTGCTTCTTGATCTCGTTGCGTTCCTCGCGCTTTTTGTCGATGTACTTGGTGAGGTCTTCGTTGCTGAGTTTGCGCAGTTCTTCGGGCAGGTCTTCCTTCTTGATGTCTTCGACCTTGATCTTGTCGATGTCGATTTTGTCGACCAGGTCCCAGGAATCGTTGCGGTAGTTCTGGCTGGCCTTGCTGGCGGCGCGGTTTACATCGGCGCCCTGGCCGGCGGCGTCGGCGTTCTTGTCTTGCTCCTCCTGACGGTTGGCGGCGTCCTTACCCTCTTTGCCGTAGGGAATGTAGGTCTTGTTCATCTGCTGGCTCAACTTGACGATTTCGTCGTCATAGGGGCTGGCAATGCTGACTACCTGGGCATTGGCGTTGATTGACATGAAGCTGCCGTCGGCCAGCAGCGCGGCGTCTTTCCACTTGCCCTGGATGCCTTCTTCTTCGCTGCCACAGTGAATCGTGTTGACCATGATCCCTTTGCCGATGGACAGCTTGCAGGAATCGACATAGTTCACGGTGCCCTGGGTGAAGGGCTCGTTGCCGGCTATGAAGATGGCCTTGTAGTCGTCGCGTTCTGTAGACCACTGCAGTCCGTTGACGGCCTTCTGAATCACCGTACCACAGTACTCTTCTCCGCCGTTGGTGGTCAGCTTGAACAGTTGTTCGCTGACTTTGTCGAGATCCGTCGTCAGCGCGCACACCATGCGCACGTGGCCTTCGGCGGCGGCAATGCCGTCGTTGCCGTATTCATACAGGGCCACTTCAAGCACCGGGGCAACGCCGTCCTGCTTGGCCTTGGCAAAGGTGTTCACGACGCGCCACAACTGCGAGCGCGCCTGGTCAATCAAGCCGTCCATGCTGCCACTGGTGTCCAGCAGGATGGCAATCTGGATTTTCGGCGTGCGCTTTTCAGGCGGCTTGGGGGCCTCTGGCGTTTCCTTGGCTTCTGCAGGAGCTGGGTTGTCGGCCATCGTGCCCAGGCGTGCGTAACTTGGGTTGGCACTGATGCTGCCAATGAAGAAGTTGCCGGTAATGGCCGCTGTAGCAGCGATGGAGAGAAAGGTGCGGAAGGCGCGATTCATGTGTGGCTCCTGGTTGGGGTATGGATTCGGTTGGTGGTAACTCTGGTCCAATATGCCGGTCAGTCTTTGGCTGGCTTGATCAGCACGACTTCGGTTTCAACTTGCAGCAGGATTTCTCCCGTCAGTGAGACGCAGGACGCCCGGCCCTGGTTCTCCAGTTTTTCCAACAATGTGCTGTATTCGCTGGTGCCGACCACGACCTCGCGATCGGGCTTGGCTTCGGCGGCGCGGTCCAGCAGCCGGCTGTCCACCCAGCGCTCACCGCGCTTGAAGAACGCCCGGTCGCCCAATTGCTGCACGTCGCCCACGGCCACGCGCTGCAGCCTGTCGTCGACCCATTCGTTGCGCTTGTTTTCCTTGTACTGCCGCTTCATTTCGGCGGCGTTGCTGCTTTGGCTGACACCTGCGTTGCCGGTGCGCTGCTGCTGGCCACGACCGCGCAGGTTGTTCCAGGCTTCAGCTTGCACCTGGTCTGGCTTGGACAGGTCGGTGCCTTCCAGCGCCAGAAATGCCGTGTATTCGGTCAGGATGCCGAACTCCGTCGACAACTTGACGATCTCGTCAATCAACTCGCGAAACGCGCCGATGCCCGGCTGTGCGCCCAAGGGCTGATCTGCACCGGCCTGGCGAATACCGTCAACCAGCGTGGCAACTTTGCGGCCCGCCCACAGTCGCGGCACAAAGGCGTTTCGCGTCGTGGCTTGGTCGAGACCAAAGGTGAACTTGAACTCGCGGCTGGTGCCCAGATAGTTACCCTTGAGGTTGAAGGTCAACGGCGCATCGCCGGTGTACTTTCCCAGCAGCACCAATTGTTCGCCTTCAAACATGTCGGGCAGGGCCCTGGGAAGCAGGTCTGTCACACGCACGCCGCCAGCGGCATCGCGTGGCAGAGAAAGCTCGGGTGCCGCCAGAACCGGCCCATGCAGCCGGCGCGCAACGTCGGCCACCTTCACTTCGACATCTTCCCCAGGCAGCACAAACGTGGGCGCGGCGCGGGTGGCGTCACTCAAGGCCTCCAGCAACGGGGCGTTCACATCAAGCCCGACCCCGAAGGTGAACACGCGGCGGTTGTGCGGGTTGTTGGCCACGGCCAGCTCGCGAATCTCCTTTTCTGCCGTGCGGCCAATCGTGGGCAGGCCGTCAGTCAGAAACAGCACCATCGGCAGCGCGCCCGAAACCGGCTTCTGGCGCAGGGCTTCCAGCATGGCGTCATGAATGTTGGTGCCCCCTACCGGCCGCAGGCTGCCCAGAAAGGTGCGGGCGGATTCCTCGTTGGCATCTGTGCGCGGCATGGGTGCGGCAAACAGCACGTCCACCTGGTCGCTGTAGGCAATGACGTTGAAGTGTTCGTTTTCGCCCAGACCGGCAATGGTTTGCAGCGCCGCGGCCTTGGCCTGCTTCCATTTGTCGCCAGCCATGCTGCCGCTGCGGTCCAGTACGATTGTGACCTCTCGGGGCACGAATCGCTGCTGGTCCTTGGGCACCGGTGGCAGCCCGGCGATCATCAGAAAATAGCCACCACCAACCTTGGGGTCCGGGTACGCAAACAGGCTGGCCGCCACTCCGTCGCCCCCCACCATGTAGCTCAAGCGAAGCGGGCCGGGGTCGAGTTGTGATTTTTCAGCCAGCGTGGCGCACACCACCTGGTCGCTCTTGCGTTCCAGAACCAATTCATGGCTGGGCGAATACACGCTGGCAATCGGACGCGAGCAGTTCAGGACCGCGTGCATGGACCAGGGCACCTGATAGGCCAGCGCTTCACTGCGCGGCAGTTCGTAGTCAACTCTGCCGCCATTGGCCGCCAGCACTTGCTCATAGCTGAAGCGGATCGTCTGGTTGCCGCATGCGGGCACGGGAAACACCGCCGTGCGCACCAGGTTCAGGCCGGCAAACTCCATCAGCGCCGGGTCGCGGAAGCGCCGGACAATATCGTCGTAGATGCGCCGGGCCTCTACCGCTGGCAGAAGCACCGCGGAGGGTTCCTTGCCCGCGCCATCGAAGTCAAAGCGGCCAATCACACAGCCCAGCGGCACCGGAATCAGCATTTCCGCTTCAGCGGGTGACCGCGCGCTGTTGAAAAGCTTGATCGTGAAGCTGGTGGTGGCAGCCTGGTCGATCACCTTGACCTGCACGTCCACGCTGCGAATCTGGATCGGACTCTGGCCCGTCGTGAACTGGCCGCGTTGCGGCACGATCACGTTGGCGTGCAAGGCCCGCGCCGAAAGGCGCCAATCAGGCTCATTGGCCTGGGCCAGCAGCGGCCCGGCCAAGGCAAGCATCAACAATGGAAGCAGGCGAGTCATCTGGTTCTCCGTGACTGTGTTTCGTCACAAGAGAATACGGCCTGGCGGGCCCGCCCCGTGTAACAGGCGCGTAAAAGAGGGCGGGAAGACCCCGCCCTCGTGCAACATGGTGGCCGCAATCAGGCATCCAGAAACGGGCGCCAGGCCGCTGGCACATCTACACCCTGCAGCAGCAGCTGTTCGCGGGTGGGCTGGAAGGGCTCCCGCACCAGCTTCATGCCGACTTCGTGGGGCAGCCGATCGGCCTTGCGGTGGTTGCATCCGGCGCAGGCCAGCACGCAGTTGGTCCAGTTGGTGCGCCCGCCACGGGACTGCGGCAGAATGTGGTCAACCGTCATATCCTTCTTGCGTACGTGTTCCAGGCAGAACTGGCAACGGCCGCTGTCGCGCTCATAGACCCCGCGGCGTGAGTAGGGTACGCCGCGGTTGGGGTAGCCGGCATAGCGGGCCAGTGTGACAACCTGCGGCTTGCGCACAAACAGCGTGGCAGTGCGCAGATAATCGCGTTCGATGACGTGATTGTCGGCAGCAACGGCTTTTTCGGCCAGCCACTGGTCCCAGGTGAAAATCTGAAAAGTGTCGGCATCGACCACGCGCGCGCGACCGCGAAACACCATGTTCATGGCCTTGCGCAGGCCGGTGGTGGCAATCGGCTGCCAGATGCGGTTGAGCGTCAGAACGACATCGTTGTCGAGACGGGACATGGCGTTGTTCCTGATCCATCCATTGAAGCACTAAGTTTGCGGCATGACAGTTTCTCCTGCTGTTGTAACGGCTGCGGGTGTCAGCTTGATTCCTGGCAGGCCGGGAAGGAGTCGAACCTTCACGGCGGGCTTTGGAGGCCCACCAGGCCCCGGGCCCCGGCCTGCGGCGGTGTACCGTTTCACGCCCGGCAAGGGGCAAAGTGGTGGCGGCGGCTGGAGTCGAACCAGCTGGGTCCGGAGTATGAGTCCGGTGCACGACCGTTGTGCGTCGCCGCTGCAAGTGGTGCGCCTGGTTGGAATCGAACCAACACCCCGCCGCTTAAGAGGCGGCTGCTCTGCCAATCGAGCTACAGGCGCATGGAGCCGTCAGCCGGATTTGAACCGGCATCTCGCGCTTACGGGGCGCGGGCCCTGCCCTTGGACGATGACGGCTGGCGACCCCACGGAGAATCGAACTCCGACCTCCCGATAGACAGTCGGGTGTCCTGGCCGTTGGACCATGGGGCCATGCTGGTAGAGACAGGCGGATTCGAACCGCCATCTCGCGCTTATCAAGCGCACGCTCTGCCCTTGAGCTATGCCTCTGCGGTGGTCGGCTCGGGTGGATTCAAACCACCATTGCAGCTTTCGTAGAGCTGCATCCTGTTCGATTGGAAGACGAGCCGGAAACTGGTGGACCGACCGGGATTTCAACCCGGGCCTCATCCTTGCAGGGGATGTGTGCTGGCGTTGACACTATCGGCCCATCGAAACTGGAGCGCGCGGCCGGAGTTGCACCGGCGATCTCCTCGTTGGCAACGAGGTGTCTTGGCTGCTGGACTACGCGCGCACAACCGGCGCCAAGGCCGGCCTGTTGTGAAACGGTACGGTTTTCAAAGAGCTGGCGGGTCGCCCCGGTCTCGATCCGGGATCTCCGCGGCTTCAACGCGGCGCTCTTCCGTTGGGCTAGCGACCCTGGGTGCAGGCGCGGATTCGAACCGCACCGCCGCGTTCACAGCGCGGCATGCTGCCCTTACACCAACCTGCACATGGCTTGCATGGCGCTTGCACGCCCACCTACGACAGCGGGGACCCCGTACCGGAGTCCCCGCTTGCGCGTGGCGCAGATCAAGCCTGCGCCGGTGGACTCCCGCGTGTGGCCGGACCGGCCCCGTCATAGGCACGGCCCTTGGGCGCGGCTTTTCGGTTGAATCGAATATGGACGTCGCGGTTCATCGAACTGGTTTCCTTGCGTGCAGTCTATCCCATGGGTCTTGACGTGTCAACATCTGTATTGACACGTCAAGCCACCGAGTGAAACGCTACAGCGGATGCGAAAGTTTCAAGAGTTTACTGAAATCCTGTTCCGCTGCCCGTCCAGACGCTCGACTTCGATCTTGGCGTCCACAAAGCGCCTGATCGTGGCGATGTTCGTTTGCGTGTGGCCGCTGACCGGGCCGGTGACAAAGCTGCCGCCCGCGCCCAGCGCCATCGGCACAAGCAACTGATCGGCCAGGTGTTCCCCCACCGGTGCGCCGGTCTGCTGCCAGGCCAGGGCCTGATCAACCACCTGCTGGGCAACCCTTTCGGCGCTGACACCACGTTGGCCGATCGACGTGAAGACTTCCATGTGCGTGCCGCAGTCGGCGTAAATCATGATCACGTTGCCGGGGCAATCGGCATCAACACGCCGCAGTACAGCACGCTGGCGTGGAATCTCAAGCGCGGCGCGCGCCACACCGATCTCGCGCACACCAATGTGGTTCTCAAGGCGGCAAAGCAGCGCGTTGGTCCACCAGACAGGTTGCGGTCGCGACGTCAGCGAAAGGCGACCAGGATTAGCCCAGGGCCGGATTTGCGCCGCAAGGCGGCCTCCCCCGGCCGGGTAGAATCCGTGGCGGTCGACAGAAACTGCCGCGTCAGCGCCCATCAGGCGCAGCACAGGCAGAAACGCCCGCGCCAGAAAATCAAATGGCGGGGCCATCGGGTTATGTGTGCCACCACCGATCGACACACGGCTGGTCCCACTGGCCAGAAGCAGGGGTGGCAGGATCGTCTGAAGCACCAGCGAAGCGCTGCCCGCGCTGCCAACATCAAACGTATAGTCCCCGGCGCGCACCGGCCCCGGGCCAAAGACCAGGATCTTGCTGCCAGGTTCGGCCCCTTGTACTCCGCCACCGCAGATTTCTCGCGCGGCCTTGACGGCAGCCAGGTGCTGGCGCTGCAGGCCGGGGTTCTTGCGCCTGGCCCGGATGTTGAAGATGCGAAAGGGCTTGCCCGTGACAATCGATAGCGCCAACGAGGTACGAAGCACCTGCCCGCCACCCTCGCCTTCGCTGCCGTCAATGTCGATCATGAAGTGACCCGCAGAGCAGGCGGCGGGCCGTGGCCCGCCGTCGCTATCCCTTGACGCACACCACCTGCTTGAGTGTGTGCATGATCTCTACCAGTTCCTTCTGCGCTTCCATCACGGCGTCGATGTCCTTGTAGGCGCCGGGCGTTTCGTCGATCACGTCCTTGTCCTTGCGGCACTCCACGCCCTCCGTTGCTGCTTTGTGGTCTGCAAGGCTGAAGTGCTTCTTGGCCTGGGTACGCGACATGCGGCGCCCCGCCCCGTGGCTGCAGGAACAGAAACTTTCCGGGTTGCCCTTGCCACGCACAATGAAACTGCGCGCGCCCATGCTGCCCGGAATGATCCCCAGGTCGCCCGATCCTGCCCGCACGGCACCCTTGCGTGTCACCAGCACATCCTGCCCGTAGTGGGTCTCGCGCTGCACGTAGTTGTGGTGGCAGTTCACGCACAGGGCGTCGGCCGCAAAGGGCTTGGCCATATTCTGGGTCATGGCCGCAACGACGGCGCCCATCATCAATTCACGGTTCAGCGCCGCATAATTCTGGGCCCATTCCACGGCCTCTACATAGGGCTGAAAGTGCTCCGCCCCTTCCTCAAAGTACGCCAGGTTTTCGTCGGGCAGGTTGCGGTTGTTGCGGCGCAAATCGCGCTTGGCCAGCTCAATGAAATGCGTGCCAATGCGGTTTCCAACGCCGCGCGAGCCCGAGTGCAACATGAACCACACGCGCTGTTCTTCGTCCAGGCAGATTTCAATGAAGTGATTGCCCGTGCCCAGCGTGCCCAGCTGATTCGTCGGGTCAGCGTTGCGCGCCAGGCCAGGATACTGCTGCACCAGCCGTCCATAGCCTGCTTCCAGGCGCTTCCAGGCCGCAAGGTAGTGGCCAGGAACGTTGGACCACGCGCCGCGATCTCCGGCACCGCCGTTGTTTGTGCGGCCGTGGGGCACGGCGCGCTCCAGGGCACTCCGAATGCCGGCCAGGTTATCGGGCAGGTCTGATGCCACCAACGTGGTGCGACAGGCGGCCATGCCGCAACCAATGTCTACCCCTACCGCAGCGGGCACAATCGCCCCCTGCGTGGCAACAACGCTGCCGACCGTTGCGCCCAGGCCCCAATGCACGTCCGGCATGGCCGCCACCCACTTGAACACGAAGGGCAGCTTGGCGGTGTTTATCAGCTGCTGGCGTGCGTTTTCGTCAAAGTGAACGCCTTCAATCCAGGCCTTGATCGGCACGGCCCCGCGTTCGGTAATCATTTTGTAGTCAGACATGCGTTACTCCGGTGGACGCAGCGTAACGCGTGCGGGTTGCAGGCAACTCCGGCTAATTCGGGGCCGCAAGAAGGTGAATGGTTCCGTCGGCCATCAATACCAGCAGCTCGCGGCTGCCGTCGGCAAAGTGGCAACTGACAGCCTGCTGGGCCGATATCTTGATCGCGGCCCTGCGGACAAAGTTCTCGCCCTGTTTGACAAACCAGGCTACGTGGGCGCGACCCACGGCCGCAATGCGGCCCGGGCCTGCCATGCAACAGCACAGAAAGTCTCCCTGGGCGGCCACAACGCGGGATTCGACGCGCGGCTGCGCTGTTGACATGTCAAGCCGGCTCCAGTACAGGCTGCCGAACTCATTGATGCCTGCCACCTCGGCGGCATCCGCGCCGACACGCAGCACGCTTACGCTTCCAGCCAACTCCAGGGCCGGTTGCCAGTGCAACGGTGCCGACTGCCACTGGGCCGGGTTGTCTTCGACCCAGCGGGTCCAGGCCGCGCGCTGCGAAAACGCCAGAAGCAGCCAGCCCGGCGCACGATCTTTGGCCTGCAAGCGCATGAGAAACGGGCGCTGCAGCGTAATCGCCGGCGGCGGGGGCCCGGGCTCCATGCGCGGGGCCAGCGAATCCGCACCTACAATCCGGTAGCCGTCCGCCAGGGGCGCTGCCAGCAATGGGCCCCCGGGCGCAGCGGCCATGGCCAGCCAGCCCGCCTGTTCGCCATAGGGCAGGCGGCGGCACAGGCGCCAGTTGCCCTTTGCCCCTTTGGCATAGCTGCTCAAACTTCTGCCGTCGCCCGTGGCGTCCTGGGTCACCATCGCCAGCGACTGGCCGTCTTCGGCCACGGCCAGCGCCATCGGAACGCCCTGGCGGGTCTCCAGATCAAAGCTGCCTTGTTCGGGCGAGAACCCGCGCAGGCCGCCATCTACGGTGGTTACAAACAGCGTGCTGCACGCGGGCGCCCATGCAGCCGGCCCGACCGGCCCTTGGCACAGCCGCACGGTGCTGACCACGGCATCGGTGCTGCGCACGCCGGGCTGCCGCTGGCGACGCTGGATTTCGGCCTGCACGGCAAAGCCGGCATCGCTGATAGTGGCCCGCGTCCAGGCCGCGCAGCGCTGCGCAAGATCAGCCGCGTTGCCGTCGCCACGATGCACGCGCTGGCGCAGCTTGTGGGCCACCCCGCGGCGTGCCCGGTCGTGAAGTTCAGGCCCGTGCCGCGCAAGCGAAGGCCGCGATGCCAGCGTGGCCACCATGCTGAAGAAGTTGGCAGCGTCTGCGTCCTGCCCTGGCGCGGCAAAATACTGTTCGCCCTGTTGCAGCGTCTGGTTTACGCCTTGGGGGTCTTCCAGGTCCGCGTGAATCACCAGCAGGTGAATGCCGCAGGCTGCCACTTGGCCGTGGCCACGCTGGGCAAAACCCTGTTGAAGGTAAGGTATGGCGGCCCTTGGGTCGCTGGCGCGACCCAGCATCAGTTCCCCGGCTGCCTTGAAGTCACCGCGTTCCGACAGATTACGCGCCGCAGCATGAAACTCCTGCACCGCTGCAGCTTCGTCGCCGGCACGGCGCAGAAGGTCCCCGGCCTCGATGTGCCTGCCCAGCCCGCGATACAGGCGAACGGCTTCGTCCACTTCGCCCGCGGCCTCAAAGGCTCGGGCGGCGGCAGGCCGGTCGTTCAACTTTTGCAGGTACAGCACAGCAGCATCATGGTGCAGACCTGCCTGCTGCAGCACGTTGGCAGCACCCCGCCAGTCGTTCAGCAGCTTGCCGTGAATGAAGGCGGCCCGGCGGTGGTCGCCGTCGCGCCCGGCCTGGGCGGCCGCCTTGCGGTATTCCGCAATCAGGGCTGCATAAATGTCTGGTTCTGTAAACCAGTTGGCGGCTGCGCCCATGGCGCCTGACAACAGGTTGCCCAGCGAATAGCGCGTGTCGTGAAAGGGCAGGTCGGCGCTGGCGGCTCCGGTGGCACCTCGGCTGGCGTCGTCACTGATGGGCAGGGCGCGGCTAAGGGCGTCTTCGACTTTGCCCTCCTGGAACTTGCGCAGCAGGTCGCGCAATGCGGCCTCCTGGCGGCCCAGCAGGTTTTCCAGTTGCCTGGGCGAATCACTCAGCCCCTTGCCAATCAGCTTGCCACCCAGCTTTTTGAGGCCGTCCAGACCCATGGCGCTGCCCAGATTCGCCAAGGCCCTTCCGGCCGCGAATTCGGCTTTCCCCTTCAGGCTGCGGCCCGCTTCGGCCTCTGTGGGTTGGTCCTGGCCGATGCCCTGGCCTGCCTGCTTGAGCATTTCTTCGGCGTCGTTGGCTGGCAGGTCCAGAATCAGTTCGCGGATTGCGCCGGCACGGGGCGCAGGCTGGGGCAGTGCCTCAAAAACCGGGCGCCGCACCGGGCCGAAACCCAGCAGGCTGGAAAGCGCAAGCGGTGCCCCCGGGTCAAAGGTGCGCAGCGGCGCCCCGGGCAACAGCACACCAGCACCCAGGTTGGCCGCTTCGTCTTGCAGCAGGGCGGGCAGCACCCGGGCATCGGCGGGCAGAAACAGGTTCGGCCCAATCGCCCGCAGGCGCAGCGCGCCGGGCACGGCGCCGCGCAAGGGCACATCCAGCTTGACCAGAACGCCCTGCGCCACACGATACAGCCGAGGCGACGGTTCCAGCCCAAGGTGCACCAGCAATTGCAGCACCGCCTGGGCGTCATCGCCGGGCACAAACAGGGCGTCGGCGTCCTGGCATGCTTCCTGGCGGCGAAGTTGCACCGGCACGGACATCATCGGCCGCCTCCCGCCCGCTGCATGGCCAGCCCGATTTTCTGCAGCGCGCCTTGCGTGGTCGCACCACCCGTGACGCCTGCCGGGCCATAGCACGTGCCGTCTGGCAACCAGGCCGCGACGGTACTGCGATACACAAAGAACATGGCCACCAGCTCGGCCGCTGCGCTGAACACCGCGACCTGCCCCAGGCTGTCGGTGGCAAAGGTGATGCCGGCAGCGTTCTTGGCCACGGCCTGAAAGCGGCTGGCGTCCACGCGCAGCACATCGGCATGGCCGGAACGCGCCTGGACGCTGCGCGGGCTGAGGGCCGCAGCGTCGCGTTGCCTGCGCTGAAACTCGGCGATTTCCTGGCGGCCCTGCAGAAAGCTGATCTCCAGGCGGTCCCGATCCCAGCGCAGCAGGTGCGTAAACTTGCCACCGTAGACCGTGAACCAGTTTTCGCCCGCGGCAAGATCAAGCTGGCTGTGCAACTTGCCCGGGGCGGGTTGCAGGCCAGTTTCCAGAGTTTCCCCGACTTGAAACAGCTGCACGGCACCCTGGTTGACACAACAAGCGGCCAGCCTGCCATCCAGCGAAAGCGATATGCCCCGGCCTTGGCTGCCAGCCGCGCATTCGCCCAGGTATTGCCATTGTGGCCCGCGAAAGAAATGCAGCTCGCCTTGCGCGGCATTTCGCGACAGGCGAATCACCAGCGTGTCCTGCGCAAGTGCCGCTTCCTGAATCTGGCAGTCCTTCAACAGCGGCTTGCCATCGCGTCGCGGCAGAAAAGGCGACCAGGTTCGGCCCGGTTGCAGTACTGCCAGGCGGCCGTCAGTTGGATTAAGCAAAACCCATTGCCCCTGGGCCGGTCCCTTGCTGCGCGCTTCAAAGTCACTGCGGCGTGGCTGGTGCACCAGATTGGCCCGCGGTGCCAGACCACTGAGTGAAGCCAGATCCGTGATTGTGGCCGGCAAATGCGCCAGTTGATTGCCTAAGTCAAAGCCCTGCGGCTTCAAGGCAGTGTTAGCTGCAGATGGCGAAACCGTCGTGATCAGCCGGTGGCAGGTCGGGTCATAACCGGCAGCCAGCGCCCCGGAACCCGGGCCGCCATGCAACAGCGTCGTCGTGACCTGCCGCGCCGCAAAATCAAAGTGCGCCAGAGCCGACCGGCCGTGATCGTCAAACAGTGCCACCAGACCGCCCGTCACGCCCACCAGACCCACACAGGACCGCAAAGCCTTGCCAGCCAACATTGGCACGGGCAGCGTTTGGGTTGCCTCGCCTTGCGGGCTGAAGCACTGAATCAGCCCCGGCGCCGTTACCACAGCCAGAAATGCGCCCTGTGCTTCCAGCGAGAGGTGGCGCACCGGGCCGGCGACGCCAAAGCGAAACGGCATTGGCCAGGGCGACAGGTCGCCTTTCCATGGGTCGGCCGACGAAGCCGGTGGCTGGGCGGGCGCGGCCTGCGGCTTGATTTCCACACGAAAGGTGCGCAGGGAAACCACGGCGCCCTTGCGAAGCTCATGCAGCCCGGCCTGGCCGGATTCATCGATGGTGAAGGCAAACACGCGCGTGCCATGCATGGCCCGGCGGCAGGCTGCCAGTACGTCGGGTTCCGCCAGGTTGCGCGGGTGGGTCAGCAGCACGATGTCGCGTGCTGAGGGCCCCGGCTCCTCCAACGTGCGTTCCAGTGCCAGCCCCGGGTCGGGGCTCAAGTCCGTGCTGTCCAGCAGGGTTCCTAATTCGGCTTCTGTGCTGGCACCGGGCTCGACCGGTACACCGTGGTTCGAGGTCGCGGCGAAGCGCACGGGCGTTCCCCTGCGTTCAGAGCGCCTGGCAAGCGCCATGGCTGCGGCGGCCAGCACCAGGCGCGTTTCGCCCCAAGTGCGCACGCCTTGATCCAGCAGCACGATCGTGTCTTCACGAACCTGCGACTGGGGCTCCTCTCGTTGCCAGTACAGCAACTCGTTTTCGGCAAAGCGGCGCAGGAACTCAAACTCGTCGACGGCAAACTCCGATGGCAGAATCTGGTCCGGGTGCCCGCGATTGGTCACGCTGGAATAGCCGCCCACGGGCAGTTGCGCGCGCTGCACACGGCGCGGAGGCAGCGACAGCGCGCTGACCAGTTGCGCCAGAAACGGCGCCACGCCATGCAGGCGTTCACGCTGCATCAGGGCGTCCAGTGCGTTGGCCAGCGTGCGAGGCGGCGCAGGCGGAACGGGTGGCAAGGCCCGGGGCCGCGGGCCTGTAACGGGCCCGCGCCCGTGGCGCATCCAGTGCTTCAGCGCCACTTCATCAAAACCCTCCAGCATGCGCTGGATGTGTCCGGCAAAGGCCTCCGGCGAAAGTGGCGGCGACGTTGCGGCGCGGGCCAGAAAATGAACTTCGGCCAGTTGCGCCGGGGCGCGCAGCAGTTTGCAGACATCCGCCAGGACTACCTGTCCGGCCAAGCGCTGCAAGGGCCGCGCCAACTCCGCCAGCAACGCGCCAGCGTTGCGAAAGCTGCCCCCGGTATGCGCAAAGCTGCGCCGCAGCGGGCTGAGCGCCGGCGTGGCGTCGCGACCGCACACCAGGTGCAACCAATGCAGCACAAACCCGAAATGAATCGGCCGTTCCTGGCCACCATACCCTTCCAGGCATTGGGCCAGGGCCGGCGCCAAGGCCAGGGTGCCGCCGTCTTCATAGCCGACGGCATCGCACAAAGTTGACCAGGACACCCCGCCCAGGCTGCGCGTGTACTGGTGCGGTACCAGCAGGTATTCAAGGGACATTGCGCGCCCCCATTCGGGCCGAAGCCCGGCTTAGCGGCGCCAGGCAGTCACCCGGAATCAGGATGGCGCCACTGCGCCAAAGCACCAGCTCGGTTGCGGTGGCGCCTGCGGCCTCGCACAGGGCTTGCTCGGGCAGATCGGGGTTGGCGCGCCAGCCCATTGGCAACAGAAATCGCGAGCCCCAGAAACGTTCGCACCCTGCCAGAAGGGGCGGCCGATTGCCGACCACCAGAACCAATTCGCCACTGCGACAGGCCGTGAATTGCGCGATCTCTGCGTCCGGCGCCATAGCCGCCCACTGGGCCAGCGCACCCGGCGTGCAGATCAATGCCGTGCATTCACGTGGCTGGTCATCGCGCAGAATCGTGAAGTTTGCCCGCAGCAGCGCGGCCGATTCAACGGCCTGCCGCTCCAGTCGCCCGGGCAGCAGCATTGAATGCAGCGGCGCGAAATCGCCCGCAGGCAGGTCAAAAGCCGGCAGTGCCGATCCACAGGCAAACCAGTGGCCGTCGCGACGTTCAAAGAACCGTGCCTGTGCCGCCGGCAGCAGGGCTTGCACCACGGCAGGGTCGGCGCCATCCCAGCGCACCCAGGCGCGGTCGCCCGCAACCAGCACACGCAGCCCCGGCACACCACGCAGGGCCGCCAGCACCGCCAGGCTGTGTGCCGGAAGTTCCGCCAGCGTGGCATTGTGCAGGACACCGGGCACGGTTTGCTCCAGAACACGCTTCAACAGCGGCGCGATGGCTACTGCAAGGCACCCAGCAGTTCGCGCGTGCGATCCAGCAGAAAGGTGCGTGTCTTGTCTTCCGGCACCCAGGCGCATTGATCGGCCATGCCGGTCAGGCGTTCACGCAGCCGTGCAATGCCGGAAACACTCAGCCCCCCGGCCTGCACCTGCGCGCGCAAGTCTTCCAGTTCACGGGCCAGCAGTTCCGGGTTGACCTTTTCTGCGGGCCGGGCCATCGGGTGTGCCTGGTTGCTTTCGGTGCCCTCCAGGATGCCGTTGACCAGTGCCCGCAGCGGGGCGATTTGCTCTTCCCGGTCCCACACATAGCGCAGCACCCAAAGGTCCGACCGTTCGGCCCGCACCCGCCCGCACAGCAGGGCAGATGCGGCCAGCAGCTTCTGGGCCTTGACCGCCCGGCGGTCACTGAAATCGATTCCCAAATCTCGCAGCTTGAACACCGTGTCGGCGTAAACTTCGGCAATACTTGACACGTCAACATCGGGCAGGCGCGCGGCCAGCATGCGCAACTGGTCGCTGGTCACGGGCTGCCCCAGGCCTTGCGGGCGTTCCAGTACCCAGCCGGCGCGCAACAGGGCCGCCATGCTTTCACGCGGCAGGTGGTGCACATGACAGCGCAGCAGAAAGCGGTCAAACAGGGCGCGCAGAGCGTCGTCTTCGGGCAGGGTGTTGCTGGCACTGAACAGCGAAAGCAGCGGCAGCTTGTGCAGTTCAGCCCCGCGGCGATAGGTGCGTTCGTTCAGCACCGTAAGCAGATTGTTCAGGATTGCGCTGTTGGCATTGAAGATTTCGTCCAGAAACGCGAACTCGGCCCGGGGCAACATGCCTTCCGTGATGGTCGAAACGACGCCTTGGCGCAGACGCGCGATATCAACCGGCCCGAAAATCTCGTTTGGTTCCGAGAACCTGGTCAGCATGTACTCAAAGTAAGCCCCACCCACGGACTGGGCAAAATGCCGGATCAATGCCGATTTGGCGGTTCCCGGCGGGCCGTACAGAAACAGGTGCTCACCTGCCACCAGCGCCAGCGCAATCAACTCAATCACTTCGTCGCGGCCCACGAAGCGTTGCTTCAGCGGGTCCATCACTTCGCGGCGCAGCAACGTGGCAACTTCATGGGTCATGGCCAGATATGGTCTGTGGGATTGGCATGGTTGTCGAGGGCGGGTTTTGCATCGCTGTACGTCATGGCTGTTTGACTGCCTGGGCCTTTTCCCGGCGCACCAGTTCCAGGTACTCGGCGGCCCTGCCGGTGGGTTCCCAGCCGGGGCGGGGGTGGGCGGCAAAGCGCTGGGCATAGAACAGCATCAGTCCCTCATGCACGCCGAACTCCAGCCTGTAGGGCGCGTCAGCGATATCGCACAAAACACCCGACAACGGCCAGCGCCGCAGGGTGGACTCCATGGCCTGCACCAGGACATCTCCCGGTTGCAGGGCCCGCGCCCGGGCGTGAACCCGCACGAGAAACCGCAGCGATAGATCCGCTGAGAAGTGCTCGCTGGGCTTGGTGGGCCGACCGGGCAAATCCAGGCGCGGCTCAATGCCCTGCGGGTCTTCTTCGCGGCTCAAGGAGAACCAGCAGGCCCAACGCAGAACGTCAGCGGCCCGCAACGCGACATCGGCATCAAAGGGCGGGGCCGTTCCCGGCAGATCAAGCACATAGCGGTCAAATTCGCGTTGCAGTACTTCCGTGGCCTCGGGGTCTCGCACGGCCATGGCCATCGGTTGCTTTCGAAAAACAACTTCGCCGCGCTCAAACAAGACTTGAAGGAACGGGGCAATCGACATGGTTGCATTATGACCGCAACAGCGAATTTGCGTTACGGGATTTGACGTGGGCTCAAGGGCAGCCCACGCAGTACGGTTCGCCCAACTGGTATCGAGCAGGGCCGTCATGCCATAGCTGTTTTCCACAATCGCGTGCAGGCCCGGAGCATTTCCTATCATGCCAGCGACGCGAGGGAGAGATTTGACTGCGCAAGCAGATGGCGGGGCTACCCCGTCGTATCGCAGTGGCCTTTCATGCATCGATGAAGCAATCTGCAGTATCCTGCGGATACTGCGATAGCTCCATGCCGGGAGCCTGAGAAATCTCTCCCCCGCGTCCCTGGAGAGTGCATGGGCCTGTTTGAATGGCTGTTCGGAAAGAAGCGCCCCGAGTACGGCACAGTGCCGGACCGCGTTTCGCCAAGTTCGCAGCCACAGCGTGCAACCTGGCCGCCGCAACAAGGTGGACCTGTACCGTACACTAGCCCGCCACCCTTGGACTTTCGCAATGTGTACTTGAGCTGGCGGCGCAGACGCAGCAAGCAGCCTGTCGCCGCCATCGCCGACCAGACACTGATCGGGCCGGTCCCCGCGCAGACTGTCCGCCCTGCGAATTGGCTCCTTGGCAACTTGGGCGGCACTCGGCAGCACCCAGACCCTTACTTTGACGCCCGGCGCGTATCCTCGCACAACATGCCCGCGTTGCCGCACCTGGATGCGATGGCGGAACTTCTGGGTACGCCGCGCAGCGAACTGCAGTGGCTTGCCCACCGCCCGGTCCAAGAGATTGCCAAGAGTCATGTTCACTACCGTCTTTTTGAAGTGCGCAAGAAATCCGGCGGAACGCGCCTGCTGGCCGCGCCGTTGCCGCGCCTCAAGGCCGTGCAGCACCAGTTACTCGACAAGCTGATTTCGCGCCTGCCTGTGCATGGCGCCGCCCACGGCTTTCGGCGCGGGCGCGGAATTCTTTCCGGGGCGAACGTCCATGTCGGCAAAGACGTACTGGTTTGCTTTGACATCAAGGACTTCTTTCCGACCTTTAGCTTTCGGCGCGTGTCGGGCTACTTCCGCTGGTTGGGCTATGGCCGCGGCATTGCCAATGCCATTGCACTGCTTACTACCGCAGCGTTGCACGAAGCCACCACCGGCGGCAAAGGGCAGTGGACGCCCGCCTACAACACGCGGCACCCCGACCTTGTACGGCGCCATCACCCCGAACTGCCCCAAGGCGCGCCGACCAGCCCGGGGTTGGCAAATGCGATATGCTGGCGCATGGACAAGCGTCTTTCCGCCCTGGCGAGCAAGTTCGGCGGCGACTACACGCGCTATGCCGACGACCTGACTTTCAGCGGGGGGCAAGACCTGGCCCGCCACGCCGACAACCTGATCAAACTGGTGCGCAAGATCGTGCGCACGGAAGGCCTTGAACTGAACGAACAAAAGACCCGCGTGATGCGCAAAGGTCGCCAGCAGCGCGTAACCGGCGTGGTCGTGAACGAGAAAACCAACCTGTCACGCCGCGACTTCGACAAGCTCAAGGCCATTCTGCACAACTGCGCGAAACACGGACCTGCCGGCCAGAACCGCGCCGATCACCCTGACTTCAAAGGCCACCTGCAAGGCCGCGTGGCCCACGCCATGCACATTGGCCCCGAGCGCGGGGCCAAGTTGAAAGCCATGTTTGACAAAATTGTTTGGTGATTGGGCGAACCGCTGTTTTTGATTACGGGTTTTGGAGTAAAGCTGCCTGGCGCTATTGCCCAATGCCAACAACCCGCAACCGCAGTTGGTGTCTTGTGACTGGCTACTTTGATTCCGCCAACTCCTTGCGGCGCTTGCGGCGCAGCGCCAGATACACCAATGCGCCGGCAAGCAGCATGGGTGAGCCCGCCACGCCGGCCTTGAGGCCAAACGCAGCCAGGTTCTCCAGGCCCTGGGTGCCGTCCTTCCAGGCGCGTTCAAAGGGTCCTGTGCCGTCGGCGGGAACTACTTCAACCGGCCGCGAGGAAACTCGCAGCGTCAGGCGCGACAAGGCAATGCGGTTGTCGAGGGCTTCCAGTGTGGCCTTGAGGCGTTCGATTTCACGACGTGTGTCGCGGCGTTCGCGTTCGAGGTATTGCGCTTCGGACACTGTGGCGGGGGCCTTTTCGGCCAGTGTGTCAAGGCGATTGAGGTAATCCTGGGCTTCATTCAGCCGGGCTTTGAGGTCGATCTTCTGGCCTGTCACTTCGTCGGCGGACTCAGTCTGGCCCAGCACTTCGCCCAGGGAGCTGACAGTGCCCAGAAAGGCGCGCCATTTTTCGGCCGGCACGGCTACTTCCAGGGTGATTTCAGTGTTCGTGCCGGTCCCTTGACGTGTCAAGTTGGTAACCGACCCGCCCTGACTGGTAACCAGGTCCGTAGCCCTTTGCTGGATGTCGCCGGGGTGGTCATGGCGCAGATGAATGCTGCCGGATCGAACCAGCGCCGGAAGTGTCGGGTTGAATCGCTCCGGGCTGCTGCTGTCGGTTGCCGTGAAGCCACTGCCGGGATCAGTAATGACTGTCGCTGCGTCTGCAGGCAACGCAAAGTGAAGCGTAGGGGTGTCCTGGCGCGCTGGCGGGCTGCTGGCGACGACGTCGCCTTTGAGATCATCTTCCCGAGCCAGTGCCTGGTCTTCAAGCTCCGGGCGCGTGAGAACCCCGCCGGTGATGATCGCTATGGCTATGCTGGCGGCCGTGACCAGCCCGATACCCCAGCGCGAGGTCAGCCAGTAGATGATACGGGCTTCTTTTGGATGACCAGCGGAATGGCCGGCCGGACTGGCCGAAGGAACCTGCTGTGCTGCCTGATACACTTGGGCCAGGGTCAACTTCAGTTTTGGCGGCGTGATGGCGAGCGAGCCTACTTTGGCCCGCATCGCCATCAGTTCGCCAACAATGACCCGGTCGCGACACGGTTCGCCCTCGGGCGACGGCAGACTGGCGGACAAGCCGGTCACATGATCAAGCACCGCTTGTTCGTCCTGGGTCAAAACCCCCGCGACGCCACCGATACCGCCAACTCCGCCGACACTTGGACCCATGTCGGAATCGCTTCCCTGTTCCCAGGTCATGGCCTTACTCCTTGTGGCCGATACCACCGGCCAGCTTGGAACCCTTCAACAGATCAAACAGTGCCCTGCGGCCGCGTAGCAGGTCCGTCTTGAGCTTGTTCAGGTGCACGCCCAGAAGCTGGGCTGCGTCCTGATAGCTCATGCCGTCGCGGTCAACCGCCAGCACGGCGGCACGATGGTCGGCCTTCAGCGCCTGCAGGGCGACGACAAGTTCGTCGCTCAGCTGGTCGCTGTAGACCGGCATTTCGTCCGGTGCCGCATGGTCAAATTCGGCCAGCGGCTTCTGACGGTTGGTGCGGCGCAGCGTGTCGATGGCAAAGTTGACGGCCACACGCTTGAGCCACGCTGCCACGTTGCTCTGGTCCTGGGGCGGACGCGTCAGCAGGCGCACAAAGGCCTCCTGCGTGGCGTCTTCCGCGGCTGCGTTGTCCAGCGTCAGGCGATACACGGCCGCGTGAACGGCCGCGCCATGCTGGGCAAACAGATTCTCAAAGTCCGTCTGACGCATGTCAGTCCCCCTGGACAGGTGCCGGCGGTTGTTACCAATCGCAGGCGCCTGATCCCAAACGTGGAACCCCGGGCAAGAGTTGCAGGGTTCCGTGATTTTTTGCCTTTGCCGCGCCAACCCGCCCAATGGCGCGTTCTGGCGTGGTCACAAACCTTGGTCTGGCGTCACGTTTCGTTACACCAACAAAAATCCCCGGCACGGAGGCCGGGGGCATGAGGCAAGCCGCGCGACCTTGGTCTCGGTTCACACAACACCTTTGCCGTACACGGCATGGGCGGCATGGAACAGATCTTGTGCTGGTGTCATCCACATGGCCGCAAACTCCTGGTTCGTACTCTTGCCACGTCAAGAGCAACCGGCGTGCCAACTCTTGACGTGTAAAGTGTTGGCTGGTCGATGCAATCAGGGCAATGCCGACACGTTGACCACCAACGATCCAGTACTCGCCCGCAAGCTTCCCCGTGGCGGCCCTGGCAGTTGCTCATTGCCTGTTGCGCCCGTCTTTCCGATCATTCCCGCCATGCCCCACCGCCCGCAAACAGGATTGATCCGGTTGCTGCAGACCATTGCCGGGTCGCGCGAGATTGCCCCCGGAGACCGCGTGGCGCTGTCGCCCCACTTCGTGCTGCTGACTGCACACGACGGCGCGGCCCTGGACGTACTGGAATCCAGGGGCCGCAAGGTGACAGCGCCCCAGCGCATTGCCCTGGCCGGGGGCGACGAAGCCCTGGTCGCCCGTGCCCGCGCCGCCGGCATAACGCGCTTTTTGACTGGCGGCTGTGAGTTGGCAGAGCTGCTTGAACAAGCCCTGGTTGTGTCTGGTGAATGCGCCGCCAGCAGCCTGCCAGAGATTCACGCGCTGGGTGGTGTTGGCGCACTGGGTCTGCGGCTTCCGGCAGCTGATCTAGGGGCATTGTTGGCCGAGACGTCCATCGAAGTAACCGTGCCAGAGGTAATCCGCCTGGATCTGGCAGGCACACGCCAGCCACAAATCGGCGGCCGAGACGTGTTTTGGACCCTGCGCCGTGAACTGGGCCCCGCCACCCTGGTGGGCCGCGCCATCGAGATCACCGGCCCCGGCCTGGCCACGTTGAAGCTGCATGAGCGCCAATCGCTGTGTTCCCTGGCCGCACACGCCGGCCTGTTTGCCGCACTTTGCCTGGCCGACAAAGCTGGCGTAGCGGAACTCAATGCCGCCATTCAGCGGCCCTACACAACCGTGGAATCGGAAAAGGGCGCTGTGTGGCACCAGGTAGCAAGCCTGGACCTTGCCCATGCCCAGACCTGCGTGCTTGCGCCCAACAGCAGCCAGGCCCGGCCCGTGGCCGAGTTTCAAGGCGAGCGCATCGAGCAAGTGGTGGTAGGCGGCCAGGGTTCGGGGTCACTGGAGGCCCTGCGCATGTTGGCAGAAACCATCAAGATGCGCAGACTCGCGCCCTACATGCGCTGCGGCGTGATTCCGAATTCTAAACTTGTGTGCAAACAGGCAGAAGCCGAAGACCTGTTGAACACGCTGCAGGATGCCGGTGCCGTCGTGCACGCGCCGGGCACGACGCCAGATCAGCTGATTCAGCCCGACTTCAAGACGCTGTTGACCACCGTAGCTGCCCCGCCGGGTTGCTGGCGGGCCGGGCCTATGGCCGCAGCAGCCGCAGCAGTGGCCGGGGCCCTGACCCACCCCGAGCGGCTGGACGCCCCCAACCAGCGCGACAGCAAGCATTCCACTCGCACACCCCGCCAGGGAACCTAGGCGTGCTTGCCGACAGCCCGGCAAAACTAGTGAAAATCGCGCGAGCTGGTGTTGGGAGACTGTTCTGCAACCTGGTCGATGCTGTGGATACTTCGAACGCGAAGGTGAATCACTTCGCCACTGCGTTCCACTTTGCCCTGGGCGATGATTGGCAAGGGGCTGAGTGCGGCCTCGCGGTGTTCCTCAAAAGTCTTGGGCGTCAGCATCAGGTTCATCGAGCCAAACTCGTCTTCCAGCGTAAAGAACAGCATCTTGCCCTCGCCGGGGCGCTGCCGGACTACTGTCCAGCCGGCAACCTGGACGTTCTGGCCATGCTTTGCTTGGGCCAGCTGGCGCGACGTGATCACGGCCTGCGCGTCCAGTTCGGCGCGCAGGAACTGGATCGGGTGAAAATCAAGCGACAGGCTCATCGTGTCGTAATCCAGCCGCATCGATTCCTGGTCGGTCAGTTTGGCCAGCAGGGGCTGGCGCTCGCGATCCTGAACCGCTGCAAACAATTGCGTCGAACCACTGCGGCGCCCAAGAAGTTGCCAAAGTGCTTCGCGGCGGCTGATGCCCGTCGAATCAAACGCGCCCGCCTGTGCAAGCAACGCAAACTCGCGCCAGCCCAGCGGCGCGCCTGCCGCCTGCAAGCGGCGGGCAAAAGCGGCCGGGGTGTCAAATTGGCCATCGGCCCGCACCTGCATAATCGCCCGCGCAGGCGATTCGCCCATGCCCTTGAGCTGCCGAAAACCGACACGCAGGGCCGGCCCGGCCTTGCCCCATTCCGCGGCAGGCGCGGACAGCGGCGCCGGTGCGTACGCCGCGCCTGGGTACAGGCGGTTGTCCCAGTCACTGGAATTGACGTCGATGGGCAATACTTCCACGCCGTGGTCGCGGGCGTCACGAATCAGGGCCGAGGCGCTGTAGAACCCCATGGGCTGGCTGTTCAGCAGCGAGGCCGTGAACGCCGCCGGATAAAACCGCTTCAGGTATGCACTGACATACGACAGCAGCGCAAAACTGACTGAGTGACTTTCCGGAAAGCCGTATTCGCCAAAGCCCTTGATCTGGTTGTACACGCGTTCTGCGTACTCGGGCGTTATGTTGCGCTGCAGCATGCCGTCGACCAGTTTCTTGTGATAGTTTTCCATCACGCCGGGCCGCCGCCAGCCGCCCATGGCCTTGCGCAAACGGTCTGCGTCGCCGGGCGTAAAGCCGGCAACGTCCACGGCAAGGCGCATCACCTGTTCCTGAAACAGCGGCACGCCCAGGGTTCTTTCCAGGGCGGCCACGGCTGCGGGGTGTGGATAATCGACTGGTTCCTCGCCACTTCTGCGGCGCAGATAGGGATGAACCATGCCGCCCTGAATCGGGCCCGGCCGGACAATCGCGACCTCGACCACCAGGTCGTAGAACTTGTTGGGCTTCAGCCTTGGCAACATGGCCATCTGGGCGCGGCTTTCCACCTGGAAGGTGCCCACGCTGTCGGCGTGACACAGCATTTCATACAGCGCCTTGGCTTGCGCGGATTGGCCTTTTCCGTCGGGGTCCGTGGCCAGGCAGGTGGCCAGGTCAAACTGGCGTCCGCCCAGTTCGTCAACCATGGTGAAGCACTTTCGAATCGCCGTCAGCATGCCCAGGCTCAAGAGGTCAACCTTAAGAATGCCCAGGGTATCGATGTCGTTCTTGTCCCACTCAATGATCGAGCGGTCCTGCATGGCCGCATTCTCGATTGGCACCAGTGCGTCCAGGCGGCCGCGGGTCATAACCATGCCGCCCACGTGCTGCGAAAGATGCCGCGGAAAGCCCCGCAGACGGCGCGCAAAGGCCAGCGCCGTCTGGATCTCGCGTGAATCCGGGTCCAGGCCTGATTCGCGCAGCCGCTGATTGCCCGATGCTGCGTCGTCAAACCACTGGTGAGACTTCGAAAGCCGGTCCACCTGGTCCACTGTCAGGCCCAGGGCGCGACCGGCATCGCGCAGCGCACTGCGTGTGCGGTAGTGAATCACCGTGGCGCACATGCCCGCGCGCTCGCGCCCGTACTTGTTGTAAACATACTGGATGACTTCCTCGCGGCGTTCGTGTTCAAAGTCAATGTCGATGTCTGGTGGCTCGGCGCGCTCGCGGGACATGAAGCGCTCAAACAGCAACTCGTTGTGCGCGGGGTCGACGCTGGTAATGCCAAGGCAGAAGCACACGGCGCTGTTGGCAGCACTGCCGCGACCCTGGCAAAGAATGCCTCGCCCCCGCGCATAGCGGACAATGTCGTAAACAGTCAGGAAATAGGGCTCGTACTTCAGTTCCGCAATGATGGCCAACTCGTGCGCCAGTTGCGCGCGCACCTTGGCTGGCACATCGTTGCCATAGCGGCGTTGCGCACCGGACTGGGTTTCGCGCTGCAGGTACTCCGCCACCGAAAGACCGTCTTCTGTCAACTCGTGCGGGTACTCATAGCGCAACTCGGTCAGTGAAAACGTGCACGTCGCCGCGATATCCAGCGTGCGCTGTATCGCCGCCGCGTGGTCGGCAAACAACGCCGCCATCTGTTGGCCTGACTTGACGTGGCGTTCGGCGTTGGGCAACAGCACGTGGGCGGCCTGGTCAATGCGCAGGCCCTGGCGCACACAAGTCAGCACATCATGCAGCGGCTTGGATTCGGCATCATGAAAGTGCACGTCGTTGGCCGCGGCCAGCGGCACACCCAGACCCTGGGCCAACTTGCAGGCCGCGGCCACACGGGATTCCTGGCCGGCGTTCAGGTGGCGCAGTAACGCCACAGACAGCCGCCCGTCAAACCAGTGCAGCAGCGGCCGTGCCAGTTCGATCGTTGTGCCTGCGTTTGGCAGTATCAGCGCCTGCAAGTCACCCGAGAACTCCTGCAAGTCCGCCAGCGCAAGATCGCATTGCCCCTTGCCGGCGCGGCGCTTGCCCAAAGTCAGCAGTCGGCACAGGTTGCCGTAGCCCGTTCGATTCATGGCATACAGGCAAAGTTCCATCCCCTCGCGCAACTGCACGCGCGCACCGACAAGCAGCTTAAGGCCGTAATCCGCGGCTGCTTCATGGGCGCGCACCACGCCGGCCAGGCTGTGCCAGTCCGTAATCGCCAGCGCCGACAAGCCCAACTCGACAGCGCGGCGCACCAGTTGCTCGGCGTGGCTTGCACCGCGCAGAAAACTGAAGTTGGTGCAGCACACCAGCTCGGCATAGGGTGTTGCGTGCTCTGGCCGCTGCGGGGGCGCGGCAGCTTGCATGGCGGCCAGCGCGGTGTGCTGCTTCTGCACTTCTTGCGGGCTGTGAGGGTCGCGGCTGTGTGCCATCAGAATGCCCCCACGATGTACCAGCGGCCCTGACGCTGCATCAACCACCAGCGCGCACCGTCGTCGTCCTGCACGGCAAAATAGTCGCGCTGGGCACCGTCACCGACCCACCAGCCAAAGTGAATGCGTTCTACAGGTTGGGCCACAAGACCCGATTGCCGCCGGCCGTCCTGCCAGCGCCTGGGGCGCCCGGATTCGTCGCAATCCACGGTCATCTCGTGCGGCTCAAACAGGGTGGCCGGGCGCGCCACCTGCGTATCCACCGCGCGGGGCTCCAGCGCGCCGCTGGCGGCCTGTCCAAAAGCCTGAAGGGTAAAGCTGCGTTCAGGCCGCGGATCAGCCGTGATTTCAGCCCGCACAACCGCCGCCGGGCCCAGCTTGCCGGCCAACTCGTCGACCAGTTCGGCCAGTGAGCGCTCCGCCGCCGCTGAACCGGGCTCAAACAGATTGCGCTGGGGCGCCTTTAAGGGTGCAAACGAGGACACCTGCACCGTCACGCCGTCAAACCAGCGTTCGCCCCGGTCCACGCTTTCAAAACGGCCATGCAGCAACGCCGTCAGCGACCGTGACTCGCGCGTCGGGCGGGTCAGCGTGACAGGAAACGTCAGCGCCGGGCCGTCGGTTGCGCGCAGGCTGACTTGCAGACCCAGGGCACCGGCTTCCATGGCGGCCAGGCGCTCTTGCAGGCCCACGGCCAGGCGGCGCAGTGCAAACAGCAGCGCATCGTGCCTGTCTGTGGGGCCCTCGAACTCCAGCCGTTCCTCAATCTCCTGCGGTGACACAAAGGCCGCAAAGGTCTCCTGCGCATCGCCGCGAATCTGGCGCAAACGCGCCAGCATCACACCGCTGAAGCGCGCAGGCAGACCCTCCAGGGGCAACTGGCGCAATGCGCCAACCGTGCGTACCCCCAGCGCCTGCAGGTGGGAGAGGTCCGCTGGTTCCAGCCGCAAGGCCGCAACCGGTGCGTCGTCCAGTTTGCCAGTTCCCGCCAAGGCCAGCGTCATGGCAGCCGTGGGGTTTTCAGCCAGGCCCAGCTGCACCGAATATCCCTGGCGCTCAATGGCTGCCGCGGCCTGCGCAGCCAGGGCGGATTCAGACCCGAACAAGCGCACGCAACCGGAAATTTCCAGCAGCAGCGCCCGGGGCGCGTCGGTGCACAGTCGCGGGCTGAAGCGGCCCAGGGCGGCGGCCAGGGACTCAAAGTCCGCACGTTCACCATCCGGGTTGTTCTGGATCAGTGTCAGCCCGGGCAGCAGGCTGCGCGCGGCCGTGGCCGTCATGCCGGCACAAACCCCGGCCCGCACCGCCAGGGGCGACACGGCCAGCAGCGTCACGCTGTCACCGGAAACATCCACCAGCGCGGCAGCTTTAGCCTGCGCGGTGGGCGTGGCCCGAGTGATCCGCTCGGTGCGGAAGAAGGGCAGATATGCGCACATCCATCGCGTCATCGTCGAACTCAAGAAGCATGGGCCTTAACATTGCCGCGCCGCGCACGCGCAGAACCTCCACGACCAGCCGCCGGGTGCTGCCCGGTTGCGCATGAACCAGCAGCCGCATCGCGCCCCAGCTTGCGCGTGAAAGTTCCGAAGGTGGCCGCAACAGCACCAGCGCCTGGCCCGAAGCCTCGGCTGCCAGTTGCAGCCGGCGCAACTCGGTGTCTTTCAGGTTCGGAATGGCTGCTACGGTGGCCGCGATGTGTTTTTCGCGGGCGATGCGATCCAGCGCCCACAAGGCCTGCTTGCGGTTGGATTCACGCACAATCAGCAGCCGGCCCAGGTCAACACCCAAAGCAGCCGCGCCGGGCGGGAAAAAGGTGCCCGCGGGTTCCACCAGCGCGCAGGTTTTCTGTTTGATGCCGGCCAGCGCACGCAGCGCCAGCCACCAAGCACCCTGGCCGGACTGGCCAAAGATTTCCGTCACTGCACCGCAGGAAATGCCGCCGCCCAGGTGGTTGTCCAGCGCCACAATGCCCAGCGGCAAACAAGCCCGCGCGCCGGAAGCCGCCTGGCCTGCGCCGCGTAATGCTTCAAGTTTGTCGATTAGTTCCGGGCTAAGCATGGCCCCCCAGTGTAACAGGCCATGGGACAGTTTGAGGACGCCGTCCATCCCCGGGCATGCAGGCGGACGGACAATTACGCCGGCCTTGCCGCCCCGGTGGTTCTCTTATCCACTGGTACACCAAGCACTTGCAATCTGGCGCCGGGCAGTTGAAAGCTTAAGGAACCAGGCTTGGATGACCTGCGTCCCATAGGTACGAATTTGTATGCCCCCGGCTTGGGGGCATCTGGTGATTGATTCCGGAGATTGCTCCATGTCCTTTCCATTGACGCGAAAGTCCCTTCTGGCCGGCCTGGGTGCCGCAGCGGCGCTTGCCATGGCGACGTTCTTCATCGGCATTTCCATGGCCGAGGAAAAACCCAGCCAACTGACCGAGGGCGACAAACAGTTCGAAGAGAAAAGCTATCGCAAGGCCTATGAGGCCTACCAGGCGTTCCTGAAAGACAACCCGCAGTCCACGGAATCCTTCCGTATCAAACTGCGCATGGGCCACTGCCAGGCACAACTGGGCAACTACGACAAGGCCGAAAAAGAGCTGGTCGATCTTGCCGACTCGACGGGGCTGACCGACGTACAGCGTGCCAGGGCCAGTTACCGGCTGGGTCACTTCTTTGCTGACCGCCCTCACTATTACTACGAAAACAGCAAGGGCGAAAAGTCCTGGGGTAACTGGCAACAGGACAGTGAATACCACGACACCAGCCGCAGCGACGCCGAGGGCGCCAAGGACCGCCTGGCCAAGTCCGCCGAACTGCTGACACCACTGGGTGTCAAGGCGATTGGCGAACTGGGCACCAAGGGCGCGGAGGCGCTGGCGGTGGTCGACGAAGCCTTCAACGCGCAACTGGACGCCGCAGCGGCGCTGCACACCTGGCAGTACCAGTTGAGCCAGAAGTCCGTGCAGGTGGATTACCTGGACGACGACGGCCAGAAGCAGTCGTGGTCGATCTGGAGTTACGAGTTTCCGGACCGCGCCGAGGTTTTGAAGCGCCACGACGAAGCCGTGGACCTTGGCAAGCAACTGGAACAAGCCGCAACCACGTTGATGATCCAGAAGCGCGAGTTCAGCAAAGAAATCATGCAGGCCATCAACGATGGCCGCACCAAGGGCCGCAACATGTCCGGCCTGGCGTTGTACCGCCGTGGCTGCTTCATGGTTTCGCTGGCACAGATTGACGACTGGGACACCATGCAGGTCCTGTATCACCCCAAGATGGAAGCCTGGGACCCGCTGGCTGGCGAATACAACCCGATTCCTACCTTTGAAAAGGTCTACGCCGACTACCACGACACGCCCTATGCCGACGACGCACAGTACTACATCGGCTACGTCTACCAGCAGGTCGGCCGCCATGCCGAAGCCGACAAGGCCTATGAGAAGCTGATCAACGATAAAGACTTCGAGAAATCGACCGAGCGCATCAGTGCGCTGTACAACCTGCAACAACTGCGCGCCCAGCGAATCGTGGTTCGCACCGTGGTGCAGGACGTCGCCATTGAGGCCAAGAAAGAAGTCAAGCGCTGGAGCAACTACGCCGGCTGGTACTGGCGCGACAATGTGGGCACCGACCGCAGCCTGTTCAAGAAGGACGAGAACCTGGGGCTGTGGGTCGAAACGCGCAACGTGGCCAAGTACGAACTGCGGGTCAAAACCTTCAACCTGCCCGGCCTGATGAAAGACCGCCGCTTTCTGGATGCCCACGCTGCGGGGCTGCCCAGCATTGGCGACGATTCGCTGCTGCCACTGATTGACGGCTACATTGGCGAAAAGGTGTTCAGCAAGGAATACACCACCGGCGACGAAAGCCAGCACAGGTACACGCGCATGACCTTTGCGCTGCCGGAACGCCTGCCAAACGGCAGCTATGTGGCGGAAATCGACACGGGCGGGCTGGTCGACCGCCGCCTGTTCACTGTCAGTGAATCCCAGATTGTGCTGCAGACCTACAGCCCCACCGAAAACCTGCTGCTGTTCGTCGACAGCAAGACCGGCGCGCCGATTGGCGACACCGAGGTCACCTACAAGCGCTGGAAGACCTGGTGGGACAACAACACCATCCAGTGGCGCGTTGACACCAGCCGTTACAAAACCGATGCCCAGGGCCGCGTGCGCATTCCCACCGCGGGCAACAGCGATTGGGATGGCTATCTGGCCTATGCCGAAAACATGGGCAAGCACGCATTTGTGCAGGCTGGCTTCCAGTGGTGGCAGCGCCGTGGCTACAACGACTACAACCGTTACGACACGCGCCTGTACCAGATGACCGACCGCCCGGTGTACCGCCCCGGCGACGAGATTCACGGCAAGATCATCATGCGCCAGCGCGACGGCGGTGAATGGAAGAATGTCGCCGGCGGCGATTTCAACCTGCAGGTCTATAACCCGCGCGGCGAACAGAAGCTGAACAAGAACATCCGCGCCGGCAGCTTTGGCACCATCGAATACGACCTGCCACTGGACAAAGACGCAGCCCTGGGAAGCTGGTACTACTACCTGCGCACGGCCAGCGGCAACTGGCTGGGCAGCGGCAACTTCCAGGTCGAGGAATACAAGAAGCCTGAATTCGAAGTCTCCGTCAGCCCGCCGGAAAAACCCGTCAAACTGGGCGAGGCCATCAGTGCCACCATCAAGGGCGAGTATTACTTCGGCGGCCCGACGGCCGGGGCAGATGTTGTCTACCGCGTGTACCGCGACTTCTACTTCCACAGCGTCTATTTTCCGCGCCGCTATGACTGGCTGTACAACTGGCAGCAGCCCAACTGGTACGGCACACCGGACCAGCAGTTCCGCCGCAACTCCGGCTCGGAACTGGTGCTGGAGGGCAACGGCAAGCTGAGTGAAACCGGCGAACTGACGATTGAATGGAACACCCAAAAGGCACTGCAAGACTGGGGCGAATACGACCACCAGTATCGCGTGGAAGCGTCTGTCACCGACAGCTCGCGCCGCACGATTGAAGGTTCAGGCGCTGTCAAAGCCCTGCGCCGTGCGTTCTTTGCCTTTGTGGACAACAAGCTGGGTTTCTATCGCGCCGGCGACTTTGGCGATGTCGAGATCCGCACCGTAACGGCCGACGACAAGCCGGTGCAGGCCACGGGCAAGCTGGAAATTCACAAGGTGACCTTCAGCGAGCGCACCGACGAAAAGACCGGCATGCCGCGTGTGGATGAACAGAAAACCCTGATCAGCACGACCGACCTGAACACCAACGAGATGGGCCTGGCATTCTGGCGCGAGAAGCTGAAAGAATCGGGTACCTTTGACCTGGTGTACCGCACCCAGGACGAATGGGGCAGCGAGATCGCAGGCAGCGCCCGCATCATTGTCAAAGCCGATTCCTGGATGCCCGGCAGCTATCGCTTCGGCACGCTCAGCCTGCTGGCCCAGCAACGAGTTTACACGCAGGGCGAAAAGGCCCACGTGCTGCTGGCCAGTGACTTCCGCGATGCCTGGATGCTGGTCAGCGTCATGGGTGGCCGCGAAGTAATCAGCCAGTCCTTTGTGAACCTGCAGGAAGTTGCGGGCCAACTGGAACTGGAACTGACCATCGGCAAGGAACACGTTCCGAACTTCCATATCAACGTCATGACAGTGCGCGACGGAGAACTGAACACCACCACGCTGGAACTGTTTGTTCCGCCAGTGGAACAGTTCCTGAATGTCGAAGTCAGCACCGACAAGCCCTGGTACCTTCCCGGAGACAAAGGCAAGGCCACGATCACAGCCAAAGACAAAGACGGCAAACCGGTCAGCGCAGAGTTCTGTGTCAGCGTGTTTGATCGCAGCATCACTTACATCATGCAGGACAACACGCCCAACATCATGAAGCACTTCTATGGTGACCGGCGCGGTTACAACCTGAACTACAGCAACAGCTACCAGACCGTGGTTGGCACGCGCCTGTGGGACAAACAGAAGTACGAACCCTGGCGCTTCTATGGCGCGCCGCTTGGCTGGGGCGTGAACAACTGGCTGCAATGGGAAAAGTCCGCCTTTGACTTCAACAACCCTTCCAGCAAATCCGACAAGTTCAAGCAGGGCTTTGCCAGCGACGCCGCACAGGCCGACAAGCGCCAGCAGGAAGGCCAGGGCGAAGGTGGCGGCACTGGTGGTAAGGAAGAAGAAAAATCCGGCGGGATTCGCGAACGCCGCATGAGCCGCGACGACGGCCCCATGGACGCCGCCAAATCCGGTGAAATGAACGATTCGGAGGGCCCCGGTTCGCCCAAGCCCGCAGCTCCAGCCATGGAAGCACTGAAGAAAGACGGCAAAAGCAACGAATCCGACGAGCTGGGTAACCTTTCCGAAACCGCCAAGAATGAAGGCGCGGCAGTGCCCAAGATTCGCAGCTCGTTCAAAGACAGCGCGTTTTACAGCCCCAGTGTGGTCACAGGGCCTGACGGCACAGCGACCATCGACTTCACGTTTCCGGACAACCTGACCGACTGGCGCATCACCGTGCGCGGCATCACCAAGGAAGCCCGCGTCGGCGAGGCCTTCAGCAACGTCAAGGTCACCAAGAAGCTGATCCTGCGAGACCAGGAACCCCGCTTCTTTGTGGAAGGCGACGTTGTAACGATCAGCGGTATCGTGATGAACCGCTACGACCAGGCAGTGGCCGTCAAGGCCATGCTGACGCTGAACCCGATGGACAACTCCACCAAGGACGAGATCAACCGCTTCTGCGGCTATGAACTCTTCCCCGAAACACCCGACAGCCAGAGCATCAACGTAAAGGCCAACGGCGAAGTGCGCGTGGACTGGATGATTCGTATGACGCGCAGCGGTCTGTTCCGCATTCGCATGGCGGCGCTGAGTGCCCTGGAATCTGATGCCACCCAGAAGGACTTTCCGTGCAAGGTGCGCGGGGCAGAACTGTACCAGGCCGTCAACGCCGTGATTAACGACGGCGAAACAAGCAAGAGCTTTGAAGTCACCCTGCCTGAGAAACTGGACCCGGAACAAACCAAGCTTGACCTCATGCTCAGCCCCTCGGTTGCGGCGCTGGCCATGGACGCCATTCCGTACCTGCTGGAGTTCCCGTACGGCTGCGTAGAACAAACCATGAGCCGCTTCCTGCCGGCGGTGGTGGTTCGCAAGACATTGCAGGATGCCGGCATCAGCCTGGAAGACATTGGCAAGCGTCGGGCGCAACTGGCCTACGACGGCACCAACCCCCAGGCAGCGTACTGGTATGCCCACAACCCGGTGTTCAGCACAGACACCATGAACGCGATCATCGAATCCGGGCTCAAGCGCCTGTCGATCATGCAGCATGGCGACGGCGGCTGGGGCTGGTGGCAGTACGGCGACAGCGACACCTACATGTCGGCCTACGTCGCCTACGGCCTGCAAACAGCCAAGACGGCGGGCGTGCAGTTTGACTACTCCATGCTGGATCGCGGCATCAGCTTCCTCAGTGGCGAAGCCCGCCGCGAAAAAAACCTGCACCGTGCAGCCTATATCTCGTGGGTGCTCAGCTATGCCGGCAAGCCCGACAAGGCGCTGCTGGACCAGGTCTATGACCGTCGCGACGACCTGACCCACCTGTCGCGCAGCATGATCTGCATGGCCGAGTTCCTGGCCGGCGACAAAGAACGCGCCCGCATTCTGATCAGCAACATTGAGGACTACCGCAAGGAAGACACCAAGAACGGCACCGTGTGGTGGGACGGCGGCCAGCAGTACTGGTGGTGGTGGAACGACAAGATTGAAACCAACGCCTTCATCATGCAGGCCATGGTCATGGTAGACCCCCAGAACAAGTTCCTGGACCAGCATGTGCGCTGGCTGGCCCAGAACCGCAAGGGTTCTCGCTGGAACAGCACCAAGGACACCAGCCACGCGGTAAGCGCCTTGATGGCCTTTGCCAAGGCCAGGGGCGAACTGTCACGCACCTTCAGCGTGTCGGTCAAGATGGACGGCAAAGTACTGAAGACCTGGGATGTCACACCCCAGAACGTCTTTGCCCTGCAGACCAACCTGCGCCTCAACGGCAGCCAACTGACGCCCGGCAAGCACAACTTCACGGTCGAGCGCACAGGCGAGGGCAAGGTCTACTTCAGCAGCTTCTGCAGTTACTTCAGCAAGGAAGACAAGCTGCCAGCCACAGGCAACGAAATTCACATCGAGCGCAAGTACTACAAGCTGATCGAGAAAACGGTTGACGTGAAGATCAACAAGACCCAGCCCGATGGCTCGGTCAAAGAGATCATCGAAAAACGCAAGGATTACGACCGTGAGCCCCTGGACTTTGGTGCCAAACTGACCAGTGGCGACCTGATTGAAGTCGAACTTGGCATCACCGCAGACAACGACTACGAGTACCTGGCCTTTGAGGACTACAAGCCGGCCGGTTGTGAACCGGTGGCGCTGCGCAGCGGGCAAGGATTCGCCGGCGGCCTTTGTCAGAACGTGGAGTTGCGCGACGACCGTGTGGCCTTCTTTGTCAGCTACATGAACCAGGGCTATGCGCGGTTGAAGTACCAGTTGCGCTGTGAAATCCCGGGCACGTTCAGCGCCCTGCCCACGCAAGGCGGCAGCATGTACGTGGCTGAAGTACGCGCCAACAGCGAAGAGTGGAAGTGCACCATCGTCGACAAGAAGTAGTTTCCCGCAGCAGGTACAGCCCCCCGCCATGCGGGGGGCTGTTTCATTGGCGGCCCCGACCCACCGGTTACGCTGACGCGGCCAGCAGGGAAACGGGCGCCACAACCACAAGTTTTGCGGCACCAAGCAGGGATCAGACCGGCCGCAACGAACAAGGCGCGGGCAAGGGCCCGCGCCTTGGGTTCTGGCTCAGGCATCGATTACGGTTTGGGCAACTTGTAAACGTCGACCACGGCGTGAATGTCGGCTGGATTGTCACCGTCTTTGGGCGTCTGCACGATGCCGGCGGCTTCGACCTGCCATTTGCCGTCGGTCTGCTTCAGCGTCATCTGCACGGGCGGGCTCCATTCCGAAACCGGCTTGAACAGCACAACCTTTCGCCCCTCCTGCCCTTCGGTCGTTGACTCAATCTCGACCTTGCCGACCGGACGACCGTCGGCCCGGGCCAGGGAATCGTCAACGTCTTTCTGGATCCGTTCCAGATACCCGGCCTCGAACAACGCTTCGCAGGCCTTGACCCAGCTTGGAAAGGCGGTGGTGTAAAGTTTGTGGTTCAGCACCTCGCCGCGCGCAAGCAGAGAGTGGTACACAGACAGTGCCGCGTTTTGCGGCGTATCCTGCTTGGGGTCCTGTGCAGCGGCAGGCGCTTTGCCTTTGGTCGCGAAGTAGAAGAAGCCCAGCATGCCAGTGTCTTCGCGCCAGGCGTAAACCTCTTTCTCCTGGCTCCAATCCCGCTGGGCGGTCTCGGCTTTGGTGATGCGCCACTGGCCATCGGTGCCCTTGGCACATGTAAAACGACACTTCTTGTCGTAGCTTTCCTCGTGCACCGAGCCTTCCTTGTCGGTGCGCTTCTGAATGATTTTCTGCATGGTCTCGATAACGACCGCCCCGGCCTCGCCGGCGGTTTCGCCGGTGACTGTTGTCGGGTGCATGGACCGTTCCGCCATGCCGTCGTTGGCCGCGTCGT
This sequence comes from Planctomycetota bacterium, assembly GCA_016722065.1. Taxonomy (GTDB): domain Bacteria; phylum Planctomycetota; class UBA8742; order UBA2392; family UBA2392; genus H3-PLA7. Next base: position 609,033 of record JADKGX010000001.1, read on the forward strand.
CGGCCCTGGCCTTGATGGTGGAAAGCCGCAGGCTTTCACACAGCAGCAGGGTTTCCCAGTCCGACATCGACTTGGCCAGCGCTTTGGCCCAGGCCGCACGGGCTGTCATGTCGGCCTTGCGGGTCAGGTCGCGGGTATCGGCAAAGCCGCAATAAGCTTCCACCACGCCCCTTGCGGTGCTTTGGTCGACTTTCTGCTTCACGACGATTTCGGCCTTGAAGGCTTCCGCCGTGTCGCCTTCACACTTCCATTCATAGGGCGGAATCTCGGGTGGGGCTTCTGCGCCGCGGGCAACTATGGCACAACAGGCCAGCACAGCCAGGCTGCAGATCAGTCGACGTTTCATGGGTTCTCCTTGTTCGGCATTGTCGCTTGCCGGGCGCGGGGCGCAATCGGGGCGCGCCAAAGCGCTGCAAGCCGCGGCGGCGCTTGTGCAACCATAGTGGCGCCAAAGCGGCCACCTGATAATCTTAAAGAGCAATGGAAGAGTTCGTCGACAAGTCCTGGAACCCGGAACAGCAAAAGCTGCGCGATTCTGTCGCGCCTTCAGCCAATACGGTGTACTTGCAGGTTAAAAGCGAACAGGTCAAAGGCCTGCTCGGCACGAAGTATGCCGTGCCGTCGGGCTTCGTTGGTGTCGTGAATGAAAAAAGCGGCCGTTCGCGCGTGATGCTGCCCGGCGAGGAAGCGGGCGGGGACTTCACTATCCACCTGGTGCGCGACCGTGACGTGCGCATTCCCTTTAACCAGTTACAGGCCCTGACCAAAGATGGCTTCGAAGCGGGCATGAGCTTTGAACTGGCCGTCACGCCTGATGTTACGCGCCGCGAAGCCCTGGATGCACTGATTGATCGCGCCGCAGAGGGCCGCCGGCACATGGATTGGCCGCTGCTGAAGGCTGAGCTGCAGCCCCAGTTGACTGCTGCCGTCAAGCAGGTGCTGCACGAGTTTGCCGCCGCCGAGCTGCACGACCCGGCCAACGCCCAAAAAGTGCGCGACGCCGTATTGGCGCAATGCCAGGGGCAATTCGAGGCACTGGGCATTGGCCAGGTGGACCTTGAAATCGCCCGCCTGCGCAGTGAAACCTTTGATCAGCACCAGCAGCAAATCGCCCAGACCGACCAGAAGGTCGAAAAGGCCCGCGCCGAGCAAGAGGTGCAGACCACCATGCTGCGCGACCAGTTGGGCCAGGAACTTTCCCGCCGTGAACTGGAGGATTTTCTTTCCAGTGCCCGCGAAGAAGGCCTGCTCAAGGAGCACGAACGCAAAGTGGCCGACAAAGCCCGCCAGGCCGAACTGGACAAACTGGAGGCCGAGTACCGCAAGCAGCAGTTCAACCTGGAAGCGACCCTGCGCAAGCTGGTCGTGGAGAACAAACTGGAGCTCGACACGCTGATGCTGGACAAGCACATCACCGTGGTGAAGAAGCTGAAAGACGAGCTGTCGGACGATCGCATTGAGGTTTACGTCAACCTGATTCAGGACGAAAAGCTGAAGGCCGAGCTGCTGGAACGGCTGATCCACCGGCAAATGTCGCCAGAGCAACTCAGCGCGATTGCCCAGATCGAGGCACAGAAGGTCAAGCAGATTGAACTTTCGGTGTCACGCCCGCGCCTGGAACCCCTGCGCGATACCCCCGCGCCCGACAAAACGCGCCAGGGCGACGCCGTACAGATTGCCTCGCAGGATGTCGAACAGAACCGCCGCGAAGCCCACCTGGAAGAGGACGCCGCCACCCGCGCCGCCCACGAAATGAACGAGGCACTGGGGACGTCACTGCACGAAGCCGTGGTGCAGGCCACCAAGGCCGAAACAGAGGATTCCCCCACCGAGCCGATCGAGCTGCAGGATCAGGACGTGACGGCCCAGCCAGTTGTCGCCACACGCGAGACCGACAATCAGGCACAGGTGGATTCGCTGCTGATCGTGGCGTCGGGGCGCCGGGTGTTTGCCATTGACCCCTTGAGCCAGCGGTCGCTGCAGGACGCCGCGCTGGAGTTGCGCTACGACGAAGGCCGCCTGGGCAGCCTGCGCAGCGTGCGCATTGACGGGCAAGGCGCCGAACGCGTCGTGCTGGCCGGTGCGCGAAACGGCGTGTATGTCACGCTGCTGGCCCACCGCAAAGCCGCGCGCGAGTACCCCATTGGCCAGGGCGTGGACGCGCGCACGGGCATCAATGCGGCCGTGATTTACCGGGGCTATCTGTATGCCACGCACAGCGAGTTTGGCCTGTTGCGCTGGCCCTATCTGCAGCCCTACAGCGCCGGGGTGCAGGTGATGCCGGAACTGATTTCACAGTTTTCAACCACGCGCAGCCTGCAGGTGTTTGGCGACCGCCTGCTGTTTGCCAACGGCCCGACGGTTCTGATGCTCGAAGCCGCCAGTGAATCCGGCGCCCAGTTGCGTGTTGCGGCGCGCTATCGGGGCACGCGCCACGAAGTCACGGCGCTTTCCACCGACGACAAATACATCCTGATCGCCGACGCCGCTGGCGACGTGTATGTCTGGGACCCCGCGGCCACGGACCCCCCTGTGCTGGCATTTTATGCCGGCACGCCTGTCAGCGACCTGGCCGCCTGTGCCATGCCCGACGGCCGCCGCTCGCTGCTGGTGGCGATCAAGCGCAACGTGCTGCCCATGCTGTTTCGCGATGGCAGCAATGCACTGGAGTTCACATCGCCCGAACCTGTGCGAACCTGCGACACACTGAACTCGACGGTCATTGGCCTGGTCCGCGACCGCATGCGCGTGTTTGCCTGGCGGACCAACCGGCCCGAATGGCCGGCCTGGCAGTTTCAGTTCACCGAACCCGTGCTGGACATGCGTCTGGTTGTGCCGGGCCTGATTGCCAGCAGCAGCGATGCCGTCCAGACCGCGCCTCCACCACCACCGCAAAAGCACCAGGCGTCGCGCCACAAAGAAGCCGCGCCAACGGACAGCCGCACCATCCGACCCAGCCTTAAGCGCCCGCCGGGGTATTCGTAACTTGAGTGACCCGCGCATGGCAAAGATGTCCGCCCCTGAGCTTTGGCATGCGGGGCTTGCTGCCTTTGCAGCGCGCGATTACTTCGATGTACACGAATACCTGGAAGAACTCTGGCGCCGCGTACCGCCTGCCGACAAAGGCCCCGTGCAAGGCCTGCTGCAAGCTGCCGTCTGCCTGTATCACTTCGGCAACGGCAATTTTGCGGGGGCGCGCATCTTGGCCGTGGCCGCCTGTCAAAAACTGCAAGCAGCGCCCGAGGAATACCGCGGGCTGGCGCTGGGCAGGTTCCTTCAACAGTTTGAAGCCGTCACAGCGCCGCTGCACAAGCCAGGTGAGCGGCTGCGGCCGATGCGGCCCGACCAGTCGCCTGCGCCGCAGCAGGCAGTTTGATCGGGCGCGGTCGGAACTTGGCGAATGCCGCGCCGCTGTTAGGGTAAGGGCGTTATCCAGTAAGGACCCAGTTATGGCCGAGATCCCGCCGCCGGTGCAGCCCATCGGCATCGAAATGAAACTGCGCAAGCTGGAACTACCGGCGCAGACCAGCCAGATGTACGACGACTTTGTGGCCGGTATCGACGCCCGCATCCGCCGGGGTGACGACCGCAGCGATATCTGCCGCGACGCGCTGATGCGCCTGTGGGGCCACCCCCAGGGCGACCCGCTGCTGCAGGCGCAGATGGACCCGCGCAACATTACCCTGGAAGCCGAGTACTACGGCGATTGCGACCCGGCACGCTTTGCCGCCGTCAAGCCGCTGTTGTGGCTGTGGTACAGCTTTGACCGCAGCCCCGCGGGCATGAACCTGGAACTGGGAATACGCCTGCGGCGCATGCTGGCGGGGCACATCTTCAAACGCGTAGGCGCCAACTTCAAATGCTTCCCCTACGTCGAGTTCACCTTTGGCTACAACATGGAAGTTGGCGACAACGTGGTCGTGCACCGCTGGGTGCTGCTGGACGACCGGGCCGGGATTGTGCTGGGTGACCGCGCCAGCGTGAGCGATTTTGTGAACATCTACAGCCACACCCACGACATCAACCTGCAGCAGTTTGTCGACAACAAGGTCACGCGCATTGGCGCGCGCTGCCGCCTGACCTATCACAGCACCGTGCTGGCCGGCGCGCAGATGGGCGAAAACAGCATGCTGGGCGCCCACGGCCTGCTGACACGCAACGCCCGCGAACACGCGGTATATGTGGGGATTCCGGCCAAGAAGGTGAAAGAAAAAGACCGCGAGCTAGCAGCACCCGTCAAGCACCCGCAACAGAAGATGTAGCCCGCGATGCAAGACTCAACACTTCACGGCAACAGCTTGGCGCGGCACTCCGCTGGAATCAGACAGCGGCCCTACACCCCGTAGGCCTTGCGCACCAGGGTTTCCAGGTGTGCGCGCAGTTTGGGATCGCGGCCTGCCACCTTCTGCAGTTCGCGGCTGACCTGAATCACCGCGTCGTAACTGGCGCCCGCAGCGCGGCGCGAGGGCACCGGCAGAGCGTTCAGTTGCTCAATCGTGATCTTGCCCTGGGCGCGCAGGCGGCCTTCCCGAAACGAATCGCGATATAGCCGGGCAAAATACTCGCTGTTGAACACCCCCAGCAGGTAGTCGTCGTCAAAGGCCGGGCTGCCCAGGCAGCCAATCAGGTCATCACGAAAGAACGCCGGCGGGTTGTGCTTTGCGGCAATCACGCGCGAACCGTCGCGTTGAATCAGTATCTTGACCTGCTTGAAGACACTCGGGGGCGAGATCTTGGCGTAGAAGCCAGTAACCCTGGGAACCTTGCCGCGCAGCAGCATGCGCGGGTTGCGAACCCCAAACGCAATCACGTCGCTGGCATCGCGAATAGGCATTGCGCCGGGCTCGGGTTTGTCTGTCAGCAGCAGGTGCGCGGAGTTGCCCGGGTTGATGCCGATGTCGCAGAAAATGCCCTGCGGCAGCGGGGCGTGGCGCATGATGCTGCTTTGGTAGACCTGCTCCTGCTCGTCCTGGCGCGACTTCCAGGGCTCGCCGGAGATATCCCCCTTGCCTGCAATGAATACAAACTGCCCCAGTTCGTCACTGACACCGGCAATCGCCCCGATCGGCGCCTGGGAAAGCGATTCCAGCGCCAGCAGGTTTGCCAGCGCCCGGCGCAGACCCGCATAGTCGGGCTGGTCAGCAACTTTGAATGGCAGCAGCATGCCCACGCGCCCGGCCTGGCGTTTGACCAGCCGGCCCGCCAGTTCCGCAAAGGCGCCATGAAACGACGGCAGGCTGGCAAAGCTGCCAAAGCGCCGGGCGAACCAGGCCCGTTTGTCTGGCGGCAGGCTTTGGGATTCCGCGCCGCGAAGTTCCCTAAACGGCGGGCACAGCAGAATCGCGTCGGCGATTTCCTGCTCGTCGCTCATCAACGAATCGGTGGTGTGCAGCTTGACCTTGCAGGGAGCGTTCAGGCACTTGCCGGCCACGGCCAGCACTTTGCGGGCGCCGTCGCTGAGTTCGCGCCCGACTTCCCAGCCCTGCATGCGGCCTGCCAGCATCGGCGCGACCCACAACGGGCGCTGCACGGTGGCCCACTCCAGCGCCGCCAACAGCAGCGCACCCAAGCCGCAAGCAGGGTCCAGAATCTGTGGGCACTGCTGCTTGGGAAACTTGCCCAGCGTGTCGTGCGCCAGCCGCAACGCCAGCGCCCGGGGCGTGAATGCCACGCCCAAAGACTCGCGCACATTGCGCGGCAGGCTTTTGGCAAGTTTGTCGTGTTCCGCCCAGGCGGGCGCCAAGGAAACCGGCATGGCAGGAATCTAGCCGCCACAGCGGCAAGAGGCAAACGCCGCACAAACGAAACCGGCCCGGCAACTGCCGGGCCGGGTGGTTGAATGGCGGGCTAGCGCGTGTGGCGCAGGGCACTCAGGGCATAGCTGGTGCACAGCACGGGGCTGTCCTCCTGCCACTCCTTGTTCGTGTTCACCCAGTTGCCTTCGGCCTTCTGGCGTGATTTGAGGGCCTTTACCAGGTCCTCGCGCCAGTTGTGCTTGGTGCCGCGGTCGGCTTCCTCGACTGTGTCTTTGCCCATCACATACAGCGTCTTGGCCATTGACACATAATAGTAGTACAGGCCCTGCGTGTTCTTTTCCTCGGATTGGTAGCCCGGCACGTGTTCCACCGTGTAGTTGCGCGTGATCCAGCCCCAGGCCAGGGTCACGGGCAGGCTGTCTTTCTTCATCCCGCAGAAAATGTAGCTGCGCAGCAGGTTGTAGGTCATGGTGCCGTAGCTGGCCAATGTGACGGTGCCGTCGGCGTTCTCGGTTACGCCGGCCTTGCTGGTTTCTTCGCTGTAGATCGAGCCGCCGTAACCGGGCTCGCCCTTGACGGCCATTTTGACCTTCTTGCCGTTGTACATGGCTTCAAAGCCTTCGCTTTGCACTTCGCCAGCGTTCTGGTTGCGCTTGAAGAACGTCAGGGCGGCTTCCCAGACAGGGTCGTCCTCTTTCAGGCCGCACTTGTGCAGAGCGTCTACGGCAAAGGCGCTGGTGCTCATGTTGCTGGCGGGCTTGCCCTTGGCCTTTACGGCGCTGTCGATTTCTTCCTTGCTGTAGGCCCAACCGCCGTAGCCGACTTTTTCTTTGCTGTAGTCCGGTGCCGGGCCGGCAGCGTTGCCCACCTGCGACTGCACCAGGTAATCGCGGGCCTTGGCCACGGCTTCGCCCAGCTTGCCCTTCCAGGGGCCGTCGGCGTTGAGGTCCGTGAACAGTTCCAGCAGGATGGCCGTGATGTAAACGGCGCGCACGCCCTTGGCCTTGGGCATCAGGTTCAAGGGGGCGTAGCTCCAACTGCCTGTGGCGGGGTCCTGGCTTTCGACCAGGAACTTGACGCTGTCTTTGACCATGTCGTTGTTGGCGTCCCACACTTTGGTGCCGTAAATGCCGTACAGCACCATGGCGGTATATGGAATGTTGGTCGAACCCGGGCCCCAGCCGCCAGGAATACCGACCTTGTTTTCGTCCATGGACTTGTCGTTGCCGTTGTACATCTTCTTGAGGTAGCCCCAGGAAGCGTCCACCAGTGCGTCGCGCTCCTTGGCTACGTCAAAGGCTGCCGGCGGTGTGTCTTTAGGCGCGTTTTCAGCCGGGGCGTTGGTTGCCGGGGCATTGTTCGTCGGGGCGTTGGCTGGCGCGTTACCGGCACTGTTGCCTGCCGGGCCGCAAGCTGCAAAGGCAAAGCCCAGGGCCGCAAGACCGGCGGCGACTAAGAATCGATTCCGTTTCATGTGATCTCCGGTGGTGTCCAAACAGTCCGTACCCCGCGCCAAGCGACTCTGACGCAAAATCTGAACTTTGCAATCCGGCGCCCCGCGGGCAGGGCTGGATTCAGCCCGCAAAGCCAGATGCTATTGCGGACTAATCCAGTCCGATACCCCGTTCCAGTTGCAGGGGCGCTGGTGTACCCTTGCGATGAGCATGCTGACCTACACCGACAAAGTACGCGATCACTTCATCAACCCCCGCAACGTCGGCGAGATGCCCGACGCGACGGTGGTGGGCGAAGTCGGCAGCCTGGCTTCCGGCCAGGCCCTGAAGCTGTACCTGAAGCTGGACGAAGGCGAAAAGATTGTCGCCGCCAGCTTCAAGGTGTTTGGTTCGCCCGGCGCGATTGCTTCTTCTTCTGCCCTTACCGAAATGCTGTTCGGCAAACACATTGACGAAGCCGCGCGCATTACGGCCGAGGAAATCAGCACCTGGCTGGGCGGGCTTCCCCCGGAAAAAATGCACGCCTGTGTCCTTAGCATGGAAGCGCTGGAAGCAGCCTACGCGCGCTTTCGCGGCATTGAATTGGATGCCGAGATTACGGAAGACCACGAACTGAACATCTGCCGCTGCTATGGCGTGCCGGAACACAAGATTGAACGCGCGATCCGCGACCACAACCTGACGGACGTAGCCCAGATTACGCACTTCACGCTGGCTGGCGGGGGCTGCACCAGCTGTCACGTGGACCTGAAGCAGATTCTGGGCCGGGTGCGCGCGGAAATGGCGCCGCCACCGCCGCCGACGCCAACGGCGACCAAGCCGTCGCGGCCGGTCACGGCCACAGGATCGAACCTGCAGAAAATGCAGTTGATTCAGGAAGTACTGGACCGCGAAGTGCGGCCAGGGTTGGCCATGGACGGCGGCGACATGGAACTTGTCGACGTGCAGGGCACCAAGGTGTATGTGCAATTGCACGGTCACTGCAACTCGTGCAGCAGCAGCAGCGCGACGATGAAGTTCTTTGTGCAGGACCGCCTGCGCGAAATGGTTGACCCGGCGATCGAAGTAATCGATACAACCGAACATGCGGCGGAACTTCACGCGCCGCCCATGCGCTAGAACTTTGCAGGACGCGATTTCCGCGGGACCGGTCGTGAGGGAACAATGTGAGGGCCCTTGCGGCCGGCCCCCGCTGGGTACACATGCCAACGCCCCTTTACTTCGATAACAACGCCACAACCTTTCCGGCCCCCGAAGCCGTCGAGGCCATGCTGCCCTTGCTGGGCGAGTTCTATGGCAACCCCAACAGCCAACACGCCCTGGGCCAGAAAACCCGCCACGAAATCGAAGTAGCCCGTGAACACGTCGCGGCCTTGCTGCACTGCAAAACCACAGAAGTTGTGTTCAACAGCGGCGCCACCGAAGGCAACAACACGGCCATTTACGCGGCGTTGCAGGCACGGCCGGACCGCAAGCACATCATCACCGTAAAGACCGAACATTCCAGCGTGCTGGAAGTCGTGCGCAGCCTTGCGTCGCGCGGCTACCGCGTGACAGAGTTGAACGTGGACCGATCCGGCCACCTCGACCTGGATGAACTCAAGAACGAAATCAGCGGCGACACCGCGCTGGTCAGTGTGATGTGGGCCAACAACGAGACCGGCGTTCTGCACCCCGTTGGCGCCATCGGCGACATGGCCAAACAGTTCGGCGCGCTGGTGCACATTGATGCCGCCCAGGCCGCAGGCAAACTTGCCATTCACCTTGGCGAAGAACTGGCGATTGATTTTCTGACCATCAGCGCCCACAAATTTCATGGCCTCAAGGGCTGCGGGGCGCTGTTTGTGCGCCACGGCACGGCCTTTGAGCCACTGTTGCGCGGCGGGCACCAGGAGGGCGGCCAACGTGCCGGCACAGAAAACGTGGTCGGCATCGTGGCCATGGGCCAGGCCGCACGACTTGCCCATTTGAAGCTGGACCAGCACGTGGAAACCATGCGCAAGATGCGCGACAGGCTGCAACGCGGCCTGCTGGACAAGGTGCAAGACCTGGTTTTTCACGGCGATCAGGTTTCGCGCCTGCCCAACACGGTCAGTGTCGGCTTCAAGTTCATTGATGGCGAGGCGCTGTTGATGATGATGGACGCCCAGGGCATCTGTGCCACGGCCGGAAGCGCCTGCCGCAGCGGCAGCATGGAACCCAGCCATGTGCTGCAGGCCATGGACACGCCCGTCAGCAGCATTCACGGCAGCGTGCGCTTTTGTGTCAGCCGCTACACCACGCAAGCCGAGGTCGACGAACTGATTGAAAAGGTTGGCGCTATCGTGGCCCGCCTGCGCCAGATGAGCCCCTTTGACACAAGCGCCGCAACGGCTGAAACCGGTCCTTCCGACGCCGAACTGGAACAACACAAGGCCTGGTTTGCCCGTGCCTGAAGAACCCCAGGAAGCGAAGGATCCGCCACCGACACTGCAAGCGGTGCAGGGCGCAATCGCCGCCGGCATGGGCCCGCGTGGGGTAATGATCGCCCGGGCATTCAGCAAGTTCTGCGACAGTGCAGAGATGCTGCAGCTTGCCGCGCTGCTTTCTGAACACGGCATGATTGCCCCGCTGGCCGGCATGTGGCGCAACCGGCAGCGCGAGCCAGAAGAAGCTACGCCCTACGCCGAAGCCCTGAACGGCCTGGCCAACATCATGGCCCAGCAAGGCCGCCTTGACGACGCTTTGCGTGTCTTGCGCGAGGCAGGCAGCGAAGCGCCGCAGTTGGCGCATATCCAGCGCAACATCGCTTCCATTCTTCTGGAGCGCGGCGAATACGAAGGCGCACTGGCCATCTGCGGCCGGCTGCTGGATGCAAACCCGCAGGATTTTGAAACCGCAGAGCTGACAGGCATGATCCAGTACAACACCGGCGACCCGGAACTGGCCGTGGAAAACCTGCAACTGGCCTTTGAATCCGGGCGCGTGCAGGCTGGCATGTGGCTTCTCAAGGCCTGTGTGCTTGCCAACCGCGACGGCGATGCCGCCCAGACCCTGCGCCGCCTTGACGCCGAACACCACGACCGCGCAAGCGTGATGCTGCAACTGGAACTGCAAGAACCCGGAAGCCCCCTGCATACGCTGCAAGGGGCCCCGGGCATGGATGTGCTGGTGCGCAAACTTCTGGCCTGACGCTATTCGTAAGTGCGCTGGAAGGGCTGCTTGCGGCCAAACAGATTGGCCGAAGGGTCTTCCCAGTCCGCGGAGGACAGCTTCATTTCCGCCTGGGCGGTTTGCGGGTCCAGATACTGGGCCATATCGCCGTCGCTGAAGATCACCAGCGGGCCATACCCCAGGCTTTCATAGTTGCGCCAGTTGCGGCCATTGTGTGAAAGCAGCACCACGCGCTTCTTGCCGCCCAGCCCCATCACTTCGCGCAGTTCACCCATTTTGGGTGCCGTGAAGCTGCAGTTTTCTGCCAGCAGCTCGGCGCCCTCCGACGGCAAAGCATCGGCGGCAAAATCGTTGCCGCTTTGACTGACAATCTTCTTGAGCAGCGATTCGTCCAGCAACTTGCTTTTGAATGCCGCTTTGAAGAACTCGCGCCCGCCAGCGTTGCGGTTTGGTTCGGCCCGCAGGATCGCGCCAGCGCGCTGGTCAATGGTCATCTGGTTGATGCCAGAAACGATGTCCTTCATGGCAATCTTTTCCAGGTCAGCCTTGGACTTGGCGTACTGGTGCACGACCGTAAAGGCCAGCACCGAGACCAGCAGGCCCAGGATGGCGATGACGACCATTAGTTCGACAAGGGTGAAGCCGCGATTGTGCTTGGAATGCATAAGGGTTCTCCGGTTCAAAGGCAGCGCGCCTGAACAGAGGTACCCGACAACCAAAGATCGCCCATGGCGGCGCGAACGTCAAATTCTTTCTGCGTGTAAGTAGTTGCTACGTATCGAGTTGCGAGTTTCGACTGGCGAAAACACCACCAGCGCCGCCTGCGGCGACGAATGCGCAATCACGACCATGGCCCCGAATCAGGGCGGCGTGACCAATGGCAGGCAGATGCTGGATGGGCTGGAAGTGGCCTGGCTGGCAGGTTGCATGGCAGAAGGGCTCAAGGGCTGCGCGCCCCGAGGTACCCGACGCAAGCATTGTCCCACGCCGCGCTGCGCGCCGCCACCGATTACAAATTCGAACCATTGGCAAACGCCTGCACCCAAGAAGACGCCCCGGCCAGTGGCCGGGGCGTCAGGTTCGTGCTGGTTCAAACCGCGTGCCTGTGTGGCTTATTCGTAGGTGCGGTTGAAGGGCTTCTTGTTGCCAATGATGTCTTTGGCACGGGCGGCGTCCTTGAACGTTTCCGTGTCAATGTTGTAACTCGTGTTGGCCATGTCCGAGGTCATGTACTCGGCGGTATCTGCATCTGACCAATAGATGATCACGCCTTCGTTTTCGTAGTTCGTCCAGTTGTTGCTGTTGAAGGTCAGCACAACCGTCTTGGTGGTGCCCTTGGCGTTCAGCACCTGCAGCAGTTCGCCGCCCTTGGGCGACGTATAGCTGCAGCTGTTGGCCGGCATGTCGCCGCTTTCAATCCATTCGGTGCCGGCCTTGGTGTCAACCTTGCTGTTCAGGCTGACCAGCTTGTTGATCACTTCGGGGTCCAGCAGCTTTTTCTTGATTGCCAGTTCGTAGAACTTCTGGCCCTTGGCGTCCTTCATGGTTGCCGATTGCAGTTCCCGCTTCTTGCGGTTGTCGATGGGAATCTGCTGGATGGCCTGCATCAAGTCACCGACCTGCTTGATTTCCAGCTTGGCCGATGCCTGGGCCAGCTTGGGAATCACGGCGACAGCCAAGATGCCTACCAGCAACCCGAGGATGCCGATAACCACCATCAGTTCGACCAGCGTAAAACCGCGACGATATGACCTTTTCAAAGTAGTTCCCCTTGCAGTTAAACAGCAAGCAAACCTTGTATGTTCAAGGTATCCGACCCATTAAGTATCCAGACATTGGCTGGTTCCGTCAAGCACGCGTATAGCCTGGAACCTGCATAAACTGCGGGTTTTTCGGTACGCGATTTGCCCTGACCGCCGTGGTCTGGCGGTAACGCGCCAAGCCAAGCCCATGGTGCGAGCCTATTTGGGCCGACTGGGCGGCCGGAAATCGTTCTCCAGGCCCTTAAGAACTTCCGGAACCTCGGGCGGTTTTTCGGCGCCGGAGGCTGCGGCTTTTCTGTCGCCGTCGTCGATCGCGCCATCGACTTTCAGCGCCGGCATGCTGGCTGGTACTTCCAGCGCAGGATGCCCGCACTTGGGGCAGGCGATCTTCATGCCGTCTTTGTAGTTCAAGACGTTGAATTTGCTGAAGCAGGCCGGGCAGCCCAGGATGGTGATGTTCTGGCTTTGCAGCAGCTCGTGTACTTTTTCGCTGCTCAATACGCCCTTGCTGACCATCACTTCGCCCAGCCGGAAAAACAGGTTGAAGCGCTCCAACTTGGCTTGCTCGCGGATGCACTCGTGCACCTGTTGTTCGGTGCAATACTCTTTCTCAATCGCCAGGCGGCCCAGCGTCATGCCCATCTTGCGCACGGCGGGCGACATTTCCAGGCGTGAACGGTTCTCGCGCTGGATGGCAAGCACGGTCATCAGTTCCTCATCGCTGAGGAATCCAAGGTCGACCATGCACTTGCCCAGGTGGGTGCCGTCAGGAGACTTCTCCTGGGCTTCCACGGCGCGGGTCAGTTGTTCCTCAGTTACAAAGCCGCAGCTGACCGCGATCTTGCCGAACAGAACTTCAACTTTGGTAGTGGCCATACCTCTTCCTTGCCCTGGATGGCGCAAGTGTACCCAAGGCCGCGGCATACCAGAAGCCTCTAGCCCCACAAACCCTCAGGCCAAGTGCACAAAAAAGAAGCGGCGACCGTTGCACGGTCGCCGCCTTAAAGGCTTGCCACATCAAGTTTCGTAAGTGCGCCAGGTGCCCGGGACGAAGACTGCACTGGTGTTGTAGGCCCGCAGGAAGTACGGCGGCATGGTGGTCTGCATGCGCCAATCCCAGTCATAGTTGCGGCGCTTGAACGTGTTGCCCAAACCCGCCGCTGCCCGGCCCTGGGCGCCAATCAGGCCGCCGCACAGCCACCACTCGTCAAGATCCTGTGCCCCGTAGGGGTTGTGGGGCATGGCGTTGGTCAGCCCGAGAAACACGCCGTCGCAGTGGTACTGGTTGGCGTAGTGCGGGGGCACAAACTCACCACCCAGGTTGTTGACGTTGTAGGCCGCGGCAACCGGCGCCCACCAATGCACGGCCGGGTTGATGTCCATCATCGACATCACGCCCAGCATTTCCTTGTAGCCGGTGGCGGCCGGCGACTGCTTGTTTTCAAAGCGGCGCAGTTCCGGGTTGTTCAACAGGGCCTGGTAGGAAATGTTGCCCTTGATGGTCACCAGGTGCTCGCACACCACCGTCACGCGGCGGCTGTCCAGCAGGCCACTGACCATCAGCATGGGCACGTTGGTGCCGTTGTAGCGGCGGCAGTCGGCCACGTTGATGGGCGTCTGCACAAACAGATTGTCGACCGCGGCAGCGCTTCCGGCTGCGGTGTCGCGGTTGTTCAGTTCATCGCCATAGTTGGAGGCCGAAGAACCCGTAGCCACGTAGATCACACCCTCATCAGGAATCGCGATCGTTTCGGTGGCGTAGGAGTAGTCGGTGTTGTTCAGCGATACGCCACCCACCGGCGCAGCGCCCACGAAGGCGCCCGTTGCGGTGTTCAGCCAGCCTGTGCCGGTAGGCCGGTTGGCGTTGGCAGCAGCGACTGTCGGTGCTGACGTGTTGTTGCGGCGCACGAAGTGGCGGCGATAGGTGGTGCCCAGAAACTCAATCCACAGTGTGTTTTCGCCGTAGCGGTGGGTGTTGCCAGCATTGACTACGCCAGCGACCGTTTCCAAGGTGGTCCAGTTGTAAAGTGGCGGCACGGTAACGACCGGCTGCCATTCCAGTGGCAACTGCTGCGGAAAGTTATAGGCCACACCTTCCGGGCCATACACCACGTTCATAGTAGTGGTGGTGCGACCAAAGAACTGCACGCCCGTGGTGGGCGAAATCTGGATGATGCCGTTGTTGTATACGTTGCCGACCTGCTTGTAGTTCGTGCCATAGAACGACGTGCCAGCGCCACCACTGAACAGCGCATAGTCGCTGAAGCTGGCCACGCGAATCACGTATTCCACAAACCGCGTGCGGCCTGACGCTGCAGCCGAAGCCCGCACCCGTGCCGTAGGCACCGATGCGCCGCCGATACTCAAGGCGTCTACACTGACGGGTGTGCCGTTGATGGTTGGCGTGCCGACGTTTGTCCAGGAAGCGGTGCTGAGCCAACTCCAGTCATCCTGCACGCCGTCGATCAGCGTGAAGCGACCGCGCAGTGTCTCGACGCCCGATTCAGCAGCGATCATCAGGCGCACGTCGATACCGTTCTTGACCATCGTGGTGCGCGTGATCAACGACATGGAAAGCAGCGCCGTGCCAGCCACGGTAACCATGATCATGAACAGCATGGCGGCGGCGAGTGCACCACCCTTGCGGTTGCGGCGAAGATTTCGGGAAGCGGCCATCGGGTGACCTCCGGACTGTGTGTAATTTGGCTGTGCCTGAAATATTACACGCGGACATACCTTCGTCAAGCAAATCAGCCATTATCGTACGCTATTTCGACTTGCATATTACGCACAATCTTACACTTTCGTGCCTGGAACTCTGGCCTAAGTCGTTATTCACAAGCCATTAACGAACCTCGCCCGCACAAGGCGGGCGAGGCTGGAATGGGCTTGATGATTGTTTAAGTTTCCCAGGTGCGCCAGGAGCCCGGCACAAAAACCGCCGACACGTTGTACGAGCTAAGGAAGAACGGGGGCGTGGTTTCTGTCATGCGCCAGTCCCAGTCATAGTGAACGTAGCTCCAGCAGTTTTCCGTGTAGTAGGTTGTGTACAGTGAGATCAACCCGCCGCAGAACCAGACTTCCTGCGATGGCGGCGAGCCGTGATAATAGTTGTCGCCGCACGAGTAGGTGCCCAGGTACACACCATCCAGCGCATTCTGGTTGGCATTGTGGCCCGTATCGGCACCCGAGTTCGTCACGGTTTGCGCAGCCGGCAGCAGGTTCCAGTAGCGATAGGCCATGTTGACGTCGCCACCGCCCAGGTAGGTACCAGTCTTGGTCGCCTGGTTCTGCCAGCGTTCGCGGCTGATCACACCCAGCATTTCTGGAATCGTGGTGGCTGCAGCCGTGGCCTTGTTGGCTTCGCGACGCAGATCGGGGTTTGCGGCCAGTGTGGCATAGGTGATGTTATCGCGGATGACCACGTTGACGCCGTCGCCGCAAATGGTGGTGCGGCGGTTTGAAATCTGGCCGCTCAACAGCACAATCGGCGTGCGACCCGTATCGCTGCGGCTCCATGGTGTATTGCGAACCAAGTCGCCAAGGTCCGTGCCGCGCTGGGTGAAGCGGTTCATATCAGCACCGTTCAGGCTGTCGCGGGTGCTGCCATAAGCAGCCGGCGAGCCCAGCTTGATGTACACCACACCGTTGTTGGGCAGGTCAAGCGTTTCCCAAGCCAGTTCGTAGTACACCGTGCCCGCGCTGGTTTGCAGCGCGGCATTGGGCGTACCGGAAACCGTGGCGTTGTTCCAGGCCTGGGGCGCGCCAAAAATGTTCAAACCACCACGGGCAAAAGAGCTGGTGGCGTTAGTCATGCCACCGGTGTTCAGCCAGCTGCTGCCTGCGGCCAACATGGTGCTTGGGATCAGCCCGTAGGTTGCGCCGCCGGGGTAAGTTGCGGGGGCGGTGGTACCTGCAGACCAGCTAGGCACGGCCGCGCCTGCGCCACCGGCTGCGGTGCGGCGCACAAAGATGCGGCGGAACTGCGTGCCCATCAACTGGATCTCAAGGGTGTTTTCATAGAAAACGTAATCGCTGGCCAGGTAAGGCGGTTTGGCGCCGTTCTCGATCGCGGTGTAGTTGGCAATGTCGTCCGGCATGAGAATCGGTGTGATGTTCTCCTGCTTACCCTTCAGAAAGGTGTAGGAGTCCGGGTCTGTGTTGCCACCCTTGGTGAAGGTGCCCGAAGTCCAGCAGTTGCCAAAGAACTGGGTACCCGTGGCGCCAAAGTTACAGCTGCCACGTGAATAGAAGTTGCCCACGCACTTGAAGTAGCCCCAGTTGCTGGCGCCAGCTTCGCCAATGTACACGGCGTAGTCGCTGAAGGCCGCCACACGCACGGTGTATTCCACAGTGCGCGTCCGGCCTGAAGCCGTGGCGACGCCGCGAACCTGGGCGCGGGGAACCGACGGGTCTGTAAAGCGCTTGGCTGAAACCGCAACGGGGTTGCCGTTGACAGTGACCGTTCCAAGGCTGGTAAAGGTGCTGTCGCTGAGCCAGTTCCAGTTTTCCTGAACGCCGGCAATCAGGGTAAAGCGCCCGCGCACGGATTCCACCGCGGCTTCGCTGGCGATCATCAAGCGCACGTCGATGCCGTTCTTGACGATCGAGGTTCGCGTGATAACCGACATGGAAAGCAGCGCCGTGCCGGCCACAGTTACCATGATCATGAACAACATGGCGGCGGCAAGCGCGCCACCGTGACGGCTGCGCCGAAGGCTGGATTGCGTCAATCGCATGGATTGCCCCTCTTACTTTTGGAGTCTGAATACACTTCGCTGAGGACTACTCCGTGTCAGTGTATCATACACTGAGTAAAATGAAAAACAGAAATTATCGCATTTTTCTTGGTTGTCTTATCTTTAGTTGGCCTTTTTTATATTTTGGAATCACGCATTCGTGCTAAAGATCGGTTAGCGACAAGTGCAATATGTGCATATCGTGGAGCCGACATTACGCCGTCTCAAGCGTTTCAACCAGCGCGGCTTTCGTGGTTTGCGACAATGCCCTATTATGACACGCACGCTTCCAGCTTCTTCTTCTTCCACTCATGAAGGCCGCCAATTGGCCCGTCAGCCCGCAAAATCCACGGAACGCGTAGCAAAACCTGAACGCAAACGCACCGAGGCCCTGCCACGGTCACTGCAAGACTGCACGGATTTCGACCTGTTGCAGTTGTATGAACGCAATACAGACAACGCGGCCTTTGAGGTTCTGGTGCAGCGTCACCGCCGCCAGGTTTACAACTTCATTTACAAGATGGTCGGCAGGGCCGAGCCCGCCGAAGACATCTTTCAGGAAACGTTTCTGCGCGTGCTGAAAAACGCCGGCACCTACACGCCGCGCGCCAAGTTCACGACCTGGTGCCTGCAGATTGCGCGGAATCTTACACTCGATCACTTCAAGCGCGAAAACCTGCGCCAGCACGCCAGCATCGACGCCACCACAGGCGACGACGGGCAGGAAACCACCTTTGCCTCGCTGCTGCGCGGCCAGGACCCCGAAAGCCACGAAGTACTGCAATCGCGCGAGTTGATCGACGAAGTGCGCATTGCCATTACGCACCTGCCTGAAAACCAGCGCCAGGCGCTGATCCTGCGTGTGCATCAGGACATGCCCTATGCCGAAATCGCGGAAATCCTGCACAGCCCCGAAGGCACGGTGAAGTATTGGGTGCACGAAGCGATTGCGGCCCTGACCAAATATCTGGCCAAGCGCGGTCTGGCTTAGGCTAGCTTTTGGCCAACGCGGGCCGGCGCCGGTCGTTTCAACAACAGGTGCCAGGAAACGGATCGGCACCAGCAAGCAGCACGCAGTCCCCGAGGTACCAAAGATGGAACCCAACCCCAGCCAGAACCCCAGCCACGACCGGTTGATTGATTTCGCCCTGGGCGACATCAGCCGTGAAGAAGAGGCCCTGCTGTACGCCCAATTTGATCGTGACCCGGCCCTGCGTGAACAGGCCGAACGCATTCGCCGCAATGTCTTGATGGTGCGCGCAGTGCCCGCCAACGATATCTCGGAGGCCGCCCTGGCGCGTCTGTTTGCTGCCGTGCGCGAAGCCGGAATCGCCCAGCCGTCTGCTGCCGCCGCTGGCCATGCAACAGAACACGCAACAGAACACGCAACAGGCCACGAAGACCACAAGCCGGGCAAGATTCTTTCACTGGCTGATTGGCTGCGCACCCACGCGATGCGCATTGCTGCTGCCGTGGTGGTTTCTGGTGCGATCATTTTTGGTCTGTCCCAGATGCCGGAGTTGCCGGCACCCAGCGTGGCGCGCATCAGCGCCGACGGCGTAACCAACTGGGTGCATGACGGCGAATTGGTGGAAGCCGCGATCGGCGACCGCCGCCAGATCACGTTTCAGGGCGGCGAGGTTCTGCTGGACGGCGCCAGCGCCGTGCGCCTGCACCGCACTGGTGATTTTACAGCACCGATGATTGAGGTCGTGCGCGGCCGGGCCGTACTGTCCGCTGGCAACGTGGCACTGAGCGCCACGGCAGCGGAGCAAAACCTGGACATTGAAGCCGGGTCCAGTGTGGCCGTGGACTATGAGCGCCCCTACCAGAGTGTTTCCGCCGACGGCCGCATGGTTGAAGTCCAGCGCCAGACACTGGCCGAAGCAGCCGCACTGGGCGAGCGCACCTACGGCATCAGGATCAACGTCAGTGAACTGGACGCCGAGTTGCGCAACAACCGGCGTGTCAGCTTTTATGGCACCGATATGACGCCTGAAGTTTTCGTGGCCAGCCTGGCCCAGGCCGCGTCGCGTTACGGCATTCACGAAGTCGCCTTGAACACCCGCGATGTCAAGCTGGTGTACAAGGGCGGTTCGGACAGCGGCGAAGGCGTGGATGCAGCCATGGTGAATGTGGCCGTGCTGGCAGGCAACGCCACAGTCAGCCGCCAGGGCGAAAGTTCCACGACACGCCTTTCCGCCGGCGCCGGCAACAACGGCTTCAGCGCCCGCACCACCCAGGACGCCATGCCCCTGCAGCGCGGCAGCGATGCCCTGGCCCGCATGGTGGTTTGGGCCGGCGGCATGGGCAACAACAGCGTCGAAGCCAGCCTGCGCGAACACGCCAGCCGCGGCGGCAGCCTGCCCCGTGGCACCGTGATTCACAGCGACCGCGTGATCTTGATTCAGGGTGCCAGCAATGCCGCAGGCCCCGAGCGCGTGTTTCTGCTGGGAGGGCCCGAGTTCACTTTCCCGCTGCCCGGCGACCGTATGGGCCGTCTGGTAGGCCTGATGAGCACCGGCGCCGAATTCGAGGTCAAGGGCGAACTCAAGCGTGAGTTCATTCCGCTGTCGGCCCTGGGCAAATAGATCTGCCTTGCTTCACCCACCCGTAAAGACTCCCGCTTGCGGGAGTCTTTACTTTCACGACTACTCGTTGGTCTTGCCCTGGGCCGGGTCGAACCACCAGCTTGCGTTGCGAGTGGTGTCGTCGTCGGCCTGGGCAAAGTGAACCAACAGCTTGCCGGTTTTGGGGTCGACGGCG
This sequence comes from Planctomycetota bacterium, assembly GCA_016722065.1. GTDB lineage: Bacteria > Planctomycetota > UBA8742 > UBA2392 > UBA2392 > H3-PLA7. Next base: position 628,664 of record JADKGX010000001.1, read on the forward strand.
CCAAAGGCCTGGGCACTGAGGCTTTCGGGTGATTCGTAGGTCTTCCACACCTTGCCATCCCAGCAGCACAGTTTGCGGTCTGAAAACGCCCACAGCAGCTTGCGGGTTTCGTCGGCAAAAGGCGAGCTGATGTGGTTCTCGCTGCCCGGCACGATCGTGGGAGTGGTGGACGCTTCCCAGGCCTTGCCGTCCCAGCTCCAGCCTTGTTCGTATTGGTCCCAATCTTCGCCCTGAAAGCCTTGATACACCAGCACGCGGCGGGCCACCGGGTCCCAGCACAGAAACGCTGTCTGGGTGCCTTCCACGGGTGGCGCGGCAACATCTTTCCAGTTTTCGCCGTCGAACTCGAACAGGCGCAGGCTGGTCTTGTCTTCGGGTGGGTGGGCCAGCGCGACCAGCACGCCACGATCCGTGTCAAAGGCTGTCCTGGTGGCCGAAATGCCGGTGGGCATGCCAATGGCAAGGTCAACCCGGGGCACCCAGGATTCGCCCTTCCATTCCCAGAAATCCGCGCGGTCCTCAAAGGCAAATTCGTCGTTCACATCCATGTGCGACCCGCCCAGCATGGTCAGCCGCTTGTTGACGGTGCTGTAGTAAAGTGCGGCGTTGCCCCGCGCGCCGGGTGTCATACGCGGCGCGGCCTTTTGCCAACTGGCACCGTCAAACTTCCAGGTGTCGCTGGTGTCGGCCCCGAAAATGCCCTGCTGGCCGCCAAACAACAGGGCGTTGCCGGTTTCGCCATCGAAGGCAATCGCGCGGTCGGTGAATTGCTGGGTGCCGAATTCACCGTTGTCGATCCAGTTCCAGCCTGCCGCCAGGCGTTTTTCCGGTGGCACTTCGCCCGGGCTGTAGCTTCGGGTCACCTGGCCCTGTTCGTCGTAATAGGTGTAGTGCGTGGCAACGTCGCTGTCCCATTCCACCTGCGATGCCAGCGTGCCGCTTTCACTGTAGGTCTTGAAGGTTCCCTGGCGTTTGCCCGCCACAAATGTGCCTTCTTCTTTGACTTTGCCGTCCTTGTGAAACCAGCGCACCGGGCCGGTCTGCACGCCGTTGGCGTAGGTCGTTTCAAAATCCGACCAGCCGTCTTCCGTGAAGCGTTTGAACACGCCGTGGTTGTTGCCCTTGGTCAATTCGCCAGTCCAGCGCAGCTTGCCGCTGGGCCAATAGGCCGCATAGGGGCCGTTCTTTGCGCCGTCTTCAACCCAGGCCTGGTACACCAACTTGCCCTCGGCGCTGTAGTAAGCCGCCCAGCCCCGGTTGGGCCCGAAGTCGAAGTAGCGCGTGACATAGGGATAGGTGGCGCCGGGGTACCAGAACTCCGTGCGGCCATAATACTTGCCGTCAAAGGCATTGCCGCGCTTGATCAACTGGCCCGATGTATTCCACTGGGCGCAGGCGCCGCTGTCTTTGCCGCCGACATAGGTTGACGAAAACGAACCATCCGCGGACCACGAATAACTGGCGCCGTGGCGCACGCCCCCCACCGTCCAGGTTTGTTCCGTGATGTAGCCGTCCTGGTCGTAAAAGCGCAGTTCGCCGTTGGCCTGGTTGTATTGATACTCGGCGATGTAGTTGGTTTTCTGCGTGCCGGCCTTGGACAGATCCTCATAGGCAAACGACCACGGGCCATACATGCGGCCATCGCGAAAGAAGCCCACCGCGTAGGTGTAAGGGTCCGCCAGGCTGACCGAAACGCCTGCACTCATTTTGGCCCGGGCGTTATCCCAGGTGCAGAAGCCCAGCCCGTGCGCCATTTTCGTGCTGGACCCATCGGCGTTGTAAACCGTCTTTGATTCCGCCGCCAAGGCCATGGTGCGCTTGCCGGAATCGTTGCCCAACTCGAAGCTGTAGCTGATGTAAGGGTCGTTGCCGTTGCCGCGGTTATCGCTGCCCAGCGCCAGCGAATACTTCGAAAGCAGCCGCTCCCAAAGGTTGTCCGTGGGCCGCACGGGCGAGCCATATTGAATCGTGACATCGGCCGTTGTTGCGGCCTGGGGTATCTTCGAACGATCCAGTTCCGGCGCGTCGGATGCCACATAGGGCTGGGCTGGCGCCGCTGGCCGGTCAGGCCCGGAACCCGAATAGCCGCTGGAAGACGACCCGCTGGAAGAACCGCCCGAGCCGCAGCTCGAACTGCCCCCGGAATAGCTGCCGCCGGAACTGCAACCTGAACTGTACGAACCCGAAGACGAGTAATCCGGGTCCGAGGCGCAGGCCAGAATCATCAACGCAAGTACAATCACCGCGCGCGCAGGAATGCGCACTGGCACCAGTTCGGACATGGGCGGGCTCCAAGGACGACCCGATGCTATCCAGAACGTGACCGGAGGCAAAGTGTGCAATCCGCCCCGCCCGACAGGATTGTTGGGCCTACCCAGCCTTTCACACTTGCCCCATCGCGGCAAGCCGGACATTCCTGTCCGATCACCCCACGCCCGACTGGATTGACAGGCTGGCCAAGACCCCGCGAGCCTGGCCCGGCAAGCACCGGCGTCGCGCGACCCGCAAAGCGCAAGCGCGCGGCACTTGGCCTCGGCCCCACTTGCCACAAGCAAACGGGGCGATCGAAGGATCGCCCCGTTTTCTGAATGGATGCTGTCTGGCCTTTGACCGGCCCGCCTGTTCCGCTGTCGTGCGGGCCTGGCCCTGTTTTTAGACTTCCTCAAAGAAGTAAGGCTTCAGAACCTGGATCTTTTTGTCGTAGGTCGCAGGGTCAATCGCCCACAGGGCGGCGCTTACGCTGCTCAACAGGCTGTTGCCGTCCTGGCTGGTAAAGCAGAAGCCGCGAATGTTGCTGCCGCCCTGCACCTGCAGCGTCTCATGCGGAATGATGCACTGGTTCAAGATGCGGCCAAAAAAGCCGTGGTCGCGCCCGAAGCTGAACACCTGGTTGGCGCTTTTCTTGAAGGTCAGGGCCTGGCGGTCGTCTTCTTTGATGGTCTTGATCAGCTTCTCGACGCTGGTGTTTTCTTTCACGCGCAGGTGAAAACGCACCACGTGCATGAACTGGGTGTTCAACTTCAGCGCACTCGAGAACAGGCCGCTGAGGTCCCATCCCTTGGTCTTGTACAGGTGCCAGGCGTCGCGCGCATGGTGCGTGCCGAACTGGTCGTCCTTGTGCTTGCCCACTTCAGGGCTGGCGCAAAAGTCGTCGTCCTGGCTGATGTCATTGGCGCGGCGCATGCACACAAAATCAGCGCTGATCAGGTTCTCTGGCGCGGTGTTGCCCTTGGTGCCAAACAGCTTCACCAGGGCACTCAAGTTGTGCGTGTTGCAGCTTACTACTTGAATGAACTTGTCCTCGCCCGGCACCAGCGTTTCGTCATTGATGCCGCGCGCGTACATCTTGCCAAAGCCGAACTCGCTGCCCTGGGCAATGAAGCCCTTGCCCCCGGCCTGGGCAGCCTTGAGGTAGTATTGTTCCTTGTTGGCAAGCCCGGCACCGCTTGGCGTGCAGTCAATCACCACCGTGGCGCGCAGGATCGCTTCTTCGGTGTCATAGGTCGGCTTGATGCCCAGCTTTTCAAAGCCTGAAAACTGGTCGCGCGAAGTGGCCAGTTTGGCGCCGCGGCGAATCAGGTCCACGACCTTGCTGCGGTCGGTTTTGAGCGGCGTGCGCTTGTTGAAAGTGACTTCGTCGATGCCCAGTTCCTTCTGGAAGTGCGTCAGAAGGCCGGTCAGCGGCTCGCCAATCGTGCCAGTGCCTACGATGTGAATGATGGTCTTGGCCATGAAGGAATCTCCTGCCCCAAACGAAACGCCGCATCGGGCAATTGCAACATTGCGCGACGCGGTCGTGGGGTCCTCAAGCTCGCCGCCAGCGCTGGGGCACCGTGCCACCGGGCCGGCAGGCATGAACGCGGGCAGCGTAGCAATCGGCGCGGGCCTTCCAAGGGAATGTTGACGTCGCCAAGCCCCACGTTCAGCAGCACAGACCACAAGTCCGTGCAATCCATCCACCTGGACAAGCCCGGCGGCGCAGGCTTCCCGCGCAAATGCCGACTGCGCAAGAGTGATTGATCTACACAGCGGATTGGCCGGCGCGGAAGCCTGGCAGCGCAACAAACGCGGCTGATTCTGATGCAATCGCACAAACTGCAACTTTTCAGCGTCTGATCTTATTGACTTCAGGTCACCGTAGTGTCATCCTGACACGATCACCACATTCAGGAGTCCTTGTCGCACGGGGCGCAATTGCGCCGCGGCAAGGCTTAGGAGGTTCAATGATCTACGATCGAGTATTCTCTCGCGTGGCGGCGCTGGTTTTGGCTGGTGTCGTTCTGGCGGCTGCTGCGCAAGCGCAGATGTCCGGCACCTACACTGTTAACAACGCCGGGGGTGGCAACTTTACTTCGCTTGGTGCGGCCTTCACGGCCCTGGAGACCAACGGCGTAAACGGCCCAGTCACGATTGACGTCTACGACGATGGTGGCGTGTACACCTCCGATGCCGAGTACGGCCTGGGTATCAGTGGCGCCACTAGTACGGCTGCGCCCGTCAACGGCGTTTCGGCTTCCAACAAGATTCTGATCAAGGCTCCAGCCGGCGAAAAGCCCGTAATCACGGGCAACGGTGCAGTCAGCATGTTCGGCACCACCTACACCGGCCCAATCACAGTCAACCAGGTCAGCTATGTAACCATTCAGGGCCTGACACTCACTGGTGGCAACAGTTTTGGCATTCATCTTTATGCAGGCTCAGCGGTAACCGAATTTCACGTGCGCAACTGCATCATCCGCAACTGCGCGGGCGTGGGAACGTTCATTTATGGCAACACCGGCCCGATCACCAACTGCACGGTCGAAAATTGCTTCATTTATGACTGCCAGTGCGGCGGGTCCTTCAACAGCTTCGCTTATGGCGCGCTGGGCTGGCGCCGCCCCAGCACCGGCTGTGCCGCGTTGCACAACACGGTTGTACGCAACTCGGGCTCCAGTTACGGCTGCATCGGCATGAGCGGCGGCGGGTCCTATACCCTGACCCAGTGCAGTTACAACATCTTCATTTCACAGATCGCCAGTGTGCCCTGCTGGAGTGTTGACACCGCAGGTATGGCGCCCACGACCTCTGACTACAACTACTTTTACACAACCGGCGCGGCCTTCCACAGCGACACCACGACCTTCCCTAACTTCGCGGCATGGCAGGCCTCGGGCCGCGATGCTAACGGCGTCTTTGGCACGAACCCGCTGCTGATCAGCACTTCGCTGGGCTCGGAAGACCTGCACCTGCAGGCCTCATCGCCGTGCATCAGCAAGGCCGCAACCAGCACCATGGCCGACGACGTCGATGGCGACACACGCCCCAACGGCGCGGCGCGCGAGATTGGCGCCGACGAGTACGTGCCGGCAGGGCCGAATGTTTCGTGCAGCGTTTCTACGTTGAACCTTGGCGCCACCCCGCCGGGCACGGCCGGCACAGCCGTCAGCTACAACGTCTCTGGAAACAGCACGACCAACCAGACCATCATCACGGCGCCGACTGGCGTTGAAGTTTCGTTCGCCCAAGCCTCCGGCTACAGCAACTCGATCACCGTCACTTCGACTGGCACTTGGGGCCCCACCACGGTGTGGGCGCGCATCAGCGCCAGTGCCAGCGCTGGCACTCTCAGCGGCAATATTACGCATGTCAGCACCGGGGCCACCTCGGCCAACGTGTCGATCACCGGTTTTGTGGGCAACGTGATCTGGCCGCTGCAACAGACACCTTCGACTGGCCTGACGGTGTTCAACAGCAGCGCCTACAACATGGGTTATGTGTTCACCACGTCGCAGTCCAACGTGAACGTCACGCACCTTTCGGGCATGATTCCGGTTGCCGGGGCTTTGCAGGTCTGCCTGTGGGACTCCACGGCAACCACTGCGCCGATTGCAACTGTTACCACAGCTAACGGTGCCGCCGGCACCTGGCGCAGCGGCAACCTTGCCTCGCCGATCACACTGGTCGCTGGGCGGCAGTATCGTGTCGCCACAGTGTGCGGGCCTGACTGGTACTATCTGGCCACCGCAGTCAGCCCCTGGACGCCCTCAGGCGTGATCAACTGGGTCAGTTCCTGCTGGGGCTCGGGCTCTACGCCGGTGTATCCGTCTTCGGGCAATTCCTCTGTGTATGGTGTTGCGGACATTGGCTACAACGCGGGGCCGTCAGTTTCGACCTCCACGGGCTCGGTCAACCTTGGCACGACTTCGCAGGGCACGCCTGGCACGGCTGTCAGCTACACGGTTTCGGGCACGCAACTCTCTGCCGTAACCAACATCACGGCGCCGACAGGCGTGAACATCAGCTTCAGCCAGACAACCGGCTTTGCCCAGACATTGCAGATCACCACCACCCCCAGCTATTCGGGCGTCACGGTCTGGGCGCGGTTGACTGGCGCCACAGCGGGCACCATCAGCGGCAACATCACACATACAAGCACGGGTGCCAATTCGGCCAACGTGTCGGTTTCAGGCAACGTGACGGGACCGACCGTTTCGCCTTCGGTATCCACGCTTAACCTGGGGTCCACGCCGCAGGGCACGACTGGCACGCCCAACAGCTACACGGTTTCGGGTTCGGCTTTGACGGCTAACACGGTCATCACGGCGCCCTCCGGTGTTGAGGTTTCGTTTGCTTCTGGCAGCGGCTATGCCAGCAGCATCACGATCACGACCTTCCCGACCTATTCGGCCACAACCATCTATGCCCGCTTGACGGGCGCGGCCGCTGGCACAATCACCGGCAACATCACTCACGCCAGCACTGGCGCCACCACGGCCAACGTCTCCATCAACGGCACAGTCACGCCGCCTACGGTCACGCCTTCAGTTTCCACGTTGAACCTGGGGTCTACGCCTCAGGGTACGGTGGGGACGCCTGCCAGTTACACGGTTTCGGGTTCGGCTTTGACTGGTAACACGACCATCACCGCGCCTTCGGGTGTCGAGGTTTCCTTTGCTTCGGGCAGCGGCTATGCGGCTTCGATCACGATCACGACCTTCCCGAGCTATGCCGGTGTTTCGGTTTATGCCCGCTTGACGGGTGCCGCAGCCGGCACGATTACCGGCAACATCACCCATGCCAGCGCCGGTGCCACCACGGCCAACGTGTCCGTCAACGGCACGGTGACTCCGCCAACGGTCACGCCTTCGGTTTCGACGCTGAACCTGGGTACTACGCAGCAGGGTACGGCTGGCACGCCTGCCAGTTACACGGTTTCGGGTTCGGCTTTGACTGGTAACACGACCATCACCGCGCCTTCGGGTGTTGAGGTTTCCTTCAGCTCGGGCAGCGGCTATGCGGCTTCGATCACGATCACGACCTTCCCCAGCTATGCCGGGCTTGCGGTTTATGCCCGCTTGACTGGTGCTACCGCCGGCGCGGTTTCTGGCAACATCACCCATGCCAGCGCGGGCGCTACCACGGCCAACGTCACGATCTCGGGTAACGTGTGGTCACTGGTTGCTACGCCCAACAGCCTTAACCTGGGCACCACCAGTGTGGGTACGCCGGGCACTGCGCAATCCTATGACCTTGTGGGTGCTGGCTTGACGGTTGCCACCACAGTCAATGCGCCGGCTAACTTTGAAATCTCGCTTTCCCAGGCCGGAAGCTACTCCGCCAGTTTGAACATCAACCAGACGCCCACACTCAATGCCACTGTGTGGGTGCGCTTGACTGGCGCCACGCTGGGCACCTTCAGCGGCAACGTCACCAACAGCTCGGCCCCTGCCTCGGTCAATGTGGCCATCAACGGCACGGTCTCGCCGCCGAACAATCTGGGCCTGTCGCGCAACGGCCCGGGCGCAGTCACGGGCGTGAACAACGATTCGCAGGGTCCCTCCAGCAACGGCCACGTGATTCTGGACTTCAGCCTGTCCACCAACCAGGCCGCCTGGACAGTCACTGACCTGGTCTTCACGGCCAGCGGCACGGCCGACGAACAAGCGGCCTTGAGCCTGCTTGGCTTGTATGAGGACACCAACACCAGCGGCAGCTTTGACGGCCCGGGCACAGACCTGCTGGCCACGGCCGCAGCCGGCACCAGCTTCAATGGCGCCAACGGAACCTATACGGCGACCTTGACCAACGGGGCCTGGGCAATCAGCACCAACCGGCGCTTCTTTCTGGTCTGCAAGCTGGCAGGCACGGCCAGTGCAGGCCAGACGATCCATGCCGAGTTGACCACCATCAACGCCACCAGCGGCGGCGGCGGCACAATCACCGGCGCGCCCACCACGGCCGCCAACGACGCCTTGAACATCAACCCGGCCACGCTGGGCGTAACGCTTTCCGGGCCGATGAGCTTCAGCACTGTCAACAACAACAGCCAGGGTGCCGGCAGCAACGGCCACGTGGTGTGCGACTTCAGCCTGGCCACGCAGAACGATACCCTGGACCGTCAGCGACATCACGTTCACCGAATCCGGCAGCATGGACGGCCAGACAGACGTGAACTTCCTGGCCCTGTACCTGGATAACGGCAACGGCAGCTTTGACGGCCCGGGCACCGACACACTGGCCACGGCCACCGCCGGCACCAGCTTCAATGCTGCCAACGGCACCTACACCGCCACACTGACCGGCGCGGCCGCAGCGTTTGCCATGAACCAGGGCAAGCGCTTCTTTCTGGTCGCCAAGCTTGCCGGACAGGCCAGCCCCGCGGAGACCCTGCGCGTAGCCGTGACCAGCTTGACCCAAAGCTCGCCCACGGGCGGCACAGTCAGTGGCACGCCCACGGCGGCAAGTTCGGCGCTGGTGATTGATGTTGCGACCTTGACAGTCAACGCCGGGCCGACCAACCCGACGATTGTGGCGCGTGAGCAAAATGCAGCGGGCTTCACAGTCATGGTCGGCCAGTTCCGCCTGAGTGCCAGCAACGCCAACTTCACCGTGGCGGGCTTTACGCTTTCCACCAGCGGCAACGGCAACTGGGCCGCGAACCTGGATGCCGCCACCGGCGTGCAGGTGTGGCGCGACGACGGCGACGGCAGCTTCAATGCAACGGACACGCAACTGTTTGCCGGTGCCGGTGCCACGCCCAGCGTGAGCTGCGTCTTCGGCAGCAACCTGACGATCAACATGAACACCAACGAAGACCTGTGGGTGGTGCTGAACGTGCTGGCCAGCGCCGGTGCCAGCCCCAGCGAGACCTTCAGCAGCCAGATTGCAGCCCCAGCCGACGTCAACTCGTTGACCGGCGGCGGCCAGGTGTTGTTCGGCACGGCGGCACCAACAGCAGCCACGCTCAAGGTGATCACCTATGCGTTCACCAGCTTCACACCCGTGACCAGCCTGCCCGCAGGCGGTGGCGCAATCACGATCACCGGCAGCGGCTTTGCTTTGCCGGTGACGGTAACGATTGGCGGCGTGAACTGTGGCGGCGGGGCAGTCGTCAATGCCGCCGGCACGCAGATCACCGGCTTGACCGTACCCGCCGGTGCAGGCCAGAACCTGGCAATCGTGCTGACCACCAACAACCTGGCAGCCAAAACCCTAAGCCAGACCTTCAGCTACAGTAATGTAGTAGTGATCGGCGGCGGCGGTGGTGGACGCGGCGGTGGTGGCGGCGGCGGATGCGCAGCCACAGCAGCCGCAGCACCAGCAGCCATGCTGCTGCCGCTATGCATAGCCCTGTACCGGCGCCGCAAAGAAAAGCGCAGCTAGCAAAAGAAGTCACCGAACCAAAAAAGCCCGGGGCCAAAAACCCCGGGCTGTTGTTTGAGATGGCGTAGATCGAATGCAACCGCAAGCCGCCAACGGCTTGAACACAGAGTAACGGAGCAACGGAGCAACGATGCCAGCCGCCGCCCAATCGTAACAACTCAGCCACCCAGAAACTCAGGCTCCCAGAAGCTCAGGCACTCAGAAACACAACCACGCAGCAATTCCGTTACTCCGTTACTCCGTTACTCCGTGTCCAAACCCAGTCGTCAGGCCGGAGTGTTGTTCAGGTTGATTGGCGGAATGCGGCTTTGGCTGGCCGGGTTATATTTTACCTATGAACTTTGTGTTTCATGCCATTGGCTTCATGGTCACGTTTCTGAACGTGGTCACCTTTCTGGCGCTGCGGCGCCGCTTGCGCATTGCCTTTCCTGTGCGCGGCAACCGGGCCAGTATTGGCGTTGCCGTGGTCTACGTGCTGCTGCTGCACCCGGGGCTGTTTCTGGCCTTTGGGGGTGTTTCCGGGCTTACATCGATGCGCGACCAGGTGCCGCTGTGGCTGGCGGTGGGTGCAATGTCGTTTCAACTGGCCACCTGGGCCTATGGCGGGTTCATGCTGGCCACGGCGGCGCCGGGCCGGTTTGCGGGCGCACTTGCCAGGCTGCGGCGGCTGTTTGTGCGCACGGCAGGCACCGGCGCTGAAAGGGCACTGGTCGATGAATCGCGGCGGCGGGCGATCACTCGCGCGGCGCTGGGCGTGCCGGTAGCGCTGGCGGCCACGGCCGCGGGCGGGGCCATGGCAGCGCGCCAGCAGCCGGTGGTGCGGCGGTTGCAGCTGCCCGTGGGTCGCGATTTGACACCGCTGCACGGGCTGACGATTGCGCAGGTGAGTGACGTTCACGTGGGCAGCTACATGGATGGCGCACGCCTGGACATGATTGCCCAGGCCATCAACAGCCTGGGCGCGGACTACCACGTGATGACCGGCGACCTGCTGGACAACGACATTGCGCAAATGGATCTATCGCAGCGCTTTCTGCGCGGGCTGAAGCCGCGGCTTGGCAAGTTCATGGTGCCGGGCAACCACGAATACATTGCTGCGCGCAGCGCCGACACCGCCCAGGTGCTGGCAGGCCTGCGCGAAACGGGCATAGACCTGCTGATAGACGAATCGCGCAAGCTGGTGCACGGCCATGCGCACCTGTGGCTGCTGGGCATTGATTACCCGCGCCAGGCCACACTGGAACGCGCCACGCAGCGCGACACCAACCAGTCGCTGGATGCCGCCCTGGCTGATGTGCGCGAAGACGGCGCGCCGCGCATTCTGCTTTCGCACCACCCCAAGACGTTTTATGAGGCCCGCGAGCGGCCGATTGATTTGACGCTTAGCGGCCACACCCATGGCGGGCAGATTGTGCTGGGCCGGCTGGGCGATTACGCGCTGTCGCCGGTGCTGCCCTTTGAGCATTACCACAACGGTTTCTACGAGTACGAGGGCCGCAGGCTGTACGTCAATGCCGGCGCCGGCGGCTGGATGCCCGTGCGCATCAACTGCCCGCCGGAAATCACGCTGGTGGAACTTGTGCCAGGTGCAGGGACGTAGCGGCCGACCTTGGGCGTTTCTTCTACTGGCGAGTGCCCCTGTGGCGGGTATCTTTGCGCTTTGCACGATACGGAAAGAGCAAACATGACCATTCCTGTGTACCTGGTAGCGGGCTTTTTAGGCAGCGGCAAAACCACGCTGATGCAGCGCCTGCTGAAGCACCTGAACGATCTTGGCCAGAAGCCGCTGGTGCTGATGAACGAGTTCGGCGAAACCAACGTCGACAACGAATTGCTGGAGGGCGCCAACGCCCAGATGCGTGAGTTGATTGACGGCTGCATCTGCTGCACCAGCAAAACCGAGCTGACCAAAACACTGTACGACATTGCTGTTACCGACAAGCCCAGCGCGATTCTGCTGGAAACCACCGGCCTTGCTGACCCGGTTGAAATTCTCGACATCTGCACGCTGCCCAACATGCTGGACAAGTTGACCCTGCGCACGATTGTCAGCGTGGTCGATGTCAACCGCTGGGGCAAGGTTCCCCAGGCCGAAGCGCTGATGCAGCGCCAGGCCCGCTTTGCCGACCTGCTGCTGCTGAACAAGGCCGACCTGGTGGACGAAGCCACGTTGCAGAAGGTGGAAAGCGAAGTGCGCGCCCTGAACAAGCGCGCTGCCCTGCACCGCACCGTGCGAACCGAAGTAGACCCGAAGCTGGTGATCAACGCCGGCGGCACGCAGGTGGTGAACGACGGCAAAGACCACAGTGATTGCGACCACGACCACGGCCACTGCGAGCACGAAGCGCATGAGCACAAGCACGAACACAAGCACGACGACGGCCACAAGCACAACCGGCCTGCCCACGCGCACGACCACTATCTCAGTTTCACCATGTGGCCCTGCGGCACGGCCGACAAACGCAAGTTCAATGACTTCTTGAGCGAGGGCATTCCCGGCCTGCTGCGGCTGAAGGGCTTTGTGCAGGTCGAGGGCGTGAAGCCGCAAGCGATTCTGCAATGGACCGCGGGCGATTTTGAGTTGATCCCGCGCCCGGCTTTCATTCGGGAAAAGAAGGACGTGCTGGTGTTCATTGGCGAAGACCTGGATCGCAAGCTGATCCAGAAAAAACTCGAGGCCACGGGCCTGCACTTTCACGACCATGAACACGGGCATGAACACGGGCACGAACACCACGACCACGCCCATCACGGCCACGCGCACAAGCACTAAAGCTGCGTTCTAGCCACGGATTGCACGGATTGGCACGGATAGCGGCAACGGGTTGGCCGCCAAAAAGCGCCAGGAATGGCTGCTGCCATGGCTTTGACCACAGATGCACGCAGATGGACGCAGATAAGTAGTGGCAAGGCCGTTGCTGTTCAGCCCATGTAACTCAAGGTTGCCGTCGCCCCCAGCCTTGCGGGCGGGGCTGTGTTTTGTCCGTGTTTGTCTGTGCCAATCCGTGGTTGAAAGCCGTTGCTGTTGGTTGTGGCAAGGCCGTTGCTGTTCAGCCCATGTAACTCAAGGTTGCCGTCGCCCCCGCCCTTGCGGGCGGGGCTGTGTTTTATCCGTGTCTATCTGTGTTCATCCGTGGTTGAAAGCCGTTGCTGTTGGTGGTGGCAAGGCCGTTGCTTTTCAGCCCATGTAACTCAAGGTTGCCGTCGCCCCCGCCCTTGCGGGCGGGGCTGTGTTTTATCCGTGTCTATCTGTGTTCATCCGTGGTTGAAAGCCGTTGCTGTTGGTGGTGGCAAGGCCGTTGCTTTTCAGCCCATGTAACTCAAGGTTGCCGTCGCCCCCCGCCCTTGCGGGCGGGGCTGTGTTTTATCCGTGTTTGTCTGTGCCAATCCGTGGTTGAAAGCCGTTGCTGTTGGTGGTGGCAAGACCGTTGCTGTTCAGCCCATGTAACTCAAGGTTGCCGTCGCCCCCGCCCTTGCGGGCGGGGCTGTGTTAGCCGTTCCGATCCGTGCTTTTCTGTGTTCATGCGTGGTTGAAAGCCGTTGGCGTGTATGGCGGCAAAGCTTTTGCTGATGCCTGAAGTTGCCTGCCCCGTGCTTGAATCCTTTGCGGCGGGGTCTCCCGCTTGGTGTGGTTTTCTTGCAACATCGCGGCATGTCCATCGAATGGCTCGAAGCTGAAGGCGCGATTGATGACCGCCTGTCCCTCAACGGCCGCCGCGAAAAGCTGGAGGCCGCGGTAAAGCACGACCCCGCCGACGCGGTCTCGGCCCTTCAACTGGCCAGCGTGCTGGACCAACTGGGCGTTGACCCGCAGACAATCGCCCGCACCCTGGACCCTTCCTTTCAAGCCAGCCCGCGCGACCCCGGCCTGATGGGCTGGCTGGGCTTGATTGCCTATCGCATGGGCGAGCTCAAGCTGGCCATGTTGACGGCCAAGGCCAGCTTTGACCTGGACCCCCGCGAACTGCTGGCCAACCTGGTGCTGGCCAACGTGCTGGTGCGCGCCGGCAAGTTCAACGAAGCCCTCAAGCACGCCCAGACAGCCCTTGAAGTCAGCCCGGCCAGCCACCTGCATAAAGACATCCAGCGCCTGTACTGCATCGTGCTGGCACGGCTGCAGAAGTTTGAGCAGGCCTACCAGTACCAGTTGCAGGTACTGGCCGAGCGCCCCGATGATTCCCAGGCGATTGAAGACACCGCCGACCTGCTGGGAGAAATGGCGCGCAAGGAAGAAGCCACGGCGCTGCTGCTTTCGGCACTGGAGCGCAAGCCGCTGGATACCGACCTGCTGTTTCGCACCGCCGTGGGATACTTTGAAGACGGCAACGCGGCCCAGGCGCTGGGGTATGCCGACCGCCTGCTGGCCGCCGATGGCCAGCACCTGGAAGGCTGGAACCTGCGGGCGCAGATCAAGCTGAAGCTGGGAAACGCCCAGGGCGCGCTGCAGGACCACCAGATGATTCTGGAGCTTTCCAAGAAGATGCCGCTGGACTACGCCTTCATGGCCGAATGCCACCTGGCCATGGGCCGCAAAGACGAAGCGATCGCGGCACTCAAGCAAGGTATTGAAGAAGTCAAAGACTGGCCCCAGCGCCGCAAAGAATATGAGGCCATGTTGCAGCGCCTGCAAGTGCAGCCGCCCAGCGCCCAGCCCAAGGGCGGGGCCAAGCTGTCGCCCAACGACCCCTGCTGGTGCGGCAGCGGCAAGAAGCTCAAGAAGTGCCACGGCCAATAGCGGACAGGCCCGAAAGTGTCGCAGGTCGCTGTAGACTTCTGGCAGGAACAGGAGTCGATCATGCGTGCCCGAAACAAACTGGATGTGATGGCGGCGGTTCTGGCCTTGCCCAAGGGGCCCGTGCGCGACGAAATGTGGCGGCTGGCGGGCCGTGCCATGGACAACCTTGGCTTTGCGCAACTGGAAAGCCAGTTGGACCACAACACCACCCTGCAAACCGAATATGCCGACGCCGTGCCAACAACGCCCACCGGCGCGCCGCCCTACGCACGCGACCGCATGCGGCTTTCCAGCCTGCTGACGCGGCAGTTGATGGCGCGCAACGCGATTCGCGAACGGGCCTTTGCCCTGGCCCGCGCGGAGTACTTTGGCCTGCACGGGCGCGACCCGCTGGCCGATCTGCCGCCCTGGCTGCGGCCGGAAACAGCCGACCCGACGCCGTTTCAGCATTCGCCCAGGGCCGATCAACCACAAGCCGCGCACAATGTGGCCGCCGAACCAGCCACGCAAGGCCAGCCCCTTGGCCCCGACCAGCAACCGCAGCACGGGCCGCAATCCACGCTGGACCCGGCAACGGGCCACGGGCCCCGGGGCGACGAATCGGCAGGCCAGGACAATACGCGCGACGAGCTTGCATCGATGGCATATGTCAAGGAACTGGCCAGGCGCCTGCGGCCGGAAGGCCTGTCGCACGAGGCCAGCCTGGTGCTGCGCCTGGAAACGAAGCAGAAGAAGTTGACCAAGGGCCAGGTACGCGACCGAGCCGTCGAGTTGATGATGGAAGCGCAAAGGGCCAAGGCGAAGTAAGCCGGCGTGGTACGGGGCGCAGGGGCGACGGCACGCTTTAGATGCATGGGCTCAACGGCAAACGGCTTTGCCGCCAAGACGCCAAGCACGGCCACGGCAACGGCTTTTGGCCACGGATAAACACGGATGAACACAGATAATACACAGCCCCAGCCGCAAGGCTGGGGGCGACGGCAACTTGGAGATGCATGGGCTCAACGGCAAACGGCTTTGCCGCCAAGACGCCAAGCACGGCCACGGCAACGGCTTTTAACCACGGATAAACACGGATGAACACGGATAGAACACAGCCCCAGCCGCAAGGCTGGGGGCGACGGCACCCTGGGTGCGCATTGGCTCAACGGCAAACGGCTTTGCCGCCAAGACGCCAAGCACGGCCACGGCAACTGCTTTTAGCCACGGATAAACACGGATGAACACAGATAAAACACAGCCCCGGCCGCAAGGCTGGGGGCGACGGCACGCTGGGTGCGCATTGGCTCAACGGCAAACGGCTTTGCCGCCAAGACGCCAGGATCGGCCACGGCAACGGCTTTTGGCCACGGATAAACACGGATGAACACAGATAGAACACAGCCCCAGCCGCAAGGCTGGGGGCGACGGCACGCTGGGTGCGCATTGGCTGAACGGCAAACGGCTTTGCCGCCAAGACGCCAGGATCGGCCACGGCAACGGCTCTTGGCCACGGATAAACACAGGTGAACACAGACAAAACACAGCCCCAGCCGCAAGGCCGGGGGCTGGCGCGGCGCGTGGCAATTGTGGGTGTAACAGGCAACCGTGGGCGGCATGAATGTCGCTCCAGAACATCCTGCGCGCGGTGACTTTGTCGTGACGGTTGGGTGCGGCTTGCTGCTTTCAAGCCCCCATGACCTTGATGATCAGGCGTTTGCGGCGCTGGCCGTCAAACTCGGCGTAGTAGATCTGCTGCCAGGTGCCCAGGTCGAGCCGACCTTCTGTGATCGGCACTATCACCTGGTGGTGGACCAGAATGCTTTTGAGGTGGCTGTCGCCGTTGTCTTCGCCGGTGCGATGGTGCAGATACTCGCTGCGCACTGCGTTGACAGGGCCGGTCTGGCCGGGCTGGGGCCATTGAATCTGCGGGTAGGCGCCCTGGGGTGTCAGGCTTTCCAGCCAGTGGTCAATGTCGTCCAGCAGGCCTTCTTCGGCATCATTGACCCAGACGCCAGCGGTGATGTGCATGGCCGAAACCAGCGCCATGCCGTCCTGCACGCCAGACTTGCGCACGACTTCTTCGACTTTGTCGGTGATGCGCAGGTACTCGCGTTTGCGTTTTGTGTGGAAGTACAGGTACTCAGTGTAGGTCTTCATGGGCGGGGTACTTTATCAAATGAAGCAGCCGACGCGGATGAATCACTTGGTTGCAGATCAGGAGCAATGGCTTTCAACCACGGACAAAACACAGCCCCAGCCGCAAGGCTGGGGGCGACGGCAACTTGGAGATGCATGGGCTCAACGGCAAACGGTTTTGCCGCCAAGACGCCAAGCACGGCAACGGCAACGGCTCTTAACCACGGATAAACACAGATGAACACGGATAAAACACAGCCCCAGCCGCAAGGCTGGGGGCGACGGCAACCTGGATGTGCATGGGCTGAATGGCGAACGGCATCACCGCCAAGACGCCAAGCACTGCAAGGGCTTTTAGCCACGGATAGCCACGGACGAACACGGATTTTCATGGCATCTGGCTTGGCTGGCTACGCTTAGGTCTGCCTGGATCTGGCGACTGTCCGCCTGGTGCTTGCCTTCGCGGTTCTTGGCGGTGATGCCGTTGCCGTTATCTGTGTCTATCTGCGTTCATCTGTGGCCAACGCCCTTGCCCGCGCGGGCTTGGAACTGTGGCCCGTGCTTGACACCTCAGGGCCGGGCGAGTCTACTGAATCGGGTCCACAAAGCCCTTTATCTTCGGGGCTTGGAGGCACTGTGATCTTCAGCCGAAAAACTGACTACGGCCTGCGCGCGCTGATGTACCTGGCCGACAGGCGGGCCCGCGGCCCCGTGACACTGCACGAGATCGCGGAAAAGTTGATGATCCCCAAGGCCTTCCTTTCCAAGATTCTGCAGCAACTGGCCAAGAAGGGCGTGGTGCGCAGCCTCAAGGGCCCCAGCGGCGGCTTTGTGCTGGCGGTGGAGGCCTCCGAGCTGACCATGCAGGAAATCCTGGTTGAGATCGACGGCCCGATGAAAGTGTTTGATTGCTTTGCCACGGACAGCGATTGCAGCTTCTACGACGACTGCATGATCCGCGACGTGTTTGGCGAAGTAGAACAGAAGATCGGCCAGGTGCTGGCCCAGTACACGCTGGCGGACTTTCAACGTCACCGTGAGAAAACTCCCGAATCCGCCGGGCCGGCCAAGACCTGACAACCCCCGTTGGTGCGCACAATTGCGCCCATCTGGCCCTTTGCATCGGGGCCATGCCCAAGGCATAGTTCGCCATCAAGCGCCAGGGCGGACGGTTCCCTGAACCGGCCCGCCACGCAACCTACAGGGCAACCCGATGTCCACTCGCGTTACAGGCCGACACACCTCCACCTCGCGCCGCTTCAACGCCTTTGAAGCCGTCAACGCCATGTTCGACCGCGCCGCAGACCGGCTGAACATGCCCGACTGGCTGCGCGAGATTCTCAAGACGCCCTTTCGCGAAGTCACGGTCAGCGTGCCTGTGCGCATGGATAGCGGCAAGATTCACGTCTACACCGGCTATCGAATTCAGCACAACGGCGCGCGCGGCCCCTGGAAGGGCGGCATTCGCTATCACCCCGAAGTCGACAAAGACGAAGTGCGTGCCCTGGCCAGCCTGATGACCTGGAAGACCGCGCTGATTGACGTGCCCTTTGGCGGTGCCAAGGGCGGCGTGGCCTGCGACCCGATGAACATGAGCATGCTGGAACTTGAACGCCTGACGCGCAAGTTCACGGCCCGCATTGCCATTGTGCTGGGCCCCCAGCGCGACGTGCCCGCACCCGACATGGGCACCGACGGCCAGGTGATGGCCTGGCTGATGGACGAATACAGTTCCCGCCGCGGCTACAGCCCCGGCGTGGTGACAGGCAAGCCGGTGAATGTGGGCGGCTCGCGCGGGCGGGTAACGGCCACGGCCATGGGCGTGCTGGCCGCGACCGAAGCCTACTATGCCGCGCACAACCAGACGCTTGCAGGCAAGACCTGCGCGATTCAGGGCTTTGGCAACGTGGGCAGCTTCACGGCCAAGTTCTGGCACGAAAAGGGCGGCAAGGTTGTGGCCGTCACGGACGTCAAGGGCGGCGTGTACAACAAGAAGGGCCTGGATGTGCCGGCCCTGTGGACCTACTTCAATGAAAAGCGCACCGTGGCTGGCTTTCCCGGTGGCGAAGTAATGAACAACCAGGACCTGTTTGCGCTGGATGTCGACTGCCTGATCCCGGCGGCCCTGGGCGACGTGATTACGCCCAACAACGCCGGCACCATCAAGGCGCCATTGATTGTGGAAGCCGCCAACCACCCCACCATGCCCGAGGCCGACGAGATCCTGCATGAAAAGGGCATCGTCGTGATTCCGGATATTCTGGCCAACGCCGGCGGCGTGACGGTGAGTTACTTTGAATGGAGCCAGAACCTGACCCAGTTCTACTGGGACGAAGAACAGGTCAACAAGGAACTCGACCGCAAGATGCGCAAGGGCTTCCACGACGTGTACGAACTGGCCAAGAAGGAAAAGACCACCATGCGCACGGCGGCCTTCATGGTGGCACTGCAACGGGTGGGCGACGCCGAAACCCAGCGCGGCAACTAGCCACAGCCTTGGCAAAACATCGCCCCGTCCCAATGGGCGGGGCGATTTCAACTTCGGTGCGCTGGCGCGGCCTGGCTTCAGGCCGGGGATTGAGCGTCGGCTTTGACAATGTGGAACAGCTTCCACAGCAGTTCCTTGACGCCCTTGCCGGTCACGCCGCTGATCAAATCAACGGGCTTGCCGATGCGGCGGGATACTTCAGCGGCTTTTTCTTCGGCGCCGGGAATGTCTGCCTTGTTGGCCACAATCACGCGCGGCTTGGCGGCCAGCGTGGCGCTGAAGGCGGCAAGCTCGCCTTCAATCACTTCATAGTTGCGCACCAGTTGGTCGACTTCGTCCATGCTTACGTCAATCAAGTGCAGCAGTACGCGGGTGCGTTCCACATGGCGCAGAAA
Source organism: Planctomycetota bacterium (assembly GCA_016722065.1). Lineage (GTDB taxonomy): Bacteria > Planctomycetota > UBA8742 > UBA2392 > UBA2392 > H3-PLA7. The sequence goes on from JADKGX010000001.1 coordinate 648,045, forward strand.
CTGGTGGCCCAGACCCTTGCCGTGGCTTGCGCCCTCAATCAGGCCTGGAATGTCGGCCATCACAAAGCGGCTTTCGCCCTGCATGTCGACAATGCCCAGATAGGGCGAAAGGGTGGTGAACGGATAGGCCGCAATCTTGGGCCGCGCGCGCGAACACCGGGCCAGCAGCGTGCTTTTGCCGGCGTTGGGCAGGCCGACCAGCCCGACATCGGCAATCAGTTTGACTTCCAGCCGCAGGCGAACCGATTGGCCAGGGCGGCCGGGGTTGGCGCGGCGCGGGGCCTGGTTGGTGGCGGTGGCAAAGTGACGGTTGCCAAAGCCGCCGTTGCCGCCACGGGCTATGATCACGCGCATGCCCGGCTGGTTCATGTCGGCCAGAACGCGCGACTTGTGCTCAACTTCAGGTTCGGCCACTTCTTCGCCATGGGCGCCTTCTGCGGTGAAGGCCGAATCCGGGGCATGAATCGCGTCGGGGTCGTCTTCGGCATCGGCTTCTGCTTCGACGTCTGCATCGTCGGCTTCTGCTTCGTCAGCGTCGTCGGCTTCGTCCGTTTCGTCGGCTGATTCGTATGCAAGGGCGTCTGGTTGAACGCTGGTGCCTGGGCCGTCTTCAGCCGGCGCGGCATCGGCTGGCGGGGCTTCGGTGTAAAGTTCATGAATCACGGTGCCTACGGGCACCTCCACAATCGTGTCGGGCGCGTTCTTGCCGGCGCAATCGCTGCCTTCGCCCTTGCCGCCGTCTTTGGCGCGGATCTCGCGAATGTTCTGCAGGTGGCCCAGCCCGTTCATGTGGTGGCTGGCGACAAACACGACATCGCCGCCGTCGCCGCCGTCGCCGCCGTCGGGCCCGCCCTTGGGCATCTGCGATTCATGCCGGAAGCTGGACCGGCCATCGCCACCCTTGCCGGCACGCACTATCAGTTCGTGTTCGTCAACAAACATGGCGCGAGTTATATGGGGGGATTACCAAAACCACAGTGGCAGCAAGCTACAATCGCGCGGGGTGCTGTTTCCCGCCCGCCTTGCCGGAGACGTGCATGACAGAAGCCCCCTTGGAACTGCTGATCCTTGGCACGGGCGCGCTGGCCTGCGCGGCCTTTGACGCCATTTCCGGCGGCGCGGTGGCAGAGGGCGCACCCGGAGGCCTGAAGGTGCTGATGTTCATTGATACAGGCGACGGCACCATGGTAGGCGAAGAAGTCATGGGCCTGCGCGTGCAGGGCGGGCTTTCGGACCTGCCGCGGCTGAAAATCCAGGGCGCGCAAGCGGCCTTTGTAGCCTGTGAGGACGCCGCTCAGCGCACCCGGGCACTGGAGGCCGCCGGCAAGGTGAAGTACCGGCTGATCAGCCTGAAGCACCCCAGCGCGATCATCAGCCCAGGGGCCAGCGTGGGCGAAGGCGGCTTCATCGGGCCGCTGTGCGTCATTGGCGCCGGGGCCAAAGTGGGCAAAGGCGTAACCATGGGTGCCGGGGCAATCCTGGAAAGTGGCTGCAGTGTGGGCGAAGGCGCGGTGATTGGCGCCGGTGCGATTGTAGGTCCCGGCGCGAAAGTAGAGTCCGGAACTGCTGTGGGCCTCGGACAGGTCGTGACCTAGCCTATGGCGCAAATCGTTCCCTACCACGAATCCTTGCTGGCACCCTGGGCGGACCTGCACAACGCGGTGTTTGCCGGCCAGCACAACTTCTGGCCGGTGACGGCACGGTTGCTCAAGCGCCGCGTAGTTGGCGCGCCGGGCTTTGACCCCGAGCTGCTGCTGTTTGCCACAGACCACGACCGGTTGATTGGCTTTGCCCACGGCGGCGAAGCACGCGGGCCGGAACTTTACAACCTGGGCGTGCACCCGCTGGCCCGGCGCGGCGGCACCGGCAGTGCGCTACTTGCGGCCCTGCAAGTTGAACTTGGCCCGATGCGCCCGGACTGCCGCGGCATGAACGCCTTCTGGGGCAACTCGCGCGGGCCGGAGACCAGCTTTTTTGGCATGGTCGAGGGCATTGGCATTGCCCACGACGACAGCGCCGCCACGGCCTTTTTGGCACGCCACGGGTTTGCCAAAGGCCCCCAGGCCGTAAACCTGCGCGTGACCAGCCAAAGCATGGACCTGGAGCCCGGCCGCGACGCGCGCAAGCGCGCCGAAACCCTGGGCCTGGAACTGGGCATGCTGCGCGGCCGCTGCCCGATTGTGGGCCAAAGTGCCAATGCAGAGCAGCCGTTGTCCGGCCAGGGCTGGTTTACCGCCGTGGCCCTGCACGCGGGGGTTGTGGCGGGCTACGCGCTGGGTTTTCCCACACCTGAACTTGGCCCGGGCCGGTTTGGAATCTTTGCGCTGGAGGTAGAGCCCGAACACCGCCGCAAGGGCATTGGCACGGCGCTGGTCATGCAACTGCTGCTGGAAATGCAAAGCGGGCGCTTCACGGCCTGCGAAGTAACGACCGTGCCCGCAGAAAGCCAGGGCGCGATGGAACTGTATGAAAGACTGGGCTTTTCCGAATGCGCCAGGTTTGCGCTGTACGATTAGGCCGCAGCAGGCAACGCCAAGCGCAAGCGAGCGGCATTCTGTTCGATCCCTGTTGCGTGCCCTGTCGACCCTTTGGGCCGACCCCCGGCGAACCCTTGCGCCGCAGTGCGGCACAAGGGCGCGTTGCTTCGCAACCCTACCGGGCTGTTGTTTTCGCGGGCACCCGCGGGCACCCGCCGCCCAAAAGCACTCACTCCGTTCCTGGCCCCAAGTGAAGTGCTGAGTTATGTCGCCTCCATGGGGTATACTGCTGCCATGCGCCGATCGATTGCCGGCAAACTGAACACGGGTGCCACTGCTGCCATCCTGCTTGTGCTGGTGGCGGGCCTGGGCGTGGCGGCCTGGCATTCCGGCCTGCTGCCGATTCGCCTTCGCCAGGACGGACTCTACGGTGGTGGCAACGCGCCCCCGGGCACGGCCTCGCCGGGAACACTGATCGACCGGCCCAAGCTGTACTTGCCAGCGCCGAAAAACATCAAGCCCGGTTTTGTGCGTGTAACGCGAGTGATTGATGGCGACACAATTGTAGTGGCCGAAGACATGCACGTGCGCCTGATTGGCGTGGACACAGAGGAACTTGGCAAAGACAAAATCGACCCCCAAAGCCGGGCCTGGCAGGCTGCGCTTTGGGTGCAATCGCGGCTGGAAGGCGATGCGCAGGTGAAGCTTCAGTACGACGCCGAGCGCAAAGACAAATACGACCGCACCCTGGCCTACGTGATTTTAACCGACGGCAGCATGTTGAATGACCTGCTGTTGCAGCAGGGCTGGGCACGCACCATGAAGATCGCCCCCAACACAAAGTACGCCAGCCACTTTGCAGAACTGGAGCTTGAGGCCCGCGACCAGCGCCTGGGACGCTGGGCAGAATGACGCTGCGCCCGGTGGCGCCGAATCTATGCTGCCCGCCATGGCCCAGGCCGAAACTTCTGCAGGCACGCCCAAAGCAGCCACGGGCAGTTGGCTTTCGCGCAATGTGCTGATGCTTGGATTGATCAGCCTGTTGACCGACACGGCCAGCGAAGCGGCGATACCCCTGCTGCCGGTTTTCATTGTGTCGCTGGGTGCCGGTGCCATGGCACTGGGCTGGATTGAGGGTATCGCGGAGGCTACCTCAAGCATTCTCAAGCTGGTTACGGGCAAGGTGGCAGACCGCGTGGGAAAGAACCGGCCCTTTGTGGTCGGGGGTTATTCACTTTCTTCGGCCGCCAAGCCATTGATTGCGCTGGCCACGGCGCCCTGGCACGTGCTGGTGGTGCGCATTGTAGACCGCGTGGGAAAGGGCTTTCGCAGCAGCCCGCGCGATGCCTTGATTGCCGCCAGCGTGCCGCCGGCCCAGCGTGCCGCGGCCTTCAGCCTGCACCGGTCCATGGACCACGCCGGTGCGGTGATTGGCCCTTTGCTGGCCGCGGCCTATCTGTACTGGGTGGGCAGCCAGACGCAGGACCTGCGGCTGCTGTTCTGGCTGACGGCGGTTCCGGGCGTGCTGGTGATTCTGGCCGCCGTGTTTGGCGTGCAGGAACTGCCCAAGCCGGCGCCGTCACCCAAGGCCCAGGCCGCGCAAGCGGGCCAGTCGCTGGTGCGCTTTCTGGTGCCGCTTGGCTTGTTTACGCTGGGCAATGCCAGCGACGTGTTTCTGCTTTTGAAGGTTGCCCAGGGCCACGTAGACCTGGTGACCTTTCCGCTGCTGTGGGTGGGGCTGCACATTGTGAAAGTGGCTTCCTCGATTCCGGGCGGCAAACTGGCCGATCGGATTGGCCGCCGACGCGTAATCTGCATGGGCTGGGTGCTGTATGCCGCCATCTATGCGGGCTTTGCGTTTGTGGAAGACCAGCACACCACCTGGGCGCTGCTGGCCGTGTACGGGCTGTACTACGGGCTGACCGAGGGGCCCGAAAAGGCCTTGATTGCTGAAATCGCGCCCCGCGACAAACGCGGCGCGGCCTATGGCTGGTACTACCTTACGTTGGGCATGCTGGCGCTGGCGGCCAGTGTCATGTTTGGTGCGTTGTGGGAATACGCTTCGCCCATGGCGGCCTTTCTGACCAGCGCCGCGCTGGCCCTGGCGGCCGTGGTGGCTTTCGCCGCCCTGGGCCCGCCACGGGCAACCACCCAGGCAGCGGCCTCGGCCTAGCTGCCGGGCGATGGCCGGGTTCAGGGCTTGACCAGCAACTCGCCATTGAGAACCAGATACTGCGCGCCTTCGTTTTCATGCATGTGGCAACCGATGCGCCGCTTGCGGCCATCGTTGTAAATCAACTCCAGCGTGTTCTGGGTGACCCGCCACTGGCCCTGGCCGGGCTTTTGGCCGGCCACCGCGTCGCGCAGCACAAAGTTCGAACCGCACCACCAGGCCAGCGCCATGGTGGCACCGATGCCCTCGTCTTTGAACGTGCCGTCGGCGTTGAAACTGATGCCCAGTTGCAGCTTCTTGTCGCGGGTTTCCCAGCCCTGGCGCAGATAGCGGCCTTCGGGCTTGGGCTGGGTGTCGGTGACGCGCCGGTACACAAACCGGCCGTCTTGCAGGGTGTCGCCCTTGCGGATGAACCACAGCGATTCCGTGGTGCCGTTGGGGCGGGCCAGGGTCACGGCCACGCTGTCGCCGTTGATCTGCCAGGTGCCGCAGTCACTGGTGAAGTACTGGCGCCAGTAGTCCATGCGGAAGTTCAGCAGACCTTCGGGCGGCAGTTGCCGAATCACACTGCCGTCGGCAAAGAAGGTCAGGTACCACAGGCCGAGTTCCGTCTTGCCGTCGGTCGAAACTGGCCGCTGCCCGGAAAGGGCATAGATGCCCTGAAGGGCACCTTTGCCGGCAACCGGCGCGGCTTGGGGCCACAGAAACGAGGGCGTGCAAAGCCGGTCCATGCTGACCCCAAGGCGCGGCGCGGCTTCGTCTTTGGTGCGGCAACTGGCCAGCGAGGCCGAGGCCAGCAGGGCGTCCATGGCTTCGATTTCGGTGGCCACGTTGGCCATGTCGGTAGAGACGAATGCCAGGGCGCCGGCCCGGCCACCGCGGTGCATGGCCGCCAGCATGACCAGCACGTTGGCGCCGTCCATCTTGCCCAGCCCGGCACGCGCCAGCAGGTCGTACTTGGCGGCGTTGGGCCCGCCCTGGGCCGGGTCGGCCTGCGTTATGCCATACTGCCTGGCCAGCGCTTTCCATTGCGTGTCGAACCAGGTTTTGAAATCTGCCGTCTCGGCCGTGGCCACGGTTTCGGCCCAGGTAACAACGCCCTTTGCGGCGTTGCGCGAGGCCAGCACGGGGGCACCCAGGCCGTTGGCTGTAATCATCCAGTCTGCGGGCATGGCAAACACCCAGTCATTGAGCTGCGTGTCGGGTGTGCCTTGCGGGGCCGGTGTCGGCACGCGCAGGTCCGGTGCCGGGCCGACGGGGTCCGAAAGCCGCGTCATGTACTTGCTGTCCAGCACCAGGTACAGCTCGTGCTGTCCGTCCATGTCGCGGGTGCCGTCATCCTTGACGTGCAGGTTGAAGCCAAAGCGGCGCTTGCGGCCGTCGGTGTAGGTCAACTCCAGGGTGTTCTTTTCGATCCGCCAATTGCCCTTGCCGGGCTGGGCAGGCTGGTCCACAAGCCAGTAGTTGCCGCCGCACCACCAGCGCAAGCCCAGCAGCGAATTGAAGCCTTCGTCGGCAAAGGCACCGTTGGGCCAGAACGTGATTCCCTGGCGGAACTGCCAGCTATGGCGTTCGTGATCAAGGCTGATGTAACGGCCATTGAGGACCGGCGTTTCCTGCTTGATCGGCCGCAACAGCTTGCCATTGGCTCGATACAGCTCTCCGTTCTTGAGCGTCAACGTGGTGTCTTTGCTGCCGTCAGCGCGCAGAATCGAAACCGTCTCGCCCTCAACTGTGTACGTGCCCAGTTTGTCGGCGTACTGCTGGTTCGAGAACTCGATGTCAAAGTTCAACAGGCCTTCACGCGGCATCATGCGCAGCACATGGCCATCCTTGAAGAACAGGAAGTACGAATACGAGCTGCGCGTCGTGATTCCGTAGTAGGAATAGTTCTCGACCTCAAAGCTCGGGGAGCCCCACAAACCCTCCAGTGGAAACTCGCCTTTCGGCCATGCCGCGGGCTTGTCCCACAGGAACGATGGCGTCACCAGCGGGTCGATGCGCGTATTCAGTTTCGGGGCAACCTCCGGTTTGGCGCGCTGGCTGGCAAAGGTAAGGCTGCCCAGCATGGCCTCCAGGCGCTTGCCGTTGGCGGGCAACTGGTCCAGGTCTTCGGTGATGAAACACAGCACCCCGGCGCGCTTGCCCTTGTTGACACCAATCAGCAGAACGGCGCGCTTGCCGCCGTTGGCCAGTGTGGTCACGCCGCCGCCGTTGATCAGCTTGCAGCCGGTGGCGCTTTCCGATTCCGTGGGTTCCGAAACATCGGCAAAGGCGTAGTCGGCCAGCAGGTTGGCCCAGTGCACGTTGTACCAGGCAGCAAAGCTGCCGCGCAGATCCTCGGGTCGGCCAAAGGTCACCTGGGTCAAGAACTGGCTGGCGCGCTCGGTTTCTTCCAGGGCCAGCAGGCTGGTGGTCATTGTGGTCAGGCGCGAGTTAGCCACCTGCCAGCCCGCAGGCATGGCAAACACCCAATCCATGATCTGCGTGTCCGGCGCGGCGCCGGTGGCGGGCTGGGGAACGGGTTGCGGTTGGGGTTGCGGCTGGGGCTGGGGTTGGGGCTGGGGTTGGGGTTGTTTGGTCGTGCCTGCGGCGGCGTCCAGCCGCGTCATGAACTTGCTGTTCAGGACAAGGAAGGGAGCGTTTTTTGGGTTTTCGTCGCGGTGAAGGTGAAACCCAAAGCGGCGCTTGCGCCCGTCGTTGTAGATCAGTTCCAGAGTGTGCTTCTCGACGCGCCAGGTGCCCTGGCCGGGCTGGGGACTGGATTCCAGCAACCAGAAGTAGCCGCCGCTCCACCAGCGGATGTCCAGCAGCGAGTTGAAACCCTCGTCGTCAAAGGTGCCGTCACCGGAAAAGTTGATGCCCTTGTGCGTCTCCGGCGAGAAAATGCCGTAGTCGCTGCTGATGTAGCGGCCCTCGAAGTCGGGCTTTTCGTCCTTGATCGGCTTGTAGACGTCGGTGTCCTTGTGCAGGTTGCCGTCCTGCAGTGTGAACGTGACAGGGTCTCTGCCGCCGCCGGTGGTCACCGTGACCTTGTTGCCGCTGACGGCGTAGCTTCCGAACTTTTCGGGGTATTGCGCCTTGTAGTGGCCGGGGTCGTAGCACAGCAGGCCTTCGTCGGGCATGTCCCGCACGGCGCTGCCGTCCTTGAACAACACGACATAAAGGTAGGCGTTGCGCTTGTGGTAACCGAACTGCGTCAGGCGATCAACCAGGATTGTCTGCAGGCCCCAGATTCCCTCCAGCGGGAAGTTCCCCTGGGGCCATTGGGGCGCCGCATCCAGCAGGAACGAAGGGCTGACCATCGTGCTGAGATGCGTCTTAAGTTTGGGCGCGGGTTCGTTCTTGCCGCGCTGGCTGGCAAAGCTCATGGTCGCCAGCATGGCGTCCATGCGGGCCGTGTTTTCCTGCAGTTGTTCCAGGTCTTCGGTAAGAAAGCACAGCACACCTGCACGCTTGCCCTTGTTCAGGCCGATCAGCATCACCACCCGCTGACTGCCATTGTCCATCCTGGCCAATCCGGCACCGGCCACCACGTTGTACTGGTTGGCGGCTGCGGTCTCCGTGGGTTCTGCAAGGTCGGGCGGGAAGGTGTAGGCCTTCTTGAGGTTCTGCCAATGCACGTTGAACCACTTGCGAAAGTCGCCTTCGATGTCCACGGGCTGGCCGAACGTTACTTGCGTGAAGGCAACGGATGCCCTTTCCGTGTGTTCCAGCGCCAGCGCGCTGGTGTAGCGCCCGTTGTCGTTGACGTTGGCCGCCCGCCAGCCCGCAGGCATGGCAAACACCCAATCCATGATCTGCGTGTCCGGCGCGGCCGGCTTGGCGGCCTGGGCGGTGCTTGGGTTCAAGGCGCCACAAAGACTGGCAGCAACCATAAGGCAAAGGCAAAGCACCTTGGCGGGGCGTGCAAACATCGGGAAGCTCCGTGGCGTATGGCCCGTTACCACTATACATGCGGGCCGGGCACTATGCCCCCCCGGCCGTGACGGCTACCATTGGAACCTATGACGATCATTTACATCCTGCAGGTGCTGATAGGCTTCGGCTTCGTCATCTTCATTCACGAGATGGGGCACTTCCTGGCGGCCAAGCGCGTGGGCATTACCTGCCCCGCCTTCAGCATTGGCTTTCCGCTGCCGGTCTGGACGCCCAAGGGCTGGAAGGCCTACAACATTTTCCGTTACACCTGGCGCGGCACGGAATACCGGCTGGGCTGGGTTCCCTTTGGCGGCTATGTGCAGATGCGCGGCCAAAGCGACGCCCCGGGCAAACTTGACGACGCGCAAAAAGAAGACCCCAGCGATTACCGCAACAAGACCTACTTCCAAAAGACCCAGGTGCTGCTGGGCGGCGTGACCATGAACGCCATCACCGCCATCATCTTCTTCATTCTGGCCTTTCAGCTTGGCGTGACGTTCATTGAGCCCACCGTGGGCATGATTGACAGTGCCAGCCAGGCCTGGGTCGACAACGAAATCAAGGTTGGCGACAAAGTCCTGGAGGTAAACGGCCGCGAGGTCGTGGACTTTGAAGACGTAGTATACGCCGGCATTTTTGATGGCGGAGATTCCGTCAAGCTGAAGATCGAGCGCCAGCAAGGCGACAAAACAATCCAGAAGTTCGTCACCCTTTCCCTGGACCAGGACCCCACGTTTGGCCTGAAGCTGCCCGCCATCAAGGCCAAGCACCGCGTGAACCTTACGGCCGAGGAAGCCGCCCTGTTTGCCGACAGCCTGGGCGAATCCCGCCCCCGCGACGGCGACGAACTGGTGGCCGTGGCTGGCCGCCCGGTGCGCAACATCTATGACGCGATCGGCCTGATCGAATCCAGCCGCGGCGAAATCGAACTGAGCCTGCGCCGCGGACTGGACGAAGATGCCACCAACTGGAACGTCAAGTACACCCCGCGCCGCAAGTTCTATTCCGATGCCTCGGCCTTCACCGCCGATGTCTCGTTCCAGCCGCCGGTGTTTGTCGATCGCCTGCAAAAGGGCGGCGCCGCCGACAAAGCCGGCCTGCAAGCCGGCGACCACCTGGTGGGCATTGTCGAGGCCGCGGGCGTGCGCAGGTTCAACAGCTTTGGCGACCTGACGGCCGCGATTGACCAAAGCGGCGGCAACCCGATCCAGTTGGTCGTTGCGCGCGACGGCAAAGACCTGCGCGTCAACATTACGCCCGAGCCGCGCGAAAGCCGCCCCGGCCGCTTTGCCCTGGCCGTGGGCGTGGCGCCCTTTGACCCCAAGGGCCTCAGCCCTGCCCAGATGCAGGAAGAAACCGTCAAGTTCAACAGCAAGGTCAAGGCCTGGGGCATTCGCCCTGGCAGCCCGCTGCTTGCCCAGGGCATGAAGCCCGGCGACGAAATTGTCGGCATGAAGGTCAACGGAACCGAAGTCAAGCAGCCCAACGGCAAGTTCGATCGCGATGCCGTGCAGAACGGCCTGCTGGAAGCCGCCTTTGTCGACAATGCCGAAATCACGTTTGAGGTCCAGCGCGATGACGGCGTCAAGGCCTTCACGCTCAAGGTCGATATGCTGGGGCCGGATTCCGCGGGCTTTTTGTCTGTGGCCACAGCCGAACAACGAAGCAAGCCTGTCACCTATGGCTTGTTTGAATCCGTGCAGCAGGGCTTCTACCACAGCAAGAAGGTGGGCTACAAAATCCTGATGACCCTGGCCGCGCTGTTTTCGGGCCGGGTCAAAATCTGGCACCTGGGCGGCCCGGTGGTGATTGCCAAGCGCAGCTATTCACTGGCCCAGTGGGGTATTGGCACGCTGGTCTTCTTTCTGGCTTTCATCAGCATCAACCTGGCGATTGTAAACCTGCTGCCCGTGCCGGTACTCGATGGCGGCCAATGGCTGATTGTCACCATTGAGGCGATCCGCGGCAAACCCATGCCTGAAAAGGCCATGACCTGGGTCAGCGCCGGCAGCACACTGCTGGTTGTCGGCCTGATGCTGTTTGTGCTGGGCAACGACATTGTGACGGTGTTTATCCGAAAATGGGTTTGAGACCGCGCCACCACGCACAGCGCCGCACGCCTTCATCAGCACCTACGGGCCCATGAAGCTTGGCTACAACACCAACGGCTTTGGCTATCACCGGCTGGAAGACGCCATTGCCATCATTGCCGAAACCGGCTTTCAGGCCGTGGCCCTGACGCTGGACGTGCACCACTTGAACCCCTTCACGGCCAGTGCCGCCGAAGTCAGTGAGGTCGCCCGCCTGCTGCACCGCCACAAACTGGACTGCGTGATTGAAACCGGCGCCCGCTTTTTGCTGGACCCGCGCCGCAAACACCGCCCCACCTTGATTGACGACGAACCGGACACGCGCATTCACTTCATGTACCGCGCGGCAGAGATCGCCAGCGACCTTGGCGCCTCGGTGCTTAGTTACTGGTCCGGCGCCCGCCCGGAACAAGGCAGCCACCCCGACGACGAACTGTTCAAGCGGCTGGCCTTTCAAGTGGGCAAAGTAGAGGAACTGTGCAAGCGCCACGGCCTGCAAGCGGCGCTGGAACCTGAACCAGGCATGCTGGTCGAAAAGATGGCCGATTACGACCGGTTGGCCGGGCTGCTGGGGTATCAACCCGGCCTGACGCTGGATGTTGGCCACCTGGAATGCGTGGAATCACAACCTGTGAACGGTCATCTGTCCAAGTACGCGCAAGTGCTTTACAATGTGCAGCTTGACGACATGCTTCCGGGCCGGCACCGCCATCTCTTTTTCGGGGAAGGCAGTGTGGACTTCGCAGCGGTGTTTGCCGCGCTGCGGCAAATCGGCTATGAAGGCCCGGCGTGCGTGGAGTTGAGCGAGGCCAGCCGCACGGCCGTGGAGACCGCGCGCAAGGCCATGCAGTTTCTCAATCACACCTTGAACGGGCAGCCGTGACTTCGGATTCCTTCAATCGTCCCCCCGAAGAAGACAAGACCATCACCGAGGTCGGGCGTGAGCTGTTGAAGTATCTGCACCGTCGCGTCGAAAGCATGGGCGTCAACCAAGCCAGCTATCGCCAGGCCCGCATGGAGCTTCTGCGTGCACTGGAAGGCAACAGCGAAGGCAAGTTCAACTGGGGCTTTGAAACTGTCTTCACCCAGGAAATCCATGTGCTGGAAGACCTGGGGCTGATCAGCGTCAAGTATGGCTCGGGCGCCATCATGGCCGGCAAGGGCAAGCCCAACCAGATTTACAACGTCAGCCTGACCACCGACGGCCGCGACACAGCCCGCATTATTGTGGACCGCGAACAACGCACGCGCGGCGAAACCGCCAAGCTGGACAAAGAGGCCGGCGCAGAAGTGGAAGAAGAAGAAGAAGAACAAGACGACACCGACCGTTCAGCAGCCGAAACCAGCACCAAGGCCGCACCCGCCGACGCCGCACCCGACGAAGAAAGTACCAAGGCCCCGCCACCGCAAGAAAGTGCCGGCAAGCCATCGACCCAGCCAACCGAAAAGAGCCCACAAGGCGGCCTGCCAGGCGACAAGTTCGCCAAAGACCCAGAGTAGCCAGCCAAGGGCAACCCCCGGCCAACCCGGCAGCCAAGGCCGGGCCCGACAACGCAACCAACCCCGTCAGCCCGGCCAACCCGACAACCCGGTCAGCCCGGCCCATCCAAACAACCAACACCGTCAGCCCGGCCAGCCATGGCCGGTCCTTGATTCACCAACACTCAGCCAACCCAAACCCACCCCCAACCAACGGGTGGGCCCGACAATCCTGTCGGGCACCGTCCACCCATCCCGGCGCGAAAACCCGCGCCGGGCCCGGACAAGATTGTCCGGCCTACCCTGGAGCGCACCCGCTGTTGGCCTTTGTTCTGCCTGGTGCGGTGATCAGTCTGATACGTCAAAGACAACGCCCTCGGCCTCTAGTGCAGTAACTAACTGTTCGCGCAGTTCATCGCTGAGGGCAAAGGCGTCGCCGCGACCTGGCAGCAGTTGCAGGCCGGGCAGCAATGCAAGCCGTGGCAGCACTCCGGGCCAGTCACAGCGTACGGACTTGGCCAATTCACTGAAGGGTATCGACCTTGCGCGGGTGGCCAGGGCTGCCAGCACAAGGCCGGCGTCTTCACCGTGCGGGCGCATCAGGCGTGTTACGTCGCGCCATGCGGCCCAGGCGCCTTCCAGGGCAACGGGCAAAGAGAACACAATGGAAGCAACCGTGCGTGACAACCGAAAACCGGGCCCCGGGTCAAAGGCGTCTTTGTCGGCGTCTACAAATCCTGCGGGCAACGCAATGGCTTGCGGCAGGGTCTCGCTGGCCAGCAGATAGCCCCGGGCCGGCCGGCGCAGAAACGGATACAGCCCGCAAGTGACCACGGCAAACGAGACATAACCCCAGTGAATGAACCACCCAAAGCCGCCCAGTGCCGCCAGCAACATGCCCAGAATCAAAGCCATGCCGGCAAACACGGATTGGCCGATCACCATCACCAGCAGCACCAGCCCGGTTTGCAGCAACGCCCCAACCAGCGACGCACCAGCCAGCGAGCGCGCCTCGCTGGCCCACCACTTGCCCAGGCAACTTGCAATTTCGTCCTGCATGTGTGGCCCCGATTGACCCGCCGCGCCCAATTTGCACCTGGGCCGACCGGCCAGCGATTACAGTTTGGGGTTGGCGTTTGGAACCGGGCTATTCAGCGCCCAGCGCATCAAGCGCCTGTTGGGCCTGGGCCTTGGCTTCAGCCCCCAGTTCAGGACGTGAGATCAGTTCCTGCAGCTTCAGGCGGGCCTCTTGGGCCCGGCTGGTCAGATCCGCGTTTTCCTTGACCAGCCCCTGGTTCAGCACGCTGCCCACTTGTTGCTTGCCCAGCCCGGCCTGGTTGGCGCCGTCGGCCAGCCCGGCTTCGTAGGCCTTGGCTTCGCGGTCCTTTACGGCGCTGCCGGTGACCACCATGGAAGCCACGGTGCTGCCGGCGGCAATCACCAGCCCGATCATCAGGCCGATCAGCAGGCCGACTTTTCCGTTCATGGGATTCTCCGGCTAGCTGCGAGTTTCAGGTTCAATCAGGATTTCCAGGTTCTGCGGGGCGGTGCTGCCGACAACAATCGTCAAGCTGGCACGTTTGCAGCCGCGAAAGGTGGCGACCAGCGTGTAGCTGCCGGGCACGACGTCATGCAGCGGAATCGTGCCAGTGAAAACACCGCCGCCAAAAAACAGCCCCGCCATACGGCCCTGGGCATCAAACAGATAGCAAAGCGGGCCGCCGCTGGGGATCGGGCCGTTGTCGGCGCGGCGATACTTGACCGTAATCTCGACACCCGCCGGGGCGACTTCAATGTTGGCTTCAACGGGCGTGTCGTCCGACGGAACGGACACCTCAGTGCTGAAGGCCGTGCCGGTAACGGCTTCGTCAGGATAGCCGCCGACGCGGGCAATCATTTGAAAGCCGTTCTCCAGGCGTTCGGCGCGGTAGTAGCCGTTGTCGTCGGTGACGACATAGGCCGCCAGCAGGGCGCGCTCAAAGTTGGCCGTCAGGTTTGTCACCGAAACCCGCGCACGCTTGACGGGCGCACCGCCCGGGTAGGTCACGCGGCCTACCATCACGCCCGTAATCTGGGGCAGGTTGACATCGATGTTGTTCCAGCCGGCCTTGGCGACGTTGACCTTGACGGCGAACTGGGCGGCAACGTCGCCCTGGCTTTTCAGTGCGCAAAAAACGTACTGGCCCGGAAACAGGTTCTGCAATTCATAGTTGCCGTCCGGGTCGGTGTGAAAGGTGGCGGTCCAGTACACGTTGTCGTGGCGGTAAACGTAAACGCCGGCGTTGGCGTGGGGCTGGCCGTCGCTGCGAAGCAGGCGCCCGCGCGCATGGCAGATGGTGCCGACCTCCAGGTCCAGCGTCGCCCCTTGGTCGGATACCGTCACGCTGCGGGGCACGATGCCGTAATCGGGCAAGCCCACAAAATAGACGCCCCAAGGCAGGCTTTCGGTTTTGTACTTGCCCTCGCTGTCGGTCTGCACGGTCACCAGAAGTTTGGCGGTGTCCCAGACCTCAACGTTGCTGGCAGCCGGCAGCGCTGTGCCCTGCGTCGTGCACAGGCCGCTGATTGCCGCGCCGCGAACCAGCGTGATTTCCTGGGGCGGCGCGCTGGCCACGTTTTCGGCAACATCGGCCGTAATCTGCACCTTTACCGTGGCGTAGCCGGCTTTCTCAAACACCGCGTCAATCTTCAGGGACGACAAACCCTCAAAGTGAAGCAGGCCGTCCGCGGCTGTGGTCAGCGCCACGCCATAGGCCGTCAAGCTGCCCTTGGCGCCGGCCAGCGGGCCGCTGGTGTCGCCATCCTTGACAAGCACCCGGGCTTCAAAGCTGGCCTTGCCAAGTTCGATGTTGAGTTCGATTTCATAGATGCCGGGTGTCGGCGTCACCTTGACGGCATTGCCCAGATAGGCCGCGTGCAGCACGCGCACAATGAATTCCTCTACACCCAGCCCTTCCAGACGGTACTTGCCTTGATCGTCGCTGGTGGCCTTGACGGCGCCCACGCTGACATCGGCCTTGGCAATCGGCTTGTGGCCCTGGGCTGATTCAGCGATCACGCCAAAGACGGCATAACCGGAGTCCATGTACAGGTCGCCCAGTTCTACGGTCTGGCCGGCCACGGGCGAAAAACTCGTCCGCAATTCCGCAAGGCCGCCGCTGTTGATTCGCAGCTCGGCCCCGCTGACATCGACCTCCACCCAAAACGCGCCGTCGCTGCCCGGGCCCACGCTTTGGAAGACTTTGGTGGCTTTCTTCTGGGCGTCGAAAACCCGAAACGTCGCCGCCGTGACTGGCGCGCCGGTCTTGGTCAGCAGGCGGCCGCGCAGCACAACGTTGGCACTGGGTTGCAGCGTGAAGTCAATGTGTTCAGAGCCTGATTTGACAAACGTGCGGCGGTCGCCGGCAAAGCCCGCGGCAACCACGCTGACCACATTGTGCTGGCTTTCAGGCTGACACTTCACGGCATAGAAGCCGTTTTCATCGGTGAAAGCTTCGGTGTGAAAGCTCTGGGCGGGCTCGGCGGTAAAATCGCAGGCCACGCGTGCGCTGGCCAGCGGGGTGCCGTCTGCGGCCTTGACCAGCCCACTGATGGCAGCGCCGGGTTGCAGGTCCACGCTGAGGTCGCGGGGTGGTTCCACGGCATTGAGAATGCGCGGCGTAAAGCCGTCGCAACTGACGGAGATGCGGTAGTAGGCAGGCAGCAGCTTTGCAAACTCGAAGCCGCCGTCAGTGCCGGTGCGCATGCTGGCTTTGACCTTGTTGCTCCAGCCGGCTTTCTCGCTGCCTTCAAACAGGGTGACAGAGGCCGCACCCAGCACTTCGCCGGTCTGGGCGCTGCGCACAACGCCACGAATGCTGGTGTCGCGCGGCAGTACCAGCGCCTGCGGCAAGGCATGGCTGCCCGGCGTGAGGCGCGTTGTCTGCACTTTGCTGGTGTTGCCGCGGCTGTCGCTGGCGCTTGCGCGAATCAGCTTCTGCGTGGGCAGGCCGGTCACAGCAAAGCCGCCTTGCGGGCCGCTGGTGGCTGTGCGGGTGCTGCTGCCTTCAACCTCCAGGCTGATCTTTGCGCCTTCAAAGGCGTTGCCGGCGTCGTCGACAACACTGCCAGTCAGTGAGGCCGTCTCCGGCTGGGCGTCTTCTTTGGCCGCGTCGTCGGCCTTTGTGCCCTGGGTGGAAGCCGGGTTTGCGCTGCTGCCGGAGCCGGCTGGACCGCCGGTTTTTGCGCCGGGTGTCTTGCCGGTCTTTTGGGCGCGCCCCAAAGCGTCCGTCCACACCTGTTTGCCCTGCGGGTCAACGATGAAGAAGCGGCCTTTGTCGTCGCGATAGACGCGTACGCCGCCCTGGCCAAGGCGATAGGGCCCGTGTTCGTCGCTGCCTGCGATGTTGTCTTCGAAATCGGCCTGTTCGGCATCTGCCTGGGTCGCGCTAGATTCGGCCAGCGGCCCGCGCGCGTTGTGGCGCGGGTCTTGCGTTTCCAGCAAGTTGAACGAACCACCTGAAACGGCCATGCCGGCCGCAACCAGCACCAGCACCAAAATGGCGGCCAGCGCCAAGACCAAAGTCTTCTGGCTCATACGAATGTCCAAAACGGTGTCGGCGTCGAAGCGGCAACAGGTTAGCGAGGCAGCAGCCCAAGTTCAGCAAAAACCGCCGCTGCGCGGCCGCAACCAAGACAGTGATTGGCGATTCACTTAGAGGCGCAGTTTGAATCGGCGCGGTCTGGTTTGCGGCCTGGCCGTTTTCGTTGATCATTCATGCCGTTTTCCGAAACCGGAATTCCAACGAGTGGCAGGCGTGAGTTTGGCCGGCGGCGCGGTATGCTGCGCGCGGAGGATTCCCATGCGCATTGTCTGCCTGCTGGCCCTGTTGCTGGTTCCGTTGCTTGTGGTCGCGCAGGACAAACCCGAACCACCGCCGCGCAAGTGGACCTATGGCTCGTTTGGCGTGGCGATGCGCGCTGACTTGACGATCTACCAGGGCGGCGCGCGCAATGCCGCCGGCGAGGTTGTGGTCACGGTGGACGACCGCCTTTTGGCCTGGGACGGCAAAGAACTGAAGACTCTCGATGACTTCTGCCGGGCGCTGTACGCGACCAAACCCGGCCAGGAAGTAGAGATCACGTTTGAGCGCCCGGTCAAAGACAGCAAGGAGAAGTCCACCATCAAGGCCACGATCAAGCTGGGTGACCCGCGCACCCAGTTTGCCAACCTTTACACCAGTAAGGAAAAGCGCCAGCGCAGCTTTGACTGGAAAGCCAGCGACGCCGCCAAATCGGCCACACCGCTGCGCACCCGAGCCATGCGGGAATTGACCGACGGAAAGCTGCTGGCCCAGTGGGAGGCCGTGATTGCGGCCCATGAACGTGAACTGGACCTGTGGGATTGCTATGAATCTACCAGCGCCTGTGAGTTGCTGCTTAAGGACCCCCTGGCCAGCGACGCCTTTGTTCGCGCCGCCACCGACGCCATGGCTGGCGACCAGGGCAAAGGCATCGTTGCCGCCCACGCGCTTGCGTCGCGCCTGCTGGATCGCGCCGCCGAACCCTGGGCCGCGCCCCAGGACCTGTTCCCCAAAGCCGCAACCACAAAGCCCGAGGCCGCGCGCCAGCTTGGCGGCAATATGGACATCGCCCTGGGCCTGCTGGACAGCAACAAGGAAGCCCGCGCAAGCCTTGGCGCCGAAGCCTGGGCCGACCTGTTGCGGCAGGTACAGGCTTTTGAGTTCGCCTGGGCCGGAGAAGACGGACACGACAAGTGCGCGGCGCTGGTCAAGGCCATGCGCGAGGCCGGGTTGCAACCCGCAGCGGCCCTGCCCAAGGCCGGTTTTGCCTTGGACAAAATCGAATCCATGGCCATCGGCTACTGGAACCAGAAAGAGGCCGGCGCCCAGATGCCGATCTTTCCGGACATCGACACCAGCAAGTTTGTGCAGGGCAGCGTGCTGTGCTATCGCTGCGAATACGGCGTGATCGCCATTGGCGGCAAAGACCGCAATGTATGGATCGGCGGCCCCGACGCCCCGGCCGTGATCGTTGACCTTGGCGGCGACGACGATTACACCGATCTGGGCGTCACCGATTCGGGCCACCCGGTGCAGGTGATCATCGACCTTGGCGGTAACGACCGCTATCGCAGCACCACCAAGTGGGGCGTGGCAGCCGGCGTGCTGGGCACCGCCATCATCGACGACCGCAATGGCGATGATCTTTATGAGTGCGCGCAATGGGGCATCGGCGCGGCCTTTGGCGGCGTCGGCTTGATTCTGGATGCCAGGGGCAACGACCGCTATCTGGGCGGCACCTATGGCATTGGTTGCGCGGCTTACGGTGCCGGGGGCGTGATCGACCTTGAGGGCAACGACCTCTACGACAGCAACTACCACAGCATCGGCGTTGGCGAGGCCGGGGGCGTCGGCTTTGTGCTGGACGGTGCCGGTGACGACGTTTACCGCTGCACGGGCCTTGTGCCCAGCGGCTATGGCACCGCAGGCGAATGGTCGGGCTGGGGCATAGGCTGCGGCTTTGGCTGGCGCGGGCTGGCCGGGGGCGGCACCGGCGTGGTGATTGACGTTTCCGGCAACGACATTTACAGCGCCGGCGAGTTCGGGCTTGGCTGCGGCTACTTTCTGGGCGTTGGCATGGTGCGCGATATGGCCGGCGACGACATTTACCATTCGTCGCGTTACGGCCTGGCAGCGGCGGCGCACTGCGCAGTGGGCCTGTTCATGGATGACACAGGCAACGACACCTATGAGGGCAAAACGGCCGCCAGCATGGCCGGAGTATGGGATATCGTGACCGGCTACTTCTGCGACGGCGGCGGCAACGACATCTATCGCTGTGACGGCCTGGGGCTGGGCGCCTGTGCCATGAACGGCGTGGGCCTGTTCTGGGAGGGCGGCGGTGACGACGTGTACCGTTGCGGCGCAAGCTGCCTGGGGCACGGCGGCGCGGCCGAATACGGCGGCGGCCGGTTGGCCAAGAATTTTGGGTTGTTTTTCGACCTGGGCGGCAAAGATTCGTACCCCGAGGGCAAACGCGTCAACGGCAGCAAATTCTGGGAAAGCGACTACGGCCTTTTTGCAGACGACTGACGGTAGTGACGTCTGGTCTACAGATTTACCCAGATGAAGTCTGAGTCTTCGATACTGCGAGTGGCTATCCGCGTGAATCTGTGTTGATCTGTGGACTATCACGCCCATGCGTTCCGACACGTTCAACTTCGAGATCCCGCCGCATCGCATCGCTCAGGCACCGGCCGCGCGCCGCGATGATTCGAAGTTGATGGTCGTGCGGCGCAGCACGGGCGCGATGGAACACCGCGTGTTCCGCGACCTGCCCGGGCTTTTGGCCCCCGGCGATTTGCTGGTGGCCAACAACACGCGCGTCAACCCCTGCCGCCTGTATGCCACAAGGGCCAGTGGCGGCCGCGTGGAAGTGTTTGTGCTGGCACGATGCAAGATTGAAGATTCAAGATTCAAGACGAACAGCGCAGACCAGCCTGAATCACGAACTTTGAATCTTGAACCTGCCGCCCTGTTCACGGCGCTGACCAACGCCGGCGGCAAGCTCGAACCCGGCGAAGTTCTTTCCCTGCAAGGCGCGACGGTAACCCTGCTGGAGCGCGACCACAGCGGCCCGGGGCATTGGCTGGTTCGAATCGACTGCCCCGGCGATGTCGACGACTTTCTTGCCCGCTTTGCCAAGATGCCGCTGCCCCAATACATCGAGCGCGCCAAGGGCCCCGACGACCGCGACGCGCTGGACCGCGAGCGCTATCAAACCGTGTTCGCACAAACCCCAGGGGCCGTGGCTGCGCCCACCGCCGGCCTGCACTTCACGCCCGCTGTCTTTGAGGCCCTGGCCGCCCGCGGCGTGAATCGCGCGTTTGTCACTCTGCATGTCGGGCCGGGCACCTTTCGCCCCCTCAAGGCCGCAACCCTTGCCGAACACGACATGCACGCCGAGAGTTACACCGTGGCGCCGGAACTGGAGGCCGCCGTGCGCCAAACACGCAGCCAGGGAGGGCGAGTCATTGCCGTGGGAACAACCACCTGCCGCACACTGGAAACCGTCAGCGACGAACACGGCATGCCCCGCCCCGGCCAGGGCCAAACCGGGCTGTTCATTCACCCGCCCTGGCGGTTTCGCTGCGTAGACGCACTGCTGACCAACTTTCACCTGCCGCGCAGCACGTTGATCTTTCTGGTGGCGGCGTATCTTGGCGTCGAACTGACCCGCAAGGCCTATCAGGCGGCCCTGGCCGGTGACTATCGCTTCTTCAGTTATGGCGATGCGATGTTGTGCCTGCCTTGAATGGTGGCCTGGTCTGAAACGCGCATCCTGGCGCTTGTGCGGGGGTTGCATACGGAACCTCGCGCCGGGGCGGCGCAGTGGCTAACCTTCGATCCTGATGTCGGAAGCAGCCAAAGAAAACGTTCCCTTTTCTTCGCACCTGGATGAACTGCGCAAGCGGCTGATCTGGGTGCTGGTGGGCGTGTTCGTGGCGTTCACCTTGGTGTTTTCACTGTGGGCCGAATACATCGTCAACTTCATGCAGGAACTGGCCTACGTGACCCACAAGGTCGACGGCGAGTCCGTGCGCCACAAGATCAAGTTTGCCGTCATCAGCCCGCTGGAAAACTTCAGCACCACCATGCGGGTAAGCCTTTACGCGGCGCTGGTGTTTGCCTACCCCTGGGCCATGTTGCACCTGTATCTGTTTGTCGCGCCGGGGCTTTACCGGCATGAGAGGCGATTCTTTCAGGTCGCGATTCCCAGCGTGTTTGTGCTGTTCTTTGCGGGCGCGGCCTTTGGCTATTACGTGCTGATGCCAATCAGCATTGCCTTCTTGCTGGATTTCAACGTCGAGGCCTTTGACGTTCAAACCACCTATTCCCTGGGCCAGTTCTTGAACCTGGTGTTTACGCTGACCTTCGGACTGGGGTTTGTGTTTCAGATTCCGTTGCTGGTGGCGCCGTTGATCCGCTTTGGGTTGCTTTCGCCCACCTTCTTCAAGCGCTATCGCAAGTACACCGTCTTCATTGCCGTGGTGCTGGGCGCGGTAATTTCCCCGACCGGCCTGATCTTTGACATGTTCATTGCCGGCGCACCGGTGTTCTTTCTGACCGAGGGCGGCGTCCTGATTGGGCGCTGGTGGCGGGCTTCGGCACTCAAGGCCGCAGAAAAAGAAGCCCTGCGCCGCACCGCCGCCGGAGAAACCGTAGACCCGGAGGAACTGGCTGGCGGCCTGGCCATGGACCTGGAAAAGAAGCTGAAGGACTTTGCCGGTGGCGGCGCGCGCAAGTTCGCACGCGAGTTGATCAAGGGCCTTCGCGAAGGCGGCGACGACATCAAATCGTTGTTTGACGACAACTACACCGACGCCGACAAACCCGCCACGCAGGTGAAGCTGAAGACCCGCAAGCCCGCGCAGCCCAAGGACAACGGCGCATCGGAAGCACCGCGGGCGGTCGCGCCAGACCAGGTGTTCACGCCGGCCACGCCTGTTGCCGCAGCCGCATCTACCACCCCGCCACCCTATGTGCCCGCCACGCCGGTGCCGCCCACGCGCGTTGACGCCCAGGCCATGGACGCCACGGCGATTGCTGCTGCGCCACAAAGCCCCGCCGACGAAGAATTCCCCGACCGTCCCTGGGTTGAGGGCGTTGATGAAGACATGGCCCGTTACATTGAGGACCGGGTCAGCCAGCGGCTGCAACAGTTCATGGAAAAGGAACTGCGACCCTGGATGGAACGCGTAGAACACGAGTTGCGCGACAAGCAGGACCCCAAGCAATGAACCGGAGAACCCGTCAATGCCCGTAACCGCCAAAGAATGGGCCCAGATCAAGCTGCTGGCCTGTGATGTCGATGGCGTGCTGACCGACGGCGGCGTGCTGTACGGGCCCGACGGCGAATTGGCCAAGCGCTTCTACATTCGCGACGGCATGGGCCTGCGGCTGCTGGAGGCCGCCGGCGTGCGCGTGGCCGTGATTACCAGCGAACTCAGCCCGGTAGTGGGCGCACGCGTAAAACGGTTGATGCTGAGCGATTACCGCCCCGGCATGAAACGCAAAGGCGAGGCCTTGCGGCAATCCATGGCCCAGTTCAGCGCTGCCCCCAACGAGACGGCCTACATCGGCGACGACGTCAATGATGCCGAGGCACTGGTGGTTGCCGGCATTGCGATAGCGCCCGCCGACGCCAGCGACTTTGCCAAATCCGTTTCGCGCTACATCACGCAAAAGCCCGGCGGCAACGGGGCGGTGCGCGAAGTGGCCGACCTGATTCTGGCCGCCAAGGGCATTGATGCCGCCAAGCTGTGGGCCGAACTTCACGGCGGCAAACCAGAGGTCTGAACCCTACGGCAGGCGCCAGAAGCGCTCTATGTAGCCCGTGTAACCTGACTGCCGTGCATACTTCGCCGCCAGCGTTGCATACTTTCCTGTGCCGCCGACAATGCCCTGCACCTGGCTGGCGTGGCATTCAAACACGCGCTGGGCAAAACCGGCGGCCTTTGGCGCGAAGCGCTTTACTTGCGGCTTTGCCAAACGCCTGCCCGTGCTGCCCGCTGCCGCCAGCATCGCAAACCCCTTCAGGCATTGCTGAACCTGCGTCGGGTCCATTTGCGCCAGCATGGGCGCAGCCCGCAACGAATGCTCAAACTCATCCAGCCATTGGCCCTCGAACTCACCCATGCCCAGCGCCCACAGCCGCAAGGCCGTAGCATGCCTTACAAAGGCATAAGGGCGATCCTCATAGAACCACAGTTGGCCGTGATCCAGCGCGCGGGCGGCGTTGTGTGTCAGCCGGTGGTCAATGTGCTCGCCTACACCCAGCGGCGCATATACGCGGCGCGGGCGCAGCGCCTTCACAAGTGTCTGCACCAGCGCCGTGGCCTTTCGCTGGTCGGTTGCCTGGCGTTTGTTGCGGGCAAAGCACAGGCCGGGCAGATCGCGGTAGCCCGTGCCGCGAAAGGGCGCGTCGTGCAGCGCGCCGTGAATCACGCTGGCGCCCAGCATGCGGCAGGCGGCTTCGTCTTCAGCCCTGCGAAGGGGGTAGTCTTTGCGCAAGAAAGCGCCGGCGTCGCGCGCTCCGGCGTGGCTGAACAGCGTTGCCACCATCACGCGCTGGCCGCGCGACACGTGCTCGCGCAGCGTCGCCGCCATGGAAAGCGCCACGTCATCCAGGTGCGGCGAAAGGCAAAGCACGTCAAAACGGCCGCTCACGCTTGTTCCACCATGGCGCCGCCGGGGCCAAAACCCAACGTGACAACCAGCGTGCGCCCCGGGCCGCACAGCCCGGCTTTGCGGGCGGCAAGCGCCGCCAGTTCAGCATCGTTCATCACGCGCAGGCGCGCCGGCGTTGTCCCCGCGATTTCCGAAGCGCGGGTGGCAATGGCCGACACCAGGTCTTTGCGACCGCGCCAGCCCGCATAGGTGCAGCCGCCCGGCGACAGGTCGTCGTCCAGTGTCACGGGCAGGCCCAGAACAATACTTGGGGCGCGGGTCTCGAATCCTCGCGCCAACGCATTGGCGGCAAAAGCGATGGCCTGGTCGCCAAGTTCGCGGGCTTCGGTTCGGGTCAGTTTGGACTCATCGGTGATGATCGGCAGCCGCGTGATGTCGCGGGCCAGGGCCGTCACCAGGCTTGATGTAGGCGTGCGGCGGGTAACCTTGATGGCCGTCTGGCCTACATCGACCACCACTTCTTCGTCTTCGGCGGCTGCGCCGGGGCCAAAGCCTGCGCCGGGTAACACGGCGGCCTTGCCGACTTCCTGGGCAAAGCCGGCAAGCCCGGTAATGCCGCCTGCAAACACCACGCGGTCAGCGTGTCCGGCATGGGCTTCGATGACGGTCATGGCTTTTCGCAGCACCTGGGCAAACTCGGCGGCGATGGAAACATCGTGTTCGCCGGCGGTGCGGCGCGCGTCCAGTTTGGCCGCGCCAATGGCTTGCCACAGGGCGCCGCCCTCAAAGGGCAGGCTCCAGAGTTCCAGCGGCCGAATGCCCGCAGGCCGAAAGCGTGTCACCTGCATGTTCATACCCCTGAGACTACCAATTCTGCGGCGCGGTTTGCCCCGTCCATTGCGCGATAGCTGGCCGTTACGGGGGCCAGCGCAGTGCGACAGCTTGAAGACTCGGTCAAGAGTTCGCCCAGCACCGACGCCGCCTGTTCTACACTGGCCTGCGACAAATCGAGCACCCGACCCACGCCCGAGGCCTGCACAAAGCGCGCCTGCAGCCATTGGTCATTGCAAACCGGGGATTGCAGCAGCGGCACTCCCGCATGCAGCGACTCCATGACCGAGTTCGCGCCGCCGTGCGTGATGAACACCCGCGCCCGCGCCAGCACCTGCAACTGGGGCGCATAGGGCACCACTACCACATGTGACGGCAGGCTGTGTGCCCAGGAACTGCGGGCCAGGTCGCCGGCCACCAGCAGCACCTGCACGCCCAGGTGTGCCGTGGCCCGGGCGATTTTCATGAAGATCTCGGGCTGGTGATAGATCTGGCTGCCGAAACTGGCGTAGACCAGGGGTCTTGACGGGTCAAGCTTGGTCCAGTCCATCTTGGGTTCATCGCCTCGGGCGCCTGCCGGAATACTGGGGCCTACCAGTTGCACGCCCGGCCGCAACAGCCCGATAGTTCCGGCATAGGCCGGCGTGCTGAACACCACGTTCACGCGTGGCGCAAGCCAGTCACACAGGGCAAAACGTGCTGGCACGCCGTAGCGTGCAAACAGGGCCTGGCGTTGCGGGGTCAGGCTGGCAATCGTGCGTGAAAGCGGGCAGTCAATGCCATCAGGTGTGATGGGGTTGAGCGAACTGCTGATGCACGCCACCGGCAGGCCCAGCAGATGGGCGGCAATCACGCCCTGGTACAGCATGGGGTCCGGGGCCACAACGTCGGGGCGCCAGGCCGCCATGGCGCGGCGCACGGGTTCAATCTGGTCCGGCACGGCGTCCAGCAGCAGGGTCTTGATCCAATCGTGCAGGCGCGGTTCGTTGCGCACCAGGTCGGCCAGTTCCGGGCCGCCCGTAATGTGATCGGGCGGGGGTGGCGGATCAAAGGGCAGCACTTCAACGCCCAGGGCGCGCACTTGCGGCCCAGGCTGGGGAATGCACAGCCAGCCCACCGTGTGCCCCGCACGCAGCAGGCGTTGTGCCACCGGCACCACCGGGTTGGTGTGCCCTCTTTCCATGGTCGACATCAAAAGGACGCGGGCCATTGCTCGGACTCCGTAAGTACAACCAGCGATGCCAGCTTCAGCAGCGCCCGATCCAGTGCTTCGTCGGGGGCCGTTGCGTACCGCGAAAGCGCCGCCAGCACGGCCCGTTCGTCCAGCACGCGCAGCGGCTCCAGCCGGTGCGGCGCCAGCAGGCTGCGCAGCGTGCCCAGCCACGACTGGTGTACTTCGTCGGGCCGCAACAGGCCCGCCATACCGGGGCGCTTGGGCCGATCAACCACGGCCGGGGGCAAGAACTTGCGGGCCAGCTCCCGCAGGGCCGATTTGCCGCCCTGGGCGGCCAGTGAATCGGCCGGCTGCGCAGCCGCCCAGCCGCGCACAAATGCGTCCATATAGGGCAGGCGATATTCCAGGCGCGCGGCGCTTGCCGCGTTGGCGCGCACGGGCAGGGTGCTGCCAGAAAACTCGGTGTCCAGGCGCAGGGTCTGGCTGGCGGCCAGCCCGCGCGCTTGCGGCATGGCAACCTGGGCATGGCGCCGGAACGAGGGCTTGAGCCATTGACGGGCGAGCTCACATTCCGGTACTCGAGCCGCAAGAAACTGCAGGTCATGAAACTGCTGTGGCTGGCCAAAGAAAATCTCGTCGGCCCCGACGCCGCTGACCAGCCTGGTGGCGCCGCCTTTGGCTATGCGCCGGTGATACAAGAACCAGCGCACGCCGGCGGCGTTGTACACCGGCACACCGGCAGCACGCACGGCGTCTGCAAAATATTCGGGCAACTCGGCATCCAGCAGGTTGATGCCATAGCAGCCACTGCCCATAGATGTCGCGAAGCTGGCGGCCTCCTGCGGTTCCGTGCCCTCGACATCATCGTTTCGCACCAGCGTCCAGCACACCGGGCTGAAACCCTCCGCCACGGCCAGCGCCAGCAGCAAAGATGAATCCAGCCCCGCGCTCAGGCTCAAGTCAGCGCTGTCGGCAAAGGCGCGTGCGACGGCCTTTCGCAACCAGGGTTCCAGCGGGCCAGCCGGCGGGGTTTCCGGCAGTGTCAGGGCCGGCGGCGGTGGCGCGGCATAGTCGGCCGGGTTGCACAGGGCCGATAGTACGCAGCGTTGCATGTGTTGCGGGTCAATCACGCCGCTACTATGCGATGTATGGGCGCGGGCTACGAGATCTTCGAAGGAAGGATTGCCACCTGGGCGCTGGAGGCCCACGTGGCCGACCACTGCAACCTGCGCTGCGCCAACTGTTGCACGCTTTCGCCTTCGCTGGCACCGCGCCTGCTGAGCGCTGCTGACCTGGCGCGTGACCTTGCCCTGCTGCGGCCTGTGCTGGCGCCACAGGTGTTCAAGTTGACCGGGGGCGAGCCGCTGCTGCACCCCGGCCTTGCGGAACTGGCGGGCGTGGCCCGGGCATCAGGCATTGCGCCGGAGATCAGCGTGACCACCAACGGGCATCTTGCGACCCGCGCCGACCCTGCACTGTGGCGGGCCATCGACCGCATGACCTTGTCGCTGTATCCCTCGGCCCCGTTGCCGCCTGCCACGCTGGAGTTCATTCGCGCCCACTGCGAACAGCACGGCATTGCGCTGCGTTTGAAACCCGCGCCCGCCTTTCAGGTGATGGATGCACCCTTGCCCCATGCCGATGCCACACAGGTGTTCAGCGATTGCTGGCTGCGCCACCGCTGCCACATGGTGCGAGATGGCCGCTTCTACCTGTGCACACGGCCGCCGCATCTTGCGGACCTGCATGACGAAACGGCGTTGCACGACGACGGCGTGGCCTTGCCCGGGCCAGGCTTGCTGCCGCGCCTGCACGGATACTTGACCCGTCAAGAGGCGCTGGCCAGTTGCCGGCTTTGCATGGGTGCGGGTGGTGCAGCACAGCAACATCGGCAATTGGCGCCACAGGGGCCGCGCAACGCGTAGCCTTTCGTGCGCACGCGCCGGCCCCGGCGCACGACCCCGCGCGTTCTTAAGGGGCTGGTGCACGGGTGCATCGAAACGGTTCGGGTTTGTCGCCGCGTTGATCGATCCGGGCCACGCGGATGGCATCGATTTGCGGTTCAGGCCAGCCCATGTTGCGCAGCGCGCCTTGCAGCTTGGCCAGCAGCGCCGACAGTTCCGTGCAATCGCCGGCAAGTTCCAGCTGGAAACTCTGCGCGCCTTGCTGCGTCAGGCGGAAGTCACTGAGGTTGTGGTACTTGAACAGCCAAGCAAGCTGCCAGGCGTCGGCCTTGCCGCCGTTGGGCGCCGAAAACCAGCAGGCGCGGCGGCCCGTGAAATCGGTGATGCTCCAGCCGGTTCGGCCGCACTGGCAGCGGCCAAAGCAGACACGGCCTGCATCGCCGGTGCGATAGCGAACAATCGGCAACAGGCTTTGGCGCAGGCGCGTGACAACCAGCTCTTGCTGCACTTGTTCGACCCAGATTTCTGGTGTCAGCACATGCCACTGGCTTGGGTCACGCGGGCAGCGCCAGGCAATCGCCCCGGTTTCCGTGGTGCTGTAGTAATCCAGCACGATCGCACCGGTGCGTTGCGCCAGCAGTTGCCGCAAATCCTCGGGGCAGTGCTGGGCGCTGGTCAGAATCAACTTCGGGCGCGGTGCCTGCGCCTGACCGGCCAGCCAGTGCAGCCCGGCGGGGTCGGTGAACAACACCTGCGGGTCGCTGGCGATCAACCGCGCCAGCGGGTTTTGCCGCACGGTGCTGATGCGAACCAGCCACCCGTTGTTCAGTGTCGGAAGGCGCGATTCGTATTCCAGGCCGCCGGGCAAGGCGCACAACAGGGTCACCCGCGGCTGATCGGGCAGCGCCAGCCCGAGCGCGCCCAGCCAAAAGCGCAGCACGGCCCACATGTGCACGCAATCGGCAAGGTCCTTGAACACGCCCACGGGCTCGCCGCTGCTGCCGCTGGATTTCACCAGCACGCTTTGCCTGGCCGCTTCACTTGACGGGTCAAGTTCCGGCATCTCTGGCCCGAAGTCGCGCAGGTCGGCGCGGCTGGTGGCAGGAAAGTGCAGCAGGTCGTCCAGAGTGCGCAGATCGCGCGGAGCCAGCCCGTGATCGATCATCCGGCGCAGCCAAAATGGCGACGCCAGCATCTGCCCGCGCAGGATATCGAGCCGAGGCGCCAGTGCCGCCCTAGCCTGCGTTTCATCCGCAGGCATGAGTTCCGCAAGCAGCCGTGCACTGTTCAGCACGCCGGGCGTCAGCGCGGCCAGATAGTCATAGTCATGGCGCAGGCGAGCCGGTGCGGCGACGGGCGAGCTCATTTCGTGAACCTGCCCTTCAGCCCGTGCCGAGCCAGCAGCGCGCGCCGTTGACCAACCGGCACAGCGCACCAGGGCTGGCTGCCAGCAGGGGCGCCGGTGTTTTGCAAGGCGCCAAGTTCTTCCAGATAGGCGCCCAGGCGGTCTGTGACGCGCGCCTTTTCTGCGGCGTAATCCTTGCAGCGCTTGATGGCTTGTTCGGGCTGCGCAACTCGGTCCAGTTTCAGGCCGGCTTTGACAGCACTTGGCGGCAGCCAGACCAGCGCGTCGGCGGGCGTTGTGATGCGATTTTCACCCAGCCAGTGCCTGCCGTCGCGCACCACCCCCAGCGCCAATGGTTGCAACACCGCGATTACGCCGAACAGGCTTACGGCCTTTGCGTTGTCGACCCTGGCAGATTCCGCCAGCCAGACAAACGGGGCCTGCTGGGGCGCCAGGCGGGCGGCATGCCCTTGAAGGTGCGCTGCAAGTCCCTGCGGGCCGGGGTATCGAAACAGCGTGGGCACGGATTGCCTGGCGCCCGGCGCGACGCCTGCGCCGATGGCGCGATAAACCAGCCCGGTGCGGGCTTCAAACATGGCAACGCTTTCCTTCATTCACGCCACCCCCGCGCCGCGGCGTCGCGTTCGGCGGCTTCCTTGAGTGCCTGGGCGCGGGCGTTGAACTCGCGTTTGCGGGCTTCTTCGGCCTCGTGCAGTTCGGCAAGCGTCTTGCGATAATCCAGCGATTGTAGCCGCCGCGCCGAGTCTACTGGCGTTTCGCCCTCGATCTGGCCTTGCAGAGCCTCTGCCCAGCGGCGCAAGAATTCCTCCTGGCGAAACACGTTGGCACGCACCATTTCGCCGGTCAGGGGCTGCACGCGATCCAAGAACTGGGGAAGCACCTCGGCGGCGCTGGCGCGGCCGGCACGCAAGGCCGCAACGCTGGCCACGCGCAGATCGCTAATGGCCAGAAAGTGCGCCAACATGCCCAGTTGCTGGGCAAAGTTGGGCCAGTTTGCCCTGGCCCATTGACGCCAGTACTTGTCGTCGGCGGGGGCCAGGTTGGCCAGGCGCCACAGGTCGCTGACGGCTGCTGTGCCAAGGTCCACGGGCAGCGGGGCACTCAGGGGCGCCTGCTCTATCTGCTTGCGAATCCGGGCAAGGTCAAAGGTCATGCGTCTTTCCCGAACAAGGCCCTGGCAAGCTTTGCCGCCAGCGGGGCGAACTTGTTCAAATCGTCAACAATCACCAGTCGAAACGAATCCACGGCCAGTGCCGGGGCCAGCCTGGTGCGCGCGGTGTCTGCCTCAACGGCCAGCAGGGCCACGCACAGGCGGGAGTGTTCAGAGCCCTGGACCAACTTGGCCATGCGGCCCCGCTGGGCGACATTATGCAGAAAATCGCTGTCACTGATGATCACACGAATCGCCCCCGGTTTCTCCTGGGCATAGGTCGTGAATGCGTCAAACGGAAAGTCCGTGCCGCCGCCCACATAATGCAGCAACTGGCGGCGGGCAGTTTCTTCGTCGTACATCCAGGGCGTTGTCAAAAACGGCCCCGCCGAATAGACGATGCCGCGAACGCGCGAACCCGCACGAATGGCCGCCGCGGAAAGCACCTGCGCGGCCAGCGTCATGGTGTTCACGGCCACAAACGGCGAAGGCATGGAGCCGCTGGTGTCCAGATAGACTTCCAGCCACGGCGCCTCTTGCGCTGGTTCCGGCGGAGCGTCGGGTTCCAGTTCGCGCCGCAGGGGCATCGCGCCCGCCATCGGGCCGCGCGCCAGCACACTGGCCGTCCAGTCAATGCCGCGCGGGTCGTCGCCAATCAGCCAGTCCTGCGTGGTGGTGGGCAAGAACGCGTCAGGGGCCTCGGGCTGGTCCAGCCGCGGGTAGACAATCAAGTGCTGGTCCACCAGCCGGCGATAGACCTTGCTCACCACGGCCTCGCGAAAGGGCCCCTGGGCGTTGCCAGGCAAACCGGAAACCACGCGCGAGAGGTTGCCCAGCGGGCGGCTTGCACCCTTGGGGTCGGCTTGGCCGCCGTCAATCCAGCCACGCTGCACGGCCTCGTCCATGGCGGCATCGGCCATGGGGTTGCCCCACACGGCCTGGGCCAGGTCGTCGGCACCGGGTTGCGGCACGTCGCTGCCCAGCGGCATTGCGCCCGTTTTGTCGTCGGCCGAGATATAGCGCGCGAAACGCCCCGCGAAGTAAGCAAGCTGCAAGAAATCATCGGCCAGGTCGTAAAACGTCTGCACAAACTGCCGCGCCTCCGCACGCCAGCCTGGAAACTTGCTGTCCATGGCCGCAGGGGCAGAGGCCGTCAGCAGGTCATTGGCTGGCAGGTTCCACAGTTCCTCGTAGCACGCCAGGTAGAAGTTAAACAGCGGCGAACTATCCCCCTGGCTGGTGTCACGAAAGGCGCGGTACACGGCTGCAAGGTCAGGCGCGTGGCTGCGGCCGACGTACTCATTCACCTGCAGGTCAAAGAAAAGGTTCAGCAGCGACGAACCCAGAAACGGCAACAGTTTTTGTTCCATCAGCCGCAGATCAGCCGCCAGCCGCAGCGTGTGCGGAAAGCGAATGTGATGGCCAAGCTCATGGGCCAGCACCGCCACCAGGCAGCCCGCGCAATTCATCTGTGCCAGGTTTTCAAAGTTCACGACCACCTGGCGCGATTGCAGGTCGATGTACGCCAGCGGGTCGCCGCCATCCAGCGTGGGCTTGGCGGGCTTGCGGTAGCCCTGAGGCGCTGAAAGGTTGACTGCATGGCCCCATACCTTCAGCGCGGCCTGCCAGGCCGCTTCTACACCCTGGGCCGTAAACGGCGCAGGCAGGGTCAGGGCTTTGGCAGCATGGCGAACAGACATTGGCTGGTTCCAAGGGCGCACAGGGCACTGAAGTCGTTGCGGGCGCTTGCGGCAAGTTCGGTGATGCGGACATCTTTGGTGTTTGCCCAAAAGTCGTGTTCAGGCGGCGCAGCCTGCGGCGGCTTTACGCCCGACAACGGGCCAAGAATCTCCGGCGGGTCGGTCAGCCACACACCCAGCGCAAGCGCGTCGCCATCCGGCGTTGAGCGCAGGCGGTCAAACACTGCCACGACAGTAGGCGAAAGATAGCTGATCGCGCCGGGCAGAAAGCGCGAGTCGGCCTCAAACAGCGCAATCATGTGCAACTTGGTTTCGGACCCAGCCAGCTTGCGCGACGGCGGCTGGCCCACCTTGGCCGCAACGTTCGCCACCAGCGCGCTTAGATCGTCCAGCGATTGCAGCCCCCGGGCCTGGCGCACAAAGATGCGTTCCAGCCAGGCATCGCGGGCACTCAAGTTTTCGCCCAGGTTCCAAAGCTCGGCCAGCGCTTGCGCCTGGCGAACCGGGGGCATCGCCGGCAGCAACTTGGGCACAAGCTCGCACAGGCCAAGGTGCATGAACCCCTGGCCATTGGCCGCAACATAGCCAAGGCCGACAGCGTCGCGCAGCAAAGTCAGCCAGGCCATGAACACGGCCTCAGACCCCGTGGCCGCAAAGTTCTGCGCCAGCAAGGTGGCCGGGCCATCAAGCAGCGAACGCCAGAGCTTGCCGTCCCACTTCACGAAGCGGCCCCGCGCCTCGCGTTCGAGGCGCTCGACAAGATCGCTGCCTAGCGGGCCCGTTTCAGCCATGCGGCGTAGTTCCGGTAGCGGCTGTAGATGGATTTCAGGTGAATCACGTCTTCCCAGATCGGACCGGACAGTTCGGACTTCGTCATCAACTGTTTCAGCATCGCCGAAATCTTGCCGATGCGCGCTTCAGTCGTCTTGAGATCCACGCCTTCAAGCCCGGCATCGAGTTCCTCGCGAAACGTGACAACCTCGGCCCGGGTCTTTTCGTGGCGCGTGAATTGATCCAGTGCCATATCGAACATGTTGCGAATCCAGGCCACACGATCTTGCAAGAGGCTCGCGTTCTTCTGTTCCTCAAAGAAGGCGCTGCGCACGTTGGGCACCAGCTTTTCGTGCAGCACCCAGGGCACAATCTGGCGCAGGTCGTCTGTGCCCACCTGCCCGTTGCCGCGAAAGAAGGCCATGGCCTTGGCGTAATGAATGCAGGTTTGAAAGGCGCGGGCGGAAACGCCATTTTCGGTCTGGGTGCACAGGTGGGTGCGCTTATCCAGCGGGCATTGCTCGTTGCAGACCTTGCTGACGCTGCTGCCGGCAAGGCGCAGGGTGTCTTTGCTTTTGGCCTCAAAGTGCGGGCTGGCCATGCGGCAGAAATCAAGCTGGCCCAGAAAGAACGCCAGTTTGTCCAGCACCGGTCGGGGCACCTGCACGCGCAGAATCTCGGCAAAGATCGCGTCGAGTTCGTCTTTGGTGAAGACGATTTCTGTGGGCACCAGGTCTTCGGGTGACTTGTCGGTCTCAATGCGCTGCAACAGCGTGTGAATGAACGCGCTGTTGAAGGGAACGGCGCGTACCACCACGTCGATGCGGTCCTTGAGTGCCTCAATCACCTGGAACGTGCCGCCGCCGGCGTCGTCGTTGGCGGTCAAAAACCAGCTTGAGCGCCCGGCATAGACGTATTGGTCGAACATCTCGGCATAGCCGTCACCCATCAGGCTCAAGAGCGCGCTTTGGGTCTTGGTGGGAATGCGGTTGTATTCGTCGACAATCTTGACGCGCTGGCCAATCCACTGCCGCCAGGAGACCTTTACTTCGGACATCTGCTCGGCCTTGAGCATGTCGCTGGGCAGGGGCGCGCCCAGCAGGTCGCTGATCGTCAGTTGCGGGTGCCCGCGCAGAATTCCTTTGCGTACGGCCTCTTTGTCCATGCCTGAAATCAGACCCATCAACACGGCGCTGCTGGTCTTGCCACGGCCGGGGCCGCCAACCATCAGCGCGCGCCGTGCCGTGAACAGTGTCAGCAGCGGAATCAGCACAAACGACGAATAGCTCATGTCGTCGTGCAGTACCAATTGGTCGCCGGCGCTGTTTTTCAAACTGGCGTTCTGGCCGAACTCGATGTCGTAAAACGGGCAGATCACCGCGTTGTTGGTGATCCACCAATAGGCTTGGCGCATTTTGTCGTGCAAACTTGCGCCATCGCGCTGTGAAAGATGCACGCGCAGATCCGGCCCGGCGCTGGCCCGTCCCTTCAATAGGTTAAGCAGGGGGTTGTCGGCCATGCGTGAACGTCCTTTGTGTGAACCGGCAGATTATCGGACAAGCCATGACGGACGAAAGACGGAAAAGAGTTGAACCTCTACCCCAATCCGGCGTTATTGTGTTGGACGATGCTGAAGATTGCGAACGTGCTGCTTGCATTTTTTCTGGCGCTGGCGCCAGGCATGGATGCCGTGCGCCTGTTGCACGGCCTGGACCTGTGCGAATGTGTCGGCGGCGCCGAAACTCACCTGCATGGTGCCATCGTAGCCGCGCACGACCACGACGGCCCCTGCCGCAACTCCGACAAGCACCCGCCGCAAGACGAATGTCCGCACCTGAAGAACCTGTCGCTGGGCGGATCCGTAATGGTGTCTTTCGGGCCCCTGCCCTTTGATCAGCCCGCAGCGCCCTTTTCGCTGGCGCCCCAGTGTCTGGCGCGCCCGCACACCACCACCTGCCCGCCGACACATCAGGTGCGGCCGCCGCCGGGCCCGCCCCGGCTGGGGTGCGTGCTTCTGCAAGTTTAAGCCTGCTCCGTGAACCCGGCGCCGCTGGTGCGGCCGCCGGTCGTATTCGTTCATTCACGGAGGTCTTCCATGATTCGCATTGCCGCTTTGATTCTGCCCGCGCTGCTGATTGCAGCTTGCGGCAGCCAGAGCCCGCCGGCAGCCAATGCCCCGGCCGAAAACGCGCCCGCCCACGTGCACCCCGCCAGCAACAGCCCGGCCAACGAGGCCACCGACCCGCACGCTGGCCATACCATGCCCAAGGGCAACGAAGCCGCGCCCCACGGGGGCACCACCAAGGTCACCTTCAACTGGGACGAACTGGTCCCGCCGGTGAAAACCCACACGTTGCAGGACTTGAAGAACGAAAAAGATCCCGTAAGCCTCAAGCCCGTCGCGCCCGACGCCGCCGTGACCGTTGACTACAAGGGCTTTCGCGTCCACTTTGAAAGCCAGGCCACGCGCGACAAGTTCAACCGCAAGCCGCTGAAGTACCTGAACATGCTTTCCCTGGAACCCGCCGTAGACGGCAGCGTTTCACTGGTGGATGCAGCCACCTACCAGGATCGCGTCACCGACACCTGCCCCGTGATGGTGGACAGCGAAGTAGACCCACACGGCACGGTCTATCTGCTGCACCGTGGCTACAAGTTCTTCTTCTGCTGCTGGACCGGCTGCGGAGACGCCTTCATGCAGGACCCGGCCAAGTACTACGCCTGGTACGGGCTGGTCGAAAAAGACGGCAAGCTGATTCCCAGGGGTCAGGAATGAACACCAAGGCTTGGTGTGTGTGCAGCGCCCTGGTTCTGACCGCCACCCTGGTGGCCGGTTGCCAGGGCTATGACCCGCAACCGCTGGACGAAGCGGCCCACACCCGGCAATGGCAAGCGCGCGACCCGGCCAGCGAGCCCGTAGCCGAATACGCCCGCAAGCTGGCACTGGCCGGGCGGCAGACCGGGCCCTTTGACCTGCGCGACGGCGTGTCGCTGCCAGAGGCAGAGGTGATTGCGCTGTTTTTCAACCCGGAACTTCGCCGCGCCCGGGCCGAAGCTGGCATCGCCCTGGCCGGGGCCGAAGAAGCCGGCCGATGGCAGGACCCGGAGCTTGAGATCAACGCCACCTACATTCTGGAAAACGTCTCCAGCCCCTGGGTGCTGGGCGGCATGTTGAAGTTCACCCTGCCGCTTTCAGGTCGCCACGGTGTGGAAGAAGACAAGGCCTGGGCGGAGCACCGCCTTACTTTGACCCAGGTGGTGGCCAGCGAATGGCAGGTACTGCAAGACCTGCGCCAGCACTGGCTTGCCGCCGCAGCCACGGCCGAAGACCTGGCATTGACCCAGCGGTTCATTGCGGCACTGGAACAGCTCAAGACCCGCGCCGACAACCTGGCCGCCGCGGGTGCCCTTTCGCGGCTGGATGCAAGGCTGATTGAGCTTGAACTGGTCTCGCGCCGCATTGAGGCCTTCGGGCTGGAAACCGACCTGGCCGAATCGCGACTGCAACTGCGGCAAGACCTTGGCTTGATGCCGACGGCGCCGCTGCAATTGCAGCTGGAGTTGGCCAACATGGACGCCCCGGCACAACCCGACGAGGTGCTGCGACAGCGCAACCCGGTTCTGCGCGTGGCCCGCGCGCAGTACGACGTAAGCGAACAATCCCTGCGCCTGGAGATTCGCAAGCAGTACCCAGACCTGGTGATTGGCGGCGGGTTTGAATCCGACCAGGGCCAGTCGCGCATTGCCCTGGGCCTGGGGCTGCCGATTCCGATCATCAACCTGAACCGTGAAGGCATTGCCCGGGCGCGGGCGGCGCGGGTGGAAGCCCGCACGGCCTGGGAAGCGGCGGTCGAAAACGCGTTTCACACCCTGGCGCGGGCAGAACTTCGCCAGACGCGCGCCGCCATACAGGCGCAACAGGTGCGGCAGCAACTGGTGCCGCTGGCCGACGCCCAGGCCGCAGAAGCCACACGCATGGCCGAACTGGGCGAGTTCGACGCGATTCGACAGCTTGATGTGTTGACCCGTCAACATGAGGCGCGGGTCGCGCTGCTGAAGGCCGAAACAGACCAGCGCAAGGCGGTAGCCGCGCTGCTGGGCGCAGTCGGCCCGAGTTGGCGTGCATTGGAGAAGTCATGATGGCCAGCCGTTTGACTGTGTGTGCAATCCTGGCGCTGTGGGCGGTGTTGTCTGCCTGCAGCCCTGCGCCGCAAGCCGCCAAGGGCGGCGGCACGGAACCCGCCAAGGTTACCAACCGCATCGACATTCCACCCGAAGTCGTCAGCAACCTGGGCATCACGTTTGCCAAGGTCGAGCGCCGCCATGTTGGCAAGACGCTGCGCCTGCCCGGTGTGTTCGAGTGCCCGCCGGAAGCCACCCGCGCCTATGCCTCGCCCCTGGCGGGCCGGCTGCACCTGGCCGTGAAGCAATATCAGGTGGTGCAGGTGGATCAGGTTCTGTTCACGCTGGATGCGCCAGACTTTGTCGGGCTGTTGCATGACATCAATGATGCCGATGCCGCAACCACGCAAGCGCGCGCCAGCCACGCCATTGCCCGCGCCGAACACGAAGCAGCCGTGCGTGGCGCCGCCAGTTGGCCGGCACAGCTTCGGGCCCTGGAAAGCGCCACGGCGGCGTCCGAGGAACATTCGCAATCGCTGCAAGCAGCGGCCGATCTGTGGGCCGCGCGCGTGAAACAACTCGAGGACCTTGAAAAGGCCGGCGGCGGTCGCGGCGCAGAGCTGGCCGAGGCGCGCTCCCGCCAGGCCGACGGCAACGCGGCCTTGAGTGACGAACGCGAAAAGCGTGCAGGCTACAACCGCGAACTGGCGCAGCTTCGGGCCGGCCAGGACAGCGCGCAATCGCAGTTGGGGGTGCTGGCGGCAAAAGTGGAACAAGCCCGGCTGGCTGCCGACAACGCCGAAATCCACGCCGACATGCTGCGCCACGAAGTGGCCACCACGCTGGGACTAGATGCCGCGGAACTCCAGGGCGACGCCTGGCGCAAGCTGGATCGATTCACCCAGCGCGCTGCCCGCGCTGGCGTCGTTACCACTATGGGCGCCAGTGACGGCGCCTGGCTGCAACCTGGCGAGGCCGTCGTGCGCACCGTGGATACCTCACTGCTGCGGTTGCGCGCGCGGGCATTGCAGTCGGATGTCGGCCTGCTGCGTGACGGGCTTTCGGCTGCGATTGCACCGCCCGCCGGCGGGCCGCTGGCCTTGGCCGCCACGATTGCCGCCACCACCATGCTGGCGCCGGAAAGCGACCCCGCCTCGCGCACCCTCGACGTGTTGCTGATTCCGCAGGCGGCGGCAGCCTGGGCGCGGCCGGGCATTACCGCAGAGGCAGAGATCGTCTACGAAAGCAGTGAAACCGGCGAGCTGGCCATTCCAGTGGGTTGCGTCATGCAGGACGGGCTGGAAAAGATTGTGTTCCGTCGCGACCCAGCCGACCCCAACAAAGTGATACGCCTGACCACGCGCCTGGGCGTCAACGACGGCCGCTGGATTGTCATTTATCGCGGCGTGGCGGAAGGCGATGAAGTCGTGCTGGCGGGCGCCTATGAACTCAAGCTGACCGGAGCGGGCAAAGCCACCGGCAAAGGCCACTTTCACGCCGACGGCACCTACCACGAGGGCGACGACTAGTGTTCAAGGCCATCATCGCGTTCTCGCTTCGCTACAGCTCGCTGGTGCTGATTCTGGCCGGGCTTGTCATTGCCTATGCCGGCGCCAGTTTGACGCGCATCCCGGTGGACGTGTTTCCGGAACTGAACGCCCCCACGGTCACGATCATGACCGAATGCAAGGGCTTGAGCGCCGACGAAGTGGAGCTGTACGTCAGCTTTCCGATTGAGAGCAGCATGAACGGGCTGCCCGGCGTGCGGCGCGTGCGCAGCTCCAGTGCCATGAGCCTGAGCATTGTGTGGGTCGAGTTTGACTTCGGCCAGGACATCTACCGCGCCCGCCAATTGGTCAGCGAGCGGCTGTCTTCGGCTTCATCCAGCCTGCCCGAGGGCACCCACCCGGAAATGGCACCGATTTCGGGCATCACCGGCGAAATCATGCTGCTGTCGGTCAGCAGCCCCGACAACACCGTCAGCCCGCTGACATTGCGTGGCTGGTCCGAGTTTGAACTGCGCAACCGGCTGCTGGCTGTGCCTGGCGTTTCGCAGGTGGTGGCCGTTGGCGGCGAACTGCCCGAGTTTCAGGTGCAACTGGACCAGCAGCGCCTGGCCCTGTACGGCTTGACGGTGCAAGACGTCGTCGAGGCCGCCCACAAGGCCCACGCAACCTCCAGTGCCGGCTATGTACCTGAAATTGAGGGCAAGGAGCTGCCCCTGCGCCAGGCCGCACGCGTGACCAGCGTAGACGACATTTCCGCCACATTGTTGAAGTACGAAAACGGCGTGCCGATCACGATTGGCGATGTGGTAGTGGCCCGCAACGGCGAACCCGGCGTGCTGCTGGGCGGCGCGCCCAAGCGCGGTACCGGCAGCGAAGGCGGCCACGCCGCGGTGATTCTGACGGTGCAGAAGTCGCCGGGCACCAACACGCTGGAAATCACGCGCCTGATCGACGCCATGCTGGACCACATGGTAGAGAAAGACGCCGACGGCAACCCGACCGACCGCGTGGCAATCACGGAAGGCGACCAGGTGGTGCAGGTGCGCCTGAACCGCCACGTCATGCGGCAAAGCGATTTCATCGGCATTTCAATTCACAACGTGGTTGGCGTGCTGCGCGACGCGGCGATTCTGGTTGCGATTGTGCTGATCCTGTTTCTGTTGAACGTGCGCACCACCATCATCACCTTGACAGCCCTGCCGCTTTCGCTGGCTGTGGCGATTTTGATGCTTTGGTGGCTGGACCTGAATATCAACGTCATGACGCTGGGCGGCCTGGCCGTCGCGATTGGCGAGCTGGTGGACGACGCGATCATCGACGTTGAAAACGTGTACCGAAGATTGCGCGAAAACGCGGCATTGCCGGAAGCGCAACGCCGCACGGCACGCCAGGTTGTGTTTGACGGCAGCAACGAGATTCGCAGCAGCATTGTGTTTGCCACTGTCATCATTGTGATGGTGTTTGTGCCCCTGTTGTTCCTGCAGGGTATTGAGGGCCGGTTCTTTCGGCCCATGGGCATGGCTTACATCGTTTCGATTCTGGCCTCGCTGGTGGTTGCGGTTACGGTTACGCCGGCGCTCTGCCTGCTGCTGCTGCGAAAGACCAAACCGGGCAAGCACCAGGATTCGTGGCTGGTTCGGCAGCTCAAGCGCGCGTACGTGCCGGCGCTGCGCATGTCGATCAAGTTGCGCTGGCTGGTGCTGGTACTGGCGCTGTGCGCCACGCTGGGTGCACTGCTGCTGGGCAACACCTTTGGCACACGCTTTCTGCCCGAGTTCAATGAAGGCACTTTCACCATCTTTCTGAACGCCCCGCCTGGAACCTCCCTGATTGAAAGTGACCGCCTGGCCCAGGGTGTAGAGAAACAACTGACGGCCATTGAGGGCGTAGAGCACGTCTCACGCCGCACCGGCCGCGCCGAACGCGATGAACACGCCCACGGCGTGAACATCAGCGAAATCGAAGTTGCTGTCGCGCCCGGCCACACCAAACGCGAAGTGCGCGCACGCATTGATTCCGTGCTGGCCAAGATTCCCGGCATCACCACCATGGTCGGCCAGCCCATGGAACACCGGCTGTCACACGTTCTGTCCGGCACCCCGGCCGCCATTGCCATCAGCGTCTATGGCGACGACATGGAAGTGCTGCGCCGCATCGCCAAGGAAGTCGAAGTCGAGCTCAAGAAGCTGCCCGGCGCTCGCGACGTAGCCGCCAACCGCGAGCTGCTGATCGAAACCCTGCCCATTCGCTATCGCCGTGCAGACCTGGCGCGTTACGGCCTGACAGCGGCTGATGCTGCGGGGCAGGTGGAAGCAGCGTTTAACGGCGTAGAAGTGGCGGAAATCAACCAGGGCGTGCGTCGCTACCTGCTGGTGGTGCGCCTGGCACCGGAACAGCGCGCCACGCTGGAACAGATTCGAAAAGTCGTGCTGCGCGGCCAAGGCGGCGCCAACGTGCGCCTGGAAGAAGTCGCGGACATCGGCATCGAAATGGCCAGCGACCTGATCACCCGCGAAAATGCCCAACGCAAGGCCGTCATCAGCCTGAACGTGGCGGAAGGCCACAACCTGGGCCACCTGGTAGCGGAGGTGCAAAACCAAGTCGACCCGATTGTGCACAAGTACGGCTATGCCGTGCACTACGGCGGCCAATTTGAAGCCCAGCAGGAAGCCAGCCGCACGATTTACATGATCGGTGCCGGGGTGATTCTGGCGATTCTGTTTCTGCTGTTCACCGCCTTCAAGTCACTCAAAGCCGCGTTGATCATCATGGTGAACCTACCGCTGGCATTGATTGGCGGCGTGGTGGCCATCTTCCTGGCCGAGTCACACGACCTGTGGGGCAACTTCATGGCGCTGTTTACGGGCCAGGGATACGTGGCGCCTGTGATCAGCATTGCCAGCATGGTCGGGTTTATCACGCTGTTCGGCATTGCCGTGCGCAACGGCATTCTTCTTGTGTCGCACTACCAGCAACTGCGTGGCCAGGGCCTGGACCTGCGTACTGCCGTGATTCAGGGCAGCAGCGAGCGCCTGGTGCCGATTCTGATGACCGCGCTTTCGGCCGTGCTGGGGTTGATTCCGCTGGCACTGGCGGCAGGCGAACCCGGCAGCGAATTGCTGGCGCCGCTGGCGATTGTGGTGCTGGGCGGGCTGGTTACGTCCACTTTCTTGAACCTTTTTGTTGTGCCGGCGGGCTACATACTGGTGCACCGCAAGGGCGATGCCCCCGAGTTGCCGGATTCCCCCGAACTGGAGCCAAGTACATGAAGAAGACAATGATTGCTGCCCTGCTGCTTGTGGCGGCTGGCCTGTGGGCCGGCTGCGGCGGCGGCGCCAATAACGTCGCTGGCAACACTGGCAACGCGCCAGCCAACGGCACGCACACCCACGGCCACGGCGATGAGCACGTTGGCGAACACCACGCACTGGGCGACATTGACCTGGGCGATGGCGTCAAGGCCAACGTGACGCAGATTGGCGACCCCAAAAGCGGCGGCGAGCTGCCCTTTGAAATCAAGGTCACCAAGGATGGCAAGGGCATCAAGGTGCCGGGCCTGGAAGGCTATGTCGGCGACGAAAGCGGCAAAGAACTGGGCGCGGTCAACGCCGCCAACTGGGTCGAGGACGAAAACGGCTACGACCTGCACGGCGAGTGCCCCAAGACAATGCCAGCCAAAATGTGGTTCTGGCTGCGCGGCAAGATTGACGGCAAAGATGTGAAGGGCAAGGTTGCTGTCGTGATTGAGTAAAATTGCACCGACTGACGAACAAAGCCCCCCGCGCAGGCGGGGGGCTGGTTTGTTTGTGCCTGCAATACCGGCAACAATCAGCGCCGGCGCTTGCCCTTGCGGCCCTTGTTGCGGTTACCACCGCCATGGTTGTCGCCACCGCGCGCACCACCGCGCGCACCACGGGCCGGGCGGTAGTCCTGGCGGCCACGACCGCCGTGGCTGCGGCCCCGGGCGCGAGCCCACTTGCCCAGTGGTGTCAGGCGCATGCTGCGGCTGGCAAGGTCGATGTCAGTGATCTCAACTTCCATGCGGTCGCCCAGCACGATTTTCTGTACGCCGGTCGGAGTTTCGATGATCACCCAGAAGCGATGGGTTTCG
Organism: Planctomycetota bacterium; assembly: GCA_016722065.1. Lineage (GTDB taxonomy): Bacteria > Planctomycetota > UBA8742 > UBA2392 > UBA2392 > H3-PLA7. The sequence goes on from JADKGX010000001.1 coordinate 690,014, forward strand.
GCCCAGCCATCGGATAGCGCGTTGAACTCCACATACCCTTCGGCCAGGTTTTCATCCAGCCGCACCGTCACGCCGCGACCGCTGACCCCGATCACGGTGCCCAGCATTTCTTCGCCAATGCGCGTGCGCATCATGCGCAGAATCTTGATCTGGTCGGCGGCCAGGCTGCCTTGGTCGGCGCGAATGCTGCGTTCCGTGCAGTGGGCCGCAATGTGGGGCAGGGAAAACTCCCAATGCTCGTAGTTGTCAATCTTGCGGCCGTCTGCGGGGCCGCGCTTGGTGGCTGCACCGGTACTGCCATCAGCCCAGGCCAGACCCAGGGCGCGGGTTTCAAAGCGCAGTTTGCGCTGCGTGGCCAGGTAGGCCGCCAGCACCTGGTGGGTCAGCGTATCGGGGTAACGCCGGATCGGCGACGTGAAGTGCACGTAATGGCGCAACGCCAGCGCATAGTGCAACTCGGGCCCGGCGTGGTACACGGCGCGGGTCATGCTGCGCAGCAGCGCATAGTGGATCGCGTCAAAGCCGGGGCGCTTCTTGACGTCATTGAGAAACTTCTGCAACTCGCCCGGCGCGTCAAAATCCGGCTGGGGCAGCTTCACTTCGTCGCAGTATTCCCAGAAGTCGTCGACCGAGTCTTCACTGGGCGCGGGGTGAATGCGCCCGATGTAAGGCAGCCCGCGCTCGATCAGAAAGTCCGCCACCGTTTCGTTGGCGATCAGCATGAACTCTTCAATCAGGTTGTGGGCAATGTCGTGGCTTTCGGGTTCTACTTTGTAGGCCAGCCCGGCCTTGTTGACGTACACGTGCGGGCGCGGGATATCCAGAATCAGGGCCCCTCGGGCCAGCCGCTTGGCCAGCAACTGGTCGGCCAAAGCGCGTGACTTGACCAGCAGGCTGTCAATCAAGCTGTCGCCACAAGTGCCGCCCTGCAGTGCCGGCAGGGCCTGTTCGTAGGCAAGAAAGCGCCGCACGCGCACCACGCTGTCCACGATTTCGCGCCGCAGCATGTTGCCGCTTTGGTCAAACACCATGAACACGCTTTTGGCCAGCCGGTCCACGCTGTCATGCAGGCTGCAAAGGCCGGCGCTGAGTTCCTTGGGCAGCATCGGAATGACCTTGCCCGGCAGATACACACTGGTGGCCCGAAAGCGCGCATCGGCGTCCAGTGCACTGTCGGGCGTGACGTAGTGCGCAACGTCGGCAATGTGCACGCCAAGCCGCAGCAGGCCGCCGTCCAGTTCTTCCAGGCTGAAGGCGTCGTCGTGGTCCTGGGCATCGATGGGGTCAATCGTGATGATCGGCAGTTCGCGCAAATCTACGCGGCCGCGTGTGTCCTCTTTGGACGGGTGCTGCGGCAAGGCGCGGGCCTGGGCCATGGCCTCATCACTGAACTCGCCCGGAAAGCCAAACAGCGCCACCAGGTTGTCAAAATCGTGCAGCGGGTCGTCAATGTTGCCAACCGTGCCCATCAACGTGGCGCGGGTGCGGCCGTTGGCGTCGGGTTTGCGCGCAAGTTTCACCTGAACCACCATGCCCGGCTTCATGCGGCGCAGGTCATGGGCTTCCAGTTGCGCATAGCGCGGCAGGTTGTAGCCCTCCAGCCTCACGCGCGGCTGGCCGTTATCGGTGAATTCCAGCACGCCCACGGCCTCCGTGGGTCGCGCGTCGATAATGCCAAGCACTTTGCCTGTCAGGCCACCGCCGCGCCCGCGTCGGCCGGTCTGGTCGCGATAACTGACCACCACCCGGTCGCCGTCCTGGGCTGATTCCTCCATGCCGGCAGGAATGTCGATTTTCTCGAGTGCTGCTTTTTCAGGCGCCAGAAACCCGCCGCTCTTGCCGTATCCGCGCGCGCGCCGGTACAAGCCCACAGCGGTGTTGTCACGCGTGGACTGAAACTTGCGGCCCTTGATGCGCACCAGCCGCCCGACATACACCAGCGATTCCAGCCAGTCGTGGAAGGCCTCCGTGGGCTCAACCTCCAGCACGGCAGCCAGTTCTTCGATTGTTTGGGGCGCATCCCAGGCGGCCTCGAGAATACGTTCGGCGGCGCCATCAGAAAATCGCGCGGGTTCAGCGGCAGGTTCGTTCACGCGGCAAGGCTACGGCATGGCGCGGGTCATGTCCATGCACAGCCCCGGGGCGCGTTCAGGCCATGAGTTCAAAGAAGCTGAAGATCGGGTTGTACTTGTCGCCGGGGCCAAAAAAGTCACGGGCGTGGCGGGTGATCTTGCGACCCTGGCGGCGCAAAATGCTGACTCCAGGCCAGGGGCGGTTGTTTTCATCGGCATAGCCCATGTCACGAAACAGCGAAGTGCCCGCGGCTGACAGCATGCGAAAGCCCCACTTGCGAGACTTGGCAAACCGGGCTTGGGCGGCGGGTTCGTCGGGGCTGACCACTACAAAGGCCGCGCGCTTTGTCTGGCCCGGGATGCCGCGTTCGATGTGCTGCCACAGGCTGTTGAAACCGTCCGCCCACAGCGTGCAGTAGGGACAGCTTTGTCCCATGTTGTGCACCAGCACCATCCATTGCTGCCGGCCAAAGGCGCTGGAAAGCTTGACTTTGCGGCCGCCTGGGCCGGTCAGCGTATAGTCCTTGATGCCACCTTGGCCCCACTGGCGTTTCAGATCCGTCAGGCGTACCTCTGTGGCATGCAGTTTCTTTTCCAGTGCCTGCATCTGTTTCTCGATTGTCTGGGCCATGGCTGCCTCCTTGCTTGTGCGCATCCTAGCGTGCCCGCGCTATATTGCCGCCATGCTGCCATTGGCCGCCGAGACGTTTCTGGGGTTCCGCAACGAGCTTGTGGTGGGCGCTGTGCTGGGCGGGTTGTTCATTCTGGCCGCGATCAGCGCCTTTGCAGCCCAACGCTGGGCGCACCGCTGTTTTGTCGAACTCAAGGCGATTCGCCAGACGCTGGAATCCCAAAAGGAATCTGGCCAGATCGCAACCCCGCCAAAGCAACCCGGCAGCTACCTGGACGAATAGGAACGCCACACAGGTTTCGCCCGGGTCCAAACTTGCACTGCAAAGCCGCGTCACCATGGATGCCCGACAGGATTGTCGGGCCCACCCGTATTGGGTGTGGGCCTTGGGCGGTTGGGGGATGGTGAATCAAGGCCCGGCCATGGCTGGCCGGGCTGACGGGGCCGGTTGCGCTGACGAGGCTGGATTGCCATGGATTGACGGGGGCCTGCCCAATGTTTCGGAATGCTAACGGCCTGACCTTGCCTGGTAGCGATAGGCCAGAAAGATGCTGGCGGCTACGGCGGCGTTGAGGCTTTCGACCTTGCTGCTTTGCGGAATGGTCACGCTGATGACTTCGCGTTCACTCCAGAATGGCTGCACCCCTTCACTTTCGCCGCCAATGATGAAAGCTGTTCTGGGCGGGTAGCTTACGGTAAAGGCGTTGGTGCCCTTGGTGTCGGTCACGTAGGGCCACACACTGCTGCCCGAAAGCTTCTGCATGGCTTCTTCGGGTGTCAGGTCGCTGAAGATCGGCACGTGAAAGATCCCGCCCATGCTGGCGCGCACGGCCTTGTGGTTGAAGGCGTCAACGCAGCCCTTGAGCAACAGCAGCCCGTCGCAATCAAAGGCCGCGGCCTGGCGCACAATCGTGCCCAGGTTGCCCGGGTCGCGCAGGTTATCGAGCACCAGCAGCGAAAGGTAATCGCGCTTGAGCAAGTCATCGAGGTTCCAGGCCGGAGTAGCAAACACGCCCAGTAACCCCTGGCTGTTGACGGTGTCTGCGCCTTCCTCAAAGTCCACGCGGGGGGCTTCAAACACCTCCACGCCTTCGCGCTTGCAGCGGGCCAGTACGGCGTCGATTTTTTCGCGCGAGCCTTCCAGCAGCTCCTGGCAGACCACCGCAAAGCGCGGGATCACGCCGGCCTTGAAGGCTTCTTCAAGAATCAGCGGGCCTTCGCCGACAAACAGGCCCAGCTCCTCACGGCCCTTGCGCTGCTTGAGTGTGCGTAACTGTTTGACGCGGGTTTTGGGCAACTCGGCCATGGCGGCTATCTAGCCGCTGGCCGCCACAAAGGCCAGAGGGGTTGTGATCAGGATTCAGCGGGAGTTTCGCCCGGCGCGGGTTCTGCCGCGGGCTCGGGTTTGTCCTTGAGCACAGCGTGCTGGCCGGTGATGGGCTGGGGCGTCATTTCCGGTTCGGCCTGCAGAATGATCTCCAGGGCGCGGCGAATGTCTTCTACCTGGCCCAGCAGCATGCGCGGGTTGGCCAGTGTGGGGCCGCCTTCGCGGTTGCCGAGCAACTCCCGCGACAAGTGCGCCAGTTGGGCGCAGACCACGGTCTCCAGTGCGTTCAGCCAGGCAATCACCCAGGCCCTAAAGGCCTGCTGGTCGTATTCCACCATCTTGCCCTGCGGGTTGACGATGTGGTCCAGCCGCACCATGCGCAGCGTTTCAATCGTCTCTTCGGCCACGAGCCCGCGAATGCGCAGAATGTGATCGCGCAGTTCGACATCGTCAATTTCAGGGATCGGCAGCCGGTCGCTCATGGCGCTACTCCTCGCCATCTGCGCCTCGGCGGCGACGTCTGGGTTCCGATTTGGCGCCAGCGTTGAACTGGCCTTCTTCGCAAGAGACGATGAACTGTTCCAGGCGGCCCTTGAGGCGATCCCATTGCTTGCGCAGCTTGGCTGCCTCGCCGTCGTCAATGCGGCCGTCGTTGGTCAGCGATTTTTCGGCAAAGTGCAGCATGTCGGCAAAGTCGTTCAGCGCGCTGACCGTGGCACTGACAAAGTTGCGCTCGGGCTGGTTGGCGCCGGCGGGGTTGGCGGTGTAATAGCCGCGCGCCACCTGGCACAGAAAGTGAATGATCTCCAGGTCCTGGCTCAGGCTGAAAATCGTGATCAGCTTGTCCAGCGGGTTGCGCGCGCCCGAGGCCTGGGGGTTGCGCTTGGTGCGTGGCGGCTGGGTCCATTTGTAAACCAGGCTGAGGCTGACATCGAGTGCGCGGGCCACGCGCTTGGGGCCGGCGCGCTCCACGGCCTGTTTGAGCACGCCGTGGGTTTCCTCCAGCATCAATTCCAGCGCCTCGATGTCGGCAGGATCTGAAAGGTCTGCGGCCTCCCCCGATTCCTCAACCACAGCGGGTTGTGCGGGTGTCGACGGAGGTGCATTTTTGGCTTTGGCTTTGGCCATGGGTTTGTTCCGGGGTGCGGCGTTGCTGAAATCACTATAGTTTGCCACCCTGCCATTGCGAAGGAGAGCCATGGCGATACCCAAAACCGTGCAATGGCAGGGCGACGCAACCAGCGGCGTGGTCTGCATTATTGACCAGACACTACTGCCCGCACAGCGCGTGTTTCTGCGCCTTTCGGACACCAGCCAGGTGATCGACGCCATCCAGCGACTGGCCGTGCGCGGCGCGCCCGCCATTGGCGTGGCGGGGGCCTATGGCTGCGTGCTGGCTTTGCGCCAGGGCCTGGGTCAGGCCGGTCTGGAAAGCATCGCCCGGGCCCGGCCGACGGCTGTAAACCTGCGCTGGGCAGTAGACCGCATTGCCCGCGCAAGCGGCGGCGACCCGGCCCGTGCGCTAAGCGAAGCCAAGGCCATTCACGCTGAAGATGAAGCCTCCTGCGCTGCCATCGGCCACCATGGCGCAGGCCTGATTGCCGACGGCATGGGCCTGTTGACGCATTGCAACGCGGGTGCCCTGGCCACCGGCGGCATGGGAACGGCGCTGGCGCCGATGTATGTGGCCCAACAGCAGGGCCGCAAGTTTCGCGTCTTTGCCGATGAAACCCGCCCCCTGTTGCAGGGCGCACGCTTGACGGCCTTTGAACTGCATGAGGCCGGCATTGAGATAACGCTGATTGCCGACAACATGGCCGCCACGGTGATGCAGCGCGGCTGGGTGCAGTTGGTGATTACCGGTGCTGACCGGATTGCCAGAAATGGCGATGCCGCCAACAAGATTGGAACTTACGGCGTGGCGCTGATTGCCAAGGCCCATGGAGTGCCCTTTTACATTGCCGCGCCGCGCAGCACGTTTGACCCGGCCTGCGCAAACGGCGCCGCAATACCCATTGAGGAACGCAACGGGCGCGAACTGCGCTGGCTGGGCGCAACTCAGACGGCCCCCGAGGGTGCGGCCGTTTTCAACCCGGCCTTTGATGTGACGCCAGCGGGCTTGATTGCCGGCTATATCACCGAGGACGGCATCAAGCAGGCAGGCCAGATTGCGGCCTGGCTGGGGGCTTGAGGCGCCGTTGCATATCGCAACCCCCGTTCGTTGTGCTTGCGCCCCATTGATTGTTTTCGGGGTGACGCATACGTTGTTTGGCCTGTCGGGGTGTAGCGCAGACTGGTAGCGCGCTTGCTTGGGGTGCAAGAGGTCCGGGGTTCAAATCCCCGCACCCCGACCAGAAAATCGGCGCCCGGCATTGCCGGGCGCTTTGCATTGCGGGGACTCGTGGCCGACGTTGATCCGCGCCAGCTTGATTGGCCTTTTCCCGTCCAGGGTGGCGGCGACGAAGACGTACCCGATGTGGCAGAGGCGCTGCAGAAGGCGTCGGAGGGTATCCGCCAGGATCTGCGCCGCGTTTCTGACGACAAAGCCCAATTGTTTGTCGACCTTCTGGCCCGGTATTTTGACGACTCGCCCTCGCCTGCGGACTCAGTGGCCGGCGTAGAACGCCTGCTGCACCACCAGCCCGAGGCCGCAGCCGAGTTCGTGGAAAAGGCCCTGGGTAACCCGCAGGCCTTTCGGCGCATGCTGATTGCGCTGGGGCACTCCCGTTCGCTGGGTCGGCATGTCTGCCAGCAAGGCTGGCGCGCGCTGCTGGAACTGCAGGACGAAGACCTGCAGCAGGCCTTGACTCCGGCGCTGGTGGCGGCGCGGGCACGCGACAAGCTGGCCGCAGGCCAGGACGTGCTGTCTGCACTGCGCCAGAACCACCACGACCTTGCGCTGCGCGTGCTGCTGCGCGAGGTGATGTTGAAGCGCCCGCTGGAGGAAATCTCGCGCGAAATCAGCGCCCTGGCCGATGGCGCACTGGCCGTGGCCCTGGACTGGACGCGCCAGGAGTTCAAGAACAAGCGCCAGTGGGAAGAGGCCGCGAACTTTCGCGTGTGCGTGCTGGCATTTGGCAAACACGGCGCCGAGGAACTGAATTACTCCAGTGATATCGACCTGGTGTTTGTGTTTGAGGGCGACGGCCCGCGCGGCCAAAGCGGACAGCAATATGCAGTCAAGCTGGCCGAAAGCCTGATTCCGCTGCTGGATGAAGTTACGCCCGACGGCATGGTCTTTCGCGTGGACACCCGGCTGCGCCCGGAAGGCAAGCGCGGGCGCCTGGCGCGCAGCGTGCAGGGCACACTGGACTACTATTACAGTTACGGCAGCACCTGGGAACGCCAGGCGCTGATCAAGGCCAGACCCTGCGCCGGCGACGTGGCCCTGGGCGCAGCCATGCTGGAAAAGCTGCAACCGTGGGTCTTCCGCAAGTACCTGACGGTTGAGGAAATCAACCAGATCCAGAGTGTCAAAAGCAGCATTGAAAAACGCACCGACGCCCGGGCCGAGACGTTTCTGGACGTCAAGACCGGCTTTGGCGGCATTCGCGACATCGAGTTCGTCACCCAGTTTCTGCAATTGCTCAATGGCGGCCGCATGCCCGAAGTGCGCCAGCGTGCAACCCTGTCGGCATTGAACGCGCTGGCTCGCCACGGCGTACTGCGCCGCAGTGAAGCCGACGAGTTGGCCGACGCCTATCGCTTTCTGCGCAGCGTGGAACATCGCCTGCAACTGTGGGAGGGTCACCAGACGCACACCCTGCCCGATGTCGCGCGTGACCTTTCGCGGCTGGGCCGTTCGTTGGGCTATTCAGGCCCGCGCGGGCTGGACCCGGCCCGCCAGTTGCTGACAAGGCTGAAACTGCACACCCTGCATTGCCGGGGCTTGATGGTGCGCCTGTTTGCCGGGTTGTTCGGCAATGCCGCGCCCCAGGAATCGCAACTGGTGCTGGACCCGGACCTGGAGCCCGCTCAAGCCGCGCCGATTCTGGCGCGTTACGGCTTTGTCGATGCCTCGGGGGCCTTTGCGGCGATTCGCGCGCTGGCCACCGAATCGAGTGAGAACCGGCTGTATGCGCCGCGCGCACGCAAATACCTGGCCTCCATGATGCCGGCACTGCTTGATTTTGCCGCGCAGTCCGCAGACCCCGACGGAACACTGCGCAACTTCGAGCGCATTGCCGCCAACCTGGGCGCCAAGACCATGCTGTTTGAATTGATTGCTGAGGATCCGCGCGCGCTGGCGATTTTCGGCGGCATTGCTGCAAACTCGGACTGGCTTTCCGACATGCTGGCGCGCCGCCCGGGGCTGGTCGACGAGTTCATAGACGGCTTGCAGACTTTTTCTGCACTGGATCGCCAACGCCTCGAGGCCGACCTGATTTTTCGTTTGCAGAGTGCCGAAACACCGCTGGATGCGCTGTTCTGGCAGCGCGATGTCGAAACGTTGCGGATCGGGCTTTTCGATATCTCCGGGCGCACGCCGCTTCCGGAAACCCTGCGCGAATTGTGTGTGCTGGCGGAAGTGATACTGCAGGCCACGCTGTACGACGCCGTGGCACGCGAATCCGCGCGTGAAACGGCACGCGACCCCGGCGCCATGGCTGGCAACCCGCGCGATTTTCTGGCCGTGATCGGCATGGGCAAGCTGGGTTCTGGTGCCCTGAACTACGCCAGTGATCTGGACCTGGTGTTCGCCTACCAGCCCGGAGCGCTGGCCGATGCGGCGCTGGAGCCCGCCTTTTACACCCGGGTGGTGCGGCGCGTGCTGGACACCCTGACGACCAGCAGCGAGCGCGGAAAGTTGTACGACATTGACCTGCGATTGCGGCCCCATGGCAACAAGGGCGCACTGGTTGTCACGCTGGATGAATTGCAGAAGTACCTGGCCGACGGCGCTGGCTTCTGGGAACGCATTGCGGCCTGCCGCGCCCGGGTACTGAACGCGCAAAGTACCGCCGGCACCCGCGCCAGGCTGGTGCTGGACAGCTTCTGCTATAGCGCCGGGGGCGATGCAACTGCGATACGCCAGATGCGTGCCAAGCTGGAGCAATCGGGAAATGCCCAGGACCTAAAGCGCGCAGCGGGCGGCACGCTTGATATCGAGTTTGTGCTGGCGCACCTGCAGCTCAGCCACGGTCAGCGGTTGCCCGCGTTGCGCCAACCAGACGTGTTTGAGGCGCTGCTGGCCTGCCGGGATTTCGGGCTTATTGACGCCCGTACGCACGACGCCATGGCCGAAGCCTACGTGTTTCTGCGCCAGTGCCTGAACCGGCTGCGGCTGTTTGACGGCCAACCGGTTGATGAGTTGCCCACAGGTGAGGGCCTGAAAACCTTTGCCCGGCGCATGGGGTACAAGGGCAGCGAAGCCGTCGATCACCTGGCCGAGGAATTGAACTGGCACCGCAAATCCGCCCGCGAGGCTTTCGAAGCGCTGGTAAGATAGCCCGCGCACGCGCTTGCGGGGCCGGCAGGGTGCACGACTTTGCCGCTCAAGGCACCGTGAACGAAACACCTTCGGCCAGCGCGATGATGCGGCCGTCGGCCAGCTGAATGGCGGCGGTCAGAATTTCGCGTTCGCTGCCGGGGAAGCGAAAGTCGGCTTGAATCGGGTTGCCTGCAAGGTCCTTCAGGGTTTCACCAGCAGAAGTTTGCAGCGCAAGGCGCGAAGTCGTTTCGCTGCGGGCGCGAGACAAACTTAGCTCGCGCAGCGTCACCCCCAGGCGGAAGTCTTCAATGCGCGCAAGCTCAGGCACGTGCACAAGGTCGCCGATTTTTTCGCCGGGGCTGTGGGAAAACGCTGAGGTCAGGCGGCGCCCGCCACGAAACACCGTGACGTCAAAGACCGCGCGGTCCGTGCTGCCACCGCGCAGTGTCATGCGCGCTGTACCGCCAACCAGCACTTCCACGGCACCAGACATCGGGCTGGCTGCCGCGCCGCGCAGCGTGGCAAGGCGGTACTGATATGTGCGACCCAACTCCACTTTCTCGTCGGTGAAGCCCAGTGTCGCGGATTCAACCCGTGCCAATTCCTCAAAGGCCTCGGCCGTTTTTTCGCTTCGATAAATCACCACCGTGTCAGGGCGCGGGCGGGCGGGCAGTTGCCAGGCCAGAACCACGCTTTGGCCTGCCGCCATGGACAGCGGTGCCAGGGGCGCCTGCATGTCGGATTGGGCCTGGCTGCCCGGCGTTGCCGATGCAGACAGGGCCAGCGCAAGTGCCACACCCAGCAATGTGATCAAAGCGCGCGTCGCCATTGCCTGATTGTGGCTTGTGCAAGCTGGCCCGGGAATGCCAAATCAGGGCCCACCGCTGGCAGGGCAACCAATGACACTGGCCAAGTTAATCGGACCCGAGATTGCCGAGATGCTGCGCTCGGGCGATGTCAGCGGTTTTCGGTCGCTGTCAGAGGAATTCCACCCGGCCGACGTAGCCGAGATCATTGAAAGCGCGCCCGAGGAAAAACGCCTGGTTGCGTTTCTGGCCGTCGACCGCAAGAAGCAGCCCCAGGTGTTTGAATACCTGGAGGCCGAAACCCAGGCCCGGCTGCTGAATGACTTCAAGCCCGATGTCTTGAGCCACGTGCTGGCCGAACTTTCTGCCGACGTGCGCACCGAACTGCTGCAGGAGCTTCCCGGCCCGGTAGCCCGCAAACTGCTGGAAGTGCTGCCGGCAGCCGAACGCAAAGCCACGCTGGCGCTGCTGCAATACCCGCCCGAAAGCGCGGGCCGCACCATGACGCCGGAATTTCTGCACGTGCCCGCGGAAGCCACAGCCGCCGATGTGCTGATGAAAGTGCGGCGCTACGCCGACGACGTGGAAACAGTGTACGTGATTTACGTGATTGACGCCGAACAGCGCCTGATCGGCACTTTGAGCCTGCGCGATGTCGTGGTGGCCGCGGCCGATGCCAAAGTGCGCACCTTCATGACCGAAAATGTGGTGTTTGCCAAAACCACCGACCACCGCGAAGAAGTGCTGAAGAAGCTGCGCGAGTATGACGTGGTGGCCATTCCGGTCGTGGACGCCGAACAACGTCTGGTAGGCATTGTCACGTTTGACGACCTGTCTGACATTGCCGAAGAAGAAGCCACCGAGGACATTCTGAAGATGCACGGCGTGGCCACGCAGAACGACGATTATTTCTCGGCCAGCGTGTTCAAGAAGTATCGCTCGCGCGTGATCTGGCTGATTGCCCTGGTCGTGGTCAGCAGCGGCAGTGTGATGGTGCAGCAGGCCTACAACCCCATCATTACACAGCTTTCCCTGCTGGCGGCCTACATCACCATGATCACGGCCACCAGTGGCAACGTGGGCACGCAAAGCGCGGGCATTCTGATTCGTGCCATCAGCACCGATGGCATTGACCGCAGGCGGCTGATCGGCATTTTTGCACGCGAACTGCTGGTGGGCGTGGCGCTGAGCACAACCATGTCCGTGCTGGCCGTGACGCTGGTGTTTGTGCGCGGCGCCGACCCGCAGGCTCTTGGCGGCCATACGGTCGGGGAGGTTGCGCTGGTTGTCGGCGTGGCAATGATGGCAGCCCTGCTTACCAGCAACGCGCTGGGCGCTGCGATTCCGTTGATCACCCGCGCCTTGAAGGTGGACCCGGCCGTTACCGCCGGGCCGTTCATCACGACGGCAGCCGATATCCTGACCGTGCTGATTTACTTCAACATTGCGGAGTGGGTTGTACTGCGCTGAAAAACCTGTGGCGGGCGCACACTGAAGGCTACTTCAGGTTGATCTGCAGACGCACCTTGACCGGCGCGGTTTTGGGGGCCGGTGCTGCACCGGGTTCGGACGGTGGAGTGGGCGTCGCACCCGACAAGCGCACTTTCACTTCATCGGGCAGTGAATCACGCACTGTTTCCGCGGTCTTGGCCAGGTCGGTGTTGGGCGCTACCTGGGATTTGAGAGCCTCCGGCACTTGCAAAGCCCCGTACTCCTGGCGCTGGGCCAGGCGCTGCAGCGCTGCGACCAACTCCGCGACCTTGGTCTCGTCCAGTTCCACGACCACGCTTTCAACAGTCTGGTCGGCCGCCAGTTGATCCATCAGGCTGGCGTCGCCATACAGGGCAGCAATGCGCAGAATGTCGGTCTGGGCCGAAAGCACGCGCCCCAGTTGCGGTGAAAGTTCTACGACGCTGGTGGTCAGTTCGCGCTTGCCGTCGTTGCCGGATTCCTGGCCTTCAGTACTCGGCAATGGCTTGGTGGCGGCTTTTTCTCTTTCGATGGCGCCGCGATCATCCTGGGCGTTGCCGGGTTGCGGGCTTGCTGGCTTGTTGGGCGCCGGGCCAGTGCCGTCTGCCTGGCTGCGATCCGCCGGGTCGTCGCCATGGCTTTCGGGCCTGGCTTCGTTCTTGGCTTCTTCGTTGTCGCGTTCCGTGTTTTTGCGGTCGTCTTCCAGTTTGCTTCCGACCTTGCGATCAAGCCCGGGTCGGTCCTGGGACGAGCCGCCGCCTGCCCCGCCGGTGGAGCCACCCGTCGCACCCTTGTTGGCACCAGACTCGGCTTGGCCGGTCTTGGAGGAATCTTTGCCTTCCTGGCCTTTTTCGCCATCTTCAGCCAGGTCTTTCTTGGACTTGGCAGCTTCCTTTTTCAGGGCGTCGGCTGATTCCGGCGTCGTGCCGCTCTTGGCGGGCAGCTCAACGCGGCCCTCTGGCTCGCGTGTTTCAGCGGGGTTGGGCACCGCATTTCCGTTGCGGGTGCGGCGGAAGTCGTCACTCACCCTGCCTGCAATCGGTGGTTCCTTCGACGGGCTGTCCTCGTTGGTTTCGTCGTTGGCGTCTTTGTCCAGCTTTTCGGCGTTGTCCTGCGCCATGCGCAGGGCGTTCTTGCGCGAGGCCTCGGTTTCTTCACCGGCTTTCTCGCCGGCCTGTTCGTCAGCCCGGTCCAGCGCCTTGCCACTTTCGGGGGTCTTGTCTGCACCCCAATGCCCGTCGCTGCCCGTGCTGGAATCTGGATGGTTTGCCGTGTTGGAAAGCCGGGTGCGGGCAATATCGGCCGGGGAAGCTGTGTCGTTCGATGGCAGCAATGCCGGGCCGAAAAACACACCCAGCGTTACCACCACTGCAGCGGCCAACGCCAACATCGGCGTGCGCCAACTGGCTGATGGCATGGCAATCACTTTACCGTCGCGCGAGGCCGTGGGACGGCTGATGTCGTCAAAGTCTTCATCCAGCGCTGCCAGCACCCGGCCCTTGAAACCCACCGGCGCCTTGGCCACACCGTGGCGTCCTACCAGCACACGGGTGGCACGCAGGGAATCCAGATAGGCGCGTGCAGCCGGCTGTTGCAGCAGTGCCTGCACCCTGGCGTGCTCCGCCTGTGTCAGGTCGCCGTCCCGGGCATCAATCGACGCCGAGAGCAGAATCTGCTCCTCGATCGTCAACGGCTGGTTTTCGGCGTGCATGCTCATTGCTGTAAGCCTTCTATCGGGCTGAAATGAACCCGTCATACCTGAAACGCATTGTGCCGGGTTTGAGTTCCTGAAGCTTGGGCAAGAATGGTGTGCTGCCCAGCGGACCTTGGCCGAATCACTGTAACCGCAGTACCAGCTTGATCTTACGCGAGTCCTTGTTGTTTTGCGCGGCGCTGGCTGCGGCTTCCAACTTCTTGCGGTTGCGGGTTGATTCGTCCAGCCTGTTCATTGCGTCTGTCTTTTCTGCGCCAGCAGATTGCTTGCGCAGTTGATCGGTTTGAATCGTGGGCGGCAAGTAGCCGCGCACGGAATGGGCGTTGTCGTCGGCCTGTTCCTCGTTGGCTTGATCGCCTGTGCGGGTGTCGCGGCCGGCCAGGTCGCGGCGAACTTCGGCCAATTCTGCCACCAGGCGCTGTGTGTCGTCCACGGGCTGTTCCAAGTCCTCGGGCACGGCCAGGCTTCCGTACTGCTGTTCATCCGAAAGTTTGCGCACAGCCGCCAGCAGATCCGCCAGAGAGTCCTGCGAAACTTCGATTTCAAGGCCGTCAAAGATCGCAAAGTCGTTGTCGACGGCTGCGGCACTGCCTTCATTGTTGACTAACCTGGCGTCGGCGTACATGCAGGCCACTACCAACAGGTCGTTGTAGGCCTGCAAGGTGTTGGCGCCGCTGTTGCGGTCGAGTTCCAGGCTCAATTGGTGTGACTGGCCGTTGGCGCGGTCCATGTTCAGCACGGTCACACCTTGTCCATCGTGGTTGCGACGAGTGTCATCGTCGTTGCCCCAGGTCCCGCCACTGTGGCTCGGCGGTGGCAGTTGAATCTCGCCACCCGGGCCACGCTTGACGGGGTCGCCCGGCAGTTTGCTGTCGGTACCGTCAGGCTTTTCCTTCAGGTTCCTGGGCGGAAGTTCGGGCGTTGGCCGCAGCACGGGTCTCGACGCGGTGTCTGCCGAAGGTTCGCGGGGCGTTTCCTTGCCCTGGGGAGCCTTGGCTACTTCACCGACTGCGACCGGACCTTGCGGCAGGCTGGTCGCCACGTAGTAAACGCCCAGTGCCAGCAGCAATCCTGCGGCCAAAGCTATGGCCGCACGCCGCAGTGGAATCAGTGTTGCCGTGGGGCGGCTGATGTCGTCAAAGTCTTCATCCAGCGTGGCCAGCACGCGCGCCTTGAGAAACCCCGGTGCCTTGGCCGCACCCTGCTGCCGTACCAGCGCCTGCAACGCACGGGTGGTCTGCACCCACTGCGCAGCCGCAGGCTCTTGGGCCAGTGTGGCCGCGGCCTCGGCCTCTGCGGCCGTGGTCTGGCCGTCGATCCAGGCCGTGAGCAATTCCTGTTGTGCTTGTGTCAGGGGCATCGTGGCGGTCCGTTGTGGAAGCGTTTCCTGCTGCACTCAAGACGCAAGGGGCCGGGCCGCAGTTCCCGACATTGATTCCAGCCAGGCTATTTGCTGGTGGCGTCAGTGACGGGCGCCCAGCGCGCACTGGGCGGCGCCGACAGCAACTCCTGGCAGCGACGCGACAGCCATTGTGCCGGGCCGTCCTCAGGTGCCAGCACCAGCAGTTGCGCAAGCTGGTCCAGTGCCGGCGCAAACTCGCCCTTGCGGTAAAGCTGCAGGGCCTGGGCGTACAGGTGCATGGATTCGGCCCGCGCGGGCTGGTCGGTGGGCACAATGGGCTCAAAGATTCGCACAGGTTCGGTCTTGCCGACCACGCGAATCTGGTCGATTTCGCGGAATGCAAAACCGGAACCAGCCAATTCCGCCGTGCGCGCATCGACCAGAATCTCCGTGCCGTAGACCTTGTTGGCGCCTTCCAGGCGGCTGGCCAGGTTCACGCTGTCGCCAATGATGGTGAAATTCTTCTTGGTCTCGGTGCCAATGTTGCCCACTACAACCTGGCCCGTGGCAATGCCGATGCGCTGGTAAAACAGCGGCTTGCCCGCCTGCTGCCACTGCTGGCGCAGCAATGCCCCGGCCTGCTGGCAGGCCAGCGCGGCTTCAACGGACCGCTGGGCAAAATCGTCGCTCGCGACAAAGGGCTTGCCCCAAAAAGCCATGATCCCGTCGCCGATGAATTTGTCGACGTAGCCGCGGGTGTCGCGCAGTTTGTGCCCCAGCGCCGCAAAGTATTCGTTCAACTGCGCCGTCAATTCTTCGGCGCTCATTTTTTCGGCGATGCTGGTGAAGCCCTTCACGTCGCTGAAAAAGATGCTGCCTTCTTCGCGCGTGCTGGCTTTGCCCATCAGTTCTGGCTTATCCAGCACGTTTTGGCCAGCGTGTCGTGCGTGTACATTCCCAGGGCTTTCAGGCCGGTCGTCATGTCATTGAAGGCCTTGCCCAGTGCCGAGATTTCGTCGTGGCCCCGGGCGTCGACGCGGGTATCGAACTTGCCCTGGCGCACTTGCGTGGTGGCTGCCTGCAGCCGGCGAATGCGGCGAATCACGCTATAGGCCGTCAGGTATGCCAGCAGCGAAGCCAGCACACCCAGGCTTACACCCAGCCACGAGATATCCTGGCGCAGGCGCCGCAGTGGCACCAGTTCATGGTCCAGACTCTTGAACGGAATGAAGCCAGGGCGGTCAGCCAGGTCCAGGGGTGCCTGGGCAAAGGGAACGCGCAGCCCCAGAAAGCGTTCGCCGGTTTCTCCAAGCCCGAACTCAAACAGCTCGTCGCTGGTGCCTTGGGATTGCGCATACACACGCTCCATGCTGTCGCGGTCGTCGTAAGTGGAGGCCGTGGGTGCCGCGCCGGTGTAGACCAGCTTGTAGATCGTGGCGATATCCTGTCCGGAATCGTTGCCGTCGCCCGATCCGGAAACCTGAAAGTTGTCCCGCAGCCAGGTTGAATCCAGTTCCACCAGCGCCGCCGCAACGCCGATCACCGTGAACTCCTGAAGGCTGTCATACAGCGGGGCAAACACCACCAGGTACACGCGCGTGTCAATGCTCATGACCAGCGATGTCGCGGGCGCGGGCCCTGCTTTGCCGGACTTTCGCAGCGCATTGGAGGTCTGATCGGCTTGCGTAAAGGCCGCCGCCATGCGTTTGTTCAGTTCGGCGTCGGCAATCAGTTTGTCGCGGCCCTGGGCGTCCAGCGCAAAGGACTCGCGCTTGTGCATGCCTACAATCGAAAGATCGACGCCTTTGTGCAGCACAATCGCGCCACGGTCTTCTGCCGTAAACGTGTCAATGCCGGCCAGGGCAACATCGGCCTGGCTGGCGTTGGCCCATTCGCGTGTAAAGGTGCTGAAGTTGCCGGCCAGCGGCACTGTGTCTTCACGAATCAGGCGCACCAGTTCACTGCTTTGGGAAGCGAACTTCAGTGTGGCGCCCACCACGGTAACCCGGGCATCCAGCACTGCGTTCAGGTTGCGGGCGTCGGCGCGCAGTTGCTGGTTAATGCGGGCGCGTTCCGCTTGTTCGTAACCCTGGCCCGCACGGTACACCAGCACGCCAGTGACCAGCGAGACCAGGACAATCGCGGCAATCAGGGCCTTGTAGCGAAGACTCATCCGGTTGCGTCGATTCGATCGGCCACTAGCGGCCGGCCTTGGGCAGAGCGTTTACGGTCAATTCGGCTGTCACCTGGGCGCGCTGGCCGCCCGACACCTGCACATGGTTGCGCACCACAGGCAGGCGCGGGGCATAGACACTGACTTCATAGTCACCCGGTTGCAGGCTTCCAAAAAACGCCTGCTGTTCGCTGGTTCCGCACCACAGCTCACCTTCCAGCGTGACAAACACGCGACAAGCGGCGGATTCCTCCTGGTCGCAGGTGACATCATGGATACCACGACCCAGCTTGATGCTGCCTTCTTTGCCGGCTTCCAGGTGAAGCGTGGCAAAGGTCCCGGCCTCGCCGTCAAAGAACAGGTCAACGGCCGTCTGGCGTTCGTTGCGCACAGTCAGCGCCATCGTCGCGCCATGGTTGACGCAGCACTGCACGTGGTCAAAGCCCTTCTTGCCCAGCGTCAGCACAGAACCGGTGGCTTGCACTCCCGGCGCGGGCGGGTGAACGGGGCTGCCGTTTGCGGTTTCCAGCAGCACCACCACATCGGGCAGGCGGTCATAGCGCACACGCTCAAAGTTCTTGCCCTGTTCAATGCTTTCGACGCTGGTCGAGTAATCATCGCGAACCGTGTCGCGCTTGGGGCCCTTCACGCCCTGCCTGGGTACGCCCTTGAGGTTGACCAACACCTGGCCTTCGCCTGGTTGCGGGTCGGGATAGCTTGGCGTGCTGGCACAGCCAGAAAGCATGGCCGCAACCAGCACGGCGACAGTGGCCAGTCGGAAGCTTGCACGCGTGATGGGCAAAGGTTGGTTGGACATGGGTGCGGGTTCCTGGCGGTGATGACTTTGCAGAACGCCTCTAGCGGGCCATTTCGACGGTGACGGACGCTTCCTTGTCAGCCTCGACGGTTACATCCATTTCGGCGTCCTTGAAGCGCTTCTGTTTCTGCCAGGTTTTGAGCTGGTACTTGCCTTCAGGCACGCCGCTGATCGTGAAGCTGGTGGCATCGTTTTCGACCAGCGCAAAGGCCGGGCTGGGCGCGATGAAATACTTGGCGTCCATGTTCTTGTGAATGCTGCAATGGACGGAAACTTCACCGGCGGCCGTGAACTGGTGCTCGACACTCTGGGCTTGGTCAAAGATTCCCAGGTCGACTTCCGCCGCACCCAGAAAGTAAACGTTGTGGGAGATTTCCTTTTTTTCGTCGTTAAGAAACTTGGCTTTCTGGCCCGCCACCATCACGGCAAAGCCGGGCTCAAAGCGGGCTTCTTTCTGGCTGACTTCCAGCATGTCTGGCACCGTGAACTTGCCCTCGCCGTCAACGCGCTTGAGATAGATCACCACCGGGGCGCTGGCGCGTTTTGCGCTGAACTTGAGGGTTCCTTTGACACTGCCTTTTTTGGCGGTGTCCCAGGAAAAATCCGCCTGCTGGGTGCGGATCACCCGGGTGTAGACGGGCTGGGGTGCCACCTGGCCCTGGGCCGGAATCGCCACCCAGATGCCGCTGGCCACCAGCAACAGCAGCGCTGCCGCGCAATAGATTTTGTTCATAGTGCCACTATGAAACCCCCGCCAAGGGGGCCGGTCAAGCAAGTTGGCAAGGGGCGGCGGCTGTTGAATGCCGCGACACCTTGGTAGGCTTCAGGATTGCTCGAACCAGTTGGGCGCGGTCTGCGTACTATAAAGGAAGCAAACCACGCACGGAGAGCATGAGCACAGCCTCTGACAGCCAGGACCTGAAGTTGATGTCCGCCATCAAACGCGGCGACATGGATGCGTTTGAGCAATTGTTCTACAAATACTACAGACGTCTTTACGCCCTGTTTTACCGCCTGTCCTGGGACGATGGCCGTGCCGAGGACCTGCTGCAGGAGACCTTCATGCGCGTGTGGCGCGGGGCCCTGACCTTTCGCGACGAGTTGAGGGTTTCCAGCTGGGTGTACCGCATTGGCCGCAATTGCTGGATTGATCTGGAGGCCAGGCGCAAGAGCGTGCGTCGCGCGATCGACATTGAAAGCGATGTGATGCTCGATTCAGGCCGCGTGGATGCCTTGAGTGAAAACGACCCGCGCGCCACGACCAGCGGGCGCTTTGCCGCGATCAAGACCCTGAACATCGTCGAAACCATTGCCAACCCCAACGAAGAATCGCCCGATACCCGGGCCTCTCGCCGCGAAATGGAAGACAGTGTACGCGACGGCCTGCTGGAACTGGACCCGATGCACCGGCTGGTGCTGGTCATGAGCTTTTACCAGGGCATGACTTATGCCGAGATCGCCGACGCCCTGGAGATTCCGGTGGGCACGGTCAAGTCACGCGTCTATTACGCAGAACGCAAACTGCGCGAACGCCTGAAGAAGCACATTCAGCCTGATGAGCGCGCAGCCCTGCCGGCCCGCACCGAGGGGCGGCCATGATCGACGAAGACTCCAAGCCCACACAAGCCATGATGGGTGCGGTGCTGGTCAGTTACGCCCTGGGCGAACTGGACGCCGAAGAACAATCGGCCCTGGAAAAGAAACTGGAGCAAACCCCGGCCCTCAAGACCGAACTCGAAGAAGTACGCGAGCACCTGAAGCTGCACCAGGAAGTGCGCAAAGTGGCGCCGCGACGCGGAAGTTTTGAGCGTCTGCGCGCGCGCATGAAACGCGAGGGCAGCTTTGACGGCGCGGTGCCGGGCGCGCACTGCATGCTGCGGCGAAGTTTCATGGTGGCCTTTGCCTTTGGCGTGATCGCCGTTGTGCTGCTGGCGATTTTCACCGGCCACGCACCCGCCCTGGCCCGGCCCGACGTGATTGGCCAGATTGTGTACCACAACCCCACGCTGGCCCTGGGCCAGCGCCGGGCAGAAGTTGAGCGCACGGAACTGCTGCTCCGCCACGAATACACGCCGGGCGCCTACGATGCCTTTTTGTGGCTGCCCACCGGCCAGGCCAATACCTACAGCAGCCTGGAGATCGTCCAGAACAGCGTGTTCACGTTCACCGGCCCCCGCAACATTGAACTCAAGCAGGGCTCCATTCGCCGGCTGGAGGTTCGACCGGGCGGCATTGGCGACGGGCCGTTCATTGTCACGACGCCCCACGGGCAGGTGCAGGTAGATGACGGCGGCTTAACGGTGACGGTTACGCGGGACACTGCCCAGACGCAGATCAGCGTGGCCGAAGGCACGGCACGCGCCTACGGGTTGGACTCAGACCGCCCGTTTCAGGTAACAGCCGGCAACTGCACCAGCATCGAACGCGGCAAGCTGCCAAACCCGGCAAGACCCATGCTGGAAATGCTGCTGGCGCCGCGCCCGGGCAGCGAATTCGAACTGGAAGCCACGCTGGTGAACACAGGCTTTGTGCCGGTCAGAATCGCCCGGGCTTATTCGCGCGTGCCGGTGTATCTGCTGCATGTAAGTTACACGGCCGAGTACGAACCCGGTATCCAGCCTGAAAACACCACCCTGCCGCCGGTGCAGGTCACGCCCAAGCCTGAACAAGGCGACAGCGCGGCAGACCACCGCGGCGATACCTGGCTGGAGCCCGGCAAGTTCTATCGTTTCGTGTTTGATGTTTCGCCCGTGCTGATCAATGCGCCACCCGTGGAGTTCTGGTTGCGCCTGGAATACCGTGGCGACCTGTATGCGCCGCCCGGCCAGGCCAAGGCGCGCATTCACAGCCGAAACCTTCGCGTGGACATGCGTAACCGCTAGCGCCGTACACGACCCTGCAATTTGCGACACCCAACGGACACAACGCCATGAGTATCTCGGTAATCGAAAAGAAACTGTCCCAGCTTCGCGGCCATATCCGCATGACGTTTCTGTCCTGGGGTATTGCCAAGGTAACGATCTGGGCCGCGCTGCTGACGCTTTGGCTGTATTACACCGACCGGCTGCTGCAGTTGCCTGGCGGCGTTCGGCTTGCCTTTTTGCTGGCTTCGTTGGGCGTACTGGTAGTAGTTGCCATTCGCAGCCTGTTCTATCCGCTTTCGCGCACCCTGACGGATGAAGACCTGGCCCTGCTGGTCGAACGCGAATACCCGCTGTTGAACGACCGCTTGATCAGCGCACTGCAGATCCTGAAGTCGCAGGAGCGTTACAAGGACACCGCCAGCGGCGAAATGATCAAGATACTCGTCGGCGAGGCCTTTGACCTTGCCGGCAAGCTGCGTTTCGAACAAGCCGTTCGCACGCGTCGGCTGGTCACGGTGCTGGGCATGAGCGTACTGGCCATGGGGCTGATTTTTGGCCACGCCTGGCTGGACCGCGACAACATGAGCATCTGGGTGCGGCGCGCACTGGGCTCTGGCCCGGCCTGGCCAACGCGCACGCAACTGGACGCGCGAATCCTGGAAAAAGACGAGTTGCCGAATTATCCCACCGACGAATCGCTGACGGTCAACTTCAGCTTTACGGCCGACGAAAGTGTTGAGGAACTGGGCATCAAGGGTGTGTATGAAGTCGCGCGCGGTTCGGCGTTGCGTTTTGTGGCGGAGCCCTCGGGCGTGATTCCGGACAGCGCCGAAGTGCGCATCATCAGCTTCGCCCGGGAATCCGGCACCGGCCGGTTTGTCCAAGTGGGCAACCCAAACGTGCGGCCCATGGCGCGCGGCACGATCAAGGGTTCCGACGGCAGCGAACGTGTGTACTTCAGTTACAACAAGACCAACATCATCGGCCCGCTGGAACAGATCTGGATCAAATCCGGCGATGCCACGGCTGGCCCGTTCACTTTGCGCGTGATTCCCGCACCCGAACTAGACAGCGCACTGGAGTTGCGTTACAGCTATCCTTCCTATCTGGTTCTGCCGCCGCGCACCACACAGGACCTGCGCATTGAAGCCGTCGCCGGCACAGCGGTCGACTTTCGCTTCGCCACGACCAAGCCGCTCAAGCTTGGCACCACCGACGGCAGTGCGCTGGTGGCAGACTTCAATGTTGGCAGCAGCCAGAAGTTCCCTGTCGAAACAGAGTTGGCTGAGGGCGCAAACCACTACCGCGCCCGAATTCCGGCCCTCACGATGGGCATGTCGCGCTGGCGGTTGCGGCTGGTTGACGACCGCGAAATCGAAAACGCCACCGCCATTGGCGGTTTGATGTCGATCAAGGAAGACGTGCCGCCCAGCGTAAAGGTGCTGTTTTCAGGCGACCCGCTGGTCAGCAACCAATTGGTCTATGTCACGCCTGACGCCGTGATTCCGCTTGAGTTCGAGTTCTCCGACGACTACGGCGTAGGCAGCGCAAAGCTGATGTGGCGCTTCTCCGACGAGTCCGAGTTCCGCGAGTTCCCGGCCTTTGCAGCCCAGTTCAAGGACCTTGAAAAGACACCCAAGGCCACCGTCAAGGCCAGCTTTGAACTCGACTTCGCCAAGTTGATCGGCGACATCCGCCCGCCGGCCGGTGCGCGGCCCAGCATTCAGGTCTATCTGCAGGCCTTTGACCTCAACCAGGTCAAGAAGGACGACGACAGCCCCCCGGAACTTCAGGGCAGCCGCGCCAACACCACGTTGACCTATGAGCTCTACACGATCGATGAATTGCGCATGAAGGTCAGCACCCAGATTCGCCAGATCAAAACCACCATTGGCAGCATGGTGACGCTGCAATCCGAACTGCTGGCATTCACGCGCGATGTGTTGCAGCGCACCAACCTGCTGGACCTGCGAGGCAATGAAGGCGAACGTCTGCGCACGGAACTCAACGACGCTTATCAAAAGCAAAACCAGCTTCTGCGCGACGCTGAAGTGGTGGGAGACCGCTTTGGTGTGTTCGCCCAAGTCTATCGTTTCAACCGCCTGGAACGCAGCGACACAAACGGCGGCCACCCGCAAGAATCGCGCATTCAGTCGGTGCGCCTGCTGGCGGCAATCGCCACGGCAGATGGTGAATTGAGCCGCGTGCTGAACAACCCGTTGATGCGCCTGAATGATGCCGAGGGCGACGCCATCGAGCCCCTGGCGGCTGAGTTGATCCAGGCCCTGGGTGCACACCTGGAACGCGCCCTGCCGGATTCGGGCTTTTCGGCCAAGAGTTTTGGCATGTTGCTGCAGAACGCTGGCATTTACACGCCGGGGTTCATGGACAGCGCCCGTGCGGCCTATGAGGCAATCCTGGATGTCGACATGAAGCCCAACGACCGCCGCGAACTGCTGGTCGAACTTGAAAAGAAGCAGTCGCTGACGTTGTCGATGCTGCGGGCAGTGCAGGACCAGGTCAAGAAATGGGAAGGCTTTGACGACATCCTGCACGGCTTTCGCAACCTGTTGAAGTCACAGGAAGACACAAACACCAACCTCAAGGACGCCGCCAAGGGCAACTAGCCAGCGCAAGCGGTTGCTGCAAACCTGTGCCATGAATCATGAGCGCCGGGCCTGCAAGGGCCCGGCGTTTTCATTTGGCCCAGTTTTGATCGCCGGGCTGGCAGGACCTAACCCCATGCCCGGCAAATACTTAAGAATAGAGCTTTGGCGGTGAACCATTTGCGCCAAATCTGCGTAATACAGGTAGAGACTTACTCTGGATTGGGGATTCCATGCGTTCACGTCACTTCAACCGCAAAGTTCGCTTCTGGAACCGCCTGTTTTCGACGGCGGCTTTGATTGCCCTGTGTGGCGCCATGGCGCGTCCGGCGGTTTACGCCCAGGAGAAAGAAGATCCGGCGGCAGCCACGCCCAAAGAACTACAGGAGAAACTCTCCAAGAAGCAGGCCAACGCCCGCGAGCAGCTTTCGTCGCTCAAGGAGCGCCTGGAGAAACTTCTGCAGGAACTGGAAGCCAGCGACGACGCCGCCGAAAGGCGCCGTATTCCGCAGATCACAGCTGCCCTAAAGCGCCTGAATGAACTGCGCATTGAAGACTTGATGGGCACCACGGAAGAAAACATCCGTGAGGGCGAACTGCGCACAGCTTTGGCCAAGGCCGCGTTGATCGAAAAGCAGATCAAGGAAGTAATCGACCTGCTCGAAAACGGCGCCAAAATTGGCGAAGACGAAGAACGCAAGTCTCAGGAAGAACGAATCAAGCAGCTGGAACGCATGCTGGCCGACCAGAAGAACGTGCGCAGCGATACCCAGGAGATGCGCAACAACGATCTGGCCAAGCAGATGCAGCAGTTCGAGGAACGCACCCGCGAACTGCGCAACAAGGAAGACGCCCTCAAGGAATCTACCCAGGACCTGCAAAAGCAGCGCGAAACCCTGGAACAGCAGTTGAAGGACCTGGAGCGTCTCAAGGAAGACCAGGCCCGCGCCCGCGAACAACTGGACCAGCGCAAGAAAGACGAAGCCAACAAGCAGTCGGAACAGGTCAAGAACCTGCAAGAAGCGCTGGACCAGCTAAAGAAACTTGAACAGCAGGCCAAGGACGCCCGCGAAGCCGACCAGCGCCTGAAAGACGTTGACCAGATCAACCGTGATCTCGAACGCCTGGTCAAAGACCAGCAGGATGTAAAGAAGAACGCCGAAAAAGCCAGCGAATCCGATAACCAGAAGGCCCTGGACAAAATCGCCAAGGCCGCCAAGGAACAGGACGAAGCCTATCGCGGCACCCGCAGCGCCAATGCCCAGCGCGAAGGTGCCAACACGCCCTTGCCAAAGGAACTGACCGAACAACTCAAGCAGGACCAGCAAGAGGCCAAAGCAGCCATTGCGGAAGCCCAAAAGGGCATGGAAGGTCTGCCCCAGACCGCCGACACCCGCAAAGCCACCGAGGCCCTCAAGAAAGCCGCTGAAGAAGCCGCCAAGGCCGACACCGCACTGCAAAGTGGCGACCCCGATGCCGCAGAAAAATCTCAGGCCGAGGCCCAGAAGGCCTTGAAGGAAGCCGCTGATTCCATGCGCCCGGCGGCCGAAACCAACCCCGACCTGCGCCGCAGCAAGAGTGGCCAGGAAAACGTGCAGCAGAATGCGGAAAAGCTCGATCGCGATTTGAAGAAGCTGGCCAATGAGATCGCCCGCCAGCGCGAGCAGGAAGGCAGCCAGGACGCCAACAAAGCCAGCGAAGCTGACTTCGCCCAGGAACAGGTCGAAAAAGCCCGCCAGGCAATGGACCAGGCCCTGGAAGGCCTGAAGCAGGCCGAAAGCCAGAACGCC
This sequence comes from Planctomycetota bacterium, assembly GCA_016722065.1. Taxonomy (GTDB): domain Bacteria; phylum Planctomycetota; class UBA8742; order UBA2392; family UBA2392; genus H3-PLA7. The sequence continues at coordinate 715,057 of JADKGX010000001.1, forward strand.
CAGGAAAAGATGGCAGAAGCCCTGGAGGCCATGAAGCAGGCTGGCGAGCACCTGCGCAAATCCGACGGCATGGATGCCAAGGGCAACCCCGATTTTGAAAAGGCTGCCAAGCGCCAGGAAGAACTGGCCAAGTCGCTGCAGGAATTGGGCAACAAGCTGGAAACACTGCCTGAGCCCAAACTGGACGAAAAGGGAATTCAGGAGGCTGTGGAGCGCGCCCGGGAATCTTCAAAGCCCATGCAGGCCAGCGACGACCGCAACTTGCGTAACACGGCCAAGGGCATGGATGAAGCCCTTTCCAAACTGCAGCAGGAAATGAAGAACGGCAAGCCCAGCGCAGAAACCATGCGCCAGGCCGCCGACGCCGCACGCGCCATGCAACGCGAAGCCCAGCGCGCACCGGGCGAAGAAGCCCGCCAGGCCGCCCGCGACGCCGAAGAAGTCGCCCGCAAGCTTGACGAAGCCTACGACGCCCAGGACGGTGCCCGCCAAGCCAAAGAAGGCATGAAGAACGCAGCAGAGGCTTCCAAGCGCGCCGCGGAATCCATGCAAGAGAAGGACGCCGAAGCGGGTACCAGCGCCGAAGGCCAGTCCCTGGACGATATCGGCCGCGCCCGTGAGGGAATGCAGAAACGCCTGGATGCCGAACGCGGCGCCAAGGCCCTGCAAGGTGCGGGCGAGCAGCAGAACGACATGGCCCGCCGCGCCCAGCAGGCCGCGGAAGACCTGCAGAAGGCCAGCCGCGAAGGCAAGAACGCGGAAGCCCGCGATGCCAGCAACAAGGCATCTGAGTCCGCGGCAGAGGCCGCTAAGGCCATGCAGGAAGCAGCCGAAGCACTGCAGAAAGCCGCCGAAGCCAGCCAGAGTGGTGAACAGTCCGGCGAGAAGAGTGGCGAGAAATCGGGTGAAAAGTCTGGCGAGAAATCGGGCGAGAAATCCGGTGAGAAATCGGGGGAAAAGTCTGGCGAGAAGTCCGGCGAGAAATCTGGCGAAAAGAGTGGTGAGAAGTCGGGTGACCAGAGTTCCCAGCAGCGTCAGCAGGGCATGGAAAAAGCCCAGCAGCAGCAGGCCCAGGCCGAAAAGAAGCTGAATGAAGCGATTGAGCAACTCAAGAACCAGCAGCAGCAGCTCAAGGAACAAGAGAACAAAGCGGCCGGCGAGCTGTCCAAGACGCAGGAACAGATCCAGAAGGACCTCGAGAAGGTCCGCCAGGACATGGAAAAGTCAGCCGAAGGTCGCACGCCCCCCAAATCAGAACAAGAGGCGCGCGATAACCTCAAGCAGGCCGAAGAAGAAATGAAGAAGGCCGCAGAATCACTGCAGCAGGGCAAGCCCTCTGATTCCAAGGAAAGCCAGCAGAAGGCCGTTGAGAAAATGGACCGCGCCCTTGAGAAGATGCAAGAGGCGCAGAACGACAGCATCAGCGAACAGGACCGCCGCAAATTCGAGGAACTGGAGGAACGCCAGAAGAGCCTCGAAAAGCAAATGGAAGAATTCAACAAGGACCCCAAGAACGGCGAAAATCAGCGCGCACAGCAGGCCGCCCAGGAAGCCCAGAAGGCGATGAAGAAGGCCCGAGAGGACCTGAACCGCCAGAATTCCTCAGAGGCTGAGAAAGACCAGAAAGCCGCCGAAGAAAAGATTGAGGAAGCCAAGAACGCCCTGGAAGAAAAACTGAACGAGTACGTCCAGAGCCAGCAGGAACAGATGCTGGTGCAGGTCGAGGAAAGCCTGAAGCTGATGAAGAAGAACCAGCTGGCTGTCAACGACGACACCGTCAAGCTGGACCTGGAAGTGCGCCAGAAGGCCGGCCGCTGGAACGCCACCTTGCGCCGCAAGGGCAAGGGCCTGTACGAAAGCCAGGAAGAGGTCAAGAAGACCGCCGACGACGTCGTGGAAGCCCTCAAGGGCGGCAGCTACGGCGGTTTCACCCGCAACATGGAACTGATCCAGAAGTTGCTGCTGGAAATCATGGGACGCATGGAAGCCCGCGACCCGGATGTCGGCGAAGGCACGCAACTGGATCAGGGCGAAGTCATCGACAAACTGGACCGCATGCTCAAGGCCGTAGAAGGCGAACGCAAACGCCTGGCCGAGCAACGCCAGAAGAAACAACAGCAGCAACAGCAGCAGCAACAGGGCCAGCCCCAGGCCCAGCCGCTGGTCAGCAAGCTGGCGGAAATGGAACTGGTGTATGAGGAACAAAAAGCCCTTGGCGAAAAGATCCGCAATCTGGGCGAAAAGACCAAGGGTTACAACCGTGACGAATTGCCCGAATACTACAAGCGCCTCTACGAGCGTTATTCGTCAGAGCAATCCGAACTGAAGAAGACCTGGGATGACCTGCGCAAGCAGATCGGCGGCGGCGACGGCGAATAGGCCGCTTGCAGGGAACCGCGCAGCGCAGCTAAGCGTCTAAAGTGAGTAAACAAGTGCCGGCAAGTCCGGCCCGAAGGGAAAAAGACATGAAACGCATACTGATGGCATTGGCACTGGCTGGCATCTTTGGCGCACCGGTTGCGCTGCACGCGCAGGAAGCCGGCCCCGAAGGCGGCGCAGAGGCCGAAGAGTCCCCCCAGGAAATGCTTGCCAAGCTCAAAAAGCTGATGAAGCAGGCCAGCGAGGAAATGGGCGACCTGGAGAAAGAACTGGCAAAGGCCAGCCTGGCCTCGCCAAAGGCCGACGTAGTCAAGGAACGGATGGACAAAATCCGCGAGGCCATGAAGTCCGGCAAGCTGGACGAACTGCCCGAAGGCCTGAAGCAGGAAATCAAGGACAACCCTGAAGAGGTTGCCCGCGCCACCGGCAAAAGCACAGAAGAAGTACGCAAGATTGCCGAGGACGAAGGCAAGCTCAAGGAACTGCTGGAAAAGAACCCCGAGTTGCTGAAGAAACTGGCCGAAAACGAAAGCACCATGCAGAAGGTGCTGGAAAAGCAGAACTCGGTGGAAAAGCGCCTGGCCGAAACGCTGGGCCGCCAGGAAGAAGCAGCCGAAGCCGCCAAGAAGAACATCGATGGTTCGCTGGAAATGGCCCACAAGCTCAAGCAGCAGGGCCAGGGTCAAGGCGAAGGCAAGCCCAAGAACCAGGGCGAAAAGACTCAGGACGGCCGCGACAAGGGCGAAAAGCAGGGTGACGCCAAGCAGCCCAGTGACGGCGCCAAGGAAGGCTACCAGCCCGGCAGCGGTGAAAAGCCACCCGAGAACAAGACCGAAGATTTCGAACGCAGCAAAGACGGCGGCTTCCAGGGCGACAAGAAGGGCAAAGACATGGGCGACGGTGCCGGTAACGACAACAACGGCCGCGCGCCATCCAAGTACAAGAACTTCTGGGAAAAGTGGAGCAAGGAAACCCAGAAGAAGGCCGAAGAACGCAAGAACGAAAACAAGGACAAGTAGCCGAACTTGCCATGCCACAACAACAAAGCCCCCTGTGAAAACCGGGGGCTTTGCGATTGGCGGCGACTACACCCGCCGGGCCGTGCCGTCCTCAATCTGCAGGCGAAGGTCGGCCCGCAGCACAATCAGGTTGGCCTCCATGTACCAGTCGCCCTGGTCAACGCGTGTCACGCTGCCGCGCCCGTGGCTGACCTCGCCTTCATAGGTCAGATAAGCAAGGCGGTGCGGGCCCAGGGATTTGGCCGCGCAACCAGCCCCTGGTTCTAGTGGCCAGGTGGCAAGCTGCCAGGTGATCAGGCTGGGCTCACCCGGTGCCTCAAGCATCAGGTCAAAGTGTTCACCCCCGTTGACCGAATGCCGCAAGATGACGAATCTCTGGGCCATGAGGCGCATTCTGCTTGAGGTGGAGTATCACGGACAAGCCTTCTTTGGCTGGCAGCGCCAGGGGCCAAGCCGCAGCGTGCAGGCAACGCTGGAAACCGCAATCGCGGACCTGGTGCAGCACGAAGTTGCCGTCCATGGGGCCGGGCGTACCGACCGCGGCGTACACGCAAAGGCCATGCCCGCCCACGTGGACATCGATTCGCGTCTGCGCTGCCAGGAACTGGTCATGGCCATCAATGCGCGGCTTCCACAGGACTGCGCCGTACGCACGGCACGCCAGGTCGACCCGCGATTTCATGCCCGCTTTGACGCGTTGCGCAAACTGTACCGGTATCGTTTCTATCTCAGTCGCGCGCGCAGCCCGTTGCTGGCCGACCGCGCCTGCCTGGTACCTCGCACGATAGATCTTGCCGCCATGCACCAGGCCGCCGCGCTGCTGGTGGGCACCCACGACTTTCTGAGTTTTCGCACCAGCCCGGAACACGATCAAGCGGTGCAACCCGGGGCCGAACATGAGAACGATTCCGATGTTACGCCCGACCTGCACGGTCCCGCAGCCGTGGCACATGGCGACTTCACTCCGCCGCCCTGGCGCAAACCGCGCCCCCAAGGCACAACGCGCACCCTGTTTGACGTGACCCTGCGCACCCGCAATGGTTTGTTGAACCTGGACGTTCACGGTGACGGCTTCCTGCGCGGCATGGTGCGGGCCATTGCCGGCAGCCTGCTGGAAGTTGGCCTGGGAAAACAATCACCGGGCTGGATCAGCACTTTGTTGCAGGCCCGCGACCGTCGCTTGGCGGGCGCAAATTTGCCCCCTCACGGCTTGACTCTGGTTTCAGTAGACTACCCGTCTGAACCACTGGCGGGCTTTGACCTTGAAGGGGCAGCGGCTGCCCCTTAGTTTGCGCAAACTCGTATGCCAGCAAAGGTTGGGGCGTGAAGGCAATCGTTTCCGACATCCATGCCAATGCAGCCGCCTGGGACGCCGTGGCCAAGGACATCAAGTCCCATGGCATCACGGATATCATCAGCCTGGGCGATCTGGTCGGTTATGGCCCGGAGCCCGTGGAAATCATCGACGCGGCAATCGACTTTCGCATCAACCTGATGGGCAACCACGACGAAGCCGTGGTGTTTGAGCCCGTGGGTTTCAATTATCGGGCACTGACTGCAATTCGCTGGACCAAGCGCGCCCTGCAGGGCGGGCTGTTCGGCTTCAAGAACAAGAAGCGCATGAGCTTTTTGAAGTCTCTCAAATTGACGCATCGCGAGGACGGCGCACTGATGGTGCACGGCAGCCCGCGCGAGCCGACCACCGAATACATTCTGCGCCACGACGCCAACGCAGCCAACCAGGGCGATTCGATGGCCGTCAAGAAAATGGACGAAATCTTTCGTCAGTTTGACAGCCTGTGCTTTGTGGGGCACACGCACATTCCATGCGTGATCGGGCAGGACTTCAGCTATCTAACCGAAAAAGAGCTGAACTTCGAGTTCAAGCCCGAAAAGGGCAAGAAATACATCGTCAATGTCGGTAGCGTGGGTCAGCCACGCGACCGCGATACTCGTGCCAGTTACGTAATCTGGGATGACAAGAAGTTCACTTGGCGCCGCGTGGAATACGACGTAGCAGCCACAGTCAAAAAGATCCGCGCCATGAAGGAACTGGACGACTACAACGCTGACAGGCTGGAACAGGGCATTTAGGGACTCAGCGCCAATGGGCGCGGGCCACAAACAGCAGCATCCACCCGCAAGGAGAAATCGGTGCGCATCACTATCACCGCCAAGCACGTCAAGGTCACAGACACCATGAAGTCCTACGCCAAGGACAAGCTGGAGCGTCTGGACCGCTACTTTGACCGCATTGACACCATCCAGGTGCTGCTGAACCGCGAGGCCTTGGACAATATCTGCGAAATCAACATTCACACCGACACCCACAACCAGCTTTCGGCCGTAGTGCATAACCGGGAAGACATGCACGCCGCCGTGGACCTGTGCGTAGACAAAGTTCACCGGCAGCTAGGCAAAATCAAAGAGAAGCTCAAGGGCCACAAGGGCGCCGACAAGCGCAAGAAGCTGGGCCGCGATGTCAAGCGCCTGACAACGCGTCTGCCGCGCATCAGTGAAGAAACTTCGTACGAAGACGCCAAGAACGAGTAGGCACCCGCGCCATGGCCATCTTTCCGCGCCTGTTTCGCCGCTCTCCTGCCGTCGTCGCCATCGGCGGCGGCACCGGCGCCAGCGGCCTTTTGCGCGGTCTGAAGGAACACACGGACAAGCTGACAGCCATCGTGACCGTGGCCGACGACGGCGGCAGCAGCGGGCGTTTTCGCAAAGAGTTCGGCATGTTGCCCCCCGGCGATATCCGCAACTGCCTGGCGGCCATGAGTGACGGCGGCCCCGCGCTGGAAAAGCTGTTTCAGTACCGCTTTGACGAAGGCGACTTCAAGGGCCACCCCTTTGGCAACATCTTTCTTGCTGCCCTTACCCGCGTGACCGGCAGCTTCGAGGCCGCAGTGCGCGAGGCCAATGCAATTCTAAGCGTGCGTGGCCGCGTGCTACCTGCCACCACAACCAAGATTTCCCTGGTGGCCGAACACGCTGACGGCACCAAGACCACAGGCGAATCACTGGTGGGCAAGGTGGACAAGCCCGTGTTGCGGCTGTCCCTGCGGCCCGACGACGCCCCCGCAGGCGAGGGCGTAGCCGAAGCGATTGAAGAAGCCGACCTGGTGATTCTTGGCCCCGGCAGCCTGTACACCAGCGTGCTGCCTAACCTGCTGATCCGCGACATCCAGCAGGCGCTGCTGCGCACCGACGCCGTGATTGCCTACGTGTGCAACATCATGACGCAGCCCGGTGAAACACAGGGCTTTACGGCCAGCCGGCACGCCCAGGTGATCATTGACCACACGGGTCCGGACCTGATTGATTTCGTGGTTGTCAACAACGGCAAGATTCCAGACCGCCTGGCCGCGGCCTATGCAGCGGAGGGCAGCACCCCCGTGCCCGTGGATCTCGATGCCCTGCACGCCCTGCCCGGCAATCCGCGCATCATCGCCGCAGACCTGGTGTACGCTGACAGTGTTGTGCGCCACCACCCCGGCCGGTTGGCTGAACTGTGCCTGGATGCCTTTCGCGAAGTAGGCAAGGAACGCGCCAAGGCTTGACCACTGCCAACGGTCACGACCCAGCCAAACCCCAGGCTGCTGGATCCTGCCGAAAGTATTGCGCCAGTTGCGCGTAAAGCTGCGGGTGTTTGTTCTTCAGTTGCAGCGGCTTTTCAAAGAAGGCCTCGGTGGCCACAGCAAAGAACTCGGCCGGGTTTGTGCCGCCGTATTGATCCAGCACCGATGCCGCGCCCCGCTGCAAGCGTTCAAACTCCGCACTCAGCACCCGTGCCCAAGGGCCGTACATGCCGCGCGTGGGCAGGGGCGGGGCGCCGTCGGCATGGCCGTCTTCCTGGTCCAGTTGGTGGGCAAACTCGTGCAGTACCACGTTATGGCCATCTTGCAGGTCGCGCCCGCCGCCCAGCGCGGCATCCCAGGCCAGCACCACGTTGCCGCGCGTCCAGCTTTGGCCCAGCGTCACGGCGTGGCCCTCAGTGACCAGACCGTTCTCAATTGACTTGTGGGGCGTAACAAACGTGGCGGGGTACACAATCACGGTCACCAGGTCCGGAAAATAGTCGTCGGGCCGGTGCAGCTGCAGCACACAGGCCTGGGCTGCAATCGTGACGCGAATTTCGTCGGTGATGGTCAGGCCGCCTGCGCCCTCGAATCGCTTCTCGTCCAGAAACACCAGCGTGTGCTGAAGCAACTCGCGTTGGTCAGACGCGCAAAGGCGACCAAACAGCGGCACGTTGCGCTCAATCATGGCCCGCCATTCCGGCGGGAACGGGCGGGCGCGAACACGAGTGCGGCGTCTACGCTGCCACCACCCGAACATGTCAGCTCCCCGCTGCTACCAGCGATTCCTGCGCCAGTTTCTTGACGCCACGCAGGTCAATCTTGCCCGTGCCCAGCACCGGCAAGGCCGGCACTTCAATGAAGTCGTTGGCCTTGGGAATGAACAGGTTAGGCAAGCCTTGACGCTGCAGGCTCTCAATCAGCACATCTACTGTGATTGTTGTGCGGGTGTGCAGCACCACAATGCGTTCGCCTTTGCGTTCGTCGGAAACTGCCGTGACAGCGAAAATCTGCTGGGTGTACTCCAGCCCCGAATGCAAGGCTTCCTCGATCAGTCCGTGGGGAACCATTTCGCCGCCGATCTTAGAAAAGCGTGACAGTCGGTCGGTGATCGTGAGAAAGCCATCTTCACTAAGGCGTGCAATGTCGCCGGTGATGTACCAGCCATCGCGCATGGCTTTTTCGGTCAGGTCGGGGCGGTCCAGGTAGCCCTGCATGACGTTGGGGCCCTTTACCAGCAGCATGCCGGGCTCGCCCACGGGCAACGGTTCAAAGGTGTCCGGGTTGACGACCTTGAGGCTGACGCCAGGAAAGGGCTGGCCCACGGTGCCGGGCCGGTTTCCCTTCTGGTAGAAGCCCGGGGCGCGGTAATCCAGCGAGTTCACAGCAATCACCGGTGAACACTCTGTACAACCGTAGCCCTCCAGTACCTCCACGCCGAAGTAATCCTTGAACGCTGCGGCAAACTTGGGCGATAGTTTTTCTGCCCCGGCAACCACCAGGCGCATGCTGCCAAACTGTCCCGGCTGAATGCGCTTCATGTACATCTGCAAGAACGTCGGCGTGGCGCAGAACGCCGTGGCGCCGTAACCCTCACACAGGTGACCAATCGTCTCGGCATCCAGCGGGTTGGGCGCAAACACCAGCCCAGGCCCGATGTGCACGCCAACCCAAAGCAACAGGTTGCCAAAGCTGTGAAACAGCGGCAGCAGGTGAAGCAGCTTGTCGTGATGATCAAAGCGAAGAACCTGACCCGCGGCCTCGACGTTGCTGAGAATGTTGAAGTGCGAAAGCTGCACGCCTTTGGGCTCGCCGGTGCTGCCACTGGAGAAAATGATCGCGGCCGTATCGTCCATGGCAGGGCGACGGCGCGCGTGCACCAGCCTCTCAATGGCAAAATAGGGCATGACGCAGGCAAACAGCAGGGCTTTCCATCTCTCGCGCCGGTTGATGGTCGGGCTGATGTCCTCCAGAAACACCATCGCAACGCCGTCTAGCGCCTCGAGCTTGGCCTTTTGCAAGAACGACCGGCTGGTGATCACGGTTTTGAGGCCCGCCATGCGGCAGGCGGATTCCATGCCGGACTTGCCCGTCGTGTAGTTCAAATTCACGATCGTGCGAGCCGACAAAACCGCCGCCATGTTGGTCAGCGCCCCGCCCACGCTGGGCGGAAGCAGAATCCCCACACGCTGCTGATCGGCCCATACTTTGCGCAGCGCCCGTGCCAGCGCAATCGAGGCCGTAAGGGCCTTCAGTTTTGTCAGCGGCCCACGCACCGGGTCGGCAAACCCCACTTGAAACGGGTGTTTGCGCAAGTTGCGCACCACGCTGTACCCCAGCGGAAGCATGCCCTTTTTGCGCTGCATCCAGGCTTGCTGCGAAAGGTCGTGCACGGCCTGGCGCACGTCATTCAGGGGCGTGCCGGCAACCAGCGGCTTGCCGAAGTGAACTCCAACAGGCCGCGGGAATTGGCGTGGTAGTTTGACACCCATGCGCCCGCCGCTGGGGCTGAACATACTGCCCCACACGCCGTCCAGTTGCATGGGAATGATCGGCACGTCGCGGCCCTTGACGATCACCTCCGCACCGCGCCGGAAGGGCAGCAGCATGCCCGTGCGGCTGATTTCGCCCTCCGCGAAAATGCACACCAGTTCACCGTCGTCCAGGTACTTGCCTGCGTCTTTAAGCGCGCGCATGACGACCTTGGGCCCACCAGAGCTTGAAACCGGAATCGCCCCCAGCGCTTTCATGAACGGCAACAGCAGCGGGTGATGAAAATATCCGTCATCCACAATGAATCGTACCGGTCGGTCAATCGACGCCAGCACAAACAGCCCATCCACCAGCGACAGGTGGTTGGCCACCAGCAGCGCGCCGCCGGTTTGGGGTACGTGCTCGCGCCCCTGCACGTGAATGCGATAGGCCGTGTTGGCCATCAAAATGGCCACCAGCCGCACCAGCGCGTCGGGCAGCAGCTTGATTGCCCAAGCCGTGCCAGCCAGCGTAATCGCCGCTGCGCCCAGGAAAATGCCCACCGGTGAAAGGCCGGCGAAATAGGCAAGCCCTGTCCCAATCAGTGATCCCGCCAAAGCACCTGTAAACACAAAGATGTTGGCCAGCGCTATCACCGCACCACGTTGCGCAGCCGGGGCGTGCCACTGCAGCATCGATTGCAGCGGCACCACAATCAGCCCGCTGGAAAGGCCCATCAAGGCCATCAGCACATACACGCCGGCAATGCCCGGTGCAGCCAGACCCAGCACCAGCGTAAACAACCCCAGGCCAATGGAGCCCAGGGGTATCAAGCCGTATTCAACCTTGCCGTGGCTCAGGCGTCCGGCAAACACGCTGCCCACGCCCACGCCAATCGCAAACACTGCCAGCGGGATGCCTGCTTTATCGTCACTGACCCGCAGCACGACCTTCAGGTACACGACAAGGTCCTGCCCCAGCAGACTGGCAACACCCCAGAACAGCGTCAGGCCCAGCACAGTCAGCCACAGAACTCGGGTTTTGCGCGTGGTACGCCAGGCGGCTGCCAGCCCGCCTTCCTGACCGGGCGCGCGGGCTGCGGGAACTTTGGGCACAAAAAGCGAAGCGGCGAAGCCTGCCAGCGCAAACACGGCAAGTGGCAGAATCGCCAGCCACGCGGACTCCCCGGAATACTGCAACATCGCCCCGCCGGCGGCGGTGCCGGCAATGATGGCGACAAAGGTCAGCATCTCCAGAAGGCCGTTGCCGCGCGACAGTTTCTCGTGCGGCAGAACCTCTGGCAAAATGCCGTACTTGGCCGGGCTGAACAGCGCACTCTGCAGGCCCATGGCCGCCAGCAGTCCCAGCGTGGGCCAGAACGCCTGCTCTGCCGGCACCAGAAGCAACAGCAACGCTGCGGCCACCATAAGCAGTACTTCAAGGCCTTTCATCGACACGATGATGCTGCGCTTGCTCAAGCGGTCCGCCAGGGCGCCGGCCGGCAGCGAAAACAGCGCCAGCGGCAGTGTCAACGCGACCATGGCGCCAGAGGTAACGTACTGGGTCATGTCGGATCTGGCTTGGCCGGCCAGGTCACGGGTGAACAAGCTGATCCCCAACAACGTCAGGATCATCTTCATGGCGTTGTCGTTGAAGGCGCCGAAAAACTGCGCCACCAGCAACCCCGCCATGGGCCGTTTGTGTGTGCTTGTTTGAGTTTGCGCCATGCCGCCCCCGCCCGCACTGCCAATCGATAACGTCAGTATATAGCGACGTGATGGACCTGGCAAGTGTCCTCGAGCGCAATGCTAGCCTACGGTCGCGGATCATAGACCCGACCCGTGGCCGCGCGACTGCATTCGAACCCTGAAACCACTCTAGTTGCCGCGCCAGGGGCGCTCCGTTGGCGCCAGCGTCAGGATGTATTCGTTGCCGGCGCGATTGATCGTGATGGCCATGATCGTGCCAGGGCGAAGCGCGTCTTCGGCCGCCAATACTTCATTCAGTCCGAACAGTTCCATCTCGCCCAGTTTGATGATCACGTCTCCGGCTTGAATGCCGGCCTCTGCGGCCGGCCCGCCCGGGGCCACCGCGCCAAACACGGTCCGCAACCGGCCCATGCCGCTGGGGAACAGCTCCGTTGCCTGCTTGAAACTCTCTTCGCCCAGCCAGCCGTGGTTCGGTCGCTCCCCGCGCAACAATTGTTCGGCCCTCAACTTCAAGCTTGCTGCCGGCAAGGCAAAGGCCACGCCGGAATCGCTGGGGACATCACGTGCCGTGGTGATCAACGCGTTGATCCCTACCAGCTTGCCCTGTGTGTTGAACACCCCGCCGCCCGAGTTGCCGGGGTTGGTGGGCGCATCATGCTGCAACGCGCCAAGGTAAAGCCGGCCTGTCTCATCATTGAAGTAGCTGCGCGACACAGCGCTGATGACGCCCCGGCTGATGCTGACTTCGCCGCCAAAGCGCGACGTACCGAAGGGGTTGCCCAGGCTCCAGATCGTGTCCCCCCGGCGCGGCGCTGCCGTTTCAATGGCCGCAGGCGCAACCAGCCCGGGCTGCAGATGCTCCATGCGGATCAAGGCAAAATCGGCCACCGGGTCGCTGGCGATCACTGTGGCCTTGACGGTGTAGCCCTCGGGCAGCAACACCACGATGCGCGAGGCGTCCTCCACCACGTGGTGGGCCGTCAGAATGGTGCCGCGGTCGTCGTACACCACGCCCGCTCCGAATGCATCGCCGCCGTTGTAGTGTTCCACGACAAGTGAAACCACGCTGCGCTGCATGCGGGACATAACGTCAACACTGCCCAAGGTGTCGCCGGGCAGGGTTTCCACAGTGCGCGCAGTTGTGGCACAACCTGCCAAGGCCGCGATCAACGCAAGCGCAAGGCTCAGGGCGCCGGTCCTCATGCGCTGACCCCCATGCCAGCGGCCAGTTCCAGAATCACGTTGTCCAGCACGAACATGCCTTCAGGCGTCACCCGCACGTGCGTGGCGGTAAGTTCCAGCAGCCCCAGTGCCACAAGCCTTGCCGCTGGTTCGCCGCACAGCCGCGTGAAATCCTGGCCTGCAAAGGCGCGAAAGCGCGCCAGGTCGATACCCTGCACCAGCCGCAAGCCCATCAACAGCAGGGTTTCTGCACGTTCCAGCGGCGATTGCTTATCTTGACGGGTCAAGGGCAGCTTTCCGGCTGCCAGGTGTTCACAGTAATGCTTGAAGTCAGCGGCGTTGGCACTGATCTCGCCGTCAATCATCGCGTGCGCGCCGGCACCAAAACCGTGCCAGTCCCCGGCCGACCAGTACACCAGGTTATGCGCACATTGCGCGCCCGGCCGGGCGTAGTTGCTGACTTCATAGCGCGGCAACCCGGCACGGGCCGTGATTTCGTCGGCCAACTGGAACATTTCGCGTTCCAGTTCTTCGCTGGCCGGCTTCACCTTGCCGCTTTGCAGGTCGCGCGTCAGGGGCGTGTCGTCTTCAAAGGTCAGGGCATACAGGCTGATGTGTTCGGTGCCCAGCGCCAAAGCCTTTTGCAGGTCGTTGTGAAACTCCGCCAGCGTCTGGCCCGGCAGGGCAAACATCAGGTCTACACTAATGCGCGCGATGCCGGCGTCGCGGGCCAACTGCACAGCGGCGGGCGCGGTTCCGGCCTCATAGATACGGCCCAGCCCGCGCAGGTACTTCTGGTCAAACGACTGCACCCCGAAGCTGGCCCGGTTCACGCCCATGGCGGCCAGCGCCTGTGCTTTGTCAGGCGTCAGCGTGCCGGGGTTGATTTCGCAAGTGAACTCGCGGCAGCTGCCAAGGTCAACATGGCGCCCGAGAATCGCCGCCAGAGTGCGCAGTTGCTGGGCACTCAAGCGCGTCGGCGTACCACCGCCGATAAAGACCGTGTCTGGTCGCAGACCCTTGGGCGCGCGCAGGGCAAACTCGCGGTCCAGGGCCTGCAAGTAAAGCTCAATCTCGGCATCGCCGGCTACGCCGCTGTAAAAATCGCAGTACTCGCACTTGCGAACGCAGAACGGAATGTGGGCATACAGCGAGGCCATGGGGCAAGCATAGCCTGCGCTTGCGCCGCCGTAAGCCTGCGCTGCCTTGCCGCCGCCGCGCGCTGCCCGTAACCTTGCCACGATGGCCGAGGCCAAACCCACAATCCTGCAGAACCTGGTGACCCGCAAAGGCGCCTTCTGGATTGCCCTGCTGGCAGCCCTGGTGGCGGATATCGCCAGCAAGGCCTGGGCCGACAAATACGTGCGCCCGCTGGGTGAAGCGATTGACCCCGTGGTTCCGGGTGTGTTCGCCTGGAAATGGGCCATGAACCAGGGTGCGGCCTTCAGCATCTTTGACGGCAAGGTGGGTTTTCTGGTGCTGATTGCCAGCACCGTGCTGGGCGCGCTGCTTTGGTACATGTTTAAGGCCGAACCCAAGCGCCGCGTCTACCAGGCCGCACTGGGCCTGGTGGCTTCGGGTGCGATCGGAAACCTGTACGACCGGCTGCTGCTGGGCGCGGTGCGCGACTTCATGTTCTTTGACTTCGATATGCCGTTTTGGGGCAGGCGCATCGGCTTTGGCGACTTTGCCTTTGAGATTCCACGCCGCTGGGCAGTGTTCAATGTGGCGGACATGGCGATTTTGTTTGGTGTGCTGATCCTGCTGGCGATGTCGTTTCAGAAGCAGGGAAAACCAGCCGCCAAAGAACTGCCTGTCACCGAAACCAAGCCCGCCGCAGACGCAAGCAAGGCCGACCCCGCTGCGGCAACGCTTGGGTCCAAGAAGTCAACGCCCGCGGAGACTGTCTGATGGCCGTTGACCTTTCCGTCAAGCTGGGGCCGTTGCACTTGACCTCGCCGCTGTTGACTGCCAGCGGCTGCAGCGGCTATGGCAAGGAACTGGACCGCTACCACGATTTGGGCGTCTACGGCGCGATTGTCGGCAAAAGCATCAGCCGCAACCCGCGCCTGGGCAACGACTACCCGCGCACCTGCGAAACCGCAGCAGGCATGATCAACGCCATCGGCCTTCAAAACGAAGGCTTTGATGCGTTTGTCAAAAACACGCTGCCCAAGATGCGCAGCTTCGGGACCAAGGCGATTGTCAACGCCGTCGGCCACGACTTTGACGAATACGTGTGGCTGGTTGAACGCTTTGACAATGAAGAAGGCATCGCGGCGCTCGAACTCAACCTGAGTTGCCCCAACGTTGCCGGCGGCATGAAGTTCGCCAGCGACGCCGGGGAGTGCGAGCGACTGGTTGCGGCCTGCCGGCAGAAGACCAAGCTTCCACTGATCGCCAAGCTCAGCCCCAACGTCACCGAAATCGCCGACATCGCCAAGGCCGCCGAACGCGGCGGCGCGGACATTGTCTGCGCGATCAACACACTGGTCGGCATGGCCGTGGATTGGCGCAAACGCAAGCCGATGGTCGCCAACTTCACCGGCGGGCTAAGTGGCCCGGCGATCAAGCCCGTGGCCCTGCGATGCGTGTGGCAGGTCGCCAAGGCCGTGAAAATCCCGGTGATCGCCATCGGCGGCATCAGCACCGCCGATGACGTACTAGAGTTCATGGTCGCGGGCGCAAGCGCCTGCCAGATCGGGACGATCCTGTTTGTAGAACCCGACGCGGGTCAGACCATTCACCAAACGCTCAAGCAACGCCTGATCGACGCCAACATCCAGAAGATCAGCGACATAATCGGCACGCTGGAAGGCCTGAAGAAACCAGCAGCCTGCGAGGCGTAGGAAGGACAACAGGAGCCCGAAGCGCAAGCGAGGGTGGTGCTGGGTCTCAGTCTATCCCGAGCGGTCTGGCACGTAGTTGCTCGCGGGTCGCGCCAAACGTGGAGGACTCACCCCGAAGGAACGCACGAGCGTCTTCGCTGCCAAACTCAGCCACCGCGTTGGCATGAGAACCGGACGTCCAGAGTACTTGCGGAATGACGTTGACTAGCAAGCCTCCAACCACCTCCCACTTGGCCAACGAAGCGCCCTTCGGCCATACCATGTCTTTGCGGTAGTACTCCAGCCACTCAAGCTTCCTCTGAAGCTGCCGAAATGCACCTCCGCGGTCGCTACCAGATTCGCCCCAATAGCTACGCAGGGCCCGGCCAGCATCGCGCCAACGCGTGTATGGGGCGAATCGCTTGCATTCAATGAGCCTGATTTCCTTGCGGTTGATGTCCAGCAGGACAATGTCGAGGTCCCCGCAGGCGTTTTTGTCCTGCGGATGAGGGCACTTGCGAACGGAGACGCCAGCGAGATCGCCCTCAAAGTCAGGCGCGCCAAAAATGTCGTCGGTTAGCTGGGCACCCTTCCCGGAGGGGAGGGACATTCCAAAGGAGTCGAGTAGTTGAGCGCGAACAAAGGCCTCCGTCCAAGGCTTGTTGAAAGCCTTTGCCACCGCCTTCAATTGGTCGTCGGAGTCATTGGCGTCTTCCTGCGCCAGGGCGCGCACGAGGTAATAGCCTTCAAGTTGCCGATGAGCGGCCACCGCCAAGGCTAAGTTTGGCACACCCGACGAATCGGAAAGTGGGATCAACCACGGGTGCCAAGGAATGTCGGGGTAGTGGCGACGAATCTCCGCGTCCTTTAGCACCTTACTCGCGGCCCTTCCAAACTCGTCGCGCATTCGATCGATTAGCGCAGCGATGTCTTGCGGCTGCAGGACCTTCGACAGAGTGGAACTGTCCGGCATGAGCCCATCATTATGGGAGCGGAGGTTGAGAAAGATGTCTGACCATTCGGCTTCCGAATGAACAACTAGGGGCCCGTCCGCCGGAAGCAGACTCAAGGCGCGCCGAATGCGAGGGTCACATGCGAGGTCGAAAAGCCATGGGCTTGCGCCGAAGTCCTTCGATAGCGCCGCTACAATAGAGTCAAAACCGCCCTCGAGTGACTCACCTAGGAGTGGTATCTCGAATCGAGAACGTCGCCGATGCACGGGAACGGCGGGCTGGCCAAGAAGATCGTTAACTGCAGTAGTATCGATTCCAAGAACATGACAGCCGTTCGTCAAAACATCGACTTGAACTTGTTGGGCGGCATCCGGGAAGAACCTTCGCAATGCGTCGAATGAAGCGCGGATCTCGTTGAGATCCTGCCAGATCATGCAGGCGTCATGTAGCTTGCCTACGGCTTTTGGAATCTTGCCCAGCAACTTGGGGTTGAAACGGAACTTTTTCGGATGCGCACTAGCCAGCAGAAGTGCGAGAGTGGCTGCCTCAAACTTCTTTGATGGAGCGTGGGCGGGTGCGGCGTTTGGTTGCTGGCCATCCAGCACCCTCGCCGCACTCTCAAAGCAGTCAAGCAGGGCGGTTTGTTGGACGACCGTGTGGATGCGTTCGGCGCAGTCTATTGCGTAAGTTGCGGCAGCTTTGGAAATGTCCTGTAGCCAACTCTGCCCGTCGCTGACCTCGCCACTCGGGGCCGGGAACGTGAGTCCAGCAACCGGGATGTGGTGGACTAGCGCAGTAGCGTGGAATCTCTTGGGCACGACTTTCACGGAGTAACCTCACATCCTTGCAAATTTACGACTGGCCCAAATTCAAACGGCCACATGTTGCAGCTAAGGGAATTAGCGGCTCGAAAAGAGACCCATGACGTTGCTGTAGCTGCTCACTCAAGTCCGTGCCAAGTTGCCAAGCGGTGAATTCCGACGCCTGTTGAATGAGCACGGGCTTCCGTCTGATCCGCGCTATGTCTGAGCTTCGCTAGGCCGTCCTCTTCGGGGACTCGGTTTTGATGTCTGTCGAATTCCCGGCGCTTACGCGCCGGGCTACCTTAGAACGCCCCCTTCGGGGGCTGAAGGCTTGCAACTGCGGCGGACGTCGCAGTGGGGTACTGGTCCGTGCTACGCATCCAGCCGCACCAGCACCGGGATCAACCTTTCAATCGGCAGACCCATGATGTTTGCGTAGCTGCCTTTCCAGGCTTGCACGAAGTCAGTGCCGGTTTCGATGCTCAGGGCCCCGCATTTGCCCATTGGGTCGCCGCTGGCTACGTAGGCCGAAATCGCTTCTTTGCTGGCGGGTTTCATGTCGACCAGGCTGGTTGCGGTGAAGCTGATCGTGGTCAGGTCAGATGCGTCCACTACACACACGCCGGTGATCACGCGCTGCATGCCAATGGCGCAGGCCCGTTCGATCATGCGTTGCGCGTCGGCGGGGTCGCGCGGCTTGCCGATGATCTCGTCGCCAATCGCGCACACAGTGTCGGCGGCAATCACCAGCGCTTCGCGCGCAACGGTTGCCACCACGGCCATGGCTTTGCGGGCGGCCAAGGACCGGCAGTAGGGCTCTGGTTTGTCAATCGGGTGCAGGTCTTCGTCGACATTGCTGACCTGCACGGTGAATTCGACCCCGGCCTCGCGCAGGATTTGCGCGCGGTACACAGAGCCCGAGGCCAGAATCACGGGGCGTTTCAGCAACGACATGGGTGCATGTTCTAGCGGGGTGTGGGGCAGGCTTCCAGCCTGCCGCAGTTAACGGCACTACAGGCATGTTGAAAGGCTGGCACACTCAATCTCGGGCCGGAATGCCGCGATTGGCGCGGTCTTCATTGACCTGCCGGGCCACGTCAGTGGCTGGCACAATCGGTGCGTCGTTGTGAATGCCCGGGCACTCGGTGGATTCATGCTGCCAGGTGGCCTCACTTTCCAGCACTTCGTGCCAGAACGGATAGGTGCGACACTGGGTGGGCCGGGCCGGGTACACGCTGCAGCCGCCATCTTTCAGAAACACGCAGTCGAAGTTCTGCCTCTCAATCAAGCTGTAACGGTTGTGGCTTTGGCGCACGAACTTGCGCGTGAAATCGTCAAAATCCAGGCCCAGAAACTCGGCCAGGGCCAGCATTTCTGTGGGGTTGACCCACACGTATCCAGGGCCGCGTTTGCCACTGCAACAGGCCACGCAATCCGGGGCCAGGCAGCGAAAGCGCAGGCCGGCTTCGTACCAGCGGCCACCTCGCTTGGCCTGCAGCAGCTTGTGCGCATGGTCGCGGGTGGCATCGTCGGGCATGGATTCAGGATAGCGGCTGAACTTGCAAGCGCACGAGCCCGTTTAACTGGCATGACAAGCGCCAACCCAGGCCTGCGGGCAGGTTTTTCCGGATTTTTGGTCAAAGGCGCCCGCGCCGAGCAACCAAAAGCAGGACAACGCGTGACCGAAGCGCCCGATGACGCCAGCTTGATCGCCCGGACGCTGTCGGGCGACTCCGCCGCCTTTGCGGTGTTGGTGGAGCGTTTTTGGGCTACGGCCTATGGCAGTGCATGGGCGGTGCTGGGCAACGCAGGCGATGCCGAGGAAATGGCACAGGAGACCTTTGTGCAGGTGTTCCAGAAGCTGGAATCCCTGCGTGACCCCGGTGCGATTGGCGGCTGGGTTTGGCGCATCGCCCGCGATACGGCATTGAAGCACATTCGCAAGCACAAGCGGATACGCGCCGTAGGCGATGCACCGGATGTGCAGCTGGATGAAGAGCGTCCCTTTACGTCGTTGCTGCAAGGCGAACAACGCCAGGCCCTGATGGCAGCCATGCAGCAACTGCCCGAGGACATGCGCCAGGCGCTGGTGATGAAGTACTGGCAGGATATGGAATACGAGCAGATGGCCCAGCGCACAGGATCCAGCGAAGCCGCTCTGTATCAACGCGTTTGTCGGGGCTTGAAGCGACTGCGCGAGTTAATGGACCAGGCAGAGACGGCCCCAGGCAAACCGCACCAAGGAACGGCGTGAGCAACCAGACCCCTGACCACGAGTTTGACCGCACGCCGCAAGGCCAGGCCCTGGCCGCGCTGTTGCGTCGCAATGCCCCCCCGCCCAGCAATGCGGCCGCAGGGGCAGCGGGCGTTCTGTTGCGCCTGCAGCAGCAGACCAGGCAGGGCAAGCGATTCAGCCTGCTGCATTGGCTGGCCCCTGCCGCAGGCATTGCTGCCGCTGCCGTCATCGTGGTGCTTGCGGCCCTGCCTGATGACACCCGCGTACCTGCGCCGACTCCCGTTGGTATCACGCCCGTGTCGGCTCCGCGCGTTGTGCGCGGGCCGGTGCAGCCGGGACTGCGGGCTGTGGTGCGAGGCACGTCAGGCAATGGCTGGCGGCTGGATGCGGGGCTCAAGGACGGCCTGCGTGTGGGCGACACGCTGCATGGCAAGGGTGGCATCGCGGCAACGGTTGTGGCTGCCGGCATTTTTGATTCGCGGGTGCGCATTGACAGCGCCGAGACACGCCGCGGCGACGAGTTTTTCATCGATAGCTTGAACGCCCGCCAGGATCGCGCGGCGCGTCTTGCCGAGTTGGGTGGCGACCCTGGCGCGTTCTTGGATTTCGGGGCGATCTTCGACCCCCTGCCCATGCGCGAGGCCAAGCTGCGCGGCCTGAATGACGGCCGAGCGATTGGTGTGCAGGAGGTGATTCCGTCAATCCTGCGCGAGTTTGCTGGCCAGCCACAACCCACATTGGCTGCCCAGCTTGGTTTGCGCGCCGGCGACGTGCTGGAAAGTGTCAACGGCATGCAGGTGCGCAACCTGAATGACCTGGCCACGGCCCTGGGCTATTCACGTTCCGGGCAAATTACCATGACCGTACTGCGCGGCAGCGCAGCGGTGGAACTGCGCACCAACTAGATTCAGCGTTTGTTGGCTTTGGTGTGGCCAAAGACCTTCAGCAGGTTCTGGTACGCGGCGTTACTTTCAAGCTTTGCAAAGGCCGAGTTTTCGTTCAGGCGCTTGCGGTCACGAAAACCGTTCTTGACGGCGCGTTCCAGCAGGTGCAGGCCTTCATCCGGTTTTTCGGGGGCTGTCAGCACGGCCAGCCAGTACAGCGTTTCAGAAAAGCTGGGGTTGACGGCCAGTGCGCGGTCCAGCAGCGGGCGCGCCTTTTCAGGCGTGTTGCGATGAATGTGCAGCACCGCCAAGGCGACGTAGCCGCGCTCATCGGCTGGAACCAGTTCGATGCACTTGTCGTACTCGCGTTCCGCGGCCTTCCAGGCTTTGCCCTTTTCAAAGATTTTGCCCAGCGAAATGCGTGCTTCCACATTGTGGGCGTTCAGCTTCAGGGCATAGGTCAGGTTTTCTCGGGCCCCGGAAAGATCGCCCGTCATGCGCTGCAAGCTGCCCAGAAAGCCGCGCGCGCGGGGGTCGTCCGGCGTGATTTCCACGGCGCGCTGGTAGTCAGCTTCCGCCAGGTCAAATCGGCGCATCTTGCGATAGATGTGCCCGCGCAGCAGAAACAACCGTGCGTCGTCGGCCTTCAGGCGCATGGCCTGCACTACCTGCTTCAGGGCTTCGTCGTACCGTGCGCGGCGCATGGCGTTCTGGGCGTCGGTGACGGAATTTTCAAGCTGGGTGGTCATGGAAAGAATCGCAAGTTCTATTGTTTCATTGCGGTCCATTTCCTCGCTGGCTTGTTCCTCGGCCTGCTGGGCCATTTTGTAGATGCCGCTTTCGCCACCGCGGGTCACGGTTACGGTGCGGCGGCGCGCGCTGCGAATCAGCTCTCCGGCTGCCTCCAGGTCTTCTGCCAGTTCCTGCGCGTCCTGGTAGCGGGCCTCTGCCTTCTTGGCCAGCATGCGGGCAACAATGCGTTCCAGTTCACGGGGTAGGCCGGGCCGAAGCGTGCTGATGGCCGGAAACTCGTCCTGCTGGTGCATCAAGATCAACGCCTGGGCCGTTTCGCCCAGAAATGGCCTACGGCCGGTCAGCAGCAGGTACAGTGTCACACCCAGGCTGTAGATGTCGCTGCGGCCGTCTACTTTTTCGCCACGGCACTGTTCGGGGCTCATGTAGGGCGGGCTGCCGCTGTGGCCGCTGGAAGCATCACTGCCCATCGCAGCCGCGACCCCAAAATCGCTGATCTTGACCCGCCCGTTGTTCAGGATCAGCAGGTTGTCGGGCTTGATGTCGCGGTGCACCAGGTTGCGCTTGTGGGCATAGCTCAAGCCGCGCGC
Source organism: Planctomycetota bacterium (assembly GCA_016722065.1). Classification (GTDB taxonomy): domain Bacteria; phylum Planctomycetota; class UBA8742; order UBA2392; family UBA2392; genus H3-PLA7. The sequence continues at coordinate 736,446 of JADKGX010000001.1, forward strand.
GACCTGGCTGGCAATCTTCACTGCCAGCAACGGGTCTACACCCTGGCGCGATATCAGGCGCGAAACGGGCACGCCGTCGATTAGCTGCATCACGATGTACGGCACGCCGTTGTGTTGCTCTACGGCATACACCGGCGTGATGTTGGGGTGCTCCAACTGGCCGGCAAGGCGGGCCTCATTCATGAAGCGCTGGCGCAGCACCTCATTATTGGCCAGTTCGCGCGGCAGAACTTTTACAGCCACGTCTTTGTCCAGGCCCGTGTGGCGCGCGCGATAGACCAGGCCCATGCCACCTCGACCAATGCACGAAATCAGTGTGCATTTGCCCAGTGTGGAACCGGAGAGATCCTCAGGGTCGTCTTTGGTGCCCGCCATGGCGCGAATGATAGCGACGAAACCGGGTTTTGGATTTTGGAATTCGGAATGCCCGGTCGCGCCAAGCCGGGCTGCCTTCACGGCGTTTGGTAGTTCCTGCCAAACAACCCCTGCACCAGGCTTTCCTGTGCTTTCCACATGGTGCGGCGCTGGGCTTCGGTACGGTCGTCAAACCCCGCACAGTGAAGGCAGCCGTGAACCACGTAACGAACCAGTTCCTGGGCAACGGCAATGCCGCGCTGGCGCGCCGATCGGGCCGCAAATGCCGGGCAGATGACCAGTTCGATCAGTTTGCCTTCGGGGGTGGATCCGTGGTCGAAACTCAGGACGTCCGTGGTGTAGTCATGCCCCAGGCTGTCGCGGTTCAGGGTGCGCATGCGCTTGTCGCCGACCAGCAGGATGCTGACTTGCGCGTTTGCGGCCACCGGGCGCAGCGCCGCGACGGCGGCACGGCACAACAGCGCGGTATCCGGTTTGCCGCGCAGGCTGGATGCAACATCGACTTGGATCATGCGCTTTGGCGGTCCGGGTCTGTGGCGCCAGCACTGGGGTGTGCGCGCTCATAGACATCCAGCATACGCGCGGTGGTGACGTGGGTGTAGACCTGTGTCGTGGCAAGGTGGGCGTGGCCCAACAGTTCCTGCACGTCGCGCAAATCCGCACCGTGGTTCAACAGGTGCGTGGCAAAAGAGTGGCGCAAGGTATGCGGCGTGACGTGGCAGTTGATGGCCGCTTGAGAGACATAGCCGTCAATCAAACGCCGCACGCTGCGGTCTGTCAGGCGTGAGCCGCGCTGGTTGATAAACACCGCGCGCAGGCCACTATCAATGCCATGGCGCGTGCGTGGCGGGTGAGTTCGGTGCGAAAGCCATGTGTTCACGGCCGCAATCGCGCTGGGCAGCAGCGGCAGAATGCGTTCCTTGCGCCCTTTGCCCATGGTTCGCAGGGAACCGCGCGAAAGTTCCAGGTCGTTGACGTCAAGGCCCACCAGCTCGCTCACGCGCAGGCCAGTGGCGTACAGAAGTTCCAGAATCGCCCGGTCGCGAACGCCACTCCATTGGGCGGCGTCGGGTGCTGTCAACAACGCCGTAACTTGGGTCTCGTCCAGAAAGCTGGGCAGCGCCCGGTTCAACTTGGGTGTGCGCAGAAGTTTGGTCGGGTTGTCAGCGATCTCGCCGCGCTTGTGCAGATAGCGAAACAGGCTGCGCACGCTGGCCAGCTTGCGCGCAATGCTGCGGCGCTCATAGCCCAGTTCGCCCATCTGCGCCAGCCAACCGCGCAAGGCAAGATGATCCACCCCGGCCAGAGAGGCTACGCTGCGTTCGGCCAGAAATGCCTCAAACTGGCGCAGGTCGGTGGCGTAGGCGCGAAGGGACTGGCCCGAGAAATTGCGCTCGACATCCAGGTGTTCCAGAAAGCGATCGATGGTTGGGCGAACTTCCATGACGGCCGGCAATGCCTCCGATCAGCCATCGGCATTGGGCAGCCGCAACTTTGGGGAAAACTTCGATCACCGCTTGGGCTTGGTACCCGTGGCCAGAATCACGCCGTAGTAGCGTTTGTAATCGCAAAACTCCCGATAGGCCGCCGTGAACCGCGCCAAGGCCTCAGGCTTCTCAAAGGCGTTATGGAAAACCTCGTTTGCTTGCTCGGATTCATCCGTTGCCATGCCTTTGCGCGAAAGCAGCGTCATCACCGCAACTTCATTGGCGATGTCGGAAAAACCTGCCGACTCCAGTGCCTCCCACCAGCCCGAAACGACCTGCGGGTAAACATCGCCCCCCCAGGCCGCTTGCAACGCCACGTTTCGTTCTGGTGTTGGCGGCTGGCGCCAGCACAATTCATGCACTCCGATGCGCCCGCCTGGTTTGAGCACGCGCGCGACTTCCTTGAGCGCCGCCGCCCTTTGCTGGGCGGGCATCTCGGCCAGTGTGGCCTCGATGATCGCCACGTCAAAATGTGCGTCGGCAAAGGGCAAGGCTTCGGCCTGGCCGACACGGGCGGTGCTGCGGCGCTTCAGGCCGGGGTCGTTTTCGGTGACTTTTTCAGCCTCGGTGCGGACCAATGCCTCGGTCGTGGCCTGGGTAGTCATGCTGACGTACAGGGCCGTTGGCGCGCTGGACGGGCCCACAATCAGGCAGTGCTGCCCGCCGCGAAGATCCAGCAGGCGAATCAGCGCCTGGGTGCCATAGCTGCCCCCGGGCTTGAGTTCGGATTTGCCCAGCGATGCAAGAAATCGTGGAAGAGGTTCCATGCTTGCCATGATAGCGAGTGCAGCGGCAACACGGCACCTCCACCAATGGCTTGCCGCGCGCGCCATTGCTGTTTGCGGCGTGAACACCGATCATTACCGTCCATGACCCTGGATTTTGAGTTCCGGTCGCGGCGCTCCAACGTGTATTCGACACGCGGCATGGTCGCCACCAGCCAGCCACTGGCTGCCCAGACCGGGCTGGAAGTGCTGCGCCTTGGCGGTAATGCGGCCGATGCGGCAGTTGCCGCGGCAGCCATGATGGCAGTTGTCGAGCCGGTCTCCTGCGGTGTAGGTGGCGATTGCTTCGCACTTTTCTTTGAGGCCGCGACTGGGCGGGTGACGTCACTCAATGGTTCCGGTCGCGCCCCTATGGCGGCTTCCGCCGCAGCGTTGCGCCAGGCCGGCTACCAGCGCATGCCGCGCTTTACGGGCGCAGCCGTCACCGTGCCCGGCGCGGCCCGGGCGTGGCATGACCTGCTTGTACGCCACGGCAGCCTGCCCTGGGCGGCATTGTTGCGCCCCGCGATAGATACCGCCCGGCAAGGCTTTGCGGTAACCGAGTGGATTGCCCAAGGCTGGAAGTTGAGTGAGGGCAAACTAAGGCGCGATCGCGGCTGGCCCAGCCCGGACCTTGAACCAGGCAATCCGCAGTCCAGCGGGCTGGACATGCTGATTGACGGCCGCGCGCCACGGGCAGGGCAAGTGATGCAGCTGCCAAAGCTTGCGACAACAATGCAGGGGCTGGCCGACCAGGGGCCGGATTTTTTGTATCGCGGCGATTTTGCCCGCACATGCGCCGCCCACGTGCAGGCCTACGGTGGCTGGTTGACGGAATCCGACCTTGCCGCCCACGCCGGCAGTTGGGACCAACCCTTGACTTGTCAATATCGCGGAGTGACGCTTCACGAATGTCCGCCCAACGGGCAAGGGCTGGCCGCGATACTTGCCTGCAACCTCGCCCAGGGCTTTGATTTGGCAGCGGCAACTGAGGCTGACCGCGTGCACTGGTCCCTGGAGTGCATGCGCTTGGCGTTTGCCGACGCCCAGCGCTGGGTGTTTGACCCGGCCTACGTCGACCCAAAAGCGCCGCACAACGCCGCCCCGTTAGAGCAACTTTGTTCCGCGCCCTACGCAGCTGCAAGGCGCACGCGCATTGACCGCCAAAACGCTGCCCAAAACGTGCGCTTTGGCGACCCTCAGGCCGGCAGCGATACGATTTACCTGACCGTCGTAGACGCCGCGGGCAATGCATGCAGCTTGATCCAAAGCAACTACATGGGTGTCGGCACCGGCCTTGTGGTGCCGGGCTATGGGGTGTGCCTGCAAAATCGTGGCGCGGGCTTTGATCTTGTGCCGGGCAGCCCCAACGAACTGGCTGGTGGCAAGCGGCCTTACCACACCATCATACCTGCCCTTACGACCCGCGATGGAAAGTTGCACGCCAGCTTTGGCGTGATGGGCGGAACCATGCAGCCCCAGGGGCACTTTCAAATGCTGGTCAACATGCTGGATTTGGGAATGCTGCCCCAGCAGGCCCTGGATGCGCCGCGCTGGCAGCTTTCCGGGCCCGAGTTCGGCCTTGGTGTAGAAGACAAAGGCGGGCTGGTGCTGGTGGAGGAAGGTTTTTCACCCTCGCTGCTGGCTGAACTGGCGCGGCGCGGGCATCGCTTGCAGGTTGTGGACGGCTTTCAGCGCATTCACATGGGCGGCGGCCAGATCATCACCCGTGATGCCGCCACGGGCGTTCTGTGCGGTGGCAGTGATGGACGCAAAGACGGCTGCGCGGCCGGGCTTTGAGGCAGCCAGCCTTTACTTCTTGCCCTTGATGACCTTGATGATCTCGTCGTGCAACTTGCCGTTGGTGCAGATGCAGTGGGTCGAATAGACGCTGTCTTTGCCCTCGAAATCCGTCAGCCGGCCACCGGCTTCGCGCAGCAGGCTGGCAAATGGCGCAATGTCCCATTCACGAATCTTGGGTTCGATGCTGGCTTCCACGCGGCCGGTGGCGACCAACAGATGCCCGTAGCAATTGCCCCAGCCACGGTCTTTGCGCGTTGCAGCACGCAGGCGGTTGAAGGCTTCCAGACGGCCCGAGCGGTGAAAGGCCCCCTGGCCCGAAGTCACGATCATGGCCTCTTTGAGATCACTGCTCGGGCTGACTTGGGCGCGCTGGGCACGGTCACGCAAGGCCTCAATCGTTGTGGCCCCGGTGGTGTCCGAAACCCACCAGCAGCCGCCACCTTTGCTGGCCCAGGCGTACTCGCGTTGGGCGGGCATGTAACACAGCCCAGCGACGATTTCGTTGTCTTTCTCTAGTGCGACCAGTGTTCCGAAAACGGGCACTTTGCGGATGAAACTTTCCGTGCCGTCCAGCGGGTCGATGATCCACTTGAAGCCTGTCGTGCCGTGGGCGTCCTCGTGTTCTTCGCCGACCATGGCATCGCCAGGAAACACGTTGCCAATGCGTTCTCGCAGAATGCGCTCGGCTTCGTGGTCGGCCTTGGTTACCGGACTGCCGTCGTGCTTCCAGACCACGTCAATGGCCAGCCCCTGAAATTGGCGCAGGATCTCGTTGGCGGCGTCAAAGGTGGCATCCAGGGCCAGGGCCAGGCGGGATTGAATGGCTTGCGTCGTCATGGGCACTCTCGATCGTTGGCATCACCATAGCTTGCACTGTGGCTGGGGCAAAATGCGACTCGATTGATATCATGGCACCCGGGCCAATCACGGAAGACCAACTCAATTCAAGGAGAATAGATGACACGTTTTCAATACGTGGCGGGGCTGTTTGTTGTTTCGACAATGGCAATGGCGGGCGGCGCCCTGGCGACATTTCTGATGCAGGGGGCACAGCCCGTTCATGCACAGGAAGAAGCCGGCGTGATCACGGGCAAGGAAATCCGCTTGGTGGATGCCAAGGGTAACCCGCGCGCCCTGCTGGACACCGGTGAAGACGGCAGTGTCCGCTTTACCATGTTCGACAAAGACCAGAAGCCGCGCCTGCAACTGGGCGCCGATGGCGAACAAGCCTCGATTTCGTTCCTGGATGCCGCGGGCACGCCACGCTATCTGGTGGCCCAGCGCAACAAGGGCAACGATGTCATGGTGACGTTTCTGGATGCCAAGGGTCGCACGCGTTACATCCAGTCCCTTACCAGCGAAGGTGCCAGCCTGCTGGCTTTCCAGGGCCCCAAAACAGAACAGTTCATGACCTTGATGGGCGGCGGCGATGCACCTGCCACGCTGATTCTGGGCGACCCTGAATCCAAGGCCCAGGCCGTGTTGCTGGCCAGCAAGGACCAGACTTCGCTCAGTCTTGATGCCAAGGACTCCTCGGTACTGAACGCGGCCTTGGGCTCCGGCCAGGCCGTGCTGGGTCTTTCGCACGACGGCAAGCTGCGCGTGCGCGCCATGGCTGGCGCCGACGGCACGCCGGAAATTATCACCCTGAACGAAAAGAAGGAGGCTACCTGGCGCGCAGGCGCCAAGTAGGCACGCAGGCATCGCACAAAGCGGCGGGGAAACCCGCCGCTTTGCTATTTGGCAGCATTGGCGGGCGAGTCGACTGGCGCGTTGGTCGCGCCATTGCTACCGGCGAGCTTGTCACTGCCGCTCAGGGCCGCCGCACCGCCAAGGCCCAGAGCCGCAATCAGGCTGCCCCAGCGAATCACGCGCGCCAGTACCGTGCCCACCGGCGCAAGCATCTTGAACACCAGCCCCAGAAACTCCTTGCGGCCAAGGCTTTCATACTTGGTTTGCAGGTATTCCATCTGCTGAAGGGCCAACGACATCTTTAGCTGCACTTGCACCCGTTGCAGGTCGTCTTCAATGCCCGGCACATCCTTCATGGTGCCCAGGCGCGTGCGGGCGTCACGATAGCTGGCCTCCAGGCCCTCGATGGCCGCGTTGACATTGCCGCGCAGTTCATTGCGTACGCTGCTCCAGGTAACCCCAAAGGCTGTTGCCAGAAGAACGACCAGCCCGATCAACCCAGCAAAGTCACTGACCGAGCCCTTGGTGTAAAACACATAGCCCGCATGAATGATGCCGTAGACAAAAACCAGGCTGCCAGCCTGCGCCGTTACGTTGAACAGCGGCCGATACTGTCGTTCGGTCAGCACCAGGTCGACCGTATCGACGAAATCATACTTGCGCAGAATCGCGCGAACCACAATCGCGCCCGCCAGCATCAGGAAGCAGTAGTAACCGTACATCAGCCATTCGAAACTCCAGATGGCCAGCAAGAGCCACGCCTCCATGTTGCGCACGGTGACGTCAATCAGCTTCAAGTAAGGCGAATCCTCGCCAAAAATGCGCGCGTAAAAATCCGTGCTTCCAAAGAAGTAAAGGGCCTCGTAGATCACAAACGGGGCTGCAATCGCCAGCGCAAAAAAGTTCACGCGCGTGCCCAGAAACCAGCGTTTGTAGCGGGCCAGTTCGTCGGCCCTGACATCCAGGTGCGCAAAGGCCTTGTCGAAATTCCGGCTGTAGATGCCCTTGAAAAGGCGCAACGAAAGGAAATGCAGAAACAGCAACAAGGGCTGCAGTTGCCATTGGCGATCGCGCACGAAATCCCACAGCGTGTGCCCCAGGTTGTCAAAGCCCAAGGCCGCAATCCGTGCCGAAAGCCCAAGCAGCCAGACCACCGTGCAGATGATGTAGGCGGCGAAAAAGTAACGCTTCACTTCGCCTGGCAGGGCGCGATCCAGCCACCAGGAGTTCTTGACCTGCTTGAAATTGGCGGCGTCAAAAACGTCCGCATCGGAGGCCTCGCGCCGTTCGCCAGCCTGAAACACGTTTTCAACCAGCGAACCCACGTTGCGCGCGAAACCTGTCGTGGAGTTTGTGGTTTCCTGCCGCGGCTCATGGGCCAGTGGCACGACAGCCGCCTCCGCCAGCAGGTGCGCTTCCTGCGTGTCCTTGTTGCCTTGCCCGCTCATGTGCCCATGATGCCATGGTGTCGCCCAGCGACCAGCCGCGCAATTGGACGGCCTTTGGTAACCTGCGCCAATGGAATACTCCAAGACCGCCGGCCTGGCTGCCATGGCCATCGTTCCCGCGATTGTTCTGTGCTGGCTGATGAACATGAATCTTGTGGGCTGGCTGGGTGCCTGGTTTGCCAGTGGCGGCGCAGCCTGGCTGGTGGGCGCCTTGCTGGTGGCTGCCTTCGCCTTTGGTTTTGCCGCGCTTTGGGTGGGCGTGGTTGGCAAGCAATCCGGGCTGAAGAAACTGCCTTTGCCGCTGACCGGGCTGATTTTTGGCGCGGTGGTCGGGTTGATCTGCGCCACGCTGGTTCCGCTGCTTCTAAGCGCTATTGCGGGCAATCCTGGCATGTCACAGGCCGGCTTTGGCGACGTGATTGTCAGCGCCTTCGGCGTCCATATTGTGCCGGCCCTGCCGGACCTTGGTTTTGACCCGCCATTGAAGTCCATGGCGCGCGACGAATGGGTCAGCCGCGATGCGCACGGCGCGCGCCTGCTGCCTTTTGTGGTTGCGTTTTCAAGCTTCGGGCTGACGCTTGCACTGTTTGACAAACGCGGACGTTGATATCCGTCGCGCGGGCCGCTGTTACAATGAATGCGGAGGTACCCCATGCCCATCCTGCGCGTTCTTGGTGTCGCGTTGCTGGCGCTGACCCTGGCACTGGGGTTGTTCTGGGCCATGGACGTGAATTACGCCGCCTGGGTGGGCGCCTGGCTGGCCCCCAAGCGGCAATACGCGGCCGGGTTTGGCGTGATCATCGTCTTTGGGTTGTTTTTTACATGGTTCTATGCGCGCTTCATTGGCGACAAGTTTCCTGGCCCCGGTATGGTCCGTGGGCTGGTTTTCGGCGCGGTCCTGGGTGCCTGCGCGATCTGGGTGATTCCCTACACCCTGGACACAATTGCCGGATTTGTGGGCAACACCCAGGTCGTGTACGGCGGGCGCGGTATCGTCGACAAAGACCACAAGACCGCCGATCAGCAGATGGAGGAATTGTTGACTCAGGTGGAGCCCTGCCCGCCCATTCGCGGCGTGAAGCCGCCTTTGGCTAAGTTGACGCGCGACAAGCCCTGGGCACCAGCCGATGCCTGGAAGGGCCGAATGCTGCCCTTTGGGATTGCGTTTCTTTTGTACGGGCTGGTAATAGGCGCGCTGTTGAGCGAGAAATTCGACCCCAAGAAATAGTCCATGCAACCCATTGTCCTGACCCATGGTGGCGCCGGGGGGCCTTCCGCCGATGCGCCTGAACCACCCAATGCCCGATCTGAGTGGGCCGCCGCCTGCCAGCACGCAGCCCAGGCCGGGCTGGCCGCGCTGGTGGCAGCCAGCAGCGACCAGTCCCTGGCAGCCGTGATCGCCGCGGCCATCATTTTGGAAGACGACCCGCGCTTCAACGCAGGCACGGGCGCTAACCTGCGCCTTGATGGAAGCCTGGAACTGGACGCCAGCCTGGCAACCAGTGATGGCCGCTTTGCCGCCGTGGCCTGCCTGCGGGCGACCAAAAATCCGGTCCTGGTGGCACGCGCAGTCATGAACACACCACACATTCTGCTGTGTGGCGAAGGCGCGACGCGCTTTGCCCGCCAGCAGGGCTTCCCCGAGGCCGCCATGGTTACCGAAAAGGCGCTAAAACGCTGGAAAGCAGCCCGCGAACGCCTGCAAAGCGGCAACCTGCGTCCCTATGAGGAACGTTGGCGCGACATGCAGTTTCACGGCACGATCGGGGCTGTGGCCCGCGCCCCGGATGGCACCTTTGCCGTCAGTTGCAGCACCGGCGGCACCAGCATGATGCTGCCCGGACGGATCGGCGATACCCCAATCTGGGGCGCTGGCGTCTTCGCCGGAGAACACGGCGCGGTCTGTGCCACCGGCCACGGGGAACTTTGCATCAAGCGCATGGGGGCGTTTTCGGTGTACCAGCGCATGGCCGCTGGCGCAGACGCCCAGGAAGCCATCGAGGCCGAAGTGAAGGCTTTTCCTCACCCCTTTGAAGTCGGATTCATTGCGGTTGGAAAAACCAGCCACGGCATGGCAGCAACAGACGACTACATGCCCCGGGGCGCTGCATCATGACCAAGGCATCAGCAGCCCCAGTTTCACCGATAGCGCCAGCCCTTGACAGGTCAAGCGCCGCCGCGACGATAGACAAGGCGACCCACGCGCGCCCGTAGCTCAGTGGATAGAGCAGCCGCCTTCTAAGCGGCTGGTCGCAGGTTCGATTCCTGCCGGGCGCGCCATGCTTCAAATAGCCGGCCTGCATCTGCGATGCCTGTCGCGTGCGCCTTCAGCGTTCCTGCACGCCACCAAAAGCCAGATAGCCACGCTTTCGCCATGTGCGGAAGTGCTTCAAGGCAGCGCGGCGCAGTTCGCCTTGCGGGCCACGGGTGCCCTTTGAAACCAGCCGCAGCGCGTTGCGGAAATGCAGCGATTGCGCCAGCACATGCATGCGCACTTCTGGGTCCAGCTGGCGCCGTGCTTCCTCACACCGCATCAGCTCCTTCATCGCCGCCGTGAGGTCGCCCGCGGCAACCAGAAGTTCGGTGTTGCAGGCGGCAGCCATCGGCGCGTCGCCGGGTGCTGCTTTGCCCGCTGCCGGGTCGAGGGCGACTCCTTTGCGGGCTTCCTGTGCGTCGGGGCGTTCCAGTTGCCCCAGCAGGGCCGCCGCAACACGCCGAAAATAGCCGCTGCGCCACACCGGCTCCAGGTTCGGCGCGTTCGAGTATGCAATCGCTGTACGCAGCGACTCGCGGTCGCCCAGCCAGCAGGCGAATTGCAGCAGGTGGTCAGCCTTGGCGTCGGTGCGCTCACCGATACCGATGGCATCATTGATTCCCAGCATGCCGCCCCACAACAGCAGGCGGATCTGCGTGGCTTCTGAGATGCGGCGATACATTCCGTCCAGCCGGGGCATTGTCCACTGCACCAAGGCCAGTCCTTTGTACAGGTAGCCCATTTCAGCCAGGATTACGCCGTGCGTGTTTTCCAGCCGCGCAAATGCCGCCCACTGCTGCCCGCGCCGGCCGACCAGCGTGCGCACCGCCCGGCAGATACGAAGCGCCTCTTTCATGCGATCCATCTGTACCAGCGCCACCACGATACGGCGGGCTTCATCACATGCGCGTTCATCAAACAGCGAGCCATCGGGCAGTGAAGCCAGAAACAGCCGCCGTTGAAAATGCAGAAACCTGTCAGAATTCTTGAGTTGAAACTCGTGATAGGCCTGCAAGCGCGTGAAATCCCTCTCCAGCACTTCGTCATCGCACAGCCGCGAAAGTTGCAGCGCGGCCTGGCGAAGATCGGCCGCGCGCTCAAGATCCAGCTTGTCCAATGCGACCTGCAGGTCGTTCAGCAGCTGGCGAAACAGCGGCCCTGATTGCTCGTTCAGCTTTTCACGCAGGCGTTCGTGAGCCAGTAAGGCCTCATTCAGTTCACGCAGCACACGCAGATGGTGCTTGCCGGTCAATGAACCCAGGCGCATGCGCGCAATCGCATTCATGGCTTCGACTAGTTCGAGCAGGTTCTCACCAAGCCGGGCGGTGTCTGTGTGCACGTCGGCCAGGTAGGGCGCGCCTTCGCCAGCCAGCAGCCATGAAGGGTTGACGCCCAGTCCGCGCACAAGGGCCGTGCAGAAGGCCGCCGGAACACGTGCCCCGTGGACATATCGGTTGACACCTGCAACCAGATGTCCGGTCTTGCGTGCGATTTCGCTTTGCGAATGTTGCTCCAGCAGCCGGTGCAGACGCTGCCGAATCATCGAATCGTCGTCGGGCGTGGTTTCTTGATTCTGCATGACGCGGCTCCTGGATTTCGGAAACGATAAAGTACCTCAGCATTGGCCTTACCTCAAGCTTCTCGTCAACGAGAACGCATGCCAGAGTAGGCTTCAGCATTGGCGTCGCAGGCTTCCGCACCCTGCGCCGCCCTGATCGCGCGGGTTTGTGCCTGCGCGGCGGACGCAGCTCTCCCACAGGGTTGCGTCGGGCACAGGGGTGGCCTTTGGCCGCCCCTGAACTTTTCTCCGCCCGTGCTAATCTGCGGCCATGACTGCAACGCCGCCACCGCTTTCACACACCGTGCGCCTGACCGTGCGCTTCAAGGAATCCGACCTGCTGGGCATTGTGTGGCATGGCAATTACGTCACGTACCTTGAAGACGCGCGCCAGGCCTTGGGCGTGCAGATAGGCTTGAGCTACGAAGACTTCATGCGTCAGCGGTTTGCAGCACCGATTGTCGACCTGCGCCTGCAATACAAGCGGCCCGCAAAGTACGGTGACAAACTGGATGTCACGGCGTCGCTGGTCTGGCAGGAAGTGCCCAAGTTCGTGCACCGCTATGAGATTCGCCGTTCCAGCGACAGTGAGTTGTTGACCACGGCGGAGACCACTCAAGTACTGCTCCATCCAGACGGCAGTCTGGCGCTTAACTTTCCGCCTTTTGTCGAAGCGGTGCGTGAGCGCTGGCGCCGCAACGAAATCAAGGTGGCAGGCAAGACCGAGACGTCACCCTTTGGATAGACCAGCCCAAACCAAACAGGCCCGGCCTGACGACTGGGTTTGGACACGGAGTAACGGAGTAACGGAGTAACGGAATTGCTCCGTGGTTGTGTTTCTGAGTGCCTGAGCTTCTGGGAGCCTGAGTTTCTGGGTGGCTGAGTTGTTACGACTGGGCGGCGGCTGGCATCTTTGCTCCGTTGCTCCGTTGCTCTGTGTTCAAGCCGTTGGCGCCTGCGGTTGCAATCGATCTACGCAGCCAAAACAACAGCCCGGGGTTTTTGGCCCCGGGCTGGTTTCTGCGATGATTGCTTTTTGATGGCTGCTGCTGGCTTGCTAGCTGCGCTTTTCTTTGCGGCGCCGGTACAGGGCTATGCATAGCGGCAGCAGCATGGCTGCTGGTGCTGCGGCTGCTGTGGCTGCGCATCCGCCGCCTCCACCACCGCCGCCTCCGCCACCACCGCCGCCGATCACTACTACATTACTGTAGCTGAAGGTCTGGCTTAGGGTTTTGGCTGCCAGGTTGTTGGTGGTCAGCACGATTGCCAGGTTCTGGCCTGCACCGGCGGGTACGGTCAAGCCGGTGATCTGCGTGCCGGCGGCATTGACGACTGCCCCGCCGCCACAGTTCACGCCGCCGATCGTCACCGTCACCGGCAAAGCAAAGCCGCTGCCGGTAATCGTGATTGCGCCACCGCCTGCGGGCAGGCTGGTCACGGGTGTGAAGCTGGTGAACGCATAGGTGATCACCTTGAGCGTGGCTGCTGTTGGTGCCGCCGTGCCGAACAACACCTGGCCGCCGCCGGTCAACGAGTTGACGTCGGCTGGGGCTGCAATCTGGCTGCTGAAGGTCTCGCTGGGGCTGGCACCGGCGCTGGCCAGCACGTTCAGCACCACCCACAGGTCTTCGTTGGTGTTCATGTTGATCGTCAGGTTGCTGCCGAAGACGCAGCTCACGCTGGGCGTGGCACCGGCACCGGCAAACAGTTGCGTGTCCGTTGCATTGAAGCTGCCGTCGCCGTCGTCGCGCCACACCTGCACGCCGGTGGCGGCATCCAGGTTCGCGGCCCAGTTGCCGTTGCCGCTGGTGGAAAGCGTAAAGCCCGCCACGGTGAAGTTGGCGTTGCTGGCACTCAGGCGGAACTGGCCGACCATGACTGTGAAGCCCGCTGCATTTTGCTCACGCGCCACAATCGTCGGGTTGGTCGGCCCGGCGTTGACTGTCAAGGTCGCAACATCAATCACCAGCGCCGAACTTGCCGCCGTGGGCGTGCCACTGACTGTGCCGCCCGTGGGCGAGCTTTGGGTCAAGCTGGTCACGGCTACGCGCAGGGTCTCCGCGGGGCTGGCCTGTCCGGCAAGCTTGGCGACCAGAAAGAAGCGCTTGCCCTGGTTCATGGCAAACGCTGCGGCCGCGCCGGTCGGTGTGGCGGTGTAGGTGCCGTTGGCAGCATTGAAGCTGGTGCCGGCGGTGGCCGTGGCCAGTGTGTCGGTGCCCGGGCCGTCAAAGCTGCCGTTGCCGTTATCCAGGTACAGGGCCAGGAAGTTCACGTCTGTCTGGCCGTCCATGCTGCCGGATTCGGTGAACGTGATGTCGCTGACGGTCCAGGTATCGTTCTGCGTGGCCAGGCTGAAGTCGCACACCACGTGGCCGTTGCTGCCGGCACCCTGGCTGTTGTTGTTGACAGTGCTGAAGCTCATCGGCCCGGAAAGCGTTACGCCCAGCGTGGCCGGGTTGATGTTCAAGGCGTCGTTGGCGGCCGTGGTGGGCGCGCCGGTGATTGTGCCGCCGCCGCCGCTGGTGGCGTTGATGCTGGTCAACTCGGCATGGATCGTCTGGCCTGCACTGGCCGTGCCTGCCAGCTTGCAGACCAGAAAGAAGCGCCGGTTGGTGCTGATTGCCCAGGCCCCGTTGGTCAAGGTCGCCGTATAGGTTCCGTTGGCGCCATTGAAGCTGGTGCCGGCTGCGGCCGTGGCCAGCAGGTCTGTGCCCGGGCCGTCAAAGCTGCCGCTCGTGTTGGTGTCCTCATGCAAGCCAAGCAGGCTCAAGGCCGCTTGTTCGTCGGCCGTGCCGCTGGCCGTGAAGACCAGGTCAGTGACTGTCCAGGCGGCCTGGTTGGTGGACAGGCTGAAGTCCAGAATCACGTGGCCGTTGCTGGAGGGACCCTGCGAATCGTTGTTCACGCCCGTGACTGCGCCCGGGCCGTTGCGCGACAGGCCCAGATTGTTCGGCGGCGAGACCGTGCCGTTGATGGCCACATTGACCGAGGCAGGGGCCGAGCTGTTGGTGACGTTGCCGCTGAAGGTGCCCAGCGTGGCGCCAGTCAAGCGCACCCCACAGTGGCATTGAGTGTGGGCGTCTGGTTGATGTTCAAACTGGCGGAGTAGCTTCCGGCCTGGGAAAGCGAGATTTCAAAGTTAGCCGGCGCATTGACTGTGGTGGCAACCGTCAAGCCAGCACCCACAAGGTCATAGGATTGCGCAGTGCCCGGCGTACCCACACTGGTGGTGCCCAGGTTAAGGCTGTTGGGCGTAGCAACCAGTGACCACACGTTACCCGAGATCGTGACGTTGGCCGTGGTAGCGCCCGCGCTGGCATGGGTGATGTTGCCAGAAACCGCGCCGGCGGTAGCACCAGTCAAGCGGGCATAAACCGCAAGCCCGGCATAGCTGGGGAAGGTCGTGATCGTGATCGAAGCCGCATAGCCGCTGCCCGAGCTGAAGGAAACCTCAACACCCGAAGGCGCGGTGATGGTCGTGTTACCAGTCAAAGCCGAACCCGAAACCGTGTAACTGGCAGGCGTGCCAGCCGTACCCTGCTGCGTAGTACCCAGGTTCAGCGTCGAAACCGAAGGCGTGACCGTTGGCGGAGTCACCGTGCCGTTGACGGACACGTTGGCCGTGGTGGCACCGGCGCTGGCATGGGTGATGTTGCCGGTAATCGTGCCGGCTGCGGCACCCGTCAAGCGGGCATAAACCGAAACACCGGCATAGCTCGGGAAGGTCGTGATCGTGATCGAAGCCGCATAGCCGCTGCCCGAAGCAAGGAAACCTCGACACCCGAAGGCGCGGTGATGGTCGTGTTACCAGTCAAAGCCGAACCCGAAACCGTGTAACTGGCAGGCGTCCCCACCGTACCCTGAGGCGTAGACCCCAGGTTCAACGTGGAAACTGAAGGCGAAACCGTAGGTCCAGTCACGTTGCCAGATACAGCCACGTTAGCCGTAGTCGCGCCGGTGCTGGCATGGGTAATGTTGCCGGAAACCGAACCGACAGAAGCCGTACTCTTGATCCGTGCCCAGATGGTGGTGCCGGAATAGGTCGGGAAAGTCGTGATCACAATCGAGTTCGCAAACCCGGTAGTCTGGCTGAAACTCACCTCTACACCCGTGGGCGCCGTAATGGTTGTGTTGGCAGTCAAAGAAGCGCCGGAAACCGTGTAGGACAGCGCCGAACTGGCCGTACCTGAAGGCGTAGAGCCCAAGTTCAAAGAGCTCGTTGAAGTGGAAACCGAAGGGCCCGTCGTGTAGCCAATGTCGGCAACGCCCCACAGAAAGCTGCCGTTAGACGTGTTGGGGTACGTGCCTGCGCCGCCATCGTGAAAGCCACCGATGTAACTGATCACACCGGTGGGCTGAAACGAAGCCGGTGGCGCTGAGTTGTAGAAAAAAGCGTCCGTCGTGACGGCCACCTCATAGGTGCGCCCTGAAACCAGTGTCACGGGCGTGGCCAGAGTTCCCCACCTCCAAGTACCTGAAGTCGCAGTCGTGGCGGTCGTGACAGTTGCGATCGGTGCCGAAGTGGCGGTTGAGTCCCATAGTTTGCATGTGTGCGCAATCGTGTCCGGCACGGCGCATCCCATCTGAGCTACCTGAACGCCGCTGGTAGTTACAGTGAAGCGGTAGGAAAACTGATAGTTCGTGACGCCTGAAGTTCCAAAACCGTTGGAGGCCGGAAGGTTTTGGTTCATGGGATAGGTCTGGGCACCGACTGCGCCGGCGCAAGCGATCACGAGCCCCCACAACACCAATACGCGCACCATGTCGGTCATCCTCCATATAGCCAACAACTGCGGGGCGCACACGCGCCTTGCGCAGGAACAATCTTCAGTACTCACTGCAAGTGGTCACGCAATGCTACCTTTGTGACCAAATCATTACCAACGCTTGTGTAGCAGGACGCTCACCTCGCCAGGCAACGCGGCCATTGCGGCTGCAGTCGTCACGCTGGCCTTGGTGCAACTCCTGCCTTGCGCAAGACTTGCGAAATGAAATCCGACTTTTCCATGGTGTAGGCAACGCGATCGTGCGCAAACTGACTCGCCAGATTTCTCTTCAATTCCTGATACGCCTGGGCGTCACTTGGATTGGCGCGCAGCCAGTCGCGAAACGCCAGTTGCTCGGCCACAAACCACGACCCCTTGGCCACAATGTGCAAGTGGGCGCCGACGCCGTCCTGGCGACGCTGGAAGTAGATGCGGCCTGGCAAACCGTTTTCGCCACGATAGGTGAAGCCAAGGCCACTGACAGCCCGAACCATGGCTACATGGGATGCATTGCCCCGGGGGTCAATCGCGCGGTTCTGGCCCGGAATTGCTGCGTCTTCCTGGGCGACGTCCAGCAGGCTCTGATCGGCAACCACGGCCAGGATGTCGATGACCGGCTTGGCGGCCAAACCGGCAACACTGGTGCTGCCGACATGATGGATCTGCAAAAACAGGGCCGGGCAGGCCTGTTCCAGGCTGCGTTGCTCGGCCGTAAACATGGCAGGCCAATGCGGGTTGTAGTCGACCAGAAAAATCGTGTCGGGCATGGATACTGTATAGCAGGTGGCTGCGGCGATGCAGGCTTGTACAACGACCCTATGGCAGACCCCGCCGTCAAAGCCGTCAACCTGCGCAAGAACTACGGCGATTTTGTGGCCGTAGACGGCATCGATTTTGAAATCCAGCGCGGCGAGTGCTTTGGCTTTCTGGGCCCCAACGGCGCGGGCAAAACCACCACGATGCGCATGATTTACCGGGCGTCGCCCGTGGGCTCGGGCAGTTTGCTGATTCTGGGCCACGAGGCCGCACAGGGCCACCGCGACCGCGCCATCAAAGGCAGAATCGGGGTAGTGCCGCAGGAAGACAACCTCGATACCGAGCTGACGTTGCGCGAGAACCTGCAGGTGTTTGCGCGCTTTTACGGGCTGAGCAAAGCACAAGCCGCGACCCGCACCGACGAGTTGCTGGAGTTCGTGCAACTGCGCGAGAAGGCCGACGCCAAGGCCTTTCAGTTGTCCGGAGGCATGAAGCGCCGGGCGCTGATCGCGCGTGGGCTGCTGGGCGACCCGGAATTGTTGGTGCTGGATGAACCCACCACCGGACTTGACCCTCAGGCACGCATCAACCTGTGGGAACGACTGCGCGACCTGAAGCGCAAGCAGGCCACGCTGATCCTGACCACGCATTACATGGACGAAGCCGAGCAACTGTGCGACCGGCTGGTGATCATGGACAAAGGCAAGATCGTTGCCCAGGGCGCCCCCAAAGCACTGATCCGCGAGCACGTAAGTTCGCACGTGGTGGAAGTGGCTGTTTCAGCCCAGAGCGGGAGGTTGCAGAGCAACGGTCGCGTAGAAACGCCTGGCGTTTCAAGCGACGGGGTAGTTGCGTCCGTTAGCGAATTGACCTCCATGGCAAAACGCCACGAACAACACCACGACCGCCTGTTGCTGTACGTAGACAACGGCGAAGAAGTGGTGACGCGCGCTGCGCAACTGTTGCCCGACGCGGAAACCCTGCTGCGCCGCAGCACGCTGGAAGACGTGTTTTTGAAGATCACCGGGCGAGGGTTGATTGAATGAACCTGCCCGGCGACATCAACCTTACTACGGCCCTTTCTGTCTGGCGGCGGAACAAGACGGAGTATTCGCATTCGTGGATGACCAACATCCTTCCCAACTTCTTTGACCCGGTGCTTTACCTGCTGGGCATGGGGCTTGGTTTGGGCATGTTCGTGGGCCGCGGCGTGGGTGGGCTTACCTACATTGAATACATCGCGCCCGGCCTGATGGCCGCCTCGGCGATGCAGGGCGCCAGCTTTGAGACCACCTACAACGTGTTTGTCAAAATGAACTTTGCGCGCCTTTACGACGCCTATCTGGCCACGCCCGCGCTGATTCAGGACATCGCCTTTGGCGAACTGCTTTGGGCCGTTACGCGCGGGCTGATTTACGGCATGGCGTTCATGATTGTGCTGGGCGGATTCACGTTGTTCGGGCATCGCATTCTGATCAGCCCTTTTGCGGTGCTGCTGCCCGTGGCCATGGCGCTTACCGCCACCATGTTCGCACTGATCGGCCTTACGTTCACGGCCAGCATTCGCAACATCAACTACTACGGCTTCTACTACACGCTTTGGCTGACGCCGCTGTTTTTGTTCAGCGGGATTTTTTTCCCGCTCAATGACCCCAAGATCGCCGGCGGCCATGGCGAAACGATTGCCTGGTTCACGCCGCTGTTTCATTGCGTGCGCCTGATGCGCGCCCTGGCGCAAGGCCCGCTGGATTGGACCCACGCTGCCAGCGCGCTGATTGTGCTTGGCGTGATTGCAGCACTGTTTGTCATTGTGCCCCGCCGCATGCGCCGGCGCATGGTGAGCTGAATGGCGGTTCGGGATCAACAGGCGCAGGTCAGGAACTGCCTTGCGTTGATGCTGAACACTCAACCCTTAACTCTCGACCGGCACTTGCCGCCCTGCCATGATTCCGCCCATGACTGACCTTGCCGGCAAAACCATGCTGGTCACTGGCGCTGGCGGCGGCATGGGCCGCGAAGTGGCGTTGGCGCTGGCTTTGCGCGGGGCATTCGTGATCGCCCACGGCCGCAGTGCCCAACGCGTGCAAGCCACGCTGGAAGCAATCGCCCACGCTGGCGGCAAGGCCGAGGCCGCGGCCTTTGACCTTGCCTCGCTGCAATCGATTCGCGACGGTGCGGCGCTGGTGGTGTCGCGCCACGCCCGGCTGGATGCGCTGGTGAACAACGCCGGCTTCTGGTCTGGCCCGCGTGAAGTTACGGTTGACGGCTTTGAAAAAACCTGGGCCGTGAACACTCTGGCACCGTTTGCCCTTTGGCAGGCGCTGCTGAAACCACTTCGCGCCGCCAAAGGACGGGTAGTCAATGTGGCATCGCTGGAACACAAGAATGGCCGCATACGCTGGGAAGACCTTCAGCGCGAAAGGGGCTTCGGCGCGCGGCCGGCGTACCAGCAAAGCAAATTGGCACTGGTGATGCTGACCAACGAATTGGCGCGCCGCGAACCGGGCCTGGTTGCCATGAGCCTGCACCCGGGCGTGATAGCGACAGAACTGTTTCGCAACATGCCCTGGATTGTGGGGCTGGTGATTGGCGCCTTCTGCCCCAGCCCGCAAAAGGGCGCGCGCTGTATCTGGCGCCTCGCCGCAGAGGCGGAGTTTGCCGGCACCACGGGCGCTTACTTTCACAGGTTCAAGAAACAGCTGCCGCACAAGGATGCCCGGGACCCCGCAAGCTGCGCGCGGCTGTGGGCTGTGGTGGCCAAGCAGGCCGGGACGTAGCATCGGAGAAACCATGGCGCATGCGCAGATTGACCAGGCACTTGAGCTGCTTTACTCCGGTGACACGGCCGGCGCGGAAGTGCTGTTGCAGGAGGCCGGCCACGGCAAACTGGAGCCCCCCGCCCAACTGCCGCCGCTGGATCAGGCGGCGTTCTTTGAAGCCCTGGGCGGCATTGCGCTTTCCAAACAGGACGGCCCAGGCGCAGAAGCCGCGTTTCGGCGCATGATTGCGCTGGAAGAACAGGGCGGCGCCGACAAATCCGGCCACGCCACCAGCTATGCCAAGCTAGCCGAGTCCCTGCTGGTGGCCGACAAGCACGATGCTTCGCTGGCCGAATTCACCAAGGCCCTGACCATGAAGGAAGCCGCTGGCGCGGCCCCCACCACGCTGCTGAACCTGCTGTATCGCTTTGCCGACGCGCTGTTTCGCAAGGGCAAGTTCAAGGACGCCGCTTCGCACTTTGACAAGGCCATTCATTACGCCGAAAAATCCGGCGCGGATTTCACCACACTGGCCAACCTGGCCATGTACCACGCCGAAGCCCTGAAACACTACACCGCGCCGCTGTTTGGCAGCGTACGCATGCAAAAACAGATGCAGGGCAAGAGCGTGCCGCCCCAGGTGCTGCTGCTGGAGCAACAACTGGAGGGCCAGTACAAACAGGCCGTGGCGCTTTACCAAAAAGCAGCAGACCTGGCTGAAAAAGCAGCCATGACCCCCGAGTTCAAGCTTGCCATCGCGCGTGCACTGGGCGAACTGCACAGCGACGCCGGCCGCCCGGTAAAGGCCGTCATGGCCCGCAAAAAGGTCATCGAGACCGCCGAGAAACTCAAGCTCGACACCCAAGAACTGGGCTTCATGTATCACGGACTGGGCGAAAGCACCAAGGCCATGAACCAGCCCGCTGAAGCCGCCGAGTGCTACCGCAAAGCCATCGCGTTGAAGGAAAAGGCCAAGGTTGATGCCGCAAGCCTGGGCAAAAGCTGGTATTCGCTGGGCGAATGTCTGGGAGAGACGAAGAAGCTGGAAGCGGCCCTGGAAGCATTCACAAAGGCCCGCGACCTTGAGGACAACTCGGGCGCGACCGACGAAAACCACAAGATGCGCCGCAAGAAGTACTGGGGTGCTGTGGCCATCGTGTTGCAGGCAACGGGCAAGGAAGCCGAGGCCAAGGAAGCCCAAAAGAAAGCTGATACGATCTAGCACTCTGTTCCAAACCGTCTGCCGGGCGTATCGTTAACAGACTCATGACTGCTGAACTTGCCAGCAAACTGGCCACACAGTTGTCTCGCGCGTTGATCGGCAAGCCCGAGGTCGTGCGCCTTTTGCTGACCGGGCTGTTTGCCCGCGGCCACGTGCTGATTGAGGACATGCCCGGGCTTGGCAAGACCACCCTGGCGCGGGCGCTGGCGCGGGCCATCAACTGCGATTTCAAGCGCGTGCAATTCACGCCCGACCTGCTGCCCACGGACATCATTGGCACCAGCGTATACCGCCAGCAGGACGGCACCTTTGAATGGCGGGCCGGGCCGATCTTCACCAACATTCTGCTGGCCGACGAAATCAACCGTGCCACGCCGCGCACGCAATCGGCGCTGCTGGAAGCCATGGGCGAGTTGCAGATCAGCGCGGAAGGCACCACCCACAAGCTTTCCAGACCCTTCTTTGTGGTGGCAACCCAGAACCCGATTGAGCATGCGGGCACCTACCCGCTGCCCGAATCGCAACTGGACCGCTTCATGCTGAAGTTTGATGTCGGCTACCCCGGCGCCGACGACGAAAAGCGCATTCTGTTTGAGCACGCCGCCGCCGATACGTTGCAGAACATTGAACAGGTGCTGTCGCGCGAAGAAGTGCTGGTGGTTCAGGAAGCCGCCAAGAAGGTGCGCGTGGAGCCCGCCATTGCGGATTACATTCTCGAGATCGTCAACGAAACACGCAACAACCCCAAGCTGGTCAGCGGCGTCAGCCCGCGCGGTTCGGTGGCGTTGTTCCGCGCCGCCCAGGCCCATGCCTTGATTGAAAACCGCGATTACGTGGTACCCGACGACATCAAGGCCCTGGCCGTGGCTGTGCTGGCCCACAGGGTCATTGAGCGCGCCAGCTTTGACCGCCGCGGCGGCAAGTCAGGCCAGGAGATCATCCGCAAGATTCTGGCCAAAGTGGCCGTGACAGCCTGAGCCTGTTTACAACCGTCAACGAAAACGGCCCGCCGGTTGGCGGGCCGTTTGGTGTTTCCTTGTTGCCTATGCCTTGCGGCGGCGCAGGCGCGTCGCTGCCATGGCACTGATGCCCAGCAGGCCCAGCAGGGCCCACTGGCTGGTCGCGCTGGTCGTGGCCGACACCGCACAGCCGTTGTCGTTGGCCTTGCCGCTGTTGGGGTCTACCTGGATCTGCAGGGCAAAGGACTTCTCGTTGGTCGCGCCGGTCATGTCCGTGACCCGGATAACCACGTTGGTCGTGCTGCCAAAGCCACTGGGCGTGCCGGTGATGCTGCCGCCCGGCAGCAGGCTCAGGCCTGCCGGCAGCGTGCCGCTGTACAGCGACCAGGTGTACGGCGCTGTGCCGTTGACCGCGTCCAGCGAGGCCGCATAGCTGTGGCCCGTCACCGCACCCGGCAGCGTCACGGTCGTGATCGCTACCGCATTGGTATCCGTGCCCGTGCCCATGAACCGGATGATGTACGGCGAAGGACGGCCCGGGTCATTGTGCGTGATCTCAATCTGGCAGTCCTTGACACCTGCCAGGCTTGGGTCAAACACCACGTCGAACTGCGTGTTGGCACCAGGCGCCAGCGTCGTGACATACCCGCTGGTGCTCAAGCCAAAGTCCGCAAAGTTCACACCCGTCTTGTTCGGCATCGACAGCGTCAGGTTCAGGTTGCCCGAGTTCACAATCGAAATCACCAGCGGGAACGTGTTGCCCGCGTTGACGTCGATGGAACCAAGGTCGCGGCTGCCGCCCGGCACCGCAGCAGCACCACTGGTGATCATCGGGCCGATGTAGCTGCCCTCACGTACTTCCACCACCGGCGCGTTCAGCACCGCGTTGCCCGTCACGTTCAGCACAAACGGCGTGCCCGTGCCCGAGTCATTGTGCGTGAACTGGATGATGCCTGTCTTGGTGCCCGCGCTGGTCGGGTCAAACGTGATCGTGAATGTCGCGCTGGCACCCACCGCAATCGTGCCCGCAAAACCGGCCGATTGCAGCTGGAACTCCGTCGTTGCCGGCGTGAAGCTGGGTGCACTTACCGTCAGCGCCGCAGAGCCCGTGTTCTCAATGTAGATCGTGCGCGCAGCCGTCGGGCCTGCGTTCACATCCTGGTTGCCAAAGTCCAGCAACCCCGTCGCAGGCGCTGGGTTCGCAAGAACCGGGCCGCCCGCGTTGGTCTCATGCGCCACCAGAATCGGGGCCGTGCTTACACCCACACCCTTGACGTTGACAATGAACGGCGTGGTCTGCGTTGTGTCGTCGTGGGTAAACGAGATCGTGGCTGTCTTGGTACCCGTAGATGTCGGGTCAAAGGCCACCGTGAACGAGGTGGTCGCACCCGGTGCCAAGGCACCAGCGGTGAACCCGGTCGTGTCCAGAATGAACTCGCCCGGCGTTGTGCCACCGATCGTGGGCAGGCCACGTTCAGCGCCACGCCACCGGAACTCAGGATGTTGATCGTGATCGCCGGTGTCGCGCCGCCGGCCACCAGCTGGTTGCCAAAGTCGCGCAAGCCCGCTGCGGCCGCGTTGTGCGTAAACGGAGCGCCCGGCGCCGTGCCTTCCGACACCGTCATGCCCGCCACCGTCGACGTCGTGCCGTTGCCCAGCACAGGAATGTAGTACGGGCTGGGTTGGCCTGTGTCCGTGTGCGGCAGGCGAACGTAGGCGTCCTTGCTGCCCACGCTGGTCGGGTCAAAGGCCACCGTGAACGTCGTGCTTTGGCCCGCTGTCAGACCGCTTTGCAGGCCCGTGGAGTCCACCACAAACTGGTTCCACCAGTTGCCGCCTGTGTCAGGCGTGCTGATGTTCAACTGGCCCGTACCCGTGTTCTTGATGAAGATCGTGATCGAGCCACTGGGACCAGCGTTGATGTCCTGGTTACCAAAATCGCGCGGCGTGCCTGTGGGCGACTGGTTGTGCGGTATCACAGGACCCGTGGCCGAACCCAGACGCACTTCAATGTCCGGGTTGGGCACGATCGCCTCACCCTTGAGGTTCACCTCAAACGGTGATGTCCCGGAACCGGTTGCGTTGTGCGGCAGGTTGAACGTGGCCGTACTGATGCCCACCGTCGTGCGGTAGAACGTGATCGTGATCGTCGTGCTTTGACCCACCGGCAGCGGGTTCACAAAGCTTGACGTGTTGATGTAGAAGTCGTTGGGCTGCGCACCGGTCTTGGTGTAGGCACCAAAGGTAATGTTCGCCGGGCCGTTGTTGGTGATGTACAGGTTCAACGGCGCAGACACCGTGCTGGCGTTGATCTGGCCAAAGTCCCGCGCACCGCCCACGGCCTGGTTGTCAGTGATGATCGCACCCGTCGGGCCGCCTTCACGCACCACCATGTCCGGGCCCGGCTGTTCAATCTTCAAGTCGTCAATGCACCAGCCCGTGTGCAGCGTGGCCCCCGTGGGGCCGATGCCAAAACGAACCTGCACCGTCGCCGCGCCCGCGGCCACCGAGGTCAGGTCGTAGTACACCGAGGTCCAGGCTGTGTCCTTGTAGGTCGTGCCACCGGTGCTTTGCCACACGTTGGTCCAGGTGGTGCCGTTGTTGGTCACCTGGATCGTGCCGCCGCCGTTGGGGCAATCCAATGCCAGCCCCATGAAGCGCCAGAAGCTCAAACGCACCGTCGTGGCCGTTGAGCAGTTCACCATCGGCGAAACCGCCCAGTTCGTGCCCGACATGTTGATGGTGTAGTTGCCGCCAATCGTGTCGCCCAGAATGAAGTTGTCGGTCGTGGCCGCTGTATGGTCCGTGCCCGGTTCTTCGCGGTTGGGGCTGGTGGCCGTGTACGCCACCGCCACAGAACGCTGCCAGGTGGAACCCAACTGCCAACCCGTGAACGTCGAGAAGTCATCATTGAAAGGCAAAGCCGCAGGCGGTGGAACCACCGTGATCTGGTAGTCGCCCTGCGCCTGGTCAGGTGTTGGTGACTTGCTGTCCAGCACCCTTACCGTGAAGTTGTAAACGCCGGTCGTGGTGGGCGTGCCTGAAATGACCAGCCCGAAGTTGGGCGAGCCCTGCGGTGCAGCGGTCAACCCCGGCGGCAGTGAGCCGGCAATCAGGTACGTCGGGTTGCCCTGCCAGTTGTACGGGGTGGTGCCGTTGGTGGCTGTGATTACCGTGTTGTAAGCAGAGTTGACTGCACCCGTAGGAAGCGGCGAACCAGTGCCCAGGGCAAAGCCCATGTTCACCAGGTAGTCCTCAACCTCTCCGTAATAGCACTGCACGGTGGCAGAGGTGGCAGGGCTGTAACCGTAATACTCGGTGCGGATGCGCATGCGCTTGAGGCCACCCACGCCGGTTGGCGGGGTAAATGTCAGCGTGCCGGTTGCGCCGTTGTTGATCGTGGTAATCTGCGCCACGCGCTCGTTGGTATCGTTGAAGGCGCCGTTGTTGTCGTAATCGATCCAGATCACCGCGTTCACCGGGTAACTCTGGCCGATTGTCAACTCCACGGAATGTTGCTGTCCCGGCACAAGGTTGCCCGGCGTGACGGAACCATAGAACGTGTTGTAGGGCGAAGCGCTGGCGCCACTGGCGTTGGACATCAACGTCGTGGTGCCGCGCTTGAGCACAAAGTTGGTGATGTGCATGCCCAACTGCGTGCCATAGTAGTACGTGCCGTCGGCATAGCCGGTTTGCGGCGGCGCCGCATTCAGCGCGCCGGCGGCCAAGGCGGCAATCATGCCAACCACGGCCAGGTATCCAGTAACCTTCATCTCAGCCTCCTCCACGGGACTGCCCACAGTTTTGCGACTGCCTATGCAATCGCACTACATAACCCACCAGCCACCCTTGAACTCAGGCGTTCCTCAACGCCTGGCCAGTGCGGTGGCTGAGACCAGATCCATCATGTCGTGTTCTACGCGCTGTGAAGTCTATCCCATCATCTGCAATATTCCAAGGTCTTTCAGCATGCATGGTGTATGAATTCAGGCCAACCGCAGGTCCGAAGTCACGACACAACTACTTTCAACTTCAAGCTTTGTGTGTTTCCTGTCGTGTCTCATTTTACCTGTGATGCAACGCATGTAGTGAATCCAGCAATGCTTACAACCGTCAACGAAAACGGCCCGCCGGTTGGCGGGCCGTTTGGTGTTTCCTTGTTGCCTATGCCTTGCGGCGGCGCAGGCGCGTCGCTGCCATGGCACTGATGCCCAGCAGGCCCAGCAGGGCCCACTGGCTGGTCGCGCTGGTCGTGGCCGACACCGCACAGCCGTTGTCGTTGGCCTTGCCGCTGTTGGGGTCTACCTGGATCTGCAGGGCAAAGGACTTCTCGTTGGTCGCGCCGGTCATGTCCGTGACCCGGATAACCACGTTGGTCGTGCTGCCAAAGCCACTGGGCGTGCCGGTGATGCTGCCGCCCGGCAGCAGGCTCAGGCCTGCCGGCAGCGTGCCGCTGTACAGCGACCAGGTGTACGGCGCTGTGCCGTTGACCGCGTCCAGCGAGGCCGCATAGCTGTGGCCCGTCACCGCACCCGGCAGCGTCACGGTCGTGATCGCTACCGCATTGGTATCCGTGCCCGTGCCCATGAACCGGATGATGTACGGCGAAGGACGGCCCGGGTCATTGTGCGTGATCTCAATCTGGCAGTCCTTGACACCTGCCAGGCTTGGGTCAAACACCACGTCGAACTGCGTGTTGGCACCAGGCGCCAGCGTCGTGACATACCCGCTGGTGCTCAAGCCAAAGTCCGCAAAGTTCACACCCGTCTTGTTCGGCATCGACAGCGTCAGGTTCAGGTTGCCCGAGTTCACAATCGAAATCACCAGCGGGAACGTGTTGCCCGCGTTGACGTCGATGGAACCAAGGTCGCGGCTGCCGCCCGGCACCGCAGCAGCACCACTGGTGATCATCGGGCCGATGTAGCTGCCCTCACGTACTTCCACCACCGGCGCGTTCAGCACCGCGTTGCCCGTCACGTTCAGCACAAACGGCGTGCCCGTGCCCGAGTCATTGTGCGTGAACTGGATGATGCCTGTCTTGGTGCCCGCGCTGGTCGGGTCAAACGTGATCGTGAATGTCGCGCTGGCACCCACCGCAATCGTGCCCGCAAAACCGGCCGATTGCAGCTGGAACTCCGTCGTTGCCGGCGTGAAGCTGGGTGCACTTACCGTCAGCGCCGCAGAGCCCGTGTTCTCAATGTAGATCGTGCGCGCAGCCGTCGGGCCTGCGTTCACATCCTGGTTGCCAAAGTCCAGCAACCCCGTCGCAGGCGCTGGGTTCGCAAGAACCGGGCCGCCCGCGTTGGTCTCATGCGCCACCAGAATCGGGGCCGTGCTTACACCCACACCCTTGACGTTGACAATGAACGGCGTGGTCTGCGTTGTGTCGTCGTGGGTAAACGAGATCGTGGCTGTCTTGGTACCCGTAGATGTCGGGTCAAAGGCCACCGTGAACGAGGTGGTCGCACCCGGTGCCAAGGCACCAGCGGTGAACCCGGTCGTGTCCAGAATGAACTCGCCCGGCGTTGTGCCACCGATCGTGGGCAGGCCCACGTTCAGCGCCACGCCACCGGAACTCAGGATGTTGATCGTGATCGCCGGTGTCGCGCCGCCGGCCACCAGCTGGTTGCCAAAGTCGCGCAAGCCCGCTGCGGCCGCGTTGTGCGTAAACGGAGCGCCCGGCGCCGTGCCTTCCGACACCGTCATGCCCGCCACCGTCGACGTCGTGCCGTTGCCCAGCACAGGAATGTAGTACGGGCTGGGTTGGCCTGTGTCCGTGTGCGGCAGGCGAACGTAGGCGTCCTTGCTGCCCACGCTGGTCGGGTCAAAGGCCACCGTGAACGTCGTGCTTTGGCCCGCTGTCAGACCGCTTTGCAGGCCCGTGGAGTCCACCACAAACTGGTTCCACCAGTTGCCGCCTGTGTCAGGCGTGCTGATGTTCAACTGGCCCGTACCCGTGTTCTTGATGAAGATCGTGATCGAGCCACTGGGACCAGCGTTGATGTCCTGGTTACCAAAATCGCGCGGCGTGCCTGTGGGCGACTGGTTGTGCGGTATCACAGGACCCGTGGCCGAACCCAGACGCACTTCAATGTCCGGGTTGGGCACGATCGCCTCACCCTTGAGGTTCACCTCAAACGGTGATGTCCCTGAACCGGTTGCGTTGTGCGGCAGGTTGAACGTGGCCGTACTGATGCCCACCGTCGTGCGGTAGAACGTGATCGTGATCGTCGTGCTTTGGCCCACCGGCAGCGGGTTCACAAAGCTTGACGTGTTGATGTAGAAGTCGTTGGGCTGCGCACCTGTCTTGGTGTAGGCACCAAAGGTGATGTTCGCCGGGCCGTTGTTGGTGATGTACAGGTTCAACGGCGCAGACACCGTGCTGGCGTTGATCTGGCCAAAGTCCCGCGCACCGCCCACGGCCTGGTTGTCGGTGATGATCGCACCCGTCGGGCCGCCTTCACGCACCACCATGTCCGGGCCCGGCTGTTCAATCTTCAAGTCGTCAATGCACCAGCCCGTGTGCAGCGTGGCCCCCGTGGGGCCGATGCCAAAACGAACCGAAACCGTCGCAGCACCTGCAGCCACAGCCGTCAGGTCGTAGTACACCGAAGTCCAGGCTGTGTCCTTGTAGGTCGTGCCACCGGTGCTTTGCCACACGTTGGTCCAGGTGGTGCCGTTGTTGCTTACCTGGATCGTGCCGCCGCCGTTGGGGCAATCCAATGCCAGCCCCATAAAGCGCCAGAAGCTCAAACGCACCGTCGTGGCCGTTGAGCAGTTCACCAACGGCGACACAGCCCATACTGCGCTGGTCATGTTGATGGCGTAGTTGCCGCCAATCGTGTCGCCCAGAATGTAGTTGTCTGTCGTCGCTGCCGTGTGGTCCGTACCAGGCTCCTCACGGTTCGGGCTGGTCGCCGTATAGGCCACTGCCGGCGAACGCTGCCACGTGCCGCTCAACTGCCAGCCCGTGAACGTCGAGAAGTCATCGTTGAAGGGCAAAGCCGCCGGCGGAGGTACCACTGTAATCTGGAAGGCCTTGGTTGATGTATCCGGCGTAGGCGATTTGCTGTCGTTGACCTGCACGGTGAAGTTGTAGACACCCGTTGTCGTCGGGCTGCCTGAAATCACCAGGCCATAGTTGGGCGAACCTTGCGGCGCGGCTGTCAACCCCGGCGGCAGCGAGCCCGCAATCAGGTAAGTCGGGTTGCCCTGCCAGTTATACGGGGTGGTGCCGTTAGCGGCTGTGATTACGGTGTTGTAAGCCGAACCCACGGCGCCGGTCGAAAGCGGCGAAGCGGCCGAAATCGCAAACCCCATGTTGACGAGGTAGTCTTCGGACTCGCCATAGGAGAACGTGGTTGTCGGGTGGTTTGGGTTCGAACTATACGCTGCCCGAACGCGCAGTCGCAAAATGCCCGCCGCACTGGGTGGCGTGAATGTGATCGTGACCGTCGCGCCAGAACCCTGCGACACCACGCTGGAGTTGCCCAGCGATTCACCGGTGTCGGTGAAGACGCCGTTGTTGTTGTAATCAATCCATGCGCTGGCGCCCATGGTGTAGCTGCCACCAGCAAAGGTGACTTCCAGCGTGTGCTGGGTGTTGGGCACCATGTTGGGCGGCGTTACGCCACTGTAGTAAGTGTAGTACGGTGTCGATGTGTACCCTGAGGTGTTCGACATCAATGTCGTCGCACCCTGCTTCATCGCCACCTTGGTGATCCAGAACCCGTAAGGCGAGCCGTCGTTGGAAAACGTCGGCACGGGCGAATAGCCGTCATAGGGCGGCGCAGCGTTCAATGTGCCCGCAAAAGCGGTCAACATCGAGATCAGCAAAGCTGTGCTCAAGAGAAACTTCATCGACAACTCCTCCAAGAATCATCCGAAGTACGGTGTGCTCAACACCGTTCAAGAACCACCGATTCGCGCACGCGTTCCTCAACGCCTGCCTGCGCGGTGGCTGAAGTCCTGCCCGATCAAGTTGGTTTCTACGCCACCAAAGTGTAACCATCTTGCGTGGTAATCCCAAGTCTCATTCGCCCTTGATGTGTAAGATTCCTGACTCTCCACCGGTTGCAAACAAGTTCCACAAGCATAACTCAGCAATCAGTTTACACGCATTCGCGCTGTCTTTTCCGCTGACCTTGACCGCGCCAAACCGGCACCGGTGACAGAATTGGCAGAAATTATTTCTGCCACAGGCCAAATTCTGGCCTTGCAGGCAGGACTCCAAACTGTGGTGAATCATCCCAGGCAACACAGGCCTGGCCATCGCAGGAACGCGTCGGGGCAGACTCTGGCACGCAGACAAGTCCTTCGAAACCGCAGAAGCCCGAAGCAGCATGGGCACCTCGAGGCTGATAACCCCAGCGACCGCAGCAAACCCTTCCTATATGTAGGCGCCACGGAAGCCAGCCAGCAGGAACTTCGATTGGATCGCAACAATCAGCGGCAGAAACATGCGCGCGAACGCATGCTTGCGCCGGCGAGCCTGACCGACTTCACAACCACGGCGCCAAAGCACTCGAGCTCGCGACAGCGCCAGTTCAGCAGCCTGACGAACCGTTCGGAGCGATGGCGCTTCACTTCGTCAGCGTTGACAAACCGGGCCGAGACCTGTGTCGCGCCTCGGGGGCTTGGGCCCTGCGCCAGCGATCCATCGAACCGGCTTAGCGCGTGCGTTTGGGGCGATCCTTCAATCTTCAACGGGTTTCGGTTGACCGGGTGACGATCCAAGTGGGACAATCCTGCCAACCCCAACTTTGCTGCCAGGCCTGTTTGAAGGAGGCCCGCCATGCACGGCAAGCCATTGTCCTTTGTGTTGCTATCGCTGCTTCTGGCGCCACTGCTGTTTGGCCCCACCGGGTGTGTTGAATCCGGCGGCAACGCCGGCACACCACCGGCGGAAGAAGAAGACCTGTCGGTCAAGATGACCTTGTCGGAATCCGACAAGATCCACTTCTTGCGGCGAACTCAATTCGCCTTCACACCGGCGGACCTGCAACGGCTGAACACGCTGGGGTACGGCCCTTTCCTGGCCGACATGATGGACTTGCAGGTTCAGCCGCAGCTCGAATCCGACGCCCTGGCCGCCAGTGTGGCCGACGCCGATTTTCCTGGCGAACAGGAGCTGGCCCGCTGGTGGCTGTACCTGATGACGCACAACCAGAACCCGTTTCAGGAAGTGCTGGCGATGTTCTGGCACGACCACTTTGCGGCCTCTACCAACGTGCTGGCCGCCGAGGCGCGGTTTTGGGAGTTCGACCACATCAACCTGTGGCGGCAGTATGGCACTGCCAAACTGGATGAGTTGCTGTACCGCATGACTACCGACTGGCTGATGCTTGAATGGCTGGACGGCGTGCGCAGCACCAAGAACGCCCCCAACGAAAACTTTGCCCGCGAGTTCTGGGAACTGTTCACCCTGGGCGCCGACAACGGCTACACCCAGGGCGAAATCATTGAAGCCAGCAAATGCTTCACCGGCTATCGCACGCGCCTGATTGCCGACCGTGCAGGCCCCGGCCGCGACCAACTGGTTGTCGAATACGACGGTGCGCGCCACAACAACAACAGCAAGACGATCTTTGGCAAAACCGTCGCCGGCAACGGTCAGCAGGAATACCGCGACATGGTCAACCTGACACTGGCCAACCGGCAGGTGGCGGAGTTCATCTGCCGCAAGCTGTGGGAATACTTCGTGTACACCTCGCCCAGTCAGGCACTTGTAGACGAACTGTCGCGCGGCTTTCGGGCGACTTACTACGACCTCAAACTGCTGCTGACCCGCATCTTTCAGTCCAAGGCCTTCTTTTCACCCCGCGCCAAGGCCGGGCTGGTCAAGAACCCGGTCGAACACGTGGTCGGCTTCCAGCGCGCGACGGGCCTGCTGATCACGCCCACGCGCAGCGACAACGCGTTGATTGATATCGGCCAGCGC
The DNA here is from genome assembly GCA_016722065.1 of Planctomycetota bacterium. GTDB lineage: Bacteria > Planctomycetota > UBA8742 > UBA2392 > UBA2392 > H3-PLA7. The sequence goes on from JADKGX010000001.1 coordinate 768,229, forward strand.
CCGACCCAGCCGCCCACGGTCAATGGCTGGCCCAGCGGCACGTTCTGGACTTCCAGCCAGGGTCTGCTGGAGCGCGCCAATTCCTTGCGTGATTCGGTGTACTACCGCAACGAAGCACCCCAGGCCGGCTATGACGTTTCGACCCTGCTGCAACCGGGCGCCACGCAGGACTTTCAGGTTGTGACGCGCTGTGCCTGGATCCTGCAGGTCGCGCTGAACACCGCCCAGTTCAACGAATGCATTGACTACCTCAACACGGACCGCAACGGCGCGGGTGCCATCATCAGCCAGCCCTGGGACCCCAACGACCCGGTGCAGCGAGAAAAGAAGCTGCGCGGGCTGCTGTACATTCTGGGCAACCTCCCCACCTATGCGATTCGATAAGGAGAGTGCCATGAAAACGATCAAGGCAATCGGCAGCGAATCGCGCCGCAACTTCCTGCGTGTGGCTGGCGCGGGCGCAGGCTTGCTGGCACTGGGCGCGCTTTCGGGCAAGGACATGCCCTTTGGCAAGCCAATCCAAGCCACACCGCTGGCCAACCACAAGCGCGTCATCATTATCAACATGCTGGGCGGCAACGACGGCTTGAACACCGTGTTCCCGACCACCGGCGCCGTGGCCACCAAATACCAGACCAAGCGCCCGCAGATTGCGTATCTGCCTGGCCAGGGCTTGAGCCTGACCGGCGGCCCCAACGTGCCCGATTACGAACTGAACCCGGCGCTGGTGAACGTTCAGTCCATGTGGAACGCCGGCGATGTAGGCATCGTTTACAAGGTGGGCTACCCGCAACAGAACCTGAGCCACTTTGTCAGTGAGGATATCTGGAGCTGGGGCGCACGTGGCGGCCCGCTGGCCTTGCCGGGCGTGGCCCCGGGCTGGGTGGCGCGCTATGCCAACGCCTATGCTTCCACGGCCATGGGTGTGGTTTCTATCGGCGTGGGCCGCCGGCTGGATTTTGAGGGTGCCGCGACCAGCCCGGTGCTGGTCAGCAGCCTGGGCGCATTCAACTTCGATACCGATTACAACTACAGTTCCAACCACGTGCTGCGTCTGGCCAAGGTGCAGGCGATTTTGGGCCAGCAGCCCACGGGCGACCTGGCAGGCGATATCGCGGCGGCGCAACTTGCCAGTTTTGCGGGTTCGGCTGCCGTGCAATCGGCGATTGCGGATTACACCACCTACGCCACGGCCAACAGCATTGCTTACCCCACCAACCCCGGGTCGACCAACCTGACCAGCATGGGCTCACGCATGCGCGACGTAGCGCGCTTGATCTATGGCGGGTTCGACACACGGGTGTTCTATACCGGCTACGGCGGCTTTGATACGCATGCCGGCCAGATTGCGGCCCATACCAGCCTGTTGACCACGCTGGACGAAGCCCTGGCGGTTTTCCGCACCGACATGCAGACAATGGGCGTGTGGAACGATGTCGTGATTGTGGTGATCAGTGAGTTCGGTCGCCGCAGTTATGAAAACGGCAGCCTGGGCACCGACCACGGCCACGGCAACTGCGTGCTGGTGCTGGGCGGGCCGGTCAATGGCGGCTTGTTTGGCGGCATTTCCAGCACCGACATGGACGCCGAACACCTGCCCTACGACACCGATTACCGCGACATCTACCGTGAACTGTTGCAGGATCACCTGGGCAACAACCCGGCGGCGATTTTTCCTGAAACACAGCCGACCAGCAACATTCCGAACCTGATTTAGGGGTAATTGTGCAACCTTTGCCTGCCATCCGGTCCCGCGCGCCAGGCCGCTTTGCCGGCTTGTCCGCGCTGGGCTTGTGCGCCCTGTGCCTGGTGTTTGCCGCTTGTGGCGGTGGCGACAGCGGCGGCGGTGGTGGCGGTGGCGGCAGCACTCCCTGGCCGGACCCCGGCCCGCGCGACCCCATGCCGGCGCAGTTCCAGACACTGGATTACTACTTCAAGCCGGAACTGATTTCGGCTGGCTTCACAGGCACCAGCCAGAACATGCCCGTCAAGCTGGCCCAGGCGCCGGCACCGGACAACCGCATTTTTGTCAGCGTTCTGAACGGCACGATCCTGACTATAGATGCCGCAGCGCCGCACACACAAACCGTGTGGGCCACCTTGAGTGTCCTCAATGGCGCCGAACAAGGCCTGCTGGGCATCGCCCTGTCACCCAACTTTGCCAGCAACGGCTTTGTGTATGTGCAGGCCTGCGTCAACAACGTCACCAATAAGCAGCAGATCATTCGCTACACAGACAGCGGCGGGGTGGGTATCAACCCGGTGGTGATTCTGGACAACCTGCCCACGGGCAACATACACAACAGCGGGGCGCTGAAATTTGCCACCGACGGCATGCTGCTTTGCACCGTCGGCGACGCCGGCACCGATACCGACGCCCAGCAAAGCGGGCTGAAATCCGGTCGCCTGCTGCGCATGACCGAGGCCGGGGGCGTACCCGGCGACAACCCGCTGGCCGCGCCCAACGAATATGAGTGGTGCCGCGGCCTGCGCAACAGCTTTGGCCTGTGCGTGCACCAGGCCAGCGGCATTTTTGTGGCCACGGAAAACGGCCCCAACAGCAACGATGAACTGAACTATCTGGGCAAGGGCAAGAACTTTGAATGGGGCGCCGGCACTCCCGTGCCGGGCGCGCAGGTAGGTTTCAAGATGCGCAACTGGGGCACCGTGATTGTGCCCACGGGGGTCACGTTTCATACCGGAGCAGCGGTGCCGCCGGGCTATGGCGACAACCTGTTCATCTGCAGTTACGACGTCAACGAGATTCTGCGCTTTGAAATGTTCGGCAGCCCGCCGGTGAACATCAACCTGGAACATTCGTTTGCCACGTTCACTAACAGCGGCAACAGCAACAAGCCGCTGGATATCATCCAGATGAACGATGGCAGCCTGCTGGTCAGCACCTTCACGGCCATCTGGCGAATCTACGCCCGCACAGGCCCGTAACGGACCGCGGGCTTCCAGCCCGCAAAACAAGCCAGCCCCGCCCCCAAATCAGACCTTCTTGCCGCGCAGGTACGCCAGCCAGTACACGCCCGCCACCAGCACCGTGCCCCCCACCATGTTGCCGGCCGTCACCAGCAGCAGGTTGGAAACCGCGCCGCGCACCAGTGCGGCGTCGGCAAAGCCGTCCAGCGCAAGCGCATAGGGCAGGAAAAACATGTTGGCGATGCTGTGCTCAAAACCCATCGCCACAAACGCGGTAATCGGAAACACAATCGCAAGCACTTTGTCGGTAACGCTGCGCCCGGCCAGCGTCAGCCACACTGCCAGGCACACCAGCCCGTTGCACAGCACACCCAGCGCAAAGGCCTGCAAGGGTTCCAGCGCAGTCTTGTGGGCGCCAATGGCCGCCAGGGTGCGGCCTACGCCGCCGCCGCCAAGTTCATGCACCCGGCCCGCCCAGGCCAGCGCAAACGTGCCCAGCGCGCCCAGAAGATTACCCACATAGACAATCGCCCAGTTGCGCAGAACCTGGCCCGTCGTGACCAGCCTTGAGGCCCAGGCCATGGCAATCAGGTTGTTGCCGGTAAATAGTTCGGCCCCGGCCACAATCACCAGCACCAGCCCCAGGCTGAATGCCAGGCCACCCAGCAGGCGCGTGGGCCCAAAGCCAAGTTCGGACCCTGTAACGACCACACAGTAAAGCAGACCGCCCAATGCAATGAAGGCGCCGGCCAGCACGGCCAGAACCAGCGTGCCCAGAAAATCTCGCCCGGCCTTGGCAACACCAACAGAAGCCACCCGCGCGGCAATTTCCGGCGGGGCATAAGCGTCATGATCGTCGGTCCCACCCATATGTTTGCCTAGTCAGCCCGAAGCGGAAGCGACGGGGTAGTTCGCTGTCGCTGTTGCTGTTACTGCAAACAGCAAACAGCGAACTTCAAACTGCGAACTACCCCATCGCTTGAAACGCGGTGCGTTCCAAGCGACCGTTGCTGCGCATCCTTCCGCTCCGGGCTGACACTATTGGCCCTTCAGCTCGCCCATTTTTACTTCGGCTTCGTAGGTCTGCCCGTTGCGCCAGAACTTGAACTTCACTGTGTCGTTGGGCTTTTTGGTGTTGATCCAGGCCTTGAAGTCGCTGGTCATGCTGCCTGGTGTGGTCACGTTGCCTGTTTTGTCTTTCACCTCGGCGGTGCCGGCGGCGATGCCGCCGTATTCAATCAGCACATCCCCCACCTTCACGTCTTTGTGGTAGGCATCAAACCAGGGGCTGACACCGCTGACATACAGGCCTTGTTCGATGCGCGTGTCGATCAGCTTGTCCTGGGTCCAGAAGCCGCAAAACGTGCTGTTGACGCCAATCGTGCGCGTGCCCAGGTTCGCGGCCGGGCCGTCGGGGCTGTTGATCGCAAAAATCTGCACCTGGTGTTCTTTGCCGTCCTTGACGCTGTCCGGCGGCTTGATGAAAAACCCGTGCTCAGCATTGGGCGAAAGACCGCTGCCTACCATCCATTCCTCTTTGCGGTCGGCTTTGAACTTCTGCCAGAACTTGCCGTCTATGTAGACTTCCACTTCAATGGCCTCGGTGCCGGCATCAGGGTCGGCGGCCCAGCCGCGCAGGGAATCCTCGGCGGCGTACCAATAGCCGCCCATGGGCAGGGTGTTTTCCTCGACGCGGTATTGCTTGGGGCTGCCTGCCAGTTCGACTTTGACGCCCTGGGGGTAGTTCAGCGCATACACGCGCACGGTGTGTGTGGCGCCATCCAGCAGCTTGCCCGGGGTGGTCAGCAGCCAGCCGTGGTAGGAATCCGGCGTGACACGGCTCCATTTGAGTTGGTCGCGTTTGCTGTTGGCGGCCAGTTGCACAAACAGTTCGCCATCCAGCCAGATTTCGACATCGTTGCTGCCCTGGCCGGCATCGGGGTCCCAGGACCAGCCCGCAAGCACGGACTTGTTGCAGATATCAAAGCCCCCAATCGGCGGGCTGTTGGCAACCCCGCTGCGGTTGCTGACCACGCGGGGGCTGCCCTCGATTTCGTGTTCCGTGCCCAGTTCGTTGTCCGTGGCAAACACCTGCACGGTGTGTTCTACGCCGTCATCGAGTATCGCCGGCCAGTCGATGTGAAATGCGCAGGTGTCCGTCGGGGCTATCTTGCGCTTGACCAATTCTTCGTTCTTGGCATTCGCCTCAAGGCCCGCTACCACGGCGCCGTCGATGGTCACCTTGATCTTGACCGGCTTCTTGCCGCTGTCGGGGTCCCAGGCATAACCCGAGATGCCTTTTTCGGGCGAGGCTTCCTCAAGTTTGCCGCGCGGAATGCTGCCCTGGTTCACGGCCCGGGGCGAACCCGCAAGTTCCGTGCGGCCATGCTGGTCGGCGCGAAACACAAAGGCCCGCACGACATGTTTTTCGCCGTCGGTCAGGGCGTTGGGTGCTTCCTTTTCAAAGCGCCAGATCACGCCCAGGGTCTTGTGTTCCTCGCGCGTAGCGGCCCGAAACTGCGCGATTTCGGCCTCGTCCACGAACAGCACAATGGTCAGGGCGGCCTCGGGCTCGAACTTATCCATCACCCAGCCGCGAACACGCACCGGGCTGGCTTCGTCCAGGCCGCCGCGCAGGTTGGGGTTGAACTGCTGGCCCTCGACGGTTTCTACGGCCACGGGTTGTGGTGGCACAACCGGCGGCGCTGGCGTGGCGTCTTTGGGCGCAGGCACGGCAGCAGTCCCGGCGCCTTTGCCTTTGGCAGCATTTTCTTTTTCGCGCTTCAGGCGGGCAGCCTGTTCGCGATCGGCCTGTTCGCGCAGGGCGCGCTCTGCGTCGCGGGATTGCTGCTCGGTCTGGCTTTGGGCGGCTTGTCTTGCCTGGCGTGCAGCATTGTCGGTGGCGCTGTCGGGTAAATCACTTGTCGCGACTTCTTCGGCCGCGTTGCGCGGGTGGTGGCTGTGCCCGGTATTTTGGCCCATGCCCAGCATGGGCAGCCACAGTTCCGACGTTTCCGCCGCAGCCACAAACAGACCAATGGCCAGCAGCGCGCACAACAGTGCGCCAACGTTCAGTTTGACCGGGCCAGTGGCCATGTTTGCCCCGTTGGATTGACTTGACTGGTTGTGGAGATTGCGGCCCCAGGCTTACCGGCAGTTGCCGCATTTGTGGTCGGGCAGGCGCCGCCATCGCAGCAGGGTTCCACATTGATGCCGCATTGGGGGCACTGGCCGTGGCCATGCACCCAGATCAAGCCGCCCCCAAAACCGCACCAGTTGCAGGTGTTCATGGCGCTTGCCCTTGCCTGCCTGCAACGTAGTTTGGGCGACCATGAGCGACTGGTCTGCCGAATTCCGGGCCGAGATTGTCAACCGCCTGCAAGAACGCGGGGTGAACCGCCCTTGCGGCCGTTGCGGTGGCGACAAGTTCACGCTGGTGGATGGCTATGCAGTGTTCGGGCTGGTGATGGAACTGCAAAGCGAGCATGTGGAGCGCCTCCTGCCCAGCGCCTGTGTGGCCTGTGCCAAGTGCGGCTATCTTACGTTCCACACCCTGGCGCCGCTTGGGTTGTTGCCCGACGACCAGCCCACCCCGCCGGGTGATGCCTCGGCCAGCCCCTGAATCCAGTGCAGGCCAGCCGGTTACCGCCAGCGGATGCCAAAGCTGAGCTGCGTGAAATACACGCGATTGAACTCGTCCGTGTCCAGGTAAGCCTGAAACGAAGCTGAAAAGAACAGCCCGGCCTGGTTGGTCAGTTCAAAATCTGTCGACCGCACCATCACTTCAAAGCCGTTGGCAATGCCCGTGGCATCGCGAAAGCGGATTACGTTGAAGGGGCGCCACATCGCAAACACCACAAAGCGTGTGGCTTCATCAACAAAGAAGAATTCAAAGCCAATGCCAGTGCTGGCGCCGTACAGGTAGGCGTTGTCCCAATCTACCCGGTCACGATCTTTGACCTTGTCAATCTCGCCAAGCTGGCTGTCAAAAAAGTTGTCGCGGTTAGAACGCACGTGGGTGCGCCGAAAGACCATCCAGGAATTGGCCTTGGCGGTAAACCACAGCCAGCGCCAGCGGGCTGAAAACTCAAACTCCAGGTTCAGGCTCAACTTCTGCGAATCATTGGCGGCGCGGTAGTTCTGGGTAAAGGGCAGGGTCTCGAACTCGAAGGTCTCATGGTGGGCGTTGTTCAACAAGCCAAAGGCCACATCGGCCGTCTGAATCAGGCTGAGGCGCCATTCGCTGCTTAGCCTGTATTCGGCGTGCACGCGCCCGCCCACGCCCCAGGGGTCAAAGCTGTACAGCCAGTTTGAGGCCAGAGAATGGTCGTGCCCGCGAATGTCCGTGATGTTGTAGCTGTGCGCGGCATAAAACAGCGCAAATGAAAAGCCCAGTTCACCAATGCCCAGTTCGCGGTACTTGGTCGTCTCACTGGGATGAACGCTGCGCGCGTCGCGGCGCAACTCAAAGCGCAGGTCTTCGGGGTTGGTGGCGGCTTCCTGGGCGGCCAAGCGCACGGGCGCGCAAAGCGCCAGCAGCAGGCCCACAAGCAGAATTCCACGCGGCATTCGGTCCCCATCAACGAGGCGGCAGTCTAGGGGGCAAGCGGGTCCGGTCAAGCGATGGCGCCGCGTGACATGGGCAGCCTTTTGCCCACGCTGCGGGTTGGCTCAGGGCCGCCAGGATTGCACAAGCTGGTCCATTTCCGCGCGCCCGGCCTGGCTGCGGTCGACATCCATGCCGTGTTCGCGCAGCAGCCCCGGTGGCCCACGGCGCAGAATCAGGCGCACTTCTATTTCATCCGCGTCGCCGACATTGAACTCGAACTGCCGGGGCTGGCCCGGTTGCAGGCGCGTGTCCAGCGTCTGGGCTTGTGCGCGCCAGTAGGGCACCTGCCAGTCATTGGCAAACTGGCGGCCCAGCACCATGCCCGCGCTGGCACCAGCGGCTTGGCCAATTCTTTCTGCTTCCGCCAATTCCGGCGCCAGGGCAACCAGCGCCCCGGCCTTGCGTGCGACCACAACCAGCACATAGCGTTTCAGGCCGTGGCCCGTGGGCATGGCGTGGCCAGCGCCGGTGTTTTCCAGCGTCACGCGCAGGCTGGCTTGCGAGCCGTTGCGTTGCAGAGCGGCGTCCAGGCGCACGGCCTGTTTCACAAAGGCCAGGTCGTCGGTGCCGGCAAAACTGTGTTTGTGGCCTTCGCTGAAAGGCCGACGGCGCGTGCCGTAGCGGGCAATCTCGATCGCGTCGTTCTGCATTTCAATCAGTCGCAGGTCGCCACCAAGGACGGTCTGGCGCGATTTGCCATCGGGCCCTGTTATCTGTTGCAAGATCCCGCGTTGATAGGCCGGCATGTGGCAATCCTGGCATTCCTTGTGTTGCGGGCCGGGCGCGGCAAACTTGCTGGCCTTCCATTCTGACCACGTGGACTGGCCCAGTACCGGCGTGTTTGCAACTTCATGCTCGTGGCAGCCGGCACACAGCAGCGACATTTGAAACAGCGGGTTGTAACTGGCACCCATGTAAAGGTAGCTCACGTCGGGCAGCGGCCCGAACACGCGCTTGATACTGCCGGGCACCTGCGCGTCGCGCGGGTCCGGGCGCAGCAGGCGAATCGAGCCGTCCAGCCCGGGGCGCGCGGGGTCGGTTACGGCTTCAATCTTGTGGCAGAAATCGCAATGGTTGCCCTCTGCGTCTACGCCGCTGACCTGCAACAGGTTGGGCCCGGAAAGATGAAACTGTTCCAGGCCGGCGGCCAGGCTGGGCGAGTGGCAGGGCGTGCACTGGTCGCGCGTGTCGCCTGCGGCCAGGGCTGCGGGGCGCGCATCAAGCTCAAAGGCCGCGCGCACCCAAGGGTTGGTTGCCATGGTGGCGTGGCGCGACCGCGACCAGAACTGGTATTCGCGCACATGGCAATTGCCGCACTGCAGGTGCCTGGCCGGCTCATAGTTGATGCCCACGGGCGTGGGCTGGGGCGCAACCCAGCGATAGTCGCGGTGGTCCTGTGTAGCCAGCCGTCGCAGCGAGATCGTGGCCATGGCCAGGTTGCCATCGGCCTGCATCGCGCCGTTTTTCGTAAAGGCGGTTTCTTGTTCCAGGGCCACAAAGCCGTTGGCAAAGCCAATCTTGCCGGCGGCCACCAGCGTCAATGCCTCGACCTTATCCATGGGCAACGCAAAGAAACCGCGGCCGTCGGCAACTGTTTCAATACTTCCGGCGGCGCGCCGCTTGACTGCGGCACCAGCAACACCTTGGCCGGTTTCATCCACCACGCGACCATACAGCACAAAGGCGGCCACCACGGTGGGCGTTCGCAGCGGGATGCGACCTTCCAGCATGCGCGTGGTGTCGTCGGCAGTGTCCAGTACGGCCTCGCCGCCTTCCAGGGGGGTTTCGCCCATGGGTTCGGTGTCGTGGTAGTACTGCACATCGATACTTTGGCGCCCGGCGCCAAACCGGAACCACGCCCCGCCGCCGTTGCTGACGGCGCGGGTCAGGTCCAGGCAACTCCAGGTTGAGAACCAGCGTCCGTCGCCCTGGCGCCGACCCTGGCCCAAAGCAAACCAGGCGCCGCCTTCCTGCTGGTCGTCAATGCCCTTGGCAACGTAATGCATCGCTTCGCCGCGAATCTGGATGCGCAGTTCATAGCGCTGGCGGCCAAACAGGTAACGGCCTTCAAAATCCGGCGCGCCCAGCGGGCTTTGCGCGGGCTGGTCAAACCAGTCCCAGGTCGGGGCAGACTGAACATCCTGCAGGTAACGCAGCCAGGAGGCGATTTCGGCCGGGCTGGCGTCGGGGTCGTAGCGGCTTTCATACAGGTGCGTGCGCGGATCCAGTGCAATTGTCAGCACCAGTGTCGCAAGAAGGGCCAGGGCAACAGCGGCTTGGTACCTGTCTGCCATGGTGGGCCGTTATCCACATCGGCGCGGCCCGTGCCAGTGCATTCAGGACCGGGCGCACGCAATTGCTGCTGTGGCGTTACAATCCGCCGCGCGTATTACCAACGAAGCCGGGATCAGACCGAGCTACGGTGTGCGTCGGAAAGGGGTACACAATGAAAACATGGTTCCCGTTGGTTTCGCTCTCGCTTGCCCTGACGGTTGCGCTGGCAGTGGGCACACTGGCCGGCTGCAAAGATGCACACACGGAGGCCGAACTGGCCAGCACCAAAACCCAGCTTGCCGCAAAACAGGCTGAGCTGGATGGCCTGCAGGCCGACCTGAAGCAGACCAACAAGCGCATCGCAGACCTCAAGGCCGAATTGGCGGCCGGCCAGATTGTCGCGGAACAGCCAAAGCCGGACGCCACGACCGATGTGACCGAAACCCGGCGCCTCAAGGCTGCCCTGGCGGAACAGGAACAACGAGTCAAGGACCTCGAAACGCAACTGGCCGTCGCCAAGGCCGCGCAGCCAACCAAACCCGCCGAGGTTGAAAAACCCGCAGACGCCGCAAAGGCCGACCCCGCCACCGTGGAAGAAGCAACCCGCCGCATTGACGAGTTGCTGCCCTTGGTCAAAAGCGACGCTGGCACGGCAAGACAGCGCGAAGAAATGGTCAACTTGATGTTCAAGGCCGACAAAGCCACCCGCGATCGCGTGATCGACGACATACAGAAGTGGGTAAAAGAAGAACCCGGCAACAAGCACGCCCATCTTTCGCTGGCCAACGCGCTGGTGTCGCGCTTTGCCGATATCAAGCGCGAGGATTTCATGGGTCAGGCCACACTGGCTGGCAAGGTCACAGACGCGGCGAACAAGGCACTGGAGATTGATCCTGATTTCTATGATGCCGTGGCCTATCTGGCGCTGATGAAGGTGAACTACCCGCCCTTCACGCCCGAGTTCAAAGGTGCCAACAAGGACCTGGACCGTGCGCTGGATCTGCAGGCGAAACAAAGCTGGGTGGATGAATTCGCCGACGTGTATGTCGGCTACAGCACCTGGTTTCGCAAGCAGGGCAAGCTGGATGATGCCGCGGCCAAGGTGCAGGCGGGGCTGGACAAAGCTCCGCGCAACGAGGGCCTGCTGGCTGAAAAGAAGATCGTCGATGACGCCCGGGCTGAAGCAGCCAAAGCGCAAGGAGACTGAAGATGCGAAATGAAGCCCTGCCTACGGTGATCGGCGCTGCCGTGCTGTCAGGATTGGTGTGTCTGGTGATTGGCGTCGGTGCGACCTTTCTGCTGCTTGCGCCGGCTTCGCCTGCCCCGCACCCGGCCCCGGCCCCGACAGCGAACACCCAGGGCCCCGAGACCGCAAAGGTTGCCGGCAATGAACCCGTTGCGGGCACACCTGGCCGTGAAGGCATGGCCCGTGATCTGCAGGCCGCGCAAGACAAGGCCCTGGCCCTGGAGCAGGAAAACACGCAGATCAAATCAGAACGCGACAAGCTGCGCAAAGACAACGAGTCGCTGCTGAACAGCCAGGTCGAACTCAAGAAAGAGCTGGAAACCGCAAAGGCGGCCCAGTCCGCGCGCGAGCAAGGCACCATGCCAATCAGCTTTGGCAATTATGGCAGCATCCGGGAGCTGAACTCGGCCAAGTGGGGCGAGTTGGGCGCGTCACTGAAGTTCATGGCCCCGGCAGTCAAGCAACTGGCGGCAGACCTGCGTGCCGGCAAGAACCCGGACCCGGAGGCCATGAAGGAAATCGCCAGGAACAACATGGTGCTGGTGCAGCTTGCCGTGGGACTGCACGGCAAAGTGCCCACGCACGCGCAGAACTTCAACGGCGAATACACCCACCCGATCACGCAAGTGAACCTGCTGGCTGCGCAACTGGAGGCCGCCGGGGACCCGCTGACGGCGGACCAGAAAGCTCGCCTGACGGACCTGGGCAAGGAATACGAGAAGCGCTGGACGACCCTGCAGGATGGCTACAATAAGGAAACGTTTCTGCTGCAGAAACTTTACGACGAGGCGGATCTCAAGCAGTGGTTCACGGAACGCATGTGGCAGATCACGACGGCCCGGCAGAAGGCGATTGCGGTGGACCCTTCCGTGGAAGGGCTGGTCGGGCTGGACCTGTATTCTCCGGCCCTGATGTTTCAGCAGTCTGCCGTGCCGCTGAAAACTACCAACCGCGATACCCTCAAGGGTCAGTTCAAGGACCTGATGGCGCAGCGCATGCAGTTGCAGCGTGAAACGCTGGATGGCGCCGAGTACGCCTTTGACGACTGGCTGACAAGCTTCAAGCTGGAGCCCCGCAGCTTTGAAAACCTTCGGTTCATGCACATCAAGGAACTGCTGGAAGCCACCCGCGCCGAATACGAACTACTGCGCGCGCTGACCGGGTCCGTGCTTTCCGACGTCACGGTGGCCCAGCGCCTTCGCGAAGAGTCGACTGTGATTGTGCCGCAGTTGCAGCAGGAAGGCTGATCGTGGCGCCATCTGATTGGCCCCTACAGTTGCACCAACCATGTTTCTAGACTGCCGCGCAACAGGAGAATTTCATGGCAGACACCCCTGCAGCCCCCGCCTCTGGCGATATCTCAGTCAAGCAGGCAATCACCCAGACCGGCCAAAGTGCGCCGGACCGGATTGTGATTCACCCCTTTCCGAAAATCGTGCTGATGTGGCCGGTGATGCTGCTTTCGCTGGTGTTCTTCTTTTTGGGGGGCGGCGTCACTGACGAAGCGCTGGTCAGCAAATCGGCGCTTGGTGTGGCCTGGGTGACCGTTTTCTTCTTCAACATGCTGGTGCAGACGTTTGATTTCGGGCGCAACAACTTTGTCGCCACGGTGGCCAGCCTGGCGCTGGTGTTTGTGGGGCTGTGGGTATGGGACCTGCAGACAGAAACTGAAATCTACGGCAGCATCTTCCGGTTTTTTCAGACCTACCAGCTTGATCTGCACCCCAACTTCTACGCCATGATGGCAACCATGTTTGCGGTGCTGTTTGTGCTGGCCTTTGCCACGACGCGTTTCAACTACTGGGTGCTTTCTCCGAACCAGTTGACGCACAAGCACGGCATTCTGGGCGACGAACGGCAGTACGCCACGATCAACATGGCCGTCGAAAAGGAAATCCCGGATGTGTTCGAGTTTCTGCTGTTCGGCAGCGGACGCCTGATCTTCAAGCCCGGTGTCGGCACCGAAGCCAACAAAGCGCTGGTCGTGGACAACGTGTTTCGTGTGAATCACGTGGAAGCCAATGTGCGCGAATTCATGCGCTTCATCAAGGTCGATGAAGACCGCAACCGCTAGGTCTTGCCCGCGCCGGGCCGGGCAACCAGCCCAGCCGCAGCCAGGCTGCACATGGCCGCCAGCAGCAGCGGCCAACTGGCGAAACTTCGTGTCGCATCCTGGCCGGGTGTGAACTCGGCGCTGCCCGTCGCCTCAAACGGCGCGGCCAGGGCTTGTCGGCGCGTGGGCAGCAAGTCGCCCGTGCGCTGGTAAAGCTGGTGCCCCGACGCCCGTGTGCCGGTTACCAAACCAATGGCGTTGTCCAGAAGCAGCGCCGCAGCCGCCAGGCCGCTATCCACAAAGGGGTCGTTGGCGAACTCCAGCACGCGGCCGTCGGGCGAAAGCGCCGCCAGGTCGCCCACGACGCGGCCGTCGCGCAGCACCACGGCCAAGGCACGCCAGTCCTTGCGCGGTGCCAGCACGCGGCCCTGGCCGACAAGGTTCACGGAAGCAAGCGGCAAGTCTTGAAACAGCGGGCTTTGCAAGTCTACTTGAACCTGCGTACTCGACAGGTCCTGCACCTGACCCTGACTGATACCAACGGCCGGCGAGGCATCGCTGGTGCCTAGCCATACCTGCGGAGTCGTACCGTCCAGCGCCGGTTGCAGCGCCGCCAGCAGCGCCTGGTGGCGCGCGCCCGCCCAGTTCGCGCCCAGGCCAACGCCGAGTGCCTGGCGCGAAAGGCTGATCGATTGCGTGGCGGTGCTGACCTTGACCTGCCCGCCCCGTGCAAGGTACTGGCGCACAACTTCGGCCCCGCGTGTGCTGGCGCCCTGCAGCGATGCGCCCTCCACTTTCGGCGGCTGGTCGGGCCCGCTGCGCACAAACAATGTTTCGCCCTCGCTGCGCACTTCAAACACCACGCCCTGACGCTGGCTGGAAACCCGCGGAAGCACAAGGCTGTGCGCCGGCGCGTCGGCCACTGGTTCGGCCACGAACATCACGCGCAGGCTGGCGCCGGCCGATGCGGCCAGAAACTGGGCTTGTTCGGCCTGCGGCGGGCCGGGCGCAATGGCCTGCACCAGCCCCAGGTCTTCCAGTTGCGCGGCGTCGCCGGCAAACCACCAGTGCAGTTGCGCGTCACTGAATTGCTCCTGCACGCGCTTGCGAACGCTTTCCAGTTCGGGCTCCGGGCCGGATGTGCCCAGGCGTTCCACGTACACGGCCACCACTGGCACCGGCGGCGCACTGGCCTGTGCCGGGCCGGCAGCGCCCATGGTCGCCAGCAGCACGGCAGCGGCCAGCACCCACAACAGCAGTTCCAGACGGCGCGTTTTGCGGGCCGTGACCGGCACGGCCGCCGCCACCAGGCGCCACAGCATTAAGGTACCAACGTCCATCACTTGCGCACGCGCAGGGCGAAGTGCCAGCCACAGCAACACCGGCAAGGCCAGCAGCATCAACAGCGCCAAGGGGGTCAGCAGCGTCATGCCAGGACCCCAGCCAGCTTTTCAGTGAACAGTGCCACCAGGTCCGCCTGGCTGTCCGTCACGGCCAGCGTCCAGCGGTTGCGCAGGGCCAGCGCTTGCAGACTTTGCAGGTGGGATTCCAGTGCCGCCTGGTACGCCATCACGCGCTCGGGCGTCAGTTCCATGGCCAGGTTCTGGCGCTCCTCAAGCCCGTGAAGCTGCACGCTGCCATGCGTCGGCGGCTCCAGTTCCTGTGGCGCAAGCACCAGCATCAACGTCACCTGGCAGCGGCGCTGCGACAACGCCGCCAGTGGGCGAAAGCTTTCCGGCAAATCCAGCCCATCAGTCACCACGAACAGGTCCGAGGGCGCCTTGGGACGGCTGGCCAGCGCCACCAGCGCCGGCGCCATGGAATCCTGCACCGGTTCCAGCTCGCGCAGTTCCTCTATCAGCCGCGAAAAGCGTGCCTGGCCTTGCAGCAGGACCCCGCCCGCCAGCGTTGCTGTGCCACCGCGTGCCAGGGCCAGATAACCCACAGCCGCTGCAGCGCGGCGGGCCAATACGTGCTTGCGACCGGGGGCCATGCTGCGGCTGGTATCCACCAGCAGGGTGACGTGCTCTGCGCGTTCACGTTCAAACTCGCGCAGAAAGTACTTGCCCAGGCGGCCATAGGCGTTCCAGTCCAGCCGCCGCAGGTCGTCCCCGGGCGCATAGGGGCGGTGGCCACGAAAGTCATGCTGCCCGTGCGAGCGCCCGTGCCTGGCAATGCCCTCCCCTGCGCTGCCGCGCAAACGCAGCAGGGCCTGGTCCAGGGTCTGCAACTGTCGCAGAAAATCCGCGCCAAAAATGTCTTCAGGCATGGGCATACACTGGTGTTCCGCCAAAGGACGGTTTCTGTCAGCCCTTTCGGTCGTGGCGAAGAATATCCCACAGCAGCGCCGTGGCCCCCGCCAGCGCCAGCAAAAACAGCAGCACGGCAAGCCCCGGGTAGCCAATGATCGTGAAGCTGGTTGGCACGTTCATGATCAGCGCCGCGCCAACCACCAGCGCGGCAATGATCAGGGCCTGGGTAATGCGGTTGGCGACCTTTTGAAAACCCTGGATCAACTGACGCTCGTCAAAGCTGCGCACGCGGATTTCCAGGCGGTTGTCCGCCACGCGGTCCAGGATCTTGTTGACGCGCCCGGGCAACTCACGCCCGAACTCGTTGATCTCCAGCATCTGGTTCAGCATGTGCGCGGGTGTTGCGCCCTCGCGCAACATGCGCATCACCAGTGGAATGGCGCTGCGGCGCACGGTTTCATAGGGGTCAAAATCGGGTGCCAGCGCGCGGCCCAATTCGTCCAGGCTGAACAGCGCCTTGCCCAGCATGGTCAGTTCCGTCGGCGGCGTCATGCCGCAATCGGAGGCCGTGCGGGCCAGGTCCATGATCACCCGCCCCAGCTGCATCTGGGCCACGGTCTCGCCCGACGACGCATTGACCAGCCCCTTGATGGCGCTGCGGAATCTCGCCTCGTCGTATTTTGGCCCCGGCTGGCCGATGCGCACCGCCAGGTTGGCCACCAGGTCAGGGCGGCCGTCACCCAGGGCAATCAGCAGGCGCAACAGCAACTCGCGCATTTCCGGGCCCAGCCGGCCCACCATGCCAAGGTCCAGAAGCGCCACCCGATTGTCGGCTGTCAGCAGCACATTGCCGGGGTGCGGGTCCGCGTGGAAAAATCCGTCCACACAGATCTGCTTCATGAACGCCTTCTGCAATGCCTCAGCCAGATTGGGGCCGTCGATCTGCGCTCGGCGCTCCACGGTCATGGTCGTGACCTTGATACCCTCGACCATGTCCATGGTCAGCACGCGCGCGGTGGTTCGGTCCGCAACGGGTTGCGGCACCAGGATCTGTTCAAAGCCTTTCATGTTCGCGTGCAGCAGCGACAGGTTCTCGGCCTCTGTGCGGTAGTCCAGCTCGCGCATCAGCGTGCGCCGAAACTCGGAAACAATGCTCTTGAAGCGAAAACGCTGGGCCACCTCGGTCAGGCTTTCCAGCGCGCCTGCAATTTCGTCCAGTACGTCAAGGTCTTCAGCCAGCTTGGCCCGAATACCCGGCCGCTGCACCTTCACGGCCACTTTGCGGCCGTCGGTCAGGGTTGCGGCATGCACCTGCCCCAGCGAGGCCGCGGCCAGCGGGTTGGGGTCAAAGGTTAAGAACAGGCTGGCTACGCCCTGGCCGAATTCCTCACTTATCACGCCCTCAATGCCTTCAAACGGCACTGGGCCAACGTTGTCCTGCAAGGTCTCCAGCGCCGCGATGTATTCCGCAGGCAACAGGTCGCCGCGTGTTGAAAGCACCTGCCCCAGCTTCACAAAGGTTGGGCCCATGGCCTCCAGTTCGGCCACGAATTCCTCTGCCTTGGGCTGCACCTTTTGCGTCAAGCCGGAAACTTCGCCCTCCAACGTTGTGACCAACCCGGTACTTTTGACGAACTCGAACATTCCAAAGCGCAGCAGAAGCGATGCAATCTGCCGGTAGCGCTTGAAGTGTTTTGGCTTGAGCGAAAGCTTGATCATCGTGCCGCCAACGTTAGCAAACCGGCCCTGTTTTCGGATGCCACTTTGACCGGGACGGCCCGGCCGGGCAAATTCTTGACCCCGCAAGCCCTGGCGGCGCATTTTTGCCTGTGAAGTCTCTAACGCCAAGGAAACGCCCATGCCACTGCGCCGATTTGCACCGGCTCTACTGTTGTTGCTGGCTTCGCTGGCTGCATTGTTTGCCGGGCTGGAACCCGTGCCCGCCAGTGCCGAAGCACCGGTGTGGCAGGACGACTACAAAGCCGCACTGGTCACGGCCCGCGACAGCGACAAGCCGCTGTTCATTGTGTTTCGATGCGTCCCGTGAGTGCCCTGCAGAGAATTCTACGGCCAGTTGGTCGACCCCAAAAATGCGAACATCCTGAAGCTGTACCGCCAGTACGTGCTGCTGCGCGTGACAGATCTGCGCGGCATCGACGTAGCGCTATTTGACTTTGACCCCGACAGCACGCTGTACACATTTGTGATGACCGCTGAGGAGCAGATCCTGCTGCGCTACGGCGGGCGCGACGACGCCGCAGCCGAAAGCTACTTCAGCGAAAAGTCACTGCAACTGGCGCTGGAGCGCGGGCTGGAACAGTTCAAGCTGGCCAAAGAAGGCAAAGTTGAAAAAGAGCCGCGCCCGGCGCCCGTGACGCCAGCGGACTACCCCGACATCAAGCGCGACGTGATTGACAAAGACAAGTGCGTGCACTGCCACCAGATAGGCTCTGGCAAAACCCGCAAGGCACAGGCCGCCGGCAAGCTGGACAAAGCCGTTGACCTGTGGGTCTACCCCGAAGTCGCAACGCTGGGCATCACACTGGATGTCGACAAAGGCACGGTCGTCAAGAAAGTCGACAAAGCCGCCAAGGAAGCCGGGCTGAAAGCCAAAGACGAAATCGTGCAGCTTGGCGGCAAAACGGTGCTGACCTATGGCGACCTGCAGCAACGGCTGCACCTCGTGGCCAGCGACGCCAAGACCCTGGAGCTGGTGGTCAAGCGGGGCGACGCACAGGAAACCATTACTCTGAAGCTGCCCGAATACTGGCGCGTGACGCGCATTGAACGCCGCAGCACCACCAACGCACTGGAACCCTTTCCTGAGTTCTGGGGCAAGCCGCTGGATGACACCGCCAAGGCCAAGCTGGGCATCAAGAAAGACGAATTCGCGGCCGAAGTAACCAAGTTCTGGGCCAAGACCAACGGCCAGGCCGCAGGCATGCAGGTAGGCGACGTGGTGATTTCCGTCGACGACACAAGCAAATGCGCCTACACCGAAAACCCGGTGCTGTGGATCCGGCTGAATCGCAACGCCGGCGATACGATCAAAGTGAAGGTACTGCGCAACGGCAAGCAGATGGAGTTCAGCTTCAAACTGAAAGCCCGGCCCTGGTAACAGACCGGCAAGATCACCCACGGGGCGGCCGCGTGCCGCCCCGGTTGCGTTGCAGGCGTGCAAGCTGTCAGACTGCAATGTCGGCGCCTGAAAACGCGGACTTCCTTTCCGCAACCATGGATAACGCGCTACCATGGGGCCCCATGCAACTGCTTCGGCCAGCCGCTGTCACTTGCCTTGCCGCCTGCGCGGCCATGCTTTGGCTGGCCCAGGCGACTACCCGGCCCGCCAGTGCGGCGCCCGTGCCTGAACCCAAGGCACTCAGCCAGCGCATTGACAGTGAAGTAGAGGCCCTGTGGAAGCGCGACAACATCAAGCCCGCCGCGCTGTCCAGTGACGCCGAGTTTGTGCGCCGCGTGTACCTGGACACCCTGGGCGTGCCCCCCACCGGTGCCCAGGCCGACGCCTTCCTGCGTGATCTTTCCAAGGACAAGCGCGCCACGTTGATTGAGACCCTGCTGGCTGATCCGCGCTTTGGCCAGCACCTGGCGGATTTATGGATGCCGATTCTGCGCGAACGAGGCAATGACCTTGGCGAATTGGGGGTCAGCGCCGGCGACGTGATGGCCGCCTGGCTGGCTGACCAATTCAACGCCGACGTGCCCTTCAACCAGACAATCACGGCCCTGGTAACGGCCGAGGGGCCGATATCAAAGAACCCCGCCAGCGCCTACTACGCCCTGATGGGCTTTCCGGCGCCTGTGCCCGACGCGGCAGGACTGACCCTGAAGAACTTTGCCGGCATGCAGCTGCAGTGCGCGCAGTGCCACGACCACCCCTACGAAACGGCCTGGAAACAAAGCACTTTTCGCGGCGTGGCCAGCTTCTTTACGCCAATAGAAGTTACGGCTGACTTCTACACACAGCCCATTGACCCCACGCTGGTCACGAAAGACCCGCTTCCGCGTGACATGCTTCAAGCCTATCTGAAGACCCCCGGCATTGATGCCGACGCCATCAATCGCGTCAACGACCTGTTGACCTATGACGCCCCGCAGTTTCCTGGCGACACGCCGGTCAAATCACGCGATGGCGCAAGCTGGCGCCGGTTGATGGCATCCTGGCTGACCTCTACCCGCAATCGCACGGCCATGCAGTACCAGGTGAACCGCTTCTGGTCCTTCCTGTTCGGCAGCGGGCTGGTCAACGCGGTGGACGACTTCAACAGCTTGAACACGCCTTCGCACCCGGCGCTGCTGGACGCCCTGGCCGACGACTACGCCGCCAACGGGTTTCGTATCAAGCGCCTGTACCGCACGATTTTGAACAGCCGCACCTGGCAGCTTTCCAGCGCCGGCGTCGACCCCAAGGCCTTGCCGTGGCATTTTGCGGCATCGCGCCCGCGCCCCCTGACACCCGAACAGTTTTTTGGCGCGCTGTTTAACATGGTGGAGGGCCAAGGCTTCATCAAGGCGTTTTCGCGCCAGACCTTGAACACCTACCAGAAGCTGTCGCAGTTTGCCGCGTTGCTTGAGTTGCAGCGCAAGCAGGGCCAGGAGCCCGAAAACGCCCCCAAGTTCAACTTGGCACTGCTGCAGGTGTATGAAAAACGCCTGGAGGCCATGGGCCCGCTGTGGCAGATCCGGCGCGGGCTTTCGGCGCAGTATGCGCAGCTTTCCAGCGACGACGAACGGGTGCAAAGTGAAAGCCTGACAGGTTCCGTAGACCAGGCCCTGACTATTCTCAATGGCGAAGTGACACGCCGGCTGGGCGGGTCACTCAATGGCTCTCTGGTGTACGCCATCATGCGTGACCATGAGGACGCCCCTCATCGCATCAGCGCGCTGTTTCTGGCCGTGCTGTCACGCAAGCCGACCGAAGCCGAATACACCCGCCTGCGCGCGATTGTCGAGGACGCAGCAAACGCCAACGAGGCCTATGAAGACCTGTTTTTTGCGTTGATCAGCACGACCGAGTTTGCCACGAACCACTAGGTCAGCTCAGTCAGCCTCGAAATCCAGGTACTTCAACTCCGGAAACTGTTGGCGCAGTTCCTTTTCAATGCGGTCTACTTCGTCGCCCAGTGCGGTCACGATGGCCTCGCCGAACTCGGCGGCAAAGCGGGCCTCGCCGCCTTGCTGCAGCAGGCGGTCCTTGTTGGCGGCCACCCAGGGCAGGGCCTGCTGCCCCAGCCAGCGGCCATTCCAGTCGATTTCGGCTTTCAGGGCAAATTGGTCGGCACCCAGAACGCGGCTTTGCACTTCGTGCACGGCTTCTACGCTGGGTTGGCTGCGCAGGAACTCCAGCGCCCGGCGCTGCACGTCGGCCGGAATCGCGCGGCCCAGAATCAACGACCGGTTCTTGTAGCCAAGCCAGATCGCAATGAACCCCAGCAGCCCTCCCACAGCGATGCTGCCCAGCGCGTCAAACAGCGGGTTGCCGGTGACTTGTGCCAGCCCGATGCCAACCAGCGCCACAATCACGCCCCCGCAGGCGATGCCGTCTTCCAGCAGCACGGCCGCAATCGTCGGGTCACTGGTGCTACGCAGAAACTTCACAAACGGCACGCCTTTGCGTGTGCGGTTGATTGCCGCCACTGCTTTGAGAAGCACAAAGCCGTCCATCACAAAACTGATGCCCAGCACGGCAAACAGCCACCAGTGGATCTCCACGGGCTTGGGGTCGATGATCGAATGAATGCCGTGGTACACCGTTACACCACAGCCCAGCACAAAAATGCCCACCGCCGAAAGCAGCGCAAACAGGAAGCGTTCGCCACCGTAACCATAGGTGAACATCGCATCGGGCGCCTTTTCACTGCGCTTGATGCCCATGAACAGCAGTCCCTGGTTGGCCGTATCGGCCAGCGTGTGCATGGCCTCAGAGAACATCGAGCCCGAGCCTGAAAACGCAAAGGCAACGAACTTGATCACCGTAAGCAATGTGTTGCAGATCAGCGCCGCAAACACCGCGCCCTTGGAACCGGAATCTGCCGACATGTCATTGGCCCAGGAAACGAAAGGCGTCTTTTACTTCAAAGGGGGCTGGCGCGCCCGCCCGGAACAACGCGCACAGCACGCCGGCGTTTTCGCAACCTGCTTCGTGTTCGCAGCGAAAGCCGCGCAGGGCGGGTTCACCGCGCACCTGGGTGCCCTCCAGCGTGATCAGCGCGATTTCGCCAGTAAGTGGACAGTCAATCTCGAACTCAGGCATTGGTTGTTTCCGCGGCCTTGGCCAGCAGCTTCAACAGCGATTCGGCAAGTTCGCCCAGGCTTGCCTTGGCGGCTTCGGGGCGTTTGCTGGGCAGCACGACAACATCGCGCGACCCACAAAGCGGCTTGTTGCGGCGAAACAGTTCCCGCACCCTCCGCTTGAAGCGGTTGCGTGCCACGGCATTGCCGAATTTGCGGCTGACCACCAGCCCCAGCCGCGGATAGCCCAGCCCGTTGTCGCGCCAGTGCAGTACGACCACTCTGTTACCGGCGCTTTGGCGGGTTTCAAACACGGCCTCGAACTGCGCGCCTACCAGCAGTCGTTCCTCTTTGCGCAGGCGTTGATCGACCAGGTAAGGGTGCATGGCAGGATTGTAGCCTGGCCGCGCCGTGTCGCATGGCCCTGTACACTGACGCTGCTTTCCCACTTTCCGCTGACAGGCAGCGAGGCCGCCGTGGCAACAGGTATTGTCAGCCCCATGAGCAGCACGCTGTTTGAACAAGACCCCACCGGCCTGACCGTGCGCGGCCGGTTTGTGGAAGTGGCCTTGCCCACGCCCGTGGACCGGCAGTTTGATTACGCCGTGCCGGAGCCGCTGGCCGCGCAGGCCCGCGTGGGCCACCGCGTGAACGTACCCTTTGGCAAGCGCACGCTGCTGGGCATTGTCACGGCCGAGAAAACAGAATCCACCCTGATGCCCCACCAAGTGCGCGAGATTCTTTCAGCGCCCGATACCGAGCCACTGGTCAATGAAGGCATGCTGCGCCTGACGCGCTGGATGGCGGAGTATTACGCCTGTTCCTGGGGCGAGGCGTTGCAGGCTGCCCTGCCGGCCGTGGTGCGCACGGGCCGCAAGCGCCGCACCCGCACCGTGCTGCGCCTGGCCCAGCCCCTGCAAGCCACGTTGCTGCATGTTGCGGAACTGGAATCCAAGGCCGCAACCGCCGCCAGCAAGAAACCGGGGGGCGGCGACCGCACGCTGGGCTATGGCCGGGTGTTGCGGGCACTGGTTACGTTTGTTGACACCGAGTTTTCACCGCTGGAGCTGGCCGAAAAACTGGGCCTATCGCAAGCGCCCCTGAACACCCTGCGCAAGCAAGGGTGGCTGCGCTTTGAAAAAGTCGAGATCAGAACCGAGTTCACGGGCGGGGCACGTGGCGCCGAGGCCGCACCGGCGCACCTTACCCCCGAACAGCACAAGGCCCTGGCCAGTGTGTCGGCGGCGCTGGCACGCGACGAATACAAGGCCTTTCTGCTGTTTGGGGTTACCGGCAGCGGCAAGACCGAGGTGTACATTCGTGCCATGGAACAGGCGCTGGCACTGGGCAAGTCAGCCATCGTGCTGGTACCCGAAATCGCCCTGACCCCGCAAACCACGCGGCGCTTTGCCAGCCGCTTTGACAACGTCTGTGTGCTGCACTCCGGCATGACCGACGGCCAGCGCCGCGAAGCCTGGAAAAGCATTGCCGAAGGCAAATCGCGCGTCGTGGTCGGGCCGCGCAGCGCGCTGTTTGCGCCGGTGAAAGACCTGGGCCTGGTGGTGGTAGATGAAGAACATGAGGGCACTTACAAGCAAGACAACACCCCGCGCTATCACGCCCGAGATACTGCGATTGTGCGCGGCCGGTTTGAGCACGCCGTTGTGATTCTGGGCAGCGCCACACCCAGCCTGGAAAGCTGGCACAACGCACAAACCGGCAAGCATGACCTGCTGGAACTGAAAAGCCGCGTTGCCTTTGGCGGCGCGGGCGCAGCACCGGCGTTGCCGCCACAGGGCCAGGGTCTGGCCGCTGTTGAGATCATCGACATGGGCCAGGAATGCCGCGAACAACAGGCCTTCACGTTTTTCTCGCGCCGCCTGCGGGGCGCCTGCGCCCAGGCGCTGGCCGACGGCCAGCAAGCGATCATCTTTCTCAATCGCCGGGGCTATCACACGTTTCTGAGTTGCCGCAATTGCGGCCAGACCATGATGTGCCCGCACTGTGCCATTCCCATGAGCTTTCACCGCGGGCTGAAGAAAATGGCCTGCCACTATTGCCTGGAAACCGCCGACCTGCCGCGCCAGTGCCCCTCTTGCCTGGGCGGGCCGGTCAAGTTGATGGGCATGGGCACCGAAAGACTGGAAGAAGAATTGAAGGACATTTTCGCCGGCCACGCGATTGCCCGCATGGACAGCGATGTCATGAAGACCCGCGACGATTACGAAAGCACGCTGGATGCGTTTCGGGCCGGTGAAACGCGCATCCTGGTCGGCACACAGATGATCGCCAAAGGGCTCGATTTTCCCAATGTCACGGTCGTGGGCGTGGTCAGCGCCGATACCGGCATGGGGCTATCGGACTTCCGCAGCTACGAGCGCGCGTTTCAACTGATTACGCAGGTATCCGGTCGCGCCGGCCGCGGCGCCAAACCTGGCACCGTGGTGGTGCAGACTTTTCAGCCCCAGCACATGGCGATTCTGACGGCAGCACGCCAGGACTACCGTGCCTTTGTGGACTATGAACTGCCCCACCGGCAGCAAAGCCACTATCCGCCGTTTTCAAGGCTTGTGCTGGTCACCATTGAAGCCAGGGACCTGCGGCGCGCCCAGGAAGAAGCCGCGCGACTGGCCGCCGCGGCACAGGATTTTTCGCGCCAGCACAAGGACACCATCTTTGCCGTGACGCCGCCCTTTGAAGCCGCCATTGCCCGGCTGCGCGGCAAGCATCGCCAGCAGGTGCTGGTCAAGGCCCAAAGCTTTCAGGCCGTGCGCGGCGTAATCAACGCCATGCGCCCGATGGTCAAATCGCAGGAACGCCTGCGCGTCAGCATCGACGTCGACCCAATCGACATGCTTTAGGCGCGCAGCACCTGGCCGCCAACGCAAAGCGGGGAGCCAAAGCCCCCCGCTTGTTTCAACCTGCATCACCCATGCATTCATGCCTGTTTGCGGCGACGGCGCGCCACCAGCACCAACCCCAGCAGTGCCGCCAGCCACGCCGAACCATTGGCCGCGGCCACGCATCCCCCGGCCTGGCCAGCGCGCTTTTCGACATAGCCCGGCGGCGGGGCAATCGGCAACTCGCACTGGCGTTCTTCCGTGCCGCCCATGGAATCCGTCACCCGAACCTGAAACAGAAACACCCCATGGTTGCCCATCGGCGTGCCTGAGACGCTGCCGTCGGATGCCAGTGTCATGCCCGTGGGCAGGCTGCCACTCAGCAGTGCAAACGTGTATGGCGCCGTTCCGCCAGCCACCGGCAACGTGTAGGGCATGTAGGCATCGCCAATCTTGCCGGCCGGCAACAACGTGTTGGTGAACACCACGCCGCTGGGATCCTGGCCCACGCCTTGCATGGCAATGCTGAACGGAGAAGGCAGGGCCGCGTCGTTGTGAACAAAGGCGATCTCCGCCTGCTTGAGTCCCTTGGAGACCGGGTCGAAACCCACCAGGATCACGCAGGTCTGGCCAAAGGACAGGTTTGCGTTGAACTGGGAAAGGTCCAGAACAAAGTCGTGCGCGTTGGCACCAACCAGCGTGGGAGTTCCCAGGGCAAGGTCTACGCCACCCTGGCTGCTGATCACAACCGGCACCAGCGTGGTTGGCCCGGCCGAAACGTCCTGCATGCCAAAGCGGCGATAGCCCGTAGCAGCAGCACCCGACACAACTACGGGGCCGCTGGCGGTGTTATCCGTGACCAGCATGATCGGCATGTTCGCTGGGGGCGGGGGCGGAACATCGCCTGAAACCGTGCAGGTGAACGGCGTGGCGGTACCCGTGTCATTGTGCGCAAACTGCACGGTGGCCAGGTGCAACGTTCCGGCCATGGGTGCAGTAATGGGGTTGAAAGTCACGCTGAAGCTTGTGCTGTCGCCGGGCACCAGCAGGCCTGCCATGGCGCTGGTATCCAGCACAAACTCGCCACTGGCTGCGCCGGTCAGTGTCGGCGTGCCCAGCACCAGGTTCTGTGTGCCGGCGTTGGTCAACCAGATTTCCAGCGGTGCGCTGGGACCAAAGCCCAGGGCCACTCCGCCAAAATTCAAGCCGCCCACAGCCCCCGAACCATTGCTGATGCGCGGGCCGGTGAGGCTGCCGTCGCGTACTTCCAGTACCGGCGCGTTGACGGCCGCGTTGCCCTTGACCTCAAAGTAAAAGGGCGAAGCCACGTTGGAAGCCGTATGGCCGAACTCAATGTTCGCCACCTTGGCGCCGCTGCTTTGGGGCTTGAAGCGCACGGCAAACCAGGTGTTGTTCTGCCCCTGTTGCGGCGTGCCCGACCAGGGCGATGGAATGTACAGCTCAAAGTCCGCGGCGTTGGCGCCGGTCAGGTAGGGCGGAGAAACGTTGAATGAGTTGCTGGTGGTGCTGTCACAGATGATGTTCACCCAGCCGCTGGGGTTGCCCACAATCACAGTGCCAAAGTCGCGCAGGCTGGCGGCGGCCTCGGCGTAGTCAATCTCGGCCCCCTGCTGGCCGCCTGGCGCAGCTTCGTGCACGTGCAGGCCCGGAATCGGGCCATAAAAGTGCGTGTAGTTGCAGGTGTCTTCCATGACAAAGGGCTGTCCGGAAGTCAGCAAGGTGCCGCGCACGCGGACTTCCCAGTACATAGGGATCAGCGCCAGTGCCGTGGAGATCTGGGCGCAGTCAAAATCGCCTTGCAGCACAAAGCCGCTCACGCCCGCACCCACCGTCTGGGGCAAGCTGACGGACCACGTGCCCACATTCACCGCGCCGCTGGTGATGCCGGCCAGTGGCTGCATCCAGGTGGCCAGGGCCTGGGCGGAAATGCGGCACTGAATGAACACTTCCTCAATCTGCATGTCTTCTGCTTGGGCGTTGCTGATGTTCATGGCCCAGGTGTGCGGGTAGCCCGCGTAACCGATCGGGAAGTCCACGCCGCTGAAGGCAAAGGTGTGGGGCGAGTTCAGGTGAAGACCCGACGCACCGGTCAAGGTTTGCGGCTTGGCGCCGATATAGAAGTCGTCAATGTTCCAGCCCATCGAGCCGATGTCCCCCCAGCCGATCTTGTAAGAGGTATTGACCGGCCCCAGCGCAAAGCGCACCTGCACCACGCGCTTGCCGGCCGCCCACTGCGAAATGTCATAGCGGCGCTCGTACCAGCCGGCGTCGACATCCCCGATCAGCGTCAGGGGCGAGTACCCGGCATCCAGCGGAATCCACACCGGGTGCCAGCTGGCGCCGTCGTTGGTAACTTCAATGTTCACGTAGTCATAGCCGAAGTACGTCAGCCAGCGGTGAAAGCGCAACTCAACCGTGGTCAAGTTCGTGCAATCCACCTTGGGCGACAGGGCGTAGATCGGCTGGGGCAGAAAGTTCGGAATCTCGGCTGCGGGTGTATCCGACAGAATCATGTTGTCTGTGGTGGGCGATGCGTCCTGCCCTGGGTCCTCGGCCTTGGTGCCCCAGACGCAATAGGCATTCTGGGTTGCAGCGGTGGCTGCCACGCGGGCCCAGCTTCCCTGCAGCCGCCAGCCCTGGTCGGTCGAGAAGTCGTCGGCAAATGGGGCCGTCTTGGGCGGCGGAGAAACCACCAGCGTCAAGTTGCGCGTGGCCACGGCTGCCGTGCTGTCTTCTACACGCAACGTCAGCGGGTAGTCGGCAAGGCCGGTGGCGCCGGTTACAGCCGGCGTGCCGCTGAAAGTGAACAAGTCGCCGTTTTGGGTCAGCGACAGGCCGCTTGGAAGCGAGCCCGCAGTCAACGTCCAGCTGTAGGGCGGCGTTCCGCTGACGGCATTGCAGTTGAAGTTGAAAGGCACACCCTGGGTGGCTTCGCGCAGTTTCTCTGGGCCAACGGCCAGGCTGGGCGGGTCGATATCAATCAGCCAGTCTTCGATTTCGCCAAAGTAGAAGTAGCCGGCGGGGTTGGTGATCGGCCAGCCGCCGATGTTTTCCTGGGCCGTGATGCGCACGGCGACCTTGTTGGTCCCGTTGCGCGAAAATGCCTGCGTGGAATGAATGCGGATGCCGGTAAAGGTGTGCACGCCCGGCGGCACCTGCCCTTCGCCGTTGAACTTGTAGACCTCGTCGGCGCTGAAAGTGCCGTCGTCGTTGGCATCCACAAACAGCACCAGGTGGGCGTCAACGCTGGAAAGCAGCACGGAAAGCGTGTTGTCGTTGGACCACGGGTTGAAGTGCGCCACACCGACAATGCCGTCGTCGTTGTCGCCGGTCCAGCTTGGCGAAACCGGGTTTTGGGTATCGGTGCTTACGGTCAAGCCCAGCCAGGGCGCGCCATAGGCCGCACCGCAGCCCATGCAGGACATGGCGCCGTAACTGGCAGGCGCGTCGCCGTAGTCCTGCGCCGTGGCCACACCAGCCAGGGCTGCCAAAGTCAGTACCATTGCCAAGACTCGCATGTCCTCTCCTGTGGTTTTGCAAGGCGAACCAAGCGCCTTGTCCTCTGGTCACAGGCTAGCGAAAAATGAACTTGTGCCGCACAATGGGGTAATAGTCGTGTTTCATTTTTCGAATGGGGTGTTGTGAGCCACGAAAAGTCGAATGTGCTGCACGACCAGCAGCAGGAACTGCGCGGGCGCCTCAAGGCCCTGGCCACGCGATTTGGCCAGGCCGAGATCGCCCGGCGCACCGGCGCAGCGCCTGCCAACGTGCACCGCTACCTGCGTGAGGGCAAAGTTCCGGCCGAGTTCTGCGCAGCACTTGTGGCGCTGTTTGGCGTGTCGCCGATCTGGATGCTGGCCGGCGAGGGCAACATGTTGCGCAGCGATGTACGCAAACCCGTGGCCCAGATGGGCGGCGACCTGCTGGAATTGGTTGAGACCATGAACGCCGTGTCCAAGCTGCGCCTGGGCAGCATTGCTGCCAGGGCAGACGCCCGACAGTTGCGCGAACTATCCGACGCGATGCAGACCATGGACCGCCTGCGCGAACGCCTGAACCGGCAGACATTGCCCGTGATCAACAGCGTGCTGGGCGACTTCGAAGCCGCCATTGCGGAACTGGACATGGACAGCGCCGCCGGCATTCGCACAACCGCCGCCAACCTGGTGCGCCTTTCCCTGGATGAAGACGTGCTGGCCCGCTTTGAGCAGAACGAAGCCGGCTTTCTGTACATGAGCGGGCAGATCGACCGCGCCCTGGACCTGGACCTGCGCATTTTTGCGCGGCGCCTTCACCGCGGGGGCATTGCCGACGAATCCGGCCTGGCAGACGCGGTGAACCTGGTCATGGGCCTGCGCGAAGCCGGCCGCTTGCGTGACGCCCGGCGTATCGCCGGCGCAGCGCTGGCGCTGGCCACAGACCGCTGCGAAGGCATGCGCCAGTTTCTGTTGCTACGCCTGTTTGAGGCCCACCTGGAACTGGACCTGGGCCTTGGCGTTAGTGCGATCAAGAAGCACTTTGAGGCCTACCCGGCCATGGAACCCAAGGACCCCACCTGCTGGGTGCTTCACGCGACCATGCTGATCGTGACGGGCAACGCCACCTGGGAAGACATTATTGGCACCCCCTGGGCCTATAGCGGCCTGGCGCGCCTGCTGGTGCGCTATGCCTATCTACATGAGGACGAACCCCGGCTGGCCCGGGCCATGCGTGAACTGGTGGGTAAGACCACCGACCGGCAACCGGAGCACGAGTACGAAGCCGTGTATGCCCGCGGCATGCTGGACCTGTTGCGCGGGCGCAAGTCGACAGCCACGGAGTTTGACAGGCTGGCCGATTCCAACCCGCCCATGTTGCGCTCCGCCCCTTTGCGGCAATTGCTTCTCAGCCTGCACCGCGCGGCCTGGGCGCGGCTTGGCCAGGATCGCGCGGGGCTGCGGCAGGAATGCTTGCGCACACAGCAGTTGCTGGTGAATCTGCCACCCGAACTTTCGGCCAAGCCGGAATACTTTGCCACCCACCTGCGCAACCTGCGCGGCGCGCATAAGCCAACGCCGGACCACGACCAGGCCCGTGCCCTGACACAGGAAAAGTTGCAGTCGCTGGTAAACGGCGGGCTGCGCGTTTTTGCACCTTGGCTGCATCCGCCAACCACACGCACCGCCCGCTAGTCGCGGCGGGTAACCACCACGCCTGTGCAGGCCTGTTTGCCCAGGCGCCGGTAGGAATGGGGCACTGTGCCATCAAAGTAGATGCTGTCTCCGGCTTCCAGCGTGTGGCTTTGGCCACCCCAGGTCAGTTCCAGTTGGCCCGACACGAGGTACAAGAACTCAATGCCTACGTGGTCGTGGTGGTGCGCTTTGCCGTCAAAGTCCTGAAAGTGGGCCAGCCATGCGTTCAATTTGGGGTCACGAACTTCGTAGTCCAGGCTTTCGTACAGGTAGGGCGCGTTTTTGGAATCTCCGGCGGGCAGGCGAATGCGATCCTTCTTACGCATAACGCCAAAGGCGTGTCGCTTGTGAATGTCGGTAAAAAAGTGTTCCAGCCCGACGCTGAACACCAGCGCAATGCGCATCAGCGTTGGCAGCGTGGGAATCAGCCTGCCGCGCTCAATCTTGGACAGCATCGCCGCGGACATGCCGGTGTGGCTTCCCAGTTCGGCCAGGGTAAGTCCGCGCCCGGCGCGAAGCTGGTGAACTTTCTCGCCCAACTGGTAGCCCGAGAGTTCCTTGTGAAGCGTCTGGGTCAGCATGAGATGGCTCCTTGGTGACTTGAACGATGCTACTGCCACTTTTCATGCTCATAAATATTTTTCTCTATGTTCATGTTATTTTTCGGAATATGAACTATTTGGGGCTCGTTCAGGTGGGGAATACCTAACTGGAGCTATCCCATGAAAGTCATCCTTCCCGCAGTACTTGCCGCCCTGATGCTTGGCGGCTGCGCCACCGGAACCATGTCGGAAAAGATCACCAGCGACTACAAGGCCGTGCCGGTTGGACAGCAGCAACTTGAATACCGCGTGTACCTGCCGCCGCAGTACGAATCCGAACCCGGGCGGCACTTTCCGTTGTTGGTCTACTTTCATGGTGGAGGCGGCAACCACCGCAGCTGGGGTGAAGAAGGCGGCATGGGCGAACGTGTTCTGCCGCACATGCGCGACGAATCCTTCGGGCCCTTCATCGTGCTGGCGCCCAGCGTGGGTCGTTACGACGTAATCACAGGCCAGGCCGAAACCGAACTGTTCCAGCACGTGATTCCGCAGGTGAAGGCCAGTTACCGCACCAACGAAGTGACCGTAGCCTTTGGCCACAGTATGGGCGGCCTTTCGGCGTTGATGCTGGGGCTGCGTCACCCGCACACGTTCAGTGCCGTAGCAGCGGCCAGCCCCTTTGCCTATGACGTGTCGCCCTATGACAGCGGCGAGCGCGTGGAACACTTCAAGCAGCAGTTTGGTGGCGGCTTCTTTCTGGGCCGGTGGCAAAAAGGCGTGGCGGGCAAGTTCCAGTCACGCGAGGAATTCGATGCCTACAGCCCCTTTCAGCAGATTCGGGCCCTGGACAGCAAGCCCTGTTTCAGCCTGTTCCTGACCACCGGCACCAAGGACCCCATGGGCCTGTACGCCCAGAACGAACTGCTGCACCGCGCGCTGGCCAGCGCCGGCATTGCCCACGAGTACCTGGTGCAAAAGGGCGTGGCCCACAGCACGATTGGCGAGCCGCGCCTGTACCAGTGGCTCAACGAGCAGGCGGACAACTACAGTGTGTCGCGCAGCGCTGGCGGCAACTGAGCCGTGCCGAATCACAGACGCCCGGCCTTGCCGGGCGTCTGTGCGTTGTGCTGCGTCAGGGCTCGGTCTTGAAGGCCTGGTGCCAGGGGCTCCATTCCGACCAGGCAGTCTTTTCGCCCTTTTGGCGCACACGGCACCAGCAGGTGGTGGCGCCGGGCAGCTCCTTTTGACGGGCTGCGCCGGCCTGAAACGTGCCGTTGGCGGCATCCACCTTGGCACGCGACCTGGTGCCCAGGCCACGGCTGACCCACAACTTTTCTTTGCCTTCGGCGTCGCCCGCAATCTCCACTTCCCAGTCGGCAAGATCGTCCAGTGGCGTCTTGATGAATTCAGGTTTGCGTGGAACCGTGACCGGCCCCACGGGTTCGGTGCTGACGACAAAGTTGTCGTACCAGCGCTTTTGCGTGACGGGCGACTTGTTGTTCCAGTACGTTTCCAAAAACACGGCGTTGATACCAAACGCATCGTAGGTGCCGCGCCAGTCAAAGTCCTTGCGCTCGCATTGCAGCTTGCCGTCGATCCACAGCTGGCTGAGGGCATCCGCCTTGCCGGGGGTGTTCAGCCGCGCGCGGGCCTCAACGCAGACCCACCAGCCGGCCTCGGCACTGCTGTGCAACAACATGGGGCTAACAGGCTTGTTGCCGCCGACCCACTTCATGTTGTCAAAGTCGTTGTACCTGGTCGTAACGACAGCGCCGCCATTTACACCCGAAGCGTTGTCCAGTGTCAGAGCGTCGCCGCTGGACCAGACGTGTGCAAACATGGCCTGGTTCCATTTGTCGCTGACCACGCTGGTGGCGCGAGAAAACTTGTCGGGGCCGCCGCGTCCCGGCTGCCCGCTTACCCAGCCCGCCTGGTGCTTGACGTACACCCGCCAGTAGATGTCGGTGAACTTTTCGCCCTTGCGGGCAATGCACATCACGGGCGAATCGCCAAAGAACACTTTGCGGTTCCCCAGGCCTTGCTGGTCTTTCTCGTACAAGCCTGTCATCGCCTCGCCGCCGCCGCCCAAACCAGGGCCTTCACGCCCGCCCTGTTCCTCGGAGTACTTTTTTGCTGTCTCAAAATCGTCGTACCAGATTGTGGTTTTTGCGTCGGCCTGGGGCTGCTTTGCCAGCGGAACGACGCTTTCGATTCGCGGCACCGGGCAGTTGGTTCGTTTCTCTTGTGTTCGGACGCGCGAATCCGGGGCAACCAGAAACGCGGCCGCACACAGCAAGAGCATTGAAGGCAAGCGCATGATGGGCCTTCCCAGGTCATTCACCCACGTGCTTGAGCCACCCCTTGAGGTTGCCATTTCCGATGCTGGCCGGACCGGAACGCCCGGGGCCGCGCGTAACGCTGATGCCGTCGGGCAACCTGATGCTCAACTGGATACGCGCTTGCCCCTGTTGCGGGTCGCTGAACTCGCCAAAAGTCACCAGTTCCAGGCGCTGTCCCTCAAGGCGCGAAGCCACGCCCATTCTGTGCCGGCGCCAGTCAATGTCGTCAAAGCCGGCTTCTGAACCCTCGACTTCCAGCGATTTTTCCATCGTCAGGGTCAGGCGACCTGCGGGGCCACCGGGGCGAACCTCGGCGTCGTCGGGCACAATCACTTCCTGTACGCCCTGGGTCGAAATCTCGGCTGAGTTGAGAACCGATCCCTGATAGGACGTGCAACCGGCCAGCAGCAGCAACGCGGCAATGGGCACAAACAGGCGCATGATCATGGTTTGCGTTTCTCGTTTCTTGCCGGCTTGGGGCGCAGCGGGGCGGATTGGCTACTTTCCGTCTTCTGGTTTGGCGGCGGGCTTGAGTTCAATGGCGGGCAGGGCCTTCTGGTCGTCGGCGCTGGCCTGGGCCTCCAGGCTGTTGTTGTCCCAGCTTTCCAGTTTGCAGCCGAACATCAGCCCGCTCTTGGTCACCGCGATCACAACACAACTCTTGAAGTTCAGGTCCTTGACCCAGCAGCTTGTGGCATCTTTGGCCAATTCCTGGACCATTGGCTTACTGTAGTCATCGTTGCCCGCCAGCCAGCCGCTGATGCCGTCCTTGACCCGCGAAGCGTGGTAGCTGCTGATCATGTTCTCGGCGCCAACGAACAGCACCTTTTCAATCTCGTAGGCCGCACCCAGCTGGGGCAGCTTCCACTTCAACTTGCTGGGCTTCTTGTCGAACAGGCGTGTCTGTGAAAAGTAGGGCACGTGGTTTGGCAAGTAGTAGCAATCCGCCCTGGTGAATTCAGGCTCTTCAAGGGTGGCCTTGAGTTCTTTGGGCAGGCTGCGCGTTCCTTTAGCATCCAGAAACAGCACCATCACGTTGCGGATGCGGGGTTCTTCTTCGTGGCCGATGACACCCAGCGGCAAGTGGCTGTCTTTGACATCGATGCGAAAGCGGGTTACCTCGGGCCCGTTGGCCTTGCGGAAGCCTTCGGCGTCGAACTTCTCGGCAAACAGCAGCTCTCGCCATTTGGGGCAGGTTTCGTCAATCGTGGGCGCGACGGGCCACATGGTGTGGAACAGATAGACTTCGAGTTGCCTGGGCGCGACTTCAGGTGTTTCCCACTGAATCCACATGGACGACGGCTGAATGTTGCCGCCTGTGGGCGAGCACTGAATGGGCTTGAACTCGATATCTTCAGCACAAAGTGCCGCACCGAACAGCGCGGCCACAAGCAGGGCGTATCGCATCATGACGGACTCCGAAGTAGTGAGCCCGCCAATCATCCTGTGCCGGGGCAATGTGCGCAAGCGTTCAGCCGATCAATGTGTCGGCGTGGAACAGCCAGACGTGCCCGCATTTCTTGCAGATGGTGGTAGCAAAGCTGGCCGCAGAATCATCGGTGTCTTCTTCGCGACTGGTCGTGAAGTGCAGCGAAGAATAGTTCGAAAGCGTGCCGCGCTGCGCAAAACCAGCCCCACAGGCCGGGCAATCACCATTAACACCCTTGGCCTTGAGGGCTTTCAGGATGCGCTGAAAATCCTTGCCGGACATTTCGTCGTCGCTCATTTTAGCTCCTTGCCATCGGGATCTTTACCGGGTTCTCGGCTTTGCGGTTGAACTTGATCGCTTCGCTGTAGCCTGCGTCGATGTGCCTTGCGATGCCCATGCCGGGGTCGTTGGTCAGCACTCTTTCCAGTCGCTTGTCGGCTTCCTTGGTGCCGTCGCACACGATCACTTGCCCGGCGTGCAGGCTGTAACCCATGCCGACGCCGCCGCCGTGGTGAAAGCTGACCCAGGTTGCGCCGCTTGCTGTATTGACCAGCGCGTTCAGAATCGGCCAGTCGGCAATCGCGTCGCTGCCGTCCTTCATGGCCTCGGTTTCGCGGTTGGGGCTGGCGACACTGCCGCAATCCAGGTGGTCGCGGCCAATCACGATTGGCGCTTTCACTTTCTTCTCGCGGACCAGCTTGTTGAACAGCAGCCCGGCCTTGTGGCGCTCGCCGTAACCCAGCCAGCAAATGCGCGCGGGCAGGCCTTGAAACTCAAAGGCGTGGCGGGCGTTCTTGAGCCATGAATGCAAATGCTTGTGCTTGGGAAACAGCTTCATCAGTGCTTCGTCTGTGGTGTAGATGTCCTGCGGGTCGCCACTGAGCGCCACCCAGCGGAAGGGCCCCTTGCCCTCACAGAACAGCGGCCGAATGTACGCCGGCACAAAGCCCGGAAAATCAAACGCGTCTTTCACGCCAGCCTGCTGGGCGTGGCCGCGCAAGTTGTTGCCGTAATCAAACGTGTGGGCGCCCTTGCGCATCAGTTGCAGCATCTGGCGGCAATGTTTGGCCATGGTGCGAAAGGCTTGTTTCTCATATTCACGCGGATCGCTTTTTCGCAGCTTCAGGGCCTGTGCCAGCGTCATGCGGTCCGGCACATAGCCGTTCAACGGGTCGTGGGCGCTGGTCTGGTCAGTCAGCAGGTCAGGTGTAATGTTGCGCTTGAGCAGCCGGTCCAGCAGATCCACGGCGTTGCAGCACACGCCAATGCTGACAGCCTGCTTGTCGCATGCGGCTTGCAGGCCGCGGTCGATTGCTTCGTCAATGCTGCCGGCCTGCTCGTCCAGATAGCGGGTTTCCAGCCTGCGCTTGATGCGCGTGTCGTCAACATCCGCGGCCAGAAAACTTGCGCCGCACATTTTGGCGGCCAGCGGCTGTGCGCCACCCATGCCGCCCAGCCCTGCCGTGACAACGAACTTGCCGGCAAGTGTTGCCTTGGGCCCATAGTGGGTGCGGGCGGCCTGGGCAAAAGTTTCGTACGTGCCCTGCAGAATTCCCTGGGTGCCGATGTAGATCCACGAGCCCGCAGTCATCTGGCCGAACATGATCAGGCCACGCTCGCGCAACTTGTAGAATTCATCCCAGGTCGCCCACTTGGGCACCAGGTTGCTGTTGGCAATCAGCACGCGCGGCGCGTCGGCGTGGGTCTTGAACACAGCCACGGGCTTGCCGCTTTGCACAAGCAGGGTTTCGTCGGCGCCAAGTTCGCGTAGTGATTTGACGATGGCGTCAAAGCAATCCCAGTTTCGCGCGGCCTGGCCGATGCCGCCGTAGACCACCAGTTCGTCGGGGTTTTCGGCGTTTTGCGGGTCCAGGTTGTTCATCAACATGCGCAGCGGGGCTTCTGTCAGCCATGATTTGGCGCTGAGTTTCGTTCCGCGCGGGGCGGTGACGGGTCGAGCCTTTGCGCTGGTTTTGACTTTGGGCTTTTTGGCGGACATTGCGTCTCCTTGCGGGGCAGGTTCTAGCAGCCCCAAGGCAGATCGCGAAGCACGTTGCCGCGCCGCTGTATCACAGGCGCCGGCGCGGGCCATCTAGTCGGGTTCTTCAGCTGGCAGGCAAGGCCCGCCGCTATTCGATGGTGCAGAAAACCGGGTGGGATTGGTCCTTCCAGGGCTCCAGCAGGCCGTTTTTGTCGGTGTCTTCGACTTCCAGCCAGGCCAGTTTCAGCCCGCTTTGCGAGGCCTGAACACCGGCCACACTGAAGTCCAGGTCACCCAGCGTGTGCCACTTCAAGGCGCGGTCGAGCAGCAGGATGTTGCTGCGCAGGTTGGCCACGCGAAGGACCAGCAGGCCGCGTTCCTTGACCCAGCCCAGGGCGAAATGGTCGTTGCGCGCGCCGTCGTTGCGGGTGTCACGGTGTTGGGCGTCGTCGACGATCAGCACCTCGCTGGTGTTGCGCTGCTGGTTCTGGCCGTAGTAACGGGGCCGTGCCTGCGGCGCCTGCGAGTACTGGTGGCCAAAGTAGCTGCCCTCGCCGGTGCAGACGATGCGCGAACGTGCCGTGGAGGCATGCAGCAGGTTCACGCTGCCGTCGGCGGGGTCATAAATGACGTGTTCTGGCGGGTCGTCCAGCGTGGCGGCGCGCTGTTCGGGCTCCTGCTCACTGGGGTCGGCATCGCCCCAGCCATTGGGTTGCTGCGGTGGCGGCGGGGGTGCTACCAGCCGTTCCAGAAGCAGCTTGTCTGCTTCCAGTACCAGCGACACATTGAAGGCCTTTACCACGCGCTCGCGCGTGCCCTTGACCAGGTTCAGGCTGACAATCCAGCCGTTGGGGTCCTCCACGCCGGGCTCTGCCAGAAGAATCTCTGCGCCTTTCTTCCATACGCCGACGGGGTTGGTGCCGGATTCCAGCCGGGCAATGTCGCGCACCGCTTCGCCGTCGCGGTTGCATACCACCAGTGTGGCTTCGTCCTGCTGGCTGATTTCGCCGTCGTCGTTGGTGTCCATGCGACGCTGGGTCAGCACGATGCGGCCATCGGGCAAGAAAAGCGGGGGGTCTTTGCTGGCCCCGGTTTCCATGACCTTGGCTTCGGCTTTCTCAGGGCCTACGGTGTACAGCGCATACTTTTGGGGCGGAACGGCTTTGCGCGGATCGGCATTCTTATCTGGTGCGGCGGGCAGGCCGATCACGCGGTAGTAGTACAGCCGGTCACCTTCCGGCGTCAGGGTATGCGAAAGCAACACGCCCGGTTCCACCGTGACAGCCTGGGTGCGCAGACCACCCAGTTTCTTGACCCAGGCCACTGTTGGCGGGTCTTCCTCTGCACGGGGCAAC
Organism: Planctomycetota bacterium; assembly: GCA_016722065.1. GTDB lineage: Bacteria > Planctomycetota > UBA8742 > UBA2392 > UBA2392 > H3-PLA7. The sequence continues at coordinate 805,518 of JADKGX010000001.1, forward strand.
AGGGTGCCGCCCTCTTTTTTGGGCGTGATTTCTTCGGGCTCTTCCTGCGCGCTGACCAGCCCCCATGCCAAAGGCAGTGCCATGGCTGCAACCAGCAGAGTCGAAAGCAGCTTCACATTGGCGCCTTGCGGCTGGGGTTTCTCGATTGCGGTGGGCGGTGCAGGAGTGTCAGCCGCTGCAACTTCTGGTTCTCTGGTTGATACCGTGCGGGTTGTCTTGCGCCGCGTGACGCTGGGTTTGCCATGGCGCCATGGCAGGTACACCGTAAAGGTGCTGCCCCTGCCCAGGGCCGATTCCACGGTGATACGCCCGCCGTGCGCCTTGACGATTTCTGAGCAGATGGCCAGGCCAAGACCAGTGCCGTCCACGTTGCGGGTCAGGTCTTCGTCGACGCGAAAGAACTTTTCAAAGATGCGCTCGTGGTGCTCGGAGTCAATGCCGATGCCCTGGTCCTGCACGGCGATGAACAGTTCTTTGTCGCCGGCTCCCACTGTCACAAAGATGGGCTTTTCACCCGGGCTGTATTTGACGGCATTGGACAGCAAGTTCAGCAACACTTCGCGAATGGCGTCTTTATCAAACTCGGCCGTGCTGGGCACGCCGGGCCGCACCTGTTTCTGCAGCCGGTCGCGCAACTTGGGCGCCTGGCCGCGAAAGAAGTTAATCGTGTCCACGACCACCTGGGTCAGGTCATTGGGCTGAATGTTGTATTTCTTGACCTGGTTTTCGACCTTGCTGAAGCTCAATACGTGATCAATCAACCCGCCCAGGCGCTGGGTTTCCGACATGATCGTGTCCAACCACTTCTGCACCATGGCAGGGTCCTTCACACGGCCCAGTTGCAGCGTCTCCACGTACATGCGGATGCTGGTCAGGGGCGTCTTCAGTTCGTGCGTCACGTTGCTGACAAAGTCGACTTTCTTGCGCGCCTCGCTGGCCTCGCGCAAGATCATGTGCACCACCATAAGCGTAGCGCTGGCCACAATCGGCACGCACAGCACGGCAATCACGATGAAGATCGTGCTGAGCAGCGTTTCATCCTTATAGAACTGGCGGTTGGTGTCCACCTTCAGCACGACATAGCGGTCAGGCAGCAGCGTGTCGTGGGCGGGCGCAAAGCCCAGGATTTCCTTGTCGCGCTGCTGGCGCGGGCTCCATTCAAAATCCGACCGGTCTACAAGCTCGGTGCTTAACGCGTCGTTCTTGAGGTCAAACTCCTGCAGGTATTGCCGCACTACGCGGTCCATGACGCTGGCCTGCATTTCCCAGGCAATGAACCCGCCCCCCCGGTTGTCGACATAAATGACAAACGTGCGATGGCGCACTTCGCCGTCGGTTTGCAGGTCCAGGGCCAGCGTTTCGCGCGATACGCCGGGCTGGCCCCTGGCCTTGATGGCAGCCAGGGCTTCCTGCAGCCCCGGTGGTGGCACATGGCCGCGCGTGGCGTCGACACTCAAGCCATTTTCGGCGCGCCCGTCGGTGCCCACATAGGCCTTTGCGGCAATCGCGCGGGTGTAATCCAGAAAGTAGCGTTCGACTTCACCGCTTGCCCGGGCCACGTCTTGCGGCCCCGCGGGCGGGGCAATGGCCAGTTCATGCAGGCGTGTTTCGACCAGGATTTCGACGCCCTGGCGAACCGCATGCAACTGTTCGCGATAGCCCGAAGGCCGCAGCTCGATTTCACGCAGGGCATAGGTGCCAAACAGGCCCATGATCACCGTTGGCGCGATGATCGCAAACACGGCCAGCGGATACAGCAGCCGGCGCTGGGTCCAGCGGCGTACAGAAACGGCCACAATCGACTCCTGCCCGCACATGCGAGCCAATTCCCAGTCTAGTGCAAATCGGGCGCAAATTGGCAGGTTTTCGGGCAAGCTTGCCAGGCCGCAGAAGCAGAAACAGGCCAATCGCGCACGGCGCCGGGGCTGCTGCCCCCTGCCAGCCTTTTTGCACTACCGCATGGCGCCATTGTGGGCGAGAATGTCTTCCGGGCCAGGGCAGTATGCGCGTACTTCAGGTATCCTGATGGTGCGCGAGAACATTGAGAGGCAGCAATGGGTTTTCCATTTCGAGCCCCAAGGCAGGACCCGCCAAAGGCGGTTCCCGTGACCAAGGCTTCTCCGCGTCTGGAGCGCTTTGAGCGCTACGTGGAACGCTTCCGCGGCCCGATCTTTACCTACGTCAATCGCCTGGTACGTGACGAAGGCACAGCCGAAGACATCGCCCAGGAAACCTTCGTGCGCCTGTACCGCGAACTGGACAACATTCGCGACAACACCGCCAGCGCATGGCTGTACCGCGTGGCCCGCAACCTGGTCACCGACTTCGTGCGCAAGAAGCGCCCTGTAACCTTCACAGTACTCAAGGGCCGCCAGGACGACACCGACGACGAAAATGCCGGCTTGCAGTTTGCCCACAAGGGCGCAGGCCCTGCGGCCGACGCCCAAAACCACGAGTTGCAGGCCATGATCCACCAGACCCTGGACGCCATGAGTGAAAAGTTTCGTGACGTCCTGGAACTGGTCGACATTCAGGGCCTCACACACGATGAAGCCGGCGACGTGCTGGGCTGCAGCGCCAAGACGGTTTCGGCGCGGCTGGCCCGGGCGCGCGAGTTCTTCACCCATCGCTTGGCGCGTCACGTGGACATGGATGCCCACAAGGGCAACCGGCCGGGTGCCTAGAACGCTGCGTTTTTTGTTGGCCCTTGGGCAGCTGTCGTGCGTAACAGGTCTGTAAACGGGCACCCTTATGCCCGCCTTCTAGGGCCGCTTGATGCAACCTGACGAATACAAGCCGCTTCCCCCTGAAGCCCACGCCTTCCTTGACGGCACGCTGAACGCCGAACAAGAAGCCGACTTCCGGCGCCGCCTTGACCGCGACGAATCACTGCGCACGCAAGTTGAAGGCGTGCGCGTGGCGCTTTCCATGCTGAAAGCCTTGCCCGTGAAGGACCCCGGGCCGGCCTTCAACCAGCGCGTGCTGGGTCGTGTGCGTGAATCAGAACTGATTGACCGCGCCCGACGCCGCATTGTCGGCGCCCGTGCCCCCCTGTGGCAGCACGTTGCCCAAGTTGCAGCCGGTGCGGTGGCTGCTGCCGTTGTTCTGGCGCTGGTTGCGCCAGACTGGCGTCGTGGCCCCGCCCCAGATAGCCCGGCCAACCCGCTGGTGGATGTCGTTGGCGCAGGCATGGTGGAACCCAACGAAGACGACCTGCTGCCCAACCTTGGTGAGCAAGTAGATCGCCTGCGAAAACTTTCCAGTCATGTGGATGCGCTTTCCGGCCTTGAAAAAGAATCGCAGCGCAAGCTGTTGCGGTTGGAACTTGATTACTCGGATCTGCAGCGGCGCAACTATTGGCTGGCGGGGCAGCTTTCGGGCCTGCCCGCAGAACGCCGCAAGGAGTACCACGTTTTTCTCGACAGCCTGGACGGCGCGCTGGATGCATTGGACCGCGAACTGACTGAAAGCGCCTCTGAGCGTCGGCCCGTGAACCTGGCCCAGGTCAGCCTTGCCTTGCGCGGCGTGAATACACCCAACCGCTTCAAGGGCCAGCCGCGCTTTTCCGTACGCCGCTTTGGCACCGCGGCATCCGGCACAGAAGAAGGCACGCGCCGGGTCAGTTCACCCGTCGCTGGCGACCCCGAACTGGAGTCCTACGCCAGCGTGCGAGAGGCCGTCTACAGCAACGATCTGGAACGCATCTTGGCAGCCTGCGACGCCTACAGCGGCGAATTGGGTCCTTACAAGGCCGGCCACTTCGCCAAGCTGTCGGAAATCACGGCTGTCATCACACTGCTGCACCTGGGCCGGGTTACCGACGCTGCGGCGCGCTATGAACTGCTGCTGGACAGGCTCAAGCCTGAAGACGCGGCCCTGTTGGGCAGCCAGTTCCTGACCGAAGAAACCCGCCAGCTTCAGGCCGCACGCAAAGATCTGCACCGCGACGAGTAAGCGAGCTGGCAGGCAGTACCTGGCCTCGCCGATCTCGGCGAGGCCGCTTTGTTGTACCAGCCCATGTCTGCAAAAGTGGAACCCAAGGCGCTGGGGGCGGGGTTATACTTGGGGCAGGCAATCCATGCGGCTACGCGACACCACTTTCAGCAGGGCATCAGATCCGCCATCGAAGGCGGTCTACGCTGGCCCCTATGTCTATCCGCCTTACGCCACCTGGCTGCGCCCGACTGCCGGCGCAGAGCTGGCAAGGCACCTGCCAGTGCGCCGGCATGCTGGCTCGCGCGTGGTGTTTGCGCTTGCCGTTTTGTCTATGGTGATGGTGGTGTGGCTTGCGCAAGCCATGAGCATGCCATGCGGCGCCAAGGACCAACCGCCGCCAGAACGCGCTCAGCCGACCCCGCCGGCACGTACCAGTGCCATCCCGCCGCTGCGCTACGGCCCGGCACCGCAAATCGTGGCTGAGCCCGACCCGACCAAGCCGTCGCAGGGTCGCTATCCGGACCATCGCCAGGCCGTCAAGTAGGCAGGACGACCTACGCCATGCCTAGATGTACTGGTAATAGAACTCGTCCTGCCGCTCGTGGCCCTGCTTGGCCATCTGGTTCCAACTGGTGTCGATTTTCAGCAGGGTTTCGAACTGGCCATGGTGGCCGCGATCGCGAAATGCCAGGCGCTCAGTGACGATGCCTGCGGGTTCGTCGCTGGCCAGCAGTTCCAGGCTGACAAAATCAAAGCCCTTGCCGCGGTACCACTGGTGCAGTTTGTAGATGGAATCAAAGGTCGAATGCGTGGCGCTGCAGCCGCACATGTGCCGGCGTTCCAGCACAAACGATGCAGCGGTAAGCTCTTTTATCGATTCGGCGGACTCGCCGTTCTTGACCGCCATGGTGCTGGCCCGGGCGATTGTCTTGCGCGGATGGCCGGCCAGGTTTACCGGGCTGGTTGGGCTTAACTCTCTTCCCATCAGAAAGGACTGCACGTTGCCGCCAGCATAAACGTCGATGCGCCCCTTGGGCTCGGGCACAAAAGGCGGCACAAAGGGCACCAGTTCGCTTTCAAAGGTTCCATCGCTGTAGCTGCTCAAGACACTGCCCTGCAGCAGCCTGTTGGCCCCGTAAATGTCCAGGTAGCTGCGCACGACCGGGGGCGGCTCGCAAAGCGCCACTTCAAAGCCCTGTTTTCGCACGCGATCAACCATGTCCACCAGTGTGGCCACGGCCGCGGAATCCAGGCGCTTTACCTGGTGAAGGTGCAGTATGCGGTGGCCCTTGAAGGCGTCCAATTGCGCGTCTTCCACCAGGCGCTGCAATTGAACAATGCCGGCGGTACCCAGATCGGGCGGCAGGGTTACTACGATGCCGCGAAAATCCTTGGGAATGACCAGTTCGCTCATGACAACTCCTGGCAGGGGCCATAGCTAACCAACAGCAGCGCCCAAGGTATTGATTCCCGTGGTTTTGGGGCGGCCTACGGGCGACCGGCCGGAATCACTTCGTCGCGTTCGATGCGTTCCGAATCGCCGTTGTCGCGGTCCATGTTGCGAAGTGCTTCTCGGCGCTGTTCCCAGCGACCCACCCGCGCATCCAGAATGTTCACGGTGTGGTTCTTGATGCGCAACAGGGCCGTCACAATATCGCTGTAGGCAATGCCCGCCAAAGCGTCACAGGACCCGTCACGCACGCGCGCAAGGTGGCCGTCGCGGGCGCGTTCACAGGCCAGTGCAATCGCGTCGGCCTTCAAGATCAATGCGCGTACGTCCGGGTCCTGGTTATCGGCCCGAGCGTGTTCCTTGCTGAATCGCAGTGCTGCGGCCAAGAATTCTTCCAGTTGGGCGATCAGGCCTTTCAAATCGTTGCGGGCGGCGTCGGTCAACTTCAGCTTCTCGCGCAGCAGGCGGCTTTTGTAATGCACCACGCGCTGGCAGTAATCGAGAATGCTTTCGATTTCATCGCTGATACGGATCAGCGCATAGCCGCGGGTGGCTTGTTCCTGTGTCACTACGGCCTGCATGACCTCGGTCAGGAACAGTGTCACTTCCATCTGGATGTTGTCGGTGATCTGTTCCAGGTGTGCCACACGTTTGCCCTGGTCCAGCAGCTCTTCATCGGCCTGCAGGTATTCCACGGCCTTTGCGTAACCCTCAATGGCCAGGTTGCCCATCAGCTCGACTTCGCCTTCCGCTTCCTCCAGGGCCAGTTCGGGCGACACCGTCGACAGGTTCCCCAGCAGCTTCAGGCGGCGCTTCTGGCCCGCGCCCTTTTCTTTGCGCATCCACGTAACCAGCTTTACCAACTGGGTCATGAAGGGCAGAAACAGCAGGGTGTTGAAGATGTTGAAGCCGGAATGTGTGGCGGCAATCTTCATGGCCACCAGCGGGTCTACGCCCTTGACCGCATCGCCTGCCTTGACCGCAAACAATCCTGTAACCGACGCCGGGGCGTTCTCAATGAACCAGTCTACGCCCTGAATGTACCAGGGAAACACGACCACCATGTAACACACGCCGATCACGTTGAAGGCCGAGTGTGCTGTCGCCGCGCGCTTGGCGTTTACGTTGCCGCCAATGCTGGCCAGCAGCGCAGTGATCGTGGTGCCAATGTTTTCACCCAGTACCAGGGCCGCTGCGGTTTGAAACGGAATCACGCCCGTCACAGCCAGCGCCACGGTAATGCCCAGCATGGCAGAGCTGCTTTGCACAATGAACGTCAGAACGCAACCCACGCCCACGCAGGCCAGCACCGACAGAAACGACTTGCCATCAAAGATCGTCAGCTGCCGGATGAACTCCGGGTGGTGCGAAAGCGGCTTGAAACCGCCACTCATGAATTCAAGACCCAGAAACACCAGCCCCAGTGCGATCAGCATTTTGCCAAGCGCGCGCGGTACCTGTTTGCGCCCGAACAGGTACGGCACAAAACCGACCCCAATGAAAACCAGCCCGTATTTGCCGATCTGGATGGCAATGATCCAGCCCGTGATGGTGGTGCCGATGTTGGCGCCCATGATGACGCCAACGGCCTGGGCCAGGGTCATCAAGCCAGCGTTCACAAAGCCAACCACCATTACCGTGGTTACGCTGCTGGATTGAATGATCGTGGTGACGATTACGCCCACGCCCACGGCCATCAGGCGGTTGCTGGTCAGCCAGCCGATCACGCGGCGAATGAAGTCGCTGGCGACAGTCTGCAATGCCTCGCTGAGCATCATCATGCCCACAAGGAACACGCCAAGGCCGCCAATGACCTTGTAAGCAAGCTCAAACCACTCAGAGGCTTCCATGAAGAACCTTGAATCCTGTGGGCGGCACCTTAGCGGGGGCGATCTTTAAGATCGAGTCAAGAAACGGTAAAGAAGCCAAACCCCGCATGTGGCCGCATGCGGCGGGGTGTGCCGGCCCAAGGGGTATCCCTGACGGTCATCCCTACTAAGATGCCCCACCGGTTTATGGCCACGATCCGACAAAGCCTGGTTGCCGCCATTGTTGCCGTGAAGAGCGGCCTGGTGACGCCGCAAGAGGCCCAGCGCATCCTGGAGGGCGAGCCCGACGACGCAGCGGCCGCACATTCGGTGCGACTGGCCGCCCGGCGCGACGAATTCGCCGACGGCGATACAACCTACCTGGATGCCGCAGCCATTGCCGAACGACTGCAGCAGGGCCGCAAGGACCTGCAGGACCTCGGTGTGGACGACGCCACGCGCGACACTCTGGTCAGCATTGCCGCCGCCGAAGTTGTCGAACCCCAGACGGTGCGCGAAACGCTGCTGGCCCTGGCGCCTCAACGCAAGCCCTCCGACCCGCCGCGGCGCCCCAGTGAACAACCCACACAGGCCGGGAAACAGGTCTCCACCCACCGGCCCAGCACGCGATCCATGGACCTGATGGGCAACTCGCGCGCCCGATACAAGGTGGAACGCGAACACGCCCGTGGCGGCATGGGGCGCATTCTGCTGGCCCGCGACCATGTGGTGGGACGCGAAGTCGCGTTGAAGGAACTGCTGCCCCAGACCGGTGGCAGCATGCCCGCTGACCACCCGGTTTCGCAGGGTCTGGAAGAGCGGTTTCTGCGCGAAGCCAAGATCACGGGGCAACTGGAACACCCCAACATTGTGCCGGTGTATGAGATCGGCAAGCACCCCGACGGGGCGATCTACTACACCATGAAGTTCGTGCGCGGCGAGACGCTGGCGCGCAAACTCAAGCGCATCAACAACGATTCGGCACTGGACCGCAAGCAGAAGCTGGCCGCGCGTCTGAAGCTGCTGGATTCGTTCATCGACGTCTGCAACGCCATCGCCTATGCCCACAACCGCGGCGTGATTCACCGCGACATCAAACCCGACAACGTCATGGTCGGTGAATACGGCGAAACCGTGGTGCTGGATTGGGGCTTGGCCCGTGTCAAAGGCCAGGAAGACACGGCTGCCCGCCAGTTGCTGGAAAGCACCAAGCACATGAGCAAAAGCCTGGTGAACGCCGATTCGGAAAACCTGACCCTGCACGGGTCGGTCGTCGGCACCCCGGCCTACATGCCGCCCGAACAAGCCCGAGGCGACCTGGAAAACGTGGACGAACAATCCGACGTGTATGCCCTGGGCGCCGTGCTGTATGAAATCATCGCCGGTCGCGCACCCTTTGACGGCCCGGTGCCGGGGCTGATCATTCAGCAGGTGCTGCACGGCACGCCGCTTCGAGCCGGCGCTGTGGTACCCGAGGCCCCGCCGGAACTGGAGGCACTGATCCTGCACGCCATGGCGCGCGAAAAAGGTGATCGGCTGGGTTCGGCCCGTCAACTGGCCAATGAACTTGTGGCCTTTCGCGACGGCAAGACCCTGGCCAGTTACCAGTACACGTTGCGAGAACACATTGGCCGCTGGGTAAGCCGGCACAAGCGCGCCGTGATCCTGGCAATGATCGCGGCCTATGCTGTGGTTGCGGCGGGCACTTACCACTACTTTCAGTTGCGCGAAGAAAAGCAGATGGTCGAGGACCAGAAGCTGCAGGCCGAAAAAGCCCGCGGCGTGGCCGAACTGGAACGCGAAAACGCCCGCCGCGAACAACAAAGCGCAACCGAGGCACGCAAGATTGCCGAAACCGAAGAAAAATCGGCCCAGGAGGCACGCGACAAAGCCGAGGCCGCCGGCAAACTGGCCCGCGAGGAAGCCGCCGAGAAAACCCGCGCCCTGCAGGGCTGGGACCGCACCCTGGCCGACGCCTATGCCATGCGATCGCGCCTGGCGATCAAGGAGAAAGACTTCAATGCGGCGCTGGTGTTTGCCGCAGCAGCGCTGGACAGCGCCGAACAACCCGAGGCCCGCGGCACGCTGGTCTCCCTGCCCACGGTCTACCCGCTGGTCTGGGAACTGCGGCCTGACACCACGGCCAAGCAGCAGATTTACCAGGTGTTTCACACAGCGATTTCGCCCGATGGCGCGATGCTGGCCACCGGCATGCCCGACGGCCGCACCTATGTATGGGACCTGACTTCCGGGGGCGTTCTGGCGCGGCTTGGCGCCGACGGGCCGGCAGTAATGGCCGTGGCCTTTCACCCCGGCGGCGAGCTGCTGGCCACGGGCGACGATTCAGGCAACATTCGCCTGTACGATGTAGACCCGGCCAACCGTCGAATATCGGACCCGGGCAAGACTTTTCGCTGCCGCGCGCGCGTCAACAGCCTGGCCTTTGCTGCTGACGGCCGGCAGTTGCTGTGCGGGTCGTCGAGCATCGAAGTCTGGGAAATGGCCACGATGCGCCGCGTAGCCCTGCTGGCCGACCCCGACCACGCGGCCATGGACATCGCCATCAGTCCCGACGGGCGCCTGGCCACCAGTTGCAACCTGGAACCCAAGCCGGGCCAGAACGAGGTTCGACTGTGGGACCTTGCGGCCGGCAGCCTGCGCACCAAGCTGTCCGGCCATGCCTTGAACGCAACCTGCGCGGTGTTTTCGCCCGATGGCCGCACGCTGGCTTCCGGTTCACTGGACAGCACAATCCGGCTGTGGGACCTGGAAAGCGAATCCTGCACGCGCGTAATTGCCGAACATTCCAGTTATGTCATCGGGCTGGCATATGCGCCCGATGGCCGCACCCTGGCCAGTTGTTCAGCCGACTCCTCGATTCGGCTGTGGGACACGCGCAGTGGCGAGTGCATCAGTGTGATCACCGGCTTTGAAGGCTGGGTCCAAAGTGTGGTGTTTGGCCCCGATGGCAACACCCTGGCGGCGCGCAGCATTGAGGGCAAGGTGCGCGTCTGGCGCCTGTCGGACCGTGACCGACGCGCTTTTCGCGAACACACGGCCGACGTCTTTGACGTGCGTTTTTCGGCCGACGGCAACCACCTGGTCAGCGCAAGTTGGGACGGCACAGTGCGCGTGCGCGACACGCGCACGATGGAAACCGAAATCGTCTTTCGTGGCCACGTGGCGCCGGTGTGGGGCGCCGACATCTCGCCGGACAACCACACTGTGGCCAGCGTCGGTGTAGACGGTACACGCATCTGGGACCTGCGTACCGGCAAGGCAATTGGCCAGATCAAGCCTTCAGAACTGACAGTGGACGCCCGCTTCAGCCCCGACGGCAAGCGCGTGGCGCTTTCCATGTGGAAGCGCATCTTCATTTTTGATGTCGAGACATTGCAGGAACTGGCCATGTGCGCCGGTCACACAGAAATCACCACCGAGTGCGCCTGGTCGCCCGATGGCAGCCAGATCATCAGCGCCAGCGTCGACGGCACCTTGCGCAAGTGGGACAGTGCCACCGGCCAGCCTCTGGGTGTGCTGTACCAGGGCACGGGCCGGCTGCCAACCGTGACCTACAGCCCTGACGGCAAAATGATCGCCACAGGCGGCGAGGACCGCGCTGTCGTGCTGCTGGACTCGCAAACCGGCAGCCTGTTGCGCCGCATGCAAGGCCACGAGGACTCGATTTACAACGTGCGCTTCAGCCCGGACGGCCGCACGCTGTTCAGCAGCGGCGGCGACCGCACGATCCGTGTCTGGGACGTCGCCACCGGCAACCCGATTGCATCTATGAAGGCCCACTCGGAAACCGTGACACGGCTGGGCGTTCACCCCCAGGGCGCAATCTTGGCCAGCGGCAGCCAGGACGACACCGTGCGCCTGTGGCCGCTGTGGGTACTGGGCATGCCACGCCAAAGCGTCAGGGATTGGGCGCAATTGCAGACCGGACTGACCGTGCCCGACAAGCAGTTTGCCGTGCGCCTGTTGCCCACATGGCCCGAAGGCCTGCGCGATGATTTTGACAGCCACGGCACGCGCCGCGAACATGTGCGCGGGCTGGGCCGTTTCTCGGATCTTGTGCAGGGCCAATATGAAGGCTGGCGCTGCATCGAATCCACCGACTCCGCTGGCCAACGCACGCGTCACTATCTGCCAGCCCGCAAGCGCGACGCCAACGGCCGCCTGCAAGGCCAGGCCGAAGGCAAAGTTCACTTCGCGGGCTGGTGGGAAGAAAAGCACGCCGACACGCTGAAAGCCGGCTGGGAGAAAAACCCGATTGTCACGGAGATTCTGGCCGAAGGACAGGCCCGCGATCTGGGGCTGCAGGTCGGCGACCTGATCGTCAAGGTAGATGGCCGCGACGTAAAGGACCGCGAAGACCTGCGCCTGTTGCTGGAATCGCTGTCCGACAAGCCAGAGTATGACGTGGAGATCGTGCGCCTGCGCCGCGATGAAAAGGGGACGCCGCAAGCCCGTCTAAATGATGCTGGCGACGTGCTGGTCAACAACGCGGGCTTCAGTTTCTGGGACGGCGCGTTGGTCAAGGTCAAGCTGAAGCCCGGCAAGCTGGGCATGCGCATTGGCGACGCCCTGACGCCGCCACGACCCAGCCGCTAAGGCAACGCGAGCCCGCCCGGGGGCGCGTCAATCGCCCAGAATGTGGCAGGCCGAAGTCTTGATGATCACATGCACAGCCTGGCCGGTTTCCAGTTTCAACTCCTGCGCCGCTGACGGCGTGATGCGCGCGCACAAGGGCGTACTGCCTGCCTTCAAGCCAACAAGGACTTCATGGCCGACACTGTCGATGCGCGTCACCTGGGCGGCCAAAGCATTGCGCGCCGAGATGCCGGGGGGCGCAGCCAGGCACAACAGCACTTCATCGGCATAGATTCCCACCGCCACCGTGCCACCGGCACGCACTGCGCACAACGGCACGGCCAGTTCCAGGCTGGCACCACAATCGACCAGGGATACGCCCCCTGGTTCGTCGTGGCGCAGCAGCTTGAGGCGCAGCAGGTTGTCCACGCCCACCAACTTGGCCACGCCCAGCGCGCGCGGCCGGGCCAGTACACTGACTGGCGCCCCTTGGGCTACGATTTTGCCTTCTTCCAGCACGACACAGTCGTCGGCAATGGCCATCAGTTCGCCGGCCTTGTGAGTCACGCAGACCATCGGCACGCCCAGTTCCTGTTTCACGCGCAGCAGCAGCGACAACACGTCGCGGGCCAGGTCGGCGTCCAGGGCGCTGGTGGGTTCGTCCAGCAGCAGCAGTTCGGGGCGGCTCAACAGGGCGCGACCAAGGGCGACGCGCTGTTTTTCGCCGCCGGAAAGATTGGCCACCGGCCGGTCCAGCAAGGCTTCCAGCCGCAGCACCTCGCGCAGCCGCAGGCCCAGGTCGCCCTCCAGTGCACCACGCGCGCCAGGCGCGTAGGTAAGGTTGCCGCGCACACTCAAGTGCGGAAACAGCAACGGGTCCTGGGTCACCACGGCAACCTGTCTGCGCTGCGGCGGTACCCAGACTCCACCTGGGCGGCGGCAGACACGGCGGGTGCGCACAGAAATGTCGGCCTGGCGGGGTTTGATCAGCCCGGCAATGCAGTGCAGCAGCGTGGACTTGCCGCTTCCTGATGCGCCAAACACCCCAAGCACCGGGCCGGCAGACTCCAACTTCACGTCCAGCGTGAACTTGCCCAGGCGGTGCTGTATGCGGGCTTCCAGAATCACTTCTGGTCCTCCATGCGGCGGCGCTGGCGCTGCTGCAACCAGGCCGCGGCCATCAACGCAACCAGGGAAATCAGCACGCTGACCAGCACCAGCCGGCCTGCCGCCGCTTCGCCATCCACGGCATACAAGTGGCCATACACTGCCAGCGGAATGGTGCGGGTTGTGCCTTCTATGTCGCCCGCAAGCACAATCGTCGCTCCGAACTCGCCCAGCGCCCGGGCAAAGGAAAGCACGGCACCACTCAAAATGCCGGGCAGGCACAGCGGCAAGTTTACTCGCAAAAACGTCTGAAGGCGCGACCGGCCAAGGCTGCGCGAGACACTTTCCAGCCGCTGGTCCATGCCAAGAATGCTCAAGCGAATGCTTTCCACCAACAGGGGAAAGCCCACCACGGCGGCAGCCACCACACAGGCCGTGGTGGAAAACGCGATGCGCAGGCCCGTGATGCTTTCCAGCGAGGCGCCAAGCCAGCTTTTGCGCCCAAGCAGCATCAACAGCAAGTAGCCCGTTACAACCGGCGGCAGCACTAGCGGCAGCATGGTGATGCCCTGGGCCAGCGCGCGCAGCGGATGGTTCCAGCGGGCAAACAACCAGCCCAGCAGGATGCCCGGCACCAGCGAAACGCCCACGCTGATCGCCCCTACCAGCAGGGTCAATCGAATCACGGGCCAATCGGCGGGGTCGAACAACTAGTCTCCGGGAACAAAGCCATGCTTGGCCAGCAGCTTAAGACCTTGCGCGCTTCGCAGCCACGCCAGAAACTCGTTGGCCGCGGCCCTGGCCTTGCCGTCTTTCAGCACCGCGGCCGGGTAGACAATCCGCGTGTGCAGCTTGGCGTCAAACTCAAAGGCAACGGCGACCTTGGCTTCGGCCAGCGCGTCCGTCCTGTAGACAAAGCCTGCTTCGGCTTCGCCGGCCGTAACCGCGCGAAGCACGGCGCGCACGTCCTTCTGGCCGACAAATCGCGGCGACAGGTCTCCTGTCAGGCCAAGTTTGTCGATCGCCTGGCGGGCGTACTTGCCTGCTGGAACCGTCTCACCGGCAATCGCCAGAATCTTGTACGTGTCGGCCTTGAGCGCGGCGGCATCGGCGGGCTTTGCGGCGTCTTTGGGTACGACACAAACCAGCGTGTTGCCGGCCAACACGGCGGAGCTGCCCTCAACAAGGCCGGCGTCCTGGACTTTTTTCATCCAGTCAGCGCTGGCCGAGACAAAAATGTCTGCCTCTGCACCCTGCATGATCTGCTTGGCCAGCACATCAGAGCCGCCAAAACTTGCTTTGACGGTGTGGCCAGTCTGATTGCCAAAGTCCGCACCGGCGTCGTTGATCAGGTTCGTCATACTGACCGCTGCCAGCACGGTAATCGTCTGGGCCGCCACCGGCCCGCTGGTATCGGCCGTATTGGCCGCCGAGTCAGCCCCACCGCAGCCCATTACCAAAAACAGCACGACCAGCACGACACCGTATGCCGCACCCGCCATGCCGCTGCTATTCTCCCGCGCCATGAAGGTCTCCAGGCTTGTCGATCTGCTGGACCAGCTTTATCCCCTGGCCCTGGCCGAGGATTGGGACAATGTTGGCCTGATTGTCGGCGATTCCAAGGCCGAAGTTACCGGCGTGCTGCTGGCACTGGACGTCACGCGCGATGTGCTGCAAGACGCCGCCGACTGCGGCTGCAACGTTGTGGTCACGCACCACCCCGTGATTTTCAAATCGATCAAGCGCATCAACCAGGCCGAGCTGCAGGGCGCCTTGATTGCACAGGCGTTGCGCGCCGGCATTTCGCTGGTGGCACTGCACACGAACCTGGACAGCGCCGTCGGCGGCCTGAACGACACGCTGTGCGAAGCGCTTGGGCTGGTCAACGTCAAGCCGCTGGTCGATTCCGGGCGCGAACGATTTTACAAGCTGGCGGTGTTTGTGCCCGCCACCCACGCCGACAGAGTGCGCGAGGCCTTGTTCGCTGCCGGGGCAGGGCACGTAAGCAACTACGACCAGTGCAGCTTCAACACCGCAGGCACGGGCACCTTTCGAGGCGAAGTAGGCAAGACCAACCCGTTTCTGGGCACGCCTGGCCAACTCGAACGCGCCGACGAGATCAAGATTGAAGTGATTCTGCGCCGCGAAATCGCCGGCCGCGTAGTCAGCAGCATGCATGGGGCCCATCCCTACGAAGAAGTCGCCTTCGACCTGATTCCGCTGCATAACAAAGAAAACGGCACCGGCCTGGCACGTATGGGCAAGTTGCCCCAACCGGAAACGCTGGCCGCTTTCACAACTCGCGTGCAGGCACTGGGCATTTTCGTCAAGGCCGTGTTGGGCGCCCCTGACAGGCAAGTGCAAAAAGTGGCCCTGTGCAGCGGCGCAGGCAGTGATTTCTGCACCAGTGCACTAAGCCAGGGGGCAGACGTGTACCTGACGGCCGAGTTGAAACACCACCATGCACTGGCCGCGCTTGACAAAGGCATGGCGCTGGTTGAGACAGATCATTACACACTGGAACAGAAACACTGGCCCAAGCTGGCGCAGACACTTGCCAGCCATGGCCTCAAGGCGAAAGTAAGCGATCGTGGACCCCAACTCTGGCGCCAGCCGTAACCAGGCACGCGGCATGCTCAAGGGTGGCTCGACCTTTGTCCGGGAGGACGAGGCGGCCCTCAGCAAAGCCAGCAAGCCCTTCCCACCCAAGGCTCGGCGGCTGGGCATCATCATTTCGGTCGTGCTGTTGGCGCTGGCAGCGTTGCCAGTGGTGCTGGAGGGCATGGGCATCTCCGTGCGCATCGGCCCCTGGCTGAGCATGCTGATTACGCTGCCGATCACGCTAATCGCCATGGGCTTCATGGGCTTTCTTCGCGACGGCATTGCCGTCAACGTCATCAGTGGCGCGGCCGTGTTGTTTGCCATGACCATGGGATATGCCCTGGAGTTTGAGCCCGGCAACGAGGAACGGGCGCTGTTTCTGCGCGCGGCCTGCCCGGCGATTACGGTTGCGATTCTGACGTTTTTCTGGCTGGGGCTTCGCACAAGCCTGCGCGATCTGCACTACATGATTGCCGAAGGCCAGAGCATGCAGGACATCATGCTGCGCTACCAGCAGGCCAACCTGATTCGCAAGAAGGGTGGCAAACCTGCCATGCTGCCGGACGGCAAAGTAGTGGATGCCAATGAGGTTGTAGGTCGCCCCGGGTTTCGTACCCCGCCCAAAGAAAAGCAGGCCGGGTCCAAGACCGAAAAGAAGAAGCGCAAGAAGCCCAAGCTGCGCTGAGCCTCATGCCTCATGACTGCGGGTTTCCTGCAGGGACTTCAGGTCGCGTTGCAGATTGGCGCGGGCCAGTGGCTCCAAAGACTTGCCCCATGGCGTGTGGAAAATGACAGGGCGGGCCAATACGCCCTGCAGAAAAGCGATGCGCCCCGCCATCCACGTTTCGTCCGGCACTGCCGCATACTCCGCGCGGATAGCTGCGGCATAGTTCAGGTATTCAGGCCAATTCGCTGCAAGGATGGCCAGGTCGAGATCGATTACCAGTCTTGCTTCCGGCGAAGATGGTACATGCTTGCGTGTATCAAGCACGATTGACTGTACAGAGGCAATGTCCGACGCATTCCAGCCTTCGGCGCCCAGCATGGCACCAGCGAGCTTGGAGCTTTGCTCTTCGTTGTCGCGGGCCAGCGGGTCGTACACGGCGTCGTGAAACCAGATCCCGGCCACCTGCACGTCATTCAGGCCCAGTGCAAGACCGTGCATCAGCATTTGGGCGATGTGCGCAAGTGTGTGGTAGCGCCGGTGCGTCTGCGCGTAGCAGCGCGAAAGAGTCACAAAGGTCGATGACAGGGGCACGGCGGCTTTCTCCTTCGGCTGCGAAACAGTGGTCGAAAAATTTCCCTAGCTGCTGCTGGAAGCACATTCCGCTGCGACCACCGACCCATTGTCGATCGTGCCGCGGTCGGTGACCACATTCACCAGCCCGTAGCCCAGTCCCTTGAGCTCGTTCACCCACAACACGCGCCCGTCCTCAATGTCCAGCGCGATCAGGTGGCCGTTGGTGCCCACCAGTACCATGTCGCCGTCAATGGAGATGGTGGAGTACCCCGGCGCAAACCGGCCCGGAACACGCGTAAGCCACAGGGTCTGCCCGGTCAGCGGGTCCACCCTTACGATCCTGCCATTGAGAAACAGGACAATCGCCTGGGGCAGCTTGAGATTGATGGTGGGTCTCATGGTGATCTCCTTTGCTGCTGCCATTGCAGCTTGCGGCGCGGAATTTGGCACTTCCAAGCCGGGCAGGACTTTGGAGCAGGGGCAAAACCCCTTGATGCCTCAAGCAATGGCGGGTCGCCGGCCAACGAAGGCCAAAGACTCCTCGTTGCCCCATGGCCTGATCTTTCTACCCTTGCCCACTTCATTCACGGGCCGATGTGGAGAGACTTCCATGGCAGTGGCAACGGCGGTTGGTCTTCGCTGCAGAGAGTGCGGCAAGGAATACGAAGACAGCCCGATCAACGTGTGCGAACTTGATTTCGCACCGCTTGAAGTGGTGTATGACTACGACCTGGTCAAGCGCGAGCTGACCCGCAACAGCATTGCCAAGCGCCAGTTCAACATGTGGCGCTACAAGGAACTGCTGCCGGAACAGGATCCGATCAGCGGCTTCAACACGGGCGGTACGCCGCTGTATCACGCCAAGAAATTGGGCCAGCGGCTTGGCGGGTTCAAGAACCTGTACGTCAAGTTCGACGGCGTGTGCGTGCCCAGCCTTTCGTTCAAAGATCGCGTGGTGGCCGTCAGCATTGCGCGCGCCGCGCGCTTTGGCTTTCGCACGGTGGGCTGCGCCAGCACCGGCAACCTTGCCAATGCCGTGGCTGCCCAGGCCGCCCAGGCAGGACTCAAAAGCATCATCCTGATTCCCAAGTCGCTGGAACTGGCCAAGGTGATCAACACCCAGATCTACGGCGCCAAGGTGGTCAAGATTGACGGCCATTACGACGACGTGAACCGGCTGTGCGCCGAAATCGCCAATGATGCCAAGATCGGCATCGTCAACGTAAACCTTCGCGCCTATTACGCTGAAGGCAGCAAGACGATGGGCTTTGAGATCCTGGAACAACTGGGCTGGCGTGCGCCGGACAACATCGTGACCTGCATGGCCGGCGGCAGCTTGATCAACAAGCTCAGCAAATCGATCAAGGAATTCGAAATGCTGGGCCTGCTGGAAAAATCCTCAAAAACCAGGTTCTGGGGCGCCCAGGCCACCGGCTGCAACCCGATTACGGCTGCCATCAAGGCCGGAATTGACGTGATCAAGCCGATCAAGGAACCCAACACGATTGCCCGCAGTATTGCCATTGGCAATCCGGCCGACGGCTACTTCGCATCGCGCCTATGCCTGGATTCGGGTGGCGGTGGCGACGACGTGACTGACGACGAAATCCGCGACGGCATGAAGTTGCTGGCCGAAACTGAAGGCCTGTTCACGGAGACCGCAGGCGGGGTCACACTGGCGACCTTTGCCAAGCTGATCAAACAGGGCAAGTTTGACCCGGACGCAACCACCGTGCTGTGCATCACCGGCCAGGGCCTGAAGACAATCGATGCACTGATGGACCCGGGTGTGCTGCCTGAGGCCCCGGTCATCAAGCCTACCCTGGGCGCTTTCCGCGACCTGAAGCTTTCCTAGCAGCAGCCTTGCCGCCGGGACCATTCCCCGCGGCCAGGTTGCAATCAGGCTCGGGCGCCGCCTTTGACGACGCCAGCTTTCATGTGGCGGATCGCCTCTTTTTGCTCATCAGTCAAGTTGTCGGGCAGCGCGTAACGAATCACGGCAAACAGGTCGCCACGGCCAATATCGCCTTTCAGGCCCAGCCCGCGCAGCCGCAACCGCGCGCCCGAAGCTGTACCCGGCGGCACCGTCAGCGTCACGGTTCCATCCAGCGTGCGCAAATCGACCTTGGCGCCGTCCAGCGCCTCCCAGGGCGCCACCGGCACGTCGGCAAACAGGTCGTCTTCCTGCCGGCGCCAGGTGGAATCGCCACTCAGGCGCAAAGTCAGAATCAGGTCGCCGGGCTCGCCGCCCCCTGCCTCGCCCAGCCCGCGCAGACGCAGCTTCATTCCGTCGCGAAGTTCGGGCGGAATGGCAAGTTCGATGGTTTTGGTGCCCCGGGTGCGGCCCACGCCCACGCAGGCCGGGCATACATGGTCGTCGATAAAACCCTGGCCACCGCAGGTCTCGCACAGCGCCTCTGTGCGCAACCCAAACTCGCGCTTGCCGCCGACAATCGCGTCGCTGATGCTCAGTGCCAGTTCGGCCTGAACGTCCTGGCCTTTGCGCGGACGCCGACGCGTGGTTTGACCGCCATAGCCGCGCAGCATGTCTTCGCCAAAGAAGCTGGTGAAGAAATCCGAAAAGCCGCCGCCCCGGCCGCCGAACATGGCCTCGAATTCTTCTGGAGAAACGCTGCGCCTCTGGCCGCCGGCTGGTGGTGTGAAGTCCTGTCCGTGCTGCCAATGTTCGCCAAACTTGTCGTACTTGGCGCGTTTTTCGGGGTCGGTCAGTACTTCTTTGGCCTCGTTGATCAGGCGGAACTTCTTTTCGGCTTCGGCGCGGCTGGCGCCCTGGTGCCGGTCGGGGTGCCATTCCATTGCCAGTTTGCGGTAGGCCTTCTTGATTTCGTCTGGCCCGGCGCCGCGCGGCACGCCCAGCACTTCGTAATAGTCCTGAAACTTCATGGTGTTTGTCCCGGACAGTCTCCTGCCATTGTAACGCCGGCGGGGCCCGGAAACTTTCCTGTGCTGCAAGCCATTCAGGCCCCCGGCTGGACGATCTGAAACGAAAGTTCCGGGGCTTTGCGGCGCGTGATCGATTCAGCAGCAGCCCGGCGCAGTCGAGGCGTATCGGCCTGAAGTGCCGTCAATACCTCCAGGGCGTTGTCACCGCGAATGCTTACGCCCACCAGCATGTGGGTGGCATCAGGCGCTGGTTGCACGCCTTCGAGTTGCACGTCCAGCAGCACTTCGTTGTCAGATTCCGCCAAAGCAAACGTCAGGGCGCGCTCCACCTGCCTGCAAAGCTGCAGGGTCTTGCGGTCCGGCTGGTGCAGGTGGCCTGCTGCCGAATCCGAACCTGGGTATTTTCCGCGCTTGGCCATTTCGACACAATAACGTGCAGGAGTTTCCATGCGCCATGCAACGCCTGCTGTGCTGGACACCATTGAGCCGTTGCTGGCGCGCCTGCGTACTTTGCCACTGATTGAACGCAAGCGTGGCACATTCTACCTCAAGCGAGATGCCTTTCTGCACTTTCACGAAGACCCGGCAGGTTTGTTTGCGGATCTGAAGATCCAAGGCCAGTGGCAGCGCCTGAACGCCGACACGGCAGCTCAGCACAAAGTCCTGTTCAAGGCCGCGCAAAGCGCTTTGCCGGCCTGACCCCCCAAAAGTGTCGCTACCATGTGGTAGGTTCTGGTGCTGGCGCGCCGATGCGCCGGTAACACCGAACCGGAGCCACCATGACATCACAACGCACCCAACAGGCCGATTGGCCCCTGGACACCCGACAACTGCTTTCGCCCAACCACCAGCGCGCGGCCTGGCGCGCCATGGTTGACGCGCGTGACATGCTGGCGGATATCGCCCTGACCATGAAGTTGCTGTCGGCCACGGCCTTTGCGGGGCAAGAAGCCGCCCGCAGCCTGAGCGTCGCCCTGAACACCGCATTGCTGGAAGCCGAATGCGAAATGGGCGCCCAGGGCGTTATCTGCTTTCAGGCCAAGCAATAGCGCAAGTCAGCCCCAGAACCCGAACACACGGGCGATCTTGCCCGACGGGCTGAACTCGACAAAATTCCGACCGGCACCCATGGGCTTTCCGTCTGCACCCTGTGCCACCCACCCAACCAACGCCGTGTTGTGACACAGGGCGGGGTCTCCCTGGCGCGAGATTGTCAGCCCGGGCATGTGTTTGTGAAAGCCGGCCAGGTGCGGCACCAGGTCTTCTGCCCCGACCGTGGCAGAGAATGCATCGCGAAAAGCGACATCGGATTCGCAGCATTCGGCCAGCAGGTCTTGCCGCACTTTCGTGTCGGTTGTGTTCCAGGCTGCAAACCAGGTATCCAGCCTTTGCGCGGCCTGGCCATGGGCCAGTTGGGTGACGGCCCTGGAAAACTGCGCCAGTTGATAGCGCCAGCCTTGGGCCTGCTCGGACATATCGCCCGTTGCGGGTATGCCGGAGTGTTCCAGTCGCACCAGCGTGCCTGCGGGTGTTGCCTCCAGCGTGATTTCCAGCCGTGTCGACCCCAGCGGAATGCTGCTGTTGTTCGCATATCCCCAGGTGGTGACAATGCGGGTCGGCGCGACAATGGCTTCAATGATTCCGCCAGCAATGGCGCCACCGGGATTCACGACGTGAAAGACGCCCCCGGCGCGGGGCTCAATTCGCGAACCAGCCCCCCACCAGGCCGCAAAACGTGCCGAATCCTGAAAGAAACTGAACACGGTCTCAATCGGCGCGGCGATCAGAAGGTTGCGATTGACGCGCACGGTAGAGCGATTGTTCGTCATGACGGGTCCCCCTCTGCTGCGTTCTCGGTTTGGATTTCGCCATCGTTGCCTGCGGCGCGTTCGGCTAGTTGCTTCAGGTCGTTCAACTTGGCACCCCACAGGCCCTCAAAGTAGGCGCGTAGGCTGCCCAGCGCCTCACGGTTGACGCTGTAGAACCTGCGCCGACCCTGCCGGCGTTGGGAAATGACCCCGGCGGCATGCATGCGCGCCAGGTGCTGGCTGACGGCACCGAAGGTCACTTTACCGGCGCGACGGTGGATCTGACCGGCGCAGAGTTCGCCTTGCCACAACAGATACAGAATGCGCTGCCGGCGCGGCTCAGACAGCAGTTGCAATGCGTTCATTCGGTCATTTTAGTTAATACTAAAATGATTGTCCACCCAATTGCCGCCCCTGGCGGCGTTGCTTTAGGTGCTGGCCCGCGACGGCAGGAATGCATGTGCACCAAATCGACCGCACAACGTTTCCTAAGGGGGGTTGAATCCGGCTTGGCAAGGCCATATGAAGACGCACAGGGTTTGCGCAGAGGCTTCATGTCCGCCACAGCCGAAGTGGAATTGCTGAATAAGTACGGCTTGCACCAGCGGCCGGCCATGAAGGTCATTGAGACCGCAAGCAAGTTCGCGGCCGATATTTATCTGATTAAGGGCGAGCAACGCTGCAACGCAAAGTCGATCATCGACGTCATCATGCTGGCCGCCGAAAAGGGCACGCGCCTGAAAGTTGAAGCCGAAGGCGCCGACGCCGAAAAGGCTGTCCAAAGCATGATTGAGCTGTTCAAGAACAAGTTCAACTTGAACGAAGAATGAACGCGCATCAAGGCGCGCCCCCTCACTGCGCCTGTGCGCGCGCCGGGTTGCCTGTAAAACGCTGCCATGAAACCGCTGGTGATTCTCAATGTTGTCGGGCTTACGCCGGCGCTGCTGCCGCTGGCGCCACGGCTTTGCCAGCTGGCGTCCAAGCCCATGGCTGGCGTGTTTCCGGCCGTCACCATGACCGCCCAGGCCAGCATGCTGACTGGCGTTGCGCCGCGCGATCACGGCGTGGTTGGCAACAGCTGGTACTGGCGCGACCTGGGCGAGGTTCGCAACTGGGTGCAAAGCAACGCATTGCTGCACGCCGAGCCGCTGTATCGAACCGCTGCCAGGTTGGCCCAGCAACGCGGGCAACCGTTTTCTTGCGCCAAGATGTTTTGGTGGTTCAACCAGGGCAGTGGCTGCGACATCAGCGCCACGCCCAAGCCCCACTACGGCAGCGACGGCAGCAAGGCGTTCGACATTTTGACCGAGCCCCCGGAACTCGCCAATGAACTGGCGGCCAAACTGGGGGCGTTTCCCTTTGCATCATTCTGGGGCCCCCGCGCCGGGCTGCCCAGCAGTGACTGGATTGCCCGCGCCACGGCTCATGTGGTTTCCACGCACAAGCCGACGCTGACACTTTGCTATCTACCACACCTGGATTACGACCTGCAGCGCAAGGGAGCTGCCGCAGAGACAGCACGACTGGTAGCCGAGGTTGATGCATGCGCCGCCCTGGTGCTGGACGCAGCGGCGAAAACTGGCGCCGCGGTGCTGGTGGTCAGCGAATACGGCATTGAGCCCGTTTCGCTGCCGGTCTACCTCAATCGAGTGTTGCGCACGGCAGGCTTCTTGCGCACGCGCCTTGGGCCCTACGGCGAAATGCTGGACCCAACCACCAGCCGCGCCTTTGCGGTGTGCGACCACCAGGCCGCGCACATATACGTTGCCCGCACACAAGACGTTCAGCCCGTGCAGAAGTTGCTTGATGGCACGCAAGGCGTAGGCTGGGTGCTGAATCGAGCCCAGCAGTCAGAGTTGCAGCTGGACCACGCCAACAGTGGCGAACTTGTGGCACTGGCCAAACCGGGCGCCTGGTTTGCATACCCCTACTGGCAGCACGATGCCCAGGCCCCGGATTTCGCACGCAGCGTCGATATTCACCGCAAGCCGGGCTATGACCCCTGCGAACTGTTCATGGACGGCAGTGTTGCGGCCGTGGCGGGTACTCTGCTGCGTAAAAAGCTCGGTTTCCGTTATCGCTTTCGCACCTGTCCGCTGGATGCCTCGCTGGTGCGTGGCAGCCATGGTGCCGCACCGTCAAGCCCGCAGCAGGGCCCCTTGATCGCCTGCAGCGACCCCACGGCGCTGCCGGACGCGCCCTCGATGCTGGATGTCAAATCCATTGCCCTGCGGCTGCTTGGCTAGCGATGTCGTGCAAGGCACTACAGTGTGCAAGCCCGCGCGGCTAGAATAACCCCATGGCGCTGAAACAATTTACGCTGGCCCGGGTCGTGCTGACGGATGTCGAGCAGGCCCAGCGAATCATATTGAAGGAAGTCGGCGGCAACCGGCACTTCACGATCGAGATCGGCGAATCCGAGGCCGTGGCGATTTACCGCCGCGCCACCAAGCGCGTGCACCCGCGACCGTTGACCCACGACCTGCTGGATAACGTCATTGCCGGCATGGGCGGCACGGTCAAGGCCGTAGAGATTTCAGACCTGCGCGACAGCACCTACTTCGCCAACCTGGTGATTCAAACCGCCGACGGCGAAGTTCGCATTGACGCACGCCCCAGCGACGCGATTGCCATTCTGGTGGGCGCGGGAGTGGAACTTTTTGTCGACGACGAACGCGTCCTGAAACCCCTGTACGGTGACGAAGCCTGACCAGCCAAGGTGAACCCATGAAGCCATTTCTATCCGTGGCCCTGCTGTTGTTTGCCTTTGCGGGCGCCTTGCACGCCGAGGAATGGCTCGATTTTTCGTCGCGTGTCCAATCGGACGGCGGCGCGGGCGTGCTGGCGCGCGGGGGTGCAAGTTCATACTACAGCCCGGCCAACGCGGCGCGTCGCCCCTGGGAAAGTGACGAACTGTTTCACATTGAGTTCGACCTGCCGGTAGCGTTTTCGGCCGCGATCCATGGCCAGAGCTTTCGCTTCATCTTTGACGCCGCGGACCAGGCCAATGAACTGTTTGACCGATTCCAGGAAGGCGCCTTCAACACCGGCAATGCAACCCTGCGCCTGGAAGACTTTCGCTTCGCCATGACCGCCATTGACGCGCTGGACCACCTCAAGAGTCTCAACGGCGAAGGTCTGTATGTGGGCACAGCGGCCGGCTTTGGCGTTCGATTCAATGGCTTGCTGCTGCCGCGCGACGGTTTTGGAATCTACGCCGGCGGCTTTGGCATTGGTTCGTTTTCGGCCATCGTGGACCTGTCCAGCCTGCGCGGCTTTCGGTTGACAGACGAATCGGGCGCCCAGTTTGAGGCGCTGATTGCATTGGCCATTGCCAACAGCGGCAGTCCCCCGCCGACGCCGCAATCCCAGGGCGGCCAGAATTTTTCCGCGGCGTTGCAAGCCGGCGGGTACAGCGCTGTCACGGCCGACGCGCTGGCCGCACAGGCCGAAGCCGCAGGCACAAACTTCAACGGCGAAGGCGGCAGCATTCTGCTCGATTTTCTGCTGAACACCCTCAATGGCACCGGCACCAGCCTGGAAAGCGGCGCCAACCCGCTGGAAGGCAACCGGTCAGGATTTCTGATCCGGGGTTTGAGCTGGTATGAGGTCGGCTTCAGCTATGGTTTTGGGCTGCCAATTCTGGGCGCCAGCGACTGGCTGACCTTTGGCGCGACTGTGCGCCTGATCCAGGCCACGACTTTCAGTGAACTGCTGTTGATCCAGGACATGGACGGCAACGGCGTGCAGGACACCCTGGACTCCCTGGGCAAAGACGTGGGCGAGGCCTACACGTTCAGTGGCGATGCCAAGCGCTTCAACGTGGGCATTGACCTGGGTGTGATCTTTACGCCCCAGATTCCTGGCCTGGACACGCTGGCGATTTCGCTGGCAGCGCGCAACATCAACGGGCCCGAGTTCCGCTGGAAGGGCAGCTACCGTGCCGAACCCAAGCTGGTGCGCTTTGATGCGCAGTACCGCCTTGGCGCAAGCTACACGCTGTTTCACGGCCTGGGCCTGCCGCTGAGTTTTGCCATTGAGGCTGACCTGAACAAGGTAGGCAGCGACGTGCTGCCGAACTACCACACCCAGTTTTTGCGCGCGGCGGTCAGCTTTGAACCCAGCCTGGGCATCTTCGGCTTTGCCCTGCGTGTGGGCGCCTTGCAGAACATTGCTGATGCCGACCAGTCCACAACGGTCACGGCCGGCCTGGGCCTGCGGCTGGGGCCTGTACGGCTGGACTTTGGCGGCATGATCGCCGTTGATACCAACAACTTCGGGTCCAGTTTTGACTTTGAACCGCTGCCCCAGCGCTTTGGCGGCAGCGTGCAACTGGCCATTGAACTTGGCTGGTAGTGCGGGCGGTACTTTGGCCCCTGCGGCGTTCAGGCCGGTTCGGGTGCAGCCGAGGGCGGGCTGATGCGGCGCGTGCTGTCGCGTTTTTCAGCAGGCGGAAGCTCTACCACAAACTTGGCACCACCCAGGCGGCTGCTGCCCTCAACGTGAATCTTGCCGCCGTGGTTGTCGACAATCGTGTGCACAATACTTAGCCCAAGGCCCGTGCCCTTGCCCGGTTCCTTGGTGGTGAAGAAGGGGTCAAAAATGCGGTCGCGGATTTCGTCGGGCACGCCCGTGCCACTGTCTTCCACGGTGTAAACGGCGCCGTTGTCGTTGCCACGGCCAATGCTGACACGCACCGTGCCGCCTTCGGGCGCGGCATCAGAAGCGTTGATCAGCAGGTTCATCAATACCTGGCTGATTTCTTCTTCGTTGCCAAACACCTGCGGAACGCCCGGCTGCACGTCTTCTTCGAGTTTCAACTGACGCTTTTCCATGCGGTGGCGCACCAGCGGCAGGCTGCGCTTTATGGCGGCCTCGGGGTCGAAGCGTTCGGGCTTCATGTCGCGGCGCCGCGAGAAATCGAGAATCTGCTTCATCAGGTTCTCGATCCGGCCCAGCCCTTCCTCAATCAATCCCACATAGTCACGGGCGCGCTCGTCCAGCCCTTCGCGCATCTTCAGGCGACGCGCGGCGTTGAGCATGCCGGACAGCGGGTTGTTTACCTCATGGGCCAGGCCGGCAGCCAGCGTGCCCGTGGCTGCCAGGCGCTGGGCAATCACCAGCGATTGCTGCTGCTGTTTGATGGTGCGCGTCGCTTCCGTGACCTTGCCTTCCAGGTCGGACTGGTAGTCCTTCAGTTCGGCAAACATGGCATTGAAGGCCGCCACCAGCGTTTCGATATCGCCGCCCTTGCCGCCCTGCAGGCCGCGCACTTCCAAGCCGCTGGAGCCTTTGACAATGCGTTCGCTGTCTTCCAGCACGCTGCCCAGCGGTGCCAGCACAAACCGCCGCAAGGCGAACATCAGCATGATGAACACTGCCAGCATGGAAAGCGCCAGCGTAGTGAAGCCAGCCACGGCCAGTGGTGCAAAGTCGGCTTTCTCGGGTGGTGGCAACTGCAACTGGGGCGGCTGCGGAATCTTCAGTTTCAGCCGCATCACATAGCGCAGCTTGGGGTAATCGGGCTCGTAGTACGGGTGGTACAGAACTTCGCCGTCAAAGCGGTGCTTGCCGCTCAGGAATACCTGCTGGACCAGCTTGCTTTCTTCTTCGCTGAGTTGCGCGCGCGAGCCCCGCGGTTTCTGCACCTGCATCTCGAGGCTGCCGTCTTCTGCCCGGTGCACGATTGCTGCTTCCTGCAGGCCGTTGTTGTCGTCGCGCAGCCTGTCGGCCAGTTCCATGATGGGCGTGCCGGCCAGACCGGCCACCCAGGCCAGCACCAGGTCTTCTACTGCCTTCACAGCCAGTTCCTGCTGGGCCTTCTGGTACTCGGTGAAGTTGGCCAGCGTGCGGGCGTTCTGGCGTTCGGCTGTTGCATCCAGTTGGTCGCGCGCTTCCAACCCAAGCAGGATCAGCACCACCGAAAGCACGGCGGTGGCCAGCATGACGCCAAAGGCAATTTTGAGCCGCAGGGACATCGCCGGAATGGTATCCGAAAACCCGCGGCGCGGCCAACCGGCGATCGGTGGGCAGGCGCATTGCGTCAGGCAAACGAAACGATGTCAGCTATGCTGGCCCTGCCATGAGTGAACCGCAACCATTGCAGGGCATCGTGATTCGACTGCACGGGCAGCACGCCTGTGTTGCCGCCGGGGACCAGCAATTCCTGTGCACCCTGCGGGGCCGCCTGAAGAAGGGCAAACGCCGCGACCGCAGCCCCGTGGCCGTGGGCGACCGCGTCAGGATTACTCCCATTGTCGGCGACGGCGAACCAGAAGCCGCGCTGGAAGAAGTGCTGCCACGCAAGGGCGAACTGTTTCGAAGCCACCCGCACGATCGCCGCATGCGCCAGTTGATGGCCGTCAACGTGGACATGCTGGTGATTGTGGCCGGCGCCGACCGGCTGTCGGAACAACTGACTACCGTGGACCGGTTACTGGCGACGGCGTTGCTGCAATCGCTTACCCCGGTCATCGTGGTCAACAAATGCGACCTGGTTGACCGGGCTTTGCTGGACCCGTTGTTGCGCCCCTACATCGGCATGGGCCTGGCCCTGTATCGTGTCAGCGCCAGCGCAGGCCAGCTTGACGGCATCAACGCACTGTTTGCCGGCCGCACGGCCGTGTTTGCAGGCCAAAGTGGCGTGGGCAAATCCAGTATTCTCAACGCCCTGCAACCGGGCCTGAAACTGCGCGTGGGCGAAGTCGACCGCGACGGCGAAGGCCGCCACACCACCACCAACGCCAGCCTGCTGCCTTTGGCGGGCGGCTTTGTGGTCGATACCCCTGGCGTGCGCGATTTCGGGCTTTTCGACATCAAGCCTGAGGAGCTCTCGCTGGCCTACCCTGATTTCGCAAGCGCCCGGCAACACTGCAAATTCAGCACCTGCACCCACCGCCACGAACCCCACTGTGCCGTCAAGGCCGCCGTAATCAGTGGCGAAATCGACGCTGGCCGCTACGAGCGCTATCTGTCGATTTTGCGTGAAGAATGGAACACAGAGCAACGGCTGGCGCCTTGAGCCTCTCCCGCCATTGCGCTTGGACCTGCGCGGGCGGATGATTAAGGCCATGAGTTCGCCCGACCACACCCTGACGGCGCTGTTTGGTTCGCGTTCGGTGCCCCTGGGCACACACAGCCACCCGTGCAACTACCTGCCCGGATTGACCGCAACCGACGAAGCCTGGCTGAGCGCCGGACTGAACCCCGCGGCCTACCATGAATTGATGAATCGCGGCTTTCGACGCAGCGGGCACATTCTGTACCGGCCCCAGTGTGAGGCCTGCCACAAGTGCATACCGATCCGCGTGCCGGTGGCGCAGTTTGTGGCAAGCAAGTCCCAGCGCCGGGTCCTGCAACGCAATGTCGACGTGGTGCTGAGTGCCGCGTCGCCGCGCCTGACGGCAGAAAAGCACGAGGCTTACCAGCGCTATCTGGCGGCGCAGCACCAGCAAAGCCCGCAAAGCAGCGACGCGGAAAGCCTGCGCGAATTTCTGTACTCCAGTTGTGTCAGCACGATCGAATTTGAGTACCGCGACAGCCGGGGCATGCTGTTGGGAGTGAGTATTGGCGACACCAGCAAGCATTCGCTTTCGAGCGTTTACCATTACTTTGACCCGCTTCACGAAAGGCGAAGCATCGGGGTCTTGAGTGTCCTGCGCGAAATCGAGTGGGCTCGCAACCAGAACATACCCCATTACTACCTTGGCTACTGGATACAGGGCTGCACGACCATGGACTACAAAGCGAAGTACCGACCCCACGAGTTGTTGGTCCAGGGCCAATGGGTACGCGGCGCCAGCCACGAGTAAGGGGCTGGGCAAGAAGTGGCAAGGCCCAAACAGGACTCGCGCGGGCTGCGCCCGGCAAAGCCCCGAGCGATCGGAGCCGAACTGCGACGGCTGCCCGACCACCGGCGGTTGCGCACGGGCTGCGCCGACCGCTCGCTCAGGCGTCGGATTTACCAGCGGTTTCGGTGCGGAACTCGGGGCGGGCGGCCAGTTGCAGCGGCTCGAGGTAGAATTCCTCGGTCATGCGTGGCTTGAGCTCCGGTGATTGTTTCAAGATCTCGGTAAGCACTTCCATGGCTGCTTCTTCTTCGCCCGTTTGCGCCAGTGCGCAGGCTAGGTAGAAGCGCGGCTCGGGACGGTCCGGAAAATCCTTGGCTAGGCGTTCTGCGCCAGCCATGGCCTGCTGAAAATCCTCATACTGCAGCAGGCGGTTGACCTTGGCGATTTCGGCCGCGAACTTGCGCCCGGTTTCGGTTTCTTCGAATTCCTCAAGCTTGCCTTGCAGCTTCAACACCCAGGCCTTGAGCCGATAGCCGCGTTCATCCAACGGCGACACTTCCAGCAACCGGTCCAGGGTGGTCAGGGCGTCGTCCAGTTTTTCGCGGGCAAAGTCGATGCGCGCGGCGTGGTACAGGGCCTCAATGGCGTCGCCGGCCTTGGGGTCCAGCATTTCCAGCACTTCCTGCACGTCCTCTTGCGCGTCGTTGAGTTTGCCCAGCTCAATGTTCGCGCGTACCCGTTGCAGCAGGCCATAGGTTGAAAGCTGGGTTTCCTCAATCTTCTTGAGTTCCTTCAGCGCCTGGCGGGGGCTGCGGCGCGCCACACACAGCGCCGCTTGCAGTTCCGCGGCCCGGGCCTGCACGTTGGTGTCCAGCCCCTGGTTCTCGGCCACTACACGCTCAATCAAGTTCTGGGCTTCTACACGTTCGCCCACGCACAGGTGTGCTTCAGACAGATCCAGCCGGATTTCCAGGCCCATGGCGCCGTCGGTGTCCATGCGCGCAAAGGTGCTGATCGCGTCGCCGTAGCGTTGCAGAGCCACATAGCAATGGCCGATGTCGCGGTTGACGCTGACATCGCCGGGGCGTTCCTCCAGCACGCGGCGATAGCACGCCAGCGCACGGTGCGGTTGCCCGTGATCAAAATACAGGTCGCCCAGGCTCAGCAAAATCGTGGGGTTATTGGGCGTGATTTCCAGAATGCGGCGATAGCAATTGGCGGCAAGGTCGGGTCGGCCTTTGCCCTCCGACAGCACAACGGCCTTGACCCACAATGCGCCGACAAAGTCAGGCCTGCGCTTGATGGCCTCATCTACGCGGGCCAATGCGTCGTCGTCATCCTTGAACTCGTAAAACGCCAGCTCTGCCAGCAGTTTGTTGGCCAAGTCAGGCCAGGCCGTCAATTCCACGGCGCGTGTCAGCAGCGCCTGCACTTTTTTGGCCTCTGCGGTGCGGGCGCTTTTCTGTTTGGCACCAGCCTGGGTGCCTTCGCGGCGGCGCAGGCGCAGCAGCCCGTACTCCACGGCGCCCTGCAGCAAGGCCGCCAGGCCCTCCAGCGGGTCGCCGGGCAGAATCGCGGGCAGCAGCGCGGCCAGGCGGTTCAAGCGGTCCTCGGGGCGTTCGTCGCCCGCAGCAGGGGTTTCGACGTCCAGGAAATCGGGGTGCAAGTCCAGCGCCAGCGTGTGCATGCGCAGGGCCAGTCCGAGGTCGCCTTCTTTTTCGGCTTTTGCGGCTTGGCGGTTGTAGAGGCGCGAAGCTGTTTCCTGTGCGGCTGGGTCTTTGCGCTCGTCTTCTGTCAGTGCAAACAGCAGCGCGTGGGCTTCCTTGAACATGCCCAACTGGGCCAGCAGGTCCAGCTTGCGCAACTTGGCGTCCAGGTCGCCGGAGTTTGAATCAATAACCGTGTCGTAGTCCTTCAGCGCTTCGTCGAACAGTTCCAGGCGCTCCAGCGTCAGGGCGCGGTTGTAGTAGGCCACGGCACGGTTGGCGTCGCGCTCAATGGCGATGGTCAGGTGCGACAGGCTGTCGCGGTTGCGGCCCAGTTCGCGCAGCAGGTTGCCGTAATCGTTGTGCAGGCTGGGGTCGTCGGGCAGACGTTCCAGGCCTTTGCGGTACCAGTCCTCGGCCGAGGTCAAGTCGCCACTCAAGCGAAAGCTGTCCGCGATTTCGTTGTAGGGGCCCGGATGTTCCGGCGCGGTCTCATAGGCCCGGAACATCAATTCCAGACCTTCCTGGCGGCGTCCCAGGCGCGTCATAACGCGGCCCTTCCACATCAGGACTTCGGCCAAAGCCTCGTTGTCGGTGTCGCTTCCGGCTGCGCGCAGCAGGGTTTCGGATTTGGTGAACGCTTCCAGGGCGCGGTCGGGGCTACCCATGTCGGCCAGCGTCAAGCCGCGCTTGAAGTGCGCCTCGGCGTGGTCGGGCTGCAGTTCCAGCACCCGGTTGAAGGCGCTGATGGCGCGGCGCGATTTGCGCATCTCCAGGTAGCAACTGCCCTTCCACAGAAGAACTTCTATCTGGGATGGGCCGTCCTCAACTTCAACGCGGCTGAATTGGTCCAATGCATCTTGATAACGCCCGACTTCAAACAGGGCCTCGCCCATGGGCAGAAAGATGTCGTTATCAAAGTATTCGCGGTCGATGGCCGCTTCGAAGTACTGCAACGCCTCGCGATACTTGCCGCTTTCCAGAAGCTCCTGGCCGCGGTGAAAGAAATCGGAAGGCGTAATCAGGTTTTCATCCATAGCCACTAAGCCCTAACGGCCGGCCACAGTAACCCCATCCGCCTTCATTATAAGGGGCTGGGCACATGGGTGGTGAATTGAGATTGGCATATTGGCGAGCCAGCGTACCCAAGTCGTTGCGAGGGAAGTTATTGGGGCGTTTGTGGATAAGCGGTATTTTATGGACTTCGTGTTCTTGGTAACGTGGCGAACTCTTGGCCTTAAGGCGTTTGCCCATGGCTGCCAGGCGAAAATCCCTTTCCACCGGCGACATTGCCAGGCATTGCCAGGTCACACCTGCCACAGTCGTCAACTGGATCAAAGCCGGCAAGCTGGAAGTCTACACTACGCCCGGCGGCCAGTACCGAATGGACACAGATGCGTTTCTGGCGTTTCTGGACAAGAACAAGTTTCCGGTACCCGAAGAATTGCAGCCGGCGCGACAACGCCGCATCCTGGTCATGGACGATTCGCCGGCCATGCTGGATGCCGCCACGTCGGCACTATCGCGGCACCTGCCTGGCAGCGTCCTGGAGACCAGCGTCGACGGCTTTGAGGGCCTGATCAAGATTGGCTCGTTCAAGCCCCACGCGCTGGTCCTGGACCTGATGATGCCGCGCCTGGACGGGGCCGAGGTATGCCGCTGCCTGCGCGCCGGAACCGAAACCCGCAACATGTTTATTGTCGCGCTGTCCGGGCTGGCCGCCGACAATGAACTGGTGCGCCGCGTCAAGCGCATTGGTGTAGACGCCTTTCTGACCAAACCCGTGGATATGACCGACCTGGCACGCCAACTGGCGCGCCTGCTGCGCGTGGCCCTGGAGTAATGCCAAAGCCGTCGTGGCGTGATTCAAGTCGGTTGCCTGCCCGGCCTAACCCTTGCCGCTTTCGACTGATAACTTATTCTGAGCCGCCCTTCCCGAAATCGGTTTACTTGGCCGCATGGTGACGCGGCCAAGATGCAGTCACGGAGAAAAAGATGGCCGTCACGATGGCGCAGTTGATGGAGTTCGTGGTTGCGCAGGGTGCTTCGGACCTGCACCTTTCGGTGGGTCGCAAGCCGACCATCCGCAAGGGTGGCCACCTCAAGGACGTAAACGCGCCCGAACTCGCCCCGGCCGACACAGTTCGCCTGGCCAAGGAAATCGCGCCCGAAAAGAACCTGAAAGAATTGCAGGAAGGTGGTTCGACGGACTTCGGCTTTGCCTTTGGCGAGAAAGCCCGCTTTCGCGTGGCTGTTTTCAAGCAGAAGAACGTGATCGGGCTGGTGCTGCGCCAGATTCCGAACAAGCTGCTTTCGTTTGACCAGATCGGTCTGCCGGAAACTGTCAAGCGTATCCTGGACCGCCCGCGCGGGCTGATTCTTGTGACGGGCCCCACGGGCTCGGGCAAGACCACCACGCTGGCGACGATGATTGACTACATCAACCAGAACGAAGACTCGCACATCATCACGGTTGAGGACCCGATTGAGTATTACCACAACCACAAGATGTCGATCGTGACGCAGCGCGAGTTGCACAACGACGTAGTAACCTTCAGCGACGGCCTGCGCCGGGCGCTGCGCCAGGACCCGGACGTGATTCTGGTGGGCGAAATGCGCGACCTGGAAACAATCGGCGCCGCGATCACGGCCGCTGAAACGGGCCACCTGGTGTTTGGCACCCTGCACACCACCGGCGCCACACGCACCGTGGACCGCATCATCGACGCGTTTCCGACCAACCAGCAGGAACAGGTACGCGCCCAGCTTGCGGTATCGATCATTGCCATCATTTCGCAGGCTTTGATGCCCAAACACGGCGGCGGCATGGTGGCGGCCTTTGAAATCATGGTCAGCACCAGTGCCGTGGAAAACCTGATTCGTGAAGCCAAGACCTACCAGTTGTCCAGCGTGATTCAGACCGGCAAGAAGGAAGGCATGATCCTGCTGGACGATCACCTTTGGGAACTCTACGGCGCCCAGAAGATTACCCGCCTGGAAATGTTTCGCTGCAGCAGCAACATCAAGGAAATGCGCGACAAGTTCGACAAAGAACGCCGCGGCCGCGGCAAAATGTGGGACGACCAGGTCGTGGCAGCCGAAGAGGCCAAGTGGGCGGCACCGCCGCCGGCGGCATCCGCAGCAGCGGCAACTTCCGTACGCCGTGGCGCCACAGAGTAGCTGCACCTGTCGTGGGGATTTCGCGGGCAACATGACCGCATTTCGGAGCGTTACACATGGCCAAGCGCCGCAAGCTGCTGGGGCAGATCCTGAAG
Source organism: Planctomycetota bacterium (assembly GCA_016722065.1). Taxonomy (GTDB): domain Bacteria; phylum Planctomycetota; class UBA8742; order UBA2392; family UBA2392; genus H3-PLA7. Next base: position 839,739 of record JADKGX010000001.1, read on the forward strand.
GAAATCGAACTCGTGACCGAGGGCGATATCCAGGAAGCGCTTTCCCGCCAGAAACGGGAAGGCGGCCTGCTGGGCAAAATTATTGTCGCCATGGGCGTGTGCAGTGAGGGCGACATCACGATGGCGCTGGCGGCACAGAACGACATGCAGTTTGTCGACTTGTCTGAGCTGGACATTCCGATCGAACTGCTGGACATGATCACCGAAGCCCAGGCCCAGACCTATCGCATCGTGCCCCTGGAATTCGACAACGACAACCGCACATTTACCGTGGCCATGGACAACCCGACCAACGTGGTCGTGTTTGACGAGCTGCAGTTTGCGCTGCAAAGCCGCGTGCCGGGCATTCGTATCCAGGGTTCACTGGCCAGCGTGGACGACATTGATGCCGCGCTGAAGAAGTTTTACGGCGGCGAAGATTCCATGAAGGGCGGCCTGGACGGCGGCGACCTGGCCCAGTTTGACGAATCCATGGGCAAGAAGGACGCCCTGGCCGTAGACGAAGACCCGGATGCGCCGGCCGTTGTGAAACTGCTGAACTTTCTGCTGGCAACGGCCATTCGCGACCGCAGCAGCGACATTCACCTGGAGCCCTTTGAGGACAAGTTCCAGGTGCGCTATCGCGTGGACGGCGCCTTGCTGGCGATGGAAAGCCCGCCCAAGGAGCTGGCACCGGCGCTGGTTTCGCGCATCAAGGTGCTTTCCAAGCTGAACATTTCTGAAACGCGTATGCCCCAAGACGGTCGCATCGAGCTGACCATTGAGGGCCGCAGCGTGGACCTGCGTGTCAGCACGCTGCCGACCATGTTCGGCGAAAGCTGCGTGATGCGTATTCTGGACCGCAGCAACGTCAAGCTGGACCTGGACAACCTGGGCATGCGCCCGGACGACAACGAAATGATGAAGGCCCTGATCAGCAAGCCCAACGGCGTGGTGCTGGTCACCGGCCCCACCGGCTCTGGCAAAACCACCACCCTGTATTCGTGCCTCAACTTCATGAATACGCCGGACCTCAAGATCATCACAACTGAGGACCCGGTGGAATACGACCTGCCCGGCGTGATGCAGTGCCAGGTGAATGAAGACGTGGGCATGACCTACGGCAAGGCCCTGCGCAGCATTCTGCGCCAGGACCCGGACATGATTCTGGTGGGCGAAATTCGTGACAAAGAAACCGGCGGCATTGCCGTGGAAGCCGCATTGACGGGCCACCTTGTGCTTTCCACGCTGCACACCAACGACGCGCCAAGCGCCGTGACGCGTATGCTGGACCTGGGGCTGGAAAGCTTCCTGATTGCCGCCACGCTGGAAGCCGTGATTGCCCAGCGCCTGGTGCGCAAGATCTGCCTGGGCTGCAAGGATTACTTTGCACCGGAACCGGAGCAGGCCATGGAACTGGGTCTGCGCCCGGAGGCGATTGCGGGCAAGAAGTTCTCGTTTGGCAAGGGCTGCTCGCGCTGCAACAACACGGGCTACAAGGGCCGCCTGGCGTTGTACGAGATGTTCCGCTGCAACGACGAAATCAAGCAGATGATCATGGATGACAAGAACGTCGCCCAGTTGCGCGAAGCCGGTCGGCGCCACGGCATGCGCACGCTGCGTGAATCCGGCCTGCTGGCGATTTACGATTGCTCTACGACCATCGACGAAGTCATGCGTGAAACGATGATCCTGGAGTAAGCCGAGGTCAGGGGAAGCTGGAAGGAAAAGCAGCAACGGCGCGCAAGCGTTCGTTCCTTTCCCTTCCGGCTTCCCCTTTTTCTTTTCGGGTCGGCTTCCCCTTTCCACTTGGGGCACGCTGCCTTACCTTTGAACTTTCATGCCTGAGGCCACAAACAACCCGCAGCGCAAGATTCGCGGCCAGCGCATTCTGGCCATCACCGGTCTTGCGCTGTCGCTGATGACGCTGGCGGGCGGCGCCTGCCAGTTCTATTTCGACACGGCACTTTGGGCGCGGCTGTTTTTTGCTGTCTCGATCAGTGGTCTGGTCGGTTTTGCCACCAACTGGCTTGCGATCAAAATGCTGTTTCACCCGCGCGTGAAGGTGCTGGGCTTTCAGGGTGTCGTACCCTCGCGCCGCAAAGAACTGGCCCGCAGCGTGGGCGAAACGCTGGAAGAGCACCTGATTTCCGGCGACCGCATGCACAAGCTGCTGGTCAGCACCGGCGCCGTAGACCAGGCACTGCAGCGCCTTGCAAGCCACCTGCCTTCCGTGCTGGGCCAGCCCGAGGCGCGCGAGCTGGTCACACGCGAGGTTGCCAGCACGATTCAGGACACCATGGTCAACGTAGTGACCGCCGCCAAGGACAAGCTGCGCGAAAAATCACGCAGCAACCTTACGGCGCTGCTCACTGGTACCGCTGCCGCCACAACCTTTGGCCCCATGGCCGGGCTGCTGGCCGCCGGCATCACCAAATCGGGCATGTTTGACACCATGGTCGGCAAGTTGATTGACGACATGGTCAGCGACCTCAAGCAGGATGGTTCGGTCAACAAGGCCGCAGCCCAGGTCGTGGACCAATTGCCCCAGCGTGCTGAGCACCTGCTGAACAACGAAATCCTGCGCGTACGCATGAAGGAGCAATTTTCGGCCGTGGCCGAAGAACTTCTAAAGGCCGTGGACGTGGCATCGCTGATTGAGGGCGAACTGCTGGGCCGCGATGAAGGCGAACTTGAGGACTTGATCGACCGCGTTGCCGCCAGCGAACTTGTGTTCATTCAGGTGGCAGGCGGCGCTTTGGGCATGATTGCCGGCGTGTCCCTGGTTTGGCCCTGGATGCTGCTGCCCATTGGCGGCGCGCTGCTGGTGATGATTCAGGTTGCCCGTGTGGCCGAACAACGCCATGCCCGACTGAAAGCTGAAAAAGAGACCACAGCGCCCGCACCCGAAGTCGTCAACAGCCAAGCCCTGGCCACCACGCCAGTGCATACGGACACGCCGCTATCGATTGAACAGGCAGTAGAGTCGGCACCAGAGCCCGTTGAATCCACTACCCAACCGATTGCTTGAGTTGCGCCAGCAGTCAGCCGTGGCCAAAACCGTGCCTGCGGTTGTGGGTTGGCTGCAGGGCTAACGACTATCGCGGGTCAGTCTCGGCGCGGAAGGATTCCCACCAGGTCTTGATTTCGTTGCGCAGGGCCATGCGCTCACGCCGTCCCAGGGTGTTGAAGTGTTCCACGGCTTCGCTGTACCCCTCACCTTCCAGCGCCAGCGAATCACCCTTCCACCATTGCATGCGCAAGTAAGCCGCTGCCACGGTCTCGGAGACATCACTGCTGAACAGGCCAATCAGGTAGTCGCCAAGGCGCCCGCCGCGCACCTTCTTGCCTTTGACTTCAATTTCTCGGGCCGCGATTTCTTCCAGCCGGGCTTCCATGCGGCCAATGGATTTGCGGCGTTCCTCGATGGGCGCATTGGCCACATAGTTGAACTGCGCTCCCGGCGGCGAGATCCAGATCGCCTCAAACAGTGCCGCAGCTTGCCGGCGCAGACGCTCGCGGTCTGCGCGGCGGTTACGGGCTTCTTTTTCGTCGCGCGAATCGCCGGCCTCTTCTTTTTCGTTGTCGGAATCGTCGCCGGCCATCATCTTGCCCAGAGTGCGCATCAGCAGCACAAAACCCTCGCTGCCAAAATAGCGGTCAGCCAGAATCGCCAGGTGCAGGCTGGGCTCTATGGGCGCCTTGGGCACGTCTTTGGGCTCGGGGATTCCCTCACACAGCACTTTCAGCGTTGCAGGACTGGAAAGCATTTCTTTCAGGTTTGTGCGCCGCTTGTTCTTCAAGTAATCGTCGCCGCTTTTGCGTAGCGAGTCCAGTGGCGCGGCCAGCAGGGCCTCAAAGGCCACATTGCGTACCTCGGCATGTTCGCTTTCCAATGCAACAATGGCGCCCACCAAGGCAAAATTGCCCGTGGCCTCGCCGATCGCTTCCAGGATTTCGCGGGCTTCCAGGGGTTCGCGGCGCAGAATCTCGCGGCCCAATTCCTCGGCGCGTTTGGCAGTTATCAGGTTCAGTTCCAGGGCGCCGCGCTCGCGCTGGCTGACATCGCTGGAAAGCAGCCGGTCACAGATCGCTGCAGCGCCCAGCGTGGCGTCCGCTTTTTCCTGGCCACGGGCCAGCGGGGCGGGCGTCAGGGCCAGCCCGGCAACAAGTATAAGCGACATCAGCGCAGCAAGCCGCATACTTGCATTTTGACAGCTTGCGGCGGCCCGCGCCATAGCGGCGTGCGGCGCGGCGCCCACTTGCTAAACTGCAGGCCCGTGTCGCCCCAGGGAAGTCGTCATGTCGCGCAAGTACATACCCTATCTGGTCACCTTGGTGTTGATCGCCGTCCTGGTGGGCGTGTTTGCCCACAAGGGCCCCCAAACCGGCCCGCAAGGCAATGCCCCGCAGGGCAACGCCCCAGTGCAGGACAAGACCTTTGACATGGAATCGTTCTTTCTGGTCTTTGACACCAACCATGACGGCGGCGTGCTGCCCGCAGAGTTCGAAGCCGTGTACGCAACGTGGGAACAAGGCGCCCGTTTCAGCATGGGTGCTGGCCAGGAGGCGCTGAGTGCCGCCAAGGCCTTTCAGTACTTCGACCAGGACCGCAACGGCCGCATTGATGGCTACGACCCGCGCATGAAAGACGCCTGGGACAAAGCCTGGGAGGTGTTTACGCGGGATTGCGCCAAGCGCGGCCTGGCGCCCAAGGAATGGCGCGGTTTGTGGCTGGGCTTGAACACCGCACAACTGGGCACGATGAACCACGAAATTGGCGCCCGCGCCCGGGGCGAGTTGCCCTTTGGCGGCGCCTTTTTTGACGCCAAGTACTTCGAAGGCAACCGCTACGTCAAGGTTACGCGCAAAGACGGCACCTTTGTGCAGGGGTTCGCCACAGAAAAAGAAGGCAAGCTGTGGGTCGTCACCACGGAACAATCGTTGGTGGTGGTCAAACTTGCCGATGCCACAGTGGAAGAAAAACCCGATTCGCCCCAGGCCGAATACCTCAAGGCCGTGCGCATGACGCCCTTTGAGGACGTGGCGGGCAACCTGAAGCTGGCACGCCGCTGCATGGAACTGGGGCTTGCGCGCGAAGCCGGGATGATGTTTGCACGCGTGCTGGTGTTCGAACGCGAAAACTCAGAGGCACTCAAGGCCCTGCGCCTGAAGCTGGACGGTGTGAACTTTGTGCCCGCCGGCGATTGAAGACGTCACCAGTTTGCCGCAACAGGATGATACAGGCATGGAAGCCATCACCGTCACGGAGCTAAGTAATCGACTCAAGCGCAGCATTGAGGGCGCCTTTGATAACGTGGCCGTGACCGGCGAGATTGGCAACTATCGTGGCGCCCACCACAGCGGGCACGTGTACTGCAACTTCAAGGACGAAGGTGCGCAGATCAAGCTGATCGTCTGGCGTGGCACGCTTCAGAAGCTGCGCTTTGAACTCAAGGATGGCCTGGAAGTAACGATTGTTGGCAAGCTGGATGTGTACACCAAGCGCGGCGAGTACAGCCTGGTGGCGACCAGCATTGAGCCGCGCGGGCTGGGCGGGCTGCAACTGGCCTTTCAGCAGATGTACGCACGGCTGCAATCCGAGGGCCTGTTCGACGACGAACACAAACGCGAATTGCCCCGGTACCCCCAGCGCATTGCGGTGGTCACCAGCCCCACCGGGGCCGCGGTGCGCGACATCATTACGACGGCGCGGCGCCGCAACCGGCTGGTCGAGATTCTGGTCTGGCCTGCCAAAGTGCAGGGCGACGGCTCCGCCCAGGAAGTTGCCCACGCGATCCGCCGCTTGAACGAACTGAACGAACAACTGCACATCGAAGTGATGATTGTGGGGCGTGGCGGCGGCAGCCTGGAAGACCTGTGGGCCTTCAACGAGGAACCCGTGGCCCGGGCAATTTACGAAAGCGAGATTCCGGTTGTCAGCGCCGTCGGCCACGAAGTCGACACAACCATTGCCGACCTGGTGGCGGACTTGCGCGCCCCCACCCCCACCGCCGCAGCCGAGATCGTGGTTCCCGAACTTGCCGGCATGATTGAACTGGTGCACGAGCAGCAACTGCGCCTGTCGCGCGGCCTGCGCCATACAGTCGAGTTGTGGGGCGAAAAGTTGGGCAACATAAAGTCCCGTCTGGCCGCGATGGGCCCGCTGAACCAGGTGCGCCGCGAGCAACAAAGGCTCGATTACCTGTGGGAGAACACCCAGCGCGCAATGCAGCACCAGCTGGCCAAAGCCCGGGAAACCAACGCATCGCAAGGTCAGCGGCTCAACGCCCTGAGTCCGCTTGCCGTGCTGCAAAGAGGCTACAGCATCACCCGCGATCAAAAGGGCGAAGTCATCAAGGAAGCCGATCAGGTGAAACCCGGCCAAGAACTAGTCACCAAACTCGCCAAGGGCGAAGTGCGCAGCCGGGCAATTGGTTGAGTTTGCGGATCTTCAGATCCATGCGAGCAGCATCCTTCCAAAGCCCGCCCGCCATAGAGTGCCGTCGCCCAGAAACCAACACCTTGCAACAAACCAACCGCGGGAGGACTCCATGTACACACCTGAAGCCCTGTTGGATCTGCATGAACGATGCCACCGCAGCTTCGAGAAGTTGCTGCTGCATTGTGCCGCGTTCGACCCCGGAGTGCTGAACCGTGAATTGGCCGGCTTTGGCTACCCCACGATCCGCCTGAAGGTGCACCATGTGATCGGGGCCGAGGATTACTGGCTGGGAGTTGTGCGCGGAAATTTCAGCGTGGATGAAAACGACGCCGCTTACCCGACGATCCCGTCGCTGGAAACCTGGCGCCTGCAAGTTGCGGCGGACACACAGGCCTGGCTGCGCGGCGCCAATGCCCAGGACTTGAACACCGCCCGACCCATGAAAACCTGGGGTGGCAAAGAACACGTGATCAGACCCGCGCATGTGCTGCTGCGCACACAGACGCACATCTTTCAACACCAGGGACAAGTGGCCGCCATGTGTCGGCTGCTGGGCAAGCCAATTCCGGCGGGGCTGGATTTTCCATTGGGATAAGCCAGCGCCAAAAACCGCCCCTACCGGGCGCTCACCCGTGTGCGCCACAGCCACCACGCCCCGGTGGCCCCAGCCAACGCCATACACAGGCCGATGATCCACCAGACCAGCGGCGGGGGCTGGCGCTGAAGTTCCGGCGCGGCCAGCTCTGCCTGAAACTGAGTCGCAGCCGATGCCGGAAAGGCCGTGAAATCATCAAACCATGCCTGCACATGCGGGAATGCCTTTTGCCGGTGGTTGTCACTGCCCACGGCAATTGCCGCTACGGTCGGCGCGGGCTGGCCGAACACAGCGCGATAATCGGCTGCGATATTGCGCGTCTCCTGAAGCCAATCGCCCGTGGGCAGGCTGTCGCTGCGCAGGTTGATCACGACAATACGACCTTCGCCAAAGGCGGCGTCTACGGCCTGGCTGGCAGGCAGCTTTCCACCCAGTGTGTAACAGATGGCCCGTGCCGGCGGGTCAACCCCCGCGTACTGCTGCACTTTCTTGCGAAACGCGTTGGCGGCAGGGCCGGCGTCCTGCCAGCCGTAGTCAAAGCCCACCAGCACGCGTGCTGGAAAGTTGTCGAACTCGGGGCTCAGGGGCGTGCTGGTGCCAAAGGTATGGCTGGCACGCCAGCGCCAGCGCAGGATGGGCTCAGCGGCTGGCTTGAGGTCCAGCTTATGCCAGAACAGCCCCGCAGAACGGTCTGCCGTAATCTGCAATGCGCCGTCCACCAGAGCCAGTTCGGGGTCGTGCACGGAGCCTTCGACGACGTACTTGTGCCAGCTTTCCAGTTGCGCGGGGTCTTCAAAATCGGCCAGCACCCGGCCTGCCACTGGCGCCGCCGGGGCGGCGTCCAGTGCGGAAACGCTGACGGCGTGACGGTTCTGGGTGGTGGTGCACCCGGCAAGCAACATCAGCACAAGGCAGGCAACGGGGCGCATGGCTGCAGTCTAACCTGTGTCGGTGCAATTGCCCGGCACGGTCAAGCCGGCAGCACTTCGCCCAGGTAACGCAGCAGGTTGCCGCTGAAAACGGCCTCAATCACGGTCTCGGCCATGCCGCGGCTGTGAAGTGCGCTTTCCAGGTTGCCCATGTCGCCCACGTGACGCAGGTCGGTACAGGTGTCGGCAAAGCCGTCAAAATCACCGCCGATGGCAACATGATCGCGCCCGCAAACCGCAACGGCATGCTGGACATGGTCGGCAACATCCTGGCAGTTCACGGGCGGGCCGCCCGCGTCGCCGGCCCCGGCCTTGAGGTGCCCGGGATAGAAGTCAATGCCCACAATGCCGCCGCGGTCGGCAATGGCGCGCAACATGGCGTCGTCGGCGTTGCGGGTGATGTTGACCAGTGCGCGGCAGCCGGTATGGCTGATACAGGGCGGGGCCTTGGCAAGTGCCATGACTTCGTCAAAGGCCGGCTGGGGCAAGTGGGCACAATCGACCGCGACCCCGAGCTGGTTCATCCGACCGACCAGATCACGCCCAAAGGTCGACAGTCCGCGCCGGGGTTCGGCCACGCCGCAGCCGTCGGCGACCTCGTTGGCGTGGTTATGCGTCAAGCCAATGCCGCGCACGCCGCGCTGAAAGAAAGCTCCAAGCAACTCCAGGCTTCCGCACAGCGGGCTGGCGCCTTCCAGCCACGGAATCAAGCCCAGCCGACCATTCAGACCGGCCAGGTCGCGCCGGGTACGCACCGGGGCAAATGTGGCCGCGTTGGCCTCAAGGCTGCAGTCAATGGCATCAATGATGCGGTCGGCAAAATCACGGGCTGGGGCTGCCTGATAGTGCTTGGGCGTGAACACGGAACACACTTGCAGCACCTGGCCCACGTCGCGCATGCGCGGCACGTTGACGTGCAGGCCGCCTTCGCGCTGCAAGGGGTCCAGGCCCTCGGTGGCGACGCGGTAAAATGTATCGGCATGGGCGTCGGCATAGCGCATGCAAGCTTATCGACACTTCGGGCGACGGTTCTGAATGCGCGGTGGTGGAATCAGGCAGCCGCCCTATAATCCCGGCCCATGCGCATTGCCCTGTTCAGCCTGATCACCCTGTTTGCGGCCCTTTTGCCAGCCCAGGAATACCTGCTGGAAACCGAATTGGGCATTGGCGGCACCGCCCAGACTCCCGGGTTGGTCGCAGCACCCTTTGCCCCGCTTACGGTGCATATTCAGCGCACCGACACGCGCCCCTTCAAGGGCCGCGTTGTGGTGGAATTGTCAGGGCGCGCCGCGCGCGGGCCCTTTGGCGACGACCGCCCAGCCATTGAATTATCGCAGGAGTTGAACCTGGAAGAAGGCACCCAGAACGCGGTGGTGCACTTTGAGATTCCGGTCTATCGCAATTCACTGGAAGGTCAGGTTGCGCTGGAACGAAACTTTGGCGATGGGTTTGAGCCCGTCAGTGCACGCGCGTTTACGGGTGCCGTGCATGGTGACAACCGCGCGCTGGTGGGGTTCATCAGCCAGGCACGGCTGGCCAGCGCCCAGCCCTACCTGTTTCAGGACTTGATCGAGATTCAGAACCAGCAATTGCCTGAAAACTGGAAGTTACTGGCCTGCTTCGATGCCATTGTCCTCAATGACGACCGTTTGAGCCGCAAGCAGGCGGAAGCATTGGTTGATTACGTCATCGCCGGCGGCACGCTGGTGGTTTCCCCCAACACCGCAGCGGCCTTCAACCCGGAGTTGCCAATTGCACGCCTGCTTGGCCTGACTAGTGCTCCGGCCCAGGCCGGGGTGCGGCTTTCAGACTTCAAGATCCTGCGCGAAAAACCAAAGATTTCCGGCCTGTCGCGCGGCACCGCCGGTGGCCCGACAAACCCCGAGGGTGACCCCGGCACCATAAAGCCACCCGACAATGAAGACCCGCCACTGGACCCACGCGACGATTCCGAACTTTCGCTGTGGCAGGGTGCTGGTCGCGCCCGGCCGCTGGAGGATTTGCGCAGCTTGTTGAGTTACGCCCGGGCCGGTGCCGGCAGTGTCATTTTTGTGCACGCTGATTTTTCCCAGTTCCCGCTCGTGACCGCATCCGAACGCAAGCCCACCACGGCCGGCGTGAACCTGGTTTCACTGGCCTTGAAACATGCGGCCCAGGGCGTGCGGCGCAGCGCCATGGTACGCCTGGCCGCGGGCGACAACCGCGACACGCTGGACATTGCCGGCAAGCGCATTCCCGGACGCGACATGCAGGTGCTATTGATCTTCCTTTACGTCAGTGCCGCAGGCGTGGGCATGTTTCTGCTCGCGCGCCGGCTGCGTCGACCCGAACTTTACCCCGCGGCGCTGCTGGCGCTGGCGGTTCTCAGTGTGCTTTTGGTGTTCAGCCTTGGCGAGGTCTACAAGCGCGCCGGTGACCGTGTGCGCATGGTGAGGCTGGTCGTAAGCGACGGCGTAACGCAGCGTAACGCGGTGTTCACCGTTGGTTGCGCCTATGTTGTTGATCAGACCCGGCTTGAATTTGCCCAGGACCGCACGCCCTGGCTGGTGCCTGCGGGACTCAAGGGCGGCAACATTCGCGGCCTGCCAGCCGACTACGCCCAATACACTGCCAGCAGTTCGGCCGTGGAAACTGTCACGCAGGTGCACGACCTGGTGCGCTGGCAGAACCTGTTTTTTGCATCGGCGGAACCTGCGGCTGTATCTGACCTGCAACTGCGCGTCACCGGCGATGGCGGCGCCCAGACGATTGAGAATCGCTCTCCGCACAGTGTTTCGGGCTGCCTGATCCTGATTGGAGGGCCGCCGACTGCTGCTCCGGGTGTGCCGCGTTGCAAGTGGCATTATTTGTCCACGCTGGGTGCCGCCGGCAGCGCAGACGCCCGTGTGCCCCTGAGTTCCACCACCCTGGCTCCGAACGACGGCAGCGCCATTGCCAGCCTGTTGCTGGACCGCAACGATGAGTTCGCGGCCGCTAGCCTTTGTGCGCTGCTGGGAATTTCGCCCAACCGGCGCGTGATGATGCCGCACGGCCTTTCTGACATGGAACAGTCCTTGAACACCTGTGAGCTGCTGCCCGACGAGGGCGAGTTTCTGGTGATTGGCATTCTGCCCGAAAACGCCGTCAGCAAGGGCTCCATGGGGTTGCGCGACACAGAACCGGACCGCGTGGGTCAAGCCGTAATCTGGGCCACACGCGGCTTGATGGAATCGCGCTGACGGGCCCGGTTTCGTGCCGCCAAAAGCCTTTCGGAACAGAAGCCGCTGACCCGGTGTTCTAGACCGTGCAGTGCAAACGCAGGCCGCGCATGCGCTATCTGCTGCTGGTTTTCTTATTGGCGGCGCCGCTTGCGGCACGACGCGTGGAATTCATCAACCTGGGGGCGCCGGAACACCGCGCGGCGCGCCTGCAATCGCAGGTGGAAGCTGCCTTTGACCACGTTGAGCAAAAGACCGGGCTGGATGACAGGTTGGACCTGCAGTTGACGCTTGTCGGCGCAGCGCGGCAGTTTTCAGAACTTGCCCAGGCCGACGGCGTAAGCATGGATAGCGAAAGCGTGCTGGGTTACGCCGTGCCCGCCCGCCGCCGCATAGTGCTGAACTTGTCTGCGATGCTGGAGCGCGAATTAGAGCCGCTGGGTGTGCTGCGGCACGAGATTGCGCACTTGGTGATGGGCAGCCAGTTGCAGTCGCACCGCCCGCTGTGGTTCGAAGAAGGCGTGGCTAACTACGTCGAAAACATGGCACTGAACGCCCTGCGTGAGGGCACACAGGTCAGCCTTTCGCCGCCGGATTTTCTGACGCTGGACGAACTCTCACAGGGCCTGCGCAATGAAAACGCCGGCTTCGCCTATCCGGAATCACGGCGCGTAGTGCAGTTGATTGCGACCCAATGGGGAGAGGCCAAGCTTAAGGCCCTTCTGGCGGCCCTGCAGGAATCCGGTGTGGATTTTGCCGCGGCATTTTCGCAGTCGACCGGCCAAGAATTATCGGTGCTTCAAGACCTCTGGCAAAGGCAACGCCAGGAAGAGGCCAAAGGCCGATTTGTGGCTTGGCTGGGCGCAAATTGGAGCTGGCTTTTGTTTGCCATGGGCGCGGTCATCATGTTGGCCGGAGTATGGGTTGTGCGCCGGCGCGGCAAGCAGCAAGTCGATACCTGGGAAGAACAGGAGAAGTACTTCCCCAGTGACCCAAGCTGGAGCTACAGCCAGCACGATCCAGGCGACTTTGGCTACGATTCCGATGCCAACGATGACGATCAAATCGGCAGCCCCCGGGGCTGAGCGGTGGCCACTTTAGCGCGCGGTTTCCGCTACTCGCTGGCGTGGTGCATTCAGCAGAATGCGGCGCAAATCGTCTGCATCCTTGGCAGCTTTCCAGTGCGACTCAAAATCCTGCCCCTGCCAGATCTGCGCGACGGCGCTCAGTGCCTTGAGGTGAAAGTTGCGTTCGTCCTGCGTGCCGGCAAGCACAAACAGGGCGTGCACAGGTTCTGGCCCGTCGTCAAACACCACTCCTGGCGTGCCTCGCGCGACCAGCACCGCAAAGCGCTTGCTGCCCGGCAGAATGATGTGCGGCACCGCCAGCCCAGGCGTAATCACCGTGCTGCCCAGGCGTTCACGCTCCATTAGCAGCCCGTGCAGGTGATCGGCATCCATGGATACGACCGGTGCCAGGGCCTCGGCCGTGCGGCGAAAAAATACGTCCATGCTGACAGACTGGTGGATGTCCAGTATCGGGCAGTTGCGCACCAGCTCATCGAATCGGTCCGAGCGAACCTCAACCCGCGCGCGCACCCGGGCCAGTGTAACCGTATCGCCGGGCTTGCCCTGCATTGCTGAATGCCAGGGAATCACCTCCATGCCTGTCTTGGTCGGGCGCTCCAGGGCCAAGGCCAGCACCGGGCCTTCTGCGGCCCGCGCAGCCAGCACCGCAGCCACGCTGCGGTCGCCCAGGGGCTCGCGCAGTAACTCGGCCTCTTTGCGGTCAAACCACTGGTCCCAATCGCCCAGCCGCACGGGCTGGTCAAACAGCGTGCTGGCGCCCAGGTGTTTCATCGCTTCCACATCGCCAGGCCGGCCCGCCGTGGCCACGACATGCAGGTCCGGCACCAGAAACGTTTCCTTGGCGTGCTGCGCGGCCAGTGCGTTGATTTCGGCATTGGTGGTCAAGGCAATCAGGCGCCTGGCCTCAAAGGCTCGGGCCTGGGAAAGCGTCTCGTTATCGAGTGCGTTGCCTGCCACAACTTCCAGGTTTTCGGCACGGGTCAGGGCTACGCGGCCCGCATTGGAATCCACCAGCACCACCCGCTGCGAAGCAGCCAGCAACTTGGCAAGCACGCGCGCCGTTGCCGACGCGCCAATGATGACAACTGCGTTGCGTTTGTCTGCGGAACGCACCAGTTCACCGCGGCGAAGCAGCCAGTCACGCCCCCACTTCAAGAACAGCGGCACGCTGGCGGTGGTCACAATCGCCATGAACACCAGAATCGAGAACATGCGCTCGTCAATCAGCCCCAGTTTCAGGCCGATGCCCGCCAGAATGATCTCCACAGCGCCGCGCCCGTTCATGCCCGCGCCGATTACGACGCCTTCGCGCCAGCCGTGCCGGGCAGGCAGGTAGAACAGCGCCGTGCCTGCGATTTTGCCAACAAAGGCAACTGCCATCACCGCCAGCACCAGCCACAGGTCGGTGCGGAAGACCGCAAAAGAGACGTCCATGCCGGACGTAACAAAGAAGATCGGGGCCAGAAACGCCACGCTGACGTCGCGAATCAGGCCATCCAGTTCCCGTTGCAGCTTGGGCTCCAGCATGCCCTGGCGAAGAAACAGCCCCGCGTAAAACGTGCCCAGAATGCCGTGCAGACCCGCCAGTTCCGCGGCCTCTGCGTACAACAGGGCAATCAGAAGCAGCAGCATGAAGTAAACGCCGCGCTGGGTGATGCCCAATTTTTGAAGCTGTCGCGCGGCCCAGGGAAAGAACTTCAGGCCCAGCGCACCCATGATCACAAAGAAGGCCGCGCACTTGCCGATCAAGATCAGAATCGAAACCGCGTCCACTGTGGCTGTTTCATGAAAATTGATCAGCCCGGCAAACACTACCAGCGAAAGGGTGTCCGAAATCAACGCGCCGGCCAGCATCACGTGGGCAATGCGGGTATCCAGCATCTTCAGGTCTAGAAGTATCCGCGACTTAGTGGCCAGTGCAGTCACGCCGCAGGAAATGCCGACAAACACGGATTCAGTTGTGGTGCCGCCGAACAACGCCACAACCCCGTATCCCATGGCAAAGGGGGTCATGAAGCCGCCAATGGCCGCCAGAAAACCGCCCTTGCTGGCCTTGCCAAGTTCCTTGGGGTCGATTTCCATGCCGATGTAAAGCATCAGCAGCAGAATGCCCAGGTCGGCCAGCACCTTCAGCGCCGGGTAGCCCGAGGCCCCGGTGTGCACAGCAATGGCCCCCTGGGGCCCCAAAAGCCCAAACACAGCCGGGCCCAGCAGGATGCCGGCAGCCAATTCGCCCAGCACAGCCGGGTAGCCCAGGCGCGATGCAGCAGCGCCAAATGCCCATGCGGACACCAGCACAGCCAGCAACGAAAGTAGGACCAGTTCCAACTCAACCCTATGGGCGAACCTGCGGGGGAAACAAGTAGCAACAAAGCCCCCTCAAGGCCAGCGAAACCGCCCCGCCAGCGCCAAGGAATTGCCTGGCAGCCGGTTCATCGCTGGTTTCCATGCGTCCCGGCGCCAACCACTCAAGCCTTGGCAAGGCCTGATGTTGGGCAATGCAACTGTTGGCACAGTGGGAACACTTTTGTTTGCTCGCATCATTACTTGTAACATTGTGTGCCTATGCTTGTTCGGCGCTGCAACAGCCCCGTGAAGGGCTGACGCGCCGGGAATGGATCTGTGCTGGTTCTTGGCATTAACGCGCACCACGCCGATGCAGCCGCCGTCCTTTACCAGGATGGCCGGCTGGTGGCGGCCGTTGCCGAAGAACGCCTCAATCGCATCAAGCACTGTGCCGGGTTTCCGACACTGGCCTTGCGCGAGGTTCTGCGACTGGGCGGTGCCACGTTGCGCGATGTGAGTGCAATTGGCTTGGCGCGCGATACTTCGGCCAACATGCGGTCCCGGCTGGCCTACATTTTTCGCAACCTGCGCAAGACCACTAAAGTAGTGCGCAAGAAACTGACAGAGCGCGTGCCGCTGGGCGATATCGAATCGCAGCTCGTAGAGGCCTGCGGCGCCAGCGAATCAGACCTGAAAGCCAAAGTCCGGCGCGTTGAACACCACGTGGCCCACGCCGCCAGTACGTTCTTGCCCAGCCCTTTTGAGCGCGCGGCGATTCTGACCCTGGACGGTTTTGGGGACTTCGCCAGCACGCTGTGGGGCGAAGGCACCGGCAGCAGTATCAAGGTTCATGGTCGGGTCACCTACCCCCACAGCCTTGGCATCCTGTATTCGGCGGTTTGCCAGTTCATTGGCTTTGACCGCTATGGCGACGAAGGCAAGGTGATGGGCCTTGCGCCCTTTGGTGAACCCAGATTTGCCGCGTTGTTTGAACGCATGCTGCGCCTGACCCCCGACGGCTTTGTGCTGGACCTGTCGTTTTTCAACCATCACACCGAAGGCGTGGTGACTGGCGCCGACGAATACGGCAGCCCGCATTTTGCCAACATGTTCACGCCAGACATGGCCCGCGAACTGGGCCCGGCGCGCAAACGCACCGACCCTCTGACTGACCGCGAACGCGACATCGCCGCCAGCCTGCAACACCGGCTAGACCAGGCTTTTGTGCACCTAGCAAACATCGTACACGCCAAAACCGGGTTGACGGACCTGTGCCTGGCAGGCGGCGTGGCCCTCAATGGCGTTGCCAACGCGCGCATCCTGGAACAAACGCCAATCAAGCGCCTGTACGTACAGCCCGCAGCAGGCGACGACGGCACGGCCATTGGCGCCGCGGCCTGGCTGTGCGCCCACGCGGGAATGCCGCGTTTTGAAATGAAGCACGCCAGTTGGGGTACTCGTTTCGACGAGACCGAGATCCGTCGCGACATTGAATCGACTCTGACCGGGCATGGTGATGCCTTTCAAGTTACGACCCTGCCAGAAGCCGAGTTGCTTTCACGCAGCGCAGAACTGGTCGCCCAGGGCAAAATTCTGGGCTGGTTTCAGGGCGCCATGGAATGGGGCCCCCGCGCGCTGGGCAACCGTAGCATCATTGCCCACCCGGGACTGCCCGGCATGAGGGATACTCTCAACGCGCGCATCAAGCACCGCGAGCCGTTTCGCCCATTTGCCCCCGCGATTTTGCAGCAGCGCCTGCCTGATTACTTTGAAAGCGGCCATCCAAGCCCCTTCATGCTGCTGGTGTACCGCACCCGACCCGACCGCTATCGCGAACTTTGCGCCGTAGACCACGTAGACCACACAGGCCGTGTCCAGACCGTCACGCGCGACCAGAACCCGCGCTATTACGGCTTGATTGAGGCCTTTGACAAAATCACCGGCACGCCAGTGGTACTGAACACCAGCTTCAATGAAAACGAGCCGATCGTGTGCACGCCCCGCCAGGCCTTGGATTGTTTCGTGCGCACGAACATGGACGCCGTAGTTCTGGGCGACCAATTGTGCTTGCGCCGCACCGCAGGCCAGGCTGCAACCGCCCAGACCGCAGCCGCCGGGGGTGCCGCATGACCACGGAGGTCAACACGATTGAAGACGAATTGATGAACGAAAACACCGTGGCATCGATTCGCACGGAACTGGCCCAGATTCACTTGCGCGCGTTTACCCGCGAGGCCGTGATCGCCTGCATGGTGCTGACCGGCCTTGGAGTTGTGGCGCTGCTGGCCCTGCTGCTTGGCGAGTTTGAAGTATCGGTAGCGACGGCAAAAAGCACCCAGATGACAGGCATGTACAACTATTCGGGTGCGTTTCGACCGGACCGCAACATCACGCCGCTGGTGATGGGTGCTGCGGCGGCGGCTTTTTCAGCGGCCCTGATTGTGGCTGGCGGCGCTTTGCCGCAATTGAAACGGCTGCCGTTGTCGACTGTGTATCTGCTGGGCGGTTGCGGCGGGACCAGTTTTCTTGGCCTGCTGGTACTTGCGTTGACTTTGTAGGGACCAGGATCGGACACCTTGAGCGGCAATTGGAGGGGCAGCAAGCAACGTGCGTGAATACTTACCATGGCTGATCGGCATTACCGTCGCGACGGCGACCGTGCTGCTTGGTGGCGGTTGGTTCCGGCGCCTGGCATGGCGTATCGGGCTGGTCGACAAACCCAAACTGCGCGGAGTGCACGGCGATGCCGTGGCGCGATCAGGTGGCATGACCGTGGCGGCGGCTTTGCTGCTGGCGCTGCTGGCACAAATGGGCGCCGCCCGTGCCATGGACTTGCCCCAAGCCTATCTGGCCGACGTTGACAACGTGTATCTGCTGCTGCCAGCCTTGACCCTGCTGGGCCTGGGGCTTTTAGACGACCTTCGGCCCATGGGCGCGCGCGCCAAACTGGTGGTGCAGTTCGTTTGTGCGGTTTGGGCCTGGGTGCTGGGTTTTCGGCTTGATGTCGTCAACGTGCTGGGTCTGTTCTCGTTTGCCACGGACTGGTTCTCGTTGCCCTTGACGGTCATTTTCATTGTGGCCATCACTAACGCCTTCAACATGCTGGATGGCATTGACGGCCTGTGCGCTGGTTCGGCCTTCATTTCTCTGGCGGGTATCGGCGCCTACTCGCTGCTGGGCGGGCACCTGCAACTTGGGCTGGCAATTCCGCTGGCAGCGGCCTGCCTTGCCTTTGTGCGCCTGAACCTGGGCAAACCCAAAACGTTCCTGGGCGATTCAGGCAGCACGTTTCTGGGCTTTGTGATTGCCGCCATGGCCTTGCGGGCCGTGCGCACAGGCGAGGGTGAAATCGCGTTGGCGCCGCTGTTCTTGCTGTTGAGTCTGCCGGTTGTGGACATCACCAGCGTTGTGGTTCGACGCAGCCTGCAGGGCAGCAACCCGCTTACGGCCGACCGCGGACACATTCACCACATTGCGATGATTTTGTTTGACCAAAGCAACGCCCGCGCGGTTTCCGCGCTGCTGGCCATGGCTGCGGTCAGTGCTGCCGGCGCATATCTTGCCGGCGCACAGCCACCCCTTGCGATGGCCGTAGTGGCACTGCCAGTGGGCCTTTACGCAACTGTTTATGCGCGTGGCGGCTACCTGAATTTTCACAACCTGCGCATGGCTGCAGGGGCCAGCCGGGTCGCCCACGACATTGCTGCAGACTGCCGCGTTTATGGACCCGCTTCAGCGCTGACAGACGCGCAAGCAATCGAACTGCTGGAACTGTTGCGCATTTCTGCCATTGGCCTGCTCGACGACAAATCAAACCTGGTCTGGTGCCTGGGCGTACCTGACCTGGAACGTGACGCCCTGGAACTGCCGCTGTACGCGGGCGGGCGGGTTAAACGTGGTGTGTTGCTGGTGCAGGGCGCATCGGGCCAGGCCGACAAGCTGGCCTTTGCCGCCCAGTTGATGCTGCCGCTGTATCCCGCGTTCATGGAAATGCTGGAAAGCAAAGTGCGGGCCACGGCCAAAATCACTAAGCCGCTTTCGGCGCAGGCCTGATCCAGCCTGTGCCTAGCGCTGGCCCTGGGCGGCGCGCTGGGATTGATACCAGGCAATGGTTTTGCGCAAACCCTCTTCCAGGCCGGTGCTGGCATGCCAGCCGAACAACTCCTGCGCCCTGGAAGTGTCCAGCAGGCGGCGCGGCTGGCCGTTGGGTTTTCTGGCATCAAACTCGACAGGCGCCTTGGATCCACACAGGCGGGCCACAAGCGCCGCAAGGTCTGCGATGCGTATCTCCTGGCCGCTTCCCAGGTTGACGGGCGATGCACGGTCGTAGTTTTCGGTTGCTGCCACGATCCCGGCTGCGCAATCACGCACGTAAAGGAACTCGCGTGTCGGGCTGCCGTCGCCCCACAACGTGACTTTGCCAGTTGCCTCGAGGAACTTGCGAATCATGGCCGGAATGACATGGCTGGATTGCAGGTCAAAGTTGTCGCCCGGGCCGTACAGGTTTACCGGCAACAGGTAGATGCCGTTGAAGCCATACTGGGCGCGATAGGCCTGAAGCATCACCAGCAGCGCCTTTTTGGCCACGCCGTAGGGCGCGTTGGTTTCTTCCGGAAAGCCGTCCCACAGCGTTTCTTCTCGAAAGGGCACCGGCGCTTGCTTGGGGTAGGCGCAGACCGTGCCGACCTGCACGAACTTTTTCAGCCCGCTTTGGCGGGACTGCTCAATCAAGTTCACGCCCATCACGAGGTTGTCGTGAAAGAAAAGCCCGGGGTTGTCGCGGTTAGCGCCGATACCCCCTACTCGCGCCGCAAGGTGGATCACCACGGTGGGCGAAAATGCCGCAAACAGGCGTTGGACCGCGGCCCGGTCCACAAGGTCGTAGTCCGCGCTGCGCGGAGTAAACAGGTTCTTGCAGCCCTTTTCACGCAGCAACGAACACACCTGGCGGCCCAGAAATCCGCTGCCGCCTGTGATCAGAATGCGTTCGTTTGTCAGTTCCAAGACCGCCGCCTAAGGAAAGAAGCGTTGCCGTACCTCAAACTCGCGCAAACCGTGCTGCAGCGCGTACATGTCCGCGTCGACCATCAAATCCGCCAGCGCATCAAAGCGCGTGCGCGCCTGCCATTGCAGTGTGCGCGCGGCTTTTGTCGCGTCGCCTTGCAGGGCATCAACTTCTGTCGGGCGCAGATAGCGCGCGTCGTGCTGCACGTGCTTTTGCCAGTCCAGCCCGGCCCGGGCAAAAGCGCGCTGGGCAAACTCGCGCACGCTGTGCGTCTCGCCCGTTGCCAAAACGTAGTCGTCGGGCTTGGGCTGTTGCAGCATGCGCCACATGCCCTCTACGTACTCCGGTGCAAAACCCCAGTCGCGGCGGGCGTCCAGGTTGCCCAGAAACAGTTTGTCCTGCTTGCCGGCCTTGATGCTGGCCACCGCGCGGCTGATCTTGCGTGTCACAAATGTGCCGCCGCGGCGCGGGCTTTCGTGGTTGAACAAGATGCCGCTGCAGGCAAACAGCCCGTAGGCCTCGCGATAGTTTGCTACCAGGTGGTGGCCGTAAAGCTTGCTGATTGCATAGGGGCTGCGCGGTGAAAATGCGCTGGCTTCGCTTTGTGGCGGGGGCACGCTGCCGTACATTTCGCTGCTGCTGGCCTGGTAAAAACGCGCAGCCGGACAAGCCGTGCGCATGGCTTCAAGCAGGCGGGTGACGCCCAGTGCGCCCACATCGCCGGTTTGTTCGGCGGTATCAAAGCTGACCTTTACGTGGCTTTGGGCAGCCAGGTTGTAGATTTCATCGGGCCGCACTTCATGCAGCAGGCGCGTCAGGCGCGAGCCATCCTGCATGTCGCCATACACCAGCCGCAGCCGGTAATCTTTGGCGTGCGGGTCCTGGTACAGGTGTTCAATGCGGTCGGTGTTGAAGGTGCTGCTTCGGCGAATCAGGCCGTAGACAGTATAGCCCTTGCTGAGCAGCAGCTCGGCCAGATAGCTGCCGTCTTGACCCGTAATGCCGGTAACGAATGCCGTGGGTGCCATGGCCAGAGATTATCCGCCCCTGCGCCAAAGCGCAAAAGTGCCTGCGGCAGCGGCCCAAGTATTCTACAAATGCAACCTTTCCACGGGACGCCTGGCTGGCCATGAGCCCACGATTGACCATGCTGCTGCCCCACTTTCCGCCCGATGTCGCCGCGGACGGCCAACTGTTGCCCTGCTGGCGCGTGAGCTGGCGGCGACCGGCACACCCGTGCGCGTACTCAGCTGGCGCCCGCGCTATCAGGGGCTTTCCGAACCCGCCCCGGCACGCGAGACCCGCGACGAAGTCGAGATTCACCGCTGCTGGGCGCCTGCGGCCGGCAAGTCGCTGTTGGCGCGATTTTTTTCGGCTTGGTGGCTGATGAAAACGGGCTTTCTGCGTGCGCTGTTTTCGCGCGGAACGTTATTGATTCCAAGCAGCCCGCCCACACTGGGACTCGTGGGGTGGTGGCTGTCCTGGCTTGGCCGCCGCTACATTTACGTGCTGCACGACATTCACCCCGACCTTGGCCTGGCACTGGGGCGGCTGAAACCCGGGCTGATCGCAGGCCTGCTGCGATTTGTGCAGCGCCGCAACCTGGCTCGCGCCACGGTGGTCACCATTACGCAAGGCATGGCCCAGCGCGCACGCCAGATTCAGCCCAAGGCTGACGTGCAGGTGATTGAGAACTGGGTCGATGTTTCCGCAATCTCGCCAAGACCTAAAGCCGCCAGCAACTTTGCCCAGGCACAGGGTTTGGTCAGTACGTTCACCGTGCAGTATTCGGGCAATCTGGGGCTGCTGCACCCGCTGGACGGCCTGGTTGCAGCGATGGGCGAGTTGCCTGATTGCAAGCTGGTGTTCATTGGCCGCGGTGCGCGGTTGCCGGCCACCAGACAAGCCGCGCAGGGGCTGGCCAATGTCAGCTTTCACGACTATCAGCCCCTGGAGGCGCTGGCCGACAGCTTGAGTGCCTGCGACGTATCCGCGATTGCACTGGAACCTGGCGCCGACACCCTGGCCATGCCCAGCAAACTCGTTGGCGTGCTGGCAGCAGGCCGGCCGGTGCTGGCCCTGTGCCCTGAAAACACCGAACTTGGTCAACTGGTGTCACAGACTGGTTGCGGTGTGGTTGTGCCGGACTTCAACAACCCAAAGGCCGTGGCTGCTGCGATCGCCAAGCTGAAGTCCGACCCGCAAGGGCTGGCCGTTATGGCCCGCAAAGCGCGCGAGTTGGCGGTGTCAAGATTTGCCCTGGCGCAAGCAACGGCCAGCTATCACGCGCTTGTGCAGCAGAAGCGTTAGCTGCATCGACCAAAAAAAGGGGCAATACCGCCAGGGCCGTGATCCAAGCCACTTCCAGGACCACAGCCAACACAAACGTGGCATTTGGCGTCCCGATTAGTATCTTGCCGCGCAGTCACGCGGGCTCGGTGGCCGTTGCCCCAATGCTTGGCGTGCAAAACGCGAGGTCCCATGTCGGTAGACCTGTCCAGGCACGGGCTGAAGTTTTCCGGCCCCGTTCTTTACAACCTTACGGCACCCCAGCTTTACGAAGAAGCAATTCGCCGCGGCGAGGCCCAACTGGCCAGCTCCGGCCCCCTGATCGTCAGCACCGGCAAATACACTGGCCGGTCGCCCAACGACAAGTTCATCGTCGAAGACGCTGAATCCAAGCCCAACGTGTGGTGGGGCAAGGTCAACAAACCCATAAGCACCGAGAAATTCGACGCACTGCACTCCCGCGTCCTGGAACACCTGGGCAAACGCAAGGACTTGTTCGTACTCGATTGCTTCGGCGGCACAGACCCCGAGTTTCGCCTGCCCGTACGCGTGATTGGCGAACAAGCCTGGCACAACCTGTTTGCGCGCAACATGTTCGTGCGCATTGAAGACGCCGACACGCTTAAGAACTTCGCACCGGCGTTTACAATCATTCATGCACCGAACTTTGACGCGATTCCAGAGCGCGACGGTACGCACAGCGAGGCCTTCATTCTGCTGAACCTGAGCAGGAAGATTGCCCTGATTGGCGGCACCAAGTACGCCGGCGAGATCAAGAAGACTGTCTTCAGCGTGTTGAACTACCTGCTGCCCACGCGCGGCGTACTGCCCATGCACTGCAGCAGCAACATTGGCCCCAACGGCGACAGCGCACTGTTCTTCGGGCTTAGCGGCACGGGCAAAACCACGCTTTCAGCAGACCCCAAGCGCCGGCTGATTGGCGACGACGAACACGGCTGGTCCGATACCGGCGTGTTCAACTTTGAAGGCGGCTGCTATGCCAAGGTGATCAACCTTAGCGCAGAGGCCGAGCCCGAAATTTATGCCACCACACAGCGTTTTGGCACCGTGCTTGAAAACGTGGTGTTTGACCCTGTTACCCGCGCGATTGACCTGAACAGCGCGGCACTGGCTGAAAACACCCGGGCTAGCTACCCGATTGAGTTCATTCCAAACTTTGAGCCAAGCGGCCGCGGCGGACACCCCAAAACCGTGGTCATGCTGACCTGCGACGCCTTTGGCGTGCTGCCTCCGATCAGCAAGCTGTCGCCCGAACAAGCCCAGTACCATTTCATCAGCGGCTACACAGCCAAAGTCGCGGGAACAGAACGCGGCGTGAAGGAGCCAACCGCCACCTTCAGCACCTGCTTCGGCGCGCCGTTCATGCCCCGCCACCCGGCGGTGTACGCAAAGCTGCTTGCCGACAAACTCAAGAAACACAACGCCACCTGCTGGCTGTTGAACACCGGCTGGAGCGGCGGGGCTTACGGCGTGGGCCAGCGCATGAGCATCAAACACACCCGCGCGCTGCTGAACGCTGCACTGGAAGGCAAGCTCGACAAGGTCGAGTACGCCCACCGCCCGCTGATGAACCTGCACTTCCCCACCAGCGCGCCCAACGTGCCTGCCGAAGTTCTCGACCCGCGCAACACCTGGGCCGACAAAGCCGCATACGACGCAAAAGCCACCCACCTGGCCAAACTGTTCAAGG
The DNA here is from genome assembly GCA_016722065.1 of Planctomycetota bacterium. Taxonomy (GTDB): domain Bacteria; phylum Planctomycetota; class UBA8742; order UBA2392; family UBA2392; genus H3-PLA7. Next base: position 863,263 of record JADKGX010000001.1, read on the forward strand.
ACAATTTCAAGCAGTTCGAAGACCAGGCGAGTGAAGCCGTCAAGCTGGCCGGTCCGAAGGGGTAGATGGGGATTAGGGCATAGGGAATTGGGCATAGGGTCGCCGCAAGGCGGCCCTTTCCTTGCCGTTCCCCATGCCCCACGTCCTATGCCCTAACCCCTTGTCTCATTCTGTTGCTAGCATTCGACCCAAGATGACCGACCAACTGAAACTCGTTTGGATTGACCTCGAAATGACCGGGCTGAACCCCGACGTCGATGTGATTCTCGAGGTCGCATGCATCATCACGGGCCCGGACCTCAAGCCACGGGCCGAGACCGAAGCCGTGATCGCCGCCCCCGCTGATGCGCTGGGCCGCATGAGCGACTTCGTGCGCGACATGCACACAAAAAACGGGCTGCTGGCCCGCGTAGCCAAGGCAACAGTCACCGTGCAGCAAGCCGAGCAGCAGGTGCTGGCGCTGGTTCAAAAGCACTGCAAACAAGGCGAGGGTGTGCTCGCTGGCAACAGCATCCACCAGGACCGCCGCTTTCTGTACCGTTACATGTCAACGCTGGAGAGCTACCTGTTCTACCGGCAGGTGGATGTCAGCACACTGAAAGTGCTGCGCGAGGCCTGGTACCCCGCCACGCCCAAGTTCGACAAACCAGGCAAGGACCACACAGCACTGGCGGACATCAAAGACAGCATCGCCGAACTGGCGTACTACCGCGCCAACTTGCTGCGTTGAACCACAACTGCGTGGCTTAGGGCCGTTATCCGTGTTGATCTGTGTCAATCTGTGGACCAAACGCCGTTGCCCTTGCCCGGCCCGTTGCTAAACCAAGGGCCACGACCACCGGAGCCACCCATGCCACTCGAAATCCTGGGCAACATGTACGAGCAAGCCAACCGCGAGTACTACGCGATTGTCCAGTTCAACTTTTCCAACCTTGAATTCCTGCAATCGGCAATCGAAGCCGCCGAGGAGATGAAATCGCCCGTGATCGTGGCCTGCAGTACCGGCGCAATCAAGTACGGCGGCATACGCAACCTGGTGGCACTTACCCGCACCATGGCCGAAAAGTGCAGTGCGCCGGTGGCACTTCACCTTGACCACGGGGCCAAGCTGGACGACATCAAGATGTGTGTCGATGCCGGCTTCACCAGCGTGATGATCGACGGCAGCCACCACAACCTGCAAGAGAACATCCAGTTGACCCGCAGCGCGGTTGACTACGCCCACAGCCACGGCGGAATCACCGTAGAAGCCGAACTGGGGCGACTGGGCGGCATTGAAGACGACGTCAACGTCGACGAAGCCCATGCCTGCCTGACCGACCCCAAAGAGGCCATCCAGTTCGTCAAGGAATCCGGCTGCGATTCACTGGCCGTGGCCGTGGGCACCAGCCACGGGGCCTACAAGTTCAAGGGCGCGGTCAAGATTGACTTCGACCGCATTGCCACCATCAAGAAAAGCCTTGGCATTCCGCTTGTGCTTCACGGCGCCAGCAGCGTCGACCCGGAAAGTGTCGCCACGATCAACCAGTACGGCGGCAAAATGAAAGACACCAAGGGGCTCGATGCCGAAAGCTACGGCAAGGCCATCAAGAACGGCATCAACAAAGTGAACATTGATACCGACCTGCGCCTGAAGTGGGCCGCTGTCGTGCGCAAGACCCTGCACGACAAGCCCGAGGAGTTCGACCCGCGCAACATTCTGGGCCCCGCCCGCACCGCCGTGAAAGAGATCATCAAGGAAAAGATGAAGCTGCTGCAAAGCGCCGGCAAGGCGTAGTGACAAGGGCCGCCGCCAAGAGCACCGTTGGCCGCGCTGGATGGTCCACTGCCCGGGCGCTGACAGGGTGAGCTAGCGCGCCTTCTCTTGCTTTGTCGGTACCGGGCCGCCTCTGGCAGTCTTCTTGGGCAGCTTGGCGCGTGAGGGTAGGGCACGTGATTCATGCTTCTTGAGTCCGAGGGCGCCGCGCATCAGGTCTGGGTCGAGGCCATGGTCAACTTCGGGGTCGAGTTCGTCGAGTTTCTGCAGGTGCATCTGCAGGTCGAGCTCACTGATCACGCCCTTTTCCACAAGGGCTGCTACCAAGCTCATGCAGACCAGAGCAAGCGTGTTGATGTCAGCCTGCAGGTCCACGGCAATCCGCGTCGGCGATATCTTGCGCCCGCCACCGGCCTTCAGCGTCTGCGCAATTTCGCTCAGGTGGCGGGCCTGGGCCCACTGTGGCCAGAACAAATCACGCAGATCCATGTCGTCTCCTCTCGGGCCACCAGTGTGGCTGACTCTGTCAGCGGCGGCGATTGCAACTCGACAGGTCATTTGTAGGCACACCCCAAAACAAGGGAAATGCCGGTGGCGGCGACGACGATGACAACCGCTGACCGGCCAAAGGCGGGGCTGGCTGTTGCGGCTGGTATTGTTGAGTAGCCTCACGGTTGCCGTGGGCATTGTACTCACAGCCTGGTTTCTAGGTTATCCCCATATGACGCCGGGGTGTGCTTGCGCACCCCGGTTTACATTTGACCTGCCAGGAAAACGCTGGCGCAGCTAGGCCTGCGTGCCACTTCAGGCCGTGCCGCCTGCCGGCGTCATGAGTGAAATCGGTGCGCCCGTCGGGTCCTTGAATATGCAAAAGCGCCCCACTTGCGGAATGTCCGTGGGCGGGTGAATCGGCTCGGCACCCAGCACCAGGGCCTGTTGCCAGCGCGCGTCGACGTCGTCGACAGCAATGTAGCTCATCCAATGCGGTGGAACCTGGGGCGGAAACTGCGGCTCGGTCATCTTCATGATGCCACCCACTGACTTGCCGGCTGCCATCATCAAGCGGTACACGCTTCCACCGACATCGGGCCCCAGCGGCCAGTCGTTGTGACTCCAGCCAAGCAACTGTTCGAAGAACTCCAGCGCGCGGGTGTCGTCGCGGGTCATCAGTTCATTCCACATGAACTCGCCGTGCTTGGACTTGCCGGCCATCTGCGGTTCGGCGGCTGGTTTGACCTTCTTTGCCGCCTTCTTTGCCGCCTTCGGGCTTCTTGGCGGGCTTTCTGGCAACCCTCTTTGCCTGCTTCTTTGCAACCTTCCTGGCGGGCCTCTTCGTGGGCTGTTTTGCGGCCTTGCGGGCCTTCTTCTTTGCCATGCTGATCTCCGGTAGGGACGAACCCCGAAAATAGCAGCCTGATCGGGTGCGACCAAGGCTGAGGGAGATGCTTCGGGTCCGCGCTGGCTGTACTTGCCAAAGGCTGGCTTAAAAGGAAGCGCCCGGAACAAGACGTGGGGTTCTTGTCCCGAGCGCTTTGCAAGCCGGAAAACTATCGCTAGTTTTCCGGCTGCATAAAACTGATTGCCGCGCCGCTGGGGTCAATCACGGTGATGAAGCGGCCTGTCTTTGGCACATGCGTAGGCGGCACCACAACCTTGGCGCCCGCCAGTTGCGCGGCTTGGTGCACGGCCGCCAGGTCCTTGACCGCGACGTAGCCCATCCAGTGAGGGGTCAAATCGCCCCAGTGCGGTTTGCCCAGCGCCGACATGCCGCCCACGGCCTTGCCGGCCACATTGAACAGCGTGTATTCAAGGCCCGCATCCGGTGGCATTTTGGACGGCTTCCAGCCAATCAAGTCGCACAGAAACTTGCCGGCTTTTTCAGGGTCTGTCGTAGCCAGTTCATTCCACATGAAGTGCCCGGGCATGGTTGATTCCAGGGCCGGGGTGCCGTTTCTTGTGCCTGCGCTGGGGCGCATCAGGGAAAGCATTGCGCCTGATGGATCGGCCAGTGCAAACATGCGCCCCACGTTGGGTACGTCAAAGGGCGGGAAAATCGCGGCCGTGCCGCATTTCTCAAAGGCCGCATCGGCATCGGGCACTGCCACGTAGGGCATCCAGTGTGAGGGAACTTTCTTGGGCGCATCGGGTGGCATGTTCATCAAGCCGCCTGCCATGGCGCCACCGGCCATGATCAGCCAATAGGTGCCCAGGTTGCCCATGTCCATACCCTGATACTGCCAGCCAAGAACGGCTGTGTAGAAATTCTTTGCGGCATCCAGGTCACGCGACACCAGTTCGTTCCAGACGAAGGTGCCCGCAACGGGCGCTAATGGAACTTGAGCCATCAGAAACATCCCCCAGAGATAAATACGACCACGGCAGGCGGTAAGAGAAGAAAAATGTTGCTGATACAACGTGTTCGATTTTAGGCCGCCGCGGACATCCTGAAGCCGTCACATTCATCCCAAAGACGCAGGCGAACGGCCGCGGGATACGTCAATTCGTATTCTTCGGGTCGGAACTTCGCAGGCGCGGAGATGCCTTTGCCGCGGCGGCGAATTGACTCATTTACGCTGTCCTGACGGGCCGACACAATCTCGCCGTGCAACTCTCCGCTGAAGACCTTTACGTGTTTCGCCACCGTGTGCTGCGCGAGGCCGCGTACCAGTTGCTGTTGCCCTCCCAGCGGGCAGACCTGCATTTGCTGGCTCTTACGCAACTGGAGAAAATCGCCGGAACGCAAGTCTCCGTGGCCCTGGCGCGCGAGTTGGCTGAACACGCCAGCGCCGCGCTGGCCAGCGAGATGGAGTTGCCGCCCGCACAGGCCGCGCTACTGCGCACCGCACAACGAAGGTTGCTGCGGCAATGGGGCGAACTGGCAAGCAAGGATTGGCAGAACGAGGAAGCCGCACAGGCCTGGACTGCACTTGCCAACCACGCCGAAGTCTCCGAACACGACCGCGCCGATGCACTGTTGCGCGCCCAGACGGCGCTTTCGCTACTTTCGCGCCACGATGACGCTGGCAATCTGCTGCAACGTTGCCGCACCAGCCTTACGCGACTGGACAACACGAAGCAATCCGCCCTGCTGCGCTGCCGCGAACGGCTGGCGCAAGCCCATTTGCATTCGGCACGGGCAGAGATGTCCCAATGCGAACTGGCAGCCCAAGAAGCACTCGAACTCGCCCGGCAGACACAGGAAACCACCCTGACGGCAGAGGCCGAATCCTCGCTTGCTTCTGTGGCCCGCCACACCGGCCGCCTGCAGGAAGCCATAGATCGCGAATCGCGCGCCCTGAACCTCGTGCTGCAAACCGGTGGCGCGCGTGCCGCGGCACCCATGATGGCCAGGCTGGGAATGGCCATGCGCGAGGCCGGCCGAAACGACGACGGCGCGGCGTTGATCGCCCGGGCCATCGAGTTTGCGCGAGACAGCGTCAATCCGCGCCAGTTGGTCAGCGCGCTGATCAACGGCGCAACGACCGCGCGCGCCGCAGATCACATCGATGAGGCCGAAGCGATGTTGCAGGAAGCCATGGAAATCAGCCGGCGAATCGGGTCCCGCAGTGGCTATGCGACGGCCCTTGGCAACTACGCCAACCTTTTGCAGGCCGCACGGGGCGACCTGGCGGGTGCCGAAGCGGCACAGTTGCAGACTATTGCCATTGTGCGCGAGATTGGCACGCCCAACGGGGAAGCGGTTTCTTTGACCAACCTTGCCTTCACCTGGTTCAGCGCGGGCCTGTTTCACGCCGCGATTCGCGCGTGGCTGGCATCGGCGGAACTGGCCCGCCGCACCAACTATGCGCTGCTGGAGGCCCGGGCACGCTGCTTCTGTGCACAGGCCATGGCCCTGCTGGGCTTGCACGAACCAGCACGCCAAGAAGTCGAGCAAGGGCTGAAATGCCTTCGCGGCAAGGACGAAGGCAAGTTCTACATCGAGTTTGGCGCGATCGCCGAACTCACCGTGGTACTTGCCAACCCCCAAACCATCGACGCGCCCCAGATCGCAAAACGCACGCTGGAACACATGGAGTCTTTTGCGACCCAACGCGGGCTGCAAAATGATGCCTATTCACGCCGAACACTCGACCGCGTTCGCCGCACCCACGCCGAGCTGGCAGAGTCTGTTGCACAGGGCCGCCCGCCAATCCTCGTGCGCGGCGTGGCCCCGGCAGATCTGAACCCCGCCCAGCGTGCCGCAATGCTGGATGTATTGGGCCTTGACCAGATCACACTGGCACCTGCCGTTGACGCCGCCATGCGGCAAGGCCTGCAAGACCAGCCCGTGCCCGATTGGCAGGACGAATCCCGCGCCGCCGGGCTGCAACTTCCGGCCGTTTGACCGCCTACGCAAAAAGCCCGGGAAACCTTCCCCGGGCTTGATGTGCGGTGCTGCGTGGTCTTGGTCCCCGAGCATGGGGCTGGCTCAACCGCAGCCGTTTGAGCCTGTTTCGATTATAGCTTTTGTGGGTGCGCGCGAGGCCTTGTTGGCGGATTTTTGAAGCCCTTGCCCCAGCGGCGCCTGCGGGCCAGTCCTCGCAGCAAAAAGGAAAACCGGCCGGGGCATTGGCCCCGGCCGGTCAAGTTGATGGCGTGATTTGTGCTAGCTGCAACCCATGCTGTTGCCGCAGTTCAGGCACTTGTAGCAGGCGCCGTTGCGCACCGTGATGTGGCCACACACGTCGCAGATCGGGGCATCGCCCATCAGCGTTTCCAGGTGATCACTCAGGGCGTTGCCGCCCTTGGGCTTGCTGCGGGCCGGGGCGGGCGCCGTCACGGCGGGCTCTGCCGTTACTTCCAGGGGCGTGGGGCGTTGCTCGCCGGCGTGACCCAAATCTACGACATCTCCTTTTTCGGCCAGCAGGGACGGGCCGTCCGCCACCTTGGGCTGCACGTGCAGAAACTCGGTGCGGCCCAGATACTCATGGCCCAGTGTACGGAACACCACGTCAATCACGCTGGTGGCCATCTTGATGTTTTCGTGGCCTTCCACGATGCCCTGTGGCTCAAAGCGCGAGAAGATGAACGTGTTGACGAACTCTTCCAGCGGCACGCCGTACTGCAGGCCCTTGCTGATCGCAATGGCAAAGCAGTTCAGAATGCTGCGCAGCGTCGCCCCTTCCTTGGACATATCCAGAAAGATCTCGCCCAGGCTGCCGTCGTGGTATTCGCCCGTGCGCACGTACAGTTTCTGGCCGCCGATCTTGAGCTCATAGGTAATGCCGTTGCGGCGCTTGGGCAGCGGCTTGCGGTGCAACCCCTTGGCCGGCAACGGAATGATAACTGCTGTTTCCGCACCCGCCGGCGGGCCAGCAACTTCTGTAACCGTTACGTTTTCGGCGGACTTGGCCTTGGCTTCCGCTTGGGGCTTTTCGGCCTTGTCGGCCTTGTCTTTCTTGTCCTTTTTGGTCGTGCTGAGAACCTGGCTGTGCTTGCTGCCGTCGCGATAGATCGCAACCGCCTTCAAACCCAGATCGTGCGCCTGCAGGTAGGCATCCTTGATGTCATCCACCGTGACTTCATTGGGCATGTTAATAGTCTTGCTGATCGCCCCGGAAATGAAGGGCTGGGCAGCAGCCATCATGCGCACGTGACCCATGTGCGGAATAAAGCGCGTGCCGTGCTTGCCGCAGCGGTTGGCGCAGTCAAACACCGGCAGGTGTTCGGGCTTCAGTTGCGGTGCGCCCTCAATCGTTTGGTGGCCGCAGATGTGGTCGTTGGCCGTGGCCACCTGTTCGCGCGAAAAACCCAGGGCCGACAACAGGTCAAAGCCCGGCGCGCCGTACGTTTCTTTGTCAAAGCCCAGCCGCTTCATGGTCTCCTCGCCCAGCGTCCAGGGCGTGAAGGCAAAGGCCAGCTCAATGCTTCCTTGCAACGCGTGTTCAATGCGGCTGATATCGGCTTCGTTGAAGCCCTTCTGCTTCAGAGTGTCGGTGTTGATGAAGGGTGCGCCCTTGAGTGTCAGCGTGCCTACAATGAACTCGACAATCGCCCTGGCCTGGCGTTCGTTGTAGCCCAGGTTGCGCAGGGCCGGTTCAACAGACTGGTTGACGATTTTGAAATAGCCGCCGCCGGCCAGCTTCTTGAACTTGACCAGCGCAAAATCGGGCTCAATGCCGGTGGTGTCGCAGTCCATCAACAGGCCGATCGTGCCGGTTGGCGCAATCACGGTCGTCTGGGCGTTGCGATAGCCATAGCGCTTGCCCAGGTCGATGGCGCGGTCCCAGCATTCGCGGGCCGAATCCAGCAGGTAATCCGGGCAGTGTTCGGGCTCAATGCCTACGGGCGCTACTTTCAAGCCTTCAAATTCGCCATCAGCCGCATTGTAGGCCGCGCGACGGTGGTTGCGCATCACGCGCAGCATGTCCTTCTGGTTGCGCTTGTAGCCACCAAAGGGGCCATGGCCTGCTGCCATTTCGGCGCTGGCGGCATAGCTTTCGCCAGTCATCAAGGCCGTAACGGCGCCGCAAACCGCCAGCGCGCGCTTGCTGTCGTAGGGAATGCCGGAAAGCATCAGGCACGTGCCCATGTTGGCATAGCCCAGGCCCAGGGTGCGGTAATCAAACGACTTCTGGGCAATCTCCTTGCTGGGAAACTGCGCCATCAGCACGCTGATTTCCAGCGTGATCGTCCACAGACGCGTGGCGTGCTTGATCGCCTCCACGTTGAAAGTCGCCGCCTTTTCGTCAAAGAACTTGATCAGGTTCAGGCTGGCCAGGTTGCAGGCCGTGTCGTCCAGGAACATGTACTCGCTGCACGGGTTGCTGGCGTTGATGCGACCGTCCTGCGGGCAGGTGTGCCAGTCGTTGATGATCGTGTCGTATTGTACGCCAGGGTCGGCGCAGCCCCAGGCCGCCTTGGCCACTTGTTCCCACAGGTCTTTGGCCTTGAGGGTCTTGGCAATGTGGCTGCGATCGGTGCGCCAGCGCAGGTGCCAGTCGCCGTCGTTGCGCACGGCATCAACGAAATCGCTGGGTACGCGCACGCTGTTGTTGCTGTTCTGGCCAGAAACGGTGCTGTAAGCCTCGCCGTTAAAATCGGCGGCAAAGCCGGCATCAATCAGGATCTTCGCTTTGCGTTCCTCGGTGACCTTCCAGTTGATGAAGTTTTCGATGTCCGGGTGGTCAAGGTCCAGGCAGCACATCTTGGCTGCGCGGCGCGTAGTGCCGCCTGATTTTATGGCACCTGCGGCGCGGTCACCCACCCGCAGAAAACTCATCAACCCGCTGCTTTGGCCGCCGCCGCTCAAGGGCTCACCGTCGCCACGCAACTGGCTGAAGTTCGTGCCGGTTCCGCTGCCGTACTTGAACAGGCGCGCTTCGCGCGTCCACAGGTCCATGATGCCGCCTTCGCCCACCAGGTCGTCACGCACGGCCTGGATAAAGCAGGCATGCGGCTGCGGGTGGGTGTAGGCGTCTTCGCTTTCCTTCAATACACCAGTGTCCGGGTCTACATAAAAGTGACCCTGGCTGGGGCCGGTCAACCCGTAAGCCCACGCCAAGCCGGTGTTGAACCACTGCGGGCTGTTGGGTGCGGCGTACTGGTGGATCAGCATGAACGACATTTCGTCGTAGTAAGCCTGGGCGTCTTCTTCCGTTCGGAAGTAGCCATACTTTTCGCCCCAGTGACGCCAGCAGCCGGCCAGGCGATTGACTACCTGCCGTGCGCTGCGTTCCGGCCCCATGACGACGTTGCCTTCTTCGTCGCGCAGGGGTTCGGACTTGAGTGGATCCGCGCCCTCGGCGTACTGCGGCACCTGGGCCTTGCGGAAGTACTTGCTGATCATGATGTCGGTGGCCAACTGCGACCATTCGGCCGGAATCTCTGCGCCGTCCATCTGAAAGACGATCGAGCCATCCGGGTTGGTGATTTTGGTGGCGCGGCGGGCGTACTTCACGTCGGCCAGCACATCCTGTCCCGTGGTCGTGAATACACGCGGAATCGAAACCCCACTGGGGCATACTTTGCTGGTGGCTGCCATGGTTGCGGCCTTGGTTCCGTTGGGCTCGCGTTTTTCCGTTACGCCCTTGCGTGTCTTGCGCGCCGTGTTTTCGGTCGCGACGTTAGCGGTTTTCTTCTGCATATTTTGCCTTCCCCCAAGTAAGGCAGCGGCTCACAGCCGCGCCTTGCGGCATGTCAAAAGTCGCAGAAGGTCCCGGTCGCCCTGTTTTCTGGGCCGCGCCGAAGACGCAACTGCTAGTAGGATTTTGAAGTTGACGAAGTGATGCTGAGACCCTCTCAGCATCGTGATGGGAGTATATCGCGCTTGGAGGCCTGGTCAAGAAAAAGCACGAAATATTGTGGATGCCTGTTTTTCGCATACATGCCGGGGTATGGCGGATTATTTCCACACGATTCACAACAAGCCACTTAGTATCCACCAGCATTGTCGGAAACTGCAACTCCGAACTTGTGGTAGTCTTATCAGCCACAACCTGTAGTATGCCGACTCTTGACCAATCACTGGACTACCTTCAATCCGCTGCCACTTCCATTGAACGCAACGTCACTAACCACTGGTTGTACGCAAGCGGCTGACATCAACCTTGCGTCTCAATCAGATTACCCCAACCCGCGACACTCCAGGGTGTGTCAGAAACAGCCCAGAAACACAAAAAGGGCCCGGACGTCGTCCGGGCCCTCTGGAATTCACGTGCCAGGTTTCTACTTCGCAGCACCCTTTGCCGCAGCACGCGACAAGCCGAAAATCGGCAGGTAGATGCCCAGAATCACCACCAGCACCACCACGCCCAGCGACACAATCAGCGCTGGTTCAATCATCGACGTGATCGCCTGCACGGAAGCACTCACTTCGTCTTCATAGTATTCCGTTACGTCCGCCAACATGTCCGGCAGCGCACCCGAGTCCTCACCCACCTTCACCATCTTTGTCATCAAGCCTGGGAACAACCCGCTTTCCGTCAGCGCTTGGTGCAGGCTGTAACCCTGGATCAACTTCTGGCGCGCATCCAGCACGGCCTGTTCCAGAATCAAGTTGCCCAGCGTTTTGGCCGTGATTTCAAGCGACTGGTCCAGCGTGATACCGTTCTTGACCAGCGTGCTCAGTGTCATGGTGAAGCGCGAAACACCTGATTTGATCGCCAGGGGCCCGAAAAGGGGCATCTTGAGGACAAGGCGGTCCCAGCTTTCCGCACCCTGGGGCGTTCGCCGCCAGAAAATGAAAGCCGCAATCGCGCCGCCCACGAGCGGCGCTGTGATCCACCAGTAGTCCACGATCGCATTGGAAATCGCGATTAGAACTTTGGTCAAGATCGGCAAGTCGGCGCCGAACTGCTTGAACAGCTCCGCGAACTGCGGAACCAGGAAGATGAAGATGCCGCCCACGATCAACAGAAAGAACCCGGCAACAAACTTCGGGTAGGCCGTGGCGGCCTTGATTTGGCTTTGCAGCTTGTGGCGGCGCTTGAAGAACACGCCCAGTTGCTCCAGGATCGTATCCAGCGAGCCCGACACTTCGCCGGCTTCCACCATGCTGCACATCAGGAAGTTGAAGATGTTGGGGTGCTTTTTCAGTGCGTCGGAAAACTTGGCACCGGCTTCTACGTCTTGCATGACCGACAACAATGCCGTCTTGAACCCGGGGTTGTCCATTTCAGCCGCGATCGTTTCCAGTGAATCCAGAAGCGAAAGGCCGGCGCGCAACATGGTCGACATCTGACGGCAGAAGGCCGCCATGTCGGCAACCTTGATCTTCTTGGCGAAAATGCTGCCCTGGCTTTTGGCACGAGCCTGCACTTCCGTTGGCGCTGCTGCCCCTGGGCCCGCCGCGGCCTGCCCGCCCTCGGATTTCACGCCAATGACGGTAAGGCCGGACTTGCGCAGTTCGGCCACAAGGTCGCCAACAGAAGGTGCATCTTTGACCTGGCTGATCGTGCGGCCGGATGGATCACGCGCCGTTACGGTGTAAAGCGGCATAGGTACCCCGAGGGTTGGTAAGGCAACTGTGGTGTCGCCAGCAGTATATCCCGCCCCAGCCGCCTGAGAACACCCCCAATTTGCACCAGGCAACCAAGCCCAAAGCAAGCCAACCCCGGGAGCAACCCCGCCAAAACCCAAACCCACACCGAACAAGAACCTGGAGCGGGCGATGGGATTCGAACCCACGACCCCCTGCTTGGGAAGCAGGAGCTCTACCGCTGAGCTACGCCCGCTTTGCTTTCCCTTGCATCTTGCCGGTTCGTCTTTTTTCGTCAAGCGAGCGTGTGCTGGGCATTGGGTGCTTGCTTGAGTTGGCACTGGTTCAGCCACCACTTGCTGCCGCTTCTGGCCTTGAGCTGGACTCTCTGCCGAGCCTAAGACTGCACTTTCCGTTTGCTCCAGGGCGCCTTGTGGGCTGGTGCGCTTGCTTGCATTGTCTCGACACGCGTCGCAATGACGCCTATACGCGCGGTCGGAATGCGTGACCATGAGGCCGTGGCGAACCTTTTCATGGGGCCCGAGAAGCTGGCTTCCGCCTTTCTTCTGAAGCGGCGCGATGCAGACCTCGTCGTCGAAGTTGTGATGTTGCGCGCGGGTTGAGACCTGGTGGTGCTTCAGGCGTGCCTACGGGCAGTGTTTCATCAGCCGTGCAGTTTGGGTGCCGGGCACGCGTGGACCTTGCGAGACTCTAGGCCGTCTTCAGGGTAGCGTATCGCCGCATCAAGCCCGAAGGCATTGCAGTCGCCAGCCTCCAGGTGATGCTCATCGGCCTTGATCCCTCGTGCTTCACGTATGTAACCGGCCCTAGGTAAGTGTATGCCTCCCGCTGGTTTTCGCGCACAAACAACAAAAAGCGGGCCTTGCCGGCCTGGTACCTTTGACCGCTTGGCGAGTCTTCCGCTGTGGTGCTTTGAGACTGCCAGTGGAAGAGTGTATCGCTGACTGCATAGTCCTCGTACCGCGTAGTCGGAGAGAAGCGCTTCGCACTTTTGTTGATTGTCACGAACATCAACTCCGTGTTTGACTCCTCAAGCCAAATCCGGCCTTCGCGCAGGGGAGGTTGATCGTGCTCCGTCCAGCGGCCGGCAGCCGTCAGCACCTCTTCTTGGCGCGTGTAGCTTCGGTGCAGGGCCAGCGGCCAGGCGTCTTCCACTTCGGGGGCTGTTCGGGCTCGGTCGAGCAGTAGATCGCACAACTGCACGAACTCCTCGCGGACAGCGTCACAGCGCCGTACTGCGTCAATGCCGGAGAGCGCCGTCACTCCTTGTCTTGGCAATGTTGCCAGCCGCAACGAAAGCATGAGCATACGCTTGCGGTCAGCTTCTCCCGTCGGGGCAGTCGGCTCCTCTGCCATCGCACGATACAGCTTCAAGCGGCGCGGCTCGTCGATATGCAGCAGTCTGGTAAAGCGTTTAGCGAGCGACATTTCTTCGCCATCGGCACCTTTGACCAGCAAGCCTGCGAGGCCGCGGAGGGCGGTCCAGCTATCGGCTCGGTCGTAGATGTCTGCTAGCTCATACCCGGACTGAGTCAGGAACTCGGCTATCGTTGGAACGCGACCAAGATCCTGCGTGACCAGCTTCAGTTCTGCGGCCAACTGCTGCCTGCGGGCCTGCACGGTCTGTTTGAGGTTTTCGAGCACGATCTCGCGAGACATGCGATCCAGCTGGAAGTGGCATGCCGTGGGCAAGCTGGGGAAACCCTCTTCCATGGCACGGGGTAAGTGGCCGCGAGCCACGCCCGTCAAAGCGCGCAATTTCATGTCGAAACGATACCGTCGGTGCGCATTGCCGATGAAATCGAGCACGAGTGTGCTCGTTTTGTCGACGTGACGCCGCAGGCCACGACCCAGTTGCTGCAGGAACACGGTCGGGCTCTCAGTTGGTCGCAGCATCAGCAAGCAATCGGCCTCGGGGATGTCGACGCCCTCATTGTAGAGGTCGCAAGTGAAAATCGCGTTGACCTCGCGGCGACGCAGCCTGGCGATGGCGGTGTCGCGGTCCACTGCATCGGTTTCGCCGCTCACGCTGATCGCAGGAATACCCGACGCATTTAACGCCTGGGCCATGAACGCGGCATGTTCAACGCTGACGCAGAACCCGAGCGCCCGGGCATTTCGAACGTCGCCATAGCGTTTGCCGAACTCCTGAATAACCAGTGCGGCACGAAGGTTGTGGCCGGTATAGATGTCGCTGAGGCCTCGCAGGTCGTAACCTCTGGAGGTCCAGACGACATCCCTGAGGTCGACGCCGTCATGGATGCCGTAGTAGTCAAATGGCGCGAGCAATTGGCGCTCAAGCGCATCCCAAAGCCGGATCTCTGTCGCGATTCGGCCGCCAAACCAATGCAGTATGTTCAATCCGTCGGTGCGCTCTGGCGTGGCCGTAAGGCCCAGCAGAATGCCTGGTTGCAGGTGATCCAGCAGGCCGCGATAACTGTCGGCCGCGGCATGGTGGAACTCGTCAACCACCACATACCTCCAGAAGTCAGGGGCGTGCTGTTCGACCAGTCCACGCGAACGCACGCTCTGAATGGTTGCGAACAGATGATCGTGGCTGGAGGGCTCATGACCGCCGCCCCCGAGCAATTCGCCGAACGAGTAATCGCGCATCACCTGCCGAAATGACTCCAGCGCCTGTTTCAGGAGCTCCCCGCGGTGGGCAACGAAGAGCAATCGAGGACGCACGCCGTCAGAGCCGATCTGTCGCGCATAGTCAAACGCCGCAAGCATGGTCTTGCCGGTGCCAGTCGCGGCGACGACGAGATTTCGATGGAAGTTGCGCGCTAGGCGTTCGTCGGCGAGTGCGTCCAGAATTTCACGTTGAAACGGATAGGGCTCGAGTGTGAAGAACGTCGGGGTTGCCATCGGCAATTCGCTACCGCCGCGGCCCGCCATCAAAGAAGCAACGAGTCGCCGGCGCAGGTCAGGCTCGTCTGGGTCGTAGGGCTCAAACTCGCCGTCCTGCCACAGTGACTCAAACGCGCCTTCGAACTTACGAATGATGTGGGGCGCATCTGGCTGGCAGGCCTTCAGCGTCCATTCCAGGCCACTGTCGAGGGCAGACGCGGAGACGTTTGCCGAGCCGACATACGCTGTGCTGAAACCAGAGGCGCGCTGGAACAGCCAAGCCTTGGCGTGAAGCCGCGTGCGGCGGTGATCGTAAGAAACGCGCACCTGCGTGTTTTGCTGGCGGGCAAGCCAGTCCAGGGCTTCAGCGTCACTGGCACCCATGTATGTCGTGGTTAACACACGCACAGGGCAACCGCGCTGGGCCAGTGCACCGAGGGCATCCATCAATCTTTGCAAGCCGCGCCACTTGATGAAGCTGACCAGGATGTCCACCCGATCAGCACTTGAGAGTTCGGCCTCGAGTTCGAGCCCAAGGCGGGGCTCACCGTGGGCGCCGGTCAACAGTTCGCTGATTGACACCGGAGTCAGCGGGCGACGTAGCGTACGCCCCGCCGGATGGACTGCGAGAAGCTGCTCACCGGGCAGAACGACATCCAGGCCGGACTGCCCGGCCCCTGGCACATGCTCACGAATGTGCGCCAGCAGCCCGTTCACAAGGCTCAGTTGCCGATCGCGTCGGGAAGTGACAGGCAGTGCACGCAAAGCGATTGCGAGCTCCGCCGAGAAATAACGAGCCAAAACATCCGCGGCTTCGGCATCATCGAGCCCTCGCCGTTGAACATCGCGGCCGGAACCCTGTAACGCCTGCAGCTGGGCCGCAAGCACATGGTTGATCAGTTGTTCGTACAGTCCATCATGCGTCATGCGCGCGCCAGGCTAGCACGGGTAAGCGCCCCCGTAAGTCCTTGCCCCGGCTGGTGGTTCGCTTGGGCCGGCCCCGGTGCGGCCTTGGTGCGGGTGCTTGGGTTTTGCTTGTCGGGGCATCAGTAATGCCTGCTGGGGGCGTCGCGACCAACAGGCCCGGCGCATTCCGGGGTGCTCTTCAACGGTGGACCAGAAAGCTAACATGCCCCCGCTGCGCGTCTGGCGCTGTGGGATGCGCTTGCAACGGCTTGTAGGACCGCAAAGCAGTTTTTTGACCGGGCTTTCTGCGTCGTCGGTATGCGGATGTACTGGTCGGGCTAACCATCGTTCGACAAGACTGGCACAGTGTCTTTGCCAGTCCGAGAGACTATGGATGCAGAATCAAGTTATCTGTTTCGCCATGCGCTTTTGCGCGACGCCGCCTATCAGGTTCAGATACCCAGTGACCGCGCGCCCCTTCACGCGCTGGTGGTGTTGATCTCGGAGTCCCTGTTTGGCGGGCGTCCACCCGAGCCAGCCATCGTGCCAGGCGAAGATGGCAGATTGGAAGAGCATCACACCGACACGATCGCCGCAGAACTGGCCCAGCACGCCCAGTACGCTTTGGAAGCCCTCACCACCATGCAGGACGGGGGGACGATTGCGGCCTGCCGTCGGGTTTATCTGCACCGGTCGGCAATCTTGATGACCGAAAGGCACAGCCACGAGCGGGCAGCTGTCGCCTGGGCGGCGCTGGCACCGCTGCTTGGGGGCGTCAACTCCGTCGAGTGCCTCCGGCGGTGCGCCATGTCGTTGCATCGCGTGGGCAAACCCAGGCAGGCCGAAAGCCAACTGCAGGAAGCCGCGCGCCAGGCCCAGGAACTTTCCAGCCCGATCCATCTGGCCGCGGTGCTTGCAAGTCTTGGCATCGTATTGCTGCAAAGCGGTCGAACGACATTGGCCGATGAACCCATGCGTCGGGCATTGGCGCTGATTCCGCCCGATTCTCATACTTCGTTACGCGCCTCGATTCTCAATAGCCTGGGCAGTCAGCAAAAAGCCATCGGGGACCGGGAGAGCGCGAAGCAGTCCTATCTAGAGGCCCTGGAACTTCGCAAGGCGATTGGAACCGAAGTGGGCGTCGCGGCGACGCTGGGGAATATGGCCACTCTTCTGTGCGCCCAGGGACAGTACGAGGAGAGCGAAAGCCTTGCGCGCCAAGCCCTTGAAGTCTGCCGGCGTATCAAGCACGAGGCCCAGGAAGGCAGCACATTGCCGATCCTGGCATGGTTGCTGGAAATCCGTGGCCGATACGAAGAAGCAGCGGCGATCTCCAGGGCGGCGCTTCTCATCCAGCGCAAAACCGGCAATCGACGCGGAGAGTCCAGTTCGCTGAGCAGCCTGGGCACCTGTTTGTTCCTGAAGAATCCAGCCGAGGCCGAGACAGCCTTCAATCGGGCGCTTGAGATCCAGATCGAGGCCGAGGAGCTTTCCATGGCCTCCAGCACGCTGAACAATCTGGGAAACCTGCTGGCACACCATGGCCGGTTTGACGAAGCAGTGGCGCACGTGACCAGAGGTCTTGAGTACGCAAGGTCCGAAAATGCTCAGTCGAGCGAGGGCATTCTTCTGGGAACACTTGGCATGATCGATCAAAAGCGAGGCCGGCCAGAATCTGCCGTGCGGCTGCTGGAGCAAGCGCTTGGCATTCATCACAAAGCTGGCAACCGAAGATTCATTGGCCTGCACTCCTGCGACCTCGCCGCATACCTTGTTGAGTTGGCCGACCTGGAGCGAGCGCGCACCCTGTGGGCGCAAGGAATCGCCATCTTGCTAGATATCGGAGACTCATCGGCAGTGGCCGTGAAAAGGGCCAAGATCCAAAAGGCCTGCCTGGCAGCCGGGGTAGCTTCACTTGCGGGCTGACTACCACAAAACGCAATCGAACAACGATGTCAGGGCCACCTGGCATCCGCGGCATGGGCGCGCCGGCCGCGGTGGATTACTGCTTGAGGGTCGGATCGATCTTGGCGACGCTGAACAGCCGGGATTTCTTGTCAACTGAGATCAACCAAGAATACTCTCCCGGTACGCTTCACGTTTTTGGGTTTGAGGCCTGACTGCCCCAGGCACACCCAACGCATAAGGCCCGCCGTTGGGCGGGCCCTGGTTTGTGTGGTGATGGAGTTGCCACTAGGCTGGGGCTTGGCCGGCTTGTGGGCCGCCTGCTGCGGCTTTTGTGCCGCGGCCGCCCTGTTGCAGCATGCGCTTCATCTGGTCGGGGTTGGTGCTGCGCGAGAGCGCCACTTCGCGCGTGATTTCGCCGTGCACGAACAGGTTGTACAGCCACTGGTTCATCGTGATCATGCCTTCACGGGAACCGGTTTCGAGAATCGTATACAACTGGTGCACTTCGTTCTCGCGCACCAGGTTGCGTGCGGCTGCGTTGACCTTGAGGATTTCCATGGCCAGCACCCGGCCGCCCTTGGTGCGCGGCAGCAACTGCTGCGCCACGACACCCAGCAGCACGAACGACAACTGCACGCGCGACTGCTGCTGCTGATTGGTCGGGAACACGTCAACAATACGGTTGATCGTCTGCACGGCGTCGGTCGTGTGTAGCGTGGCAAACACCAAGTGGCCCGTTTCGGCCATGGTCATTGCGGCCTCGATGGTTTCCAGGTCTCGCATTTCGCCAATCAGAATCACGTCCGGGTCCTGGCGCAGAATGTGGCGCAGGGCCGGTGCAAAGCCCAGTGTGTCGTCGCCAATCTGGCGCTGGTTGATGATGCTGCGCTCGTGCCGATACAGGTATTCAATCGGGTCTTCAACGGTGATGATGTGGCAGGAGTCGTTCTGGTTGATGTACTGAATCATCGCCGCCAGGGTGGTCGACTTGCCGGAACCCGTGGGGCCAGTCACCAGCAGCAGGCCCTTGTCGGTCATGGCAAACTGCTTGGTAACCTGGGGCAGGCCGAGTTCGTCAATGGTCGGGATGGTGCTGCGGATAACGCGAATCGCCAGGCCAATGCTGCCGCGCTGCCAGTAAACGTTCAGGCGGTAACGGCCCGCGCCGCGGCGACCAAACGACAGGTCGATTTCGCGGGTGGTTTCCAGCTCATGCATCTGCTTTTCGTCCAGCAGTTCCATGGCCAGGCTGCGGGTATCGGCCGGCATCAGCGGCTTGAAGCCTTCAATGGCGCGCAACTGGCCGTCAATGCGCAGCACGGGCGGCACACCCACGGTCAAGTGCAGGTCGGAAACTTCCGCGCGGCGTGTGAACACCAGCAGGTCGTCCAGCCGGACTGAACTCTGGGCGGAAGGTGCTGTGGTCGCGGTATCGATGGCTCTCTCCTGCTGGCTGTGTGGCTAAGCGAAACTCTGGCAAACCCGTGGGTGCCAATCAGTGGTCTTCGTAGAACAGGCTGACGGCTTCTTCCACGGTGGTCAAGCCGTCCAACAGCTTGAAGAAGCAGCTTTGACGCAGGTTGCGCATGCCCATGCGGGCGCACTCTTCTTCGAGCTCACCCTCGGGGCGCTCGTCCAGAATCATTTCGCGCAGCTTGGGCGTCATGGTCATGTATTCATGCACCGCCAGTCGGCCTTTGTAACCGCTGCCGTTGCAGAAACTGCAACCCTTGCCGCGGAACAGGTCAATGTCGACTTCCGGCTGCTTGAAGCTTTGCGCCAGTTGGTGGCGCAGGGCCTGGCTGGGTGTATAGGGTTCCTTGCACTTGGGGCAGATCATGCGGATCAAGCGCTGGCTGATCGCCCCCACCAGCGAGCTGGTGATCATGTAGCGTTCCAGCCCCATGTCGTTCATGCGCGTGACAGTGGCCACGGCAGTATTGGTGTGGATGGTGCTGAACACCAAGTGGCCCGTGAGGGCCGCGCGCACCGCGATTTCCAGGGTTTCCTGGTCGCGCATTTCGCCCACCATCACCACGTCCGGGTCTTGACGCAGAATGCTGCGCAGCGCGGCGGCAAACGTCATGCCGATGTTCGCACGCACCTGCACCTGGTTTACGCCCGGCAACTGGTACTCGACGGGGTCTTCGACCGTGACGATATTGATTTCCGGCGAGTAAATGTACTTCAGGAACGAATACAGCGTGGTGGTCTTGCCCGAACCCGTGGGGCCGGTCAACACAATCACGCCGTGCGGGCTTTGCAGAATCCGCTTCATTTCCTTGGCCGTCATGGGGTCAAAGCCAAGGCTGTCGATGTCCATGCTGGTGGCGGATTTGTCCAGAATTCGCAGCACCACTTTTTCGCCGTGCACGACCGGCAGCGTGGAAACACGCATGTCAATCATGCGGTCGCCGACCTTCAGCTTGCAGCGGCCGTCCTGGGGCAAGCGACGCTCCGCGATGTCCAGGCTGGAGATAATCTTGATGCGCGAAACCACAGCGTTAATCAGCCGCTTGGGCGGGGCTGTCACCTCGCGCAGCGAACCGTCAATGCGAAAGCGCACCGTGACTTCGCGCTCAAAGGGCTCAAAGTGAATGTCGCTGGCACGCACCTTGACGGCTTCCATCAAGGTGGCGTTTACGTACTTCACCACCGGTGCATTGCTGGCCGCGTCGATGTCGTCTTTGCTTACGCCAGCATCTTCGTCTTCTTCGGCCACCAGTTCGGCGTCGACCGTCTTGAGGTCTTCGCCCATCTGGTCCAGCGAATACTGCTGCTGGTAGTGCTTGTCGATCGAATCGGCAATGCCCACGCGCGTGGCAATGTAAACCTTGACCTGCTTGCCAGTGATGGACTTGATCGTGTCCAGCGCAATCACGTCGGCCGGGTTGGCGCAGGCTACGTGCAGGGTTTCTTTGTCGTCGTCCAGCTTGAAGGCAACCAAGTTGAAGCGCCGGGCCTGGCGCTCTGGCACCATCAACACGGCATCGGATTGAAACTGCAGCGCCTCAGAGCCCAGGTCGACGCTTTCTACACCCAGATTGATGGCCAGATACTTGATCAGTTCCGATTCTTCAACCAGGTTGGTATCCACCAGCACTCGGCCAAGCTGCTTGCCGGTCTGGCGGTGAATTTTCAGTGCATGTTCCAACTGGTCTTCATCAATGACGCCGGCTTCCTGAAGCAACTCGCCCAGCCGCTTGCGCACGGGCTGGCCTGGGGCCGCAGGGCGGCCCTGGTTCTTGGAAACCGGAATGGTCGGCTTGCGCACCAGACCGCTGGGCGGTGAAACAGGCCCCGTGCCGGGCTGTGGCGCAGGTTGGCCTGCAACTGCCACGCTGCGCACATACCGTACGCCGCCGGTAGGTGGCTTGCCCGAGCCTTGGCTGGGTGACGATCCTCCGGCCATGCGCCGTTTCTCCAGACCTGCTGTGGTGCCGCCCCGAAGTACCGCCTGACTATCCGCCGGTGGCCGGGGTCTCCGCCGGAGGCATCTTATCCAGCTTTTCCTTCAACCGCAGCGGCAGGTCCACACGGCACTGCTTCTGGATGCGATCAGCGCACTGCTGCGCCTTGTCGCGTTCGCCACGCAGAATATGGCATTCAGCCTGGCGACCCAGCATGCGGGCCAGCATGTCGCGGTCTACACCCTCGGCGAGTCCGCTGTCGTTCTTGCTGTCCGGCTTGGCGTACAGGTCCACGGCGATGTCAGCGTGGATCAGGGCATTGTCCTGGTCCTTCAGCGCCAGATAGGCCGCCGACAGGTCATAATGGGCAATGTAGTTGTACGGGTCCTTGGTGGTCGCCAGCTTCAGGGCTTCCAGAGCCTGCTTGGGCATGCCACTGCGCAGGTACACCGTGCCAAGGTTCAGGTGGTACGAGGGCTGTTCGCCATCCAGCTTGGCGGCCTGTTCGTATTCCGCCATGGCTTCCGGCACCAGGTCCAGCTTGTCGTACAGCTGTCCCAGGTTGAAGTGGGCCAGCGCCCAACGGGGCTCATCGGCCAGCACTTCTTTCCAGGCCTGAATGGCCTCAAAGTGCATGCCGTCGTCGGCGAGCGCCAGGGCCTCAATGTACTTATCTTCAAGAACCGAGAATTCCTCGTTGCCCTGTTTGATGGTCCTGGTGCTGGAGCAAGCGCTGCCAGCCACCGCGATAGCGGCCATGGCCAGTGCCATGCCGAACTTCCTGAAATTTGCCACTGCGACCCCCCCGATAGAAATCTTTGCGTAACCCTTTGCGTTGCTGGTTACGGTCCCAAGCATATTCTTGTGCGCTTCCACTGGTCAAGCACCGCGTGGCCAACCGCCAGGCGGACACTGCAAACCACTACCGGCTGGCCTTGCGCCGGCGCATCAGCACCAAGGCAACAAGCACGGCACCCAGGGCGAGCGGCCAGGCCGGGCCGCCGCGGGTTGAAAGATTGCACGAATTGCTGGCGTCGTCGTCTTCGTCGGCAAAGGGGTCGTCTGGCAAGGATTCTGCCAGAGTGATCTGACCGCCTGTGACGGTTGCGCCGGTAATGGAAGCACCGCCATTGATCTGCGTGCTGGCCACCGAACCCGAATAGCGCGGGTTGGGCGTAGGCACCGTGGCGCCATTGAAGTTGATACGAACGGCGAAGTCCGCGCTGGTGCTTGGGTTGACGCTGGTGCTAAGGCCGGTAAAGGCCACCGTAACGGTGTCGGCCGCGACACTCCAGCCCGCGCCGCCGTTGGTGATGGTGCCCAGCACCGTGGCGCCCCGCACCAGGCTGATGCTGGCAATGCGGGCAATCGCTACGCCTGCTGTGTTGTTGACGGTGAGAATGCTGGCCGAGACGCTGGTCAGGGTGAAGGCAGAACCACCGCCGGTTTCTGCCACGCGAAACACCACTGAGGTCCGGGTGCTGCCCGGCGAAGCGTTCTGTGCGCCCGGGTTGCCAGTGCCTGCCGAAAGCGCAGCGGCCGCCGGCGCGGCAATCGTGCCGCTGACAGCCTGGTTCTGGGCTGTAGCGCCAGTGCTGGTGTGCGTGATGTTGCCGTTGTGGGGCGTGCTTGTGTTGGTGGGGTTGTAGCGCACAAAAATCTGTGTCGAGGCCACGGTGCCGCCAGCCTGTGTCAGCACAATCGGGTCGGTCGCTGCAAAGCCGCCGCCGCCCACCAGGCTGATCTGGAAGTGCGCCGGGGGCGAGATCGAGATGTTGGCCGTCAGGTTCGTGCCTGAAACGTTGTACGACTGCTGCGCACTGGGAACGCTCACGCCAGTCGTGGTGAAGCCCGTCAGCGCGCCCGTGACCAGAATCGTCGGCGTGGGCGTTACCGTGATGTTGAATGTCGCCGAGGTATCGGTAGTCAGCGCGCCCGAGCTTGCAACCAGCGTATAGCCGGTGCCCGCGTTATTCAGGCTGACGGTCGAAAACGTGGCAAGTCCGGCCACGGCCGCCGTGGCACCGCCGCCGGTCAAGGTGCTGGTACCGGGGTTGGCACCAATGGCTAGCGTGATGCTGGCCGTGCTGGTGGTACGGTTGCCGAACTGGTCGATCAACTCCACGGTGATGGCGGGCGTAATCGCCGCACCGGTGGCCGCGTTGGTGGGCTCCTGAACAAAGCGCACGGAATCGTTGCCTGCCGGTGTGATAGAAAAGGTCGTAGAAATCCCGGCCGTCAGGGGTGCCGAAGTAAACGTAAGTTCCTTGGTGCCAATCAAGTTGATGCTAAGCGTGCTGAACGTCGTTACGCCGGCTGCAGCCGCCACAGCGGTGGTACCACTGAGGGTGCCTGTGCCGCTGGAAAGCGAAGCCGTGACCATGCCGGTGAAACTGGTGTCGGTGTTGCCGTTGCCGTCGCGGGCTTCCACAACAATGTTTGCAATCGCCACGCCAGCCACCGTGCTGGCGGGCTGGGTCGTAATGATGAAGCGGTCGGCTGTGACACTGATCGACGTGCTCAAGCCCTGCGTAAGCGGCGTAACTGCATCGTCAGCCGCCAGTACCACAGCGCCGATCGTGTCCAGCGTCATGTTGTTGAAGGTTGCCACACCGGCGGTTGCCGCCACCATGACGGTGCCACCAAGTGCACCCGGCCCGGAGTTGATGCTCAAGCTCACGTTACCCGTATATCCTGTATCCAGCACGTTACCGGCGTCCTGGGCTTCCACCGTGATCGTGAAAGTCTGGTTGGCGCGAATGGTGGCGGGGTTGGTGGTGACCACCAGTTGCGTGGCCTGGGCGCAAAGCGCGCCAGCCGCAATCGCCGCGAGCAGTCCTACCGCAAACATCGTCTTCAGCTTTGTCATGTGTTCACCCTGTCGCCACCCAAATAGTGGCATGCCGTCTGTACCCCACCGCCGATTCTCGGTGGATGCGTAAGTGGATTCCAAAGCTTGGGATGGGTCAGGCTAATAGCGCCGATGCGGTCGCGCAAGGCATTGTGTGGAACAAGGTTGGGTAACTTGAGGGTTGGCAGGCGGCCGTTTCTGTCACCATCCGGGCCGCAACGGTTGCTCAGCCCGTTACCACAGGCAGGCGTTCACTGCTGCCAATGCGACGGCGGCGGCGAAGTGCGCTGTCAACGGCGCGGGACAGATCCTGAAGGTGGAACTGGCCCTCAAACCAGGCATGCACGCCCAGAATCGCGAACTGTTCGCGTTCCCAGTCGCTGATGTCGCGGCAGATCAATATCACCGGGCAGCCGCACTGGCCGATGTACTGCGCCAGCCCATGCACCCCGGCGGCGCCGAAACGTTCGTAATCTGCAATTGTCAGGTGTGGGCGGTGCCCCGCGGCGTAATCCAGCGCATCCTGAACATAAGGAAAGGAAGCAAGACGCAGCTGCTTTAGCTCGGCAAGCCACTCCGAGATCAACGCGGCCTTGTCATCTTGGGCTATGACAACTCCGAGGCGCAAATGAACGTATGACCCGCGCATAGCATCCTTACTTGATGGGGCGAAAGGGTAGTTCGCGCGAGTCGCTATTCCAGCCAAAAGGTTGCAGTTTGGGCAACAGACGCCGGCGCATTGGTGTTAGTGCTTTTTTTTGCATGACTTACGACGATTCCGGCAGACTATGAATTCGTCTCTCTGCTGCGTTTTTCCGGCGTCTCAAGCTGGGCCAGCCAAAGCCTGATTGATTTGTGACAGTTTTCGTCGTTGGCGGCGGGGCGATTCGAACTACACATGGGGTATGCGATCACTTGTTGCCACGGTTTACGCTGCCTTGGTCTGCGCGTTGTTGGTGGCCGCACCTGTCACATCGCGCGCCGAGGATTCTGAGGCGTTGCTAAAGTCACCCGATGCCAAGTTCCGCATTGAGGGTGCCAAGCGCTTGGCCGCCGAAAACACCAAGAAGTCCGTAGAAGCCATCGTGCACGCCCTGGCCCTTGAACAAGACGGCTTTGCCGGTCGCGAAATGGGCCGCTGCCTCAAGGACGTAACAGAACCCGAGGCGCTGCTGGCCGCCGAAAAGCTGATTGCGAACCCGAAAAAGCCCGGCGACTTTTTTGCGGCCGTGTGGGCACTTGGCGGCATGGCGGCCGGCGCAACAGCCACCGGCGACGGCATTGTGCAGAACGCGCTGAAAAAAAACCACGCCAGCGAAGTCAGCCTGCGCGCCTGCGCACTGGAGGCGATTGGCGAATCCGCCCGCACCGAAGCGCTGCAGTGGCTGATGCCGCTGCTGGCAGATATCGCCCCCGGTGTCGACAAGGCCAACACGTTTGAAACTTTGTCGCTGCTGTGCGCGGCGCGAAAGCTGGGCCTGCTGCTGCCCGAAGACAAACGCAAGCCGCTGCTGGAGGCGCTGATTCTTGTGCTGGATAAATCCAGCGACGACCGCGTGGATTACTCTGCGGCGTATGCGCTGGGCAAGTTGACCGGCAAGCCTTCGTACACCGACGCGAACTGGTGGCGCAACTACCTGCTGAACGGCGAAACCGCCAGCGACGAAACCGGCAAAACGATTGCCCGGCCCACGTTCTTCAATGCCGTGGCGGTGGGTACGCGGGTGGTGTTTGTGATTGACATTTCGGGCAGCATGGAATGGCCCGCCGACATGGACTTTCGCAAGAACCCGGTTACCGGCAAAGGCGCAAGCAACGGCCCGGATTACAGCCACGTCAAAACGAAACTGGACCTCGCCAAGGTCGAACTGATCTGGACACTTGCCAAGCTGCCGGAAGACATGCAGTTCAACATTATAGTGTATGAAAGCGCCCACCGCTTTCTGGACGAGAAAGTGGAGGGACTGGTACCCGCCAAGCCCGAAAACAAGACGCGCTTTTCGAACCTGGTGCGGGCGCTGGTGCCCAAGGGTGGCACGAACATTCATGGTTCGCTGCTGCGCGCCCTGCGTATGACAAAAAAGAAGCCCGTTGAGGGTGACCCCAGCCTGGACAAAAAGGCCATGCTGGAAGGCGTAGACACGATTTTCTTTCTGACCGATGGCTCGCCAAGCTGGAGCGACGACAGCACCGAAACCGGTGAGATCGACCCCAAATGGGGCGCCATCGGCAACGGCCGCTATGTCAAGGCCGACGTGATTCTGGCCGACATCGCGCGCGTCAACACCTTTCGCAAGGTGGTGATCCACACCATTGGCGTGGGCAAGGACCACGACAAGAAGATGATGGAAGACCTGGCCGCCCAGAACCACGGCGAGTACATCGACCGGTCGTGAACATCGAGGGCGCGGAACCACCTGCCGCGGACTCAGCTCGCCGTGGCCGGCTTGGCGGCAAGGTCTTTGCCCCTATGGTTTGCCGCTAACTCTGACGTTGCGGGGGGGCGTCGTACCGCTCGTTCATGTTTCTGGTTCGATACGCCTGTCTTTGCCGTCAGGGCCGGGAAAAAAGCTTTTCCAGCCTTTGCTTTAGTTCGTTGCGCACCTCGGCAAAAGCCTGCTGCTTGTCGCCCATGGCCTGGGCGGGGTCAGGCAACCCCCAATGAAACTTCGCCACTGGTCGTGCAAACACCGGGCAGACTTCTTCGGCGCACAGGGTTATCACGGCATCGACTGTGGACGTGTCAAGGTCTGCCACGGCCTTGCTGCTTTGCCCCGAGATATCAATGCCGATTTCGGCCAATGCCTGCACGGCCTGCGGACGCACAAACGCGGGCTGGCTTCCGGCACTGCTGATCTTGACGCCCGGCGGCGCCAGGTGGCGGGCAATGCCCTCGGCCATCTGGCTGCGCGCGCTGTTCTGCACGCACAGAAACAAAATGTGCCGTGGGCGCATTTGGCGCAGCGCTTCGATGTCGTCCGGAGTACTCATGACGCGCTTCCCAGGGCCTCTTTGGCCGATGCCGGCGCATCGGGCGGCGGCGGAAACCAGTGGCGCGTGCGGTTGGCAAACTTGACCAGCGAAAGCATCACCGGCACCTCAATCAACACACCCACCACCGTCGCCAGTGCCGCGCCCGAAGAGATGCCGAACAGGCTGATTGCCACCGCCACCGCAAGCTCAAAGAAGTTCGATGTGCCAATCATGGCCGCTGGTGCCGCCACGCGGTGTTCCAGCTTCAGCAATTTGGCGGCAAGATAGCTGATCGCAAAAATGCCGTAGCTTTGAATCAGCAGAGGAACAGCAATCAACACCACACGCAAGGGTTGCTGCAGCAGCGTGTCGGCCTGAAACGCAAACAGCAGCACGACCGTCAGCAGCAGGCCTAGAATCGAAAACGGTTTCAACCGCGCTGCCAGCGCGTCGACACGCGTGGCGCCGCCGGGGCCGCCATGTAGCGCACGACGCGTGATCAACCCGGCTGCCAGCGGCAGTACCACGAAAATCGCCACGGTAAGTGCCAGCGTGTCCCAGGGCACAAACAGGTCGGTCACGCCCAGCAGCAGCCCTGCAATCGGTGCAAACGCAAACACAAGTATCAGGTCGTTCACTGTAACCTGCACCAGCGTGTAGGCCGGATCGCCCTTGGTCAGGTCACTCCAGACAAACACCATGGCCGTGCAGGGTGCAACACCAAGCAAGATCATGCCCGCGATGTAATGCGCCGCGTCGTCGGCCGGAACCATCGACGCAAACACGACCCTGAAGAACAGAACCGCCAAAGCCGCCATGGTGAAGGGCTTGATCAGCCAGTTCACGACAATCGTAAGCAACAATCCCTTGGGTCGTCGGCCCACGCTGGCGATGCAGCGCGGCTCGATTTTCAGCATCATCGGGTAGATCATCAGCCAGATCAGAAACGCCACGGGCAGGTTCACGTGGGCGTACTCCAGCCGGGCTACTTCTGCGACCACACCGGGCTGCAAGGTGCCCAAGGCCACACCAGCGGCAATGGCCAGCGCGACCCAAAGAGTCAGATAGCGTTCAAAAAGCCCCATGTTTTTCTCGTGCAGTCTATCGCCGGGCGTGCAAAGCGGGGCTGCCCTTGGGCAACCCCGCTGAACTTCGCCTAGCAGCAACTGCCTTCACTGGCCTTGGCATTTGCGGCCTGGGGCGCGCAGCAGGACCCGGCTTTGGGCGTTGCCGCGGCATTGGCCGCCATCGCTGTGGCCTGGGCCTTGCCGGCGGGCGTGCAGCACTGGCCGTCGTCTGCGCTGGCGTGCATGGCGTCGGCTTCACCCACGCGTACCCAGAATTCCCAGGCGTTGCCGTCGGGGTCTTGGGCCCAGAACTTGTTGCCCACGGCGTAGCAGCAGGTGACTTCCTGTTCCAACCGCAGCGGAATGCCAAGTTTCTCCAGCCGGGTCTGCCACTGCAACAGTTCGGCCATTTCCATCAACTCAATGCCGAAGTGGCGTTCTTGCATGGAGGCTGCGGGCGTTTGTGCGTCTGCTGTCAGCGCCAGGTGAATGGCGGGCTCGTCCAGCCGCCAGTTGGCGTAGTCGGGGCGTTCCTTGCTGGGGCCGGTGCCGAACAAGCTGGAATAGAAGGCCTTGCTTGCAGCAAGGTCGCGCACGGAAAGGTCGATGTGGACACGGGTTTTCATGGTGTTCTCACTTGGTGGCTGCGGTGGCCCGTTCACTGGCTGGCAAGCAAACTCCGCCCTTGCAGCAGGTCTGGCGCATGCGGGCGTCGTAAGGTGCCAGTGTTTGCGGGGTCAGCAGCCGGTTTACAAAGTTCAGGATCTGTTTGTGCGGGCCGTCCTGGTCGCCTGCCACGCGGTAATGGACCCAAGCCCCAACCCGCCGGTCCTGCACCAGTCCAGCATGCAGCAGATAGCGCAGGTGACGGCTGGTTTTGCTTTGGGTGGCATTCAGGACCTGTTCGATATCGCATACGCACAGCTCGCCGTACTTCAGCAGCAGGGCAAGAATGAGCAGGCGGGTTTCGTCGGACAGCGCCTTGAAGATGTCGGCCATTTCGCGCATAGCAACATAATAACTGCCTAAACGGTTATGCACATCCCGGAAAACCGCAAATCGTCAACAGCCCCGACCGCAAGGCCGGGGGCGACGGCAACCTTGTTGAACATGGGCTCACTCGAAGCAGGGCAATCAACCCAAACGCCGTCCCCACACTGGCGGGTGGGGCTGAACAGCATCGGCTGGGGGCACGAAAAAGCCCTGGGTTAATAATCGTTGATCCGGAAGCGGTTGAAGCTGGTGCCTAGGCACACCACCAGCCATGTCAGACCCACAACAATGTGCTTCCAGGGAAACACAATGATGCTGAACATCGAGGCCTCGGCGCTTTCGCGCAGCCATTTGAAGCTGGGAAACGTCATCTTGACGAACTCCGACAGTTCCTTGATGCCCTTGAGTTCCGCAAGGTAGGGCACAGCCGCCGGGTCCGCCAACAAGCCCACGGCGGTGTCCACGACCAGGTAATAGATGTATCCAATCACCATGGCGATGGCAGCACTGCGCGTCCACAGGCCCACCCAGCCCACAATCGCGTTCAAAAGTGCCAGGCTGAACAGCGTCATCGGCAAGGCGTAAAAGAACGGCCAGTGCCACACACCCGTGACAGCACCCACGCCCGTAAACACAAGCACGTACAGCACCGCAATCGCCGCTGAAAACAGCAGCAGGCCGCCCACATACTTGCCATAAAACAACTGCCAGCGGCGAATCGGCTTGGACAGCACAAGGTCAATGCTGCCACCTTCAATCATGGCCGGTACATAACCCGCCACCACGGCAATAAAACACAACATCGAAAGCGTGTAGATCATGCTGACCGCGCCCGAAAGCCAGTATTCGGTGCCCTTTTGCAGGCGCGAAATGCTGGCTGTGCGCTCGTTCAGCGTGCGGTCCACGCGGTCGCGTTCGTCTTTCATCAGGGCACGCCACTGCGCGGTTCGCTCGTCCAGGTCTGCTTCCGCGTCGCGCCGGACATTGGCGGCGTCGGCCAGCACGGCCTTGGGGGCATTGTCGTTGGTCAGCTTCTTGAGGCGATAATCTGCTTCCTCCAGGCGGGCGGCTGCGTCTTCAACGCCGCGACGGCCCAGACGGATGTCTTCTGTCAGGCCGATTTCCTGCTTCAGCGCGTCGGCGTACAAACCGTCCCAGCCGGCGTCAAAGCCACGCTGGGCGCGGCCTTCGTCGGACCAGCGCGTGGACAGAAACGGGCTGCCATCGGGCGCGTGCTGCACCTGAATCGTCAACGTGAACAGCGGCACCGTCATGGCCAGCAGCATCAGCGAAACCAGCATCAGCATCTGGTGCTTACTCTGGCGCCAGGTGTCGCCCATGATTGCCCAGAAAGGACCCTTCATTGCGTCCCCCCCACCCCGTGGGCGTTGCCGTCGTCCATCACTTTCAGGAACGCTTCTTCCAGGCTGGCGTGATATTGCTCTACACCATACACGGGCACAGCGGCTGCCCGCAGTGTGTCAATCAGCGCTGGCACTTCGGAAATCGAGGCCAGGTCAATGCGAAAGCCGTCGTCCGTGCGCCGCGCCTGGGCCAGTGCCGCCGGCAGTGTCGCTGGCAGATCGCCGGTGCGAAACACCATCTGGATGCGGCCGTTGTGCATGGACATTTCCTGGATGATGTCCTTTACGGCACCGCGCCGAAGTACGCGCCCCTGGTACATGATGGCGATTTCTGTGCACACGCTTTGCACTTCGCCCAACAGGTGGCTGTTCAGGAAAATCGTCACGCCGTCGCGGGCCAGTTTGCCAATCAGGTCGCGAATCTCGTGCCGGCCGGCGGGGTCTACGCCATCGGTCGGTTCGTCAAGCAGCACCAGCCGCGGGTTGCCCAGCAGCGCCTGTGCAATGCCAACGCGCTGGCGCATGCCCTTGCTGTACTTGGTGACTTTCTTGTCGGCCCAGTCCGTCATGCCGACCAGCTGAAGCTTTTCAATTACCTGCTCACGCAGATTCGAGCCGGAAAGCCCGGCCAGCGCACCAAAGTATTGCAGCACGCCGCGGCCGGTCAGGTACTTCGCAAAATGGGTGCCTTCGGGCAGATAGCCAACCTTGCGGCGCGATTGCGGGTCGCGGCTGTCGACGCCAAAAATGCGCGCATGGCCCGTGGTGGGACGGCAGATGCCAAGCACCGTCTTGACCAGCGTCGACTTGCCGGCGCCGTTGGCTCCCAGCAAGCCAAACACCGTGCCGCTTTCGACCGTCAGGTCCAGTGGCTCCAGGGCGCGAACCTTGCGCAGCCCGCGATAGACCTTGGACAGGCCGGAAATCTCAAGTGCTGCTTCCATGGCCGAGGCGATTTTAATTACTCCGGTAGGGCCTGATCAAGCGGTTGCTGATGGCGCCATGTCGGCGCCAGCCGGGCCTGCTTTGCCCCGGGCTTTTTGCGCCACCACGCCCTGGGATACTACCACGGTGATGTTGTCGGTGCCCCCACCGGCACGCGCTTCTTCGACCAGTTTGGCGGCCTTGAAGCAGGCATCGCCCTTGGCCTTGAGAATCTGGGCAATGCGCTTGTCAGGTACATGCTTGGTCAAACCGTCGGAGCATAGCACAAGAACGTCCTTGGGCTTTAGCGTGCGGTGCAGCAGTTGTGGCTGCATTTCGCTTTTTTCGCTGCTGCTGATGCTGTTCCACAGCACGTGGGCAAAGGGTGAAGCGGCGGCCTCGGCGGCACTCATGGCGCCTTCGTCGGACAACTTCTGGGCAATCGTGTGGTCGGTGGTCAGGCGCTGCAGTTTGCCACCGGAAAGCACATAGCAGCGGCTGTCGCCAATGTGCAGCAGGCAAAGTTCGTCGCCCCGGATCATCGCCGCAGTCAGGGTCGTTCCCATGTTCTTTCCGGCGGCGTGCCGGGTCAGCATCTTGCGGCAATGTCGCGCCGATGCCGCCATGGCCTTTTGCATCTGTTGGGTGCTGGCAAGCTCACGCCGCGCCATGGACTTGAGAAAAGCGCGCGTGACCAAGGTGCTGGCGACGCCGCCATCGGCCATGCCGCCCATGCCGTCGGCCACCAGCAGCAGCCGCGCCTGGGCACGGCCCTTTGCGCCTCGCCTGGGGCTGGTTTCAAAGGCGCTGGCCAGAATCCGGAATTCCTGCCGCAAGTCAGCTATCACCAGTTGATCCTGGTTCGATGTGCGCTTCAGGCCGGGGTCCGTGGCGCCAAAGCTGTCATGGATAGCAGATTGTTTGCCCATGGTGTGCGTTTCTGGCCACGCATTGTAGCGACGATTGCGCGCGCGTCAGCGACCATGGTTGTTGGTTCAGGGTTCAAGGTCAACGGTTGCGGCCATGCAGCCACGGATTTCACACAAACCCGGGCAGCTCGTCAGGGCGGGGGCGACGGCAAGGTTGCCGGGCAATCTTCGATTGCAGCCAATGCGCAACCAGGTTGCCGTCGCCCCTAGCCTTGCCATCGACAGGCCACCCTGCACGCTTGCAGACAACTTGAGTTTGTGGTCACCCAAGTTCGTGCCGCACAATTGAATGAATCGTTAGTTGTAGAATCGTCAGACGCTTTCCAATTGTCCTGTACGCGCGCGGCGTAATGTGCGTTTTGCCTGCTGCGTGATGCACGATGAAAGGAAATTGTTGTCAGAAATTGGGCGTTCGTGGCACCCCAAATCAGATTTGACCAATCCGCACAAACGCATGAAATAAATAGACTTACACCTAGTTGATGGCAAAGAAACTGGTACAAGCTGGCCCGGCACCAGTTCCTCTTTTTGTTCTCGCAACATGGCAAGGGATGGTACTATCTTTAGTTACATGGGAGCTGCATCTGGGTGGTGCCCCGACCTGCATCGGGAGCTTGCAACGTGACAAAGTATTACACAACTAGCGAAGTTGCCAAACTCTGCAACGTCCACCGAAACACCATTATTGGTGCGATTCGGAAGGGCTTGCTGAAAATTCACCGCACACCTGGCGGACACGCCAGAATTGCGCAGGACGATCTCGATGATTTCTGTCATCGGCGAAGCCTGCCTACCACCTCACTCATCTCGCGCAACAACCGCATCCTGCTGGTTGAGGACGGCGCGCAGCACGTGAGTGTGCTGGCCCAGGGTCTGCGTGATTCCGGCTATCTGGTCGAGATTGCCGGAGATTCCTTTGGCGCAGGCTTCTTGCTTGCCAAGTTTCAGCCCAATCTGCTGCTGGCCAGCATTGCCAAGGCAGGCGATTTGGGCGATGAGGTCAGCCGAAAGGTCCGTGCCCTGCCGCGTCACCGCGACCTTTCCACCATCGCACTGGTTACCCACCGCGATGCCGACGCCCAGCGGCTGGCCCTTAGTGCCGGTGTAGACGACGTGCTTTCTCGCCCCGTTGAACTTGACGAACTGCTGCAACGCATCGTGCGCCAGATCGGGCCCGTTGTCAGCGGCACCAGCGGCCGTGCGGTCTCTGAGGCCACCCGCCGCATTGAACGTTCGAGCTTCAGCGACGACAAAGCCACCCGCAAGGCCACGCCGCGCGACGGCCTGACAACCTCAACGGGCGGTGTGCTTTCGGGGCAGGATGCAGACGAAGGCGTGCTTTGAGTTGCTGATCAGGAAGCGTTGAAAAACACGGGGCGGCCCAGTTGGGCCGCCCTTATCTGTGGTCGGAGCGTGGGCGCTTACAGGCCCAGCACCTGGGCCATGGAGTAGCGCCCGGGCGGTTTGTGCGCGATCCATTCCGCGGCCCGCACGGCGCCGGCGGCAAAGGTGTCGCGGCTGGTGGCGCGGTGCACTAGTTCAATGCTTTCGCCCTCGGTTGCAAACATCACCCTGTGGTCGCCAACGACATCGCCTCCGCGCAGCGCGTGCATGCCGATTTCTTTGCGCGTACGTTCGCCGGTGTGGCCGGCGCGGCCGTGGCGCACTACTTCGCCGGCATTGCTGCCATTGCCGGCGCAGATGGCATGCAGCAGCGCCAAGGCGGTGCCACTGGGGGCGTCTACTTTGCGCCGGTGGTGCATTTCCACGATCTCGATGTCGAAGTCGTCACTCAAAATCGCGGCGCATTGCTTGACCAGCCCAAGCAGCAGGTTCACGCCCGTGCTCATGTTGGCCGCCCACAGCACTGGAATCTCCTGTGCAGCTTTGTCCAGCAGGTCAAAGTGCGCGGCCAGCAGTCCCGTGGTGCCGCTGACAAACGCCGTTTTGTGCTTGAGGCATTCGCGCACCCGGCTTTCGAAGGCCGCGGGAAGGCTGAAATCAATCATCACCTCGGCGCCGCCGGTGTAGGCCGTGACCACGCTGGCCTTCTGGCGAACATCGGAAACCAGCGCCGCAAAGGATTCCCCGGCGTGCTTCATGTCAATCGGCGCCACAATGGTGTGGCCCGCGTTGGTGGCAATATCCGCAATGCGGCGACCCATGCGCCCCAAGGCGCCGCTGACGGCAATCAGATGTGGCATGAGAATCCTCCGGCGCGGATTGTGGGTTTTTGCCCCAAGGCGGCAACGGGCAGCGCCGGACAATCGCGCAAAGACACGCTGTTTGCGCTAGCGACCTGAACTTAGGGCTTGGGGCCCAGGGCCTTCACTTCGTCGGAGTCCTGCGGCGCGGGGTCGTTGCTGGCGGGCGGGGGCGGGGCTGTGTCCGGCGCCTGGACCAGTCTTTGCAGGTACCACGGCGGCAGCGGCTGGCTGCTGGTCAGTCCTGACCAGCAATAGTCGTTGCCACGTTTGCTGCCGGTGATTTTGCGGACCACCCAACGGATGCCGCTTTCAAGCACTCACAACATGATTGTCTCCTCTGGCAGCATAACACGCTTTTGCGCGGCGCGATTCCAGCGTAGCGCCGCAGGCCCAAGCCGGGCATGCTGTTTGCCCCAACCGGAGACCACGATGGCCAAACGACGCAGCAAGAAAGCGGCAGCACCCCGGCGCGGTCGCAGCATTCCGCCCAACGTCAGCATGGAATCGTTCCTGATTCACGGCCGGCACTTCACCGACAAGTGGGACTTCCGCCATCACATCATTCCGCCCCAAAGCAGCAGCGTGACCTATCGGCTGGACACCACCGAGCGCGGCGCCAAGGGCTTTCGCGATTACGCCAGCGGCAACGCCCACAAGACCGAACCGATCTACATTTACGACCGGCTGGATGAACCCACCCGCGGCATGCTGGAAGACGAACTGGCCGGGGCCGAGGGCGGCGACTTCTGCGTCTGCTTTGCCACCGGCATGGCCGCCATTGCCGCAGCCCTGGGTGTCACATTGCGCGCCGGCGATGAACTGCTGGCCCACAAAACCCTGTATGGCTGCACTTACAGCCTGGTGACCAACTGGTTTCCCAAGCAGAACATTTCCAGCCAGTTGATCGACCTGCGCGACCTGCGCGCCGTCAAGGCCGCGATCAACAGCCGCACGCGCGCCATATATTTCGAGTCGCCGGTCAACCCGACACTTGAACTGATTGACATCGCCGCGATCCGCAAGCTGGCCGATGAAGCCAACAAGAACCGGCCCGTCGGCCAGAAAATTTACGTCATCATCGACAACACCTTTGCCACGCCCTTTTGCCAGCGCCCGCTGGAACATGGTGCCCACGTGGTAGTGCATTCCCTGACCAAAAACATCGGCGGCTACGGCACCGACATGGGCGGGGCGGTCATCGGCCCGCGCGAGCTGGAGGGTCAGGTGCTGCTGTATCGAAAGGATTTCGGCGGGGTGTTGGCGCCCAAAAGTGCCTGGCCGATTCTTGTGTACGGCCTGCCTACCCTGCCGCTGCGCCTGCGCAAGCAGATGGAATCGGCCATGGAAGTGGCGCGCTTTCTGCACGGCCACCCCAAGGTGGCCCGCGTGCTGTACCCCGGCCTTGCCAGCCACCCGCAGTTTGCGCTGGCCAAGAAACAGATGCGCAACCTGGATGGCGAGTTCGCGCCCGGCAACATGATCTACTTTGAAACCGTAGAGAAACACGCCAACGAGCCGCGCAACAACATCAAGGTAGTCGACTGGATTGCCCGTAATGCCTACACGCTGACGCTGGCGGTAAGCCTGGGGCAACTGCGCACCCTGATAGAAAACCCCGGCGCCATGACGCACGCCGCCGTGCCGCCGGAAAAGCGCCTGGAAAGCGGCATTTCACCGGCAGGTATTCGATTGAGTATCGGCGTGGAAAACGTGGCAGATATCATTCGCGACCTCGACCTGGGACTGGCCCAAGCTGATTGACCAGGCAAAACCAAAGCCCCACCCGCGCCTGGAACGCGAAGCGTTAGCGAGCGGCGCCCGGCGTGATGCGCATTAGCTGCTGTACCTGTGGGCGCCAAAGGTACCGCTGCCCCCGGCCTTGCGGCTGGGGCTGCAACTGCGGGCGATTGCCGCGCCAGAAATGGGCGCCAAGGAAAACCGCGACTACTTGCCCTCGAAGGCATTTTCGATTTTGCGCACGCGCAGCATGATATCGCGCGAACGCGGCGTATCCGGAAAGCGCCGGAACAGCTCGTTGCACAACTTGCGCGCCAGCGCATAGTTTTCGAACTTGATCTCTTCGTCAATCTTGGCCAGTTGCGCGTCGATTTCTTTGTCACGCGTGGCCGGGTCGGACAACTTCTTTCCGATATCCTCGACCATCGACTGCGCCTCGCGAAACGCGCCGGTATCGGCGTAGTCACGCACCACGTTTTCGGCCATCAGCAGCGCGACCAGCAGGTTGCCTTCCTTGAACTTGGCTGCTGCGGCCTCCATCAGCCCGCGCGCAATGCTTTCGGCCAGCTTCTGTTCCTCTGGCGTGCGCTTGGAAACGGCGGCTTCCTTGAGCCACTTTTCCACTTGCGCCAGGTTTTCGCGACAGGTCACTGCGGCCTCGTCACCGCGAAACTCGGCAATGTACTGGCGCAGCAGACGCTCGCATTCTTCCAGTGTTTTGCGCGTGCGCGTGGTCTGCACCAGTATCCAGGCCGCATCCACGCGCTCCACCAGCTTGCTTCGGGCCTGGGCGATATCGCGCATGCGGTCTTGCGCGCGGCCAATCACGGGCAGGTCCTTCTGGGCGCGAGAGCTGGCGGTCAGCCAGGCAAAGCGTGCCTCGGCCGCGGAGTAATTGCGCGTCTCGTACAGGCGCTCGCCTTCCTTGAACAGTCTTTCATACAGCCGCGCAAACATGACCGGCTTGGTGAACAGGTCAATCGACATACTGTCGCGGGCGCTGTCGGGGGCGCTGCGCAACGTCAGGCCCAACTGGTTCCGTCGCGAAAAATCCAGCCAGACCACGGCGCCCTGCGGAAACAGCAGCGTGAAGTCGGTTTCGTTTACCGCCAGTTCACTCACCGTTGAATAGGGATAGGCGTGCAGGGCGTTGCGGTCCACCACCAGTGGTGCGCCACGGCGGTCTGCCAGCACAATCGTGGCGCCTTCGGGCAGGGGCAGCACGACTTCCAGGGCCAGGTTACAGCCCCCGCGTTCAACCATTTTCCAGGTCAGGCGCAGGCCGGATTCCGGCAGGTACTCGGATTTGCGTTCCTCTGCTCGCAGTTCAATCGCGCGGGTTTCGCCGCGCGAAGGCAGCAAGCCGCGATAGGTCACGACATCAATGCCGACCTGCGTGGTGCACCACAGGTCGCTTTCCGAAAGCGTGCGGTTGTCCGCCGCCAGCAGGCGCGGCGCAAACCGCGCTTGCAAGTTGCGGGCATTGCTGACGGCCAGTTCCGAGGGCACGCCGTTTTGCAGGTTCAGGTGCAACTCGCGCTCTGGCAACCCGGCAAAGGCCTTGGTTGTCGATGCGTCCTCCGACTTCTTGAGTTCCAGGCGGTCAATCCACAGCCGCGAAAAATTCGCACTCAGCATCACGCGCAATCTGCCCGATGCCGGCAGCGGCTCCAAGAACACCGCCTGAAACGAAAACTCCGTCCAGGCCACGGCCTTGATGTCCGGCAGGCGCGTGACGGCCAGTGTGCGCGTTTCGCCTTTTTCGCCCAGAATGCTGATGGCCAGTGCAGCCGTCGCCACGCCCTCGCCACGCAGGCGCAGGCTGCCCTGCAGGCGCGGCCCGAAATCCAGCTTGCGGGCCTGGCTGGTTTGCAGTGTCAGCCCGGCCACGGCGCCGCCCAATTCGGTGGTCGTGATGCGCAGGCTGCGTTCGCCGTCAAAGGGGTGTTCAGGGTCGGCCAGCAATTCGGCCTTGGCCTGGTTGGGGGCTTCAAAGCTGGAGGTCCAGCCCTCGGGGTTGCCACGGCTGTCCACCGCGCCCTCAAACGACAGTGCGGCGTCGCCCAGCGCAGCAACCGGCGGGGCCCAGTCGTCCGGCTGCGGTTTGGGTTTGCGGGCGTCGGCAATCAGGCCGGAAAGCAGCCAGCCGGACAGGAAAAACAGCACGCCCAGCCCAAGCCCCACGGCCAGGTGAGGCAGCGGGTTGGGGCCCACCGATTTGTGTCCATCGACGACCGAGATCGCTTCAAAGTTACCCCGGTCACTGGCACCTGCCGCAGAAGAAGGCGCCTGGCGCCCCGAACCCGCGGAGGTTTTCTTGGCCGGTATTGCAGGCGCTGCTGCCGCTGATGCTGGCGGCTTAGGCGCCACAGGCTGCCCCGCGGCAGCCGGCTGGGCCTTTTGCGCCGGGGGCGATTCGGTGGAAGACGGCCCCGCCGGGTCAATGAAGTAAACCTTCACGGCCTTGCCGACAATCAACACATCGCCGTTGCGCAGGGTTTGTTCGGTGATTTGGGTGTCACCCACAAAGGTGCCGTTGCTGCTGCCCAGATCGCGCACCACATAGGCGCCGCCGCGATTGACGATTTCACAGTGCTGGCTGGAAATGGCCTTGAGGTCAATCACCAGCGTGTTGCCCGGCTTGCGCCCGATCGTCACACGATCGCGAATCAAGTACTCCCTGGGCGCCGCACCCGGCGAGGCCGTGTAGATCAACCGCGCAATCAGGTGGTCTGGCGGTCCTTGGGGCTTGGGGACTTCGCCTTCGTACTTCAACTTTACATCGGCCACGGTGATCACGTCGCCCGGGGCCAGCGCCCTGGGGCCGTCAATCTTGTTGCCATTGACCAGCGTGCCGTTGCTGCTGCCCAGGTCTTCGACGAACCAGCCGTTTTCGCGCTGGAACACCTGCGCGTGGATGCGCGCGGCGGCCTTGCTGGGCAATTGGTGGTCGGCTTCGGGCGAGCGCCCCAGGGAAACGGGTCTGCCCGCAAGGCGAATCTCGACGCGCTTGCCTTCGTGTTCATAGACCAGTTGGTTCACAGGCGCCCAGTGTAAAGGCGCAGCAGACGGGCGGGAAGGGTGCACGACTTGCGGGTCATTTAAGGTAAAACAGGCTGTGCAAGGGCGCTGGTGCAGCCCTGCGCTGCAAAACCGCGCCCCCGCGCTGTCAAGGGCAGATTGATGTCAACCGCAACTGAATCCGTCCAGATCCGCAATGTCGTCATCGGCACGGCCGGACACATTGACCACGGCAAAAGCACGCTGGTGAAGGCGTTGACCGGCATCGACCCGGACCGCCTGCAGGAGGAGAAGGACAAGGGCATCACGATCGACATCGGCTTTGCCAACTTTCTTTTCAAGGACCAGTACCGCATTGGCCTGATTGACGTTCCGGGCCACGAGAAATTCGTCAAGAACATGGTGGCTGGCGCAACGGGCATCGACATTGTGTTGCTGGTGGTGGCCGCAGACGACGGCGTCATGCCGCAAACCCGCGAACACCTGGACATCCTGACCCTGCTGGGCGTGCGCAAGGGCATTATCGCCCTGAACAAGATCGACAAAGTCGACGCCGACACCGTGGCCCTGGCCAAAGAAGATATCGCCGACCTGGTCAAGGGCACGTTTCTTCAGAAGGCCCCGGTGGTGCCAGTCAGTGCTATCACCAAAGCCGGGTTTGAGGACCTGTGGCAGGCAATCAACGACGCCATTGAGACCACCTCGCCACGCGATTCCGGCGGCGTGTTTCGCATGCCGATTCAGCGTGTGTTTTCGGCCAAAGGCCAGGGTGCCGTGTTGACCGGCATTGCGGTCAGTGGCAGCGCGGCCATTGGCGACGCGCTGGTGGTCATGCCCGGTGGCGATAAGGGCCGGGTGCGGGGCATCCAGGCCTATCACCGCACGATTGAAACCGCCCGGGCGGGGCACTCAGCAGCTTTCAATCTTTCGGGCATTGACAGTGCCAAGGTGCAGCGCGGCTGCAACCTGTGCACACCAGGTGTGTTTGAACCCTCGCCTTACTTCAGCCTGGACCTGCGGCTGCTGCGCAATGCGCCGCGCCCCTTGAAGCACCGTGCCGAGGTAAAATTTCATGTCGGCACCAGTGAGCTGGTAGGAATCATTCAGTTTCTGGACCGTACCTCGCTGCAGCCCGGGGAAACCTGTGTCTGTGAGGTCATGCTGGAAGCCCCCATGGTGGCGGGCATTGGCGACCACTTCATTATCCGGCAACCTTCGCCGGCCGTGACGCTGGGCGGCGGCCGCGTGATCCGGCGCGAACAGGACAAACTGCACCGCAACGATGCGCAGGTGCTGGCGGACTTGCGCGCCTGGGCCGATGCCGTGGACAAACCGGCCGCGCGTGTGGAACTGTGTGTACTGCGCTTTGGCCCTTCGGGGGCCTCGCGCGACGCGCTGGTGGCCGCCACAGAACTTGCCCGCGCCAGCATTGATGCCGAACTGGAACTGCTGCTTGAACAGGGCAAAGTCAGCGAGTTCGGCCCCGGCAAGGCGCTGGTGCACCAGAATGCATGGCCCCGGGCCGAAAAGGCCCTGGCCGAGATTCTGGCCCGCTTTCACGCCGACCGCCCGGCGCAGATCGGCATGAAGCTGGTCACCGTGCAGCAGCAACTGGGCGTGGATGGCCGCACCTTTGCGCCGATACTGGAACGCGCACTGCAGACCAAACTGGTCGCCCAGCACGGCGAACTGCTGGCCCTGCCCGGCCAGGGCGGCAAACTCTCCGTCGAAGAACGCAAGATTGTGGACACCGTGGGCCGGCAACTGGAAGAAGCACTGCTGAACCCGCCTACACTTAAGGAACTCGCCCAGGCCGCACGCGCCAACACCGACGCCACACAAAACGCCGTCGATTACCTGGTAGGCACCGGCAAGGCCAGCGTGCTGCACGGCGGCGTGTTGTTCAGCACCACGGCACTGACCATGGCCCGCGAAAAAGTAGTGGCGTTTCTGAAGGGCCGCAGCGAGCCCGCCGCCGCCAAAGACTTCAAAGAAGTGCTGCCCACCAGCCGCAAGTTTCTCATCCCGCTGCTGGAATGGCTCGACGGCCAGGGCGTGACCAACAACGTCAACGGAACGCGCACGCTGAAGTAGAAATCCCAAAACGCGGCCAAAACCACCGCGAACAGAACGCGAAGCGTAAACGAGCGGCCCCCAACGCGTTCTGTGCGCCTTTGACCTCGTGCGATATGGACACTCCCGGCCTTGGCTGCTAAACCCCTGCGA
Organism: Planctomycetota bacterium; assembly: GCA_016722065.1. Lineage (GTDB taxonomy): Bacteria > Planctomycetota > UBA8742 > UBA2392 > UBA2392 > H3-PLA7. Next base: position 904,325 of record JADKGX010000001.1, read on the forward strand.
CCACTTTCAGGAGTTATCCGTGCCCAGCAACAACTCGCGCCAGGCGTTGAGCGACGCCGCCGCGCGCCAGCTTTCGACTACAACCAAAACCGTGCCCCAGATGCAGGCGATTACGCCTCGCTGGCTGGTGCGCATGTTGCAGTGGCAGCCCGTCGAGGCCGGCGTGTTTCGCGTCAACCGCGTCAAGGACGCCGCCGCCATTGACGTTGCCTGCGGCCACAAAGACGAAGGCACCCTGCCCGAAACCTTCGTTGATTTCGAAACCAAGCCCCGCGAATACACCCTGAGCATGATCAGCACCGTGCTGGGTGTGCACACGCGCGTTTCTGACCTGTTCAATGCGCCGATTGACCAGGTGCGCGAACAACTGCGACTGACCGTAGAGGCCGTCAAGGAACGCCAGGAAGACCAGCTGATCAACAACGCCGATTACGGCCTGTTGAACCAGGTAGCGGCAGGCCAGCGCATCAGCACCCGCAAAGGCCCGCCAACGCCCGATGACATGGACGAACTGATTTCGAAGGTTTGGAAAGAGCCGGCGTTCTTTCTGGCCCACCCGCGCGCGATTGCGGCCTTTGGCCGGGAATGCACCCGCCGCGGTGTGCCGCCCCCGACTGCCACGCTGTTCGGCAACGCGTTTCTGACCTGGCGCGGGCTGCCGCTGATTCCGTGCGACAAGCTGCACATCAAGGGCGGCAAAGACGAAGGTGGCAAGACCAACATTCTGCTGATGCGCGTGGGCAAAGACAAACAGGGCGTCACGGGCCTGTTCCAGCCCAACCTGCAGGGCGAACAAACGCCCGGCCTGTCGGTGCGCTTCATGGGCATCAACAACCATGCCGTGGCGACATATCTGGTCACACTGTATTGCTCGGCCGCTGTGCTTACTGACGACGCGCTGGCGGTTCTCGAGAACGTGGATGTCGGCAACTACTATGACTACAAGTAGTCCCAACCCCACGCCCGCACCAAGCCCCGGCGACGCCCAGCAGCTTGCTGCGGCCATGCAGACCATGGCCGGGGCCATGAGCTTTGTGCCCGACGCCGAGCTGCTGCAAGGACTCGCCAACGAGCTGTTCAAACAGGAACCGCAAGCGCAAGCGAGTCAGTTTCAGCCCAAAGCGGAAACGACGGGGAAGTTGCCGGTCGCCCCACCAGCAGGCGTTTCTGGCATCGATGAACTTGAGGCGGGCAAGGTGCCCGCGGTCCCTGGGCCCTCAACGGCAGCCAGCCTGCCGCACTTCAACATGCCTGCTTTGCCGGGCCTGGCGCTAACCGATTTTACCCAGACCGCCGCTTTGACTGGCGACACGCCGTTTTATTTCTTGGCCCCGCAGGCGCCGCAAGCCAAAGCCCCAGCAGCCGACAACCAGCCTGCCCAGGCGGCACAGGGTCAGCCGCCGATTCTCAACTCGCGCTTCACGTTGCCGCCAGTGCAGGACCTGACGTTTGAAGACTTCACCCGCCCGCCCAACGGCGCCGGCAACGCGGCGCTGTATTTCATGGACGAAGCCTTTCGCAACGCCGGCGTTTCCGCCGACACGCGCAAGCAGGCAGGCGGCGGCGGCGAGCAACTGAAGGACGCTTTCAAGCAGGCCCGTGAAGACGTGGCACCGCGCCAGGCCCAGCCAGCCAAGCTGGCCAGCGCGCCGGGCATGTTTGACGTGTACAGCGTGCGGCGCGATTTTCCGATTCTGCAAACGCGCGTGCACGGCAAGCCTTTGGTGTGGCTGGATAACGGCGCCACCAGCCAGAAACCCCAGGCCGTGATTGACCGACTGGCCCACTTTTACACGCACGAAAATTCCAACGTGCACCGCGCAGCCCACACCCTGGCCGGGCGCAGCACGGACGCCTACGAGGCCGCCCGCGAGAAAGTGCGCCGTTTTGTCAACGCCGGCAGCACGCGCGAAATTGTTTGGGTGCGCGGCGCCACTGAAGGCATCAACCTGGTCGCGCAAACCTGGGGCAAACGCAACCTTGGCAGCGGCGACGAAATTCTGGTCACGCACCTGGAACACCATGCCAACATTGTGCCCTGGCAGATGCTGTGCACCCAAACCGGGGCCAAATTGTGCGTCGCGCCGGTCGACAACAACGGCGACATCCTGTTACAGGAGTTTGAGCGGCTGATCAGCCCGCGCACCAAGCTTGCCGCGATTACCGCTGTAAGCAACGCCCTGGGCACCGTAACGCCGCTGGCGCAGATGATTGAGATCGCCCATCGCCACGGGGTCAAAGTGCTGGTTGATGGCGCCCAAAGCGTCATGCACAAGCGCACGGACGTAAAGGCCCTGGACGCCGACTGGTTTGTGTTTTCGGGCCACAAGGTGTTTGCCCCCACGGGCATTGGCGCCGTCTACGGCAAACAGGAATTGCTGGATGCCGCGCCGCCATGGCAGGGCGGCGGCAACATGATTGCCGACGTGACGTTTGAGCGCACGATCTACCAGCCCGCCCCGGGACGCTTTGAGGCCGGCACAGGCAACATCGCCGACGCCGTGGGCCTTGGCGCAGCGGTGGATTACCTGGACAGCATCGGCCTGGAAAACATCCAGCGGCACGAACATGAGTTGATGGAGTACCTGCTGGCGGGCCTGCGCAGCCTTCCAGTTCGCATCCTTGGTGAACCTAAAGAACGCGCTGGCGTGGTCAGCTTTGTCAGCACCAAGCTGCGCCCCGAGGAAATCGGCCAGGCCCTTGATCGTGAGGGCATCGCTGTGCGCGCGGGCCACCACTGCGCCCAGCCGATTCTGCGCCGCTTCGGCGTGGAGGCCTCCGTGCGGCCCAGCCTTGCGCTGTACAACACCTGCGAAGATATCGACGCGTTGATCAACGCCTTGCGCCGCATCCTCAAGTAGCTGCGGCCCCGGCCGCTCGAACAACACATGTTGGGTCGCTTGTGCAATCCAGGCGGCTGAGCTTGATGACCGAACCATGAACCGCGCGTGGCTTAGCCGGGCATGCTGCTTGTACAATGAATGTAGCGGTCGCCGGGTCACATCCCTCTGGATGCTGCGGCCGCAGGACACCACACCCTGACCCATGCCTCTTTGCTGGCGGCCTGCTGCGGCGCCACTACCAGGAGGATCCAACATGTCAAAGTCACGCAAACGCATGTCCACAACTTTGCGCTGGGGCCTTTTGGCAGGCATCACGCTTGTGCTTGCTGGTTCGGCCCTTGGTTTGATTCTGGCGTTGCGCGCCAAACCGGAAGACACCGGGCCGAATCTGTTCATCATTCAACGCAGCAAGAACACCAACGAAGTTCACTACGACGTTCAAGTAGAGGCCGATGGCACACTGGCCAAGGAGCCGGTGGTTGCCTACTGGGTCATGAAAGCCAAAGACGGCAGCCAAGAAGACCTGACGTTCTTTGAACGCAAGATGGCCTATGGCTTTGAAGTGCTCAAGCCGAACGACAAAGGCGACCGAGAGTTAAAACTGGTCGCCTGGGAGGACCGCAAGATCTTCCTGAAGAGGGTCAAAGACAGCGCCAAGTGGCGCGCCGTTACGACCGTCGACGGCAAAGAAGCGTACCTGACGCGGCTGTTCATTCAGACCGACGAAAGCGGCCTGACGCCTTCGGTGAAGTACGTTGACCTGTTTGGCGAAACGGTTGAGGACGGCGACCCGGTCAAAGAACACATCGTCAAGGATTGATCAGCCGCGCTGCCCGTTTCCATTCAGGCGACGCACATGGCAGTGGCAGGAGTCAAGCCGCCTGCCACACGCAATGCCCTTACGGCTTGAACGTAAAACTGACCCGGCCGGCCTTGTGGGCCAGAAACGGGTTGTTGCCCATGGCTGCTGCGGGGCCGCAGACTCTGGTCAGGACTTCTGCGCGCTGGGCTTGTTCCAGCTTGCTCAAGGGCTCGCTGGACCAGGTGGCGATCTTGTTGCCCAGCCGGTCTGGCGCCATGTCCACGCCCGTGAACGTCACAAAGGGCAGCGAAAGCGTGCCCGCGATTTCGGCCTGCACTTTTGTGTCGCCTGCCTTGCCCTCCAGCACTCCGTTCAAGCGCGCTTCGTAACTCGGGTCGCGCGGGCTGAACACAATGCTGCCGCTGATCTGCCCCTGCAGGGCGCACAAATCCACTTTGCCATCCTTCAGTTCCAGTTGCCCGTCAACGCGCAGTGCGGCCTGGCGGGTGCCGGGCTGTTTGTCCAGCGTGCCCGTCAACTTGCCGGTCAGCCAGCCGCTAAGGGGTTCGCACTGCAGGTCCAGGTGCTGAACGTCGATGTCGTACTTCAAGGCCAGGCTGCTGAACTGTTCGGCCACGGCAATCACGTTGGGCTGGCAATCAATGATTGAGCTTGCATTCACCGGGCTCCAGGAAACCCCGCGGCGCAGGCGGCCGGACGTTACCTGGGCCACCAGGTCGCCGCGCAATTCCGGATAAGTGCCATCCAGTGTCAGCATCGCACTGCCCTGGGCGCCCATGGCCGGGTCGGTGCACAGGGTGCCGTCGGGCAGGGCCAGGCGCAGCGATTCCAGCGACACACTGGCGCCGTCCTTCAGGCGCACCCCGCCCGAAAGCGTGGCGTTGGCAACCTTGAAGGCACGGGTTTCGTCCAGTGCCATCACGGCGCGGTGAAAATACTCATAGCCCGTTACCTCCAGGTCCAGGCCAAGCAGCAAATTCTGCAGCGTGCCCGAAACATGCACCGCGCCGCGGGCACGCCCCTGGTAGGTATCAATCACCCGATAGCGCGCCCACAACGGGCCAAGCTCCAGGCTGTCCAGCGTGAACACCAGGCCGCCCGGCCCGGGCTGGGGCGCAAGTTCGCCGTGCAGATAGCCCATCATCACATCGGCATCCACTACCTTCATGTCGACCGTCAAGCCGGTGCGGCCGCCGGCACGGCTGAACGCGGCATTGCCCGCCAGTTGCAGCCGGTGGGTGCGTTCCCACAGCTTGAGTTCCAGTTGGCGCGCCGAAACCAGCACAGAAATGCCGCCTTCGCCGTCGGTCTTTCCGCGGGCGCTGTTGATCAACACCGCGGCTTCCACACTGGGGCCTCGCACCACCAGCTCAATGCTTTCCAGAGAGACATCCAGCTCTCCACCCTGGGCGCTTTCCAGGCGCGACATGAACTTGTCCAGCCCGTTCGATGCCCCGTCAAACACGACGCGCAGGCCGCGGCCTTGCAGCTTTGGCGTGCCCCAGGGCCAGACAAACCCGGGTCCTGTGGTCAACTGCAACTGCACCACTTGCGCACTGCCGCCGATTTCGGGCAGGTTGACAGCCAGGTTTTCAAAGTGCATTTCGCCGCTGGCCACGCTGGCTTCAAAGCTGGAATATTCCGGTCGTGCGCCCAGGGCTTGTTCAAGCCTGTCCAGCGTTGTTTCACGCACCCAGGCCGCGTAAGGGTTTGCGCCAGCCATGGAAAGCCCGGCGCAGATCACCGTGCCCGCAAAGAAGGCAAAGGCTGCGGGGCGCACGCGGGCCAAAAACACGCCGGGCAGGGCCAGCAGCGCGGCATAGCCACCAAACACAAAGGCCACCGGCGACAGCAACAGGCCAAATACCAGGCTGATATCACCCATACCGCGCGTTGTGGGCTTGGGCGGGATTTCGCTGTTTACCGGCTCTGGGTGCGTTGTCGTCAATCGGTTGGGCTGTTACAAACACGCGACTCTAAGGGGGTGCTGGATTATGGCGCTGTATTCCGGAAGCAACAGCACCAAAGTCATGCAGCAGGCCGTGCCCAACACGCTGCCGCTGCTGCCGTTGGTCAGTGTCGTTGTGTTTCCTTACAACGTCGCCAGTTTCAGCGTGCACCGCAAGCCCAACATCAACCTGCTTAACACCAACAACCTGGCCGACAACGTGATCTGCCTGGCGGCCCAGCGCGACCAGCAGCTTGACGTGATCTCGGGCCTCTCGGACCTGTATGAAATCGGCGTTTCCGGGCGCGTGATTCACAAGATGAACCTGCCCGATGGCACCATGCAGGCCGCCGTGCAGGGCCTGACACGCGTCAAGATCAAGAAGATCATCGCCTTTGAGCCGCACTACATGGCCGAAGTCAGCCCCGCGCGCAGCAATTCGGCGGGCGAAGACACACCCCAGATGCACGCCAAGATTGTGGAAGCACTCGAGAAATTCGAGGCGCTGGTCAGCCTGGACCAGAACTACAGCCAGGAGCTGGTCAACGTTCTCAAGATGAACATCAAGGGCCCGGGCCGGTTTGCGGACCTGCTGGCCACCTATATTTCGCTGCCGTTCAAAACCAAGGCCGAAATCCTGTGCGAGCTGGACAGTCGCAAGCGCCTGGATTTCGTCATCAAGCTGCTGGACGAAGAAATCGCCCGCCTGACCGTGGACCGTGAAGTGCGCGCGCGCACGCAGGTGGCAATCGAGAAAAGCCAGCGCGAATACCTGCTGCGCCAGCAGCTCAAGGCCATTCGCAGCGAACTGGGCGAAGAAGGCGGCACCGAGGCAGAGATCGAGCGCCTGCAGGCCAAGCTGGAAGAATCCAAGCTGCCCGAACACGCCCACAAGGAATGCAAAGCCGAGATCGACCGCCTGGGTTTGATCAGCGAAGCCAGCGCCGAATACAACGTAGTCCACACCCACATTGACTGGCTGTTGAACCTGCCCTGGAGCACATTCACGCAGGACAACCTGGACCTCAAGCGCGTGCGCAAGATCCTGGACAAAGACCACTTCGGCCTGGACAAGGTCAAGGACCGCATCATTGAGTTTCTGGCGGTGCTCAAGCTCAAGAAGGAACTCAAGGGCCCGATCCTGTGCCTGGTTGGCCCGCCGGGCGTGGGCAAGACCAGCCTTGGCCGCAGCGTGGCCCGCGCCATGGGCCGCAAGTTTGAACGCATCAGCCTGGGCGGCCTGAGTGACGACAGCGAAATCATGGGCCACCGCCGCACCTATGTGGGTGCCATGCCGGGGCGCATTCTTCAGTCGCTGAAGAAATCCGGCAGCGGCAACCCGATTCTGATGCTGGACGAAATCGACAAACTGGGGCGCGACATGCGCGGCGACCCCGGCGCAGCCCTGCTGGAAGTACTGGACCCGGAACAGAACCACGCCTTTGTGGATCGCTACCTGGATGTGCCAGTTGACCTGAGCAAAGTGCTGTTCGTGTGCACCGCCAACGTGCTGGACACCATTCCCGGCCCGCTGCGCGACCGCATGGAAGTGATCCAGCTTTCCGGCTACACACTGGAAGAAAAAGAACAGATCGCCCGCACCTACATCATTCCGCGCCAGGTGGAACTGGCGGGCCTCAAGCCCGGCAAGCTGAAGTTCCCCCACGCCACGATCCGCGAAATCGTGCGCGGCTACACGCGCGAGGCCGGGCTGCGCAACTTTGAACGCCGCGTGGCGGCCATCTGCCGCAAAGTCGCCATCCGTGTGGCCTCTGGCGATGTCTCAGCCGATACCATGATTGAGGTGTCGGCCACAGATGTGGAAAGTTACCTGGGCCAGCGCCTGTGGCTGCCGGAGGGCCCGACGCGCAAACCCGAAATCGGCGTTGTCACCGGCCTGGCATGGACCAGCATGGGCGGCGACACGCTGCTGATTGAAAGTGCGCGCTACAAGGGCACCGGCCAGGTGAAAGTGACCGGCAGCCTGGGCGATGTGATGAAGGAAAGCGTGACGACCGCATTGAGTTACGTGCGCAGCCACGCCGCCGAGTGGAACATAGACACGGAAGAGTTCGCCAAGTGGGACCTGCACCTGCACTTTCCGGAAGGTGCCGTGCCCAAGGACGGGCCCAGCGCGGGCGTGACCATCACAACGGCGCTGATCAGCCTGTTCACCGGCAAACCCGTGCGCGGCGATATCGCCATGACTGGCGAAGTAACACTGCGCGGCAAGGTGCTGCCCGTGGGCGGCATCAAGGAAAAAGTGCTGGCGGCCTACCGCAGCGGCATCAAGCAGGTTTTTCTGCCCAGGCAGAACGAAAAAGACCTGCAGGACATACCCAAAGAAGCCCGCAAGGCCGTAAAGATCACCCTGACCGAAGACGTAAGCGAAAACGTGAAGGCAGCCATGGCGGGAAGCAAGGGCCCCAAGCGCAAGTGAGGCAGTGAACGCCAAGCGTAAGCAAGCGGCGCAGTAGAGTGAATCGCCCGACAGCCCCGCAGGGTGAATTGCCCGAGAGCCCCGCAGGGGCGCCGCGCCCGAAAGCCCCGCAGGGGCAAACAGAATAGCCGGGGGCGCGAGCCCCCGGTTTTCATGCCACCCAAAATCCAAGCCCCGCAGGGGCGACACAGCTTACTTCTCGCGTGTCTTGCGCAGTTCCTCGGCGATTTTCGCCAGGTGCTCGTTGGTCTTGTCCAGCCGGTCGGTCAGCGGCCGGAAGTTCTTCAAGTCTTTGATTTCGTCCTTGAGCGTTTCCAGCGCGCGCTTGAGGTTCTCGATCTCTTTGCCCACATCGCCAAGCTCGTTGATCTCGCGGGCGACGTCTTTGATTGCATCGGCTTCGGTTGCCATGGAGGTCTCCTCCTTCAAGATTATCATTGCCCGCCACAACTCCCCCAGGCCAATCCGCCGTCGCTATACTGTAACCATGCTGGACACCTGCAAACTGTTGGCCTGCACGGGCGCGTTGACACTGGTGCTGGCCGCCCTGACATGGGCGCGCTGGAACCTGCCCTTTCACGAAATCACGTTTCTGCAGTGGCAGGGGCGCAAGCTGATTGTGGTTCTCAAGGTGCACCGTGCCTTGGGCTGGCGCACCGAGGTGATTGTCGGCAGCGTAACCACCTGGCGCGACAGCCATGGCCGCGAGGTGCGCGACCGCGCCCGGGTGGAATGGCTGTATGCCCTGTGGCAGCGCGGGCGCAAGCAACCGGCCTGACACCCCGCAACGCCAGCGACACACTCCCTTGCCAAATCGGGCGTCGCGGATATTCCTTTCGGGCGCATTCACACAAGGAACCGCCCGATGAAGATTCTTCGCGAGTTTAAGGCCTTTGCCGTCAAGGGCAACGTGGTTGACCTGGCCGTGGCCGTGGTGATTGGCGCAGCCTTTGGCAAGATTGTCAGCGCCCTGGTCAGCGGCCTGTTGATGCCCGTTGTGGGCCTGTTCCAAGGCGAAACCGGCGGCGATTGGCGCACCTGGAAGCTGCCTTCAGAGGGCAAGATTCAGTTCGGCGTGGGCGAAATCCTGGGCGCGACGGTCGATTTTGTGATCGTGGCCTTTGTGATTTTTCTGGTCGTGGTCAAGTTGATGGCCTTCATCAACCGCAAAGACGCCAAGAAGGAAGCGGCGCCCCCGACCACCAAAGAATGCCCGCAGTGCCTGGAACAGATCGCCATCAAGGCCCGCAAGTGCAAGTTCTGCACCTCGGACCAAGCCAGCGCCACCTGAAGCGCAACAGGCTTGCTGCCAGTGCCCTACAGAAAGCGCTGAAACGCGCCATAGCCGCGCTCAAAGTGTTCCTGAAAGAAGGCCGTGGCTTTGTCGCGGATCTCCTTGGCTTCTTTCTGCTTGGCCCCGGCCCCGAACAGCTTCAGGCCGTTGGCCCAATGCAGTGCCAGTGCCAGCATCTGCGGGTTCACCTGCGGGTCCAGTTCGGCCAGTTTGACGGCGGCTTCCTCAAAGTGTTTGCGCGCACCCTTTTCGTCGCCCTTGAGGCGCGCCAGTTGGCAGGCACAGGCGCTGTAGGCGAACTCCTGCGTCGGGCGCACGGCAATACGGTTGCGTTCTGCGGCCAGCGCTTTTTCAAAGGCCGCCACGGTTTCCTTGCCGGCCAGCACCCGGGCGTAGGCTTCAAAGATGCTGTCTTCGACCAGCCCGTGTTTGTCGTCGGGCTTGTGGCGGTACCACAACTGCTTGACGGCCTCGACATCCTCGACCAGCCCGGCAAACCGTACCAGTGCCACGGCCTTGCTGGTGCTGTCCAGCCCGATGGCGGGGGCGTAATCCAGCGGCGCCAGCCCGGAAAGCAGCATGGTTTCCACCAGCTTGCCGGAAAACGAGCGTTGCAGCGCTTCGGGCAGCACGGGGTAGGTATCGTGCAACTGGCGCAGGCCCTCGCGCAAGTTGCCAAGTTCAATGTCCAGAACGGCATTGAGGGCATTCAACTGGCGAAAACGGCCCCAGTCTTTGCCCACGTCTTCATACAGTGCCAGCGTGGCGCGGCAGATGCGGCGGGCTTCGCGGCAGCGGTCGGCCTTGTGCAGGCTGACGACCAGGTTGATGGCCAGGGCCATGTGTTCTTTGTCCATGGTGACGTCGGCGGCGCCCAGGCTTTTGACAAACACCTTGCGCGACAGTTCCAGCGCCCGCACCTGGTCGCCGAAAATCTGCTCGTAGAACTCCTGCAGGTTATCGAACTCGACGGTCAGTTGCGGGTCGTCGCACAGGCGTGAAACCTGCGTGGCGGCCTTGCGGATTTCCGTGGCGCGCTGCTGGTCCAGCTCATGCAGCGCCTTCTTCAGGCCATCCAGCAGTTCCCGAAACACGGTGCGGGTGCGGCGGTTCAATACCGCGCGCAGGGCTTCGTAGCGTTCCAGGGCATCGTTCAGTTCGCGCAGCACCTTCAGGTGGTGTTGACCTGTCAAGGCCCCCAGTTTCATCTTGGCCACCTGGTTCATGGCCTCTACCAGTTCCAGCAGGTTGGTCGCCATTTCGCTGGTGCCGGCCGAAACGTCGGCCAGATAGGGCGTACCCTCGCCGGTCATCAGCCAGGCGGGGTTGACGCCCAGGCCGTTGATCACGGCGGTGCAGAACTCGCCGGGAATCTTGGTGGCTTTGAGATAGCGGTTGACGGTGCTGACCAGGGTGTTGGTCTTGCGTGCGAGGTCGCTTTGCGAGCGGGTCTTGACCAGCACGCGCATGCGTTCGCGGATCTGTTCGTCAAACACGTGGGTGCTGACCTGGACTTCGGCGGTGGTGTTCACGCGCGCTCCCTGGCTGGTTGTTTGCGTATTGGCGATGCCCGATTGCACAATCGCAGTATCGCAAAGGGCGAGGGCAGTTGCCAGTCTGCATATGCGGATTGGCGCAAGGCTGTGCGCTTTGGGGCCAGGTTATGCCCACGTTCTGTCGCCCCTGCCGGGGCTTGGTGCGGTTTGCCTATGCAAACCCCGGGCTTACGCCCGGGGCTACTTTGTGAAGGCCCTGCGGGCCTGAACTGCTTCGGTCGCCGCAACTTTTTGCAACGCCTGGTGCGCTGTCCAAGCCTATCGCGTGCGTCATTCGCAAAGGCCCGTCATTTACATGACAGGCTCACTTGGAGTGCGCGTCAAGCGCATGACGCCGTCGATGCAATCCACCACCACGGTGTCGCCGTGCTTGACCTGGCCGTAGTTGATCAGTTCGGCCAACGGTTGGCGGATGTGCCACGTCACCAACTCGTGTGCGTCGCCATCAAAGTTCTCGATCCCGCGCAGCAAGAACGCGCGGGCGGCGCGGCGCAGCTCGAACCTAAGGTCGTATTCCAGCAGCAGCGTGCGCAACTTGCGCAGTTCGTTGTCCAGCGTGCCGGGTTGCGGCGGCGCAGCGGGTGTCAGGCCGTCGTCCTTGTCCACGACCGCGCCAATGACCGCCCCCGCCGCAAATTGCACCCCGGTTTCGACCAGAACCCGCACCAGGCCAATGAGAAGCTCGTGCATATCGCCAGTCTAAGCCGCGCAAGCGACCCAGACACTCCAACCGAAACACCGGTTTGTAACAGTGGCAGGGGCCACACCAGGCCCCGCAGGGGCCGCCAGAGATTAGCCCCGGGGCGTCAGCCCGGGGACCGGTACACCCCAAACAGCCAAGCCCCGTAAGGCGCGACAGAACCTGCCCATGTTCTGTCGCCCCTGCCGGGGCTTGGTGCGGTTTGCCTATGCAAACCCCGGGCTTACGCCCGGGGCTACTTTGTAACGGCCCTGCGGGCCTCAACTGTCGGCGGACACAACTTCGCGCCCGACATGGGCGTTGGCGCGCAACCCATGCGTTGCGCAAGTACGTTGCTTCGCAACCGCCCTTGCCACTCTTGCGCCCGCGCCGATGTTGGCCTGTTGTCCTATCCCTTGCCGAACTTGAAGAAGCCTTCGTGCTGGTCTACGACGATCGTGTCGCCTTCCTTGAACGTGCCTTCCAGCAGCTTCATCGCCAGCGCGTTCTGGATCTTCTGCTGGATCACTCGTTTGACCGGCCTTGCGCCCAGTTGCGGGTCGTAGCCCTGGTGGGCCAGCTCGTCTTTGGCGTTGTCGGTTACCTTCAGTTTCAGGCCGCGGTCTGTCAGCAGCTTTTCGATGTGCTTGAGCTGCAGGTCGACAATGCTGCGCATCTGTTCCTCGCGCAGGCGCTTGAACATCACCACGTCGTCCACGCGGTTGAGAAACTCGGGCCGGAAGTGCTTGCGCATTTCGTTGATCACGGTCTGTTCCACCAGGTGTTCTTCGCCTTCTTTCATCTCGAGAATCAGGTGGCTGCCGATGTTGCTGGTCATGATCACCACGGCATTGGTGAAGTCGACCGTGCGGCCGTGGCTGTCGGTCAGGCGGCCGTCGTCCAGCAGTTGCAGCAGCACATTGAAGACATCCGGGTGGGCTTTTTCGATTTCGTCAAACAGAATCACGCTGTAGGGGCGGCGGCGAACGGCCTCCGTGAGCTGCCCGCCTTCTTCGTAGCCCACATAGCCCGGGGGCGCGCCAATCAGCCGCGCCACGGCGTGCTTTTCCATGTATTCAGACATGTCAATGCGCACCATGGCGTGTTCGTCGTCGAACAAGAATGCGGCCAGGGTCTTGGCCAGTTCGGTTTTGCCCACGCCCGTGGGGCCCAGAAAGATAAAGCTGCCAACCGGCCGGTTGGGGTCCTGCAGCCCGCTGCGCGAGCGCCGCACGGCATTGGCCACGGCGGCAATCGCTTCATTCTGGCCAATCACGCGCTTGTGCAGGTGTTCTTCCAGGCGCAGCAGCTTCTGCTTTTCGCCCTCCAGCATCTTGGAGACCGGAATACCGGTCCAGCGCGACACCACCTCGGCAATCTCTTCGTCCGTGACTTCCTGGTGCAGCATTTTCTTCTGGCCCTGCATGCCGGCCAGCTTGGCTTCGGCGTCCTTGATTGCCTTTTCTTTGGCGGGCAGGTCGCCGTAACGAATGCGCGCGACTTTCTCGAGGTCGCCCATGCGTTCAAAACGCTCGGCTTCCAGGCGCAGGTTTTCCAGTTCCTCGCGGCCCTTTTGCACCGTGGTGATGACCTCTTTTTCTGACTGCCATTGGGCCTTTGCGCCGCTGTGCTTTTCGCTGATGTCGGCCAGCTCTTTTTCCAGTGTTTGCAGGCGCGTCTTGCTGGCGGCGTCCTTTTCTTTCTTCAGGGCCTCGCGCTCGATTTGAAGGCGGCGCATCTCGCGCTCCATTTCATCGAGTTCCTGGGGCAGACTGTCTATCTCAAGCCTTATGCGGCTGGCCGCTTCGTCCATCAGGTCGATCGCCTTGTCGGGCAGAAAGCGGTCGGTGATGTAGCGGTTGCTTAGCGTTGCTGCGGCCACAATGGCGTTGTCTGCAATGCGCACGCCGTGGTGCACTTCGTAGCGTTCCTTGAGCCCGCGCAGAATCGCGATCGTGTCTTCCACGTTGGGTTCGCCCACCTGCACGGGTTGAAAGCGGCGTTCGAGTGCCTTGTCCTTTTCAATGTACTTGCGGTATTCGTCCAGCGTGGTGGCGCCAACGCAGCGCAGCGTGCCGCGCGCCAGTGCGGGTTTGAGAAGGTTGCCGGCATCGGGCGAGCCTTCGGTCTTGCCGGCACCGACAATCGTGTGCAACTCGTCAATGAACAGGACGATTTCGCCCTGTGCGCCCTCGATCTCCTTGAGAATCGCCTTGAGGCGTTCCTCAAACTCGCCCCGGAACTTGGTGCCCGCCATCAAGGCGCCCAGATCCAGCGAAAGCACTCGCTTGTTCTTGAGGCTTTCAGGAACGTCGTTTTCGACAATGCGCCGTGCCAGGCCTTCCACAATCGCGGTCTTGCCCACTCCGGGTTCGCCAATCAGCACGGGGTTGTTTTTTGTGCGGCGCGAAAGCACCTGCAGCACGCGGCGGATTTCTTCGTTGCGGCCGATCACGGGGTCCAGCTTGCCGTTGCGGGCTTCGCGCGTGAGGTCGCGGGTGTATTTTTCCAGGGCCTGGAACTTGCCCTCGGCATCGGGGGTGTCGACCTTTTGCGAGCCGCGCAAGTCTTTCAGCGCCGCCAGCACGCGGTTGCGGTCTGCCCCGGCGTCTTTGAGCACGCGGGTGACAGGCCCCTTGCCTTCCAGCATGGCCAGAACCATGTGGTCGCCACTGACGTATTCGTCCTTGAGTTTTCCGGCTTCCTCAAAGGCGCGCTGCAGAACGTTGTTCAGTTCCTGGCTGGCGTACTGGCTGGCGCCGGAGACTTTGGGCAGCTTGTTGATTTCCGTTTCGAGTTGTTTTTCGACGTGCTCGGGGTTGGCACCCAGCTTCTGCAGCAGCGGCCGGACTACGCCATCGGTCTGGCGCATCAGCGTCAGCAGCACGTGTTCGGGCTCAATGGCCTGGTTGCCGTTGGTGGTGGCCAGTGTCAGGGCGTCCTGCACGGCTTCTTGCGTCTTGACGGTAAGTCGATCCAGGCGCATGTGCTCTCCTTGGTTGCAAAAACCGCAGAGGCCGGGGCGGGTGGCGCCAACAGCGCGGGAAACGGGGGGCGGTGTTTCCCTTACAGGCGTCTGCCAGCGCCACTCGCCCCGACCTCAATGTTATCAATGCAACGGCCGTGCCAACGGGTGTTTACCGGCCCAAGCGTGCCGAAATGGCACCTGAGAGGCGCACAGGTTCAAGTCTTGCAACGACCCTGCCAGATTGGCCGGGGCTATCTCGACGCGACCGAAATCAGGTAGTCGAACTCGCTGGCCGGGCTGTTGGGGTCAAAACGATCGTCGTAGATCTCGAGTTCCCCGACATCCGTGTGGTCGTAATCCGATTGCTGCACCCAGTCGTGAATGTCCCTGATTGACTTTTCCAGGCCGGAAAGCGGCCCTTTGTGCGTAATGCGCGCAAACGTGGCCGCCGGCATTTCGTGGCAGGCCATGTCTTTGGGCTGGCCCGCGAAATCACTGACTTCGATTCCGGCCAGGTACATCAATTCTTCCGGATGCTTGCGCTGGGCCGCGGGCAGGAACCACATGACCCCGCAGGTTTCGCCGGCCTTGTGGCGCACTTCGCCCAGGCGCGGGATGAAGCGCTGCCACAGGGGGCCGATCACCTGCATTGAGGTGGCGTCTTTGGACAACAGGGAGATGAAGGGCGAACTGAAGCCCACGAATTTGGACGGTCCTCGCTGCACGATCTCGATGTTCATGTTGGCTCCGGTTCCCTGGGGCGCCGCTGCGACACCCCAGGGAACTGATGTTGCCTAAAGCTCGGCGCGCTTCCAGCGATTCCACAGGCCTTGGACAAAGCCCTGGGGGTTGTCGCGCACGCCCAGCTTTTCGAAGTAGCGATAGCAGGTGGCCACGTCGCGATCGAGCAATTGCCGGGCGCTTGGGTTGAAGCGGGCGTCCACGGCTTGCGGCACGTCAATGATGCGCAACGGGTCGGCTGAATCCTCTACATCAACCAGCACGTTGTACGGCGACAGGTCGCCATGGACGGTGTTGGATTGCAGCATCATCTCGATGTTGCTCTTCAGCAGCTTCCATAGCGCCGGTGCGTTCTGGGGCGGCAGCTTGGCCTGTTGCAGCGTGGGGCATGGGCCCTCCGGCCCGCCAAAGAACTCCATCAAGATCGCGCCGCCGACCTGCTTGACCGGCTTGGGCACGTAGACGCCGGCATCATAGAGCCGGTTCAGCGTTTCCCACTCCTGGCTGACCCACAGCATGAAGTGCACCTCAAGCCCGAACTCGGTGCCGTTTTCATAGGCGCGGCGCTCGCGATTATTGCCGTACAGGCGCTGGTCCTGGTACACGGCATCGTTGCGAAAGCTGCGCTGGGCAAGTGGCTTGTAAATCTTGGCGGCCAGAAACTCCGCCCCGGTATCGGGGTGCGCCTTGCACGCCCATACGGTTGCTTCTTTGCCTGACTTGACGGGGTAAAGCACCTGCGTGATCAAAGAGAAGTCGATGAAAGGCTCGATCGCTTCCCGGGTTTCGGTATCCATGGCTGGATGATTTCCTTGTTGGGCAGGCCTTGGGCCGGCCGTAGTTGAATGCATTGACGAAACATGCGCGTTTTCATGGCGCACCTCCTTTGCGAATGGAAAAGGCCGGTCCTCACGGACCGGCCTCACGATGGGTGGGTTAACGGTCTCGTGCCTACGCAGCCTTGATGATCCGGACATTGGGCATGAGACTCTCCTTGCGGCCCGCAACATGCAGGCCTGTGCAGTGTACGACGCCATGTTGACGTGTCAAGTCAATCGCGCAGGCGCTTGAGGTCCTTTTCGTCAAACTTGCCTGCTGCGGCGTCTTCAAACTTCTTCTTGGCGTCGCCAAAGGTCTTGCTGTGGTCCTTGGATTCATGCACCGCGCCGGCTGTCAGGTCGTACTTCAGGGCATCGGTGCGGAAGCGGTTCAGTTCTGTTGACGGCGTGGCGGCCAGCTCGCTGGCGGCCTGGCTGTGGCGGCAATCGTCGGATTGAAGTTGCGCATCGGACAGCGCCAGCACGTCGGCACGTTCATACAGGAACACGGCTACAAAATCCTGCGCCGGGGAATGCAGCCGCGTGAACAGCGCCAGTGAATAGCGCGCCTCGTACCAATACTTGATGCATTCCGCCCATTCCTTTTCCAGCGCGTTCTTGTTGGGCTTTTCGGCTTTGCGGGTTTCCTTGACCTTGTCGTACTTGTCCTCGAACTTGCGGTAGTCACCCTCAAACTGCTTCCAGGCCTTGGAGCCCTCCAGCCCGGGCAGCAGGGTCTTGACCGCCGCCACGTATTCGTCGGCCAGCCGTTCGTGTTCCAGCTCGGCTGCGGTTTTGGCTGGCGGTTGCGGGTTCTTGGGCTGCTTGGGCGGCGTTTCTACTTTGGGGTCAACGGGCTTAGTGGGCTGCTTGGGCGGCGTTTCCACCTTGGGGTCAGCGGGCTTGGTTGGAGTTTCCACCTTGGGGTCAACCGGCTTGGTGGGCTGCTTGGGCTGAGTTTCGACCTTGGGGTCGGCTGGCTTGGTTGGAGTTTCCACCTTGGGGTCAACGGGCTTGGTGGGCTGCTTGGGCTGAGTTTCGACCTTGGGGTCGGCTGGCTTGGCCGGCTTGGGGTCTTCGCGCCAGGTGGGGTCCTGGGGCGTTGCTTCTGGTTGCGGCTGGCTTTCGGGGCTCGAGTCTTTGTGGTTGCTTGAGGCACAAGCGGCCAGCAGCGACAGCGCCAACACGGCAATCCAGCGACTTGCAGGCTTCATGGGCTCTCCTTGTAGGGCGCGGAACGGCGCGGCAGGGCGCAGAATAACAAGGGTTGCAGGCGAAGGCGCTAGTGCGGGTGGCGCACGGCCTCAAGTTCTGCTTCGGCCTGGGCAGGCTTGCCGGGCTTGACTGGTATCAGGTTCACGGCGCAGACCTTGTATTCGGCGGTGCCGGCCAGCGGGTCACCCGCATCCACCGTAAGCTTGTTGATTGCGGCGTCGGCAAAGTGCAGCGGCAGCCACACATTGCCCTTCTGCACGCGGCCGGACTGCCAGACCTTGGCCTTGATGCCGCCACGACGCGAGACGATTTTGACCATGTCGCCGTCTTTGACGCCAAGACGCGCGGCGTCATCTTCATGCACTTCAATGAAGCACTCGCCCACTTTGTCCATGGTTCCGCTATCGCGGCGGGTTTGGGTGCCGGCGTTGTAATGGTAAAGCACGCGGCCCGTGGCCAGGTTGAAGGGGTATTCGGCATCGGGCAGCTCAACCGGCGGCCGGAAGTTGGTCACGATGAACGTGCCCTTGCCCTTGACCGGTCCGCCTTCATGCATGAACACGGTGCCCGGGTGATCCGGTGCCGGGCAGGGCCATTGCACTCCCATGGGTGTGCGGTCCAGCCGCTCATGGCTTATGCCCGCATAGCGCGGGGCCAGTGCCGCGATCTCGGCATAAATCTCGCCGGCGTCTTTGTAATGCGGCATGGCGTAACCTGCGGCGCGGGCGAAATCGGCCAGAATTTCCCAATCCGGCCGGGCGTTGCCGGGCGGGTTGACGGCCTTGCGAACGCGCTGGACGCGGCGGTCCGTGTTGGTGAACACGCCGTCTTTTTCTGCAAAGTTGGCACCTGGGAAAACCACGTGGGCGTACTTTGTGGTTTCGTTCATGAAGATGTCCTGGTGAATCAGGAACTCGAGTGCCTTCACGCCGTGTTCCAGATGGTTGGTGTTGGGCTCCGAGATCAAAATATCCTCGCCCATCACGTACAGCGCTTTGACGCTGCTGTCTTCCACACCCTTCATGATTGCGTTCAGGTTCAAACCCACGCCGGCGGGCAGGTCCGTGGCCCAGGCCTTTTCGAACTTGGCCCGGTTGGCCGGGTCGTCTGCGGCCTGAAAGCCGGTGTAGTACAGCGGCGTGGCCCCGGCGTCGGTGGCGCCCTGGACGTTGTTCTGGCCGCGCAGCGAGTTCAAGCCGCCAAAGGGCACGCCCAGGTGGCCGGTCATCATGACCAGGTTGGCAAGGCTGAAAATGTTGTCCGTGCCGTGGGCGTGTTCGGTGATCCCCAGGGTGTAGTAGATCGCGGCCTTGCGGGTTTGGGCGTATTCCAGGGCCACGGCCTTGATGGCAGCGGCGGGCACGCCGGTAACACGTTCGGCTTCGGCCAAGTTGAACTTGGCCAGGTTGGCCTTGAGTTCCGGCCAGCCTTCGGTGTGTTTGGCGATGAAATCTTTGTCGACAAGGCCTTCATCCACAATCGCCTTCATCATGGCGTTGACCAGCCAGACATCGGTGCCGGGCCGCAACTGCATGTGGGTGTCAGCGTATTCGGCCAGCCAGATCTTGCGCGGGTCAGCCACCACCAGGCGCGCGCCGCGCTGGCGGGCGACCTTCATTTCCATGGCGATAATCGGGTGTGCTTCTGTGGTGTTGCTGCCAATGACGAACATGAAGTCCAGGTCCCGGATTTCCGGGATGCTGTTGGACATGACACCTGCGCCGAAGCTCTTCACGAGAGCTTGCTCCGTGGGGAAGTGTCACGTGGCGGCACAGGAATGCACGTTGCCGGTCTTGAAGGCCGCGCGTGAGACCTTGCTCATCATGAAGTTTTCTTCGCCGGTGCAGCGGGCCGAAGAAATGAAGCCCAGGCTTTGCGGCCCGTGGCGCTGCTTGACGCGGTTCATGCCCTCGGCTGCGAACTTCAGGGCCTCGGGCCAGCTTACGGCGTGCAGCTTGCCGTCGGCCTTGCGAATCATGGGCTCAGTGATGCGGTCTTTGTGGTGAATGAAGTCGTAGGCAAAGCGGCCCTTGATGCACAGGTTGCCGTCGTTGACGGTTTCGCCGGGCGCGGGGCTGGTGATGCGCACGACCTTTTCCTGCCCGTTCACCTTGGCGACATTCAAATCCATCTGGCAGCCCACGCCGCAATAGTTGCAGGTGGTGCGCACCTTGCGCTCAATCTGGTGGGGCAGAATGTCGATTGCCTTTTTCTCGACCAGTGCGCCCGTGGGGCAGGTGTCAATGCAGCCGCCGCAAAGTTCGCAACTGGTATCCAGCAGGCCGCGCATGCCGGCGGTGCCAATGGTGGTCTCACTGCCGCGGCCGGTAAGCGTGATGGCGTTGACGGCCTCGATTTCATCGCAATAGCGCGTGCAGCGGGCACACAGCACGCAAAGTTCCGGGTTGAATTGAATGTACGGGTTCTTGTCGCCGGCGCGCGCGGCGCGGGGCGCTTCCACGGCTTCCAGGGCCACGGGCGTGCAATCCTTGGCCCAGGTGCGCAGGTCGTTGTGGTTGCAAGTTTCAACTGGCAGGCCGGAATCGTCCAGCTTGTGGTCGGCCATGTACAGGCTGACCAGCAGGTCCTGGTGCTTCTGAACGCGCGGGCTGGTGGCGTGGGTTTTGACCACCTGGTTGGGCACGGCGTTCCAGGCGCAGGAAGGCTGCAAGCGGCGCTGGCCCCCGACCTCGACCAGGCAGGCGCGGCAGGCCCCGGCGGGGTCCAGGCGCTTGTCGTCACAAAGGGTCGGAATGGCGATACCCTCGCGCTGGCAGGCGCGAAGCACGGTTTCGCCAGCCCGGGCTTGGACCGGCTTGCCGTCAACGGTGATCGTGAATGTATCGGTCATGTCGTTCCGCGCGGAGTGTACCATTTTTCCACAACCGCCAAGGGTGGCAAGGGGTCAGGGGCGTTGAACCCGGAGCCATGGGGGTTTGTATGGGCCCCGGGCGATGAGCCCCGGAAGGGCGACAGATCATTCGTCGCCAACACCCTCAATGAACTCCGGGTCGCCGACGAAGCCGTGGATTTTCAGCAGCCTTTCGAGCTCTTCATTCAACGAATGTTCCCGATGGTGTTCTTCCTGCCCAAGAACGTATTCCCGAACCTGTTGCAGGTGGCCCGCGCTAAGGGAAAACGCGCCATACCCGCGTTGCCAGCCAAAACCAACTTCGGGGTAGTTCTCGCGAAACGTTTTGGACGAGTTCGCTTTCACTTTGCGAACGACGTCGGCCAACGCAAACCGCGCTGGAAGGTCGATCAACACGTGGCAATGGTCGGCGACGCCATCAATCGCGTGCACAAAGCAATCGTGGTTCTTGAAGATCGCGACCATGTAGGCATACAGCGCCGGTTTGAACTCCGCGGTGATGATTGGCGCGCGGCGTTTCGTGGCGAACACGACGTGCACGAGCAATCGGGTATAGGTGTGCGCCACGTAGCCTCCGATCTGTCGCCGCTCCGCGGCTTGGGCTTTTGGGCATGGGGACCCCCGGCTTACGCCGGGGGCTAACCATCTTTGCCCGCTCCGCGGGCAACGACAATGATGTTTCCCGCACCATGCTGGCGCGCAGAAATCAGCCCCACAACCGCCGCTAGTCGCTTTCCGCTTGGTACTCCGGAAGCAAGGCGAGCGTAGGCTGTTTTCTTATCAAGGCATTCTCGACATCGGCTACTGATACGAACTAATATCACCAGTACCTTGATCCCTCTCGCTCAAGCCGCAAACGACTATGGGGCATACTCCGGTGGCTTGGGGTTGTTGAACCTTATATGCGGCATCGCTGCGGCCATAATCGTCAGCAATAAGGGCCACAGCGGATATCAGATTGCGATGCATGCAATAGCCGGAATCCTGTGCTGTGGCATCGGTTCATTGATTTCTGCACTGGTCGCCAAGGACCTGCGCCAAGAGAAAAGCAACGCGCAGATGTGGTTCGCGGGCCAAGCGCAACAACAGAACCAAGACCAGATGCGCTACGAAATGTCCCGGATGCAGCGGGAAATTCAGGAACTTCGCAACCAGCAGGCCCAAACCAACCAGGGGTCAGCGTACCAGCCGCCAATGCCCGCCGAATCAGGGCCTGTGCCTAGCGGTCCGGAGACGTCAACCGAGTCAACCGCATGGCTTGATGATCTTGCAGCCAAGGATGCCGCGACGAACTCACTCGAGACAGCAATCGACCTGCGGGTAGTCTGCACCGCATGCGGCAAACGGTTCTCGGGCAAGAAGGCGCAACTGTCACGTATCAAGGCATGCCCAAAATGCGGTGTTACCCCATTTGAGTTCCGGGAACTTCCGCCTCAACAAGGCTAAGGATGCGTAGATACACATCAGCTTGCGCCCAGAGCTAACCAGCCCGGCCCTACCGCTTTGCGAACTCTTGCGGCCAGTACTTCATGGCGTCTACCAGGGGTTTGTGGGCTACCATCCCCAGGCCGCAGATGCTGCCTTCTTCCATTTCCCAGCCGATGTCCTGGGCGTGTTCCAGCTTTTTGGGGTCGCCAGTCTTCAGATACTTCTTGGTCTGGCGGTGCAGATAGCGGCTTCCGATGCGGCACGGCGCGCATTGACCGCAGGATTCGACTTCAAAGAATTCCAGTTGCCACTGCGCGGCCTTGGCCATGTCTACGGTGTCGTTCAAAACGACCACCCCGGCGCTGCCAAGCATCGAGCCTTCTTTGGCCAGACTCTTAAAATCCAGCGGGACGTTGCTCTTGCTGATCGGCAGAAAGCCGCTGCTGGCGCCGCCGGGCGAAAAGGCCTTGGGTGTGCCCTCGTATCCGCCGGCCACCGCCACCAGTTCATCCAGCGTGGCACCCAAGGGCAGTTCATACACCCCCGGTTTGTTGACGTGGCCTGAGATGCAGTACAGCTTGCTGCCCGCCTCGGTTCTGCCCAGCGCCTTAAACTTCGCGCCGCCGTTGTTGAGTATCCAGGGCACGCAGGCCAGCGTTTCCACGTTATTGATCAACGTGGGCTTGCCGCGAAAACCGAACTCGTGCGGAAAGGGCGGCTTCAGCCGCGGCATGCCGCGCTTGCCTTCCATGCTTTCCAACAGCGCCGTTTCTTCGCCGCAGATGTACGCCCCGTGGCCCTGGTGAAAGTACCAGGTCACGAAGTTGACTTCCTGTTCCGCGCGCTTGAGCGCCGCTTTGACGGATTCGTACTCGGCCCGGAACTCGCCACGAATGTAAAAATGGCACTCCTGCGCCCCCACCGCATAGGCCGCGATCGCCATGCCTTCAATGATCGCGTCGGGCCGGCGCAGCATCGTTTCGCGGTCCTTGAACGTGGCTGGTTCGGCCTCGTCGGCGTTGCACACCACGTAGCGTTCGGTTTCTTTCTGGGTGCTGACGCCCTTCCACTTGATGTGCGACGGAAAGCCGGCCCCGCCGCGGCCTTGCAGGCCGGATTCCTCCAGCAGCTTGAAAATGTCGGCCGGCGCCATGGCGCGGGCTTTCTTCAGCGCGGCAAACTTGAAGTCCATCTTGCCGCCCAGGTTGCATGCCAGGCCGGGGTTATCGGGCGTGATGCCGCGCGGGCCGCGGGCTTTGTCGAACACGTTCAGGGATTCATCGAGTGCCGCAGGCGCGCGGTCGCACTGGCCAAGGCAGCTTACTTCTTCCACTTCTTTGCCCTGGGCCTTGAGTTGCGCCACAAGATCATCGCTGCCCCGGATACGGCAGCTCAAGCCATTGCAAACGCGCACGCGGGGGCCGCCCTTGAGCAGCGTATAGAAAGTGCCCGCGCCCCAGATTTCGGCCTCGCTGACGCGGGTCAGCTTGGCGACCTTGCGGACATTGTCTTCGGTGACGCCACCCAGCTCTTCCAGAAGGTGAAGAACTTCTTCGCGTTTAGCGCCGGTCTTTTGCATGGCGGCAGTCTACGGCTGAAGGCGCTTGTGGAAAGCGATCATCTTGCCCGCGCCCTTGGGGCGTCATTACCGGCGCGTAACGGGCTGCGTCGCCAGGGTCACATTGGGAACCCATAGTGGAATCGTAAGTAACGCCTGCGCAAGTGTTTACAGCGGCAACTGCAAGCTGGCGTGTGGTTTGCAGAGAAAACACTACTTACTACATGTATGTGATGTTTTGTCACGCGCTGGCGTGGTGTGGTGGGTTGGGCAGACAGGGGGCAAACATGCGCATGAAAAACTTGCTGGCGTTGGCAGGGGCCTTGGCTTTGGCGGGCGGGTCGCTTTGCGCCCAGCCCACGGCCAACGAACAGGCCATGGTCTATGAACTTAATCGGGCCCGCAACAACCCCCAACGCTACGACACCGAGCAGAGCCTGGGCGGCCTGTTGACCGGCATTGCAGCCAGCCAGCCGCTGGTGGTGAACAGCAACCTGTTTGCGTCGGCGCGGTTTCACGCCGATGAAATGGCGACGAACAACTACTTCGGGCACCAAAGCGCCGTAACTGGCGATTGGCCCAACAAGATGGCGCGCGACGCGGGCTATCCGCTTCATTCGTCGCTTTCGAACACGGCCAACAACATTGAATCGCTGGGTGCCGGCTATGCCGACGTGCAGGTCTGCCTGCGCGCCTTGATTGAAGACAACGGCGTCAGCCCGCCGGGCCACCGGTATCACTTGTTAGCCACGGGCCCCAGCGCCAGCTTCTATCTACAGATGCGCGAAGTGGGTACGGGCTATGCCTTCAACGCCGGTTCGACCTATCAGCGTTACTACGCCGTTCACACCGGCTATCGCAACGCCGACAGTGCCTGGCTGACCGGCGTGGTCTACACAGACAGCAACGGCAATGGCCGCTACGACCAGGGCGAAGGCCTTTCGGGCGTCACAATTACCGCCAGCAACGGCACGCCCGTGCAAACCACCACCAACGCCCAGGGCGGCTATGCCATTGCCGTGGCAGCGGGCAACTGGGCAGTAACTTGCGCCGGCGGCAGCTTTGCGGGCACCGGCACGGCCAACGTTGTTGTGTCCACCTTGAACGTGGCCTGCGACTTTGCCTCAGGTCGCAGCGAGGGCGAAGTCGACTTTGCCTTCCAGACGGTCGGCGGCGGGCATGTGGTGAACATGTCGGCCAGCAACCTTGGCTTTACCAGTGTTTCGGTGGGCGTGCCTTCGGCAGAGCAAACCTTCACGGTCAGCGGCTCGCGCCTGGTTGGCAACGTGAACCTTACCGCGCCCTCGGAGTTCCAGATCTCGCTTACCTCCGGCGCCGGCTTTGGTGGCGCGCTAAGCCTGACGCCTTCTGGCGGCACACTGGCGGCAACCACGATTTTTGTGCGCTACAACCCCACAGGTGCGGGCGGGGCCTCCGGCCCGTTGACAGCGGCGTCCAGCACGGCTTCCACGGCGCAGATCAACCTGAACGGCGCAATCGTGACTACGCCGACGATCTTTGTTTCGTCGGGCAGCCTGAGCCTGACTTCGGCGCGGCTGGGCCTGGCATCACCCGAACAGAACTTCACGGTTTCGGGTTACAACCTGACTGCCAACCTGGCGATCAACGCGCCCTCACAGTTTGAGGTCAGCCAGACCAGCGGCAGCGGCTTTGGCGCGTCTGTCAGCCTGACGCCAGCCAGCGGCACAGTGAACCCGACCACAATCTTCGTGCGCTTTGTGCCCACGGCGCTTTCGGGCGCGGGCAATCTGGCCTGCAGCAGCGCCAGCGCCACGACCAAGAACATTACGCTTTCCGGCACCGTGACCAACGCGCCCGTGATAACCGCGACACCGGCAAACTTGACCCTGGTTTCCCCCACCAGCGGCACGCCTTCCTCGGAACAGACGTTTACGGTTTCGGGGCTGTATCTGGGCGCAGCGATTGCCGTGACTGCCCCCAGCGGCTTTGAAATCACTCTGACCAGCGGAAGCGGCTATACCAGCACCTTCAACCTGCCTGCCACGTCGGGGGTAGTTGCGGCCACCACCGTGTATGTGCGCTATCTGGGCGGCTCGCCCAGCACGGGCAACGTCTCCTGTGCCAGCACGCTGGCCACAACGCGCCTGGTGGCACTGACCGGCACGATCGCGCCGCCGCCCACGATTACGCTTTCGACGCTTTCGAAAACCTTTACCTCCACGGCCGTGGGTACGCCTTCGGGCGACCAGTTCTTCACGGTTTGGGGCAGCAACCTGCTGGGCAACGTGGACCTGGTGGTAAGTGGCGAGTTTGAAATCTCGCTGACTGCGGGCTCGGGTTACACCGGCAACCTCAGCCTGGTGCCAACGGCGGGCACACTGGCCTCAACGAACATCTTTGTGCGCTACAACCCAGTTGGTGCTGCTGGCTCCAGCGGCGATGTCTCGCACAGCAGCCCCGGCGCCACGACACGCGTGCTCACGCTCTCGGGCACGATTTCGGCTGGTGGCGGCGGTGGCGGGGGCGGTTCTGGCTCCGGTGGCGGCGGCTGCGCTGTGTCGTGGGGACACGCAAGCTGGTTTACGGCCCTGGTACTTGCCGCGCCCCTGTTCCGCCGCCGTCGCGCAGCACGCGCCGGCAAGCGCTAGGCCCAGTCAGGCCTTTGCACCCCCCGCGCCAATCCGGGCCGGGGGGTGCGCATTTTCGGCACCCGCATTACGATGCCCGATGCGTTGCACTATCAGGGCCACACGGGACGTGCCATGAACCACAAACTGATTGTTCCGATTGCAGCCTTGCTGATTGCCGCACTGGGCGCCCTTGGCATCTGGTGGGCCATGGCCGACAGCAAGGCCAAACCCGCTGCCAACGCGCAATCCAACGACCCCGACGGCCCACCGGTGCGCAGCAAACCGCCCTTCAATGGCTTGAACGAGCGCGACTACAACCCCGCGATCGTGACGCCCGACCCGGTGGCCAGCGAACGCCCCGCGCCCTTTCGCATGCCCGCAAGCCTGTACCGGCTGGATGTTTCCGGCCGCGTTGTCGACGAATCGTCCCTGCCCATTGCTGATGCCCAGGTGCGCTTTCTGGGCGAAGGTTCGCTGGCGGATTTCACCGGCGCCGGATATTCCGACGCCGCCGGGCGCTTTCACCTGGTGGCCTGGAGCCAGCGTGGCAACAACCCCGCCACCGGCCAGCGCCAGTGCCGGCTGGTCGCCCAGGATGCCGAGGGCCGCACCGGCGTTTCGCCTTCGCACACGCTTTCTGATGACACTTCATTAAACCTGCCAGATGTCGTTCTGGCTGCCACGGCGGAACTTCGCGGGCGCGTGACCGACCAGGCCGGAACGGCCGTCACCGGCGTAACCGTCACGGCCAGCAGCCTGACCAGCTATGAAATGATCCCTGCCGGCCTGCGTTCACCGCGTGTGCAGCATGCCACAGTGGTGCGCGCCGCCACGACAGACAGCCGTGGCGAGTATCGCCTGGCTGGCTTGCGGCCCGGCGTGTATCGCGTGCAGGCCGCACCAAGCTATTTCGGCGATATGCCAATGCCCCTGGAGGTCGAGGTGCGACCCTCTGGCGCGCCCTGGACCGAACTTGCCGTGCAGGCCCAGAAGTATCTGCGCGGCGTGCTGCGTGATTCTGATGGCCGGCCCGTGGCCGGTGCCGTGGTGCGCGCCCGCCTGACCCAACCCGATGCACCCGTTACCCCCGGCAACCCGGACAACCCCGGGCAGCCCGAGCGCCGCGCCGCCAGCGATACCACACGCGTTCGCCCCAGCGACCACGGCCGCGCCGCCAACCTGCGCGGCCTGGGCGGCAACCAGACCCTGACGGACGAACAGGGGCGCTTTGGCTTCTTTGGCTTGCAGGCTGGCCTGTGGGAAATCACGGCCAAGCTGGGCGAATCCGAGGCCCGCGTGCCTGATTTGCGGCCTGACCACCCCGACGTGACGTTGACTGTGGATGTCGCTTCGTCGCTTTCCGGCACGGTGTATGGCGCCGACGGCAAGGCCCTGGAGTTCTTTGATGTCCGGCTGGTGCTAGGCAGTGACAGCAAGGTCACTCCATTTGACCGCGCCGACCCGGACCGTGCCTACCCGCTGCGCAGCCTGGGCGAGTTCCGCCTGATCAACCCCAAGGGCGGCCAGGCGCTGCGGGTGAGTGCCCCGGGCTATCTGCCTGCTGTGCTGCCGGTGGCAGAACTGCAACCGGGGGAGCGCCGCACCGGCGTTGAAGTGAAGCTGGTGCCGATCTGCGAGTTGACCCTGAACCTGAAGTTTGAAGGCCGCAGCCTGGAAAGCGAGCCCGTGCTGCTGCTGTTTGACCGCAACCTGGCCTACGACGCCAGCAGTGACGACCTGGGCCGTGTGCGCTTTCCCGCCGTGTCGCCGATGCGCTATTCCGTGCAGGTGATACTGCGCGACGGTAAGCGCCTGGCAGCAACCCTGGACGTGCCGCCGCGCCAGAGCGCGGTGGTGGATGTCGAGCTTGCCCCGGCTGCGGATAAATGACCGGCCCGCGCACTATCACCATCGGCCCGGACGAAGCCGGCCAGCGGCTGGACCGCTTTCTGCGCAAGCTGCTCAACGACGTCAGCCTGAACGCGATTTACAAACTGGTGCGCACGCGCCAGGTCACCGTAAACCAGAAGAAAGTCAAACCGGAACTGCGCCTGTCGCAGGGCGACATCGTTACGTTTTTTCAGGCCGCCACCGAACGCCACCTGCAACCCAAGCTGCGCAAACGCGCCCAGGAAGGCTTGAGTACCCGGCGCGACTTTCGTGTGGTGTACAACGATGCCGCGCTGGTGGTTGTCAACAAGCCCGCTGGTGTACTGGTACACGCCGGCGACCGGGGCGACGACCGCGACACGCTGATTGGCCAGGTCACGTCCTGGATCTTGACCCAGCCACAACCCGAGGCCGAAGGCTTGACCGATTTCGTGCGGCCCTCGCCCACCTTTGCGCCCTCGCTGGCCCACCGCATTGACCGCGAGACTTCGGGGCTGGTGCTGATTGGCAAAACGCTGGCCGCCACCCAGGCGCTGGCCGCGCAGATCAAGCACCGCGACCTGCAAAAGACCTATCTGGCGCTGGCCATTGGCGGCCTGCGCGGGCGGCAGGGCGAAATCAATGTGCCGATCGCGCGCCAGGAAGACCCCAGGGGGCGCCGCCGCAAGGTTGAAACCGGCCACGGCCAGAAGGCGCTTACGCGCTATCAGGTGCTGGGCCAGCGCGGGCAGTATTCGCTGGTGGAGCTGGAACTGGTTACCGGCCGCACCCACCAGATTCGCGCCCATCTAGCGCACATTGGCGCGCCCGTGGCCGGCGACGACGAATACGGCAGCCGCGACCACAATCGCCACGCCGCCCAGGCGCTGGGCCTGTCCCGCCAGTGGCTGCATGCCGCACGCATTCAACTGCAGCACCCGCTGACCGGCCAGCCGCTGGACCTGTGCGCGCCGCTGTGGCCGGACCTTCGCAACTCCCTGCAAGCGGCGGGTCTGCAAGACTGCCTGCCGGACTGGATGGCAGCAGCCCGCGAGGTGGTGCCATGATGTCCCGCCTGCTGCGCGCGGCCCTGATGCCACTGTGCCCACTGGCGCTGCTTGTGCTTGGGCTGGCGGCCTGCACGGGCACCGGCACTGAAGGTGTGCGCATTACGCCCGCCGCCGAATACAAGTCCGAGCGGCTGTCCCAGGCGCGGCAACCGGTGATTCTGATTCCTGGCACGCTGGGGTCGCGGCTGTTCAACATGGACAACGGCGAAATCGCCTGGGGCAATTTTTCGGCCACGGTCAGCGACCTCAAGGACGACCTGGCGCTGCCGATTGATCACGCCCGCATTGCCGACAACGTCGACCGGCTTCGCGCCTACCGCGTGCTGGACCGGGCCGAGATATTGCTGAATGAAGGCCGCGGCGAAGTCAGCTTCTATGCCGAGATCATTGACCACCTGGCGACAACGCTGGGCTATCGCCCGGCCTATGGCAAGCGCTTCTATCGCGGGCAGGACCTGTTTGTTTTTTTCTACGACTGGCGCCGCAGCAACGTCGAAGCCGCGGCACAACTGGCCGATTTCATTGCCTCGATCCGGCATGACCTGGATGCGCCGGACATGAAGTTCACGTTTGTAGGCGTCAGCAACGGCGGGCTGATTGCGCGCTATTACCTGCGCTATGGCGCGCGCGATGTGGTCAGCGACCAGGCCGCCGGCGCGCCCATGGTGCGCAGCATGACCGGACTTTCGGATTGCTCGCGCCTGATCTGCCTGGGCACGCCGCAGCTTGGCACGCTGGATGCATTGAATCTGATACATGACGGCTATTCGCCCAACCTGCTGGCGCGGCGCTATCCGCCGGAAACCATCTTCAGCATGCCCGCGGCCTTTGAGTTGCTGCCGGAGCCCGGCCAGAAGGTCTTTGTCGGGCGCGGCGGCGAAACGCTGGATATTGACCTGTGGGACGAACGCGCCTGGGAAACCTATGGCTTGAGTGTTTTTGCGCAATCCGAACAAGACCGGCTGAAAAACAACATCGCGCTGAATGCCGACAAGGGCGACGACCGCCGGGCCATTTTTGAAACCCTCATGCAGCAGCGCCGCGACTACCTGCGCCGCGTTCTGGCCCATGCCCGGCGCTTTCGTGCCGCCATTGAAGGCCCGCCCGAAGTGCCCACGGATGTCATGCTGGGCGTGCGCACGCCCACACTGGCCCGTGTGGGGTTGGTGCAGGACGGCGACGAATGGCAGCTTCTGTTTCGCCCGCGCGTGCCCTGGGGCCGCTACGACCCCATGGCCGAGGCCATGTTTGCCGCCGGCGACGGCATCGTGACGCGCCGCAGCGGGCTGGGCTTGCCCATTGCCCAAAGCTCGGCCGATCTGATCGCCGCCGGTCAGACCTTTCGCCGTGCAATCCGCACCGTGCAGTTCACGCCCTTTGAGCACCGGACAATGTTTGAAGACGAAGTGCTAAGGCTGGCCCTGGCCGAAGCCCTGTCAGAACCCTGACCCATCCTGCGCCGGCAAATGGCGTCAGCAGGCACGCCCAAGTGCGCCATAAGGCGCGAAACGGCCGCTGCCTTAACCAGCGATAAACACGGAACAGCTTTGGGTAGGCCCGACAATCCTCTCGGGCTGCTTTGGGTGGCGTGCCTATGTATGTCAAAGGCGCCCCAGCCCCGCCCGCAAGGGCGGGGGCGACGGCAACTCGATGAATCAATTCAAGGCAACGGCGTTTAGCCACGGATGACACGGATCAACACGGATCAGCCTTGGGCGGCAGTTGGGTAGGCCCGACAATCCTGTCGGGCTGGCCGACCGCGGGCGGGGATAAACCCCGCCCCTACGGGCCGCCGCGTTCGACCCGTGGTTATCCGGGTTCGATCCGTGGTTCGATCCGACGTTCGATCCGTGGTTATCTGTGTCTATCCGTGTTTATCCGTGGTTAAAGCCGTTAGCCCCTAACCCCAACCCCATTTTCATCACCCTGCCGACCCGCTTCCCGCCGCCTTTTCTCTCGAATTTGTCGCTTGGGGTGTCCCCCAACGCGCCATGTTTCGGGAGCCTGTCTTGCTCGAACACGACATTCCACCTGTCCTGAACGCACACATCGAGTACTGGCGCAACCGGTGCAAGGACGGCTCACGCCCTAAAATCGTCTCCAAGGAAATGTTGATTCCCTGGTGCAGCACCGACACCCCGCCCGGCGAGCCGGCCTTCAAACCCGAAGACCCCTGGCAGGCCGAAGCCGAGACGCTCAACGAGAAAGCCCAGCGCGAACACCTGGAGCGCCTGCAACTGTGCGTGGATTTTCACCAGCAGATGCTCAAGGCCGGACTCGCCCAGTTGCAAGCCAACGCGACCAGCGAGGCCAAAGTCGCGCAAGAACCCGCACCTGAACCTGCACCCGAACCTGCACCCGCCCCCAAGCGCGTTCGCCTGGCCAACCCGGAAATCAAGCCGCTGTCGATTCTCACACTGGCGGCGCGTTCGGCCAAAGAACTTCCCAAGGCCTCGGCCGAGTTGCTGCAGGCCCAGCTCAAGCACAACCGCGTCGCCGCCGATGCCCAGATGCGGCGTGATTTCATGCTCGATCGCGCCGTCGCCATCGTGACTGACACGATGATGCACATGGATGACACCTTCAAAGAAGTCGGCTTTGGCAACTGGATGCCGTTTCGCTTTCCGGACCAGTGGCTCATGTTCGGCGGCGTGATGCAGCGCGTGCTGGCGGCGCACGGTTTGATGCACGCCGACACGCCCGAGGCCTACAAAAAGCTGCTGGAAGAAACCCCGCCGATCACAGAAATCGCAGAAGGAGCGCTGATTCCGCCACAAAGCATAGGCCAGGGTTTCCGGGCCCGGGAACTGCCAACCTTCAAGGCCCTGATCGCAAGAATCTTGGACATCAGGGCCAATCGCGGCCCACCCAAATGATCGCCTGTTGACAAGTCAAGACCAGCCCCGCCCGCAAGGGCGGGGGCGACGGCAGCTTGATGAATCAATTCAAGGCAACGGCGTTTAGCCACGGATAAACACGGATCAACACGGATCAGCGCTGGGCGGCATTTGGGTGGGTCCGACAATCCTGTCGGGCTGCTTTGGGTGGCGTGCCTATGGGTGTCAACGGTACCGCCGTCCCCAGCCTTGCGGCTGGGGCTGCAACGGCTTGGTGGCATTGGATGGGCCCGACAATCCTGTCGGGCTGCTGGCGGGCTTACCCGACAACAAACCGCAAAACCCGAAACCCAAACCCCCCGCCTCCAATCCCCCACCAACCCCCCACCAACCCCCCAACCTGCTATTTGACCCAAGTCGCTGCCGCGAATTCCGGATTCCAGAAACCCAAACCGCGGCTACTTCGCTACATTCCGGCCCGTGAACGACGCCACTCCCAACCACTTTGCCCAGGGGCCGCTCAAGGCCACACGCGGGCCCGAGATTCGCGACGGAAAACGCCGCGAAAAACTGCTCGATCGTCTGCGACTGCAGGGCTTCTGGCCCGTGTATCTGGCCTTTGTGGTGCTGGCGCTGCGCCCGCCGCTGGGCGAGCCGCATGTGGCGCTGGTTGCGCTGCGCTTTGCGGGGCTTGGCCTGGTCCTGGCTGGCGTGGCCATGCGCGTGTGGTCGATGGGATATCTTCTCAAGAAGGCCGAACTGGCCACGGCCGGCCCCTACGGCCGCACCCGAAACCCGCTGTATGTAGGCACCTGGTTGATTGGCTGCGGGCTGGCCTTGAATGCGGCCTGGCCCTTCAACCTGGGGCTGCTGGTGCTGTTCAATGTGCTGTTTGCTTTCATCTACCGCGCGCAGATCGGCATTGAAGAAGAAATGCTGTCCAGCATCTTTGGCGAACCCTACGCCGAATATTGCCGCAACGTGCCCCGCTTCTTTCCGGGCCTCAAGGCCTGGCACATTGGCGATGTCAGCCGCTTCAGCCTGGGACGCGCGCTGCGCAACAAGGCCTGGGAACCGGTGGCGGGCACGCTGGTGCTGCTGCTGCTTCAGATGATCAGTTGGGGCCTGCTTTGGCCCTGGTATGAGGGCCAAAGTATAGATGCCGCGTTTTCAGCCCTGCTGCGTGGCGGCTGGATCGGCTTTTAGCAGCGCCGCCCGGGCCGGTTCCCAACAGACACTGCAACGGGCGCCCGTGGGCCGATAGACTGCGCGGCATGACGGGCAGCGATTTGCAGTTGATCTGGCGCGAGCTGAAATGTGAAGCGCCCTCCACCCGCGCGTTTCGGCTGGAAGGCGCGCTGCTGGCCGCCAATGTTGCCAACCTGTCAACGGAACTGGGGCGCCTGTTGAACCCCAAGCCCAAGCGCCTGCTGCTGGATGTACAGAAGCTGGCCCGCATTGACCGCGCGGGTATTGACACCCTGGCCGGCATGGCGGGCTTTTTTGCAGAAGCCGAAGGCGGGCACATTGCTTTTGTCGCGGCTGCGCCGCTGCTGCGCGAAAAGCTGGAACCACTGGCGGAGCCCGGCAGCGTCAAGTTTTTTGCCAGCTTCAGCCAGGCCGCGGTACGCGTGCTGGACCACGTGTTTGCCAAGCTATCGGGGCAGTTCGCCGCAACGCCCCGCCCGCCTTCGACAGAAATCGCCCGCGCGATCTGGAAGGACATGCGCGACGGCCAGCTTGCCGGCGTGCAGGTGCTGACACTTTCCGGGACTTTTGACAAGGTCAGCGCGCCACAGTTTGACCGCCACTGGGCCGCCGAGTTCAAGCCTGCAACGCGGCACCTGGTGCTGGACATGGCGGACGTGCGCAGCGTGGTCGACGAAGGCATTGAACGCCTGCGCCGCATGGCCGATGCAACCCGCGCCCGCGACGGCACTGTAAGCATTGTCGGCGCCCGGCCAAAGCTGAAGGTGATGCTGGACATGCTGGACATGGCCCAGTTGTTCTGTTTTCACAACACTGTGCAAGACGCCCAGAACGCGCAGGGCCAGGTTGCACCTTGAAGAAACGCCACAGGGCAGGCGCTGTGCCTGCCCTGTGTGTTGCGAAAATGCGCCTCGTTCAGGCTAGTGGTTGGTTGAAAACTCGCTGCCGGCCAACAGGGCGAACAGAATGTCCTCATAGGCCGCCACAGGGTCCTTCTGCTCATTGACGTACTTCTTCATGCGGGTGGACTCGGCGTTGGTGGGCCTGCGGGTCAGCACGGTCAGGTACAGGGATTCAATGCGGGCGTCGTCGCCCTTGACCTTCTGGACCAGGTCATAGGCAATCGAGCCACGGCCGGAACCGGTGATGCGGTTAGTGACGTCGCCGTTCATCACCGCAAGCGCCTGGTCGATGGTGAGGGCAAAGTTGTCGGCTTCAGTCATTTCGTCGTCTTCACTCTGGCGCGAGAACGACTGGGCCATGTTGCGGCGCAGGAACCAAAGGTCAGACATCTTGTCGTACCAGGCTTCGTAGCGCTTGAGGGCTTCTTCATCAAAGTCATAGTCGCGCTGGTTGGGCGTATCCTTCTGCATCTGCTTCATCTTGCCTTCGATTTGCTTGCGCAACTGCGAGGCCGGCGTGCCAGCACGGCTGCGATAGTTGCGGGCCAACTCCTGGCCGCCACTGACCGTGACCAGCGCACCAAAGAATTGCTCGGGCGTAAGCTGGCGCGGCACGGCGCTGGCAAAGTGCCAGATCTGCGCCTTGGCCGGGCCATCCTTGCTGGAAAGCTGGTAGGTGCGGCTGTTGAACACAGCGCGCATCAGGCGCTTGATGTCGTACTTGTGGTCCACAAGGTCCTTGGCCAGCAGGTCCAGAAGCTCCGGGTGGCTGGGGGCGTTGAAGCTGTTGAAGTCGTCCACGGGGTTATGCAGGCCGCTGCCAAAGGCGAAGCTCCAGAAGCGGTTGGCCACGTACCGGGGCGTCTGCTTGTTGTCCTTGTTGATCATCCACTTGGCCAGAAAGGGGCGCCAGAAGTCGCGGCCGGGAATGGTTACGGCCTTGCCGTCGATGGTGACCGGGCGGGTGTATTTCAGGCGTTCTTCCATTTCCGCGCGCACTTCGGCAGGCAGGTTTTCGCCGTTTCCGGGCAGGCGCAGCTCGCGGGCGTTATCGGAAATCTCGGGGTCGGCGGGCAGCGAACGGTTGTTCAGCCGCTGCTGAATGGGCGAAAAGAAGCTGGCCACGCCCTGGAAGGTCGTCTGCTTCCAGGCTTCCTCATAGGGGTGGTCGTGGCATTCGGCGCATTGCAACTGCACACCAGTCAGGGTCTTGGTAACCAGCCCGGCGGCGTTGGCGACTTTGAAGGGGCGCTCGCGGTTGTAAATCGCCACGGCCGGGTTTTCGCTTTCCTTGCCCGTGGCCGTGACCAGGTCATAGATGATGTCGCTGAATTTTGCGTTGTTGTTGACGCGGTCGGCAAACCAGATGGCCAGCATGGTGCTGCCACCGCCGCGCCCGCCCACGCCGCCGCGGCCGACCAGAATGTTGGCCCACAGGTCGCCCAGGCGTTCGCCAAAGCGCTTGTCGTCCAGCAGCGTGGCGATCAACTTTTCGCGCTTGTCCTTTTCTTTGGAGTCAATGAATGCCGCCGCTTCTTCGCTGGTTGGGGGCAAGCCCACAACGTCCAGGTACAGGCGGCGCACGAACTCCTCGTCGCTGCTGGGCTTGGCGGGCGTGATTTTGTCGCGCGCCCAGACATTGGCGATTTCGCGGTCAATGGCGGCCGTGAGCTCTTTTTCGCTGCCGGTGCCGTCGGGCGTGGCTGCGGTTTTGCCCTCCGGGGATTGCGGTGGTTTTTCCTGGGCGCTGGACATCGAGACGCCAACGCAGGCAAACGCAAGTGCGCCGGCAAGCAGGCCAGACGTCGCAAGCAGTTTGGTTCGCAATGAAATCATGCAGGGCTCCGGTTCTGGGTCAGGCATGAAACCCCCGCCCGGGGGTGGGGTTGCGCAAAATTTCCGGGGGTACTACAGGGTGAACTCCTGCATCTCCGCCGCCAGTTCAAACCCAGCCCCCAGCACGGCCCGGGCCTGTGGGCTGCCGGGGTCGCACACCGGGTTACTGTGGTTGAAATGGGTCAATACCAGTCGGCGGCCCTTGGCCATGTCACCAAAGGCGCGCAGAGTGTCTTCAATGAACGGGTGGCTGATTTCCTTCAAGTCACGGCCCGGAATCTCGGCCGGGCTGAAGAACGTGGCATCCAGCAGGCACAGGGCGTGTCTGGCTACCTCAGTGCGGGCATGGGCCCAGTGCTGCCAGCCATCAATATCAGGCACATACAGCAGCTTTTCATTGATGCTCAGGCCCAGCGTATCGGTGTATTCGCCCCGGTGCGGCACCGCAAACACGCGAATCTTCAGACCCGGCCAGGGCTCGATCACGCTGTCGGGCGCGGCGGGGTGCAAGGCAATGTTCTTCAAAGCCACCAGTTGTTCCCAGGGCGCGTGTTTGCGCAGAAACGCCGCCATATCGGGTGTGCACCAGACCGGCAGTTGATGGGTGTGGGCGGCCTCGCGCCCGAAATGTGCAAGACCCACATAGTGGCCCATGTGGGCGTGGGTCAGGATCACGCCGTCAAAGGGATTGGCCGCCTTGCGCGCAGCATAGGCCGGCAGACGCAGCAGACGCGATTCCTGTTCCTTGATATCTGGCGAGGCATCAATCAGCAGGCAGCGGCCGGTGTCGTCCAGAACCGCAAGGCTGGGGCCCAGCCGCACAGCCAGCGGGTCCAGGCGTGCAGCGGTGTCGGCGGCCATGCGGGCGCCAAACTGGGGCAGCCCGCCGTCCTGGCCGGAACCAAGCACAATCACACGCGTTGCCATGGGGGCCATTCCACTTTGCAGGGCAGTTCGTTCCAATGGGCAAGCTGCGGCGTGGCAATGGCAGGGCTGCATTCCGCCCCTTGACCGGCGTGGCCAGACGGGTATCTTCCGCGCCCCTTGCAGGGAGGATCGCTATGTCCAGGAAGTGTGAAATCTGCGGCAAGCACACGACAGCGGGTGGCCAGATTACCCGTCGCGGCTTGGCCAAAAAGTTCGGCGGCGTGGGCTCACGCGTGATTGCGCACAGCAAGCGCGCATTCCGCCCCAACCTTCGGCGCGTGCGGGCCGTGGTCAATGGCACCAACACACGCATCACGGTGTGCACCAGTTGCCTGCAGGCTGGCAAGGTGACCAAGCCGGTCAAAAGTACCTACAAGCAGACAGCCTAGCGCGCCGCATGGCGCTGAATTCGAAACACCAACCGGCCCCCTGATTTTGTCAGGGGGCTGGTCAATTCGGGCGCCCGGCAAGGCTAATCCACAATATTGAAGATCTCGCGCCGGCCGCCTTCTGACAGCGGCCCGATCTTGGCGTGCCAGGCCTTCCATTCGTCGGTGGCAATGTGGCCCTTGCCCATCTTTTCGTATTCGGCCAGCGACTCAAACGTGGTCTCAAACACCAGCGTGTAGTACTCGCCCACCAGGTCGGTCAGCAGGCGCATGCTGCGCGGCTTGACGGCTTGCTTGCCAAACAGCGCCATGCCTTCCTTCCAGGCGGCAACGGCCTCTTTGGCCTTGCCGTACTTCAGTTGAAACAGGTCGCGAACAAGAATCATGTTGGCCTCCGTCAAGGTTTGCGGGCCAGATTGATTTTCGTCGCAAATGGATGCAAGGGCTCAGCGTCCAGCGTGGCGCTGGAGCTGAAACGCCAAGCTGTTGCTTTAGCCCACCCGCGGCAGCGAGGCCGCACTCTTGCTGCGTTCGGCCAGGCTTTGCCAGCGCTTGCGCAGTGTTGGATAAATCAGCTCATTGAAGAACTTCGAAGACGAACTCAA
This sequence comes from Planctomycetota bacterium, assembly GCA_016722065.1. Taxonomy (GTDB): domain Bacteria; phylum Planctomycetota; class UBA8742; order UBA2392; family UBA2392; genus H3-PLA7. The sequence continues at coordinate 941,764 of JADKGX010000001.1, forward strand.
GGCATTTCCGTAGGCCGTCTGGTATTTGCCCCAGGCGGTCATGCGTGCGAACAGTTTCGACAGGCCCTTCTTGCGGGCATCGACCATGCGGCCGGGGTCAAGGTCGGTGCGCACTTTTTCCATCACGCTTTGCAGCGTTTCGAGTGCCGCCATGTTCAGTGTGGTCAGGTTGCGCACGCGCTGGCGCAGGGCACGAAACAGTTCGTCTTCCGGCAGGTCGGCGTTGGTGACGCGATCGAGCACCCATTTTTCGAAGGGCACGCTGTCAGTGCCCTGGGGCTGGGCCAGGTCGAACTCGCCTGCCAACTGCTGCACGCCGCGTTCCAGCTTGGCTATCTCATAGACCATGGTCAGCAGCAGCCGCGCAAACCGCCGTTTGCGCGGGTCTTCGCCAACGGGTTCGGTTACAGGTGCAGGTTCAGGTTCGGCGATGGCCTGGGCGACTGCGGCCTTGCTGGTGTCGGCAAATGACAGAATGACGCCCGCAACCTCAAGGCTCACGCCGTGCTCGACGGCCTGGGGTTGGGGGCGTCCATCCAGTTCGCACAGGGTACGACCGCCTGCGACATGCAGCTTGCCGGTGCGCGCGGGCGAACCGGGAAGCGGAATGTCGTCGGTGCGGGCGCCACCCATGGACAATCCATGGAAGAAGTCAACGCGATCAAAGACACGACAGAACAAGAGGTCGCCACTGTGGCGATCATGAACGGAAACGCGAATGGACATCGGCACTCCTGAGAGAGGTCAGGGCGTCAATGCAACGCCCGTGCCAATCGCGGATTTATGCGTGTTTGCGGGCAGCGGCACGATTTTCGTTTACGCACAGGTAACGCGGGTGGTTACGAAAGTGAACGGCAAGTGCTGACGCGAAGGTCGCGAAGGTACGCCAAGTACAACAACGGCGGAGAACCGGCAAAGTACGCAAGCGCATCGGGGTCTGCTTCGGCGGCTGTGGAACGCGGACTAGCTATCCCCGCCGCCGGACTTGTCGGCGTAGCGCTTGTTGTCGATCACTTCGCGCGGGTTGGTGCGCAAGTCCAGTTCGTGCAGCACTTCCTCAACGAGTTCGGGCGTTGATTTGTCGCGCCAGTCCTCGCCCTCGTGTTCGCGCACACTGATGTGCGCCACGTGCGGGCCCTTGATGCGCGCATAGCGCCGGCGAATGCTTTGCAGAAAATTCAACTTCTCGGTCGTCTGGGGCGCGTCGCCATCCTTGAAAATGTACTTCTGGCCCTGCTGCCGCACAAAGCGCTGGCCCAGACCCAGCGTGCGCCTGCGCGTACGCGCCAGGCCAAAGCGCGGCGCGATATCCAGAATCACCACCAAATCCGGTGTCGGGTGCCAGCCTTCGTGGCGCTTCAGCACCTCGCTGGCGCTGATGCCCATTTCGCCCTGATACACCAGCGTGCTGTAAAAGCTGCGGTCCTGAATCACGTCCGTGCCGCGTTCCAGTGCGGGTTTAACAATCGTGTCGATGTTCATGCGCCGGTCGACAACAAACATGCCCAGCCACTCATGGGCTGTCAGTTTCATCGACTTGTCGGTCAGGCGTTCCAGAATCAGTTTGCCACTGGGAAGCTTGCTGGGCTCATTGGTCAGCAGCACTTGCCGGCCGCGCACGCGCAGCGCATCCGCAAGCTGGGCCGCCAGCGTGCTTTTGCCGGTGCCGTCAATCCCTTCAATCACAATGAATCGGCCGCGCATGCGATGGCCCTGGGTTTCGCTGGCACTACCACCCGCCGTCAAAACGCTTCTTGCGCTTGCGCGGCATGCGCAGCGCGTCGTCTTGCGCGGGTTGCTGCGGCGCCTGTTGCGTTGGTGGCTGGGGCGTGGGCATGCCGTAACCTTTCAGGTTCGGCAGCCGGCCGCTTTTCACAATCTGGCGCGAATCCTTGTTCACCTTCAAGCCGCCCGGGGGTGGCGGGCTGTCAAACAGGCCCGGCAGCCTGCCCGTGCGCAGCAGGTGTTCAATGTCCGAAACAAGCTGGTTGGCAGAAGCCGGCCGGTCCTCAATGCGCTTGGCCATCATGTTGAAGATCAACGTGGCCGTTGCATCACTAACATCCGGCCGGAAATTCTTCGGGTGCGGCGGCGGTTCATGGATGTGGCGATACATCACGACTTCGGGCGGGCCCTCAAAGGGCACGCGCGCAGTAAGCGCGAAGAACAGCGTCACACCCAGCGAGTAAATATCGCTGCGGGTGTCGATGTCCTGGCGCCCCATCGCCTGTTCGGGCGAGATATAGTTCGGCGTGCCTACGGCCATGCCCTTGCTGGAACCGGTGTCTTCAGCCGCGCGCACCTTGGCCAGGCCAAGATCCAGCAGCTTCACCTGGCGGTCGCGCGTGACCATGATGTTGTCAGGCTTGACGTCACGGTGTACCAGCGAGTGTTTCTCGGCGTGTTCCAGCGCGCGGCCCACCTGGGCAATCGCTTCCAGGGCCTGGCGCTCGTCCATGGCCCCGCGTTCTTTCACCAGCTGCTGAAGGGTTTTGCCCTCTACGTACTCCATGGCGAAATAGCACAGGCCGTCGGTTTCGCCGGCGTCGATGCCGGTGATGACGTTGGGGTGGTTCAACCGCGCAGAAGCCCGGGCCTCCTGCAAAAAGCGGCCCTTGACCACGGGGTTGGCAGCCAGTTCCGGTTGCAGCACCTTGATGGCGACCCAGCGCTCCATGCGCAACTGGCGGGCTTTGTACACCGTGCCCATGGCGCCCTGGCCCAGCTTTTCCATCAGCTTGTAGCCCGGGATTTTGTCCGAGATCTGGTACATCTGCTGATAGCTCTTGATCCGGTCTACGCCGGCTTTGTCCAGATAGCCCCGTTGCAGCAGAATCTGCCCCAGCAGGGGAACGCGCTGGCCCTTCTGCAGCAGGGCCCGTTGCACGTTGACGCATTCCTGAATCTGTGGCGGCGTGACCAGCTTCAGCATCACTGCGGCCTGGCCAAAGCTGATGCGCGCCGAACTTTCGCCTACGGCGGGCGGGGGCTCCACCTCGGCGGGGTCCATGTCTTGTGTTTCTGTCAGTGCCGGGTTGGTCTCTGCCCGGTATTCAATGCGCACGGTCTCGTCGCGTACGGCCTTGTGGGCGCCAAGCTCGGTCGCTTCACCGGCGGCATCCACGGGTGGGCGAAACGCAGCCATGGCCGGGGCGCTTTTGCGCGCGGCCTGGATGCTGGCAGCCACCTTGGGGTCAATGCGTTCGGAAGGCACAGGCGCACCGGCCTGGCGCGGCGGCAGTGGCGATATGCGCGCGGGTGTAGCCGGCGGTTTTTGGGCAACCGGCTGCTGCGCTACTGGCTGCTGCACGGGCGGGCGGGCCAGGGCCGGGGCCGATGGCGGCCTGGATGCGGGCGGCACGACGGGTGCAGGCCTGGCGGGCTGCGCCGCAGGCGCGTTACCCAGCGCAATCGTAGGTAGTCCGTGGCTGCGCTGTTCGGGCGGTGGTGGCGAGGCCGCGGGTTTCTGCAGGCTGGCAATCGAGGGTGCACTGCGGCGCACTGGCGGCGCCGGCTGAGGCGCGGACTCTGGTTTTGCTGCTTGCGCGGCGGCCTGGGCGGGCTGGCCGTCCTGGGCCTGTTTGTCTGTGCCGGGCATGCGGCGTTCTGTGGAGGTAGGCAGCGGTCGCCGCGTGATGCGGCTTTCCGGCTTCTTGACCGGATAGACACGGACGGTGTCCCCGCGCTTGGCGGGTCCACCGGCTGAAGCATTTCCACCTGGTGCCGTTGGATCCGGCATTGTGCAGTGCCTGGTCTTCCTGTTTGATCCGACTACGCAAACGCTTTGGGTGGCGCCCCGGCCCACCCAAAACCTGACGCCCCCGCAAAGGGGGCACCTTCATTATGGTAACGCTTGCTGTGTTTCGCGAGTATCGCTTGCCGTCAATTCCCGCCCTTTGCACGCAGCATGGTGACCGCAATCGCACCAGCCGGTCGTTCCTGCGCCCCGGGCGGTACCGGAACTTCCTGTGCCGCCAGCGGCGCCAGTGTCGCGGCCCGGCCCCGCCAGGCGTTCATTTGAAGCCACCAGTCCAGTACCCGCCCGGATTGGCGGTCAAAGCCGGCTTCGCCCATGCGGGCGCCTGCGGCAAAATCGCGGAAGTTTTCGCCCTCAACCAATCCAAATCGCAACGTTGCGGCCTTGCCGGACACTGGTGCCCGCGCCAGGGGCAAGTCAACGACCCAGCCCTTGTGACCGGTTGCCTGGGCAAAGGGTCGCGGCAGGGGGCGCGGGCCGGGGGCATCCAGGTCTACCAGCCAGGTTTCGACCGATTCTTCGGCCAGCACAAACCCGCGCAGGGCCTGTGGCCCGTGGTCGCGCGGGCCGCGCACAACCACCGCCCAGGTGTCGGCCAGGGGCTGCGGCCCGGTTTGCCCTGCACCGGCTGCGCCCAAACCTGCCATCAGTGCCGCCATGCCAAGCCACCCGAAGCTTGCCCGCTTGCCCAAACGCGCTGCCAGTGTTGGCCCCACGCCGCAAGCCAGCAGCAGCGTCAATGCCAGCACCCAGAACACCACACCGGGCGCTGCCTGCGCCATGTGTCCGGGCTGAAGCAGCGGCAGGCTTTGCGGCGCGGCACGGCTGGGCTGGGTGCCGCCCGGGGCATCTGTTGCACCCTGCCACAAGTGGTCCAGCAACGCATCGCGGATTACGGCGTTGGCCTGGCGGGCGCGGCGCAGCTGTTCGTATTCGCAGCGATAAATGGCGCCGGCGCCGTATTCAAAACGAAGCATGGGTGTGCTGCGAAACTCCAGCGGCTGGGCTTCGCCGGGGGCGGGCAGGTCGGCGGCTTGTTCACCAAAGCGAAAGCTGCCAGCGACAAACAGGGCGCCGCCCAGGCTGCAAAATTCGGCAATCGCGCGTTGTGCGCCGGCAGGCAGGCGCGAGTCATCCGGGTTGAAGATCACGACTGCGTCGTAGCCGTCCAGCAGCCGCCAATCAGCAAAGAACTCGGCAATGTCGTAGTAGTCGGCCACCAGTTGGCCCGGCGCTACGGGCAGCACGGCTCGGGCATACAACGGGTCGGTGGCGAACACCGCCACATAGGGTTGTTCCACACTGGTGCCGGCAGGTCGCGGTGGCAGGCGGGGTTGCAGGCTGTCTTGCGCCTCGGCAATGCGCACGACAACCGTGGCATCTGGCACCAGCGGCACGGGCAGAATCACCTGCGCCGGGGCATTGGCCACGGCCACCTGGCGGCTCAAGGTCACGCTGCCCCACTGCACCTGCACCTGCGCCGTTGAGCCTGCCGGCCCGGAAAACACAAGCCGAAAGGGTGCACAGGTGCCGGCCCGCCCGTAGGGCTCCGACACAAAGCGACTCTTTTCCCGGTCAATGGTCTGGGCCGCTGCCTGCTGCGCCAGCGCGCAGCACAACAGTGCAAGCAAAGTCGTCGACAGTGCGCCGCGCGGGTTCAAGCGGGCCTCCGCTTCCACAGGCACAGGCCGCCTGCCCCAAGCCAGCCCGCCAGGCCCAGCACCATCAACACCCAGGCCGGGCCGTAGTCGCCGCGCCATACCAGCCAATGCGGGCAAAGCGCGGCCAGATGGGATTGCGAGGCCCCCGCGTACTCCAGCCCGATGTAATGAAACAGCAGCGGCAGGCCAAACAGCGCGAGCAGCAAGGGGCGTACCCGCGCCGGCCCGGCCGGGGAAAGCGCCGCGCCCAGCGCCAGCAATCCGCCAGCGGCCATCCACGCGCACAGGCTGACCAGCCGCGTCTGCCAGGCAGGCGAATCAGCGCCAGCAAACGAAAACAGCAGCACACAGGCGCTGGCAGCCAGCCAGGTGGCGGCAAAATGCAGCAGGTTGCCCAGTACAATCGCGCTTTCGCGGCCGGTTTTGGGGCACAGCACCAGGGGGGCAAGGGCAAGTTCCAGATACACCAAGGCGCGCACCAGCGTTGTGTCGTGCCCCAGACCCCAGCCTTGCGGCGCAGCGCCAAGCCACAGCGCGCCGGCAGCGCCCAGCAGTAACGTGACACAGATCAGCGGCGAATAGCGCAATGTTGCTCCGGCTGTCGCTTCACGGGCCTTTGGCTGCATACTATGACGGCGGACAGGAACCCAACATGACGACACACCAGATCTGGCTGGCCGGCCGAACAGTAACGACCCAGGAGTCGTTCCGCCACCGCGGCGCCTATGACGGACAAGACCTTGGCACCGTCCACCAGGCCGGGGCCGGCGAGCTTGCGGCAGCCTTGAGTGCGGCCTGGCACGCCCGCGCGGCCATGGCGCGGCTTTCCACGGGCGCGCGCGAAGCCGCGCTGCTGACGATTGCTGAGGGCCTGAAGGCGCACCAGGAAGAATTCGCCCAGACGATAACGGCCGAAACCGGCAAGCCGATCAGCCTGGCGCGCGGCGAGGTAGCCCGCAGCCTGAACACGTTTCTGCTGTGCGCCGAAGAAGTCAAACGTGCCGCCTCTGAGGTGATTGCGCTGGATACGCTGCCCGCCAACGACGGGCGCATTGGTCTGGTGCGGCGCTTTCCCAAGGGCATTGTCGCTGCGATTACGCCCTTCAACTTTCCGCTCAATCTGGTCGCGCACAAGGTGGGCCCGGCGATTGCCGCCGGCTGCCCGGTGATTCTGAAGCCCGCCCCGCAATGCCCGCTTACAGCGCTGATGCTGGGCCAGTTGATGGCGCGCGCCGGTATGCCCGAGGGGGCTTTTTCAATCCTGCCCTGCGACAACAAGATTGCGCAGCAACTGGCCACGGACGAGCGCGTGGCGGTAGTCAGCTTCACGGGCAGCGACAAAGTGGGCTGGCAGCTGCGTGACCTGGCGCCACGCAAGACCGTGCTGCTGGAACTGGGTGGCAATGCGGCCGTGATTGTGGAGCCCGACGCCGACCTCGAACAGGCCGCCCAGCGCATTGTGACCGGCGCCTTTGCCCACGCGGGCCAGGTGTGCATCAAGGTGCAGCGGGTGTTTGCCCATGAATCAATCTCCGCAAGGCTGCTGACTCGGCTGGTCGAGTTGACGGATTCCTTGAGCATGGGCGACCCAACCCACGACGACGTGCTGGTGGGCCCCTTGATCAGCCAGGATGCCGCCCTGCGCATCGAAACCTGGGTGAACGAGGCCCGCCAGCAGGGCGCCAACGTGGTGGCCGGTGGCGAACGCGACGGCCAGTTCTATCGCCCCACCTGGTTGACCGACGTAGCCGAAGACGCCAAGGTTTGCAGCCAGGAAGTGTTCGGCCCGGTGGCTGTGCTGGCACGCTACGTGGATTTTGAGGCCGCCCTGCGCGCCGCCAACGCCAGCGCCTATGGGCTGCAAGCCGGAGTATTCACGCAAAGCCTGCCAAGAATGATGGAGGCCTTTGAAACGCTGGAGGTCGGGGCGGTCATGATCAACGACATTCCTACCTGGCGCGTTGACCACATGCCCTATGGCGGCATCAAGGCCAGCGGTGTGGGCCGCGAAGGCCCGAAGTACCTGATGCAGGAATTCACTGAACCCCGGCTGCTGGCCATCAAACCGCGATAACCTGTGTCCATTACCTACTACGTCGATTACCCCTGCCCGGTCAAAGAGGCAATCAAGCCAGGCCGCATGCTGCGCCTGCTGTATGCGCGCGAGCGTGCCAACGAGGCCATGAACCGCGCCCGCCGGGGCGAAGCACAAACGCAGCCCCAGGACGTGAAGGTTTCACTTTCGCTGCGCGACGACACCGGCTGCAAGGAGTTGCGCACGTTGAGTGCCGCTGACATCTATGGCCAGTACGCCGCCCTGGAAAACCTGGCCGACCACTGCCGCACCTGCCGCGCACGCATTGAGCCACAAAGTTTTGGCTGCCGATCGAAGCTCGATTTCCCGATCAGCTTCAAGGCTGAGGCCTTCCTGATGGGGCTGATTCACGCCAAGGACGGCGACCCGGCGCCCACGCTGCTTTGCAATTACCTGGAATCGAACGGCATGGCAGGCAACCAGACCGCCGACATGCGCAAGTTGCCGGGGGTGTTTTTTGAAAGCGACAAACCGCTGGTGCGCCGGTTTGCCGACGGCCGCAGGCTTTCCGTCAACCAGTTGATTGAACTGCTGTTCCTGACCGGGCAGATCACGCCCCGGCACGGGCGCCTGCTGCTGGGCCTGCTGGGCCTGTATGCCGGCAACCTGCCACTGGATCGCGGGCTGTATTCGCTGCCCAACCTGTTTGTGGTCGAGAAAGAGGAAAACGGCATGGTGACCAGCCGCGCCGGCCTGAACTTGAGCGAAAACATCCAGGACGACCGCAGCACCAAGCAGATCCAGAACTTCTTTGGCGCGCTGTTGATTGGCACTGAATTGGGCTGCGACACCTGGGTAAAGATGTAGTCGCCACGGCAATTCGGCCCGCTGGGTGCCGGCAAGTGCCTGGGCTTTGCCCGGCGGATTGCTGCTTTGTAATGCCGTTTTGGGCTGCACGCGGATATGATCACCGGGCCGGAATGTGAATGCAGCAGGGGCGTCCAAGCCTCCTGCATCACATCTGGTGCTGGAGCACCGCCGTGGTTCGATACGTCGTTTCCAACCTGGGGACCAACACCCCTCAAACTGAACAAGACAAACTCCTGGCTGCACTGGGCCGGGTCAAGGGCATCAAGGACATTGAACTGTCCCTGGCCCGCAAGGAAATCACCTTTGGCATAAACGGGCCTGAGCCCCGTGCCAAAGCCTTGCAGGAAGCCTGCGCCAGCGCCGGCTTCACGCTTGGCCAGCGCATGTAACCCGCTTTGCCTGCTGCTTCTGCCTGTGGCCGCCTGGCGGTTCCGGTTGCCTTTTGCCCCTGTCCGCCAGGTTTGCAGCGCGGATGTGACAGCAAGTGTTGACATGCCAACATTTGCTGATGGAATCTGCGCTTTCCAAAGTTGGATTGCAGGAGAACGCGCGTTAGGTTTGCGCCGGATCCGTTTGTGAGGTTCCTTGGAATCACCCGCTTCGAAACCTTTGACCGGAAACGACCTGGTTGCTGCCACGCGCCCCTTTGCCAAGGAAAAGCGCGCCCACAGCTGGTTTCACCTTGCAACCACATTTGCGCTGTTGATCGGCCTGCTGGGCTGTGCCGCTTATCTGCCCTGGAGCCTGTGGCCGCTGCGCGTGGTTGCGGGATTCGCCGGCGCGCTGGTCATGGTGCGGGCCTTCATTATTTATCACGACTTTCAGCATGGCGCGATTCTGCGCGGCTCGCTGCTGGCCAAGGCCGTGCTGTACCCCTTTGGCATGTTGTTCTTCATGGGGCCCAAATACTGGCGCGAGACACACAACTTTCACCACGCGCACGTGAGCACCTTTTCGCATTCGGCCCCGGGGTCGTTTCCGATCCTGACCGTCGAGATGTACCGCAAGTCCACATGGGGCCAGCGCTTGAACTACGCCATCATGCGCCACCCGCTGACGATCCTGCTGGCCTACATCACGGTGTTTCTGTTCAGCCACGGCATTGAACCCTTTGTGAAACAGCCCCTGAAACACTGGTCTGCCGGTGTGGCGCTGCTGGTACACGGCGGGCTGATCGCCATCCTGTGGCTGACCGGCGGCTGGGACGCGGCTTTGCTTGGGTTCATCCTGCCCTATGCGTTCTCGGCGGCGCTGGGCGCCTACATGTTCTATGCGCAACACAACTTTCGCGGCGTCAAAGTGCTGGGCGAACAGGAGTGGAGTGTCACCGAAGCCGCCCTGAAATCCAGCAGCTACATGAAGCTGCCACGGATTCTGGACTGGCTCACGGGCTCCATTGGCTTTCACCACATTCACCACGTCAACTCGACCATTCCGTTTTACCGTCTGCGCGAGGCCATGGCGGCCATTCCGGAACTGCAGCAACCGCTGGTGACCACGCTGCGACCCTCGGACGTGATTCACAGCCTGCGCCTGAAGGTGTGGGACCCCGCGCAATCGCGCATGATCAGCTTCCGCGAAGCACGCCGCGCGGCCTGACCGGCGCCTGGCAACGCGCTGGCTACTCCCAATGCGGGGGTTCTGGCTGGTGAACGCGCTGGCGAAAGGCCTGGCGGGCGCGGTCAATCTCAAGCATCTTTTCGAACTGGTTGTCGAAATCCCCGGTGTCGGGGTACGCGGCCTCAATCAGGGCGATTTCGGCCTGTAACTGCTGCCACAGCGCCCCCCACGGGCGGAAGTTCGTCTGGCGGTCTGACATGGGGACCTCCTTGCGGCCAGGCTGGAGCGGCCAGGCACACAACACCTGCACATTATCCTGCATTCCAAGCGCCTTGGGAAGGGACAATCGGGCCCCCGCACCTGTTACCCGGCGCAAAGTCTGCTACAACCGCGCGCTGGCGCCGGGAGGCGCTTTTTTTGGGGGCGCCGCAAGGCGCAAGCGGCGCCGGGAGGCGCCAAAGGAACCAGCCATGTCCGAATACGAACCGTCCGGCAAGGAACGCCTGCAGAAAATTCTGGCCCGCGCCGGCTTTGGGTCACGGCGCGCCTGCGAGGAACTGATTGTCGAGGGCCGCGTCACACTGAATGAGCAGGTAGTCAGCGTGTTGGGCACGCAAGCCGACCCCATGCGCGACACCATCATGGTTGATGGCGAACGCGTACACCTGCCCCGGCCGATCTACTTTCTGGTGCACAAGCCCGCCGGCATGTTCTTTTCCGACAGCAACACCGACGACGCCATTGCCGCGCTGGTGGGCAGCCACGACGGCCGCCTGCTGGTGACCGGGCGTCTTGACAGGTCAAGTTCCGGCGTGCTGCTGGTAACCAACGACGGGCGCGTCTCGAACATTCTGACCCACCCGCGCTACCGCGTGCCCAAGGTCTACCTGATCAGCGTCAAGAACGAAGCCCGCCCCGAAACCCTTCAGAACATCGAACGCGCCCTGTATTACGCCACCAACGGCGGCAAGTTCGAACGCCTGCGCGTGGTACATCGCGAGGCCGGCCGCGCGGTTGTGCAACTGGTGGCCTACGAGGGCATGCCCTCTTCGCTGCGCGACATCTTCTTGAAGTTCGGTCTATCCGTGAAGCACATTGAACGCCCGCGCATGGGGCCCCTGGAACTGGGTCATTTGCCGGCCGGGGAGTCGCACCGCCTGCGCGGCGACGAAGTAACAGCGCTGATGGAATATGCAGCCGTGGCGGAATCCGGCGGCCTGAATTACGAGGGCCAATTGGTTACGCCAGAAAAGTTTGACCGCACCCGAACCGCAGTCGAGTTTTCGCGAAAGAAAACCGGCTCGCGCGGGACTACCGGCGGCCAGAAAGAAGTGTCGTCAAGGGTACGCGGCGCGAGGCGCGGGTTTGACAGCCGCGACCAGGGTCGTGAACAAGACGCGCGCAGGGAACCCTTTGGCGATCGCAACCGGCAACGCGACCAGGACAGCGGCGAGAACCGGCGCGAAAGGCCAGATCGCGGCGACCGGCCACGGGACAGGGCGCCACGGGATCGTGACGGCGCGCCAAGGGATCGGGCGCCACGAGATCGCGGCGACCGGCCAAGGGACAGGGCGCCACGGAGGGCGCCAAGGGATCGGGCGCCACGAGATCGCGGCGACCGGCCAAGGGACAGGGCGCCACGGGATCGTGACGGTGCGCCAAGGGATCGGGCGCCACGAGATCGCGGCGACCGGCCAAGGGACAGAGCACCCCGGGATCGTGACGGGGCGCCACGGGATCGGGCGCCAAGGGATCGTGATGAAGCTCCGCGTGATCGCGCGCCTCGCAGGGACGACCGCAGGCCGGATTCGCGCACGGGCGGGCCAGGTTTCCGTGACCGGGCACCCCGCCAGCAGGGCTTTCGCAGTGACTCGCGCGGGGAATCGCGCGGCAGGACTCGCCCCGGCACGGGCGGTGATCGTGGTCCGCGCAGGCCGGGACGCGACAGTCGCCCGCCCAAGCGCGACGGCGAACGTGAATACGGGTCCTTCCGCGGCGGATACCGCAAGGACCGCAACAGCGAAGGCGATGGGCCCAAGCGTGATGGACCCAAGCGCGGCGGCTTTGGCGGCAGGGGCGGGCCCGGCAAGCCGCGTGGCCCTGGCGGCCCGCGTGGCCCAGGCAGACCCGGTGGCCCGCGTGGACCCGGCAGACCCCGTGGCCCCGGTGGCCCACGCGGATCGGGCAGACCCCGCGGCCCCAACCGCCGCGATGCATGAACGCAGTCAGGCAGTGCTTTGCGAACAGTATTCAGGAGGCCAGACATGACCCGCAAACTCGTGACTTTCTCGTTGCTGCTGCTGCTTTGCGCCAGCACGCTTTCTGCCCAATCGGATCCCAAGGCCGCGCAATTGCGCGACCTGCTCAAGAAGTATTCGGGCAAAGTCGTGGTGCTTACATGGTCCACACGCACTTCGGCCATGGGCCAAAGCATTGATTCCACCAGCAGCGCAACAGCCGTGATGTGCGGCGAACGCGGGCTGTTCATGCTTTCCAACCAGCCCTTTGCGTCCAATGTCAGTGGCATGGCCAGCATGTTTGGTGGCCGCGGCGGCGGCGCGGCACCTTCAGGGCCGCAGAACTTTCGCGTGCGCACTTCAGCGGGCATTGAGTTCGACGCTTCGCAGGCACTTGAAAGCAAGGACGAGAACCTGCGCTATTTTGGTGCGAAACTTGAAGAAGGCATGGAACTGGGTGCCTTGAGCTTTCCTGAAAAAGCAGAGGTACCGGCCCTGGGCGAAGAAGTCGTCATCATTGGCGCCTACGACGCCACTTTGAACTACGCCCGCTTTTTCCGCACGGCCCGTTTGAACGCCGTGATTGAAGACGGCAAGTATTACGGCCTGGATGGCGCGATTCAGGATTGCCTTGGCGCGCTGGTCGTCAGCTACGACGGCAAGCTGCTGGGCGTGGTCGGCCAGAAAGCCGCACCGGTGGGCCAGAATCAGGACCCCACGGGCTTTGGCCGTATCCTGGGCGGGGTCAGTGACCCCGCAAAAATGCTGGGCAACCGTGTGCTGGTTACGCCGGCCGTGTTTGCCGCCGGCCTGAAAGAAGCCCAGACCGCTGTCAAAAGCCCTGATTTCGGCAAAGACACACCCAAGACCGACAACCCCGCACAGCCGACTCAGCCAACGCCGGAAGCCGGCTTTGAGGCCGAGGTCGCCTCCGCCAAGCGGCGCGACGCAACCAAGGACATCTGGGTCGTAGTAGACGTCAAGGGCAAGCAGCCGCCCGCCAAGGGCACTGAACTGGCCATCTTTGGCGCCGACGGCAAAGAAATCGGCCGCTTCAAGATCACCGAACACTACAAAGACATGATGGACCCCGAAGGCAAGATCGACCAAGTGGCCGGCGCCCTGGCCGACCCCGAAGCAACCCTCAAGGTCGAAAAGGGCCTCAAAGTTCGCACCCCACCCATGTTGACGCGCGACTTTCGCGGCATTGACCGCTTCATGAAGGTCGGCCCGGACGTACTGGGCGATCAATACGCCGGCGCCAAAGTGGGCTTTCTGGTCAGCACCAACCCGCGCAAGGACTCACCGGCCAAAGCCGCAGGACTCAAGAGCGGCGACGTGATTACCAAGGTGGGCGACAAAGCCATCACCGAAGAAACCACGATGGACGACTTCTGGAAGCTGCTGCTGGACCCCAAGGGCGAAGTCAGCCTGACGGTGGTGCGTCGCGGCGGCGAAAAGGTCGAACTCAAGGTTGCCGAAAAGTAAGCCGCGCAGGGGCAGAATCAACCCTGCCCCGGCGGCTGCTGCCAGCTTCCCAGTTCCTTGGGCGGCTTTGGCGCGTAACCCTGTTCCACAAACCAGGCCGCAGCCCGGCGCAGTGTTTCGCGCACCGGGCGCGTGGGCAGGCCTAACTCGCTGACCGCCCGGCTGTTGTCATAGAACATGGGCAAGAGTGCCATGCGCACGCCGGCCAGTGGCACGGCGGCGTCGCGGCCGGTGGCTTTGGCCTTGAGTTCGCTGAAGAATCCTGCCAGCAGTCCCACCCACTTGGGCACACGCAACGACGGCGCAGCAATGCCGCTTAGATCCGCCAGCAGTTGAAAGATCTCCAGCAGGCTCAAGTTGGCGTGGCCCAGTATGTAGCGCCGGCCGGGCTTGCCCCTGCTGGCAGCCAGAATGTGCCCGCGCGCGCAATCCTGCACGTCAATCACGTTCAAGCCGGTTTCCATGTACCCCGGCATTTTGCGGCGCAGAAAATCCAGTACCACGCGGCCTGTGGGCGTGGGCTTGACGTCAAAGGGCCCCATCGGGGCACTGGGGCTGACAATCATTACCGGTGCGCCCTGGGCCGCGATCTCAAGGGCTTTTTGCTCGCCCAAAAACTTGCTGCGCTGGTAATGCACGGGCAGCGCTTGCAGCGGCGAAAGGTCGTCTTCCGTGGCGTGGCGGTCCTGGGCGTGCTTCAAAATCGCCACCGTGCTGGTGTACACAATGCTGGTGCACCCGGCTGCTGCCGCCGTGCGCAGCACCATGGCCGCGCCCCTTTCATTGGCCTCGTACATGCGGCGAATATCGCCCGCGCCGCGCAAGTACAACTGGTTCATGCCTGCCACATGAAAGCAGGTATCGCAACCCGCCAGCCCGTCGGCCAGCCGTGCTGCGTCCAGCAGGTCGCCTTCAATCACCTGCACGTCCAGGCCCGCCAGGGCCTGGCGCGAGGCCCCGCGCCGCAGCAGCACGCGCACGGCCACGCCGTCTGCAACCAGTTCGCGCACAACAGCGCCGCCAATGAAGCCGCTGGCACCGGTGACAAAAGCCGTCTTCATGGCGCAAGAATAGCGCCAGCAGTGCCGTTCGGTAGTCGACATCGCTATGCTTGCCCACGTGAAGGAAGCGGCGAAAATCGGGCGCAGGCAACAAGCGCTGATGGCACTGGCCCAGTTCGTGTGCCGGCGCGCCTTGTGGATTGTGCTGGGCGCGTTTTTGACAGCTGGCCTGAGCATTCCGCTGACCCTGGCCAAACTCGAGTTCGTAACCGATCGCAACGCCCTGGTTAACCCCGAGGCGCCCTTCAACAAGCGCTTTCTGGCCTTCAACAAGGCCTTTGGCGACCAGGAACTGATGCTGCTGATGATTTCGGCCACACCCGGGCCGGAAAACAACCCGGGCTTTCAGCCGGGTGTTCCGGGCTCACGCCAGCGCCAGCAGATGAAGCAGGCCGCAGCCGAAATCGCCGCACAACTGCGCAAGAAACCGGAGCTGTTTCCGCTGGTGATTGACCGCGTGCCCCCCGACAGCTTTGGCGGCACACGCATGCTGTACCTGCCGCTGGGCGACCTGCAATCGATTCAGGCCCAGGTGCAGGCCGGGGCGCCGCTGCTGCAGCAAGTCAGCCAGGACCCCGGTTACCCGGGCATGCTGGAAGGTCTGCGCAGCAACATCGAACAAACGGCGCCGGCCGGTGAAGTCAGCCCGGATCAACTTGCCCAGGGCGGGAAGTCCCTGGCCACCATGTTGCGCGCCCTGCGCCAGACCCTGGCCCAACCCCAGGGCGCACCGGGCATGGAGCAACTGTTCAAGTTTGAAAGCAGCGACCCGACGCTGGACGAAGACGGCTATCTGTTCATCTGGGACGGCCGCGTGCTGTTTGTGCCTGTGTTGCCGCGCAAGGACCCCGGGGCACTGAACCAGGTCGAAGAACCCCTGAAGTACGCACGTGAAGCGGTGGCCGCCGCCGCCCCGCATTTTCCGGACCTGGCCATTGGCCTGAGTGGCCGGCCCGTAATTTACAGCGACGAAATGGCCAGCAGCAGCCGCGACATGACGCTGGCCACGATTCTGGCGATTGTGGGCGTGGGCCTGCTGTTCGTGATTGCCTTTCGCAGTTTTCTGCGGCCCCTGCTGGCCGTGGTTTCGCTGGTGCTTGCACTGTGCTGGACCCTGGGCGCGACCACACTGGTGATCGGCCACCTGAACATCTTTGCCATGGTCTTTGGCGTGGTGCTGGTGGGGCTGGGCATCGACTTTGGCATTCACCTGCTTAGTCACTATCGCGCTGGCCTGCACCACGGCTACAGCGTGCGCGACACGCTGATTCAGGTGTATGGCGAAATCGGCATGGGCACAGTGCTGGGGGCCTTGACCACCGCCGTGGCGCTTTCCACGGCCGCACTGACGGATTTTCTTGGGCTGGCGGAACTCGGGCTGATCTGTGGCATGGGCATTATTCTTTGCCTGGTTGCAATGCTGGTGGTGTTTCCAGCCATGCTGGTGATGCTGGACGCCCGGCGTGTTGCACAAGGACAGCCCCAACCCGCCACCCAAGCCCTTGCCAGTGACGTCGCCGCAACCAAGCCCAAGCCCACAACCAGCCGCCTGGGCGCGCTGTTGGTTGCCATCGTGTTGGCGGTGGCGCTGGTGGCCAGCGGGCTGGAGTTTGCCCGGGGCTGGATTCCGTTTGATTACAACCTGCTGGAACTGAACGACCCCAGCAGCCGGGGCGTAGACTGGGAACGCATGCTGATTCAGCACGACCAGCGTGCCAGCTATGCCGTAAGCGTGCGCCCGTCGCTTGCCGAACTTGCCGATTTGCGCCAGCAGTACCAGCCCATGGTCGACCAGGGCTTGATTCGCGGCTTTGATTCCCTGGCCCCGACACAAGAAGACGAAAAACGCCTGGTGCTGCACGACATTCGCCGCGCCCTGCCCGGCCAGTTCGTGGCCACGCCACCGCAGGTCTCGACCGCCGCTGGCCTTCGCGCCGCTGCACGACGCTTGCAGGCGGCAATCAAACTGCTGGCGACACGCGGGCCGGCCTTTGAGAAAGCCTTTGCCGCTGCGCAAGAGGAGCTGGTGCAGTTACAGGATTTGATCCGCCAATCGTCGGCACAAATCGAATCGCGCATGGCCGAAACCGAGCCCGTGTTCTTTGCCGCACTGCGGGCGGACCTGGAGACTCTGCGCAAAGACAGCGCCCCACCCCCCGTGACAGCAGGCGCCCTGCCAGAAGTACTGCGCCCGCGCTATCTGGGCCACGACCCCCAGGGGCGAGAGCTTCATGCCCTGTACATCTACCCGGCCAAAGATGTCTGGGACCACAAAGTAGCCACCGAGTTCAACCAGGCGATCCTCAAGATCGACCCCCAGGCCACGGGCGTTACGGTGCAGATTCAGGAAAGCGCCGACGCCATTGTCAGTGCTTTTGGCACCAGTGTGCTGTACGCCGCGCTGGCGATTCTGCTGCTGCTGTTTGTGGACCTGCGCAAACCGCTGGCCGTGCTGGTGGCGATTCTGCCGCTGGTGGGAGCATTGGGCATTCTGCTGGGCGTGATGTCGATCAGCGACCTGCACTTCAACTTTGCCAACTTTTTTGCCGTGCCGATCCTGATTGGCACCAGCGTCGATGCCGGCGTGTACCTGGTGCACAGCCAGCGCCACGGAGACCCGCGACGCACCGTGGCGGCCACCCGCAAGGCCTGCGTGTTGTGCGGCTTGACCACGCTGCTGGGCTTTGGCGCGCTGATCATTGCCAGCCACCGCGGCATTGTTTCTCTGGGCTGGGTGCTTTCGGTGGGTTGTGTGGCCGGCATGCTGGTCAGCTATTTTGTCGTGCCTGCGGTGCTGGGCTGGTTCAACGATCGTGGCCGGCGGCTTTAGCAGGTGCCAGAACTTCGGCGGGGCGGTTGGGCGTTACCTTCATTAGGATGGAATCGGCGACAGCCCGGAGAGCGCATGAAACGACTTCTGTTTTCCCTTCTGCTGCTGACGCCGCTGGCACTTGCCGTGGTCGCACAGGACAAACCCGCCCGATCGGATTTCGGCCTGGCCGTGTTCAAGCTGGGTGAAAAGGCCGCCAGCGACGACAAGGCCGGCCCAACCATCGATTCGCTGTGCAGCTTTCTGGGCAAATCGGTGGATGGCGCGACGTTTGCCCGGCGCGGTGTGCGCAACATGCCCGACGAAGCCCTCAAGCTGCTGCAAGACAAAGACAAGCCCGTGGCCATGGCGATTGTCAGCCCGGGTTTTTACTTCAAGCACAAGGTGGCTCTGAAACTGACCGTGCTGGCCGAAGCCCGCCGCGACGGCAACGACGGCGAACAATACGTGCTGCTGGGCAAAGAAAGCACCGACCAATACCCCCAGGGCGCCACCGTGGCCACAAGCTTGACTGCCGACACCGACTGGCTGAACAAGGCCGTGCTGCCCGCACCCAAAGACGCCAAGGCGATAGTCTGGAAGCAATACGACAACCTGTTTGACGCGGCCTATGCAATGGTTGATGGCGAAAAGGACGCGCCCAAGTACGTGCTGGCTGACCGCATCAGCCTGAAGTCCATTCTGGACGATGCCGAACTGAAGGGCCTCAAGCAGGGCCTGAAGTCAGAGCTGCTGCCCCAGGAGTTGGTCGTAGAAGTTGACAGCCGCCTGGGCGACAAGCGCGACGCGATCAAGAAAGTGCTGAAGGAACTGGATAAGACGCCAGACGGCAAGAAGCAGGGCGAGAACCTGCAATCCGCAACGTTTCCGGCACCTGACGACAAGCGGCTGGAGAAGGTGGCCAAGCTGTACGAATGAAACAGGGCCTGTTGATTCTTGGGCTGTGCATCGCGGCGCTGGCCGCGGCCTGCCGCCACGTGCCCAATGATACGGTCAAGGGCAAGGGCAGCGCCGGCGAGGAACGCGCAAGGCTGCTGCAGGAGGCCGAAGCGGCCTGGGAAAAGCAGCCCCGCAGCCTGGAATCAGTGCAGGAAAGCGTCACCAAGTTCGGCAAGGCACTGGAGCAAAAAGCCGACGAATACGAAACCCTGTGGCACGCCGCGCGGTCTTGTTCGTGGCTTGGCGAGTTCATGGAAAGCCGTGAAGCGCGCCGCCCGATCATCAAGGACGGCATTCGGTACACCAACACCGCGCTGAAGCTGAAGCCCGAAGGTATCGAGGGCCGGTTCTATCACGGCGTGCTGGCCGGCATGCTGGGCGATGTAGACCACGACTACGGCTTGAACGCCGCCAAGACTGTCGACGAAGACATGCGCAAACTGGCCGACGCCGGGGCCGATGTCGGCAACGCCGGCCCCTGGCGCGTGCTGGGCGTGCTGCAGATGCGCGCCCCGGGCCCGCCGACTTCCGTGGGCAGCCTGCGCAACGCGCACAAGAACCTGCTGGCAGCCGTCGAGAAAGCCCCGCAATGGCCCGAAAACCAGCTGTATTGCGCGGAGATGGAGTTCGCCTGGGCCAAAGAAAAGGACCAGCCGGAATCCGCCCAAAGCGCCCGTGACCGCCTGCAACAACACCTGCTGGGGCCGGAAGCCAAAGCCCCGCAGGGCTTCAGCTTCGAGTTCGCCCGCTGGCAGCAAACCGCCCGCGAGTTGCTCAAGGCCAACCCGTAAACCGCGCGTCTGAAACCGCTGGCTTTATCCGGCAAGAATCGCTGTTGATTAGTATCCGAGCCAGCCTTGCCCGGCGGCATGAGCCGGCATCGGGGCGCGCTTGTTCCGGCCTGGAGCCAACAGTGGGATTTGAACCCACGACCTGCCGCTTACGAAGCGGCTGCTCTACCGCTGAGCTATGTTGGCCCGGGCCTGCAAGCGGGGCGCAATGGTGCTTTGCGTGGCTGGCAGCGTCAAGCGGGGGTGAGGCGTGCGTCAAGTGGCGCCGTTGACTACAATGCCGCCATGGCCGACACACTGCGCTGCATTTTCTTCGATATCGACGACACGCTGTTTTCAACCAGCGAGTTCGCGGCCCTGGCGCGCCGTAACGCCATTGAACACATGCGGGCCCACGGCTTTCAAATGGCCACGGAAGACGCCCTGCGCGAACTTTCAGAGATCATCACCGAGTTCAGCAGCAACTATGAGCACCACTTCGACAAGCTGCTGCTGCGCGTGCCCAAGCACTATTGGGAGCAGGCCGACCGCACCATCCTGATTGCCGCCGGCGTAGTGGGTTACCACGAAACCAAGTTCCGCGAGCTGCGCCCCTATGAAGATGCGCTGGACGTGCTGAAGCTGCTGCGCGAACAGACCAGCGTCAAACTCGGCGTGATCACCGACGGCCTGGCACTGAAGCAGGCCGAAAAGCTGGTGCGTCTGGGGCTGGTCAACCTGCTGGACCCGCACGGCATTTTCATCAGTGACGAAATAGGCATCAGCAAGCCCAACCCCAAGCTGTTTTTGCGCGCCGCCACGCAGATGGGCGTGCGCCCCAGCGAATGCATGTACATCGGCGACCGCCCGCGCATGGACATCGACCCCTGCAACCGCATCGGCATGATCAGCGTTCTGAACCGGCGCACCACCAAGCAGCACCCGCCGGGCGAAACCCAACCAGACTTCGAGATTCACAACTTCTTTGACCTGCTGGATATCCTCAAGAACCGCTTTGGCATTGATGTCAAACACTGACGCCAGGGGCGCGCAGCAACCGTTGCGAACCCAGCCCCGATGCAAAGCACAAACACCGGCATCGAAGCCAGCAACCGCCGACGCCACAAACGCACAGTGCAGGCGCTTTTGGGTACCCCTGCCCCCGCTTGGGCGGGCTTGCTAAAACATTGGCATGGCGGCCAAGAATCCACCCATGCCCGACGAGGGCGAAGTCTTTCGCGAGATAGCGACCCGCAAGATCGAGGCCGAGCGCCTTCGCGTGCAGCAACTGGCCGCCGAGAACACGCAACTGCGCACCATCGCCGCTGACCTGCAAAAGAAAATCAGCATTGCCAACGCCCGGGCAGCAGAGCTTGAAAAACGCGGCAAGATGAGCGCCAACGAAGCCCAGCGCGACGCCGAAGAAGAACTGACGCGCCTGAAGGAACGCTTCGAACGCCAGCTGGCGGACCTCAAGGAATCCCACCAGCGCGAACTTGGCCGCGCAGCCAGCAAGGGCGAACGGGTGGTGGCCAAACTGGAAGGCGTGCAGGATTCCGCCCAAAGCAAACTGGCTGACCTGCAGGACCAGTTGAACGCCGAACGCCAGGCCCGCACCGAGGCCGAAACGCGCCTGCGCGCCCTGGAGGCCGCAACCCGCCGCGTTTCCAGCCGCGCCGGACAGGTCACGGGCTATGAAACCGACACGCCCGAAGACCTGTTGCAGGTACTGACCGGGCTGGACCCGGAAAAGCCCCTCAAGATTCTGCGCCAGGCCGTGCGCGAGTTGCGATCGGCAGCCAGCAACGTCGAACGCGCCTTTGCCAAGGCCGTCAAGGACGATGCCCACCGGCCCGAATTGCACGAGGCCGCGGTAGCGTTTCAAGACGCGCGCACCATGCCCGAAATTGAAGACCTGCCCCCCGCGCCCGCCCAGGTGGTGGAAGAAGCCTTCAAGTTCGTGGAAGAAGAAGTGGCCGAACGCATCAAGGGCAGCCATTACTCGGCCCTGATTGCAGCCATGGCCGCGGAACTGGTGCGCCTGCTGCGCAACGACCGCGAGCAACTGGACAAACTCTCGCGGCTGGTCGATATCGCGGAAGGCACCGAACTGGCCACGGCGGCGCGCCTGTTGCTCAAGGGCGCCACGGGCCACCAGCAGGAAATCGCCGCGGCCAAGCTGGTGGCCGAAGAACTGCGCCAGGTCAAGAACGAAGCCCGCGAACAAAAGGGAAAAGTCAAAAAACTGTATGCCGTGGCCGAAACCGGCATGGCCGGCGAATGGGCCGTGGCTGCCATTCAAGCCATGGCGGCACTGAAACCGCTGCCCCCACCAGACCCGGAGGCCGCCCGCCGCCCCGTCTATCACCACGTATTGGAGTGCGCCAAGCTGGTCCAGGAACGAATAGACAGCGCCATGAACCTGGGTGCCGGGGCCGAAGCCGCAATTCGTGAAGCCGATGAATCCATGGCCGGGCTGGAAGGCCTTGTAGGCGGGCTGAATGAACTGGTCAACGCCGCACGCCGCGAACTGCTTAGCAAGATTGAAGGCGAACAGGACTCCCGCCTGAAGTTGCAGGCCGCGCGCAACGCCCTGACTGCGCTTGGCAAACGCGGCCAGCGTGCCGCAGGCCTTTTTGACGGTGCCTTGAAAACCTGCGACCTGGTGCTGGGCCAGTGGAAGGCCACTTACAAGCTTTATTCCTCACTGGCGCGCGATATCAACCGCGTGGAGGCCAGCATTGAGGGCCAGATGCTGGACTTGAACCAGCCCCTGGAAAGCGAAGAAGGCCGCCGCCTGTACCAGATTATTCACGACTTGAGTGAACACCTGCCCGAGTTTCGCAGCCTGTCGATCCTTCGGCAGCGCCTGTTTGTGCACCTGGAAAACCCCAAGCAGCGCATCATGGAACTCAAGCATGTACGCGAAAGCGCCGTGCGCATTTTGCGCGCCATGGGCGAAGTTGACCCGCGCGACACCCAGCGCTTTTACCAGTACGCCATGGCAAGGCTGTACGACACCTGGGCCACCATGGAAGAAGTGCGCGGCGGCACCCACAGCCAGCTTGCGGTCGCAGCCGAACAGGTGGAACCCTATTACGAGGAAGTGCTGGGCTGGCTGAGTTCCGCTGACATCAGCTACCTGACCGACGGCGAACAACTCGATGTGATGTGCACCGCGGCCTATGTGCGGCGGCTGAAGAAGCACGTGCTGGGCTTTCACGACCGCGCACGCAGCAGCCGCAACGCCACCGGGCCCCTGACGACCAACTTTGAACAAAGGCTGGATGCCGTGCGGTACCCCCACGACTGGGAGGCGCCGCTGGCACGCCTGCAGGAACATTCCGAAGAAGACGAAGTCAACCCGCCCACTGAGCGCGAAAAGCGCTAGCCATTACCGATTCTTGCGTTCTTCGCGGGGCGGCAGGGCCTTGCGGTCGCCGGGGCGTACTTCGCCGGGGCGGTCTTCGCGCTGCGGGCGCTTTTCGGCTTCGTTCCACTGGGCGCGAAGTTCCTTGCGCACCGTATCCACCGCTTTTTCCATCGCGCGATCCAGACCCAGTTCTTTCAGGTCGGCCATCACTTTTTCGCGGCGGTCCTTATCCAACCGTTGCAGCAGCATGTTCAGTGTGCCCAGATCGCTAACGGCGCGGCGCAGTTCGCGGCGGGCGTCTTCGTCGCCGCCGGCTGCGGCCTTGCGCAGGTCGGCCAGGCGGGGTTCCAGAAACGCCAGTTCTTCCAGCGATTGCCGACCGCTTTGTTCATACCGTTCGCGCAGAAAGCGCATGCGCTCAGGCCCCTTCATGCTGGCCATGCCGGCGCGTTCTTCAGGGGTCAGCAGCATCTGTGCGCGCTGCAGAAACAGCATTTCCCCCAGCGCCCGTTCACGATCGGCGCCTTCCGAAGCGCGTTTGAATGCCGCCGGGGCGTTCTTTCGCAGCATCTCGAGTTCGCGGGCCAGCGTGTACAGGCGCACGCGTTCCAGATAGGGCATTTCCTTCAGCTTGCGCAGGTTGGTGCGCTGGGCTTCGGTAAGCAGCGGGCGGCCCTCTTTGGCGGCCTTGAGCAATTCCGTCTGTTTGTCTTTGGGCAGGCGGCGCAGGGCCTTCAGGCGGCGCTTGAGCAACTCCTTGCGCTGGGGCGTCAAACCGTCAAACCAGGCCTGCATTTCCAGCGTGCGGGCATCCGGCGCTGGCGCGGGCTGGGCAAAGGCCACGGCAGGGTTCAGCGCGGCAAAGGCAACCAGCAGCGTCACGATAAGGCAGGCAAGGCCGGCATGGCGGGCGGCGCGAGTCATTACTTGCCCTCCGCGCGGTCCAGCGCCTGCAACACTTCCAGGTTGTCTACCAACCCAAGGTCTTCGGGCTGGGCAAGATCGTCCAGAATCAGAAACGCCGGGTGATCCAGTTGCTTCATGGTTTCCAAGGCGTCAGCGTCCAGGCGCTTGGGTTCGGGGCGTTCCGACACGCCGGCAAAGTAGGCCAACTCGTCCCAATCGTCGTCTTCGACCACAAGAGTGGCGTTGCCGGGGTCCTGGGCCGTGTGTTCGGGCGTGTCTTGCGGCTGCTCTTTGTCGCCGTCGCGGTTGTACAGCGTGACGATACCGACCGCGATCAACACCCCGGCGGCCAGTGGGCCAACCAGCTTCAACATCCAGGCTGTACGGCGCCCGCCCACGGATACGTCGTTCATCACGCGGGATTCATGGAAGCGGCGCCAGAAGCTGCCCTCCAGGGCTGCCGAGGGCTCAGGTACGTCGTAAAGGTCCAGCAGGCTTTCCAGGCTGCGTTCCTGGGCAATGGCATGGCGCAGTGTCTGGTCGTTTTCTGCGGCGCGCAGGATCTCAGCGGCGCGCTGGGGGTCCAGGCGGCCGCGCACCAGTTGTGGAATGTCTTCGTGATAGTGTTCGTAACTCATGGTTTTGCGCCGTCAATTCGGGTCGTACAGGTGTTAAACCCTTGCCGTCACCCTGGGTAGCGGAAAAACTGTGGCTTCTACACCCTCCAATAATCGCAGTCGCAGGCTGTTGATCGCCCTGGTGATCATGGTTCTGCTGGCCGGCGGTGCCGGCCTTGGTTTCACGCTGGGCATTCCCCAGGTGCGGCCCCGGGCCAACCAGCCACAACCAGTGGGCGACTCGGGCCCTGAACCCGTTCGCAATGCCCCCCCGGCCCCGGCCAATAACGCCGCCGAGCTGCCCAAGGTGATCGACCCACAGCCGGTGCCCGACAAGCAGCCAGTTGAAGTGAAACTGCCGGCCTTGACGCGCTTTCGGCGCCTGGTTCTGGAAGCCGACACCACACTGGAACTGGCCGACCCGCAATCGCTTACTGCAAAGGCCGCCGATCGAGTGGCCGTGCTGGACGCAACACTGCGCAACTTGGGGTCACGCTTTGCGGTGTATTCGGCGCCACTGGTGGCGGGCACGCTTTCGACCGACGAATGGCGCCAGTTGCAGACCGAAAGCGCCGAGCGATTTCTCAAGCCCGACGTAGCCGGCGCCGCCTATGCCCAGCAGCGGTCCCCCCGCGTCGCTATCTGGCTGCGCCAGGGCGCAACACTGCCTGCCGGCGAGGCCAACGCGCCGCCGGGGGTCAGCATTCCGCTGGGTCGGCGGCTGCAGGAGGGTGTCAGCGCCGATGTTGCCCAGGGCTGGCTGGAAGCCATGGAATCGGAATACGGCAAGACGGATTTTGGCGTGGGGCCCTCGGACCTGCCCTTTGACATCGTGGTGTTTGGCAGCGCCGCCGAGTACCAGGATTTTTCGCGCCGCCGATTGAACTTGAATGTGCCCGACTGGTCGGCGGGCTTCTTCAGCAACGCATGGGATGTCGCCTGCGCGCCGGTGCTGGAAACCACCAGCATGGCGGAAGTACTGCGCCACGAAATGTTTCACGCCCTGCAGGCGCACCTGGCGCCGCAAAGCCTGATGGTGCCCTGGTTCGGCGAAGGGTCTGCCGAATGGCTGGACAAAGCCCCGCCCCAGGGCAACCGGCTGCGGACGCACAAGGACTTTGCTACGGCGGCCTACGGTTATCTGGCCACATTGATCGACCAGGGCTATGAGTTGAACCTGCGCGAGTTTCTGGCGCTGGATGTAGCAGGCTTTTACGCCCGGCCGGAGCTGCACTACCTGCTGGCCTATTGCTTTGTCGATTTTTTGCGCGCAGAGGACGACTTGCGCGAGGTGTACTTTCAGTACTGGAAGTTGATGGTCGACGGCGCCAGCCCCGACAGCGCCTTTTCGCGCAGCTTTGGCCTGCTGGACCTGGACGAGTTGCAGCGGCGCTTTGTGGCCAAGCTGCGCAGCGTGCCGCGCCAGGGCCGTGCGCCACGCTTTACCCACGATGGCGCAGCTGAATTCTTTGACGCCATGCCCGCGCGGCTTGAGGGTTCCAGGACCGCCGCCGGCAGCGGCAAGATCAGCGATGCCTGGTTTGAAGTGCTGGGCAAGCTGCAGGCCGCGGGCTTTGACGTGGCCGGATCAGGCTATTTCAAGGGCGAGTACGACGTGATCATCGTTGCCATTGACCACACCGAAAGCATGGAAAATCGGCTGGATCCCAACACATTTGATTTTGAAGCCTTCGGGCGCTGGTTGTTCAGCATGCGCTATGCCGGCACGCTTTCCCTGAAGCGCACCACGCCCGGCACCGAAAACGAAGAAGAAGTGCCGCCAGCGGTGCTGATGGCGCTGGTGGAAGCCGTGATCACCGACAAGGTGGAGGCCTTCACGGCGGCAACGGGCATCACGGTGGGCAACGAGGTGCAGAAGGACATTCGCAAGAACTGGGAACAATCCGACCTGCATGGCAAGTATCTGGAAACTTACAAGAAACGCGACCTGGCACGCGTCACGGCCGAAAGCGTGGCCTGGTATTGGGGCACGCGCCAGGACAAAGCCAACGTGACGGTGGTGGACTTTCACACCGACGCGCAAAGCCAGACCGAACAATCGGCCTTTGTGGCCAAGGGCCAGCGATCAATAGCCAGCCCGATTGCCACGCTGTTTTCCAGCCTGGCGCGCAGCCACAAGGTGCCAACAGGAATGGGCGGCGCAGACACGGACTGGTGGGCGGCCTTGCAGGCGATTGTCAGCAAAGCCAACGACGCCAGCGCCGGGCGCGTGGCCTGCATGTTGTTTACCGACGGCCCCAATAGCGCCGGGTTTTACGGACACCTGGAAGCGGGTCGAAAAGACGAGTTGTATGTGCGCGACCAGAAGAACATGGCCCAGGCCTTTGCCGAGTTATGGTCATCTGCCGGGTTGGGCAACGCGCAGCAGCCCAGCGGCATCCAGATTTTTGCCCTGCCGGGTGCCGAGAACCAGTCGCTGGAAGAAATCCCGGCCCTGTGCCCGCAAGCCCGCCTGGACACCTGGCTGCCACGCTTCAAAAAGCCCTAGCCCGGGACGCCAATCTCCCGATTGGCGTAGTGAAGTCACCCGGTCAGGAGGTCTGCGTTACTGCGCTGCTCCAGGGCCAGTCTTGCGGCCTGGCGACGAGACCGGCTTTGACCGGGTTGTTATGAATGTAGTCCACAACAGTACGGAAGTGTCTTTCGTTGCGGATGTACCGATCCCAATACTCCCGGTGCCACACAGGTTTGGGAACCGGGCCAATCACAAGACTGGACTTCCCGGCGGAATCCAGAATCCGCCTTGCTGTGAACTTCTTCCATGTCGCGATGATCGTTGACGCGGACTGGCCCTCTGCAGGCCGGAACAGAACATGTATGTGATTGGGCATGATGGCCCAGGCCAGCAGGCTGTAACGCTCGCAATCAAAGTGCTTTAGTGCTGCCTGTGCCATCGCCGCAAGCGCGGGCGAGCGCAGGACGCAACACCCGTGCCCGGCGTCAAGCCAGGAGTCAACCCGTTTGCGGCGCTCCATGTCTTGTTCTTGCAGTGGAAGCGCGTCGAGTTCGGCGGCGATTCGTTTCAGGACATCCGGAGGCAGGCTGTCGGCCAAGTGAAACGTAACATGTTGCGTAGCTCGGCCGTCGTAATGAGGCAGGTAGCCTCGAGAATGCCAACCTCTTGCAACGCCGTTGGGATCGCCAATCTCCTGATTGGCTCTCTTGGAATTGCGAGCCGAGCCGCTTGGAAGAATGGAATTCTCAGGCCTTGCGTCTATCACGATTGCAGCTTCCGGAGCTCGCTAATGTGCGGCAATCAGGAGATTCCCTAACGGGGAACGTCGTTTTTCGGACTGGCTGACTTCCCTTCGCCAATCTGGAGATTGGCGTTCCCGGGATTCTCCTACCTCGCCATTTTGCGCAGCACGGTCTGCAGGATGCCGCCGTTGCGGTAATACTCCACCTCGACGGGCGTGTTCAGGCGGCAGATTACGTTGAACTGTTTGTCGCCGGCCTTCACCTTCAACTTCTGCAAGGGCAGAACGTTTTCGGGCACTTCGATCTCGAAGGTCTCTTGACCTGTCAAGCCCAACGTGGCGGCTGTCTGGCCGGGCTCATAGGTGCAGGGCAGCACGCCCATGCCCACCAGGTTGGCGCGGTGAATGCGCTCAAAACTCTCACAGATTGCTGCGCGCACGCCCAGCAGCATCGCCCCCTTGGCCGCCCAGTCGCGGCTGGAACCCATGCCGTAATCCTTGCCCGCCAGCACCACCAGCGGAATGTTGGCCTTGCGGTAGTTCTCGCTGGCCTCAAAGACGTACTTCACTTTCCCGTCGGTGAAATCGGTCGTCCAGCCGCCTTCGGTGCCCGGCGCCAACTGGTTCTTGATGCGCTTGTTGGCAAAGGTTCCGCGCATCATCACTTCATGGTTGCCGCGGCGGGAACCGTAACTGTTGAAGTCGGCCTTGCTGACACCGTGCTGAAGCAGGAACTGCCCGGCCGGGGTTTTTTCTTCAATGTCACCGGCAGGCGAAATGTGGTCCGTGGTCACACTGTCGGCCAGCTTCAACAGGCAGCGCGCGCCCTTGATGCTGGTGATCTTGCCGGGCGTTTTCTGCATCCCCGTGAAGTACGGCGGGTGCTGAATGTAGGTGGACTTGCCGTTCCACTTGTACAGCTCGCTGGCGGCCGTCTTGACGTCCTTCCATTCCTTGCTGCCGCTGAACACATCCTTGTACACCTGCTGGAACTGCGCCCGCGTGATGTTTTTTGCCACCGAGGCCGCCACTTCGGCGGGCGTGGGCCAGATGTCTTTCAGGTACACCGGCTTGCCGTCTTTGCCTGTACCCAGCGGGTCTTTGGTCAGGTCAATATCCACGGTGCCGGCCAGCGCAAAGGCCACCACCAGCGGCGGGCTGGCCAGATAGTTGGCGCGCACCTGCGGGTGCACGCGGCCCTCAAAGTTGCGGTTGCCACTGAGCACACTGGCGACATACATGTCGCCTTCGCTTACGTCTTTGCTGACGGGCGCAGGCAGCGGCCCGCTGTTGCCAATGCAGGTGGTGCAGCCGTAACCCACAATGTTGAAGCCCAGTTTGTCCAGCGCTTGCTGCACCCCGGCCTTTTGCAGGTAATCCGTCACCACGCGCGATCCGGGGGCCAGGCTGGTCTTGACCCAGGGTTTGCTTGTCAGGCCTTTGGCCACGGCGTTCTTGGCCAACAGGCCGGCGCCGATCAGCACATAGGGGTTGCTGGTGTTGGTGCAACTGGTAATGGCGGCAATCACCACGCTGCTGTCCTGCACGCCGGTCTTGCCCTTGGCTGGTGCGGTGCGTTTTGTGGCGGCGTAGTACTTCTGCCAGCCGGTCTTCATGTCCTGCAGGCTGATGCGGTCCTGGGGCCGCGCCGGGCCGGCCAGGGATGGTTCCACGGTGCTGATATCAAGTTCCAGTTCGCTGCTGTAGGCCACCTTGCGCGTATCGTCGCGCCACAGGCCCTGCTGCTGGCAATATTGCTTTACGGCGTCGACCAGCTTTTCGTCGCGGCCGCTCAGGCGCATGTATTCCAGTGTCGCTTCGTCCACCGGGAAGAAGCCGCAGGTGGCGCCGTATTCAGGTGCCATGTTGGCTACGGTAGCGCGGGTGGCCAGCGGCAGGTCACTCAAGGCCGGGCCAAAGAACTCCACGAACTTGTCCACCACCCCATGCTTGCGCAGCATCTCGGTTACGCGCAGCACAAGGTCTGTCGCGGTTGCGCCCTCGGGCAGCTTGCCGGTCATTTTGAAGCCAACCACTTGGGGAATCAGCATGTAGGTGGGCTGGCCCAGCATGACGGCCTCGGCCTCAATGCCGCCCACGCCCCAGCCCAGCACGCCCAGGCCATTGATCATGGTGGTGTGGCTGTCTGTGCCTACGCAGGTGTCGGGGTACAGTGTGCCGTCTTTTTCCCAGACGACGCTGGCCAGATACTCCAGGTTCACCTGGTGCACAATGCCGGTGGCCGGCGGCACAACGCGAAAGTTGTCAAAGGCCCCCTGGCCCCACTTGAGAAACTCGTAGCGTTCCCCGTTGCGCGAAAACTCCAGTGCGCTGTTCTTGCCCTCGGCATCCTGGCTGCCGAAAGCATCCACTTGCACGCTGTGGTCAATCACCAGATCACAGGGCACCAGCGGGTTCACCTGCTTTGGGTTGCCGCCAAGGGTCTTCATGGCCTCGCGCATGGCGGCAAGGTCCACCACACAGGGTACGCCGGTAAAATCCTGCAGCACTACACGGCCGGGCATGAAGGGCACTTCGGCCTCTGCGGGCTTGGGCTTCCAGTTCACCAGCGCTTTGACGTGTTCTTCGGTGTAGGCAAGGCCGTCTACGTTGCGCAGCACGCTTTCGAGCAAAATTTTGATCGTATAGGGCAGGTGGCTCACGCTGCCGGCGGCATCCAGTTTGTAGATCGTCTTCTTGCCCAGTGCGGTCGCAATTTCGGTGCGGGCTTTGTCGCGGATGGTCATGGTTTCCCCGTGGATAGAACGCTGCATCTTCCTACGCCTAGTTCGTGCGCGAAACAAGACCCGCTTGGCCCATCGATAGCGCCTTGTGCCAATGTGGCATTGCGCATTTCGGCTTGATTGTGCAAGTGCTGGCTTGTGAGCCAGTTACGCAAGCAAGCCGGGGCGTGTCGAATGTCAAAGCTGATGCCGCTGCTAGCGCGGAATCGAACGAAAAACCCGCAGCCATTTGATTTCCACATCTGTTCCTTTGTGGCGCTGCGGTCGTATCTTCGCGCGCAGGACAATCCCATGCTCTACAAGATCCGCCTGATCCCGAAACTTGGCGCTGACAGCCCCGAATCCCGCCGCGTCGCCCGCACGCTGCTGGATGCCGGGGTGCACGCACAAGGCATAGTCCACCACCGCCTTTTTCTGCTGGAAGGCGAGTTCACCCGCGACGACGCCACCCGCGCCGCCACAAATCTGCTGGCTGACCCGGTGCTGGAGCGCGCCGAGGTTTTCGACGGCATGGAACTTGAGCCCGAAGGCGACCTGCTGTTTCACGTCATGCGTCGCACCGGCGTGATGGACCCGATTGAGGCCTCGCTGCTGCGCGCATTGCGCGACTTCGGGCTGGTGCCGGTTGCCGTAAAAAGTGCCGACCAGTACCTGTTTGCCAGCAAGCCTTCGGCCCACGACCTATCGCGCACGGCGGCGGCGCTGGGCAACATTGTGGTCGATGAATCGCACCACGGGCCCCTGAAACTGGCCAGCCTGCCGCGCGGCAAGGCCTACACGTTTGAGCGGCGCGAAGTGGCGATTCGCAGCTTTGACGATGAACACCTTGCCGGCGTCAACCGAAGCCACGGCCTTGCCCTGAATGCCGAAGAAATGCGCGCTGTGCGTGATTACTTTCAGGCCGCCAAGCGCGAACCCACGGACATTGAGCTGCAAACGATTGCCCAGACCTGGTCCGAACACTGCAAGCACAAGACCCTGGCCGGGCACGTGCATTACCGCGAACGCGGGCGCGAGGGCCAGGACAGAGTTGAGGCCGACAGCCTGTTTGACAAAGGCGACGTGCCGCCCAATGGCCGCATTGACAACCTGCTGAAGGACACGATCAAGAAGGCCACCGACGACCTGGCCAAACCCTGGTGCCTGAGCGTGTTTGTGGACAACGCCGGCGTGATTGAGTTCGACGGCCAAGACGCCATCTGCTTCAAGGTGGAAACTCACAACCACCCCAGCGCCATTGAACCCTACGGCGGCGCGGGTACGGGCATTGGCGGCGTGATTCGCGACATCATGGGCACCGGTCTTGGCGCCCGCCCGATCTTGAACACCAACGTCTTCTGCTTTGGCCCCTGGGACCTGCCCAAAGACGCCGTGCCCCGCGGCGCCCTGCACCCGCGCAAAGTGCTGCGCGGGGTGATCAGCGGCGTGCGCGATTACGGCAACCGCATGGGCATTCCTACCCCCAACGGCAGCCTGCACTTTGAGCCGCGCTACACCGGCAACCCGCTGGTTTATGCCGGTTGCGTGGGCCTGATCCCGCGCGACAAGATTCAAAAAGGCGCCAAGCCGGGCGACCACATTGTCGTCGTGGGCGGGCGCACAGGCCGCGACGGCATTGGCGGCGCCACCTTCAGCAGCGCCGAACTGACCAGCAAAAGCGAAGTGGTGTCCAGCGGCGCGGTGCAGATTGGTAATGCCATCCAGGAACAGATGGTCCTGGAGACACTACTGAAGGCGCGCGACCTGGGCCTGTACCACGGAGTAACCGATTGCGGCGCCGGCGGCTTGAGCAGCGCCGTGGGCGAAATGGGCGAGGAACTTGGTGCAACGGTCGAACTCTCGCGCGTGCCAATCAAATATGAAGGCCTGAGCTATCTGGAAATCTGGATCTCCGAGGCCCAGGAACGCATGGTGATTGCCGTGCCGCCGCACAAGGTGCAGCAGACCCTGGAACTCTTCCGCAGCGAAGACGTGGAAGCCACCGACATTGGCATTTTTGAACAAACCGGCCGCCTGCAACTGCAATGGCATGGCACCACCGTGGCCGACTTGTCGATGGAATTCCTGCACGGCGGCATGCCCAAAGTGTGGCGCGAGGCCCTGTGGTCTCAACCCGAGCACCGGGTGGTGCGCCACGTCGACCAGGCGCCCACAACGCCCGGCGAAATCCTGCGCGCCATTCTGGCCAGCCCCAACGTGTGCAGCAAAGAATGGGTCGTGCGCCAGTATGACCACGAAGTGCAGGCCGGCAGCGCGGTCAAGCCCTTCACCGGTGTCAGCCGCGACGGCCCCAGCGACGCCTGCGCCGTGGTGCCGAAACCTGGGGCGCAACACGCCGTGGTGGTCAGCAACGGCCTGAATGTGCTGTACGGCGACGTAGACCCCTACTGGATGGCATTGGCCAATATTGATGAGGCGCTGCGAAACTACGTGGCCACTGGTGGCGATATCGACCACTGCGCGATCTTGGACAATTTCTCCTGGGGCAACTGCGGCAAATCGGACCGGCTGGCGGCCATGGTGCGGGCCTGTTACGGCGCCCTGCACGCCGCACGGGCTTACGGCACGCCGTTTATCAGCGGCAAGGACAGCCTGAACAACGAATTCAAGACCGAAGCAGGCCTGAGCATTGCCATACCGCACACGCTGCTGATTTCGGCCATTGGCCGCGCCGTCAGCATTGACGGCTTGACCACCAGCGACCTCAAGCGCGCAGGCAACAAGCTGTACATGGTGGGCCTGACGCGCAAGGAATTCGCCGCCAGCCACCACGAACTGGTTACCGGCAAGGCCGGCGAGCGACTCGTGCGCACCGACGCCGACCTGGCGTTGCGTTGCTACCGCATGCTCAACGACTGCCAGCGCCGGGGGCTGATCCAATCCGCCCACGATTGCGCCGAAGGCGGGCTTGCGGTCACGCTGGCCGAGATGTGCATCGGCGGCCGCCTGGGCGCCGATGTCACGCTGCGCCAGGAACTGGCCGCCACAGACGCCGACATTGACGACACCACACTGCTGTTCAGTGAAAGCACCGGCCGGCTGGTGATTGAAGTGCAACCACAGGCAGAAATGGACGTGCGCGGGCTGTTTGAGGGCCTGCCGCTGTTTGCCTTGGGCGAAGTCAGCGCCACCGGCAACCTGTCGATTCGCGGCCTGAACGGCAACGCACTGGTGAACGAGCCAGTGACAACCCTGCACCAGGCCTGGCGACAGCCACTGTACGCCGCCATGGGCGAAGAAATGCCAGCAACCACGCACTAGCAGGGGTTGGCGGCATTTTCCGCAGCCCCAGCTGCGAGGCTGGGGGCGATCATCCATCGATGGCCCTGGGCTGGTGAGCCAATGTGCAACCAGGTTGCGGCCGGGGCTGGGTTTGGCCCTTTGGCTGCGATTGATCCGGGTTGATTCTTCTGTGTTGAAAGCCCGTTGCGGGCGATGCAGGCCTACATTTGCGCCCCTTGCGGGCGCCACAGAATTGCCGGGGCCGCAAGCCCCCGGTATGCGATGCCGAAGATCCCGAGCCCCGCAGGGGCGACACAGTTCGTCGCGGCCTTGCCGCGACTCCCGGCACTTCCGTGCCGGGCTGTTGTTGCCGCCTGTTGTTGTTGGGCTCGGTTGTTGGGATTGCTTGATCAGTGTCCATCCGTAGACAAAGGCCGTCGCTGGTTGCCGGGCGTCTACAGCCGGGGCTTATTCTTCTTCGGTGGACTTGCGCGGGTCCAACATGGCGATTTCTGCGGGCGATAGTTCGCGCCATTGCCCGCTGGCAACGTCCAGTTGCAAGGGGCCCAGGGCCACGCGCTTGAGTTCCAGAACCTTCAGCGGCGTGCCACGCTGCGGGTCCAGCAACGCACCCAGCATGCGGCGAACCTGGCGGTTCTTGCCCTCGCGCAACGTCACTTGCAGGCGTGATTTCGGGCCGGCCCCGCCGCGCAGTTCCACGGCGCTGGCGCGCATCACGCCCAGGGCTGTCTTGACGCCGCCCAAAAGTTGATCGCGATGAGCCGGCGTGACCCGGCCGCGCACCCAGACCTCGTATGTTTTTTCGTGCGCGCCGGGCCGCGAAATGCGCTCGGCCAGCTTGCCGTCGTCGGTCAGCAGCAGCAGGCCGCGGCTGTCCTGGTCCAGGCGCCCGATCGCACGCAGGCCCTGGGCAACAACCCACGCTGGCAGCGCGTCATACACGGTGCGGCGCCCGCGCTCGTCGCGCAGCGAAACAATCAGCCCCCGTGGTTTGTGAAACAGCAGAACACGCGCCATGCCACACTGGCCCCCGATACCGCCAAGGCCGCGATGGTAAGGCCGCGCAGGCCCATGGCGCAATGCGCCGCCGCGGTTGCTGCAATCAAGCCGCCAAGCCCCTTCCTCAAGCCCGTGCCTGCCGACAAACTGGGGCCATGGACACGCCACGGGCCGCTACGCTTCGCTCGCGCATGCGCTGGGTTACGGCCTTTGCCTTGGGCTCGGCGCTGGCGTTTGCGGTTACGGTGGCTGTATCGGCCGCTGCGCCGGGCATTGCGGGCTGGTCCACCTGGGCTGCGTTGCTTGGGTTTGTGTCGCTGGTGCTGCTGGTGTTTCTGCTGGTCAACCGCCGCCTGCGCAGCATTGAGGCTGAAGTAAAGCGCCGCGCGCAAGATACCCGCAACACCGGCGTGCGCCTGAAAGAACAGATTGTGCTGCGCCAGCAGGCGGAGGCCCTGGCGCGCGAGGAATCGCTTTCGCCGCAACTCAGCCCCGGGCCGATTGTGCACTTCAACCGCCAGGGCAAGATCACCCGCTTCAATGAAGCCGCCATGACCGCCCTGGGCGCTGAACGCCTTGACGGCGGCAGCCTGCTGGAGCTTCTGCAAGGCTTGACCGATGCCGACCTGGACCGCTGTTTTCGCCTGGGCCGCCTGCCGGCGCGCGAGCTTCCGGTAGGCGACAACTGGTACGTCGTGCACCTGCGCGCCGTCAACCAGCCTGAAATGGGCATTCTGTACGCCACCGAAATCACCGATTTCAAGCGCGCGCAACTTGAGGTGCAGGCCACGGAAGCGCGCACGCGCGCGATTCTGGACGGCGCCAATGACGGCGTGGTGATTGTGGTGCACGGCGGCACGATCCAGGCCGCCAATCCCGCTGCCTCCCGCATGTTCGGCTGGGGTTTTGAGGAGCTGGTAGGCAACAACGTGCAGTTGATTTTGCCCGAACTGTTTGAGGGCAAGGAAGGCGACCGCCTGCAGATACTGGCCGCGCACGCCCGCAAACGCCGCACCGGGCCGCTGGAACCCCGCTTTCACGGCCGCCACCGCGACGGCCACCAGTTGCCGATATCCTTGAGCATCAGCGTCTATGAATCAGGCGGTGTCACGCGTGTCAGTTGCTTCATTCGTGACATCAGTGAACGCCTGGAAGCAGAACAAGCCATCAGCCTGCAAAGCCGCCAGTTGCAGGAACAAAACCGCAAGCTGGCAGCCGCGATTGCGGAACTGGACGAATTCAACTACGTGGCCAGCCATGACCTGCAGGAACCGCTGCGCACCGTAAGCACCTATTGCGGGCTGCTGCAGCGCGACCTGGGCCCGGACATCCCGGTTCGCGCCCGCGAAGACATGGAAGCGATTTTGGATGCCTCGTTGCGCATGCAGCGGCTGATTCGCGACCTGCTGGAATATTCGCGCATAGACCACAAGGAATTGCGCCTGGCCGATCTGGACCTGCGCCGCGTGCTGCTGCGTGTGGAGGCCGATCTGCGCAGCCAGCGCGACCAATCCGGGGGCGAACTGGTGCTGGGCAACCTGCCGCTCGTGCGCGGCGACGAAATGCAGTTGGGGCGGCTGTTTCAGAACCTGATCAGCAACGGGTTAAAGTTTCATCGGCACGGTGAAAAACCCCGCGTGACGATCGAGGGCGAAACCGACGGCCACTGGGCGTTGGTCACGGTGCAGGACAACGGCATTGGCATTGAGGCCGAGTTTCTGGACCAGGTGTTTCAGCCCTTCAAAAGGCTTCACAGCGCAGCAAGTTACGAAGGCTCTGGCATCGGACTGAGCGTGTGCCGTAAGATAGTGCACAGACACGGCGGCAGCATTGCTGTTGCTTCGGTTCCGGGCCAGGGCACCCGCTTCATGATTCGACTTGTGGCAGCCCAACCCGCAACGGCGGCAGTGCAACCGGCACCACAGGCACCACAGGCCCACGGAGAAACCTGACTTGCCCACGGCAACGCCCCACACGCGGCCCTACACGATCCTGCTGGTCGAAGACAGCCCGGCCCAGCAGCAACTGACCCGGCGTGCCCTGGAAGATTCCAGCGTGGCCGCGCAACTGTTTGTTGTAGACGACGGCGTCGAGGCGCTGAAGTTCCTGCGCCGCGAGGACACCTACAGCGACGCCGCACGCAGCCCGCGCCCGGATATCATCCTGCTGGACCTGAACATGCCGCGCATGGACGGCCACGCGGTATTGAAGCACCTGAAGCAGGACGCAAAGCTGGCCACGATCCCTGTCACCGTGCTGACCACCAGCAACAGCGACGCCGACGCCATGGAATGCTATGCCAGCGGCGCCAACGCCTTTGTGCCCAAGCCCGCCGAATACGACAAGTTCGTGCAGTTGTTCAATGCGTTGTCGATGTTCTGGGCCCAGTTTGTAAAGCTGCCACCGGGCGAATAACCGCCACCAACGCAAAACGGGCCGGAGATCCGGCCCGTTTGCTTTGCTGCTATGTCGGTGCTAGCGGCGCGCCGGAATCAGCGTGTCACGCGCCACGGTCGGCTTGGGTTCTTCCTTCTTGGGTTCTTCCACCTTGGCACCCTTGGGCGCAATGCCCATGGCGGGCAGAAGCACCTTTTCACCACCCTGCAACCGGTCTTTCCAGGGCAGCGTAGGGTTGGCCTTCATGATCTCCACGTACATGCTCAACTTTCCGTAATGCTCAACGGCCAGTTGAAACGCCGTGTCGCCGGGCTGGGCCGTGATCGTGGTTTCGGCGATGTAGCTTGCGGCCAGCTTGGCTTGTTCGGCCTTTTCGGCTTCTGCCAGCGCGCCCGGGCCCGTGGGCACACGCAGGATCTGCCCCACGCGAATCTTGCCCGCAGTTTTGTCATCCAGCCCCGGGTTCAGGGCGTAAATGTCTTCCTTCTTGACCCCGTAGGCAGAGGCAATCTTGCTGATCATGTCGCCAGCGCGGACCTTGTACTCAATGATTGTGGGGGCCGCCGGTGCCGGCTTTTCGGCCACTGGCGCGGGCACCACAGGGGCCGGAACGGCGGGCGCAGGCACAGCCACAGGGTTGCCCAGCACGCTGGCTGTGGCTTTGGGCGCCTCTACCTTGGCGACGTCTTCTTTGGCATTGGTGGATTCAGCGGGTTTCTCTTCGGTGGGGCTGAACAGGGCAACTGCCAGCAATCCAACCAGCACCAGCGCGGCGGCCGCGACCACCATGGAAATGCGGCTTCGGGTCATGTGAACTCCTTCTTCCGCCCTCGGCGGTTGAATTGTCAGACAGGTTGTCGGCCGTGTGAACACACCGCCGTCGCATCGTGTTTCGGCAACGACTGGCAGGTGACTTTGGAAAAAATGCAACCCGCAACATTACCGGACGCGCAATGTTGCGGGGCAGAAGGGCGCAAGGGGCCGGGCTAGTCTTTGAACTCGACCAGCAGGCTGGTGGTCTCCAACGACGTCGATTTCACCGTCAGCTTCACGACCAGGCCGGGATACTTGATCGAAACCCAGGTCCGGGTGGTGGTGTCGCCAACGCGAGTTTCACTGACTGTGCACTCAAACTCGCCCGCCAGCGTGTTGATGGTTTCTTTGCCCAGATCAGTTGGCTTGTCGCCGCTGGCGGCATCCGGTTTCAGCTTCACCCTGGATTCCTCAGCCTCGCCACCGGCCAGGGGTTTCTTGTCTTTGTCCAGCGACTGGAACTGCACCGTGGCCTCAACGTCATCGCAGGATTTGACCTCCGTGCGCTGATAGCTTGTGGTTTCGACGCTGCCGAACTTCGTGGTCTGCTTGAGCAGCCAGACGCGCCCGGGCTTGTTGAACACGCTGTTGATTTTCTCTACCGGTGGCTTGGGTTCGACCGGTTTCTCAGGCGTCTTTTCAGGCGCGGTTTCTTCCGGCTTTTCCGGGGTCGTTTCGCCAGTCTTTTCACCGGCCTTTTCGCCAGCCTTTTCGCCAGTCTTTTCGTCGCCTTCTTTGGGCAGTTCAAACCGTTTGCCCAGTTCCTTCAGCCAGTCAGCATCCATTTCGGCCTTGTCGATCAGGCCGTCCTTGTTCGTGTCGGCCTTGTCAAAGTCCGTGGTGTCGCCGACTGCTTCTTCATATTCCACGCGTGAAAGCTTGCCGTCGCCGTCGCTGTCGGCGGCATCCACGACCATCTTCAGCACCGGGCCGTATTGTTCCTTGCGCAGTGTCTCGATGTCGGCCTTGCTGAGGGGTGGCTTGTAGGCCGGGTCCTTGAGCTGCTTGTCGCGCAGGGCGCGGTATTCTTTTTTGTCAACGCCGCCGTCGTCGTTGGCATCTGCCGCCACAAACAGGCACAGCGTTTCACTCAGGGTAATCGCCACGGTGGCTGCGTCTTCGGTGGTTTCCAGCGACGCGGCGACGACTTTCTTGAGCTCCGCGATCGTGACCTTGCCGTCCTTGTTCTGGTCAAAGTTCGCAAAGAACTGGGTCATCTCTTCTTCAACGTCGGTGCCTTCCTGCGCTTGCGCGTGCAGTGCGCCTGCACCCATCACTGCCGCAGCACACAGCATCCACTTCGTCCAGACCATGTCTTGTCCTTGATTGGGGCGGCCCTGAAGGCCTGATCTTGTGGGTTCAGGCCTTACTCGTTGAACTCGGTCAATTCCGTCACTTGCTCGTAATCCGTGCCCTTGATCGTTCGGCGCACCATCAAGCCGGGCCATTCCTTGGCATACCAGGCAAGGCCATCGCGACCTTCGGCATCGGTGAATGAATACACCGTGCAGTTGTACAGCCCCGCCACGCACTTGCGGCGTTCGGTGCGGTCTTCCTTGTTGCGCTCTACGGGATGGGTGTAATCGGCGAAGTTCTCGAACTTCAGTTGCTGCACTTCCGGCGTTTCGCCTTTGATCTTTTCCTTCAGCATCGAAAGGCGGCTGATTTCCAGCGTGGCGCCTTCGGCATTGCTGGCCGTAACTTCGTACTGCTTGGTATCAAACCGGCGCGAGCGTTTGTCCTTGGGCCCTGAAAACGTGCTGACCTTGTAAAGCCACTTACGGCCCTTTTTGGTGTACAGGCGATGTTCGTCGGGGTCTTCTTTTTTGGGTTTGATCTTTTTTGGCTTCACCTTGGGTTCGGCCGCCACGGGGTCGCCTTCAATGAAGTCAAAGCTGACCAACTCGCGCAGGGCAAAGCGGTCGTCGCTCTTGACGGTCAAACCCGGAAACTCGGTGCTGCGCCACACGCCTTCGCCTTCAGGCCCGACCCACTTGATGCATTCAAACGTGCCAGCGGCGGTCTTGACCTTTTCCTTGGGGCCTTTTTGAAAGCCTATCGGGTCGCGAAACGCCGCGTCTTCCTTTTTGAACTTGATGTTCACAATCAGCATGTCTTCGCTGCTGGTGTCGGTGGCAGAAACCGCGTTGGCCTGGCCGTATTCACTGTGGTCGGCATGCACGGCAAAGATTTCAAACCGGTGAAAGGTGGTCTCGGTGTCGCCGCCCTCTTGCCCGGGTTTGGGCACGCGCTTGAGAACCCACACCCGCCCGGCGGTAGTGAACAATGCAAAGAACGGGTCGTCAGCCGGTTTGGGTGGTTCTTCTGCGCAGGCAGGGGCATAAGACAGCAGCAGTGCCAGCGCGATGGCAGATGTGACAACGATGGGTCTCATGGCTGTCTCCGTACTACGATTGTGTACCCGCCGCGCTGTGCCTGCAACAACGGAGTGCGCGCGATCACAACCATGACATTGCCTGTAACCGGTTGCGCCGGCGCGGGCGCTGCTGCTTGAATGCCGCCCCATGAACAACCCATTGCATGTCATTGCCATCGGCAACGCCCTGGTCGACGTTCTGGCTCAGGCCAAAGACGCCTTTCTGGCCAACCAGAAAATCGTCAAGGGTTCGATGAACCTGATCGACGGCCCGCGCGCCCAAGCCCTGTATGCAGACATGGGCCCCGCCGTGGAATGTTCCGGAGGCAGTGCTGCAAACACCGTGGCTGGCATTGCCTCCTTGGGCGGCAAGGCCGCATTTGTCGGCAAGGTCAGTAACGACCAGTTAGGCGAAATCTTTCGCCACGACATTCGCAGCCTGGGTGTTGAGTTCGATACCGCGCCCGCCAGCGGCCCCGACCCCACAGGCCGTTGCCTGGTGTTTGTAACGCCCGACGCCCAGCGAACCATGCAGACCTGCCTGGGCAGCGCAGGGCAAGTCAGCCCCGCCGATGTCGACCCGGTAAAATTCCAGCGCGCCCAGATTACCTATCTGGAAGGCTATCTGTGGGACCAGCCCCACACCAAGCAGGCGTTTCTGAAGGCCGCAGAAATCGCCCACCTGGCCGACCGCAAAGTGGCATTGAGCTTGAGCGACAAGTTCTGCGTGGACCGTCACCGGGCCGAGTTTCTTGATCTTGTGCACGGTCACGTCGACGTGCTGTTTGCCAACGAGCAAGAAATCATCGCCCTGTACGAATGCCGGACCTTTGACGAGGCCCTGGGCGCCGTGCGCGGCAAGTGCGACCTGGCGGTGCTGACCCGCAGCGAAAAAGGCGCCGTGATCGTAACGCCCGACCAGACCATCACGGTAAAAGCCCAGCCTGTGGCCAAAGTGGTGGATACCACCGGCGCCGGCGACCTGTTTGCAGCGGGCTTTCTGTACGGCTTGACCCACGGCAAATCACCGGCCGAATGCGGGCGCATAGCCGGCATCTGCGCGGCAGAAATCATCAGCCACGTAGGCGCAAGACCGGAAACCAGCCTGGCCAAGTTGATCAAGACCTAGCCGGAATCAGACGTACCCTGGTCATCGATCCGCAACAACCAAAGCCGGCAGTTGCAGTTAAGCCCCGGCCGCAAGGCCGGGGGTCGTCGGCACCTTGGCGATCATTGGCTCACAGGCAACATGCCAAAGGGAAGCTGCATAGCCGCCCTCAGCCAATGCAGCTCGCCCAACACAGGAGGGGACCACACCTGAACGTGCAACTGTCGTAGGCAGTCTGGCGCGCAGCGCCGACACAGGCTCGAGCGCCCCTGCGACCCATAAAGAAGTCGATCCTGAGCCCCGCGCGAAAGCGCGTGCGTCGCCCGCCAATGGCGGGCGGAATGGGGCACGCCTCATGTGGCAAAAATAGTCAGCTCCATGGCCTATTGGAAAAAGCACCTGCCTCAGCACAGGCCCAGCGCGCCAGTGTTGCAGTTATCTCGGTACTTTTTCTGGTACATTCATGGGCCACTCTTGAGGGCACATAAGACAGCAGCCCCCAGATTGGCTCTGGGGGCTGCATTTGAGTGGCTCCGCGGGCTGGACTCGAACCAGCAACCTGTCGATTAACAGTCGAATGCTCTACCATTGAGCTACCGCGGAATGCTGCTGACTGGCGGGCAAAAAGTAGTTCCCGCGGACCAAGCGTCAAGGGGGCGCGGCTTGTACGCGGCGCCCAATGCGCATAGCATGAGGTTTCAAAGCGGAGGCACCATGCGCCCATACATCTGCCTGGTTTTCGCCATTGGCCTGTTGCTGGGCATGGCTGCCACAGCCAGTGGCCAGGACGAAAGCAAAATCAGCCGCGCCGACCGCACCAAAATTC
Organism: Planctomycetota bacterium; assembly: GCA_016722065.1. GTDB lineage: Bacteria > Planctomycetota > UBA8742 > UBA2392 > UBA2392 > H3-PLA7. The sequence goes on from JADKGX010000001.1 coordinate 983,593, forward strand.
GCGACACCAAGGCCACACTGGGCAAGCTGGCCGCTGACCTGCGCACCTACAACCAGATTCACGAAGGCTTCCCTGACGAACTCAAGGCACTGGTTACCAGCCAGTTGCGTGAGGTACTGCCCCAGGATGCCTGGGGGCGCGACTTCACTTACAGCCGCAACGCCGAAAAGGGTTTTGTGCTGACCAGCCTTGGCGCGGACGGCAAGGCCGGCGGCAAAGACGCCGATGCGGATATCCTGTGGACCCGCGACGGCGAGCAACGCACCTTGACCGATGCCCAGAAAGCTGCGTTGGAAAAGCAGCGCGAAGAACTGCGCTTTCAGGCCCACGGGGCAGTGGCCCGCAAGGAAATGGTGGTCGTCGGCACCCAAGCCGTCAACTGGCGCCGCGACAAGTCCGCCTGGCCTGAATCCGCCAAAGCGCTGCGCAAGGACCCTGCCGACGACGCCGAGAAAGCCATCGACGCCTGCTTTGTTGACCCCTGGGGCCATGAATACGAGCTGCGCCTGCTTGCACATGACAACTTTGCGATTGTGTGCTGGGGCCAGGACGGCAAAGAAGGCGGCAGCGAACGCGATGCGGACTTCGTGATTACGGAAAAGGAAGTGCGCTCGTCCTATCTGCAGCGCGCCCGAATGGACGATTGGGGCGGCTGGCGCGGCAACACCGACTGGCGCATCAACGACCTTGTGGAAAGCGTGCGCAAGTTCAAGAAAAAGGTCAAACGCCTGCCCGAAACCCTGGAGGAATTGACCCGCCCCGGCCTGACGGAAGACGGCGCGGCGATTCGCCCCAGCCTGCCCAAGGACCGCTGGGGCAAGGAGTATGTGTACGTGAAGTACAGCGCCGAAGAGTTCTATGTGGTCGGCCTGGGCAAGAACCAGCTGGAAGGCGGCACCGGCGACGACAGCGACACCGTGGCCCCCGAGCCCGGGGTAGTCGAACGCGAATACGAAGACTGGAACCCCGAACCGGCTGAAGACCAGGACGCCCTGCGCGCGGAAATCGCGCTGGAACAGGCCAAGGACATTGCCGACAAAGCCAACGAACACAAAACGGCCAAGGGATCCTGGCCGGAATCGCTGGACACCATCAAGACCAAGTTCGCCGGCGAGGTTGTGCCGCTGGACCCCTGGGGCAACAGCTTTGTCTACACACTGACCAAAGATGACAAGGGCGAAACCAGCGGCTTTACCGTGACCAGCCGCGGCAAAGACGGCGCCGTAGGCGGCACCGGCACCAGCGCCGACATTGCCATCAACCAGGACAAAGAAGAACTCGGCGAAAAACACGCTGAAAGCAGTGAAGAAGCCCCGCCCAAAGAGCCAGGATAAGCCACGCATTGACTGACGCGCCAACCCAGGAACACGGCACCCACCGAAGCAATTTGTTGCTTGCCAATGTGATCGTGTGCCTGAACGCGATTGCCAGCAACATGCTGGGTATTGGCGGCGGCGCGATCATGGTGCCGCTGCTGATTTTTCTGATGAAGGTTTCCATTCGCCGCAGCGTGGGCACCAGCCTGGCTGTGATTGTGCTGGTGATTGGCGTGGGGCTTGCGGCCCAGGTGCTGCTGCACCCGGCCGACATTCACTGGGATATCGCGCTACTGCTGGTGGCGGGCAGCATTGTGGGTTCCTTCATTGGCAAATGGATGAACAAGGTTTTGCCCGAAAACGTGCTTCGATACGCCTTTGCCGTGGTGCTGCTGATTGTGGCCGTGCGCATGTTCGGGCTGCTGGACACGCGCCCGCTGCTGGAATCAGAACTGAACATTCACTCGGGCCCTTCGATTGCGTTTTTGCTTTCCGTGGGTGTGCTGGCAGGCGTGGCTTCGTCGCTGTTTGGCCTGGGTGGCGGCATTGTGGTTGTGCCCGCGCTTTCGCTGGGCTCAGCATTCTTTGCCGGCGACCTGCTGGCGGCGCGCGCGACCAGCATGGCCATGGTGCTGCCGACCAGCCTGATTGGTGCCGTGCTGCATTTTCGTGCCGGCAACGTGGACAAGCAGATGGTGATCAAGACCACCCCGCTGGCGCTGGTGGGTGCTGTGGCAGGCGTGTTACTGGCCTATGTTGCACCGGTGTTGGCGTTGAAGATTTTGTTCGGTTGCTTGATGGTCGTGGCCGGCCTGAGACTCATGTTGCACCGGCCGGACCGCGCGAAAGCGGCTGGGCCGAAAACCTGAAAAAAAGGATGTGCGACCTAGTAGGGAAACAGCTATATATTCCGACCGCACTGAAAGACTTGATAACCGACTTTAGGGCCGAACAAACGAAGTACCTGCTGTTATGGGGGGGCGGGTATTTCGTCGGCCCGACTCAGGATAGGGCATCGCGAAAGCGGTGCCCTTCTTGTTTTTTTCACAGGCGGCTGTTGTGTCGCCCCTGACGGGGCTCTAGCTCAACGTCTGCGGATGTCCCAGCGCTTACGCGCCGGGCTACAGTCTGACGGCCCTTCCGGGCCTGAAGGCATGTGCCGCATTCTGACGGCCGGGCGGGCTACATGACCGCGTCCGAATTCTGACGGCCGGGCGGGCTACATGACCGCGTCCGCATTCTGACGGCCGGGCGGGCTACATGACCGCGTCCGAATTCTGATGGCCGGGCGGGCTACATGGCCGGAGCCCTGCTGAGGCGGCCCTGTGGGCTAACATGGCCGCAGCCGTGTTTTGACGGTCCTGCTGGCATTATGGCTGCGCCCGAAAGCTGAAAGGACGCCGGCCTAGACCGCACGGGTCTGGCCCTTTCAAGGCAAGTCCTGATCGGGCCGATGCCCCCGGACCTTTTGCCGTGGCATACCCTAGGCCTGGGGCTGCACCCGGGGCAGCATGCCGCTTTCACCGGCCAGCACCGGCATGGCCAGTGTTACGGCCGCCATGTTCACCGCATCCTGCACCGTGCTGCCACGGGGCATGACGTTGGCCGGGCGCTTCAGACCCAGCAGCAGCGGGCCCAGCGCCGTGGCCTCGCCTGCCACCCGCACCAGGCGAAAGGCCGCGTTGCCGGCATCCAGGTTCGGAAAGATCAGAATGTTGGCGGGCTCGTTCCAGGTTTCCGCGTCAACCAGGTTGCGGAATTCCTCGGGGGCGATGGCTACGTCGGCCTGCACTTCGCCAATGGCGTCTATGCCGGGGCTTTGCACCTTGAAAAGTTCATAGGCCGCGCGCACTTTGTCGGCCTCGGGGTGGTTGCTGGACCCGAAGTTGTTGAAGCTGATGAACGCCACACGCGGGCGGATGCCAAGGGCTTGAACGGCCTCTGCGCACAGCCGGGCGCAATCGGCCAGTTCTTCGCTGGTCGGGTTGATGTTCAGGGTGGTGTCGGCAAAAAACATGACGCGGTTCTTCAGCACCATGATGTGCATGCCTACCACGCGCCGCACGCTGGCGCGGCGAGACACATAGCGCAGCACATAGGGCACGGTTTCACGGTAGATGCGGTCGGTGGTGCTCAACATGCCATCGACCATGCCCAGGTCGGTCATCAGGGCCGCCAGCGAGTAGCTGTTCAGTTCGGCTTTATCGGCAAACAGGCCGCTGCGCTCGCGGAACTTGACCATCAGCAGTTCATTCTTTGGCGGGTCGCGGGGGTCGACGACCTCAAACTGGTTGTCGACAAAGCCCTTCATGCCTTCGCGTATCCTGGCTGCTTCGCCCACCAGGACCGGAATCGCCACGCCGTCACGCACAATCTGGCGGGCCACGGCCAGCACGCGTGGATCGGCGCCGTCGGGCAGGGCCAGCCGCTTGCGCATGGTCTGGGCTTTGTGAATCGCCACGCTCATGACGGCGCGGCCGGGCTCTGTCAGCAGGCGCAGCTTTTCGCGGTAGTCGTCAATGTTCAGGTTGACCCGTGCCACGCCGGTTTCCATGGCGGCCTTGGCCACGGCGGGCGCCACGTAGTACAGCACGCGGTGGTCAAAGGGTTTGGGGATAAGGTATTCGCGCCCAAAGCGAAAGCGCGCGCCGCCATAGGCACGGCTGACGCTTTCGGGTACTTCGGCCTTGGCCAGGCGGGCCAGGGCAAAGGATGCCGCGACCTTCATTTCCTCGTTGATGGCCGTGGCGCGGGTGTCCAGTGCGCCCCGGAATATGAACGGAAAGCCCAGTACGTTGTTGACCTGGTTGGGGTAATCGCTGCGGCCGGTGGCGACAATCGCGTCGGGGCGCACGGCGCGGGCTTCCTCGGGCGTGATTTCGGGGTCCGGGTTGGCCATGGCGAAAATGATCGGGTCGCGCGCCATCGATTTGAGTGCCTCGGCCTTCAGCGCGCCCTTGGCGGACAAGCCATAAAACACGTCGGCCCCGGCCAGGGCGTCGTCCAGCGTGCGAAGTGGCGTCTTGCGGGCAAAGGGGCGCTTGACCTCGTTCAAGTCCGTGCGGCCGTCGTGGATCACGCCCTTGGTGTCGCACATGATCACGTTTTCAGCGCGCATGCCCAGGTGAATGGCGAAGTTGGCACAGGCAATGCCGGCCGCGCCGGCGCCATTGATGACAATGCGCATGTCGTCCAGTTGCTTGTTCACCAGTTCTGCGGCGTTCATCAACGCGGCGCCACTGATGATGGCGGTGCCGTGCTGGTCGTCGTGAAACACCGGAATGTTCATCATCGCCTTGAGGCGACGTTCGATCTCGAAGCACTCCGGTGCCTTGATGTCTTCCAGGTTGATGCCGCCAAAGGTTGGCTCCAGTTGCGACACGGCGGCAATGAATTCCTCTACATTCTCGGTCTTGACCTCGATGTCATACACGTCGATGTCGGCAAACTTCTTGAACAGCACGCCCTTGCCTTCCATCACCGGCTTGCTGGCCAGCGCGCCCAGGTTGCCAATGCCCAAAATCGCCGTGCCGTTGCTGATTACGGCCACCAGGTTGCCCTTATTGGTGTACTTGTAGGCGTCGTTGGGCTGGCGGGCGATTTCACGGCAGGGCTCCGCCACGCCCGGTGAATAGGCCAAACTCAGGTCGCGCTGGGTCAAAGTGGGCTTGGTCGGTACAACCGCCAGCTTTCCAGGGCGGCCCTTGGCGTGATATTCCAGCGAAGCCTTATAGACGTCAAAGTCACTCATGGCGGTGCTCCGGTATTCTGGGCACACGCTAGAAAGCACGGCCCCTGGCGCAATGGGAAGGGGCGGCAAGCAAACCGGGCGGCCCGCAGGCCGCCCGGTGGTTGCAACGTTCACATCTAGTTCATCCAGGGCAGGCTGCGGTACAGGCATTCATCAGGCAGCAGGAAGCCGGAATCATCGATCGAGAAATCGCCTTCCTTCTGCGGTGCCGTGGGTGTCGGAACCGGCCCAGGCTGAGGCTGGGACTTGTTCTTGAGCTGGTCCATCAGCACAGAAACAGCCTTTTCGAGCTGCGCGTCCTTGCCGGCCAGGATGTCGGCTGGCGTGTTGTCGATGGCCACATCGGGCACACAGCCACTGTGTTCCTGGTTGCTGCCGTCAATGTTGTAGAAGCCCGATCCCGGCAGGCGCCAACTGGTGCCGTCGGACAGCCGAATGTCGCGGGTGCCAATCACGGCGCCCGGCGTCTGCACGCCCACAATCGTGGCCATGCCCAGCGTCTTCATGGCATGCGGGAAGACCTCCGCATCGCTGTAGCTGCGCTCGTTGATCATCACCACAATCGGGCGGTTCCAGGCCACCGTTGGCTGGCCAATGCGCTGGCCTGTGCGCACCGTGATGTACGCGTAAGGACGGCGCGAAAGAATATCGATCAACTGCTGGTGAATGTTGCCGCCGCCGTTGTCGCGCACGTCAATGATCAAGGCCTTGGCGAACTGCACCTGCGGGCTGGCCAGCTCGTTTTCAAAGGCGGCCAGGTTCTGGGGCATCATGGCTGCGATATGAATGTACGCCACCTGGCCGCGGGACTGCTGGGCCGCGGTGGTTTTGCTGGAACGAATGAAGTCCATGTAGGCACGCTGGCGGCGCTGGCCGAAGCCCTCACACCGAACCTTCACTTCGCGGAAGTTGTTGCCTTCGGGGTTGTCGGCCACGGTCAGGTTGACTTCCTGGCCGTCTTTGCCCTCAAAGAAGGCATAGAAGTTGTCGCGCACGCCCATGTTGCGGCCGTCGACACGGAAGATGTAGTCGCCCTTGCGAATCCAGGCCTGGTCGGCGGGGCCGCCACGGTCGACATCATTGACGCGAATGCGCTGGCGGTTGCCCATGAAGGTTTCCGGCGAAAGCGAGGCCCCGATCAACCCGGTGTTGAACGGGTTGGCCTTCATGGTGTCGCCGTTGGCACCGCTGTGGCTGGCATTGAGTTCGCCGACCATGCGGTTGAGGTAGTACAGGTATTCTTCGCGCGAGCCACAGGCGGCCACCAGTTCGCGATACTTGCGGCCCAGGGCTTCCCAGTCTTTGCCGTGGAACTTGGGGTCATAGAAGCCGGCGGCATAGGCGCGGTGGGCTTCGTCAAACGAGTGCAGCATTTCTTCTTTTTCGCTGACACTCTTGGTGGCCATGAACGCCACCCGGCGGCCGTTTTGAATGCCTGCCGGGGTGGGCGCATACACGATTTCGCCCTGGGCGTTGACGTACATGATGTTCTTGCCGTCGGCGGTAAAGCCGGCGTAGCTGCCCTGGCCGATCAGCACCTCGCCGCTGCCGGCGATATCGGTCAACAGCACTTCCTGGCGCACAAAGGTTGCGCCCTGGGTTACGCGGTCAAAGGCAATGAAGCGGCCATCGGGCGACAGGCATGGAACTTCTTCAATGGCGGGTGTGCCATACACGCGGCGCTGGTTGCGTCCGTCAACATCCATGATCCAGATATCGCTGTTGTTGCCGCCGGCGCGGCCGGAATCGAACACAATCTGGCGGCCGTCGGGCGAAAACACCGGGTCGTCGTCGTTGGCCCGGTCGGTGGTCAACTGCACGGCCCCGCCGCCATCAAGCTTCTGAAGCCAGATATCCTTGTTGCCGCTGCGCGTGCTGCTGAACACCAGCGCCGTGCCGTCGGGGCTCCAGGACTGAAAGAAGTCATCGGCGCCGTCGGTCGTGAACTGGCGCAGGTTGCCGCCATTGACGTCAATCAGCCAGATATCGCTGTTGCCGCTGCGGTCGCTGTAGAAGCTGATCGTGCTGCCGTCGGGGCTGAGTTGCGGGTTCTGGTTCTGGAATGCGTCGCTGGTCACCATGCGGGCGTTGCCGCCTTCCGCGTTGACGATCCAGATATCGCCGCCCAGCGAAAACAGGATAAAGCGGCCATCGCGGCTGATCGAGGCGCGCTCTACACCATCGGTGAAGGTGCGGGTCACCATGGCGTCGCCGCGCGAGTCTTCACGGATTTCGATCTTAAGCTGTTTGGGGCGCGCGCCGCTGGCCTTGAGGTCCAGCGACCACACGTAGAACTTCCATACAAACACGCAGGAGCTTTCGTCGGCTGCATAGCTGACGTTGCTCAAGCCGTCATCGCCCAGCTTGGTCAATTGTTCGGTGGTGTTCTTGTCGATGTCGTGGACAAACAGCTCAAAGCTGCCGTCGACTTCGCGGGTGAAGCGAAGGCGCTTGCCATCGGCGCTTACGCTGGGTTCACGCGTGTTGCCCTCATAGGTCAGGATTGATTCCGGGGCGTGGCCGATCACCTGGCGGTACAGGCGGTCGTTGGCCGTGCCTTTGTATTCCTGCACCTTGGGGTCAGAGGCACCGTCCACATAATACAGCGTGGTGCCGTCGTCGGGCGTGCTGCAGTCGCGGCCGCCGGTCTGGGTCAACTTTTCGGGCGTGCCACCAACCAGCGGAATGCGCCAGATGTCGTACACCGCAGCGCGGTTCCAGCTCAAATCCTGCGACGAGTAAAACAGCAGGTACTTGCCGTCGGCCGTAAAGCCGGTCGGGATTTCTGCCGCGGCATGAAACGTCAGGCGCCGGGGCTGGCCGCCGTCAATCGGCATCAGCCAAACGTCGTAGGACCCGGCACGGTCGCTGATGAACGCCACTTCCTTGCCATCGGGCGTCACAATCGGGCGGGTGTCGTAGGCTTCATTGAAGGTCAGGCGCGTGGCGCGGCCGCCGCTGGCAGGCATGGACCAGATATCGCCATGCAGCGTGAACACCACGGTTTTGCCGTCGGGCGTCAACGAAGGAAAGCGTGCCCCGGGGGCACCGTCGCGCGGGTCCAGAAAAGGCTTGGCCGCCGGTTGACCGGGCTGGCCGGCCTGGGGCTGGCGGGGCTGACGCTGGGCATACACACCGCCCGCACAAAGGGCAGCCAAGGCAAGAAGAGTCGCAAAACGCATGGAAGACTCCGTTGGATGGAAACAGGCAGCGCGCCATGTGCGCCTGCCCGGACCAATTAGGGTTTGTAGATGTTCTACGCGCGGGCGGGCTTTTTCCCAACCACAATCAGGGATTGGCCGACCATGCCAGGACACCCAATCAGCCTGCAGCGAGGCTTACAATCACAGGGTCCAAGAATAGCTGCCGGGCCTCTGCCTTCCTTTCATACTCGTGCCGGATTGGTACACTCTGCGGCCCAAACGGCACAGGAGCACGGCATGGCAATCCAGAAAATCGGCGTGATCGGGGCAGGCCAGATGGGCAACGGAATTGCCCAGGTGTTTGCACAAGCCGCCTGTCACGTCGTGATGATTGACGTCTCGGCGGATGCCCTGAAAAAAGGCATCGAAACGATCGGCAAGTCGGCTGCCAAGCTGGTTGAAAAGGGCAAGCTGCAACCCCACCAGATGGCCCAAACGATGGCCCTGGTCATGCCGTCTTCCGATTACGGCTTGCTGCGCGACCGTGACCTGATCATTGAAGCCGCCACCGAAAACCTGGACCTCAAGCGCAAGATATTCGCCCAGATCGATGCCGTGGCCGGCGACAACTCGATTCTGGCCAGCAACACCAGCAGCATCAGCATTACCACCCTGGCCGCCGGCACAAAGCGCCCGCGCAAGTTCATTGGCATGCACTTCATGAACCCGGTGCCGCTGATGCAGCTTGTGGAGATCATTCGCGGCCTGGACACCGACGACGAAACCTACAACGCGATCATGGAAACAGCCAAGCGGCTGGGCAAAACCGCCGTGGCCTGCAATGACTCGCCGGGCTTTGTCAGCAACCGCATTCTGCTGCCGATGATCAACGAGGCCGTGTTTGCGCTGATGGAAGGCGTGGCCGACGTGGAAAGCATCGACAACATCATGAAGCTGGGCATGAACCACCCGATTGGGCCGCTGGCACTGGCGGATCTGATCGGGCTGGATACCTGTCTTTCGATCATGGAAGTTCTGCACCGCGACCTGGGTGACAGCAAGTACCGCCCTTGTCCGCTGCTGCGCAAGTATGTGGCGGCCGGGCACCTGGGCCGCAAGAGTGGCCGGGGTTTCCATAAGTATGCCTAGGGCGAAGCGCTCCGCCCCGGTTGTTTGAAGGCTACAAGTTGGCTTGCCGTTACTGGCTTGCCGTAGAAAGCAGGAGAAGCAATGAACCAGCCCCCCAACCCATCGGGCAGCAACATTCCGCCGGGCTATGGCCAGCCGCAATCGCCGCCCGGTTACGGCGCGCCCCAGGGTGCACCGGGGTACCCGCCGCAATACGGCCAGCAAGGGCCGGTGCCCAACAGTGGCAGCTATCAGCCGCCGCCGCCGCAGCAGTACGCGCCCCCGCAAAGCTATCCGCAGCAGCAGGGCTTTCGCGGCATGACGCGCCAGATGTTTAACCCGGCCAGCTATCGCCAGCAGGGCAGCGGGTCGTATGCCGCCGCGTCGTTCATTCTGGCGCTGGTGGGTTGGTTCCTGTGCCTGGGGCCTTTGACTTGGCCGATTTCGGTGCTGCTGGGGTTGGTTGGGCTGATTGGCACCAAGCGCGCCAAGGGGCTTTCATTTGCCGGTGTGCTGATTTCCGGCGCGGGCATCGCCATGGTTGCGGGCTTCTTTGCGCTGGGCATGCATGTGCAATTCCAGAAGGCGAAACTTGCCACTGAAGCCGGCGCCCCCGTGGTGGCCGCCATTGAGGAATTCAAGAGCGACAACAAGCGCGTGCCCCATAACCTGGAAGAGCTGGTGGCCAATGGCTATCTGCCCGAAACCTGGGACAAAGGCACCGACGACTTGAGCAGCTACGTCAAAGAAACCGTAGCCGGCAAAAAGTGGTCGGACTTCCTGCGCTACAAGGCCGGCGAAAGCCAGACCTGGAATGGCGGCGGCTTCATTGAAACGATTCGCTCCGACGACCCCGACGACTGGGCCGAAATGTTCAACGTGCCCACCGACAGGGCGGCCAAGGAACACCAGACCTACGGCTTGGCGTTCATCGGTATCGACAAGCAGTGGTCCAGCAGCGACGACGAAGCCGTCAAGCAGGACGGCGACAAGTTCGAAACCGCCAAGCTGTGGGGCGGCGATTCAACCACCCGCGACGCGATGAAAAAGAAGCGCGAACTGCGCACCATGATGAACCAGGTGCAGTCCAAGATCAAAGCCGCCACCGTGGCCATGGAAAAGGCCAAGGCCGACCTTGAAAAGCACGGCGCCAAGGTGAACGAGGTGATCAAGCGCAAGGGACTCAAGCGCGACCAGGTCAAGAAAGACCCCGATGCCGGCGAATGGCTGACCTTGATTGGCGAAACCAACAAGCGCCTGCTGCTGACGCAAGAAAAGGTCAACAAGCTGACGTCGACTTACAACAAGCTGGAAGTGCAGATGGAACGCCTGGCCGGGCAGGTTGAGCTGGCCAAGCTGGCCGACAGCCCCGACGAGCTTGCCAAGCTGACCCAGTTGATTGAGGAAAGCAAGAAGACCGTGGAATCAGAAAGCTATTTCTCGGACATGTCGGACACCGAAGCCGCCAACAAGTGGCTGGATGATTACTACGACAAGTAACTGCAACCGCCAATCCATACGGGGGCGCACTGGGCGCCCCCGTTTTGCCAACCAGAGGTGCCATGGCGCTTTCGGCCACAACCATCAAGTACATCGTGATCGCCGTAGTCGTGGTGCTGCTGGCCATGTTTGTGGCGGCGCTGGTCTGGGACTTTTTGAAGATCGCCCTGGGGGTGCTGGTGGGCGGCGGCCTGGTGTACCTGGGCGTGCGCTTTCTGCTGGGCAAGGGCCTGCCAAAGCCCATGGCCGACGCCGCCAAGAAAGTCATCGACGCTGGCAAAGAAGGCAAGTAGTTGCGTCTGTTCAGCGCCGGCTTGCATTGCCTGCTGTGTTCATTGATCATCACGGCTGCCCATGATTGAAGTCCAACACGTCTGCAAGACCTTCCGCCAGTTCCGCGCAGTGTGGGACCTTTCGTTCAGCATTGGCCCCGGCGACATCTTTGGTTTTGTCGGCCCCAACGGCTCGGGCAAGACCACAACCATGCGCATGATGGCCACGCTGCTGGACCCCGATTACGGCGACATCACCATTGACGGCATCAGCGTTCTCGATGAACCCGAAACCATCCGCCGCCTGATTGGCTACATGCCTGATTACGTGGGCGTGTACGACGGCGTCGAGATCCGCGAGTACCTGGAGTTCTTCGCCGCCGCTTACCGCATTCCCGTCGAGAAACGCAAGAAACTCGTCGGCGAAATCATGGAAATCACGGACCTTGCCGGCGTGGCCGAAAAAGATGTCGGCACGCTTTCCAAGGGCATGCGCCAGCGCCTGTGCCTGGCCAAAACGCTGGTGCACGACCCTAAAGTGCTGATTCTGGACGAACCCGCCGCAGGCCTGGACCCGCGCGCGCGCATTGAACTGCGCCTGCTGCTGAAGGAACTGCAAAAGCTGGGCAAGACGATCATCATTTCCAGCCACATCCTGACTGAACTTTCCGACATGTGTAACAGCGTGGGCATCATTGAGCGCGGCATCATGCTCAAGGCCGGGCGTATCGACGACATTCTTGCCGAACGCACCCCGGGCCAGCTCAGCCAGCAGAAGCTGCTGCTGCGCGTGCTGGGCCAGCCAGACGACGCCGTGACGGTGCTGCGCGGCCTGCCTGATATTGGCGGGGTCGAGATCGAACGTGGCATCATCACCTTCAACTTCATTCAGCCGATTGAAAGTAACCCCGGCCTGCTGCGTGAATTGCTGCAACGCGGCGTGCCGGTTGTCAGCCTGGCGCCGGCGACGCAGAACCTGGAAGACATCTTCCTGAACGTCACCAAGGGCATCATCGCCTAGTCAGGCAACGCACCCGAGCCCGCTGCGTTAGCGGCGGGTCATACCAGCATGAGGCCTGATTGGCTTGGGTTCCTCCGCTTACGCGTGCGGGCTCTGGCCTACTTTTCGGCCTCGGGCTGATAGACCTGTGGCTGCTTGAACGGCGCGGCGGCGATCACTTCTACGGCCGCGTCCTTCTTTTCGAAGCCCGCGATCTCAAGGTCCCACTTGCCGTTGTCGCGCTGCGGCCCCGTGTACACGAACTTGGCCGACTTGCCGTCTTTGACCCACGCGGTTTTATCGCCGAACTCGAAATCGCCCAGCAAATGAAACTCCGCAACGCCCATGCCGCCCTCTTTCACGGCCGCAAACACTTCGTGGGCATCGATGACACGGTGCAGCTTCCACTCAAACCAGAGCGCCCCGTCGTCCATGCTAGTCTGCACTTTTTCGCCGAACCGGCGTTGGAGTACGACCCGTACTCCGTCAACTCACTCTCATCACACTCAGCCGGCCACAAGCAGGTACACAATCGGCGGGCTTTGCAGCGCCGCGGGCGGCAGGTCTTCTTTTTTGGGAGGGGTTTCTGTGGCCTTTACTTCTTTGGGCGTCGGCGCCGCTTCTTGGTCCTGCCAGGCCATGGCCCGGCGGCGCTCGGCGGTATCAAACCCGGCGCCGATGTGGCAGGCCGTAACGGCCAAGGCCACGCACCCCAACAACATGGCTGTCAGCCAGCGTTTCATGCTGTTCATGCTAGAACCTGTAAGACACGCTTGCACGCACCGAAAGTTCACTGCCCAGCTGGATGCCGTTCACTTCGCGCCAGAGAATCACTTCAAACTTGGCCTTCATTTCCCACCAGGGCCGCGGGTGCCACTGGATCTTGGGCGTCAGGATCAACTCCTGGCCCCCAGAATCACGCACGCGCCGCCCGTCGTTGCGGTCAAAGTCCGTGCGCTGGTAGGCCAGCCCCAGCATCAAGAACATCGTGTTGCCGGGGAACTTCTCCTGGATCACCCGGTACTTCAGCTCGAAGTCGTGCGAAATACTGTCTCCAAAGTCGTAGTTGCTGCGGCCCACGCCCACACTGCGCCAGGTGTATTGCGAGGTCGAGATCAACTCGAGCCGGTTGCGCGAATAGGCGCTGATGTGCGCAATCGTAAGGCCCACCGCACCGTCGCCAAGCTGGATGTCGCGGGGCAGGCGCTGGCCGTCGCGGCCGGCGTTGTTGTCGCCGGTGGGCAAGGTGGACACGCAGGCCAGGCTCAGGCTGGCCCCTTCGCCGCCCCGGTCGCCGCCCGGCACCCACCACAGGTAACGCATGCGCGCGCCAAGGGCGATGTCGCCAATGCCATGCAACTGGTCGCCGACAATGCCGCCCTGCGTAACCGTGCGGAAATCGCGAAACACAATCGGCACCACGGCGCTGATTGTCCACTCGCCGGGGATCATACGCGGCACGCCCCAGTTCACGCCCAAACCAAGCTGGTGGTCTATCTTGAACAGGCCCTCGCGGTTAACCCGGGTGCGGGAGCCGTCAAACAGGCGTGTTTGGAAATCATGGTGATGGGCGACGTAGAACTGCACGCCACCGGCAAACAGCGGCTCGCTTTCCATCATGTTGACGCCGACGGCCGGTTCCGCCGCCAGCGGCGCGGCAAGAAGAAGCAGCAGGCACCACGGCCCGAGTTCGCCAACCATTCACCTTGGGGTTCGCATGGCGCGAACATAGCAATCAGCACGGGCGAAATCCGTCATGCGCTTGCAACGCATGAATCACTTTACTTGCGTTTGCGCAGTGCGGACTATTTGGACCCTGATCGTCTCCGAGGCTTGGCCGGCGCGGCCATCAGGGCCTCGCGGGCCCATTGGGCCAGCTGGTCGCGGTCTTCCTGCACGTCCACGGGCACGGTCCAATAGCCCGCCATCACGTGGCCGGGCCAGGGCTCAAAGGGTTTGCAGCCGGCCTTTTGAAACTTCTGGCGCTGGTCCGGCGCGGCCTTGAGGTACAGGCAGTCGTTGTCACCCAGCGCAAAAATCTTGCCGCCAAAGTAGATGCCCGCGCCGCCGAACATGCGCTTGATTTCAATCGTGCCCAGGGCGCTGAACTGGTCGCGCAGATAGACCGTGAACTCTTCACTCAGGCTCATGCAGGCAATGCTACCATCGGCCAACCATGAGCAACCAGCGCACACCCAACGCCCTTGTCAACGAATCCAGCCCCTACCTGCTGCAACACGCCTACAACCCCGTGGCCTGGATGCCCTGGGGCGAGGCCGCCTTTGCCAAGGCCGCAGCCGAAGACAAGCCGATCTTTCTAAGCATCGGCTACGCCACCTGCCATTGGTGCCATGTCATGGAGCGCGAGAGTTTCGAGAACGAAGAAACCGCGGCGCTGCTGAACGAACACTTCGTGCCAATCAAGGTCGACCGCGAAGAACGCCCGGATGTCGATGCCGTCTACATGGCCGTCACCCAAGGAATGTCGCAAGGCCGCGGCGGCTGGCCCATGAGTGTGTGGCTGTTTCCAGACCGCAGGCCGATTACCGCCGGCACCTATTTTCCGCCCGACGACCGCTGGGGCCGCCCGGGATTTCGCTCGATCCTGCGCCAGATCAACGACGTGTGGCACAACCGCCGCGCCGAACTGGAAGAACAGGCCCAGGGCATTACGCAGTGGCTGAACGCCCAGGGCAAACCCGTGGGCAAGGCCGAACTTGGCATCGCGACGCTGCGATTGAATGCCACAGAGCACGCCCGCCGCTTTGACCACAAGCACGGCGGCTTTGAAACCGCGCCCAAGTTTCCGACCCCGCACCGCCTTAGCGCGTTGATCCGGGCGGCGGCGTCACGAACCGCGGGCATCCTGCCCGCCAAGGCCGAAGGCGAAGTCCCTTCCGCCACAGAAGCGCTGAAGATGGCCGTGACCACGCTGGACGCCATGGCCGACGGCGGCATCCATGACCAGGTTGGTGGCGGCTTTCACCGCTATTCCACAGACCGCGAATGGCTGACCCCGCACTTTGAAAAAATGCTCTACGACCAGGCCCTGCTGGTGGAAGCCTATCTGGATGCCTGGCAGGCAACCGGCGAGCCCCGCCACGCAGAGATCGCCCGAGACATTCTTGAATACACGCTGCGTGACCTGCGCGACGAAGGCGGCGCGTTTCATTCCGCCGAAGACGCCGACAGCGAAGGTGTTGAAGGCAAGTTCTACGTCTGGTCCACGGCCGACATGCAATCACACCTGGGTGGCGATGCCGCCGTGGTGGCTGCGGCCTGGGGTTGCGCGCAAGCCGGAAACTTTCACGATGAATCCAGCGGCACCCAGACCGGCGAAAACATTCTGCACCTGCCCCGGCCCCTGGACCAAACCGCCAAACTGCACGGGCTGGAACCCGCAACCCTGCGCGCCACGCTGGACCGCGCCCGCGAAATCCTGTTTGAAGTGCGCAGCCACCGCGTACGCCCGCTGCTGGACGACAAAGTGCTGACAGACTGGAACGGCCTGATGCTGGGTGCCATTGCCCGCGCCGGCGTGCTGCTTGGCGAAAGCCGCTACCTGCAGGCCGCCAACCAATGCGCAGAATTTTTGACCCGCATGATGTGGCGCAACGACCGCCTGCTGCACCGTTACCGCAAGGGCAACGCCGGCATTGCAGGCTTTGTTGACGACTACGCCTTTTTGGGCAACGGGCTGTTTCAGCTTTTCCAGGCCACACTGGAACCGCGCTGGCTGGAACAAGCCGCAACTCTGGGCCGCGAGATGGTGCGGCTGTTCTGGAATGAAGAAGAAGGGCTGTTCCACACCCAGGGCAGCGACGAAACCGACAAGCTGATTGCGCCCAACCGAAGCCTGTATGACGGCGCCATTCCCAGTGGCAACTCGGCCGCAGCGCTGCTGCTGGCGCGTCTGGGCCGCACCCTGCAAGACGAGTCGCTGCTTGGCCTGGCGCGCCGCACACTGGAAAGTATGAGCCCGCAGATCGCCGGCCACACGCCGGGCTTCAACTACGCGCTGGCCGCGCTGGAACACCTGGTGCTGCCGGGCCAGGAAATCGTGATCGCAGGCGAAATGGCCGACAGCGCGACCAAGGCCTTGATCGCCGAAACCCGCAAGCACTACCTGCCCCACGCAATCGTGATCCACCACGAACCCGACGCAGAGGGCGAAGCCATTCGCAAGCTGGTGCCGTTCGTTGCCAACCAGTTGCCGGTCAACGGCCAACCCGCGGCCTACCTGTGCGAGAACTACACATGCAAGGCACCAGTGACGACGCCGCAAGCCCTGGCAGAACTGATTCGAGGCACAAGCGCAAGCCCATAAGCCCCGCAGAAAGACGCGTGGGTCTCTCGGCAAACTTGCCGTGACTTCAAGTATGGGTGACAACAGGGCCCGGCAGCACTGGCCGGGGACTCATGGCCAACCAGGGCCTAGCGCCCCGCGCCCACCAGTTCGTCTACCTGGGCGAACTCTCCGGGCTTGGTACCGGTCATGCACTTCTTGTGTTTGATGTGGTACTCAAACTCGTCGCGGAACTTCTGGATGTAACTTTGCACCGGCATGATCAGGCTGTCGGCCAAGAAGCAGATCGTGCGACCCTTGATCATGATGCTGACTTCGTTCATCAAGTCCACGTCGCCGGGCTTGCCGTGGCCAAACTCCAGGCGGTGGCACAGTTTTTCCAGCCAGCCCAGCCCTTCACGGCAGGGCGTGCACTGGCCGCAGGACTCGTGGTGATAAAACCGCGCCAGGTTCAACAGCGCGTTGACGATGCAGGTGTCTTTGTTGAAGATGATCAATCCCGCGCTGCCCAGAAAGCTGCCGGCGGCGCGAATGCTGTCAAAATCGGCGGGCGTATCAATCTGGTCCACGGTCATGATCGGCATGGAACTGCCACCGGGGATGATGCCCTTGATCTCGCCAATCGGGCCGCCTGCGTAATCGTAAATCAGGGTGCGCAGCGGCGTGCCCAATGGCGCCTCATACAGGCCGGGCTTCTTGACGTGCCCGCTGATGCAGAACAGCTTGGGCCCCGGGCCGCTTTCCGGGCCGATTTTCTTAAACCACTCCCAGCCGCGCGCAACGATGTGCATCACGCAGGCAATCGTCTCGACGTTGTTGATGATCGTGGGATAGCGGAAATACCCTTCCACGGCCGGAAAGGGCGGCTTGATCTTGGGGTAGGCGCGCTGGCCTTCCGCGGCACTCAACAGGCCCGTTTCTTCGCCGCAAATGTAGGCGCCCGCGCCGCCAATCACCGTCACGTCCAGTTTGAACTTGCCCAGGCCAAGCACGTCGTCGCCCAGGATTTTCGCGGCATAGCATTCGTCAATCGCGGCTTGGACGCGCTTGATTTCACGCACGAACTCGCCGCGAATAAAGATGTAGGCGTGATGGCTTTGAATCGCCCAGCAGGCGCAGATGATGCTTTCAATCAACCCGTGCGGGTCATAGGCCATCAAGGCCCGGTCCTTGAAGGTGCCGGGTTCGGATTCGTCGGCATTTACGGCCAGATAGCGCGGCTTGCCGTTTTCAGGCAGGAACGACCACTTCATGCCGGCCGGAAACCCGGCGCCGCCACGACCACGCAGGTTGCTTTTCTTGACTTCTTCGGTCAGGGCCTTTGGCTCAATGGTGGTGATGGCTTTTTTGGCGGTTTCGTAGCCGTAATAGCCGCCACGCTTGCGGTAGTGGTCCAGAGTCCAGGAGTTGGGCTCGTTGAAGTACTTCGAAAGAATCGGCTCAAACGTGGGCATCACCGGCACCTGGGTTCTGTGGCTGCGCGGGCACGTTACCCACGTGGCGCGGGCTTCGCAACCGGCGCCAAGGCCACAATTGACGGCGCGGCAGCGGGCGGGCGCCAACGTTTGCGGCTCGGCTAAGTCGGGCAACCACCGTGGCAGACTTGACTTATGTCGCCCAATTGAGCCGGGGGCGTATTCGTTTGTGGCGCGGTCAGACGTTGGTAAACTGTGGACGGTCCGCAGTATGACCCTTGGGTCAGTGGACTGTGCCATATGGGCGATGTTGTGGACGCTGATGGTCCGCTTTTCCGTCCGGTGCAGGCCCCTGCGGTTTACAGATACGTTGAACTTTACTGGATCCTTACGCGACCAGCGGTGATTTAGCCCCGCGGGTTTCTTTGGCAGCACCGGCGATGGCAATGCAAACTGTTCCAGCCACGTTGGCGACACCTGCGTCGGGCCCCCACCGGGGCTTGCAACGTCCAATCAGGAAAGACCTTACACCCTTGGCCCAGGCCAAGGGTTAGGCACTTTTCCGCGGATCCAGCCGTTCAGCGTTCTTCGGCCGCCCCGAATGGGCGGAAAGAAGCGCCTTGCAATCGCAGGGCTGAAGGGCAAGTGCAATGGAATATGTCATTGGGGCAGTACTGGGAATCCTGGCAGGTGGCGCAGCGGCAATCGCCATCTTTCTGAACATGAAGTCCAAAGTCGCTGCTGCTGCCAACTCATCAGCCGCAGACGCTGGCCGCGTGACCGAAGAAGCAAAGAAGGATGCTGAAAACATCATCGCCCAGGCCCGCATCGAGGCCAAGAACGAAGCACTGAAGGTGCGCGAGAAGCTGGAACAGGAACTCGATAAAGACCGCCGCGAAGTCAAGGAACAGGAAAAGCGCATCACCAAGAAGGAAGAATCCATCGAGCAGAAGTTTGAAATGCTCGACAAGAAGGCCGATCAACTGGAGGCCCGCCAGAAAGAAGTCGACGCTGCACGCCTGCGCGCCGAACAGGCAGAAAAGGACCGCCTTGCGGCCCTGGAAGACGTGCGCAGCCAGTTGGCCAAAGTTGCCGAACTCACGCCAGAAGAAGCCAAGCGCGAGCTGCTGTCACGCCTGGACGCCGAGCTGGTGACCGAAAAAGCCGAACGCGTAAAGAAAATGCTGGAAGACAGCGACGCCCACGTGGACGAAAAGGCCAAGTGGACAATCAGCCAGGCCATCTGCCGACTGGCCAGCGAACACACCGGCGAAACCACCACCAGCAACGTCGAGATCCCCAGCGACGAGGTCAAGGGCCGCATCATCGGCCGCGAAGGCCGCAACATCCGGCACTTTGAAAAAGTCACCGGAGTCGACGTGATTGTCGACGACACCCCCGGGCTGGTGGTCGTCAGCAGCTTCGATTCCGTGCGCCGCGAAGTCGCCCGCCGCACCCTGGAAAAGCTGATCCAGGACGGCCGCATTCACCCCGCACGCATCGAGGAAATTCACGAACTGTGCGTCAAGGAAGTCGACAAAGAAGTCGACGAAGCCGGCAAGCAGATCCAGTTCGATGCCGACGTGCACAACATCAACCCCAAGGCCCAGCGCCTGCTGGGTCGCCTCAAGTTCCGCAGCAGCTATGGCCAGAACAACTACAAGCACAGTGTCGAGGTCGCCCACATCATGGGCATGCTGGCCGCCGAATTGGGGCTGGATGTCAAGCTGGCCCGCCGCTGCGGGTTGATGCACGACATTGGAAAAGCCATCGACCACGAAAAGGAAGGCGGCCACCCGCTGGTGGGCAAGGAGTTCCTGATCAGCATCAACGAGCGCCCGGAGGTCATTGAAAGCGCCGGCGGCCACCACGACCAACCCATGCATCACAAGTATCCCTACGTTTCACTGGCTGCGGCGGCCGACGCAATCTCGGCATCGCGCCCCGGCGCCCGCCGCGAAAGCATGGACCGCTACGTGCAGCGCCTGACGGCACTGGAGGCCGTGGCCAAGAGCTTTGAGGGCGTCAGCGAGGCATTTGCCATGCAGGCCGGCCGCGAGTTGCGCGTGCTGGTGAACAGCCAGAAAGTCACGGACGAACAAGCGCTGCTGATCTGCCGCCAGATGGCCGAAAAGATCGAAGACGAGCTGACCTACCCCGGCGAAATCCGCATCACACTGATGCGCGAAACACGGGTCACGGAATACGCCCGCTAAAGCCACAAAACCACCAAGGGCCGCCCTGTTCGGGGCGGCCTTTGTAATTCCGGAATCGGATCGCCAGAGTTACCGTTCACCTTGGAACTATCGAACTCTGCACGGAGACCAGCATGACCGAAAAACTAATTCTCATTACCGGCATCACCGGCAACCAGGGCGGGGCTGTTGCCAAGCACCTGATCGGCAAGGGCTTCAAGCTGCGCGGCTTGACGCGCAATCCCGAAGGCGACAAGGCCAGGGCGCTGGCCGCCAAGGGCGTTGAAATCGTCAAGGGCGACCTGAATGACCCCACTTCGATGCAGGCAGCACTTAAGGGTGTCTGGGGCGTCTTTGCAGTCCAGAACACCTGGGAGGCCGGTGTCGAGGGCGAAGAAAAGCAGGGCCACGAGTTTGCCAAGCTGGCCAAGGCCGCCGGCGTGAAGCACTTTGTGTACACCTCGGTCGGGTCAGCTGAACGCAAGACCGGCATTCCGCACTTTGAAAACAAGTTTCGCGTAGAAAACACCGTACGCGGCCTGGGCTTTGAATCCTACGTGATCCTGCGCCCCGTGTTCTTCATGGAAAACCTGCCCTCGCCCTGGTTTCTCAATGGCGACAAGCTGGGCACTGCCATGAAGCCTGACACCAAACTGCAGATGACCAGCGTGGACGACATCGGGCGCGTGGGTGCACGCGCGTTTCTAGACGCCGCCAAATTGAACAAACGCGAGATTGAGATCGCCGGCGATTCCGTCAGCATGGCCGAAGTAGCCGCCCGCTTTTCTCAGGTAATGGGCAAGAAAATCGAGTTCGTGCAGTACCCCATTGAGGCCGTACGCAGCAACAGCGAAGACTTCGCCAAGATGCTGCTGTGGTTTGAGGCCGTGGGCTACGGCGCCAAGATTGATGCACTTGATAAAGAGTTCGGCAAGATGACTCGCTTCAATGACTGGTCGGCAAAGCTGGGCAAGTAGGCGCCCTAACAGTAGAAACCCATGGGCCCCGGGCTTACGCTCGGGGCCTTGTCGTTCGGAGCTGCCCATGCCCAC
The DNA here is from genome assembly GCA_016722065.1 of Planctomycetota bacterium. GTDB lineage: Bacteria > Planctomycetota > UBA8742 > UBA2392 > UBA2392 > H3-PLA7. The sequence goes on from JADKGX010000001.1 coordinate 1,004,671, forward strand.
GATTTTCAGCCGCATCATTGCCGGGGAGATTCCCTGCCACAAAGTCTGGGAAGATTCACGGCACCTCGCGTTTCTGGACATCAACCCCTGGGGTGAAGGCCACACGCTGGTGATTCCCAAGACCGCGCATGAGTACTTGTTCGACATGCCTGAGGCCGACTACCTGGCCTTGCACAAGGCCGCGCAGGGTGTGGCGCAATTGCTCAAGATCAGGCTGGGTTGCAAGCGTGTGGTCAGTTTTGTGGTGGGCTATGAAGTACCCCACGTTCACATTCACCTTTTGCCGACAAACCAGATCAGCGACTTTTTGCCGCCGGGCTCGCGCGGCATGAACCCCAAGCCGGATTTTGCGGCGTTGCTCAAGCGCATTACCGGCTGATCGTCGATCAGGACCGCGTGAATGTTTGGCCAGGATCGCGCGCGCGGTTTGCACTATGGCACTGCCGGCCTAACCTTGGCGCGGAGGGCTGACTTGAAACTCTATCTGATCCGCCATGCCATCGCGCACGATCGCAACGCCAAGCAATGGCCCGACGACGGCCAGCGCCCACTGACCAAGCGCGGCATCAAGCGGTTTGAGCCGATCGCCGCGCGCCTTGGCAAACTGGCCGGGCACATCGATGCCGTATATTGCAGCCCGCTGGTGCGAGCGACGCAAACCGCGCAAATCCTGGCTCGCCAGGCCAAGTGGCCCAAGCACGAAGTGCTGCCAGAACTGGAACCCCTGTGCCCGCCGGCAGAGACCCTGCACGCCCTAAGCGCGCTGACCCCGCCGCCGACATTGGCCTTGGTTGGGCACGAACCCATGCTGGGCAAGCTGGCGGCCTATTTGCTGGCCGGGCCGCAAGGCAAGCCGCAGTTTGAGTTCAAGAAGGGCGGCGTGGCCTGCCTGGAAAGCGCCAACGGTTTACGCCCCGGCGCGTTTTCGCTGCTGTGGCTGGCCACGCCCAGAATGATTCGCGCCCGGAAATAGTTCCGGGCGCGTGCAACCAGCAGGCAGGCTGGCAGGCTGGCAGCCTGCCCAACAGGCTAGAACTTGAGTTTTTCGATGCGTTCGGCGGCCTGCTTGACTTCGTCGATTGGTGGTACGAACGCAAAGCGCACGTGGCCCGCGCCGGGGTTCTCACCGTCTACGGCATCGCTGAGCCACTCGCCGGGCGTGGTCACGATGTGGCACTTTTCAATCAGCAGGGTCGCGAACTGTTCACCACTCATGCCCTCGGGCGCTTTCTGCCACAGGTACAGCCCGGCCGGGTTCTTGCAGTTCTTCAGGCCGGCCTTGCGCAGCGCCGCGCAAATCAGGTTGCGCTTGCGTTTGACGGTGCTGCGCAGCTTCTTGACGTGCTTTTCGTCTTCCAGCGCGGCAATTGCTGCATCCTGCACAAAGTTGGGCGTGCCGCTGTCGATGTTGGTTTTGACCTTCTTGAAGGTGTCGATAATGCGCTTGTCGCCTGCGGCCCAGCCCACGCGCCAGCCGGTCATGACGCTGCGCTTTGACAAACTGTGAAACTGCACAATGCCGTCAAAGCCGTTGTCCTTGCCAAGTTCCAGCGCGCTGTGCGGTGCGTCGGCGGTGAAGTACAGCTCGCTGTAGGCCTCGTCGCTGGCCAGGATGATGCCGTGCTTCTGGCAGAAGTCGTAGGCCGCCTTGAGGAAGTCGAGGTCCGCCACATAGCCCAGCGGGCTCGAGGGCGTGGTCACCCACAAGATCTTGGCACGCCTGGCAATGTCATCGGGGATCGTTTTGAACTTGTACTCGCACTTGTTCTTGTGCGTGACGGGCACGAAGTAGGCCTGACCCTCGGCGAACAGTGTGCCGCGTTTGTAAGGCGGATAGCCCGGGCTGGGGCAGATCACGATGTCGCCGGGGTTCACGAAGCCTTCGTGAAAGTTGAAGATGCCTTCCTTACTGCCGATCGTGCTGGTGATCTGGGTTTTGGCGTCTACGGTCACGCCAAAGCGGCCCTTGAGCCACTTGGCCACGGCCTCGCGATACTTCTGCGCGCCGATGTAGCTGGGGTAGCCGTCGGTGGCGTGTTCGTCGACGGCCTTTTTGCAGGCCTGGCGAATCAGGCGCGGCGTAGGGTCCTGGTAGTCACCAACGCCGAAGTCGATGGGCGTGATGCCTTTGGCTTTGAGCTCGGAAACTTTTTCGTCCACGGCGGCGAAGGCGTAGGCGCCGATAGAGCTCACTCTGGTGGATGGTTTGATGTCCATTGTGTTTGGAACTGCGGTTTTGGGTTTTCGGTTTTGGGTTTTGGGGACCTGCAACTGCGGAACGGCTGTTAGGGCGTGTCCTTGCGCTGCAATGACTTTATCAGGCCGTTCAGGAGCTTGTGTGTGCGATGCAGCAAATCTCGAATCGGCGCCAGGGACTCGGCCGTGTTGTACTTCTGGCGCCGGATGATCTCCATGAACGTGAGCGTTTCGTTCAGCGAACCGCGGGCAATGTACAAGTGCTTCCTGTACATGCGACGCGAACCACGGCCGTGCCCTTCCGCAATGTTTGCAGCAATCGAAGTACTTGACCGCGAGATCTGATCGAAAAGCCAGTACTTGTTGCTTAGCGGTTCGCTTGCAACCAGCGCCAGAATGCTGTCCACGGCATCCATGGCGACTTGCCATACAACAAGATCACGGAAACTCTCAATCGCATTCGACTCGGCCATAGTCGCCGTATTTATCCCCTAAACCCAAAACCGAAAACCCTAAACCGCAGTTCAAGCCCTTGCCGCTGCTCAGGCAATGCACATCGGGCAATAGAGCTGCGGGTTCGTCGTTGCGGTTTTTTCGTCGACTCGGCTTACCGGTGTTGTGTGCGGGGCGGTGCGGATGATCTCGGGGTTGTCTTTGCACTCCTGGGCGATCTGCTTCATCACTTCCACAAAGAAATCCAGCGTCTCTTTGCTTTCGGTTTCTGTGGGCTCGACCATCATCGCGCCATGTCCGCCCACAACGTTGGGCTGCGGGAAGTAGATCGTCATGGGGTGAATGCCGTAATCAATCATGCGCTTGGCGATATCCAGCGCGCTGATGTGGTATTGCTCGTGCTGTGTTTTATCCGTGAAAACAACCTCGTGGGCGCAGGCTTTGTCGTTCTGGATGTGATAGACGCCGCGCAGTTTCGCGCGCAGGTAGTTGGCGTTCAGCACCGCGTTCTCGCCGTTGCGCCGCACGCCTTCACGGCCAAGCTGGCTCATGTAGATGTAGGCCATCACCAGCGCGCCGTAGTTGCCAAAGAAGCTGCGCACCTTGCCGATGGAATCCGGCCGCTTGCTGTCCAGGCTGTAGCTGCCGTCGGCGTTGCGCACCGGGCGGGGTGTGGGCAGGTAAGGTTCCAGGTGGCTGGCCACGGCAATCGGCCCGGCACCGGGGCCACCGGCACCGTGGGGAACGCTGTAGGTCTTGTGCAGGTTGAAGTGCATGACATCCACGCCGTAATCGCCAGGCCGCACCATGCCCTGAATGGCGTTCATGTTTGCGCCGTCCATGTACAACTGCGCGCCGGCCGCGTGCAGCAGACGGGCAATCTCGACCATGTTCGGCTCAAGAATGCCCAGCGTGCTGGGGTTGGTGATCATCATGGCCGCGGTGTCAGGGCCAATGGCGGCCTTGAGTGCCGCAAGGTCGACACTGCCGTCGGCGGTGCTCTTGAGTGTCAGCGGCACAAAGCCTGCCAGCGCCGCCGTGGCGGGGTTGGTGCCGTGGGCGCTGTCGGGAATGATCACCTTGGTGCGGGTCTTGCCTTCGCCCTTGGACTCAAAGTAGGCCTTGATGACCATCAAGCCGGTCATTTCGCCCTGGGCGCCGGCGGCCGGTTGCAGCGTAACGGCGGGCAGACCGCTGATTTCCGAAAGCCAGGATTCCAGCGTGACCATGAGTTCGATGTGGCCCTGCAGGTCGGCCTCTGGCAGGTGCGGGTGGGCCTTGGTGAAACCGGGCAGCGAAAGCAGCGTGACGTTGATCTTGGGGTTGTACTTCATGGTGCAGGACCCCAGCGGATAGAAGTTGCGATCGACGCTGAAGTTCTTCTGGGCAAGGTTCTTGAAGTGGCGCACGAGATCAAGCTCGCCTACCTCGGGCAGGTTGGCGGGCTTGGCGCGAAGTTTGGCACCCCTAAGGGCAACTTTCACGTCCACCTTGGGCACATCAAGTTCCGGCAAGCGCAGGCAACGACGCCCGGGCTTGGAAACTTCGAAGAGCAGCTTTTCGGCAGGGTTGGCGAGGACGGTCATGGTCTTCTCGATTCGGACTGCGGTTGGTCCACTGATAAACACAGATGCACACAGATGCCTTCGGATCAGCCTTATCTGCGTTCATCTGAGTTCATCTGTGGACCTCATTGGTGTTGGATTCAGGTTCAGCGTATTGCCGCCTCAAACCGCTACGGGCTTGCCCTTCATGGCTTCCGCCAGCGCCTCGGCGTAGCGGTCGATATCGGCCTTGGTCGTGACTTCGGTGATCGCGACCAGGTACTGGCCCCTGCGGCCCTTGCCGTACTTGTCCAGCGGCAAGCCGCCTGCGACCTTTTTCTTGAGCAGCTTCTTTTCCAGGCCCGGCGCGGCCTGGATGACGAACTCGTTGAACACCGGCGCGCCGGTGTGGGCCAGCTTGACGCCCGGCACGCTGGTCAACTTCTGGATCGCGTACTGGGTTTTGGCCACGCTGTGTTCAGCAAGTTCCACAAAACCCTGCTTGCCCCAGGCGGCCAGGTGAATCAGGGCTCGCAGGGCGCAAAGGCTCTGGTTGGTGCAGATGTTGCTGGTTGCCTTTTCGCGCCGGATGTGCTGTTCGCGTGTGGCAAGCGCCAGCGCAAAGGCGCGGCGGCCGTCCTTGTCTTTGGTTTCGCTGACAATGCGGCCGGGCATTTTGCGCAGCCATTCCTTTTTGCTGGCAAAGAAGCCAAAGGCCGGCCCGCCCAGAAACTGGTGGTTGCCAAGGCTTTGGCCCTCGCCAACGCATACGTCAACGCCCGATTCGGCGGGCGACTGCAACAGGGCAAGTGACAGCGCCTCGCCGACCGCCTGCACGACCAGGATCTCGTTTTCTTTGGCGGCGGCCACCACGGCTTCCACGTCTTCGATCACGCCCAGATAGTTGGGCGACTGCACGGCCACGGCGAACACTTTACGCGTCAAGGCCTTGGCCAGGGCATTGCCGTCAACGCGGCCATCGGCCCCCGGTGCGACCTGCGCAATCTTGATGCCAGCGACATCGGCGTAGGTCTTGCACACCTGCATGTATTCGGGGTTCACCGCGCCGGCCAGCACAAATGTGTTGCGGTTTTCTTTGCGGTGGCGGTCTTCGCTGACGTGCTTGCCCATCATCATGGCTTCGGCCAGCGCGCTGGCGCCGTCGTACATGCTGGCGTTGGCGACCTCAAGCCCGGTCAGCGCGGTAATGCTGCTTTGAAACTCGTAGATGAATGTCAGCGTGCCCTGGCTGCACTCAGGCTGATAGGGCGTGTAGGCCGTGATGAAGCTGCCGTCATACAGCGCAATGTGGTCAATCAGCGTGCTGACGAAGTGGTTGTAAATGCCGCCGCCGCGAAAGTAGGCGTAGTCGCCGGCGTTTTTTGTCTTCGCCAGCAACTCCTGGATGTGCCGTGTGACTTCCAGTTCGCCTTTGCCTTTGGGCAGCTTGAGCATGCCTGGGTCAGACATCTTCAGCCGCAAGTTGGCCGGAATGTCCTTGAACAGGTCTTCAATGGAGCCCACGCCGATGGCCTTGAGCATCTCGGCCCGGTCGGCTTCTGTGTTCTGGATGAATGGCATGGCCCCTCCGGGGCAATGAACAATGATCAATGAACAATGAACAATGGCGCTGCGGGAACTCGTCCCAAACCGCTAGCAATGAGCCCATTGTTCATTGCTCATTGTTCATTGCGCGGCGAAGCCGCGCTTAGTGCGCTTCTTCGGCCAGCTGCTTTTCGTAATCGGCCTTCGATTTGGCGGCGTCGAGCTCTTTGGCGTTGTCGGGCTTGATCTTGATCAGCCAGCCGTTGCCAAAGGCGTCTTTCTTCAGCGCGCTGAAATCGTCGTCGCTGACCGTGTCGTTGACGGCCAGTACCTTGCCGCTGACAGGGCTGATCAGGTCGCTGACGGCCTTGACGCTTTCGATTTCGCCAAAGGGCGAGCCCTTGGTGACCTTGTCGCCTTTTTCAGGCAGGTCAACAAACGTGAGGTCATTGAGCTGTTCGACCGCAAAATCCGTGATGCCGATTACGATCGTGCCGTCTTTTTCAAGGCGGCCCCATTCGTGGGATTCCAGGTAGCGAACGTTGTCAGGACGAGCCATGTGAGTGTTCCAGTCGGGTCGAGAGTTGGTTTTCGGGTCTGGCTATTTCTTTCCGGGGCGCTTGTAAAACGGCAGTGGCACCACAATGGCCTTGAACATCACTTCGCCCGGTTCCACTTTACGTGTGCCCTTGCCTTTGAACTCCACGTGGTACAGGGTGCCTACTTCTGCGGCCTTGGCGGGCACAAAGGCCGTGGCAATCACCTGGTCCAACCACGGCGCCATGGTGCCGCTGCAGACGCGGCCCACGGGCTTGCCGTCGCGGTATACTTCCTGGCCCTGTCGCGGAATGCGCTTGCCCTCCACGTGCAGGCCGACCAGCTTCATTTCGAGGCCTTTTTTCTTCAGTTCCTCGGTGGCCTGTTTGCCCACGAACTCGGGTTTGTCCAGCCGCACGGCCCAATCCAGCCCTGCTTCCAGAGGGTTGATCGTGTCGGTGATTTCATGCCCGTGTAGCGGCATACCGGCTTCCAGGCGCAGCGTGTCGCGACAACCCAGACCGGCGGGGCCGGCGCCCAGGTTTTTGCCAACGTTCAACAACTCGCGCCAGAAGCGCGCGGCTTCCTTGGTGGGCATGATCAGTTCAAAGCCGTCTTCGCCGGTATAGCCCGTGCGTGAAACCAGCACCTGGGCCTCGCCCAGCACGGTGCCACGGGTGAAGCGGTAGTACTTGAGTTGCTTGGTGTCGACGTCGCTGACCTTGTTCAGCAGGTTCACGCTTTCCGGCCCCTGCAGGGCGATCATGGCGTAATCTTCGCTCATGTCGGTGATTTCGACGACGAAGCCTTTGCGCTCGCGCTCAATCCATTTCCAGATCACGTCGCGGTTGCCTGCATTGACGACCAGCAGGGTCGCTTCGTCGCCGGCGCCGTACACCAGTACGTCGTCCAGAATGCCACCCTGGCCGTTCATGATGACGCTGTAGCGGATCTGGCCGGGCTTCATGTCGGCGCGGCAGTTGGAAATGATCTTGTCGACCAGCTTGATGTGGTCTCGGCCCGAGAACCAGTAACGGCCCATGTGGCTGACATCAAACAGCCCCACCTTGGTGCGGACGCGAAGGTGCTCTTCCTTGATGTTGCTGTAGGTGACCGGCATGTACCAGCCCGCAAAATCCACCATGCGGGCACCAAGGCGTACATGTTCCTCTTTAAGCGGCGTTTCGCGCACGCGGACCTCCGGCATCTATCGGGGGCTACGGTTTTGCCTCAACGAGGGGTAAGCGTCAACGGCCCCAAATTGTGGTGTGTCAGTAACTTACTTGCTAGACCACGGGTTCGATCCGTTCCGACATCGGTTCAGGAATCGACCCGGACTCGAGATAGGTCATGGCGTTGCGAATGTCTTCCAGCGAGCCCACCAGGTAAAGAATGTCGCCTTCCGCCAATGGGTCGTCCGGGCGCGGTTGGCTGGCCAGCAGGCCGTCACGCCGCAGGGCGATCACACTGGCGCCAGTACGGGCGCGCAAGTTGAGGTCCAGCAGCGTCTTGCCCCGCGAAAAACAGGTGGCGCTTACCAGAACGCTTTCGACCTTGAGATCCGCCAGTTCCTGCAAGTCGGGCAGCTTGGGCCGCGGCAGGGTGGAGGACCGCGCACTGCCCTGGGTGTTGTCGCGCACCAGGGCGACTTCGCGGTCAATCACGTTGCGCGGAACATTCAACATGCGCAACACGCGGGCCATGATTTCAACGGCGGCCTCAAGTTCTTCGCTGACGACTTCCGTGGCGCCCTGTTTTCGCATCTGGTCGCCGGCACCCAGATAGTGTGTGCGCACGACAATCGGCGTTTCCGGGGCATAGCGGTGCACGGCGTCCAGGGTGCGGTGAGCCGCGCCGGGGTCATTGATGGTCAGCACAAAGGCCGCTGCGTGGCGCACCCGCGCGTGGTGAAGGGCTTCTTCACTGGTGACGTCAGCGTAATAGACGGGTTCTTTTTGCAGGCGCGCGGCGCGCACGGTTTCGGCATTCATGTCCAGCACCACGTAGCGTACACCCACGGCCTTGAGCGCCGAAACCACGGCCCGGCCGCCCACGCCATAACCCGCAACGACCACGTGATGGCTGGCTTCTTCCAGGTCGCGGGCCGGGGAATCCACCCCGCGCACGCCCAGCAGCCTTTCCAGGGGCCGCAGCAGCCGCGCACCCGCAGCCAGGTGGGGCGAAAAGCGCAGCACCAGCGGCGTGACAAACATGGACAGCACAGCGGCAGCGGAAATCCAGCGGCCTTCCTGGCCCAGGCTCATCAAATCGAGCGCCCCGGCGGTCTTCATGATCACGATGCCGAACTCGCCAAACTGGGCAAGCCCAAGCCCCGCGACAATCGCCGCGCGGGCCGGAAAGCGCATGAACATGGCGGCAATTGTGGCCAGCAAACCCTTGCCGATCACCAGCCCGGCAAAGATGCCCAGCACGATCAGCGGTGCATCCAGCAGCGTGCGCCAGTCAAACAGCATGCCCAGCGAGATGAAGAACAGCGCGTTCAGCACATCGCGCAAGGGCAGCACGTCAGACAGCGCGCGGTTGGCATAGGGCGATTCAGCCAGGACAATGCCGGCCAGAAACGCACCCAGCGCCATCGACAGCCCGGCGTATTCGGTCGCAAAAGCAATGCCGATGCAAACGGTCAGGATGGCCAGAATGAAAATCTCGCGCGAGCGCGTCGCATCCACGCGGCGCAGCAGAACTGGCAGCACCATCTTGGCCACAAGGTAGGTCGCCACCACGGCCAGTGCGGCCTGGCCCAGCGCCAGCCCGATGTTTTTCGCCAGTGTCAGCGCGTCGCCAGCACCGGCCAGCACGGGCAAGGCCAGCAGCATAGGAATCACGCACAGGTCTTGAAAAATCAGCGTACCCACAATGAAGCGCCCGTGCGGGGCATCGACTTCGCCGCGATCCTGCAGCCCGCGCAGTACGACGGCCGTACTGGACAGCGACACGGCAAAGGCCACCGGCAGCGCGGCCCGAAACGGCAACCCGCAGGCCAGGCCAACGCCCAGCGCCGCAACCACAGTCAGTGACACCTGCAGGGTGCCGCCGATCAGCAGCGGTTTGCCGATGCGCAGAAAGCGCGAAAGCGGAAACTCGAGCCCGATTGTGAACAGCAGCAGAACCACGCCGATTTCCGCCAGCAGGCTGATTGATTCCGGGTCGCTGACCAGCCGCATGCCATAGGGGCCGCAGATCGCCCCGGCCACCAGCATGCCCGCCACAGCGGGCAGTTTCAGCCGTGCCATGACCAGCGCAGCGACTACACCAACGGCCATCAGCACGCCGATTTCCTGCAGCGTTTGAAAGCGCGCCATGTCGCCTGCAGAAAGCAGTATCATGAGTAACCCTGGGGCGACTCTAGCGCCCCGAACCCGCTTGCGCACCAACGACAAAGGGCCGGCACAAGGCCGGCCCCTGCGTTGCGTGATTGTCTGCTGCTTGCGCAGGCAGCCGTCGGGCACGGGGCAATCCTGCAAAAATGCAACGCGGGGCGCTTGCGCGCCCCGGTTTCTGGTCAATCTGCGGAAAGGTTTGCTAGTTGCGGGCCTTGGCTTCGGCCTTGAGCGATTCTTTGTTGATCTTTGCTGTGGCGCGGCTGACGGAGGATTTGCGGAAAGCCGGCAGGTCCTTGCAGCAATAGCGCAGCAGCGAAAGCAGCCGCTGGCGCAGTTCCTTGCGGTGGCACACCTGGTCCACAAAGCCGCGTTCCAGCAGGAACTCGCTAGTCTGGAAGCCTGCGGGCAGTTCCTGGCGCACGGTCTGGGCAATCACGCGCGGGCCGGCAAAGCCCAGCAGGGCCTGGGGTTCGGCAATGCTGATATCGCCCAGCGCAGCCCAACTGGCCATGCTGCCGCCCATGGTGGCGTTGGTCAGCACGGTGATGTACAGCCCGCCGGAATCCTGCAACCGCTTGATGGCGGCACTGCTTTTGGCCATCTGGAACAGGCTCAAAATACCTTCTTCCATGCGCGCGCCACCGCCGGAACCGCTGACAATGATCAACGGAATACCGCGCTTGCGGGCTTCTTCGGCGCCGCGGGCAATCTTTTCGCCCACCACGCTGCCCATCGAGCCCATGATGAAGTTGGCATCAATCATGCCAAAGACCACTTCTTTGCCGCCGATCTGGCCAATGCCAAACACCGCGGCCTCGTTGTGGCCGGTGTTTTCCTGGGCTTGCTTGAGTTTGTCCTTGTAGCTGCGCTTACCCTTGAACCCCAAAGGGTCAATGGATTGCAGGTTGGTGAACATTTCGTCAAAGGTGCCTTCATCCAGCAGGTATTCGACGCGCTGTTCTACCGTCAGGCGAAAATGAAAGCCGCATTCCGGGCAAACGTGGTGCTGTTCCTCAACTACCTTGCGGTAGACCATGGCCTCGCAGGACGTGCACTTCATCCAGAGGCCATCGGGGGCGCTTCGTTTGCTTGAAAGAGCCCATTTCATGCAGTGCCCCTTTCAACGGGACGTGAGTCCGGTGATCCTATGACTGGAAGTGTGCCGGTCAACAGGGATTTGCGCCGCCAATGCGCCATGACACACAACGTTTGTCCTGGTAACAGCTTATGCATAGTCACGGCAACAGATTTGGGGCTGTGTTGGTTAGCACTTACTAGATAAGGCCGCAAATTGCGGTCCTGAAGGATTGCGAATCGCACCCGCACGCTTTCAGGCGCGAGCCAAACCTCGTTATCGGACGAAACCGTCAACCTACATGAGCAAATCGTGGTGGCAGGGGCGGCGCCCGGCTGCCTGGCCCGGGTGCTGTTGGTCACCACGCGGGCGGCCTGTATCGGCCCGGCTATCTGCGGGACTTTCGAGCCCCGATCGGGCACAATGCCGTGCAAGCCAATGCTTCTGTTTGCCAATCACGTTGTATGCGGTCCAAGCGCACTATGCCCAAAGCAGAAACCATTCAGCGCATTCTGGAAGGCACCGTCACCCTGGACGACCTGTCCCGTGCCAAGGCCGGATTCTGGGAGAAACTGCGCGCCGTAAGCCTGAAGTTTCCGGCGGTGCGGGAAGCCGTGGCGCTGTTTTACTTCGTGTGTGACCCCAAGGTCAGCTTTGGGCTGAAAAGCACGGCGATCATCGCGCTGGTTTACTTCATATCGCCCTTCGACATTGTGCCCGATGCGATCCCGCTGGCTGGCTTGATTGACGACGGCATGGTGTTGATGGCCGCTATCACGGCGCTTTCCGGCGTGATGGCCCCCTACCGTGAGAAAGCCGACCAGAAAATCCGCGGCAACAAGCCCACGGACACCGAGGGCGCAGAGGGCGCAGAAGCCGCCGAGACAGAAGTCGTCATTCCTGTCACCGTACAGACTCGCGCCGGATAGCAACCTTTACTTGACCTTTTCGCCGCCTTGGTTGATCTTGCATGGGCCTGCAAGACCGACGCCCCATGGAATCCACGTTGACGCCCAGCCGCCGCAGCCAGCCTGCAAGTTCGCCGCCAACTTCTGCCGCGTTGCCCCTGCCGCTGTGGGGGGCCCTGCGCCGGAACTTTCTGGCCATCGACGTGCTGATTCTGGGCTTTGTGGCGATCTTGATTGGCTGGGCACTGTTGGCTCAAGCCGCCCCCGGGCTGCGCCTTTACCCCTATGAAGCGCGTTATGAGTGGGCGCAGCATTCCCCCTGGTCCGTGATTGCGGAACTCAGCGTCTACTTTTTGGTCTATCTGGGCGCGCAGCGCCTTGGCCTGCTGTATCACCGCAAGTACTTCGTGCAGAACCGCAAGGCCCCGCGCTGGCTGGAGCTTTGCAACATTGCCTACGTGTTTCTGCCCGTAGCCTTCATTCCGTTCATTTTCAACCTGCTGGGCGCGTACATTTCTGGCGTGTCGGGCGTGCCTGGCATCCAGACGCACCCGGGCCATGACCCCGCCGCGGACTACGACCGGGCGGCAACGTACTGGGACCTGTGGCTCAAGCATGTTGATATCTCGGTGTTTGGCGTCTATGCGCCGCAGTGGATGCGCCAGTTTCAACGGCCCTGGCTGACCGGCGTGATGATGGTCTGTTACCTGTCGTACTACGTTTCGCCCTTTGTTGCCGTGCTGCCGCAGATTCTGAAGCGCGACTGGCGCATTGTGCGGCGGGTTGCAGCGATTTACGCCGGCGTGCTGCTGCTGACCTATGTGGGGTACATTGCCTTGCCTGCCACGGGCCCTCGCTTTGAGGGCGGCCCGGCTGCCTGGCTGCCACAACAACCGGGCTGGTTTGGCGCCCAGTGGTGGGCCACGGTACTCAACAACGCCGAAGTAATTCGCTGGGACGCCTTTCCTTCCGGCCATGTGGCGGTGGCCCTGGTGGCGCTGGTGGTGGCCCTGCGCTATCACCGCAGGGTCGGCCTGGTGTACCTGCCCTTTGTGGCCGGGCTGGTGGTGGCCACGATGTACCTTGGCTATCACTACGCCAGCGACGTGATTGCGGCCTTTGTTCTGGCGGGTTTCACGTTTGTCGCCCTGGAACCGGCGATTCGCTGGTGGGAAAGCATCTGGCAGGCACCGCACCCCAACCACGCCGGCGCGCCAGCCAGCAACCCGATCAGCTGAAGGCCGAACTTACCATGCCCAGGTAATGTCCAGACTGCCTGTGTGAAGCAGTTCCGGCGGCAACGGGTCAGCCTTGATCGGCAGCCAGATGCGGTCGGTCTTGCCCCAGCGCTGGTTGTAAAAGGCCTGGGCCTTCAGGCGCATCAGGCTGTCCAGAAGATCAGCCCCGATTTCGGAGGCCGGCACGCGCGAGCGGCCTGTGGCGTCAAAGGCGCCATCATGGGCGCAAGCAAAGGCGCGGTCGTAATCGCCGGCATCAAAGGCCGCCTGGGCCTGGCGCAGGCGCAGCACCGCGCGTTCGGTGCCATTGCCGCCGCGCAAGGCAAAAGCCGCCCAGGCCGCGTCCAGTTGCCATTGCCGCGTGGCGGGGTCTGGCTGGTTGCTGGAAGCCTCCAGCGCATAGCGGCCAACGCCGCAGGCGCCGGCCAGCAACACCAGTGGAATGGCAAAGGCCAGCCAGCCGCGACGCACTGTGCGCGCCCCCGTGACCCCAAAGCACAGCCAGGTGATGGGCAGAATCGAGATCAACCCGCAAATCCAGAACAGGTGCCCGCCCAGCACGATGCCAACTACCCCCAGCGCCGCGGTGTTCAACAACGCAATGCCGTAGCCAATGAACTTGCTTTCCAGGTTGCCGCGCGAGAGCTGGCTGGCGGCCAACAGTGCCACCACAAAGCCTTCGGCACCCAGCAAGCCCTGCCAAAGCGGCGCATGCAGCAGCCCCAGCAGCAACAGCGTCTGGGCAAGGGGTAGAATCACGGCCATGCGCCCTGCCGCGCGCAACGCCGCCGGGTGCTGGCGCATGGCAAGCCGCTGCAACGCCATGCGAATGACAAAACTGCCGCGGCGTCGATCCGCCGGGGGTTCAAACCCTGCAAGGACTTGCCGGTTGCTTTGGCGCGGCATCGAAAATGTCTGGGGCTTGGGGTTACCGGGAGGCACGCTCACCGGAATGTGCGCCCCGTCGTGCAGTTACAAATCGACCACCATGCCTTCGCGCGTGGCAAAAAACTCGGTGCCCGGCGCACTGGCCTTGGAAAGTGGCAGGTACTTCTCGTTCATTAAACGGTCCAGCGCGTCATCGGTTCGCGTGGGATCGTGGTGCGTAAAGGCCATGCGTTTGACGGCCGCGGCCTTGGCAATCTGGATGTTGTATTCAAAGAAGCTGTGGCCCCAGCCGCGCTTGCTTAGCGCGGGCTTTTCTTTGCTTTCGTATTCGGCCTGGGTGTAGGTGGTGTCCATCACGCACAGATCGGCGCCGCGGCAGAACTCAATGAACCGGTCGTTCATCATGGAATACAACTGGCGGGTCTCGCCCGATTCGCTGTCCATGGGGCCCGGCGACCAGGGTTCGTGGTCGCCGCTGAAGACAAAGCTCTTGCCGTCGGCCTCAATGCGATAAGCCGTGCAATACACCGGGTGGTTTGTCAGCTTCAGGCGCACTATTACGCCTTCGGCTAACTCGAAGGACTTCTCCACGCCGCCTGGAAACATCTTGTTGTAGTCGTTGTAGGTGACCACGTTGTCCAGCATGGTGTTTTCAACGGGGAAATAGCTGTAGGTCATCTGGTCGCGCATGACCTGTTCAAAGCCCTTGCCCTCGCGCAGGGGCCCCACGCCATAGACACCAACTTTGCTGCCGGGGGTGTAGATCGGCACAAAGAACGGAAAGCCGTGAATGTGATCCCAATGGGTGTGGGTGATCAGCAGTTTGATGTCAAAGGGCGGGCCCTTTTGGGCCATCAGCTTGTCGCCCAACTGGCGAATGCCGGTGCCACTGTCGATGATGATCAGCGGGCCGCTGTCGCGCTCGACCTGGATACACGTGGTATTGCCGCCATAACGCGCGGTTTCTGGCCCCGGCGTCGGCAGGCTTCCACGTACACCCCAAAACCGAATCTTCATGCTTGGCCCCTGAACGCCGGGCAGGATAGCAGGGTTTTCGCGCCACGCGCCAGTATGCACATCATGGCGTCCCCGGAAGGTCCGGAAAGGGCGGCATCACCCGTGCATCCACCAGCCGGACAGCCACCGGCTTGTCCGGGCTGCGGGTGTTGTACCGGAACTCCAGTACACTGCGGCCCTGGCGGTCCACAAAGGACAGCGTGTATTGCGCCTGTGCTTTGAACTGTTCCTCGCTGAAGGCCGGAGTTGGTTCCCCCAGCGCGTCAATCACTGCCTTCACGCGCAGGTCGCTGTCAAAGGACAGGCTGCGGGCATTGAACAGCACGCCCTGCACCCCCGGTTTTTCGGCCTGCAGCGGCACGGTAATGGCCACAATCACGTCCTGGCCTGCCACCTGCCCGTACTGCACCACCCAGGGCCGGGCCTTGAGCAGCAACTGCCCGTCACGGATATCCTTGCTGGCGCCATCCAGCAGCGTGTTGCTATCGAGCGGCGAGGAAAGATCCAGCCCGCCCACGGTGGTTTCCGTAACCCTGGTTCCGGAGATTTCCTCGGCGCTGTTCAAGCTGCGCCAGCCCAGGTGCAACAGCCACCCGATCAAGGCAATCGTGGCAATCAGGGCCAGCCAGGCTGCCAGCGGCTTCAATAGCGAACCTCGCTTGCGCGGGCCGGCTTGCAGATAATCCTGCGCCGGCGACACCCTGTCTGTGGCTACGTCGCCGGCTTTTCGGCCACGCACCGAATCGCGGCGCAGCACCTGCAGCTCGGCGGCGTCTTCGTCGCGCGAGGGCATGTGCACTTCAATGCGGTCGCTGCCGGCAGCGCGGCGCACAATCGTGTTGGCCTGGCTGGCCGGTATATGAAAGGTGCCGCTTTCCGGCTGCACGCGCTCTGCCCGGCGCGACGGCGAGTCGCTAAGCGCCATGCCACGGCGCGACTTTTCCAGTTCTTCGCGCAGGCGCACTACTTCCATGGCCAGTTCACGGCGCAAATCGTCGTCGGGCAAGCGGTCAACCAGGGCCTTCAGATCGGGCGTGCTTTGGGGCGTTTTGCGGCCACTGGGTCGCGACGCAAAATGCTCATCGGCCAGCAGGTAGGTGCTGTCGTCGTCGTCGCGGCGCATGCCCGGCGGTCCTGGCGCGGGCGTTGGAATCACGTTCTGCACCCGCGGCACCACAATGCTGTCGCGCACCGGCAGCGGGTTGGCAATGGCGCTTTCCGGCACGGCCTTGCGCGGTGACGGCGGCGGGGTTTTTTGCTCGTTGTCAAAGGACGGGCGTGTCAATGCAGGCGCACTGGGCGCGTGCAGGGATACCACCTGGTCCACAACCACGGGCGCCGGCGCGGCGAAAATGCTGGTGGTGCGCGGGTCGTCGTCGCTGCCTTCTTCGCCCATCGAGTCTTCGGTCAGCGGGGCAAGTTCCTGCGAGTCGTTCGGGTCAGGGCGCGGTGCCGGCAAGGCCGGAATCTGCAGTGTGGAATCGTCGGCGGTTGATTCCCCCTTGCCCGAATCTGGCACCCCTGACAGGCCAGCCTGCGCTGGCCGCGCGGGCGGCGGAATGCGCACAGTGGTCTCAGAGGAATGCGGTATCGGTGTCAGTGCCGAAGGGCGGCCAATGTCTGTGATGTGGTCCGAGGGTGCCTCGGCCCGGCGCAAAAGGCTGCTGCCGCGCGTTGAAATGGCCGGCGAAGACTTGACCCGGGGCACCGCTTCGGTGGGTACGCCCTGGGGCGGCTTTTCGATCGTAAGGTCGGTCGGTCGCTCTGTGGCGTCTTCAATTGGCTTGCGAATCGCCGTGAGTTCCGAGGTTTCGTTGGGGTTGACGGCCTTTCGCACACCGGTGATCGCACTCAGGTTGCTGCTGCTGGAAGCGCTGCGCGTGAGAATGCGCGTGACGCGCTGGCGTTGTTTTTCGAACAGTTCCAGCTTCTTTCGAATCAGGGTGCGCTGGGCATCCTGCAGGGCTTGATCACCCAGCAAGGGCTGCAGCATGCGCATGGCATCGCCGTGGCTGCCTTTATCGGCAAGCGCTTCGGCCTCGCGGATCTTGCGAACAATGACCAGCGTATCCATGCGTGGGCAGCCACAAGCCCCAAGGGGCCAGCAGTGCCGCAAAGCCTAACACCGCCACCAGGAAAGTCACCCGCCGCGCAGCTTGCGCTCGATATCGCGGCCCCAGGGTAGGTAGCCTGGCTCAGTGCCTGACAGCTCGGCCCGAAGTTCGTCTTGAATGCGGCCGTTGGTGGCAATGGCGTTTTCGCCAAAAAGCCAGTCCTGGCCGCCGGCAAAATCGGTGATTTCGCCCCCGGCCTCGCGCACCAGCAGGGCGCCGGCGGCGACATCCCAGGGCTTGAGGTAGGCTTCCCAGTAGCCGTCAAAACGGCCTGCGGCCACGTAGGCCAAATCCAGGCTGGCGGCGCCTGCGCGGCGAATGTCGTGGCACTTGAGCACCAGGTTGCCGAAGTTATCGACATTGTTGCGGGCCACTTCGTTGCGAACATACGAAAAGCCGGTGGCCAGCACGCTGGTGGCTATATCGGGCGTAGTGCTTACATGCAGCCGCCGGCCGTTCAGCCAAGCGCCCTCGCCCTTGGCGGCCGTGAAGCGTTCGCGCAAGTATGGCGCCTCGACCAGCGCCAGCACGGGTTCGCCCCTGTGGCACAGGGCCACACTGGCGGCAAACATCGGAAAACTGCGGGCAAAGTTTGTCGTGCCGTCCACGGGGTCGATCACCCAGCACCAGGGGCTGCCGCGCAGGTGTGCGCCGGATTCCTCGGCCAGTATGTCGTGGCTTGGCCATTGCTCGGTAATGGCGCCAATCAGGACTTCTTCGGATTCTTTGTCGGCCACAGTCAGCAGGTCGCGCCGGCGCTTCAGGTCAACCTGGGCTGGGTCCAGGTGCCCAAAATGCCGCAATTGCACTTCGGCCACGCGCTCGGCCAGCGTTGTAAGGAAAGAAATGCCCGGTATTTGCGTCATTGCACGAGTTGCCGGAAAGGTTCGCTTGTTAGGTCTGTTCGTGCGTTATACAGTATGTCTGCTGGTGCTGGGGAAATGTCCTCCTCCAAGGTTTCGACAGTTTACTGCCGAAATGTGCCTCCCCCGGCAACAGTGTTTTGAAGCGGGCTGCCCTCCTCAGGCGGCCCGCTTCGCTTTTTCGCAGCCTGGGCACTTCCAAGTTGACCAAAATCATGCCGGGCGAGCGCCGCAGGCCGCACAAATCCGATTTCGTCGCATCAGGCCCTGCCGGGGCTTGCATCTGCAACCTGAACACCGCCAAATGGTGTCATGGCGGACGGTCCTCGTGGGGATGACCTGAGCCGCCGCTCACGGGCCGCAGCACGCGACATTGCCGATTCCTGCCTGGGATTGCGCGTACGCATGCTGAACCGCCTGGTGACGGCGCTCTTTGACGACGCGTTGCGGCCCCTGGGGCTGACCGGCGCACAGTTGAGCATTCTGTGTGCACTGCAACTTTCGCCGCGTCGCCGGCCGGTTGATATCGGCACGCTTCTCAAGATCGACAAGAGCACACTGTCACGCAACCTGGATCGCATGCGGCGCAACGGCTGGCTGACCAAAGCCGCCACCCGCGGCGAGCTTGACTTGACCACCGAAGGCACAAGGCTGATCGCCCAAGCCCAGCCCTTGTGGGCTGCTGCCCAAACCGAGGCCAAGAATCTGCTGGGCGGCCAGGGCAGTGGCGCGGTCTATGAGATGGCCAACAAGATGTTCAGTCGTGCGGCCAGCTGAAGACCGGCCCAGGACCTAATACCCCACCAGCTTGCGCAGGGCTGCTGCAATCTTTTCCGTCGTGGGCAGCATTTCGTGCTCGAGTTCTGGGGCGTAGGGAATCGGTGTTTCCAGCGCGCCCATGCGCATTACCGGGGCATCCAGGTCCTCAAAGCAGTGCTCGCTGATGAAGCTGGCAAACTCGCCAGCAACACTGCCCATCAACGTTGCCTCATTCAGCACCAGCACGCGGTTGGTCTTGGCAACCGTGGCACTAATGGCTGCTTCGTCGTAGGGCCTCAGGCTGACCAGATCCAGCACTTCCACTTCTATGCCATCCTTGGCCAGTTCCTCTGCTGCTTTGACCGCGTAATGCACCATGATGCCGAAGGTGATCACGCTGGCGTGCGTGCCAGGCCGCGCGATTCTGGCCTTGCCGAACTCCAGCGGTTCAACCTCTCCGACTTCCTGGCGCAGCTTGGGGTCGCGGTACAGGTGCTTGTGTTCGAAATACAGCACCGGGTTGTCGTCGCGGATGGCGGTCTTGATGGCGGCCTTGGCGTCGCGCGCGGTGCTGGGGCAGATCAACTTCAGCCCGGGCACGTTCATGAACCAGGCTTCCATGCAGCCGCTGTGAAAGGGGCCGCCGGAAACGCCGCCGCCCCAGGGCAAGCGCACCACCATGGGCACGTTGGGGCCCCAGCGATAGTGCAGCTTGGCGGCATTGCTGACCAACTGGTTGAAGCCGCAGGCCACGAAATCCGCAAACTGCATTTCCACCACGGGGCGCAGGCCATAAAGCGCAGCGCCAATGGCATTGCCGATGATGGCGGTTTCGGAAAGCGGGGTATCCCAGATGCGGTCTTTACCGAACTCTTCCTGCAGGCCCTTGGTCACGCCAAAGGCGCCGCCATAGACGCCGATGTCCTGGCCCAGCATGAATACATCAGGGTCGCGCTGCAGTTCTTCGCGCAGACCTTCGGTAATCGCTTCCACATATGTGATCGGCTTGCCCATGGCGCAATGTTTAGGGCCGGCCGCGCGCCCGGGCAAGGGCTAGGCCTCTGGCTTGGGGTCAGGCGTCTGGGTGATCTGCCATAGTTCGTCATACTTGGCACGCACAAACGGGTGCAGCTTGTCGGCAAAGTCGCGGGGCAAGTTGTTGGCCTCAATCAACCGCATGGCGTCGTCGTAATCGCCCGGACGCTTGGGCACGGTCATGCCTGTGACGATTTTGAGCGTCATCAAATTCGGCAGGTCAATCACACGCACACCGGCCCAGATGCCAGGAAGCTCGGCGGCTACGGTTGCTGGATCAGGAAATGTGAAGGGTGCAGTCTTGCCGTCGCCAGGGATTTCGTCGGTGGTGAGAATGTCCACCTTGACGTTGAACTCGGCGTCGCGCAGCCCCTTAGACCCCTTGAACTTCTCCACCCAGCCCAATCCCAGCCAGCGTTGCTTGAAGCGCGCCAGGTCGGCCTTGTTCAGAATCAGATCTACATCCACGGTTGCCCGCTTGTGGCCGTGCGCACCAACGGCGAGGCCGTCAACCAAAACGTATGGAATGCCCATCTCGTTCAAGTGGCGCGCAATCTTGATTGCCGCCTTCTGCGCGGGAGCCTCACCCCTGGGAAACTCGTCCATGAGTTGCAGCGTCTCCGCCAGGTTCTCGCTGATCTGCTTCTTGGTCAGCATGGAGCCACTGTAGCGCCGGGCGCGACTGATTTACACGCCGCGCACCAGCGCGATGCTTTCCCAGTACGGCGCGGCCAGCACCGCGGCATAGGTGGGCACCGTGCCCTTGAGCCTGCCCGGCGGCATGTCGGCGCGGCGTTCGCAGCGTGCCGCTACCTCTGTGGCCAGTTCCGGCCCGCGCACCAGCGGCGCGTTCTTTGCCACCCCAAGCGCTGTCAGTGCGCACACGATCGCATCGAATTCGTCACTGCCCACTTTGTCTGCCCCGGCGCCGGGGTTGACACCAAGCTCGCCCAGCATGTGCGCCACCAGTTTGTCGGCGCGTTTGGTTTTGTCGTCGGCCCGCCAGGTGCCCTTGCCGTAGTGGGCCTTGCCCTCTTTGTACTGGCCCTTGAAGTCCATCAGGTCAACCGTGGCCCGTGGCGAGGCCTCATAGACATCCTTGCCGGGCCGCCAGGCCGATGCCGCCAGCCAGGCCCGAAACCGCAAGCCGAATTCGCCCACGCGGTCCGTCAGCGGCGCGTCGGCAAAAAAGGCAAAGTCAAAGTCGCGCTGGGTGAACCGCCACAGGAACTCGGCGGTTTTTGGCGGCGCGAATTCCAGGGCGATATCGACGGCCAGAGGCTTGGGGGCATCGAGAATGCACCTGGCCCAGCCTTCAAACAACGCATCGGGGGTGTCCTGCAACTTGGCGCGGGCATCAAAGCCCGGCGCCGTGGCAAGGCGAATCTCGACTTCGCCCTCTTTCGTTTCGCGCGCCTGGGCCAGCAGCGGCCGGCGGGTTACACCGAAGGCAGAAAGGTTGATGCCACTGGCGATCAGGTTGCTCACGCGGTCTCCTTGTGCGCGTTTGTATGCTGCGCAGGATTTTCAGCAACCCATGGAATGACGGCGGGGTTTCACCTGTTGTCTACGCCATCACCCTACCGGAGAGTACATGAAGACGACGTTACTGACGTTCTGCGCGACGCTGGCCTTGGCGCTGGGCGTTTCGCTGGCACTTGCACAAGACAGAACCGAGCCCAAGGCCGAAGCCCCCAAGACCGAAACCAAGCCGGAAGCCAAACCAGAGGCCGAGAAGCCGGCCGGCAAAGACGCTGCCAAAGAAGAGGTCGCAGAAGAAGCCGCGCCGGATTTTGCCACGATCGACAAGAAAGCACCCGACTTCACCCTCAAGAACGCCGAGGGCAAAGAGGTCAAACTTTCCAGCTTCCTGGGCAAGATCGTGGTCCTGGAATGGACCAACTACGATTGCCCCTTCGTCAAGAAGCACTACGCCAAATCCGGCAACATGCCCAAGCTGCAAAAAGAACAGCGCCAGGCCGGCGTGGTGTGGCTTAGCATCTGCAGCAGCGCCAAGGGCAAGCAGGGCAACTTTGAAGGCGAAGCCCTGCTGGCGCGCATCAAGAAGGAAAACGCCGACCCGGCCTTCTACCTGGTCGACGACACCAGCAAGGTCGGCCGCACCTACAAGGCCGCAACCACGCCCCACATGTTTGTGATCGATGCCAAGGGCGTGCTGCGTTACCAGGGCGCGATTGACAGCATTGCCAGCGGCAAGGTCGAAGACATCGAAAAGGCCACCAACTACGTCACGCAAGCCATCAAGGCGCTCAATGACGGCAAAGAAGTAGCCACCAAGGAAACCAAGAGCTACGGCTGCGACACCAGCAGCAAGTTCGCCGTCGCCAACTAGGTTCGCACAACCAGGCACATCGCACTTCGCACGGAAAAGCGGGCGGCCCGTTCAGGCCGCCCGCTTTGCATGCTGGCAACAGCTACCGGTACTTCTGGTCGTAAAGCAGCGCGTCGTCCATGTGCGCGGGGTGGCGTTGCGGTGCGTACACGCCTTGCATGACGGTATTCGGGTCGGGCTTGGGCTGCTGCATCACCCATTCTTCGGCGGCTTCAATATCGGCGCGAATGGTTTCGGTCATGCCGTTGATGCCGTCGTCGTCGATGTAGCCCAGTTCTTTCAAGTAGGCGCCGTAGCGGGCCAGCGGGTCGCGGGCCTCCCAGTACTCCAGAATCTCCTTGGGCACGTACTTGGCCGGGTCGTGCTCCGCGTGGCCTTTGCGGCGGAAGGTCAGCACCTCAAACAACTGTGTGCCTTCGCCGCTTCGGGCGCGGTCTACCGCATCTTTGCTGGTCTCATACACGGCGTTGGCATCGTTGCCGTCAATCGTGACGGCATGCTTGATACCGTAGCCCACGGCCTTGTCGCTGAAGCGTTCTGCCAGGCACTGGCTGCTGGTGGGCGTGCTGTAGGCATACTGGTTGTTTTCGATAATCACGACCAGCGGGGCCTTCATGACGGCGGCAAAGTTGACGTCTTCATGAAACTCGCCGGTGCTGGTGCTGCCTTCACCAATCCAGGTCAGCGCCACGCGCTTTTGGCCCTTCTGGCGCGCGGCCAGCACGAAACCACTGCACAGGGCAATGCTGCAACCCAGCATGCTGACCGGCGCGATAATGCCGTAACGCAGGTCGCCCATGTGGGTGTTGCCGTCGCGGCCGCCGGTGGGGCTGTTGGTGCGGTACATGTAGTTGGCCAGAAAGTCGCGCGGCGGCAGGCCCTTGACCAGCGTGCTGCCCGCGTTGCGAATCATCGGCCCGATGATGTCGTCCTTTTCCAGCGTGTAGGTGCTGGCGCAACTTGCCGCTTCCTGCCCCAGGCTGGAAAAGGCCGCGCCAATCACCAGCCCGCGGCGGTACAGCAGGCTGATCTTGTTGTCGAACTCGCGGTTGACGATCATCCAGCGAAAGACTTCCAGTTGCTGGGCCTTGGTCAGGCGCGTTTGCAATTGAATGTTGCCCGCGTGGCTGTGGGTCTCAGTCTTCACGACCTTGGGTGGAATTGCACTTTTTGCCTTGGCCATGACGGGTCCTGATGATCGCCGTTGACTGAAATCGCTTGCGCCGCCGCAAGCGTGGCCGGAATATCGGCCAACTGTGGCACTTACGCAAGGGGAAACGATGCGCGCAATCACGGTGATGCTGCTGGCCCTGCTGCTGGCGGCCTGCGGCGGCAACAACCAGAAGACCGGCAAGGGTTCCAGCGACGACAATCTGGATTTCACGACCAAGCCCCGCAACGACCAGGCCGACACGCGCGGCAACAGCGGCAAGGGCAACACCCAGGGCAGCGATAGCGGCAGCAAGACCGGTTCCGACAACGGGGCCAAAACCGGCACAGGCGGCAATGGAACTGCAAGCAACGGCAACACAGACACAGGTGGTGAAGGCCGCGTCGACTTTGCCAAACCAGTTGCCCGCACGGATATCGAAGGCAAGGTCACCGACTTTGCAAACGTGATGGCGCTGTGGGACGCGACCAACCACACGGTGCGCGTGGTTGCCAGCACCAAGCCGATACCCGCAGATCAGATCGCGCGGCTGCGCAACGGCGAGCCCATTGAAGGCGAAACGCCCCACATGATTCTTTCGTGGGTGCTGGAAGAAGGCGCAACCAAGCTCAGCATGGCCGGCGCCGAAAACTACTTCTATGACTTCTACTGGCTGACTTCACTCAGCCCCATGTCGCTGCGCAACATCGGCAAAGAAGCCGTGCGCGAGCTTTCCGGAAAAGCCGTGATCGGCCAAACCGTGCGCGTGGTGATCGAGTTTCGCAGCGAAAGCGTCAAAGACGCCCCAGCGGAAAAAGTCCACTTCGATTTCGTGCAGGAGCTGAAGCTGCAATAGACCTTGCAGTCGCCCCTGAAAGGGCTGGCATTCAAGATGGACCCAAACCGGGGGCTGAGGCCCCCGGCTACTTTGTCGCGCCCCAGGCAGGGCGCAACTTCAAGCGCGTCGCCCGTTGCCAGCTTTCAACAGGGCACGGATTGGCTTGCACACAGTCCGTGAGACCCATGGCTAGTCGCGCTTGCCTGACGCGCCCCACAGCACGTCTCGAAACGCCGCTTCTACCCTTGCGCGAACTTCGGCCATTTCGGGCGCTTGGCCCAGCAACGATTCCAGCGTCGTGACTTCGCGGCCCTGGATGCCGCAGGGCGTGATGTGGCTGAACCAGGGCAGCACTTCGTTGGTCACATTCAAGGCAAAGCCGTGCATCGCGCACCACTTGGAAACCCGCACGCCCAGGGCGGCGATCTTGGATTGATTCAAGATTTCAGATTCATGATTCAAGATTGGGGCCGCGGGAATCTTGAATCTTGAATCTTGCATCTTGAATCCATCGACCCACACCCCTGTCATTCCTTTCACGCGTTGCCCGCACAGGCTGTAGGTCGCGAGCACCTGGATCATCACTTCTTCCAGCGCGCGCATGTATTTGTGCAGGTCGCGGCCGCAGCTCAAGTTGCCCAGATAGACAATCGGATAGCCCACCAGTTGCCCGGGGCCGTGGTAGGTCACTTCGCCGCCGCGTTCGACCTCAAAGGCATCGGCGCCCAGGTGGCGCAACGCGGCCTCGCCCTGGCCAAGGTGTTCGGGTTTGGTGCGCTTGCCCCAGGTGTACACGGGCTCGTGCTCAACCAGCAGCAGGCAGTCTGTACCTGGTTCGCCGGCCTCCAGTGCTTGCACGCGCTGGGCCAGCATGTCGCGCTGCAACTGCCAGATTTCGGCATAGCGGCGTCGCCCCAGCCACCGGGCTTCAAACTTCGCATTGCGGGTTGTGCCTGCTGGCGCGCTCATGCATGGATTGAACCCCTTGGCCCGCAAAGCGCCAGCAGCAGACCAGCCCGCCCGCCCCACCGTGCGTTGCATGCCGGGCCTTTCGGTGTCGCGGGGTTTGCTATTTTGGGGGCATGGAACGCAGCAATCGCAAACCCGGCGTGTTCATTGACCCCTTGCCGGGCAGCTTCGTCGCGATCGATTTTGAAACCAGCGACAACTATGCCGATGGCGCCTGCTGCATCGGCCTGGTGCGCGTTGACCACGGGCGCATCACCCGGCGCATTCGCCAACTGCTGCGGCCGCCGCGCGACCAGGTGTGGTACACAGCCATCCACGGCATCACGTTGCAGGACGTGCTGGATAAACCCAGTTTCCGGCAAGCCTGGCCAGTGCTGCGCGAGGTACTGCAAGGCGCAAAATTCCTGGCCGCGCACAACGCCGGTTTTGACAAACGCGTGCTGCTGGGCTGCTGCGAAACGGCCGGGGTCGACGCCCCCGAGCTGCCCTGGGTATGCACCGTGCGCCAGGCCAGGCGCACTCTGGGTATTCGGCCTGCCAACCTGGGCCACGTGGCCAGCGTGATGGGCCTGAAGCTGAACCACCACGATGCGATGAGTGACGCCGAGGCCTGCGCCCGCATTGTGCTGGCCGCGCGCCGCGTGCTGTGACAAGCCGCCGGCTTCAGCGGCTGTCATGCAGCAGGTTGAAGTTCTGGTCGTACACGGCCTGGATGCAGTTGCTGGGTTCGCGCCGGTAATCCTCAATGATCGCGCTTAGAATGCGCTCCGGGTCGCGGTCGCTGCGGTCAATCGCTTTGGGCCGACGAATGACCAAGAACCCGGCCCGGGCGGTGCCCAGCATGCGCGTGACGCGGCTCTTGCGGCTGGCGTAACTTTCCAGCATTTCCAGGCTGACAGTGCTGCGAAAGAAGGCCTCAATCGTGCCGACGGGGGCACTCCAGTCGTGAATGCGCGTGGCGGTTTCAATCACGTCCAGCATGCAAAGGTTGGGGCCTGCCCCAACGTCGGTTCCCAGCACCCAGGGAATGTCCATGGCGCGTACTTTTTCCAGTTTCATGCGGCCGGAATTCAGCGCCTCGTTACTGGTCGGGCAATGCACGACAATGCTTCCGCGCTGCTTGATCGTGCGCCAGTCAAAGTCGTCCATGTGTACGCAGTGCGCCAGCAGCGTGCGCGGGGTCAACAGCCCGGCCTGGTCGTAAACGTCGACGTAACTCTTGGCCTCGGGGTAGGCACGGGCAACCTGGGCTACTTCGTCTTCGTTTTCGGCCAGGTGGGTCTGGACCCACAATGTGTAATCGAAGGCGAAGTCGCGCAGTTCCTTCATGGCGCGGTTGTCGACACTCAAGGCAAAGCGCGGGCTGACAATCAACTGTTCCTCAAACTCGACCTGCAACTGCTTGAGTTCCGCCATGGTCTCTTCCAGCGGGCGGCGCAGGCTGGCGGGTTCGCCGTGGGTCATGATCGCGGGGCCAATCAGCGAATAGCGCACCTTGGCATCGCGGGCCGCGCGCAGGCTTTGGGCGTGCGGGCTGCCCCAGCAGGCGCCAGCCAGTGTGCCTGCCGCCAGTTGCTTGCGCGCAAAGCCCTGCGCGGCAACGCTGGCAAAGTTGGCATCACTGAAGCGAGCTTCCTCGGGCCAGGCCTCCTCGGCCAGCCAGCCCAGCAACTGCTTGCCGCGCACGCCCATCACGCGGTGCTGCACCCAGTGAAAGTGCCAATCACAAAACGCGGGCAGAATGATGCCATCGACAGGCACCGGGTCGTACTCCACGTGCGGCAAGCCCAGAAAGCCGGATTCAGGGCGGTGAAAGGGGTCGTCGTAACTGGTGTAGACGACCGAGTTGCCCTCCACGCGGGCCTGGTTGGGGCTGATCGGCCAGACGCACTGGCCCTGCAACACGCGGCGCTTGATCGGGTCGTTCTGCACGACCCGAGTTTCGGCAAGGAACGCGCGATGCGCAAGGTTGGGCCTTGTCGGCCGATGTGATTGACGCGATTGCACATCGGGCTAAGATTTGCCCGCTCACACTTCTTCTAACGCAAAGGAGCCACCATGGGGGTTCGGGCAGCTTTGTCGTTGCTGGTATCTGCGCTGGTGCTGGGGGCCGTCAGTCATGTGCCCGTTGTCGCCCAGGCCGCAGACGCCCCAACGATTCTGATTGAGGGCAAGGAATTCAAGTCCGGCGACCGCTACTGGATTCCGATGAACTCGGAGACCAATTCCATCCCGCTGTTTTCAGAAAACGTGCAGGTCATTTCTATCTACAACAAGACCGGCGCGGAAATGAAGGTCAACAGCATCCGCCTGGCCCACGGGGCGGGCGTGATGGACGAAGAGTTCACCCTGTTGGCCAACCAGATCAAGCGCGCGCCCTATGAAAGCGCAGAAGTCGCGCTGGAAGCCAGCAAGGGCAACACCGCCGTCAAGATTCGCTTCTTTCCCGTGCAGGCAGGCGAGCGCATCAGCACCCTGACGATCACCTACAACACCGACAAGACCTTTGAGTTGAAGCTGGCCGGGCGTGGCATGGGTGCTGGCAAGTTCTTCAGCGGCGGCAACGAAACACTGCACAAGCTGCTGGGCGCCGACGCCACCGATGAAATCACCGGCAGCGCCGTGGCCGACAAAGCCGGCAACATTTACGTGACCGGCAACGTCACCCAGTTGAAGAAGATTGACCCGATTGGGGCCCGCATCACAGGCAGCGGGGGCCCGGCTGTGGAACGCCGGCTTTCGCGACTTGAGCCCGGATTCGGGCCAGAACGCTGAAACCGGCGGCACCGCCGGCAGCGTGGCGATTGACGACGAGGGCTTCATCTATGTCGCCGGCCTGACCAGCGACAGCAAGTCCAACAGCAACTTTGCCGCGCTGATTCTGAAGCTGAACCCCGCCGACGGCACCACCGTGTGGGAGAAACTGTGGCGCCCGGACTGGCCCAAGAACCTGCTGGCACTTCACAGCGCAGAAGCCTATGCCCTGGACGTGCGCGGGGGCCGCGTGTTCATTACGGGTGTCAATGCCGGTAACGCCGAAGTGCTGTTGCTGGCCCTGAACGCCAAGGATGGCGCCGTGGCCTGGCAGACCAGCCTGGACATCACCCCCGGCACCACCGACCGCGGCTATGCCATCAAGGCCGGGGCGGATGGATCGCTGGTAGTTGCCGGGCTGGCCGCCGACCGGGCGTTTCTTGCCAAAATCAGCGGCGGCAACAGCGACACGCCGAAGCTGGCCTGGGCCAAACGAGTCGATCTGGGGCGCGGCAGCAGCCTCAACGCGATTGACCTCGACGAACAGGGTAACATTTATGCGGCATGCGACCGGCGCGGGGCAACCACTTTTCTGAGCGCCCTCAAAATCACCGGCGACGGCAACCTGGCCTGGGGCAAGACCTACAAGGGCACTGCCGGCGACCGCAACAACACCCATGTCGTGAAGCTTCACGGCGACAAGGTTCTCATTGGCGGCCGGCTGGGGGCGCAGGGCTTTGACACCAGCGGCGGCGATGCACTGGTGCTGGCACTTGGGGCCGACAACGGTGCCGAAATCTGGAGTGCATTCTATTACACCGGCACAGGCCCGGACGAAGCCTGCGAACACCGCGTCAAAGCACTGCTTCCGGTTGGCAACGACCTGGTTGTCGTCAGCCAAAGCTACTCCGGCAGCAGAAACGGGGAGCGCTTCTGGGGTTACTGGTACAACGGCCCCACGGAACTGGAGGATTTTGCCCCGGCCCTGGAAGCGATTGTGTTGTCCGTAGACTCCCTCAAACCGATTGCCAAGGGTGCCACGGCGGCTGCCCCGGAAACCCGAGTCGTCGTGGACATCAAGGACAAACTGATGTGGCAGGATGCACGAGGCAAGAAGAGCCAGCCCAGCGATGGCGACATCAGCGTTCAGCGGCTGACCCTGAACAAGTAGTTCCGCACAAAGCGAGACGGCCTTCCCGCGGGGGAAGGCCGTCTTTGTTTTCGAAGCTGGCTATTTGCGACGCAACACCAGGTAGCGTTCGCCCAACCAGCCCGGGTTCTGCATTTCGGCGTCGTCGGGGTGGGCAATCGCTTCCAGGCATGCGTGGGTGCTGCCCGCCAGCGCCTGGTGCACTTCCTGTGGCGTCCATACGCGAAGGGCGTAGGTCTCCTGCAGAAACGAGGGAAAGCCGGGTGCGCCTTCCGTGGTGACAGTGCGGCGAATCAACTGCGTGCCTTGTTCGGGCCGGTCTTCCATCAACTCATAGCGCACACCGCTGGTGCCGCCCGTGGGCAATGGTCGGCCCTGTTGTTCCCATGTGGTATGTGGCAGCACGGCCGGCACTTCTTCTCGCAGGTTCACCAGCAGCAGCAGCAGGCCACGCGGATTCAATCGGTCCGCCCAGTGGTCTAATATCCGCGTCAGGCTGGGCACATCCGGCAGAATCGATGTCACACCACTGACTTCCAGCACCACGTCAAAGGTCTGCTCAATGCGCAGGTCGTACATGTCGCCGTGGCGGGCCTCGCAGCCGCATGGCCCCAGCGTGGCTTGCACGTAGCGCACCATCGGCTCGCAATAGTCGTTGCCGACAAGCTGGTTGCTGCCGTCGCAAAACGGCCGCAGCCAATTGCCCGGCCCGGCGGCCGGGTCCAAAATGCTGTAGGGGCCGGCACCCAGCGCATTGTGCATCAAGGTGCGCACGACTGCCACATCCTGAGCCGACGGCGTTTTCAGCGCGTCGTACAGGGCCGGAAACCGGTATAGATTCGTCGGGTGGTCGGCGGGGTCCGAACTTGCAGGCTCTTCCGGTTCGCCGGATTCACCCTCAGTGCTGGCCGCGGCCTCAAGTTGCAGCGGGCCAGACAGGCCCTCTTTGGTCAGGAACACAACAAGCTCCGTTGATCCGCCCACAGGACGCGACGACCGTTCCGTCCGCACTGCCCCCGTCAGGCACGCTGCCATGGCACGCGCACTGGAATTACACTTGGCGCACGGCCAAAAACGAGGGGCCACTTGCACTTGGCCGCAGGACCCGCTTCATCAAGCCTTTTTTCGCGCCAGATTTTCCTGTGACCCGAACTGCGCCAAGCCCCTTGACAAAGTCACTGGCGCGGATTCCTGCACAGATTGCTAACATGGCCGGCCTGCCCCGACACCACCGGACCCCTTCCGGTTGTCCAACAAGGTTGCGCCATGAAGTCACTGCGCTGGCTTGCCTGGCTGTTGCCGCTTGTCCTGCTTGCGGCCTGTCACGACGACGACGAACCCACCCCTTCCAGCCGCGCCGAAGTGAGGCCGGAACTCGGGCCCTGGCTGATCCTGACCAGCGGCGGCAGCGCCGTTTCCCTTGCCGGCCGCAGCGGTGGCAGCGGCGGCGACATACAGTTGACCGTCACCACAGGCCGATTCCAGCGCGACACCGGCGCCGCCTTTCCATCGCCTCTCAGCAACGCCTTGACTGCTGCGGAACTGGACGGCGGAGTCGTCACCTACGCGGAACTGGTGGCCCTGCAGGCCCCGACGGTCGTCGGCAGCCAGGCCAGCTTCAACTTTGTCGGGGCGGACTTCTTCCTGCCTGCCGGCGTCGCGCTGGACCTTTTCGACGCCCCCGCCGGCACGATCGACACCGTGCAGATCCAGTCCGACGGCATGATCCGGCTGGACGGGCCAAGCCGCACCCGGCGTGCGGGGGCGGACTCCGTCAGCATCATCTATTCCACGGCCACCGCAGGCGGCGGCATTGTCGCCGTCGGGGCCGACATCGACACGTCGGGCGCGCCGGGTTTTCGCGGCGGCGACGTAAGCCTGACCGCCAACGACAACCTGTGGCTGCGGGCGCGCGTGCGCACCAGCGGCGGCGCCGCTACCTCAAGCCTGGATGGCGCCGACGGCGGCCTGACAGGAGTCAATTCGCTGGGCGACATGTTCCTTGCGCCAGGTTCATTGCAAGCCCAGGGCGGCGCGGGCACCGTCAACGGCGGCAACGGCGGCAATGTCACCTGCCTGGCATTGGCCTCATCGGGCGGCAACTTTGACTGGGGCGTCGACGCGCGCGGCGGAAACACAGAAACCGGCACAGGCGGCACCAGCGGCGATGCCAGCCTGCTGCTGGCCGGCAACATCTACTGGCAGCAAGCTGTCTACCTGCACGGCGGGACATCCAACTCGGGCAGCGGTGGCGATTCCGGCAATGCCTCGCTTTCCGCCGCGATCTGCCGCGGCATCTTGTGGGTGTTTGCCGATGCCGGGCGCTCGGCCACGGGCGTCGCGGGCAGCAACAACTCGTGCGTGATCACGGCCACCACCTTTAACCGCATGACGGCCCAGCTTTGGTCCGCCGGCGCAGCGGGCAGCGTCGCCGGCGACGGCGGCGAACTTCGCATCCAGGCCGGCGGCACAGTTCGCGACAGTCTGTTCGAGGCCCGGGTTGCCGGCGGGGCCGGCACCACTTCCTCGGGCAACGGTGGCCAGCTGGTGTTGCAGGCCCAGGGCGGCAGCGTGCTTGCCACCAACACGGTGCTGCGGGCCTACGCCAACGGCGGCAACGGCCCCCTGGCGGGCAACGGCGGCGCGATTGTCGTCGATGGCCAGGGTTCCAACGCCAACATCAACGCAACGGACCTTGTGCTGCACGGGGATCTCAACGGCGGCAGCGGCGCGTCAGGCGGAAACGGCGGCACCATGCAGGTTCTGGCCCCCGGCGGCAGTTTGGGCCTGCTGCTGGAAGGCGCCCTCAACGCCGGTGCCAGCACAGGCGCGGGCGCGGCCTTGGGCGGTCAAGTTGAAGTCTCGATCGATTCCGGCGAAATCGACGCCGAGTTGGACCTGTCAGCCGCCGGCGGCGCGGCCGTGGGCGGCACGGGAGGCACAGGCGGAAGTTTGATTCTGGATGCGGACGCGGCCGTTGCCAGCGGCGGAAGCTGCAGCGCCAATGGCGAATTCCAGGCCCCGGGCGGCAGTTCCGACACCCAGGGCGGCCTGGGCGGCTATGCATTTCTGGGCGCGGGTTTTCAGGGCGCGCTGGTGCCTGCCGGCCTGCGGCTGCTGCTGCGTGGCGGTGACAGCCCCGCCGGAAATGGCGGCGACGGCGGCACGGTGCAGCTGTTTTCGATTTTCGACACCTTCCTTTCCGGCGGTTCCATCGACGTCAGCGGCGGCGCTGGCAGCACGGCTTTTGGCACCGGCAACGGCGGCAACGGCGGGCAGGTGGAGTTCCGCAACGACGACGGGTCCATCCAGCTGGCCGGGGCGATTCTGGGCGACGGCGGAACCGGCCGCGGCAGCGGCGGCCAGGGCGGCCAGGTGTCGCTGATCACCGACAACGACAACAGCGGCCCCGCCGGCGACATCTTCATTTCCGGCCTGATCTTCTTGCGCGGCGGCAACGGGGTGGGCAGCGGCAACGGCGGCGACGGCGGTGCCATCAGCGCAAACGCCACGGCCGGCGCCACGGCACTGGATGGCGACATCGACATCTCGGCCAACCTGTCTGCAACCGGCGGCAGCGGCATGGCAGGGGGCAATGGCGGCACCATCGAACTGGACACCGAAGGCAACCGCGCGCGCGTGGCAGCCATGCTGCTGGCATCGGCCGGTTTCTCGCTTACGGGTGGCGGCACCGGCGGGTTCATCGGCATTGGTGCCAACGATTCCCCTGCATCTGTGGTGCTGGCAGCCGGCACACGCCTGGCCGCCGACGGCACCGGCAGCGG
Source organism: Planctomycetota bacterium (assembly GCA_016722065.1). Lineage (GTDB taxonomy): Bacteria > Planctomycetota > UBA8742 > UBA2392 > UBA2392 > H3-PLA7. The sequence continues at coordinate 1,037,186 of JADKGX010000001.1, forward strand.
CGTGGCGGGCTTTATCACCCTTGACCCGCTGGGCGCGGCGCCCAACCCAAACCTGGTCATCGACACCGGCGTTGTCCTGAGCACCCGCGACGGCGACGGCACCGACCAGGCCGCCACAAACCAGACACTGGATTGAGCAAAGGCCCGGGCTTGTTACCCGCCCCGACCCGGCATATCCTGCCCGCCCTTGATGCGCCCCGCACAGCGGGGCGTATGGCTGTGGAGACAAACCATGCGGCTGTTGAAGTTCGCACCTGTTCTGCTGCTCTTGCTGGCCCTGACCGCCTGCGGCGACAAGACCGAAGACGTTGAGCCCATGGCCTGGCCGTTTCTTGAAACGCCCACGGCCTTGAGCATCAATGGCCAGTCCTTCAGCGCCTTTGTTGCCAAGACCGAAGCCCACCGCAAACGCGCCCTGTACGGCCTTGCCATCAAGGAAAAGCAGGCCATTGCCTATCTGTACCCCAAGCTGGACGAAGCGGCAGAAATCAAGTTCCGCAACCTGCCCGATGCCGCCGACCTGGTGTTCATTGACGCCAAAGGCAAGGCCATCGCCATTGAAAGCGTGCCAGCCTTCAGCACGGGTACCTTCCCCCATGCCTACGCCCACGAAGGCGCGCGGCTGGTGCTGCAACTGCCTAAGGGCACGGCGGAAAGCCTCAAGATCTCCCGTGGCAGCGACGTAAAGACAGAACCAGACCTGCTGCAGGAAGCCGAGAAAGCCGAACTGCAACTGGCCCGCATGTACTTTGTCAAAACCGCCCGCGAGGAAGAAAAGCCCAAAGACGCAGCCTATGTCAGCCTGAAGGTGCTGGCCAAGGCCGACGAATGCGCCCAGGGCCTCAAGAACCGCCCCGAGCTCAAGGACGGCGAAGGTGTGATTTTGCCCGTCAGCGGCATGCACGAGTTCTGGCTCAAGGGTGTGGAGGGCAAGTGCTGCGCGGCCTATGTGGAACGCAGCCAGACCGGCGGCTATGTGATCAGCGCCATGTATGAAGGCATCGAAGACACCGGCTCGGGCGACCTTTCACGCCCGCTGTACTATTCACCCGGCACGGCCACCTACCTTGCCATCTGGCGCGGGGCGGACTTCTTTACCAAGAACAGCATTGAGCGGCGCTCGCACGTTGTGCTGGCTGGCGTCGAAGTCTACAGCGCCGAAAACCCTGACTACGCGGCCCTGGCCGTCAAGTTTGGCGACACACAACTGACCTGCCGCCTGGCCCGCAACCCCAGCGAGCGCGAAACCGCGCTGATCGACGCCCCCAGCCTGAAAGAGGGCAAGGGCATCGTGATGGCCTGGGACGAACCCGGCGATGTGAAGATCGAAAGCGCCCCCGCCGGCGCCAACCTGTGGTTCATCAACGACGACGGCGGCAACAAGTACAGCATTGGCGAAAAGGTCAAAGGCACCGGTACTGAAGTCAAACTGGCCGCCAAATCGCGCTTTGTGCTGGCGGTTCCGGCCGGCTTTGAAGGCAAGGGTGATCTCGACCTGCCCTGGCTGGTTCGCGACCTCAAGCCCTGGCTGCCGGCGATTGCGTTTTACAACTCCAAGCAGAAAGACGTGGTCAAGGACCGCTGGCCCACGGCCAAGGACAACCTGCGCAAGCTGGCCCACGTGGAACTGGCGATCACGGATTCCGAACAGCGCCGAGGCCTGATGTTCCGCACCAGCCTCAAGACCGACCACGGCATGTTGTTCATCTATAAGGAAGAAGAAGCCAGCCTTAGCTACTGGATGAAGAACTGCAAGATGAACATCTCGATTGCCTTTGTGAACGACCGGGGCGAGATCATCAAGATTCACGCCCACATGCTGGCGCCCAAACCCGGCACACCCGACGAACTGCTGGAGAACTACCCCTCGGGCGGGCCAGCCAAGTACGCCATTGAAATGGATGAAGACTGGTTTGCCAAAAACGGCATCAAGGAAGGCGACCGCGTTTTCATTCCACCTGAATGGACCAGCCTGAAGTAAGCTGGCCAATGCAACCACGGGGGCGCGGCGGCTGGTTCGCCTCGCCCCTTTGCTTTGAAGCCCGGAAACTGAACCGGCCCAAACCGCAAGAATAAGCCATGGGATGCCTCTACCTGCTGGTTGCGTTGATTTCTCCCCGGCTGTTGCTGGGCGGGCTGTGGTTTTTCACCGGCTATGTGCGGCCCGGGGCCTTTCAATCCTTCCTGTGGCCGCTGCTGGGGCTGATCTTCATGCCCTGGCTGACACTGGGGCTGGTATGGGGCGGCAACGTGGGTTTTGGCCCCTTGCAGATCGCGGCCTGTGTAATCGGCGGCATCATGGACGTAACAGCCCACAGCGACGCCGAACGCCGCCGCCGCAGGGCAAACCGTAACAGCAACTGACCCTGCAAGGCCGCAGCCCCGACACGACTGGCCAACACCGCAACGGCCCTGCCGCCAAGGCGCCGCGCAGCATCAAGGACTGCACAAGCACAAAGCCGACCCCAGGCCATGGCCCTGCATGGCGGCCCTGGCGTTCCTTGCGCTAGATCTTTGCTGGCCAAACCGGCTGCTAGGCCGCAATCGGCGTTGCTTCGGCGGGCACTCCCTTCCTTGGTGCGGGTGCGGGCGCGGGTGCGGGGGCCTGTTCGGCATCGGCCTGCGGCCCGGAATCGGCTTGGGTGGCTGGTTCTGCTGACTTTGGCGGACAAAGTGAGTCCGCACCGGCGGTCAATTCGGCCATCACCTGGGCGACGGCTTCTTTGGCCTCGGCGTAGCATTCGATTTTGAGTTTCTCGCGGCGTTCGATCATTTTTTGCAGGTACATGTCGGTGCGCAGCGCGACGGTAGGAGAGACCATCCAGCGATGGGCTTCGCTGGATTTTTCGATCACCTCTTTTTGTTCGCGGTCAAACAGTTCCAGGGTGCGTTTCCAGCGCTCAATGCTGGCATCCAGGAGGTCGCCGTCGCGAAGTTTGTAAATGGCGTCAAAGGCGGCATTGAACCTTTCCAGCGCGACCTTCTCCATTTGCGCCTGCGCAGGCGCGGCCGCCGGCTGCGCGGGCGGCTTCGGGTGTGCGGGATGCGGCTTGGCGTTTCGTGGCCTGACAGAGTGATAGCGTGACATGACCGGTACCTCGTTGATCGGACCAGCGCAAACAATCGCGCTCGATGCAAAGAGGATACAGAGAGGTGCGACATTCCCGGGGCGCCCCAACCTGGGGGCAGTCCACGGGCGATATGGGGTCCAATGGGCAGGACTGTGGCCAGCCCCAAACAAGAGCCCGAAGCGCCAGCGAGGGCAGCAGGCAAGCTGCCAGCTCCAATCGCCCGACAACCAGCCGCTCACTCAAGGCAAGACCAAGCGACGGCAGGCAGGCTGCCTGCTCCACAAACGGCAGCAGCCCGAAGCCTTCAGGCGCGGAGCGCCGCAACCAAGTTAGCCCCCGGCGCAAGCCGGGGGTTTGCCATTCACACAAGGCCCAAGCCGCGGAGCGGCGACACTCCCAGCCTGTCGCCGCTCCGCGGCTTGAAACAATGGGCGAAACGAAACCCCCACCTGACGGCGGGGGCTAACCATCTATGCCTGCTCCGCAGGCAGCGGCATAGCAATCGGCACGGCCCCGGCCTTGCGCTCATCACCGTCCAGCCAGGTGCCATAGGTGATGAAGTAGTTCAGTGATGGTTTCACTGACTAAACCTTGGGGTCTTGTTGTGAGAACTACCCCGTCGCTTCACTTTCGGGCTGCTAGAACCCTGCCACGGCTTCTATTGCTTGTTTGATCCAGGCTGGTTGGGGCAGGATTGCGGCTTCCAGCACTGTTGAAAACGGTACCGGGCTGAAGCGGGCGCCTACTCTTTCTATGGGCGCGTCCAGATGCTTAAAGGCTTTCTTGGCAATCAGGGCGGCTAGCTCGCCGCCGAAGCCGCCGAACTCGGAGCCTTCGTGGGCTATCACTACCCGGCCGGTTTTCTTGACCCACTCTAGAATCGTCTCTTCGTCCAGGGGCACGATGCTGCGCAGGTCGACCACGGCCACGGAAATGCCCCGTGCCGTGTTGCCTGTGCCCTGTGCCGGGTCAACCGCACCGCCTTCGTGCGGGTGGCTGCCGCCGCCGTCGCTGCTGCGGTGGTCGCCGGTGTCGGCGGCGCGCACCATTTCGGGGGCGCGGCGGTCTTCACCGGCAGGATTGCCGGTGCCACCTGTCGAAACGCGCCTGTCGTTACTTTCGACTCTCGACCCTTGACCCTCGACGCCCTTCGACAGTTCTTCTGCGGCTTTCAACGCCATGTGAATGGCGTTGCCATAGCTGAACACGACTACGTCGGTGCCTTCGCGGCGCACCCTGGCCTTGCCAAACGGAACATGAAACTCCTGCGGAATGTGCGCGCGGGTACGCGGGTCGTTGTACAGCCCCTTGGGTTCCATGAACAACGTGGGGCCGCGCGATTTCATGGCCGTTCGCATCAAGCCATAGGCGTCATCGGCAAAGGCCGGGTACACAATGCGCACGCCTGGAATATTGGCCAGGCTGCCTTCAATCGTCTGGCTGTGGTACAGGCCGCCGCCAATGTAGCCGCCGCTGGCCAGGCGAATCACCACGTTGGGCGTAAACTGGCCGCGCGTGCGATAGTAATCGTGGCTGCATTCGACGTACTGGTCCATGGCGGGCCAGAAGTAATCGGCAAACTCTGCGCCTTCCACCACCACGCGAATCTTGGGGCTGTAGCGGCTGAAGCCGTTGGCCGCGCCCATGATCCAGTTTTCGGCAATCGGCGCGTTGAACACGCGCTCATGCCCGAACTCCTTCTGCATGCCCTTGGTGACCAGGAAAATGCCTTCTTTTTCCTTGTTGGCGATGTCCTGGCCCCACAGGTAGGTATCGGGGTTATCCCGGAACTCGCGTCGCAAGGCCGCGTTGATGCCCTGGCGCAGGGTCAAACCCATGCCCTTCTTGGCCTCAAAGTGTTCCACGAACTGCTTGTCCTGCGGGTCAGGCACGCCGTTGCCTTCCACCGCATAGACCGGCGGAAACACGAACTCGAGCGCGGTTTTGGGGTCGGGCTTGGCTGCTTGCTCGCCGTAGCTTCGGGCTTCATTGAACTCGGACGTGGCGTCGGCCTCGATTTCTGACAGGCGGGCCTCGGTGATGCCGGCTTCGTCAATCAACCACTTGCGAAAGATCGGCAGCGGGTCGTGGGCCTTGGCCTCGGCCAGTTCTGTTTCGTCGCGGTACAGAATGTGGTTGTCGCTGTTGCTGTGGCTGCCAATGCGCGCGCACCAGGCGTACACGATGGCGCAGCCGTCGCCCTTGGCGGCGTATTGCGTGGCTTCGTGCATGGCTTTGAAGCAGGCCATCACGTCGCGGCCGTCAATACGCCAGATTTTGGCGCCCGCCAGGCCGGCAAAGTTATCGGCCAGGCATTCGTTGGCGGATTGGTCGCGCTTGGGCACGCTGATGCCGTAGCCGTTGTCCTGGATCACGGTCACCACGGGCAGGCGGTCCTTGCTGATGGCGTTGAGGGCTTCATACACATAGCCCTCGCTGGTGCTGGATTCGCCAAAGCTGCAATAGACCACGCTGTCGGCGCCGTACTTCTTGACCGCCAGGCCCAACCCCGCCGCATGCTGGATGTGATTGCTTACGCAACTGCTGACGTTGTGAATGTTGATGGCGGGCTTGGCAAAGTGGTTGCTCATGTGCCGGCCGCCGCTGGCAACGTCTTCGTCGCGGCTGAGGCCATTGAGAATGGCTTCCTTGGCCGTAATGCCGGCCGCCAGCGCAGTGGTCAAATCGCGGTAATACGGAAACAGGTGATCCTGGCCGGGTCTAAACGTAGCGCCCAGCGCAAGCTGGATGGCGTCGTGGCCGGCGTTGGGGGCGTGATAGGACCAGCCCATGGCCTTGCGCAGAAAGTTGGGAGCTTCGTTGTCGATCAACCTGCCCAGAAACAGCGTACGCCAGGCTTTTTCATGGCCGGGATAGTTCGGGGGCAGGTCAAGTTCTTTGCGCGGGGCGGGCTTGGTGCGGGCCATTGTGGTCTCATGATCTGTGAATCACCGCCCGTGCATAAGCGCCGGGCGGATTTATGTTTGTATCAAAATCAGCGCCGTCAAGCGACCATGGGGCGCATGCGCCGACCGGGCTTCAGATCTGGTCGAGGTCGATTTCCATTTCGGTCTCGTCTTCTGAAGTGGGCTTGGGCGGGCTCTTGGATTGTGGCAGGGCGTCCTGGCGCTGGCGGATCTTTTCGTTGACCTGCTTGGCGGTCTCAGCCAGCGTGCGCACGGCTGTGCCGCCGGCCTTCTTGGTAAGCAAGGCCCTGGCTTGCTCGTGATCGGGCTCGTACTCAATCAGCAATCTTGCGTGCAGGGCACCGGCGGCGTCTTCGCCGGTGGCAAAGCAATCTTCGGCCAGTGTCAGGCGCGCGGCGTGAAAACGCGGGTCTTCCCGCAGGGCGTGCACCAGCAGCATGCGGCCCTGCTTGCGCTGGCCAATGCCCAGCAGCAACTCGCCCATGGCATAGGCCAGCACGGGGTCGCGGGCGTCAATCTTGCGCGCGTTGTGATATTCCACCAGCGCGCCGGCGGCGTCGTCCTGCAACCAGCGCGCATCGCCCAGGTGACGGCGTGCCCAGAAGCAATCGGGCCAGCGCTTGAGTGCGGCCTTGCACAGTTGTTCGACCTTCTTGAAATCTCGCTGTTGCAGGGCGATTTCGGCCCGCACGCGCATGGGCGCCTGTTTTTCGGGGGCGTTGTTACACAGTTCGTCGGCGGCTTTGGCGGCAGGTTCGAGCTTTCCCTCGCCGGTCTGGCGCAGCAGGTCGACAAACCCGCGCATCAGGCGCTCGTCATCGCCGCTGATGCCGGGCAGGTGCTTCTTGCGCTGGGCCGCAGCAATGGCGATGCACAGGCCGTCGTCGTGGCGCCAGGCGGCCTCAAACTCGGCGTAGGGAATCTCGACGGGCTGCAAAAAGCGCGGGTCCTGGGCGATGATCAACTGGCCCGGCTCGTCGTAGCCGATCACGGCCAGTGCGTGGCCCGACATGCCATAGTATTCGGTCGTAACGACGGGGATGTTGCTGTCGATACAGCGGCGCAGCGTGTCGATAGACCCGAAAAACGCGCGCCAGGCGATACCTTCCACACCGGCCAGGTAATCAAACATGTCCGGCCAGCGCGTGCCGTGGCCGCGAAACACGCGGGCGGCAACTTCTTCCTGGCTGACGGGCTTGCCGACAAACGTCAGCACATTGGCCAGCGTGTTGGGCGCGCAGTAGGCGCGCTTTTGCAGCTTGCGCGGAAAATCCGACAGCCGGGCCGCCTTGCCTTTGTTGCGGGCCTCCAGGGCCTTGATGCGCGCCAGCGCGCCCGGCTTGAACTCCGTGCGCGGGTGCTGCTGCAGCAGGTCGCGAAACGCCAGCAGCGCGCCTTCTGCGCGGCCTGCGTGATACAAACTGACGCCGAGTTGAAAGCGCGAAGCTGCGGCGCTGTCGCAATCGGGGCTTACTTCCAGGGCGCGCTTGAGAAACGCAGCGGCTTCCTTGAACTGGCCCCTGGCCTCGTACATTTCGGACATCAGCTCATAGAACATCACGTTTTCAGGTGATTGCTCAATGCCGTAGGCCAGCACTTCCAGCGCCGGGTCCAACTTGCCCTGGATGAACAGGGCGTTACTGAGGCGAAAGAAAGCGTCCTCGCAGGTGGCATCCACTTGCAGGCCCTTGGCCAATTGGACTTCGGCTTCCGGGTAGGCGCCGATGCGCATCAGGCGAAAGCCTTCATCGGCCAGCAACTGGGCGCTGATCAACCCGAAGCTGGCGGCCTTTTCCAGGGCGTCCTGGCTGCTTTTGTTCAGGCCCAGCGCCGAGTACGCCACGCTGAGCGCCCCGCCGGCATGCACGCGGTAGGGCACAAGTTCGTCTTGGTCTTGCAGCACGGCGTCCAGCACGCGCACGGAATCTTCCAGCCGGTTGCTGTCCAGCAGCGCGCGGCCCAGCAGAAAGCGCGCTTCCACATGGCAATCTTCCTGGCGGCAGGCCATGCGCAGCACACGGCAGGCCTCCTTCAGGCAGCGCTGGCGCCAGGCCACGTGGCCCGTCAAGGTCAGGAACTCGTGTTCAAAGGCCAGGATCGGCCACTGGCGCACGCCCTTGGCCAGCGTGTTGCGGGCGGCACGGAAGGCGCGGTTGTTAATGTGCTCGCGCGCGCGGGCAAGGCAGACCTTGCGGCTGGAAAAAGATTCAGCGGTGACGTCCCCGGCAGCCATGAAATTCCAAGATCCGCGGGCGAGAACAAGCGCCCGAATGCCAGTCACGGTCCAAAGTCCACAGCAACAGCGCGCGTCGCGATCCGCTGCGTTGTGTGCCAGCGGAACGTTGATTCTAGGCTAGCGCAGGCAGGCCGCGCAACTATGCCAGCCGGCGAGTCACGACATTGCCCGGGCGCAGGCCGGCGTCGGTGATTTTCTTGACGGCTGCGGCCAGTGCCGGGTCCTCACCACGCAGCACTCCCTCCGGCGGTGCGCTGCCATCAGCCTTGGTGATCTTGCCGTTGATGCGCCGCACGAAGTAATTGGCAGCCGTGAACATGCGCTCGAGTGTCTTTGCGGGCTGGGCCACTTTGACGGGCTGAAACGTGAAGTGAACCTTGCTGACCGGGCCCTTGGCGCTGGCAGCCAGCTTGGTTGGTTCGCCATGCACTGTAAAGGTGGGCTCGTCACCTACGCTGCCAAACCAGCCAAAGGTGTCGCCGCGGCGCTTCATGCCAAGGCACAGCGCGCAATCAATCACGGCTGCAGCGTCAAAGCTGCCCGCCACGACCAGCGAGTATGTATCTGCAAATTTGCCCTTCAGGGCGGCCAGTGCCGCGCTGCGCTGTGCGGCCTGTGCGGCGGTTTCCTTCATGGGCTGCTTGGTACGCTTGAGCAACTTGGCAATGCGGCCGGCAACCATTTCAAACATGCCCAGGTCGTCCTCGGCCAGAGGCTGGCCACTGGGTGGAAACAGTTCCTGGGCCACCAGCAACTGCACGGGTTCCGGGTGCATGGCTTCTACTTCAAGCCACAGGTCGGCATCCGTGGCGCGGCCAAACAGGTGCACGTCGGCCAGGCTTTGAAACAGCGATGCGCCAAGAAGCTCGCCCAGTGTTTGTGGCGGTGTGGCAGGCGTGCCATTGGAAATCTGCATGCTGAAGTAGGCGCCGGCCAGGAACTCTTTGTCCTGGGGCAGCTCGCGAATCGCCGGCAGCAGGTGTGCCTGCTCCTGGCTTGCGGTTTCTTCGCTTGCGAAATCGCCCATCAAGTCCGGTTGCAGCTCCGGGCCGTCAGGTGTCAGTTCGTTGCTCATCGTTCCCCACTTGCGAAACGCTTCTTAAGCCGCCGAAGATAGCAACGTGCGGATCGACAGTCAGTTCCCTTTGGCGGGAATGGAAAAGCTGTTGCCTGCCCCGGGGCGATCGCCCCCGCCCATCCATGCGACACAACGCCCGCGCTAGGGCGCTTCCTTCAAGGCGGGCAGCGGATGTTGTCGGCGCTGTTCAATCACTGCCGCAATCTCGGCCCCGAAAATCGCTGCGCCGCGCGAATCCAGGTGCGATCCGTCATAGCAGCGCAGCCCTGCCAGCACAGGGTTGTCGGCCCAATGCAGGCAACGGCCCGGCAAGGCCAGCGCCAGCTTGTCCCAGGTTGCGGCCCGGGCGAAACGCGATTGCTCCACCTCTGCAACCGCCAGATCCGATGGCATGCGCACGAAAATCACATGGCCGCCGCGGTTTTCCAGTATTTGCACCAGTTCAGCCACGGAACGCAGCAGCGCATTGAGCGTCTGGGCATCGGGCATTGAACCGGGCTTGAGAAACTGGTGCGACTCGCTTTCGGCCAGGGCTATGCGGTCGGCAGGCGCCAGGTCGCCGACAGTAACTTCGTACCAGCGGTCGTCATGCAGACGGCCAGAAATCGGCAGTGCTTCGCCAGACCGGGCGGCGCCAGCCAGTGCGCCGGTGGCTGCTTGCAGCGGGCTGTGGCCCGATGCCGAACGAACATGCTGGCGCCAAATGGTCGCCGCTGCGGCCTCGGTGTCGGCGTACAGCGCCGGCTGTTCCAGTTGCGCCAGCACGGCATCTACGTGCGAAGGCGCGCCGCCAAAAAAGTGTGTGGGCAGAACTTCCACCACCACCGTGCCGGCAAAGCCGTCGACTTCCACCATGCGACGCAACACCGGCAAGCCCGAACTGAAGGGCGTGCCCAGGTTCGCCACACGCGCGGGCCCAATGCCCAGGGCGGTCGCCACCTGTTGTGTGGATACTGCTTCCTGTATGCGCGAGCTGCCAACGAACACCACGTCGGCCTGGCCGCTTTGCACGCGTCGGTATTCGCGCAACCAGTGTTCGTTGGCGGGCGGTTCTTGCGCGGGGTCCACGCCATGGGCTGCCAGCAGTGCTTCCCAGCCGGCAACCAGGGCAACCGCCACAAGGCACATCAGGGCCGCGCCACGCAGACCGGGCAGCTGGCGGGACCGCTGGGCCGCAGAAGCAGATGGCTCCGGGCTAGAACTGGAAGTAGATGAAGGCATTGCCCCCTCCCCCGGATGTCAACACCAGCGCCAGCATGACACCTGCCACCGCTGCGGTTGCCAACCAACCCGCGCGCGCAGACACGTCTTCCCATTTACGCTGGCGCATCAGGCCATGCACAAGCACCAGGGCCGCAATCGCCAGCGTTGAGGTCAAGGTCAGGCGGCGCGAAACCTCCGTTGTGAACAACGCCTGGCCCATGCCGAACATCGAGCGCAAAAAGCCCAGCGCCTGGCCCATGTCGCGTGCGCGAAAGAAGGCATAGCCCACACAGGCACCCTGAAACGTCAGCACAATCGCCACCGCCCGCGCCAGCCGCGACCGATGCAGCAGCCCGGAAAGCCATGCGATTTGAAAGCGTCGTTCCAGCGACAGATAGACACCGTTCAGCCCGCCCCAGGCCACGTAGGTCCAGTTTGCGCCATGCCACAGGCCCCCCAACAGCATGGTTAACGTCAGGTTCAGGTACGTGCGCAAGCGGCCTTTGCGATTGCCGCCCAAGGAGATGTAAAGGTAATCACGCAGCCAACTGGACAGGCTCATGTGCCAGCGGCGCCAGTGGTCTGTGAATCCGATCGAGCCAAAGGGCGCATGAAAGTTGTCGGGCAGCGTAAACCCCAGCGCCAGCGCCAGCCCGATGGCCATGTCGGAATAGCCACTGAAGTCGCAATAGACCTGCCCGGCAAAGGCCCACACCGAAAACCACGCGTCCAGAAAACTGGGGGCCGAGGGCAAAGAAAATCCCGCATTCACCGCCGGGGCAAAGATCTGGTCGGCCAGCCACACCTTCTTGAACAGGCCCAGCACAAACAGAATCGCCCCCCAGCCAATCTGGTTGCCGGTGGCCTGGCGCGGGGCTTTAAGCTGGGGCAGAAACTCGCTGGCACGCACAATCGGGCCAGCCACAAGCTGCGGAAAGAAGGTCACGAAAAGCGCAAAATCAAGCAGGTTGCGTTCCGGTTCCAGCTTTCTGCGATACAGGTCGATTGTGTAGCTGAGTGTTTGAAACGTGTAGAAGCTGATACCCACCGGCAACACGATGTTCCAGGGCATCAACTGCAGTTCCCAGCCCATGGCGTGGGCCGCGGCCAGAAAGTTCTCGCTGAAGAAATTGGCGTACTTGAACACCGCCAGCACGCCCAGGTTGCCCGCCAGGCTTGCCACCAGCAGGGCCTTGCGCCGCCCGGCCGCTTGTGTGCGGGCCAGCAGCAACCCCACGCCGTAATCCAGTGCCACGGAACCCAGCAACAGCGCTACAAAAGGCGGGTTCCAGGCCGCGTAGAACGCAATGCTGGCCGCCAGCAGGATCGCCTTGCGCGCAGTCCATGGCAAACCCGCACGGCAGGCCGCGAACACCAGCGCAAAGAAAAGCACAAACACAGGCGAAGTGAAAAGCATCGGGTGCCCGAACTATAGTTTCGCCCCGGCTGCGGCATGAGTGCCCAGTACCTCCAGCCACTGGCGGCCCACCTGAGGCAGCGTGAAATGCTGCTGGGCATACACTTTGCCGGCGCGACCCAGGGCGACCTGGCGAGGCGCATCAGACAACAGCTCGCGCAAACCCTGGGCCAGGGCTGATGCCGTGGGTTCACAGGCTTCAACGGCACCGGCTTGCGCCATCTCGGGGGTCAACAGGGCACGGGGGCTGGCCAGCACGGCAAGGCCGGCCGCTGCGGCCTCGGCAATCACCATGCCGAAGTTCTCAAAGCCCGTGGCAGGGTGCACCAGAATGCCCCCGGGGGCGGCCAGCTCGCGCAGTTGTGCCGGGCTTAGAATGCCGTGCACGCGCAGCACGCCAGCCTGGATCAAGGGCGCGGCCAGTTGCCTCACCTGGCGGGCATAGGCGTCGTCGCTGACGGCACCGGCAAATTCGGCCGTGAAGTCCACGCCTTGGCCGTGCAAGGCCAACAGTGCCTGCACCAATTCCAGCACACCTTTGCGCGGGTGCCAGCGGTTCAGGCACAGCACGCGGCGGGCCGGGCGCGGGTCCGCGGCCTGGTACCAGGCCGGCTCCACGGGGTTGGGTACCACCCCGGATGGCAGGGTCGACCGGCGCGCCGTGGCGCTGGATCGGGCGGCGTCGGCCTGGGTGGAAAACAGCAACCGGGCGGCACGCACGCGGCGGGCCTCGCCTTGCACCCAGCGCAGTCGCTTGCGCCAGCGGTGGTGGGCCACGGCGTCGGGGTCCAGCATGCCGTGCGGCACAAGCCAGGCCGGCACACCCGCAGCCACGGCGGCATCAATGGCATAGCGCGTAGGCGAAAGCCACAGCGTGTGCGCAATCACGGCTGTGTAGTCGCCCGCGTGGCTTGCAAGCCAGCGGCGCAATTCACGGCTGGCGCGCGTCAGGCGCGGCGCAGTCGGTGCAAACACATGTATTGCCATGTCGGGCAATGGCGGCTGGGGCTGTCCCACCACGGCGCATTCGGCCTGTATGCCGGCAGCGGCCATCGCGCCAAGGGCGCTTACCAAGGCGCTGCGAATACCCCCCTGGGTGGAATCCAGGCTGGGTATCACGTGCAGCACCCTCATGTCTTCATGCGCTGTGCGGCTTCGCGATCAAGTCGCGCAAACCCCAGCAACGCCCCCACACAGGACCAGAACACCAGCAGCATGGTGCCGTTTTCAAGAATCGGAAAAGCCTTCAGCAGGTACCAAGAAATCTGGCCGCACAGATACACCCACAACGCAAAACGCAGCGGGGCATAGCGCATGTTGCGGTTCTCAAAGGCAATCAGGAACAGGCCGATAAACAGCCAGGCCATCAGAAAGCCGCCCACAATCAAGCCGAAGTCCCCAAAGCTGTAGCGAATCAGCGCCCCGCCCCATTCCACCCACTCGGCGCCCGGCGAAGGCTTGCCCACGAGCGACATCACGCGCCCGGCCGCGCCGGCGGTGCCCGTGCCGTGCCCCAACAGGCCGGCGTTGACGGAAAGCGGCGCCGCCACGGCGTAGTCCACTCGTTCCTGCACCACGGCGGGGCTCATTGCCGTCCAGAACGCCGTCGTGCGTGGCGCCCCCATGGTGCTGACCAGCAGCGCCCCCAGCAGCACGCCCACCACACCCCCGGCCAGCAGGCCGCCGCGCATGCGCAGTTCAGGCCGCACCAGCGGGCCCAAGGGTTGGGCATAGAAGCGCGAAAACGCCAACGGGAACATCGCAATCACGCCGCAAATGATCAGCGAAAGGCCGGTGCGAATGCCCGAAAGATACGCCCCTGAAATCGCGCAGTAACCGCACAGCCACAGCAGCAGGGACTGGCGGCGCTCCTGCCCCACCTTGATAAGCCCCACTACCATGCAGAACTGGCACAGGCAGATCAGCGCATACAGCGTGGGAGTTGCAAAGAAGGATTCGTTGTAGCCCAGCACTTCGCCGGATTCGAGCGTGCGTTCACCAAAGAAGGCCCGGTCGGTCAGAAAGCCGGGCAGCATGTCGCGAAAGTCGTTCTGCAGCAGCGCCAGCACCAGAAACGGTATCGCCAGGTACACAATCCGCCGCAGCCAGACCACGGATTCTTCGCCGTCGCGCACAGACGCATAGACCAGCAGGGTCAGGGGCACGTACACCGACCAGGTGCGCAGACCCGAAATCGCCACCAGCAGGTGGGGCACGTCGGGGTTGAACATTTCCATCACCACAAAACCCAGCCACAGCAGCACGGGCGCAACCACCTTGACCTTGAAATCGGGCGCCAGGGCAACACGCCCGGCCTTGCGGCCCAGAAAGTAGGAGCAATAGGCCCCCAGGGCCACCAGGTCTTTCACCACGGGCACCCAGCCGGGCAGGCCGGTTAAGGCTTTGCGCACAGAGTCTTCGGTCAGGGCCAGCATCAGCAACAGGAACAAACCGCGGCGCCAGTCCAGAAATGCAATCACGACGCTGCTGGCCAGCACCGCCCCGCCTGCACCCAAAATGGCGCCGGTGACCATGTCTTCGCGGTTCAACGAAGCGCCCAACCCGGCGCAAAGCAGGGCAAAACCAAACATGCCCAAGAGCACACCACGCATGCGAATGGGTAAAATGGCTTGCTTTTGCAAGCCCCCATGTTGGGCGATTCCAAATCTGGCTGTAGTTGTTGTCATTCCTTCCCTTGAGTGTACGGCATTTCCTGCCGATAATGGAGTCTTGGCCCACAGTTCGGGCCAAACACCCCCGGGCCGGTAAACGCCACCCGGGCAGGAAGGCGACGTGACAGAAGCGCTGGAAGTTGTGGTCTCTGATGTTCGCCGCTATGCGGCGGCGGGTGACTTCACGTCCGCCCGCAAACGGCTGGCCGAACACATGGAAGCCTACCCCAACGGCCCGGTGGCCCAACTGAATGAACACCGCCGAACGCTGGAAGTACTGGAGTCACTGGAAGTCGTGCGCCAATTGTTGCGCGACGGAAAGACGGCTTCGGCCGCCCGTGCCGCGGAAGGCATTCGAGACGCCCTGAACAGCACCGAATACGCCCAACTGGGCATTCTGGGCGCCGCGCTGGCGCTGCTGGGTCGTGCCAGCGACTTGGCCCGAAGGGCCGAATCCGGCGAACGCTCGCCCATGCTTGGCGAGGAACTTGGCGCCTTTGTTGAATACCTCAGCAGTGAACTGAACCACCTGCAAACCGAGCAAGTAGATCGCCGGCTGCAACGCGTGCTGCAACCCGCGCAAACCGCAGACGCTGCCGCAACCGCCACACTGGGCGACCTGCTTTCGCGCCGCCCCTGGCGCACCAACCTGCTGCCCACGGTTTCCCAGAAGGCAACCCGCACCCAGGCCGAACCCGAGCCCCAAAGCCAGGCCCAGCCCGCAGACCCGGTGCAGGCCGCAGCATCTGGAACCAGCCCCGTGATCGGGCGCATCCTGATTGCCCAGGAACAAACCGAACGCATTGCGCCGGTTGTGCAGCCGCAAACCGCCACAGGAAGCGCGGATACGTTTGACCTGGTCGGGCGCGCGGCCTTGCGTTATTGGCATATCGTGGCCGGTTGTGCCGTGATCGCCGCGGCCATTGGCTATCTGGCCGTGCTGTCGGCACCCCAGAAGTACCAGTCCAGTTCGTTGCTGCAGAAAACCCCGCAATCGCGTCTGCGCGCGCCCATTACGGGCAACAGCGAAGACTACGTGACCTCGCTGCCCAGCCAGACTGTGCTGCAACTGGCAACGCTGGACCCGTTTCGCGAACGCGTCTCGCGGCGCCTGACCGACATTGGCTGGACAGAAAGCGGCAAGCCCGACCCCAACACGCGCATCCCGATTACGCGCGAAGAAGTGGCGGGTGCGTTAACGGTCAATGTCGATAACACCGGCGGCGGCATTTTCTCGATTCGCTTCACCGCCGTTTCACGCGACCGGGCCACAGCCCAGGCGATTGCCGGCGCAGCCGCCGAGGAATTCCGGCAGCTTCACTATGAACACATGACGCGCGAGGCCGGGGCCAACCTGGCCGACTATGAGAAGCGGCAAAAAGACATTCTTGCCCAGTTGGACAAACTGTATCAGCGTCGCCTGCAGGAGTTCGCAGTCGAGAACACTGATTCCGTGGGTGTTACGCTGAAGGATCGCATTGACCAGATTATTCTGGAGTTGCGCAACGCCCGCACCCAGCACGACAGCCTTGCGCTGCAACTGACCGCCGCACGCCAGGCCGAACAATCCCTGGCCGAAATCGCCCTGCGCATACCGCCCTACGAGGAATTAGCACCTGATGCCAAGCTGCTGGCCCTGCACCGCCTGCAGGCCGACATGGAAAAGGACCTGTTTGATCTGTTGCGCAAACGCAGCGATTTGGGGCCCGAACACCCCATGCAGCGCCGTATCCGCGACCTGCAGGAAGACCTGAATCTGGTCGAGAAAGAAATCGAAGAACTCGAACGCACCAACGCCGCGGATGTTGACAAGCGCAAGGTCAGCCCTTTGCGCGCCGCGGCCGACAGCCGCGTGGCTGAAGCCAAGGCCGCATCGGCGCTGTTGCAGCTTCAGTTTGACGCCGTGGGCAAGGATGTGCCCAAGCTGGAGGGCGGACTTTCCAGGTTGCGTGAACAATACCTCGCCAGCGAAACCCTGCGCCGTGACGAAACCAGCCTGGTCGCCCAGAAAGAACGCAACGAAGTGATCCTGGAGGAACTCTCGGCTGTCAGCAAAGGCGCCGAGCGCGAATTGACGCTGCTTTCCCCGGCTTCGCAGTCTCAGCCCGTGCCGCGCCAGGAACTGGTGGGCATTGCCATTGGCCTGATTGCCGGGCTGATTATCGGCATTGGCATTGCCGTGGCCCTGCTGCGCCGCCGCCAACTGGATGAAGCGGAGTTTGCCACGGCATGACCAAACCGCGAATCTTGTGCTGGTTGATTCTTCCCCTGTTGCTGGCCGCGGCCTGCGCCGGCCCGGCCAAGTACACCGACGTCACCACGCTGAAAGAACTTCCCAAGGACACCTACGTTTATCGCATTGCGCCAGGCGACGAAGTGCGCGTCGAGATTCTGCAGGACCCTGATTACAACCACGAAACCACCGTGCTGCCCGACGGCACGGCGTCCTTTCGCTGGATTGGCGAAGTCGACATGTACAACCACACCCTGTCAGAAGCGCGCGAGTTGTTGCGCACCAAGCTCAAGCCCTACTACACCAACCCCACCATGTCGCTGCAGCTCAAGCGCTCCAATGGCCCCGACCCGATTGTGTTCCTGGGCAACTTCGGTGGCAGTACCAGCACCGGCAGCACGCCCCAGGTCAACAGCGGCGGCCTGATTGCCTACCGCAAGGGTATGGGAGTGATGGAAGCCGTGGCCCGCGCAGGTGGTATTGGCGAACCCGATATCGACGTTGCCCCCTACCTGTTTGTCGTGCGCAACATCAAGTCGCTCAAGGATCGCCAGGTGTTCCGCTTTGACCTGGCTGAAGCCGTGCGTGGCGGCTCGCCGGACCTGCCTTTGCACCCCGGCGACGTGATGTTTATTGACCAGTCCTGGTTACAGGACCTCAGCCGCGCGCTGGGTTATGTAACCACGGTGGTCAGTTCCAGCACCCAGGGCATCGGCACGGCCTTGTTGATTGACACCGTATCTGACCGGGCCCGCAACTGATGGGCCGCGTGCTGGTTAGCGGCGGCGCGGGTTTTCTGGGCAGCCACTTGTGCGACGCGCTGCTGGCTGCCGGCCACGAAGTAACCGCGATTGACGACTTGAGCACCGGCACCCGGGCCAACTTGCAGGCAGCTGGCGCGCATGCCCGCTTTCACTTTGAACAAGCCGACGTCCTGCAACCCCTGTGCGGGCAGTACGACCGCCTGTATCACCTGGCTTGTCCCGCCAGCCCAGCACAATACCGGCGCGACCCCGTGCGCACCCTGAAAGTTGCTGTCACCGGCACGCTGCATGCGCTGGAGTTGGCCGCGCAAACCGGCGCCAGGCTGCTGCTGGCAAGCACCAGCGAAGTGTACGGCGACCCGCTGATTCACCCGCAACCCGAAAGCTACTTCGGCAATGTCGACACCCAGGGCACCCGGGCCTGCTACGACGAAGGCAAGCGCGCCGCCGAAACCCTGGTGGCCGACTTTGTTCGCACGCGCCGGGTCGATGCCCGCACTGCGCGCATCTTCAACACCTATGGCCCGCGCATGGCCCTGGCCGACGGGCGCGTGGTCACCAACTTCATTGTCGCGGCACTGCAGGGCAAGCCTCTGCAACTTACCGGCGGCGGCGGCCAGGGCCGCAGCTTCTGTTATGTCGATGACTTGATTGCCGGCCTGACAGGCTTGATGGAAACCCATTCTGCCCACGCCAGCGCGCCGACCAACCTGGGCATGCCGCAGCAGATTTCCGTGCGCGAGCTGGCCCACTTGGTGATCCGCCTGACCGGCTCGAAGTCAACACTGGCCGACACACCCGGCGAAGCAGGCGACCCCGCGCGCCGTTGCCCGGATATCAGCCGGGCACGGGCGATGTTCGGCTTTGATCCGAAAACCGGGCTCGAGCAAGGCCTGCTGCGCACAATCGACTACGCCCGCGGCGCTTTGGCCTCTGCGGCAACCGTGCGGTAAACCGCGGCATATTGGCTTGCGATGTTTGCGGGTGCGAAGCGCTGAAGGTTCGCAAACCCTGCCGTGACAAGCCGGCCCCGCAGCTCGGTATCACCAGACAGCGACTCTATGGCAGCGCGAATCTGGCTGCCATCGCGCGGGTCGATCAGCAACGCGCCGTCACCCGCCACCCAGTTCAAGGGCTCAATGCTTGATGTAACGACGGGCAGCCCGGCGGCCTGGGCCTCCACGACCGGCATACCAAACCCTTCGTACAACGAGGCAAACACCAGCGCGTCGGCCTCCAGGTAAGCGCGAATCATGCCCCCGTCATCCAGCCCCACGGAATTGCGCCAGACCAGCCCCGAATCCGCCAGCAGCTCCCGCTGCGCCCCCGACAGGCCGCCCACCACATGCAACTGCCAGGGACCACCACGCAGGGCTTTTACGACACTCTCCAGGTTCTTGTGCGGCAGGGTGCCGATCATCAGCAGTTTGTTGCCGTCGCGCTTGCCTGTGGCGCCGGTTGCGAATCGGTCTGACACGCAGTTGGCAATCACCGTGGGCGGATGCGCGCCGCGCAAGCCGAACTCTTCGAGTTCGCGCAGCGTACGCGGCGAAATGACGGTGGTCGCCGCGGCCAGGGCCATAGGCCTTTCAAAGTAATACTTGCGAATCAGCCGCAGTTTCAGCCCGCGGGATCTAACCAGGTTCACGCAATCGTGAATCGTCAGGACCGCGCGCTGGGGCTGCAACCCCAGCACCAGGTAGTGCGCGTCGCCAACCACGTGAACGACTTCGGCCTTCAGCTTGCGCGCAAAGCGCAGGTTCAGAAGCCGGCGCAGCACCCCGCGCCCCACCCAGGGCGCGCGAATCATGGCCACGTCGATGTCGCCCGGCAGGTTGCGGCGCACCGTGGCAAACAGGTTTTCGATGCTGTAGTAACCTGGCCCCGGGGCGCGCTCAAAGTGAATCACCTTTACCACGCGCTTGGCCGTGGCGCGTTCCTGGGCGCGCGATGCAATCTGCGCATACCGCCAGGCAAAGGCTTGCGCCCCCCACTGTGCCTGTGCGTCCTGGGCCCACTGCGCCCGTTGCGCTGGGGGCGGGTTTTCGGCCAGTCGTGCCTGTACGGCCTCGCGCAGGGCTGGTTCGTTGCCAGCGGGCACAAGGCTGCCCCAGGGCTGGCGGCACCATTCGCGCACACCACCAACGTCAAAGGCCACCACGCCGCAGCCCTGGGCCACGGCTTCGGGCCCGGTCATGCCCCAGGCTTCAAACCAGCGGCCTGGCATCAACAGGCAAGACGCGCGGGCCATTTCGCGCGCCAGCGCCGGCGCATCCAGCCAGCCCAGAAACTGCACCCGGTCAGCAATGCCCAGGCGCGCGGCTTGTTCTCGCGCGGCAGCCTCGGCGGGCCCGGTGCCGGCAACCGCCAGGTGCGTTGCGGGCAACGCCGCGCAAAGGGCAATCGCTTCATGCAGGCCTTTGAAGCCCTGCAATCGTCCACTGAACAACAGGCGCTGTGAGTCGCGGTCGACCTCAACCAAGTGCGGCTGGGGCAACGGCGGTTGCAGCACATAGCTGCGCCCGGGCACTCCCACAGTGGCATGAAACAAGCCTTCCAGCGCATAGCTGTTGAAGACCGCCGCCCAGGCCAGGGCCACGGCCTGGCGGCTGAGTTTGCCTCGCAACGGCGCGCGCAGTTTCTGCAACATCGCAAAGGGTTCGCCCTGCTGCCCTGAAAGACAGCCCTGCGAAAGATCGACACCCAGGCAGGCCACGCCCGGCGCCCGCGAACACACACCCCCGCTGCGTAGCAGAATACGCCCGCCTGCCGGGCAGGTCAGTTCGGCCGTGTGCGCGTACAACAGGACAGGCAGTCGCCGCTGCAGTGCCTGCAGCAGTGCCGTCGGTGCGCTGCCGTGAAACTCGACCATGTCGCAGCGGGCGGCAATCGCGTCGGCTGCGGCCTGGACGCAAGCCGCACTGGCCCGGTGAAGCGGGTGCAGGGATTCATTCAGCGCACCTGCCAGATCGAAGTGCCCGGCCTGCGGCGCGCCATCGTCCGTGAACACGCTGGTTTGTGCCCCCAGCTGCTGCTGGGCGCACAATAGGCGCTGTACATACACTTCGGTGCCGCCCGCAAGCGCCAGCGAGCGCGTGACTACACCAATGCGCAGGCCCGCAAGCGCGGTCATGATGCTTCCTTCAGCAGCAGTTGGCGCCATTGCTGGTGCGCCCGCCCATACCCAAAATGCGCCACGGCGTAGGCGCGGGCCGCAACAGACATCTGCCGCAATGCCGCCCGGTCAGCCGCCAGGCTGTGCAGCGCGGCAACCAGCTCCGAGACGGCTTGATCTGGCGGCTCGGGTGTAACCAGCATTCGCGTTTGCGGCGGCAACTCATGCAGCCCGCCCACGGCCGTGCACAGTGGCACAACGCCATGCGCCATGGCCTCCATGACCACGACGGGAAACCCTTCACGTTCTGAAGCCAGCACCAGCACATCGGCCGACTCATATTCGGCAGCCAGGGCAGCGGGGTCGGTCAGCATGCCTGTGAATCGGCAGAACTGGCGGTCGCTGGCATCAACCACGGCTTCAACATCTCCCACCAGCGTGAAGCTTGCGGCCGGACCCATCGCCCGGGCGACGCGACCCACCAGGTGCACACGCTTCTCGGGCGTGCCCCTGCCCACGTACAACACACGCAACGGGCCGTGTGATTGGTGCGCGGACACATGGGCCGGAATCGGCACCGAGTTGCCAATCACCTGCACGCGGGCCATCCAGGCTGTGTTGATGCCCTCATGGCGATAGTGCGTGCGCAGTTTTTCGCGCAGGGTTTGCGTGATCACCACCCGGGCCTCCAGCCGCGCCACGTGGGGCAGGCTGTAGTTTTCAAAGTTAACACCAAAGTTGTGCAGCAGGTCGATACAGCGCACACCCTTCAGCCAGGGCAGCATGTCATAAAAGAAGTGGCTGAAGCACCCAAACACCGTGTGCACCTGCCCGCGCGAAATGCGCCCGCCCTGCAAACCAGCTTGAAAGTAGGCGCCCAGCCGATGGCGCAGTCGCCTGCCCAGTTGCACAACCGTTGCGCTGGATTCGAACTTGGCCAGCAACCCGGCATCACGGGGCAGTTCCGTGAACCACACTTCGGGCCCGTGATCGGCAATGGCTGCCACGATGTTGGCGTGCACTTGTTCCGCACCGCCCATGTTGGGCGTGGCCAGCACGCACACTACCGGCGCCCGCACCGGGTCCACAAACCACGCACACAGGCGGCCCAGGCCGCCCAGCACAAACCGCAAACCAGCCACGATCAACCGCCTCAGAGACCCATCTCCTTGCGCACGACCTCTGCGCTGCGGTCCCAATCAAACACCTCGACGCTGGCGCGCAGTGCCTCTTTGTCAAACGGCGCAAAGGTCTGCGGGTCCGCCAGCGCAGCAGCCCAGGCATCGGTGGTTGCTGCGGCAAAGCGCAGGTTCGGCCAGGCCAGCCGCTTCAGTTCACGAAGCGGGTTGCACAACATGGGTCGGCCCAGCGTGCTGAACTCTACGACATTCAGCGGCGTGGCGTCTTCTGTGACCGGCCGCGGCACATAGGGGTGCACGCCCGCATCGCAGGCCAGAATGTAGGCCGCGACTTCTGCCGGCGGCACCGGGCCAATGCAGTGCACGCCCTGCGCGGGCCCAAGACCCAGCGGCCCCGCAAGACGATCCGACCCCGGCCCCACAATCAACAGGGCAAGCTGCGGCCGAAGCTGGTGTGCCCTGGGCCAGGCCTGCAACAGCATTTCCATGCCGTCAAAGGCCATGCGGTGGTTGCCAATGAACCCGACCACGAACCGATCTTTCAGCCCCAACTTTTCGCGCATCGCAAGCCCGGCCCCGGCCGGGCAAGCCAGCATTTCGGCGCGCGCGGCGCCATTGGGGGCATAGGCAGAAGCCCGACCTGTCAGCCGGTGGGCGTAGTCGCACAAGCTGTGGCTGCAGGCCGAAAGTGTATCGGCGCGCTGCATCGCGCTTTGCAGAAACTGCTTGCGCGCGCGACCCAGCGGCGTGTCGGGCCACTCGTCGTAGAAGTTGTCGATCACGTCAAAGTGCACGTGATAGTCGCGCTGCTCGCGCGGCGGTGGCAAAAAGAAGAACGGGTTGCCGTGAAACACATGCGTGCAGCCAAAGCGCCTCACCATGGCGGCAATTCGCGCGTTGTTGCGCCGGGCCGCCCAGTGGCAGAACGCGGGCCCCGTGGAAGCCCACACCGGCATGCGAAAGCGCGTGACCGGACCTTCACTGAGCACGCGGGTGGATGCCATGCGCAGTCGCCAGCGCATCTTCAGCCGCGCCCTGATGCTGTTGTCGGAGACGGTCACGGCCTCGCTGCGGTCCAGTGCAAACACAGGTGTGTGTGCGGCGACGCGGCGGGCCAGCTCGATCTCGCGCACGCGCAGATTCGGTGCAAACAGCATGCGGCCAACCCACAACACGCCGCTCAATGCCCACCGCCGGCAAGCATGCGCACGACATCGGCCGCGATACGCTGCGAGGCCTTGCCGTCTCCGTAGGGGTTGGGCAAGCCCTGCAGGCGCTGCTTCATGCCCTGGCCTTGCAGGGCCTGTTGCAGGCCGGTTCGTATTTGTCCGGGTCCGTGCCTGTGATGTGCAGAAAGCCTGGTGCGATACCCTCGGGCCGTTCGGTGTTGTCGCGTGTGACCAGCACGGGCGTGCCAAAACAGGGCGCCTCTTCTTGCAACCCGCCGCTATCGCTTACTACGCATGCGCTGTGTCGCAGCAGCCACAGGCTGGCGGCGTAGCTTACGGGTTCAATCACGCGCCAGTGAGCATGCGGCGAAATGCCCTGCAGTTCTCGGCGTACTTCCGGCGAAGGGTGGGCCGCAAACAGAACCGTCACGTCGTCGCGGCTGGCGGCCATTTCCCGCAGCACGGCCGCAACCCGTGCAATGCCACCATTTTGGTTCTCTCTTCGATGTCCGGTTGCGAACACCAGGCGTTGCCGGCAATCGGCCAGGGCCACGGCCAGCTCCGGTGGCGGGTCTGGCGGCAGTGTGGCCGCGACCTGCAAAGCTGCGTCCACGCCGGTCTGGCCGCTGACCAGAATCGACGCGTCGGCCAGGCCCTCGCGCAGCAGGTTTTCGCGCGCGCCTTGCGTGGGTGCGTACAGCCGGGTTGCCAGGCGATCTACCATGGCGCGGTTCAATTCCTCCGGCCAGGGGGCATAGCGGTCGTGGCTGCGCAGACCCGCCTCAATGTGGCCGCAGGGCAAGTGGCGATAGTACGCCGCCAGGGCGCCCGCATAGGCGGTGGTCGTGTCACCCTGCACAAGTATCAGACGTGGCGGGTGCGCAGCCAGATCACCCTCCAGGCGTGTCACCAGTGTTGCCGTAAGGGCGCCCAGTGTCTGGCCTGGCGGCATGGAACCAGCATCGGCATCGGCCTTCAGCCCAAACGTGGCCAGCGCATCGTGCAACAGCGCCCCATGCTGGCCCGATGCCACCAGCCGTGTCGCGACGCCAGCGTGGCGCAAGGCGGCCAGCACCGGAGCAAGCTTGATCGCCTCGGGTCGGGTGCCCGCAAAGATGGTCACGTCAATTGGCATGGCCGCCTCTCAGGCGCTTGCCCAGGCGCAGCAGCGGCATGGGCGTCACGGCGCGCAGCAGCGCTTTATAGCCCGAAACAGAAAGCGGACGATGGCTGACAATGCTGCAAGCCGCGCGCAGGCTGCGCCACGCCAAACCCTGCCACTTATAGGCACCGGCCAGCCGCACCATCTGGGCGTGGTAGTCGGCATCCCAGTGCGCGGGTGTGCCGGCGATTGCCATGGCAGCTTCAAGTACTTCTGCTGGTCGGGTGCGCGTCAGGCTGTCGGGCGTGTCACCGTAATCATACAGCACCCGCGCCAGGCGGCCGATGCGCCCCACCTTGGACATGCGCAGCCAGTAGTCCCAGTCCTCGGCAAGTTTGCGGCCGGGGTCATAAACACCCACCTGGCGGGCGACCTCTGCGCGATACAGAAAGCATGCGCCCACCACATTGCGCGTTGCAAGTTCGCTGACCGGCCCGGTGCAGGTGGGCTTGCGGCTGCCGTCCTGAAAGCGCACTTCGTAATCTGCAAACACCATGGCCAGGGAAGTATCCAGCATCAGCTCTCGCGCCATGGCCTGCAGCGCTCCGGGCCGATAGGCATTGTCGTCGCTGGTCCAGGTCCACAAGTCGCCCGTGGCTGCCTCAAACCCTCGGTTGAGCGCAGTAGGCAGCCCCGCGTTTTCAAAGTGCAGCACGCGCAGGCGCGGATCGTTGCGCCGGGCCACGACCTGGTCCAGCACCTGGCGGGTAGCGTCGCGGCTGCCGTCGTTGACAACAATCAATTCCAGGTTGGGGTAGTTCTGGTCCAGCACATTGGCGATCGCGGCCTCAATCAGCCCCGCGCGATTGAAGGTGGGCAGCACGACACTGACTTTGGGCCAATGCGGTTGCGTCAAGGTGCTGTACAGCGCGCTTTCGCGGGCCTCGACCACCGCAATGTCGTAGGGCTCGCTGGCGGTTCGCGCCGGAGCAGCCAGGCGTGCCCGGGTGGCCGGTTCGGCGATGTCGCAGATTGCCCGCGCAATGTCTGCCACACTCTCCGGGTCGCACAGCAATCCGTCCCACTGGTCAGTGACGATGGCATTCATCGGCGCGCGGCGGCTGGTAACGACGGGGACACCGCAGGCCAGCGCCTCGGCGAACACAATGCCAAAACCTTCCCACAGGCTGGGCAACACAAACGCATCCGCCCAGCGCAGCCAATTGGGCAACTCGGCGTGGGGTATGGCATCAAAGTGCGTCACAAAGGGCCACCGAGACCAGTCGCGCGCGGATTTGCCCGCATGCACCAGCGTCAATCCCGGTTGTTTCAAGCGCGCCTGCTCACAGGCCGCCAGCAGCCGATCCAGATTCTTCTGTTCCACGTCGCGCGCGATGCAAAGTAGGCGCGGCGAACCGGCGGGGCCTTGTGCGGCCGGGCCCTGGGGCGTGAACACTTGCCGATCCACGCGGTTGGGCACGGTCACGACACGTGCAGGGTCCGCCCCTGCCGCAACGGCGGCGAAGGCCACCGCGTCGCTGACGCACATCACCACATCAGCCCCAGCCACTACGTTGGCTGCTATGCCGCGCACGTTGTGCACGCTGACCAAGCAGGGCACAGCCATTGCCCTGGCAAGTTCCAGCCCGATCTGCCCTGCCGCATCGGCATCGTAGGCGCGCACTGCAACCGGGTTGGCATCGCGCGCGGCCTGCAACCACTGGGCCGGCAGCCCGGGCCAGCCGGCCAGCATTTCAGAGCCCGAAACTACGTCCCGAATGCTGATGTCGCCGAGGCCTGACCGCCAGGCTGCAATCCCTGGCGCGGGCGTTGCCTGAACCATCTGCGCGGCGAATGCCTCCGGTGCAGCCTCCTGCTGCCAGTTGAAGAATCGCGTCTGTGCAAAGCAGGCGGCCGGATTGTAGTAACGCTGCATCGCGGGTGGTTGCTGGCCTTTGGCAACCAGCGTGCCCAGCATGTCGCCGGTGACAATCAACAGGCTGCCCGTCGATGAGCCGGTCATGGCTGGCTGCCTTCTGCCATGACGGGCATGCCCCAGGTTTGGCGGTGGTCCAGCAGTGCGCGGCCGTCACTCCAGCCGGGTCGTTTGACCTCAATGCGTGTGGCGCCATCCTGCAGAAAAATCGGCGTTACACCGTCTCGCTCATACAGATAGGTCTTGGCCCGATAACTGCCCACGGGCAGGCGCACATCTTTCACGCTGACTTCGACCACGCCCTTGCCGCGCAGCGTCATACCCTTGAAAGCTTCTCCGCTGAAGGCCTGAAACAGGTAGTGCCGGGGCGAACTCAGCGGAATGCGGGCGTCGTCATGGAACAGCGTCAGCCCGAACATGGGCGATTCCACGGCGGCGTTGGCCTGAAAGTGAAAGCGGATCGTCAACTCGGCGCCATGTTCGAGTGCCCGAAGTTGCTGGCCGTCGTCACCCAGGAACTCCACGCGCTCAATCACGGCTCGGGCCTGGCCGCTTTCGGTCTTGACAAAGCTGGTTTCGGGCACGGGGTCGCGCTGGCCCAGGCTTAGGTCCTGCAGATAGCGGTCAATCACCGCCCGGGGCTCGCCCAGCAGCACCGGCTTGCCGGCATTGAGGTAAAGGCAGCGGGACGAAGCCGCCATGGCATAAAGGTCGTGGCTGACAGCCACCACCGCGCGGCCGGATTTGCGCATGCGCGCCATCCAGTCGTAGCACTTGAGCTGAAACGTGGCGTCGCCCACGGCCAGCACTTCGTCGACCAGCAGCACGTCGGGGTCGGCATGGGCCGCAATCGCAAACGCCAGGCGGGCGTACATGCCGCTGCTGTAATCCTTCACCGGCATGTCCATGAACTCGGCAATGCCCGCAAACTCAACAATCGAATCATAGCGCTGGCGCACCTGGGCGCGAGTCATGCCCAGAATGGCACCGTTGATGAAGACGTTTTCGCGGCCACTGAGATAGGGGTGAAAACCCGCCCCAAGTTCAATCAACCCGCCCACGCGCCCCTTGGCCCGGACCTGCCCTGCGTCGGGCCGCAGAATGCGAAACAACAACTTCAACACCGTGCTCTTGCCGGACCCGTTAGGACCCAGAATGCCCAGGGATTCGCCAGCTTGCAGGGCAAAGGTCACTTCGCTCAGCGCGTAAAACTCGCCGGGCAACAGGCCGGATTCGTTCTTTCGTGCCAGCCAGCGTCGGGGCGCACCCAGCACCAGCCCGGCCAGCGTGCTAATGCGAGCGCCCTTGTGAAAGCGCTTGCTTACGGCATCAAACTCCACGGCCGGGGCGGTCATGCCAACTCCCCGAACTTGCCTTCAACGCCGCGAAACCAGCGCCAGCCAAAAACCATCAGCACAAGGCTGACCAGCGCAGCCACGCCAAACTCCGGCTTGAACCAGGTTTCGCCGCCGACGATCAGCCCGCGGTATGCATCCAGAATCGGCGTCATCGGGTTCAGCCAGGCCAGCCAGGCCAGGTTACCGGTACGCGGAATCGGGTACACCACGGAGCTTGCGAACATCCAGACCAGCACAAGCACCTGCAACAGGTACTGCACGTCGCGGTACAGCAGGTTCCCGGCCGAAAACAGAAACGCCAATCCGATCGACAACGCGACTTGTACGGCAAGCACAAGCGGCACAAGCAGCAGGCCCCAGCCGGGCACCACGGCATACCAGGCCATCAGGACCACCAACACAAGCGCGGCCACGGCAAAATCCGCCAGCGCTGAAAACACCACGGAAAGCGGCAGGGCCTCGCGCGCAAAGTACACCTTGGTGACCAGGTTGCGGTTTTCGGTAAGGCAACGGGCGGAAGCCGTCAGCACAGAAGCATGGAACTGCCAGGGCACCAGCCCAAGGTAGACAAACACTGCATAGGGCAGGCTGCCTGTTGAAACGCGGGCCACGCGCGAAAACAGGAACGTGAAAACCAACATAAGGCAAAGCGGCACCGCCAGCGCCCAGCCAATGCCCAGCACCGTATGCTTGTAACGCACGCGGATTTCCCGCGCGGCCAGCATCCAGGCCAGTTCGCGCGCCGCGATTACCTCACGCAGTTCTGCAAGGATCGACACGGCTTTCATTGTGCGAAACCGGCGGGTGCGCGATAGCCCAAACAAGCCGGGACTCAATCGCCCCAGAACCACAGGTCGGTCAGGCCGCCCTGCTGCATGGCCGAGACTTCGCCATCCAGATAACCGCTGACCACCACCATGCGCGAACCGGCAGCGTCCCACACGGCGCCGTGCGCCCAACGGTTCTGCGGCCGCGCCACGGGGGGCAGAATTTCCGTCCAGGTGTTCGTGGCCAGGTCCATCGAGAACAAGCGACCCTCCGAGAACGCGTTGAACCCGCCGTACACCAGCATGCGGTGCAACGCAGGGTCATACACCATGCTGTGATAAAACAGGCCTGCGGGCGCCGTGCCGACCTTGGCCATGGTGGTCCATGCCGGGGCACCGGACATGTTCAGGGAGTGCAATGTCGTCAACGTGCCGTTGTTGCTGCCGCCGTACAAGATCATCCTGTCGCCCACCGGGTCATAGATTGCGGCTGCGGCAATGCGCGCGTTGATGGAACCCGTCGCGGCGACCTGCGCCCAGACCAGTGTTGACAGGTTCAGCGCATAGGTGGTGTTCAAGAACGCGCCGGTTTCCGCGCGACCGCCAAAGATCACCATGCGCCCTGCACCGTCCACCACCGCCACATGCTGGGCACGCTTGCCGGGCGACGCGCCGCTGGTGGCCAGCAGCGTCCAGGATTCGCTGCCCGGCGTCAGTGTCAGCGCCCAGACTTCGTCCGTAATCGTGCTGTCGGCTACGCCGGTGCGGCCGCCATACAGAATCATGCGGCTGCTGCCGGCGTCGTAAATCATGGTCGCTGTGCGCCGCGTGCCAGGGCGAGCGCCAGGCGGGTCTATCCGCTGCCAAGTGGCAATCGGGGATGCCAGGTCCAGCGACCACAGTGAGGCATCAACCAGCCCGTCCACCAGACCGCCAAAGGCAATCAGCCTGCGGTTGACAGGGTCCAGGGCCACGGCCGTGTGGGCCAAGGCTGAGGGACTGGCCAGTTCGCCCAGCTGCGTCCAGCCCGCGGCCGGGGCGGAGGGGTCAATCTGCCATACATCGCGCAAGGGCGCCCCGGAAAGCAGGCCAAAGCCGATCACGAGTCTGGAACCGTCATAGGCGCCAGCGTGGGTGGTACGCGCTGAAGGGGCGGGAGCCGCAAAGGCAAGCTGCGTCCAGGCCGCAATAGCGCCACCGACGTCCAGTTGCCACAGATCGGACTGCGCCACTCCGGTGTCGCCGCCAAACAGCCATGCCATCGTGCCTGCAGTGTTGTTTCCGCAGCCAAACAACGCGCGGCCAACCGGCTGCGTGCCGCCAACTTGCGAGATGTTCGTCCAGCCCATGGTTGTCAGCTCAAACGACCACACTTCGTTGGTGAACGCGCTGGAGTGGCGCCCGCCAAAAATCACCATGCGGTTCTGCGCCGCGTCGAACATTGCCCCATGGCCATAACGTGCAGCAGGTGCGAGGCCTGACGGCACAAGCTGTGTCCAGGCTGAAAGGCCGAAGTCATAGGCCCAGGTTGTGCCAACATACGTGGTGGTAAAGCCGCCATGCATGATCGCGCGGTTGGTCAGGCTGTCATACACCAGCGAATGGCGAATGCTGCCCAGCGGGCCCGAACCGGCATGGGCCGTCCATACCGGAGTGCCGGCAAGATCGAGCGTCCAGATATCGGCCTGGCGGGTTCCGGTGGCGTCCTGGCCGCCGCAAACAATCATACGCCGGTTGACAGCATCAAATGTGGCGGCGTGATAGACCCGCGCACCCGGCCCACCGGCAACGTTCAAACGTACCCAGGGCGCACCGGATATCGACCGGTCCATCACCCAGATTTCGCTGTAGTAGTTGTTGGCGTCCTTGCCGCCGAACAGCACAAGCTGGTTGTTGAACGAATCAAACACGATCGTCGCGCCCCACCGCGCCGGAGGCGTGTTCGATGTCAATGTCGGGCTGCCCAAGAACGCCGGTGGCTGCACCGACAAATCCAGCACGCTGAACGCCACCAAAGCGACGCTGCCTGTGAACCCGCCATAGAATAGACCCTGCTGCCGCACCGGGTCAAATGCTGCCGCACCCTGCACGCGGCCTGCCGCGGCAGCCGGGTCACCCGGCAGTTGGGACCAGACATGCTGGTTGGGGCCGGAAAGCGGCATCGCAAATCCGTCCACACGCACCGCGCCGCCGTTGTAGCCACTTTGCACGACGATGCGGTTACTGACGCTGTCATAAAGGTAGGTACCAAAGTAGCGGGCGCCCGGTGCGCCTGCCGTTGCCACCGACGACCACGAGAACGTGGTCAGGTTCATCTGCCAGGTGTCGGCGTTTGTGCCCGTGGATGACTGCCCGCCGTAAATCACCAGACGGTTGCCAGATGCATCCAGGGCCGCGGCTTGGCCACTGCGTGAAGGACCGCCTGTGGTGACCGGCCCGGTGCCCCAGCTTTCCGCGCCCAGGGTCAAATCCAGCGCCCAAGTGTCGTTCTGGTATCCGCTGCCAACACCGCCGTGCATCAGGGCGCGCTGGTTGCCGGCATCGTACGTAAACGATGCGGCATAGCGCGCCGCCGGCGTTGCCGGAGAGGCCCCGGCCAGCAGGGTCCAGGCTTCAGCGCCCGGCGTAAGGTCCAGGGCCCATACCTGGGCCGAAGTGCCGGAATCAGCCAGCCCGCCAAAGACCACCATGCGGTCGTTGGCGGCGTCATACAGCGCCGTCGAATACTGGCGCGAAGAGGGCGCAGTGCCCGAGGGCGAAAGCATCTTCCAGCCAAGCACGGAACCAGGGCCGCGTTCATAGACCCATACCCGGTTGGTGCGTACAGTGCCGATCTTGCCGCCAAACACCACCATGCGGTCGTTGGCCTCGTCGTAGACCGCAACATGCCCCAGCACTGGCGTGGCTTGTTCGCTGGGCGTTACGTGCTGCGTCCAGCCGCCGTTGCGCTGCAGGGTGAAGGCTGGGCTGCTGCCGGGGGTGCCGGGCTGCACGCCAATGAAAGGCGACAGCGTCAGCACGTAGTTGAACGCCGTGGTGTGGCGTTCCGTGGCATAGGCATCCCAGACCAGCGTGATTGTCGTGTTGGACGGCACACCCAGAATCGTATTGCCGGAAATCGTGCCCGCAGAGGTAGAAACCAGCACCGGCGGGCCGGCATTGGCGCCGCCGCTGTAGGTAACCACAACGTCAATGAATGTCGAAACCGGCCCATTGATCGTGGCCTGCACGGTCAGCGGGCCGCCGTTGTCGGCACTGACCGTAACGGCCGTGACGCTGGCCGGTGGCACGCCGTTGCCGGTCAAAGTCACGTCAAAGTCGCCACTGCTGCCGCCGCTGTCGCTGGTGATACGCAGCAAACTGGCCCGCGCGCCTGTGGCACCCGGGGTGAAGACCGCGTCGAACTGGAAGTTGCCGCCCGCTGCAACCACCACCGGCAAACTCGGGGCAACAGCAAAGGTCCAATCCGTTGCGTTGCCGGTCGTAAATGCCAGGCCGGTGATCGTCAGAGGCCCGGTGCCGGTGTTGTTCAATGTGTGGGTCAGCGGCGACAGGTTCGACGGGCTGCCGACATAGCCAGTGCCGAAATCAACCGGCGAGGCCGCAGCCAAAGTTCCCACAGTGCCGGTGCCGGTAACCGTGACGTCGAAATTGCCGCTGGTGCCGCCGCTGTCACTGGTGATGCGCAGCAGACTGTTGCGACCGCCGATGGCACCGGGCGTAAACGTGGCCGAAACAACCACGTTACCGCCGGCCGCAATCACAATCGGGAAGCTTGGCGCCACGGTGAACGCCCAGTCGCTGGCGTTACCCGTGGTGAAAGCCAGGCCGGTAATCGTCAGCGGGCCCGTGCCGGTGTTGTTCAGCGTGTGGTTGACCGCACCAGAGGTCTGGAACAGGTTCAAGCTGCCGTATCCGACGGGCGTTGCGGTGCTCAACGTACCAACGGTGCCGGTACCGGTCACCGCGACGTCAAAGTCGCCGCTGGTGCCGCCGCTGTCGCTGGTGGTGCGCAACAGGCTGTTGCGCGCACCCACGGCACCTGGCGTGAAGGTGGCCGAAACAACCACATTGCTGCCGGCGGCAATCACAATCGGGAAACTCGGCGCCACGGTAAATGCCCAGTCACTGGCGTTGCCGGTCGTGAACGCAAGGCCGGTGATCGTAAGCGGGCCAGTACCCGTATTGTTCAGTGTGTGGTTAACCGCACCGGTGGTCTGGAACAGGTTGATGCTGCCATAAGCCACCGGCGTCGTGGTTGTCAGCGTACCCACCGTACCTGTGCCGTTGCATACAACATCAAAGTCGCTGCTGGGCCCGCCCGAATTGTACGTGATTCGCAGCAGTGTCGACCGTGCGCCGGGCGCGCCGGGGGTGAACGTGGCCTGCACGTTTACATTCAGCCCTGCACCAATGTTGATGGGATAGGTCGGCGCAACCGTAAAGGCCCAGTCGCTGGCGTTGCCCGTAATGAACTGAAGGTTGGTCACCGAAAGCGGGCCGCTGCCCGTGTTCGAAAGTGTGTGCGTGACGGCCGTGCCGGTCTGAAACACATTGATAGTCGGGTAAATCACTGGCGAGGCCGAGGCCATGCTGCCCGTTGTGCCGGTACCCGATACGGCCACATCAAAATCACCGCTGGTGCCGCCGCTGTCACTGGTGATGCGCAGCAGACTGCTGCGGGCACCTGTGGCGCCGGGCGTGAATGTCGCCGAAATCACCACGTTGCCGCCGGCAGCAACCACAATCGGGAAGCTTGGCGCCACGGTGAAGGCCCAATCACTGGCGTTGCCGGTCGTGAACACCAGGCCGGTAATCGTCAGCGGGCCGGTGCCCGTGTTGTTCAGCGTGTGGCCCACAGGGCTGCTGGTGACGCCGACATTCGATGACCCGTAGGCGACAGGCGTTGCGGTGGCCAGCGTTGCCACGGTGCCGGTACCGTTAACCGTCACGTCGAAATCACCACTGGTGCCGCCGCTGTCACTGGTGATGCGCAGCAGGCTGTTGCGCGCACCCACGGCGCTTGGCGTGAGCGTGGCTGAAATCACCACGTTGCCGCCGGCAGCAATCACGATCGGCAAGCTTGGCGCCACGGTAAATGCCCAGTCACTGGCGTTGCCGGTTGTGAACACCAGGCCCGTGATCGTAAGCGGGCCTGTGCCTGTGTTGTTCAAAGTGTGGTTGACCGCACTGGTAGTCTGAAACAGGTTGATGCTGCCATAGGCCACTGGCGTCGCTGTTGTCAACGTTCCGACAGTACCTGTGCCGTTGAGGGTGATGGTCGTGATCGTCGTGCCCACGCCAGCACCTTGGTCCCAGGTGATGCTGACCGTGGCTGTGCGCGGCCCAGTGGCCGAAGGTGTAAACACGCCGCTGAATACGATGTTACCTGAACCCGCCACGGTGGCCGGGAAGGCCGGCAGACCACTGAGTGCCCAATCGCTGGCGTTGGCGCCACCCAGGGCAATGCCCGTGATTCGCATCGGGCCGGTGCCTGTGTTGTTCACCTGATGATTGGTGGCAGGGCTGGTTGAGACGCCCAAATTGCTGTTGCCGTAGTTCACCGGCGTGGTAACGCCAATCACGGCTTGGGTGCCGGTGCCATTGAGTGTGATGGTGGTAATCGTCGTGCCGACGCCGCCGCCTTGATCCCAGGTAATGCTGATTGTGGCTGTGCGCGGGCCTGTTGCCGAAGGCGTAAACACGCCTGAGAACACCATGTTGCCGGCAGCCGCCACGGTGGCCGGGAAGGCCGGCAGACCACTGAGTGCCCAATCGCTGGCGTTGGCGCCGCCCAGGGCAATGCCGGTGATTCGCATCGGGCCGGTGCCTGTGTTGTTCACCTGATGATTGGTGGCCGGGCTGGTTGAGACGCCCAAATTGCTGTTGCCGTAGTTCACCGGCGTGGTAACGCCAATCACGGCCTGGGTGCCGGTGCCGTTGAGTGTGATCGTGGTGATCGTCGTGCCTACGCCAGCACCTTGATCCCAGGTGATGCTGATAGTGGCTGTGCGCGGGCCTGTTGCCGAAGGCGTGAACACGCCTGAGAACACCATGTTGCCGGCAGCCGCCACGGTGGCCGGGAAAGCCGGCAGACCACTGAGTGCCCAATCACTGGCGTTGGCGCCACCCAGGGCAATGCCCGTGATTCGCATCGGGCCGGTGCCTGTGTTGTTCACCTGGTGGTTTGTAGCGGGGCTGGTTGAGACGCCCAGGTTGCTGTTTCCGTAGTTCACGGGCGTCGTCACGCCGATCACGGCTTGGGTGCCCGTGCCGTTTACCGTGACGTCAAAATCACCGCTGGTGCCGCCGCTGTCACTTGTGATGCGCAGCAGGCTGCTGCGGGCACCTGTTGCGCCGGGCGTGAATGTCGCCGAAATCAACACGTTGCCACCGGCCGCAATCACAATCGGGAAGCTTGGCGCAACGGTGAAGGCCCAATCACTGGCGTTGCCGGTCGTGAATGCCAAGGCCGTGATCGTAAGCGGGCCAGTGCCCGTATTGTTCAGTGTGTGGCCCACAGGGCTGCTGGTGACGCCCACATTCGATGACCCATAGGCCACAGGCGTCGCGGTGGCCAGCGTTGCCACGGTGCCGGTACCGTTGAGTGTAATGTTGGTGATGGTCGTGCCCACGCCAGCACCTTGATCCCAGGTAATGCTGATTGTGGCTGTGCGCGGCCCAGTGGCCGAAGGCGTAAACACGCCGCTGAATACGATGTTACCTGAACCCGCCACGGTGGCCGGGAAAGCCGGCAGGCCACTGAGTGCCCAATCGCCGGCATTGGCGCCACCCAAGGCAATGCCGGTGATTCGCATCGGGCCGGTGCCGCTGTTGTTCACCTGATGGTTCGTGGCCGGGCTGGTTGGGACGCCCAGGTTGCTGTTTCCGTAGTTTACTGGCGTGGTAACGCCGATCACGGCTTGGGTGCCCGTGCCGTTTACCGTGACATCAAAATCGCCGCTGGTGCCGCCGCTGTCGCTGGTGATGCGCAAGAGGCTGCTGCGGGCACCTGTGGCGCCGGGCGTGAATGTCGCCGAAATCACCACGTTGCCACCTGCCGCAATCACAGTCGGAAAGCTTGGCGCCACGGTGAAGGCCCAATCACTGGCGTTGCCGGTCGTGAACACCAGGCCGGTAATCGTCAGCGGGCCGGTGCCCGTGTTGTTCAGCGTGTGGCCGACCGGGCTGCTGGTTACGCCAACATTCGATGACCCATAGGCCACTGGGGTTGTCGCTGACAGCGTTCCGACTGTGCCGTTGCCGGTCAGGGCGACATCGGTCTGGGTATTGATCGGGCCTGTGGTGTTGCTGAAGAACCGCAAAGTTCCGTTGCGGCTGCCGGTGCCCTGCGGAATGAACCGCACCTGAAACGCCGTGTTGCCGCCCGGCGTAACGTTGATTGGAAAGGTTGGCGCGGGTGCGGTAAATGACCAGTCACCGCCATTGGCGCCCACAAAGCTGGCGCCAGAAATCGTCAGCGTTCCCGACCCGGTGTTCGTCACGGTGTGTGTGATCGGCGAAAGCGGCGAAACCGTAAACACGTTGGTCGTGCCGTAGTCCACGGGCCCCAGGGGTGTGCTCAAGGTAGCCACCGTGCCTGTGCCCGTTACATTGACGTCGGTCAACGTGTTGATGAAGCCACCGGAATCGCTGGTAAACCGCAGCGTGGAAGCCAGGGCCCCAGTCGCCGTAGGAGTCAGAACTGCCGTAACATTGGCGTTGCCGCCGGCAAGAATCACAATCGGCAGGCTTGGCGCCGGGCTGAACGCCCACATCGCTGCCTGGCCACCCGTGAACTGAATGTTGCTGATCGTCAGCGTGCCCGTGCCTGTGTTGTTGATCGTGTGCGTCACGGGGGAAAGACTGCTGGGCGTGAACAGGTTACTGGTGCCGTAGGCCACGTTCAGGCTGGTCGTCAACACGCCCGCTGTGCCACTGCCCGAAACCGCAATGTTGAAGTTGCCGCTGGTGCCGCCTGAATCGCTGGTCACGCGCAACGTGGAGTTGCGTGCGCCCACAGCCGTTGGAATCAACCTGGCCTGAACGTTGTTGCTGGCACCGGGGCCAATCAACATGGGCAGGCTGGGGGCAACCACAAAGCTCCAGTCCGCTGCGTCGCCGCCGACAAACGCCAGGGCGGTAATCGTCAATGTGCCGGTTCCGGTGTTGGTAAAGGTGTGCGTCACCGGCGACAGGTTCGTAGGCGAACCCAGGTTGCCGGTGCCGTAGTTTGCCGAGGCCGCGGTGCTGAGAGTGCCCACCAGCGCGTTGCCGGTTACCGATACATCCGTGAACTGGCCAGCCGGGCCACCGGTGTTGCTGGTAATGCGCAACGTCGCAGCACGGCCCCCTGTGCCCTGGGGCGTGAAACTGGCCTGTATGTTGACTGTTGCACCAATGCCAATGTTGAAGGGCAAGCCGGGCGCCGAAGTCACGGCCCAATCGGCGGCATTGGCACCAATGAAGTTCAGGGCCGTCACCGTCAATACGGCACTGCCGGTGTTGGTCAGTGCATGGGTGATCGGTGAAAGCGGAGAAGTCGTAAACACGTTGGTTGAGCCATAGTTCACCGGGCCCAGCGGCGTGCTCAAGATACCTGCGATGCCCGTGCCCGTGACGGCCACATTGCGCGTTGTGTAGGGTGCACTGGCGTTGGTGACGTTGCCACTGAAGGCACCCGATGCCGCGGGGTTAAAGCGCACAAAGATCGTGGTCAGCGTCGCGGCTTGTGCCGGGGTACGTGACAGGCTTGCAAGCCAGGGCCCGCCCGCTGCCAGCGCTACTTCAAAGTTGGCCGGTGGCGTAATCACCAGGTTGGCAGCCAGGCCAACGCCCTGCACGTTGTAGCTTTGCGCAGCCGAAGCCGTGCTGACCTGCTGGTTGCCAAATGCCAAGGGCCCGGCCGTGCTGACGGTGATTCCTGCGCCCGTGCCGCTTACCGCCACGTTCTGGGTTGCAGCACCCGTGCTGGCGTTGCTGACATTGCCAGCAGCAGCACCCAGAGACGCCGGGTTGAAGCGAACAAACACGGTGGTGGAAGCCACTGTGCCGCTGGCCGGGACCAGGCTGAGGTTTGCAAGCCACGGCCCGCCCGCAGCCAGGGCAACCTGAAAGTTGGCCGGAGGCGTAACCACCAGGTTGGCCGCGAGGAACGTGCCCGACACGCTGTAACTCTGGGCGGCTGAGTTGGTGCCAATCTCGACATTGCCAAAGCTCAACGGCCCGCCCACCACGCTGATGGTCGGCACCACGCCAGTACCCGAAATCGCGTAGTTACTGGTTGCCGTTGCCGGCATGGTGGCGTCAGAATTGTTCCAGGTGACCGTAATGTTGGCCGTGCGCAAACCGACTGCGCCCGGTGTGAACACGATGTTGTAGGTAGCCGTGCTGGCGCCTGCGGCAAGCACCCCACTGGGGGCGACGCCCTGAATGACAAAGTCGGATGCATTGGCGCCAGTGATGCGAATGCCGTTGGCCGGCACAGGCGCGGGCAACGTGAGCGAAAAGTTGCCCATGTTCTGCACCTGAAAGCCCTGGGCCGCGCTGGGCGCGCCAACAGCCACGTTGCCGAAGTTACTGAAGCCGGCCGTGGGCACGCTTTTCACCTGCGCGCGCTCGGCCGGCACGTACTGCACAAACCACGAAATCAGGCGGCCCGTGCCGCCGTTGCCGTCGTCGGCAATCGCGATTGTCCAGTTGCCCGAAGGGTTGGTGCCGTACAGCGCGTTGAAAGCCGCCGTGCCTTCCTCAATGTAACCATTGGCCGCGGTAAACGGCGCCGTGCCGCCCGTGACCGGCGTGTTGCCCGGGCTGAACTGCCGGTCGCCGTTGCGCGAAAGCCGCGCGTACACAAATGAAACCGCGCCGGTACCGTAGTCATTGCCGGTGCCGCCGTTGTCGGTCGAAAGCTCAATCACCCCCGCGGGCGGTGTCACGTTGGCGCCGTTGTTGATCGTGGTGTAGGGGCCGGCCCAGGTCACACCGGGCGGAATCAGCCAGATATCCAGGTCTGCGTCGTTGGCGTGGTCAATACGAATGCCAATGCGCAACGCACCAATCAGGTCACTGGTGGCCGGAATCGTGATCGTGTCGGTAATACCCGCCGCGTTGTTGTCCGGGATGCTTTTGCCAAAGGGCGGCGTGCTTACATACGTGTTGGGCGGATTCAGCGGGTGCGCCCCGTAATCCAGCGGGTAAGGCGCAATTTCACTGGTTGAACCCACAATGTCGGCATTTGTCGCGTGGCGCAGCGAAAGCACCGTGTTAGCCGGCGAGGCCTGAACCGTACCCACAATCAGCAGGAACTCGGTGGCGCCAGAAGCAACATTGAAGCCACCGGCAATATTGAACGTGGCCACAGCGCCGGCCATGCCGCCGTTGGCCACCAGTGTATCCGTGCCGGGGTCATAGACGCCGTTGGCGTTGACGTCGCGGTACAACGCAATCGCACTGAGGTTATTGCCGATGTTGAAGTTGTTGACTTCACGGGCGGTAATCTGGGTGACGCTGTTGGCGCCAAAGTAAGCCGAAAGCTCCAGTTGCCCGAACACGTTGCCAGCCGTGCCCGTGGTGGCGGGCAAGCCGGGGTTGTTGCTGTCGCCTATGTTGGCCCAGAACTGCGGCGTCGTAATAGGCACGTATTCAAGTTGCCAGGAAACCAGATAGCCCACGTCCTGGCCCCAGGAATCGACGACGATCAACTGCCATGTTCCGCTGGGGTTGCCGTTGTAAGAAAGATTCCAGGCCGTGGTGCCTTCGACGCGATACTGCGGCTGGGCCGTGAACGGCGAACCGCCGCCCGTGATCAAGCTGGAAGCTGGCCACGTGGGGTCATTAGCGCCAGACAGGCGCGCATAGTTGTAGGTGTAACTAGTGGCGTTGCTGCCCCAGTTGTTGCCGCCGCCACCGTTGTCGGTGGACAGTTCAATCACTTGCGGCGGGGCGGTAATCACCGGGCCGTTGTTTGGCACCGCGTAAGGCGGGTTCCAGACCACTCCGGGCGGCAGAAGGTAGATGTCCAGGTCCTGGTCGTACGTGTGATCCAGCCGGATACCAACCCGCATCGAGCCAACACGGTCACTGGTGGCCGGAATGGTAATGCCGCGGGTGATGCCGACCTCGTCGTTGTCCGTAATCAGATCCGGCTGCCCCGGCCGATATGTGAAGGTCGTCGCAGTAACAAATGGGCGCGGCCCGGCGCGCACCGGAAACAAACCGTCTTCGGTTAGTGGAGACCCGATTGAGGCCGCCGACAGAATCTCAATCTGCATCGAAGCCGGGGCCGGAGCGGCGACAACTGTGCCAACCAGCAGCAGGTTCACGCCCGCATTGGCCCCAATAGCCTGGGCAAAGTTGAAGGTTGCGTTGGCACCAGCCAGCACGCCCGCAGCCAGCAGCGTGTCGCCACCATCCAGCAAGCCATCGCCGTTGTTGTCGCGATACAGCGAGGCCGCAGAAATCAGGCTGGTCAGCGTTGTGTTCGCCACCTCATGAAACACAATGCTGGTCAGGTTGTTGGCAGCCCCACCAACAGCTTCCATGCGGTACTGGCCCAGCACCTGGCCGGCCTGTCCGCGTGCGATGGGCAAGCCCGGGTCGTTGTTATCACCCAGGTGGGCATACAGCGTGTTTGCGGCCACGGGGGTATAGAGGATCTCCCAGCTCACCAGCGTGCCGGTGCCCGTGCCGGTGTCGTCAGCGACTATCAGCGTCCAATTGCCTGCGGCGGGGCGCCCGTACAGCAACTCCAACCAGTCCGAGCCCTCGGGTGAATACACCATGGTGGTAAACGGGGACACGCCCGTGGTGACCGACGCCAGGCCGGGGGTCACCGGGTCGCCAGCCGCCGAAAAACGCGCATAGGACGACGGGGCCGCAGTGGTGCCGTAGTTCGCGCCGCCGCCGTTATCGGTCGAAAGTTCAATCACACCGCGCGGAATCGGTACGTTCAGGGCCTCTGATTGCGTGGAAAACTCGTTGGCAACCAGCGTGTAAGGGCCTGCCCAGGTCACCCCCGGCGGAACAAGGTAGATATCCAGGTGCGTGTCGTTGGCGTGGCTGATGCGCAGCCCAACCTGCAAAGATCCAATCAGGTCACCGCTGGCAGGAATCGAGATCGTGCTGGCAACACCGGTGCGAGAGCCGTCGGGAATGGCAACTCCCGGGTCGGCAAAATAGCCGTGCACGTAACGTACTTCCCAGGAAATCAGGGTGCCGGTCTGTCCGCCCTGGTCGTCCAGTACCACCAGTTTCCAGTCGCCAACCGGGCTGGTGCGGTACAGGGCATTGAAGTCGTTCACACCCTCTACGGTGTAACTGTTGGCTGTGAAGGGCGCAGAGCCCGCCGTGACCGCTTGTGTGGACTGAAACACCGGGTCGGTCGTTACGCTCAGGCGGGTGTAAACATAGGGCCCAGCCCCGGAGCCGTAGTTGGGGTTGTTACCGCCGTTGTCGGTGCTCAAATCCACCACGCCAGCCGGCGGCGGAGTTACATAGTTCGCGCCGCTGCGATTCCAGGTAACACCTGGCGGCACCAGGTACATATCCAGGTGTTGGTCGCGCGGGTGGTCCACACGCACGCCGATCTGAAGCGCGCCAATCTGATGGCCGTTGTAGGGCGCCGAGTTGGGTATCGTGATGGTGCTGTCTGCGCCAGCATCACTGTTATCAGGAATGGCAATGTTGGGCGAAGCCGACAACGAAACGACCTGCGCCGACAACCCGGATGCGAGTGCGATCAGTGCAACTAGTGCCAGTTGTCCGCACTTCGTCAAGCTGTCCCCCAAGACACAACCAACGGCGAGAATCCGTCGATTGGGCCATTACTAAGGAAGCAATCCAAAGCAGCCTGAAAGGCTATCGCATCTGGCGCCAGAGGTCAAGCATTCCTGCCCACCTGTGCCCCGGCGTAAGTGATTGTGTCGCATTGGTTTGAGACGGCGCCTTGGTCGAAGTGAGCGATTTTATCGGACCAAGTTGCCAAATCGAACGATTTTTGGTGACCAGATCATGAAAAACCACGATTCACCACGGCCGCAACCGCATGGCGCGCTGGTTACGGCGACTCATTTTCATTTCACCGCGTCGCAACCAGAACAATTTGTGGAAACACTGTTGGCAACGCAACTTGCGGCCTTTCCTTCGGGCGCGCCGTCGCTGCCTGCGCTAGACTTGCGTCAGGGGGAGCATTGGAAACATCCTGC
Organism: Planctomycetota bacterium; assembly: GCA_016722065.1. Classification (GTDB taxonomy): domain Bacteria; phylum Planctomycetota; class UBA8742; order UBA2392; family UBA2392; genus H3-PLA7. The sequence goes on from JADKGX010000001.1 coordinate 1,078,578, forward strand.
ATTGATGCAGCCTGGTGCATTGCCAGCCAGCGAACGCCTGCTGTTCGCGAACTGGCCGATGGGCTGCGCATTCCCGATTACGTTGCCCGGGCGCTGATCAATCGCGGCGCAGGCGATTTGGACCAAGCCCGGCAGTTTCTGGCCGCCACCAGCGCCAACCTGGAAGACCCCTTTGCCTTCCGAGACATGCAGCAGGCCGTGGACCGCGTTCTGCTGGCCCTGCAGCGCCACGAATTGACACTGATTCAGGGCGATTACGACGTCGATGGCAGCGCCAGCGCGGCCCTTTTGGTGAACCTGTTTCGCCTGCTGGGTGGCCAGGTGGAAGTCAGCATTCCTTCCCGCGCACAGGATGGCTACGGCCTGAATGAACGCATCGTGCGCCGGGCCGCCCAGCGCGGTGTGAAGCTGATGATCACCTGCGACAACGGCACGACGGCCAACGCCGAGATCGCGCTGGCCCGCGACCTGGGCATTGAAACCATCATTACCGATCACCACACCGTGGGTGAAACCCTGCCCCCGGCCGTGGCGGTGCTGAACCCGCACGTCAAATCCGAGCAACTGAAGTTCCGCGACCTGTGCGGCGCGGGGGTTGCTTTCAAGCTGGCCTGGGCGGTACTGACCCGCCTTTCAAGCCGCGAGAAACTGGACCCGCCGTTTCGGGATTTTCTGGCCGGCGCCCAAAGCCTGGTGGCACTGGCCAGCGTGGCCGACGTGGTGCCGCTGCTGGGCGACAACCGCATCTTGACGCGTCAAGGCCTACGCAGCATGCCCGACAGCCCCAACCCCGGCATTCGCGCGCTGATGGAAACCAGCGGCCTGGACAAGATTCCCAGTGGCACCGATGTCGGCTTCAAGCTGGCACCGCGCCTCAATGCCGGCGGCCGCCTGGGCCGCGAAACCCTGGCCGTGGAACTGCTGACGGCACAAAGCTACGGCCAGGCCATGGAACTGGCCGCTGAAACCGACAGCCTGAACCGCCAGCGCCAGACACTCGATCGCGAACTGACCCGCATGGCCGAAGACATGGTCACGGCTGATGCGGGCTATGAGTCCGAACGCATTCTGGTTGTGGGCCACGACGATTTTCACCCGGGCGTCGTCGGCATTGTGGCGGCGCGGCTTTCGCGGCGGTTTAACAAGCCTGCCGTGCTGGTGGCCACTGGCGCGGCAATGGGCCGGGGCTCCGGTCGCAGCATTCCGGGTTTTCACCTGTACAACGCGCTGCAGGAATGCGGCACCTTGATGCACCGCTTTGGCGGCCACGCCCAGGCCGCAGGTCTGGAAATCACCCGCGAAAACCTGGGCATGCTGCGGCGTGCCGTGAATGAAATCGCCGACAAGCATGTGGTGCAGGCTGGCTATGAAACCCCGACATTGAAGATCGACGCGGAAGTTCCGCTTGCCGATCTGGGCGTTGAGGGCGTGGACATCCTTCAAGGCCTGGAGCCCTTTGGCGAAGGTAACCCTGAGCCCGCGTTCATGACCACGGATGTCGAAGTCGCGGCGCCGCCCAAGGTGGTGGGGCGCGGCACGGGGCATCTTTCGATTCTGCTAAAGCAGCAAGGCCCGGCCATGCGCGGCATCGGTTTTGGACTGGGCGACCGCATTGGCCAGTTCAAGCGCGGCGACAAAGTGCGTGTCGTTTACACACCAAAGATCAGCACCTTTCGCGGCCCCGCGGAAGTCGAACTGGAACTCAAGGACATCCGCGCCTGATCTCGCCTTGCTGTGTATCGCCCGGGAATCGGCCGGGCAGCGGGCTAGTGGTTGGTCGCGCTGCCACCACCGTAAGCCATGCCGAACATGCGGTCCTGGGTGCCATCGGTGTGGCACTTCATGCACGGCGCCAGCTTGCCGGCGGCGGTCACGATCTTGCCGTCGGGCGACAACGTGCCGTACACCCAGCCCAGGTCAGTGCCCTGCGTGGCCGGGTCCAGTTTGAACATCACAAACAGGTCGGATTTCGCGCCCAGCTTGCGCCCCGGGTCGGGCTGGCCGTCGGGGCCGTCTACCGTATGAAAGCTTTCCTTTACAAGAATCTGGCCCACGGGCTGGGGTGCCGTCCTGTCGTTATCGGAGTAGTCCTTGCCCACGGTCTCATAGTTCTGGGCCTTGCTTACCCACATGTAGTACAGCTTGCGCTTGTGGGCGCCGCTGTCGGCGGCGCTGGCCAGTGGCTTGTCGCGAATCGGGGCGCGGCACATCGTTGGCGCATACTGCGGGTCGTCGGCCATTTTTGTATAGCCGCGATATTCCGCCGCGATCTCCAGCAGCCGGGGCCGAAAGCGCTTCAATGCGGCCTCGGATTCAGATTCTGCTTCGGGCGTGATTGCCTTTTCCGGCTCTGGCTGGTTGGCGGGGGCGTTACTTGCCTGATTGCCCGTGGCTGGTTGCGCGGCGGTATTCTGGGCTGGCGGCCTGCTGCAGGCCAGGCAGGCAAGCGCCATCAGCAGTATTATCGCGGGCAACAGGAAGCGAGTGTGCATGAGATTGTCTCCGTACCCATTAGACGCTGCAACCAGGCTTTGCTGGGTAACGACAATGTAACTTCTGCGGGGCGCATCGAAGCGCGCCAGCAAGTACAGTAGGCAAGCCATGTACGTCATTGACGGCTATAACCTGCAACACGCCCTGGCACGACACAACGTGCTGCCGGGCGATTTTGGCCGCGCCCGGGCGCGCCTGATTGAGTTGCTGGGCCACCTGGCCCGACGCGAAAGCACCAACCTGCGCATCTTCTTTGACGGGGCACCGGGCCAGCTTGCGCCCGGCGAAATCAGCTACCCCGGGGTTTCGGTGCTGTTCTGTGGCGAAGGGATTGAAAGTGCCGACCACGCTGTACGCGAATACGTCGAAAACAGTGCCCACCCCGGCAAGTTGCGCGTGGTCAGCAGCGACCGGGCCGTGGCCCGCGCCTGCAAGCTCAGTGGCGCAAAGGTCATGAGTGCCCAGGACATGGCCGATCGCCTGGCCAGTCTGGTCAGCGAAGGTCGCGCCCCGCGCGGCAGCGCCCTGGAAAAACCAACCCGCGGCGCGATCGGACGCATTGAGCGCGAAATGATTGACGACATCGGCGACCTGCGCGCCTTTGAACAACAGGTGCTGCGCGAACTGACAGACAACAAAGACCTTCCATGAGCCCGGCCCCCGCCGAGCAAGCCTACCTGTTCCAGCACGCCCTGCTGCGCGAAGCTGCCTACGAACTTCAGCCCCCCACCGACCGCGCCAACCTGCACGCCCTTGCCCTGGCTTCCCTGGAAACAGTGCTGCAGGCGCTGCCCGGCGCCCTGGATGCTTCAGCCCTGGAGCTTGCAAACCACGCGCGCCTTGGAGCGGCCAGCCACGACGACCTGCAGGCACGCGAACTGCATTACCTTCAAATCGCCCGTGCTTACGCAGCCGGCCAATACCGGCATGATGTAGAGGCCGACTGCCTGGCCCGCATTCTGGCCCATCCGGGCGTCACGCCCGACATTCGTTTGCGGGCCCTGGAAAACATGGGCCACAACCGCTACCGCCTGGGGCGAACCGAAGACGCGCGGAGCTGTTTTGAAAACCTGCTGGCCGACGCACGCAAACTGCACCGGGCACCGGCGGAGTTGGCAGCCCTGACCGGCCTTGGACAGGCCCTGCGCGCGCTGGGCCAGATTGCCAGGGCGGCGGAAGTGCTTTCCGAAGCGGCTGCGCTGGCACACAGCCAGGGCGACCAAAGGCAACATGGGATTGCACTGGGCATGCGGGCGGTACTGTTGCAGCAGCAGAACCAGTTCGCTCCGGCCGACGAAGCCTTTGCCGCTGCCCTGGCCGCCGCGCGTGCGGTAGGCGACCGCAAATCTGAAGAATTGGCGCTGGGCAACTGGGCCAGCCTTTTTCTTATGCACTTTCAATTTGACCGTGCCCAGGAGCTTTATGAACAAGCTCTGGCGATTTCCCTGCAACGCGGCGACTTGCGCACCCAGGGCATCTGGACCGGCAATCTCGCCCTGCTCCACGGCAAGCTGGGCGACCGGCCTCGGGCCGATGCCTGGATTGAAGAAAGCCTGCGCATTGCGCGCCGGTGCGGTGACCGCCGCACCGAGGCCAGCATGCTGCTGAACGTTGCGGTGTCCCGTCTTGTCGACACCGAAGGACCCGCCCGCATGCGTGCCGCGCAACAGGCCCTGGACCTGTGCGCGGAAATCCAGTCACCACCGCTGGAGTTACGCGCGCGCATCCTGCTGGGACGCTGCGACCTGGAGCAGGGTCGAGCCGAACAAGCCCTGGCCGCACTGGACGCGGCAGTTCAGACCGCGCGCAAATTGCGCGACCCGCGCCAACAAGGCGAAGCCCTGGGCTACGGCGCTGGCGCCCTTCTTTTGCTGGGTCGTAAGGAGGACTATCAGCCCCGGCTGTTACAGGCCATCGAATGCGCCACCCAGGCGTCGGACCCCGAGAGTTATGCCGGCTGGTGCGTCGAGTTAGCCGTAGACCTGCGACAGCAGGGTCAGGAACAACTGGCCCAAAAGTGGTACCAGCAAGGCATGCAGGCCCTGGCGGACGTGCATGACCCCGCCATGGAAGCGCGCCTGGCTGCAAAATTCGGACAAACCCCATGAACGCGCCCTCCGCCGAGCAAGCCTATTTGTTCCGGCACGCGCTGTTGCGTGAGGCCGCCTACGAACTGCAACCGCCAACCCAGCGCGCGGCCTTGCACGCCATTTGTCTGCAATTGCTTTCGACACTGGCGCAGGCACGGCCTGAACTGGCCGGCGCCATGGCGCTGGAACTGGCCGACCACGCCCACGCTGCCAGCCTTCCCGGCAGCGAGCACGCAGCCAATCGCGACGACCTGGCAAAGGCCGAAGCCTTGTGGTTGTCGATTGCAGCAGACTACGCCCACCAGAAAGCAGATTACCGTGGCGCCGCGGCGACGTGGCGTCGCCTGCTGGCATGCCCGAACCTGGACGACGCCCGTCGTTCCGACACGCTGCTGCATCTGGCCACCACGGAGCTCGGGCTGGGCAACGCCGCCACGGCCGAGAGCGTAGCAACGATCGCGCTGGATCTTGGCAAACACCGCGGCGACGACAGCACCCAGGGTGCGGCCCTGAACCTTGTGGCGCGGGCCCAGGAAGCACAGGGCCGCAGCGAACAGGCATTGCAGTCCCACCTGCCGGCCGTGGCCGCATTGCGCAGGGCCGCTTCCGGCCCGTTACCCCTCGCACTGGCGGGGCTGGCGTCCTGCTTGCGGCAACTGGGCCGCAACAGCGAAGGCTGGCCATGCATTGAGGAGGCCGTTGAACTGATCGCAGGCCAGGCGACGTCCAAGGACCAAGGGCCCGTGCTGGCCGTGCGCGCCCAGTTTCTGGCCGATGAAGGCAAGAACGACACGGCCGTCGTCGCCTACGAAGCCTTGATTGCAAAGCTGGATGCCCGGGGCGCGCGCGCCGCCAGCGCCATGGCCCGCGCCAACATGGGGTTTGCGCTTTCGGCGCTGGGCCGGCTGGACCAGGCCCATGCCGTGGGCCTTGCGGCATTGCAAGACGCGCGCGCCGTGGGCGCCTTGCACGCCCAGACCGTGGTGCTGAACCAGCTGGGCGGCGTGGCGCTGGAACGCAAGCGATTGGAGGAAGCCCTGTCCTGGTTCCAGCAATGCCTGCAGACCGCGCGTGAAAGCGACTATCGCGCCTACCTGACCACGGCACTGAACAACAACGCGTTGACACTTGACCACCTGGGCCGCCTGCCGGAAGCCGAAGCGCTGCAACGCCAGGCCCTGGAGTTGGCACGCCAAAGCGGCAATCGCAGGGCCGAGGGCAGCTCGCTGGCCAACCTGGCCAGCACGCTGCTGGACCAGGACAAGCTGGCAGAGGCCGAAGACTGCGTGCGCCAGTCGATTGCCATCCAGATCGAGATCAACAACCCGCGCTACCACGCCAGCGCGCTTACCACCCTGTGCAGGCTGCAAGCGCGGCGCGGCGACCTGGACTCTGCCTGTGCTTCCCTGCGCCAGGCCGCCGAACTGTTTCAGCAGTCCGGCGACACCGCCAATGCGACTTCCACGCTCGCCGACCTGAACAAGCTGCAAGGCACCATGCCCTAGCCCACGCGCGCAAAATAGCGGCGACGCCACCCAGGGTCGCGCCTACACTGCATGGGCCAGCCATCTACGAACCTTGAGGCACGCCGCCATGAGAACCGTTGCCGCCTTGTTGCTGATGCTGGGATTGGCTGTGTCGGCCTGCGCGGGCGACGAAAACAAGGACTCCGGCAGCCAGGCCCTGGCGCCAGTGACCTCGTTGGTTGCGACGCAGGGCGATGGCCAGCTTGCCTTGGCCTGGGTGAACCCCACGTTTGCGGACTTTGCAGGCGTTACCTTGCGCCGCGACACGTCTGGGGCGCCAGCCACACCAACTTCGGGCGTGCTGGTGTATGAAGGCACGGGCCTGGGCGTGGTGGACAGCGCCCTGGCCAACGGCGTGCGCTACTATTACTCGGCCTTTGCCCATGACGCAGCGGGCAGTTACGCCGCCGGCACGTTGGCCGATGGCGTGCCCAACCCGGCAAGCCCGGTGCAACTGGCCTTTGCGGGAGTCGGCGGCGGCGGCGGCGACCACGGCATTTTCGACCCGTCGCTTGCACTGGATCCGGCTTCCGGCCGCATCTGGATGGCGTATTCAGAAGTCATCGATTCGCCCCAGTGGCCCGGGCAGAACCGCTTCATCAGCACGCGTATTGGCTGGTCCGACGACCAGGGCGCCAGCTGGGCCGACCAGGGCGTAATCAACCCCGCCCAGGACGTCACGATACCGCTTGCGCCACCCAACAACGCTGGCACCTGGGTCAACGAAACTCCGTCGCTGGTTTACGACGCCGCCGCGCCGGCCAATGAACGCTGGAAGTTGATGTGGATGCGCTATCTGCTGGTCAATGGCGTGCGCCACTTTGAGCACGGCTGGATGGGCATCAAGACCGCCCCCGACCCCGCCGGCAGCTGGTCTGCCGAACGCAAACTGTTTGTCGGTTCGCTGTACGACACCAGCAATAACGTCATCATCGGGCCGCCCGAAGTCCAACTTGACCAGTTGCACCCGGACCTCAACGCCATGCTGGTGGCCGCGGAGCCCGGGCTGCTGGCTGATGCTTCTGGCCTGTACGTCACGCTGTATGCCGCAGAAGGGCTTGCCACCAACGGCCGACTGGCCCTGTTGCGTTTGCCTGTCGGCCAGACCACCTGGCAGTATCGCGGTTCGCTGCTGGTCAACGCGACCGACGGGCCGCTGCTGGGATTTGACGGCTACTCGGCCCCGGCCCTGTTTGAAAAGGCCGGCCAGCGCTTTCTGGTCGCCACACCCGAAAACGGCGACTACTACCTGGGTGCGCAGGTGTTTGCCGTGAACAGCTTGAGCAACGCCGCATTGCAGCGAGCTTCCGGCACGCCGGTGGTCACCTTCAGCCACGCTGGCACCGCAGGCAGTTTCAACGGGGCTGCGGCGTACATTCCGCAAGCCACGGCCAGCGGATTGCTTTACAGCGAGGCCGTCGTGACCAGCGTGGTCGAGTTCCGCATCTACGCCAGCCGCCGTAACCCTTGAACACGCGCGCAATTTTCTCAACGCGCGCCACGCTGACTCGTTCCATGGGCAGGTAGCGCTTCTCACACCCAAAATCGCCAGACCTGATCCACCGGAGACTCCCCATGGTTCGCAAGACGGCTGCTCTTTCGTTGCTGGCGCTGCTTTCTGCCGGCCCGTTGCTGGCCCAAGCCAAGCTTGATGACGCCCCTGGCTCCAACGTGCTGGGGCAGCAATGCCCGGAACTGCAACTGGCAGAAGAACCCGTGCAGGGCGCAAAGATCACCCAGGCGGACTTTGCGGGGAAAATGGTTTTCTTCATGTTCTATCAACGTGGCTGCGAAGGCTGCGAAGAACAAGCCATGCCCGCGTTGCAGAAGCTGTTCGAGAAATACGAGTATTCCAAGTGCGCGCTGGTGTTCGCCATCAACACCGCCTTTGACAAAGACAAAGACGAATACCTGGCCGACACCGCTGCCACTGCTGCACACCTGCGCGCCAAGGGCTGGACCATGCCGGTCATGCGCGACCTGGATGAGGCATCCAACCCGTTGTTCACCATCGACAAAGTCAGTGGCACTCCCCAGGCCGTGGTGCTGGACGAAAACGGTTTCGTGTGCGACCACGACTGGTACAGCGCCAAAGACGAAATCCGCGACCTGCATGCCACGGCCGATGCCGTGTTTGCCGGTCTGAACTGCGAATGTGTGCGCCTGCCACGCAAGATGACAGGCGCCTGCAAGGGCGCTTACGAAAGCATCCGCAAAGGCGAATACACGGACGCCTGGGCCAGCGCCGCGGACATTGCCGAAAAACCCCAGGCCGCTGCCCAGGACAAACGCGACGCCGAAGAACTGAAGGAATGGCTGACCGGCCTTGTACGCAACCGCACCCGCAAGTTCGAAGAACACTTCGACTACGACCCGATCGACACCGTGGACCGCGCCCAAGCCATGGCGCCAAGGTTCAAGGCCATTCCCGGCGCCCAGGAGCTCGAGGTCAAGATCGACTCTTGGCGCAACTCGGACAGTTACAGCAAGTTCAAGCAGGTCAAAGACGAGCTGGAGGTTGCCGAATCCGAAATCGCCAAGCCCACGGCGGACCAGGCCGCGTGGCTGAAGAAACTGCAGGACATTGGCGCCCGCGCCGGCAATACCTCCGTGGGTGACCGCGCGCGGTCACGCGCTGGCCAGATCAGCAGCCCGCAAGCCGAGCCCGTCAAGGCCGCAGGGGGCACAAAGGCCGCTACAGGCGGAAGTTCCCGCGCTGGTGGCCAGACGCCCCCGGTGGCAACCGGCGGCCGGCGCATGGGCGGCACCAGCGACGCCACCAAGCCCGCCGTGGCACCCAGCCGCAGTGCCACGCGCATCAGCGGTGGCGCAGCAACGGCGCCACGCACACGTTCAGAATCCCGCGTGCTGGGCTCCAGTCGCTAGGCATGTCGCGGGGCAACCAGGCAAGCAGCGCAGGTCTCTGGCCTGCGCTGTTTCCGTTTTTCGTGTTGCCGCTGGTCATGGTCTAATGCCGCCATGGCTTTGCCCGCCGCCGAAGACGCCTACGTGTTTCGCCACGCCCTTGTGCGCGATGCGGCCTATGAGCTGCAGCCGCCCAGCGCCCGCGCGCGGCTGCACGGCCTGGCTTTGGGCTGCCTGGAGGAATTGACCGGCGGCCGCCCCGACGAAACCCCCGTGGCCATCGACGACGGCGCAACCGATGCCCATCCTTGCGACGCCGTCGCCCTGCAGCTGGCCGACCACGCCGGCCTTGCCGAACCCGGCACCGTGGGCGACCGCGCTGCATTGCGCTGTCTGTACCTTCGCCGCGCCGCTGAGCACGCCGAACGCCTGCACCAGTACCCACAGGCGCGCCAACTTTGGTCGCAGTTGATTCCACTGGCGCAGCCCGGCGCCCGACCACGCTGTCTTTTGCGCCTGGCCATGGCCGCCGGCAGGGCTGGCGACAACGCAGCAGCCGTGGCCGCGCTGGAAACACTCAATGCGGATGCCGCCCTGGAACCCGAGCTGCGCTGCATGGGTCACAGCCGGCTGTCGCACTTCCTGCGCGAACTGGGCCGCCACGCACCTGCCGAGGCCGCGGCCACCTTTGCCCGGGAACTGGCCCGCGCATCCGGCCTGGCGATGCACGAAGCCTGGGCGCTGGGCAACTTGGCCAACCTTCATCGCGACACGGGCCGCGCCGCCGAAGCCGAGCAGGGCTATGCCCGGGCGCTGGACGTATTCCAGCGCCTGGGTAACCAGCGATATGCAGCGGTGGCGCTGGGCAACTTGGCGGCACTTCGCCAGATGGCCGGCGACACCGCCATGGCTGAACATCAGTACCGGCGCGCCCTGCAGCTGTGCAGGGAAGCCGGTGACCTGAGGTTTGAGGGCATCTCGCTGGGCAACCTGGCGATCGTGCTGCAGCAGCAAGCCCGCCTTGTCGACGCGGCACAGGCCTATGACCAGGCGCTGGAGATTCACCGGCGGACCGGCAACCGCCGATCGGAGGGCATCACGCTGGGAAATCTTGCAGGTATGCTGCGCCAGGCAGGACAGCCGAGGCAGGCTCTGGCCGCCTATGAGTCTGCGCTGGCCATGCACCGCGAACTCAGCAATCGCAGTTTCGAAGGCGCGCACCTCTGTTACTTCGCATTGTGCCTGGTTGACCTGCGCCGCGCGGACGAGGCCCGCGCCGCGTGGCGCGCCGGCATGGCGATCCTGCACGAACTGGGCGACCGCATGCAGGCCGAGCGGGCACGCCAGCCTATGCTCGAAACCTGCCGCAAAGCCGGCATGCCGCCGCTGGACGAGCCGGAGGCCGCGCCATGACCAAGCCATCCGGCGAGACGATTGACATGCCCGCCGTAGCCGAAGATGCCTACGTGTTTCGCCACGCCCTGCTGCGTGCCGCGGCCTATGAATTGCAATTACCCGGCGAGCGCGCGGCGCTGCACGCCCTGGCGTTGCACGCAATGCAGAACGCCCTGGGCGGCCCGCCCGCCATGCCTTCCTTGTGGCCCGGGCAGGAAGCATCGTTCATTCCTCACCCCGGCGATGGCGCAGCAGCCGAACTGGCACAGCACGCGTACATAGCCCGCAGTGCCGCACAGGCCGACACCGCGGCACTGGACCAGTCCCGCCGCCTGTACCTGCACCGGGCTGCGCTGCATGCCACTCGCCTGCACGACGGGGCCGCCGCCCGTGACCTGTGGCTGGAACTGGCACCGCTGCACCAGGGCGCCGCCCGGGCCGCCTGCCTGTGGCGCGCCGCTGAACGTGAACTTCTGCACGGGCTTGGCGCACAGGGCGAATCGTTGCTGCACCAGGCGCTGGAACTGGCCCGCGCTGCCAGCGACCAGGTCATGCAAGGCGCCGTTTTGGGCACGCAGGCATCCATGCTGCGCGAAACCGGCCGCAGCGCCGAGTCGGAGGCTGCCTCGACACTGGCCATTGCCATTCACCGGCAGGCTGGCAATCGACCTGCCCTGGGGGCGGCCTTGGGGGCACTGGCGGCTGCCTATCGCGCCACCGGGCGCGCTGCCCAGGCCGAGGCGGCCTACAACGAAGCACTGGCGATTCATCGTGATGTCGGCAATCGCCGCCAGGAAGCTGTGGCACTGGCCAACCTGGCAAACCTGTACCGTGAAACTGGGCGTGTGCCTCTGGCTGAGACTTCCTATCAACAGGCCCTGCAGATCTTGCGGGCCGTCGGCGACCGCCGGGCTGAAGGCATGACACTGGGCAACCTGGGTTCTGTCTTTCTTCAGACCAACCGCGTGGCAGAGGCGGAAGCGGCCTACCGCCTGGCCCTGGAATACAATCGCCAGGTAGGCGACCGCAGGGCCCAAGGCGTTTCCCTGGGGCACATCGCCGGGGTGCTGCTGCACCAGGGCCGCGCCCAGGAGGCCGCGGACCTGTATCAGCAGGTCATTGCCATTGCAAGCGAAGTACGCGACCGCGCTACGCAAGGCCACGCCTTGGGCAATCTCGCTGACCTGTACATCCAAACGGGCAGCCACGACCGGGCCGCACCCCTGATTGAGGCCGCGCTGGCCATTCACCGCGAAGTCGGCAACCGCCGCAGTGAGGGCGTGGCGCTGGGCAGTCTTGCCGAATTGCAGTTGGCCAAAGGCAACGCGCGCGCCGCCGAAACAACTCTGCGCAATGCCCTGGAGGTACATCGCAAGGTCAACAACCGGCGCTTTGAAGCCATGGACCTGTGCCGCCTGGCGCGCGTACTGGTCGCACTGGGCCGCCGCGATGAAGCCCAGGCGGCCTGGCACCAGGGTGCCGATGCCTTGCGCAACCTGGGCGACACCAGCGCCATTGCCAGCGCCCGCGTGCTGCTTGACCAGGCATGCAAAGACAACGCGATGGCCGTCATGGCCGATGCCCGGCCGTAACCACAAAACCCGCCTGGTTCCAATCCCTGGGCTGCACGCTTGGAGTTCAGGCTTGGCCTTGGCGGGCCCACAGATGGCCACCGGTGGGCGCCAAAACCGTTTTTCGCATCCTGCCAAGGCATGTTCTAATGCCGCCATGCGGCAACACAGCGCCGAAGACGCCTACCTGTTTCGCCATGCAATGTTGCGCGAAGCGGCGTACCAGTTGCAGCCGCCGCTTGACCGCGCATTGCTGCATGCCGCGGCTTTCACGCTGGTGGAGGCAGCATATGGGGGCCCCGCGCCGGAACTGCCGCCGCCGGTAACCGGCAGAATGCAGCCGATGATCCCCCACCGCACCGACGCCGTCGCCCTCGAACTCGCGAGCCACGCGGAGCTGGCCCAACACGTGGATCTGGACATCGGCATGGCTAACGCGGCCCGGCGTTACATCCACCGCGCGGCCTGCCTTGCTACGGAGCAATTCCGGTTCCATGAGGCGATTGGTTTATGGCGCCGGCTGGCCGAAAGGCTGTCAGGCCAACCCATGCTGATTGCCCTGTCCCGATGCGGGACCGCAGCCAAGGAATGGGGCGATGCAGCTTTGGCAAGGCGCACGCTTGAGGAACTCCACGAAAAGGCCTGGGCAGCAGGCGACCAGCACATGCAGGGCATCGCGCTGGGCGAACTGGCGCAGGCCATGACCGCGCAAGGCGATCTTGTCGCCGCAGAGGCCGCAGTGCGCGAATCCATCGCCATGTTGCGCGTACTGGCCGTGCCCCGGTCCCTTGCGGCATCGATTTCGGGGCTGGCAAATCTGCTATGGCGCGGGGGCCACGCAGATAGTGCCCAGGCCCTGTGGCGCGAGGCCCTAGAACTGCTGGCCGGGCAAGATCCCGACGACGCCCGCGCCGCAATCCTTAACAACCTTGCGGGCTGCTTCGGCCGGCTGGGCAATACTGCGCAGGCCGAACCGCTGTTTCGGCAAGCCATGGATATTCACCAGGCGCAGGGCCAACGACACGCCGTCGAGCTCGTCCGCATGAACCTTGCCAATCTTTTCGCCGAGACCGGCCGCGTGCCGCAAGCGCTGACCATCTACCGGCAGTCCGTTCAGGCTCTTTCCGGCCTGGGGCATCGCCGGCTGGAGGGTGTGGCCCTGGCAAACCTGGCGGCCATCCTGTTCAACACCGGCGAAAAATACGAATCAGAAGACCTCCTTTTGAAGGCGATCGCCATCCACCACGAGGTTGGCGACAACCAACGGCTGGCCCACGCCCTGTCAACGCTGATGGCGGTGTACCAGAACAGCGGCCGGCATGAACTCGCCCTTGCCACCGGCCAGCAAACTCTGGAACTGTGTCGCGCGCTGGGCCTGAAATCTGATGAGTCGACGGTGCTCTACAACCTGGCTTCCATGGCCGTGGACCAGAAGCAACTCGATCAGGCATGCGCCTTGTTTGAGCAGGCCATTGCCATGCAGCGGCAGATTGGCCTGCCGGTGAAGCTTGCGGGCTCCTTGTGCAACTACATGCACGCCCTGCTGCTGCTTGGCCGAATCGACGAAGCCCGCGCGGCCTGGCTGGAAGGCGCGGCGCTTTTGAAGGACTTTCGCGACATTGCGGACCTGAAGAACAAACAACGCACCATGCAGAAGTTGTGCGTCGAATGCGGTATCGAGCCCTTCGGCATGCCGGTACGTTCGGGCCCCGTCCCGCCCGGGCCGCAAGCCTGACCCGGCACGGCGGCTCGCGACGCGTGGCGGGCAGGCGCGGCCATTCTGTGCGGGCTGAACGATGCGGCCGCGCTGCAAGCCCTGCGCGCCGACGTGCGTGAAGCCTGTGCACAGGCGGGCGTGCCGCACTTTGACACCCGCGAATAGATTAAGGGTGCGCCCGCGACAGATTGCGCGACGAATTCTCGCCCGGAACTGCAACAACATACAATGCCGCTATGCACGCCGAGCAAGCCTACCTGTTTCGCCACGCCCTGCTGCGCGACGCCGCGTACCAGCTGCAACTTCCGGCGGACCGGGGGCAACTGCATGGGCTGGCGCTGGCGGCGATTGAGTCCGTGTTGGGCGGGCCGCCACCTGCACCGGCCGACGACGACCTGCCGGCCTCCGATCGATGGTCGCCCCACCCCATGGACAGCAGCGCGGCGGAACTTGCGCATCACGCAGCGCTGGCGCTGCAGGCGGACAGCCCGCCAAACCCGGCGCTAAGAGATGCGCGTCGCCTGTACCTGCACCGCGCCGCGGGCCACGCAGAGCAGCAACTGGCACTGCGGTCGGCAATCGTGCTGTGGCGCGAGCTTGCCGCTGAAACCGATGGCAAACTTTCGGCCATGTGTTTGCGGCGCGCGGCACTCAGTGCTGAAGCCACTGGCGACATCACATCCGCGCATGCACTTTTCAAGGCTGCTCTGGTCGCATATCGCGCGCTTGGCCTGCGGCTGAATGAGGGCGTGGCGCTGGGCAACCTTGCCGGGTTGTTTGCAGCGCGCGGCGACATCGAACAGGCCGAGAAACACTACCAGCAGGCGCTTGCGATCCACCGCGAACTCGATAACCGGCGCAGCGTGGCAATCATGCTGGGCAACCTGGCCAACCTGTGCAAGGACACCGGTCGCGCAGCGCAAGCCGAAGAACTGTACCAGCAGGCACTGGCACACCACCGCCAAGACAACGACCGCAACGGCGAAGCGATCGTGCTGGGCAATCTTGCCGAACTGTGGCAATCGCTGGGCCGCACCGCTGACGCCGAGCGCACCTTCGAGCAAGCGCTGGCCATGCACCGCGCCTCCGGCAAGCGACGCTACCAGGCCATGGTCGGCAGCACGCTGGCGGTGCTGTACTACCAGACTGGCCGACCGCCGCTGGCCTTTGAGCAGATCGCGCAGGCGATTGCAGTGTTTCGCGAGATTGAAGATCGTCCCGGCCTGACGGTCACGCTGGCGAACCTTGCAACCATGCGCGCCCAGACCGGCGACCTGGCACAGGCCGAACGCGACGCCCTTGAGGCACTGGAACTCGCACAGGAAATGGGCCGACGGCGGCTGGTCGCTGGCACGCTGATGACGCTGGCGGATATCTATGTGCGCACCGGTCGAGCAGCACAGGCCGAGCCGATGTTCCGCCGCACGATTGCAATCATGCGCGCACTCAAGGATTCGCACTCCGAGGCGCAATCCAAGGCCGCGTTGGCATCCTTGCTGGGCGAACAGGGCCAACTGGACGCCGCCGACGCGCTGTTTACCGAGGCGCTGGCAGCGTTGCAGGCGCTGAAGTTTCTGCGCGACGAAGGGGCCGTGCATTGCGACCACGCACTGGTGGCGCTGGCTCGCGGAGATCTGGCACTGGCCCGCCAACGATGGCAACGTGGCCAGGGCATGCTGGCCGAGGCAGGCGACGAAGTTGAGCGCAGACTCAAGCGCGAGGCTATGCGCAATGCCTGTGCAGCAGCTGGCATGGCACTGCTGGACAGCGACACAACATGATCGACTCCGAAACTGCCTATCTGTTTCGACACGCGCTGTTGCGCGATGCTGCGTACCAGCTTCATATGCCGCAACAACGAGCCGACCTGCACGGGGAGGCGGCAGAATTGCTGTTGGAACTGCATGGCCAAGCTCCTGCGCCCCAGCCCGGTCTTGAGATCCTTGCACACCTGCGAACGGCCGCCGAAACCTTGGGCCAGCTTTCGGATGAGTCCGACGGCAACGGCCAGGTGGAGTTGCGGGAGGGCGGCCGCGCCAAGGCCTTGCTTCAGCGCGAGTTTGCATTGCTGGAGCCGATCGCCATCGAGCTTGGTCGCCGCCGGGACTTGCCCGCATTGCTGGCCGTAAGGCAAAGACAACTCCACCACCCCCTTCAGGCCCAGCAATCCAAGGGTGCGGCGCGCCTGGTCTATGCCATCGCCTTGCGCATGTGCGGCCGTGTGCCAGAGGCTGAATCCATCTATCGCGACGTACTTGCTTCTGCCCAGGCACAAACGGATGCCCTGCTACGCGGACGTTGCGTGGCTGGTCTGGCCACGATCTTCCAGTACACCGGAAGAGTAAGCGAGGCCGAGACACTGACCCTGGAGGCGATCGAGATTTCGAGGCAGTTGCAGAACAATCCAATGCTCGCTGTACAGCTTGGAAACTACGGTTCGCTTCTCAAGGAAACCGGCAGGGCAGCCCTGGCTGTTGAACCAACGCAACAGGCCGTGAACCTTGCGCTCGCCACCGGCCAGACGGACGTCGCCTACAGGTATATGGCAAACCTGACCGGGATTCTCGTGGATGTCGGCGATAACGCTGGAGCCATTGCCATGGGTCGCCGGTGCCTGGAACTGGTCGTTCAATGGCACATGCCCGACGTGGAAGGAGTGTGCCGCGGGAACATGGCGGCGGCGCTGTCTGCTACAGGCGACCAAAGTACCGCAGATAACGAATTCCGGGTCGCGCTGCGGCTCGCCATGGCTTCGGGCGACCACAGAGTCGCGGCCGTTTGGGCATCCGTCGTCGCCCTGAGGGCAATCCGAAAGCGCGATATCAATGCGGCCGAGTTGGTGCTGCGCCAAGGCCTGGCATCTGCCCTAGAAGCCAACGCCCCGGTCTCTGTTGCAAGGTGCAGCGCCATGCTGACGTTGCTGCAACCAGAAGATCAACGCGATCAAGAGCAATTGGACGAAACACTGGCCACCCTTCGCAAGGCGCGGGATGCCAACGCGATCAATGACATTCTCGAAGCCGCACAACATCTTGGAATCGACATGGCAGACGTAGATGTCGATGGGTCTGCGAATCGCTGATCATTCGCACTCAACTGCCAGCGCAGTCCAAGGGCGCCTTGGACAATGCCCCCGCGCGCCCCTAGAATCCCCGGCCCACCCAAACCACCTGCTTTGGAGCCGCCATGAAGCCGGACCAGGAAATCGCACGTGCCGCAAAACTCGAACCGATTGAAAACATTGCCAAGCGCTACGGCATCAACCGCGACGAGCTTGAACTCTATGGCGACGTCAAGGCCAAGGTGAAACTCAGCATCGTCGATCGACTGGCCAGCCGCCCCAACGGCAAGTACATCGATATCACCGCCATTTCCCCCACGCCCCTGGGCGAGGGCAAAACCACCAACACCATCGGCGTCACCATGGGCCTGACACACATCGGCAAGAAGGCCGCCTGTGTGATTCGACAGGCTTCGCTGGGCCCGGTGTTCGGCATCAAGGGTGGCGCAGCCGGCGGCGGGCAGGCCCAGGTGATTCCACCTGAAGACCTGAACATTCACCTTACGGGCGACATTCACGCCGTGCAGGCCGCCAACAACCTGGCCTGCGCGTTTCTGGACAACCAGTTGTTCAACGACAACGCCCTGAACATTGACCCCGACACAATCAACATCCGGCGCGGCATGGACATCAACGACCGCGACCTGCGCAACATCATCACAGGCTTGCGTGGAAACGGCATTGCCCGCGAAACCGGCTTTGATATCGCGGTCGCCAGCGAGGTCATGGCGATTTTGGCGCTTGCGGAAAACCTGAAAGACCTGCGCGCGCGCCTGGGCCGTATGGTGGTCGGCTTTAACCGCGATGGCAAAGCCGTCACGGCCGAAGACATCAAGGTCGCCGGAGCCATGACGGCGATTTTGCGCGACGCGATCAAACCCAACATTTTGCAGACCATTGGCGGCTCGCTGGCGTTTGTCCACTGTGGGCCCTTTGCGAATATTGCCCACGGCAACAGCAGCGTCGTGGCCGACCGCGTGGCACTCAAGGTCGCCGATTACGTGGTAACGGAATCAGGCTTCGGGGCCGACATGGGCGCCGAAAAGTTCATGAACATCAAGTGCCGCCAAAGTGGCCTGATACCGGACGCCGTGGGCCTGGTCGCTACAGTGCGCGCGCTGAAATCCAACAGTGGCAAGTTCAAGGTCGTGGCCGGCAAACCCCTGCCAGACGGTCTGGTCAAGGAAGACCTGGATGCCCTGCGCGCCGGCATGCCCAACCTGGTTCGGCACATCAAGAACATGAAGGCCTTTGGCCTGCCAGTGGTGGTGGGCATCAACAGCTTTGGCACCGAGTCTCCGGCCGAGATCGAGATGGTCAAGAAAGCCGCCCGCGAGGCCGGGGCTAGCGACTGCGTCATGAGTGAAGTGTTCGCCAAGGGCGGCGAGGGCGGGGCCGAGTTCGCCAAGGCACTGGTCAAGGCCTGCGAAGAACCCCGCAACTTCAAGCTGACCTACGAGAACGACACGCCGATCAAGAAGAAGGTGGAGGCCGTGGCGACCAAAATCTACGGGGCAGCCGGCGTGGATTGGGCACCCGAGGCCAGCAAACGCGTCAAGCAGTTCGAAGAAGCCGGCTTTGGCAAACTGGCCATCTGCATGGCCAAAACGCAGTACTCGTTTTCCCACGACCCCAAGCTTCTGGGCGCGCCCGAGGGTTGGACCCTGCCAATCAAGGACGCAAGGTTGAGCGCCGGCGCGGGCTTTGTCTACCTGATCTGCGGCGACATGATGACCATGCCCGGCCTGGGCAAGAACCCCGGCGGCCAGAACATAGACATCAACGAAAAGGGCGAGATTGTGGGGATGTTCTAAAGGACCGCGGGCATCCTGCCCGGAAACAAAGGGGGCACACATGAGGTACCTATGGGCAGTGATGCTGGTGACGGTGCTTTTCGTGGCCGCCTGTGGCGGCGCAAACAACGCGACGTCCAGCAGTTCAAGCGGCGGTTCCAGCGACAGTGACAAACCCTCGGGGCCGGACCTCACGACACCGGCAGGCACCGCCAAGGCCGTGGCCGAAGCCTTTGGCTCGGGCGACTTCGCGAAGTTCGACCCGCTGTGGGCAAAAAGCGTGACCCAGGAAAAGAAGGACAAGTTGAAGAAAGACTACGGTGAACTCGTAGACGCCGGCGGCAGCTTCAAGTTTGAGTTTGCCGATGCCGACGTGAAGACCGAAGGCGACGACAAGGCCTCCGTGAAGGGCAAGCTGTTCATCACGCCAAAGAAGGGCGAAAAGACAGAAGAAGAAAGCGAAACCATGCGCTTCGTCAAAGAAGACGGCAAATGGAAGTACACCGGGTAAGTACTGGACCGACAGGAACGGCGCTGCTTCGGCGGCGCCGTTTTCTTTCGGGCAAGTGGGACAACACAATGACCCTCACCCTCAAGAAACTCACGCCCGCCCTTTGGCCCGCCGTGGAGGCTCTGTTTGGGGCCAATGGGGCCTGTGGCGGGTGCTGGTGCATGCACTGGCGCACGGAAAAGGGCCAGTCCTGGGACGACTTCAAGGGCGCGCCCGCCAAGGCCGCCTTCCGCAAACTGGTGCAGTCGGGCAAGGCCCGCGGCGTGCTGGCTTTTGCTGGCGACACCCCCGTGGGCTGGTGCGCCTATGGCCGGCGCGTGGAGTTTGCCAAGCTCAACCGCGCGCCCAGCCTGGCCTGTGACGACGCCGAGCAGGTCTGGTCTCTGCCCTGCTTCTTCATCAAGGCCCGATACCGCGACCAGGGCATCGCGGGCAAGCTGCTGGCCTTTGCGATGCAATGCCTGAAAGAAGAAGGGGCCAAAATCGCCGAGGCCTACCCGGTCAAACCCAAGCCCGGCCAGAAGATGCCCGGCGCCTTTGCCTGGACCGGCGTGGTCAGCATGTTCAAGCAGGCCGGCTTCCAGCCCGCCGACAGCAAGGCCAAAGGCAAGCAGCGCATGCGTAAGACCCCTTAGCAAAGGCACGCGGCGACCTGCTAAAGTCGCCGTCCGTCGCTTGGCCATCAAAGGGCTATATGCCTGTCGTCCACCAGAACTCAAGCCAGGGGCCGCACTTCCGCACGGGAGATTTTAACCCGGCTGATTTTGTCGTCGGCCTTGGCGCATTGGTCAACGTGGTTGCTTTTGTGGCCGGCATCTTCATCTCGGGCACTGTATTCAACGCCTTTCTTGGCCCGGCTGCGCTGGCGGTTGTGGGCGTTGCGGCGTACACCGCGCTGGAAAAGGCCGGCAAGTTCAAAAGTGCCGGCCACCGGCTGCTTCAGGCTTCACTGTTCATCGGCTTGTGGGGTTTCACCTTGGTGGCGGCGCACTGGGTGCCCTATCTTTGGGTGGCTGGGGCGTCCGTTGGGTTGTTTGCCGCGTCGCTTGTGTCAGGCGTGTTTGCGGTGCTGAGCAAGCTGTGGAAGTTCCTGGCCGCCCTGTTTGCAATCTGCGCTATCAGCGCAGTCGTGGTACTGCCCCAACCCAGCGGCACCGAGGACCCCGACGACGAAACCAACAAATGGCGTGTTGAGGTCACCGTGATCGATGCTGACGGCCAGCCTGTGCAGAACGCAACCGTGCGCGTGGCGGTTGTCATGGCCTGGGATGCGCAGGCCGCGTTGAAGCTCAAAGACTCCACACCCACCGGTGCCGACGGCAGCATTGCCGACCTTACGTTCACCGAAGACCCCAAGCTGAAAGCTGTGATTGTTGAGGCCGAGAAAGCCCAAGGCCCCGCCAACGCGGCCTACCCGCTGGTGCGCGAAGTTGGGCTGAACATGACCCGCGGCGGCAAAGTGTCCATCAAGGTGCAGTTGCACGAAAACGCGCACCCGGACAAAGCCTTTGTGCTGGTCGACGCCAAAGTCAAGCCACACGAGAGCTGGTACTACCTGAAGTTCCAGTTGTGGGACGGTCCGCCCGAAGGTGCATTTTGGGGCCATGAAGGAAACCCGCGCCTGTTGCAACAGACTTCCTGGCCTGACATGCCGGAACACAGCCTTGTGGTCGGCCGTGACCTGGCCGGAAAGGACCTTTACCTGCGGCACAGCTACGAAAGCGGGCCGGAAACCGAAACCGCAACGACGCACCTGGTCCCGATCGCCCCCGGTGGCCGCACGCGCGTTGCGCTGAACATACCTGGGCACAAGAACTCTGATTGATCCAGCGCGGGCTGACAGTTGGTCTGACGGCCCGCCCCGAAGCCTGCACGAAAGGGCTTGACCACCACATTACGCTGTTATATATTGCCGTGATACAAGGGACCGGACATGCACTTTCCTGTGGTCTTTGAGTTGGGTCCCGCCCTGATTCCGGCGCACCTTGTGTTTGAGGTCGCCGCTTACGGTGTCGGCCTTGCCCTTTACCGCCGCGCGCGCAGCAAACAGGGACTCTCCGCAGACCAATCGTTATGGCTGCTTGCCGGTGCGGTAATCGGCGCTGCGCTGGGCGCAAAAATCCTGGGTTTCCTGGAGCAGCTTCCACGCAATGCAGATTCGCTGTCTGACCCCGCTGTGTGGCTGGAAACAAAGACCATTGTCGGCGGCCTGCTGGGCGCATGGCTGGGTGTCGAGGTCGCCAAGCGCGCCACCGGCGTTGCCGCACCCACGGGCGACGCGACGGTGATGGCCTTTCTGGTTGGACTTGCCATCGGCCGCATAGGCTGCTTTCTGACGGGAGTTGAAGACATGACGGTGGGGCTGCACACCGACCTGCCCTGGGCGGTGGATTTTGGCGACGGGCCGCGCCACCCCAGCCCGCTTTACGAAATCGGTTTCTGCCTGGCCTTTGCGGCTGTGTTGCACGCCGCGCGCAAACATCTGCGGCCGGCGGGAGTTGCGTTTCGCGTGATGGTGCTTGGCTACCTGGCGTTTCGGTTTGCGGGCGACTTTCTGAAGCCACGCCAGCCCGTTTTGCTTGGTTTGGATGCGATTCAGCTTGCGTCGCTTTGCGGCATGGTTGCCGCAGGGTGGGGCATTTTCCGGCGCTACCGGCACGAGGCCAACCATGACCGACAGGCCGTACCACTTCATTGAGCTGACGTTGAGCCTGTGCAGCGTCTGCCGCAACCGCGTGGACGCCAAGCTGGTGTCGCAGGACGGCCGCATCTACATGCTCAAGCATTGCCTTGAACACGGGCCGGAGCGCGTGCTGGTGGCCACCGATGCCGAGTACTGGCTGCGATCGCGCCGCACCCTCAAGCCGGGGCAACTGCCCAAGCGCTTCAACACGAAGACCGAGCGCGGTTGCCCCTGGGATTGCGGCATATGCCCCGATCATGAGCAGCACGGCTGTCTGACGCTCCTGGAGATCACCGACCGCTGCAACCTGTCCTGCCCTGTCTGCTATGCCGACAGTGCACCTGGCAAGGGCAGGCACCGCACGCTGCAAGAAGTCAACGCGATGCTGGACACCGTGGTTGCCAACGAAGGCGAACCCGATGTCGTCCAGATCAGCGGCGGCGAGCCGACCATTCACCCGCAGTTCTTTGAGATCATGGATGCTGCCCAAAGCCGCCCGATCAAGCACCTGATGCTGAACACCAACGGCCTGCGCATCGCGACCGAGCCGGGCTTCGCCGAGCGGCTGGCGACCTACCTGCCGAGGTTCGAGGTCTATCTGCAATGGGATTCGATGCGCGCCGAACCGTTACGCGAGTTGCGTGGCGCGGAACTGCTTGAGACCCGCCACAAAGCCATCGAGACACTGAACGCCCTGAACCTGTCGACAACGCTGGTCGTCACGCTCAAGAAGGGGCTGAATGATGGCGAGATCGGGGAGATTCTCGACTTCGCCTCGCGCCAGCGTTGCGTTCGCGGCGTTACCTTCCAGCCCATCCAGGACGCCGGCCGCGTCCAGAACTACGACCCGGCACGCGACCGCCTGACCCTGACCGAGGTGCGCAGCGAAATCCTGCGCCAATCTTCGATCTTCACGCCACAAGATGTTGTGCCTGTACCCTGCCACCCCGATTGCATCGCCATGGCTTACGCCCTCAAGACGCCCGTGGGGGTGCTTCCACTAAGCCGATTCATTGACCCCGGCAAACTGCTGGAACACACCGGCAACACGGTGCTGAATGAAGCCGCGCCGGAAGTGCGACGCCGGGTTGTCGAACTTTTCAGCACTTCGCATTCGCCGCAGTCCTCGAGCCTGACACTCAAGAGCCTGCTCTGCTGCCTGCCGAAGCTAAACCTGCCCGTGAACCTGACCTATGAGAACGTATTCCGGGTGATCATCATGCAGTTCATGGACTTGCGCGGCTTTGACGTGCGCAGTGTCAAGAAAACCTGCGTTCACATTGTGCATCCTGATTTGCGCGTGATTCCTTTCGATACCTACAACCTTTTCTATCGGCCGGGTGCGAGCCTGCCGACGGCAGGAGCCGCGCGATGACCGACGAAAAACCGCAAGGGACCGAACATCCGCCTGCATATCCTCCAGCGCCGGGCCAATATCCATTCGGGCCGCCCCAGCCCATGAACCCTTATGGAATGGTGCGGATACCGCCGCCTCGTCGCGCAGCGGGCAATCCTTGGCTGGGGGCAGGACTGGTTGCGCTGGGCCATCTGGTTTGGCTACTTTGGCCGACGTTTTACCTGCTGATTGGCGCTTCGCAGCTTGTTTACGTGGTGCCACTTGCCATCGTGTTCGCGCTAAGGAACGAAACACGCACACTGGCCGGGGTTGGAATCGCCGCCGGCGCCACGCTGGTTCTCAACGGGGTCATCTGCGGGGGCATGTACGCGTATTTTGTCGCCGGGGGTGTGCATTGAGCAAACTCGACTCACCCGCCTGCGCCATCAGCCCTTGAGCTTGCGTGCTGACTTTCCCGTTGCCGCCGGCGGCGCTTTGGCCTTGCGCGGCTTCTGGGCTGGCGCTGGCGTGCCGGCGTCCAGGGCTTGCACGAACTTTGCGGGTGCAATGGTGCGGTAGCTTTCCTCGATCCATTGCTTCATCAATTCGTAGGGCGGCTCGACGCCGGGTTCAAACGTGCTGGAAACCCAGCCACTTTTGCCAAGGCCGTAACCCGTGGGTGCCGCAAACTCGCGGTCCAGGGCATCGGCACCCGCTTGGGGCAGTTTCACGGACATCGAAAAGCCCTTGGTATGGCAACTCAGAAACACAAACACCTTTCCCTTGACCTTGACAGCGATTTCACCCCAGGGCGTGTGTTCTGTTGCACCGGGAAAGCCCATGGCGTAATCGCGCAGCTTGATCTGCGCATGCTTCGAAACCGGTGAAACAGGCCCGGCGTATTCCTTGGTCATGGACGTTCCTATGCACCGTGATGTTTTGCCGAAGTCTCCGGGCTTGAGGCTCTGTTGAGCTTTGCCCGGCGCTCAACGATTGCTTTCCGTTACACTGTACTCATGGGCGGGGCAAGCGCAGAAGAACACTACATGTTCGGCCACGCGCTGGTTCGCGACGCCGCATACCAGTTGCTGATGCCAACCGACCGGGCAGGCTTGCATGCCATGGCAGTTGATGTATTGCGCGGCGCCTTTGACGATATCACGGAAATCGCTGCGGAAATCGCCGACCACGCTTCCTTGGCCCGGCAGGTGCCATTAGCGGCATCCACCGCGTATGCCCTTGAGCGCGCGGAGCTGGAGATGCTGCATGTCGCGGCCGCATATGCCCATGGGTCCTACCAGAATGAGCAGGCCGCCGTGCTGCTGTCACGGTTGGCGAGCCATTCCCTCACCACGCCTGTCCAGGTGTGCCGGGCGCTGGAACAATTGGCGATGGTGCATGCGCGTAGAGCCCAATTGGATGCCGAGCACGCTGCGCTTCAGCAACTGGCCAGCCACCCCCAGTGCATGCTGCGCCAGAGGGTGTGGGCAATCTCGCGCCTGGCCAGTAACGCCAAGCAACTCGGGCGTCCACAAGAGTGCTGGAGCCTCTTGGACGCTGCCGAATCGCTGGCGCGCCAAAGCGACGACAGGCAAGCGCTGGCCCAGGTGCTGCAAACGCGTGGCGCGAACCTGATCACCGGCGGCAACTTGGACAGCGCCGTCGACTTCACGCAACGGGGGCTGGACCTCGCGCTAACCTCCGGCGCGTTTGACGTCGCCTTGGATGCCCTTGAGAACCTGGTGATCCTGCATCGGCATCGGAGCGAATTTGAAAATGCCCTGGCCTGCCTTGTGCGCATGGAACAACTTGTACAGGACGGCCGCGTTGGCGCGCCAGCCGACCGCTGGGCCAATTCACGCGGCAACATTTACTGGCGGATGGGCCGGCTGGACGAAGCTGAAAGCTGCTATCGCACAGCTTTGGATACTGCCCGCCGCCAGGGCAACATCGCCGACGCCGCCACAGCGCAGGGAAACCTGGGCAACATTCACCTGGGGCGCGGTGACGATCGTGGCGCGTTGCAGTTGTTTGCATTGGCCGCCCGCGAGTGTGCCGAAGCGGGGCTGGTCAACCACCACGCCCTTTGGGTCAACAACGTCGGGAACTCCCACTTCTATGCAGGAGAACTGGATCTGGCGCTGGACGCATACCGACGCGCCGAGGCCTTGCATGGCCAAGCCGGAGACCGCAATGCGCAATCCAGCGTGGTTGCCAACATCGGCCTGGTCCTCCAGGAGCAAGGACATACTGAGGACGCGCTGCAGCACTATCGACTGGCGGAATCCATTGCGCGCGACAGTGGCGCAACCGTCGCAGTCAGCAGCCATGTGTTCCGGCAATCAGAACTCATGAGGCTCCAGCAGCGGCCCGCGCAAGCCCTGGCCCTGCTGCTGCAATCGCTGGATCTGCGTCTGGAATGCGGGCCGCTGCTTCCACCTGAAGGCGTCGCGTATCAGGTGGACATTGCCCGGCTGAACCTTGCCCTGGGCGACGGCCAAGCCGCCAGACAGGCTCTCAATGCCGCTGGCCAATTCGCGCAGGCGGTACAGGCCTCGGGCCAGCCGGTTCGCAACTCGGTAAAGGAAAGAATCGCGATGATTCCAGAGCTTCAAGATCGGGCTGCCAACACAGCGTGAGAGCGATATGCTTGCGCCTCGATTTCCTTCCAACGCATAAAGGGCAAGGCATGGATTGGCATGAAACTGTGCTGGCACTGGTTGGCGGGTCGATGATCGGCCTGGCTGCCGCTTCGTGGCTGGTGCTTACGGGCAAAACCGTCGGCATCAGCGGCATTCTGTACGGCATGGTCAAACCCGAGCCCACGGAACGCTTCTGGCAGGCCAGCCTGTTGCTGGGCCTGCTGTGTGGCGGCATCGGCCTTGGGCTGTGGTGGCCCCAACGCATGCCTGACCTGGATCACGCCAGCCGGCCGCTGATGGCCGTGGCCGGGCTGCTGGTCGGGCTGGGTACACGCCTTGGTGGCGGCTGCACCAGTGGCCACGGGGTGTGCGGCATCGGGCGGATGTCCTTTCGCAGCATTGCCGGAACCTGCGTGTTCATTGGCGTGGGGGTTGCCACCGTGTTTGTGGCGCGACACTTGATCGGGGGTGGCCATGCGTAACGTGATCGCCTGGCTGATCGGAGTGGTGTTTGCGCTGGGGCTGGGCACTTCGGGCATGACCATGCCCGCCAAGGTGACTGGTTTTCTGGACGTAACGGGCGCCTGGGATCCTTCCCTGCTGTTTGTCATGTGCAGCGCCATTCCTGTCTACATGGTCGCCTGGTTCGGGCGCCGCAAGCAAGTGCCCTGGCTGGGGGGAAACAAGTTCCCCAAGCCGCGCGCAGACCTGGATTGGCGGCTGTTTGCAGGCGCCAGCCTGTTTGGCGTGGGGTGGGGCCTGGCTGGCATCTGCCCTGGGCCAGCGGTCACGATCATGGGCAGGCCCACCATGGGCGCGATCATCTTTCTGGCCGGCATGCTGGGCGGCATGTGGCTGTTTCGGCTGATCGATCGGCGCAAGCCCGCGGCCTGAGAAATCAACGGCGGGCAAGGGCGCTTGCGTTACACCTTGCGGTGTGCGGTGCGGGTGCGTTCGCTGCCGTCCGGAAGCTGCACAACCTCGTAATCTCCAAACAGGTTGGGGGCTTCGTGCTGCAGCAGGCGGCACACATCGCAGGCCAGGGCGCGAATCTCGGCCTCGGCATGAATATCACCGCGCAACTCAATGAAGTGCCGCCAGGCCCGGGCGTTGCCGGTGACGAACACTTTGGTTTCCGTGGCGTTGGGCAACACGGCGCGGGCAGCTTCGCGGGCCGATTTGCGGCGCCCGCGGATTGTCTGCTTCTTGAAGTACTTAAGGGCCGCGTCGCTGGATTTGACCAGTGCACGCCATTGCTCGATGCTGAGTCTGTCTTTGCCGTCCACAGTTTCGCCAAAGCTGAACTGCCCAGGCGCGGCTTCGCGCAGGGTTTCTTCGCGCAGGGCAAAGTCGACCAGTGCGTCGGGTGTGGCCATCCCTTCAGCCAGTTTGTCGGTCAACTGGCCGTACACCTTCACGGCGTGGTCGCAAAACTCGCGCAGGGACTTCTCCAGTTCGCTGTTCCCCTGCACAGCCGGCGGCACGACAAAATTCGCGTCGCCTTCGTCCACATAACGCTGGGAAAGCTGGCTGTAGCCAAAGCCGGCCCGGTGACGAATCAACTCATGCGTCAGGCTGCGAGAAATGCCCGTCAACAGCAGGCTGTAAACCGTGTGTTCCAGCACCGACCCGTGGCCAACTTCCAGAATGTGGCCCAGATAGCTTTTGTTGTCCTTGCGGCCCTGCTTGTCGCCAAAGCTCATGTAGCAGATACGTCCTGCAAGCTCCGGGATGCGCTGGCCGGCGTTGTCGGTGTCGGTTTGCCAGTTGGCGCCTTCATCTTGAAGGAAGCGTTCTACTTCCTCGGGGGGCATGACCTGCTTGCCCACCAGATAGATCCGCGCGCGTGAAAAGAAGGTCGTCATGCCCGGAATGTACACACCCGCGCGACACTTGCGCGGGTGTGGAAGGATGTCGGAAAAACCCCCGGCTGGCACCCTGCGGGCTTACATCAACATCGGGTCGGCTTCGTCTTCCGCCACGGCGCCGGTTTCTTCGGGCATGATTTCGTCGCCTTCTTCGGGACCATCTTTGGTGGTGACTTCGCGTGTGGCCTTGTCGATGGTGTCAAAGCGCTCCAGGATCGGCTTGACGGCTGCGGCGGGTTCGCCGGGGTTCATGGCTTCAAAGAACCGTATCTGGGCGGCAAAATCCTGGGCCACGCGGGCAATCTCGCCGATTGCCACTTCGGCACGCTGGCGCAGGTGGCGAACATCGCCTTCTTCCAGTTTGCCGTCTCTGCCCAGGCCGTCATTCAGGCGCTTGAGGTCATTCAGCGCCTCGTCCATGCGCTTGAGCACCGTGTCGTAGTCGGCAATCAATGCCTTGGCTTCGCAAGGCACCGTGCCAGTGGCAAAGGGTTCAGTTAAGGAGGCACAAAGGCGCGAGGCCTCGACCTTCTTTTCCAGGAACAGCAAGTTGAGTTCAGCGGACATCGATCCCCCGTTTCCGATGGTGGCGACATGATAACGGAAGATTGCGCCACGGATAACCCATTCCCTTGCGATCCCCAGGTTGCAACCAAGGGACAGCCGAACCGGGAGGGCAAGGTCATGGTGCAGGCCGCTCCCTTGACGCAACGTGGGACCACAGGTATCTATGCCGCCCCGCTGCGGGGTGGAGCAGATGGCAGCTCGCAAGGCTCATAACCTTGAGGTCGCTGGTTCGAGTCCAGCCCCCGCTACCAACCGCTAGGCCGCCTGGAGTAAGGCTCTCAGCCGAATCCAGGCGGCTTCGTTTTTTCCACAAACGGCCTGCGTCACCAGTTTGCGTCACCAAACTTGCATCCATTTTGCCACGCGCAACCGCTGTAGTTACCGAAAATGCCGTCTTGGCAGGAATCCCAATCGGGCCGGAAGACCAAACGAGGGAGTGACTCAATGTGGAGGCAGCATTGGCGTCGTCAGAAGTCACTGAACCAGTTTATTCCTGGCCATCCGAGACGATTCACCAACGACAACTAGCGCACCGTCAGGTGCGCTCCTCCTTCTAACAGGGGCGTACTGAAGCTACCCGGCGTTTCGCCGGTACGTGTGGTGCAGCCCGTCCAACCACGGAACGGCGTAGACACGTCCTTCGGATTCAACTTCACGACTATCAGGACAGTCGCCTTCAAGTCCCAAGTGCGTCCGTGAAGTGTCGTAGTACTCGATGTACTCCTTCAGGATCTGCCGCAAGTGATTCTCACCGAACACGATCACGTGGTCCAGGCAGTCTCGCCGTATCGTGCCGATCACTCTTTCGACGTATCCGTTCTGCCAAGGTGATCGCGGAGCGCTGATCAGTTCTTTGATCCCCATCGCCCGAACTTGACGTCGGAAGACGTTGCCAAAGGTCGCGTCACGATCACGCTGCAGGTACGTCGGTACATCGCCCCACGGGAACGCCTCGACGATTTGCTGCGCGGTCCACTCGGCGGTCGGGAGTGCAGTGACGTTGACGTGCAGGATCTGGCGTCGGGCGAGTGAGAGAACCACGAAGACGTAGAGAACGCGAAAGTTGGCTGTCGCCACAGTGAAGAAGTCTATGGCTGCGGTCGGTCTAAGATGGGTTCGCAAGAACGTCGCCCAGGATGGTCCGGCCGCCGGTTTCCCTTTCCGATGCCGAACCATGTACTTCGCGACGGTGGATCGAGCTACGTCCAAACCGAGCTTGGCCAGTTCAGCTTGGATCCGAGGAGCACCCCAAAGTCGATTGGCTTTGCTCATCTCGCGGATCAGCTGACGAAGCTCCTGCGACACTTGTGGCCGGCCTCGCCCAGGCCTGCCCTTCCACCGCCAGAACAGCTTGAAGCCAGTCCTCTGCCAACCGATGACCGTTGCCGGCTGGACCAGGACAAGGGCGTCCTTCCACTCCGCCCAATGCTTCGACAGCGCAGCCCAGAGTCGCCGATCCTTCGGCTTCAGCCTGGGCCGGCCAGCAGATCGTTGAAGCACAACAAGCTGATGCCGCAGCGCCGCGTTCTCCACGACCAAGGACTTGTGTCCTTGCAGGAGAACGCGAAGAACGCCCATCACCAAGAAGATCATCTCGTCGCTCCATCAGCTTGTGGGGCGCGAGGCAACCATCACGGATGGCGATGGAAAGACGGTGGTTTGCTACAATCTCGGCGAGATCGGCGTAGCGCCGAGAACGCCTAGAAATGGGCCTGACGGAGTTTTCGGTAAGGACAGGTGTGTTCGGGAACTGTCGGCGTTTTGGTCGCACCGAACGCAACCCCAGTGCCGCAATTCCGTGGCGGGCGCGCGGGTACTCGCTAACCTCTTCCACTGACTGTCCGAGCACCAGCTTTCGTTGACGCGACAGCGGGCTTTGGAGCCTTGCCATGGAGAGCGCAACACCCTCGGCCCGGAGGTCGTGGCGCTTTCGCGGCCCGGCCTTGGCCCTCGTTCTGGCTGCAGTCGCGGTGCTGGTTTGGCTGATGGTCCGCGGTTGCGGGGACGCACCTGAGGCCGTGCCCCGCGGCTATGACTACTTCCATGCGAAAGTCGAAGAGCTGGGTCGCGACCCCGAGCGGGTGAAGGCCTTTGTCGAGGCCGACATCCAGACCATCGAAGGAGCCGGCAACGTCAAGGGGCCGCTGGCGACACTCTGGAACGGCGCAGGCACGGAGCGCGAGAAGGCCCAGCTTCAAGACGTGCTGCTGGCATGCTGCGACCCTGCGATGGACAGCGCTGAAGCCTGGCGGACAAGAGGCGCAAACGACGAGACTGTCAAGCTCAGCATCGTGTTGGAGGCGGGTACGGAAGGAAAGACTACCGCGACTGAAGCGATAGACGGATACTGCGCCACATTCGCAGGGGCCGGCCACTCGCTGGAAGTCGCCGAAGACGGCACGGCAAAGTTGACCGTCAGGACATACGGCGCCGAGCCGGAAGTCCGTGCGATCAACGTCAAGGAAGCTTACTGGGCGCAGCTTCGGTTCACGCTCAGCGGCGACGGCAAGCCGCGCGAGATCGTTCGCGAACTCTGGAACAAGGACAACCGCAGCGGGCCTACATGGGGACTACCCGGCGACCGCCACGATTTCATTGTGCTGCCGAGCCGAGTCAGCAAATTCGTGCGCGAGAAGGAAGAGTTGCGCCTCAAGGAGGCCAAGCGCGAAGGCGACGCCGATGCCAAGGCCTACCTGGCCTTGCTCGATTACTGTCTCCAGAGCGACGAGATCCTTGCAGCCCTGGAGAAAGAAAACGGCGTTACGGCGCGCTTCGACCTGCCGCGCATTCTCATACTTTCCAAGTTCAACCTGCCCATATTCGTCGGCGGGCCGTGCGATGCGCTTGACCTGCGGCTCAATTACACCAGCTTCGAGGGCGAAAAAGTCGCTGCCTATTCGAGTGTCCAGACCCGCAGCTTCACCGAGGCCGGGCTGGAAACCGCGTGGCTGGCCAAGTACACGGGCGCGCCCTGCACTTCGGCGCATGATGTCATCAGCGCACTGCGCGAAGACTACCCCGACCAGCCGGCCCGCCGGTTGCAGGCCGTGCTGGATGCGCTTGCGGCCGCGGCAAATCAGCCGGCCGGCACACAGCTCGTTTTCAGCGCAAGCGACCCGGTCGCGGCCAAGGGCGCTGTGCCGCCTGAAATCACGCTTTCGAAGCTGGAAGACGGCAAGTGGTCAATCCGCAGCGGCGCGCTGAATGCCGCGATGGTGGCTGACCTGGACAAGAACCCCGACATGCCGCGCCTGCCGCTTAAGGATGGGCTCATCGACGGCGCAACGGATTCGCATGAGCGCCTGGCGCTGATGGTCGAAGTCGGCCTGATGGCCGCGGACGTGAAACCGCAAGTCGGGGCGCGCTACGTGCTGCAAACGCGACTGATCGGCGCGCCGCGTGCGCTGGTTGTCGAAGGCGCAAGCTTTACGTTTGCATGGGGCAGCGGCGAAGATCGCGTAGATCAGCACGTTGTGGTTCGCGGCTGCGGCGGGTCGCTGGTACTTGAGGCGCGCGTGCAGTCCGGCATACGCCCCGTGAACGGCACGCGCACCATCGACGCAGCCGCCTTGTCAAGCGCGACGCTGCACAACCCTTGGTACGCACAGGGCGACGACTTGCAGAAAGACGCCACCACGTTTGTGGTCTCGCGCAGTGTTTACGAGGCGCTGAAGGCGGGTAAATCCAGCGACTTCGCAGTTGCGGGCCGCTACGCGACGGTTGAGGACGCTGCCGAGGGCAAGCCACGCCCGATCACCTGGACAGGCAAGATTGAGCCGCTGGGGACGGGCAGCGTCAAAGTCCGGATCAACAATAAGGAAGAAACAGTCGCGATACTCCGTGCCAAGGCCGGCGAGCGCGAAATTGCAATCCTCGACGACGCGCAATGGCCCGTAGGAATGGCCGACCGGCTGCTTGAGGTCAACTCCGGCATTCGATGCCGGCTGCTGGACACGGGGGGCACGCCAATCGGCGGCGCGGAAGTATCCATCGAAGACGCCAAAGCCACCACCGCCTTCGACGGCTCGTTCACGCTGGCCCCGCGCAAGGCTGACGGTTACGGCCGGCTGAAGGCAAGCGTCAAGCGCGGCGAAGACTCGCTGGGCGAGGCCGAACTCGATCTCTCGGCGCCGGGGTTGGGCGAAGTCACGCTGACGGTCAATCGCCCGCTCAAAGACCTGCTGTTTATTCACCCGCGCGAGCGCGAGAAGCTTGCCCCGCTGCCGCTAAGCGACCAGGTCAAGCGCCACGCCAACGCCGCGTTTGACCAGGGCCGCTGCGTGATGATCCCGGCGGCGATGCTGAACGTTGGCGGCGAAGAAGACATCGCATTTTATTCGTTTGACCCGGCGACCGGCGAAAACATCGGCGTTATGGAAACCGGCCTCAACGGCTCAATGCAGGCCGCAAAGAACGCCTGGAAGGACGCCGCGAAGGACACGGCCAAGGAAGCCTGGGACAACCGTGACGACATCGCCGAAGGCGGCCTGCCACCGATTCACATGCTGCGCGGCGCGATTGTCGCCTGGTTCACCTATTGCTCGTACCGGCTTGAAGGCAGCAGTAACGCCGAGGCGATCATGCGAATGCTGAACGACATGGGCTATTGGGAAGAAAACACCAACCTGTTCAGCCGCACCGAAGAAGCAATCGGCGGCGATGCGGGTGCCGAGGCGCGCAAGCGGCTCGCCGGCGCGATCGGCGGCAACATGGATGGCGGCGCCGCCGCTGTGGCGTTCAAGTGCGGCTACCTGGGCTCGGCGGCTTTCCTGGCCAAGTTCATGGCCGACAGGGGAAACGATGAATAGGACACTCACGCTTGCGCTGATCGCAGTTCTTCTCAGTGTCGCCGCGCACGGCCAGGAGCCGCGCGTCGTCAAGGAATCACCGGACGGCAAAAACGAGATCGCGCCGGGCGACACCTTTGAGGCCAACGCCGCGGCCATCGACGCCACGGACTCGGTGACGCTGGTGTGCGAGTCCGACGTGATCTGCAACCTCGAAATCACAGTGCCCGAAGGCGGACAAGTCTACCTGATGGCCGACCCATACACCGTGTTCTCGGAAGTCGGCGTCAACCTGAAGCTGACCCGCGCGCGCTTCAAGAAAGGTCGCAACGAAATTCGCATGCGGCCTAACCGGGCAGGTGACTACAAGCTGATCGTGACCGTTTGGGCTGAGCTGCCGGACTTCGATATTGAGCCGAACAACGACACCACGTCCGCGCAGGCACTCGCAGCCGGCCAGAAGATGCGCGGCACGGTCTCCATGCCCTACGGTGACCGTGACTGCTACACCGCGCAGGTCGAGGCCGGGCCGCTGCATGTGGTTTTCAAGAAACTTGTTCAGGCCGACAAGGATCGCCCGCTGAACGCACGCTTCTCGATCATGGCCAAGGGCCCTGAAGGCTACATCGACGACCAGTACGCCTACGCCGCCGACGAAACGACCAACGAGTATCACTTCTACCCAGTGGTCAAGGCCGGCCCGGTATGGTTCTACCTGCTGATGGGCAGCACAGTGCAGGGCGACGAGTATGAAATCTCGTGGGAGCCTTTCACCCCCGGTTTGACCGACGCCGACAAACAGGCCGCAAGGAAGGCGCTGGAAACCGGCGAAAAGTGGCTGGTGGACCAAGGCCCCGGCGGCAAAACATGGGAGCCGTACGAAGCCGCCATGGACGCATTCGCCTTCATGGCGCTGCTGGCCGGGGAAGCCGGCAAGAATGACCGCAAAACCCTTGAGCAAACCTGGGTTCCCCGTCTGGAGGCAAGCCTCAAGCTCGTGCCCGACATCGAGTGGAAGGGCGAGGCTGTCTACGGCATCGAATACAAGGTGTACGAACACTCGATAGTCACACTGGCACTTGCCGAGGCCGTGGCTCAAGGACTTGAAAGTGCGAAACCCGCGTGCCTAAAGGCTGCCAGGTTCCTGCTCGCGGCGCAGTTGACCGGGAGCCGGCACAAGGATTGGAACGGGCCGGTGGCTACCAGCGACGACTCGTTTGGTGGCTGGCGCTATACGCCCAACTCGAAGGACATGGACATCAGCGTAACCGGCTGGTGCCTGGTTGCGCTTACGGCCGTAGACGCCGCGGGCCTGAAAGTAGAAGGCCTGCGCGACAGCGTGGCGTGGGCCCTGAAAGCAATCCGCCATTGCACGGACGACTTCGGATTCACTTATGTTCCTAAGAGTTCGGGCAACGGCAACATTCGCAACAGCATTGGCGCGCTGGTGCTGTTGCTATACGGCGAAAGCGGCTCGGCGTTCAATATCGCGATTGCCGACATAGACGCGCACTTCCCGGCCGGCACGCAGGTGGATGACGGCCACAACAGCCCGCTGTACTACGCTTACTACGCCACGCGCGCGGATTACCTGCGCTCGGGCAAAGTATGGGAGGCCTGGCGCACGGCGATGCTGCGCCAGCTGGTTCGGCTGCAGGAGCCCGGTGGAAGCTGGCGCCCCATGCGCGCGGAAGCGGAGCTGGAGCGGCGATTCGCGACGGCGCTGTCGCTCATGATCCTGCGCATGTGCCTCAACGAAGTGCCGAAGTACCTCAAGCACGAAGCCGAAGGCTTCTAGCAGCAGTCGTTGACGCGTGGTGCAAGTCCCCAACTGGTCGCCGGCCAACGTTTCAAAATTGGAAGCCAGCGCGCCCAGGCGTTTGCTTTTGCACGGCGACTCTTGGGCTGGTGGTGCGTGTGTGGCGTTGGCCTCCTTAAATGCAGGCCTGGAGGAGGGCGCCATGCGTACAATTCTGCTTCTGCTGATCTGCTTTGCCGGCTGCGCGTTTGCGCAGACCGCGACCACGCCGGGCAGCATTGTTGACGAGATTCCTACCTGCAGCTGTCTTGGCTTCCGCTGGCTGATCACGGGCGACTCTGACCTTGATTGCAGCGTCGCCGTCGACTACCGACAGGCCGGTACCACGGCCTGGCAGCCAGCGCAACCGATGCTGCGCGTTGAACCTGCCAGCGTCAGCGGCAACGCCTTTGACCCGGGCAATCTGCTGGTGGGCAGCGTGCTTGGGCTTGTGCCTGACACCGACTATGAAGTGCGCCTCACGCTCAGTGACCCCGATGGCGGCGCGGCCTTTCAAACGCGCAGCTTGCGCACCCGCGCGATCCCGGCCGACCCGGCGGCGCCCGTGCTGAAGTACGTGGCGCCAGGTTCCGGCGGCGGTGCGGGTACGCAATCCAGCCCTTATCTTGGGCTGGCGGCCGCCCAGTCCGGCGCGGTTGCGGGGGACGTGTTCATTCTGCAGGCCGGGACTTACGCAATCCCGGGCACATTCGTCTTCAACAAGAACGGAACTGCGGCCAACCCAATTGTCTGGCGCGGCGTGGATGCGGCGACCGTGATTCTCAATGGCGGCGGCACGGCGCAGCCGGTGCTCTCGTTTTCGGGCAGCCAGTACGTCCACCTGGAGAAAGTCACCGTGCGCAACCCGCTGCGCACGGCAATCAATGGCACGGCGACCAAAAATCTCGTCATCCGCGAGTGCGTAATCGACTGCTCGGCGGTTTCACCCACCACGGAGGCCTCGGGCATTCTGCTGCAGGGTGCCGGGCATGAGGGGGCGTACATTTCGCAGAACCGCATCCGCGGCAACATTAACTGGACCGGCGGCCGCAACCAGGACGCCTACGCCTGCGTGCTGCTGGGGCGCGGGCACATGATCCAGTACAACGAGATCTACGACTGGTGGGACACCGCAGGTCTTGGCGGCAATGACACAACCGTGGACACCAGCGGCTGCGACATCATCGGTAACGAGTTCCACAACGTGACCGACGATGGCATTGAGATGGACGGCGCGCGCTTTAACAACCGCATCTACGAAAACCGCTTCACCAACGTGCTGTGCGGCATCTCGTGCCAGCCTTGCCTGGCCGGGCCGACCTACATCGTGCGCAACGCGATCTATAACTACCAGCTCAAGCCGCTCAAGTTCCACATTCTGGGCAACACTCCCACAGGCATGCTGGTCTACAACAACACGTTTGTCGGCGCTGATCCCAGAGGCATCGGCGGCGGCGACTGGCGCAACTCGCACTTCCGGAACAACCTGTTTCTGGCCAGTGACGACGCGGGCGCGATCGCGTTTGACACAAACGCCCAGCGCTTCAGCTGGGACTACAACGGCTGGTACCAGTCATCTACGGCCACGAACTTCGGCCGCCTCAACGGGGCAAACTACGCAAGCCTGACCGCGTTCCAGACTGGGTTGGGCCAGGAGGCACACGGCAAACTGGTGGGCTACCCGGTGTTCACCAGTGCCGCAATGCCGACGCGCGGCGGGCTTGTGTACCCCTTCACCAGCGGCTTTTCGGCACCCTATACGCCGGGCACCGCTGACCTGACGCTGAAGTCCGGCGCGAACGCGGCAGTCGATGCCGGGGTGGTGCTCGCCAACATCACGCAAGGGACGGCGCCGGACCTTGGGGCCTACGAACGTGGCTCGACCGTGCCGGTGTATGGCCCCGGCGGATTTTCCAGCGTCCCTCCGACCCCGGCTGTTCCCGCTGCTGCGAGTAACTCCAGCGCCGACGCACTCTCCGGCCTGCGTATTCAAGTCGGCTTTGCGGACAACAGCAGCAACGAGGACGGTTTCCGCATGGAGCGCTCGACTGCGGGCGGGCCGTTTGCGGCCCTTACGACGCTCGCCCCGGGCGTGACCAGCTACGAAGATGCAGGCCTGACCGATGGCGTTCTGTACGAGTACAGAGTCATCGCCTTCAACACAGTGGGCGACGCCGCGCCGTCCAACACCGCCAGCGCCACGGCAGTGATCACGCTGCCGGTGGGTCCTGCCGTGCCGCCCGCCTCCGCGGGTGGTGGCGGCGGGTGCGCGGGTACGGGCGGCGCGGCGGGCATTTATGGGTTGCTGCTGCTGGTTGCGGCCTGTGTCTGCGCAAGATCGGCCCAGCGTTTGAAGCAGGCGTAGCCGCCGTGGAAGTAGCTGGAGAAAAACCCGTTCGCGCGCGACCTGGCGGAAGACATGGAATCGTCGGCCAGCTCCAGCACGTTGCGATGGTGAACCGCCAGGTAGTCCGGAGGCAGCGTGATGTCCGAAGAAACGCGTTCAAGCTCGGTTAGCGCCAGGCGCAGTTGCTCGCGCGCGGGCTGCGTCAGGCGTGCCACGCGCAGCAACTGCGTCTTCACGATCTGCCTCAAGACGCGGGTGCGATGCTCGGGTACGCCCAGGGCATCCACACGCTTGAGCTGGGCGGTGCATACTTTGCGTGAGGGTTGCTTCAGCACTTCCAGCAGGGCCATGGCACTCACCGAAATCGCGTTGTCGGCCATGGCGTGCGTCAGCGCATCCTTGCGGTCACTGGAGATGCAGCGCCGCACAGCCAGTGTCAGCGCTTGCCCATCTTCAAGCCAGATCGCAAAGCGCAGGATCAGCAGTGACTTCGACGAGGACATGGGCTTGTCCGCGATGCACGTCTCGACATCGCCAAGGCCCGAGAACAACTGCATCTTGGCGAAATAGCCGCCGTACAGGTCGTGCAGCACCGGCGCCGCCTCGGGCAGCGCGCGCATGACCTTGGCCATGCCCCCCTGCAGGTCGCCGAGGTCCATTTCCAGCAGGCCGCCGGTTGCCAGCATCACGCACCAGTTGCGACCGCGCACGCCGTTGCTGAGTGCCAGCGCGGCGTTGCAGATGCGCAGGGCCTCGCGCACCCGGCCCATGGCCAGCACCGCCATCACCAGGAACTGTGCCTGCAGGATGCGCTTTTCGTCCATCGGCTCGCCCCAGGCCATCTGGCGGATGAACACCTTGCGGCGCCAGGTTGCGCTGTTTTCGGTGTCCCCTTGCAGGTACGCAAAAAAGGCGCGCTGGGCGTCAAGGCGCAGCATCAGCGCGTCGTCGTCGCACAGGCGCGCGACCTGGTCGGCGGCCTTCAGCAACTCGGCCCCGCGATCCAGGTCGCGTTTGTCCAGCACACTCTCGAGGTCCGACACCAGCTTTTCAAACACGGGCAGACTGCCCTGGTTCAGCTTGCTGCGCAGCTTCTCGTGGGTGTCCAGCGCGTCCGAAAGTTCGCGCAACACGCGCAGATGGTGCTTGCCGGTCAGCGAGCCCAGGCGCATGCGCGACACCGCGCTCATGGCCTCCACCAGTTCCAGCATGTTGGACGCCATGCGTTCGGTGCCGGCGCTTACGTCGGCCAGGTACGCCGTGCCCTCCCCCGCCAGCAGCCAGGCGGGGTTGATGCCCAGCTCACGCACCAGGGCCTGGCAGAATTCCGCCGGCACTTTGCCGCCCTTCATGAAGCGGTGGACGTTGGCGGGTGGAAAGCCGGTGCGGCGCGCCAGCTCGGCCTGTGAATGCGCCGATGCCAGCTGGTTCAGCCTGTGGCGCAGGGTATCAGGGGCGATCTCGGCAGCGGGCATGGCGGCTCCGGGTTTCAGTATTGGAATGTGCAGGCCTGCGCGGAACGGCGCGGCGTTCCGCTTACGATAGGGTATGTCCAGGGCCTGACCCTGTCCCGCACTTTCAGAAACGAGTGCCAGAAGTGGAACGAGCCAAGGCACGCATTCCATTTATGAGTGGCGACATGGCGGGCCAATCCCCGGCGGCCGCATTGCTCCGATAGACTCAAAGCCTCATCGGAGGATGCCATGAGACTGCTCCTGCTTGCGCTGTTCCTGGGCTGCGCGCACTTGACTGCGGCCGACTTCACCATCGGCCAGGACGCCCCTGACTTTGAACTTGGTACCAGCACCTGGGACACGCCCGAGGGCTTCACCAGGCTGTCCAGCTATCGCGGCAAGGTGGTGCTGGTCGAAGTGTGGGCCACCTACTGAGGCCCCTGCGTGGCGGGCGTGCCCCACCTGAAAGAGCTGAGCGAACAATACCGCGAGCGCGGGTTTGAAATCGTCGCCTCCACCAACGAGGACCCGGCCAAAGTCACCCAGTGGCTGGCCAAGAACCCTGTAAACTACGGCATCGTCGCCAAGGCCCCCGGGATTTCCGCCTACGTTGGCATGGGCACCGGCGTGCCGCGCGGATGGGTGATCTCGGCCGACGGCAAGATCGCCTTTGCCGGCAAGCCCGCGGACATCACTGGCGCGATGGTCGAGGAGTGGCTGAAGGATTGCCCGGCCAGCAGGATCGAGAAACCGCTCGCCCGCGAACTGGGCGCAGCCGTCAAGCACTACAATGCCGGCAAGTACGGCAAGGCGCTGATCGAGGCCCAGAAACACGAGGCCACCGGCGATGCCAAAGTCGCGGCCGACGCCGGGTTTGTCGCCGAAAAGGTCCGCAAGGGCATGGGCTGGCGCAAAGACGAAGCCAAACGCATGCGCGAAGACGGCCGCTGGACCGCACTGGTCACTCTGCTGGACGCCGATGGCAAGACCTACGACGGCCTGGAGTACGCCAAAGAGTGCCAAACCGAAGCCAAGAAGATCCGGGCCACGGCCGAGTACAAGACCTGCAAGGCCGCCGACGAAATGCTCGCGCGCATTACAGACAGCAAAGAACTCAAGGGCGAAGCCCAGGTGCGCGAGCTGGACAAGGTGATCGAGAAGTACCCCGACACCCCGGCGGGCCGCAAGGCCGCTGTTATCAAGGCCCAGGTGAAGCAGGCAGACGGCAAGTAAGCCCCACAAGGAAGCCCACGGATGCGCACGCCGCTGACCCTGTTGATCGCCACTTTTGCGCTGCTCGTGGCACCGCCAGGCGGCGACGCCCAGAAGTTCAAGGCCGGCAAAAACGAACCCGTCGAACTGCCCCGGCCGACCTGGGACAAGTGCTTCTGGCTGACCATCCAGCGCACCAAACTGCTGGATCCATCGTTTGCGTCCTGGGAAGACGAGTACAAGGACATCGTCAAGCGGCTGGGTAAAGGAGGCATGTACGTACGCCTGAACTATGATGGCGTGCCGCTGGCAACAGAGTTTCGGGCCGATAACGGCCTGTACGAGAGCTATGTCTGGAACAGCCCGCTGGACAGCCTGAACCCCGCGTACAAGACCGCCGACCGCCGCGCGCGCCAATGGAACCAGCGCAACGAGATTGTGGACGAAGCCACGGCCAACGAGAAGGGCAACCCGGCCGACGCTGACCTGACGCCAAGCTACTATTCGCGCGAAACCTGGGAGGGCATGTTCACGTATTTGCGCAACAGCGCCAAAGACTACGTGCGGCGCAAGGAGGCCGAGCGCTTTACGATCTTTGCAGGCCCCAACGAGTTTGAGTACGTCTTCTTCGGCGGCGATGCCTGGTATGCCGATTACTCGCCCTTTGCCGTGGCCGAGTTCCGCGACTGGCTGACCCACCGCGGTTACTTCGCCAAGGGCCAGCCGCTTGAGGGCAAGGGCCGCCCAGGCGGCGAGGAATTCTTCGACGACCCTTCGCCGGCCCGAGCCAAGGGGAGCAACAAGAGTTTCAACGCCACCTACGGGACCGACTTCACGACCTGGGAGCTGAAGTACTGGGACACCGAAAAGTTTCCCGACTCGCTGGCCCGGACCGCCAAGGGCATGCCGGGCAAGGGCGAGACGGGCTTCATCGAGGGCGGCTTCGACTCGCCCCGCGCGCCCGGCCAGGCCATGTGGGCGCACTACCAGAACAACGCACCCGAGACCCCGGGCTATCGCCAGTGGCGCATCGCCGATGCCCTGCGCGAGATGCTGCGCGTGGCCGTTGAGGAATGCGGCGTGCCCCGCGCCGACATCTGGACGCGCCAGCACGGTTGCGCGTACCGCGGCACGGGCGTCGAGAGCGGGCGGACGACCCTGGCACCGTGGATGAACGCCACGCCCTGCAACAACATCGGCTTCAACCTGTACGGAATGCCGCGTGACGCCCGGGTTTGGGCGGCAGTGCAACAGCTGGCCAGGGACACCGGTTGCGACTGGGGCAGCTTTGAGTGTCATCCCAGCGCCTTTGAGGTCAACAAGCTGTCCACGGCCGAGTACTTGCAGGCGCTGAACTTGTTCTGGGATTACGGCGCGCGCTATGTGCGCTGCGTGACATGGCTGGGCAACAACACCGGCAAAAGCGAGCACGGCATGGCCGCCGGAACCATGCGCATCCGCGACACACCCTTTGAGCCTGCCATCAAGGAGTTCCTGGCAACGCGCCCCGACCGCCCCTGGGGCAGCGACGAGGCGACGCGCTTCTTCACACCCGCACCGCGCGGCCTGAGCCTGGAGGGCGACACGCTGACTTGGGACCCCCGCATGTGGGAAGGAGAAAAGTTCACGTTTGACGACTGGGCGCACTTTGAGCGGTTCGACATCGCCACCTGCGATGGCATCGAAGCTGGAAAGCCGGTGAACCTCAAGACGCTGGGCAAGCTCGAGCGCGGCCAGGGCCACAGCTTCAAGGTCAAGTCCACCAAGGACCTGAAAGCATGCCTGATCGTGCGCGGAGTGTGCGCCGGCAAGCTGCAAGGTCCCTGGAGCGAACCGGCACAATCAAGGTAAAGCCGCCGCAATGGGCCATCTGGAGGCTGGGCATCGCAGGGATGGCCATGAAGGCGGCACAGAAAAAGCGCCCGTGCAAAGACGGGCGCTTTCTGTTTGGGTCTACTTCACGGTCAGTGTGTCGCTGGCACTGTGGCCCTGGCGGCTTTCGTCGTACATGTCAAAGGCCCGGGCCGGCAGTGACGTGAACTGGCCCGCGGCCACCACCACGCACTCGTACCGGAAGCTGACCCGGCCATCGCGGCCGAGCTCAGGTATGTAGAAGTTCGTGCTTGTGTCGCGCTCTTCCTTGGTGACGGCAAGGCCGCCCAGCACCTTCAACAGGCCCGGTTTCTTCGGGTCGTCAAATCGGCTGCTGATGGGCTCCAGGCAGCTGGGGCGGGCGCCTTCAATGCACAGATAGCGATCGCCGGCGTTGGCGGAAACATCGAGGTACACCGTGACAATGTCGCCGACCTTGAGTGTGTCGTTGGCACCCAGGGGCGCGTTTTCATACTCAACACGCGTTTCCTTGTACCGCGACAGCACGTTGCCGGTGTACCCTCCTAAAGATGCCGCCACAGTCGCCCGGAAAGCCTTTTACAGTAGGCTCTTACGCCAGCATCCGCACGCCCGACGTCCAACTCAGTTCCACCCTGTGCTCAAGTGTCCATCGGGCCCCCGCTACCAAAGTACAGCGCCCGGCCGAACTCGGCCGGGCGCTTGCAACTTCAGGCCTGAAGATGACTTGCGTGCCCGATCGAGATCGTTGGTTCGAATCGACTTACGTCGTACCCCGCTACCAACACCGAAATCTCGCGTGCTTATGCGTACATGCAAGGCGCTGCTAGAATCCGCACGTGCACGCCGAGACCTCCTATCTCTTCCGCCATGCCATTCTGCGCGACGCGGCGTACGAGTTGCAGATGCCGGGGGACCGGGCGAAGCTGCACGAGCTGGCGTTCCTGTTGATCGAATCAGCCTTTGATGGCCCCGCGCCTTGGGCCGAACCCCTTGAAAGTCTTGCACCACTCTCACATTTGCCCCACCCGTGCGACAGCGTTGCTCATGAGCTTGTGATTCACGCCCGCCTGGCCGGCAGCACGGGTGGGGCCTTGATGCAAGAACGTGTGCGCCGCTATCTCCAGCGCGGGGCACTGCACGCGCAGCTTGCGTTCGACAATCGTCTGGCGGTTGCGCTATGGAAGGAGCTCGCAGGTGAACTCGACAGCCCGGCGAATGGTGAAGCTATGCGCCGAGCTGGAGAGCTCGCCATGAAGTGCGGGCTCACCGCGGACGCTGAAGTGTACCTACATGAAGCGCTGAAGCTCCAACGCGAGTCCCAGACCCCCTCCCTTGAGGCACGCTGCCACTTGACCTTGGGGAGGCTCTACGCGGCCCGCGGTAAGTACAAAGAGGCCGAACTGGCACATCGAGAATCTTTGCGAATCACACAGAGTCTTGGCGACACGATCGCTGCAGGGCTCGATCAAAGCCACATAGCCGGCGTGTACCTGGAGACTGGGCGCATGACCGAAGCCGAAGACTTGTTCCAGATGGCACTCAGCGCCCTG
Source organism: Planctomycetota bacterium (assembly GCA_016722065.1). Taxonomy (GTDB): domain Bacteria; phylum Planctomycetota; class UBA8742; order UBA2392; family UBA2392; genus H3-PLA7. Next base: position 1,121,698 of record JADKGX010000001.1, read on the forward strand.
CCTGACCAGGGCTCCGAACGCAACGGAGTCTTGCCTAACCTTGGAATCCTCTATGCGCAGACCGGCCGCCTAGAGCAAGCTCGCGACCTGCTGGGGGCAGCGGTCACCGCATTTCGCACGCTCGGGACCCCGTACCAACTGGGCATATGCCTCGCTAACCTAGGGACCGTCCGCCACAACCTGGGCGACACTCACGGCGCCTTGGGTGACTTACTAGGCGCGCTTGAAATCCATCGCCAGGCTGGGAATCGGCGGTTTGAAGCGATGGTGCTCGGGAATCTTGGAAACGTATATGAGCGCCTTGATGACAATCGACGCGCACTCGAGTGCTTACTTGCCGCACTGAACATCTATCGAGAGATCGGTGATCGACGCGGAGAGGGCGTCGCACTGGGAAATCATGCCATTCAGTTGCGCCTCTCAGGGAGATCTGCCGAGTCAGTCTTCCAGTTTCGCCAAGCCATTGAGATCCATCGGCAGGTTGGAAACCGCCGAGCGGAGGGCGGCCACACCTGTGACCTGGCAATCTCCCTTGTGGCCGATGGCGAGATTGAGAAAGCTAAGGAGCTCTGGCGGACAGGTTCCAGGATCCTGCACGACCTCGGCGATCAGGCACAAATGCAGAAGTTGATTCCTTCAATGCAACAGGTGTGCGCCCGGGCAGGCGTTCCCGAACTCGACAGCATCTGAAGCGGGGACGAACTTTTCCCTCTCCGTCCGAGTGCTCGCCTCGCCTTGTCCCCTGTCGTTAACGAAATGCCGTCCTGGCAGTTTTGACTGCGGTGAGGGCGCGGGGGTGAGGGTTAAGAGGATCCCAAAGTCGCCCGGAAGGTCTGCTCTGCTTGCTCTTACTCCGTTAGCCGCACCCCTGATGACCATCGCAATTCAGCTCCGTACTCAAGTGCGGTGCGGGCCAACGGTGTCAGGCTACTTTTCCTTGCTACTTCCGGTTCTGGCTGTGTCCGGTCCTGCGCGGTGGCGTGACCCTCTCGCTGCTGAGGCGGGCGGATTACAGCAACGAGTTTCCGAAACCACCATGTGCGTGGACCTGCTTGAGGGCTTACGTCATACAATGCAACCGGGGCGGCCTGCTGGCCGCCCGGGGTTTTCTTTTGTTCGCCTGCTGGTTAGTTTACTTGTGCAGCTTCTGATAGCGGTAGTAGACCTCCAGCGTCAGGCAGTTGATGGCGGTGCTGTACACCCGGCCACCAGCCGAACCCCAGGCGTCAACCGAATCCCAGCTTCCGTGTTCGTCCAGCGAATCCTTGGTGGTCAAGCCCTTGGCCTTGTCCTTTTCGTGGTAGCCGCGCTGGCTTTCCAGCAGGGTCTTGGACATGGCCTTTTCCCAAGTGTCCCAGGTGCTGCCACCGACCTGGTAAAGCGCCAGGCTGGCGTAGTACCAGAAGTAGTAGTCAATCTTCTTCAGTTCCCAGCGGGGCAGGTAGTCCTTTTCGACGCAGACGCGGCTCTGGGACTTGATCTTGGCGTCCGTCAGGTCGGCCTTGCCCATGAACAACATGCTCATCACATAGATGCTGTCCATCGACGGGTTGTTGTCGTATTCGTCCTTGGCACTGCGCAGGCGGGCGTTGTTGTTGCCCGGGCTGTCATAGCCGGTCTTGGGGTAACCGTTCATGTCGACGGTGACCATGTCGTACCATTTGGCAGCGTCGTCATAGACCTTGTGGTAGTCGAACTCCAGGCCGGCCATCTTGCAGCTCTTGAGTGCCAGCACCATCCAGCCCGTGACCGAGCTGTCGTTGTAGGTCGGGCGAACGCCATAGCGCCAGCCAAGACCGGGGTTCTGGGCCTGCAGGATGAACTCGACGGCTTTGTCGGCAATCGGCTTGAGAACCGCGTCGCCGCTCAGGCCGTAAGCCTCGGCCATGGCCATGGCCGAAATGGCGTGGTTATAGATGAAGTGGTCGTCTTCCTTGGGGCCAAAGCAGCCGTCGTTGCTTTGCACCTTGCGCAGGTAAAGAATCGCCTGGCGGCAGGTGGTCTTGTAATCGCCTTCCTTGTGGTCGTAGCCAGCACCCACGAAGGCCAGCAGGCTCATGCCCGTAAGGCCGATATCACAGGTCTGTTCCCAGCCCTTGTCGCCGTCCTTGTCGCCGGGGCGGACAAAGTCGATGTTGTAGGTCTTCTGCGCGCTGGTGCGGGTGGTGTCGTCGCTGAAGCCAGTGCTGCTCCAGTGGCCTTCGCGGTTCTGGTGGTCCTTGAGCCATTCCAGGGCCGCCTTGGTACGGTCGTCGAACTTGCGACCGCCACCGCCACGGGCACGGCGGAATGCAAAGCCGCCAGCACCGCCACGACCGCCGCCGCCACCCACGCCACCGCCCAGGCCTACGGCGCTGGTGGTGCTGTTTTTGTTCGGGTGCGGGGACTCGTCCTTGGACGGGTCGTTATTGGGGTTTTCCGCCAGGTCGTTGTTGGGCTTGTCGGAAGGGTCTTCGTTGTTGTCGTCTTTGGCGTCTTCAACGATACGCTCGTCTTCCGTCGGGTTCTCCTGGACGGGCTCGTCCTTGGGGAACTCGGTGGGCTCTTCGGGCGGCTGTTCCGGAGTGGGCGGAATTGCTTCCTGTTCCACCTGGCTCTGGATCACCTGCATCTGGGTGCGTTCCTGCGCAGGCGGGTAAATGAAATACGCGATCACAAGCAGGATCACGTGCAATGCCAGCGCAATGGCAACCCAGGGCACCGATGCCAGCGCCGTCAGGTCTTCGCCAGTGCTTCCAACTGGCTGAGCCTGGCCAGCGTACTGCTGGTCGGCAGGCTCTTCGTAATATTGCTGTTGCCCAGCCACGGCGATCTCCTCAATTGGGTGCCTCGGAAACACCCACCGGGAATGAACATTAGCCTATGCAGCACTTCTAAACGGGAAACCGCAGCGGCGGTTCACTCTTTCTGAAACTCCGATGAGGCCTACTTCACCTTGTTAGTTATCACTTGTGGAGCGCGGCAGAACACACAATCACAACGAACCCCTGTAACCCCATGTAGAATCTGCATTCTGGCATTGGGGTGCCCCCCCCCCCATTTCTGGCAACAGCTACTCTCCGTCAGATTCAAGCACGCCCTTCTCCATCAGTGCCTTGCGGAGTTCCGGAGGTATCTTGAACGGCCCGGCAGAGCTTGGAACAGTGACCCACGCACGCACTACGACCTCGCCATCTCTATAAAATGCTACCTCGTGTCGTCCGACGGGCGCATAGCCCAGATAGTTGAAGCCGAACGCGAAACCATCCATGAGTGAGGCGCAGTCCGGATGCAACTTCAACCACTCTTCGCCTAACTTGCTCGTTGTCAGCCAGGAGGAAGTAACACTCTGTAAGGGCTGACTCAGGCTACGCCGCAAAGGCTTCAGTACGCGAACGGTCTCGATCTTTCCCTCGAGGTTCTTTGCGTGAATGTTGCCGAAGATGACGATGTCGGTGTTTAGGGGCAGATCGAAGAGTCGCAGGCCCTCGGGCGTGATTGACGATCTAACCGAATACATGCCCCACTCGTCGTCGAAAACCGGCAGCATACGCCTTTTCTGGTAGATATTGGCGGGAGCCCAGTAGAGATCGGCGTCAACCAGAGCTTCACCGAACTGCGCCGAGTCAAGTTGAAGGATGACGTCACCGCGTTCAACCTTTGGCACCTTGGGCAACTTGATTTCTGTATCTTTGCCGTCACTGATATCGAACTCAATTGTCTCGGCGTTCTGTCCAAGCACCGGAACGATTCGGTACTTGCCCGGTGCGAGGAATAGCGTTGCGCCGCCATAAATCCAGTCTTGGGGAAGGTAATTGCCTGACTCGCCTTGAAGTTCCAGAAGCCAGTCCGGATATGCGTCTTCGAAGCTTACTGCGTCGCCACCCGTGATCACCACTCGGACGAGGTTCAAAGGCACTTCGACGAGCTGATTTGTCGCGCGGACGATTTCAACCTCACGGGTGTCGACCAGATCGTCGTTGACGTAGATCCGCAACTCGGCTCGGCCTGCGGGGAGCCACAGGTTCAAGGTTCCGTCGATTGTACTGGCTTCGCATAAAGCATCTTCGCCCCCAATGTGCTCCAATTCAGCACGGAAGTCTTTGATCTTCTGACCTGTTCGCGAACAGCGAAGTTCAAGCCGCGAATCAACTGCAGCCTGCAGGTGGAGAAGTGGGCTGTCGGCGCTTGGGGGCGTGACATCGAGCGAAATCGATTGGTCGCCGTCAGCGATCGCGGTTGGCCATACCTCCAGAAAGCTGCGCGTCTGGTTGTCAAAAGTGAACTTGATGCGCTCGCCCACGGCATTCAGACCGACGTTTCCTCTCAGAGAAATGAGCTTGCCTCCACAGACCAGGGATGTCTGCAAGTACTCCGCTGCACGAGGCCAGGGTGGTGGCGCAATGGCTGGCAGCTCAACACTGATGGTCTCGCCAGCCTTCAACTTGACCCTAATGGGGCCACAGAGGATTCCGCCTGGGTAACCGAGAACCTCGTCGAGTTCGCGAAGCGTCACAGTGACGTCGTGTGGCTCGTCGAACTGAATACGCAAAGTCACGCGGGAACGCCCGAGTTCTATCGATTCTTCCTTGGAGCCCAGCTCCCAATCAAGGATGAGTTTCACCCAGCCAAAGTCTATTCCACCCTCGGGTTCGAGAGGTACGACCACTTCAAGCTCGCAAGTGGAAACCAAGCGCTTCAGCGGCACGACCAGCTTCTCGGTTTCGGCAGTGGCACTGGTGTCCACGTCTTCGTATCCGGTAGCGCGAATCTTCACCCGGGTTGTGCAGCCTTCGCGAACAGGGACTCGTCCAGTGCGATGGTAATAGGTTATTCCCGAGCCGACTTGTTCACCTGTTTTATCCATGATCAAGTACCAATTAATATCGGGAGAGAACAACCTGCCCTCGTCCGGTACCAGTTCGACGTCAATTTCCGTGTCCCGGGTGAACTTCAGCTCTAGGCGGTGGATATGGCCTTCGACAATGTTCATGACACCTCGCTGAGGGGTGGCATGGATGAAACCGTCGCCGTCCCACTCAGTCGAAGCTTCGTAATTGCACTGCCCAAATGGGACGGTCAGTCGAGTGACCTTGGGTTTCAGCGGAACGGCAACACGAGCTGGGTAGCCCGCACATTTCAGCTCAACATATACTTCGGATTCAGTTTCGACGTCGGGCTCAATTTCGGCAGTGATTTCGAGCAGCGCACCCGCGAGCTGGATCTCTCCAAAATCAAGGATGTTCCCGGTCACGACCGGGCGATCAATCCTGCGATCATGATTGTCGTCGTTGCCAGCCCCATACGGCGTTCCAGCGGATAACACCCAGCGCAACGCAGCCGCGTCTAGTGCCGAGTATGACTCAGTCTCTTTACCGTGGTCAAAGAAGCAGGCGAATCGACCTTTTTCGTCAGTGCCGAAACGACCATTTACCGCTTCGTAGTCGCTGCCCCTGTGTAGGAGGAGGCACTCGGACAGAAAACTCAAAGGCACGCCGCTCGTATGGACGAGCCTTCCGGTAAGGACGATCTTCTCGTGGAAGAGCTGGGCGAAATCGATGGTGATCGTGCCGAAGTCGATAGCCTTGCCGCGGACCACAGGCGTGTGCAGAAACGGTACCGTCCCGATGTCCACTCCCCCCCGGACGTCCTTCAGAGTGATGAGTTCGGATTCTTCTTCCCACGTGTAAAGGACCTGCCAGTAACCATCCGGCCCGTCCCTGCCCTCTTCGATATCAAGCTCGTCATCCGAGGAGGCGACATCGAAACTGCCGTCGGGATCGAGATCGGCCTGGAATTGTTTCAACTCGGGCTTGTCGACTCTTGAGTTTCTGGACAGGAAGTAGATCAATATTTTTTGGGGTAAATCAGGGCGAAGGAAAGACTCTGGCAAAGCTTGAAGCGATTGGCTGAGCACTACTCGGCCGCGTATCTTCCATTCAGCTTTCTTCACGGTGGTGCTGGAAGCTACCGTGTCAGTAGCGCCGCTGTCATCTGGTGGCATCACGCTGGCATTTGGCTGTGCTGTTTCCGGCCGTTTGCTAGCGCCAGTTGGTTTGAGACTCGGCATACCCGGATCTACTTCGAGAGACGGCGTATTCGGCGACAAACTGGCGCTGAAGTCCGGGTGGGAATCTTCCGTAATGACGAGCGTGGCGACGCCAATGCCGGCGGACAGCAGCAACAGGATTAGGCTGGACAGAACCAGCGAGCTGATCTTTTTCGCGCTTGCCATTAGTGCGGCCTCCATGCCGGTCCAAGATGGGATCTTGATCGATGGAGAAACGAGAGGACTGCCTTGCGACAACAGGTCCGGCAACATCGAGACCGGCAGCACACCAAACTGGGCATTACTGCTTAGCTTGGTGCGTAACCGATCCAAACCGCGGCGGATTCGAGTCGCCGCGGTTCCCTGTGGACAATCCAGCGCAACGGCAACTTCTTTGACGCCGAGTCCGTGATCGAATCGAAGTAGCAGCGGCTCTTGCTCTTCCACGGGCAGCATCAGCAGCGCCTCCCATGCTTGGGAGGCAAGCGCCAGTGTGTTTAGATCTGACGAGTCCCGTTCCGAGCTGTTTTCCGATTCCCACTTCCGATGCATAGCCTGGCTCCGCAGATGGTTCCGGGCCAGATTACCCACGACCGAAAACGCGTAGCCACGCAGGTGTTCGCTGACACGATTACGTTTCTCGAAAATCTGCATGAAGGCCGTTTGGACGAGATCCGAGGCAACGTCACGGTCGCGCACAATCTGCCATGCAAACCGAGCAAGCGGCTCGGCAAGTAAATTGTAAAGCTCGCGAAACGCATCGTGATCCCCGCGCCCGACCCCTTCGCGCAGGTGTTCGATCTCCTCTTTTGTAGTCTGATATCCCATGTAGTCTGATGTCCCAACTCTCGTGTTCCTCTGCCCTGCTGACACGGAGGAGCTGTAAACGTATTTGGAATTCCCAAGAAACTTTACCAGCCGGTGTCGTTACCGAAAATGCCGTCTTGGCAGTTTTGACTACGGTGAGGGCGCGGAGGTGAGGGTTAAGAGGATCCCAAAGTCGCCCGGAACGTCTTTCTCTGCTTGCTCTTACGTCGTTAGCCGCTGTCGCTACCGAATATGCCGTCTTGGCAGCTTTCGACTTCGAGTTGCCTAGCCTGGCAACGGAACGACGGCAGAGGAGGGCGGAGAAAGTGCCGTCGCCACTGCCGGAAACAGCCTACTCCGAGCTTTCCGCAGCGACTCTCAAACGACGACCAGTGCGGCGTCATTCTTCTGCGCGATCCCAAACGAATGGTTCGTGGCCACAGTGGATACAACGACCTAGACCTGCGATTTTTCGTTTCGCGCCGGCGTACCTTTTCTTGCAATACTTGCAGCGCACCTTCACTTTCATGGCGCCGTCCTTGCAAGCAAACAGGTAGTCGTACACCAACTGGAATACGAACTGGCACCCTGGTGTCGGGCTATTGGCCAACTCGGAACACACTGCAACTTCTGCCTCAAGCCGCGACTTGGCCTTCTTCTGCTGTTCCACCGGGGCATCAGAAAGCACTGCCCCCCACGCTTCGGATACGGCAACTCCAAGCCTCTGAATGGGTTCCCAGATTGACCATTCCTCCTGATTTATGAACGAAAACCACTCCTCGTGCGCTGTTTTGTCTCCGGCAAGAAGACCCATGAGTCCCACGAAGTGGGCCACGTAGCGGCCGCGGCTGTATGTGTTTGAGGACAACTGTTGTTCGTGGAGGTCCTTGAACCACCGACCGGCATTGGAGTAGTCACCTTCGTGATAGCTCAGAACCCCGTTCAGGAAGAGGGCGCTTCGTTTCGTGATATCAGCGCCCTTTTCCAGAATCATGGGCATGACTGAATCAAGCATCTTGCGCGCGTATCGATAGTCCTTGAGGTGAATGCCGAGCACAGCGCAATTTGTGCGAATCGACATGATCGCGTGCGCATTGCCAAGTTTCTCCAACATCCGTACAGCCTTCTCATACAACCCTCGTGCCCCAGCGTAGTCCATTTGAAGCGTCAGGATAATGGCACGGTTGTTGTAGCTTCCAGCGATTCCGAAGTTGTTACCCAAACGTATTGCATACTCGGTAGCTTTCTCTGACATTGCGAGGGCTTCGTCTAGCCTGTTGGCTGTGCGAAAAGCAGTCCCCAAGTGAGTAGCAATGCCCGCGCGCGATGCGTCGCTATTGATCTGCTCGGCCAACTCGAAAGACTGCTCCAATTGTTCGATTACGCCTTCGTTCCGTCCTTGCTCACGCCTAATCACGGCAGATTCAGCGAGCGCCGTCAGGTAGCTTTGCTCGCTACTGTGTTTCCGCGCCAGCTCGAGAACATTTTCATACTCGCGGGCCGCGGCATCAAGTTCGCCCGTCCTGCGCAGCAACACCGCATGTTGAAGTAGCGCACGGATGTTCTCGCGGGTCGTCGGAAGCTCAGCTGCCACCGCAATGGCTCTTTGCGAGAACTCCATGGACAGCTGCGTGTCGCCGGCATCGTGAAGCGTGCGAGCCCTCATCGTCAGCAGTTCTACCAACAAGTCTCCGGGCTCATTTTGCAAGGCATCGATACACTCATCAAGCAACTGCCCAGCGCTGCCATAACTCGACCGATGCTCCAGCATCGAGGCGGCGCATAGACTGCAGTGCGCCGCGACTTCAGGCATGGACCGCAGTGTATGTGCGTGGACATCTCGCAAGTTGTCATATTCATATTGAATTCGGTCCAGGCATTCCGCCTCTGTAAACAACTTGCAGTCCTCAAGCCTGTTGAGCACTCGATACCAGTACACGGCAAACTCGTCGAAGTAACTCACATACCTTTCTTGCAGTACGTTTCCTTGACCTACCGCAAGTTTCTCAATTCGCCTGATGCGGGCGTATTCGCCCATCGGACCATAGATCTGCAGCCTGCTCCCGTATGGCGTTTCCTTGCGCTTGAGAACACCACGACTCGACAAACCCTCAAGCACGTTGAGCAGGTTATTGGTCTCGACAACCCGCTCAGCGCTTTCGACAAAGAAACCGCCGCGGAATATACTCAGCTGCAACACCACATCCCGCTCAGCGTCCGACAGGAGCTCAAAGCTCCATTGAACAGTTCGGAAGATTTCACTGGTATCAACACCCGCCCGAGTCAGAATCCCAATCTTGGCGGTGTGAGCTTTTAGTGATTTGCAGATTCTCTCGGGGTTCAGGGTCGCGATGTTCTTGGCGGCCAACTCGATCGCAAGCGGTAGTCCATGTAGTTCACTGCAGATCTCAGCAATCTCGCGAACGTTGTCTGCGTTGAGCTCAAACTCTGGATCCGCGAGCTCGGCGACTCTTGCAAACAGTTGAACCGACGGGAACTCTAGCGCACTTGACACATCAAGATTGATGCGGTCTGACCTGGACGGGGCCTTTAGTCCCTCCAGGGGGCAGACCTCAAGCCCTTCGGGCGCGTTTAGGCTCGTCGTGATCACATGCACGACGTTTTCTTTGCTAGACAGTGCCTCTAGTTTCTGGACGCTAAGGGTTGCCCGGTCCACGTCGTCAAGAATCAGGGCTGTATTGCGCCGGAACCGCAGAAGTTCGGCCAGGGACGCAACGGCACTTCCTTTCAACGGCACTTCCATTGCCTCGGCAATTCGTTCGGCAACTTCGGTTTCATTGGTACAGCTTGAGCAATCGACCGTCCAGACACCGTTCTTGTAGATGTGCACTTTCTGGCGAGTGTATTCTCGCGCCAGTTGAGACTTTCCAATCCCCCCGGGGCCGGTCACTGCGACGCACGCACATTCCTCTAGCGACTTTTCAATGCCCTTGAGTTCAAGTTGACGGCCGAGGACTTGGTGGTGATTGACACTTAGGTTCCCAGGCAAAGTCTGCTCTTCGGCGTCCAGATCAATATCGACTTCGCCTACAGTTGGGTTCACACAACGAATCGCCAAGATCGTTAGATCATCGGACTGTTTGACGCCGCCCCGGTGTGCAACAAGTTCGCCGTTGATCTTGGCGACCAAGTTAGCTGCATTCAAATCAGTGTTCGCGAGAAGCAGTTCGTGCAAGCGCTCCTCACCGTAGGACTTGTTGCCCGGCGATAAGGCCTCAGTCAATCCGTCCGTGTGCACAACTAAGACATCACCCTGCTTCAGCTGGACCTTCTCCTCTTGCAGCGTCGTGGCGAGCAGCTTCTGCGTGCTGGGCCCCATAACGACGCCTTTGGCAGTCAATTTTGTCAGGACGTCCTTGCGGTCGTTGTTCACCAAGATTGGCGGGTTGTGTCCGGCGCTGACGTAAGTCAGCTCAAAGTTGCGCAGATCGAGAACACCGTAAAACATGGTGATAAATGAATTGGCCGGCAACTCTGCAGCAAGGTCGTCACACACGACCTTCAACGTCTCCGCCGGCGACCTTCGGCCGCGTCCGTGAATCTGCACTGCCTTCTTTGCGCCGGCCATCAGCAAGGCAGCATCCAGACCGTGGCCGGAAACATCAGCAACAACAATGCCCAGCTCAAACGGACCGACATCCACGAAGTCGTAGAAGTCGCCGCCCAGGTCATCGCGCGCGCTGTAGTGAACATTGAACTCAAGACCGGGGATGGTCGGCACATCCGGCAGCATGCCGAGTTGAATCGCCTTTGCCCGCTTCAGGATTCTGGATGTCTTGCCTCTCATCCCCACAGGCTACAAGTCTTTCCCGGCCAATGAAGATGACTTGATCCCCTCCGGTTGCGCCAGTTGGAAATTGGAGCTTCCGGTCACGTTGAACAAGGTCTCAACAATAAGGAGGAGCAAGTCTGGACTTCCCGAGAGTCCATTCTGGCGAAACTCGGCGTATCAAGTAGCGATAGATCACTCGCAAAAGCTTTACCACCAGCGCTTCTTACCGTTATCGTTGCCCAAAAATGCCATCTTGGCAGCTTTCGACGGCGAGTTGCTTAGCCCGGCAATAGAAGAACTGCATAGAATGGGCGAGGAACAAGCCGATGTCCCCTCCTAAAGATGCCGCCACAGTCGCCCGGAAAGCCTTTTACAGTAGGCTCTTACGCCAACATCCGCACGCCCGACGTCCAACTCAGTGCCACCCTGTGCTCAAGTGTCCATCGAGCCCCCGCTACCAAAGTACAGCGCCCGGTCAATTGACCGGGCGCTTGCAACTTCAGGCCTGAAGATGACTTGTTTGCCCGATCGAGATCGCTGGTTCGAATCGACCACAACACCGAAAACTCTTGCAACTAGAAAGCCTCTTGGCCAGGGACACGGCACAGCGTTTCGCATTTCAAGCGATGCTTTGTGCGTGGATGCCCGCTTGGGCAGCTAGCGCGATCAGAATACCAAGGAAGCGGAGACGCCGAAGACTTGCTGCGGGCGGACTTTCAGCTCGAACAGCTCATCGTCTTCTACGTGGTTCCAGATCCGAATCTTGCCGCCGACCGCAAATGCGTAGGTCAGTCCGAACGCAAGAACGGGTGCGCCCGGCTCGCTGCCCAGGGGCAACAGAAACTCGTGAGTGACGCCGCCCGCAAACCCCTGGATCTTTATCAGGTGGTTGCTCCCCCATCGATTTTCTTGAAGAACGTATCGGTCGGTGTGCTGGCCGAAGAACTGAACTAGGCGAATCCACTTGGCAGGGCGCTCCGAAATGCGCAGCGATCCGCCGAACGGAAAGGTGTAGCCGGCCTCAACAGTCAACCAATCGACCGGGTCCCACTTGATTTTGGCGTTTCGCAGTCCGAATTCGAGCTCGAAGGAATCGAACGGTTTCCAAGCGAAGGTCACGTCGGGCAGCGGTACGTACCGCAGCGAGAGCCCACCAGTATCACGAACCGATGTCGAAAAGAACAATGAAGGTGTCACTGACCACTCGTCGTCGATCGGCACTTCCACTCCCACACTGGCTATCAATGAGAATGCATCCCAAGTGGCGGTATCGCCGTCTGACTTCAGCGAGAAACTCACGAAGGACTTGAGCTTTACCTCCCCGATCGCAAAACTGCCGATCGCACCAAGACTGCCTGAAACCAGCCTCGGCGGCAGGGTGTTTCGCCTGTTGTCCAAACCTAGATAGCGAACTCTTCCTGTAATGATCAACGAACGTTGCGGCCCGGTCAGCAACGGTACGCCGGCGCTGCCGTCGATCCCTTGCCAACGAATTGCGTCATCCTTGTCGATAATCGGGGTCTCAAGTCCAAACAGATAGCGTACGCCGGGTGCGCGGGCCAATTCCATGCTCATGGACTCGGTTGGGACGCCCTGTGCACGGCAGCAACCGGCCACAATCAAAAGCAAACTTATTGCGACTCGAGCCATGTTTATGAATCCGTTTGCACAGGAAGTCTGGATCGTGGACTGGACTTCCAGATCCACGCATCCGCATGAAGTTCGCCGACAATCGGCGCCAAGCCCGCCCCACAACGAGAACCACACGTAGCCGCGTCAGGAGTTCAAGTACCAGAGCGACCCGTTCAGCACCGTCGCAAAGCCGACCCAAAGCAAGTATGGAAGCAGGAGTAGCGCTGCCAGATGGCTACGGTTTCTGAAGGCAACCGCGGTCGCCAAAATCGCCAGCCACAGCGCGGCTATGACAACCAGCGCCACACCGGGCGCCTGTAAGCCGAAGAACAACGGCGTCCAGGCAGCATTCAGGATCAGTTGCAGCATGAACAGGCCCAACGCCGCGCCTGCGTGCCTGAATCCCCCGCGCCGCCAGACCAGCCACGCACTCGTACCCATCATCGCGTACAGCAATGTCCATGTGGGTCCAAACACCCAGCCGGGCGGATTGAATGCGGGCTTTCGCAGGTTGTCGTACCAGTCTCCCGGCCCGGCAAACACGCCACCCAGGGCTGCGGAATAGCACAGCACCATCCAGCCGAGCAGGCCGAGGGCCGATCTCGCGCCGCCGGCAACAGGTTGTGTGTCCACATTTGAAGTGACGTGCATAACTCGCTCTTTCCAGGCTGGTTCAGGAACGCAGCGTGACCACAATGCCGGTGCAGGGGTTGTCGCCTCGTCTACGGTAGGAGTGTTCCAGGCGCGGATCGAAGTAGACGCTATCTCCGGCTTCCAATACGTGCGTCTGTCCGGCCCAAGTCAACTCAAGGGTGCCTTCAACGATGAAGATGAACTCCGCGCCGTCGTGTTTGTGCCTGGAGGCCGCGGCTGCGGACCGGAAGCTCGCCAAGTACGCATTGAGCTTCGGCTCATGAACCGCGCAATCGAGGCTTTCGAAATCGTAGGGCATGCCGCCCTCCGGAGTCGCACCGGGCAACTTCACGCGCTCGTTTGTCCGCGTGATGCCGAATGCGTGCCGAGTAGTCTCAGCTGCGAAGAAATGTTCCAGCCCAACGCTAAACGCCAGCGCAATGCGTGTAAGCGTCGGCAGAGTGGGTACGATTCTGCCGCCTTCGATCTTGCTGAGCATCGCTGCCGACAAGCCCGTGTGACTCCCGAGCTCGATCAAGCGAAGGCCACGCTCTTTCCGCAGCGCGCGGACCTTTTCGCCGATCTTGTAGCCTTCCAGTTCGGTTTCGATGGTACGGGATGTCACGCTTCACCTTTCGTCGTTTCGAAGTCGGATCGCCCCACAGTCGTTCGGCCTGAAGATCCCCTGGCTGGTTTGTTGGTCTGCAGCTTGGCTGCGGAGACGACATCCAGGGCTAGCAGCCCCACTGCGATCCCGCCCGGCACGAATAAATCCAGAGCGAAGGCAATGATTCCAAAGAACAGGATTACGCTCGCGCCGACGGCTCGAACAGCGGCGCGCGGCTGCCAACTCTGCGGGATGACCAGAAAGATGGCCAGGCTGACGACAAACCAGCCGAGGAAGTTCGTCCAGGGAATGCCAAAGTAACTGCCGCCCCCCGCCCAGGTCCAATAGCCCAATGGGCCAGCCGCAAGCGGGTCAATCAGCAGATCGATAACGGTCATCCAAGCTGCGGCCAGCAGCGGGCGTAGGAATCTGGGTGGCTTCAGAATCGCCATCCAGGACTGCACATAAGAAGTGACAACTAGCCAGGCAGCCGCCAGAACCAAGGGTACTCCTAGAATCTTCGGGCCCAGCGTCGATGTGTACTCGTACTGCCCGTAGGGTGCACCGGTGGCGATTCCGACGAGCTCCGACGTAAAGCCGACTCCTGCCACAAGTGCAAGCCAGGGCAGATTTCGCCAGCGCGTCAGAACAACAATCAGTGCGCCTGCTAACGCTAGGAACAGCGGTGCCGCCCACTCCGAGCCGGCAGGTGGCCCACCAAACATCGAATAGGAGACCACACCGCCGATCCAAAAGGCGGCGAATGCAATGGTGAGGACAACGCGGAAGATGTTAGGCACGTTCATGTTTTCCGATCAGCTCCGTCGCGATCTTGGCGGACAACAGCACCGTCGGGGTACCACCACCGGGGTGCGATGACCCGCCAACGAGATAGAGCCCGTTCAACTGCTGCTTGTTCGCCGGGCGCAAGAATGCATTGCGCCAGCCGTGGCTGTTCTTTCCGTAGATTGCGCCACCGGGCATGTGATACGTGGTGCCGATGCGTCGCGGCGTCCAGTGGTCGCAGACAATGTTGCCTTCACGCAGGTCAGCAAACCCACTTTGTACCAACCGTGCACTTACCCGCTCAAACGCTGCACGTGTTGTGCCCGCATCCCATGGCGTCATGCGTGCAGGCGCATTCGCCATCAGGAACAGGGCTTCGCCGCGGCCGGGAACCAGACTGCGGTCGCTGCGGCTGGGGGCGTTGATGTAAACAGTCGGGTCGGTCGGAAAGTCGCCTGCATCAAGCTGGTCAAACTCGTGGCGATAGTCAGCGCTGAATACCACGGTGTGGTGATCTAGACCGGGCATGTCCTCACGCATGCCCATCAAGGTGACGAAGCCAGACATGCTTCGTTCATCCTCGTGAACCCGGCGAGGCGCCGGGTCGCCGATGAGTTGGCCGAGCAATCCGGCGTCGCCGTTCATCACGACCACGTCGGCATCGAGCTTGCTGCCATCAGTCAACCGGACCGACTTGACGCGTCCAGACCCGTGCTCAATCCGTTCGACTTCCGCGTTGACCCGCAATTCCGCGCCCTTGGCCTGCGCGATGCTGGCGAGCGATTGGACAATGCGATACAGCCCGCCGGTGACGAACCAGCCACCGAAGGCGAACTCTAAGTAAGGAATCACCGCCAGCGTGGCGGGGCTGCGATAGGGCGAACTGCCTACGTACGTCGGATAGCGATTGAACATTTGGCGCAGGTAGGGGCTTTTGAAATGAGCGTTTACCATCCGGGCATAGTTGCCCCAGGCGTGGCGGAACGGGAAGTGCCGCAGGGATTTGAACACTCGCCAGTCCGGCGGCGCGGACATGGGGCGCCGAAGGAAAGTCGCGTCGGACACCTCAAAGATACGCGCACCCAACTGCAGAAAGCGCATGAAGCCGTCAACGTCGCGTGGCTCGATCTCACGGATCGTGTCCAGCCACGCGGGCAGGTTAGTCGTGTGCAGCAGGTTCGTTCCATCCGGCCAGATGTACTTTGCCACCGGCGCCAGGCGTTGCAGATCAACGTGGTCTTCCAGGCGTTCGCCGGCGGCTTCGAAGGCCTCTCGGAAAACATGTGGCATCGTGATCAGCGACGGACCGGTATCGAAGCGGAAGCCGTGTGTTTCCCAGCTGTTCATCTTGCCGCCGAGCGTCGGTGAAGCCTCGCACAGCGTCACTTGATGGCCCTGCGCTGCCAGCCGCACGGCCGTCGCAATGCCACCCAGTCCACCGCCAATGATGGCTACGCGCAGGCTCATGCCGCCTCCTTCAGGGTGGCAGTGCCCCGGTAACGGCGGCCCTTCCACTCGACGCCACGACCGGTGACGACCTGCAACCAGGAAGCCATACCGATCAGAAGTACGAAAAACTCGCCGATGGGATGCAGCAGGGCGGACCAGATCGGATGGCCAAATCGAATCGCCATCATGACACGCGAAGCAAGCACCAGCCCAGCCGCCGCAGCGAACAGGATCCCGGCCGCACCACCGGTGAACATCAGCGCGAACGGCGCAAAGAAGACAGCCGCATGGAACAGCATGAATGTCCAGAAGCCGATTTGGCCCTTGAACGCCGGAAACAGGTTCTTTCGGAAGCCAGACCAGATCTCGCCCAGTGACGAATACATGCGCACACTGACGACGCCGGTGCCGTCCAGGCACAGGCTGCGCAACCCATCGCCGCGCCAGAGCTGTGCTAAACGGGTGTCTTCGAAGAGCTCGGCCTTGACCCGCGTGTGCCCTCCAAAGCGGCGATATTCCTCCGTGCGCATCAGAATGCAGGCACCGTGGGCCAGACCTAACCGGGCATCCGGGCGGCGGGCAGCAAGCGGTGCCGGGTACAGAGTCAGCAGCACGAAGTTCAGCAGCGGCATCAGCAGCCGCTCAAAGAACCCATGCATCTCGAGTTGCGGCCAGCACGACAGCATGGTCAGTTGCCGATTACGGCATTCGGCCAGCATTCGCGGAACCGCGTCGGGTTGAAGCCGCGTGTCAGCGTCAAGAAACAGCAGCCAGTCGCCACTGGCGGTGAGGGCCAGACTATGGCAGGCGTGCGTCTTGCCGCACCAGCCATCCGGCAGAACGTCCGGGCGTACCAGCTTCACACGCGGGTCCTTCG
Organism: Planctomycetota bacterium; assembly: GCA_016722065.1. Taxonomy (GTDB): domain Bacteria; phylum Planctomycetota; class UBA8742; order UBA2392; family UBA2392; genus H3-PLA7. Next base: position 1,138,310 of record JADKGX010000001.1, read on the forward strand.
CCGCGTAGGCCTTAACGATCTCAGCCGTTGCATCCGACGAGTGGTCGTCGGCCACGATGATCTCCGTGACGCATAGTTGGCCCACGGCCGCATCCAGACAAGCGGGCAGGTTCGCCGCCTCGTTGCGTGCAGGAATCAGTAGTGACACGACACCCGCGCCAGCCTCGCGGCCAGGCCTGCGCCAGCCGAGCACGTTCAAGCACACGACACCGAAGGCGAGTGCAGCCAGCGCCAGAATTATTGTCGACAGAATGATCACGCGGTTCCTTGATTAGCCGCTTTCGCGATCTGCGCACCGGCGACCAGCCAGTCCGCAAAAGCACCAAGCTGGCGGGTCTGCGGGTGATCTTTGAACCGCGCGTTAAGGACCTGCTTCGCGCGATCTACCCAAAGAGTCGCGTTCTCACGCAGACGCGCCGGCGTAAGACCATCCCAGTCGCCGTCGCGCTTGGTATCGGCTTCGAGATCGTGGGCATCGTCGACCAATTGATAGGCCATGCCTGCGCAAACCCCGTAGTCTGCCAATGCGTCTCGGTCTTCCTTGCTACCGTGGGCGGCCAGCACGGGTGCGAGCATCGCCAACCGAAACAGCGCGGTGGTCTTCAAGTAGTGCTCGTGCCGGATCTCGATTCGTTCGCCCGGTGGCTGAACCAGATCAATCGTCTGTCCTGCCACCATGCCGCTGTGCCCGATGCATTCGCACGCCAACTGAACCAGGCGACGCCCGTGGGGGCAGTCGGCCAGTAACGCATAGGTTTGGTTCAACAGTGCCATTGCGGCCAGCACGGCAACGCCTTCGTTGAATTGAATGTGGGTGCTGGGTCGTCCGCGCCGCTGTGCTGAGTTGTCCATGCTTGGCAGGTCATCGAGAATCAACGATGCCGTATGCAATAACTCTATTGCGGAGCCAATGCGCAGCGCATGCATGACGTCACCACCGATCAATGAGGACGCCGCCAGCGCAAGTATCGGGCGCATGCGCTTGCCGCCGCTGAAGACGGAGTAACGCACGGCCGCATTCAACTGCTCGGCTCCGGGCGCGGTCGCGACTGGCAGGTACTGTTCGAGAGCGGCCTCGATCTGGACGCTCCACTGACGGGCATCAGGCTGCATGGCTGGCTCCTTTGACAGTAGCCGGTGCAAAAACGGACTCAGAAAGCTGCGCCGCTGCTTCGACCAGTCCCAGGTGCCCGGCGCCACTCAGCTGAACAGTCTCAGCGTGTGGCCAGATTTCACTCCACATGGGCAGCGACTTGCGAACGGCCGAGAAGGTCTTTTCGCCGTAGGCAATCAGCGTCGGTAACTGCACGTTCGCGAACTGGCGGCAGTCGCCGATGTCCACGCATGAACGCAGCCACGCCAACGTGTGTTCGTGGTTTGCCGTCTTGAAGTCTGCGGTCATGTCGCGCTTCTGCCCGCGCAGTGCCGCGTTGGTGATTCTGCGGCCGATCGGGTTGGCGAAGGTCGCTCGATAGGCGTGATGCCCCCAGCTTTGGTTCGTGAAGACGCGGAAGTACTTCGGCGCGTAAGCGAATGCGTCTACCAGCACCAATCGGTCTGCCTTGCGCACCAGATGCGGCACGGCCTTGAGGGCGGGGTAGGCACCGGAGCAGTTGGTAACGATGGTGAGGGTACTGCCTTGCAGGCGGTCGACCTCGTCGGCCAGCGCCCTCCCCACGTCCTCCATCGCCCAACTGTCCGGTGCTTTTGACTGTCCAAATCCGGGCAGATCAAACGCAACCAGGCGCGACCCCTCAGGCACGTGCTTCGCCAATGCATCAAAGTGCGTGTGGTCCCCCGTCCAGCCATGAAGCCCGACCACGAGATTGTCGCCGTTACCGTGCGATACGTAGTGCATCCTGCTCGATCCTTTCCGCGGTCATTTTCCCGCTGAGAATCACCATGGGCATGCCGGTGCCCGGCGTCGTGCCGGCGCCTGCGTAGTAGAGTCCGTCGACTTCGCTTGAGCGGTTCGGTGCACGGAAGGGGCCGACCTGCATCAAATTGTGGGAAGCGCCAAACGCCGAGCCGTTGTAGAGCCCGAAGCGACTGCGCCATTCAACGGGCGTCCATGTCTCTTCGACTGCAATGCGTTCCGGGTGCAGGTGAACACCGTGCTGCGCCAGGCGTTCAAGCACCTTGCCCTTCAGTCGCGGCACTTCCGTCGACCAATCGAGCGCTTGCAGATGATCGAGAGTCGGCGTTGGCACCAGGACAAAAAGCTGGGTGTCGCCGGCCGGTGCAAGCGTCGTGTCCGTGCGGGACGGCACTGACACATAGAATGGCAGGTCTTCCGGAATGCGGCCGCGCGACGTCAGTTCGCGGAAGGTTTGCTTGTAGGTATCCGGCAGAAAGATTGTGTGATGCCCAAGGTTTGGCAATTCGCCCCGCACGCCCCAGTAGAATGTCAGAACGCCTGGCGTCATGGCAGTCTTGGCGGCCTTGCGGGCACCTTCGCTGCGCAGCTTTTCGTCACCCAGCAACCGCGAGTCTGTCGTCGGTACGTCTACATTGCTGACGACAACATCGGCAGTTATTCGCGTGCCACCAGCAAGGTCCACAGCTTCGGCGCGCCGGTTGCGAATCACGATCTGGTGTACACGAGAGTTCGTCCGGATCTCGACGCCCATGTCGCGGGCTGCGCGCTCGATGGCCTGCACCATCGCGTAGATGCCACCTTGCGGCAGCCACAGCCCGTGTGCGATCTCACCATAGGCCAGAATCGTGAAGATACCCGGCAGGTCGAATGGCGAGCCGCCGAGGTACATCGCATAGGCACCGAGCGCTTCGCGGATGTGGCGACTCTTGAAGAAGCGTTTGAACTCGCGATCCATCGAGCGCCAGACGCCCGTGCTAAGAAGTTCGCGCATGCTTAGTGGGCTGAACCAGTCCAATACGCCTTTGGCATTGCGCGTCACGAGCTTTTCGAACGAGATGCGGAACTTCTCAGCGCTGTCGCGGAGCCAGGCTGTCAGCGCCGGTCCGGCTGCGGTCTCAAAGCGGGCGAATTCTTTCAGCAACAGCGTGAAGTCGCTGCTCAAGGTCAGCTTGCGGCCGTCGCGCCACTGGAATGCAACGGATGGGTCAACAGGCAGCAGCTGGACCTCGTCATTCATGTCCTTGCCTGCAGCCTCGAACAGCTCGCGGAAGACCCAGGGGTAGTTCAACAAAGACGGGCCGGTGTCGAAGTGAAAGCCATCGCGTTCGATGCGGTTGGCCCGGCCGCCTACACGGTCGTTGGCCTCGAGCAACGTCACGCGGTAGCCACGACGACGCAGGTGAATTGCAGTACTGAGTCCGCCAAGCCCAGCGCCAACGATCACGGCGTGGCGCGACTTTTCAGTCAGTACGGTTGAGGCATGTGGAGCATCTGTCATCGCTGTGGTCATCGGTTTCCTAGGCGGGCTCCAGGCCCATGTACGCCAGCGGCAGTCGCCAGTACTTGCTTGGAGGCAACACACTGAACTTGCGAGACAGCGATACACTCTCGCGCTTTGCGAGGGGTGCCTGGCTGGTGGCGACGCGGTCGTTCAATTCCCCGTAGACTCGAATGCAGGCATCGATTGCGAGGCGGCAGTCCGGCGCAAAGGCATCCAGGTCTGCCCCGGCGGCCGCATAGTGCTCTTGCGCAGTGACAGCAACCTCGCGCACGACTTCCGCCAGCGCGTGCTGCGTTGCGGGGCTGTTTAATGCATCTTCCTGGATGCCCTTGCTGCGCAGCATGTTCAGCGGCAGGTACAGGCGCCCTCGGCCTTTGTCCTCTGCGACATCTCGTACGAAGTTCGTCAGTTGCAACGCGATTCCCAAGTGTCGCGATGCGTTCAAGGCTCGATCGAACTCGGCGGGGTTGCTCGCGCCATAGATGTAGGCAAGGAAGTAGCCAACCACGATTGCGCTGCCGTAGATGTAGTTCTCGACCAAGTCGTCGAGGGTGGCATAACGGCGAGGGTGTACATCGGCGCTCATGGCGTCGAGGAAGTGGTGGTAGTAGCTGGCAGGAATCTGATTGGCCCGCATCACATCGGCAAGACCCGCAACAATGACGGGCACGCCGTCCAGCAACGACTGATTCATCGAGCACTGCATGGCCCGACCGAACTGCTCTCGCCACAAGGCCAGCTTCTGATCTTTGCGAGAGGGACTGATCTCGAACGTGTCGACGATTTCGTCGGGGTAGCGAACGCCTGCATAAAGCATGTCGACTTGCGCCCGCTTCAGGGGGGGCAGGAAGCGGGTCACTATAAAGAAGGAAGTGGAGTACTTCTTGAGCACGCTGCGCCCATGGCGGACGATGGCCTGCCGCGCCGAATGATCCTGCCGGCCCTTGAGCGCATCGCTGCGCACCCGGGCGTCGAGCATTCCCCATTCGACTTCTGTCCAGTCATGGTTTGCCATACCGCAACTCCGTGGTCCCAAGTGACCGTGCTGCAACTATCACACGAAGAGAACGCTTTTTCATGGGACGATATTTCATGCACTGCAACTTTTTTTTCTCTATTGGAAACACGTTCAAATTAAAGCCGCGAATTGTTCGCCTCATGAAACCCAACTCGAACTTGCTACGGCCTCAGCGGCTTTCGCGATGTGGGTTGGCTGCAGAGTCAGCTGTCCGAAAGTATCCAATGAGAAACGCCCGGCTCTGAGCGTCTGCGGCTTCTCCGTGGAATGCCCGCGCTCTGTCCCCTCGTTCGTCGGGCGCTGAACAACGTGAGACCGGAGCAGCGCAGTCGCCTACTGGGTAATGGCGCGACCAGGTACATCGGCGGAAGAATCATCACGCGGTTGCTCAAGGACGCCCACGAAGTGCGGGTGCTGGTGCGCGATGCTGGAAGAGCACGGTCCAAGCCGTGGTTCGATCGGGTCACGGTCATGCAGCGTGACCTGTTCGGCCGCTCGACACCGGCAGAACTTTGCGTTGGCATCGACGCCGCTTACTATCTCGGGCAATCCAGGTCGCCCGCTGGCTCCTAGTTCGGAGAACGCGACGGCATCGTAGCCGATAGTTTCAGTTCCGGGGCAGGCGCACTGAAGGGAGTGATCTAGCTTGGTGGCCTCGTCGCCTGTCGTTGCTGATAATGCCATCCTGTCAGGATCCGACTTCTCTAGCGCAACTGCCGCAGATCGATGCACCAGGGCGTTCTGGCGCTTTTTGGTGCGTCGGGCAGTGCTGGAGGCATGTCGGCCATGGCAACCACCGAAAGGCGCTCTCGCCGGCGGTTTGCGGCCTCGGCTTCGTCTTTGGGCAGGCCGTTGTAGGGCAGGCCGGCGGGGTGCCACTCGTGCAGTTCTAGCCTGTAGGCCAGATTCAGCGATCGGTTGAGCAGCACCAGTTGGAGCGATGCCTTGGCGGCAAAGGTCGGATGCAACCCGATCGCAGGGACAAATGCGCGATAGCGCAAGCCCAGTACTTGAACCTTGCCCTGGGCATCCTGGGCCACCGGCAGCTCGATGCGAAACCCCTGGTACTGGATTTCCCAGCCAGGGGCGTCGCCGCACAGCAAAAGCTCGATGCGCTGGGTGCTGCTGTCAATCAGACGCGCGCCCTGACTTTCCTGCGAGGCCGCGTCTCCGATCAGCGGCCAGAATTCGACGGCCCGGCGCAGGGTCAGTTGGCAAGGGCCGCAAACGTGGGTGCCCAATTCGCGGTTGGCATGGTCAAGCAGCAGATGCTTGATCGCATCGGCAAGGCCAAGTGTCGCCGCGTCAAGATCGGCCAGAACGCCACGCAGGTCCTGCAACAGAAAACAGGGAAGAGCAAAGCGATCATGAAGTTCGCCCGCCCAATCTTTCAGCTGCCAGTCCTCCGGCAACGGCTGGGGGCGGGCCAGCATGGCAATGATGGATCGCAGCAGGGCACCCAAGGCAGCACCCTCTGCGGGCGTGCGGGCCATGCGAAATGCCCGGAACTCCACTACTCCAAGACGCCCGCGACCGGGCAGCCAGGGGTTCCACAGTTTCTCGACGTTGATTTCGCTGCGGTGCGTGTTGCCGGTGCGGTCGGCCAGAAATGGCGCCAGCGAATGCCACAGGATCTCCGGTGAAAGCTGATCGATGGATTGCAGTGCGTGCAGCGCCACCTGCAATTCCTCCAGGCTCTCACGCACGCCTTCATCGGCGCGCGGCGACTGGCCAGAGGAACCCACAGCATCCACGGCAAATAGATAGCTAAGGCTGGGGTGCGCGTTGAAATAGCAGATCAACCTGGGCAACAGCCGCGGGTACCACAGAAACGGGCTGTCGGCGGGGGTACGCCCACCCAGCGTGATGTGGCCGCCACCGCCGGAATCGGCAACTACACCGTTGTAAAGCAGGCGCTGGCTGCTCAGGCCAACGGCCCGGGCATCGGCGTAGAGCTCTGTGTTGCAGGCCAGAAACGCCTGCAGGTTTGGCGCCGGTGCCATGTTGACCTCCACCACGGCCGGGTCGGGCGTGTAGGTGTCAAAGGCAATGCCTGGGTCCACCGGCGGGGCGAATCCAGCCAGCACCAGTGCCGAGGTGTCCGCCATGATGGATTCCAGAACACCCAGGAATTCGAGAAACTTGGCCACGTCGTGAAAGGCCGGCAACTCCAGGCGCAGGCAGCCCTGCTGCACCGACAGCAGGCAAAGAAAGAACCCTTGGGCAGCCAGACTGTCAACCGGGCCGCCGTGCCCGAGCTTGCCCTCGTGAAGCGACGATCGTTGCAGGCGAGGGTCCTGCAGCGGAATCGACGTTGCGGACCGCGCCGCAAACACCAGCCTTGCCGTCTGGTCCGCCCCGGCAAAGGAGTGCACGGCATAGCCCGCGTCGGCAAGCTTGCCTGCCAGCGCGTCGCGCGCGCGCAGGTGCGCCTGGGGCAAGCAATCTGCTGCGCCCGGCGGCTGCGCCAGCGGGTCGCGCGGCCCGTTCCAAACCGGCTGGGCGTCGCGCCTTCGGTACAGCCCATAGCTCCAGCGTGGGCTTTCTTCTCCGGGATATTGGCGGCCGATGGTTCGCAGTATCAATGCGCCGGGGTGCCGCTGTGCGCCAAGGGCAAGCATCTGGCGGGCGCGCGTTTCTTTGTCTGCGCCAAGGGCGGCATGATTCCAGGCCGGCTCGAACGAACTGCGATCGGTAAATGTCGGCTCGCCGCCGATCCAAACCTCCAGCCCGGATGCCGCCAGCCGCGCATCGTGCTCCGCGATCGCTTTGTCGAATTCGTTGGACATGGGATCACGACGTGCGCGGATCTTCTGGAACCCTGCGCCCAAGATCGTATCGCCGCAAATCGAGAGTATAGGGCTGTTCGCCGTGGCTGTCGGTCGGCTTGATTTCCGCTGGCCAGGGTGAGTGCCCAAGCACGGTGAATCGCTCCGCCCGGCGCGCTGCAGCCTCAAACGCGGTCAAGGGCGGCTTGTCCACGCCTCGGCCCTGCGGGTGCCACACGTGATAGGTTGCCGCGCCAAGGGCGCGTTTGCCCCAGGTGTCGATCACATCAATTCGCAGCGGGTGGTGCACACCAATGTGCGGCTGCAGGCAATGCGGCGGCTGCCAGGCCCGAAACCGGATGCCCGCGACCGACTCGCCAGCAATGCCCGTTGCGCGCAGCGGAATCTGCCAGCCGTTGGCCGTGACAACATGCCGGCCCTCGGTCAGACCGCTGAGTTTGACCTGCAGGCGCTCGACGCTGGAATCCACGTAGCGGGAAACGGTGCCTGAGGTTGCTTGCTCGCCCAGCACAATCCATGGTTCCAGGGCGATACGAACCTCGATGCCCAAGTCCTCAATCTGGTGTTCGCCGGCACGCGGGCAGCGGTAGTCCAGAAACGGGCGGTACCATTCCAGATCGACTGGCAAATCATGCAGGGCCAGGTCGCGCGCGATGTCCTTGAAATCTGCCCACAGGTAATGCGGCAGCATGAACTGGTCGTGCAGGCGGCTGCCCCAACGCACCAGCGGCTCAGTGTAGGGCTGTCTCATGAACCGCGCGGCCAGTGTGCGCACCAGCAGCATCTGCGCTGTTGCCATACGCTCATGGGGCGGCATTTCAAAGGCACGGAACTCAAGCAGGCCCTGGCGGCCGGCGGGGCCGTCGGGGCTGTACAGCTTGTCGATACAGAACTCTGTGCGGTGCGTGTTGCCGGAAAGATCGGTCAACAGGTTGCGCAGCAGGCGGTCCGTAAACCACGGCGCGCCGTGACCGGACTTTTCGGCAAGGCGGCTGAGCGCGATTTCAAGTTCGTACAGTGAATCCATGCGCGCTTCGTCCAGGCGCGGTGCCTGCGAAGTAGGCCCGACAAAAAGCCCTGTGAACAGATAGCTGATTGAAGGGTGGTTCTGGGCAAATCGAAGCAGGCTGGCAATCAGGTCGGGCCGCTTCAGAAACGGGCTTTCGACAGCAGTCGGGCCGCCCAAGGTCAGGTGATTGCCGCCGCCGCTTCCAACTTCGCGGCCATCCAACTGGTACTTCTCGGTGCTCAGGCCGGCGTGGTTGGCGGCGTCGTTAATGGTTTCCAGCAGGTGCGTGTAATCGGCCAGTTTCTCTGTGACTGGCAAGTTCACTTCAATAACGCCCGGGTCGGGCGTTACCAGGCATTCCTGGATTCGCGGGTCGCGCGGTGGAGGGTAACCCTCCACACGGATTTTCTGCTTCAGGCTGACGGCGGTGGCCTCAATCGCGTTCAACAGGTGAAGAAAATCTTCGCCGCTGGTCACCGGCGGCATGAAAATGTTCAACGCCCCGTCGCGCGGCTCCACACACAGGCAGGTACGAATCACTTCGCCACGGTCTGACGCCGGCTGCGCGGCAGTTGCTGCTGTACTTGCGGCACGCTGAACCCGCTGCTGGCCAAAATCTGGCAATTCCGACTGTGGCGTAGTGCGGTCGGCAAGGTGGTCTTGCGGTGCCACACCCGCAATGCGATCCAGTGGCAGTCGCAGCCCCATGGGGCTGTCGCCGGGAATCAAGAAGCAGTGCTTGCGCCGGAACGTCCACTGGCTGGTGTGCCACGCACCCGCTTGCCGCCGCAAGGGCAGCGCGTACCCCACCTCTTTGTTCAGTCCACGCGACAGCGCGCGCATCAGTTGCCTGCGTTCTTCGGTGTCAGAGAGGTCCGCTGCCAGCGGGTCAACATCGGTCGGAAGGTTTTCCTCGCGCGCAAGAAAGACCCATGGGTCCTCAAAGCCGGCAATCAGGTTGCGCGGCACGCCAAGTTCGTCGGCCAGATGCTGCGCGAAGTTGCGCGCCTGGGCGATTTCGGGCTCCGTGGCTGGCACGGGCTCGGTTCCTGGCTGGCGGTCAGACAAATCAAGCAACTCTGATGCCTGCCAGCAGGGCACGCCGTCGGCGCGCCACAGCAGGCGAAGCACCCAGCGGGGCAGACTTTCCCCGGGGTAGAGTTTGCCCATGTGCTGCATGACCAGCGGCTTGTCACCAAGGCGCGTCTGAAGCTGTCGCGCCAGGCGCAACCCCTGCCGCCACTTGCTGGCACCCAGCGCCTCGGTGTTCCATTCCGGCAGTTCGGGGTGTTCGCGCGAGGTCCAGGTGGGCTCGCCGCCCATGGTCAGGCGCAGGCCTTGCTCGACAATCGCCTTGTCCGTGCGCTCACCGGCGGCGCACAGGGCGTTCCATTGCTCGTCGGTGTACGGCTTGCGCGGGCTTGGCTCATGGCCCAGCCGCGTGACACTCATTTCAAATTCGAAGTCCTTGGCGGCAATGCTGGACGTGCCGGCAATTGGCGCGGCAAGTTCCGGGTTGACGGTGCTGGCCAGCGGGATGTGCCCTTCCCCGCACAGCAGGCCCGAAGTTCCATCCAGCCCGACCCAGCCGCCACCGGGAATGTACGCCTCGGCCCAGGCATGCAGGTCCACAACATCGCTGGAGACGCCCTTGGCGATGTCCGGAATGTTGCCGTCGTCTGCAAGCTGGATCAGATAGCCGCTGCAGAATCGTGCGGCAATGCCGCGCGTGCGCAGGCAATCTACCAGCAATATGGCGCTGTCGCGGCAGGAGCCAGAGGCCTTTTCCAGGGTCTGTTCGCTGGTCTGGATGCCTGGCTCATTGCGAATGATATAGCGAATGGACTTCGCTACGTGGGTGTTCAGCGCAACCAGATAATCGGTCGGCTTGCCCTGAAAGGGAACCTGATTGACGAACGCGTCCAGCCGCGCCGAGGCCTTGGCATGCTTCAAAAACGGTGCCAGTTCGGCCTGCATGCCGTCGGGGTAGTCAAAGGGCACTTCCGCGCAACGGTCATCAATGAAGAAGTTGAACGGGTTGACCGGGCGAATATCAAACGCCGCATCAACGGTAACGCAGAACTCCTGCGGTTTGACACCCTTGCCAAAGGTCAGGCGTGCAATCTGGTTGCCCCAGGGGTCGTACTGCCAGCGCACTTCGCATTGCGGCGAGATATCCAGGTTGTACGACAGCAGCTTGGCCCGGGCGTGTTCTGCCGGGCGCAGCCGCACAAGTTGCGGGCCCAGAACAACGTCCGCACCATAGAGGTAGCGGGTGACATGTTTGATGCGTACGCGCATGGGTGTGTTGCTGCCGTGTGGAAAGACCCCGTTTGCTCGGAGTCCCAAAAGCGGGGGAACAACAGTACAATGAACCAAGCTGTCTACCAATGGCACGCGCTGGAGCATTCGTGGCGAAAAGCAAAAAGCGAAGCAAGCAAGCCGCCAGCAACGTGTTTTCGGGCTACAAACCACTCAAGAGCTGCTTTGACGAGCTGTTCTGTGCCAGCGGGGCGCCCCAGGAAACCCTGGAAGCACTGGTGCGTTCGATTGATTCGATTGGCGCAGCCGAGTTCAAGGCGCGCCAGAAGCTGGCCAACGCGGCCTTTCTCAAGGGCGGCATCACCTTCAAGGTGTATTCCGACAAACGCGGACAAGAGAAAATCTTCCCCTTCGATCTGATCCCGCGCCCGGTTTCGGGCCAGGAATGGCCGCGCCTGGAACGCGGACTGACGCAGCGCATTGCCGCGCTGAACATGTTTCTGGCCGACGTCTACGGCGAGCAACGGCTGCTGAAAGAAAAGGTCATCCCGCGCGAACTGGTGGAAGGCAGCAAGGGCTTTCTCAAGCAGGTCAAGGGCATCAAGCCGCTCAATGGCGTGTACGTGCACGTGGCCGGCATTGACTTGATCCGCCGCCCCGACGGCGGCTTTTGCGTGCTGGAAGACAACATCCGCACGCCTTCCGGTGTCAGCTATGTGCTGGAAAACCGCCGCGTCATGAAACGTGTGTTCCCCAAAGTTTTTGCGCAGGCCAAAGTGCGCAACGTCGACGAGTACCCGTTGCGGCTGCGCGAGGCCCTGACCGGCATCGCCCCGCAGGGCGTGGCGCCAAGATTACTGATTTTGACACCCGGGCCCTTCAATTCGGCCTATTTTGAACACAGCTTTCTGGCCCGCAGCATGGGCTGCGAACTGGTGCAGGGCCAGGACCTGTTCGTCTGGCAGGACAAGGTCTACGTCAAGACCACCAAAGGCCCGCAGCGCGTTGGCGTGATTTACCGCCGCGTAGATGACCAGTTCATGGACCCCAAGGTGTTTCGGCCGGATTCGTTGCTGGGTGTGCCAGGCATCATGGGGGCGTACGCCAAGGGCAACGTCGCGCTTGCCAACGCCATTGGCAACGGCGTGGCCGACGACAAAGCCGTATACCCCTACGTGCCCGATATGATCCGCTTCTACCTGAGTGAGGAGCCGATCCTGGACCAGGTGGAGACATTCATTTGCGCGCGCGAGAAAGACTGCGAACACGTACTGGCCAATCTTTCCAAGATGGTTGTCAAAGCCGTCGACGAAAGTGGTGGCTATGGAATGCTGATGGGCCCGCAAGCCTCCAAAAAGGAACGCGACGCCTTCGCCGAACGAATCCGCGCCAATCCGCGTGGTTACATTGCGCAACCGCGTGTTGAGTTCAGCACCTGCCCCACCTGGTCTGGCACAGACATGCAGCCGCGCCGTGTCGACCTGCGCCCTTACATTGTGACAGGCAAGGATTCATGGGTTCTGCCCGGGGGCTTGACCCGGGTGGCACTGGTGGAAGGCAGCTACGTTGTAAACTCCAGCCAGGGTGGCGGCAGCAAAGACACATGGGTGATGGGATGATCTCACGCGTTGCCGACAGTTGCTTCTGGCTTTACCGCTACATGGAGCGCGTGGAAAACGTCGCCCGCCTGCTGGACGTCAACCTGCTGGTCGTGCTGGATACCAAGACCAACGAACAAGAGCGCTGGCGCCCCGTACTGATCGTGGCCGGCGAAGAGCCCCGCTTCGTCCAGCGCCTTGGCGCGTCCTGCGCCGACGACGCCCAGGCCGTACAGAACTACATGGTGTTTGACGAAGAGAACCCGGTGTCGATTGTCAGCTCGCTTCGCTGGGCGCGGGAAAACGCCCGCAGTATCCGCGATACGATCAGCCTGGAAATGTGGGAGGCGCTGAATGCGTTCTGGCTGTGGCTCGGAGAAAGCGGCCACAAAAGCTTCGTGCGCAACCCCCACCACTTCTATTCAGAAGTCAAAGAACAGTGTGCGCTGTTTCATGGGCTGACCCACAACTCGGTGATGCACAACGACCCGTTCAACTTCATGCGCCTGGGCATGCTTCTGGAACGCGCGAGCCAGACGGCCCGCGTGCTGGACGTGAAGTATCACGCCATGGGCCCGTCGCACCCGGACAAGGAATCGCTGGAAGAAGGCATCGAATGGATTGCCTTGCTGCGATCATGCTCTGGCTACGAGAGTTTCTTCAAGAAGTCCGGCGTCCAGTTCGGTGGGCCTGCGATTGCAGCGTTTCTGATTCTTGAGCCTGACTTTCCACGAAGCGTGCTGCATTGCATCGGCCGGGCTGTCAATTTCATCCAGCGCGTGCGCGGCACCACGCCAGGGCCGATTGGCGCCCGGGCAGCCGACCTGCTGGGCGCACTGTACGCGCGTCTGACCAGCACAAACATTCGGGATATCACCAGTGTGAAAGCCGGGATTCACAAGGAATGCACCCGGATCGTGGAAGAAACGGCCAGGATCTGTGAGGCCATGCGGCTGGATTTCTTCGATCCGCCTTTGCCAGAGATGGCAAAACTGACGAAAATGGGCAGCATGTTCCAGAGTCAGGGCTGACACGTTTCACGGTCCACTGGTCGCCCTGTAAAGCGGAGCTGCATTGAGCCAACTTCTTGCGATGTCTTTTGACGGGCTGTCATCGCCGTCGATTACACTGAAACCCGCCAGCCTTCAAATCGCCGACCAGCCCTACGGCTGGGGCTTTGCCTGGTACCCGGGGGGCGACAGTGCCTCTGTGGTCATCAAAGACCCGACCAGCATCGGCGAAAACGCCATGACCAAGGTGCTGTGCGACTGGGAGAGATTCCAGAGCAACATCTTTGTCTGCCACATCCGCGGCGCAGCGCAGCGCATCACGCAGCAGGACACGCACCCGTTTGCGCGCAGCTATGCGTCACGGGACTGGGTCTTTGCCCACAACGGCGACCTGGTAGGAGACCTGAACGTCGCATTTCCGATTGCGCCAGATTCGCCCTTTGAGCCGATGGGGCTGACCGACACAGAACATGCCTTCTGCTGGCTGTTGAACCAGGTTCGCGATGCAGGCGCGCGCAGCCTGTTTGATCTTGGCTGGGACAAGCTGTACGACTATCTGGAGGAATTGAACGAACACGGCACCGCCAATTTCCTGCTGAGTGACGGACAAGACCTGGTCGTCTACCACGACAAAGGCGGGTTCAACGGGCTGCACTGGACGCGCCGGCTGCCCCCGCACAAAGCCACGCTGCTGGAAAACGACGAAGTCGCCCTGGAACTGTGCAAGGGCGTAGACGCAAACCGCACCGTGGTTGCCATCAGCACCGAAGCGCTGGCTGGCGACGACCTGTGGGTTCCGTTTGCCCGCGGCCAGATGCTGGTCATGCGTCGCGGCGCCATTGTGTGGGACAGCCAGGGCGCCGAAATCACGCCAAAGCTGATCGGCGCCGGGCCCAGTGGCTACGCCGCTTCAGCAAGCCGACCACAGGGCGCGGTCGCCGCCCAGGCTGCGCTCAAGCCCACAGCGCCTTCGCGGTCTGCCAGTGGGCGCATGAGCCCGCTGGCCAGCGATATCCGCACCTTCAACGTGTTGCACGAGACCCACTACACCTACCAAAGCGCCGTGGAGCGGTCGTCGCACCTGTTCCGATTCAAGCCGGTATGGGATGCGACCCAGCAGTTGATTCGGCACGATCTGACCATCAATGTCGACGGCCTGCGCCATGACTTTGACGACGTGTTTGGCAACCCCGCAACACGCCTTGAAGTCGAAACCCCGTTTGAAGAAATGCGCATCGTTTCCCGGTCCGTGGTGCGCGTGGACGGCACCGGTTGCTCGCTGCGGCAGCCACCCAGTCGGCGGCTTACCATCCCGCTGGTCTGGATGCCCTGGCAACGCCAGATGATGACCCCCTACCTGCTGCCGCCCGAATTGCCGGAAACGCAGCTGACGGAACTGTCTGACTTCGCCATGAGCTTTGCCAGGCGCCAGGATTTCGATGTTCTTGAAATGCTGATCGACATGAACCTGACGATCTACAAGGATTTTCGCTACGTTTCCGGAAGCACCAGCAACGAGACAACACCCTATGAGGTGTTCACCCAGCGCAAGGGCGTCTGCCAGGACTTCGCCAACCTGTTCATCTGCCTGGCGCGCCTGTTGGGCATTCCGGCCCGGTACCGGGTGGGCTACATCTACACTGGCGCGAACTACCAGAACAAAGTGCAAAGCGAGGCCAGCCACGCCTGGACCGAACTGTACCTGCCCTGGATTGGCTGGCGCGGATTCGACCCGACCAACGGCTGTGTTGTGGGCAGCGACCACATTCGCATTGCCTCTGGCCGCAACTACAACGATGCCACGCCGACATCCGGCACGATCTATGCCGGCGGCGGCCCTGAAAAGCTCAGCGTCAACGTGAAGGTCGAGATCGCGAGCGAATCCATGGTGCCGGCAGCCAGCATCCGGAGTTGACCCGTGCCGTCTGTGAAGATGAAGCTTGCGCTTGCCCAGGCCTATGAAAAGGCCCGCGCCGAAACCGGCGGGCAGGTCGCAGATTACATTCCAGAACTGGCCACAGCCGACCCTGACCTGCTTGCCGTGGCGGCATGCAGTGTCGACGGCAGTGTCGAAGCGCTGGGCGATGCCGCGCACGAGTTCACCATCCAGTCCATTTCAAAGCCCTTTGCCTACGCCCTGGCACTGGCAGACCACGGGGCCGAGGCCGTGCACCGCAAAGTAGGTGTGGAGCCCACCGGCGACGCTTTCAACTCCATCATCCGCCTGGAAAAGGGCACGAACCGGCCGCAGAACCCCATGATTAACGCCGGCGCGATTGCCGTAACCAGCATGATCCAGCCCCGCGGCAAGCAATCGGCACTGGACCGAATGCTCGAGCTGGTGGCGCTTGCGGCCGGCCGCGACCGCGTGCAGGTGGACCTGCCGGTAAACCTGTCTGAAAAAGAATCCGGGCACCGAAACCGCGCCATTGCGCACTTGATGAAGCACTTCCGGATGCTCGACGCCCATGTTGACGAGATCCTGGACCTGTACTTTCAGCAGTGTTCGATTCTGGTCAGTTGCCGCGATCTTGCCGTTATGGCTGCCACACTGGCCAACCAGGGCGTCAATCCGGTCACAGGCAAGCGGGTCTTTCCGGCCCAGGTGGTACCCAGTGTTCTGACCGTCATGCTGACCTGCGGGCTGTACGACTCGGCGGGCGAGTTTGCTTACCACGCCGGTCTGCCCGCCAAGAGTGGCGTCAGCGGGGGCATGATCGGCGTCTCGCCGGGCGATGCCGGCCTTGCGGCCTTTGCACCGCGCCTGGACAAGCGCGGCCATTCGGTGGCGGGCATGTGCGCCATGCGCGATCTGTCGCGCAGCCTGGAGCTGCATTCCTTTGGAACCCGCGCCAGCGACCGGGCCAGCCACAGCCCGATTGATCTTGGCGCGACACTGGCCAAGGCCCACGCCGCAGCGCAGGACGACCCACGGGGGGAAGTGGCCAGCTATATCCCCGACCTGGCCGAGGCCGACCCGCAACTGTTTGGCCTGGCCATCTGCACCATCGACGGGCAGGAAGCCCAGGCCGGCGATGCTGATACGCCATTCACCCTGCAGGCCGCGGCCAACCCGTTTACCTATGCGCTGGCGCTTGGGGCCCGGGGCATCGAATCGCTGCACCGGCGAGTGGGCTTTGAGCCCAGTGGTAACCCGTTCAATGCCATCATGTTTGACCCAGCTACGAACCGCCCGTTCAATCCGCTTTCCAATGCGGGCGCGATCGCAACTTGCGCGCTGATTCCGGGTAACGATTCGACGACACGCTTGAACCACGTGCTGACAGGGCTTGGAAAGTTTGCAGGCCAACCGCGAATGAACGTCGACCTGCGTGTGCTGCTGGCGGAACGCGAAGCCGGGGAGCGAAACCACGCCATCGCCTGCCTGCTGCGCAACTTCGATGTCATTCACGACGAACAAGCGGCCCTGGACCTCTACCTTCAGCAGTGTTCCGTCATTGTTACAACCAGGCAACTGGCGCGCATGGGTGCCACCCTGGCGGCCGGCGGCAGCAACCCGATCACCAAAGCCCATGCGATTGAATCGGCCTATGTGAAACACGTGCTGGCGTTGATGTACACCTGCGGGCTTCATGATGGCTCGGGCCAATTTGCGTTTGACGTGGGCGTGGCGGCCAAGAGTGGAATCTCGGGCGGGCTCTTGGCTGTGGTTCCCGGCCGGTTTGCGATTGCTGCGTATTCGCCCCGGGTTGACGAAAAAGGCACCAGCGTCCGCGGCGCACAGGCCATTGGCAGCGTCATCGCAGCGCTGGACGCCAAGCTGTTTGCTTCGGACCGTACCTCGACACACCTTGGGCAGCAAAGCGGTTCGTGACGCAAGATCGTGGAGACAGCGACTGGGTGTCTCGAACGTTGCAGGGGACCGCTGGCGGAAGCCTTGTGGGCCCCAAGCAACGTTCGCCAACCGCTCTGCCCCAATCGTTTGCCGCTGCCACTAACACCTCATCACACCGGGCCATGGCGCTGGCACGGCGGGCCCGCCGGCCGCCATTCTGATTTTTCTCCAACTTTTCCGGCGTTCGGCGTGTCCTTGGATGGACCCAATTCGAACCTGCAGCAAACCTGCGTCGCTGGGGAGTCTTCATGAAACTCTACCGCTCTTGGTTGCCCGGCGTGATTACGTTGGTACTGATTGGCCTGTGCAGCTCTGGGCCACTGACGAATGCCCAGCCCAAAAAAGATGCAAAGCCAGCCGAGCCGCCTGTTGTCGACGCCTGGCGTATCGAGGAACCCTGGCGCCCCTCGTTTGCAGATGTGCTGAATGCCAAGGCTGCACTGGCCGGGCAGACGCCCGACCAGCTTGCTCTTGCCAATGCCCTGCGCGTGCTGGCTAACCGCGCCGAAGACAGCGCCAAAGCCGCGCCACAACACCGCCTTGCGACCATCCCGGAGTTAGGAGCCAAAGGCGCAGACCTGACCTTGGCGCCCGAACTGGCTTTGCGGCTGGCCGCACTGTTGCGCGGCGGGTTTCCTGCAACGGGCACACTGACCGCCGAAACGCTGCTGTTTCTGAATTCACCGGCCTGGGCGTCGGGAAGCCGATACAGCCTTGCGTTGCTGGACCTGCTGGTTTGCGATGCCGTCTGCGCCCGGCAAGACTCCGAATTTGTCACGCTGCAGGCCAAGGCCATGGCCCGCGCCAAAGACACCTGCACCCGCCTGAACTGGACCTCGAAAGAGCCCGCCGCCGCGCCGAATGCCGCCGAACTGTGTGAACTCGCCTGCGAGGCTCTGTGCCGCAGGTTCGCTTCGGGGCGGGATTGGGTCAGTCAACCTGCTGCTGGCTGGGAACAGGTCGTCGATTCGCTGTGCGCGCGTGTGCGCGCCAGGCAGGCGCTGTGGCCTGAAGCCGCACCCGACCCCGCCGACGCCGGCGCTTGCGCGCGCGCCATGCTGTGGCTTGGCGCGCTGCTGTCGATGGCCATGCAAGAAGGCACCACGGATGCAGCCAAGGGCAAGCTTGCCCGCCGGTACGCGCCGGCCGTCAAGTCCGTGCAGCGCGAGGCCGAAAGCGCGTTCAAAAAGCCCGACGTTCGCATCGACCAGGACGGAGCAGCTTTGCTGGCGCTGTTCACCAGCGACATGGAACCGGACTCGTGCAAACCCTTGCAAGACCATCTGGCGCGACGGTTACCCGGGTATTTTGCAGCCGTGGACTTCACCTCGAGCGGGCTGAACCTGGCCTCGGCCCTGGGTTGGGTGACAGAAAATCCGCCGCTGGCCTTGCCCGAGGAGATTGCCAAGACATACCTGCCCGCTGCGGAACTGGGCGACCGCCATTACGTTGCGCAACTGAGCCTTAGCCTGCTTGGGCATTGTGGTGGCCTGGGGCCATGCGCGCCCCGCACCCCCCTTGGCACACCGGCGGACTTCAACAACTGGTCGCGCGCGTTGGCCGTGCTGGATGCGGCCAACACCAAAAGCCTGCAGGACCAGATCGGCGTTGCGATTGAACGGGCCGTCGGCTGGCTCAAGAAGCAACAGTGCGCGGATGGAACCTTCCAGGGCGGCTACAGTGCGCGCCTTGGCGGCCATTGTCTGAATGTGCTGGCGCTGCTGGACGCCGGGGTACCAAAAGACGACGCCTGCATCCGCAAGGCCCTGGCCGCCCTGCCGGCACTGGAAACCGGCCTTCCCCCGGGCCAGCTTGACGGCCCGGTGTACGGCTATGCCGTCGCGCTGCTGATGTTCCAAAAGCTCTACGAGGACGACCAGGTCGCGGCGCAAGTTCTGGAGGCCACGGGGCCAGATGCCTACAACAAAGCAACAGCCAAAGTGTGGCGCCGCTTGAAGCCGGAGCACCGCAAGCTAATCAGCAAAATGGTCGCAACCCTGACTGCCGACAGCCACGGCTATGGCTGGAGCTACTTCGGGCTGGCCACCAAAGACGGCACCGCTGCGGGATTCGGCGACAACAGTTGGCGCGACAACAGCAACTCCCAGTATGCGGTAATGGGGCTCAAAGCGGCCTCGCTGCTGGGTGCGGAGTTCGACCGCGAGATTCTGGCGGCAGAGGCCCGGCGGCTGATTCGCTACTACAAGCCGGATGCTTCCATGCCTGCGATCCGCGTGAAGCTCGAGGGCGCAGAGGACAAGAAGCGCACCGGTGCAGACCGGACCGACAGCATCGTCCCCGGCGGCTGGGACTATTTGAGCGCCACAGGCGAGGCCGCCGCTGCTTCCGCCGCTGCCTCGGCCAACACGGGCATGACTGCGGCCGGGGTATCCAGCCTGGTGATCTGCCGCGACGAGTTGCAACTCCATGGCAAGCTTGATCCCGCACTGAAGTCGAACATCGACCTGCATATCCATGGCTCGCTTCACTGGCTTGGCGCCCGGTTCGGCTATCGATACATCCGTGGCACGCAGATGGCGCGCGTGTATGCCGAAGGCTGGGGTAAGTACTACGACATGTACTCCTTGGAACGGGCGGGGGTACTCAGCAACGTGCGGCACATGGCGGGCGTGGAGTGGTACGTGGAAGGCGCCCGTCTGCTGGTCCAAACACAGCAGGCAGACGGTGGCTGGCCCGACATTGTCGGAAAGTTGCAGACAGAATCGGCATCGACCCCCGATATCGTCGACCAGTGCTTTGCGATCCTGTTTCTGAAGCGCGCAGTGGTTCCGGTAACCAGCAAGCCGGTAATCACGCAGGGCGACTGAAGTGCTATCAGCAAGGCTTGCATGAGTTGGCCAGGGCAAGAGTCACCGCGACGCCCCAAGGCTGCCAAGGTCGATTCACCCGGCCTGGCGCCTGCGAACTCCGGTCTTGCCCAGCCCGCCGCCTGCCAGCGCTGAACTCGCGCAGGTCAGTGGTCGACGAACCTGCAGTAGCCTGACATGCTCACGCCCGAGATGCCGGATCCACAGGCAATCGCTGACCTGGTCGATGCCGCCCGCAAGGGCGACCGGCAGGCCTTTGCGGGGTTGGTTGGCAACTTTCTGCCGGCGGTGACAGCCACGGCCCTGTCGATCGTGCACAACCGCGAGAGCGCCCAGGATGTCGCGCAACTGGCTTTCCTGCGCGCATGGCAATCGCTCAAATCGCTGCAAGCTTCGGCGGCGTTTACCACGTGGTTGATGACGATTACCAAAAATTGTGCGCGCAACTGGTTGCGTGATCATTCGTTCCAGGCCCGCATGGCGCGGGGTGTTGAACTGACGGCCCGGCCCGCCCCCACGCCAACGGACAACTCGCTTCCGCCGGAAGTAGCACGTCTGCCCGACGACCTGCGTGAAGTAGTCGTACTTCGATACGTCAGCGACCTCTCTTATGAAGAAATCGCAGTCGCCACCGGACAGCCACTGAGTGTAGTCCGCGACAGGCTGTATCGAGCCAAGCTGGCCTTGCAGGAAATCTTGAAATCGCACCAATGATTTTCGACCGGCCCGTGTCTTTGAAGCGTGAACAACGACGACCTGAGACTGCAGATATCGGAGCACGCCGACGGCCGCCCGGCCTCTGCGGAGCTCCAACAAGCGCTGCGCGATCGGCCCGAACTTCGCGCCGAACTGGAGCTTGCCCGCAAGCATGCGGCCAGGCTCCAGCTTTCGCTTGAAGCAGTCAAGCCTTCCAAACGCGACTACACCGCACAGCAGACCCAGATCATGGCACAGCTTCCGGCAAGTGTGTGGTCGCCCCGGCGTGTCGCACTGCTGGCAGCGGCCTCAATTGCCCTGCTGCTCGCCGGGCTGGCGATCTACACGCTGTCCACGCCGGGCGAACCCGGCCATGGCAACGCGGCGGTGGCTGCACTGCCCGTGCCGCCGGCCCCGCTTGCCCGTGTCTGGTTTGTCGAACGCTACAGTCCTGCGGCATCGGAATCTCCCGGCGTCGCGGTGCAACTGGACCAACGCCTGGTTTCCGGGCGCAGCCTTTCGCTGGGGCAACAGGAATACGCCAGGGTGCGCGATGCCGAAACCGGCACCACATGGCTTGCCTACCCCGGCGCACAACTGGCTGCACAGGAGACGCTGCAACTGCAGCACGGTGCCATTGAACTGGAATCCACGCGGGGCGGCAGCGCAGAGGTCACGGCGGCGGGTCGCACCTACCGGTCGCGGTCGAACTTCAGTGTTTCCGTGGACGGACCGGCAACACTGGTCTGCGTTTACACGGGCACAGTTACACAAACCGTTGCCAGCACCACACAAACGCTGGGCCCGGGGAACCACGAACTGGGGGGCTCGATTCCGTCTTCTCGCACCCAGGCCTGGTCTGCTTACGTCAAGGGCTTTGAGGCCTGGCGCAGCAAAGACTACGCGGCCGCGCAGGCCTTGTTCAAAGAGTCTGCGGACTCGACCACGCTGGACGACGCCAGCCGTCGTTATGCCCACTTTTACTGGTTCGCAGCGGCTGGCGCCGGCGACAAGGCGCAAGCCGTTGTGATCGGCCAATCCTATGTCGACCGCTACCCCGGCGACGCCACCGTTCCCTACGTGCGGTTCTTTCTTGGCAGCTATCTGCTGGCGCTGAAGCGGCCCACAGAGGCCCAACCCCACCTGCGTGCCGTAGTCGCCACCGGCACGGCACAGTTGAAAGAGCTTGCCCAGCAGATGCTGGACCGCCAGGACGGCGCCAAGGCCACGCGCGCCCAGACCCTGTGGGAGGCCTTCTATCTTGACTGGCAGCGGCAGGATTACGCCGCCTGCGAAAAGCACATGCGCGAGTTGCTGCGTGATTGCCCCCAGGACACAAGCGTCACGAGTGGCGAAGCGCACTTCCGGCTGTTTGCGGCCGTTGGCAACCAGGGGCGCCTGGAAGACGCCATTGCCCTTGCCGAGAACGTGTTGCAATCGCCGGCCGAGGCCAGGTGCGGGGATTACGTGTTGTACTTCAAGGCCAACTACGAGTCGCAACTCGGCCGCACCGAGGTTGCACTGCAGACCCTGGCACGGCTGGAGAAAGACCACCCCGAAAGCCCCATGCACGACCTTGCACAGGCCCTGCGCGATTCGCTGCTGTCCCACAAATAAGCAAGACCGGAGACCCGTCATGAAAACACAACTGACACTTTGCGCGCTGGTACTGCTGGGGTTGTTTGCCGTGCCGTTTCAGGGGCCCTGCGAAATCGCCCAGGCGCAGTCCGGCACACCCGAAACACCCCGCAAAACGACCGCGACCTCGAACTATGTAGTCGCCCTGGAACAGGACGCCGGCAGCGACTGGAAGGAGGTTGCTGCTGTGCTTCGCGCGCATCGAAATGCCGCCCAGGTGCAGTTTCGCACCGACGATCTCAAATCACTGGTGCAGCAACTCAAGGAGATCAAGCCGCGCTATCTGGCGCTGGTGATGCGCCCGCAATCGCTGGATGCCAACGTGACCCGCGAATTGATTCCGCTGCTGACGACCATTGACGACGACCCCTTTGTGGATGTCGCCTTTGGCGTGATCACCGGCGCCACAGCGGCCGACGCCATGAGTTTTGTCAACAACATCATCCGGGCCGAAAAGACCGGCATGCCAGAGCGCGCCATGGGCCTGCATTCGGCGCAGGTCAACACCTGCTACACCTGCCCCCAGGCCGACAACCTGTACGGCGCCCCCGAGAGGCCCTTTGCCTATCAGCAGCACTATGTGTACGGCACAGACCCGGACTGGAAGGGCTGGTGGGAAAAGCAGCGCGACAGTTTGAAAGGCAACGGGTTGATTGAGCTGGGCTCCTGCGGCGATTCCCAGGGCATCTGGCTGTTCACAGACCAGCGCAACCTGCAGCACGACAAACACTGGAAGTACGACCCCAAAAAGGTCGGCCAGGACCCCAAGGGCGAGATGCCGCGCCTGACACCGGCCATCATCTTTGGCGACTCGTCGGGGCCGGACATATTTCCAGCGGTGGTCATCAACGGTTCGTGCCATTCCGCCGTTACTTGCCGCACGGTGGTGGAAGCCGACATCGTCTCCACCTTTGGCGACACCGACGGCAAGGTGGTGTTTCACGACATTGCGCCGGTGGAATCATTCCCGCTGACGGCGATTGCTCACGGCGCCACGGCCTACATTGGCCCGCTGGGTGCCAACCATGCCTCGCGCGCCTCGATTGAAACCTCGTACCTGGTCACCATGGGCGTGCCTTTGGGCGAAGTCATGCGCCGCTGCTACAACGAACTGGTCATGGGTGCCGACGACCGCAGCATCAGCGTTCCGCGGCTGGTGGCCAACCAGCCCATGCCGCAAAACGAAGGCTACTGCATGTGGGTCGATTGCCTGCACCGCGTGCTGTTTGGCGACCCGGCCTTCAACCCCTACCCCAAAGCAGCACCGGATGTCGAAGTTGTAACCGCCGCCACGGAAGGCAGCACCGTTCGTATCACCCTGGAAGTTACACAGCCCGCCCAGGACCTGCGCATCTGGGACCCCTGGTGCAAAGACGGACGCGGCGGGTCGCGCCTTTTGACCGAAGTGAAACTGTCCCAACCGGCAAAGTCCATCGCCGCCATGAAAGTGGTAGAGGCCAAGGTCAAGCGCGAGGGAAAGTGGCAAGACGTGAAGCTGAGCCTGCAAGCCGAACTTGAAACCGGTGCCGACGGTTCAACCACCCTTCACACCAAGGCCTCAGGCAATCGTTCTGATCTTGACCAGGAATGGGCAAAGGACGAAAAAGGCAAATACTTCCTCAAGCACGACCACCCACAAGCCATCCGGGCGGTGTTTGAAGTGCAACTTGGCATCGGCCAGGGCGACGCCAAAACGCCGGCAACGCCCGAACAGTTCCGACCCGCCAAACTGTGGGAAATGCCGCTCAAGGGCGCAGCCTTTGGCAGCGCCGCCGTGGGTGACCTGGACGGCGACGGAAAACCAGAGATCGTGTTCGGCACGTACTTTGGCGAATCACGCGTCTATTGCCTCGAGGCCGCAACCGGCAAGGTGAAGTGGTTCTATGAAGTCGAACGAGGGCCGATCGATGACTCGGTGGTCATTGCCGACGTAACCGGCGACGGCAAGCCCGAAGTACTGTTCGCAGGCTCCGCCTCGGGAGAAATCCTGTGCCTCAATGGCAAAGGCGAGGTGGTATGGAAGGTCGACGACAACATTGCGGGCGAGACCTTTGATGGCGCGATCGCAGTCGGAGACCTCGATGGCGACGGCACCAAGGAAATCCTGATCGCGTCGGCCCTGCGCCTGACCAACGAGGGCATTCTGTATTGTCGCGCCGGCAAGGACGGCAAGGTTCTGTGGCAACAGAAGCTGAATGGATGGATCCAGAACTCGGTCACGCTGGTCGATATCAACGGCGACAAACTCGACGACTGCGTCGTCGCAACCTGGCGCGGCGACAACACCGTGCAGGCCTTCTGCGGCAAAGACGGCAAGCCCCTGTGGAAGTACCAGGCCGGCGGCTGGATGTACCATTGCCCGTCGGTCGGCGACATCGAAGGCGACGGCACGCCGGAACTTGCCATCGGCGGCTACGACCAGTGCCTGCACATTCTCAATCTCAAGGGCGAGGCCGTGCGCGTGATTGACGTCGGCCTGCACATTCTGGCGCCCACCACCATGCACGACATCGACAACGACGGAAAAATGGAAGTGATCGTGACGACGCTTGCCGGCAAAGACGGCCAGGGCCGCGCGATTGCCTATCGCGGCGACGGCACCCAGGCCTGGAACGTGCCCGCAGGCGCCGGTGCCATTTGGCGCGGCGCAGTGGTGGCAGAAGTAGACGGCAAACCGGGTGTGGAGTTCCTGATCCAGGCCGAAGAGGAATCGGCCCTGGTTGCCCTTGACCCCAGCACAGGCCACGAAACCTGGCGCATCTCGCTTGCGCAGTACAACACCAAGGAGCGCAAACACTGGACATCCAGCGCTGCCGTGGTGGCGGATTTTGACGGTGACGGCAAGAACGACGTGTTCTTCACGGCTGGTGGAGACCTCGAGAATCTCTTCGGCCTGGCCCTATGCTTCAAGGGTGAGGGCAAAGGCCAGACCTGGACGACCCTGCACGGCGACCTGCGCCACCACAACCGCGCCCCGAAGTAAGCGCAATGTGTGGCGATCAGCAATGCCGACTTGCCCGATGGCGCTCGGCCGCAGCAAGCCACTGCCGTGGGCTTCAGGTGGCTGCTGGCAGGCTTAGGGTAACGGTGAAGCGACCTTGCGTGACGCTGGCTTCGATGCTTCCGCCCATGGCCGTTGCCACGCGGCGGCAGATTGCCAGGCCCAGCCCGGCGTGGGCGCGTTCCGTGCGAGATTCGTCGCCGCGCCAGAAAGGGTCAAACACGCGTTTGGCTTGTTCGGGTGTCAGGTTGCAGCCGGTGTTGGCAATGCGCAGCACCACGTTGCCGGCCTGGTTTTCGGTTGCCACATGAATCGAGCCGCCATCGTTGACGTACTCGGCGGCGTTTTCCAGCAGATTGGAAATCACGATCTGCAGGGTGTGGCGCTGGGCGTGAATCAGGCCTTGGGCGCGCAGGTCCCAGTCCATGGCCGCCTCTTTGCGCGTGGCCGCTCCGGCGAAAGCCTGCCATTGCTCGCGCAGCAGGTCGTGCAGATCCACGGGCTCGCGCTGGCCGGGCGTGTCGGTGCCGGCGGGGCGAGCCAGCAGCAGCAGGTTCTGCACAATCGCCTGCATGGAAACGGAGATGTCCAGGGCCGATTGCGCCAGCTTGCGGTGGTCCTCTGGTTCGCGCTGGCGTGACAGGGCCAGCTCCAGCTTGGCGCGAATGCCGGCCAAGGGCGTTCGCAGCTCATGGGCCGCGCCGGCGGCAAACTCCTTTTCGCGCCGCAGGGTGTCTTCCACTCGGGCCAGCAGGGCATTGAGCTGGTGAACCACGGGCTGCAACTCGCGCGGGGCGCCGCTGGCATCCAGCGCGTGCAGCGTATCGACACGCAGGTTTTCAATTTGGGTCGCCACGCTGCGCAAGGGCCGCAAGGCCCCGGGCACAATCAGCGCAATCGCCAGCAGACTCAAACCCAGCGCGGCCAGCGCCGCCAGGGCAATCAGCCAGCGCGTGCGCGAAAGCGTGGCGTCCAAAGTGGAAGTAGATGCCGCAAGCACCAGCGTGACGGGCTGGGCGGTCTGGGTGGCCTCGGCGTCCTGGCGCGGGGCCACGCGCAGCACAGCGGCGCGTGCGCTGGCGCCGTCGGGCAGCTCAAAATCGACTATCGCCTCGCCCGACGCGCCGGGCTGTGGCAGTTCCAGGCTGCGCAGGGCGCGCGAGCCCGCCAGAATGCTGCCATCGGGTTTTCGAATCAGAAACCACTGCGGAAGGTCGCGGCTTTCGCTGTCCCATTCAAATTGGTAGCCGTCTTCGTCGTACTCAATCAACGCCCCCAGCGTGCGGGCCTGGTCGGCCAGGGCCGCGTCGAAACGCAGAATCATGTCGCGCTGCACCAGGTAATCCAGCAGCACGCCGCAGCTGCCAGTCACCACCAGCGCACCCAGCAACGCACCCAGCATCAGCCTGCCGCGAAGGGATTTCATGTTGCCTCCCCCAGCACATAGCCCTGCCCGCGCCGGGTGTGAATCAATGCGGCCTGGCCCTTGCCGTGCAGTTTCTTGCGC
Organism: Planctomycetota bacterium; assembly: GCA_016722065.1. GTDB lineage: Bacteria > Planctomycetota > UBA8742 > UBA2392 > UBA2392 > H3-PLA7. Next base: position 1,164,902 of record JADKGX010000001.1, read on the forward strand.
AGGTACCCAATGTAGACGTCCACCACGTTGCTGCCGGCCTCGGAGTGAAAGTCGTACACGTGTTCCCAGATCTCGGTGCGCGTCACCACCTGCCCTGCGCGCATGGCCATGTATTCCAGCAGTGCAAACTCTCGCGCCGTAAGGTCCACGGGTTTGCCGCCGCGCTTGACCTCATGCGAGGCCGTATCGATGCGCAAGTCAGCAATCCTGATTTCGGGGTTCTTGCGTCCGTAGCCACGCCGCACCAGCGCCCGGATGCGCGACAGCAGCTCAGGCATGGCAAAGGGTTTAATCAGGTAATCGTCGGCACCTGCATCCAGCCCGCGCACGCGGTCGTCTACGCCGTCGCGCGCGGTCAACACCAGCACGTGGCTGGTCACGCCTTTGGCGCGGGCCTGGCGCAGCAGTTCCAGCCCGGGCAGCCCGGGCAGATTGAGGTCAAGAATGATCGCGTCGTAGGGGTTGGTGGTTGCGTACCACAGGCCTTCTTTGCCGTCGCCCGTGGCATCCACGGCAAAGCCTTCCTCAGACAGTGACTGGGCCACTGCTTCGCGTATCGGGGCGTAGTCTTCCACGATCAGAATGCGCACGGGGTCTCCGCCAGGCGGGCGGGTGCACGCTGGGTGCACCCGCGCCTGTTGCATGGGCCGGGCTTAGTCGTCGTCGTCTTCTTCGCCATCTTCGTGGTCGTCATCGTCTTCTTCGCCGTCGTCGTCGTCGGCGTCATGGCCTTTGCCTTCTTCGGCGTCGTCATCGTCGTCGTCGGCCTGGACCTTGCCCTCGCCATCCAGCAGCAGGGTCTTGAGTTCCTTGCCGTCCTTGCTTGCTGTGGCTTCAAACAGTGTCTTGGTACCTTCGGTGATCTTGACCCATTCCAGCTTGGCGCCTTCCGGTGCAGCTTTCTTGGCGGCGTCCTGCACAGTTTGGGGCACATCCTTGGCATCGACATCGTCTTCGGACTTCAGCACTTTGCCTTCGGCTGAAACAACCACTTCGTGGTCCTTGCTGTCGGCGGTCCATTCGGCCTTGTAGGTCTTTGCGTCCTTCTTGCCCTTTTCAACCAGCTTGGTCAGCTTGTTGTCGCCAGCCAGTTTGGTGATGGCCGTCTTTGCGGCCTCGGGCAGCTTGTCCAGCGTGAGTGCTTCTTTCTTTTCCGGCTTGGCTTCTGCCTTTTTGGGTTCGGCCTTTGGTTCGGCCTTGGGCGCGTCCTGCGCCGCAAGCCCGGTGGCGCCCAGCGCCAGAACCAGTGCCAGCATCCAGTTTCTCATGACTTCTCCTTGGGTTCGTTGGAACAACGCGCGCAAGCATAGGGCGGCAGCATGAGAGCAACGTGAGAACCACAGAATTCCAGCAACCCGCCCCGGAACAGCAAGCGGCGCGGCGCGCGGGCTAGCTCTCGGCCCTGCTGTCTGCGTACAGCTTCATGCTGCGCAGGATTTCGGCGTGGGCGGCGTCGCGGCCTTGCCAGCCGATTACCTTGGTGCGCTGGCCTTCGAGGTCTTTGTAGACCTCAAAAAAGTGGGCGACTTCGCGCAGAAAATGCGGTTGCAGGTCCTTGAGATCGTGCCAGGTGGAAAACAACGGATCGTTCAGCGGAACGCACAGCACTTTGTCGTCTTTGTCGCCGCGATCGAGCATGCCGAAAAGTCCGATCGGCCGCACAGTCAAAACACAGCCCGGAAAGGTTGGTTCGGTAACGATGGTCAGGTGATCCAGCGGGTCGCCGTCGTCGTGAAGCGTGCGCGGGATGATGCCGTAGTCGCCGGGGTAGACCAGCGACGAATACAGCACGCGATCCAGCTTGATAAACCCGCCGGCCTTGTCGATTTCGTACTTGTTGCGCGAGCCCTTGGGAATTTCCACCACCGCATGGAGAAGCTCCGGCGGCTTGGGGCCAACTTCAAGATCGTGCCAGAAGTGCATGGCAGCAGGTTAGCGCCGCGCCGTGAAAACAGGAGCCCGAAGCAGTTCCGCAGGAACGAACCTGAGCGAAGCGCAGCTTCGCCAAGGATGCGAGGGGTGCCGTTTGTCCGGACGACCGCTCCGGTATCGAGTGCCAAGGTAGCGCCGACAATCCTGTCGGCACCGCAAGGCCCGACAGGATTGTCGTGCCCACCCACGATTTGCCTTTGGCAACGCTAGTTCGTGCTCACCGGTTCGCGGCGGATGATTCTGGTTTCCCTAAACGCCTTCATGGTGGTCGGGTAGATTTCGGTCAGTGCCACTCGCCGGCCGGGTTCCACGATCATGCTCATGTGTTTGCGTGTGATCTCGTTGGGGTGCTTCAGCCCCAGTGCTCGCACGATCATCATCACGTCGTGGTGCACGGCCTTCATATAGTTAGCCACCCGCACACTCTTGTCTGTGGGGTCCAGGCCGCGTTGCAGCCACCAATGCTGCGTCGCCACGCCCGTGGGGCAATGGTTGGTGTTGCATTGCAGCGCCTGGATGCAGCCCAGCGCGAACATGAACCCGCGCGCAATGTGGCACAAATCAGCGCCCAGGCCCAAGGCGATGCAGGCCTCCGCTCCGCTGACAATTCGGCCCGAGCCAATGATCTTCACTTTTTCGCGTGCGCCGGTTTCGCGCAGAAGGTTGTCGGCAAGCGCCAGCGCTTCCTGCAGGCTGATGCCCATGTGGTCAGCCAGGCTCAAGGGTGCGGCACCAGTGCCGCCTTCGGCGCCGTCGATGATGATGAAGTCAGGCCCGTCATCATGGGCCGCAATGTATTGGCCGACTTCGCGAATGAATTCCTCGCCACCCAGCACGCACTTGAAGCCTGTGGGCTTGCCGCCACTGAGGTCGCGCAGCTTGTTCACAAAGCGCATCAGGCCTGCCACATCGTTGAACTCGGCGTGGCAGTTGGGGCTGTGGCAATCCTGCCCCATCGGAATGCCGCGAATGGCCGAAATCTCGGCCGTTACTTTTTCTTTGGGCAGCACGCCGCCCTTGCCGGGCTTGGCACCCTGGGCCAGCTTGATGTAGACGCATTTGATCTGGTCTTTGGTGGCCACAGCGCGAAAGGCTTCTTCGCTGAAGGTGCCGTCGGGGTTGCGGCAGCCGAACTTGCCCGGGCCAACCTGATAGAAAATGTCGCCCCCGCCATCGAGGTGATAGGGGCTGACCGAGCCCTCGCCGGTGCTCATATACCCGCCGGCCAGCTTGGCCCCGCGCGAAAGTGCCGTCACGGCGTTGCGGCTGAGGGCGCCAAAGCTCATGCCACTGATGTTGGCGATGTACTTCACGGCATAGGGTTTGGCCCGGTTGGGGCCAAGTACCACGGGGTCCATGTCGTCGCTGGCGTGCAGGTCCGGCGTGGGAAAAGCCGCGGGGTTGAACTTGATCAACCCGGGGGCGTCCTGGTCCAGTTGTGTTCCAAAGGGCACGGTGTTGCTGAGTTTCTTGGCCGCGCGATAGACCCAGGAGCGCTGCAAGCGCGTAAACGGGCGCTCCGTCAGGTCACTGGTGACAATGTACTGCCGCAGCGGCGGGCCCAGCTTTTCAAACAGATAGCGAAAGCGCCCGAAGAACGGAATCGTGCGCATGACCGAGTGCTTCTTTTGAAAGACATCAATCACCGTGCTGACCAGGGCGATCACGGCCAGGGCAATCAAGACCCAAACCCACCAGGACAAGTGTTGATACCACATAAGGGACTCCGCGCCTGAACGGGCAGAGTCTAGCCATCAACGACGCTCAGTGGGTGTGTTTCCTGCGCGGCTTTGCCGGCGCAAGGCCGCAATCGCCCGAACCCTCGGGCGGCTGTGCGATGTCACTTGCGGACGCGCTCGACGTTTTCGGCCAAGGCGGCCGACACCAGCTTGACCAGCTCCTGATGCTCAAAGGGCTTGGCCAGAAAAGCGTACATGCCCTGCATGACCGCCCGTTCGAGTTCCTGGGTGCGAATGTGGCCGGTCAGCAAAATCGCCGGGGTGGCGCGGTGGCTGGCACTCAAGCGCAGTTGCGAGATCAACTCAATGCCCGTGCCGTCGGCAAGCTCGTAGGCCGCAATCACGACATCCGGAATCGCCTGACGCAAAACTGCCTGGGCGGCCTGCAACCCGGAAACAGCCAGGCAAATCGCCCCGAGTTCTTCGACCAATGTGCGAATCGTCGCAACAGTGACGGGGTCGCTTTCGACGACCAGAATGATGGCGGGATTGCTGTTGGGTGCTGCCATTAAGCGTCCTCAATCAAGCGTCGGGATGATCGCAAATTCCTACACGCTGTCTACAAAAGTTGGGGGATTCGAGGCAAAATTCGGGCAGGTTTTTTCTAACTGACTAGTTGCTAAATCGTTGACGCATAGCGCTTTGGATGCCGACCGACCACTACAAAAGCCTTGCTCTCAGGCGGTCCTGGGCCCGTTTTGGCGCTCAAACCACTATCGAACGCTGTGCAATATTGTGTCAGGGCTGTTGTTGGCCCCAGCAGGGGCCAAAATTCTGCCCCTGCTGGCTTTCCACACTCCTTAGCGCCTGGTTGGCAACTGCTGCAATTCCTCGGTGATCTGCATCAGTTGTCCCGGCGACAGCGCCTGGCGTTTGTCGCACAGGGCCTGGTCGCGGCAGGGGTGCATTTCCACGATCACGGCTTGTGCACCGCAGGCGTGGGCGGCACGGCACAGGGGCATGATCCATTCATGCCGGCCTGCTGCGTGGCTTGGATCCACCATGACCGGCAAATGGGTCATGCCGCGCAGCGCCACGACACTTGACAAGTCAAGGGTATTGCGGGTTTCGCGCTCGAACGTGCGGATTCCGCGTTCGCACAGCACAACCTTCGGGTTGCCCGCCAGCAGCAGGTACTCCGCGGCGCACAGCCATTCGCGAATCGTGGCGCTGGCCCCGCGCTTTAGCATGACCGGACGGCCCGTTTGCGCACAGGCCCGCAGCAGCGGCACATTCTGCATGTTGCGCGCCCCCACCTGCAGCATGTCGGCGTGCTGCGCCACGGTGGCGGCATCGGCCGGGTCAGTTACTTCCGTAACAATCGCCATGCCGCGCGCGTGGGCGGCATCCGCCAGCCACTGCAAGCCCTGCAGGCCAAGACCCTGAAACTCGTAGGGGCTGGTGCGTGGCTTGAAGGCGCCGCCGCGCATGATGCGCACGCCACAGGCGCGTGCGTGGTCCGCGGCCTGTTCAATCTGTTGCTGGGTCTCAACGGCACAGGGGCCGGCAATCACCTCAAACAGGCCGCCGCCAAGCTGGGCCTCGCCCACGGTCACCACTGTAGGACCGCGGCCGGGCTCGAGGCGCGCAAGGCGAAACGACTCGCTGTCTGGGGGCGTGGTTGCCACCGTTTCGGCGGGGCCCTGGGGCATCTGCTGGGCAAAGCTGCCCCGGGTAAGCAGCCCCATCAGTTGCCGGGCCAGCCCGTCGCCAAGGCCAAGCTTACGGGCCTGTTGCCGCAGTTGTTGCGCCTTGGCGTTTTCGCGGTTGGCGTCAAACACTGGCTTGCCCGCCGCCCGCTTTGCCAGGCCGATATCGCGGGCCAATGCGGCCCGCCTGGCCAGCAGGCCCAAAAGGTCGGCATCAATGTCGTCAATGCCTGCGCGCAACGCGCCAAAGACAAGGGCGTCGTCGGTTGCAGGCGGTGTAATGGTTTGCGTTGTCATGACAAAGTCTTTCTGCGCCTTGGGGCGCGGTTTGGTTTTTCAGGTGTGGCGTTTACGCCCCGGCCCGTGCCAGTTGCCGCTTGATGTGCTGGGCGCGGCCATCGGCCCTTGCCAGCAACCGAAAGCGGGTGCGGTTCTCGGGGTCGTCCTGCAGCGGTCCGGCAAGGCAATACAGGCCCGTGGCCTCGCCGATGCCCTTGGGCCCCAGGATTGCGGCCCCGCTTCTAAATCGCACCGCTTGCGCAACCTGGCGGGCACCGTCATCCACGGCCTGCACTGCAAGGCCGCACCCGGCCAGCCAGCGGCCGCACTGGGCAATCACCTGGGGGTGGGCCATTACTTCACGCAGGTCCGCCATGCGCCAACCCGGCGCGGCCATCAACCAGTGTTCGATGCGCAGGGTGATTTCTTCCAGCGCGACCAGCTTCCACAGGCGAATGCTGCGCAGGGCCGGTGCGATATCGCCGGTGCTGCTGTTGTGAACGGGCAGAATCGCCAGGTCAACCTGGCCGCTTGCAAGGTTTGCCGCGGCCTCGGCAAAGCTTGCAAAGGGCCAGCCGAAGAAGGCGTCATGCAGCAGTGTCAGGCCGGCGCGTTCGCTGTTGCAGCCCGGCCCGCCCTGATAGGCGACTCGCAAAGGCGGTTCAGATGGTTCGGTTTTCATGGTCTGGGTGTCCTGAAACGTTGTGTGAAAATGAAAAGGGCCCGCGATTTCGCGGGCCCCGGTGAGTTCGACATGTGGATCGATCAGTCGAAACGCCGGCCCGCGCCCATGGGATAGGCGAAGACAAGCGTAAAGATCGACTGGTTCTGTTTCATGGCGCGCAGAAGGTATCGGCCACGGCTTGACGTGTCAAGAACACAACCGCAATCACATGCGCGAAATCGCTTCAGGTTTGAAGCACCCGGCCGCTAGCGTGTGGGGCGGGTGGGCAGTTTGGCTTCGTCGATTCTTAAACCCAGTTTGCCCGCGGGCAGGTCGGCTTCAAAATCGGCGTAATCCCATTGCGGCAGGCCCTGGGCGTCCAGAATCAGGCCCAGTTTGTCCTCGCGCGTGATCGGGTTGCCTTTTTCATCGCGGCGCAGGCGCCGGATCGTCCACTTCATGGGCTCGGCTTTTTCCATGGCCAGGCGCAGTTCTTCGCGCGAGGAAACGGCCGTGCCGTTGATGGCCCACAACAGGTCGCCAGCCAGCAGCCCGGCCTTTTCGCCCGCGCCGCCAGCAATCACTTCAATGATGGGCAGCACGTCCTGGGCCGGCACGCTGTTGCGCAATACAAAGCCGCGATAGTCCACCAACCCGCGCGCGGACCCCACCAGCTTGCCCTGGGCGTCGCGCTGGCGCGGCGGCAGATACTTGCGGCGCAGGCTGCCGTCGGGCCCCGGGCCTTCCGTGCAGCGCCAGGGTTCCAGCCCGTCTTGAAACTGGCGCAACAGTGCGGCCTGGGACTTGGCAAAGGGCGCGCGCACGCGGGCCAGTTCGGCGGCGTCGTGATCTGGTGGCGGCCATTGGTCTGACACAAAGCTGCCAAAGCCTTCCACACGCAGGCCCGTCAACAGCAGCAGCGAAGCCCGCACCTGGGCCGGTGGCAGCTTCAGGATATTCACGGGCCAGATGCGCGCGGTGGTGTCCAGGCTGGCGCTGGCCACGGCCGATTCATCGGGCGAAATGGCAATGCGCGAAATCGCCTTTTCGTGGCCAGGCAGAACCAGCAACTGGCGCCCGGCCGGTACATCCCACAGGCGCACGCTTTTGTCGCCGCTGCCGCTGTACAGGCGGTTGTTGCTGGCCGTGAAACGCACGTTGTGCACGCCCTCGGTGTGGCCGTTGAGAACCTTGATGCATTCCCAGCTTGTGGTGTCCCAGATACGAATCGTGCGGTCAATGGAACCACTGGCCAGCAGTTTGCCGTCGCGCGAAAAATCGCACGAGGGTACGGCGTCGGTGTGGCCGCGCAGCACCTGCACCTGCACCAGCTTTTCAACATCCCAGATGCGCACGGTCTTGTCCGAGGACACGCTGGCCAGCAGCTTGCCGTCGGGGCTGAACGAAAGTTCGGCAATCGGGCCTTCGTGGCCGCGCAGCACGGCGTGGGGCTTGCCGCCTTCGCGCAAGAACAGGCGCACGGTCATGTCGACGCCGCTTGCGGCAATCAGCTTGCCGTCGGGGCTGTAACACACGTGCACCATCGGGCTGCCCACGGTGCCCAAAATGGTGCGTTTTTCTTTGCCGGTGGCGGGGTCCCAGATACGCACGGTGCCGTCAAAGCCCGAAGTGGCCACTTCGTCGCCCTTGGGGCTGAAGCAGCAACTCATGACCCAGCCCAGGTGACCCTTGCAGGTCGCCAGGGGCCTGCGCGTGGCGGCGTCCCACACGATTGCCGTGCCGTCCCAGGAACAGGTCAGCAGCCGCTTGCCATCAGGGCTGTAGCGAACATCGAACAGCTCCTTGGTGTGCCCGGCCAATTGAAGCGCGTTGCTGTGGCCCAGCGACCACAGCGTGACTGTGCCCTCTACGGTACGCACAGCCAATGCCGTGCTGTCGGGCGTGAACGCCACGCTGTGCACCCAGGCGCCCTGGCCCGGAATCACGCTGACGCGCTTGCGCGTGGTTGCGTTCCACAGTGCCACGGTGCCGTCGGCGCTGCCGCTGGCCAGCCACTTGCCGTCGGGCGAAAACTGCACGCTTAGAACAATGCTGGAATGCCCGCGAAGGGTATCGACCAGGTTGCCGTCGTGGTCCCACAGCCGCACGGTGGTGTCCCAGCTTCCACTGGCCAGCAGCTTGCCGTCGGGCGAATAATCGCACGAATAGGCAATGCCCTCATGCCCGGACAGGCGTTGCAGCACTTCGCCGCTGTTGGCGTCGACTACGCGAATCAGGTTGTCGCTGCTGGCTGCTGCAATGCGCTGCTGGTCCTGGCTCCAGGAAACCACCTGCATCCAGGCCGCCTGGTCAATGCCCCAGGCATGCAGCAGTTGCAGGTTGCGGGCGTTGCGCACGGTGATCTGGCCAAAGGTCGCGCCGCTGGCCAGCAGCGTGCCGTCGGGGCTGAACTCCATGGAAAGCACACGCCGCGGGCCCAGCGGCCCCGCCGCTTCATGGGCCAGCACCATCGAGACCATGGTGAAGGTCGTCAGCGACCAGGTGCGGATCGTGCCATCGCCATAGCCCACGGCCAGGGTTTCGCCATCGGGGTGAAAGGCCACACAACTGGCCGAAGGTGTCACGGCAGGCAAGGTGGCCACTTCTTTGCCCGTGACAGTATCCCAGATCCAGACGCTGCCTTCACTGATGCCGGTGGCAATGAAACGGCCATCGGGGCTTACGGCCACACCGTAAATTTCCTCAAACTTGCTGGCCGCCGAAAAACGCGGCACCAGCCGCTGCAGCAGCGGGTGCGCCCCAGGGGTGGCAATCAGGATGCCCCGGGCTTCGGCTTGTTCGCCGTGCTGCAGGGCCTCGGCGGCAAAACTCAAGGCCTCGTTGTAGCGGCCTTCATCCAGGGCAATGCGGGCGCGCATGGCGTAGGCGTCGGCCAGGCGTTCTTCGGCCTTGGATAGTGCGCCCTCGGCGCGGGCGCGCTGTACGTCGGCCTGCTCGCGCTGGCGGGTAGCTTCTTTGGATTGCTTTTCGGCCTCTGTGCGCTGGCGTTCAGATTCCTCGCGCGCCTGTTTTTCGCTGTCGCCCAGTGCCATGGCGCGGTTGCGCTGCAGTTCTGCTTCGCTGCGCTGGGTTTCGGCCTCCGCACGCTGTTGCTCAGCCACGGTGCGGGCGTCTTCGGCCTGGCGCTTTTGTTCGGTGACCTGCATGTAGTGCCAGATGCCGCTGCCAAACAGGGCGGCAAAGGCCAGCACGCCAATCACCGTGGAAGCCTTGTGGCGGGCGATAAACCGGCGCAGCAGTTCCAGTGTGCTGTACTGGTACACACTGAGGGTGCGGCCGTCGCGATAGGCGCGGACTTGTTCCAGCAGTTCATTGACGCTGCGCAGGCGCTGTGCGCGCTCGCGCGCCATGGCGCGCTCGATCAGTGCCGCCAGCTCGGGGGGCGCGTCAGGTTCGCGCTTGAGAACCGCCAGCGGCGGGCCATTGAGCACCTTCTTGACCACGCTTTCGGGCGTGCTGCCCTCATAGGGCGCAATGCCGGTGACAATTTCGTACAGAATCGCGCCCAGCGAATACAGGTCGCTTTGCTCGTCTACCTCGTGGATGTTGCCCTGGGCTTGTTCAGGCGACATATACGCCGGGGTGCCAATCACGGCGCCGTCCAGTGTCACGGCGCCGGCGCTGGCCTGGCCCGAGGCGTCAATCGGCGGGGCGCTGCTGCCCGGCCCCAGCGTGGACGGCCTGATTACGCTGCTGCCCGTGCTGGCGGGTTCAATGCGCGGCAGGGCCGGCATGCTGGTACTGCTTTCGCCGGAGTTCTTGACCCGCGCGAGCCCCCAATCCAGGACCAGGGTTTCGCCAAAGTCGCCCAGCATCAGGTTTTGCGGCTTCAGGTCGCGGTGAATCACGCCCCGGGAATGGGCAAAGGCCACGGCCTCGCCTACGGTCAGAAAGGCATCCAGCAACTTGATGCGCTTGCGCAGCTTGTCGTGGCCGCTGCCTTCGCCGTCACGGATTTCGCGCAAGCGGTCGGCCAGGGTGCGCCCGCGCACAAACTTCATGGTGTAGAACGGGCTGCCGTCCGGCCGCTGGCCGATTTCATACACCGGCACAATGCCCGGGTGTTCCAGTTGCCCCGTCACGCGGGCTTCGCGCAGGAAGCGCTCGGAGTGCGCCAGCGTGCCCGTGCGCTTGGTGACCTGGCTGGACCCCTGGCGCGAAGGCAGCAGTTCCTTCAGGGCGACTTCGCGGCCCACGGCAAGGTCCTTGGCCAGCAGCACGCGGCCCATGCCGCCGCGGGCGTGCTCGCGCAGCACTTCATAGCGTTGCTCGCTGGCGGCGCCTGGCACCTGTGCCGGCTGTTGGGGCAGCTTGCTGGTGTCTGTTTCGGGCCCGATGGCCAGCAGCGTGTTCAGGGCATCGGTGTCGCCGGTGGGCGCGGCGGCGATGCTGATCAAGGTCTGGCTGGCGCTGTCGGCGGGCGCGGGCTGCAGGGCCTCGCGCAATAACGGGTCAAGATCAAGCAGGTTATCGCCACCCTGTGGGGGCTTCTTGGCTTGGGACGGGTCCAGTCGAGGATCCAGCATGGGCGGGTGAGTATAGTCCCGACCCGGCCCGGTAGCGACGCAGCGATTGCACAGAATCGCTGCGGTTGCGATGGCTTGAGATCACCGGGGGGCGCTCGCTGACGCTTCGCGTTCCAGGCAACGGCCTTGGTCCACAGATGGACACCGATGAACACAGATCAACCAGCATCTCAGCCCCAGCCGCAAGGCTGGGGGCGACGGCAACCCTGATTCGCATCGGCTCAAGGCCAACAGCTTTGGTCCACGGATGGACACAGATGAACACAGATCAACCAGCACCTCAGCCCCAGCCGCAAGGCTGGGGGCGACGACAACCCTGATTCGCATCCGCTCACGGCCAACGGCTTTGGTCCACGGATGGACACAGATGAACACAGATCAACCAGCACCTCAGCCCCGGCCGCAAGGCTGGGGGCGACGGCAACCTTGATTCGCATCGGCTCAAGGCCAACGGCTTGGCCGCCGAGGCGCCAAGAAACGCGATCGCGCCAGGCACGAACATGTTGGAATCAACTTCGCCACCAATGGCTATCTGGCTGCGTCACACACCAAGCGACGCCGTGGCACTTCGCCCCGTCAGGGGCGGAACAGAGTAGCCGGGGGCGTAACCCGGATTGGGCCTTCCGCCCCTGCCCTTGCGGGCGGGGCTGATTGCACTGGTTGATCTCTTCCTTACATATGCGCATTTGCTGCTGGCGGGATTGCTTTGACCACCCTTGGTGGTGTGGCTAGGCTGCGCTTACACCCTCAACCAGAAACGGCGCACGCGGGCGCGCTGATTTCGGAGAATCCATGAAGACAGCGTGCTTGCTGCTGCTGCTGGTATTGGCGCCGACACTTGCTGCGCAACTGGCCTGCCGGCCCTATGCCGTTGAAATCACGGTCACCACACAAACCAGCCCGGCGCAGATCACCCTAAGCTGGACGGCCGACGCCAACGCCACCAGCCACGCCATTTATCGCCGCGTCCAGGGGGCTTCCACCTGGGGCGCCTCTGTGGCCTCGGTTTCCGGCGCGACATTGAGCTGGACCGATTCCAGCGTGGCACTGGGCACGGCCTATGAGTATGCCGTGGTCAAATCCGCCGGCAGCTACAGCGGCAACGGCTTTGCCACCGCAGGCATTGAAGTAGCAGCCAATGAGGACCGCGGCCGGCTGATTCTGGTTGTCGACAACAGCCACACCACCGCGCTGGCCAGTGAACTGACCCGCCTGCAACGTGACCTGGAGGGCGACGGCTGGACTGTGCTGCGCCACGACGTTGCCCCCACCGACACCGTGGTCAGCGTACGCAACACGATTATCGCCGATTACAACGCAAGCCCCACCACCACCAGGGCGGTGTTCCTGTTCGGGCACGTACCAGTGCCTTACAGCGGCAACTTCAACCCCGACGCCCACCCGGACCACCAGGGCGCCTGGCCCGCCGACGTGTTTTATGGCGAGCTGAACGGAACCTGGACGGATAGTTCCATCAACACAGCTTCCAACCCCACGCCGCCTTCGCGCACCCAGAACCAGAATGTGCCCGGCGACGGCAAGTACGACCAAAGCAACATTCCCGGCAACCTGGAGTTGCAGGTGGGCCGGGTTGATTTTGCCAACATGCCCGCCTTTGCACTCAGTGAACAAGAGCTGCTGCGCGCCTACCTGAACAAGCACCACGACTTTCGCCACAAGGTCTGGTCGCCCCAGATGCGCGCTGTGGTGGACGACAACTTTGGCGTGCTGGGCGGAGTAGAGACCTTTGCGGCCGGGGGCTGGCGCGGCTTTGCGCCCATGTTCGGGCCGGCCAATGTCAACGCCGGCGATTTCATTACCGACACCACCGCTGGCAGCTACATGTGGGCCTACGGTTGCGGCGGCGGCAGTTACACCAGCGCCGGCGGCATTGGCAACACCAGCAGTTTTGTCAGCAACAGCATTCAGGTGGCCTTTACTTCGCTGTTTGGCAGCTACTTTGGCGATTGGGACAGCACCAACAACTTTCTGCGCGCACCCCTGGCCAGCGGCAAGGGTTTGACCTGCTGCTGGAGTGGCCGCCCGGATTGGTACTGGCACGGCATGGCGCTGGGCGAAACGATTGGCGACACGTTTCTGTACACCGTCAACCGGCCTTCACTGGGCAACCCGCCTTACAGCAACAAGCAGGTACATATCGCGCTGATGGGCGACCCGACCCTGCGCATGCATATCATTGCCCCGGCGACCAACTTCACGGCCATGCAAAATGGCAGCGCCGTCGACCTGGCCTGGACAGCCAGCGCCGACACCGTGCTGGGCTATCACGTATACCGCAACACCGGCAGCGGATGGACGCGCTTGACTACGTCGCCGGTAAGTGGCAGCACCTACAGCGACAGCACGCCGCCGCTGGGCAACGTGGATTACATGCTGCGGGCTACGCGGTTGGAACAGGGCAGCGGCAGCTACTACAACCTAAGCCAGGGCCAGTTTGCGAACCTTACCGTGGTGACCGGCCTGCCCACCATCAATACGCACCCGGCCAACCAGACTGCACCGTTGGGCGCTACGGCCACATTCAGCGTGGCTGCCAGCGGGCCGGGCACACTGACCTATCAATGGCAGCGCGACACGATTGACATTTCCGGCGCCACCAGTGACAGCTACACGACGCCCGCATTGATTGCCGGCGACGACGGCGCGCAGTTCCGCTGCGTGGTCACCAACGCCGGCGGCAGCACCACCAGCAACGCCGCAACCCTGACGATCGGCACAGGCGGCACCGGCGGTGGCGGCGGTGGCGGTGGTGGAGGCGGCGGAGGTTGCGCGGCCGCAGGTGGCACGGCCTTGCCGCTGGTACTGCTGATGCTCTATCGACGCCGCCGCGACAGGGGCGGCAGTCGCCCGCACAGGGGCCGCTCGCTTACGCTTGGCGTTCGATAGGCGGCCGCCGTCACCGGGACGGCAATGCCGTTGATCTGTGTGTATCTCTGTTTGTCCGTGGTCAACAGGCGAGGCCGTTGCGCGCCTGCGGCGCGTGCCACGCGTCCCGCTCGCTTAGGCTTCGCCTTCGATCGCCCGTTTTCTTCAGTTCCAGTTCAACGAAAACTGGGCAGGCGGATCACACCCAAGTCGGTCACGTCGGCTGCTTTGAACACGATGCGGGCGTCCGGTTGCAGGTCGTTCCGGCTTTGGCCCCACAGGTACAGCACATAGATCTTGCCCGGTTCCAGCCCCTGGCCGGCGGTCACGATGTACCCGTGGTCGTCGCTGTACAGCGGCTGGCCGTCCGCATGCCAGGTGCCCTGGCGTGCAAACCAGCGCCGCTGGTCGTCGTCTTCAAAGGCCTCGTAGGCCGTCTTTCCGATCAGCGCTTTCAACTTCTCTTCATCCGCTTCGTCCAGGGCCTTTTCATAGGCCGCACGCTCTTGCATCTCGGTCTGCACTTCCACGGGCGAGCGCAGCAGGCTTTGCCGCGTGCGCTGGGCCAGGTCGTCAACTTCCAGTGGCTGCACCAGGCCCACCACCCAGGGCAGGCCCTCGCCGTCATCGCCCACGGCGCGCAGGCAGAACGCGCGGTCTATGTGCGGCTGCACGGTGCCGCTGCGCAGCAGTTGGTCGACCGGGCCTTCGCCCGCTTCGCGCTTCCAGTTGCCATTCAGTGTGACCGGCGTAAACGGCTGGGGCCGGCCCGCCATTGCAAAATACGAGCCGCTGGATTCGCGCTGAAAGCGCGCCGCGCCACGCAGGTGCACACGCGTGGCCAGGGAACCCGCCACCGGAAGCGCCGAACGCTCACCGCCCAGCCGCAAGGTGCCTTCCAGGCGGCCTTGCTGCTGCACCGGTATCAGCTTTTGCAGCATCGTGCCGTCGCGCGGGGCCTGCCGGCGCGGGTCGTCGGTTGGAACTTCTGTCGGGTCCACCTGTGGGTCCTCGACGATCGTGTCGCCGTCTTCCACGATTGTCTCTTCGTCCTTGGCTGGCTTCAGGTAGCCCGGCTCGCCCTTGACCGTAAAGGCCAGGTCGAAATCCAGCGTGTGGGCAAAGGCGCGCAGTGTGGGCGACAGACCCTCGGCGGTAATCGGCACCAGCGTCGCCTGAAAGCTGCGTTGCTGCACCTGGGGCGCGCCCTCCTGGTGCACAATCAGCTCCCAGGGTGACTCATAGAAGTCGCCGTCGCTGACGCGCCACCACACCGGCATGGCACTGCCATAGTTGAAGTACCAAAGATCGCCCAGGTGCTCAAACACCCGCGCCGGTGTCTTGCCGTCAAACGAGGCCTGCACTATGGGCTCAAAGTTGCAGTCCAGTTTCAGCACCAGCCGGCCGGCCAACTCCTGCATGGGCGCGGTCATGGGGTCATAGACCTCGGGCCTGTAGTTCTGGGCATCCAAGACCCGCACATTGCCCGGCGGAACCTGCAGGCTGCCGGCTTGCTTCAACTGTTCGGCAAAGTCAGGCGCGGTTTGCAGCTTGACCTCAAAGTTGTCCCACTGGTTTGCGACAAACTCGTCCGTCACTTTGTATTCGGCCTGGCCCCAGGCATCGCCCAGCACAAACGTGACGGTGTTTTGCGCCCCGGCCCAGACAGGAACGAAGTAGCGGCCTTCGTCGGTGGGTACCCATTGCTTGCGCAAAGGGCCGCTGGAGCTGCTTCGGCGGCTGTAGCGCGCCCAGCCACCGCCGCCGCCAAGTGCCGCGCTGGCGGGCGGGCGGCGCAGAAACGAAACCTCCGGGCTTGGCCGTTCCACAGCATTTAGGGCCGTTGTTTGCGTGACCAGTGAGGGGCCTGCGCGCAGGTGCGATACGGCGCTGCCGTCGGCCTGCACAAAGCGAAAGCACACCACGCGCGACCAATTGGGCATCTGGATACGCTGGTTCAGCACCTCGCCGCGGCCCACCGTGAAGGCATGCCGCAGCCGCCCGCACTGGTTGCTTTCGAGTTCCAGCACGTAGTTGCCTGGTTCCAGCCCTGTGCCGGGCAGACCTTCCTGCCCCAGGCCGGTGCAGATTACGCGGTCGCGCGCGCCGGTAACGGTGGCTTCGTCGCGCAGCCAAAAGGACCCCTGCTGGCGCCATAACGCCACGGAAAGCCCAACCTGGCCCAGGGGGTTGCCCCGGGCATCGGCCAATTCGAACTCCGCCCGGGCACCAGACCGGTACAGCAACGGGCCGTAATCCGGCACATGCAGCGCTGGCTCTTGCAGCTCAGGTGCCGCCGGGGGTGTTTCGCTGGCCACCGGGGTTTGCACGGTTTCGGGCGCTGCCCTGTCAGGCCGCACCGGCGCGGCATGGCCCTGCGTGCCGGGGCGCTGCGTCGGGGCGTTTTCGAGCGCCAGTGGCGCATCGTTGCGCGGGGCCGGGGTGCGGGTGCTGTCCTGCAACAGCCACCAAACCCCGGCCAGGGCAACCAGCAAAAGCAAAGCCAGCAAGAAAGGACGCGTGGGACGCATGAGCATTAAACGTGAATGATGCCTGAGGGTTCGGTGATTGGGGATAGGGCGTGGGGCGTTGGTCATTGGGCTTGGGGCATTGGGTCGGGCATTGGGGCTTCTGGCTTGGGGCTACGGGCATCGGACTTGGGGCATTGGGCCTGGGGCATTGGGCCTGGGGCTTCTGGCTTGGGGCTTCGGGAATGGGGCATCGGGAATGAACGTCTGCACCAACGAAGCAACCTAACCCCCATGCCCCATGCCCCATGCCCCATGCCCTACCCCCATGCCCCATGCCCCATGCCCTACCCCCCATGCCCTACCCCCATGCCCTATCCCCCATCATTTCCTGTAACGCAAAGCACCCAAGGGCCGTAATCTTTGCACGGGGGGAATCGTTTGACCCAGGCCGATGCCAAAGCCGAACTCAGCAAGCTGGCCGTGCTTCACCACGGCCCGTTGTTCGGCTATTGCCGGCGCCGGCTGGGCAGCGAATCCCTGGCCGAGGACGCATTGCAGGAGGTGTTTCTGCGCGCGCATAAATACTTTGCCAGCTACGACCGTTCCCGCGACGCGCGCAAGTGGCTGTTCGGCATTGCCCACAACGTGTGTGTGGAAGTCGCACGCCACCATGGCCGCCTGACCACCAGCGACGACCTGCCCGACCCCGCAGACAACATCACCAGCGCCGCCCTGGAACGCCTGGCCCGCCAGGAGAGTATCGAGCAGGTGCGCCGCGAACTGGAGAAACTGCCCGACCGCACCCGCCGCATCCTTGAGCTGCGCTTCTTTGGCCAGATGAGCAGCGCCGAAGTCGCCAAGCTGGAAGGCATGCAGGAAACCGCCGTGCGCGTGGCACTGCACCGCGCCCTGGAAGGCCTGCGCCACAAACTGGCCCACGGGGCAACGGAGTTGACCCCATGAACCAACCTGACCACCACCAGATTCACCCCCAGCCCCACGACCTGACCGCCCTGGCCTACGGCATGCTGGAAGAACCAGAGCGCCAGTCCGTGCTGGAGCACGTGCACCTGTGCGACGCCTGCCGGCAGGTCTACGACAGCTACCTTGAGGAACAGGCGCTGGTGCGCGACGTGCTGTTTCGCGACGCCCGTTCCGGCCCCGCCGAAGCCCGCGCCCTGGAACGCACCCTGGTTGCGCTGCAGGCCGCGGACCTGCAAGAGCCCGCACCCAAAGGCATGGCACGCCTGTACCGCCTGGTCACCTGGAAGCTGGTGGCCCAGGTGGCGGCCGCGCTGGTGCTGGCGCTGGGCCTGTTGCTGGTACTCAAGCCCCGGCCCGATATCGATTCCGGCTCCGTGAACATTCTGGCCGAAAACCAGGCCCCCACCACCGTGCTGCAGGGCGAGCTGCAAGTGCCCGTGCAGGGCCAATGGAAGCGCGCCAACGCCGTGCCGATGAACGAATGGGTGCTGTCCGGGCCCGAAAGCGCCCTGACCCTGGCCTTTGAGGACGGCAGCCAGGCCGAAATCGCGCCCAGCGCCGTGTTTCGTGTGGTCAACCAGGACGGCGGCGACCGCGCCGCGCTGATTGTGCTGCATGGCGGCGGCAAGTTCACCGCCGGCAAAGGTGGCCGCATTCCGGCATTGCGCGCAACCGAGGGCGAGTTCGTCATGCTGCCCGGCGCGGTAGTCGAGTTCGATGCCCAGTTCGATGACAGCGCGGCCTGGCAGCCCGATGCGGGCGCTGTGCGCGCCTGGATGGACCCGCGCAAGCTGAATGTGCACGTCAGCCGCGGCCAGGGCGTGTTTCTGCCCGATCGCCCCGGCGTACTGCCCGGCGTGCTGGCCCAGGGCGAGCGCCTGGAGTTCCGCCCGCGCGACGTACGCCTGATGCAGGCCAACGACGCCACGTTTGAACTGAACTTCGAGCTGTATGCAGAGGGCGAACCCAAGGCCTTTCAGGTGCGCATGCTGGCCCTGGAACAACGCATTGCCGGGCTGGAACAAGGGCCAGGCAAGCTGGACGAAAACCTGTGGCGCAAACTCGAGGAATCCATGCGCTCAGCCCGGGGCGGGGAACAGCGCACAGCCATTTTTGTCCGGGCCATGGCCACGCCCGAAGACCCCAGCACCGACGCAAGAGTCGTGGAAGTGATTGGCGCCCAGGGTGCCCTGGCAAGGCTTTCGCAGGACAAGCAAGGCCAGTGGTCATTCAAGGTTTCGCGCAAGTCCGCCGGGGTGGCGGAAAGCAGCTATTCCGATGAAGACCCTGAAGTGCTGCGCCGCGCCCTGCCCGCCGACCAGCAGGCATTGTTTGAGGAAGCCATGGCGGCCATGAAGCAGCACGGCAAACTTCCCAAGTAGCTGGCCCTTCGCCAGCAGCCATAAAACCGCCCGACAAAAAACGCCCGGCCAAAAGCCGGGCGTTTGCTTGATTGTGGGGCCTGATCAACCATCAGCGCCAATGGCCTGCACCGGGCACTGGGCCGCAGCATCCTGGCACTGGTTCTTTTCGTCGTCGCTGTCGGGCTGCTTGTAGACAACGTCGTGCGTGCCGTCTTCGCTTTCACGAAAGTTGTTCGGCGCAAGCTGCGGGCACAAGCCGCAGAAAATGCAGCTTTTGTCCACGTACCAGCTGCCGGCTACGTTGTCTTCCCATCTCTCGTTCGGGTCGGGCATCTTGTTCTCTCCTGCGGCGAATCGTGAAATCCGCGGGCATAGTAGACTTGATTGATCCGTTATTCTACTGCCAGCTGATCCTCAATGGCCGCGGGAGAATACAAACCAAGCCGCAGACCAAAAGGGGTCAGGACACCGTCCAAACAACGCGCTGCCGCCAGGTGTTCCAAAGACCTTGCCTGCAGCCCCAACGGAGCAACCCATGGTTCGAGAAATGAGCATTGCCCAGCTTCAAGCCGCGCTGGCGGACCACAGCGTTGTCGCCCTGTACGACAACCGCGGTGAAGGCAGCTTTGCAGCCCGTCACATTCAGGGCGCCCAGTGGCTTTCCGTGCCCGACGCCGCCCAGGGCAAAAAACTGCCCGCCGACAAGGCCGCACTGCTGGTGTTTTACTGATCGGGCTATTCCTGAAACGCGTCCACAAAAGCGGCCCGTGCGGTCGACGCGCTTGGATACACCAACATCTGGGACTACCGCGGCGGCATTGCCGAGTGGTACGAATCCGGCCTGCCCGTAGAAGGCACCATGGCGGGCTAAAGCCAGCAAGCATCCAGCCATGCAAGCGGCAAGCCGCGCCTGGTCCGCGACCCCGGGCATTTGCGTGCCGGTGGTAGTTTCAGGATTGGCGGTTCGATTGGTTCGGGTTTGCTTCATCCGTGCCCATCCGTGCCTGTCCGTGTCAATCCGTGGTTGAAAGCAGTTGCTGTGCCCTTGCTGGCACCGGCGCCCTGAGCCGTGGTTTGCCTTGGCTGCACCTGCAAGCCGCTGCCAGTCGACTGCGATCGTGCCTGATCCTGCTTGGCAAATCGGCCCGGCATTTGGGACAATGCCCGCCCCTGGGCCCGCCCCGATTGACGCTTCATGCGCAACCTTGCCGCTTGCCTGCTGGCCCTGCTGTGCGCCGCTGCCGGGGCGCAGGAACCTTTGCCCTACGACCCGTCCCAGCCGGGCTACCGCGACGCAGACCTTGAGCTTGCCCGCTATTGCCTGCAACAGGGCCTGGTCTCGGAATGCAAGCGCATTGCCACCAAGGCCGGCGACGCCGAACTTGCCAAATCCTGCGAAGGCAAAACCGATACCTACACCGCTGCCGCCTGGGGCGGCTATCTGGACCGGCGCGAAGCCGTGCAGAAACGCCGCGGCCTGGGCGCGGCCAACGCCGGGCTGGACGCGCAATCGGTGCTGTATGTCGACCCTGACCACGCGGCCTCGCGCGAGCAACTGGGCCAGAAATGGCTGCAGGGCCTGGGCTGGTTGAGCACGCAAGACCACACCCGGCTGGCGCCGCTGGTGCTGAACGACTTTAGCGCAGCCACCAAGGCCCCACGCGAAGCCACCTGGGAAACACCCTTTGTGCTGGCCGGCAAACACTTCACGCTGGTCACCGACCTGCCCTGGGCGCGGGCCGTCAAATACAGCGGCCTGCTGGACAAGTTTCATGACTATTACTTCGCGCTGGTGGGCGACGTGATTGCGCAGCGCAGCCAGCCCAACGTGGTGTGGTGCTGCAAGGATGCCGCCACGTTTGTCAGCCACAGCCAAGCCATTGGCATGCCCATGGCCGCCAGCAACGGCGGCATGCACGTGGGTGCCCTGGGCGCCGTGCTGATCAACGCCGAACGCTGCGACGAAGTAGGCCGCCGCAACAAGGCCCGCGATAACCTGGCCCGCACGCTGTTTCACGAATGTTCGCATCGCTTGACTGAATCCGGCCTGCGCGGGCGGCAACCCTTCAACTGGGACCTGGCCATGACCCGCGAACACGCCTGGATCGTCGAAGCCATCGCCGTGGTGTTTGAGGACCTGAACCTGGAAGGCCAAAAGCCCCTGCTGAAAGGCCTGGAAGACCAGCGCAAATACACGATCGACAAATTCTGGAAAGGCAAGACTGGCAAGGTGCCGGCACTGGGGCCGATTCTGGCCCAGGGCAGCCAGGACTTTGGCACCGAACAGCCAGTCAGCAGCATCGAGAAATATGCCGTCGTGGGCAGCCTGGCCTGGTACTGCCTGTTCGAAAAGAAAGACAAGTATCGCACGGCCTTTCTGGCGCTGCTGGTGGACTATTACCGAGGCGACACCAAAGGCCGCGATTTCGAAGCGAGGTTCGGGATCAAACAATCCGACTTCGAAACCGACTGGAAAACCTGGGTAGTGAAGTAAAGGGGCGGGGTTGGGGTTGGGGTTGGGGTTGGGGTTGGGGTTGGGGATGGTTTTTTTGGGTAGGTCGGACAATCCTGTCCGACCAAAACAGCCCGACATGATTGGCGGGCCCACCCAATGCCACCCAGCCGTTGCAGCCCCAGCCGCCAGGCTGGGGACGGCGGTACCGTCGACACCCATAGGCACGCCAGCCAAAGCAGCCCGACAGGATTGTCGGGCGCACCCAATTGTCACCCAAATGCTGATCCGTGTTGATCCGTGTTATCCGTGGTTAAACGCCGTTGCCTTGAATTGACCAAACAAGCTGCCGTCGCCCCCGCCCTTGCGGGCGGGGCTGGTCTTGACCTGTCAACAGGTGATCATTTGGGTGGGCCTCGGTTGGCCCTGATGTCCATGATTCTTGCGATCAGCGCCTTGAAGGTTGGCAGTTCCCGGGCCCGGAAACCCTGGCCTATGCTTTGTGGCGGAATCAACGCTCCTTCTGCGATTTCTGTGATCGGCGGGGTTTCTTCCAGCAGCCTTTTGTAGGCCTCGGGTGTGTCGGCGTGCATCAAACCGTGCGCCGCCAGCACGCGCTGCATCACGCCGCCGAACATGAGCCACTGGTCCGGAAAGCGAAACGGCATCCAGTTGCCAAAGCCGACTTCTTTGAAGGTGTCATCCATGTGCATCATCGTGTCAGTCACGATGGCGACGGCGCGATCGAGCATGAAATCACGCCGCATCTGGGCATCGGCGGCGACGCGATTGTGTTTCAGCTGAGCCTGCAGCAATTCGGCCGAGGCCTTGGGAAGTTCTTTGGCCGAACGCGCCGCCAGCGTGAGAATCGACAGCGGCTTGATTTGCGGGTTGGCCAGGCGAACGCGCTTGGGGGCGGGGGCAGGGGCAGGTTCGGGTTCAGGTGCAGGTTCAGGTTCGGGTGCAGGTTCAGGTGCGGGTGCAGGTTCGGGTTCTTGCGCGACTTTGGCTTCGCTGGTCGCGTTGGCTTGTAACTGGGCGAGTCCGGCCTTGAGCATCTGCTGGTGAAAATCCACGCACAGTTGCAGGCGCTCCAGGTGTTCGCGCTGGGCTTTCTCGTTGAGCGTCTCGGCTTCGGCCTGCCAGGGGTCTTCGGGTTTGAAGGCCGGCTCGCCCGGCGGGGTGTCGGTGCTGCACCAGGGAATCAACATTTCCTTGGAGACGATTTTAGGGCGTGAGCCGTCCTTGCACCGGTTGCGCCAGTATTCGATGTGAGCGTTCAGGACAGGTGGAATGTCGTGTTCGAGCAAGACAGGCTCCCGAAACATGGCGCGTTGGGGGACACCCCAAGCGACAAATTCGAGAGAAAAGGCGGCGGGAAGCGGGTCGGCAGGGTGATGAAAATGGGGTAGGGGTTTTGGGGGTTAGGGCTTGGGGCTTGGGGCTTGGGGCTAACGGCATACGGCATACGGCATACGGCTTTAACCACGGATAAACACGGATAGACACAGATAACCACGGAACGAACCTCAGATCGAACCCCGGATAACCACGGGTCGAACGCGGCGGCCCGTAGGGGCGGGGTTTATCCCCGCCCGTGGTCGGCCTGCCCGACAGGACTGTCGGGCCTACCCAAGGCTTATCCGTGATAATCCGTGTCATCCGTGGCTAAACGCCGTTGCCTTGAATTGATTCATCAAGTTGCCGTCGCCCCCAGCCTTGCGGCTGGGGCTGGGGTGCATGGCGTCGGCGTTTGCAGGGGCGGGGTTTATCCCCGCCCGCGGTCGATTTGCCCGACAGGATCGTCGGGCCTACCCAATGCCCGCCCGACAAGATTGTCGGGCCCACCCAAATGTCACCCAGCGCTGATCCGTCTTTATCCGTGTCATCCGTGGTTAAACGCCGTTGGCTTGAATTGATTAAACAGCTTGCCGTCGCCCCCGCCCTTGCGGCTGGGGCTGGGGTGCATGGCGTCGGCGTTTGTAGGGGCGGGGTTTATCCCCGCCCGTGGTCGGCCTGCCCGACAGGATTGTCGGGCCTACCCACTGCCTGCCCGACAGGATTGTCGGGCCCACCTGGCGCTGGGCTGGGTTTGATCTGTGTCCATCTGTGTCCATCTGTGGACGAAAGCCGTTGTTGGCTTTGCGTCTCCAAACTCACAATCCGCAATCTTCCAACTTGCACCCCACAAACCATTCCTTGCATCGCAAGGCCCGTACCCCTATAAGCGTAAGCGCGTCGGGCATACTGCCGACGCGGTTTTTTTCTGCCCGCGCAATTTCGAGAGAGACTCCAGACATGGTCAGCAGCCTGAATAAAGAGACAGCGCGCATTGCCGAACTGATCAAGCAGGAACAGTTGGGCGAAATTGAATCGCTGTGGACGGAAGCCCTGGAAAAGGCTCCCAAGGAAATCGAAACGTTCCTCAGCCTGGCAGAAAAGCTGGCACGCAGCGGCCACGGCGAAAAAGCCGGCACCCTGCTGGAACAGGTTGTCCAGAAGCTGGACAGCATGGCCGAAGGCCGCCTGGCCGTGGAAGTGCTGGGCGAACTGGCCAAGGTTGCGCCCCGCAACAGCAACCAGAAAACACTGGCTGTGCAGGTATTCACCAACACCTACGGCACCCTGCCCGGCTTTGACAAGTGCGTCGAGCGCGCCGAAGGCGCAGCCAAGGAAAACGAAAACCGCTTTGTGCGCGCGCTGTACAACGAGCTGGCCTTTCAGCCCGGCGACTGGCTGTTTCACGATGCCGGCTGGGGGCTGGGCCAGATCAAGGATATCGACGCCGTGCAGGCCGAGCTGGTTGTCGACTTCAACGACAAAAAAGGCCACAAGGTCAAGATGGGCGCAGCGGCCAACTTCTTCAAGAAGCTGCCCGACGAAGACATCATGGTCCAGCGCGCGGCGGACCTTTCGGGGCTTCGCCAGCGCTGCAAGGACGACCCGCAGGCCGTCATCATGGGCATTCTGCGCGGCCACGGCAACAAAAGCGTTCTCAAGCGTATCAAGGCCGAACTTGTGCCGGCGGTGATTGACGCCAAGGCCTGGTCCAAGTGGTGGACCAACGTGCGCAAGGACCTGGCGCGCCACCACTACGTGCGCGTAGGCACCGGCGCCAACCCCAGCATCGAGCGCCTGGTTACGGCCATGACGCACGAAGACGAAACCCGCGAACTGTTCGACAACGCCATCCGCCTGCCCCAGAAGCTTGCCGTGCTGCGCCGTTACCTCAAGGACAGCCAGAAAAGCGAGGCCCGCAAGACGCTGTTTGAACACATTGGCGCCCAGGTGGCGGCGATTGTGCAGCGCGAGGGTGAACTGGATACCCACGGCCGCGAAGCCGGCACACTGGCCGGCGACCGCATTCTGGGCTGGTACCTGGTGGAAGACCTCAAGCGCGCGGAACCCGAGGCCAATGTCGGGCTGAACTACGATATTGAAACGCTGATCCGCAACCCGGAAGACCTGCTCAAGCGCATTGAGGAAGTGCGCGACAGCGAATACCAGGGCCGCGCCCTGCAACTGCACGCCAAGCTGGAACCCGCCTGGCACAAGACCTACGGGCTGGCTTTTCTGAAGAACATTTCGTCGCTGTGGGACATGATTTCGCGCTCGTTGCTGGAAGCGGGCCACGAAAAAGACCTGGCCAGCGCGCTGCACAAGGTGCAGGCCGACCCGGATGTCTACCCGTTGCAGTACCTGTGGTTTGCCCGGCGCGGCATTCTGGGCCAGAACCTGCCCTCCACGATTGTGCTGCCCGAAGCCCACGAACTGTTCGGGCGCATTCTGTGGGTCATGAACAAGGTGCTGACGCGCATTGAACGCGGCGAGACGGCACTCAAGGAAGTGCTGGCGTCGCTGCGCGCTGCCATGACGGAGCGCCAGTCACGCCTGCTTTCCACGGCCATTGAAGGAATCAATGAGGACCGCGCCGCCCACCTGCTGCATGAGGTAGACCGCTGCCGTGGCCTGAGTGATATCCACAACGGCACGCTGCGCGAAATCCTGCTGCACACGTTTCCGAACCTGCAGGCCAAGCGCGCGGCCAGTGCGGCCTCGGAACTCGATGCCGAAACCGGCGGCGAAATTCTGGCCACGCAAAACGGCCTGCGCAAGCGCCAGGGCGAACTCAAGCGCATTCAGGAAGAAGAACTGCCCGACGTCGCCAAGCAGATTGGCGAAGCGCTGGCGATGGGCGATATTTCCGAAAACGCCGAACTGGATGCCGCCCGCGAACGCGAAGCGCGCCTCAAGGAAGCCGCCAAGGGCATCATTGAGGAACTCAAGCGCGTGCGGATTTTTGCCTCCGAAGAAGTCGATGCCAGCAAGGCCGGGTTCGGCACCAAGGTCACGCTCAAGCGCGAAGACGGCAAAACCAAGGTGTATGAAATCTTCGGCCGCTATGAAGCCGACCTGGAACGCAACATCATCAGCATTGAAAGCCCGATCGCCCAGGGCATTCTGGGCAAGACCCCGGGCGCAAAGGCCGTAGTGCAGACGCCCGAAGGCAGCGTGAAGTTTGAAGTCATCAGCGTCGGCCGCGCGTTTTAGTTCGCTGTGCAACCCAAAGCCCGCCGAAGCCTCGGCGGGCTTTTGCATGGACGGGGCGGACGAGCCCGGCACGAGGCCCTTCCGCGCCCGCTGGGTCGAATGCCACAATCGAATCCGCAATGCGTTATGGCGGCCTTTGCGATGTCGCAAAGGCTTGCGCGCAGTGGGCGCGAAATCTTCACGTTATGACGACACAGTGAAAGTCGGCGTGGTATAGTTCGTGCGTTGACAACATAAGACTTGATTGCCGGCTTCTATGGGCTGTCTCCTTTTAAGGGGGGGAGATGGTTTTGAAGCCGGATCGCGCAGTCGGGCAGGATCGTGACTTCGGTTTTTAAGGGGGACTGAAGTTATCTCTGTTCGCCTGCGCACCTTATGAGCGGGCCGTCCTACGGGGCGGCCCGCTGTGCTTTTGCGGTACTTTTGCGCACTAGACGCTGATTTCAAAATCGCGCAGGTCGCGGCTCAGGGCCCGCAGATACATCGCCAGTACAAAGCCCACGCAGGCGGCATCGGGCGCTTCTTTCTTGAGTTCAAAGCGCAGGCCCAGGGTGCGGCCGGCGTCGTCGTCCAGCACGATCACCAGCTCGCCATAGTTTGTGCCGTCGGGGTCTTTGCCGGCGCGCACGCGAATCATGCGTTTTTGGCCGCGGTCGTATTCGGGGTTGGTGGCGTGCGAGAAATAGCGGTCCACAAACTCGCGATCCAGCTTGGCAAAGAAATCCGAAACCACCCCCGCGTGCCCGTGAGTGGACCAGTTCGTGTTCACCTGGCCCGTGTTCTTGACCCAGTGTTTCAACTGGTCTTCCATGCGGTTGGCGACTACTTCGGTTTTGCGCACGTTGCTGCGTGTCAGCAGCATGGTGCGGGCGCGCTGTTCGTGGCTTTTGCGGGCTGTGGCCTCGATTTCTGCGCGCAGCTTGAACAGTTCGCGCGATTGTTCCTGCACTTGCTGGTTCAGGGCCTGGCGCTGGGTGTCGACTTCGCCCAGCAATTCCTCGGCGGCTTTCAGCTCAACTTGCAATTCGTCCAGCTCGTGGTCGTGGGCGTGCAGGGCGCTTTCCTGGGCACCCAGCTGGCGCGCTTTTTCGGCCATCTCCTGCGCCGAGGCCAGCGCCATCGTCATGCCCGCGTCGCCCTTGCCGCCAATGGCGTTCAGACCGTCCATCAAACGCTGGCGTTCAGCCTGGGCTTTGTCGCGCTGGGACTGAACCTCGGCGATGCGGCCTTTGAGATCCGCCAGCGTCTGCGATTGCAGGCTGCGCGTGGCATCAATATCCGGCACCGGCCGGGCGGGCTGCGACTTGACCTGGCCCGCGGCCTTGCGGCGCAGCAGAAAGTTCGCGGCCAGCAGGCCAAGAAAGGTGCCCAGACCAATCACAATCGGGCGGACAATATCGCCGGGTTCCAGTGCCATGGTCGCAGGATAGCTTGGCCCAGGGGCGTTGGGTGGGCCCGACAATCCTGTCGGGCCGAGCCGCCTTGGCGGCTCGAATTCAGGCGCGGCAAACCGCGCCGGGCCGGACAGGATTGTGCGGCCTACCGGGGGCGGCCACTCCTTGGCAGACTGCACCCAGGAGAACACCCATGGGCAACACCAGCAACAAGGCCTTCAGGAAAGAGAAGTCCCACCTGCAAGCCAGCGCAGCAGCCGACAAGAAGAAGCTGCAAGGGCCCAAAAAGCCGGGCAAGCGGCCGGGCAAAAAGCCCACGGCCAAAAAGTAGCCTCTACAGAATCGTCTTGCCCAGGGCGCTGGCAATAAGCTCAACGGCCAGTTGCCCGGTCTGGTTGTAGACGTCCAGAATTGGGTTTACCTCGACCAGTTCCAGGCTGGTCAGCATGCCGCTTTCGGCGAACATCTCCATGGCCAGGTGGGCTTCGCGGTAGGTCAAGCCGCCCGCTACGGTTGTGCCGGTGCCGGGCGCGTTGCGCGGGTCCACGCTGTCAATGTCGAAGCTGACGTGAAAGTAATCGGTGTTGCGAGTGGCCAGGTTGATGGCCTCGCGCATCACGGCAGCCAGGCCGCGTTCGTCGATGTCTTTCATGGTGAAGGCGTGCACGCCAGAATCCAGGATCGCGGCTTTTTCCATGCGGTCCAGGTCGCGCAGGCCCACCAGCACAACATCGTTGGCAAACA
This sequence comes from Planctomycetota bacterium, assembly GCA_016722065.1. GTDB lineage: Bacteria > Planctomycetota > UBA8742 > UBA2392 > UBA2392 > H3-PLA7. The sequence continues at coordinate 1,192,558 of JADKGX010000001.1, forward strand.
CCTTGGGCGAAAAGCCGCCAATGTGGGTCAACTCCTTGGGCCCCATGCCCAGCACGCAGGAAAGTGGCATGCCGTGCACGTTGCCGCTGGGGCTGGTTTCGGGCGTGTTCAAATCGCCGTGCGCGTCGACCCAGATTACCCCCAGGGTCAGTTCGTCATTGATGCCCCGGGCGCGCTGTTCGGCTTCTTCTTCTTTGTACGCCGCCACCAGCCCGGAAATAGTGCCAATGGCCAGGCTGTGGTCGCCGCCAATCACCAGCGGAAACCCGCCCTTCTTGACGATGCGCTTGACGTGTTCGTGCGTCGCGTCGCAGGCGCGCTGAATCAGCGGCAAGTGGTTGGCCCGGCCCTTGATGGGCGCAGCCGGCACGGCCGGCGCGGCAACGGAAACTGAGACCGGCGGCGGGGTCATGTTCGGGCCGACCTGGCCGGTGGGCTGGGTCAGCACCGATTGCGCGCGTTCCACGTCGCGAATCAGCACGTCGCCGTGGTCAGTTACCTCGTGGCCAATGGCGCGCAGCTTTTCATGCAGGCCGGCAATGCGGATCGAACTTGGGCCCATGCCCACGCCGCGGCGGCCCGCGCCGTGATCCATGGGCACACCCAGAATGTGCACGTCGCGGTGTTCCGGGGCTTTGATGGCTCTGCGGCTTGCCATGAAGCCATTGTAGCACCGGGGCGCAGATCGGCCATCGGGGGCGCGCCGGCGCAAAATCATAACTGGTTTTAGCACCACGGGTTGGGCGCGGCGTGTCGCTTGGGGTGTCAGCCAACGCGCTATCTATTGCAGGCACTTAAGGACACGCCCATGGACCTCTCCGCTGTTCCCTACATGATTCTCTCACGGCCGGTTGAAGACCTGAAGGTCTACATCTGCCTGTGCCTGATCGACCACCGCATTGTCGGGCTGGGTCTCAGCCGCGACGAATCCATGCAGGCCATGATTGCCGAACTGAATGCCATCCACGGCGATCACTGGCACCAGGCCGACGACAGCGACGACCTGTTTTCGCGCAACTAGGCACGCCATGAACCTGCAAACCCTTGCCGCCCGGCAGTTCGGGCTGCGTGCCCACCCATTGCACGCGCCGCCAGCGCAGTGCCTGCCGCTGCCCGCACCGGGCACGATTACGGCCCTGCTGGGCGACAGCGGCGCGGGCAAATCGCGCGCCCTGGTGGCCATGGCATTGGCCAACCCGCCTGCGCGCACGCTCACTGCGCCGCCGGACCTGCCGGTGCCGCAACTGTTTGACGGCCTGGCGCCGCAAGACGCCCTGCGCACCCTGGCCGCCTGCGGGCTGGCCGATGGCCGGCTGTGGGCGTTGCGTTCAAGCCAGCTTTCCGCCGGCGAGCAACAGCGCCTTGCGCTGGCACTGGCCCTGTGCGGCGCGCCGCCAGGCACGCTGCTGCTGGCCGACGAATGGGATTGCCACCTGGATGCCGACAGCGCCCGCGCCCTGGCCGAAAACCTGCACCGCCTGGCCCGTGCCCGCCAGTTGCGCGTGGTGGTGACTACCCACAACCCGCAACGGCTGCCCTGGCTGGCGCCGGCGCGCGTGTTTCGGCTGGCGGGCAGGCTGCAACCGGTGCCGGTTCCCGCGCCGCGACATCTGGCCGACGAGTTGACCTTTACCCCAGGCCGATTGTCCGATTGGGCCCAATTTGCCCCGTGGCATTACCTTGGCACCGGCAGGCCCGGCCCCACCGCCGCTGTGTGGCTGGCGCGCCTGCACGGACAAGCCGTGGGACTTGCCCTGTTTGCCTTTCCGCTGCTGCTGCTGGGTGCGCGCCGGGGCGTGCTGCCCGCAAGCTGCGAAACCCGCCAGGTGCTGCAACAGGGTGCCACGGAGCTGAACCGGCAGGTGCGCGCGCTTTCACGCATTGTTGTTGACCCACGGCTGCGCGGTTGCGGTGTGGCCGGCCGGCTGCTGCGCTTTGCCCTGCCCAGGCTTGAAGTACCCTTTGTGGAATGCCTGGCCCAGATGGGCGAGTATTCAGGCTTTCTGCACGGCGCAGGCTTTGAGCGCGCCGGCACCGTGGCGCCTCCGCGCGCCGTGCTGGCCCTGCGCCAGTTCCTTGCCACTCGCAACCTGGACGCGCAAGCACTGCTGGACCCCGCCGCCCGCGCCCAAGCCTGCGCCGATTGCCCCGGGCTTTCGGCCAAGCTTTCGGCGCTGCTGAAGTCGCGCATTGAAACCGGCCACGGCAGCCTGCGCCGGGGCAGCGGCGGCGACGCCGATGCGGCTTTGACTTCGGCCCTGTCGCGGTTGCACGCGGCCCCGGCCTACTTTTTATGGAGGCGCCATGTTTGACCTTTGGCGACAGATCGGCTATCGGCCCCACGCCGCGCAACTGGAGTTTCACGATGCGCCGCAGCGCTTTCAGTTGCTGGTGGCAGGTGCGCGCTTTGGCAAAAGCCTGGCCGTGGCCATGGAAACGCTGCGCGAGCTGGCCAGCATGCCGCTGCGTGGCTGGCTGGTTGCGCCAACCTACGCGCTGGCACGGCCCGAGTTTCGCTTCATGGCCGCGGCCCTTTCCCGTGCGGGCCTGCTGGCCCAAGCCCGCGACGGCGGACGCGCCGGGCCCTGCCGCCTGCGCACCACCGCCGGGGCCGAGGTCTGGGGCCTTTCCGCCCAACGCCCCCAGGTGCTGCTGGGCGAGGAACTGGATTGGCTTGCCCTGTGTGAAGCCGCCCACCTGGACAACGACACCGTGGACCGCGTGCTGCGCCCACGCCTGACCACGCGCCAGGGCAGGCTGCTGGTCACCACCACGCCGCGCGGCCAGAACTGGGTGCATCGCAGCTATCTGCACGCGCTGCAAGGCGAGCCCTGGCGGGCCTTTCGCTTTCCGACCTGGCGCAACCCGTTGATTCCGCCAACAGAAATCGCCCTGGCCCGCACCGACCTGCCGGCAGACGTGTTCGACGAACAATTCGGCGGAGAGTTCATGGCCCGTTCAGGCCGCGTCTATTCTGATTTCGACCCTGCCCTGCACGTGGCGCGCAACCTGTGCGCCCCGGCCGGCAGCCTGGTGGTGCGCGGCATTGATTACGGCTTTACCAACCCCACGGCCTGCGTCTGGGTGGCACAGGACAAACAGGGGCAACTTCTGGTGCTGCACGAGCTGTACCTGACCCAGCAGACCAGCAACGACCTGGCGCCACAGATTGCAGCCGTGGACGCCAGCCTGCGCAAACAGGGCCTTTTGATCGGCCCGGCCTATGCGGACCCTTCCGGGCCGGGGCAGTCGGAAACGCTGCGCCGGCTGGGCCTGAATGTGGGCCGCGCTGATAACGAGGTGCTGGCCGGCATTGACCTTGTGCGGGCGGCGCTGAAGCGGCGAACCAACGGCCAGCCCGGGCTGCGCATGGACAGCCGCTGTGTGAACCTGCTGCGTGAAATTGAGTCCTACACCTGGCTTCCGGCCCCGGCCAGCCAGGAACGCGTGCCGCAACCGCAGTACAACCACGCGCTGGATGCGCTGCGCTATGCGGTGGTGGCGCTGGCACGCAAGGTGGGCTGGAAAGCAGGGGCGCAGCCGTGGTAATCTGCGCCCATGGACAAGTTTCGCCCATCCACGATTGCCGCGCTGGTGGTGCTGATCGCGCTGATCTTCGTGCCTTCGTTTTTTATTGATGTGAACGAGTTGAAGTCCAACAAGCCGCCCGACGCCAACGGCCGCGAACCGCCCCCGGTGTTCGGCCTGCCGGGCAACAACGACGTTCACCAAGCCAAACCGCAGCTTCCGCCCTCGCCACCCGAAAACCGCCCCGCCAACGGGCTGGTCGAATAGGGCTTGGCGCCGGGGCGCCGCGGGGCGATTACATCACGTTGAGTTCCAGCTTGGCGGCCTCGGACATCATGTGCTTGCCCCAGGGCGGGTCCCACACCAGGTGCACTTTGGCGGCGCTGACCCACTCCAGGTCGCGCAGCTTGCGCTCGACATCACCGGGCAGGGTTCCTGCCACCGGGCAGGCCGGGCTGGTCAATGTCATGCGGATTTCCACGATGCCATCCAGGCCGACACTCACGTTGTAAACCAGCCCCAGCTCATAGATGTTGACCGGGATTTCCGGGTCGAAAATGGTTTGCAGCGTGGCAATGACGGAGTCTTTGACCTTCTTGGCTTCGGCCAGCGAAAGGTTGCGCGGCTGGCCTTGCTCGTCTTTGGGCAGCTTGTCCTGGTTGGGCGGCAGGGTGGGTGTTTCGGCAATGTTGTCGCGCATCGATTTGGGGGCTGCCCGGCCCGGCGCGCCACGGTTCATCAGCGATGCATCGGCCGTGGCCGGCGCTTCAGACACGGGTGTTACTTTGTCCGGGTTCACCAGTTGCGCCGCGCCCTGGGGCTGCGAATGGGGCGTCTGCGAGGGTGTCGTGGTTTGCATGGGTTCGCCAGCCTGCGCAGATTCGGGCTCTGCCGGGCCACCGCCAAAAAGAAAACGCGCCATCTTGGAGACCAGGTTAGCCATAATCGAAACAACTCCTGCGTCTGTCGGGCTCTGTCAAAAAAACAACACCTGTGCCCTGCCGTCGGCACTTCTGCCCTAGCCGCAAGGCCGGGCGCGACGCAAAACCTGCCATCACATCCACGGCAACAGCAATGCCTTTGCGGCCAAGATTTCTGCCCAGGCGCCCATCTTCACTCGTGACTCGACTCGTGACTCGCCCCCAGCCTTGCGGCTGGGGCTGATGAAATCGGGTGCCCATCTGTGTTCATCTGCGTTTGTCTGTGGTTTGCAGCAGTTAGCGAAACAACTCTTGCACCTTCTTGATGCCTTTGACGAGTGCGTCGACTTCGGCCTTGGTGTTGTATAAAGCAAAGCTGGCGCGAATCGTGGCGGGCACTCCAAAGAACGCCATCACTGGTTCCGCGCAATGCTGGCCCACGCGCACGGCGATGCCCTGTTCGTCAAGAATCATGCCTGCGTCGCCTGCGTGAATGCCGTCCAGCACAAAGCTGATCACGCCGGCCTTGCGCGCGCTGGTGCCGGTGATGCGCAGGCCCTTGATCGCGCCCAGTTGCGCTGTGGCGTAATGCAGCAGTTCCTGTTCGTGGGCCTCAATCACTTCGTGGCCAAGGTCCATCACATACTTCAGCGCGGCGCCAAGCCCGATGGCATCGGCAATGTTGGGCGTGCCGGCTTCAAAGCGGTGCGGAATGGTGTTGTAGGTGGTTTTTTCAAAAGTGACGGACTTGATCATCTCGCCGCCGCCCTGCCAGGGCGGCATGTTTTCCAGCAGCTCGGCTTTGCCCCACAGCGCGCCGATGCCCGTTGGCCCAAAGGCCTTGTGGCCGCTGAATGCATAGAAATCCACGCCCAGTGCCTGCACATCAATGCGCATGTGCGGCGCGGCCTGGGCGCCATCGATCATGATGACTGCGCCAACGGCATGGGCCAGCCTGGCCATTTCGGCAACCGGGTTGATCGTGCCCAGCGCATTGGAAATGTGAACGCAGGAGACAATCCGCGTGCGTGGCGAAAGGCGCCTTTGGAACTCGGGCAGAATCAGCGTGCCGGTGGTGTCCATGGGCGCGACAACCAGCTTGGCGCCGGTTTGTTCGCAGATCATCTGCCAGGGCACGATGTTGCTGTGGTGTTCCATGGCCGTGATCAGCACTTCGTCGCCGGGCTTCAGGTTGGCGCGGCCCCAGGTGTTGCTGACCAGGTTCACGGCCTCGGTGGTGCCGCGCACAAAGATGACTTCGCGGTCTTGCGGGGCGTTCAGAAACTGCTGCACGGTGCGGCGGGCGGCTTCAAACTTTTCGGTGGTGGCATTGGAAAGTTCGTGGGCGGCGCGGTGCACGTTGCTGTATTCGTGTTCGTAGACGCGCGAGATGGCGTCAATCACGCAGCGCGGCTTTTGGGCGCTGGCGCCGTTATCCAGATACACCAGCGGCTTGCCATGCACGGTGCGGGCAAGGATGGGGAAATCGTTGCGAACTGCGGTGACATCAAATGTTTTTGTTGCCGACATTGCCTGTCCAATTCTAGTCCACAGATAAATGCAGATTCACACGGATTACTGCACCATGTGCCGTTGTGCGCATTTTCATCTGCGTTGATCTGTGTTCATCTGTGGACCTGATTACTCAGCCAGCCCGTGAAATCTTTCGCCCATGCGCGTGCTTAGCCACTGCTGCACACCGGGCACTGCAATGTGTTCAATGATTTCGTTGGCAAAGGCAAACGTCAGCAGGTGGCGCGCCGTGGCTTCATCCAGCCCGCGCGAGCGCAGAAAGAACACCGCGTTTGCGTCCAGTTGGCCGCTGGTTGCACCGTGGCTGCATTTGACTTCGTCGGTGTAGATCTCCAGCATCGGCTTGGTGTCGACGCGCGCATTGTCACTCAACAGCAGGTTGTTGTTCTGCTGAGTCGCGTCGGTGCCGCTGGCGCCTGGCCGCACAATCACGCGGCCGGAAAACACGCCACGTGAATTGTCGTCCAGCACGTTGCGAAACAACTGGCGGCTGGTGGTGTGGGGCTTGGCGTGGTCGACGTGAATCTGGTGGTCAAACAGCGAATTGGCGCGCGCCAGTGCAAGCCCGCGCAACTCGCAGCTTGCACCCTCGCCATCGAGTTCAATGCGCAACTCGCTGCGCGCAAACTCGGCCTGCAGGGCAATCGAATCCAGCACCAGGCGCGCGTCGCGGCCCAGCCGGGCGCAAAACTCGCCCACGTGCACGGCCTGGCTGGAATCGGCAATCACGCGCGCGATGTGCAGCGACGCGTTGGCACCAATCACGGCCTCGGTGATGCTGCCCAGAAAGTGCCGGCCGGTGCCGCAGAAGTGTTCGTGCAGGGCAAGTTCTGCACCCTGTTCCAGCTCGATGCTGACGCGGGCGAAACTGGCGCCGTCGCTGCCGGCATAGACGATCTGCACCGGTTGCCCGATCCTGGCATCGCGCGCAACGCGCAGCACAAAGCCGTCGCGGGCCAGGCTGTCATTCAATGCACCAAAGGGCCGGTCGGACTCGGACAGGCGCCGGGCGGGCAGGTCGCGAACCAGCGTCAAGCCCGCAGGCAAGGCCTTCAGCCGCGACAGGGATTCATCCAGTTTGCCGGAAAGAAACACCAGCCGGGGCCCGCCAAGGTCCGGTGCATCCAGGCTGGTGGCGGCAACCTTGGGCGCGGCCCAGGGTTGTGCGGTAATGGCGCGCAGCGGCGAAAAGCGCCAGTCTTCGTCACGAATTGTCGGCAACGCGGGCGCGTGGGCAAGCAGGGCGGCAAACGGATGTTGTGTGGTCTGGGTCATTTCAAGTTTGTATGCGTCGCGCGGTGCGTACCTTGGACGAACACTCGGATCCATCAGGTGCTGGCCGCTTCCAGCCACGCGTAGCCTTTTTCTTCCAGTTCGAGTGCCAGTTCCTTGTTGCCTGACTTGGCAATGCGGCCATCCAGCAGCACGTGAACGCGGTCGGGCTGAATGTAGTTCAAAAGCCGCTGGTAGTGCGTCACCAGCAGAAACCCGCGCGCGGGCCCGCGCAGCGCATTGACGCCACCGGCCACGGTTTTCAGGGCATCGATGTCCAGGCCGCTGTCGGTTTCATCCAGGATCGCCAGTGCCGGTTCCAGCACGCACATTGCAGGATTTCATTGCGCTTCTTTTCGCCGCCGGAAAAACCCTCGTTGACGCTGCGGTTGAGCAACCCGGCGTCGATATCTACCAGCCTGGCCTTTTCCTTGACCAGCGCCAGAAACTCCGCACCCGAAAGCTCGGGCTGGCCGCGGTGCTTGCGGTGCGCGTTCAGCGCCGTGCGCAGAAAGTACATGTTGCTGACGCCCGGCACTTCGACCGGATACTGAAAGGCCAGAAACACACCCGCGCGGGCGCGGTCTTCAGGTTCCTGTTCCAGGATGCTGACGCCGCGAAGCTTGATATCGCCGCTGGTGACAACGTAATCCGGGTGGCCGGCAATCACCTTGGTGAGCGTACTTTTGCCGCTGCCGTTGGTGCCCATGATCGCGTGCACTTCACCGGCGTTTACGGTCAGGTTGATGCCGTGCAGGATCTCGGTGCCGTTGATGGCGACGTGGAGGTTTGAGATTTCGAGAAGTGGCTGGGTCATGGTCTTCGAACTGCGGTTTGGTCCACAGATGGACACGGATAAACACAGATTCAACTGGCGATGCGTTTGACTTCAACCTTGGGCTTGCCGAAGTTCAGCAGCAGGCAAAGCTTCAACCCCGAGGCCTTGAGATAATTCAGGCATTGCGCAACGTGCACTGGCACAAGACTGTCCAACGCCTTGAGTTCAACAAGCACGCAGCCCTCTACAACCATGTCCGCAACATAGTGTCCAACAACCTGTCCGCGGTACATGACGTCAAACGGAACCTGCTGGTGGACTTTCAGGCCCTCAAACTGCAACTCAAGTGCCAGAGAATTCTCGTAGACCTTCTCGTTGAATCCACAACCGTGCGCGTTGGAGACCTTGTATGCGCACCCGAGAATGCGCTCCGTGATCTGGTCCAAATTCGATTTTTCTTCGGCGCTGGTCATGGTTTCGAACTGCAGTTTGGTCCGCGGATGGACACGGATAACGTCGTCAGTCGCCGCGACCGATCAAGTCCCACCGATTCAAGTTAGGTTCGTACTGCTTTTGCTGAAGCCAGAACGACACCTTGCCCGCCTCGGACTTCTTGGGGTCCCCTTGATGACGAACTTCGTCGATTTCCTGCGGGGTCATAATGAAGATTCTGGGCAACTCACTGTTTTGGCCGAGCTGGCAGACCATCACGAACTTTGACATGCCATAGGTCGGGTTCTCGCCCAGCGGCACCGGACTTCGGTTGCTGATCGTCTTGACCTGAATCATCTCGACCTTTGTTGCATCGGCGCTGTAGATCACCACGTCGACACCCTTGGCGTTGCGCGATGTCGGAAGCACGTTCCAGCCATGTCGTGCAAGTTCATAGCAGCAATAGAACAGGCCAGCGTTGCCAACGCTGTGGTTGTTCCTTTTCTTGCCGTTGCTTTTATCCGCGTTCATCCGTGTTCATCTGTGGACCAAAACCGCCCTTACCCGACTGCCCCTTCCAGCTTCAGGCCCAGCAACTTCTGGGCTTCTACGGCAAACTCCATGGGCAGTTCACTCAGCACGTCTTTGCAGAAGCCGTTTACGATCAGGTTCACGGCGTCTTCTTCGCTCAGGCCGCGCTGCCTCAAAAAGAAAATCTGTTCGTCGCTGATCTTGCTGGTGCTGGCCTCGTGTTCAATCACGGCGCCGGCGTTGTTGCTTTCAATGTAGGGCACGGTGTGGGCGCCGCATTTGTCGCCCAGCAGCAGGCTGTCGCAGGCGCTGAAGTTGCGCGCGCCAGTGGCCGACTTGAGGATTTTCACCTGGCCGCGATAGGTCTGGTCGCCGTGGCCGGCGCTGATGCCTTTGCTGATGATCGTGCTTTTGGTGTTGCGGCCAATGTGAATCATCTTGGTGCCGGTGTCGGCCTGCTGGTAATCGCGGGTCATGGCCACGCTGTAGAACTCGCCCACGCTGTTGTCGCCCTTGAGGATGCACGAGGGGTACTTCCATGTAATAGCGCTGCCGGTTTCAACCTGTGTCCAGGAAAGCTTGGCGTCTTGCTCTGCCATGCCGCGCTTGGTGACAAAGTTGTACACGCCGCCTTTGCCGTCTTTGTCGCCGGGGTACCAGTTCTGGACGGTGCTGTACTTGATGGTGGAGCCCTTCAGCGCCACCAGCTCAACAACCGCCGCGTGCAACTGGTTTTCGTCGCGCGAGGGTGCCGTGCAACCTTCCAGATAGCTTACGTGGCTGCCTTCATCGGCAATCAGCAGGGTGCGTTCAAACTGGCCGGTGCCGGCGCTGTTGATTCGGAAATACGTGCTCAACTCCATCGGGCAGCGCACACCCTTGGGGATGTAGCAGAAGCTGCCATCCGAAAACACCGCGCTGTTCAGCGTGGCAAAAAAGTTGTCGGTAAAGGGCACCACCGTGCCCAGGTATTTCTTGACCAGCTCGGGATGGTTGTGCACGGCCTCGCTGAAGCTGCAGAAGATGATGCCGGCCTTCTTGAGTTCTTCCTGAAAGGTGGTCTTTACGCTGACGCTGTCGAACACAACATCAACGGCCACGTTGGTGGCCACGCCCGAAAGGCGCTTTTGTTCGTCCAGCGAGATGCCCAGCTTTTCAAACGTGGCAAGCAGCTCAGGGTCGACTTCGTCCAGCGAGCTGAGCTCTTTCTTGGGCTTGGGCGCCGAATAGTAGATCACCGACTGGTAGTCGATTTTCGGGTAATGCGGCTTTTGCCAGGTCGGTTCCTTCATGGTCAGCCAGTGGCGATAGGCGCGCAGCCGCCACTGAAGCAACCACTCAGGCTCGTTCTTCTTGCCCGAGATCAGGCGTACGACATCCTCACTCAACCCGGCCGGAACCTGGTCGGCGTCAATGTGGGTAACCCAGCCGTGCTTGTATTCTTGCTCGGTGAGGGCCTGGATGGATTCGTTCTGTGCCATGGTTTTGCCGTCAATCGTACTGCCACAACCCTATGTATCCCCTTTGTGGATAAGGGGCAAGGCTAAATCGGACTGGATTAGTCCATTATTCTGTTTTGACTGCGCCGGGCAATGCCACCCCGGTCATTTTAGGGTACAAATCAGCCATGGATATCCAGTCGCGCCAGAAAGCCATCATCGACGAATACACCGCCATTGCGGACTGGGAAGAACGTTACCGCCGCATCATCGAGGCCGGGCGTGAGCTTGCCGCCATGGACGAAGCCCACAAAACCGAAAAGAACAAGGTCAAAGGCTGCCAAAGCACCGTGTGGCTGAGCGCGGCCCTGCAGGATGGCCGCATTGTCCTGCAAGGCGACAGCGATGCGATGATTGTGCGCGGCCTGATTGCGCTGTTGTTGCAGGTCTACAACGGCGCCACGCCCGCCGAAGTTCTGGCCACCCCGCCCGAGTTCATCAACGCCACGGGTTTAGGCAGCCACCTGAGCCAGACCCGCGCCAACGGCCTGGCAGCGATGGTCAAGCAGATCAAGCTGTACGCGACCGTGTTCGCCGCCATGCAAAAGAAGTAGCCCGCGGGCCAGCCCGACAATCCCGCCGGGCGCCAATCCATCCCGCGATTGTGTGGCCCCGACAATCCTGTCGGGCATTGATTCGCACCGCAACTGCTTGCCGCCAAGGCGCCAAGGCGCCAAGAGCGGCCTTGCTTCAAGCCCTTCCGATGCCCGTTCTTTGCTCGAACTAGCGAACTGTGGCCAACACGCGATTGCTTTCTTTCAGGTAGGCCATGACCGGGTGGGTGTTATTGAGCCGCACCTCTATCGCTTCGCCGGATTGGCCAATCGCTGAAAACGGAAAATCTCGGGCAAAGTCTGCGGCCTGGGTACGCCATCCCGCCGGATCGCCGCCCTTGGCGGCGTAGAGCTTGACGGCCAGCAGCAGGCCCTCGGATTCCGCCAAGCCGGCGGCCGCTGTGGCCAACAGCTTGGTCTGGTCGAGTACCCAATCGCCTTTGTCGCGGTCACTGGTGTCCAGCAGCGTTGCTGCCTGTTGCGGATCGCGAAAGTTGCCCCCGCGCTTGTCCAAGCCGTCCAGCCGTGCGCCCCAGCCCTCGTGGCGCCGTTGCGAATCCTGCGCGGCGTGTTCCAGCCATTGCGAAAGCGATGTCGCCCCCTGGCTCTCAAAGGCTTGCTCTGTCCAGGATTTGGCGAACAGGGCTTGATGGTTCTCGCCCGCGTTTGCGGTGCGTGTCAACGCCAGCAGTTCCTCAACCCTTGCGATCTCCAGCACCTTGGGTGGCGTCAGCTGGTAGCGCGCCAGAAATTCCTCCAGTTGGGCAGGCGGCATTTCCCCCGTGCTTGCCAGCGGCAGCACGCCGCTGCGCAGCAGCACGGAGTGCATCAAGTCGCTGCAAAGCAGCCCGACCAGCGTGGGCCCCATTTGCGCGTTGCTGCAAAAGCCAGCCAGTTGCAGCAGTTCCTGCCAGCCCTGGTCCACTTGCCCGGTTGTGTACAGGCAGCGCACACGCACGACCATCACGCGCGTTGCGGCCCCAAAATTCGCAGGCAGGTCGACATTGCCCTGCAAGCTCACCTTCAGCAGCACCTGGCCCGATGCCGGGATAGCCGACGCCAACTGGCCGGGCAGATCGCTGGATTGATCCAGAAACGGCTGCGACAAAGCCTGATCCCAGCCCTTGCCATCTTGGCGCAGCCAGGCATCCAGTTTGGTCGTGGATTCGATTTTCGCCGCCCGGGCGTTGATCGCATCCAGCGCATGGCGGGCAGATTGGTCAAAGCCCGGCAGCTTGAACTTTTGCAGTTCCGGCTGTGCCTTCAACAGTTCCTGGCGCAAGGCCGCATCCAGGGCCAGCGAGCGTTTCCAGAACGCCACGCGCAGGTCGTCTATCGTCGGGTCGGGCGGCAGCAATTCGGCCAGCGCTTTTTCATGTTCGCTGCGCAAAGGCCCGGCAAAGCGCACGCGGCGCAGTTGCTGGGCCATGAAGTCCTGTTCGTTATCCGGCCGGGCCAAGGGCAGAAACCCCAGCCATGCCGACCCCGCAAGGGCGACAACAACCAGCGCAATCGCGGCCAGTACTGCGATTCGTGTGCGTTTCTTCATGCCCAAAGTGTAGACACGCCAACGCGGCCCGCGACTGCATTTCTGGCCTGTGTTTGTACCCCTGCGCGCCAAAGCAGCCCCGGCCACAAGGCCCGGGGGGCGGGGGGTCGCTCTGCCTGTGCTTGCGGCGGGGGCGGTGCCGCGGGCGGCACGAAGACGCCCCGGTCGTGCTCGACCGGGGCGCTGTGTTTCGGGTTTGGGTTGCTTTGGATCAGGGCGAGCCCATGGCCTCGTGGCGAAGCTGGGCCGGAATCTTGTTGGTCAGGCTTGTTGCCACATCGGGGCCAAAGGCCGGCCAGGGGCTGCTGCCCCAGAACGCTGGCTTTTGCGCGTAGGTCAGGGAAGGCGGCATGGACTGCACTGCAATGCTGGCGTCCCATTTGACGCCGTTGGTCACGGCGTCCCAGTTGCCGTGGCGAATCATGGTCGCCGCAATCTGCGTGTCACTGCCGCTGGTGCTGCCGCTGTTGTTGGCATAGCCCAGCTTGAAGATGATCTTGCCGCCGTAGTAGGCGTAGGGCGTGCAGTTTTCCTCGAACTCGGTTTCAAAGCCCGGCGTGCCCAGCACGTTGCCCACAATGTTTTCGTACTTGTGCCAGATGTAGAAATCCATCAGCCAGGTGCCGTAGTTCAGGCCGGAAGGCTGGGCAATGTAGACCCGGTTGCGAAAGTAGGTGTTGTGGCTGGCCGAGCCCCAGTACATGTCGCCCATGATTTTTCCGCCGACGACGTTGTTCTCGATCAGGTTCATCATCGGGTGCGGGCCGTGTTCGACAATCGCGGGCTGGGCCCACTCCGGGTCGCTGTACTTTGGCTTGTTGATGAAGTTGCCCGATACCACGTTGCCACAGGCCCCGCCCTCAAAGGCAATCGGCACGTGCAGGCTGTAGAAAATGTTGTCCTCTACCAGCGAGGCCGTGATCATGTTGCCCAGAAACAGGCCATAGGCGCGGTCCGGGCCGTAGTTGCCCGTGCCGTCATGAAACACGCAACCGCGGATTTCGCATTGCATGTCGTGCAGCATCCAGATGTGCCGGCGGCGCGAGCCCTTCATATCAATGTTCTTGAGCCAGCACTGGTAAGCCCCGAACATCCACATGGTGTCGCGGGCGTCGGCGGTGTTGTCGACGGCAAAGTCTTCCAGCCCGGCGCCGGTGGTGATGCCCTTGACCTGGATGCCCTGCGGAATCAGTGACGCCGAGTAGTTGGCATACAGGGGCGGCTCAAACGTGATCTGCGTGGCGGTGCGGGTAAGCACCTTGACCAGTTGGCCCATGCAGCGGTCGCCGTTTTCGCGCCCGCACCAGGTGGCCCCGCCGCTGGTGCCGCCGGCGACAACATTCTGGCCATCGGATTTCTGGTCGATGCACAGCACATCGCCGACGGCCCAGTTGTTGCTGGCCGTGCTGAGTGTCGTGCTGCCCTTGCTGAAGCCCCCGGTCAGGTTGTGCGGGCTGGTTGCATAAAACACCCCGTCCTCAAAGGCCGCATCCTGAATGCGCAGCACAAAACTGGCGCTGCCCATCCACTTGAGCGTGCAGGCGGCCATGCCCGCGCCGCGCAGCACCACGCCGCTGCGCAGTTCCAGTGCGGCGTTCAGCCGGTACACACCGGCGGGCATGTACACCACCTGGCCCGCGGGGCAGGCGTTGATCGCGGCCTGGATGGCCGGCGCATCGTTGGTTGTACCGTCGCCTTTGGCGTTGTAGGGCGCGGCCTTTACGTCGGCAAAAATCGTTGTGCGGGCGGGTATGCCCCCGGGGATGCCGGCCTGCCAGGTGATGCGCCGGTCAGCGGGAATCAATCCGGGCGCTGAGGGGTCGGTTACCGTGCCTCCGCCTCCGCCTCCGCCACCGCCTCCACCGCTGCCGCCTCCACCGCTGCCGCCGCCGCCAGGGCCTGGGGCCGGGGCAACTACGGCAAAGTTGCTGCCGCCGCCGCCGCCATCAGCACAGGCTGCCAGCAGCAGCATCGAAAGGATCACCAGCATCATGCACTTGTTCATGACCTGCCTCCGTTGTTCTGCGGCCATATTGCATATTCGTTAGTTGTCCGCGTAACAGTTCACGACGTCGACTAACAGAAGTGTTAACATGCCGGCCTGGCTTGACGTTTTGGACAGGTGCCCCATGGACACGCCCCTGAGCTGGAGTGCTGAATCCAACGCCCTGCGCGCGCGGCTGGCACACATCACCCAGGGCCGCACCAAGGCCGAGATCGCCCGCAAGACCAACACCAGCATCACCAACGTGGCGCGCTATCTGGCCGGCACGCGCATGCCCACGGAGTTCAGTGTCGCCGTGATCAAGGGGCTGGGCGTCAACCCGGCCTGGTGGCTGGCTGGCGAAGGCACGCCCTGGCTTGCCGATATCACCGCCGGCACCGGCAACATGGCCGGCAACGTGCTGGAACTGGTCGAGGCCATGAACGCTGTTTCCAGGATGCGGCTGGGCGCGCTGGCGCAGAAAAATCACCTCAAGGTGCTGCGCGAACTGAACGACGCTTTGGGCACCTACGACCGCCTGCGCGCCAAGTTGAACGTGCAAAGCCGCGGCATGTTTGAGCAACTGCTGGGCGACCTGACCCGCAGCCTGGACAAATTCAAGGTCAACCCGGCTGGCGAATTACTCAAGGCCGCCCAGCAGGTGGCCCGGCTTTGCGACGACCCGCAGTTACACCGCCAGTTGCTGGTGCAGCAGGCGCGCTTTCACTACACGCAGGTGGATTTCGAACAGGCACTTGCCTGCCAGCGCCGGCTGGTCATGCACCTGCTTGCGCAGGATGGCCAGCCCGACGAAGCCGGCTGCCAGAACGCCGTGAACCTGGTGCTGACACTGTTCACGCTGGCGCGATACGACCAGGCCCTGCGCACCTGCGAAGCCGCGCTGCAACTGATGCCCCGCCAGGCGCGCCAATGGACGGCCCAAACCGTGCTGGTGTTTCTCAAGGGCCGGTTGCTGGCCGAACAGGGCGAGTTGCTGCCCGGACTGGCGTTGATGACCGGCGAGCTGGCACGGGGCGGCCCGCCAGAGCCCGCCATGCGCGTGTGGGTGCTGGCGCATTTGCTGCGCGCCAACCTGGTGCGGCCCGTGGATGCCTTCCACTTTGGCGAGGATTCGCCGGCCAAGCCGCTGGTGATTCTGGAACACGCCTGCTGGCTGGAGGACGCTGGTTTTCTGCAACAGGCCTGCGAGTTCTGGGCCGAGCCGCGCTTCAACCAGTTGGGCGACTTGGCCCGCCCCAAGGTGCTGGGCCCGATTCTGCTGCGCGCCATGACCCGCAAAGACCGCAGCGTGATAGCGGATTTTGAGGCCATGCACCCCGCCGCCCTGGACGACAGCCGCCTGTACCCGCAGGTGTTTACAACCCAGTTGCACCGCGCCCTGGGCGACCGCAAGCAGGCCCAGCGCGTCTTTCAAGCCGCCCGCCGCAAGCTGGCTGAAACGCCAAAGGGCCAGCACATCGGCCTGCTGACCCAGGCCACCCACCACCGCAACGCGCTGTGGCTGGACAAAGCCGCCAAGCCGGAGGACATCGCGGGCGCCCGCCAGTTCTTTGAAACCCACCTGGCCCGGGGTTTTGCCTGTTTCAAGGAAATGGCAGCCGTTTAAGCGGCGGTTTGCGTTTGGGGTGTCCCGCCGTTGCGGCTTTGGGCTTGGGGTGCCATGATTGCGGCGCTTGTGCCCCGTTGCCTGCCCCTGTGGTTACGCCCATGCCCAGACAACTTCTTGCGCTGCTTGCACTGGCCTTGCTGCTGGGCGCCTGCGCCAGCAACCCGCCTGTCAACAACAGCGGCGATGCCGGCAAAGACGGCAGCGGCGACACCGCCGAGCCCGAAGACGACATGGCCAAGGTGGAGCGCGACGCGCTTTCCCGCATTGGCGATGTGCGCATCTACTACTTTCAGAAGCCCGGCATCAAACCCGCCGGCTACAACAGCGGACGCACGATTGAACAGCCCCGCCAGCTTCATGTGCTGGTCAACAAGGGCCATTCCTGGTACCGCGATATCCCCGATTACAAGATGAAGCCTGAGGAACGCTATCTGCACAGCGTGGACATGCACGACCTGCTGCTGATCCTGCGCGACCAGGTGGGCTTCTTTGAAAAGGGCGCGGCCGTGAACATCAAGGGCGATGACCCCGTCAAGCGCGCCGAACGAGAAGACGCCACGGACCGCATGATCGCTGTCGAACAAATCAAGGACGGCAAGGTCAACACCAGCTATTTCGCGCGCCGCCTGCGCGAAGATTCAATCGATGCCGACCGCGCCAAACGCTTCAACGAAGCCCAGGCCTTTGTGCTTCAGGCCGTGGGCAACGCCCTGCCGCGCGGCAGTATCGGCGACGGCAAAGGCGAAAACATTCTGGACCAGCAAAATCGCCGCGGACGCTAACCCGCACCAGTACTGTCAGCCGTCATGGCTTGCAGCAGCGCGGGGTTGGACTTGCCCAGCGCCTGCAGCGCGCCTGGTTGCCGAACTTCCAGGCGCTGCAGCAATGCGGCACGCAATGCCGGCGTAAGTTCCTGCGGCCGGTGGCCGCGAAACAGCAGCGCCGGGCGCTTTTCTTTGATGGCGGCCTCAAGTTCAGCCAGTACTTCCCGCGCCGATTTTGTGGCCACGGCAAGGTCGCCCGTGGCCTTCTTCTGCTGCAGGGCCGTTTCCATGCCGGCCAGAATCAACCTGGCCGCGGCGACCCAGCGCGGGGCCGGGGCACAAGCCGCCAGCCGCGAAGTACCCTTGCCGGGCGCGTCCATGCTGCAGGCCAGGCTGGCCGCCACGCGCAGGCGCCAGACATCGCAATACTCCGGCACGTACTGGCCGCCGCCGCCGGTTTCAAACTCGATGCGCGACTGTTGCAGGCGTTGTTGGGCCTCGGTTTCCCGGCCGGTCAACAGCAGCAGACCCGCGTGGGTGGCCAGGTATGCCGCAGAATAGATGGGCTGGCCGACTTCGCGGGCGATTTCCAGGGCTGCCAGAGCGGCCTGTTCGGATTGGTCCAGCCGCCCTAGCTGGCGCCAGATTTCAGACAGGCTGGCCAGCCCAAAGGCCTCCGACCGGCGCACGCCCAGACCACGCATGATCTCAATCGCCTGCTGGCACGCTGTCTCGGCCTTGGCGTAGTCGCCCAGTGCCAGCAACTGTCGGGCCTGGTTACTCAACAGAACCCCCAGGCCGCGCTGGTCGTTTTCGGCCCGAAAGTCGTCCGTCAATTCGCCCAGCAGTTGCAGGGCCTCACGGCGGCGACCCGTCGCCCCCAGGTGGTTGGCCAGGTTGCCGCGAAAGTTGCGGGCAACTGACCGGTCATAGGTTTGTTCCAGCAGCGCGATTGCCTTTCGATACTCAGCTTCTGCCTCTGGTTGCCGGCCCTGTTGCTCCAGCAACGTGGCCTTGAGGTTGTGCAGTGTTGCGCGCTCTATGGGAGTGCTGGTGGGGTGGATGGCGGCCTCTGCCCTTGCGCACCATACGTTGGACGAATCGACAGCCCCGGCCAACAGTTCCATGTGCGCCAGGTCGCAGGCAATTTCGACCTGCTTGGCGAAATGGCCGGTCTCCACACTGAACTGGTAGGCGGCCGAACCTGCGGCCAGCGCTTCGGCGCGTCGGCCCAGGTCGGAAAACAACTCCCTGAGCGACTGGTGGGCTGCCATCAACTCCGCTGGCGCCAGCACGCCCAGCGCAATCAGGCGACGGCCGCATTCAATGCCTGCCTGCTGGACCCCACCGCGGCGCGAGTTACGCACCACCAGCTCCAGGTACTTGGCCTCGCGCTGTTTTTGGGCCGGGTCGTCACTTTCGCCTCTGGCCTGGCGGGCATGCGCGGATAAATCGAGGGCCAGGCGGGCCAGGTCGTTTGGAAACTGCGTTTCGATGACATCCAGCGCAAGCCCGTGCAGGCGTTGGCGCTCGCTGGGCAGGTGCAATTGGTAGGCGACCTCGCGGTACACCGCGTGGGTGAACAGGTAGGCGTGCTCGGCGGAAACCTGATTCATGCGCCAGGCCCGGGGGCGCGGGGGCCAGCATCATAACCAAAAGCAACGTGCTATGCATGAAGCCCGCCGCCCGCGGGTGCGTTGACCCTTCAGCAACAGCACTAACACAGAGTAACGGAGGCCTTGCCGGTGGACGCAAACCAAGGGCTTTCTCTGTTACCCCGTAACTCCGTGTTCAAACCCGACCAAAGGCAACGGGGCTTGCCCATGCAAGCCCCGTTGATGTTGTGCAACTGACACTTAGGCGCGGCGCCTGCGCAGCATGGGCAGCGCAAACACACCCAGCAGCCACAGGGCGTTCAAACCCGCGCCGGCAGCGCAACCACCGCCGCCACCGCCGCTGCCGCCGCCGCTGCCCGCACCGCCACCGGGCACTGTAGTGATAACCAGCGTGTAGGCCTGGGTACCGATTACGCCTACGCCGTCTGTAGCGCGTACCGTGAAGCTGGCGTTGCCGGTTGCGGTGGGCGTGCCGCTGATCAGGCCCGCGCTTGAAAGCGAAAGCCCCGCCGGCAGGGCACCGGAATCCAGGGCCCAGCTATAGCTGCCGTTGCCGCCAGCTGCGGCCAACGCCTGGCTGTAGGCCACGGTGCGATAGCCCTGGGGCAACGGGCTTGGCGTAGTAATGATTACGCTGCTGGTGCTGGTGCCCACGCCCGAAAGGCTGATCGTAAAGGGCGAGGCAAAGCTGCCATCGTTGTGGGTAAAGCTGAGGCTGGCCCCCTTGATGCCAATCAGCACCGGGTCAAAAGCCAGGCGGAACTCCGTGCTGTTGCCGGGGTTGATCGTCAGGCTCAAGCCGGTTGTATCCAGCACAAAATCGCCGCTGTCAGCGCCACTCAGGGTCGGCGCCGTAATCACCACCGGTGCTGTGCCGTTGCTGGCCAGGGTGATCGTGACCTGGGCGGTCGGGCCCATGGCCGCATCCTGGTTGCCAAAGTTGATTGCTGCCCCGCTGACACCGGTAATCGAAAGCATTGGCACGCCGGGGTACCACTCGTCGGCGCCGGCATCGGGCGCACTGCCCTGGGGGCGGGCATCGCCGTCAATGTCGGTGGCCACCGTTGCCATGCCGACCAGGTTTACACAGGGCGAGCCCGTCTGCAGGTGCAGGTCAAAGGGCGCGCTGGTGGAAACCAGCATCGGGTTGGCGTTGGTGCCCTGGGCGTCGCGCCCCACGGCCTGCCAACTGGCAAAGGTAGAATAGCTGCTGCTCAGGCCCTGATAAAACACCGCGCCGGTTCCGGTGTACCAGCAGTTGTAGTTGCACAGGGCGGGTTCATCGCCGTTGTTGTGAATGTAAATCGTGCCATAACCCGGGGTAAGCTGCGCAAACACGTTGCCATAGCATTCGTTGATCCAGCCATAGGTGCTGGCAAAGCAGCAGGCGGGCTTGCCTGTTCCGGCCTGGGCGTTGGTCAGCAGCACGGTGTTGTTGCGCACGGTGGTGTTGCTGCCGTTGCTGCGCCAGAAGGTGATGACGCCATTGATGACGTTGGCGGTGCCGGTGCTGAAGCCGTACATCACGTAGGTCTGGCCCAGCGAGCAATCGTACAGAAAGTTGTTCTCAATCAGCATGTTGGTGCCGCTGTCCAGCACCGCAATGCCCGCGCCCTTGCTGTAGGTGTGGATTGTGCAGTTGCGCACCACCAGCCCGTCGTTGTTCATGCCGTAGGTGCTGTTGGCAAAGGTCGCAATGCCGAAGTCGGTGCCGTTGCGAAGTTCCAGGCCGTCGATCGTGACCCAGGGGCAGCCAATCGAAATCGTGGCAAAATAGCTGCCCTGCCACAGGTAGCGAAACTCGCTGCCGCTGCCTTCCACAACCGGGTGCTCGCCCGTTGCGGCCTTGAGCGTAACCATGGCCGCGCCACCAGAACCCACGCCAGCATAGACATACACCGGGGCGTTGGGCACGGCGCTGATGCCGTTGGACATGCCCAGCCCGTAGCTGGCATTGCTTTGATAAGGCCCCGCACCTTCCTTGACCGTCAGCGTGACAGCGGCGTTCAGGCCGCAGAACTCGATTTCATCAAAGGCCTGGCCGATGTCTGCAAAATCCGCGCCGCCGCTGTTGTTGATGACGTAAGACCCGGCCATGCCGCAGCCGCCACTGAAGTGAATGATGTAAGGCGACTCGCTGCCGGTGCTGTCGTTGCTGGTGATGCTGAGGTCAAAGCTGAAGCGCCGTGCCGAGGGCGTAACCGGAATTCCCAGCGTATAGCCGCCACCGCCAGCCACATTGAAGGGCGAGCTAAAGCTGTAGGTGCTGGTGCAGGCCACCGGGTTGGTCAGGCTGATCGCGCTGACATTGAGCGGGTTGGTTGAGGCGCGGTTGTAGATCTTCCAGTTGATGCTGTTGGATGCACCCTGGTTGAACTTGCCGCGTTCGTCACTGGAGCCACTAAGCTTGACGTGCGCCGTGCCATAGGTGGGTGCGCTTTCGACCTCGATTTCAGGGTCGCCTTCATAGAAGAACTCGAAGTCGCTGCACTCGCCACCGTTTGCATCGCTGGTGGGGCTGCCGCCTGCGCCGTAGCCCATGCCGGCAAAACCGCTGCTGTAGCCGCCGTTCCAGATGCGCGCGCGAAGAATCACGCTGTTGCCACTGGCGCCTGCGGGCACGGCAAAGGTGTAGGTGTTGACGCCAATGTTCTGGGCGTAGCCGCCGGTGCCGGCGCCCTCATAGATGATGCGTTCGCCGGTGTCGTCCCAGTCGCCGTCGTTATTGAAATCCGCCCACACGCCAAACACGTCGTAGTTGCTGATGTGCGTGTACAGCCACACCTTCAAGGTGGCGGTTTTGCCCTTTTGCAGGCCAGTGATTTCGATGCCGTCTTCGAAGCCATCGGCGCCAATGCCGCCCGGCACAGGGTTGGTCGTGCCGCTGTCGTCGGTCAGGCCCCAGCCGATGCAAAGCTGGCTGAAGGACTGCTGGCTGGTGATCTGCGTGTGCTTGCAGGTGGGGTAGGGCGCGGGCGCGTCGCCGTAATCAATGATCTGGGCCATCAGCGGCGCGGCCAACAGGGGCAGCAGGCACAATGCAAGTCGTGAAAGCATGGGTCCTCTCCTTGTCCTCGAAGTGACGCCATTGTCACCTCCTGCACGAGAACAAGAAGAACAACCCACGATTGTTGGTCGATAGACTATCGTTTTCGTGAATCAGCGCCAATCTTCACGGACGCGGGAAACAGCCCCGTGAGGCCTGGGGACGCGGTGCTCAATCCCCGACACGCTTTCCTTCCTTGTATTCCTGGCGGCTGGTGACGTTGCCGTCGGCGTCGTAGTCCAGAACCGGTCCATCCTGAACGTCTTTGGCGTTACGCCATTCGTCGCGCACGCGGCGGCGCGACGCAGGGTCATAAAACGTCCACCAGCCATCGCAGCGCTCGCCCTGGCGAAAAGGGATCATGACGCAAAACCATTCGGCCGCGAAATCGAAGTCCGCGACGTCGCCATCCAGCTTGCCGTCCAGCAATTGGGCCACGCTGACAAGTTGGATGCCCGCCACATCCTTGCCGTCGCGGGACTGCGTGGCGTATTCGTACTTCTCCGATGTTGCCGTGCCGTCCTCGGCCTCGTTGCCGATTGCTTCCAGCAGTCCATATTCGCTGAAGTACTTCCAAACGCCCGTGCGCACGCCGTTGCTGTATCTGCCAACCGCAACCACGTTGCCTTCCTCGTTGCACTCCCACCATATGCCGGTCTTTACGTTGTTGACGTAAGCGCCGACTTCCCGCGTGTTGTGCTGGACATCCGGGCCGCGCTGCCATTTCATGTAACAAGGGCCGTGCAATTCGCCTTTGAGGTTCAGGTAGATCCAGCCCACCGTGCCGGGGTCCGACGGGCTGAGCGAAAGCCAGTGCCCGGAGGTGACTACGTCCGTGCGCAGGGAAAGCAGCGCAAACCCCGTGGCGACCTTTTCATCCTCGCCAAACTCGTCTGCCTGAATCGTGTACTCACTGTACATGTACACGCCGTCACCCTGGTCAAGGACAAGGGGCGGCGAGTTATGCGTGCCTTTGGACAGCCGGTTCGAAGCCTCCCACTCCTTCATCAGGTCAATGTAAAGCCCATATGGATAGCCCGGCCGGGTCACATCTTGGCCGTCCGTGGGGCTTAGAAACTTGCGCTCGGGTGCCGTCCACGGCCGGTCAGGGGGTGTTTCCCGAGACGCTTGGGCCGCGGGCTTTCTGGCCGGCTTGGGGGCCGGGGCTGGTGTCGGCGGCTCTGAGGGCTCCCTGCTGGGTGTGTCGACCGCAGGGCCTGAGTCCGTGGGCGCCGTGGCACAAGCCGCCAGGGCCGCAGTCAACAGGATGAATAGGCAGACCGACACCCGCGCAACGCTGTGCTTTGCCATGTCCCGGATTCCAAAAAGGATGGCACGTACTCTTTCACACCGGGCCGGCCATGGCAAGGGCGCTTGCGCGGACCACTGCGTTGCCACCGGCTGGTGTGGCCGAACCGCCCCCTCAACGCCCGTTTGTTCCTTACTACTATAGCGCCTTTACGGGCCAGGCCGGTTCCACAACAAGGGTGCTACTGCTCATGACCACAGCCACCGTTTCACTTTCCAACGAGGAACTTCAGCGCTATGCCCGACACCTGATCCTGCCCGAGTTCGGCAAGGCCGGGCAGGAAAAGCTCAAGCAATCCTCCGTGCTGTGCGTGGGCGCGGGCGGCCTGGGTTCGCCGCTTTCGCTGTACCTGGCGGCAGCCGGCGTGGGGCGTATCGGCATTGTGGATTTTGACGTGGTCGATAAATCCAACCTGCAACGCCAGATCATTCACGGCACCAGCTGGGTCGGCAAACGCAAGGTCGAAAGCGCCAAGGCGCGCATTAAGGACCTCAACCCGTTTGTCGAAGTCGAGCTGCACGAAGTCGCCCTCAGCAGCGCAAACGCCCGGCAGATTATTGCCAGGTATGACGTCGTCGCCGACGGCACCGATAACTTCCCCACCCGCTATCTGGTCAACGACGCTTGCGTACTTGAGGGCAAGCCCAACATCTACGCCAGCATCTTTCGCTTTGACGGCCAGGCCACGGTGTTCGGACTCAAAGACGGCCCCTGCTATCGCTGCCTGTACCCCGACCCGCCACCGCCGGGCATGGTGCCAAGCTGCGCCGAAGGCGGCGTGCTGGGCGTGCTGCCGGGCATCATGGGCTGCATCCAGGCGCTGGAAACGATCAAGGTGCTGACAGGTATCGGCGAGCCCCTCAAGGGCCGCCTGAGTGTCTTTGACGCGCTGGCCATGAAGTTTCGCGAACTCAAGGTGCGCAAAGACCCGGCCTGCCCGATTTGCGGCGACAAACGCACCATCCATGAACTGATTGACTACCAGCAGTTCTGCGGCATTCCCAACGAGGAAGCCCGCAAGGCCGCAGAAGCCGCAGAGGCAGCGCAAGCAGCCAAGACCAGCGCCACCGGCACAGGCGACATCACGCCTGCGCAACTGGATGCGCGCCTGAAAGCCGGCGACAAGCCCTTTCTGGTGGACGTGCGCAACGCCAACGAGCTGGACATCTGCAAGCTGGATTTCAGCGCCTGGATACCGCTGCCAGAGTTCGGCCAGCGTTATGAAGAACTGGCCCCGCACAAGGACCAGGAGATCATCATCTATTGCCGTTCAGGCGGGCGCTCGGGCAGCGCCGCGAACTTCCTGAAACAGCAAGGCTTCAAGAACGTGCGCAACATGGTTGGCGGCATGCTGCGCTGGGCCGATGAAGTGGATCAGACTGTGCCCAAGTACTAGTCCGCAAGCACCGAACCCGGCGCGAATCTGTGCGCCGGGTTCTTCGTTTCTAGTTAACCTTGTGGCATGGGCGCGGTGATTGCATCGATCGTGGTTTTGCTGTGCGCATGCGCCCCTTGGCTGTTTGTCTATCTGGCGTGGAAGAAAATGCAGCGCCAACGCCGCGAGATCGAAGCCTTGCCCGACGACAACACCGTCATCGGCGACCCTGACGGCGCGCGCAAGACACACGAATACCTGACCGCCATCACCAGCACCGAAGCCCGCATCGGGCTGCTGCAACGCTCCGAACCCTGGCCCGGCGACAAGCCATCAGCCAAAGACAAAGCCTGACAACAAGCCCCCCAGCCCCAGCCGCAAGGCTGGGGGCGAAGGCAACCCTGACAAACACAGGCTCAACCGCAACGGCTTTGGTCCACAGATCAACACAGATAAACACAGTTCAACCGCAACGGCTTGAACAACAGATTGACAACCTGTTTCGAACTCCAGCCACGGCCACGGTACCCAGCCCCGTCAGGGGCGACACATCAGCCCGGCAACCGGCATCGCGCCGGCGACAAACCGCAATCACGAGTTTTATATGCAACCGCAGATTTTCCGCGTATCCTGCCCGGCCCGTTGTTCGTCTGTACCCAACACAGGAGCCACCATGCCCAAAATGAAACCCGGTCAGGTATGTCACGTCGAAATTCCGGCGCCGAACATGAAGAAGACAAAGACCTTCTACAGCAAACTGTTCGGCTGGGATTGCAGCCGCGAAATGGGGCCTACCTATTGCCTGTTCGTTGACCCCAGCGGGCAGTTTGGCGGCGGGTTCGATGCCGACGCCAAGCCCACAAAAAACGGCGCCGTGCTGTTCATTGAAGTCGATGACATCGACAAATCCCTGGCCGCCATCAAAAAGGCCGGCGGCAAAGTCGCCAAAGCCAAAACCGAAATCGGCGGGGGCCATGGCCATTTCGCCTATTTCAACGACCCCAACGGCAACCGGCTGGGATTGCACAGCGCTTGATCGTTGCACAACGGCGGGAACTTTGCGGCGGCCTGTGCGTCTCAAACGCGGAGGATGCCATGAAGATTGCCCCCGTTTTGCTGGCCACACTGTTCGTTGCAGGCTGCGCTTCCGCTGTGGCGGACCAGCCCGCGCCGGTTTTGCCGGTGGATTTTTCAGCCCTGCCGGTTGCCGATGCTTCGCCCCAGGGTGCTGCCGAAGTGTACGCACGGCTTGCGCAGGCACGCGCGGCGCGCCTGGCAGACCTGGATGCCTACACCCAGGCCGGCCAGTTTCCGACAAACGTCTGGAAGCCCCAACCCGCGCCCTGCTTTGTGGGCGACAACGGCGTCTACTGCGCGGTGGGCCACCTGATGGTGCAAAGCGGCCACCAGGAACTGGCCGACCGCATTGCCCAGGCCGATAATTTCATTGTGCTGGCCGACCACCCGCAAAGCCTGGCCGATGACTGGATTGCCAGCAGCGGGCTTACGTTTGAGGAATGCGCGCTGATTCAGCCATCGTATGAACACATGTACCCGCGCGACCCCGACGACCCGCTTCCCCGCCCACGCGAGCCGCAAGTTGGCCCGCTGCTTACCCAGCAACGCCTGCGCGACGTGTTGCGCAAGCTGCGGCAGGACACGCCACAGGCCCTTGGCATTGCCCTGCAGCGCGCCTTCAAGCCGCAAGCCGGACAGGGCCATGCCATCGCCGACGCGGCGCTGGCGATGCTGGTGGAAAACCCGAACGCCGGGCCGATGCTGGTTCGCCTCTCGACTCCAGGTGCGGCGCCCGGCCCCTGGCGCGTGCTTGCCCCAGGCCGTTGCTGCCGCGTCAAGGGCCCCGGCCTGGTGGACTGGATGCCCCAGCCTGCCAGCCCCTGACCTGTTGGCCGGGCAGGGCCGCTTATAAGCTTCGGCCATGCCACGGGGACCCATTGCCATTGCTGCCGGCACCTGCGCGATTGCGCACGGGTTGATGCCCGTTGATGACCTGATGCCACGCCTGCTGGCCGGCCAATGCCTGCTGCAACCGCGCCCGCACCTTGGGCTGGCTGCACCCGCCTGCACTTTTGCCCCGGCATTTTCCGGTCTTGCCGCCACCACGCTGGCCCGCGCCGCCCTTGACCCGCTGATGCCCCTGTATGCCACTTTCACGGGCACCGCTGCACTGTGGCTGGCCAGCACCAAAGGCGAAATGGCGCCCTGGCTTGCAAACGCACAAGCCCCCCACGGCCTGGCGGCCCTGGTGGCAAACCTGGCCAAAAGCAATCCCGGCCTGCCGCAGACCCGGCGCTTGGTCAGCAACGCCTGTGTCTCCAGTGCGCAGGCCGTAATCGAGGCCGCGGAATCGGTGCAGGATGGCGAGTTTGCCCGCGCGCTGGTGGTTGGCGCAGACGCCGTGACGCCCTTTGTGGCCCAGGGTTTTCATTCCTTGCAGGGGCTTTCGCCCACCGGTGCGCGGCCCTTTGACGCCACGCGCGACGGCCTTTGCCTGGGCGAAGCCGGGGCGGCCTGTGTGCTGGTGCCCGCCCAGGCCGCGCCGCGCGCGCCGCGCCTGGTTGGCTGGGGCGCCAGCAACGACGCCAACCACATCAGTGGCCCCTCGCGCGACGGCAGCGGGCTGGCGCTGGCCATGCAGCGGGCATTGGCGGGTATTGACCTGTCAAGTATCCGGGCGATCTGCGGCCACGGCACCGGCACGGTTTACAACGACGCCATGGAGGCGCGGGCCTTTCACGCGGTGTTCGGGCCGTCGCCCCCGCCGGTGTTCGGCATCAAGGGCAGCATTGGCCACACGCTGGGCGCGGCGGGGCTGATTGAGGTGATTGTCAGCGCCCAGGTGGCCACTACCGGGCTGGTTCCGCCCACCGTTGGTTTTTCGCGGGGCGAAGCCGAGTTCGCACTCGATGTTGTGCACGGCAGCCCGCGTCAACTTTCGCCGGGGCTGGTGCTGACCACCAACAGCGGCTTTGGCGGCATGAACACCGCACTGGTGATTGCCCCCGGAAAGGCCCCATGGCCCGCCTGATTGCCCATTGCCGCATCGACGCCGGCGGCCTGTTCAGCGCCGGGCCCGGCGGCACGCATAGCGCCACCTGGCCCGAACTTGGCGCGGGCGTGCCCGACGCCTTTGGTTTGCCGCCCTTGCGCGCGAGGTACTTCTTTGACCAGCCCTATCCGAAGTTCGGCCGCATGGACCCGCTGTGCAAGGTTGCCGTTGCAGCCGCGCAGTTGATTCAGCGCGCCGGGGGCTTTGACGGCCTGGACCGCGACCAGGTTGCCCAGTGCGGGGCTACGGCCCTGGGCTGCCTTGAAGTGGACAGCCAATTCGAGGCCACACGCCGGGCCGGGGCGCCTTCGCCGGCGCTGTTTGTCTACACGCTGCCCAGCATGTTCCAGGGCGAAATCGCCATCCAGTTCAAGCTGCGCGGCCGCTGTGCGCTGTACTGCTGCGGCGAAACTTCCGGTGTTACCGCCCTGGCCACTGCCGCAAAATGGGTTGATCAAGGCCGTGCGCCAGCCGTGCTGGCCATAGCCGCCGAAGCCGCAGGCCCGGCTGCTGCCGCTGCGGGCTACGGCCCGCCCCAGACAGCAGCGATGGCCTGGCTGCTGGCGGCGACAGGCAAGGGACCGGAGATGGGATCAGCCACGATCAGCGAAACAGCGCAGCAACTGCCCCCGGGCCAACTTCGCAATGGGCTGACAAGGCTGGATAGCCTGCACAACAGTAGCGTGCCCCTTGGATAGCCCAACGACCAACTATTGATCAGCGAAGGCGGCACCGGGTGGAAGGCAAGCGGCCTGTAGTTTCAGGCCGGCAGTCCGAGCAGGCAGGATATCGCAGCGCCCATGCGCCCGGCTAGAATGAGGCCGCGACATCCGGCACCAGGACGCAGCAGGCAGAGTGCAAACATACGATGCTTCACACGTGGCTATGAGAAGGGCGTACACAAGTAGCCTGCCCCTTGGCAGTTCTCCCGCGATTCTGACACCGCTAGCGGTTGGAAAGGACGTCCACATGTTGTCATTCGCCCGAGTGTTCGTGGTATCGACGTGCTTCTTGATATCGGTAGCGGGTTGCGGTCGCGGGGCCGATAACACTCTCTCTAATAACTACTACGAGCCATATACGATTTCTCACGTAAAGGACCCGCTTGATCACGAGGGCGCTAGCTTGTTGGTAATCTCTTTGGATAGTCCGGAGATACTGACAAAGCTCGCCAAGTATAAACGGTTGAAGCAACTACGACTCGAAGACATGAACCTTTCTGCCGCCGACATCAGCGACATGAAGCCGCTGCCAATGCTGGATCTGTTGTCACTTAGGAGGTGTTCGGGCTTGACCGCAGACGTGGGAAAAGTGTTTGCGTCAAAGGTCATTGCTAGAGAGGTATGGGTGTGTGCGGGCGGACGGGGACCTGACTCAGACCCGGGTTCTGAATTCCTTGCAACCTACCTTCAGGCCGTTGACGTAGGCCGCATTGAGTATATCGGCGATCCCGGCAACCTCACTTGGTTGGCAAGTATTCAGGAACGCCCCTCCGTGCACAAATTGGATGTCAGCCACGTTGCGCTTTATCAAGTAGATATAGCACATATGGTGACACTATCGGGGATGAAGAAACTTAATTTGAACCACTGTGACTTGAGCGGGGTGCGTTCATTTGCGCCCCTCCTTTCCCTTAAGAATCTGACAGAGCTTGACTTATCGTACAGCACTGGTGCCAAGGCTGACCTCCTGGACGAGATCGAGGAATTCCGAAAGGCTAGGCCCGAGGTGACCATATGGGGGCCATAGTCGGTCGATCGCGGCAGTCCCGTACCTCGTTGTGGCAAGCTTCAAAACGGCCATTGCGCCATCTGTGGTGTGACAGAATCCGGTTCGCAGCCGCTGGCTCTAATGCCGCGCAGAACGTGTACATCGACATCAGCAGCCCCCCGGAAACAGCACCGACGGTGACCAGACGCCCTGTCGCGCAGAAGGCAACAGAAACTAGGACACCTAGCGCCACGCTGCCGTAAATCCAGGATTTGTCGTATGTTCTGTCTTCCGCAACGATGGATAGACTCAATGATCCAGATACATCCAATAGGTAGAATGAAAACGTGAGAGCCAATGATACCGCTATGCTAGCCAACCAACGTAACGAGACACTGGGACCACTGTTAGGGCCGTTCTTTACCAGTGTATTCGACATGCAAGCGCTCAGTGCGTGGTTGCTATCATGTTACTGATCGGACACTTCTTCTTACCCCGTCCACATTTATCCCAGAAGGCCAAGGGGGCCCAGGCTACTTATCCTTGGCTACCCATTTCCTCGTGGCGCCTGCCGTTTCCGCAGCTTCCATCCGCTGGACCTACGCCCATCCGGCCAGCTGTACACGGCCGACAGAGCGCACTGCCACGTAGCATGCCCCGTTTTGGTTCTTACGCCTTTGAGATTCCCCAGCACGCTGGCGGGCATCGCTTACACATCATCATTTCGGCTCTACATACCATCCGCGAATGGCACCTCCCGTGTCGTCGAAGTAAATCCAAATCGTCACCTTTCTAGAGTCCCGCCTCAACCATGACGCAGTGTCTTCACTGCATATCAGTGAGGTGTATCGAAGCTTAAGCGGGTCCGCGGGCAGACCCACCCATTCGATCTTCCTATGATCCGTCGGCACAATCTCCGACAGTGGCACCCCTTTTGGCGGAAGAAACACAGCGTCCCATCGTGCTTGCTCGGCCCACGACTGAAAGTCGTCGACTGTCCCGGGGCCGCCACGCAGCTGCTTTGTTGCCATCGTCAGGGTCACGGGGCCCCAATGCACACCAAACGACATCGCTGCAAGGCTGAAGACCAACGTCAAGACAACTAGTCCGCAAACCACCCAGATTAGTTTAGTCCGCCGCATCATTGGAAGCTCATGGCGTCCCATTCAGCTCCGCAGGACCTTCGCCCATCCGGCCAGCTGTACGGGGCCGAGAGAGCGCACTGCAACTAAGCATGCCCCGTTTTGGTGCCAGTTGCACGGGGAAACAGCGGGCATGTTTGCGCCGGATGGCGAAGAGCCTCCCCGCCCGTTTTTGGTCGTTCCCCAGCCATGAGGATAAGGCCGCTGCTGCGGACCGGAGGGCCACATCACTTGCGGCCACAGGAAGCAAGTCCGCACCACAGGATTGCCCGCCCCGGCCCTGGGCTTGACGTTTCATACGGGCTGGGCCCAGCAAGCAGGATATCGCAGCGCCCAGGCGCCCGGCTAGAATCAAGCCAGCGGGTTCCGACACCAAGACGCAGCGGGCCCCGCGAGATCTGACGGCGCGTAAGCAATCAGCCCGACCCCTCTGTTCTTCCCCAAGACGGCATTTTCGACAGCGACGGCGTCATCGTGCAAATGCCCACTTGTTAAGGTCGAAATGCAGGGTCGGGAATGTGGGGTCCCTGGGTACAAGCAGTATGGTCCCCCTGCACTTATTGCCTTCCACAGCAAGCCCTGACAAATCGGCACTCATCGGGTCATACACGTCGAGTGTCCCCGGATGTTCTTCTAGCTGCAAATCGCCGTGTGCCGTTAGATCTGATGCCGACTGCGGGACACTCCCGCGCGCGCGATAGTAGGCCTCCGCTGCTGTGGCGATCATAATCACGTCATGTTCGGCTTGCTCCACAGCCCACTCTCGTTCCGGCGTCGGCTTCAAGTTCCCTGTGGAATAGTACCAGACTCCGCCCACTAGGAGCAGCATCAGGAATAGGGTAACGCCGACAACCCAGGCACAACCCACATTCTTGGTCATGCAGTGCTTCCTCTTGGACACTTCCATTGTCCGAGCGCAGCTCTTTCACTCTCTTTGAGTGGCAACAAAGGGGTCGGGCTACTTCTGTATTGGCTATCTAGGGTATTTTGATGCCTGCCGCTTCGCCTTGCTTGCTTTTTTGTGCCGGCTGCTGGCCATTCTTTCGGAAACTCTGATCAGCCGCGAACCAGCTTAAACAGGGCGTCTAGCTGCTTCAGCAGGGCGGGCATGTCTTTCAGATAGATCATGTTTGGCCCGTCGCTCAGGGCTTTTTCGGGGTCGGGGTGGGTCTCGGCAAACAGGCCATCGGCGCCTGCGGCCACGGCCGCGCGGGCCATGATCGGCGCAAACTCGCGCTGGCCGCCGCTTTTGTCGCCCATGCCGCCGGGCAGTTGCACGCTGTGGGTGGCGTCCATGACCACCGGGCAGCCGGTCTTCTGCATGATCGGAATCGAACGCATGTCCGAGACAAGGTTGTTGTAGCCAAAGGTTGCCCCGCGCTCGGTCAGCATCACCCGGCCCTTGGCGCCGCTTTCGGTCATCTTGTCGACAACCTTCTGCATGTCCCAGGGCGCCAGAAACTGGCCCTTTTTGATGTTCACTACGCGGTTGTGCTTGATGGCGGCATCGGCCGCGGCCTCTAACAGGTCTGTCTGGCGGCACAGAAAGGCCGGAATCTGCAGCACGTCGCACACTTCAGCCACCGGGCCGCATTGGCCTGCGTCGTGCACATCGGTCAACACGGGCAGGTCAAGCTCTTGCTTGATCCTGGCCAGTTGCTTCAGGCCTTCTTGTATGCCCGGGCCGCGAAAGCTTTTGCCGCTGGTGCGGTTGGCTTTGTCGAAACTGGCCTTGAAGATAAACGGCAGGCCGATTGCAGCGCAGGTGGTCTTGAGTGATTCGGCAATGCGCCGGGGGGATTCGGGGTCTTCCAGCACGCAGGGGCCGGCAATCAGGAACAGTTTCTTGCCGTCGAGGTTGAGTTTGCCGAGTTTCATGGTGCTCCGAAGAATGCGGTTGCGGGCCGGGCGGCGTGAATGCCGCCGTTACTGCTGCGCGGGGAGGTCGCCTTGGCGGGTGGCCTCCAGCACGATCTGGTTGGTGCCGCCGGGCCGGGGCGTTTTGTCTTTGACCTTGTCAAATGAATGGGTGCCCTTGAGCTGGAACACCTCGTTGCCATCGGTTTCCCAGGCGCACAGTTCGGTGCTGCCAATCAGCGGGGCGCGGTCCCACACCTTGACCACCAGTTTTTCGCCGGTGCGCCATTCCAATTCAAAGGGGCGGTCGGCCCAGGCGGCGGTCAGGGGGTCTTTGCCCACCTTGGCTTTGCGGGCGCCGAATTCGCGGCTGTCCCATACCTTGGTGGATTTGCCCTGGGCGTCAATGCGATCGACGGTGACCTGGATATCCAGGTTTTCGCCCTGGTCGAATTCCTCGGGGCTCAGGGTCACGCTTTTGATCGCGACCTTGTAGACGCCCGATTTATCCATGCCCTCGGCGCCCTTTTGGAAGAACTTCTGCACCAGCGGGCTCCAGAGCAGGTTGGGGTACATGTAGCCACTGATGCCGCCGGCCAGCACAAGCACCGCCAGCAGCCCCACCAGCGTCAGAACCTTGCTGCCGCCTTTTTTCTTTTGGTCAGCCATGGTTGCCTCCGCTTGCAGTTTAGCGAATTCTGGCCGCGCCAGCGCCCCCAAGGTTGGCGCCCCTGCCAGGGCCGGCTACTTGCGCAAACCGGCCAGGATTTGGTCGCGGGTCCGGGCGACATCGCAGATCTTGCGCAGTTCGCTGCGTGGCAGGGCAGCGCTGCCGGGCCGGTCGAACTCGGCAAACTCGTCGACCAGAATCACGTAGCGCCCGGCTTGCTGGCGGTGGGCCGGCACCGTCTGCCAGGCCTCTGGTTCCTGGCCTGTTTGTGGCCAGGGGCGCCAACTGGGTGCGGTTTCCCAGCGCACGGAAAGCGGCGCGGCGCGCACGCCCAGGGTGGCCCAAAAGCGCGTGCTGCGGCCTTGATTGTAAAACACCGGAACGGCCACGCGGGTGTCCACGGCCAGGTCAGGGTCGCTGGCCCAGCCTTGCAGCCATTGATCTGCCAAAGCGCGGGCGTAATCGGCGTTTTCGACTTCCCCGGCCAGCAACTGGTCGTGGCAGCCAATGTCCTCACAACTGACCAGGTGCAGGCCGTAAAACAGCAGGCGCATGCTTTCCAGTTCGTCGCCCAGCGGCATGTCGCGCCAGCCGTTTTGGCGCGCGCCGCGAAGCTGGTTCAAATCCTGCACTTCCAGGGCCAGAAACTTCTGCAGAAAGGCATAGCTGCGGGCCAGGCGCAGAAAGAACGTCGGGTTGGGCTCCACACGCAGCCGCGGCGTCAGTGCTTCCTCGGGTTCGGCGGGGGCGCTGGCTTTGGCCCCGGCGGTCAGCGCGTCTCGAATGTGGGTTTCGCGATACTTGGTGACTTGGGCCTTGAAGGCCTCAATCAGCCGCAGCTTGTACTTGCGTGAAAGCAGCAGTTTTTCGTTTTCGGGTGCGCGCTCGGGCAGCACAAAGGCTTCCAGGGTGAACACCTGGTAGTCGTACCAGCCGCTTTCGGGGCCGGGTTTGAGGTCCAGGCTGCCGTCGCGAATGGCCTTGATGAAATCGCGCATCAGGTCCGCGCCGGCGTGTATGCCCTGCGGGTACAGGCGGTCAAACAGCCGGGCTTCCTTGTTGCTGCTGAAGGGCAGAAAGTGCAGCCGCGCCAGCGTACCGCGCCGTTGCGCCAGTGCATCCACGGTGTCGGTGTTGTCGGCAAGGTCCAGCAGGTTCAGGCCGACCAGCGGGTTGGTCAGCCGGGAGTAAAAGGCCAGCATGCGCTGGTACATCTCCACGCAACTGGGGTTTTTGCGCAGGGCGCGCAGCAGGGATTCGCTTAAAGCATCGCGACGGCCAAGGTTCTGTTGCAGAAAGCGCAGAAAACGAAACGTGTTGCCAAGCTCCGCTGACCACTCATAGAACCCGGTCACGCCGCTTTGGGCAAAATCCAGCTCAAACCGGCGCAGGTATTCGCGGGCCCCGGCTGGTTCGCGGGTGGCCTCGTCGGGCGTGATAAACTTGCCGGCCTCCAGGGCTGCCCACAGCCAGGCCGCGGCCTGGCCGCGCGGGTCGCACTCCGACAGCATTTGGCGCACCAGCACTTCGATGCCGCGCAGGCCTTCTTCGTCGTTGGCAACCAGGTGCAGGTCGAGTGCCGCAAACAGTCCGTCGTCGAACTGCTTGGCTTTGCCGCCAATCAGGTTGACGCTGGGCAGAATGACGCTGCCCGTGATGGCCTTGGCCGCTGCGGCGTAGCTGGGGTGCAGCACCAGCAACGATGCATCTTGCGGGTCGTCGGGGCGAAGGTCGGGCAGGTCAAGCCCGAACACGGCCCCGCTGGTGTTGATCTGCCAGCGGTTGGCGGCAGGGCCAAAGGGCCGGCTGTCGGCCAGCGCGGGGTCAAAGCTGGGGTGCTTGTCGGCAAGCAGGTCATCTTTGACCAGGTCTTCAACCTTGGCCGGGTCCACGCGGGTGCGTTCTACTTCATAGGTGTCGTGGGTGCGCACATACCAGAACGTGCCCAGGCCGCCCGCAATCACGAGCAGCGCGGCCAGCGCGATACGAACCGCCACTTTCATTTCCTGTTCTCCGCACGAAATGTTAATCCCTGTGCGTCCAAAAAGGGTTCAAAAAGGCTGGTGCACGGTTCGACTGGCATTTTTTCGCCAAATGGGCAAACTCTGGGCCGCTCAAGGAGACCTACATGAAATCCATCCTGACCATGACACTTGCCCTGGCCCTTTGCGCCGTTGCCGGATGTGGCGGCATGCCCAAGCCCCAGATCGACGCCATGGCCCCGCGCGCCGATGCCACCAATGCCCGCGTGACGTTGACCGCAACCAACTACGACGAATCCTGGGAAAAAGAAAACGTGCGCCTGCGCATTCACCAGGTGTGGCTGAACAACGACGGCGTGCCCACCAACAAGGAAACGATCGTCGACAAACCCTTCAACGGCCGCCAGGGCGACGCCCGCACGGTGATCAAAATGAAGGACGCCGACGGCAAATCAACTCGCGACGTGCGCCTGCAGTTCGAGCTGGTAAGCGGCGAAAACAAGACCAACGAAAACGTCAGCGCGGCCGCCACACTGGAATGGTCTGTGCCATCCAGCCTGGCTAACAAGGACCTGGTGCTGCTGGGCGTGCTCAGCCGCAAAGGCCGCAACAACTACGCCATTGACGTGCTGTATGCGCTGGAACCCGCCACCGGCGAAATCCTGCAGGTGCTGCCCAGCTACGACGCCAAGTAAGCCCCGCGCAAACCAACAGACCCGGCCCCGTGCCGGGTCTGTTTCATTGCCCGGCGACGCTACTGCTTGATCTTGATGTCTGCCCATGTGTAGGGGCGCAGCATCGAATAGAAACTGCTGCCCGCCAGGTTTGGTTCGGCGTCGCCACGCATGCCATAACCCCATGCGTTGGCCAGAAAACCCTGGGGCAACTTGCCTTCTGCAAACACCGCCGTGACGGGCAGCGAGATTTCAAACGTGAACTTGCCGGCCTCTGGCTTGCCTTTGCACACCACGCCTTCGACCAGCCCCAGCTTGATGGATTTTTCCATGCCCACCGTCCACAGGTCGGCGCCGGTTACGCCGTTGTCGCCGATGAAAAACAGCTTCTCGGTGCCTGCCAGCGCTTCTGTACCCTCGCTGCCAAAGCCTAGCCACAGGCCGGTGCCCATGCGGTTGCCGCGTTCGCTGCTGCTGGTGAAGCTGCCCTCATAGCCAAGGCTGCCATACAGCAGCAGGCGCGGGCCCGCGATCATCCAGCGCAGCGATTCGCCCTGGTTCAAGTTGCGCATCGGCAGGACGGTTGCCCCGGCCTTCCAGGCCGCGCCCGTGCCATCGACCTCAAAGCTGGATTGTTCAAAGGGCAACGTGGTCGTCACACGCGGCGGCAGCATCGATTGCGGCTTGCGGGTCATGAAATCATGCACCCAGTACACGTCGCGCTGTTCGTTGGTGAAGAACAGCGTGCCCGCGTTGAGGCACAGGGCTTCGCACTGGTCGGCTTCAATCAGCGTGCTCCAGGCCGGGTCGCCTTCGAGCTTTCCTTTGGGGTATACAAAGATGCGCGTGTAACTCAGCAGCAGCAGGTTGCCGCCGGTGGCGTCGTAATCCGCAGCCGTGATCATGGTGGCCGTGCCGACATTCAACTTCGAGACCAGCTCAGGTACGTTCTTGCCGCCATCCTTGAGCTCAGCAAAGCGGTACAGGCCGGTGAAGCCCTCGCCGCGTTGTTTGGTTACCAGGTGCAACTTGCCGTCGATGACGGCTGCGGCCTCGCAATCATGGGGTTCATCGGGCCAGGTTACGGGGTAAGTGGCCAACAGCTTGAGTGCGCCCTTGCCATCGGAATCTGCACTGTAATGCACGCGATACAAAGTCACGCTTTCGCGCTTGCGGGCGCTATCGCCGGTGTCGCAGCACAGCAGGTCGTCGCCAATCGTGCAGATGTCTTCCCAATCGACGGCCTTTGCGCCGGGCACGGCCAGTTTTTGTGCGTCTGTGAAATCCGCGCTGGTGGCCCGAAACAGGTACGGTCCGTCGCCGCTGTCGTTGTGGGCCCACCAGGCGCCGTCGTACCAGACGATGCCAGAGCATTCATCCAGGTCCTTGGAGGCAATGCGGGCTGCGGGTTTGAGTGTGCCCTTGCCCTGGGCAAAATCGGAAAGCGAATCAACCGGCGGCCGGGGTGTGTCCTGGCCCAGGCAGGCCCAGGCCAGCCCAAGCGACAGCGACAGCGCCGGTATCAGGGCGCGACTGGCAAGCCAAAGCATGTTGTTTTTGTCAGGCATGGATACCTCGGTTGCAACGGCCCGGCAGCACTGGTGCGGCAGGGGCAGGATTCAATCTATCACGGTTAACGACAATGGGCCGTGCACTCGGCAGCGGCCCACGGTCTTTTCGGCAAACCGGCGATGCCGTTGGAAGGACGGTTTGGTGCACCCTCTATGCAAAGTGGGTAGCCCGAGAGCGGGTCAGGATTTCCCCCGACAGTTAAGGAGGGCATATCCGTTCACACCCGACTAAGGCTTCCCTGAGCACATTCATCGGCGCAGCCAACTAGTTGTCCGCCTGACAAACACCCCAGTAAGCCGTGGCATTGTAGTGAAGCCCCGGCCACGGGCAAGCGCGGCGGGCGTTGCGGCCATCGGCAAGTGGGCCATGGCACGACGACAACGGGGCGCGCATTCGACGCACGGAGAAATGCGCTTCCATACTACCCTCGCCCCGGCCCTTGCGGGCTGGGCTGAAGGGAATGGCTGACTTGGCGTTGCCCTGCCAATCCGTGTTATCCGTGGCTCGCGCGCCTGCCTGGCCGTATCTGTTAACGCCTCACCTGCAAGCGAACCCTGGTGACCACACCATTTGCTTGAAGGCATTGCCCCGGCCCGCGACGGTTAACGTAGAGACAATGGTGGATGACCGGCAAAACCTGGAGCGCTGTTTTGCGCTTTGCCATCAAAGGGCCTGGCGGCTTGCGGTCTCGCTGTTGCATGATTCCCACGAGGCCTTTGACGCCGTGCAGCAGGCATTTCTGGTCGCAGCCGCCAAGCCTGACAAAGTGCCTCGCGACGACCCCTGGCCATGGTTTGCCACGGTGGTGGTGCACGAAGCGCGCAACCGGCGGCGCAAAAAGCGCCCCCAACCCGGCCTGCCTGTTGAGGTGGAGATGCCGCAAGACAACGACCCCGCGCGCCATGCCCAGGACAGCGAAAGCCGCGCCACGCTGCGCAGCGCTGTGGAAGACCTGCCCGAACACGAACGCGAGGCCGTGACGTTGACCCAGCTTTCCGGCCTGACACACGCCCAGGCGGCGGTGGCGCTTGGGTTGCCAGTCAAGACACTCAGCACCCACGTCACGCGCGGGTTGCAGCGTTTGCGCACGCGCCTTGGCAATCAATCTGAAGAACTGCTTGCAGGCATGGCCGCTGCGCCCTTGGCCGCCCCCCCGGGCGGCTGGGAAGCCGCCCTGGCAAGCTGGAAAGCCGCAGCATTTTCCGGCACCGCGCCAGGCGCGACCGCCGCAGCAACCGGAGGAATCATCATGGCCAAGAACACCTTGATTGCAGCCACACTGGCACTTGTGATCGGACTGGCAGGCGGGGCGATACTGCACACCGTGCTGGACACCCAGGAGGCCGCCCCGCCTGCCCAGGGCTACAACCAGCCATTGGCGGCAAGCGACGGCACTGCGGGCAAGCCCGCACCCGAAACCAACATAGACAGCCGCACCGGCAAGGCCAGCGACGGCAACAGCGAAGGCGGTGCCGACCTGCGCCGCGAGCTGGATGATGCCCTGGCCCGCGAAGCGACACTGAAACTTGAACGCGACAAGCTGCGCAGCCAGGCCAGCGGCGCAGAAACCAGCCGCGACGAGTTGCGCCGCGACATCGAAAAGCTGACTGCAGAACTGGAACCCTACCGTGCCGAAGCTGCCGAAAAGGGCCCGACTTTCACGTTTGGCAAGTTCGGCGGCATTGAGGGTGTCAAGCGCAGCGACTGGAAGGAGCTAAGCCATGCCTCGCGCGTGGTGGCTGACACGATTCGCGACATCCGCAAGTATCAGCTCAAGGGCGAGCAACCCCCGCGCGAGTTGTACCTGACCCTGCAGGAACACACCGAGATGGTGCGAAAATATGAGTACCGCACGCTTGAGAAACTTCCCACCTGGGCGCGCCACAATGGCGAACTGACCCACCCGATCAGCCACGCCAACCTGATTGCCGGCGAACTCAAATCCGCTGGCTTGCCGCTGTCTGAGGACCAGGTCAAGGCCATTGAGGCCCTTGGCCTGAAGTACGAAAGCGACTTCGAGATCGCATCGCGCAAATACGGCGAAAACACACCGCGCTGCGAAAAGTTGCAGGACGAGTTCTTGCTCAAGGGCGTGTTTGTTGATGCGGTCTGGGACGTTCTGCGCCCCGAGCAACGGGCGTTGTTCGTGACGCCTGAAACGCTGCACATTGCGGGCACGGACCTTTACTGCCCTACCTTGATGCTGATTCACACCTCGCCTGTGATTGCCGGTGCCGACGCCGCTGAGATTCGCGGAAAGCTGCGCGCGTTGCTGGTGCAGACCTTCAAGGTCACCACCGAAAACCAGCCAGCGCTGGACCTGCTGCTGGACAATTGGCTGGGCGATGTCAGCCAGATTCTTACGCCGGTGCGCGCGGCCGACCTGCGCAGTTACACTTTTGATCAGGCCGCCGTGGCCCTGCGTGCCCATTGCAAACTGGTGCGCGGTATGCGCGATACCTGCGGCCTGGAAACAGAACGGCTGGCCGCGCTGCTGGACGATTACTCGGTGTACATTCCGCGCGTGCAGGCGCCCTAGACCCTGCGCCGACGCCGCCGGGAAAACAGGATCGCGCCCAGCGGTGTCAGCCACAGGGGTGAGGCCCGCGTGGGCGCGGCGACACAGCCGTTGTCGTTGTTTCCG
Source organism: Planctomycetota bacterium (assembly GCA_016722065.1). Taxonomy (GTDB): domain Bacteria; phylum Planctomycetota; class UBA8742; order UBA2392; family UBA2392; genus H3-PLA7. Next base: position 1,232,199 of record JADKGX010000001.1, read on the forward strand.
CCACCACCGCCGCTGCCACCGCCCGTGGGCGGGCCAGTGAACGTTACCTGAAAACTCACGCCGGTCAGAATGCCGGCATTGTCTACAAACTCCAGCGTCACGGGCTCGGCCACGTCATAGTGCAACGTGAAGGTGGCAAAGCCGCCACCGCTGGTCTGCTGCAGGCCCCCCGTCAATGTGCCCAGGCCGCCCTGCTGCACGGCGTTGATCGTGTAGGCGCCTGTGCTGACCAGCGTGCCCTGGGCATCGGTCACCCGCACCACCACGCCAAAATCCTGCCCCGCTGGCGATTGCGATGGCGCGTTTTGTACCTCCAGGCGCACGGCTGTGCCCGCCGCAGCCAGGGCGATATCCAGGCGGCGCACTTCGCCGGCCTGCAGGTTCAGCACGCTTACCGTCGCGTTGCCGGTGGCCGGGTCGTCGGCCACAAACGAGTAACTGCCCGGCGGCAGCTTCAACCAGCACCAGAAGCCGTCTTTGGCGCTCAGTGCGGTGTAGCTTTGGCCATTAACGTTCACCCAGGCGTCGGCCACGGGTTGGCCGGTGCTGAAGTTCGTCACGTAGCCCCAGACAATGGCTGTGGTCGGGCTGGTAAGCCAGGGCAGGTCCGGCGCGCTGGCCGGCTGCTGGTAGGGTTTGCCAGCGGCTGTCAGCGTGGACCAGAAATTCAGCGAGTTCGCGGCGCTGTAACTCCAGACCATCGCGCCCTTGGCCCCCAGATTACGGGCCGAGGCTATCTCGGCCACGGTCTCGGCGTCGCTGGGGTCACCCGTGACACTCATGCCCGGGTACACGTGCCGCCCCGCTGCACCGGCCAGCCAGTCCGGCACCAGGTCACTGAAATCCGGCTTGGCGCCGCCGTCCGGCCAGTAACACTGCGGGGCTATCCAGTCCATTGCACCTGCTGCCAGCCAGGCCTTGGCGTCCTGGTGGCGGGGCAGGCCGTAGTAGTAGCCGCTGGAATAGCCGGCATAACTGGCTGCAGAATACAGGCCCAGCGGCGCGGCGCTGACTTGCAGGGCCGGGTTGATGGCATGAATCGCGGCGTAGGTATCGCGCAGCCAGCGGGTGATCTGGTCAGCTGTCCAGTCATCAAAGTTCAGGCCGGCGGGGTTGCCTCGGCCGGCGCGGCGCGATTCGCTGGTGGCGTCGTGGCTGTACACGGCTTCGGGGCAGCGAATGCGGTCAAAGTGAATGCCATCCAGTTGCGGGTAAGTATTGACCACATGCAGCACCTGCAAGCGCAGATAGGCCTGCACATCGGGGTGGCCCGGCGCCAGCCAGTAGTAGCCGTCCACGGGCGCGCTGATTGGCGTGCCTGTGGCATCGGCAATCACCCAGGTCGGGTGCGCGCTTGCAAAGGCGCTGGTGCAGACATGGGTGTTGAAATAGCAATGCAGCTTCAGCCCCAGCGCATGGGCGGCGTTGATGGCGTACTGCAACGGGTCGTCGCCTGCACCCAGCGTGATCAGGCTTGAAAGCGGCTCATTGGGCGATGGATACAGCGTGGTTGTGTCGCCACGCATTTGAAGCACAACCGAGTTGAGGTTGCCGGTCTTGGCGTTTTGCAGGATGGTGTTGAGGTTGCTTTTCCACGTGGCAGGCGTGGTGCTGGGCCATTCAAAGCGGCTGACCCAGACCCCACGAAACTCGTCAGTTGCGGGGGTAACCGGGTTGAAGCGCACGGCATCGGCCAGCACAACCTTGGCCGATTCCGCATGGTTGCCAAGCCACACCCGGCCGCTGCTGCCCGCGGCAAACGTGTACGTTCCCAGCACGTTCCAGGCGCCGCCGTTTACGGTCTGGTCCACGCGCACAAGGTTGCTGCCGCTGGCGTGTTCCACGGTAAAGGGCGCATCCACGGCCCGGTTACTGCCCTGGGGGTACCACACCGCGACTTCGTAAACCCCGGCTGCCAGCGCCGGGCGCCACTCCACAGTCGCCGTGGGCGCGGCTGCGGGCCCCACTGTACTGGTAAAGCGATAATCGGCCCCGTAGCGGCCGGTGGCGCTGTTGCCCAGGCTCCAGCTTCCTGTCAGCACCGAAAAACTGCTGGTGTCGTTGTCGATAATCACGGCCTGGGCCACCAGGCCCTGGGCGCAAAGCAGCGCCAACAGCAGTATTCGAACCATGATTGCACCCCGGCAAGCCGTCTTATCGCGCCCCGCGACCTGACGCAAACAACTTGACGGTTTCTATCTGGCTGCGAGAGTGCCCACCCCCAACCCTGGAGAATCCCATGAAGCGCATTCTGTGCATGCTTGCCTTGATTTTGTCCGCTGGCTTTGGCGGCTATGCCCTTGCCCCCACGCCTGTTCCGGCCGATGCCCAGGCCGCCAAGGTCGAAAAAATCGCCGACCCGGATGCCCAGCTGGCCGCCGATGAGGCCTACAAGAATGGCGACACCGTCAAGCGCCTGGAGATCGTGGCCGCCCTGGCCAAGGAACAGAAGCTGGATTACAACCAGGCGCGCGGCCTTCAAACCCGCCTGCTGCTGGCCCACGCCCGCGCCAACGAAATGAGCCCGGACACCCAGTTGCTGAAGTTTGTGGCCTGGCTGGGCGCGGCACAAAGTGATTACAAGGGCGCGCTGTACAAGGCCTGCAGCAACACGGGCGCACTTTCCTACCTTGTGGAGTACTACGGCACGGCACGGCTGTATGCCGACGAAGCCTTCAAGGCAGGCGACTACAAGGTGAAGCTCAAGCGCATCAAGGAACTCTGGAACGCCCGCGAACTGGGGCAATCCCAAGCCTACAACCTGACAGCGGATTTCATTTACAAGTTCCTGGCGCCGGCCGGCGGCAAGATTGACGAAGAGCTGAAGCTGTTCGGGGAACTGTTCCGCGCCGACGTGCTGGATTGGGCCGGCAGCGCCGGCGTGCACAACGCCCTGCTGCATCGCGCGCTGTTTGAAAAAGCAGACATGGACACCACCGAGAAGCGCCTGGCCTTCATTGCCAAGGTCACCAAAGACAAAGAAGGCGACCTGTCCTGGATGACCGTTGGCAACCTGCGCATCACGCTGTTTGCCCACGCCTGCGACGCTGAAATGGCCGGGCTGGACGCCAAGGGCCGCACCGAGAAAATCGACGCCTGGGTCAAGCAGGGCTTGCTGGGCACCTTTGATGTCAGCACGCTCAAGGCCATGTATTCCGTGAAGTAGCTGGTCCCATGAAACCGGCCTTGCCTGCTGGCAAGGCCGGTTGGGGACTGAACCTGGATCCTGTTAGCCGCGCAGCGCGCCCTTTCGACGCCAGATAAGGCCGCCCGCCAGCAACAGGGTGCCCAGGACCAGAAGGTTCCAATCGCCCGCGTGGCCCTGTGCCACGCAGCCGCCACCGCCGCCGCCACTGCCATTACCCGTGCCGAACAGCGCCGAGCCGCCGGTGCCGGTGATGGTGTAGGTGTAACTGCCTTCGTCGGCGTCGTCGTTCAGCACCGTCACGTTCACGCTGAAGGGCCCTGCAGCCGGAATGCTGTAGGTAATGTTGAATGCCCCGGAGCTTCCGGGCGCAATCGCCGCGCCAGGCTGCGTGTTGACGGTAACGATGATGTTGCTTTGGCCGCTGATGGCCACACGCGGGCTGCCCGTGAGGTTCAAGGTCGCGTTGCCGGTGTTCAAGACCAGAAAGCCGATCTGCGTGCTGGTGCCAAAGGGCAGCGTGCCCAGATTCAAGCTGCCACCGTTGCTGATGCTGACGCCCGTCAAACGCTGGATGTCAACCTCGGGCAGGGTGCCGCCGGTGCCATTGGCCGTCCAGGTCAGGGGGCTTTTGCCCGCCACGTTGTTGTCGATGCTGACGCTGAAGCTGAACGCCGCGGCTGTGGTCACGGTCAGACTGACTTGAAAGGTCACGCTGCTGCCGGCCGGAATCGCCGTTCCGGCGGGCTGCTGGCTGACACTGACTGTGCAGTTGCCCAGCGCGGCCACGACCACGGCAGGCACGCCAGTCAGGTTCAAGGTCTGTGTGCCGGTGTTGCTGATTGTGTAGGTCAGCACCAGCGGGGTGCCAAAGGCTGTAGCGCCCAGGTTTTCGCTGCCGGTGATTACCGTGCCAACGGGGCGCGCAACGGAAATGTCGGGGGCGTTGGCCTGGCCGTTGCCGGCAACCGTGAAGTCGTAGGGGTTCTCGTTGGGGTCGTTGTTGGTGAAGCTGAGCTGCGCGCTGAAGGCGCCCGCAGCCGTGGGCGTTACGCTGATGCCAAAGGTAGTGCTGCTGCCTGCCGCCACGCTGGTGCCGGGTTGGGGCGATACCGTGACGGTGCAGTTGCTTTGGGTGCCCACCACCACGCTGCCCAGGGTCAGCGGCGCGTTGCCGGTGTTGCTGATCGTGTAGCCAAAACCGCTGGCGGTGCCGGCGGGCAGGGTGCCCAGGTTGTCGGTCGCGCCGTCGGCAATGCCGGTGCCGCTGCGCAGAAGGTCAACTTCCGGGGCGCTGGTGGCCACACCGTTGCCCGTGACATTGATGATGTAGGGGTTCTCGTTGGCGTCGTTGTTGGCAATCGTGATCACAAAGCTGAAGGTGCCGCTGCCGGGCGTGTAGTTGACCGTGAAGTTCACGCTGGCACCCGCTGCCACACTGTTGGCCGGCTGGGCGGCCACGCTGGCGCTGGCATTGGACAAGCCGCTGATCTGTACCACCGGGCTGCCGGTCAGGTTCAATGCCGCAGTGCCTGCCGCGTTGCTGATGGTGTAGTTCAAGGTGCTTTGAACGGCCGCAGTGGCGCTGCCGACGTTGTCGGTGCCGCCGCTGGCAATGCTGGCACCGCGCAGCAGGTCAATCTCGGGGCTGCCGCTGCTGCTGCCGGCGGTGCCGCTGATCGTGATGGTGTAGGGGTTCTTGCCGGTTTCGTTGCTGGGAATCGTCAACACAACCGAAAAGAACTGGCCCGTGCTGGTGGGTGTCAGGGTCAGGGCAAAGGTCATGGACCAGCCGCCGCCCTGCAATGTGCTGACGGGGGGCTGGCTGGTCACGCTGGCCGTGCAGTTTGTGCTTGTGCCCAGTTGCACCATCGGGTTGCCGGTCAGGTTCAGGTTGGCCGACCCATTGTTGAAAATGGTGTAGGTCAGGTTCTGGGCGTTGCCTGCGGCCACGGTGCCCAGGGAATCAGTTCCGTTGTGCGGAATCTGGGTGTAGGTGGGACGGTGTAGTTCCATGTTCGGCGCCGGCGCCGTTGCGTTGCCCTGGCAGTTCACAATGTAGTTTGGCGTCACCGGGTCGTTGGTCGGGGCCGTGATGCGAAAGCTGAAGGCCGAGCCCGCCGTGGTGGGCGTAACCATCGCAATGCAGGTGAAGAAGCCGCCGTTGGGCGAAATCGTCAGCCCGTTGCCCGGCACAATGGCCATGTTCACGCTGCAGTTCACAAGGTTGCTTGCCGTGATGGCCGGGTTGGGGTAGGCCGTGGTGAAGTACACAAAGTAGCTGGCCGTCTTGTTGTTGGTCAGGCAATAGAACACGTTCTTCTGCACGCCGGCAGTCAGGTTGCCCAGGTTGTAGGTGCCGCCGCTGCTGATCTTGTTGCCGACCAGCGAGCCATCAGATTCATAGACTTCAAACTTGGACCCGGTGCTGGTGGCGTAGGGCACGTCGTGGTCTTCCACTTCGCCCCAATCGGCAAAGCCGGTGCCGGTCACGCCGCCGGGGTGTCCGCCGCCATTGAGTGACATCGGCCCGGTGGCCACGGTGGTGGCGTCCCACAGCACGGCGCGCACTTTGACACTGGTGCCAGCCGCGCCGGCCGGAATGTTGATCACGTAGGTGTTGAAGCTGGTGCCGCTGCCGCCGTAAGGGGGCTGCACGGTGGCGGAAAAGGCGCCATTGGGGGCGCTGGAACTCTTGCCCGCCCACACCACGCGCTCGCCGGCATCCAGCCAGTCACCGTCGTTATTGAAATCCATCCAGATGCACAGGTCGTCGTTGTTGTAGCTTTGCACGATCGCGACCTTCAATGTGGCCGTGCCGCCCTTTTGCATGTTCAGAAACTCGATGCCGTCGTCGTCGCTGTCCTGGGTCCAACTGGCGCCGTGGGACATGTCGTCGCTGACCCCCACGCCCATGCAATCCAGCCGATAGCCGCTTTGGCTGGAGTTGAAGAACGTGAACTGCGGGTAAGGCGAGGGCGCGTCACTCAGGTCCTGGGCAGCCAGCGCACTGCCCACCAGCGTGATCGCTGCCAGCAGCGCGACTGCGTTCCTTGCAAGTTTCATGTTCGTCTCCGTCTTTCTTTCCGGTTGCCCGGGGCGTCTTGGCACTTTCGAACAGGCTCCCCTGCCTGTCCTGTTGCAAGTGTATCGCACCCACTACACGCCTACAGGATTGCTACAAACTTGTGTATTCGTTTGAATACACATGCGACTACCCTGTCACGAATCAAGGACACCCATGGCCCGCGCAAAATCCGAACATCTGAACCGCCTGCATTTTTTGACGCAGCGCTTCCCGCAGGCCGAAATCGCCCGCAAGACCGGCGCTTCACGCAACAACGTCAGCCGCTACATGCGCGGCGCGCGCATGCCCGTCGAGTTTGCCGCCGCGCTGGTGCGCGGACTGGGCGTCAACCCGGCATGGCTGCTGGCCGGCGAAGGCACGCCCTATCTCAGTGACGTCAACACCACCACAGAGCGCACCGCCGGAGACCTGCTGGAACTTGTGGCGGCCATGAACAGCGTGGCCGCCATGCAGTTGGGCAGCCTGACCGGCAAGCACCACCTGCGCGTGCTGCGCGAACTGAATGACGCGCTGGCGCGCTTTCAGCAGCTCAAGGTTTCACTGAACGACCGCACCGCGCCCATCTTCAACCGCATTCTCGACGATTACTGGAAGGCACTCGACAAATGGGAACTTGACCGTGCGCACGACATTCAGCGCGCCGCAGAACAAGTGGCCAAACTGTGCGACGACGAAGCCATGAACCTGCGCTTTGAACGCACCCTGGCCTACCACGCCTTTCTGCGCCGCGATGTCGATGAATCCATCCGCCACCAAAGCCGTGTGTTCCAGCGCACCCTGCCGCGAGGGGCCCTGATTGACGAAGCCGCAGTCAAGGAGGCCTATAACCTGGCCAACACCCTGCAAAGTGTAGGCCGCATGCGCGAGGCCAGGTCCCTGTGCGATGGCGTGCTGGCACTGGCCCGTGATCGCGGCTCCCAGTGGCCGATCTTTCGCTTCCTCAGTGCCATGAGCGGCTATTGCCAGCTTGAACTGGGTGACTTGCGCGACGGCATGGCCAGAATCATGGCAGCATTGCCCCAGGCCGAGGCCCGCATGGCCCTGAACCAGAACAGCATGATGATTCGCGCCCTGCTGCTTTCCGGGGCGATGGATTTTCGCCAGGCCGCGGAAATGGGTGACTTCGGCCCCGGCCACGCCCAGGGCATGGTCAGTTGGGCAATCTGGCTGGAACAACCAGAGGCTCTGCAATTGGCCGTCAAGAAATTCACTCAGCCCGGCGCCGAGGATTTTACGACCCGCAACGCCCGGGCCTGGCTGGCGCTGCATAAAGGAGACAAAGAACCTGCCCGGCAGTTGATCAAGGATTTTGACCTGCCCCGCGAAACCGGCCCGCACAATGAACGCTTCGACCGCGCCATGTACGCCACCCAACTGGCGCGAAAGTTCGCGCCCAAGGACGCCCGCACCTACTTTGCCCAGGCCGAAAAGGCGATTGGCGATTCCCCACCCGGGGTAGAAATGTCGGCCATCGGTCTGGCCAACCACCACCGCAGCGCACTGGACCTGTGTAAGGAAGGAAAAGCACCCGATGCCGCACGCGCCCAGGCGGCCCGGGCCTTCTTCCAGCGGCTGAAGGCAAACGGCTACGGGGCGTTTTCTGAGCTGGCCTAGCTGCTGAACCCGGCCAAAACGGTGCGTCAGATAGCCACTTGGGACCCAATCGACCGAAAGTGTCGCTTGGTGTGTTATCATACGTTCTGCAATATCAAGGAACGGGACGAATCATGCCGCAGAAAACCACCAAACCTACCCGCCGCACGCTGCTGGTGCTGCCCAAGGGCCGCCATCCGATGCCGCTTCGCTGCCAATGCGGGGCGCTGTTGATGAAGCTGACTGGGCCCGCGAACCTGGAAATCAAGTGCCGTCGCTGCGCCCGGCTGGTGCAGCTTCAAGCTTCCTGATATCTTACATAATGTCACGAGGCCGCGGAGCCCTTTCCCACCATGATCCATGCCAAACGAAATCGTTTCCTGCACCCACTGCCCCCTGCGCAGCGGCTGCCAATCCCCCTGTGACGCTGTCGAAGCCCTGTTGCCCAAAGAGCAGCGCGGCGAACTTCGCCGCCTGCGCCGCCGCGACAGCTTTCCATACGCCCTGGAACTCGAGCAGCGCCGCGCCTGGGTGCGCCTGCTGCTGGATTGGCGCCATCACTTGAGGGGTCGTCTGAAGCAGGTCTTTGACCTGCATTTCAATGACGGTCTGTCGAATGTCGAAATCGCCCGCCAACTCGGGCTGACCCGGGGCACGGTGTCGGAGTACCTGTCACGGGCCACGGCTGTGCTGCAAGACTTGATGTATGCAAGCCCCGACGAGATTTTGTCGGAACCGCATTAGCCGCCGTGGCGTACCACTGTGCCCACGGTGCGGACCGGGAGTTTGGCAATGCGCTTGAACCCGCTTTTGATTGCGCTGTTTGCCCTGCTGCTTGGCGGCGGCGGGGCCTTGGCATTTTGGGTTGTGGATGACACCCAGCAGCGCTCGCGTTGCGCGGGCCCGGCCTTGAGCCAGGACCTGCAACCCGAACCACCCGCCCCCAAACCCCAGCAACCCTATGTGAACCCGCAGCTCGATCGCCCCCAGCCGACCCAGCCCTTGGCGCCCGCCCCACAGCCGCAAGCCACACAGCCGGCAGAAACGCCAAAGCCTGCCCCCAAGCAGCCTTCCGACCTGACCCGCGACGAACTGGGCAAGCTGATCGAAACCCAGGCCGCCGAGATGAAGGACCGGGAACTCACCGAACAAGACCTGCAACGCCTGCGCGAACTGGCCATGGAAATGGCCAAGAAGATGGAACAAGAAGAACTGGCCAAGTTCCCGTTCCAGTTCACGGCCACCATCAGCGGCACGGTTGTGGACAGCACCGGCGCTGGCGTGGCCCGCGCAACCGTTTTGCTGACCGCAAGCGTCAAGTTTGTCGGCGGCGCCGACAAAGACACCGAACGCCTGCGCAAATCCGCCTACCGTGGCGGCACACCCCGCGCCACCACCGACGAAGCCGGCAACTTCAGCATTGAATACAAACAGGGCTTCACCCGCGAAGTAGAAAGCATTGCCTTCAGCTTGAGCCCCCAAGGCCCGGACCGCACGCTGGGCGACAAAGTCGACTTCAGCCTGTTGCCCGGCGAAAGCAAAACCAGCCTGCGACTGGAACTGCCCGCCACCGGATCCATCACCGGACGGGTCGTCACCAGCAACGGCCAGCCGTTGGTCGGCGCACAGGTGATGGCGCAACTGGATGCCCCGGCGGGCAACAAGGCCGCATCCGGCCGCATCGGCGGCGGCGCCAGAACTTTGATGACGACCAACGCGCAAGGCCGCTTCGAGATCAAGGGCTTGTTGGACGGCCGGTACCTGCTTTCGGCAACCCTGGCGGGCTTCGCCCTGCAAGCCGGGGAATACGCCGCCACCGTGACAGCCCCGCACGACACCGCCATGGACACCGACCTGGTGATGACCATGGAAACCGCCCTGCAGATCACGCTGACCTGCGCTGAGTACAAGACCGATGGCCGAAGCCTGGCGGCCACTTTTTATGACGGCCAGGGAAACCGGCTTTCGGCAAGTTCGGCGCGCGTGGGGCAGGGAGGCATCACCCTGTTTGGCAACGCACCCACCCAGGCCGTGTGCTTTGAAATCTCCGGGGCTGGGTATCTCAAGTCTAACCGCATTGCCTGCAGCCTGGTGGCCGGGTCGCATTACGACGCTGGCAGCCTGGAACTGACCATGCGCGAAATGCCCAAGCGCGGCGCCGACTACGACGGCAACGACGCCCCGCCGACCGGGGAGACCGTCAAGATCAAGTCTCGCGATTGATTGCCGGCAGGTTGACGACAACCCTCATGTCGCGCAGGCGCTCCAGGTCCAGCCGTTTGCGCCGAAGCGGCCACCAGTCGTACAGAAAAATCTCCAGCGGGCGCCACATCGCCACCCAGCCGCCGATCATCAGGCCTTCTGCGGCCAGACCGCCCCAATCGTAGCCCGCCAGCAGCACCGCGGCCTGGTGTGCGGCAAACATGGTTGCGGCCAGCACGACCAGCCCGATCACCAGGCTGGACCTGCCCCGGCGCATCAGTTCGCGAAACTCGTTGCGAGCAAGGTCCACCATCTGGCCGTAGTAATTGCGCACTGCCGCCTCAATCAACTGTTGCTGATCGGAATGGCCCTTGGGTTCGGCAATATCCACGGTGAGGCACAGCTGGCCGTGGTGGTTAATCTCTCGCGCCCAGCTTTCAATGTATCGCGCGGCGTCGTCGTCCAGGTCACGTTCAATGAAAGGGTCCGGGTCCAGCGAGTTGAAAAGCTGGCTGATTTCCCGCACCCGCAGGCGAATCACACCCTGCCTGGTCTCCAGCTGTAAGTTGGTCACGGGGCGCTGCCCAACTCCTGGGCCAGCAGGCGAAACACCTTCAGCCAGGCCATGTTGGCCGCATAGGCGTTGTAGCTTTCGCGGGCGTCGCAGGCAAAACCGTGGCCCGCGCCGGCCAGCAGGTGCACTTCGCTGCGCACGCCGGCGTGCTGCAGGGCCTGGGCTATTTGCTCGACTTCTGCGGCGGGAATCAGGTCGTCCTTTTCGCCGTACAGCATCAGCATGCGGGCCTTGAGTTGCGGCGCCAGCGCCACGCTGGGCTCGCCGCCGCCGGGGCGGTATCTGCCAATGCCGCCGCCATAAAAGCAGGCGCAGGCCGCCATGTCGGGCAAAGTGCCGGCCAGCCAGGCCGCATGACCGCCGAAGCAAAAACCCACGCTGGCCACTTTCTGGCAGCCCTGGTCGTGCAGCCATTGCACGCAGGCCGAGATATCGGCCAGCATGCCGTCGGCTGTGCAGGCTTCCCTGTGGCGGCGCCCTTCCGCCACGCTGCGCGCGTCATAGCCAACGTCAAAGCCGGGGCCGGTGCGATGAAACAGCTCAGGGGCAATCGTCAGGTAGCCCATGCTGGCAAGCTGGGTCGTGACCTCGCGAATGTGTGCGTTGACGCCAAAAATCTCCTGTAACACTACTACGCCGGCGCGGGTTGGGCGTTTGGGGTGCGCGGCAAAACCGCGCAGCGTGCCTGCCAACTGGATCCAATCCGCTGTCATATCTTCCGACCCGTGTGTTAGGCCCAAGGCCCGGCGTGGTCATGCGTTGCGGTCATACGTTGAACCGGAAGTGCATCACGTCGCCATCCTGCACGACATACTCTTTGCCTTCGGTGCGCAACTTGCCTTTGTCTTTGGCGCCTTGCTCGCCTCCACAGGCAACGAAATCAGCGTAACTGATTGTCTCGGCCCGGATGAAGCCTTTTTCGAAGTCGGTGTGAATCACGCCGGCAGCCATCGGCGCGGTGTCGCCTGCGCGAATCGTCCAGGCGCGCACCTCTTTGACACCGGCCGTGAAATACGTGCGCAGGCCCAGCAGCCGATACCCGGCCTGGATCAGGCGGTCCATGCCGGAATCCTTCAGGCCCATGCCGTCCAGAAACTCCTTGCGCTCGGCCGCGGGCAGGCGCGAGATTTCCTGTTCAATCTTCACGCTGATGATCACGGTTTCGGCCCCTTCTTCCGCGGCGATGCGCTTGACGGTTTCACAGTGCTTGTTGCCGTCAGGCAGGTCGGATTCGGCCACGTTGCATACGTACAGCACTGGCTTGCGTGTCAGCAGCATCAGTTCGCGCACCATGTGTTCGTGTTGCGGCGGCACCTGCACAAAGCGCGCGGGCTTGGCTTCGTCCAGCACGACCTTGAGCTGCTTGAGAATATCGACGCGGATCTTTTCTTCCTTGTCGCCGCTGCGTGCCAGTTTTTCGGACTTGTCCAGGCGCACATCCACCGTGGCCAGGTCCTTCAGGGCCAGCTCGGTCTGAATCACGCCAATGTCGCGCTGTGGGTCCACGTTGCCGGTCACGTGAATCACGTCGCCGCCCTCAAAGCAGCGCACCACGTGGGCAATCGCGTCCGATTCGCGGATATGGCCCAGAAACTTGTTGCCCAGGCCCTCATTCTTGCTGGCGCCAGCCACCAGCCCGGCAATGTCGTCAAACTGCATGGTTGCGGGCACCACCCGCACCGGCTTGACGATCTCGATCAGCGCATCCAGCCGCGGGTCGGGCACCACCACCGTGCCGGTGTTCTTGTCGATCGTGCAGAAGGGATAATTGGCCGCAGCCGCCTGCTCGCTGGCCGTAATGGCATTAAACAGCGTGCTTTTGCCAACGTTCGGAAGACCAACAATGCCGCATTTGAAGCCCATGCAAACCTCGAAGCTGGTGTACCACCGGCTGCCACGCGGGCCCGGACAGGCGCGGGATTCTATGTTCAGGCCTGCTTCGCGCCACGACGCGCACTAACCCTTGCGACGCGAAGGCTTGGACGCCAGATATTGCGGCGGCCAGTACTGGCTTTCCACGCCGTAATCTCCTGCCGCATGCAGCATCGTGTAGGGGTCGGCCAGGTGCGGGCGTGCCATCACAATCAGGTCTGCGCGGCCGGAAAGCAGCAGCGTGTTGCCCTGGTCGGCGCTTTGAATGTTGCCCACGGTCATAGTCGCAATGCCGGCCTCGTTGCGAATCAGGTCTGAAAACGGCGCCTGGAACATGCGGCCATACACCGGCTGCTGGTCGGCCACCACGCCGCCGGCGCTGCAATCAATGATGTCGCAACCCGCGTCGCGCAGCATCTGGCCGATCTGCACCCGGTCGGCGTCGCTCAAGCCCTGGCTGTGCCATTCCGTGGCGCTGATGCGCACCGAAATTGGCTTGTCGTCCGGCCAGGCCTGGCGCACGGCGGCAAAACACTCCAGCGGGTAGCGCATGCGCGCTTCCAGGGACCCGCCGTAGCCATCGGTGCGGCGGTTGCTGAGTGCGCTGATGAAGCTGCTCATCAGGTACCCGTGGGCGTAGTGCAGCTCAATCATGTCAAAGCCGCATTGCTGTGCCCATTTGGCCCCCTGCACAAAGGCCGCCTGCACCTGCGCCATTTCTGCCAGCGTAATTTCGCGCGGCACGGGATACTGGCCATAAGCAATGGCGCTTGCACCGATCGTCTGCCAGGCGGCCGGCCCCGAAAGCGGCTTGCCGCCCAGCCAGGGCAGGTCGGTGCTGGCCTTGCGGCCGGCGTGGGCCAGTTGCATGCCGATACGGGCCTTGCTGTGGGCGTGCACAAAATCAACAACGCGCTTCCAGGGCGCGAGGTGCTTTTCGTGGTAGATGCCAGCGCAGCCGGGCGTGATGCGACCCTGGGCGCTGACGTGTGTGGCTTCCGTAATGACCAGCCCGGCGCCGCCCACGGCGCGCGATCCCAGGTGCACCAATTGCCAGTCCGTGGGTGTGCCGTCATCGCAGGAATACATGCACATCGGGCTTACCACCAGCCGGTTGGCCAGTTGCATGCCGCGCAGGGCATAGGGTTGAAACAGCGGCGGGGCCACGGGCACAGGCCCGGCCTCGGCGCGTTTTTTTGCCATGCGGTCCTCGCTGGCCCGGGCGTAGGCCGGCGGCGCAACGGCAACGGCCCGGTGCGGGTTGTGGTCAGCGAACCATTGCGTGGCTTTGTCGACCAGCGCGGCGTCGCGCAGGCGCAGGTTGTCAAAGGTGATGCGCTTGCTGCGGGTAAGCTGGTTGAAGGTGAACTGCAGTGGCGTTTGCGTCTTGAAGTATCGCGCGACGTTTTCGTACCACTCCAGGCTGGTCTGGGCGGTCTTCTGAAGGCGCGCTACTTCGTCCCAGCGGCGGGTCTGATACTGCTGCAATACAACCGGCACGGGCTGGTCCTTGAGGTCCGCAAAGGCGCGCGAGTTCGATGGCGTCCTCCATGGCCAGCTTGGTGCCGCTGCCAATGCTGAAGTGCGCCGTGTGGGCTGCGTCGCCCATCAGCACGATGTTCTCATGCACCCAGGTCTTGTTGCGAATCGTCGGAAACGTGCGCCACAGGCTGCGGTTGGCCAGCAGCTTGTGCCCGTGCAGATACTTGCCGAACAGCTTTTCACAGTAGGCAATGGTCTGGGCTTCGTCGGCTTTGTCCAGTCCTGCGCGCTGCCAGGTTTCCTGCCGGCATTCGACAATGAAGGTGCTCAGGTTTTCTTCAAACGGATAGGCGTGCACGGTGAACAGCCCGTGGGCGTTTTCCTCGTAGATGAAGGTGAAGGCAGGCAACTTGAAGTTTGCACCCAGCCACGAAAACTTGCAACGCCGCCAGTCAATGGCGGGCTCAAAGTGCTGCTGCAGGTGTTCGCGCACCCAGGACTTCACGCCATCAGCACCCAGAATCAGGTCGGCGTCGGCAAAGGGCGCCAGCGACTGCACGTCGTGCCCGAATACCAGCTTGACGCCCAGTTCGCGGCAGCGGTCCTGCAGCACGTTCAGCATTTTGCGCCGCGACATGCCGGCAAAACCGTGGCCTGTGCTGCGAATGCACTGGCCGTGGATGAACGTGTCGATGTCCGGCCAATAGGCAAACTCTTTTCGAATCCGGTCGTGGCTGGGTTTGTCGGCAAGTTCAAAACCGCCCAGGGTTTCGTCGCTGAACACCACGCCCCAGCCAAAGGTGTCGTCGGGCTGGTTGCGTTCAAAGATCGTAATGTCATGGGCGCGGTCCTGCTTCTTCATCAGAATCGCGAAGTACAGTCCTGCGGGCCCGCCACCGACGCTTACAATCTTCATCGCTTCTCCTGCGCTTCTTGTATCCAGCCCTGCGGCAAGTGTCACCGCTTGGCCGGGCACATTTGAGCTGCAGGGTTGCAGTTTTCTGTTCGGGGTCTGGGGCAAATTCCCGGTATGATCTCGCCCCACACCAGAGGTCTGTTTTTGACAATGCCTGGCCGTGGGGCCGGGGTTGTATGGAATGCTCACGAATTGACGGAGACAACTTGATGAAGACTCTACGCGCCTTGCTGTTTGCGCTGCCGCTGCTGGCAGCGATTCTTGTCGTGCCCGTTCGGGCCGACGACGACAGCGGCTGGGAAGTGCTTGGCAAACGCCAGGTCGACTACGCGGCCGACAAAGACACGATTGAAGTAACAGCCAGCGAGGGCGTGTTCACGGCCATTCGCATCAAGGTGGAGGACGGCAACCTGGAGATGCACGACATTCGCGTCACCTTTGGCAACGGCGACAAGTTTGAGCCCGACGTGCGCGTCAACTTCAAGGAAGACACCCGCTCGCGCGATATTGACCTGCCCGGCGAAGCCCGCGTGATCAAGAAGGTCGAGTTCAAGTACGATTCCAAGCGCCGCAAGGGCAAGGCCGAAGTCAAGCTGCTGGGCAAGAACGCCGGCGGCGGCAAGGCCGAACCCGCCAAAGACGACCTGGGCAAGCGCCACGCCGGTTTTGAACACCTGGGCACGCGCAAGGTCGATTTCGGGGCCGACAAAGACACGATTGAAGTCACCGCCAGCGAAGGCCGCTTCAGCGCCATCGTGATTGATGTGGATGACGGCGAATTGGTGATGTGGAACGTGAAAGTCACCTTTGGCAACGGCGAGGATTTCTCGCCCGATACGCGCACGGATTTCAAAGATGGCACTCGCTCGCGCCAGATTGACCTGCCCGGCGAAGCCCGCGTGATCAAGAGCGTCACGTTTGCTTACAAAAGCACGCTCAAGGAAGGTCGCGCCACGGTGCAACTGTTCGGCAAGCGCGCCGGTGCGGCAGAACCCGCCAAAGACAAGCACCCCGGGTTCAAGGAAATCGCCACCCGCAGCGTGGACTTCGCCAAGGACACCGACGTCATCATCGTTGGCGAAAGCAAGGGCAAGTTCAGCAGCCTGATCGTTGAGGTGGAAGACGGCGATTTGACCATGAGCGACTTCACCATCACGTTTGGCAACGGCAAGCAGCACTCGCCGGAGCTCAAGGCCGAGTTCAAGGAAGGCTCGCGTTCACGCCAGATCGACCTGCCCGGCGAAGCGCGCACGATTGAACGCATTGCCTTCAAGTACCGCAGCACCAAGCTGCGCGAAGGCAAAGCCGAAGTGAAACTCTGGGGCAAGTAAAGCGCCCGCAGTGCAACGGGACCGGCCCAATGCCGGTCCCGTTTGTTTTGGCCAGCGCATGTGTGCTAGACTGTCCGGTCGCTCCGCTTCACCAACGGGCATCATGGGTCAAGTCCAGCCTGTCTATCCCGTCACGCCGTTTCTGGGCGTGATTTACGCCAACGAGCAAGCGCTCGAGGACGCGATGTTGTGGATAGAGCGCGTGCTGGGTGATGTCGAGCTGACCAGCCCGACCTGGGATTTCGACCTGACCGACCACTACACCGCAGAAATGGGCGAGGGTCTCAAGCGCCGCTTTTTCAGCTTCAGCGGCCTGTGCGACCCGGCCCTGCTGCCCGAATGGAAACTAGCCACCAACCGCATTGAGCACGAAAGCGCCCAGCGCGTTGGCGAAGTCCGCCCGATCAACCTGGACCCCGGGTACGTCGATGGCTCGCGCCTGGTGCTGGCCAGCACCCGTGCCCTTTCACACCGCGTGTACATTGGCCAGGGCATCAGCGCCGAGGTGACCATGAGCTTTCGCCGCGGAGAATGGGTCAAGCGCGACTACACCTTTGCTGACTTCAAGACCGGCCGCTACGACGAATTCATCAACCAGGTGCGCGAAAACCACCTGGCCCGCCTGCAAGGCCGTGCCACGGGTTGACCGTGTCAGGCCCGTTTTCAATCGGCGAAGGCTGGATAGGCTGGCCCCCATGGGTGCCTACCAGGAAACGATTGAACACTGGGTCAGCGAGTTTCTGACCAGCACGCCCGGCGAAATGGCGGCGCGGGGCTTTGGCGATCGCGCTGGCGCGGCGCTGGTTGCGTTTTTAGACAACGCCTGCGGCAGCCACCTTGAACCCGCCGATTTGAACGAGCCCGCCATCAAGGATGGCATTGCCATCGGCCTTGGCGCACTGGCCCTTGAACCCGCCCAGCGCGAGGCCGTGCCCGGCCTGCTGGCGGATTTTCTGGCCTATCTGCAAACCAGCGGCCGCCTGGGTGGCGGCGAAGCTCTGGGTGCCTACGCCCGTGTCACCGCCACGGCGCATTTGCTGCGCAAGCAGGTCCGCAAGGCCACCGTCAAAGTTGGCCCCAACGACCCCTGCCCCTGTGGCAGCGGCAAGAAGTACAAGAAGTGCTGCATGAATGCGTAACGGCCTAACCTTGCGTTGCGGCGGCCCAACGCCACAATCAGCCCATCCAACCCGGAGTCTGCCATGCTGCGTTTTCTGCCCCGCACACTTGCCTGCCTTGCGCTTTGCGGTTTGGCCCTGGCTTCGGCTACGGGGTGCCAGACCGACGCTCTGACCGGCAAGAAGACCCTGAACCTGTACAGCTACGACGACGAAAAGCAGATGGGAGACGAAGCCGTACAGCCCATCCTGGCCGAACTTGGCGGCGTCTACCCCGACACCGCGCTGCAGAATTATCTGGACCAGGTGGGCCAAAAGGTGGTCACGGCTGGCCGCACCCGCGTGCGCGGAGAAGCCGAGTTTCCGAACTGGCAGTTCAAGTTTTATCTCGTCAACTCCAGCATGATCAACGCCTTTGCCTTGCCCGGCGGCCACGTGTTTGTCACCCGCGGCATTCTGCAGAAGATCAAGGATGAATCCGAACTGGCGGGCCTGCTTGGCCACGAAGTCGCCCACGTGTTTGCGCGCCACGGCACCGAACGCATGAGCAAGATGACCATGATGATCATTCCCGTCGCGCTGTTGGGGGCCTTTGAGGAAACCCAGGGCGTGGCGGTTGTGGGCTATGTTGCCGTGCAACTGCTGGGGTTGAAGTACAGCCGGGGCGATGAATCCGAATCCGATGCCTACGGCATGCGTTTTGCCGCCCGCGCTGGTTACGCCCCGGATGGCGTGATCGGCGTGATGCAGATGCTGAATGACTACACCAAAGAACACGGCGGCGGCGGGCCCGAGTTTTTGTCCACCCACCCCGACCCGGGCAATCGCGTCAAGGAATTGACCAGCCAGGCCAAAAAAGAATACCCCGACGCGGACCAGGGCAACTACGTGCGCAACGAGCAGGAGTTCGGCAACGCCATGATCCAGTGCAAGGCCAACCAGCCGGCCTACGACCTTGCTGACCAGGGCGACGAAGCCATGGGTCTGGCCATGGCGGCTGCTGAAAAAGGCGACAAGAACACAGCGACGGGCGAGTTCACGCGGGCGTTGGGGCTGTACCAGCAGGCCGTGAGCAAGCAACGCGACCACGCGATTCTGCACGTGAACCTGGCCCAGGCGAATTTCTACCTCGAGAAATACGACGCCGCCGAGGTGAACATCAAGGATGCGCTGCGCCTGGAAAGCAGCACGTTCTGGCCCAACTTCATGGGCGGGCTGATCGCCATCAAGCGCAACGACAACGCCGTGGCGGAAGCCCGGCTACAGAACGCATTGAACCTGATTCAGGATTCTGCGGTCGGCCTGTTCTATATGGCCGTGGCCGAGGAACGCGGCCAGAAGACGGAGGCCGCGGCAGGCAACTATCGCAAGTGCTACGACACGCTGGGCGGCGAAGGCGACCTGGCCGAAAAAGCCCGCCTGAAGCTGATCGAGTTGGGCAAACCCGACCCAAAAGCCAAATAGCGCCGCAGCCCCACTGCCAGGCAACACACAAGCACCCTGCCGAAGCAGGGGGCTTGTTCGGGGCTGGTTCTTGTCCAACCGGCCTAACCCTTGGCCAGTTTCTCTTCCAGCCCGTCCTGGGCGACGAACACCAGTTGCTTGCCGCGCAGGAACTTTCTCAACAAACCGCGATCCTGCAGATCCAGCAAATCCGTGCGCGCGGTCTGATAGGCGACACCATGGCTGTTTCGGTGAGACGCAAAGGTGTACTCGTGTCCCGGGTGGCGAATCGCGTGTAGAATCAGTTCCCGTTGCCGGTGATTGAGCGTGGCCACGCCCTTCAACTTCACATTGACGCGCTGAATTTCCTCGCGCTTTGCCTCGATGAACGACTCCAGCGCCTTTGTGGCCTGGTCCAGTACTCGAAGGTGGTAAAGCAGGAAGTATGTCAGGTCGTTATCATCGGTTTCCGATTCCAGGTAGGCGCGCTGATAGCGGGCAGGCGCCTTTCTGATGATGCTGGAAATCGCAAGGTACTCGCACAGCCAGAAGCCACCCCGCTTCATCGCCCAGTAAAACAGCGCCCGGGCGGTGCGCCCGTTGCCATCGACAAAGGGGTGGTCATAGGCCAGCCAGAAGTGCAGCACGATCGCGCGTACGATCGGGTGAACGAACCCCGACTTGTCCCTTCCGTTGGCGAACTGGCACATCAGGTCCATTCTGCGGGCGAGTTCGCTGGCCGGCGGGGGCTGGTGCAGCACTTCGTTCGTCACGTTGTCGTAAACGGCAATGTCGTCATCCGATGCATCCGGTCGGCGCGTGCGCCCGCGGTTGGCCTCGGGCAGCACGTCTTCGGTCAGGATCGAGTGAAGCTCAAACACCAGCACGGGCGTCAAATCAACATCGCCCAGGCTGTTGACGCGTTGCATCGCGCGATAATTGTTGACGATCATCTGCTCGTTGGAGTCGCGTGGTTTGCGGCCGCTGCGCAACATGTGTTCCGCCACTTTGCGGGTCGTGGCCGCGCCTTCCAGTTGGCTGGAAGTAATGGCCTCCTCAATCAGTGACGAGATCAGGTATCTGTCGCGGGACTCCTTGTTGGCCACGCGCTCTTCCAGCCGCAGGTTCGAACCCAGCGCCATGCTCAACTCATGCATGAGCTGCTGAGCAACATCCGGCAGAACGTAGCTGAAGTGCGTGTGCTTGGTGTCGACCAGCGACAGCTGCTGGCGGTTTGCCCTGCGTGCCAGCTTGATGGCAGCCCACCACAGTTCCAAGGTCAACGATGCTGGCGGCTTGTGAAAGCGAAGCTTGTCCCAGTGCAGGTACTTGCCCCCGACCAGGGGGCTGGAAAGGGCCTGCAGGAATGCCGGCACCTCCAATCCCTTGCGTAGCAGGCCGGCAAAGTCCTGAACAGGAGGTGATGTGATTGCTTTCATACGCGGCCGTGCCCGAATCGCATGCAACAACTACTAACATGTCCACAATTTAGTAGATAGCCCCCAACCTACTAAATTGACACGTTTTAGAACTTGGTTAGCAGTTGCGGCGGGGCGAAAGGCCGGCGCGGTGGGCCGGCCTACTGGCCAGTGTAGCCTGTCCAGTGGCCGCTGGGGCTGGGGCCGGTGTCTTGCGGGTACACCACGCGGCCTTCGATTACGACATCTGGGCCTAGTGTGCGGGTTTTGACGTGGTCAAACGTGATGGCCTTTTCCACGTTGGGCACGCCGGGGCCTTCCACGGGCGTGGTTGCGCTTTCGCCGCCAAATATCTTCGGCGCAATGAATATCTTGATGCGGTCAATCGCGCGTTCCCGAAAGGCGCTGGCAAAGATGCTTCCCCCGCCCTCGATGATGGTGCTGATTACCCCGCGTTCGCCCAGGTCGTGCAGAATCTCTATCCAGCGCAGGTGCTTGCCGCGCTTTTGCAACAGAATCAGGTACACGCCGGCCTTTTCAAGGGCTGCCAGGCGTTCTTCGGGTGCGTCCTCAGCGGCATAGACAAACACAGGTGCGTCTTCGGCGCTTTTGACCAGGTTGCAATCCAGCGGCAGGTTCGCCCCGGTATCCACAACCACACGCAAGGGCTGGCGGCCAACATCGCCACGGGCTGTAAGCAGCGGGTTGTCGCGCTTGACAGTGCCCACGCCAATGATGATTGCCCCGGTGCAGCCGCGGTCGTAGTGCACTTCCTTGCGGGCTTGTTCGCCGCTGATCCAGCGTGCATCGCCGGTGCGGGTGGCAATCTTGCCGTCCATGGTCATGGCCCACTTGGCCGTCACCAGTGGCCGACCGCGCTGGGTGTGCGCAAAGTAAGCGGCATTCAACTCCACGGCCTCTTCGTTGCACTCGCCAACCTCGACCTTGATGCCGGCCTCGGTCAGCATGGCGACACCCTTGCCGCCGACGTGCGCGTTGGGGTCCTGTGTGGCAATCACAACGCGCTTGATGCCCGATTGGATAATGCCGGGCACGCAGGGCGGGGTCTTCTTGCCCTCGTATTGCTCGCAGCAGGGCTCCAGCGTGACGTACAGCGTGGCGTTGCGGGCGCGCTCGCCGGCGTTCTTGAGGGCGTTCACTTCGGCATGGGCTGACCCAAAGGCCTCATGAAAGCCTTCGCCGACGACAAGGTCTTCCAGCACCACCACCGCGCCAACCATGGGGTTGGGCGCGACGTAGGGTTGTCCCCGGCGTGCGAGTTCCAGTGCACGCCACATGAACCGGCGGTCTTGGGCCATGGGCAACGGTTATACCAAGGGCCGCGGCGGCTGCATCGTGCACCTGGCAAATCACTCGCTGTCGCGCAGCCGCTTGAAGCTCAGGGCAATCAACCCGCACAGCGCCCCGCAGATGCCGCCAATGAAAAACAGCTGCTTGGGCCCCACACCAACATCAAGCCCCAGGGCAGCGCCGGTGGCAAAGGCGCTGAGTGCCGTGAACCCCTGCACCGTAATGGCCACCAGCGCAAAGATTCTCCCCAGCCTCTCGCTGGGGTAATGGCGCTGGATCAGCGTTGTGCGGCCCACCGTGATCAGCGGAATCGTCAAGCCGTGAACAAAAATCGCCACCAGAAACGCGGCGTAACTATCCAGCCACAGAAACGGCACATAGGTAATGCCGTCAAAACACATGCCCGCAATCACCAACTGGCCGGTCTTGAACCGCCGGCCATAGCGCGCAATCAGCAACGTGCCGCAAAGCCAGCCCAGCCCCAGCACGGCCTCAAACACGCCATAGGCCCAGGTATCCAGCCCCAGGTCGGTCTTGATCAAGAACATCGCCCCCACAATGGCGGGCCCCATGATGAAGAAGTTGTCCACCGCCGTCAGGAACAGCAGTCCCCGCAAACGCGCATCGCGCATCGCAACCAGCAGGCTTTCGCGCAGTTCGTGCAGGCTGGAGGGCCGCCGCAGCGGCGTGCCCACGGGCCCGGGCGGCACACGCAGGGCCAGCACGCACAGGAAACTGACGACAAAGCTCGCCGCATCCAGTGCCAGCAGCCAGGCGATGCCCGTGGGGCCCGTCTGGCCGATGACTTCGGGCGCCAGCAGCAACCCCACCAGCCCGGCGCCAAGAATCATGGCCAGTTGGCTGCTGGTCTGGAAAAAGCTGTTCACTTGAAACAGGTTGCGGCCCTGCGCAATGGCAGGAATCAACGCATCGCGGGCAGGATTGAACAAGGTCGCAAACGAGTAACTGGCAAAGGCCGCAATCGGCAGCATCCACCATTGCAGCAGATCCAGATAGAACAACAGTGGTACCAGCCCGACCACCAGCGCACGAATGAGGTCCGATGCCAGCATCAGCCCGCGGCGCGAAAACCGGTCGACCAGCACGCCCGCATAGGCCCCGAACAACAGAAATGGCAGGGCGTCCATGGCGCGGGTGATGCCGACTTCGACCCCGCCCTTGCGCGCAAGCAGGTGAATCACCAGAAAGCCGATGCACGTGGAAAACACGGAGTCGCCCGTGCCCGAAACAAACTGCCCCAGCCAAAGCAGGTAGATATTGCGCAGCCTTCGCCGCTGGTTCAGCGCATCGATGTTTGTGGGCGCCCCCGCCATGGCACGGAATATAGCCATGTTTTCGGCGCTGCGGGTGCTTCCGCGCCCCGCGGGTTCATTGCGCGTGCGCGGCCCGGCGCCGGCGCTATAGTCGGGCTCCCCCAACTGTTCACAGGCTAATCATGCACAAGACCGCTTGCCTGCTGGTGCTTCTGTTACTGCTTTGGGGATGCACGCAGGTTTCGCCCCGCGCTGGGCAATTACAGCCTGTAGGCGGCGACAAATCAGCCGTCACGCCGGTCACGACCCAACCTGCGCCAGATGACCGCGCCAAAGAATCCGCCCCCGAAGTCATGGCCTTGCAGGACTGCCTGGTGCTGGCCCCGGTTTCGCGGGGAGTGCGGTCCTTTGTGTTCACAGACCCCATTGAGTACGCACTGGTTACAGACACCCTGGCGGTGCCCAAGGCCGGGCAAGAAGTTACAGCCGCAGATGGCAAGATTGAAACCTGGGTCGCTGCCCAGGCCAAAGATGGATCCATTGAGCACGAGGCGCTTGCCGGCGGCTATCTGTGGTGGACGGTGCACTGTGAAACGCCCCGCACGGCACTGCTGGCCGCCCAGGGGCACATGGGCGTGTACGTCAATGGCGAGCCGCGCATTGGGGACTGGTACGGTACCGGCAACGTGCGCCTGCCCGTGGCCCTGCAAAAGGGCGACAACCAATTCGTGTTTCGCTGCGCGCGCGGTTACCTGAATGCAAAACTGGAACTTCAAACCCTGGCATTGCGGGTTCTGGACCAAGACCCGACTTTGCCGGATGTCGCGCCTGGCTTGTCTGCGCAATACTTCGGCGCTGTGCTGGTTGCCAACCTGACAGACCAACGGCAGCGCGTGGCAATGGAAGGCCAGTTAGGTGAGTGTCACATTCCGGCATTTGGCCTGCGCAAAGTGCCCTTTCGGTTTACCGCCAACCCGGCGGCAGATGCAAAAGAATGGCCACTCAAAGTCACAATCACGACTGGCGGTGCAAGTGCCGAAGGCACCTTTTCACTGCGAGTACGCACGGCTGCCCAGGTTCGCAAAATCACCTTTGTCAGCCAGATCGATGGCAGCGTGCAGTATTACGCGCTGAATCCGGCCAACCCGCTTACGCCGGGCAACCCGCCAGGGATTGTTCTTTCACTGCATGGGGCGTCTGTTGAGGCACTGGGTCAGGCCGAGGCTTACTACGGCAAAAGCTGGTGCCACATTGTTTGCCCGACCAACCGCCGACCGTTCGGATTTGACTGGGAAGACTGGGGCCGCAAAGACGCCCTGGAGGTTCTGGCCCACGCCAAGGCCACGCTGGACCACGACCCAAGCATGATCTACCTGGCCGGGCATTCCATGGGCGGCCACGGCACCTGGCAGTTGGGCGCGCACTTTCCGGGCCTGTTTGCGGCCATTGCGCCCAGCGCTGGCTGGTGCAGCTTCTGGTCCTACGCCGGCAAGCGCGAAGGCCCCCAGGACGACATAGGCAGGCTGATCAGGCGCTCCGAAAACCCCAGTGACACGCTGCTTCTGAAGCACAATTATGTGCAGGAGGCCGTCTACATATTGCACGGCGACGCCGATGACAACGTGCCGGTTACGGAAGCCCGCGCGATGCGCGATGCGTTAAAGGAGTTCCACACAGACCTGCAATATTTTGAGCAACCCGGGGCAGGCCACTGGTGGGACCAAGGAAACGAAACCGACGACCGTGGCGCTGACTGCCTGGATTGGCGGCCGTTCTTTGACCTGTTTGCACGCCGCCGCCTGCCCGCAGCCAGGCAAGTACGCGAAATCGATTTCACAACTGTCAGCCCGGCGGTTTCGGCCAGTTGCCATTGGTTGACGATTGCGCAGCAGCAGCGTCCCTGTGAGGTCACAAGGTTGCAAGTGCGCGTTGACCCGGGCATGCGGCGTGTGCGCGGCACCAGCCAGAACGCACAATTGGTCTGCCTGCAATTGGGCGGAATCATCAAGCCCGGCCCCGGCTTGTCCATCGAACTGGATGGCAGCACGATCGAGGTAGACCTGCCCGAAAGCGGCGAACTGTGGTTGCTCCACGATTCGCAGTGGCAAGCGGCAAGCGCGCCACAAGGCGCGGCCAAGCAGCCGCGGCGCTATGGCGGTTTCAAGGAGGCCTTTGACAATCAATTCATCATGGTTTACGGCACCGGCGGCGATGCCGAGACGCGCCGCTGGGCGCAATGCAAGGCGCGCTTTGACGCAGAACACTTCTGGTATCGCGGTAACGGAAGTGTCGAAATCATGCCGGACACAGACTTTGACCCCGCGCGGTATCCAGACCACAACGTGATCCTGATTGGATCGCCTGCAACCAACAGCGGTTTTGCGGCACTGAAACTGCAATGCCCGCTGGATGTGCAGCCCGGCAAAGTGCAGGTGGGCGACAAGTCACTGCAAGGCGATCTGGCCCTGCTGGCCGTCGCGCCACGGCCCGACAGCAACGTGGCCAGCGTGGGCATTATTGCCGGCACAAGCCTGCGCGGCATGCGCACTACCAACCGGCTGCC
Source organism: Planctomycetota bacterium (assembly GCA_016722065.1). Lineage (GTDB taxonomy): Bacteria > Planctomycetota > UBA8742 > UBA2392 > UBA2392 > H3-PLA7. The sequence goes on from JADKGX010000001.1 coordinate 1,257,529, forward strand.
GTATCTGGTGTCGGGCGTCGGGCTGCCGGATTTCGTGGTGCTGGATGCCGAAATGCTGCGTCAGGGCGACAAGGGTTTGCGCGCGGCAGGATTCTTTGATTCGCAGTGGGAGTTTTCGCCAGCCGATAGTGTGTTTCGTTGAGCAGCAGTTTCATTTCGGACAATCATAGTTTTCAGTTGCGGTGGATGCCCCAATGCGACATGTTGCGGTCCCATTCTAACAGAATACTACGATCCGAATTGAGGAGACATGGTGGCTAAGCGCTCGAAAGAAAACACGGTCGTCAAACAGGCTTTTGTCGCAGAGGTGCTGAAGGCAGACCCGGCCCTGACCATGAACCAGGTGGGCAAGCAGGTCAGTGCCAAGTTCGGCACGCAGCTGGCCTACGACAAGCTGCGCGAAGCATTCGTGGGAGCCGGCGGCAAAGTCGATGAACGCCGTGGCAACCGCAGCACCGGCAAAGGCAAGGGCAAAGGCAAGAAGGCCGGCGCCAAGAAGACCGCAGGTCGCAAGGGTGGCCGCTCGCGCGAAAACACCAACCAGAAACAGGCCTTTGTGGCGGAGCTGGTTCGCGCCAACCACGACATCACTATGAACGAAGCCGGCAAGCAGGTGCGCGCCCGGTTTGGCACGCAACTGGCCTTTCCGCGCCTGAAGGAAGCTTTCAAGGCCGCAGGCGGCAAGGTCGGAAAGCCCGGCCGCCGCGCCAAGCCCCGTACCACGCTGGTCGACCGCCGGCTTGGCCGCCGCGTTGCGGACCAGCGCGCTGCAGTGACGCGCGAGACCCTCAAGGCCATGCCCACGCACGTAGTGATTGTGAAGATTGGTGGCGACATTGAGCCCCACCAGTTCAGCACCCGCAACGATGCCGAAGGCTTCGCCCGCGGACAGATTGAACACGGCGTGGCACTGAATGCGCTGGCCTATTACCAGCGCCAGCCGTTGAACCTGAACGTGCGCGTGGATATCTAGCACCCTGCAGGCACTGCAACCAATGAAGGGGCGGCCCATGGCTGCCCCTTTTCCATGCCCGGCAGGGCAATCTGTTGTATACCTTGCGCCGCGATGCCCTATGCGATTGAACTATTCTTCAACCCACCGCTGGAAACGCGCCTGCGCAAGCTGTGCAACGTGTTTCGGGCCGAAATCGACGGCGCCGTCACCGTGATTGAAGACGTCAAGGCCAGGCCGCACGTATCACTGGCCGTGATGAACGAAGCCAATGTAATCGAGTTGTCCGAAGCATTGCGTGAGCTGGCCGGCAGACACGCGGCCATGCCGCTGGCGTTTTCGTCCGTCGGGCTGTTTCCGGCTGCTGAGCCAGTGCTGTTTCTGGCCCCGGTGGTCACGCAGGAATTTCTGGCCTTTCACGCCGAGTTGTGGTCTGTGCTGCCCCGGTTTGCCAAGGGCGCCTGGAATGAATACAGCCCGGCGCGGCTGGTGCCGCACTGCACATTGCTGACCAGCGTGCGCAAGGATCAGTTGAAGCAGGTTTCCGAGCTGGTGATGGAAAACACCTTCCCGATCAGCGGGGAGCTTGTGGAACTGGGCCTGGTGCAGTTTGCACCTGTCAAACCAGTCATGAGTGCGATGCTGGCTTGAGGCGGTGCGACCGCCGGTCAGACGCCGACCAATTCTTCTTCCTTGATATTGCGCAGATCCACGCTGACACGCGTGCTGGTGCCGGGTTCCTGCATCGTGACGCCATACAAAGAGTCGCAGGCGGCCATCGTTTTCTTGTGGTGCGTGATGATGATGAATTGTGAGACTTTGGCGTAGTCCGCCACCACACTGCAGAAGCGGTCCACGTTGGCTTCGTCCAGCGGCGCATCGACTTCGTCCAGAATCGCAAACGGCGCCGGGTTGCACTCATAGATACTGAACATCATAGCCACGCTGATCATGGCGCGTTCGCCACCGCTGCGCATGGAAATGGGCAGGGCTTCCTTGCCGGGCGGCTTTGCAATGATCTCGACGCCACTGGTCAGGGGCTCTTCGGGATTGGTCAGCAGAATGTCGGCCGAGCCGCCACCGAACATGCGCCGGAACAAGCGCGCGAAGTTGGAGCGGATCTTTTCAAAGGTGTCCACGAACATGCGGCGGGTTTCGCGCTCGATCTTCAGAATCGCGTCGGCCAGCGTGCGCTTGGCGCGCAGCAGGTCTGATTCCTGCTTCGCATAGAAACTGTTGCGGTCTTCGGCGTCTTTGAGCTCGTCCATCGCTTCCAGGTTCACGTTGCCCAGCTTGCGCAACTGGTCTTCCACGGATTCCAGTTCGGCGCGCGACTGCGCTTCATCCACCGGTGCGCTGGCGGGGTCATACTCGCGGTACTGTGTGTCCAGGTCGGCGTTGTACAGCTCCGCCATACGGCGGCGTACGGCGTCCATCTTCATGAACAGGGTGTTTTCATCAATCCGCGCCTGCTGCACGCTTTCGCGCTCGGCGTACAACTGTTCCTGCAGGGCCTCGACCTTGTTGCGGGCGGCTTCCACTTCCACTTTGCGGCGGCCCAATTCGCCTCCGCCCTGGCCGCGGCGCTGTTCCAGCTCGCGCTGTTCGCGTTCGAGTTCGGCCTGCACTTCGATGCTGGCCTGGGCTTCGTGCTCCAGTTTGCGTGTTTCCTTGGCGTGGCCTTCGACCTCGCTGGCGCTGCGGGCGATGTCCTCGGCGTAGCGCGCAAGGGCGCTGTCGATGCCCTTGAGGGAGTCTTCCAGTTGCTGCAACTGACTGCGGCGGCCCGCTTCTTTGACTTTTTCGTCGGTCAGCAGGTTGCGGGCTTCCTGCAGGGACTCGCGCTTGGCACCGGCTTCTTCGTTCAGGCGCGTGAGTGCCTGCTCGCAGTGAATGCGGGCTTCCTCGGAGGCTGCAATCTCGCTTTCCAGTTCGGCGTGGCGGGTCAGGTCGGCCTGCAACTGTGCTTCCAGTTGGGCGCGTTCCTGGCCAAGTACGCGGGATTCTTCGGCCGCGCGTGTCGATTCCCGGGCCAGGCTTTCCAGCGCAACACGCCGCGAGACAATCGCCATTGACGCGTCGTACACCGCCGCGCGAAGTTCCGAGACGCGCGCGGCAAGCTGGTCGCAGGTGCGATCGGCCGCTGCCATGGCTTCGGCGGTTTCGGAAATGTCGTTGTCCAGCGAGGCGATCTCGGTGTTCAGGCGGTCAATCTCGGCCTGCTGGGTAATGATGCCGGTGTTGGCTTCGCCGCCAGCCAGGCAGAAGCAACCGGGCAGGCTGAACAGTTCGCCGGTAGGTGTAACGATGCGCAGGCCTGTTGTGCCGGCATGGATCAGGCGCCGTGCGACGCTGCGGTCGGCCACCAGAAGTACGTCTGACAGCAGCGCTGCGGCCACGGGGGCCAGCGCGTCACTCACCTGTACAACTTCCAGCAGCGGGCCCATCACGCCCTTGCCGGCCGGAAACGCGGGCAGCTTGCCGGGTGCGGCAAAGCGGTCTGCGGCCAGAATCGTCACGTTGACGCAACCGCGACCGGCCAGCCAATCAAACAGATCGTGGGCGTGATCCAGCGTATCTACCGCAAGCGCGCTGCCGGCATCGGCCAATACGCGCTCCAGTGCTGCCGCAAAGGCCAGGTCAATGCGCAGGCCATCCGCCACCAGGCCAAGGACGCCAAAATCAGTCTTGCGTTGCGAGTCTTCCAGCAGGCCGCGGGCGATGTCGTCCAGGCCCTGGCGGCTCTGGGCCATGCCTTCCAGCATGGCGCGGCGTTCCACCTTGGCGCCGCGCTTGAGTTCCATGGCGTGCTTGCGCGAGCGCGACTCCGAGGCGCGGGCTGCGGCCGGGGCCACCTTGGCCTCAACGTCGGACATTTCCGTCTTGAGTGCAGCCAGGGTGCTTTCGGCCTGGTCGCGATCCAGCTGCGCGTCGGCCCGGCGCACCTCAAAATCCGCCAGTTCGCGGCCCACAATCTGGCTGCGCGAGGACAGGGCTTCCAGTCTGCGACGGGCGGCGCGGGTCTCAGCTTCCAGCTTCATGCGCTCGTTCAGCCCGCGATTGGCGGTGCTGATGGCGTCCAGCAGCGTGGTGCGCGTCTGCTTCAAATCGACTTCCAGCGCCTCGGCCTGGGCGCGGGCTGCTTGCTCTGCCTGCGCCAAGTTGGCCACGCGGGTCTGGATTTCGGCTAACTCCGCGCGGCCGGCGGTGGCGGATTCTTCCATGCCGGTGCGGCGCTGCTTGAGAGATGCCACCTGCTGACGGATGCGTTCGGACAGTTCATGGGCACGCGCGATGGCCTGCTTGAGGCTTTCAATGCGGCCCAGGGCGCGCTCTCTGCGTGATTCCTCTTCTTTGGCTTCCAGCGCCAGCTTATGGATGCGCTCGTTGAGCCGGCGTTCTTCGTGTTCTGCATCGGCCAGCGCCGTGGCGGCGTCTTCCAGGTCCATGCGCGTCTTGGCCAGGTCGGCCTGGATGGCACCTTCGCGCTGGCCCGCTGCGCTGATGCCAGCCAGCAGACCTTCGCGCGACTTGTCGTGGCGGGCAAACTCCGCCAGTGCCAGTTGCGTATGGATTACGCGGGCGCGTTCCTTCAGTTCCGTGAAACGCAGGGCGCGGCTGGCCTGGGTTTTGATCTTCTTGAGCTGGCCTTTGACCTCGGACAGGATCGACTGGAGCTTTTCCAGGTTCTGTTCCACCTGCGTCAGCTTGACCTGCGCGGCTTCCTGCTGCTTGCGCATGTTGCCAATGCCAGCCGCTTCTTCAAACACGCGGCGCCGGTCGTCGGGGTTACTCTGGATCAGGGAATCCATCTTGCCCTGTTCCATGATGCTGTAGGCACTCATGCCCGCGCCGGTGCCTTCAAACAGACCCTTGATGTCGCGCAGCTTGGCGGGTTCATCATTGACCAGGTATTCGCTGTCGCCGTTCTTGTGCAGGCGGCGCGTCACCTTCACGCGCTTGGCTGAAAACGGCAGCGTGCCGCAGGAGTTGTCAAACGTGATGCTGACTTCCGCGCGCTGGGCCGGCTTGCGTGTGGCACTGCCAGAGAAAATCACGTCTGTACCTGAAGACGCCCGCAGCGCCTTGCGGCTCATTTCACCCAGCACCCAGCGGGTGGCGTCGACGACATTGGACTTGCCGCAGCCGTTGGGACCGACCACGCCCGTGATCGGCGCGTCGAACTCAAAAGAGGTCAGACGGCCGAAAGACTTGAAGCCGTCCATCTCCAGCTTGACGATGCGCATGCGGTCCTCGTCTGCAACGCCCGAGGGGGTGCCCAAAGAGTGATTTCCCCCAATCATGGAGAACATCGACTCTTACAGCGCCCGAACTTCAGGCAAACCCGCCTGTTTGCGCCTTTTTGGCGGCCCAAACAGGCCGACCAACAGGGCTCTTTGGATGTGGCCTTACTCTAGCGCCCCAAGGGGCTGTCGAGCGGTTGTGGACAACTGGTGCAAATCGTGTTCAGGTCAACGGTTGCGCTGGTCGTCTTCCATCTCGCGGCGCATCGCGTCGACATCGACCTTGCGCCAGTTGAAGCCCAATTCACAGGAAATCGCCAGTGAATCATGTGCTTCCAGCACAAAGGCCAGCACTTCTGCGGGCTTCATCTGCTTGGTCCACAAGAAGCGCAGGACTTCGCTGATGTCGGTCGTTTCCAGTTCGTCGACGCCGTCTTTTTCCATGTCGCCTTTTTCGGTCCAGCGGCTCCAGGCCAAGCGTACGCGGCCTTTGTCGCCGTCGGGTTTGACCCCCCGTTGCAGGTCCTGGGCTGTCGGCACGCCGTATTGGCGTGAAGTACCAGGGTCCGCCCGGCGCAGCACGCGGCAGTTGACGCGAAAGCGCAGCAGTTGCGGTTTGACGTTTTCCTTGTTGCGGGTGAATGGGTCGGTGGTCATGGCTACGTCGCGGATCATGAAGCGATAGCGCGGCAGGCCATAGATCGCAACGCGCACAATCGCTTCGTCAAACACGACAATCACATTGCTGCGTGGTTCGATTTTCACGCGCAGGGTCTGCAGCCTTTCAAAAATCATGCGCAGGCTGGTTTCGCGCACACCCAGCGGCGTAATCACCAGGTTGTCGCCTTGCTGGTGGGCCCGGCACGGCAGGGGCTCGGGCTTGGATTTGGCCATCAGGTCCTCAATCTGGGGAATCACCTGGGCCACCAGTTCGGCCGACATGGTGCGAAAGAACTCCCGGCTGCCGGGCGAGACCTCACGCGTCAGGGGCATGATGATCTGATCGGCGGTCAGTTCGTCGTCACGAATGTTGGCTGCCAGCACGGCAGCAGCGCGCAGCACAAAGCTGACACGCCCGGCACCTTCGCGGCGCTCGGCCAGCCTGGACTCGCGCTTTTGTTCTTCCGACACGGCCTTTTCGGGCGGCAGCGGCAAGTAGCCTTGCTTGAGAATCGCCACGGTCTTGCCAAGCTTGTTCTTCAGCGGCGTGTTGTAGATGTAGCCGCCCCGGATATCGCTGGCGTTGCCCACCATGATCGCGCGCACAGGGATCAAGTCTCCGGCACGGGACCCGGCAGGAATGCCCATGCTTTCAAGCTTCACCAGGGCAATGTGGGTTTCGTGGGCGTATTCATTGCCGGCTTCGACCAGTGGCCAGCCGTATTCGGTGACCATTTCGCCGGCGCGGCTTGCCGCGGCCTCCCACAGCGGGCCGGTGTCGCCACAGTTGTCGAGGCGGAACACCACCGTTTCACCCGTGAACTCGCGCGAGATCAACTCCGTGCGGCCGGGGTCAATGTAATTCACCAGGCCGACACTCAAGCCGTCGTAGCGCCGGATGAACTGGCGGGCTTCCTGCTCCGTGTGTTTGAACTTGCGCAGACCGGCCAGGCCGGCCTCTTCTTCGCCGATCTCTTCCTTGCCGGGTTGGCCGGGTTGGTCGGACGTGCCGTTGCCCGCCGGCGTGGTGGCGCAGGCGGCCAGCAACAGAAGCAGCAGCAAAGCAACATGGCGCATGGGTAGACCAATCGGGGCCAGGCACGGGGAACCGGCATACTATAGCGGCTGCGCGCCGCAATCGAAGCGGTCGTCCGGCCAGCGGCCTGGCAGCGCAGGTTGCCGGCAATCAGCCGAACAGCGATTTCTGGCCGGGCGGCACGGCCCAGGCAGTGCTGCCACAAGCCGGGCAGGCATCCACGCTGGCCACGGAGCGCGCCCCGCAATCGCGGCACAGGCGGTGGCGCACACTCAACGCAAAGCGCGTCGGGCGCGGGGCGCCTTCGGCCGTGGCCCCGCGAAGCAGGCGCAGGACCTCCGGGGCGGGCAGGTTTTCTTGCGGCCCGGCAACCAATTCAGCGTCTCGGCCCAGCAGGCTGTGCAGTGCGGATTCGGGCCCGATGCGCGCAGCCACGGGCATGGACCAGGGCAGGCTGGCGCCGCCCAGGTAGGCGTCGTCGCTGGCAAGGCGTAGCAGCAACGCCGAATCCGGGTCGTCGCGGCGCAGTCGAACCATGTCCTGGTGCGCCATTCGCCAGGGCGCGTCGCCCAGGGCCGACGACAACGTGCCCGAGAGGTTGGCGCGGGTGGCGGCACCCTGAAACTTGAAGCCCAGGTAACTCAAGATCTGCTGCGCCGTGCGCTGGGCGATTTCTGAGGCCGCCGATTCCGAGCCCGACACCAAAGCCGCAGCCGTGGCCAGCCCTGCCGGGGTCAATGCCACCTCGCGGGTTTTGCCCAGCGTTGCCCGCAGCATGCGCGCCCCCATTGGCACCGGGTCAGGCAGCGTGCGCATGGCCACGCGTTCCAGGTATCCGGCACGGGCCGCCAGCCCGTCAACAGCGCCATCCACCAAGCTGTCCAGGGCTGCCAGGTACCCTGCCAGGTCACGCGCTGCCAGGGCAGGTGCCACCATGTTGATCGCCGCCGATGCCAACGTTGCCTCATGACGTGGCGCGCCCGGGTCACCAAACAGGCCGCCGCCCGTGGCCAGGCCGGGTTCGCGCAACCGGAACGAGGGTTCACCGCAGTGGCTTGCCGTGGTTGCGGCGCGTTCAATCAAGGACCGGCGGGCCGGGTCGCCAAAGCCGCCGGCACTGACCGAAAGGCACAGGGAAACGCGCTGGCGCAAACCGGATTCCGAACCCGCCAACGCATCCAGCAGCGAGCGAATCACCAGGTCGCGCATGGCGCCGCCGGGCGGGCCAACTTCGAGTACCAGGGGGTTTGCGCATTGCCAGCCAAGCAGTTGCAGCCCCTGTTGCAGCGCAAGGCGGTCGGGCTCCGGGTCGTCGGCCAGGGCGCTGTCCAACCCGCGCAGCAGAATCGGGCCGCCGGTAAAGCCTGCGGCTTGCCGGACCAGCGTGGCCAGCCGCTCAAAGCAGGCGGATTGGCCCCGGGCAGGTTCCGGGTACATGCGTTGCAGGCCAAAACCGGCGCCAGGGGCGATCGCGGCCAGCGCATCCAGACGCAAGTTGGCCAGCGCTGCTGGCGTGTCCAGCCCGTCAAAGTGCAGGCGCGCCTGCAGGTGCAACTCCCGCGCATGCGGCGGAAGAATGCTGGTCAGGGTGTATTCAGAAAGCACCCGGCGGCCGGCCCGATCGGCCAGCCCCTGCTGCGTTGCCGCCGGCGGAATGTCGTTATCCGCAGACGGAAACAGCCACTGTTCCAGGTCATAGCGCGGCAGTTGCAAAGTGCTGGGTTGCTGCGCCAGCCCCTGGGCCAGCAGTTCCACGTCGACCAGCTCGCGAATCAGGCCGGTCGTCAGGCGCGGCAGGTTCATTTCCACGACGCGCCGTTCCACAAGCTGGGCGATTTCCACGGCGCGTGCCGCTTCCAGGTTCAACTCGCGCACCAGCGCCGCGGCAATGCGGGCGCGGTTCCAGCCCTCAATCTGCTGGGCGCCCTGGGCCACTTGCGGGCCTGGCTGGGCGGGGTCAGGTGCTGCCTGTTCAATCTGCTGTAACTCGCGGCGCTGGCGGCGCGAGGCAATGAATGCCTGCGAGATGCCGGATAGGTCGGGCGACGAAAGCAGGGCGCGCTCAATCATGTCGTCTACATCTTCGGACGACGGCGGCTGCGGGCGCTCGCCGTGCTGCATGTCCAGAAAGTACACCACCATGTCGGCCAGCTTGTCGGCCACCCATTCCTCTTTGGAACCCGCGTGGCGCACGGCGGCCAGGATCGCGCGCACGACGCGCGAGCGGCGAAACGGCACGACTTCGCCGTTGCGGTCTATCACCCTGGTAATGCGTCCCATGGCCGCAACATTTACCACAGACAGCGACAATGCAAGGCGCAAGGAGCTAACAAAGGGCTGACAGGGGCAACTGCCCAGACCGCGCGTGCACCGCTTACAAGACACAAGACACCGGGCCGGGCGCTGTTAATCTGGCGGTATGTTCCCACTCAAGACCACGGAACGGCTGAACTCCTGGCCTGTCGTGACATGGCTGTTGATTGCCATCAACGTCTACGTCTTTATCCAGCAACTGTATGTGGCCGACCCGGACGCCTTCATCCAGCACTGGGGGCTGGTGCCACAGCACTTTCCGCACCTGTTTGCACCCCAGAAGGCAGAGATCACCAGCGGCTGGCAGGCCTATGCACCGTTTCTTACCAGCATGTTCCTGCATGGCGGCCTTTGGCACCTGCTGGGCAACATGCTTTCGCTTTGGGTGTTCGGCCCCAACGTGGAAGACCGTTTCGGCCACATGCGCTTTGGCGTCATCTATCTGGCATGCGGGCTGGCGGCTGCGATTACGCACATCGCGTTTTCGGGCGCCAGCGCCATTCCCGTTGTGGGCGCTTCGGGTGCCATTGCCGGCGTCATGGGCGGATTCTTTGTGATGTTCCCCAAGGCCAAGGTCGTCAGCGTGATCCCGATCTGGATTGTGCCTGTGATTGTGCGTGTACCAGCCTTTGTGTTTCTGGTGTTCTGGATTGGCATGAACGTGATTAACGCCCTGACCGAAATGCAGCTCAGCTTCACCGGTGCACAATCCGCTGGCGTGGCCTGGTGGGCGCACATTGGCGGCTTCGTGATCGGCATGCTTTACGGCCTGTTGCTGGCCAAGAAGGCACCCGCCAGCGGCGACACCAAGGCAGGCTGACCGGCCATTGCATTTCAGCGCTGGCGCATTGAAGTGCGCGCATGGCGCATCCCGTCCAGGCCCGATATCCGTGGCAACAATCCCGGCTGGATGCCGTGGCCTTTGACATGGATGGGACACTGCTGAACAGCGGCGGGTTTGGCGTGCGCGCAATCCGGCTGGCCTTTGAACAAATGATCGCTCTGGGCGACCTGCCCGGCCTGGCCAGCGCCCCGCCGGACGACTTGATCCGCGCCCAGATTGGCAAACCGCCCCACGAGTTCTACCGCGACTTGCTGCCTGAGGGCTCCCGTCACCAGGCCGGGCACCTGCACAGCATTGCGGGCGCCAACGAACGGGCATTTTTGAAGCAGGGTCAGGGCGGTCTGTTTGACGGCGTGCCGGAAGTGCTTTCCGGTCTGCGTGCGCGGGGCCTGAAGCTGCTGTTGGTCAGCAACTGCACGCAGGATTATCTGGATGCGGTGGTGGGAACGTTCTCGCTGGACCTGTTGCTGCATTTTCGCAGCGCCGTGGGCCGCGATGCGCGCCTGACAAAAACCGCCGAGCTTGCCCGGGGCCTGGCCGAGGTAGGCGCCAAATCAGCCGTCATGGTCGGCGACCGGCACCACGACCTGGACGCAGCACGCGCCAACCATTTGTGGTTCATTGCCTGCCTGTATGGCTACGGCAAACCGGAAGAGTTCGTCGGCGCCGAAGCCAGCATTGGCGATATTCGCGAGCTGCCCGCCTTGATCGCCTGACCAGCGGTATGGCCCCAAAGCCGCCACGCGGTGCATGGGGGGCATCAGGGACGAATCGTGATGCGAGCGGTATAGGTCTCGCCGCTGGCGCGCATGGCCCAGGCGCTTTGCGCAAGTACACCCAGTTCGCGCTTTGCGTTGACTTGCCTCGATTCCTTGTCTTGAACGAACAGGCTGATCGGCTTGTCCAGGTCCAGCAGTTCGTCGTTCAACCAGAGCGAGATTTCACTGACGCCATCCAGCTTGACGGTAACGCTGTTACTGGCGCGGTCCAAGGTGACTGTTGCGCTGCCGCCTGCGGCCAGCTTGTTGGGCCAGTCGCCCTTTTTTCCGGGCCAGGCCTGCTGCGACAGTTCCAGCCAATAGCTGCGGCTGTTGCCTTCGCCCTCGCCTTCCTTGAGCCCGCGCAGGCTGATTGTGACCGGACCCGGTTTGCGTCGAAAGGCCAGCATCTCCTGTAACCCTTGCGCAATCAGCGGCTTGGGGCCGCTGCCGTGAAAGCCTTCATATTCATGCCAGGTCAGCGGCAGCTTGGCTTGCTGCATCGCGCTGCTGGCCCGGCGCGCCCAGGCCGTGGGGTACTTCTTGTCGTCGTTGGCATGAACCCAGGTGACGGGCGTGTTGCGGTAGCAATCCAGCCACGGAAACTCGACGGCTTGGTCGCCCAGCGTGCCGGCCTTGCGGTGTTCTTCGATCTTCTTGTCGTCGGCTGGCTTGAGCTCGGACAGAAAGTAAGGCGGCAGGGCATCGCGCACGCCCAGCGCCGCAAACTGTGATGGCCGCAGCAGGGCCAGCCGAAAGCAGGCCTCGCCGCCCATGCCGCCGCCGCACAGGTAAATGCGGTCGCGGTCAATGTTGTAATCAACCAGCAGCCGATCCAGCAGGTTGAAGACGGTGTCAATGCCTTCCTGCTTGGGCCCCCAGCCGAAGTATTCCTGGATGCCCGCGGGGTTGGTTGTGGGGTCGTGCGTACTCAAGCCCCGATTCAACGCCTGCGGACAAGCCAGAATGCACGCCGCAAGATCAGGGGCGCCAGAAGCCAGGCAAGCGCGCAAACCCGAAAGCTCAAACCAGGCGGTGCCTTTTTCGCTGTGCAGGCCAATCACCAGCGGCACCGGCTTGTCACGCGTGATGCCTCGGGGCAGGTCCAGCATGGCATAGTTTTTGTAAACCGTTTTGCGCGTGCGCACCTCGTAGGGATAGTCCAGTGCGCCTTCATGGGCTTCCTTGAGCACCGGCAGGTTGGCCGGGGCGCGAAGTTGCAGGTCCTGGGCGTGTTTGCGGGCGGCCGCAGGGTCGGCCAGGGCGCGCCCCTGCAGCGGGCGCAGAAGCTTGTCGCGCTCTTTTTCGTCTTTTGCGGCAAACACCGCGTCCAGTGCATTGGTGGTGTCGTCGGCCAGCGCCGCGCGAGTACCCAGCAACAGCACAAGGAAACACGCCAGGCGAAAACACTTCATGGCAAGCCTTCGGGGAATGCCGCGGGTGCAACCATGCAAGCAGGCCGGCGGGCCAACTCCAAGCAGTTTCGCGCCGGCCTGGGGCGCAAAAACACAAGCCGGCTGAAGACGCGCCTGCCGCTGTGCCGATCAAGCACAGGAAACACCGGAGCCACCCATGCCGTTTGCTGCCATCCGCCGCATCACAGAACGCATACGCAAAGCCGCCCTGGCCCCTGCGCCGTCGCAGGTGTCCGCGTCGCCGGTCGCGCCGCAGGCCGAACTGGCGGGTGCACTGCGATTGAAGGATGGCCCAGCCATGCGCGGGCAATTATTCAGCCTGCTGCAGGCGCAGCCGCGGGTGATTGTGCTGGATTGCTCCCGCGTTGCGCACATGGACGGCTGCGGCCTGGCGGTGCTGTTGGAGTTCATCACCGCCTGCAACGCACGGCAGGTGAGGCTGAAACTGATTGAGCCCAGTGCCCGCATGGCCGACGTGTTTGCGCTGTACGGGCTGTCCGATGCCATGTCCGCGCTGGCGCAGCAACGCGCCCCGGAGCTCGAAGGCATGCTGATCATCCTTGAGGAAGACTTTGCCGAGTCGATCCGGCTGGGCGAAGTAGCAGGCCCCGAAATCGTGGAAGAAGAGGATTTCCCGGACAGCATCCGCCTGCCCAAGGCCGCCTGACGCTATGTCGCAGAGTACTGGATGCGGTCCGCAGGCAGCATCTGGGTAACGATCGTTTCAAAATCTTTGGTGGGCTGCACGCGAAAATCCGGCGCGGCCTCAATCAGGTCAAGCACGTTGCCGTCTTCGCCGATCACCTTGAAATACAGGGGCGTGGTGCCGTGGTGGGCCAGGGCAGCTTCACTAAGGCGGCCCAACAGCTCGCCGCTGACTTCGTTGGTGGTCAAGGTCAGGCAGATTCCACCAGTGAAGCGCGAGCGCGCATTGACGGCGTGAATCAACTCAGCCGCCTTGATGTTGTAGCGCCCGTCTTTGTCGACTTCGGGTTCGCCAATCGCAAACAGCGCCATGCCTTCCTTGATTTTTCCTGCCCATTGTTCGGCGATATCACCGAACACCAGAATGCGAAATGCCCCGCGCGGGGTACTCAAGTTGAACGTGGCATATTCGTTGCCGCGCTGGCTTTTGCCCGCACGCAGGCCTGCCACCGTGCCACCCACGCGTACGCGGGCGCCCTTTTCCAGCAGGCCCAGTTCACTGGTGCTGGTGGTGGTGAACAGCTTGAACTCGGATTCGTACTTCAGGCTTTCGTCAGCCTCAAACTCGTGTTCGGCGTCGCGGGCGTGCACAACTTTGCCGGCCAGCACGGTGACCTGCATGTTGTCTTCGTCGTCGCCCTGCACTTCAGCCATGCCGCGCACCAGCACAGGCGCGTCTTCCGCAATCACGTCCTGATGGGCTTGGAGGATGTCCGGAAACACCGTCACCTTGGTGATGCCTGTGTCGTCCACCAGGTCAAAACGCGCCATTTTCTTGCCATAGCTGCGGCTGTTTTCGTTCTTGATCTCCGAGATCTTCAGGCCGCTGATCAACCCGCCCATAATCACGGCGCCACCGCTGCCGCCCTGCTGCAACCGGCTGGCGGTGTCTTTGGCAAATTTTTCAAACACCGCCCGGAAGCTGTCCAGCGGTGAACTGGTGATGTAAAGCCCAAACGTTTCTTTCTCGGCGCGTTGCAGTTCGGCCTGCGTAAACGGCGGCATGACGGGCAGCATCGCGCGGTCGCGTGCGGGCTCGTCTTCGGGTGTTTCGGTTTTGGCCGGGCCGCCGAACATGCCCTTTTGGCCACGGGCGCGGTCGGCTGCGCCCTCCATGGCCGACGCCCAGGCGCGTTCCAGCCCCGCCAGCAGCGAACTGCGGTTCAACCCCAGGCTGTCAAACACGCCGCCCTTGGCCATGGATTCGATCATGGCCTTGCCCGTGGCCGCCAGGTCGATGTTGTCCAGGAAGTGCAGAAACCCGCCAAAGCGCCCGACCTTGCGGCGGGCTTCAATAATCTTTTCGACCACCTTGGTGCCCACACCCTTCATGCCCGAAAGGCCGAACACAATCGTTTCACCCACGGGTGTGAACTCGGATTCGCTCAAGTTGATGTCCGGCGGCACAACCTTGACGCCGGCGGCGCGAACGTGGCGCATGTACTCAATGATCTTGTCGTTGTTGCCAATCATGCTGGACAGCAGCGCCGCAAAGTACTGCGCGCGGTAATGCGTTTTCAGCCAGGCGGTTTGATAGGTGATCAAGCCATACGCCACGGTATGGGCCTTGTTGAAGCCGTAGCTTCCAAATCCCTCAATCTGGTTCCACAGCAGCTCACCCAGCGCCTCGCCAAAACCTGCTTTGCCCACGCCCGTGACAAACTTGGGGCGCAGCTTGTCCATTTCGTCCTGCTTTTTCTTGCCGATGGCCTTGCGCAGTTTGTCGGCTTCGCCTGGCGTAAACCCGGCCAGTTGCCGGGCAATCAGCATGGCCTGTTCCTGGTAGATCAGGGTGCCGTAGGTATCGGCCAAAATGGCGCGCAGTTGTTCCACCGCCTGGGGGTTTGCCAGCCCCTCGCTTTCGCCGGGCATGACGACTTTCATGCGGCCGTGTTTGCGCGCGGCAAAGTCTTTGTCCACGCCGGCACTCAACGGCCCGGGGCGGTAAATCGCCAGCACGGCCGAGATGTCCTCAAACGTGCTTGGGCGAATCGATTGCAGCAGCCGGCACATGCCCTCCGATTCCACCTGGAACACGCCAAAGCCGTCGCCGGCGGCAAGAGTCCTGTAGGTGGCCTCGTCGTCCAGCGTGTGCAGGCTTTTCCAGGGCGCGTCTTTGGGCGCCGTGACCGGGTCAAGGTCAATGCGCGGCCCGCCGGATTTGGCAATCAGGTCAATCGCGCGCTGCATGATGGTCAGGTTGCGCAGGCCCAGAAAATCCATCTTCAACAGGCCCGCGCCTTCAACCTCGTTCATGTTGTACTGCGTTGCCAGCACGTAGGTCTTGTTGCCTTCGGCGTCTTTTTCGTTGTTCTCCTGCCGCATTAACGGCAGGTAGTTAGTCACGTCGGCATCTGCAATCACCACCCCGGCGGCGTGCACGCCGGTGCCGCGATTGAGCCCTTCCAGCTTCATGGCGGTGTCAACGACGGTCTTGAGTTCGGGGTCTTTGTCGTACTGGGCCTTGAAGTCCGCTTCTTCGTCCAGGCATTTCTGCAGCGGTTTGACTTTGCCCTGCAGCACCGGAATCAGCTTGGTCAGGTCGTTGATCTTTTTCAGCGGCGCGCCCAGCACGCGGCCGGCGTCCTTGACGGCTGCGCGGGCCAGCAGCTTGCCAAAAGTTCCGATCTGGCAGACGCAATCGGGCCCGTACTTCTGGCGCACGTACTCGATTACTTCGCCGCGCCGGTCGACGCAGAAGTCGATGTCGATATCCGGCATGCTGATGCGGTCAGGGTTCAAGAAGCGCTCAAACAGCAGGTTGTAGCGCAGCGGATCAAGACCCGTGATGCCAAGTGCATAGGCGACAATCGCGCCAGCAGCCGAGCCGCGACCCGGCCCAACCGGAATACCCTGCTGCCGCGCCCAGCCAATGAAATCCGCCACGATCAGGAAGTAGCTGTTGAAGCCCATGCGGTCGATGGTGGCCAGCTCAAAGTCCAGTCGATCAGCAATCCTGCTGCCCGCTGCCAGGGCCTCTGCCCCGTAGCGCTGGCGCACCCCCTGCTCGCACAGTTTGCGCAGGTAGTCCTTGCTTGCCAGGCCGTCAGGGCAGGCAAACGTGGGCAGGTGGTAGCCGGTGTTTTCGAGCTTCACGTTGCAGCGATCGGCGATCTCGAGTGTGTGGGCCACGACCTGCGGGTGATTCGGGAACAGCTCGGCCATTTCCTGGGCGGACTTCAGGTAGAAGTCGGGGCCGTACTCCATGCGGTTGGCATCTGAAAGCAGGCGACCGGTGTTGATGGCCAGCAACGCGTTGTGGCTTTCGAAATCGTCCGGGTTCAGGTAATGGCTGTCGTTGGTCAGCACAACCTTGGCGCCGGTTCTTTGTGCCACTTCAAACATGCGCGTCGCCACGATTTCTTCGAACTCGCCGCTGCGCGAGCGCCGGTGGGCCTGGATTTCGAGGTACAGGTTTTCGCGCCCGAAAATCTCCTGGTAGGTCTGCACTTTGCATACGGCGGGTTCGGCATCTTTGCCACGCATGATGGCCTGGGGGATTTCGCCGCCCAGGCAGGCCGTAAGCGCAATCAGCCCCTGGCTGTGCTTGCGCAGAGTGTCGTAATCGACGCGGGGCTTGCGGTGAAAGCCGTACTTGAAGCCCGCGCTGGTGATCTTGCACAGGTTGCGATAGCCCTGTTCGGATTGTGCCAGCAGCACCAGGTGGGCGTTTTCTTTGGCTGCTTTGTCGCCGCCGGGTGCGCTGTCGATTTCGGGGTTGCGGCGCTCGCCCATGGCATAGGGAACGACATAGATTTCGCAGCCCAGAATCGGCTTGATGCCCTGCTTGGCGCATTGCTGGTACAGGTCCAGCACGCCGCACATGTTGCCGTGGTCGGTCAGTGCCAAGGCCGGCATGCCTTGGTCGGCGGCGCGCTTGGCCAGACCGGCCACGGTGGCGCCACCGTCCAGGAAGCTGTAATCCGAATGAACGTGCAGGTGGGCAAAAGACATGTGCGCAGTGTAGTCAGACTGGCGACATGTCTGGCCGGTGTGGATAGTTTTCGGAGTCGTGGCGGGTTTGAAGGCCGCTAGTTGCCGGTTCCGCCGGTGCCACCTGTGCCGCCTGTTCCGCCGGTTCCGCCGGTGCCACCTGTGCCGCCTGTTCCGCCGGTGCCGCCAGCCGGGGCGGCTGCGGTTGTGGGGGTCTGCACGTCGAACAGCTTGAAGTTTTTGTCCAGTTTCGGGAACTCGGGCAGGCGCACCACGGTCTGGTACATCGCGTAGCGGCGTTTCTGGTTGCGGTTGAAGGCATCGGCCGGCGTGGCGTCGATGATCAACTCAATGCGCACGGCATAGGGCAGGCGTTCCTGTTCCTTGGAATCCCAGTCGTCGGTCTCAGTCGACGATCCGCGATCCAGCACGGTCTGCAGCTGGGCGGGGTCCATCTTGCCGTCATCGCCCACGGCATCGCGCGGAAGGTCGTAGTACCACACCCGAAAACTCACCACGCGGTCACTCATCTTGACCCCAAGGCCGCCTTCGCTGGGACGTTTATCGACCAGGAAATCCTCGCGCCGGTACAGCGTGAACAGGCCGGTCAGCGGGCCGTCGCGGTTCTCTTTCAGGTAATAGCCGACTTCGGTCAGATCGCTGGTGATGCCGTTGTAGCGCATGTAGCTGTTAACGGATGTCACGAAGTTCAGCTCGTCTGAGGCCTTGTCGTCGCTGCCGTTGTGCTTGCCAATGAACCAGTCGCCCTCGATTTCAGTTTCTTCGTCCAGGCCGGTGCACCAGGCGTTGCGCAGGTCCTGCGAAACGATGGCCAGAATCGCCGGGCCCATGCGCCGGGCGCGCAGCTCGCTTTCAATCTGGACGCGGGCCTCAATGCTGGATTTCAGGATCAGGCCCAAGCTGGTCAGAATCGTGGCTGAAATCAGCAGCGCCAGCATCAACTCAATGAGTGTAAAGCCGCGTTGGGTGCGCATTATCGCCCCCCCGTTCCGCCGGTGCCGCCTGTTCCGCCAGTGCCGCCAGTGCCGCCTGTGCCGCCAGTGCCCGCGGTGTCGGTCGTTGTATCCACACTTTCCAGTTCGGCGTTTTGCAGCACGGCGGGGTCGACGTAGGTGATCAACGTAATCGTGCGCTTTTTATCGAATTGGGTGTCGGATTCTTCCTGGCCCTCGCTGTTGGTGGTGCGTTTGAGGGGCAGAAAGACCTTCAGCGTTACGCGCACAATGCGCGACATCGGCAGGGTGTGCGGGTCTTTTTCTGTTGTCGGGTCGCCGTTTTCGTCCAGTGGCTGTTCCCAGGCATCCAGTTCTTCTTTGGTGCCGGTAAAATCTACGCCGACAAACAGCAGTTCTTTGGTCCATTCATATTCATACTTCGAGAACGTGTCGCGCTCGACCCATTGCTCGTTGCGGCCGTAGTTCAGGTCATTCATGCGCGTGTTGAGATCGCCGAAGTCGCCGCTGCCACTGAGCACCCAGGTATCTTCGTCTTCCGGGTCGGGCAGGTCCTGGCCCACAAGTTCTGCCATCTTCATTTCAGCCAGCCAGGCGCCGGTGTGGTTGTCGCCCGAGGCCAGAAACTGCTGGATGGCATTGTTTCGAATCTGCAGCAGCAACAGCAGCACCACGCCAATGATCACCACGGCCACCAGGGCCTCGACCATGGCAAAACCGCGACGCCGGTTGTTGGCGGGTCGGGTCATTTCAGGTGCTCCGGTTCCTCAGGTTTCATTTCGCCGGGAAAGACATCGGCCGAGCCAGTGAACGGGCTGATTTCGATGGTGTAGAACTCGCCTTCGTTGTTGGTCAGGTACACGTAGTGCCAGTGGCCGCCGCCCTTGGGCGAAAACTTGATCACGACACTGTCGTCTTTGGCCACAGAGCCGTCGCCAAAGGCAATGTGGTCAATCCAGCAGGTGTAGGTTCGTTGTCCGCCAGCGTTGGTGCGGCTTGGCAGTTCAAAGAAGCCGCCGGCAACGTAGGAGTCATCGTCTTCCGCATCCAGCACTTCCCCGGGTTCGGGTTTACGCGGCGTCCAGGCGAAGTACTGCTGTTCTTTCAGGTTGTATTCGACCTTGTAGGTCTTGCCCTTGATGGCGGCCTGGCTGCGCACGTTTTCGAGAAAGCCCGCCAGTTCACGGGCCGTGCCCTTGAGTGTTTCGCGGTCGCGGAAAATGAAATAGGTGCTGGTTACCACAATCATCATGAACAGGCCGATCAGCAACACCACCACCGAGAGTTCCACCAGGGTGAAGGCGTGTTGCGCAAACCGGGCGGCCCTGCGGCCGCCCGAATGCATGCTGGAGTTTCCGGCCGTTGCAAGCATGACGTCTATTTGCCTTCTTCGACGATACCCGACTTGTTGAACACGATGTCCTTGTCAGGCACTTCGGCGCCGCCATCGGCGCGGTCTTTGCCCAGACAGCGCAGGATGAAGCCGCCGTCGCTGGTTTGCTCATACTGGAACATGTCCTTGGTGAACGGATCCTTGGGCACATTGCCGCCAAAAGATGGCGCAATCGAGTCCAGGGCCGCGGGGTATTCGTTGTCGTGGTCCACGGCGTACATGTTGAGCGCCTTGACAATTTCGCTCATGTCGCTGCGGGCTTTTTCCCACTTGGCCTTGTCGGGCTTGTCCAGCACGAACACAAAGGCCATGGTGCCAATGATGCCGAGGATGACGATTACCACCATCAACTCGACCAGGGTAAAGCCGCGGTTCTTACGACGGAAAGTCATGGTAGGTCCTTGCAAGGGTTTTCAGTGTCCCGACCCTCAATGATACGCCCGAAACGGGTACCGCGACGGGTTTTTTTACAGTTTTGGGCAAGCCCGGGACCAACGACCTCACCGCCACAGGGTTGGCAAGGCCTGTGGCGGCGGAAGTTCTTGACGGGCCAAAAGGGCTATTTCGCGGCCGGGTCGTAGGCCACCAGGGCGGACTTGTCTTTTTCAAAGCCCGCGTCGGCCAAGTCGAGCGTCACCTTGCCGGCCGTCACAACCCGGGCAATGCCGTCGCCAGGCAGCCGGGTGCAATACCAGGTTTCCCTGTCGCCCTGCGTAACGACCACACAGGGCAGTTTGAGCTTGCCCAGCGTGAGTTCTTTGGCGGTGACTTCGGCGCGCGTTTTGGCCGGGGTGAACGCTGGCAACTCCAGCAGCGCGTCATCGCGCTTGTACTTGCCAGTGCTGGCGGGCTCAAAGCTGACGATCTTGTCGCCGTACTTCAACCACTCGCCACTGTGCAGATCCCGCAAAGGCAACTGCGGGTCGTCGGCCACGCTGTAGCGCGTCAGATCGCCGGCGTCCTTGAGCACCGTGTACACGTTGTCTGTGTTCTCGTCGCCGTTGCGCTTGATCTTGTCGCTGGTGCTGCTGGCCGTCCAAGCCCACTTGCTTTTGATAGCACCCAGCGGATCGACCAGAAATGCCATGTTGGGCAGGCTGGCAAAGGTCTTCTGGTTGGTGTCCTTCATGTCGTCGACCAGAATGCGCCAGCCCTTCTTGCCGGCCTCTTTCAATTCCTTGGCAGCCTTGACGCGGTCCTTGAAACTGGCGTGTTTGTCGATCTTCACGGCGTTGCCCTTGATCTTCCAGCCGCCCGTGGCTTCGGCCTGGCGCCGGTCTTCGGGGCCGTCGTCGGGGTGGGCTTCGCGGGTGTAGACGAACAAGAAGGCGACGTCTTTGCCGTGGTGTTTGAACAACTTTTCCATTTCACCGAAATGGGCTACACAGGGCGGTCACGTATAGCTGCCGAACTCGACGAACACCCATTGGCCCAGGTAGTCACGCAAGTCGACGTCTTTGCCATCCGTGTCCTGGGCAAACAGGCGCGGGGCAGGTTTGCCCGTGGCAATCGATTCGTTCTTGTGGAAGTCAGAAAACGGGCTGTTGCCCCCCGGCTTGCGTTGCGCCTGAGAAGGCACAACCACAAGCGCCAGCAACAGCGCGCCCGCCAGAACTGACAGCAATGGTTTCATGGTGGTCTCCTGGCATTCAACCCGCAATTTGCCCCTGCGTGGCGGTCAATCTGTGGCGCTGATGAAGAACGCCACCACGATCTGAAGCACAATCGCGCCGCTTCCCAGGGCATCCAGTGTGCGGCGGCGGGATTCGTCCAGCCAGTCCAGGTGCACACCCAGTTCCATGACCGCAAACAAGATGGCGTAGGGTGCCAGCAGCAGCGCAAAGCCCAAGGCGCGGTCCAGATACACCCGTTTGCGGGGCTTGGACTTCCAGGCCAGAAAAACCCCCGCGCAAATCATGGTCACCAGCGGCGGATACCAGCGAACGAACAACCACACCGGGTGATGGCGATGATCAGAACCGATTTCGCTGGTCATGGCCGCGGGCCAAAGTGTGTTGGCCAGGCAGAACAGCGGCAGCACCACAAAGCAAAGGGCCGACAAGCCGCGCCCGATGCGTTTTTCCAGCCGGTCCTGCCCGATGTTTACAAAGCTCCAGCCCAGCAGGCTGGCCGCCACCAGCGTAACGATAGCATAGACAGCCCAATGGCTTGCCCGCAGCCCCAGCGTGCCGTCCCAGGAACTTTGCGGGGCAAGCCACAGCAGGCCGCACAGGGCAAAGCCAGCGGCACCGACCCAGCCGGTGTACCATGCAAAGCTGCGCACGCCTGCATCAAAGCGGCGTTTCAGGGCGCGGCCTTTGCGGACACTGATGGCCATGGCCCGATGTTATCTAGGTCGTGACGTGGCGGGCGGGCGACTTGCCGGCCTTGAGGTCAGCCAGGATCTGTTCGATCTTTTCGAAGGTCAGGTTTTCGTAGTAGTCGTCGTTGACCTGCATGCAGGGCGCGGTGTTACAGGCACCCAGGCATTCGGCTTTCTTGAGCGTGAACAGTCCATCGGGGGTGGTTTCGTCTTTGCCCACACCCAGCTTCTTGGAAAGCATGTCGAAAACGTTTTCGGCGCCGCGCAAAGCACAGGGCAGCGTGGCGCAGACCCAGACGATGTTCTTGCCGTCGGTTTCCTTGCGAAAGGTGGTGTAGAAACTGACCATGCCCCACACCTTGGCCGGCGGCATGCCAATGGCGCCCGCCACCTGTTCGCAGACATGGGCGTTGATGAACCCAACTTCGCGTTCGGCAATGCGCAGCGCTGTCAGCAGCGCACCTTCAGGCTGCGGAAAGCGGTGGGTCAGGGCGCGAATTGCTTCCAGGGTTTCGGGCTTGAGGGTGGTGTTGGAAGTTGCAGTCGGCATGTTTCTTTCACTTCAGCAAGCGATCCACAAGTCAGCAAGCAATCCAAAAGCCAGCCGCTGCACAGGCAACGGCGGGGCAGTTAGCGGTCCAGTTCGCCGGCGATTACATTCAGCGAACTCAGGCACGCCACTACGTCGGAGATGTAACTTCCGTTAACCATCTGCGGCATGGGGGCGTAGTTCATATAGCTGGGTGGCCGGCAACGCAGGCGATAACTGACGGCGCTGCCATCGGTTTCCAGGTACCAGCCCAGTTCCCCGTTGGTGGATTCGGTGCACGAGTAAATCTTGCCCCGGCGCGGGGTTTTCAGGCCGTGGCCCTTCATGGTCAGCTTGAAGTGCGTAATCAGGCTTTCCATCTGGGTGTATACCGCGGCCTTTTCCGGCAGCACGATCTTCCAGTCGTCAATGTTGACGGGGCCGCCGGGCAGGCGGTCCAGTGCCTGGCTGATGATCTTGACGCTTTCGCGCATTTCATCCACGCGCACGCAATAGCGGGCGAACACGTCGCCGGCGTCGCGGGTGATGATTTCAAAGTCGAGTTCGTCATACACCCAATAGGGGCGGGCGCGGCGAACATCGTAGGGAATGCCGGCGGCGCGCAGGATCGGGCCGGTGGCACCGTAGCTCATGGCGTCTTCGCCACTGACAGCGGCAATGCCGATCGTGCGGTCCAAGAAGATGCGGTTGCGGGAAAGCATCTTTTCGATTTCGCGCAGGGCCAGCGGGAACTCGCGCAGGAACTCGCGGCAACGCGGCACGAACTCGCCGGGCACATCTTTCATCATGCCGCCAACGCGGGCGAAACTGGTGGTCAGGCGGGCGCCGGTGACCATTTCAAACAGGTCGTACAGCTTTTCGCGCTCCACAAACGACCACAGCAGCACAGAAAACGCGCCAAGGTCCATGGCCTGCAAACCGGTGCAGATTACGTGATCGGCCAGGCGGGTCAGTTCGCACAGAATCACCCGCAGGTACTGGCAGCGCGGGGTCAGTTCGATCTCAAGCAATTCCTCAACGGCGTGCACGAACCCGAAGTTGTTGCACAGCGGGCTCATGTAGTTCATGCGGTCGGTAGTGCACACGAACTGGTTGAAGGTGTGGTATTCGCCCAGCTTTTCAAAGCCGGTGTGAAGAAAGCCGATTTCAGGGTCGACCTTGACCACGTTTTCGCCCAGCACTTCCATCTTCACCCGCAGGGTGCCGTGCGTGGCCGGGTGCTGGGGCCCGAAATTGATCGACAGCGTGCGCGTGGTGATGTCTTCACCGGCGTCGATGTTGGGTTTGTCAACGGTCTGGGACATGGCGATTCCTCGGGCCGAAGCATAGCTTTTGGACGCATGGCGGCTAGCGGGTTGGGAACCCCCCGACGTGACGGCAGTACCGGGCTAAAGCTCGCGCGAAAGCACGAAATCAGCAATGTCGAACAGCAGTTCGCGCAATTCGCACTGAGGCAGCACTT
The DNA here is from genome assembly GCA_016722065.1 of Planctomycetota bacterium. GTDB lineage: Bacteria > Planctomycetota > UBA8742 > UBA2392 > UBA2392 > H3-PLA7. Next base: position 1,281,091 of record JADKGX010000001.1, read on the forward strand.
CCAACCCTTTTTTGGCGCTTTGCACAAACAGGGCGGCCTTGGCAGCCGCGTACTTGAAGCTTTCGCTGCCATGCAGCAGGCGCAGCAGTTCTGTGCGGTTACCGGCCCGGGCTGCGGCCAGCGCGGCCTCGCGTTGGGCGGGCGGGGCGACTTCCAGGTGGCGAATCAGCGGCAGCGTGGGCTTGCCTTTTTCGATATCGCTGCCCAGGGTTTTGCCCACCAGGGCTTCTTCGCCCAGCAGGTCCAGCAGGTCGTCCATGATCTGAAAGGCCCGGCCCAGGTTCATGCCGTAGTCGTAAAAAGCCCGGCAGGTCTTTTCATCGGCCCCGCCATAGTGGGCGCCCAGCATGGCACTGGTGGCGTACAGTTCCGCGGTTTTTCCCTCAATGATCTTGAGGTACTTGGCCTCATTGAGCTCAAAGTGGTTGCGGTTGTGCACCTGCATGATTTCGCCAAAGCAGGTCTTTGCCATGGCCCGTGAAAACTCGCGCGCGCCCACGGGGCTGGATACATCCAGGCTGATTTCAAAGGCATGGCTGAAAATGTGGTCGCCCAGCAGCACGCTGACTTCATTGCCGGCCAGTGCATTGATGCTGGCGCGTTTGCGCCGCAGCAGCGCGTCGTCAAGAATATCGTCGTGAACCAGCGTGGCGGTGTGCAGCATTTCGGCCACAACACCCAGCACAATGTGGTCGCGGGTCAGGCGTCCGCAGGCCTTGCCAGCCAGCAGCAGCAGCGCCGGGCGCAGCTTTTTCCCGCTGTAGTCTTCAATGTATTCCAGCAGGTTGGCGATGTACGGGTCGTCGCTGGAAAGTTCGGCCCGGTACAGCTTTTCCACCTGGGCCAGTTCCGGCGCGATCGGGGCATACAGCCGGCCCAGAATGTGCCGCGCAGCCACGGCTGCGGCATCGGTGTCCGGGTTGCTGTGCTGGTGGTCGGTTGCATGAGCGCTGTCCGACATGGTCATTTCCTGTGGATGCGCCGCCCTGAAAGCAGCGCGACAATACCACGTTCGCCAAAGCAGGGTCAACGGCGGGTCAAGCCGTCCTTTGCGCCACAAAGCGGGTTTGCGGGCGCCAACCGCCACGGCAGGAAACTTCAGGCCGGGCCGTTTTCCTGGGCCGACAAATCAGCCGGTGTATTGATGTTGGCAAACAGCTTGGCCGGATCACCAAAAGCCGCCAGTGCCTCGCCAGTGATCACCAGCGGGTTCAAAACCTGCCAGACCGGCAGCACCTTGTTGCGGCCCTGGGCCAGAGCTTGATCCACAGCGACAGCCGCCGGTTCGCGCAGCAGTGCTGCCACCAGCGGTTCGTCGGCACCGTGGCGACACCACACGCAGCCATGGGCCGGCAAGTGGCCAAGCAGGGCCGCTGCCAGTGGTGGCGTAATGTTCGGCAGGTCGCAGGCCAGGACCAACACCCGCTCATGCCGTGCCAGCTCAAGGCCGGCCCGCACACCGGCCAGCGGGCCCTTGCCGTGGTCGGCATCCGCATCGGGGGCAAGTCGCACGCCTGTGGGCACGGAAAAGAGGCGCGCACCGCAGGCGACAATCAAGTCGTCACATGCGGTGCGGGCAAGGTCAAGCGCGAGATCCAGCAACGTGGTGCCGTGCAGCCTGCGCAGGGGCTTTTCGCCGCCCATGCGTGTGGCAAGCCCGCCGGCCAGAATGATGGCACTGGCGGACCGGCCCGGCCTATTTGTCATTGGCAGGACCGTTGGCCTTCTTGTTTTCCTCGGGCTTGTACAGCACGACGGGCGTGTCTTTGAGCAGCGCAGCCGGAGTCACCAGATCACGCACCAGTTCGCTGCCGGCCAGGTGGCGGGTGCGCCAGATGTCCGACGGCAACTGCATGTAGAAGGGCTGATCTTCCTTGAGCTTGTCGTCCGAGATACGGTGCGCAACGTTGCGGCGGTCCACGGCACGGGCCAGCATGTAGCCCCATTGTTCCATGTCGGGCCGGCGCAGGGCGTCTTCGTTGCGCTTGCTGGGAATCAGTTCCGTCACCTTGTCGCGCGTGGGCATGTCCTTCAGGCGCTGCATCAAGGGCTGGTCAGGCGTTGTGGCGCTGGGCGTACTGGAGAATCCCAGCAGCTCGGAATCAGCATCGCTGTAGATTTCCGGCACGTCCATCTTGTCCGTGAACCAGTCCGTCTTGACCAGCGAAAGGTGTGCGCCGAACTTTTCCTGGGCGCGCTTGATGGCGGCATCCCAGCCGTTCTTGACCACGTCGCGGCGGACTTCCTTCATGGCTTCAATCGTCAACTCGCGTGCGCGCTTCATGGCCGCCAGCGTCAGGGTGCGCTGCTGGCTGTCGGCGTGGCCCTGGGCGTACTTGGGTGTCTTTTCGCGCAGACGCAGCAGGATGTAGCCCTTACCGGGCAGCGCCATCAGGTTGCTGACCATGCCCGCGCTGTTGTTGGGATCTTCCAGGAACGACTTGGCCCCTTCCACGAAATCCAGGTAGTTCAAGGATTCGTTGGCCACCACCTGCTCCCACGTAAAGTCGCGCTCGCCGGCATTGACCATGCGCAAGCCGGATTGCTGGCACATTTCCTCCAGCTTCAGGCCGCGGGTATCGGCTGCATCCTTGCGCACGGCATTCTGGCGCGCGCTGATATCTGCGGCGATCAACTGGCTGCGGCCGTCCCAATCGTCGATTTCTGACTGAGGTACAATCACGTCGGCTTGGTCTTTGGCAAACTTGGACAGCGCGGCCGGTGCGTCCAGCAGCATGGCGCGCAGTGTGGATGCACGCAGGGCTTCGTCGCCGGGCTCGCCAATCATGCGGGCCGCCAGCTCAAAGTTGACCATCACGGCGCGCATGGCATCGGCAAAAGCTTCCACCAAAGGCAGCTTCTGGTCGCGCGCCTTGATCTTTTCGGTGATCGCTTCAATGTCGAGGTCAAAGCCCTTGAGCTTGGCGTCGATTTCGGCATCGCTCATCAACTGGTCGAAATCGTTTTTCTTGGGCTCCTTGGCCACAAAATCGTCGCGCTGGGCGCGCTTGTCGTCGCGCATGCGCTCCAGGTCCTGCATCGGGCTGCCGGCGGTTGCGCGCAGGCCCTGCACCTGTTCGCGTTCCAGGTTCTGCAACTCGCGGGCCATGTCTTCGGCCATGCGCTTGAGTTCGGCGTCGTCCAGCTTGGCAGGCAGGCGCATGCCAATAGCTGTCATGCGGATCCACACCTGTTCGTCCATGGAGGTAAAGCGCTGGCGCAGGCTTTCCAGGTAGCTTTTCACGCCATCGATGACCGCCTGCTCCTTGCGGATTACTTCCAGGCCGGCATTCAGGTCGCGTTCACGCTTCTGCTTGATATCGGCCAGCTTGCGCATCAATTCCGCTACCGCAGCCTGGGCCGCGGGCACGGAGTTTTCGCGCTGCAGGGTCTGGATCAGGTCGGCCTGCACTTCGTCCAGCAGGCGATACTGCATCATTTCGGGGCGCTGCTTGTTCTTCCACTCCAGCCACTTGGCTTCATCCCAATCCTTGGTTTCGGCGGTGTGCAGGCGCGCGTAGCGGTCCTTGGCTGCCTCCAGACGGGCTTCAATCTGGGCCTTGTCGGTGTCGCTGGCCTTGAACATTTCGTCGCGCACGGCCTGGTAGGTCAGCTCAATGCGGGTTTCGTCGATGGGAATCTTGCCGTCATTCAGCAGCACACTGGGGTACGCCTGGATCACGTCAAAGCGGAAGTGGGCGGGTTCGTTCAGTTCCTTGCCTGAGTTCTTGTCAAAGGCTTCCTCGATGGCGTCATATCCCATGCCGGGCGTGGCAACGCCGAAACCACCGGCGAGCTGCGAGCTGCGCCATGCGAAGCTTTCGCGCAGGACTTCCTGGCGGGCGCGTTGCATGAACGCGTCAATGGAAAGGCGCACTACTTCGGCCTTCATTTCTTCGCTGTCGCCGCCCACGATGGCAGCTACTTCGTCCAGCGAGGCGCGGTACTGGGCCAACTGGGAATCCACATAGTCGTGAACCATCAGGGCTTCACGGAAGGTGGGCAGCAGGTCAGACAACTCGTCGCTGAAGTTCTTCTTGAACTCTTTCTCGAGGTCCTTCTTGGTGAACTTTTCAAACTCCTGGCGGCGCGCGTTCAACAGTGCGGTCAGCACATCGCCTACGCGGGCGTTACTTGGGGGCTCAATGCCCGCTTCTTTGGCGCGCTTGACCAGCACCATGTGGCACCAAAGATTCTGGTCCTGCCACTGCGGCCAAACGTCCAGCAGGCTGACGGTGACGGGCATGGTGGCGTTGCCGGGCCATTCGTGGCCGGACTCTTCGCGCGTGGCCAGCGTGGGCACGCGGGCGTACAGCGTTTCCTTGACTTCGGCCTGGTAGTTGTAGGCCGCGCTGTCCAACGAAGCGACCAACCCCAGCGCGCGGCGCATGCGGGTGTAGTCAAAGTAGCGGATCTTGTCTTTGCCGACCTTGGCTGCTTCGGCTGGGTTGCCCTTGTTTTCGCCGCCCAGCACAACCGTCATGGCGCCGGTAATGGTGAACATGGACGCCAGCATGATGATCAGCGTGGCGACAAAGATCTTCTGGTTACGAGAGTAGTTTTCGAGACCCACTGAGCGTCCTCACTTCTGCTGGCCATTAACTACTAAGGGAAGAACGTCTCCCGGTGACGATATACCCCGTTAGGGGGCGGGAAGGGTAGCAGTTAAGGCATATGCGGGCAACGAAGGGGCAGGGCAGCCACCGGGTTTTCTGATTTGACGAATTGTTGGTTTTGTGCCAGCCCCCGGAGGGGCCGTTACACCTTCTTGGCGGCGGGCATTCTTCGACCGGCGCCAAATGCGTGGCCGGAAATGCGCAGCACGATCGGCGCCTGCTTGCGCTTGTATTCCGCAAGCTCAACCATGCGCGTGATTTTGGCACACAATGCCGGGTCCAGTCCCTGTTGCGCCATACCCGTGGTATCCAGCCGTTGATCCAGATAGGCAGAAAGAATGCGATCCAGCAGCTCGTAGGGCGGCAGGCTGTCCTGATCGGTCTGGTTGGGGCGCAGTTCTGCGCTGGGTGGCTTGTCGTGAATCGCCTGCGGGATTTCGGCAAATCGACGCGCCATTTCAAACACGCGGGTCTTGGGCACATCGCCGATTACTTCCAGCGCCCCGCACATGTCGCCGTACAGCGTGCTGTACCCCACCGCCAGCTCGCTGCGGTTGCCGGTGGCCAGCACCAGGGCACCGCTTGCGTTGCTGCGCGTCATCAACACCAGGCCGCGCAGCCGGGCCTGGGCGTTTTCTTCGGCCACGCCACCGGGAAATCGCGCCAGCTTGCGCTGCAACTCAAAGGCCGGGTCAATGTCGATCACTTCAAAGCCGATGCACAGCCTGGCGGCCAGGGCACGGCTGTCATCGACGCTTCCGGCACTGGAGAACCGCGTGGGCATACTGATGCCGGTGACGTTGGCCGGGCCCAAAGCGCGCGCGGCCAGGCAGGCCACCAGCGCACTGTCGATGCCACCCGAAAGCCCCAGCAGTGCCCGGCTGTGGCCCGTCTTGCGAAAATAGTCGCCAAGCCCCAGCACCAGGGCGTTGATTTCGTGGCCCAGGTCGTCTGTTGACCAGCCGGGCGCGGGCGTGCTGGCCGTTGTGTCGATCACCATGACGGCGGGCTCAAACAGTGACAGGCGCGCCACGCTGCGGCCGCGGTGGTCGCAGGCCACGCTGGCGCCATCAAAAATCAGGTCGTCGTTGCCACCGCACTGGTTGACCAGCACGGCAAAGGTGCCGGTACGCGATGCAGCGCGCGACACGAGTTGTTCGCGCAGGCGGTGCTTGCCGCTGCCCCAGGGGCTGGCGGAAAGGGTCAACAGCAGGGTCGCCCCGGCCTTGACGCAATCATCGGCGGGGTCGGTGTCGTAATCAACGCGCCCCAGCAGAGATTCATCGGTCCAGATGTCTTCACAGATCAGCAGGCCAACCTTGGTGCCGCGAAAATCAGCCACGCACACGGCAGGGTCGGGCTCAAAGTACCGGCGTTCGTCAAACACGTCGTAGGTAGGCAGCAAGGACTTGCGCTTGATGGCCAGCACGCGGCCGGAATCACACAGCAGCGCGGCATTGTGCAGCGGCTTGCCGAAGGCTTTTTTGTTGGCTGTAACCAGCCCGAACAGCAGGCCGCAGCGCAGCTCCGCCGACAGCGCAATCAGGTGTTCCGCGGCCTGTTGGTTGCGCGCGACAAAATCCTGTTGCAGCATCAGGTCGTGGGGCGGATAGCCGGACAGCGCAAGCTCGGGCGCGATGCAAAGTTCGGCACCTTGGGCCACGGCTTTGCGGGCGGCGGCTTCGATGGCGGCCAGGTTTGCCTGGAAGTCGCCAACCAGCGGGTTGAGTTGCAGCAAGCCAAGCTTCATTCGCGCGCGTCCATCGGTTATGTTGCCACTCTTATACAAAGGAGTTTCGCGTGATCGGATACTACCCCATCAACCCGGCTGCAGGCGCTGCCGAAAACGAAGACGCCTTCGGGTCGCGTTTCTTTCGCACCCACTTCACGGATTACATGCGCCAGGTGTGTTCGATTGACGGCCAAACGCCGATACTGGAACTGCTGCTGACCAGCGGCCAGGTGCTGGACGTCAGCCACGTGATGGAACTCAAGCCCGAATACGGCCTGTTTTGCGTGTTCCGGGACGAGCGCAACTGCGAAGACACCTACAACACCTACGTGCGCTACCAGACCATCTTTCGCATTAACGTGTTGTCCAAGCCGCATGAGGAACGCCCGATTGGCTTCAACATGCAAAACGCCCCGGCGACCCTGGACACCGACAAGGTTTCCCACAACGGCAAGCACCGCCGCAAGCCGGCCAAAGCACCGGCCAGAACGCCAAGAAAGAAGTAGGGAAACAGGTCGGGTTCTCAGTCGTCCAGGTCCAGCCAGCCATGGGTCAGGCGGCGTTTCAGACCGATTTCAATCTGCTGGCGCGCGCCTTCGCCGGTGGGCCGGCCGCCGGTAATGGACACCTGCCGCACCAGTTTCTGTTTGCGGTCAAACACCACAGTGCCCTCAAAGCCAAGCACAGCGGGCTTGCCGCTGAACTCGCCGGTGATCTGCCAATCCAGGCTGATTTCTGCGCTGTCGGCCGTCACGGCCGCCAGCACGCAGATCAACTTGTTCTTTTCAATCTTGTAGCCCACGGCCTCAATGAACTTGTTCAGCGAGGCCAGGGCGCCGGCATCCAGTACCCAACGGTCTCCTTGTCGCACTTCGTCCAGTGGCAGCAGGGCCAGTTCAAAGCCGTCCATCAAGAAGTTCTGCCGCGCCAGCGACGAATCGCCGGCCAGCACCTTGACCTGCACGACGCCCTGGCGGCGGCGCAGTTCCAAAATCGCGCCTTGCAGAATGCCCGCTGCTGCTTCGCCGTCACCAAAGCCTTTGGTCAGGCGCGTGTTGCTTAGCTCATAGTCCCGGCGCAAAGCCAGCAGCCGCCCGCGCTCGTCAATGCTGAGCACCCGCGTCAGGGTGACTTCCGTGCTTTCGGTCAGGTACCGTTCTGTGGCGGTCAATTCCTCTACGCGCAGCGTGCGCGTGGTGCGAAAGCGCGCATCGGCCGCATACACCGGCTGCAACGAGATCGCGGGCCAAGGCACGGGGCCTGTGGGCTGGTTGTTGGCTGGCCGGTTATCTGGCCTGTTATCTGGCGTGTTGGCTGGCGGGCCGGAATCATTGACACGCGGGTTGCCGCAGGCAGCTGCCAGGCAGCCCAGCACCACAGTCAACAGCACGGTGAGTATGCGAGGCACGCTGGCCTTACCGGGCGCTGATCTGCACGCCATCGACCAGCACCCAGGGCAGAAGTTCGCTGCCGACCCATTCGCGCTGCTTGCTGATGCCCAGGATGCGCGACTTGAGTACGTCAAACGCGTTGACGTTCAAGGCGCAGTTCTTGACCCGGCCAACGCGGCGGCCGTCCTGCACCAGATAGCCCAGCGAGACGTTGCCGCTGACCTGCCCGGCCAAAAAGTTGCTGGTGAAGGTGCCAATCAGTTGCGCGATGCACAGCCCGCCATTGGCGCGCTGGTACAGCGCATCCAGGTCGTCGGTGCCGGGCGACATAATCACGTTATGGGTGCCGGGCATGGGCAGGCTGCTGACCGAACGGGCGGCATTGCCCGTTGGGGCATGGCCGGCCTGCTTGGCCGTGGAAAGGGAATGCACGAAAGACTTCAGCACACCGTTTTCGACAATCGGGCGCTTTTGCGTCACGATACCTTCGCCATCATACAAGCCGCCGGAGGGGCCCTCCTCATGGAAGGGGTCGTCAAGAATCGTCAGGCGCTGGTCAAACAACTTCTGCCCCAGACCTTCCACAAAGGGACTGGTCTTCTTGGCAATGTTCAGGCCGTTGATGGAAACCGCAATTGGCAACAGCAGGTCACTGACCGCCGAGGGGGCAAACAGCACGGGATAAGACCCAGGCTTGAGTGGCGCGGGTTTGCGCGCGACCAGGTATTCCTGCGCGGCCTCGCGCGCGCCTTGCAGGACTTCCGCGTCTGGAATCATGCGGTTGCCGCTGCGCATGCGGTAGGTGGACAGGAAGTTGCCTTCCTCGGAGATCTTGGCCGACACAAACCAGCCGTAGCTGCTTTCGTTTTCGACACATTCCTGGCCGGTGCTGGTCAGAATGCGGGTGCGGCCAATGCCGCCACCCAGGCTGCATTCTGCCGTGGCGTCAGGGGCGATCGACTTGATGGCATCCTTGACGGCGCCGCACAGCAGCACCAGCTTTTCGGCGTCCAGCTTGCCGCAGCGTTCATCAAACACGCTGACATGCGGGCTCTTGGCCGGGCTGGCAAACTGAAAGTCATAGGACTTGCCAAAGGGCGTCATGCGCAGCGCGGCTTCGGCCACGGCTTCAACTTCATCTTGCTTGCTGCTGTAGGAAAACCCGATCTTGCCGTGCTTGACGGCGCGAATCGCCAGGCCGGAATTTTCGCCCTGGCGGATTTCAGTCAAACGGTCGTTTTCAAACATCACGCGCAGCGACCGGCCTTCGCTGTGAAAGGTCTCGTAGGCGTCGGCGTTGCGGGTCAGTTTTTCCGTGGCAAGTGGCGGCATGTACGATCCTCAAGTTTCCTGTGCTTTGCCTGACTTGGCTCCATCGCCCCGCACCGAATGCCCTGTGCAGCGGGGGCGAGGCAACCTGGCAAGGTCTACTGGCCGCCAATCACTACGTCCTTGATCTTGATGTGCGGGCTGCCGTGGCTTACCGGCAGTGGCATCTGGCCGCCCTTGCCGCAGCCGCCTGCGGTATCCTGCACGTGATAGTCGCCCGCAATGCCCGTGATATTGCGCAGGGTGTCGAACACGTTGCCGCCCAGGGTTACATCACGCACGCGTTCGGCCACTTTGCCGTCACGAATCATGAAGGCCTGGCCCGCCGTGAAGGTGAACAGTTCACCGTTGGTCTGGCCTCCGTAGGCGTCCAGGGCGTACACGCCCAGCTTGATGTCCTTGATCAGGTCATTGAAGCTGCCGTGGGGGCCGTTGCCGATGCAGGTGTTGCGCATGCGCGGAATAGGCGGAAAGCGATAGCTGATGGCGCGTGCGTTGCCGGTGGGTTTTTCGTTCATGCGCCCGGCGGTTTCGCGGGAATGCAGGCGCCCGACCAGCACGCCATCTTTAATCAGCCAGGTTTTTTCCGTGGGCACGCCTTCGTCGTCGTACTGCAGAAAGCCGCGCAGGCCGGCATCCAACCCGGTATCCCAGATGTTCAGGTAGTTTTCGCCGAACTTGCGCCCAAGCTTCAGCACTTCCTGCATGCGCGGGTCGTCTGCAACGTTGTCGCCTTCACTAAGGTGGCCAAAGGCTTCATGCACAAACACGCCTGCCAGGTGCGGGTCACAAACCACGGTGTAGGTACCACCCTGGATGACTGGCGCCTTGGCGGTTTCCACGGCGTTCTGGGCGGCTTCTTCGAACTGAAGGTCCATGTTGCGGAAGCGTTCAAAGCCGTCGCGCCCGCCCTGGCCGCAGGTGGCGCGGCCGGTGATTCCCCCCTGGCGGGAAATGGCGGTGCCGCCCATGCCGGAATCGATCTCGTCACGGTCGACCCAGGTGCCCTCTGAGTTTGCATAGGTAAGGCGCGTGATCTTGTCGAAATAACGCACGTTGCTGCTGGTTACGCCGGGGTGGCTGAGCATTTTTTCGTTGTAGCCCGCAAACAGTTCAATCTTGTCCTTGAGTGCCACGCGGCGCGGGTCCAGTTTAGCGTCCAGCCGAACTTCGACCTGCACGGGTTGGGCCGGGGCCAGAATGCTGTGGTCTTTGGCGTGGCGGCTGGCGGCCCTGGCGTTGGTTACAGCTTCTTTGACACGCGGGGCAATGTCTTGCAGGTTGTTGAAAGTGACAAACCCCCAGCAGCCGTCCACGGCGACGCGAACGTTGCCACCAAACAGGTGCGATTCCTGGACGTTTTCAAGATCCTTGCCGCTGAAGGCCACACTGGTCTGCCAACTGTCTTCCAGGCGCAGCTCGCAATAATCAGCGCCGGACTTCTTGGCCAGCGAGGTCAGCAGATCCTTCATGGGGCAGGCTCCGGTTTGAGGCATGCAGCGCCCACAGAATTGTGGACCTGGCCACTCTAGAACGTCTCAAGGCAGGCTACTACCGCCAGAAAAACGAATCCGGGGCCGCCTGGGCGGCCCCGGATGTGCCAGTTGGCATGCCTTGGCGCGCTACAGCCTATTCGGCGACCAGACTTTCTTCGCGCTCGATTTTCTTGCCGGCTTCCCACTCAATGTTCACCGTCACCTCTACATAACCTGGCACCTTGACCTTGATCTGCTTGACAGTGGGTCCGATACGCCCGCTGTACAACAGGGGCTTTTCACCCTGCGGCGGCGTGGACCAGGCATCAAAGGGCGATGACGGCCGGGCGATTTCCGCGCCCAAGGCGTCAAAATACTTGACGCTGGCCAGGTCCAGCATGGCCTGGGTGACTTCGGTGTTGGTGAAGGTCATGTGCAACTCTGCTGCTGCAACAAGGTCTACTTCACAGTCCGTGCGATTGCCGGTGGTTACTGCCACGGCGGCCTTTTCCAGGGGCATGCAGCCGGAGGTGACCACCACCACGGTGTAGGTGCCGGCCGGAATCGTGGGCATGTCAACCTGCGCACCAGCCACGGGCAGGAAGTAGCCAACGCCGTTTTCAAAGTTCATGGTAGCGCCGGTCGAATCGCGCACCTGCACCATGCCCCAGTTCTGGGTCGCCAGCGGCGTGCCTGTCAACTTCTTGATGATCACGCGAATCGTGCCGCTGTTGTTGGAAAGGGTCAGCCCGATACCCGGCATGTCGGAGCCGCTTACCGTGACGTCCTGGCCACTGGACCCCACGCCTTCCAGCGATGCACTGAGCCGGTACTGACCTGCGGGCACGTGGTCAAAGCTGAACTTGCCGTCGGCATCGCAGCGGTTTTCAGCCTTCAGCCACTGCGAGTAAGCCTCGGGCGTACCGTCGTTCAGCCGCTGCAGAAACACCTTCACGCTGGCGCGTTCGGCAGCGGAGTTATTGGGCGTAGTCACCGTGCCGCTGACTACCCGGCCGGTAAAGTCTTTGTTCACTTCCAGGTCTGCGGTGTTTTCGACTGTGATCGACAGCGTGCAGGAAATGACCTTGTCGCCCATGCGGGCGTGCAGCATGTACGCGCCAAAGGGCACGTTGGTGAAATCAAAGAACCCGGCCTCGTCGGGCTTGGTGTTCTTGAAGAAGCCCTGCTTGGTGCCGCTGCCCAGAATGTAGACCTCGTTGAACTGGGCTTTGTTGTCCAGTGTCAGGCGGCCGTGCACACGGGCGGTGTTGGCGGGCTTGAGTTCCAGTTTGAAATCCGTGGTCTGGCCCGATCGAATGCTGACACGGCGCTTGGTGAAGATTTCAGTGTCCCACTGGTCTTTGTCCTGCGCGGTGGTGACGTACTGGTCCCCGGCCGGCACATCGGCAATCTCGGCAATGCCCAGGCTGTCGGTTTCTGCGCTGTATTCTTTGGCGTTTGTGTCTGTGCCAAAACCGGGGTTCTTCAAGGTGACCTTCAGGCCGGCCACGGGCTTGCCTTGCTCCGTTACCGTGACACGCAACGAACCGGGGCCCGGCAGTCGCAGGTCGCCGGCATCCACTTCGCCGCCTTGTCCGACCTTGAGATCGTCCAGCGCTGTTCCCTGACCAGCCGGTGGAGAAGCCACCAGCAGGTAGGTGCCGGGCGGCACGTTGTTCAGGGCAAAGACTCCGTCATCGCGCGTGGCGCCGCTGATGCTGTTCTGGCCAAACCAGCGCATGTTTCCCATCGTGCCGGGCTGCTGCTTGTACATGGTGTACATGGGGTCGCTGTGGTCCAGCAGCGTAACGGAGCAACCCTTGGCCAGGGTGCCGTCTGCCGAAAACACGCGCCCCTTTACCGTGGCACCCGGAAACAGCCGAATCGTGACTGCCGCCATGCCGGGGGCAAGGTCGAGGTCCAGGCTGTTGCGGGCAAAACCCGCTGCGGTGGCCTCGATGGTGGCCTCGGATTCGGCCAGCCCGGTTACCCGAAAGCCCCCATTGGATTCCGTCAGATAGGTGCCCAGGGCGCGGCCCTGGTTACCAAAGGCCCAGCCATTGCCCTTCTTGCGTTCGGTCAAGGTAACCGTAGCACCGGCAAGTCCCTTGCCTTTGTCGTCCAGAACCATGCCGTCAAAGCTGAACCCGTGGCCCAGCTTGATTGTGCCAACATCGGTGCTTTTGCCGGCTTCGGCGGCGACTCTTTCGATGGTCGTTGGAGCGTAGTTGGAGGCATTGGCGCGCAGCGTGTACACGCCGGTACCAACACCCTGGACGTCAAAGCGGCCTTCCTGGTTGGTCGTGACACCGTGGCTTGAAAAGTTGCCCCACTGCGAAGGCTGCTCCAGGTCAACACTGGCGCCGGCAATCGGCTCGCCGGTTTCCGCATCGACGACCAGCCCGGTCAACCCGCAACTGGGCAGCAGTGGAATGTCGCCCAGGTTCTGTTCGCCACCCTTGCTCAGGTCGACCCGCCGGCCCGTCTGCCAGGCGTTTTCAGCGGTGTAGCCATTGGCAGAGGCCGCATACATGTAGCTGCCAGCGCCAAGGTCGCTGACCGAAAAGTAGCCGTCTTTGTCGCACTGCACCGTGCGTGGGGTGGTCCAGCCGTCGGTGCCGGCATCAGCCTGGTAAAGCTGCACGCTGGCGCCCTCGATGCCCTTGCGGGTCAGGGCGTCCACGACACGACCGGACAAGGCCGCGGGAATGGCAAGGAAAAGCTTCACTTCCTGTTCGCCGTTCTCGCGCAGCCAGACGCTGCCAGAGCGGGCAGGCGCATAACCCGCCATGCGCCCGACGATGATGATGTTTTCGGCACCGCCCCAGGTTCGCCAGGAGCGGCCACTCTTGTCGGCCTCTTCGTCGTCTTCCGGCGCCATGTCCTTGGCTGGTTGCTCCGGGTCGTCGTAGCCAGGCGGAACTTTGTGCGTCAGGGTCAGGCGCAGGGTGAACTCGCCCATGCCATCGGAGGTCGCCGTACCCTCCACCGTGGCACCCGCGGGCGGCTTCAGGGCTTCCCCGCCCTTGGCTTGCCCGGACATCATTGCATTGGCATAGAACTCAGCGCTGATCGCGGCGCCTGCAGCAGCGCGGCCGTCGGACTTGTAGACAATCTTGCCCTTGATGACGTGTTCCGACTTTCTGACCGGCCAATCGGTCATGTCCGGGCCGGTGATCTCCTCCGGCGGGGTGTCAATCTTGGGCCGCACCTGGATCTTGGGCGTATCGACTTCCGGTGTATCGACCTTGGGCTTGGGCTTGGTGACCGGGTCCTTGGCTGGCGGCCGGTCGGGGTCGGGTTTGTCAGGCTGCGAGTTGCTTCGGTCAATCGGCCCGGTCTGGCCCGGGTGTGCGGGCTCAGGATCGGCTTGTGTGTTGGCGGTGGCGATCTGGCCTTTGCGGCCTGGCTCGTCCTGGTTGAACACAAAGAACCAGGCGGCGACAGCCCCGCCCACCAGAAGCAATACCAGCAAGATCAGCAGCACAGGTTTCTGGTTGCGCATGAAGACTCCCAAGGCCGTCCAACGGCATAGAAATAATACGGAAAATGCGGCCCCGCCGTTCCAAAGGAACCGCAGATTTGGAGAACATTTAAGTGCTTGTGCTGCTTGGGCTTGCGCCAAGCAGGTTGGGGCTCAAGCCTTCAAGCGGTAAAAATGCCGCTTGCCAACCTTGAGCACTCGACCGGAAAGGTCGGCCGCGGTCAGTGCGGCTTTGTCGTCGCGCAGGGTGAATTCATCGCCGGTGTCAGGCTGCAGCAGCTTGACGCCGCCCTGGGCGATCAAGCGTCTGGCGTCGCTGCCGCTTCCGCCATGGGCGGCCCGCACCAGGGCATGGGCTGCAATCGAGCCATCGGTCAGCTCGGGCGCGAATTCGGGTGCGTCGGCGGGGATTTCACCTTTGCTGAAGGTGGTAATGAAGGCCTCGCGGGCTGTTTGGGCGGCCGCGCTGCCGTGCATTTCCTGGGTGATCAAGTGGGCCAGTGCCAGCTTGGCTTCGCGCGGGTGGGTTTGGGCCGGGTCGCACAGCAGGGCCAGGCGGTCCTCCGGTTCGCGTGTCAGCAGCGTGAACCAGGGAAGCATCAGCTTGTCTGGAATCGACATGACCTTGCCGAACATGTCCGTCGGTTCCTGGTTGATGCCAATGGCGTTGCCCAGGCTTTTGGACATCTTCTGTTCGCCGTCCAGCCCGGGGATGATCGGGCTGGTAATGCACACCTGGGGCGTCATGCCCTCTTGTTCCTGCAATTTGCGGCCCATCAGCAGGTTGAATAGCTGGTCCGTGCCGCCCAGTTCGACATCTGCGCGAATCATCACGCTGTCCCAGCCCTGCATCAGGGGGTACACGAACTCGTGAAGGCTGATTGGCTGCTCGTTGTTGAAGCGGGCATGAAAATCCTCGCGTTCCAGCATCTGGCTTACTGTGCTGCGGGCGCACAGGCGCAGTACTTCCATGAACGACATCTTGCTGAACCATTCGCCATTGCGCCGGATTTCGAGCTTGCTGACGTCCAGCACTTTGCCGGCCTGGGCCAGATACGTGCGGGCGTTTTCCTCGACTTCTGCAAGGGTAAGCTGCGGGCGGGTTTTGTTTTTGCCGGAAGGGTCGCCCACCATGGCGGTGTAGTCGCCAATGATCAGCACCGCCTGGTGGCCGGCGTCCTGAAAAGCACGCAGACGCCGCATCTGCACGGTGTGGCCCAGGTGCAAGTCCGGGGAACTGGGGTCAACACCCAGCTTGACGCGCAGGGGCTGCTGCTTTCGCAGGCGCTGGGCCAGTTCGCTGCGGTCCAGCACGTCGACGGTGCCGCGCAGCAGCGATTTCAACTGGCTGTCAATCGGGGCGAAGTGTGTCATAGGCCGCGATTGTGGGTTGCACCCGGCCGTTGAAAAGGGGCTGTTGCCCCCGGCCGGGGCACGGCCACACCGGCCCGCGCAGTGGCGCGGTTGGGCAGGTTTGGGGCGGGCTAGTCTTTTTCTTCTTTGATTTCGTCGAACAGGGGATCGAACTCCTCAAGTTCGTCCTCGTCCTCAAAACTGCGGCCGCCAGCACCGGGCTTGGGTGCTTCTTGCCCGGGCTTGCGGGTAGGCAGTACCACAGCCAGGGCGTTGTGCGTGGGCCCCTGGGTGGCATGAGTGGCTTCGGCTGCAGCCGCCGGGGCTTCCGGTGGCGCAGTCACGGCCTTGGTCGACTTGGCAGCGGCTTCGTTGGCTTTGTCGGGTTTGGCTGGTTTGGCTGGTGCTGATTTGTTCAAAGTGTTCTTCCCGGGTGACTTGGCAGGTTGCTTAACGCTTGAGGCAGCGGCTTTGTTTCCCTTGGCACCGCTTTGTGGCTTCTTGGCCGCGGGGCGGGGCGCTTTGCGCCCAGACTTGCCTGCCGCAGGCTTTGTCCTGGCTGGCTTGGCGGATTTGACGGCCTTGGCCGCTTTGCCAGCAGGCTTCTTTGCTGCCGCTTTGGCCGCCTTTGGCGCAGGGCGGCGGGCAGGTTTGGGCGCCGGTTTTGCTTTGCGGGCGGCCTTACTTGCGGGCTTGCGGGCGGTCTTCTTCACGGCTTTGCCGGTTGCGGCCATGATGCTCCTTGCTTGCAATAATTGTACGGAGTCAACTACCCAATAGCGGAAGCGGGCTTTTTATCAAGGACAAAATGTAAAGATCACAATTTGTGGGCCAGGGGCGCGGCCTGTCCTTGGTGCAAAGCGGGTCGTTTTCCGTTCTGGTCTGGCGCCTGCCACAATGCCAACTGGTGTCCACATTTCGACCACAACCCTGTGTGTGTCGCCAGGGCCATTACAGTGCGGGCATGGGACGCATTGCCGTTTTGCCCGTGGAGCTGGCCAACAAGATCGCCGCGGGCGAGGTGGTGGAGCGCCCCGCCAGCGTAGTCAAGGAACTGGTAGAGAACGCCATTGATGCCGGCAGCACCCGCGTGGATGTGCTGCTGGTCGACGCTGGCAAGACCCTGATTCGCGTAGCCGACGACGGTTGCGGCATGGACGCCCAGGACCTGGGGCTGGCGCTGGCGGCCCATGCCACCAGCAAGCTGACCCGCGCCGAGGACCTGTTCCAGATCGGCACCAACGGCTTTCGTGGCGAAGCTTTAGCCAGCATCCAGAGTGTCGCGCGGGTGCACCTGGTATCCAGAACCGATCAGGGCCAGGCCCACGAACTGGAAAGCCAGGGTGGCCAGACCAGCGCCATTCGCCAGTGCGCCGGCGCGCGCGGCACGGTGATTGAAGTTCGCGACCTGTTCTACAACGTTCCGGCACGGCGCCGTTGGCTTAAGGGCGACAGCACCGAGTTCAGTGCCTGCGTGGAAATCCTGCAGGCGATTGCCGCTGCCAACCCCGAGCTGGGCTTTTCGCTGCGCCATGGCGAGCGCATGGTGTTTGACGTGCCGCCCCGGCAGCAGCCCGGCCAGCGCGTGCAGGCACTGTACGGGGAACGATTTGCCGGCGGCGTGCTGGAGATTCACGAATACGAAACCTACGGCCGGCTCGATGGCGTAATGGCGCCGCCTTCCGTGCACCGGCCCAACAGCAAGGGCCTGCTGCTGTTTGTGAACCGCCGGCCGGTCAAGGACCGGTCCTTGATGCAGGCCGTGCTGCTGGCGTATCGCGAGTTTCTGCCTCCGGCGCGCTACCCGGTGGCGGTGTTGTTTCTGACCGTGGAGCCCTCGGCCGTTGACGTCAATGTCCACCCCAGCAAGACCGAAGTTCGGTTGCTGGAGCACAACCGACTGTTTGCGCTGATCAAAAGCGCCATTGCCGACAGCCTGATCCGCAGCGGCGTGCTGCCCGCGATTCGTGTCGGCGGTGTCAGCGGGCCCATGCCGCAGGCGCGACCAGACGGCGAGTTTGAGCCCCGCTTTGACCTGGAACAGCCACGCCTGTTTGACCAGGATGCAGAAAACCAGGCCCGAGACGCAGCCCATCGTTGGGACCGCGCGCGCCAGGTTCTGGACCAGTCCGCACCCATGGTTACCGACTTTGCCGTGCGCCTGCCCGCTGCACGCCAGGAGTTGTCAGCCCCGGCGCCAGGCGGCGCAACGCAAGCCACGCCGCCTGTGTTGACGCAGGCCAACGTGCCAGGCAGAACCGGCGCGCCAACGGGCTTGCTGGGCCAGGCCCGGGGTCTGTTTCAGGTCGGCGCCATGTTTGTGGTCGTGGAAACCAGCGACGGCATGGTGGTGATTGACCAGCACGCCTACCACGAACGCATTCTGTACTGGCTGCTGGAAAACCGCATCGCCGGCCAGCCACTGGAACGCCAGCGCCTGCTGGTTCCGCAGCCACTGGAGTTGTCGCTGGAAGCGCAAGCCCTGGCCGACGGCTTCAAGGACGAACTGGTCCAGTTCGGCTTTGAACTGGAGCCGGCACAACCGCACGGTTTTGCGTTGCGTGCGGTACCCAAGTACAGCGTCAGCGGCAGGCACGCTGAAGTCGTGCAGGAATTGCTGGAAGAAATGGCCCAGGGGCGCACGCCGACAACGCCCGAACAACTTCGCAAATCCCTGGTCGAAATGGTGGCCTGCAAAGCCGCCATCAAAGCCGGCGACGTATTGCGCCCGGAACAGATTCTGGACCTGCTGCGGCTGGGCGAAACCGTGCCCCACACCTTCAGTTGCCCGCACGGGCGACCCACCACTTACAAGCTGGGTTTTGTGGACCTCGAGAAAATCTTTCACCGCCGCTAGCCCCGGGCGGGCGTCTGCGAACCACCAAAGCGCTTGCGCGAACGTTTTCGGGCCTTGGCGGCTTCGGCCTGCCGGTCCTTGGGCGCAGCAACCGTTTTCAGGCTGTGCAGCAGCTTGCGCGCGGCATTGGCGACTTCAACGGTGCCCAGTGCAAAGGCCGCGGCATTGGCTGCGCTGGGTTTTTGAAAGCCGCTCAACTTGCGTACAAACTGAAGCGCGGAGTCCTGGATCTCTTCCTCTGTGGCGGGCGGGTCGAAGTTGAACAACGTGCGGATATTGCGGCACATGGCAAACTCCTGTGTTTGGGCCGGTTGCGCTGGCCTAGCGACAGGCCGGGCACAGGCCCCAGACGGTCACGGTCAGGTCGCTGACGTTCCAGCCCTTGAGTTTGGGCGGCTGCTGGGGCATGCCATCAAGCTCTACGCATTCCACGCGGCCGCACCTGGTGCACGCCATGTGCGCGTGCCCGTGACGATGGCCGTGTACGGTCAACTCAAACATTTCACGGCGACCCACGCCCTTGACCTGTCGCAACATGCCAGCACCGGTCAGGGCTTGCAGGTTGCGATAGACCGTGGCCTGGTCGCCACCGGCGCTGCCGGCCAGTTTGTGTGCGGCCTCCAGGCTTACGGGTTCATGGGCGCGCATCAAGGCGGCCACCAGCGCCGCGCGCGAACCGGTCACGCGCAGGCCCTTGGCCTTCAGAAGTGTGCGGGCCTGTTCTTCCGGGTCCATGGCCGGATGCTACTTTGGCGCACTCAAGGTGCGAGACAGCATGCAGGCCGGAAACGTTGAAATCCCTGACAGCGAGTTCACCCTGCGCTTTTCGCGCAGCGGTGGCCCCGGCGGCCAGAACGTCAACAAGGTCAGCTCGCGCGTGCAACTTCGCTGGAATGTGTCCAAAAGCCCCAGCCTGCCAGACGCCCTGCGCCAAAGATTCATGACCCAGTTTCGCGCCCGCGTTAGTGAGGAAGGCGAACTGCTGCTGGATTGCGACGAAACCCGCAGCCAGCACAAGAACCGCGAAATCTGCCTGCAACGGCTTATGGAAATGCTGCTGGCCGCGCAGAAACCCCAAAAGCGGCGCATTGCGACCAAACCCACCAAGGCCAGCAAGCGCCGCAACCAGCAGCAGCGCATCAAACACAGCCAAAAGAAGGCTGGCCGGCGCAAGGTGGATTGGGACGAATAGAGAACAGGCTGCCAACATGTGTGGTCGTTTCTATGTGCCACCGCAGGCCGTAGACCTTGCCGTCAGCGGGCTTCCACGCGATCAACAGGAAGCCGCGCGCCAGGCGATTGCGGATTGGGTTGCGGACATGAACCGCCCCCGCAACGACGTGCGCCCGACCAACCAGTACCCGGTGCTGACGAACACCAGCGTTGCCCCGATGCGCTGGGGCTTCAAGACCGACAAAAGCAACGCGGTCTTCAACGCGCGCCAGGAAAGCCTGCGCTACCCAATCTGGCGCGAGTCGCTGGTCCTGCGCCGCGCCGTGGTGCCCGTTGGCGGGTTCTATGAATGGACCGGCGCCAAAGGCAGCAAGCAGGCCCACGCCATTGCCCGGGCCGATGGCCAACCCATGTTGTTTGCAGCCCTGTGGCAGGAGGACGCGAATTGGGGCCGTGCTTTTCGATCATCACAACGGCAGCCACCGCATGGATGAAACCGCTGCACGAACGCATGCCCGTGATTCTGGAGGCCAGCCAGATTGCCACATGGCTTGACCTGTCCAGCCCGCCCGCCGAGATCAAGGCCATGCTGGTGCCCGGCCCCGCCGCGCTGACAGAATTTGCCTGCCAGGCACCACGCAACGACCAGCCACCGCGGCCTGAACAGCCAAGCCTGTTCTGAAGCGGCGGCCGTATGCAAAGCAGGCAATGGCCCAGGGGCCGCAGCCGTGCGCGGCGGGACGCTCGCTTGCGCTTTGCGATTCAGACGCCTTCGGCTTCTGGTGTGGGGCTTGGGGCGCGGGCGCTTTTTGTGCTGCCGCCCTTGAGGCGCTGGTACATCAGCATGTCGCGCTTGGCCAGGTCGTCTCTTTGCATTTGGTGGTGCACCTTGGCGCGGTTGTAATAAGCCGCCACCAGCCTTGGGTTGTGTTGCAGGGCCATGTCCAGATCGCGCAGGGCGCCTTCCAGGTCATCCACGCGGCTGCGCACAATCGCCCGGTGATAGAACAGTTCGCTTTCATCCGGCGCGGCCAGAATCGCCTGGGTCAAGAACGCCTGGGCGTATTCCAGCTTGCCTTCACTTTTCAGCAGCAGGCCCTTGTAGAAGTGGCCCTCGTAGCGCCCGGGGTCCAGGTCAATCAGCGTATTGAAGCGCTCCGTGGCTGTGTCGTGGTCGTCGGCTTCCATGGCCTCGCGGCCGTCGCTTAGCAGCTTGTCGTACAGGCGCGTGCGCAGGTCGTCCAGGGCGGCCAACTGGCGGCGCTCGAGACCTTCACTGACCAGCCGGCGCCAGGCGCGGGCGGCTTCCAGCATGTCGCCGGCCTGCAGCAGGGCTTCAATCTGGGCCACAAGGGCATTGGCGCTGGGCGTCAGCGGCGGCGGCTTGTCGGGTGCCACGGGCGCGGGCGTGTCTTTGGGTGCCAGGCGTTCCAGGCTCAAGGTCTGGGTGCGTTCCAGTTCGAGTTCCAGCTTGATGTGGCTGTCGATGCCAAGGTTCACGAACGTGGTGTGGTTTTCCATGCTGCCCACAATCAGCGTGAACTGACAGCCGCGCTTGTCCAGAATGTTGTAGGTATCCACCACCCAGCGAATGTCGCTGCCTTGGGCAATGTAATCCGGGTCCAGGGCCACGGCCGCCTGCTTGATGGATTGCGGCAAAGCCTCCAGCAGGTCAAACAGGCGCTGCACATCCACAATGCCCAGGCTTTTCTGCCCGCGCACGCGCACAACCAGCCGGTCGTCAATGTTCTGCAACCGAAAGCGTTCGCCATAGCCCAGTTTGCCGTCGCAATCGGGCGGGGCAAAACCCTGCTTGGCGGCAAACACCAGCGGCATGCGCTTTTCGCCGCAGCGTGTTTCCAAAAACGCCGCCGGCAGCAGGGGTGCCTCCGTGCCGGGCTTGTGCTTGACGCCCATCTTGGGCAGCAGCTCGCGCATGGGCACGACCGACTTGCCGGCTTGAAACAACCCGCGCTGCATTTCCAGTGCCTGCTTGTAAAGCTTTTCGCTGGTGGCGCCGGGGGCCAGTTCAATCGGGTCCGGGTTCAAGGCGCGCTTGCCCCAGGGGCTGGGCGCGGCGGGCAACTGGTGGCGGCGGATCAGCTTGAGGTCCAGCAGCAGGTCGTCCACGCTGGCGTAACGATCCGCGGGATTCTTATACAGCATGCGCAGCACGACGCGCGAAATCGTCAGGGGTATCTCGCGGCGAATCACGCTGGGGGCCACTGGTTCTTCGGTGTGGTGCTTTACAATCAGGTCGAAGTTGTTTTCGCCGCGAAAGGGCATCTGCCCGGCCAGGCACTGCCAGGCCGTGATGCCCAGCGAATAGATGTCGGTGCGGGAATCAATCGGCATGTACTCGCTTTGCTCTGGCGACATGTAGGCAATGCTGCCCATGAACTGGCCCTGGCTTTTGTCGCTTTCAGCTTCTTCCAGCTTGGCCAGCCCGAAGTCGAGAATCTTGACAGTGCCGTCTTCGCCGATCACCAGGTTGCCGGGCTTGATGTCGCGGTGGACAATGCCGTGCTTGTGGGCCATCGCCAGGCCGCGGGCGATGCCTTCAATGTACTTGAGGGCTTCCTCAACCTCGATGGCGCCGCGCTTGAGGCGGTCCTTGAGGTTTTCGCCGCGGGCCAGTTGCATCACAATGAAGTGGCGTCCGCCGTCGGTGCCGACGTCGTAGATCTGGACAATGTGTTCGTCTTCGAGTTTGGCGGCCAGCCGGGCCTCGCGTAGAAAACCTTCGGCGTGGCGGGCTTGTCTGGACCAGCGCTCGTCCAGAATCTTCAGGGCCACTTCTTTGCCCAGGGAAACCTGGTGGGCAAGGTAGACTGCGCCCATGCCGCCGGTGCCAAGCAGCTTTTTGACCTGACACCCGCCAATCGTCTGGCCAATCAGCTTGAACGCTAGGTTTTCAGTCGACATGGTTGGACGCCAGGCGGGGGCTGCGGGGTAGGCTTTAGTGTAACCGGGGCCGGGGGCTGTGCCAACTTGCCCCGCTTTGGGGCGTTTCAAGGGCAGGAGACGAAATGGCTCGGATTGCGATTCTTTCGCTGGCGCTGCTGCTGGCCGGCTGCATCACCACCGAAGTCGATGGCTCGGGCAAGCCCATCAAACGTGGCAAGTCCGAAGAAATTGTGCTGGATGATGCCGGCCGCCTGGTGGCGCGCCCCACCACGTTGAAGGCCCCGCACACGATTATCGTAAACGGCAAGACGCCCACCGAGCGCGAAATCCGGCTGCTGGGCGTGGAAGGCCTGCCCGAAAGCGACGCGCCCGTCACCTTTGCCAAAATTCAGGAGTGGATGGCCAAGTACCTGGCCGCCGAGGAACAGATCTTCATCAAGCCCGCGCTGGACAGCGACATGGGGCGCTACCTGATCTACGGGCTGGTCTACGTGCAGGCCTATGAGCGCGACGCCGACGGCAAACCGGGCAAGATGATTTCCGGCGGCTACCTGTGCGTGAACCAGGCCATGTTGAGTGAGGGCCTGGTGCGCATTCGCAACGCCGAAGAAATCGAAGACCCAGCCCTGCGCGAGCGCATGAAGAAAGCCGAAGCCAAAGCCAAGGCCGACAAAAAAGGCCTGTGGTCCGCCAAGCCCTGACCCGCGCTAGATATCCAGGTTCTTCACTTCCAGGGCGTGGCGTTCAATGAACTGGCGGCGGGGCTCCACGGCATCGCCCATCAGGATCGTGAACATTTCGTCGGCGGCGTCGGCGTCGTCCAGTGTCACGCGCAGCAGCACACGATTGGCCGGGTCCATGGTGGTTTCCCACAGTTCGTCGGCGTTCATTTCACCCAGGCCCTTGTAGCGCTGAATGCTGATGCCCTTGCGGCCCTGTTCGCGCACGCGCGACAACGCAGCGTTCAAGCTGAGAACCGGCACCTCTTCGCCGTCTTCAAAGCGAAGCTGGAACTGCTGGGCCTGTTTTTCGCGGCCATGAATCGTCCAGGCCGGAAAACCGCGGATCTCGAATTGCTTCAGCAGTTCGGCACCTTCTTCGGCCAGGTCGGCCAGCTCAATCAGTTCGTCGACCAGCGCAAACTCAAAGGCTGCGGCACCGGCCTCGATTTCCTTGCTGTTCACCTGCGCGCGGGTCATCACAAAGCGGCCCAGTTTTTCGCGTTCATTGATGAAGCTGTTCAAAGCCTGTTCTTCGTGGTCATGGAAGTACTTTGCGGTGTTGTCGGCCACGACAATCTTGGTCGGCAGGGTCTTGGTCTTTTCGTTGAACTGGCCGTAGAAACGCTGCGGGTTGATGCCCTTGCGGGCCACGCGGGCAGCCAGTTCTTCTACTTTGATCAGGCGTTCAAACACTTCACTGCGCAACTGTCCGCCGCTGAATTCGCGGCCCTTGGCAGCAATGTCCATGTCCTTGGGCACGCTGAAGGTGCAGCCTTCCAGGCCCATGCGCATCAGCGTGTCATTCATTTCGCGGTCGCTGCGCACGTATTCCTGCTTCTTCTTGCGCGAGACTTTGTACAGCGGCGGCTGGGCGACATAAATGTGCCCGGTTTCAATCAACTGCGGCAACTGGCGATAGAAGAACGTCAGCAGCAGCGTGCGGATGTGGCTGCCGTCGACATCGGCGTCGGTCATGATGATGACGCGGTTGTACCGCAGCTTGGGCAGGTCAAACCCGCCGCGCGAGGGGTCCTCCGACCCGATGCCTGTGCCCAGGCTGGCAATCAGGTTCTGGATTTCCTGGTGTTGCAGCATCTTGGCCAGGGTGGCTTTTTCGACGTTCAGAATCTTGCCGCGCAGGGGCAGAATCGCCTGGAACATGCGCTCGCGGCCCTGTTTGGCGCTGCCACCGGCCGAATCACCTTCCACGATATACAGTTCGGCTTCGTCTTTATTCTTGGTCAGGCAGTCCGCCAGCTTGGTGGCCAGAAAGCCGGTTTGCAGCGCGCCCTTGCGCACCACCTCACGGGCTTTGCGTGCGGCTTCACGGGCGCGCGCGGCCAGCAGGGCGTTTTCGCAGATGCGTTCTGCGGCCTTGGGGTGTTCTTCCAGAAACGTTTCCATCGCCTCGGCAATCACGGCATCCAGGGCGCCTTCGACTTCGCGGTTCAGCAGGCGCACCTTGGTCTGGCCTTCAAACTGCGGGTTCTTGACCTTGACGCTGACCACGGCGTACAGGCCCTCACGAAAATCGTCGCCGGAGGGCATGACCAGGTTCTTGTTGTTCTTGCCCTTTTGTTCGACATAGCGCGCGATGTAGCGGCTCAAGCCGCGCGTCAAACCTTTGCGAAAGCCGGTCAGGTGCGTGCCGCCAAAGGGGTTGTTGATGTAATTGCCGTAGGTGTGGCAGGGCAGTTCGCCTTCGCCCTCGCACCACTGCCAGGCGGCCTCCACCTCTACTTCATCGGCCTGGCCCTGGTTGGCCATCTTCTGCACATAGCAGACTTCTTCGTTGATCTTGGTCTTATTGCGGTTGTGCCAGGCCACGAACTCCTTGATGCCTTCCTTGAAATGAAAGATCTCTTCCTTGCCTTCGGGCCGGTGGTCAATCAGGTGAATCGTCAGGCCCTTGGCCAGAAACGCCAGTTCGCGCAGGCGGCTGGCCACGGGGCCGTACTTGAAATCCGTCGTTTCAAAAATTTCGGTATCGGGCAGAAACATCACGCGCGTGCCGGACCGTTCGGCTTTGCCGACAACTTTCAACTTCTGTGCCAGCTTGCCGCGCGCAAAGCTGATTTCGTGCTCGTTGCCTGCCTGCCAGACCGTGACGACGGTTTTTTCACTGCACGCGTTGACAGCCTTGAGGCCAATGCCGTGCAGGCCGCCGGCTGTGTTGTAGGCCTTGCCTTCGAACTTGCCGCCGGCATGCAGATCAGTCAGCACCATTTCAACGCCGGGTTTGCCGGTTTGTTTGTTCATGCCAACAGGAATGCCGTGGCCGTCGTCGGTGACGCTGCACGAGCCGTCTTTGTTGAACTCCACGTCAATGCGGTTGCAACGCCCGGCAAGGGCTTCGTCCACGCTGTTGGCGACGATTTCAAACACCAGGTGGTGCAGGCCGTTGACGTCGCGCCCGCCAATGTACATGTCGGGGCGCTTGCGAATGCCGTCCAGACCTTCCAGCTTGATCAGGTCGTTGGCGTCGTATTCAACCGCGCGTGTGGCTGTATCGGTGTTGGCCATGGAGTCCTCAGGACTGCGCTTGAACTACCGGTTCGCTTTTGCGCCGGGTTGAATCGCCTTGCGTGTTGCCTTTACGGTGATGCCTGCCAGGGCGTCTTTGCCGTCCAGCAGCTCGCGCAACTTGGCCAGCAACGCCGCTTTGTAGACGACCCCGAGTTCATGCGCCAGCGTCGGGTTTTCGACGCCAATGTGCAGCGTGCCGTCTTTGCCCACGCTGAAAACGTGCGCCCGGTCACCCACGTGTTCCAGACCCGGAATCTCCGCCAGAGCCAGTGCCAGCGCGCCCTGCATGCGCCCGCGACGCGACTTGTTGACTTTGCGGGCCTCCTGCAGATAAGCCGAAAGCGCCGCCGCCATCGAGACCGGCTGGGCGGACCTGCGCGGGTAGTTCTCGCGCAGACGCAACAGCGGGTCCTTGGCGGACTCGGAGGGTGTGGTGCGGGATCGTTTGACCAGCCTGGTCACCATTCCTCAGAGTATACAAATCGGGACGACAATTTGAAGGTCAGCGGGCCGCAAAACCGCTTCAAATTGCGTGTTAGCGGCGTTTTGAACGATTGTGGACAGTGCCGGCGGCGGCCTTCAACCACGGATTTCACGGATTCACACGGAAACGGCTTTCGCCCCGGTGTTATCCAGCAATGACGAGACCCATGAAGCTGGACAAAGCCCGTTGCCCCCCGGGCTTGACCCTGTCTCGCCTTGCCCCTTTCGTTCGTTATATTCTGCGGCCTACCGGAGAGGTGGCAGAGCGGCCGATTGTGCCCGCTTGGAAAGCGGGTGTACCGCAAGGTACCGAGGGTTCGAATCCCTCCCTCTCCGCCATTTTATGCAGGCGCCCGCGTGGCGCCTGCTTTGCTTGATGCTGGCTTTCGCGGGGGTTGGAGGAGTGCGCCATGGCCTGGGTCATCCTGATTGTCGCCGCGGTTTGTGAAGTCGTGTGGGCTATCTCGCTCAAGAAAAGCGATGGGTTTGCGCACGCCGGCTATGGCATCACGGCCGTTGTGTTCATGATTGTCAGTTTTGCGCTGCTGGCCTGGGCCATGAAAACCCTGCCCGCCGGAACGGCCTATGCCGTGTGGACAGGTCTTGGCGCGCTGGGCGCGGCGCTGGTGGGCATGATGATTCTGGGCGAAGACCGCAGCCTGGGCCGCGTGATCAGCCTGGGTCTGGTGCTGGCTGGCGTGGTGGGGCTGAAGTACTTCACGCCGCAGGACCCCAAGGCGACGCCGGATGCGACGGCAGGCGATTCGAAACAGTAGCGGCGGCACGCTTGGCGCCCATGGGCACACCGGCCAATGAACAAACAAGCTGCCGTCGCCCCCGCCAACGCAGGTGCCGCCTGCCGCTTCCTATCTCGCGATCTGGCGGCGGCCAAAAAGCAGCGCGCCCAGGGGCAGCAGCGCCAGCGCGGCCAGGGCTCGCCACAGCGCGGATGCAGCGACATCGGCATCGACGGTGCGGCCATGCAGGTAGGTCTCAAAGTCGCCGGCCGGCAGCAGCGGCGGCAGGTTTGCCAGCGAGTTTTCAAGCTCCGCCCAGGGGTCGGATTGTCCCCCCTCACTTTCTACGCTGGCCCGGCGGTCTGCGGCCATCTGCCCCGCCGATGTAATGCCCGGCAGCAAAGTCAGCGATGCCAGCAACAGCAACCCGGCCAGCGCCGCCGTGGGCGCCGTCGTCAGGGCCCGAAACCCCAGTGTGACCGCCATGCACAGCAGGGCCGCAGCCAGTGCCACCAGCGCCAGCAATGCAAGGCTGGCGACTTGCGAGGTCTGGCCGGCCTCGATGACTACATCATGTTCACGCACTCCCACGGCCAAAGTTGGGTCATTGGGCACGATCAGCACCGTGCAGCGCCCGGGGGGTGTGGCCGCGATTTCAAAGGCCGCACGCCGGCGCGAAAGCGCGCGCACTTCACACTTGCTACCGGCCTGAGAAGCCAAGGCCTGGCTGGCATCGCCGGCAAACACCAACACATCAAAGGGCACGCCACGCGCCGGTGGCGCTTCCTGGGTCCAGATCAGCTCATAGTCGATTTCGCCGCGCAGGCTTGTGGTCTGGGGTGATTCGAACTCAAAGGTCAGGCGCGTTTCCTTGCCGCGCACTGCCGCCCAGCGCCGCGCGGTTTGGGCTGCCTCGTTGGGGCTTTGGCTGCCACCAACAGCCAGCGCGGCCCGGCGCGGAATCACCAGCAAGGCGGCATCGCCAATCGAGGCACCAGCCAGCCAGGCCCCGCCTGCAAATAGCGCCACGCTGCCAAGTGCCAAAATCGCGCCGGCCAGGGCCGCGCCGAAAAACCACTCCATACGCCGCGCGGGCAGCAGCGCCCAGCCTTGCTTCATGGATGGGCGCAAGGCAAAGGCCCCGCCAATGACCGCCGCCAAGGGCAGCACAAAACGCAGACCCTCGGCGGCCAGGGTACGCGCAGCCCAGGCGCGGCTGGCGGCATCTTGCCCCATCAGCCAGGCACCCACCGGCACGCACGCCACCAGCAACGCTGCGACCAGCCGCGCAAGGCTTGAACGCGCCTGCTGCAACAGCGTGGCGCAGGCAATTGCCGTGGCACGGGCGATCATGGCTTTGGCTTGTCCTTGCCCAGCACGCTCAAATAGAACGCTTCCAGGCTGCGCATCGGGGCTTTGCTGCTGATTACCGTGAGGCCGCGTTGCCTGGCCAGGGCTTCCAGTGCCCGGATTGCCTCCGGGTCTGCGGGCGACAGGCGCAACTCATGCGTTTCTTTTTCGCGCAGCAGGTCTTCCAGTGTGCCTTCATTGATCAGCTTGCCCTGGTTCAGAAAGGCCACGCGGTCGCAGACGTTTTCCAGCTCGCCCAGCAGGTGGCTGGAAATCAGCACCGATTTTCCCTGCTGGCGCAACTCGGCAATCAGCTGCTTCATTTCCACGGCGCCCAGCGGGTCCAGGCCGCTTGTGGGCTCATCCAGAATCAACACCTGGGGGTCGCCAATCAGCACGCCCGCAATGCCCAGCCGGCGCTGCATGCCCTTGCTGAAGCCCTGCACGCGACGGTCCGCAGCCTGATTGAGGCCTACCTTTTCCAGCAGTTCGTCTGTCCTGCGCTTGCTTTGGGCGCGCGACAGGCCCGCCAGCGCGCCTTGCAGACGCAGCGATTCGCGGGCCGACAAAAAGGGTAGCAGGGTCGATTCCTCGGCCAGATAGCCGGTTTGTTTTCTGGCTGCCAGGCTGCCGGGCTTGTGACCCTGGATGGTGACTTGGCCACTATCGGGGCGAATCAAACCCAGCGCGATCTTGAACGTGGTGGTCTTGCCAGAACCGTTGGGCCCCAGCAGGCCGTATACCTCGCCGCTTTGCACGGCAAGAGAAAGGCCGTCCAGCGCAGTCACGCGCCGACGGCCAAAGAAGTCTTTGAATGTCTTGCAAAGGTTGGTGATCTCAACGGCAGGCACGTGGTTTCCCCGGACGTGCCTACAGTTTATACACCCGCGAGCATGGTTGCCTGCAGCTTGCGCTTAAGCGCCTGGCGACGCTTGCGGTTTTCGACCACGCTGGGCTTTTCATAGAAAGCCACGCGCTTCATGGAACGCGTGAGGCCTTCCTTTTCGCAAGCCTTCTTGAAGCGGCGAAGAAGCTGATCGACAGATTCCGAACTGCGCGCCTTGACCTTTAACCATAGAGCGGCACTTCCTGATAATGCTGCACAAGAATTCCACGCAACGAACGGCCGTTGCAGGGGTGGGGAATGTAGCGACACCAACCAAGGAATGCAACGGGGGGCGCCGGCCTAACCCTAGCGCCGCTTGGCCTTGCCCCGAACCTTGGCCGCAGGCTTCACCCTGGCTTTGGCCTTGGCTTTTGGCTTTGCCTTTGCCTTGGCTTTGCCCCGACCCTTGCCACCCCTG
This sequence comes from Planctomycetota bacterium, assembly GCA_016722065.1. Classification (GTDB taxonomy): domain Bacteria; phylum Planctomycetota; class UBA8742; order UBA2392; family UBA2392; genus H3-PLA7. Next base: position 1,310,530 of record JADKGX010000001.1, read on the forward strand.
CCGGCCATCTTGTAGGCCACAGGGTGGCGTGGCTGGTACATGCCAAAGGTGCTGGCTCCGGGCACTTCGAAACTGGTCAATCGGCCCCAGGGCTGGTCATGAACCTGGCCGCAGACAACGCCTTTCTTGGCCAGTTCGGCCATGGCGGCATCCAGATCGGCGCACATGAAGTACATGACGTGATGTTCGGGCTCGCCCTCTGTGGGGTGAAAGCCGATTTCGGCCGGGGGCAGGGCAAAAATCAGCCAGTCTTCACCTGCGCTTACGTGGCTGTAACCCAGCACGTCGCGAAAGAAGGCGCGGGCCTTGGCCGCGTCGTTGGCATAAACCAGCAGGTGCACGCCGTTGATCATTTCTACACCCTAGACATTTCACGGCCGCGCTTCAACTTGGTGCCATTTGGCACCCAGATAGCTGGGCGCAACCTGCGACCCGACCAGACTTTGCAACCCAAGCGCCACCACCTGCAAAAAAACCTACCGATCGGTATAGAACTGGGAACATACAAACCAGATCACGGCGTTTTGAGTGTCAATCGCAACCGCACCCACAGGCAATGGAACACCCAACCGCAACCGAGGCAGACACCCCACCCGCGCTGGAAGCCGGTGCGCGCCTGCGCGTGCTGCGCGCAGCAGCGCACCTGTTTGCGGCCCGGGGCTATGACGCCGTCAGCGTGCGCGAAATCGTGCAGGACGCCAACCTGACCAAACCCGCCCTGTACTATCACTTTGGCAGCAAAGAAGGCGTGGCCCAGGCGATTCTGGCCGATTTCATGCAGGCCGCAGACACCGTGCGCGCCCGCGTGTTTGCCCAAAGCGAAAACCTGCGCCAGGCACTGCAATCCTACTGCAACGAAATGCTGTCACTGGCCGCGCAACGCAAAGACGACCTGGCCTTTGGCTTCACCTGCTGGTTCGGGCGCAGCAGCCTGGGCCAGATCACTGAACAAACCAGCCAGTACGACTGCAAGGTCAGCGCGGAATGGATGGTCTTTCTGCAACAGCAAGCCCTGACAGAGGCCCAGGCCGGCAACGTGCTGCGCGTTTTTTGGGCCCTGTTGATGCAGGAACTGCTGCGCGTTGTGCACTGCCCCTTTTGGCAGGGCGACGCCGGCGATACCGGGCAGGTGTTTGCTTCGCTGGTGCTGGACGGGGCGCTAGGGGTATCGAACCAACCGACAATCGAGACAAAGGGATAGACTATGCCACGAGCATTTCCAGTTGCAGTTCTGGCCCTGGTGGTGTTTTCCGCTGCGGCCTGTGCGCCGCAGAAGCCGCCCACAGAGCACGAAGCCGTGCGCCGCAACATCGCGGTCCAGACCATCAGCCCCAGGCCGATCGAGATTCGCGTCAAGCTGCCCGTGACGCTTAAAGCCCGCGAAGACATTGAACTTCGCGCCGCCCAGGCCGGCACAATCCTTGACCTGCCCTTTGAGGAAGGCCAGATCGTTCCCCAAAGCAGCGTGCCCAAAGCGGCCTGGATTGAGGCCGACGAATTCGTCAAGGCCAACCCGGGCCTTGGTTTGACCGACGACGCCGTGCTGTACCGCAACCTGGCGCATCTGGCCAGCGTGCCGGCCTTTGCACGCATGGACGACCGCGCACTGCGCACCAACTTTCGCGAGGCCCAGGCGCAGTACGACGCCGCCACGCGCGGGCTGAACCGCGTGCTGAGTTACAAGGATTCCACCGAGGCCCAGATCGACACCGCCCGCACCGCCCGCGTGGGCGCCCGCGCCAACTGCGACCGCCTGCTGCACATGATTGAGGACGCCTACGTGACCAACCCGGTGAGGGGCATCTTGAACCGGCGCTTGCACCGCAGCGGCGAGTACGTCAACAACGGCGAACTGCTGGGCATGGTGGCCGTGCTTGACCCGATGGTGGCCGTACTGAACGTACCCGAAGACCACAAAGAGGCCGTAAAGGTCGGCGCAGACCTGGATATCACCATCAGAAGCGTCAACGACAACCTGGGCAAGCCCGTGGCCATCAAGGCGCGCATCCGGCTGGTGGATCAGGTGGCCCACGCAACCACCCACACCTTTCGCGTGGAAGCCGACATTGCCAACGCCGATCTCAAGCTGCCCGCGGGGGTCTTCGGCACGACCCAGTTGCTGATCTATTCCCAGCCTGCAGCCCTGACCGTGCCGCTGACGGCGCTGAAACTGAAGGGCGAAAGAATCTCGCTGTTTGTGCTGGCCGACGGTGGCAAGGTCAAAGAGGTGCAGGACATCAATGTCGGCCACATGACCAGTGATTGGGTGGAACTGCTGGGCGACAAAGTACGCCAGGGCGACCGCGTGGTCGTGATGGGCGCCCAACTGCTGGCAGACGCCGACCTGGTGACTGTGCGCCAGGACCCCACGGCCACGCCGGCCAAGGACGGGCGCTCATGATTATCACCAACTTCTCCGTCGCCCACCGTGTGGCTGTGGTTGTGCTGGTGATTGGCATCGCCTTCATGGGTGCTGTCAGCTACATCACCACCCCGCGCGAAAGCACGCCGGACATCAAGGTTCCGCTGGTCACAGTCGCTGTACCTCTGCCCGAAGCCAGCCCTGAGGACGTCGAAAACGGCATTACCGTGCCGCTGGAACGCCAGCTCAAGAACCTCAAGGGCATGAAGAAGCTGACCAGCGTGTCCGTGGAAGGCATGAGCATCACGACCTGTGAGTTCACGCCCGACATCAAGGTCGAAGACGCCCTGCAGAAAGTGCGCGAGAAATTCGACGTTGCCAAAGTCGACTTTCCGGACGACACCGAGGACGAAACGATCACCGAGCTCAGTTTCTCGGAGTTCCCGATCATGATCGTTACGCTGTACGGCGGTGAAATCCCCGTGCTGCAAAAAGTCGCCGAAGGCCTGGAAGACAAGATTGAGGAACTGCCCGGCATTCTGGACGTCAAGATCGCCGGCGGTGTCGAGCCACAAATCGAGATCGTGATCGACCCCGAGAAACTCGAGGCCTACCACCTGCCGGTCAACATGCTGATCGCGCAGCTCAAGGGCGAAAACATCAACGTTTCGGCCGGCGGCGTCGATACCGGCAGCGTCAAACCCAGCATTCGCGTGCCCGGCGAGTTCAAGACCGCTGAAGATGTGCAGTCGCTGGTGATCTACAACGTGGAAGGCCGGCCCGTGTACCTGCGCGATGTGGCCAATGCGCGCATGAGTTACAAGGATCGTGTCAGCTATGCCCGCCGCGACGGCAAGCCCGCTGTAAGCGTGCTGATTGAAAAACGCGTCGGCGCCAACATCATCGACATTACCGACATGATCAAGTACGGCCTGGAACAAGCCAAGGCCGACTTCCCCAGTGGCGTGCAATACGCGATTTTGCAGGACCAGTCCGACCAGATTCGCACCATGGTGGCGGACCTTGAAAACAACATTTTGACCGGCCTGGTGCTGGTGCTGCTGGTGGTGTTTCTGGGCATGGGCTTTCGCCAGGCACTGCTGGTATCAATTGCCCTGCCGCTTTCGCTGGGCATGAGCTTTGTCGTCATGCAGGCGATGGGCTACACCATGAACATGGTGGTGCTGTTTTCGCTGGTGCTGGCCCAGGGCATGCTGGTCGACAACGCCGTCGTGATTGTCGAAAACATTTACCGCCACATGGGGCTGGGCAAGGGGCCCATCCAGGCCACACGCGACGCCACAGCCGAAGTCGCCTGGCCGGTGATTGCGTCGACCGTGACAACAATCTGCGCCTTCGGCCCGATGGTGTTCTGGCCCGGTATCATGGGCGAGTTCATGAGCTTTCTGCCGGTCACGGTCATCATCACGCTGATCTGCAGCCTGTTTGTGGCGCTGGTGATCAACCCGACCCTTTCGTCCATGTTCCTGCGTGCCAGCAAGGGCAAGGAACTGCCGATCAACACCAGGGTCAAGGCCTTTGGCCAGGTCGTGCTGGACAAGTATGAAGGCCTGCTGCACCGGTCACTCAAGTGGCCCAAGCTGTTGCTTGCCGGCGGCTTTGCATCGCTGGTAGCCACCATCGCGATTTACGCCTCTCTGGGCCACGGCGTGGAGCTGTTTCCCAAGGCCGAACCCAAGCTGGCCTTTGTGAACATCACGGCCCCCGAAGGCACCAGCCTGGACCAGACCGACCGCATCGCCAAGGTGGTGGAGTCGCGCCTACCGGCCTATGAGGACATCAAGGGTGTGGAGACCACGGTGGGCGGCATTGGCAGTGCCGACCCCATGGCCGGCGGCGCGGAAGCCACGCACGTGGCGCGCATCAACATCAGTTTCAAGGACGAAGAATTCCGCACCGGCAGCCCCGGCAAATACCTGGACGACCTGCGCCCGCTGCTGGCCGACATTCCGGGCGCGGAGATCGAAATCAAGCGCCAGAACATGGGCCCGCCCACCGGCGCGCCGATCAACATCGAAATCACCTGTGAAGACGAAACAACCTTTCCCGCCTGCGTGGCCGCTGTGCGTCGCCAGATCGAAGGCATTGACGGCATTACCGATATCCGCGACGACCTGCGCACCGGCAAGCCCGAATTGCGCATCAAGGTCGACCGCCAGAAGGCCGCGCTGTTGGGCTTGAACAGCCAGTGGATAGGCAACTTTGTGAAAATGCTGATCAACGGCCAGCGCATTGGTGGCTATGACGACGCCAACGACGAACGCGATATCATTGTTCGCCTGCCCGCAGACCGGCGCAACGACCCAACCGTGCTGGAAAACATCCGCATTTCCGATGCCACGGGCAACGCCATTCCGCTGTCCACTGTTTGCACCTGGAGCTACGTCGGCGGCCCGGGCACCGTGCGCCGCAAAGACGGCATGCGCGTACACACCGTTTCGGCCGATGTGCGCGAAGGTTTCCTGGCCGACAACGTACTCAAGGAAGTAGCAGCCAAAATTGAGGCCGAACGCCCCAACCTGCCCACTGGTTTCAACGCCCGCTACACCGGCGAAAACGAAGACAAGCAAGAGGCCGTGAACTTTCTGATGAGCGCGTTCTTGTGGGCACTGCTGTTGATCGTGCTGGTGCTGGTGCTTCAGTTCAACAGCATCCTGCAGACCGGCATTATCATGAGCAGCGTAATCATGTCGTTGCAGGGCGTGATGATCAGCCTGATTGTGCTGGCCCAGCCCTTTGGCGTCATCATGACCGGCGTGGCCGTGGTGGCCCTTGCCGGCGTGGTGGTCAACAACGCCATCATTCTGATTGATTACACAAACCAGTTGCGCCAGGGTGGCATGCCCCTGGTGACAGCCATTACCACCGCAGGCCGAACGCGCCTGCGACCGGTCATGCTGACGGCCGTAACAACGGCGTTGGGACTCCTGCCCACAGCTTTGCACGTCAGCTTTGACTTTCACAAGTTCCAGTGGGTCGTTGGTGGTGAATCGGCGGCATGGTGGGGCCCGCTGGCAACGGCCATGGTGTTCGGCTTGATGATCGCCACGTTTTTGACCCTGATTCTGGTGCCCTGCGCCTACCTGGTCACGGCCAACTGGGCCGCCTGGTCAGGCCGCGCCTTTGGTGCATTCTTCAACCCGTCAGAGGACGCAGCGCCAAAACCCCACGCCGACGACCGCCCACCCGAGGAAACCCCGCCGCCACCAGAACCCCCGGTGCGCGAGCTGGAGCCTGAATCCGAGGCCGCCTACCGATAACCCAAGCAACCCAAGGGGCCGATTCAATGAATCGGCCCCCGCCACAAAGCGGCCCCATAAGCCATGGAAAGCGAAGCATAAGCGAGCGGCACGCGCCGCACGGCGCGCAATAGCCACCGCTGTTAACCGGGGATGAACACGGATAGACACGGATCAGCGCTGGGTGACATTTGGGTGGGCCCGACAATCCTGTCGGGCTGCTTTGGCTGGACAGGATTGTCCGACCTACCCAACCCCCGAAAGCGCACCGCCCCCCAAAAAAAACAAATCGCACCCGCGACCCCCAAAAGTCGCACCCTGACCCTACTGTTGACGCGCAATGTTCCTGGGTGGGGGTTACTCGTCGGGCTCGATGGTGACGGTCAGCGGGTATTTCTGGGCGCGGGCGGCGGAGGTGACCTGGTCTTTCTTCAGCTCGGCTACTTCCTGGGCGTAGACGCCGGCCACGCCCTGGCCGGTGTTGTGAACCTCAAGCATGATTTTTTTGGCGGCGTCGATGTCATGGCCAAAGAACGCCATCAGTGCCCAGACCACAAAATCCATCGTGGTCTTGCTGTCGTTGTGCAGAATTACCTTCCAGCGCGGCGCGTGTTTGCTTTTCGCGTCGGTGCCTTCCTTGATGACCGGCTTTGGCAGTGTCTGGGTGTCGGGCATGGGAGGGGCAGTTTAGCACAAGCCGCGCCTGCAAAGGACAGGCGCTAGCTGGCTTGTTCCTGCACTTCCAGCCGAAACGGATAGCCGGCAGCCCGCGCGGCGGATTCCATGCGACGGGCGGCGTTTTCGGCCAGCGGGGGCAGAAGTTCTGCAACGATCAAGCGGCCGTGGGATTGCAGCACGTTCACGGCCTGGCGGGCGCGCTCTTCTTCGTAATCAAGGTAGGTTTCCAGCAGGTGCAGCACGAAATCGACGGGCGTTTCGTTGTCGTCAACAAAGACAATCTTCACCATCGGCGTCAGGCGTGTGGGGTCTTCGCCCCAGGTGCTGGAGCCCGTGGGGCGTTCCTCTTTCGGCGCCCGGCCTGTAGGAGTATCGTCCGGCATAGCCGAATTATAGCCCGCAAAGTGCGCGGCTGCACAGGGTTCAAAGGCGTGTATGCGGGTTCTGATCTTTCCACTTGGCAGTGCTGGTGACGTTCACCCCTTTTTGGGCGTGGGTGCTGCGCTTGCGGCCCGCGGCCACGATGTGATTGTCGCCACCAGCGGCTATTTCGAGCCGGTGGTGCGCAAAACGGGCCTGCAATTTGCCTCTTTGGGCACAGCGCAGGACTTTGAGAAAGTCACCCAGGACCCCAACCTGTGGCACCCCAAAAAGGCCTTTGAAACCGTCGTGCGCAAGGGCATTGAGCCCGGCTATGCCCGCACGCTGGAAATCGCGCGCGAGTTTCACCAGCCCGGCAACACGGTGATTGTGGGCAGCACCCTGGCCATTGGCGGCCGAACCGCGGCCGAGATTGTGGGCGCGCCCTTTGTGACGGTGCACCTTGCGCCCTCGATTTTCTTCAGCATCGACAAGCCGCCGCTGTTTGCCGGCATGTGGTGGGGGCCGCGCGTGCCGCGGTTTGCCACGCGCTTTCAGTTCTGGGTCGCCAAGCGGCTTACCGACGGCATTGTGCTGCCCAGCTTGAACAAGTTTCGCGCCGCGCACGGTCTGGCCCCGGCCAGCGACGTGGTGCGCCAATGGTGGCATTCACCACGCCGGGTGATCGGGCTGTTTCCGGCATGGTTCGGGCCGCCGCAACGCGATTGGCCGCCCCAGGTGCGCCTGACGGGCTTTCCGATGTTCGACGAACAAGGTCATCGCGAACCGCCAGAAGGGCTTGAAGAGTTTCTACGCGCAGGCGATGCGCCGGTGATCTTCACGCCCGGCAGCGCCATGGCCCACGGGCAGGACTTCTTTCGGCAGTCCGTGCGGGCCTGTACGCTGCTTGGCCGGCGCGCGATTTTGCTAAGCCAGTTTCCGGAGACGATTCCTCGCGACCTGCCGCCGTCGGTGCGCCACTTTCGTTACATACCCTTCAGCGAGGTGTTTCCGCGCGCTGCCGCGCTGGTCAGCCACGGCGGCATCGGCACCACCGCCCAGGCCCTGCGGGCGGGGATTCCGCACCTGGTGCAGCACATGGCACACGACCAGTTGGACAACGCTCAGCGGCTGGTTGAGCTTGGGGTCGGGGAAAGCCTGGCAGCCGCAAAGTACCGCGCCCCCGCCGTGGCCGAAAAGTTGGGCCGGCTGTTGAAGGACCCGGCCGTAAAGCAGCGAAGCGCCGAACTGGCCGCCAGGTTTGAACCGGAAAAGTGGATGGCCCAGACCTGTGATCTGATCGTGGAAGCCGGGCAGCAAGCCGGGCCATGACAGCCCTTTGGAAGGCGCCCAGGCCACGAAAGGTCTATTCCTTGATGCGCGCGTTCAGAATACGTTCCAGGCGCTTGGGGTCGCGCCGCAGTTGCAGCGTGCTGCCCTTGTTCACAAACACCAGGCCGGGTTTGGCGTCCTTGGGCTTGTGAACCTGCTTGATTGGCGCGATGTGAATCGTGGCCTTGCTGGCGTCTTTCATCTTGGAGAACTGCACGGCCAGTTCGCTGGCCTCCAGCAGGCTTTCCTGTGGCGGTTCTTTCTTGTTGTCGAGGCGCAGAATCGTGTGGCTGCCGGGGTAGCCTTCCACATGAAAGAACAGGTCGTTGCCGTTGGCCAGCTTGGTAGTCAGGTAATCGTTGCCTTCGTCGCTGCGGCCAACCCAGACTTCAAGCCCGTCTGCGGTCAGGTAGCGTTTGGGCAGCAGGCGCGAGGGGATTTCCTTCTTCTGGGGCTTCTTCTTGGCCGGGCGTTTGACGCCGTCGCCCGAAGCCTCCGGGAAGTGCTTGTGGTGCAGCGTGCGCACGGCAGGGCGTTCGGCAAAGGCGCGCAGGGCTTCGACCTTTTCCAGGCTTTCCAGTTCGGTCATCAACTCGCGCAGGTCACTGACATGCGATTGCGTGATTTCCAGTTGCTGGCCCAGCATGTTGGTGCCGACCAGGCCCTTGTGATAGCTCTTGAAATACTTGTCCAGGTTCTGGGCGGGGCTCAAGGTCGGGTCCAGCGTGATGGTTACGTCCTCGCCGGTTTCAAAGTCCTTGGCGACCACGCGGGTGTCTCCGGGCTGCACCTGCGACATGACGCTTTTCAGCAGTTCGCCCATCTGTTTCTTTTCGCGGGCCTTTTTGGCTTCGTCCAGGTCGCGGCGCAGGTTGGCTTCTTTACGGATGGCAAAATCCAGCTCGCGCTTGATGGCCTGGCGCAGCGTTCCTTGCAGGTGTTCACTGACTGCCTTGTTTTCGGCTTCGCGATAGTGTTTTTCCACCGCTGCCAGCAGGGCCGAGGCAGCCAGTGCGGGCCAGCGGTTGGTGGTGCTCAAATCAGTTTTCTTGTCGGGGTTGGTCCAGGCCTGGCCAAGTTGCAACTCGCTGCGGGTACCCGAAAGCGGGCGCATGCTGGCCAGCAGCTTGCCTTGCAGGTCCAGCGCATAAACGTTGCTGCGCGGGCCCATCAGGGAAAGCACCAGCTCAATGCCGCCTTCTTTGCCCTCAAACAGCAGGCCCAGCAGGCGGTCTTCGTTGATCAAACGCAGGCCCTTGAGACGCACCCGGCCCAGGTGCGCCTTCAGGTAGGCCGCAAAATCCAGCGGCCAGGCCGGGGCCTTGGGCAGGTCCGGTGCCAGCGCCACGCGGCCCATGGAAGGGTGGCAAGAAAGCAGCAGGGCGCGCTTGGTGCCGGTCTGGGTGGGTTCGTCCCAGCCGTAGAGTTCAAGGTACAGGTTGAATTCATCGGTCTGCACAATGCGCTGCAGGCGCGACTCGGCCACAAGCGGCGTAAGCGCTTTCACGACAGCGGCAAGCTCTGGCAGGCTGAGCATCGGCGCACAGGATAGTTGCGTGATGGGTTTGGTGCGAGGGGCGTGGCGACAGTCCGCACGGCGGGGCATTGATGCAGGGTCACGCCTGGCATTTCGGGCACCAGTGGCTGCTGCGCTGGCCGATGACTGTGCGTTTGATCTTGGTGCCGCAGACCTTGCAGGGCTGGCCTTGGCGGGCGTAGACCATGCGTTCGTCCTGAAATGCGCCGTCCTGGCCGTCAGGCGCGACATAGTCGCTGATACTGCTACCGCCGGTGGCAATGCTGCGTTGCAGCACCTTGACCAGTTGCGCGGCCATACGGTCGCACTGCGCCCGGGTGACTTTGCCAGCCACGCGGTTGGGTCGCACGCCGGCACGAAACAGCGCTTCGTCGGCATAGATGTTGCCCGTGCCTGCCAGCAGTGATTGATCCAGCAGCAGCGATTTGATGGCAACACGCCGCCCGCGCGAGCCCTGAAAGATCACCTGGCCCGAGGCCAGCAGCGCGTCGGGCCCAAGTTTATCCAGCCGTTCATCCGACGCCCCGGGTGCCAGCCAAAGCACCTTGCCGAACTTGCGCGTGTCGCGAAAGAACACGCGCGGGCCGCCGTCGGCAAAGGTGAACGTGAGGTGCGTGTGGCGGTCGGGCGTAAACGCGGGCTGTTCCTCGGGGGCCAAGGCCGCGCGGCTGGTGGCCGAAAGCAGGCGCAGGCTGGTGCTGCCCTCCGTGAAAATCTGGCCTGTCATGCCAAGGTGCAAAAGCAGGCGTGATTGGTCGTCCAGTTCGGCCAGCAGGTACTTGCCAAGGCGCTGCAGGCCCGTGCAGGTGCGGCCTTGCAGGCGGCGTTTGAGTTCGGCAGGCGGCGTCAGAAAGAGATAGCTGGGGCGGGTAGTGGCCAGGCTGGAAACGCGGCGGCCCAAGAGTGCCGGAGCAATCTTGCGGCGGGTGGTTTCAACTTCCGGCAGCTCGGGCATTGCGGCAGAGTATGGGGCATGGGGCTTGGGGCATAGGGCTAGGGCGTGGGCTTGGGGCCAGTGCGAGTACGGATTGGCGATGCTGTTGCTCCCGACCTCCAACTCCCGACTCCCAACTGCCGACTTGCGAGTGCCGACTCCCAACTCCCGACTCCCGACTCCCCGCTACGTGATTGGCCCGGATGCTTGGTGTTCAAGCCTGCGTGAACAACCTATATCGATGGCATGAATGCGCCGGACCAGCCGCTGCTTCAGCCTGTCGCCAAGCCGATGTTGCGGTTGTTCAGCTATCTGCGCCCGGCCAAGGTGAACCTGGTGCTGGCCACACTTGCCAGCGTTTGCAACAAGGTGCTCGACCTTGCCCCGCCGATCCTGACTGGCTGGCTGATCGACGTGATTTCAAAAAACCCGCCGGGGTTCATTGAGGGCTGGTTCGGGGTTGTCGAGCCCTTTCACGCGGTGATCTTTCTGGCCTTGCTGACGGTGATCATATTCGGCTTCGAAAGCCTTTCGCAGTGGGGCTATGCCTTTGGCTTTATGACCCTGGCCCAGGGCATGCAGCACCGCCTGCGTGTGGATGCCTACCGTGCCATGCAGCACCGCGAAATCCGCTTCTTTGAGGAACACCGCCTGGGCCGCACGCTTTCGATGCTGAACGACGACGTAAACCAGTTGGAACGCTTTCTGAACAATGGCTTCAACGAATTGGTGCAGCTGGTCGTGCTGGTGCTGTTTGCCGGCAGCGTCATGATTGGCATTTCGCCGCTGCTGGCGCTGGCCGGCCTTGCGCCGGTGCCGCTGATTGTGTGGGGCAGCCTGCGCTTTTCCAAGCTGCTGGAGCCCCGCTACGTCAAGGTGCGTGAATCCGTGGGCGAAGTGGCCACACGCCTGGAAAACAACATTGGCGGCATTCTGGTCATCAAAAGCTTCACGGCCGAGGACTTCGAGGCCGCGCGCGTCGAAAAAGCCAGCGAGGGTTACCGCGCCGCCAACACTCACGCCATCAAGCTTTCCAGTGTGTTCGTGCCGCTGATTCGCATGTTGATTGCGGCCGGCTTTGCCACGGTGATCATTCTGGGCGGCTATTGGGCCTTTCAGGGCAAAGTCACCACCGGCCAGCTTGTGCTGTTCTGCATGATGATCCAGCGCTTTTTGTGGCCGCTGACGCGCCTGGGCCAGACCTTTGATGAATACCAGCGCGCCAAGGCCGGGGCCGCCCGTGTGTTCAGCTTGCTGGACACTCCACCGGCGATCCAGGACGCGCCCGACGCCCGGCCCCTGCAAGGCGCGCGAGGCGAAGTCGAGTTCCGTGATGTCACCTTTCAATACCGCGACCGTGAGGAAGTGCTGCGCGGCCTGAGCTTCAAGGCCGCAGCCGGAGAAATGCTGGGCATAGCCGGGCCCACCGGCGCGGGCAAAAGCACGCTGATCAAGCTGCTGCTGCGGTTGTATGAGGTGCAACAGGGTGCGGTGTGCATTGACGGGATTGACGTCAAGCAACTGCGGCAGGTGGACCTGCGCCGGCAGATTGCGCTGGTTTCGCAGGATGTGTTTTTGTTCCACGGCACCATCCGCGAGAACATTGCCTATCCCGGTGTCAACGTGACCGATGACGAGGTACTGGCCGCCAGCACGGCCGCGCACTTCCATGAATTTGTGGCCACGCTGCCCCAGGGCTATGAAACGATTGTCGGCGAGCGCGGCATTAAACTCTCCGGTGGCCAGCGTCAGCGCTTGAGCATTGCGCGCGCGCTGCTGAAGAATGCGCCGATTCTGATCATGGACGAAGCCACCAGCAGCGTGGACACCGAAACCGAACGCATCATCCAGCAGAACCTGGCAGAGCTCGTGAAGGGCCGCACGGCACTGGTGATTGCGCACCGGTTGAGCACCATCCGCAACGCCGACCGCATCATCGTTATCAAGGACGGCAAGCTGGCCCAGGAAGGTCACCACGATGACCTTGTCGAACAAGGCGGTGCCTATGCCGACCTGTGGTCGATTCAAAGCGGCGCCATCGCCTTGCCGCAAGGGCACCCCTAGCCGCCCCAGCCCCTGTCCAATCGGCTGCCCCAAGTGCTAGGCTGACCCTTGAGGAGGACATTCCATGCTTGTTCGCACCGTTGCCGCGCTGTTGATCGCGGTCTGGTTTTGCGCGCCACTTTCGGCCCAGGGCAACACGCAAAAGCCCGCCGCACCCCGTGCCGCGGACTTTGACGCTGCCCGCGAAAAGGCAATCGACGCGTTTCTCAAGGGCGATCTGGATGACGCGCTGGCCCAGTTCAATGCGCTGATCACCAAGGGCACGATCGATGACGTGCTGTTTGCCTATCGCGCGGCGATCTACCTTGAAAAACGCGACTTCGAAAAGGCCGATGCGGACCTCAAGTCCGCGCTGGAAGCCAACCCGAACTCGATGCTGGGCTACCATAACCGCGGCTACGGGCACTGGCTTCGTGGCCGGTTTGCAGAGGCCGTAAACGACTATTCCTCGGCCATCAGTCTGGGCATTTCGCGCCATGCCCGGCGCGAAGTCACGGCCGCGGCATTGGCCACCATGTATCAGAACCGTGGCGTGGCCTTTGAAGACATGACCGATCTGGACCGCGCAGCGATTGACTTCACCCGCTGCATCCAGTTGCAGCCCGAACGAGGCACGTACTACGAAAACCGCGCGCTGATTTACCTCAAGCGCGGCTTGTTTGCGGAAGGCATCACGGACCTGGACGAAGCGCTGTTTCTGGACCCGTTGAATGCCCAGACCCGCGTCAACCGCGCCTATGCCAGCTATCTGATGGAAGACTACGACGGCGCCGTGCGTGACTACACACGGGCGCTGTACCTCAAGCCCGAATACCTCAATGCCCTGGTAGGCCGCGGCAACGCCCAGGTGGCGCGGGGCAAGCTGGACGACGCAGCGGGCGACTTCAACCAGGTGCTGAAGCTCAAGCCCGGCTACGCCAGTGCCCTTTCGGGGCTGGGCCTGGTGGCCGCACAGCGCGGCCAGTGGCCAGAGGCCGAAAAACAGTACCAGCTTGCCGCCAGCGCAGGCGGCGATGCCGGCACCTGGCGCGGGCTGGCGGTCTCGCAATGGAAGCAGGGCAAGACCGAACCAGCGCTGGATGCCTACCAGCAGGCGGCCCGGCGCGGCGCCAGCGAAAACGTGATGCTGGAAATGGCCCAGTTGTGCAGCGAACTTGGCCGCCTGGAGGACGCCCTGGTGGCCTTGAACCAGGCCCTGGAAAGCAACCCCCGCCACCTGGCATCGCGCCGGCTGCGGGCCTCGATTCATGGCAAACGCAAAGAGTGGCGGCTGGCACTTGCCGACGCCGAGACCGCCCTGCACCAATCTGCGGCGGACCCCGAACTGTACCTCGATAAAGCAGCCCTGCATGTGCAACGCGCTGAAAAGGACGACACCACCGCTGCCCTGGCGTGCGTTACCAAGGCCGCAAGCCTGGGCCAAAGCGCCGAAAGCCTTCGCAAGGACGAGCGTCTGGCAGGTCTGCGCAAAGACCCGCGCTTTGAGGCCGCAGTGACCGGAAAATAGCCTATTGCGGCCGGCGAATGGCGCTGCGGGTCACGCTGTGGCCGGCTTTGCGTTCCTCGTAGCGCTTGCGGGCCTCGGCGTTCAGTTGCTGGTCGCGTTGCGTTTCCAGCGCGACCTGGGGAATGGCAATCGGGCGCAGTTGCTTGTCTACGGCCACGAAGCTGAAGAAGGCCTCGCACACGTGGGTGCGTTCGCCACTAAGGGGTTCTTCGGCCCAGGCATCGACATAGATTTCCATGCTGGTGCGGGCCGTGAAGTGAATGCGCGCCGAGACGTCCAGCAGATAGCCGTGGCGCACCGGTGCCACGAAATCGACTTTATCAATGCTGACCGTGACGCAGTTCTGGCGCGAATGGCGCATTGCGGCAATGGCGGCCACGCGGTCCATCAGGGCCAGCAACTGGCCGCCAAACAGCGTGCCGTGAATGTTCAGGTCCTGGGGCGCGACAATCCAGGTCAGGTGGCTTTCGCTGCCGGATGCGGGTTTGGGGTCCATGGGGCTCCTGGCGGTTCTGGGGCAGGGTAACGCCCTTGCCGTTGGGTATGTTTTAGCTTGGCTGGCTGGTTTTTCCGTGCGCCTCAGGCAGAATCATGGGCATGCATGTCCTGTTGCAGCAATTGGCGGCGGTGGCCCAGCTGGCCGACATCGAGTTCGCGCGGGGCGCTGCCCGGCATGGTGCGCGCATTCAGTGCAAGCGCGGCTGCAGCGATTGCTGCGGGCAGGTCTTTCACATCACCGAGCCCGAGGCCGCGCGCATCAGCCTGCACCTCAAAACCCTGCCAGCGGCAGAACAGGCGGATATGAAGCAGCGCGCCACGCAATACCTGCACGACCGCGCCCGGTTGTTTGCCGCGCCCGAAAGCTGGGAAAGCCCTTTGCCAACCGGCGCGCGCCTGCCCTGCCCGGCCTTGGGCCAAGCGGGCCAGTGCCGCATTTACCAGGCGCGGCCGATCATCTGCCGCAAGTTCGGCGTGCCCGTGCTGAACCCCGACCGCGGCACCGTTACGGCCTGTGAACTGAACTTCAAGGCCGGCGACCCGATTGAGGACGAGCAACTGGTGAAAAAACAAACTGCGCTTTTTGCCGCCCAACAGGACTTGCAGGCAGCCTGGAACCAGGCCGGGGCGCCGCGCAGTGAAACGCCGCTATGCGTGGCCAGCGCCCTGGCGCGGGATCTGTGGGGGCTGATGCCGGGGGGACAGTAGGAATCAGGGAGTTTGGAGGTGGGAGTCGGGAGAAACGGAACGTGGCACGACAGCAAACGGCCCGGTGCGCCCGTTTCCCGCCAACTGCCAACTCCAAGCCCCGACCTCGCTACTCCCGACTGCCGACTCCAGACTCCCGTCACTAGCTGCTACAAAATTTCACGCCGCGCACGGGGCGACAGTGGCCCCCTCACTGTTATAAAGCCGCGCGAAATTGCCGGGTCGGAAGGCACCGCATAAGTCCTTCCCCGTTGGCCCGGCTGGAGTACCGATGGAAATCAAAAACGGCATCCCCGTATCGCCCGGCGTGGCGATCGCGCCAGCCTACGTGCTGGATTCGGAGTTCTTCCGTATCCCCAAGCGCTTTATCCGCAAGGATGAGGTGGACCTGGAGCTCAAGCGCTTCCAGATCGCGCGCGAAAACGCCATGCGCGAGGTGCAGGACATTCGCGACAGCGTGCACAGCATTGCCAAAGACGAAGTCGGGCTGATCTTCGATGCGCACCTGCGCATGCTGGAAGACCCGATGATCACCCGCGAGATCCCGGAAAAAATCAAGCAGAAGCGCTACACGCCTGAGTATGCCGTGTCGCGCGTGTTCAAGAAGATCATCAAGCCCATCAAAGAAATCGGCGATAGCTACTTCGGCCAGCGCGTCAACGACTTCTATGACATCCAAAAGCGCCTGCTGCGCAACCTGCTGGGCCAGCAGGCCCAGAACATCAGCAAGTTTTCACGCAGCGTGGTGATTGTCGCCCACGACCTGACACCCAGCCAGACCGCTACCCTCGACAAAAAACACGTCGCCGGGTTTATCACCGACGTGGGCGGCCCGACCAGCCACACGGCGATTTTGGCCAACGCACTGGGCATTCCGGCGGTGGTGGGGCTGGGCACGATCACGGCCGATATCTCCGGCGGCGACATCATCATTGTGGACGGCAAAACCGGCCGGGTGCTGGTTAACCCCGACGACGCCACCCGTGCCAAGTACGAGGCCAAAAGCGAGGTCTACCACGAGCGCGAAAAACGCCTGGTCGATGCCGCTGCCAAGGCCGAACGCCACACCCGCGACGGGGCCAACGTCAAGTTGTACGCCAACATTGAACTGGACGACGAGATCCCCCACGCCGTGGAACTGGGCACCGATGGCGTGGGGCTGTTCCGCACCGAGTTCATCTATTCGCAGTTCGGCGCGCACCCGACCGAAGAGCAGCACTTTGAGGTATACAAGAAGGCCCACGCCGCACTGGAAGGCCGCCTTCTGACGCTGCGCACGATGGATTTTGGCGCAGACAAATACGCGTCCGAGGTCGGGCTGGAACACGAAGACAACCCCTTTCTGGGTTGCCGCAGCATTCGTTTGAGCCTGCGCGAGCCGCAACTGCTGATCACCCAGGCCCGCGCGATTCTGCGCGCGGCCACCCTGGGCCCGACGCGCATGATGCTGCCCATGATCGGCAGCATTGAGGAATTCCGCGCCGCCAGGCAGATCATCGATACCGTCAAGGATGACCTCAAGCGCGAAGGCGTGCCCCACCGCGCCGACGTACCCCTGGGCATGATGGTCGAAGTGCCCTCGGCCGCGATCATGATTGAATCGTTCCTCAAGGAGAGCGAGTTTTTCAGCATCGGCACCAACGACCTGGTGCAGTACACACTGGCCGTGGACCGCAACAACCAGTATGTCGCGGGGCTGTTCAAGCACACCAACCCGGCGGTGTTGCGCCTGGTTTCGGGCGTGATCCGCGCCTGCGTGGCGGCGGGCCGGCCCGTCAGCGTGTGCGGAGAAATGGCAGGCGAAGCCCACTTTGCCATGCTGCTGCTGGGCTTTGGCCTGCGCGACTTCAGTGTAGGCCCGACCAGTTTGCCGGAACTGCGAACCCTGATTTCGCGCGTTTCTATTGCAGAGGCCGAAAGCTTCGTCCAAAAGGCCATGGCACTTGACCTGGCCGACGATATCCACGCGCTGCTGGAAGCAGAGGTCGAACGCCTGCTTCCTGTAGCCGAGTTCGGCATTTGATGCCTGCAAACACAGGAGGGCGGGTGACCCGCCGTACAAGCTGGCTTCTTTGTCTGGTGTTCGCGCTGGTCGCGATGCCCGTTGCTGCCCAGACAACCGAGACGATTCCGCCCCAGCCCTGGGTGCAGGAAGACGCCGCTACACTTGGCGCGCTGCTCAAGGTCGCCCAGCAGGCCTTGCCGGCCGCCAACGACGCCCTGAAAGCAGCCAAAGAAGCCGTCGACGCGCCCAACTTGACCCCGCAAGAACTGCAAGACCGCCAGGCCGCGGTGCTTGCTGCACAGGCAAAAGTGGACGGCCTGCAAGCGCGTATCAAGACGCTGTCCGATGGCATTGAAGTAGCAAAGGCCGGGCCCACAGCGGCCCAGCTTGCGGCCCGGCGCGATTTCGAGGCGCTGGTTGCCAAAGCACAGCAGGTCAGGCGCGAGTTGATCGCAGAGCCCGATACAGCAAAGAGTGAACAGGAAGGCCTGTACGCGCGCATCATCCGCGAGGCTGAAGAAGAACTGGATCGCCGGGCCGCACTGGTGGACGCAATCGATAAAGCCGATGTCAAAAACTCCCGCATCTATGAGCGCCTGAACGACCTCGAGAAACTCGAGGCCGAGCTGCGCTGGGCCACGGAACGCTTCAAGGTCAAGGTCGACCAGTACGATCAATTGACGCAGGGCGTGTTTGCCGCCTACGCCAACTACGAAAAGCGGGCCTTTGAGGGCATGCGTGCGCTGGATGACGCGGCGGCAAAGCTGAAAGAGTTCGAAAAAACAAAGGCCGCGGAAATGCCCCTGCCAGGGCTGATCGCAACAGACGCCGAACGCGGCGCACTTCGAACCGAAATCCGGCAGTTGCTGGACCAGCGACGCGGAACGCGCGGGTTTGGCACTTCGACACTGCGCATCACCGCCCACGAAGGCAGCCTGCGCCAGATCCAGCGCGCGATTGACCTGCGCGAGGATTACAAGGAACACCTGGAACAGGATGCGGCCAAACTCAAGGAGCGCATGGCGGCTGAAAACCGTAGCGCCGCCAAGCCAGCCGCCAATGAACCCGCCGCGCCGGCGCCCGCCGCAGAATCAGATTACGCAAAAGCCGGAGACGCCATCGACGTTCTGGCCGCTGAAGCCAGTGCCGCGCGCCTGGAAATCACACGCCTGAACCAGGAACGCGCCGTTTTGGCCCGTACGCTGGAAACAAAGCTCAAGACGCAAAAGCAGGTTGAGGACCAGTTGACGGCATCGGCCGCCAGCCTCAAGTCCGCGCGCGACAACTTTCCGGACGACGCCCCGCCTTCGGTGCTGGCCTTTGCGCCCAGGATGCTGTGGTTCGAACTGGGCCAGGAAATCGAGGCCCAGAACGAACGGCTGGAATCGGCCCGCCTGGACACCCGCCAGGTGACGACCCAACTGGAGATTCTGGATCGCCGCCTGGTCGTGCTGCAGGATCGAATCAACGAAATCGAACGCACCGCCCTGCCGCAAGCCCGCAGCCGCTACTACGAGGCAATCGGGCGTACCGTAGCCATTCGCGCCGGCAAGGTGGCGTTGATCTTTGTGCTTGCCTGGCTGGTGCTGTGGGGCATCAAGCGTCTTGGCAACCCGCTGATTGAGGGCGTGGTGCACCGGGCCGAAAAACGCAACGGCGCCGATGCCTACCAGAAGCAGCGTGTGCGCACGCTGTTTACGGTGTTTGTCGCCACCATGCGGGCGGTCATTTTCGTGCTGGCGCTGATGTTTGCGCTGGGCCAGTTTGACCTGGATTATGGCCCGCTGCTGGTGGCGGCCGGCGGCGTGTCGTTGGCCGTGGGCTTTGGTGCCCAAAGCCTGGTGAAGGACTTCTTTTCGGGTTTCTTCATTCTGCTGGAAGGCCAGTACAGCATTGGCGATGTCGTGGAAGTTAACGGCAAGACCGGCACCGTGGAGCACCTGAACCTGCGAACCACCGTGATTCGCAGTATCAACGGCGACGTGCACACCGTGCCCAACGGCGAAATCTCGGTTACTACCAACCAGACCAAGGTCTGGTCGCGCGCGGTCATGGATATCGGCATTGCCTACGAGGAAAACGTCGACGACATTATCGGTGTGCTGGAGTCCGTGGGCCGCGAGATGCAAAAGGACGAAGTGTGGGGCCGCAAGGTGCAGGACATCATCATTCCTGGTGTCGACTCCTTTGGCGACAACAGCGTCAATGTGCGCGTTCTGCTGAAGACCCGCGCCGGCGAACAATGGGGCGCGGCCCGCGAGTACCGTCGCCGCGTGAAGCTGAAGTTTGACGAACTGGGCATCGAGATTCCCTGGCCCCAGCGCGTGATCAGCTACAAGCCCGAAGAAGTCGACCCCAAGGGCGACAAGCGGCGTTCCAAGCGCGCCGCCCTGCTGCGCTACGTTCGGCGCATGCGCGGCGAACGGGTGGAAGGCATGGAGGGCATCTCGGTCGAGGAACGCGATCGCGCCGAAACACTGGCCAAGCAACAGGTGGCGGCTGTGGAACAAGCCAGCAAGGCCGAAGGTGTCGAGCTGCCGGCCACACCCGAGACACCCAAGCCGCCGGTATCAGACGCCGAACGCCTGGCCCAGAACATGGCCGAACGCATGCTGCGCGAAAAAGAGGAATCGGGCATTCGGCCGCCCACCAGGCCACCTGACCCGCCGCCCTCGGCGCCCGAAAACAAGTAGCGCTACAGGGCCTTTGACGCGGCGGCAGTTTCCTTCGATCATGGTTTGTGCGCGCCAGCCGTTTTGCCAAACCCGGCGCGCAGGGCAGGAGCCCCATGGCAAGGCCAGAAATCAACGAAGCCAGTGTGTGCGACTTTATTGTCTCGCGCAACCAGGGCGGTTTTAAGGAGCAGTCCTGGGAAGGCAGCTACACGGACTACCTGAACCTGGTCTGTGCTGACCCTTACCGCCAGACACGCACTTCGTACCAGCTTACGTTTGACATGATCCGCTACTTCGGCTCCGACACGTTTGAAGACAGCGGTGAACAGGTGCGCCGCCACAAGATTTTTGACGACCCCTTTCACGCCGGCAAGAACGCGATTTACGGGCTGGAGCGCCCGATCTCGCGGCTGGTCAAGTACATTCGCGCCGGCGCGCGTGAGGAAGGCCGCGAACGCATCTTTATCCTGCACGGCCCGGTCGGCACGGCCAAGACCAGCATCATTGATACGCTGTGCCGCGGGCTGGAGGCCTACAGCGGCACGGAAGAAGGCGCAACCTATTCCTTTGCCTGGCGCTTTGGAAAGGATTTTCATGCGGCCGACGGTGGCTCGCTGGGCTTTGGCTTTCAGGGTGCCCAGCCCGACGTGGCGGGCCTGCGGACCCCGGTGGCGGTGCTGCCCAGCCAGTTGCACGAACACCCGCTGTTTCTGATTCCGCGCAAACCCCGGCGCGAACTGCTGGAAAAGCTGTGGCGCCAGAACGGGCAGGAAGAAAAAAGCCCGATCCCGCACAAGGTGCTGGAAGGCGACCTCGACTTCAACTCGCGCCAGATCTACGACTTTCTATTGCGGCGTTACAAGGGCGACTGGCTGAAGGTGATGGACCACGTGGTGGTGCAGCGCCTGACGTTTTCGGAATCCGGCGGCATCGGCATTGCCAAGATTCCGCCCGAAGGAAACGTCGAGACTTCCAGCCAGCCCGTCACGATGGACGAAAATTTCAAGTACATCGCCAACCTGCTCAGCAGCGTCAGCCTGGTGCGTTACTATGGCAAGTACGTCAAGGGCAACCGCGGCATCGTGCACTATTCGGATATCTTCAAGAAGCCCAGCAGCTATCTGCAGCACCTGCTGGCGGCGGTGGAAGAACACAAGATGGACTTTGGCGAGGTCGGCTGCGACATCGACGTGATGATCCTGGGCACGACCAACCTGGCGGAATACCAGGCCCTGCGGTCAGACCCGCTGTCCAAGGCGCTGCGATCGCGCATGCGCAAGATCGATGTGCCCTACCTGCTGAACTATCTGGACGAAGAAAAAATCTACAACCGCGGCCTGCGCCAGGCCCGGCGCTATCACCAGATTGCGCCCCACACCACGGAACTGGCGGCCATGTGGGCGGTGATGTCGCGGCTGGAAAAATCCGACCTGCCCAACGCCCCGGATGTAAGCGAGGAAGCCCGCCAGGTTCTTTCCAAGCTGCACCCGCCAGCCAAGTCGCTGTTGTATGCCGGTGAATACCCGCCGTTTCTCAGTTCACGCGAGCGCCAGTCCCTGACACGCGAGTTGCGCCGGCGCATGCGCAACGAGTTTCCGCATGAGGGCATGGACGGCATTCCGACGCGCATTCTGCAGAACGTGTTTGCCGATATCTGCGAAGACGACAGCACGGACTGCATTACGCCCTTTGCGGTCTTCAAACTGCTGGATCGCGTGGTCGACCAGGGGCCTGTCAACTACGACTTTCTGGCCCGGCAGCGCGATGACGGCTACCACGACTTTCGTGCGTTCACGGCGGTGCTGCGCCAGCGCTATGAGGACATCATTGCCTCGGAGATCGAAAACAGCGTCGTCAATGTCGACCCGGGCGATATTGAAAAGCGCATTCGTCACTACCTGAAGCATGTCATGGCCTACAACCGCAAGGAAAAGCTGAAGAACGAACAAACCGGGGCCGACGTGGAACCCGACCAGAAAATGATGCGGCGCATTGAAGACCTGATGAACGTGGAAGACACCGAGCGCGACTTCTTTCGTTTCCGCATGGTGTCGCGCCTGACTAACGCCATGACCGGCGGCACCGGCCACGTCAAGCCGGGCAAGGACGCAGCCAAGGACGCCCCCAAAGAGGCCGCCAAAGAAACGCAGCTCGACCTGGCCGAGGTTTACAAGGACGTCTACAAGGAACTGCACCGCAGCCTGTACCGAGAGATGCGCGACCAGATCAACTGGACGCAGGTCAAACGCCAGCTCGAAAAGTGCGCCACACGCCCCGAACTGGACAAGCACCTCAAAAGCGAGGGCGAAAGCGAGCGCAACTCCACCCGCACGCTGATGGATAACCTCGAGCGCACCTACGGCTATTGCTTCGAGTGCGCGCGGCCGATTGTGCTGTATTACATCGACAAGCGAGCCGGTTGATCCATGGCCCCGGACTCTACAGGCGGGTCACCTTCCTCAACGGGCGTGGACCCGTTTCGCGGCGTAGAGCCGAAGTCGATCACCGAAATCGCGCTGGAAGAAAACGTAGATGTTGAGCGCGAAGACCTGCCCGCGGCAGCCAAACTCACCGACCTGCCCCTCAAATGGATGTTCGCGGCGATTGTTGTCTGCGTAGGCGTTACGCTGATCGGCCAGAAAGTCGAGGTAAAGCAGCTTCGGCAGGTGATTGCCGATTCCGGCCTGCTGAAGCCAGACGACCAGAAGCAGGCCGACGATGGCGCCGACCAGGTCGAGCGCATCGTGGCAGACCGCCAGGCCCTGCAAAAGCGCCTGCAAGAACTCAAAGAGCGCAAACGCAAGATGCAGGAATTGACCCAGCGCGACCCCGACCCGTCGGCGCCTGAGCCCGCCCAGAACAAAGACTTGACCGACGTACCCCTTACCGTGGAAGGCCTGCGCGGCGAAATCAAAGCCCGCGCTGGACCCGAGTTCGAAAGTTACCGCAGCATCGGCACACTGGTGGTGCTGTGCGTGGGCGGCTTTGGCCTGATTCTGCTGGCGCTGTTTGTACGCCTTCTTTGGGCAGGGTTGTTTGGCGGCGTGGCCTTTGCCGTGGCCTTCTTTCTGGGGGCCGAAACCTGGCTGGTCTGGACCGTGACGGCGCTGGCTGCCGCCCTGGGCGGCTGGCTGGGCCCCAAGCTGCTGCTGGCTGCCGTGATGACCAACACCACGCTGGCCTGCATGATCATCGGCGGCTTGAGTGCCGGCGGCGGCGTATATCTGGGCACCGGCAGCGAACTGTATGCCCTGGGTGGCCTTGGCGCGGGCATTGTGCTGGGGGCCGTCGTTGGCTTCAAGTTTGCCCGCAAGCTGTTTCTGTCGTCCGTGCTGGCCAACTCGGCGGGCATGGCGGCGACCTCTTTGTGGCTGCTGTGGGGCGACCTGTTTCCCTACTTCTGGCCAGCCACGATGGGTGGACTGATGTTGCTCGACGGGTTGGCCACGCGGCTGTATCACCGCATTCGTTGGGGGGTCTAGCACCACGCGATGGACACCGAAGACATGATCCAGAGTGCCCTGATGCTGCACCGCGACGGCGACGTCGCCGGGGCCGAAAACCTGTACCGCCAGATTTTGGCCCATGACCCCGGCCACGCAGCTGCTGGCCTGAACCTGGCCAGCATTGCCCTGGACCGCGACCAACTGGGTGAAGCGGCGGCGCGCCTGCAGGGCATTATCGCGCGCAACGAAGACGATGGGCTGGCGCACCTGTTGTACAGCCGGGCGCTGTTTCGGTTGCAGCGCCACGCAGAAGGCGAACAGCACATTCGCGCGGCCTTTGAATTGCTGCCCGAGGACGACGTGGTCAGCACCGAGTATGTCTCGGCCCTGCGCCGCCGTTACTTCACGTTCGACAGCGACGAGTACGTGCGCCTGCTGACTGCGGCCCAGGAAGGCAAGCTGGCCGAATCCTCCAGACAGCGCCTGGCCCAACTGGCGCTGTTTCGCATTCTGCGGCCCGAGCTGCTGCGGCTGATTGTTGAACCTGGGCTGCCGGCGGGAACGCCCGACGCGGTTTCGCGCTGGCTGCTGGCGCTGCCAGAGCAAGCCCGCACCGACCTGGTGACCCTGGCCCGCAATTTTGCCCAGGCCGTGGACTTGTTTCAGGCCAGCGCCGGCTTTGCGCCCCAGCGGGCCACGCTGACCTTGCGCAAGGGACCTGACGGCGCGGAGTCGGAACAAGTGGTGCAAGCGTTGCAGGACGCCGACACCCTGACCGGCGCGACCCTGGAACTGGTCACGGAGGGCGAACTGAGGTTTCTTCCGTTTGCCCAGATGCGCAGCATCGAGTTTTCAGAACCTGCCGCGGCGCAGGGCGTGCTGGTGACCTTGCGCGACGGCACGCTGCAAAGCGGCCTGATGCCGCTGTTTTACCTGTTCACGGAATTTGCTGAAAGCGACAAGGTGCGCCAGGGTGCCAGCACGCTGGTGCGGCCGGTGGTGCCCGGGGCATCGGTGGGCGTGGGCATTCGCACGCTGCGCGCCGACGACGGCTTTATTCCGGTTGTGCGCATGGAACGCATCGACTTTGAGGTATCGGCATGAGGCTGGTGCAGGTGATTATCGCGCCGGAAAAGCTCGAGGCCGTCAAGGACGCCCTGGCCGAGGCCGAAGTGTTTCGCTTCACGATCAGTGAAGTGCTTGGAACCGGCCACCAGCGAGGCACCGCCGAAGCCGGCCAAAGCAGCCTGGAAATCGAAATGTTCCGCAAGCTGAAGCTGGAAATCGCCGTCAATGACGATTTCGTCCAGCCCGCGATTCAGGCCGTCATGAAGGCCGCGGGCGAGGATTCCGTGGGCGTGGGCAAAGTGCTGGTGCTGAACCTGCATGATGTGATCCGCATTCGCACGGGCGAACACGGCAACGACGCGATCTGACTTCTGGTATTGATCAAGTTTTTGGGCCGGTTGCTCCGATGCCATGGAAGGCACGCCCCGGGGGCGTGCTGTTGCACGCATCCGGAGACGAACATGTTCAAGCGCATCACCGGCTGGTTTCGCCGCAAGTCGCCGGCCTTTGTAGCCCTGCCTCAGTACGTGCTGCCTTCTGACGACCCGGAAATCAGCCCGATTCCTGTCGAAGACCCCTCCGACGTGCAGATGGCCGAAGTTGCTTCCCTGAACAGCCGGCTGCTCAGCCCGGTCAGCGCCGATTCCGCGGGCTGGTCCGTGCGCACGCGCGCGGTAGTGGAAATGAAGAACGGGCTTGGAGACCTGGGGGCACACGTGCGGTCGCTGGGCCAGCGCTTGCAGGCCCAGACCATGGGCCAGCAGAGACTGCTGGAAGCCCTGACCAACCTGCCCCTGATGCTGCGCGACGTGATTCCCAGCGGCGAGGAACAGACCAAAGCCCTGGCCGCCATGAAGCTGGCGCTGGACGAACAAGCGGATGCCAACCGCCAGTTTGTGGAAGCGCTGAAGCCCTTGCCCGCCTTTGTAGCTGCTGCCGCCAACCTGCCCGAAGCCGCCAAGAAGCAGATGTGGGCCCTGGAAAAGCTGACCGAACAACTGGAAGCCGGAAACCAGCAAGCCACCGAGCAAGGCCAGCAGGTCAAGGTGCTGGTCGAATCACTGACCGAAAACAACGGCCAGAATGCCCAGCAGATGCAGGGCATGGTCGAGCAACTGACGCGCTTTCAGCGGGCGCAACTCAAGCAGCAGGCGGCCGCCCTGCGCGGCGGCCAGGCCGCACTGGCCAGCCAGCGCAAGCACCAGATCGAGATGGAAAAGAGCCAGCAAAGCCGGCTTTCTGCCATTGCGCACACGCAGGCCCAAAGCCTGCACCGGCTGGAAGAGAACTTCCGGCGCAGCACGCGCATGCAATTGGTGGTGACGGCTGCGGCTGCCCTGCTGGCGATTCTTGCGCTGGCCGCCGTCGCCTTTGTGTTGAGCACCGCCAGCAGCAGCGACATGCCGCCGCAGGCAGAAGTGGAACGCCACATTCCAGCCGATGCGGTAGTCAGCAAGTAGACCTGCCTTGGCAACACGTAACGAAACAGGGCCCGCAAAGGCGGGCCCTGTTGTCTGGCTGAGACTTGCAATCAGCTGCAACCGCAGGATGTGCCGCAGCTTCCTTCTCCCTTGGTTGCGGCCGTGGCTGCCGCCACTGTGGCTGCGGCCGAACGATCCTTCTGTTCGCCGGGCAGGCTGTCGTCGCAGCTTGGGCACCCGCCGTCGCCGCATTCACCGCTTTGTTCGGCCTTAGGCGCGTGGCTGCTGCAGGAGCCGCCCTCGGCGTGGGCGTGGTCGTGGTCATGGTCGTCGTCATGGTCGTGGTCGTGACCATGGGTTTCTTCTTTGGCTTCCTTGATCACCACGCCGTCGGCCATGGCCTGTTCGCGGGCGATGCGTTCGACTTCCTGCACGGTCATGCGCGCGGCCACCTTGGCATCCTTGGCCTTTTGGGCCTTCATGGCCTTGGCGACCTTGTGCACCAGGTTGGAAGCGGTGCCGACTTCTTCGTGCGGCACTTCCAGGAAGGCATCCTTGAACTCGGCGTGCTTGTCGACGTAATCACGGAACTGCTGCACCGTGAAGCCGAAGCTGTCCAGCGTGCGCTGGAACTCTTCGCGACAGCGCACCTTGGCCTCATACAGCTTCATCTGCACGCGCGACTTGACGTTCACTTCGCCGTCGCCGCTGGTTTCAATCGGAATGAAAATGCATTCCGGGTAATCGTTGACGACCTTGCTTTGCACGCCGTCGCTTTGCGTGCTGGGCATGCAGCCAAAGGGCTTGACGCTGATGACCATGTGCGCCTTCTTGGCGATCACGGCATAGATGTTCTTGCCGACTTCCATGTGCCCTTCGCCGCCGCGCAGGTCAATGTTGTAGTACTGCTGCGCCAGCTTGTGGATCTTGCCCTGGTCGGGCAGCGCCATGGGCTTGTGGCCCAGCAGCTTGCGGTATTTGTCGTACTTGTTGCGGAAGTAAATCTTCAACGCGCCGGTCAGGGCCCAGCTTTTCAATTGCCTGGCCTTGGAGACTTTGCCGTTCTGGTCTGGCAGGCCCCAGGCCTTCATGATGTCGTGCTTGGCAATGTACAGCAGGTAATCGACCCAGGTGCTCACGGGCTCAACCATCACTTGCGCGCCTTCGCCTTCCAGCCAGCGGCCGATCTTGTAGTTGCCGTCGCCTTCGGTCGTCATGGCCCAGAACTCGCCGGTGATCTTGACCTTGGGTTTGACGCGGGTGAAGTCGCACTTGACGGCGGCGAACATTTTGCGGATGTCCTTCAACGCCGTCTCAATCTTGTCGCCTTCGCGCAGCGCGTCGCCGCTGATGCGCTTGGCTTCTTCCAGCACGCGGTCGGTTTCGCCCTTGTTGATTTCATAGGGGCGCAACTGATAGCCCATGTCGTTCAGCAGGTCACCGACCATCAAGGCCTTGATCAGGCCCATGAAGAAGTCCTTGCTGTAATCAATGCCGCCTTCTTCAGCGGGCTGGTCGCCAGCGGCCTGGCTGATGCCCTGGCTTTGTTCAAACAGCAGCACGCGGAAGCCATCAAAGCCGGAATCGCGCAGGGCCTTGCGGTATTCGGCCTCGTACATGCCAAAGCGGCACGGGCCGCATGCACCGGCGGTCAGGAACACATACTGTTCCTTGATCTGCTGGACCGTCATGCCCTTCTTTTCCTTCAGGTCCTGCAGGAACTTGACCAGGTTGCCCACGGTGTAGTAGGTGGGGTTGCACTGGCCGCGGTTGCCGAATTCTTTGCCAATCGTCAGGGCCTTGTTGTCGGGCACGTCCAGTGGCTGCACCTTGTAACCCAGGCCGCGCACCGCCTGCTGGATCAACTGGTCGTGGGCCACGGTCAGTCCGCCGAACAGGATCGTGGTGGATTCGCGCGTTTGCTTCAGAAACGGGCGTTCCTCCGGCCGCGTGAACTGGCGGGTGTCGTCGGCTTCGAGCCCCAGTTCGGACCGCATCTGGGCCTCGTAGCGGGCCAGTTCGGCTTCCTGCTGGGCGTCCAACTTGAGATTGGAATCCACTACATCGTTCGGAGTCATGACTTCCCTTTCCTTCGGACTGGTGAGTGCCAGATGATTGTTTTGTTTCGCCTGCCTGCTGCCTTGCCTGCCTTTTGCTACTTCTTGGGTGACACGGCGGTTCCGTTAATGCCAATCGTGCCGGGGCCCAGTTGCAGTGAAAGTTCGTCGCTTCCGCGGCGCACGATCACCGTTACGCTTTGACCTTCCGCCACGGCCTGCTTGGCTTTGTTGACGTCTTCCAGCGTCTTGATGTGCACGCCGTTGTAGCTGGTGAGAATGTCGTTGACCTTGATGCCGGCCAGCGCGCCCTGGCTGTTTTCGCCCACCCAGGTGATCAGCACGCCTTCCACGGAGACATCGCGTGTGGCCATGGCGGCCTGGGCGGTTTTGCGCACGCCTTCATCGGGGTCGTTCTTGGCCGCGTGCTCAATGGCAGCCCAGCTTTCGGTGGTGTTCTTGAGTTGCAGCGCGCCAATGGCCGATTTGCGGGCGGTTGTGTTGTCGGTGTTGGCGCCCAGGTATTCACTCAGGTAGCGAATGCTGCTGGGGTCGTTGATGTCGCGCAGGGCCTCAATGGCCACGCCGGATTCATAGCCGCTGCTGTTCTTCAACACATCGCCGGCCAGCTTGACGCGCTCAGGCGCGCTTTCGTTGGACCACCAGGGCAGCCCGTACAGCGACGAGATGCGAAAGTCGGCTGGAACATTCGGGTCGGTCAAACCCTTCTGCACCATGCCGTAGGAGTTGACCAGCGAAACGTATTCCTGAAACGTAAGGCCCAGCGTGCCGGGCCCCTGGCCAAAGGGATTCATGCCAAAGTCGTTGGCGGCCTGGCGCCACATTTCAATGGCGGTGTCGTAGGCCGTAGGCCCCAGTTTCTGGATTTCCCACAACGAGCTCATGACCGCCTTTTTGTCCTTGGTGCTGAAGGCCAGTTCGAAGGCGTCCTTGTGTTTGGTGATGCGGGCCTTGATTTCCTCGGGGCTCAGGTGGCTATAGATGCCGTTCTGTTCGAGCAGCGCTTCCAGTTCGCCAATGCGGGCTTCGTCCTGGCGGCTGCTTTCGCCACCCTTGCGCTTGAGAAGGTCCAGTTCGTCCTTGAGGGCACCGGCTTTGGCTTCGGCTTCGGCTTTGGCACTGGAAAGGCGGTCGTATTCTGAGGCCAGGTCGCTGCCTGTGGTGCGGGTTTTTCCGGCTTCGTCGCGCAGGCGGGCCAGTTCGGACTTCAGGCCATCCAGTTCCGTCTGCAAAGCATTGCGTTCGGACTCGAGTTTATTGACGCGGGCCTGCCACTCCTGCTGCTGGTCGGCTGCGTCGCGCGACACACCCAGGAAAAACATGCCCGCCACCCCGGCCAGAAGGCCAAGAATGGTGCCAAGTACCGCGCCTGTGGTTCCCTTATCCATGATCGCCTCCGTTTGCCCGGAGGATAGCTTGGTTTCAACGCTTGCTAGCTGCTGACACTGGCCAGTTCGGGGTCTGATTTGCCTTGTTCGGTCTGTTGCTCTGGCTGGGCGGTGCGCTTGGCCATCAGTTCACGCTTCTTGGCCTCCAGCATGTCCAGCAGCTTCTGCTTCTTGTCCTTGGCGTCGGTCATGTCCTCAATGTAGCGCTTGAGGAAGTAGTCAATCGTTTCGGTGCGAATCTTGATCGCGCCGGTGGGCTTGTTTTCGTCGATGTCGTGGAACGTGAAGTAGGGCGTGCCACTGACCGAGACGGTTTCTTCCACGGCCGAATAAATCGGCGCGTCGTGCCCGCACTTGAAGCTGGAAAGGTCCAGCGCCACCAGGTTGGGGTGACGCGCCACATACTTGGCGCCCCACAGCTTCTGGGCGCTGTTGGTGCTGTAGGCGTTCTTCCAGACGTCCAGAATCGTCATCGCGTCCGGAATGCGCTTGTTGCGAATGTCTTCCCCGAACACTTCTTCCAGGATGTCCTTGTCGATCGGCAAGCTGTCCAGGCTGAAGATCGGGTAACCCAGCTTCTGCAACTCTTCGACAATCTCGTGGTTCATGCCGGGGTCGTTGTGGTAAGGCCGGGCCAGCAGCACCACGCCGATCTTGCCCTCGCGCTTGAGTTTCTCGAGTGTTTCGCGGGCGGGCTTGCGCAGGAAGTCGTTCTTGTAAGTCTCCAGCGCTGCAAATGCGGCTTTTACGGCGGCGGCGTTTTCCTCTTTGGTGATGCCGAACTTTTCGTGGAAGAACGTGTACAGCTGGCGCTCCGTCAACCCGGGGTTGTACAGGTCCACCACCGGGTCCCAATACTCGGAGCCCTTTTCCGTGAACAGGTCGCTTTCTTTGGTGAAGGCGGCCTTGACGACTTCGGGCGTGGCCGTGACGGTGGGGCACGAGCACGAGTTCAGCATGTGGGTCAGGTCGGTGTTCAACGTGTTCGGGATCGGAAAGAAGATCGCGTTGACCTGCTTGCGGTACAGCAGGTTGTGCACGTGGGCCAGGCTGACCTTGGCCGGGAAGCACTGGTCAATGCTGCCGCGGCGTGAACCTTCCTTGTACATGGTCTCGTTGGTGTAGTCGGACCAGATCAGGTTCTTGGGGTCCAGCCCGACACTTTCCAGATACGCCGTCCAGAAGGGCCCGGTGCTGTACATGTTCAGGGCCTTGGGCAGGCCGATCTTGAAGTCCTTCAACCTGGCGCGGCGTGCCAGCTGGTCTTTGACGCCCGAGAAGCCAAGCTTGCCAAGCAGCCCGGGCTTGAACTCCTGCAGCACACTGGGCGACTTGTAGCTGTCGAAGGCCTTTTTGGCCGCGACATCCACATAGTTGGGGTTGGCCTTCTTCATGTCATCGAGCTTGCCCTTGATCTTGCGCATCTCGTTGACGTCTTCGACCGTGCCCTTTTCACAGGTGGCAATGATGAAGCGGCGGTTGTCGCCCGAGGGCGTCTGGGTGTCGATGAACGTGCGCAGGCACTTGTTCTTGCAGAAATAGCAGCGGGTCGATTCATCGCGCTTGCTGCTGTAGTTCAGGCCCAGCAGCGAATCGAAGCCAATGAAGTGCGTGTGGCCGTGGCGCTGGGTGACGCGAATGGCTTCAATGCCGCAGCCGATCGCGCCGGATTCGCCACAGAACTTGTGCACGATCACGTCGGCATCAGGCACTTTGCTCTTGATGAAGTCGACCTGCGATTTGACGGCCGCCAGGTTGCGCTGGGTGCCGCCCTGCAGCACAAAGCGCCGGCCCAGCTTGGCCAGGTTCGGTTCCTGCACCACATACAGCCAGATGTTCTTGGGCAGCACGTGGGCAAGACCCGCCATGATCTGCTGCGGCTCCCAGCCCAACTGCTGGAAGTTGACGATGTCGGATTCCATGAACACTGCGCAGCCGTAGCTGAAGATCGGCAGGCTGTCGGCGCCAAAGGCGATGTCGGCAAATTTCTCGACGGGGTGGCCGAACTTGCCGGCTGTGCTTTGCAAGAAATAGCCGTTGCCGGCGCTGCACTGGGTATTGAGCTTGAAGTCAGCCACCCGGCCGTTCTTCAGCATGATGACTTTGATGTCCTGGCCGCCGACGTCCACGATCACGTCGACGTTGTCGTAAAAGTGCAGCGCGGCCTGGGTGTGGGCCACGGTTTCCACCAGCGCTACGTCAGCGCCGATGGTGTCCTTCAGAATATCCTTGGCGTAGCCGGTGGTGCCCACGCCCATGACCTTCAGTGTCGCGCCGTTCTTTTGAATCGTGTCGCGCAGGCCGCCCATCACCTCTTTGGTGTCCTGCAGCGGGTTGCCCTTGCTGAGCTGGTAGTAGGCGCCAATCAACTCGCCCTTGGCGTTCAGCAGCACGGCTTTGGTGCTGGTGCTGCCGCCGTCAATGCCGATCCAGCCTTCGACCAGTTCGCCGGGGCCGAATTCAGGAAACTCGTGGCGGGCAATCGTGTACTTTTCCTTGAACTCCTGCAGGTCTTGTTCGGACTTGCTCAGTGGCGGGCCACCCGAGGCCGCGCGCATGCCGTCGCGACCCCCGGAGATATATTCCGTCAGGGCTTCAATGCCCGTGAAGCGTGCGATTTCGTCTTCTTCTGATTTGCCGTACAGCACGGCGCCAATGGCCGCAAAGTACTGGGCGTTCTGGGGCACAATCACCAGCTCTTCGCCCTTTTTGCCTTCGGGCAGCGGGTATTTTCTTTCTTCCCACAGCTTGGCGATGTTGTGTTTCCAGGCCTCCTGCATGGCCGGAATGAACGTGTTGGGGCCGCCCAGCAGCAACACCGTGGGGCGCAGCGTGTTGCCGCGTGTCAGCACGGAAAGGTTCTGCTGCACAATCGCTTCAAACAGGCTGGCCATCAATTCCTGGCCGGGCACGCCCTGCTTCTGCAGGCCGTTGATGTCGGTTTCCGCAAACACGCCGCACTTGCCGGCTACGGGGTGAAGCTTGACGCCGTGATAGCCCAGCGTTTTCAGCACGTCGCCGGGGATCTTCAGCTTGGCGTTGATCTTGTCGATCACCGCGCCAGTGCCGCCGGCGCACTTGTCGTTCATGGAAGGAATCTTGCGTTTTCCGCCTTTGTCTTCCTTCCAGATGATGATCTTGGCGTCCTGTCCGCCAAGTTCGATCACGCTGCCGGCTTCGGGGTACAGCTTTTCCACGGCCAGAGAAACGGCGTTGACCTCTTGGACGAATTTGGCGTTGAACAACGGGGCCAAAGAATTGCCGCCGCTGCCGGTAATGAAGATGCGGATTTTCTCGTTCGGCAGCGGAAACGCCGCCGTGATTTCCTTCAAGAACTCGTGGGTCTTTTCCGGCTGCCGGGTTTCGTGGCGCCGGTACTCGGACCAGAGAATGGAGTCATCGCGCGGGTCCATCACCACGGCCTTGACCGTGGTGCTGCCGACGTCGAGCCCGATCGTGATGCCTTTGGGGTACTTGGCGAGCAGTTCTGCGCTCATGCTTAGACCTTTTCAGGCACGGCCAACGCCGCGCGGTTTTCGACGACAGTGAAAGGAGGCAACTTTACGCCTTCGGGTCGGATGTCTTCCAGAGTCAGGCGTTCCAGATAGCCGGAAAGCGCCTGGCCGAAGGTTTGCAGAATCGATTGAAAGGCACAGCGGCCGTCAAACTCGCACTCGCAGCCGTCCTCGACACAGCGGAAGATGCAGATGTCGCGGTCGGCCGCGGCCAGTACGCTGGCCACGGTGATGGTGCTGGGGTCGCGGGCCAATTCATAGCCGCCGTGGGGACCGGCCAGGCTGCGAACGATTTGCGCCGCGACCAGGCGGCGCATGATCTGCGCGCACAGGGTTTGCGGAATGTGCTGCAGGTCAGCGATTTCGGAAAGGCGCATGCGGCGCCCGGTGCGGGCAAGCTGCAAGGCAGCGCGCAGGCCGTAATCGGATTTGGATGTAATGATCACGTTCGCCCGCCTGACGTACGCGAAAAAGGTCAACGCTGACTGTGATGGTCCTCAATACGCGGCAGAAAATATGCTGCCGGAATGTACCCGTAAAGGCTGATTCCGTAGGGCTGGTGGGTTGCAGGGCAGCCAGCAGTGGAGAGTACCGGATAAGATCAGTCCGAATACCCGGTTTGCGAACCGCAGTTGCAGCAGGCCGGAATGCGAGCACATAAGGCAATGATGCACAGGCAGAATTGTCCACAGCCACCCAGGGGGTGTGTGGGCAAAGTCAAGAATACATCACCGCGTTATCGAAATAGCCTGGGCAAAAAAACTTTTCTAGGCCGCGCCGTTGGGGGGTATGAAGCGTCCGCTGTTTGGGTTTCCGCCGCGCTTGCGCTCCAGCAGACAGATGTCGATATCGGCGTTTTCGGCGCACAGGCGCAGAATCTGGTCAATCACGTTCAAGACGGGCCGGTCGGTGGCCATGTCGCTGCAGATTTCGTCGCTGCCGGGCGGGTTCATGTGGAACACGCGACGCTCGCCCGTGGCCTGGTAGACAAGGGCGACATAGAACTCGCGGCCTTGGGCCGTCCAGTCAATGATGTCGCGCACCGCATCCGTGCCCTTGAAGGTGTTTTTGAGCCGATGGCGCCACTTGCCGCTGACAGTGGCGGCGGGCAGGGGCTGGGTAAGGAAGTAGATCTTTTTCATGGTGGCAGTCCGCTCCGTTTATCGACAGTGGCGCGGACGTGGCTTGAAGAAATGCCGGATTGTTTGGCGACCGGGCACCGCAACCTGGAATCACATCCACGGCAGGGGCTTTGCCGCCAAGGCGCCAAGGCGCCAAGAACTGCAAAGACGGGGCAGGGCGGTGTTCCTTCATCCGTGCCATAGCCCTTTACGTGCTCATGTGCCCCGGTCGGTGATGTTCGCGGCTGTGCCGCGACCCCCGGCACTGCGTGCCGGGCTGTAGTTCCTGGATTGGTTGGTCTGACTGGGGTTGCTGTATCGGTGTTGATCCGCGCTTATCCGTGGTTGTAAGTCGTTGCTGTTGCCCTTGCGGGCAGCGCATTCAGCGCACCCCAACGCCGGTCTGAATCGTATAAACGGGGCATGTCTGATCTTTGGACCCCAGACGAAGCCCGCCTGCGCCACCCGGTCCTGGCCTTCTTTGCCGGGCGGCCCATCACCGTGACGGTGCTGCTGGTTGCCACGGCTGTTCTGGGCCTGATTGCCTTGAACCTGATGCCCGTGGAGTTGTTTCCCAGCGGTCTGGAAAGCAAGTCTCTGAGCGTCAATGTGCCCTACAACCGCGCCGGCAACACGGTTTCGCCCATGACCGTAGAGCGCGACCTGACCCTGACCGTCGAGGCCGAGCTATCCACCATTCCGGGCATCAAGGAACTGTGGGCCACCAGTTCTCGCACCGGGGCTGATTTCAACCTGGATTTCGACGGCGACCGCGACATGGACGAAGCCTACGCGGAGGTGATGGCCGCTGTGGAACGCGCACGGCTGCGCCTGCCCGAAGACACGGGCCGCATTCGCGTGCAGCGGCGCGGCATGGGCAGCAACAATTTTCCGGTCGCCTTTGTCAATTTTTCCTGGGAAGACGGCACCGTAGATCCGCACCTGAAGCTGGAAAAAGTCATCCAGCCGTACCTGGAAAACGTCGATGGCGTGGCCAGCGTGACGTTTCTGGGCACGCAGCGAAAATTCATCGCCGTGGATTTTGACCCCGAGGCCACAAGGGCCTACGGCGTCAACCTGAACGAACTGCTTTCGCGCCTGCGCGGGGACAACTTCCGGTCGCCGGCGGGCAAGATCTCGGCCGAAGCCAGCGACGGCATGGGCAAGGATGTTTACCTGGTGGCGGATTCGCGTTTTGCCACGATTGCCGACATTGAAGCGCTTCCGGTGCGCCCGGGGCTTCAGCTTTCGCAGATCACGCGGCACGGCATCAAGCCTGACGGCACGCCCCACCAGGGGGTGTATGAAACCTACGGCGTCAGCGGCTATGTGCGCACCAACGCCAAGTGGGGCGCCACGGCCATGGTGTTCCAAAACGGCGATGCCAACACCGTGCAGGTGGGCCGCCGGGTCGAAGATGCGCTGGAAGACCTGCGCCACAAGCCCGAACTTGCGGGCTTTGAAATCCTGGTGCCCTTCAACCAGGGTTCGGTCATCAAGGAAAGTATCGGCAACCTGATGGACACCCTGCTGTGGGGCGGGCTGCTGGCCTTTGTGGTGCTGCTGCTGTTTCTGAAAAGCTGGCGTTTGAGCCTGGTGATTGCCCTGGCCATTCCGCTGTGCATGACCTTGACGCTGGCCGTGATGTTCTTTTCACACCAGACAATCAACCTGCTGGCCCTGATGGGCTTTACGCTGGCTGGCGGCATGCTGCTGGATAACGCCATTGTGGTGGCTGAAAACGTGTACCGGCGAAGTTCGCTGGGTGAACAGCCACTGGCTGCGGCCATT
This sequence comes from Planctomycetota bacterium, assembly GCA_016722065.1. Taxonomy (GTDB): domain Bacteria; phylum Planctomycetota; class UBA8742; order UBA2392; family UBA2392; genus H3-PLA7. The sequence continues at coordinate 1,346,278 of JADKGX010000001.1, forward strand.
CGCGGCGCCGGCGAAGTCGGCTTGGCGCTGGTACTGGCCACAAGCACCACCGTGATTGTGTTCGTGACCGTGATCTTCCTTTCCGATGAACCCTTTATCGGGTTTGTGATGGGCAAAATCGGCCTGCCGGTTTGTGTCAGCCTGGGTTTTTCGATTGTGCTGGCACTGGCCGTGGTGCCCATGACCATGAACACCGCCGGGTTGCTCAAGGCCAGCCACACCAGCCGTGCACGGCGCTGGTTTGCCTCGCGCCGGCAACTGCTGGTGGCGCGTCTGCGGCGGGGCGGCTTGCAGATCCCGCTGGCGCTGGTGGGACTGGCGTTGTGGGAAGTCTGCGCGCTGGCGGCTGGCCGCAACGCCGAAGGCGTGCCGACGACACCCTGGGTGGACGGCATTGCGCGGCTGTATGCCTGGTCGGTGCGCAAGTTGATGCCGGTGCGCTACTTTGTGACGCCGCTGGCGCTGGGCGTGACCATGGGTGCGGTGGTTGTGCTGCCCGGCATGCTGGAGAAAACCGACCAGAACCAGGGCAACCGCGACCGCATTCAAACCAGTGTGCGCTTTCCGGGAAACTCCGACATCGCTGTATCCAAGCGCGCCTTGATGGTGACCTCGATTGCCCCGGGCAGCGTGGCAGAGGCCGCACGGGTGAAGCTGGGCGATTTTATCCTGAGCTATAACGGCCGCGGCATCACAGGCGTTGAAGACCTGCGCCGCATGGAACGCGACCTGCCGCCGGGCGTGGAAGTACCCATGGAAGTAGCGCGCGGTACCCAAACGGGCAGCTTGACCATTCAAACCGGCCCCAGCGGGCTGGACGGCATCATGGAAGACACCCAGCCGCTGCGCGACGCAATCTGGCAGACCTATGTGTTTGATGTCGAGGAAATCCTGCTGGGCGTCAAGGGCGCCGACGAAAAGCGCGCCCTGGGTGTGCGCCAACTGGGCATGACCGAAGCTGAGGCCCTCAAGCGCTACGGGCGCACGCCTGCCGAAGCGCGGGATTACTTCGGCATTGAAACCTTCAGCGCCTCGTTTGACGAACGCCGCGCGCGCATGTGGGTTTACATTGATAAAGCCCGCGTCGAGCAATCGGGCGAGTTCTACAAGCGCATCATGGACGCGTTGCCGGAACGCGCCGGCATGGATGTATCGGGCGAGTTTCAGGGTGGCAGCAGTGCGACCAGCGAAGTTTCGCTGCGCATCAGCGGGCCAGACACCGAACGGCTGCTGCTGCTGGCCAATGAAATGGCCGGGCGCCTTGGCGCCGTCGAAGGTCTGGAAGGCGTCACCGTAGACACGGCCGAGGGCATGGACGAAGTCACCGTGGCCGTGGAACGCCAGCGCGCCACGGCCTTTGGCGTGACGCCCAGCGCGCTTTCGCAGGTGCTTGGCTTTCAGCTTAACGGCGCCACGCTGCGCGACTTTCAGCAGGGCGACACAATGCTGCCGCTGCGGGTGCGCTTTGCCCCGCCCAGTGATGCCGCCGGCAACTCCCGCGACCCCAACCTGCAGGATGTAGCCGAAACGCGCATTCCCACCGCCACCGGCGCCAACATTGCCGCAAAGGCGGTAACCAGCACCAGCGGGCTGTCCAAGTCCGGCCTGGGTGAAATCCGCCGCCGCAACCGCCAGACCAGCTTGCGCATTGTGGGAACCACCAGCACCGAGGATCTTGAACGCATTCGCAAGCAGGTGGATACAGCCCTGGAGGGCGTACAGATGCCGCCCGGTTACTCGCGCGAAATGTCGGGCCGGTTTGCGGATTTCGGTGCCCGCTTTGACGACTTGGGCAAGACGCTAATCTGGTCGGGCGTGCTGGTGTTTCTGGTGATGTGCTTTCTGTTTGAAAGTTTCCTCAAGCCTGCCTGCATTCTGGTTGTCAGCGTGCCCGGCGCGCTCGTTGGCGGCTATGGCGCGCTGCTGCTGACACGCACACCCTTTGATGTGATTACCGGCCTGGGCCTGATGGTGCTGGTCGGGGTGGTCGTCAACAACGGCATTGTCTTGATTGACCTGGTCAACCGCCTGCGTGCGGAGGGTGTGGCCCGCGACGAAGCCGTGAAAGTGGCCTGCCGACAGCGGCTGCGGCCGATTCTGCTGACGACGCTGACCACGGCCTTTGGGCTGGTGCCGATGGCGGTGGGTGATGCCTCGTTTGTGGGCACGCCCTATTACCCGATGGGCCGGCTGGTGCTGGGCGGCATGATGGTCAGCATGGTCTACACGCTGCTGCTGGTGCCGCTGCTGTACACGATTATCGACGACTTTGGTCTGGCGCTGAAAACCTGGTTGTCGACGGTGTTTGCCACCCGCGCGCGGGGCGGGGGCGAAGCAGCGGCCCCGGCGCCGGCCAGCGCGGAATAGTCGCTTCGCCACCACAAGCCTGCAATCCGGCCCTGAAAATGCTCTAAACGCGGCCCATGAAACTGCTTGTTGAGGTCAGCCAGGGCATTGGCAATTGCGTGCAGGGCACGCCGCTTTGTCACGCACTGTGGCTGCTGGGCCACGAAGTGGACCTGTTCATCAACTGCAAACCTGCCCAGGCGGACGCCGTGGCCGCCATGTGGCGCGAGTGGCCCGTGCTGGGCAAGGTGTTCACGCGCCGCCAGCAGTTGCGGGTGCGAGATTACGACTTTGGCGTTTCCTGCTATGGCCGCCACCTGCTGCTGAAGCTGTTTGCGCCGGGGCTGGCCATGGCTGTGGTTCGCACCGCTACGCTGGGCCAATCAGAGACCGAAGCCAACGTTGAAGTCGCGCGCATGCTGGGTTATGCAGCCGACACGCCCCCCAGCCATGTTGGCAAAAGCGACCGCGATTTCGCCCTGCCCGCGCGCAGCATTACCGTGCATGCGGGCTGCGCTGTCTGGGCGCCCGAAAAACGCTGGCCCCATTGGCCCCAGCTTTGCCAGCGACTGCAAGCGCAGGGCTGGAACCCGGTGCTGGTGGGCACGCCCGACGACCGCAGCCCGCAAGGCTGGGAAGACGCCTACACCAACTACTTCCAACTGTCGCTGCGCGACCTGAATGCCCTGCTTTCGCAGGCCAGCGCGCACCTTGGCAATGATTCTGGTGTTGGCCACCTGGCTGCTGCGGCCGGCCTGGGTGGTTTGATTCTGTATGGCCCCACCAGCCCGGTCAAAAACGCGCCCAATGGCCGTGGCATGGCCACGCTGGCGGCCCCGCGCCAACACGGGCAGGAACACGAATTGACGGCCAGGCAACCAGTGCCGATTGCCACCCTGCCGCTGGAAGATGTGTGGGCCGAAGTAACCCGAGTGCTGGCACAGGCCAGGCACGAACCACCCCGCAACTTGCCACAGCGGGCACAGGATTCGCCACAGGCGCGCCTTGCGTTTCTGCCTGCCCTGGCCGCCATGGCCACCGTGCCGCCGGCGCAAGGCGCCTTTGCCCCTGGGCCGGCGTCGATCAACTCCCGCGGCGCGGTCTATGATGAACTGGAACACGCCTACACCCGCCTGTGCGCGGAAAACGCCCTGCTGGCAGGTACAGGTCGCCGCACCCGTGGCCAGATGATCCGGCTGGCGGGACAACACCATCTGCAACTGGCCGCAGCCGTGGACCGCACCGGCGGCAAGAAAGTCCGCCACACGGTGCAGGTTCATGCCCGCGACGCAATGCGTGCAGGGCTGTGGCTTGGCGGCGCATGGCAGTTTGTGCGCGCCCTGACCACGGGCTAGCGCCAGGCCGGTGCCGCCCGTGGCGGCACCGTGGCGAAATTTGCACTTGGCAAGGCGCGCCCCTGCAGATCGGCTGTTACTTGCCTTCGGCAAGCGTCCAAGTGTCAGTCAGGTTTCCGTCGTCGCCGCGGCCCCCGAAGCAGACAAAGGCTTTGCCTTTGTTTTCAGGTGCCAGGCCGGCGCCCAACCTTGCGGCAGGGCCGGTGGGCAATGCAACCCAGGTCTTGCCGTTCCACTGCCAGCATTCGTTGACGCCCTTGGCAGTCATGATGTCAGCGCTGGTGGTGCCACCTACCATCACGATGCCCTCGGCGCCACTGGCCATGGCGCAGCCGTCGGTGGCCTTGGGGCTGTTGGCCGGGTCCTGTTTGGTCCACTTCTTGCCGTCAAACAGCCAGGTGTCGGTGTTGCCGGTGCCACCATACAGCAGCAGTTGCTTGTTCACGGCGTCAAAGGCCATCGCCGCGCCGGCGCGGGCACTGGGGCCGTCTTTGATATCCAGCTTGATCCAGTTCTTGCCGTCGTACTGCCAGGTGTCGTCCTGGTCAGCGTTGTCGGCATTGCCGCCAAACAGCACCATCATGTTGCGTTTGGAGTCAAAGCCCAGCGCTGCACCGCGGCGGGCCGTGGGCGAATCCTTGGTGGTGATCTGCGCCCAAGTGGTGCCGTTCCATTCCCAGGTGGCATTCAGCCATGCCTGCATTTCGTTCATGCCGCCCCACAGCACCGTCACGCCGCGCTTGCTGTCAAAGGCCATGCTGGACAGCCCGGCGCAAGCCGGAGAGGACTTGGGCGACTGCTTGGCCCACTTGCCGCTGCTGAACACCCAGGTGTCCTTGGGCGCGCTGGGCGGCATGGCTGTCAGGTTGACGCCGCCGTACAGAACCACACTGCCCTTGGGGCCTTCGGCCATGTTGAAGCCAAGGCGGCCATCGGGGCCGGTCAAAGCAAGGTCCTTCCACTTCAGCTTGCTTTCAGGTGCGGCGTTGGGGTCAGGCCAGGCCGGGGCACCGGCCTTGATCCAGGTCAGCAGCAGGTCGATATCGGCCTGCGGAAGTTTCTTGCTGCCGCGCACTTTGCCCGTGGCATCAACCAGCTTGGGCATCGAGCCATCATTGCATTCGGTGTAAAGCTTGGAGTCTTCCGGCTTGTCCTTGTTGACCAGCTTTTCGACCAGCTTGGTGTGGTCAAGAATGTAGTTCAGCTGCCCGCGTTCGCCGTAGACCTTCTTGCCGGGCTCTCCGTGGCAGGAATAGCAGTTGTCCTTCAGCAGGGTGTAGACCTTGCCTGCCGCTTCGGCCCCGGCATCGGGCTTGGGTGACTTCTTTTGGGCAAGTGCCGGCACCAGCCCGGCGCACATCAACACCGCTGCGACAGCAGCGCTGGCAAGGGTCCATTTCCGCACGTGGGATTCTCCGGATAGTTGGCTTGGCGTCGAAGCGATTGAGTAGTGGCCTGCACTTCAATGCGATTACATGGATTGCGGGGTTCGGAATTGGTCACCGGGGCAGGACTTTCCTCACGCAATGTGTAATCGCAACGGCGCAGGCATCGCTGGCGTCGTGGGGCTCGGGCAGTTTGGCCAAGCCCAGTTGCAGCGCCACCATGCGCGCCACCGCCTGCTTGTCGGCCGCACCGGCACCAGCCACGCAGCGCTTGATCGTGCGGGCCGGATAGGCCGCAACGGGCAGCCCGGCCTCGCCAAGCGCGGCCAGCGCCACGCCGCGACCTTCCCCAATCACCAGGGCTGTGCGCGGGTTCTTGCCTGAAAAGGCTTCTTCCACGGCGGCCTGGGCGGGTTTATGGGCGGCAATCACCTGCCGCAGCCCGGCCAGAACCTGTGCCAACCGCTGTGCATAAACCTTGTGGTTACAACGAATAACGCCCGTGGCGACAAGCGAAAGCCGGCCCTTGTGCTGATCCAGTACTGCCCAGCCGACAACCCGGGTGCCGGGGTCAATGCCCAGCACTCGAAGTGGCCCGGCGTCGCTGCTAGCTTGGTTTGCCATGGCCATTGCCGAAGAGCCCGCCTTTGCCTGGTATCAGCTTCAAGGGCGCGAATCTGCCCTGCTGTTGGTTGTTTCGGCGGTGTTTGTCGGCCTGTGCCTTGTCGCAACACTGCGCGACGAAGGTGCACAGCCGGTTCCCGTGCAGTCGCACACCATGGCCCCGGCCCGTGTGTACGTCAACCGGGCCGAGATTGCCGAACTGGCGGCACTGCCCGGCATTGGCCCGCGCAAAGCCGAACGCATCCTGCAGGCCCGTGCCACATCGCCGATTACGAGCCTGGAAGAACTGGCCAAGGCCGCAGGCGGAATTCCCAAAGCAAGCCTGGAGCGCATTGCGCCCTATGTGCGGTTTGAACCCTAGCCAGCCCTGGTTGGGCGAATCAGGGTGAGTAGCGTTCCAGAATCAAGGTAATCAGTTGCGCGCCAACGCGGCTGCCGCGCTGGCCCTTGATGACGCGCTGGATTTGTTCTGAACCCGGGCCGGTCAACTTGGGCGGGGTTTCGATCTCCAGGGCATACAGCACCGTGCTGCCCATCACCTTGACATAGGCAATGTACACATTGTCGGCGTCGCCCTGGCTGTCGACGCGGCCAAAGCGCTCGATTTCAGGCTTGATGCGCGTGTTGATGCCAATCGCCAGCGGCTCCTGCACCTCAAAGCCCTTGGCCAGCAGGTGTTGGCGCAGTTTTTCGGCCACGGCTTCTGCGGCCAGTGCCTCTGGCGTTGAAATCAGTGTCAGTACGCAGCGCTGGGGGTAATCCATTTCCGCGCGCTTGGCGTTGGCCTTGGGGCCGTCGTCAACAATCCGAAAGCCAGCCGACCGATACTCGGCGGAAACCGCCGGCATGGCGGCACGGGCGGGGTCTTCGTCGGACAGGTTGGAAATCGCGCCATTCCAGGCCGCATACAGCACCGAATCGCGCTTGAGGGAATCCAGCGGCAGCAGCGCGGCCAGGCGCTTGTGCGCCTCTGTGGGGGCCTGGCCAAGGTCAATCGCTACCGGTGCCGGGCTTTGGCCTGCGGGTTCGCGGTCGCCATCCAGTGACGGAATCTCGGGGGCTGCATTGCCGCTGTTGCCGCCGCCGCAGCCAGCCAGCGCAAGGCAGACCGCCAAGGCGCCAAGGCGCCAAAGCGCGGCAGGGGTCGAACAACGCCCAACATGGCACGGCAAATCCATGCTATTCCCACTCAATCGTTGCCGGCGGCTTGCTGGAAATGTCGTACACCACGCGGTTGAAGCCCCTTACCTCGTTGATAATCCGGTTGCTCATTTTGCGCAGCAGGTCGTAATCCAGTTTCGCCCAGTCGGCTGTCATGCCATCAACACTTTCCACGGCGCGAATGGCACAGGTGAATTCGTGGGTGCGTTCGTCGCCCATGACGCCAATCGATTTCACCGGCAGCAGCACCGCAAAGGCCTGCCAGATCTGCCGGCCCAGACCGGCGTTTTCGATCTCTTGTCGAACGATCACGTCGGCCATTCGTAGAATGGAAAGTTTCTCGGGCGTGATGTCGCCCAGGCAGCGCACGGCCAAACCGGGGCCCGGAAAGGGCTGGCGCCAGACCAGCTGCTCGGGCAGGCCTAGCTCGGCCCCTACTTCTCGGACTTCATCTTTGAACAGATAGCGCAGCGGCTCGACCAGTTGAAACTTCATGTCGGCCGGCAGCCCGCCCACGTTGTGGTGGCGCTTGATCATGGCTGTGGGACCGCCGTGGGCGGCGACGGATTCAATCACGTCGGGGTACAGCGTGCCCTGGGCCAGATAATCCGCGCCCTTGACCTTGCGGGCTTCTTCTTCAAACACGCGAATGAATACTTCGCCAATGATGACGCGCTTCTGGTCCGGGTCTGATACTCCCGCCAACCGCGACAAAAAGCGCTGCCCGGCCTCGGCCACAATCAGGTTCAACTTGAAGTGACCCTCAAAGGCCTTCTTGACCCAGGCCACTTCATCGGTGCGCAGCAAGCCGTTGTCGACCATGATGCAGGTCAACTGGCCCGGTATGGCCTTTGCTATCAGGGCCGCCACCACGCTGGAATCAACGCCGCCGCTCAAGCCGCAAATCACGTGGCCCTTGCCCACTTGTTGCCGGATGCGCTGGCACTGTTCTTCAATGAAGCTGCTCATCTGCCAGTCGCCCTTGCAGTGGGCGACATTGAACAGGAAGTTCTTCAGCACCAGCATGCCGTTGACGCTGTGGCGAACCTCGGGGTGAAACTGCACGCCAAAGAAGGGGTACTTCTTGTGCTTGACGGCGGCGTATTCGCAATCGCGCGTCACGGCCAGGGTCTCGAAATCGCCGGGCAGGTTGGTCACTTTGTCGCCGTGGCTCATCCACACACGGGTTGCTGCCGGGTTTTCAGAAAGCTCGCGCGACATGCCGGCCAGCAGCACGTCTTCGCGTTTGATTGAAAGTTCGGCATGGCCGAACTCGCGCACGCTGCCTTTTTCAACCTTGCCACCCAGGACCATCGAGCCCAGTTGCATGCCATAGCAGATGCCCAGCACCGGCAGCCCGCAGGTAAAGATGGCTTCGTCTACCTTGGGCGAGTTTTCGGCATAGGCGCTGGCCGGCCCGCCGGAAAGAATCACGGCCTTGGGGTCACGTGCCTTGATGACATCCAGGGTCGTGGTGTGTGGCAGGATTTCGCTGTAAACGCCCAGTTCACGGGTTCTGCGGGCGATCAGCTGTGTGTACTGGCTTCCCATGTCGAGGATGACGACATGTTCGTGGGCGGCCATAAACACCTCCAAAAGCAGAAGCGGGGACGAAAGTTCGTCCCCGCCAAGGGTCGAGGGCAGAGTATACGCAAGGCCGGTTCACGGGCAAGCGGGGCGCGGGGCGTAAGGGGCTGCCGCTCGCTTGCGCTTCGCGTTCCAGGGTTGGCGCTCGCTTACACTCTAGGCTCCAGTTTCTTGCGGAAAGGCCTGTTAAACGACACGCGCCGCGTCTCCGCGGCGGTACCGTACTACTATGTTTGTCTGCTAGCGGCTTACGCTAGCCTTCTTGCTCCACTCGTTCACTATACCATTGAAAAGGGCCTTGGCCATCGTTTTCTGATAACTTTCGCTGGCCAGGCGTTTGCCTTCGGCTTGGTTGCTCAGAAAGCCCAGTTCAAACAGCACTGCCGTCACCTTGGTCTTTTCCAGCACGCGCAGACCGCGCGGGTCCTTCTTGGCGCCGCGGTTGGGCGCGCCGCTTACGGCGTCGTAGGCCGCAACCAGGCTTTTGGCAAAGCGCGCACCTGATGCGCTGTTGCCGTTGTAGAAGGCCTCAAAGCCGTCCACTTCGCCGCTGCCCGGGGCAATGTTGGCGTGCACGCTCAAGAACAGGTCGCACCCGCAGGTGTTGGCAATCTCAACGCGCTTGTCCAGGTCCGGGTACACGTCAGATTCACGGGTCATGATCACCTTGGCGCCGGCGCCAGTGCACAGGTCGCGCAGCAGCATGCTCACCTTCAGGGCAATCGTCTTTTCGTCCAGACCAAAGGCCTGGCCGCCGGTGTCGTGGCCGCCGTGGCCAGGGTCAATGCAGATGGTCAGGCCGCGCAGTTCCGTGCCTGTGGCCTTTGGGGGCTCGCTGGGGCTGGCAGCGCCTGGCAGCGGGGCAATCGGCTCAAGTGTGTAATCGACGGTGTCTGGGGCGGTGGTGCCGCGCACCAGGTGGTGCATGCCAAAGTGCTTGGCCACAAAGTTGAAGGTGCTTTCGGGCAGAAGCAGGTCCTTGCCGCGCTTTTCAACCACGTCGCGCTCCTGGCGCCACTTGGTGTTGTTGATGCTGACGATGTCGCGGCCGATGGTGAAGACCACCTGGTCGCCCTTGGGGCCAATGGCGCGATAGTTGTACGCACCGGGGCCGGATTCATAGCGCCAGCCCATGCTCTTGACCATTTCCGACAGCATGATCGTGCGGGGCTCCGGGTCCTGGCTGGTCACCGTTTGGGGCGGAATGACGCCAATCGCCGAGCACGACGCCACAAAGAAGGCCAGGAAAGCGATCACAAGCACAGAAGCGCGCATAGGGATACCCCCAACAGGGATCACCCGCACCCGCGGGCGTCTTGGGGTCTATCGGCGCTGCCCGGCACAGAAGTTCAGTCAATTCCTGGCTTGATCAGACTTGCCTGGCCAAGGCCCCACAGACCCGGCACGAACGCAAGCGCGCCAGAAACATAATCCCGTTGGAACCGCGGCCTCCCAAGGCTAATCTTTGCGATTCTCAACCTGGCGTCGCCTTTGGGGGCCTGCTTGATCCTTCGCCTTGCCATTGTGTGTCTTGTTGCGGCCTTGATTGGCAGCAGCGCCTTGCGTGCCCAGGAGGCACCCAAGCCCAAGCCGACAATCGCGGAACTGTGGGAAACCGGCTGCCTGTGGGAAGTCGGCGAAAACAAAGACAAGGTCACCCAGGCCCGCAAAGACCTGGTTGCCGCCGGGCAGGAAGCCATCAACTACGCCCTGACCCGGCTGGGTGCGACCGATACGCTGGAAACGCGCTGCCTTTCGACCGTGTTTGCGGGCTGGAAGCTGGACCCCAAACTGGCCGACAAAGCCTTTGAAGGGCTGATCGGCAACGTGGGGCACGCTGAAGCCACCTTTCGGCGCAACGCCGCTGACCTGCTGGACCAGATTGACGACAAACGCGCCGCCCCGGCGTTGCTTTCCCAGGCCCAGGCCGAAACTCAAGAAGGCGTGCGCGTGGCCCAGCTTGCGCCGCTTTCACGCTGGCAGAACGTTGAGGCCCTGCCACTGTTGGTGGCGGCTTCCAGCACAAAGATAGAACGCATTCGCGCCCGCTGCGCGGTGCTGCTGGCCAACTATGAACAGGCCGCAGCCGTGGAACGCCTGATCGCCATGCTGAACGACCCGACCTATTACGTGGCCGATGCCGCCCAGGCGGCCTTGACCACCGCGGCGCCGGGCGCGCGCCGGCTGTGCCTTACGCAGTTACAATCAGAACTCGAGTTGCCGGTTACAAAACAGCGCACCGGGCTGCTTCGGCGCCTGCTGGCGGTGGTGGCCACGCTGGCCGAAAAGGACACGCCCACGTTGATTCTGCGCGCCCTGAAGCACGAAAACGCCGGCGTGCGCGGCGACGCCGCAGACGCCCTGGCCACCTGGAAATTGGGTGCGGGAAAGCTGGACGACACCCCGGACGTCGCGGCACAACTCCAGCAGGCCCTGAAGACCGAAACTGACCCCTTTGCCAAGGCAGCACTGACCCGGGCCGCAGAACGATTGACACAGACTGGGAAAAACGGATGAGCACCAAGCAGGTATTTGGCACCCTTGTCAGCGCTGAAGACGCCCTCGACACCATCCTGGGCCGCGTCAAACCGGTCATGGACACTGAAATGGTCGGCCTGCATGAAGCCGACGGCCGCGTCGTGGCGGAAGACCTCAAGAGCACCCTGAATGTCCCGGCCTTTGATCGCGCTGCCATGGACGGCTATGCCGTGATTGCCGAGGACCTGGCCGAGGCCGCCATGCTGCGCACGGTGGGCCAGGCCTTTGCCGGCAAACCCTTTACCAAGGCCATCAAGCGCGGCGAATGCGTGCAGATCGCCACCGGCGCCCCGATTCCCAAGGGTGCCAATGCGGTGGTCATGCAGGAAAGCGCCGTGGTGGTGGGCTCGGCTGTCAGCTTTCGCATTCCAGTCAAGCGCGGCGAACACATTGCCACCAAGGCCTGCGATATCGGCAAGGGCCAGGTGGTCTTGCGCCGCGGCACCATTTTGGGCCCCGGCCAGATCGCGGCGATTGCGATTATCGGCAAGGCCAAGGTCAAGGTGTATGTGCGCCCCAAGGTGCTGGTGTTCACCACCGGCGACGAAGTAGCCGCCCCGGGCAAACCGCTGAAATCCGGCCAGGTGTATGACTGCAACAGCTTTGCCTTGCTGTCTGTGGCTGCGCGCTCGGGCGCGGAAGTGACCTACCGGCCCAACGTCAAGGACACACCGGATGCGCTGAAGAAGGTAGTCACGGAAGCGAGCAAGCAGTTTGACGCGATTGTGTTTTCCGGCGGCACCAGCGTGGGGGCGCACGATTTTGCCAACGAGGTGGTCGGCGCGCTGGGCCATGTGCACGTGCACGGCGTGGCGATCAAGCCCGGCAAGCCCGTTCTGTTTGGCAGCGTGGGCCGTTGCGCGGTGTTTGGCATGCCCGGCTATCCCACCAGTTGCCTGCTGACGGCCAAGCTGTTTCTGGCCCCGGCGGTGCGGCGTATGGCGCACAACCATTCGCTGGACCGCGCCCAGCGCACCGTGACCCTGGGCCACGAGGTCAAGCAGGACAAAACCAAGCAGATTCTGCTGCCCGTGAAGGTAGACGACCACGATGTGGCCTGGAGTACATTCAAGGACAGCGGCAGCATCACCAGCCTGAGTGAAAGTGTTGGCTACATAGAAATCGACGCCGGCGACGGCGTGGTGCAAAAGGGCTCCGCGGCCGTGGTGCGCATTATCCGCTAAGAAGCCGTGCGGAACTTCGGCGCTTTCTGCGCATTGTTTCGTGCTGCCAACTAATCCAGCAGGCGCAGGTCGATCACGCCGGGAATGTCCTCGATCGAATGCACGGCGGCGGTTTCGTCGTCAAGGTGGCGCGTGATCGTCTTGACCAGCACGGTGCCGTTGGCCATGGGCTTGCCGTTGATGGCCACGCCACGGATGGTCTTGAGCGCCGCCAGCACTTCTTTGCGTTGATCAACATCGAACGTAAGTATGAAGTTCGACATGCGTGCAGCTGCCTACAGCGCGCGGCCCACCAGCGGCGCCATGGCGCGCAGTTGCTTCATCAGGCTGTTGAAGCGTTCGGGGTTCATGGTCTGTTCGCCGTCGCTGATGGATTGGGCCGGGTCCGGGTGAACCTCAATCAACAGCCCGTCGGCGCCTGCCGCCAGCGCCGCCATGGCCATGGCCGGCACATGGGCGCTGTTGCCGGTGCCGTGGCTGGGATCCACCAGAATCGGCAGGTGGGTCAGTTCGCGTGCGGCTGGAATCACGCCAAGGTCGAGCGTGTTGCGCGCATGGGTGTTGAAGGTGCGAATGCCGCGCTCACACAGCACCACGCCGGCGTTGCCGCCACTAAGCACGTAATCTGCGGCCTGCAGCCATTCTTCAAGCGTGGCAGACATGCCGCGCTTGAGAAGCACGGGCAGGCGCGAGCGCCCGGCGCGCTTGAGCAGCGCAAAGTTCTGCATGCTGCGCGCGCCAATCTGGATCATGTCGGCGTGCTGCTCAATCAATTCCAGGCTGCGTTCGTCCACGGCCTCGGTGACAAACGCAATGCCGGTCTGCTTGCGCACGGCGTCAATGGCGGCCACACCGGCTTCGCCAAGCCCTTGAAACGAATAGGGGCTGGTGCGCGGCTTGTACAGGCCGCCGCGCAGCATGTGCGCCCCGGCGGCCTTGATGGCATGGGTGATGGCCATGGCCTGGGCCGGCGATTCAATACTGCAGGGGCCGGCAATGACGGTAAAGCGGCCCGGCCCAATGCGCACACCGGCGACATCCACGCTGGTGTCGGCGGCGTGAAACTCGCGCGATGCCAGTTGCCAGGGGGCGCTGACCTGCAGCACCTGGGCCACGCCGGGCAGGGCCGAAAACGCCCCTGGGTCAACGCCCGAGGTCGCACCAGACAACGAAACAACGTCTTGGCCGCCGCTGCGCACGGGTTGCGGCACCAGCGAAAGTTCACGGGCACGGGCCGAGATCGCCTCAATCTGTCCGGCGCTGGCGTTGGGCTTGAGCAGGATCAGCAAGGATGCACTCCAGGGGTCGCGGGCGCGCCGCCACCAAAGGTTGCCCCACCTCGCGCATGCTACGGCGGGCGCGACAAAGTAAAAGGTACCGTGCCATGGTGCCAAGCCCTGAACCGGTGGAGTTGCCGCCCGAAGTGCGCCTGCTTGCGCGCCTGCGCATGCAGCGTCTTGTGTTTGGCGCCTTTGCCGCGATTCTGGTCACGGCAGCAGCCCTTGGTTTGGCGGCCTACCGCCGCATGCAGTTCGGCGTGGTACTGTCCGAGCGCCAGGCCGATGGCCTGCGTGCCGAACTGGCCCAAAGCGAACGCCAGGCACAGGAACTCGAGCAGCGCCGCACCCAATTGCGCCAGGAATCCGACGACCTGTCACGCGCCCTGGGCCTGGCCTGCGCGCGCCTGGCTGTGGCGGAAGTACGCAACGGCAGCCGCCAGCGCGCCCAGGCCCTGTTGCAGGACGCCATGCGTTACGGGCCGCCACTGTGGTGGCCGCTGGCAGCGGGCCTGGCGCGAGAACCCGCCGTGCATTTTGAAACCGGCCCCAACCGCGACGCGCCAGTAGCCTGCGGCCATGCCACCGCGGGCGGTGAACGTATTGCCGTGGCTCGCAACGCCCCGGGTGCCTGTGTTGTGGAAGTCTATGACGGCAACAGCGGCGCGCTGGTGGCCAGTGGCTCTCCGCCCCTGCCCGCTGACCGCGCTGCACCGCTGGCCGAAGGTCTGCAACTTCGCCAGGACGGCCAGGCCGTGATTCTGGCCGCCGCCGGCCGGCTGTTCCTGGGCCGCATCGAGGGCAACCTGATCCATTTTTCTGATTTGCCAGCCATGGAGGGCCGGGCCGTTCAGCTTTGTGCCGCGCCGGATTTCAAGATGCTGCTGGTCAGCCGTGGCAGCGGCGGGCTGCTGCGCCTGGACCAATCCGCCCAGGGTTGGAACGCATTGGAAATGCCGGTGCCCGGCGCCACGGTGCTGGGGGCCTGCTTTGCCTCGCCTGGCTTGATCTGGGTGGTCAGCGACAAGACTGTGCTGCGCCGCACCGAAGACGGCACGTTTGTGCCCGTGTGCGACCTTTCGATTTCCGCAGATTCCGCGCGCATCGGCCCCGCCGGTGGCGGCATGGCCGTGGTCGCGCGCAACGGAACCGAGATCGAGTACTTCGTTGTCGAGCTACCATCCGGCACGGTGCGGCACCGCCTGCGCCGCGAGTTTGCGGGCCGGCCCGACGGCAGCCTGATTCTGCTGGCCGATGGCGTGGCCCTCAGTGGCATGGGCGGCGGGCGCACGCTGGAACTGCGGCCCGGCGAACCAGCCGAAAGAACCTTGGGCGGTTACGGGCCAACCTTTGCGGCCTGGCATGGGCAAGGGCTGGTGTTTGGCAACGCGCGGGGCGATATCGGCCTGCGCGTGTTTGAGGGCCCCGGCCGTTGCCTGGCCGTGTTGCCAACCCAACTGACGGCGCAAGCCCAGGCCTTTGGCTTTGTTACGTCAGGGCCAGAGGGCGACCGTTGCGCGCTGCTGCCGGGCCAGGGCGTGCTGGCGCTGACTGGTGCCAGCCGCGTGCAGATTACCGGCAGCGAACTGGCGCTTACCCGCGGCGACAGCACAAGCTGGGGTTCACGCGCGCCCATGGCGGGCACGCTGCTGGGCGGCGGCGAAGGTGGCGTTCTGCTGTGGCGCGGCGCGGGCAGGCTGACTGTCGTGCGCCAAAACGGCCCCGGCACCGAGTTGCGCTGCGTGGTTGATTCCGCGCCCGACGACGTGGCCGTGGCTGCTGACATGAGCGCCGCACTGTTTCGCTGGCAGGACGCGCTGTACCGGTCTGACCTGCGCGGCGACCCGCAACGCCTGGGTGGCCACGCCGAGTCATCGCCGGACTTGATGGCCATCAGTACCGATGGCAGCACCAGTGCCGTTTCCACAGGCACGACCGTGACGGTACGAACCAGCGACGGCACCGAACGCAGCCTGATGACCGCCACCGCCCCGCAGGCTTTGGCGCTGCTGTTTCGCGGCAGCGTGCTGGCCAGCGCCGAGTCCGGGTCGCTGGCCCTGTATGAAGTAGACGGCGGCCGCGAACTGGCCCGCTTTGCCGGCGTGGTTTCCAGCATGGCCGCCACGCCCGCCGACGCGCTGCTGCTGGTATGCCCGGGCAGCCTGCGCATACTGGAGTTTCCAAGACACTGAGCAACGATTGCCGCCAAGGCAGAAGCCGCAAGGAGAAACACATGAACAACGTCAAACCGCACGGGGCCTGGTTTCTGCTGGTGCCGTTTTTCCTTTTCGGCGGCCTGATCGTGACGATTCTGGTGGTTGCCATGACCGCCAGTGGAATTTCCGATGGCATGCAGCGCGCCCCGGTGCCCGGCGAAACCACCATCAAGTTTGACCAGGCCGGAGACCAGACCCTTTTCTTTGAACAGGAGGGCTACAAGGCCGTGCCGCCCCTGAGCCTGGAATGGCGCGTGGTGCCCGCAGCGGGGGGTGATTCGCTGCCCATGGATGCCGGTGGCATGTCTTCTACGTACAGCATCAATGGCCGCTCGGGCGTGCGGATTGCGACGGTTAGGGTGCCCGCGCCAGGCACGTACCGGCTGGAATCCAGGCTGGGCGAAGGCGAAAAAGCCCCGCCGGGCGCGGCCCTGATGATCGGCACCAACGCCGTGGCGGGCGCGCTGGGGGCCGTGTTTGGCGCACTGGGCGTGATGGGTTTGAGCTTTGTGGCGGCGCTGGTTTCGCTGATCGTGATTCTGGTGAAGCGCTCCGGCAGCCGCAAACGCCTGCAACAGCAGCAGTACGCGCCAATGCAGATGCATCAGCAACAGCCGCAGCAATACCCCCAGCAGCCGCCGCAGCGGTAGGGGCGGGATTTATCCCGCCCGCCAACAAGGGTAATCGCGGGGCACAGGCGGGGGCGCGGGTCACACCGGCCGACAGGGTTGTCGGCCCCATTTGCAGGAAGTGAAATCTGGATTGGCCCGCAGTGAGATTGCCGGAAGTGGTTCCGGTTGATGTCGTGATCGGACTCTTGGCGGGGCTAGCGGGAAAGATCAGCCAGTAGCTCTGCGATTCGTACCTGCGTCTCGACGGGGGCGCGGACGACCAGGCTTGTCCCGAATCCGGTGACCGTGTTTCCGTGCCACATCCATTGATCCGGCGCAACGGACTCCTGAACCACCTGGATAAGGTCCTGCATGTCGATACCGACTTCCTCAATATCGTCGGGCAGTTCGGGCTGTCCCGACAACCGTGGCTCAACTGATCGATACACAGGAACGTTGGCCAGTATCCACGCCACGTCGAAGATGCGAACACGCTCGTCGTGCTCTGCCACGGTAAATCCCACCATTGGCTTGCCGAGGCTCTCGTTGTTGCCCGCAGTCGGAACCTGGTTCGTCGATGGGAACTTCGCGTCTTCTGTCGGTAGGCAATCCAAGGGGTTCATGACCTCACGCGGGTCGTCGGTTGCCAACGCAACCTCTCGCACTGTTGCATGCAAGCGCGTGTCTTCGTTGGTCAGCCCACAAGTGGCTGCCGCCAGCAGCAGACACGTAGTGATTGCGAGTGTCAGCAGGACGTAGCGTGGGGCCATTGAACTGCCTTCCTAGACGCCTACGGCTTCGGGCAAGAAGGTGTGGGCTAGTTTCTTGCGCTCTTCTTCCAGCTTGCCGCTTTGGCTGTAGAAGTTGAACGGGTTGTCCCAGACCACTCTTTGGATCTGTTCTTCCGTAAAGCCCGCGCGGCGCAACTCACCGACTGTTCTTGGCACGTTCAGGCAGTCACTCGGGCCCCAATCGGCGCTGCTGTTCAGCATCATCTTTTCGGTGCCGAACTTCTTGAGAATATTGCAGGCGCGCTCGGGGCTCAGCTTGGTCACCGGGTAGATCGTGTGGCCGGCCCAATAGCCTGCTTCTTTGGTGATCGGAATCGTTTCTTCGTTGTTGTGGTCGATCAGCACCATTTCGTTGTTCATGCCGACTTCTTTGCAGATGTCGATGATGCGCTTGGTGCCCTTGAACTTTTCGCGGTGCGGGGTGTGCACCATGATCGGCAGGTTCACCTGCTTGGCCAGATCGAGCTGCTTGCGCAGATATTCCTCTTCTTTGGGCGTGTGCGCATCCAGCCCGATTTCGCCAATCGCCAGGCACAGCGGGTGCTTCACCCACTGCGGCAGAATCGCCATCACGTCTTTGTTCACGCGGTCGTCGCCGGCTTCTTTGGGGTTCAGGCCGATCGTGCAGAAGTGTTTGATGCCGTAATCGGCGGCACGCTTCACTTCGTAATCGGTCAGGTGGTGAAAATAGTCAATGAAGGTGCCCACGTTGGTGCGCGGCTGGCCCAGCCAGAACTGGGGTTCGGTGATATGCGTAATGCCCGCCGCGGCCATTTTTTCATAGTCGTCGGTAACGCGGCTAATCATGTGGATGTGCGGTTCCCAGATTCGCATGGTTGTTTCCTTTGCGTCGGTGCAACACCAGTCGGGACGATCCAAGCCTGCTCGTCGCATCGCCGCCGGCTGAATCTGCCGGTGGCGGGCCCTGCATTGTGCCATTAACTAACGGTTTTTGGGGCCGCCGGGCCCAAGAAAACAGGGGGCCCGCAGGCCCCCTGTTGTGATGGCTGATACGGCTAGTTGCTGCTGACCATCTTCACCTGGCCGCCCAGTGCCTGGCGGGCAATGCCCTGCAGCATGTTGTATGTGGCCTCGCCAATGCCAATGCAGTTGATTTCGCATTTGCGGAACAGGTTCAGGCGGCGCACGTCGTCGACAATGAAGTTGCTCTGGCCGTTGCCCTGCCAGTAACCGTAGGGCCCGGGAAAGCGCAGGATGTCCTGATCGGCCATCTTGGTGCGGGTTTCCGGGTCGCCGGTCTGGTCCCAGGGGTCGCGCTTGTCCTGCATGGCCCAATCGTCGTCGGTGGGGTCGCCATCAGACAAGATGAACACCGTGTCGGCACCATCGGTGAAGGTGCTGGGGTCGACGTATTCATATTCCTTGACCGGGCCGCCACGCTTGGCCTTGAACGCGCGGTGAATGCCGCCGTGCAGGTTGGTGTCGCCCCACAGGGTTCCGTCTTTGCGAATGTCGGTGGCCGGGCCGGGCTTGATCGCATCCAGTTCGCGAATCGTGCCTTGAATGTTCTGGGCGCTGGCGGGCATCAGGCCCTTGGTGCTGTTGAAGAACTTGGCCTCGCTGCCAAAGCCAATCACGCAGTATTCCTGGTCCGGGCGCAAAGACTTCAGGCTGAGCTTGAGGTATTCGCGCGCGACGTGAAAGCGGCACTTGATGTCCTTCCAGGGCAGGTCGTCGGCGACGTCCTTTTCCTTGGGTTTTTCGGCTTCCTTTTCAGGCTCCTTGGGGCCGTTGGGGCTGCCCTTTTCGCCGCGGCCGGGCGTGGTGGGCCCCTTGGGCACGGGCGGCTTCTTGATCTCTTCTTTCTCCTTGACCGAGATCGGCTTCATCATCGAATCCGACAGGTCAATCACGTACACAATGCGCTTGCCGCTGGCCTCGACACCCACAAACTTGGTTGGCGGCGCCACCGGCTTGTACTTGCTGTTGGCCGGGTCTTCGGGCTTGGTGGGGTTCAGCAGCTTGTCCAGCCAGGGTTCGCTGTTGATGTACAACTGCGTGGTGCTGAAGATTTCGCGAAAGTACCGCGCCATCACCAGCCTGGTGCGGTCTTCTGTCTGCTTGACGTCCATCATCGGAATGAACTTCAAACCGACATTGCGGAAGTTGTCGCTGCCCAGTTCATGGGCACGCGCATAGTAAAGGTGTGCAAAGGTTTCCAGCATCACGATGCGGTCTATGCCGGCCTTGAGTTCGCCTACCTCAGGCAGCATTTCCAGCATCAAGGGCAGAATCTGGTCGCTGGATTGTTCGGCCATGGCTTCCAGTGCCGCAGCGCGCAGGAACAGGCCCTTCTTGGTGTCCTTGGCCGTGGCCATCAACTCTTCGTCGCCCTGGTAACCCTGCTGGACAATCAGGCCGCGATACCACAGCCAGGCGTCTTCGGGCTTGGTGTACTTGCCACGCCATTCCTTCCACATGGGAAGCAGCTCTTCGCCATTGAGGTACTGGGCGCTGATGCTGGTCAGCAGGTACTTGACCTGGTCTTTGGGGTCCTCGGGCTTGGCGTAGTTATCGGAAAGAATCTTCAGCGCGCGCTTGTCGCCGGTCTGGGCCAGCTTGACGCGGCCGCGGGTGCGCATCTGCAGCGACGGGCGCTTGATGTAATCGTCGTAGGAAACCTTTGCCGGGCCGTAATCGTCGCCCTGGCCCAGGCTCAAGCCCGCCAGCGCTGTCAGCGCCACGCAGGCCAGGGAAAGCCGCATTACTGTGGAAGACTTCATCCTGTCACTCCTTGTCCTCAACGCTTGGCCGCACCAACACCAAGCGTCCTCATGACCCCTTGCAGGGCTGATACGTCACCCCTCCTCAGGGGTGCATGAAAATGGCTGGCAACATTGCCCAGTAACGCTGCTGAGCCAGCCCAGTTCAAGCCCAACCACGGATTGAGGTTGTATGACATGAGTGGCCTCTAGGCCCAATGGATTACTTGTGGAAAGCAGAAGCCAGCAGCTTTGCTGGCCGAAAGATTGCAAATGCCTTCCCTGCAACCAGTTAGGAACACTGGTGGAGGTGCATCGTTCAGCTGGCTTGAACCGGCTGGTCTGGGTCTTGCTCAAACCCTGACGCAGCGGCCCACTGGCGTTGAAAAAGTATCCACCCGTTGCCAAGGCCGGCCCGCACGCTTGAATCGTGGCATGAGCAACCCACGCGTACTTGTGCTGCGCGCCGCCGGCACCAACTGCGAACGCGAAACGGCCTGGACGTTTGAACAAGCCGGCGCCACGCCCGAAATCCTGCACGTGAACGAACTGCTGGCGGCCCCGCAGCGCCTGCGCGAGTATCAGTTGCTGGCCATTCCGGGCGGGTTCAGTTACGGCGACGACATGGGCAGCGGCGTGGTGTTTGCCAACCAGTTGCGCACCAAGCTGCGCCCGGAAATCGAACGCTTTCTGGAAGACGGCAAGCTGGCACTGGGCATCTGCAACGGCTTTCAAGTGCTGCTGCGCGCGGGGCTGTTGACCGGCCGCGACGCCTTTGACGACCCGCCGCGCGCCACCTTGGCCTTCAACCTGATCGGCCGTTACAACGACCTGTGGGTCGACCTGCGGATTGTCAGCGAGAAAACGCCCTTTGTGTCGGGCCGCAAGATCGTCAGCTTTCCCGTGGCCCACGCGGAAGGCCGCTTCACGGCCCCGCCGGAAGTGTTGGACGAACTGGAAGCCGACCAGCAGATCGTGTTTCAGTATGTGGACCAAAGCGGCCGCCCGACCCAGCAGTACCCCTTCAATCCCAACGGGGCGGAGCGTGCGATTGCCGGCATTTGCAGCAAATCCGGCCAGGTACTGGGCTTGATGCCGCACCCGGAACGCAACGTGCGGCACTTTCACCACCCGGACTGGAAGCGCCTGCCCCGGCAGCAGTGGGGCGACGGATTTGCGCTGTTCCAAAACGCCGTGGCCCGCGCGGGCCAACTGGTAAGCTGACTCGTACCGGCGCTAACTCAACTTCTTTTGCGCAGCTTGCACCTGGGCAACCAGTTCCTTGATGCCTTCGGCCTTGGCCAGTTCTGGCCCGCGCAGTTCCTCCAACAGTGTTTCGGCGGCCAGTTTGGCGCGCTGCAGGGCTGCGGCCCTGGCGTCGGCGTGTTCGCGCTTCATGTGCGGGAACAGCAGCACGTCGCGAATGCTGTGGGTGTTGGTCAGCAGCATCACCAGCCGGTCAATGCCCACGCCCAGTCCGCCAGCCGGTGGCATGCCGGCCTCCAGGGCGTTGACGTAGTCGTGGTCGACTTCCTTGGGCGCCTCGACATCTTTGGTCTTGGCGCCCATGTCGACCTGTTCTTGAAAGCGGCGCAGTTGTTCAACCGGTTCATTCAGCTCGCTGAAGGCGTTGGCGAATTCGATGCCATTGATGAACAGCTCAAAGCGTTCCGCCACGCGCGGGTCTTCGGGCTTGCTTTTGGTCAGTGGGCAGATCGGCGTGGGGTAATCAATCATGAACGTGGGCTGGATCATGCTGCCCATGGCCGTGGCCTCGAGTACCTGGTCGGCCAGCTTGTAGTGGTCTTGGTGCACCTCCAGGCCCAGCGCCTTGGCCTTGGCGGCCACGGCTGGCACGTCGTGCAGGTCCACGCCCGCGTGGGCAAGCAGGAGGTCGGAGTACTTGGCGCGCACAAAGGGCTTGCCAAGGTCGATTTCGACCTCACCCCACTTGAAGACCAGGTCGTTGTCCTTGATTTCAGAGGGCGCAACGCTGCGTTCTGCCCCGCGCACGACACGCGCCGCGTGCCGGAACATGCCCTCGGTAATTTCCATCATTGAGTGGTAGTCGCCGTAGGCCTCGTACAACTCCATCATCGTGAATTCGGGGTTGTGCGTGGCGTCGATGCCCTCGTTGCGGAAGTTGCGGTTGATCTCGAACACGCGTTCAAAGCCGCCGACCAGCAACCGCTTGAGATAGAGCTCGGGCGCGATCCGCAGATACATGTTCATGTGCAGCGTGTTGTGATGGGTAATGAATGGCCGCGCCCGCGCGCCACCTGGAATCGTGTGCAGCATTGGAGTTTCGACCTCCAGGTACCCCTGGTCGGTCAAGAACGCGCGAATGGCGCTGACCACGTGCGAGCGCAACTCAAAGCGCTGGCGCACATCGTGGTGCACCATCAGGTCAAGGTAACGCTGGCGATAGCGCAGCTCGGGGTCGGTGAACGACGTGACGTGCTTGACGTTGCCTTGTTCGTCCTTGAACTCGCGCGGCAGGGGCGGCACGGAAAGCGCCTTGGTCAGAAACGTGATGCCCTTTGCAAACAGCGTGACTTCGCCCGTGCGCGTGCGCTGGACTTCGCCGCTGAAGTGAACGTAATCGCCAAGGTCGATCTGGTCATAGACCTGCATGCCGGCTTCGCCCACGCCCTTGGCGTTGATGTAGACCTGCATCTTGCCGGTTTGGTCGTAAACATCGACAAACACGGCCTTGCCCATCTTGCGGTTGGCCAGCACGCGGCCGGCAATGGCGCAATCCGGCAGCTTTGCCTCTCCGTGCGCTGCAGCTTTGGCCTCGCGTTCGATGGCCTCAAACTGGTTCTTGATCTGCCCGGTCAGGCGACGGGCGGGTGTGCGAACGGCGTAGGGGTCGGCGCCCAGGGCGCGCAGGGCCTCGCGCTTCTGTTCGCGGACAAGGCGGTATTCGTTGACTTCAGACATGCAATCTCCGGCCGGAAACAAGCGGCGCGCATGCTAGCGGCGGGGCAAAGACCCGCAACGCGCCGGTGTGTGGAAACGGACGGGGGTGTCAGGGGAGGGCGAAGTCTGGAGTCTGGAGCGGCTCTGTTGAAAAACTACCGCCCGGAGGCTTGAGGCCCGAAGGGCCGAAATAGATTAGCCCCGCGCGTGTGCGCGGGGAAAGCACAGGCGGATGAAATCAGAGCCCCCGCAGGGGGCGACAAACGGCCAAGTATGCCGCCCCCTGACGGGGGCTCGGCGTGGCCCTGCCCATTTCTCTCCGCCCTGACGGGCGGAGCTAATCCATCGCGCCCCCTTTGGGGACTTGAACGCAACGCGGCGGTTTTCGTCAGAGCCAGTCTGGAGTAGAAACAAAGGCATCATGGGGCACCGGTAATGCAGTTACTCCCGCCTCCTGATTCCCGACCTTCCCTGAAACTGTTTCCTCCCCGTTGACGGCGGGCTTACGCTAATTACTCTTTCCGCCCCGGTTCAGGTTTTGGGCCAAGCGCTGGATTTCCAGCCCCCACAGCCGCCGCAGAGAGGCTGAAATGTACGCAATCGTTGCAGATGGTGGCCGCCAGTACCGTGTCGAAAAGGGCATGGAACTGCGCATTGACCGCCTGGGCCAGACGGCCGGCAGCAAAATCAAACTCGACAACGTGCTGCTGTTGGCCGACGGCGAAAACGTCAAGATCGGCGCACCCAAAGTGGCCGGCGCGACCGTAGAGGTTGAAGTGCTGGGCCAGAAGCGCGACGACAAGGTCATCGCCTTCATGTACCGCCGCCGTCAAAGCGACAGCAAGCGCAAGAAGGGCCATCGCCAGAACTACACGCTGGTCAAGGTCACCGACATCAAGGGCTGAACATTCGCTGCCCCGGGCCAAGCACCGGGGCTGCACAAGGAACACTGCCATGGCACATAAAAAGGGCGCCGGTACCACCAAGAACGGGCGCGACAGTAACCCCAAGTATCGCGGCCTCAAGAAGGCCGGCGGCGAGTTCGTGCGCGCGGGCAACATTCTGGTGCGCCAGTGCGGCACCGCCATTCACCCGGGTGCCAACTGCGGCCTGGGACGCGACTTCACACTGTTTGCCCTGTGTGATGGCATCATCCGCTTCTCGGGCATGAAGCGCAAAAAACTGAATGTTGTGCCGGTGCAGGCGTAAGCCAGGATTCCACAAAAAGCGCTGCCCGGCCAACAAGGCCGGGCAGTTTTCGTTACGGGCCAGAGACCGAGACCAAGGAGAAGCCGATGCCGATGCGATGTTGGGTAATGGTGTGCCGACCGGCACAGGCAATGTAGAACCAAAGGGAACATCAAAACTCAAACCATTACGGAGACGCAGACATGAGCGACACACCCATCACCGGTATCCCGCGCATTGGCGACATCGCGCCGGATTTCACGGCCGTCACAACCGAAGGCACGATCAAGTTCAGTGAATGGCAGGGCGACAAGTGGGCGATTTTGTTCAGCCACCCCGCAGACTTTACGCCCGTGTGCAGCACCGAACTGACCGAGTTTGCCAAGCGCAAATCCGAGTTCGACGCCCTTAACACCAAGCTGATCGGCCTGAGCATCGACAGCATTCACAGCCACCTGGCCTGGCGCGAAAACCTTAAGAAGATTCTGGATACCGAACTGACGTTTCCGCTGATTGCCGACCTGGATGCCAAGGTAAGCCACAAGTTCGGCATGCTGCACCCCGGCGAAAGCGAAACCGTTACCGTGCGCGCGGTGTTTCTGATCGATCCAACACGCAAGGTGCGCGCGCTGGTGTACTACCCGCTGAACGTGGGCCGCAACATTGACGAGATCAAGCGTCTTCTGACCGCCCTGCAAACGACAGACAAACACAAGGTCGCCGCGCCTGTGAACTGGAAGCCCGGCGATAAGGTGATTGTTCCGCCGCCCAAGACGGTTGCAGACGTTGCCGAACGCAAGAGCCACAAGGACTACGAGCAGATTGACTTCTACCTCAACAAGAAGTCGCTGCCGCTGTAGTGCCTGCGTGTTGCGCAGCCAGGTAAAATGAACCGGGGCGGAATCTTCCGCCCCGGTTTTCTTTCAGCAACCCGAACCAGCGCCGCGCTACTTGGCCAGCGGGCGAACTTCCTCAATGTGCTTCTCAATGCGCTGCAACTCGACAACCAGTTCACTCAGTTTTTCGCGGTCGCGGGCAACCACTTCTTTGGGTGCTCGCTCTACGTAACTCAGGTTTTCCAGTTTGGTCTTCAGCTTGCCCACGCCGTCGGCCACCTTGGCGCGGTTGGCCTCCAGGCGCAGCAGTTCCATCTTGAAGTCAATCAAACCGGCCAGGTCCACGTACACTTCGTTGCCGCCGCCCAGCACTACCGTGGCTGCGGCTTGCGGTTTGGCGGCCCCCACGGCGGCTTCAAAGCGTGACAGGTTGGCCATCTTGCGGATCGTTTCCTGTTCGCTGCGGCCCAGCATGGCCACGGTCTGGGCGTCGCTGGCGCGCAGTGTGGCGTGGATCTGCGTTTTGGGCTCAATCTGGTGCTCGGCGCGCACGTTGCGCAACGCGCGCATCACCTGCTGCATGTATTCAAAGCGCCGCGTCGCATCAGCAAACAGGCGGTCCTTGACGGCCTTGGGCCAGGCCGCAATCGCCAGTGCAATCGGCGGCGTATCGCCGCGCAATGCGGCCAGCAGGGGCCGCAGGTTCTGCCAGATTTCCTCGGTGATGAACGGGCAATAGGGGTGCAACAGGCGCAGAATGCCGTCCAGCACGCGCACCAGCGTGGCCTGGGCGGTCAGGCGTGATTTCTCGCCGCCCTTGCCCTCATACAGGCGGGGCTTTGAGACCTCGAGGTACCAGTCGCAGTAATCGTCCCACACGAAGCGATAGATGGCCTGGCCGGCTTCATTGAAGCGGAAGCGTTCCAGGGCATCGGTCACGTCCACAATGGCGGCGGTCAGGCGGCCTTCAATGAAGCAATCCTCAAGCTCGGTCACGTTGCCTTCGGCCAACTGGGCGCGCTCCGTGGGTGTCAGGGCGGCCAGGCTGGCTTCAAAGTCTGCCAGGTTGGTCAGCACAAAACGGCTGGCGTTCCACAACTTGTTGCAGAAGTTGCGGCCCATTTCGAACTTCGATTCACTCAGCTTGATGTCCTGGCCTTCGCTGGTCAGCAGGGGCAGGGTCAAACGCACGGCGTCTACGCCCCACTTGTCGATCATGTCGATCGGGTCAATGCCATTGCCCAGGCTTTTGCTCATGCGCCGGCCCTGTTCGTCCAGCACCGTGGCGTGAATGTACACGGTGCTGAAGGGCTGTTCGGCCGTGAACTCAAAGGCCGCCATCACCATGCGCGCCACCCACAGGTAGATGATGCCGCGGTCGGTGCTCAAAAAGTGCGTGGGGTAAAAGTAATCCAGGTCTGCGGTCTTGTCGGGCCAGCCCAGGGTCGAAAACGGCCACAGCCAACTGGAGGCCCAGGTGTCCAGCACGTCTTCGTCCTGGCGCACCAGTGGCTTGCCCGATTTGGGGTGCAGGGTGCCTGGTGCCGGTTCCTCGCGCAGGGCCACGGAGTTGCCGTCGGCGTCGTACCACACCGGGATACGATGGCCCCACCACAACTGGCGCGAAATGCACCAGTCGCGCACTTTTTCAAGCCAGCCCAGGTACACCTTGTCCCAGCGTTCGGGCACAAAAGTTACCGCGCGCTTGCCTGCCGCGTCGGCCTTGACGGCGGCAATCGCAGGCTGGGCCAGGGGCTTCATGGCCACAAACCATTGGTCGCTGAGGTACGGTTCCACGGGCGTCTTGCTGCGGTCGCTGTGGGGCACGTTGTGGGTGTGGTCCTCCACGCGATCCAGCAGGCCCAGGCGGTCTAGTTCCTCGACCACAGGCTTGCGGGCCTTGATGCGGTCCTGCCCGGCAAAGGCGCCGGCTTGCTCATTCAGTGTGCCATCGCGGTTGAGCACGTTGATCATGGGCAGCGAAAAGCGCTGGCCGCGCTCATAGTCATTGAAGTCATGCGCCGGCGTCACCTTGACGGCACCGGTGCCAAAGTCTTTGGCCACGGTTTCATCGCCAATGATCGGGATTTCGCGGCCCAGAATCGGCAGCAGCAGGGTTTTGCCAATGTGGTTGGAGTAGCGTTCGTCATGCGGGTTCACGGCCACGGCCGTGTCGCCGAACAGGGTTTCGGGGCGGGTTGTGGCCACCACCACCGATTTTTCGGGCGTGTCCTTCAGCGGATACTTGATGTACCACAGGTGCCCGCGCAGTTCGGTGGTTTCGATCTCGTCATCACTGATGGCGGTTTCCAGCTTGCAGTCCCAGTTGATCAGCCGCGTGCCGCGATAGATCAGGCCCTTTTCCCACAGGCGCACAAACGATTCGCGCACGGCCCGTGTCAGGCCTTCGTCCATGGTAAAGCGGGTGCGCGACCAGTCGCAGCTTGTGCCCAGCCGGCGCAACTGGTTCAGAATGCGGTTGCCGTATTCCTCTTTCCAGGCCCACACTTCCTTGAGAAACGCCTCGCGGCCCAGTTCGTTGCGGGTGATGCCTTTGTCTTTCAGCAGCTTCTTTTCCACGACGGCCTGGGTGGCAATGCCGGCGTGGTCGGTGCCGGGCAGCCACAGCGTGCAGAAACCCTGCATGCGCTTGAAGCGAGCCACGATGTCCTGCAGCGTGTTGTTAAGCGCATGGCCCATGTGCAGCGCGCCCGTCACGTTGGGCGGCGGAATCATGATCGTGTAAGGCTTCTTGCGGATATCGCGCACGGCCTTGAACAGGTCGTGTTCATTCCAGAAGGTGTACCACTTGGATTCCATCGTGCCCGGCGCAAAGCGGGGCGGCATTTCAGCCGGCATGGGTCGCTCCTGTTTCAGCCCCATGTCGTGGGGCGGCGGCTTGCCATGCAAGGGGCGCCAACGTGCGCTGGTCACCCGGCAAGCGAACGGGATGATAACGAAGGCCAGTTGCGCGTACAGGCCGCGGGCGCAAGCCCGCTGGCGGTGCAGGCGCAAACATGCGCGCGCCGGCTGTTTCACAGCGGCGCACCAATAGCCAGCTTTTAAGCCCCAATACAAACGTGTTTGAACGCCACTTGCCTGACACCCTTGGCGCGCATTTTGGTCATAGTAGGGGCCGATGATTCGGAGGTGCCCATGGAAGCCGCGCTTGGAAGTTTTGAGTTGATGGAAGACCAGTTGCGCAAATGGGGCTCGCGCCTTTCGGTGCTGACCAAACGTGCGGCGCACGGCGATGCCGCAGCCGAAAAATCGGTATTGAACCGCATCAAGTCGCTCAATCACCGCCGCAGCCGTGCCAAGGCCAGGCTTTCCCTGCTGAAGTCGACGGCCTACGACGCGCCCAACTGGCAGCAGTTGCGCATCGAGGCAGAAGAGTCCTACATCGAGCTTGCGGAAGCCATGCGCAACATGCGCGGCTAGATTGCATCCCGAAGATCACAACCGTGCCGTTGCAAGCATTCAATGCCTGCAACGGCACCTGTGCGTTGTGATGCTGTGGTCTACTTGAGGGCGTTGATGGCCTGCTGTACCTGCGGGTGCAGGGCAACGCGAATGCGAACCAGCACACGGCTTGTGCCCTCTTGCGCAACAAACGAGGCATCGCGGTTGTCAGCGCCAAACAGGGCCGTCAGGGCCTTGATGGCTGCGGCGGACTCGACGCCGTTGGGCAGGTCGTAACCCTTGACCTCCAGCTTGGCGGCCTCGTCCAGTGCGCGAATGGTCTTGGCGACTTCGCGCAGGCGGTCGGCGCGCTCGACAATCACAATCACGTTCTTGTTGGGCATGACCTGTCCGCCTTGCCGCGAAACCAGGTTCTGCACGGTGGCGCGAACGGCGTTGGGCTCGGCGTTTTCCAGGCTGAACGGCACGGAAACCCACAGCCAGTCAGACGTTGTGGCCAGGTCTTCTTCACGCACCGATGCGGCCACAGTGCCGGCTTCTGCAGTCTGGATCACGACGTATTGTCCGGCGCCTTTGAGCGCCAATGCCAGGCGGAATTCTTCCAGCGCGTTGGCCACGAACAGGTCGATTTCTTTGCCGGTCAACGTGATTTCCTTGCCCGCGACCTTGGAAGTTCCGCCGATCTTGCGTGAATCGTAAATGATCTTGATGTTCCGCGTGGCGGCATAGAGTTCCAGGATATCGTTCATCGGCAGTTCCACCCCGCTGGCGAATGTCCACTGTTTGGCGTCGCCCTCGCCGGAAGATTCAATCTTGGCAGTCTGGGCAACCAGCGGCCCGCACAGGGCCAGCATCAGGAAGCAGAGCAGGGTTTTCATGGCGTTCTCCTTGGCAAAAGTTGAGTCACACCGATTGAACGCGCTGCTGGCCGCACCGTTGGCACCAGGCAGAAATTGGGCGGCCACCCTGGGCAGGTTTACAGCCAACGGTTGATCGACAACCTCGGATAGGCACAGAGATACACAGTTACAACACAGCCCCAGCCGCAAGGCTGGGGGCGGCATGAACATGGGGCTGCATGGGCTCAAAAGCGCAGGCCTTGCCATGAAACCACACGGATGGCCAAAACCGGAATGGCGCTCGAGACCTGACCGGGCCAGGGCGCAAGCGCCAGCGCGCCCGTAGTACACCGTTCCGACTGCTTGCCACCGCTACTGGTCCAGATCCTGCCAGCCTTTGGGCAACTTGGTTTCGCAACCGGTGGCCGCGGCCAGCGCCGCCACGGCGGTTTCGCACACGCTGACGCGGGCGTGCCACTTGCGGTTGGCGGCCACGGCATGCCAGGGCGCGCACTTGGTGCTGGTTTCCTTGAACATGTCGTCAATCGCCTTTTCGTACTGCGGCCACTTCTTGCGATTGCGGTAGTCTTCTTCGGTGATCTTCCACTTCTTGAACGGGTTGGTTTCGCGTTCCTGAAAGCGCTTGAGCTGCTCGTCTTTGTCGATGTGCAGAAAGAACTTGATCACCGGCACGCCGTCGCCCACCAGGATCCTTTCAAAGGCGTTGATCTCGTCGTAGGCGCGCTTCCAGGCCTCTTTGGTCGCGAAACTCTCGACGCGTTCGACCAGCACGCGGCCGTACCAGCTTCGGTCAAAAATCGCCACGCGGCCGGGCCCGGGCATGCGCGACCAGAAGCGTTGCAGGTAGTGCACCTGTTTTTCCTCGGTGCTGGGTGCGGCAATAGAGTGCACCACATAGCCGCGCGGATCCAGCCGTTCTACCAGCCGCCGGATCGAGCCGCCCTTGCCGGCAGCATCCCAGCCTTCGAACACAAACACGGCCTCGCGCTTGTTTTCATACAAATGGCGCTGGATCAGCAGCAGCTGCAACTGCGCCTTGCGCAGGCGCTTTTCATATTCGTCTTTGTCGGCCAGCCTGGCCTTGAGGTCGATGTTCTTGAGTTTGAGCGCCATGGGGCCTCCGTTTTTTTTTTTTTTTTTTTTTTTTTTTTTTTTTTTTTTTTTTTTTTTTTTTTTTTTTTTTTTTTTTTTTTTTTTTTTTTTTTTTTTTTTTTTTTTTTTTTTTTTTTTTTTTTTTTTTTTTTTTTTTTTTTTTTTTTTTTTTTTTTTTTTTTTTTTTTTTTTTTTTTTTTTTTTTTTTTTTTTTTTTTTTTTTTTTTTTTTTTTTTTTTTTTTTTTTTTTTTTTTTTTTTTTTTTTTTTTTTTTTTTTTTTTTTTTTTTTTTTTTTTTTTTTTTTTTTTTTTTTTTTTTTTTTTTTTTTTTTTTTTTTTTTTTTTTTTTTTTTTTTTTTTTTTTTTTTTTTTTTTTTTTTTTTTTTTTTTTTTTTTTTTTTTTTTTTTTTTTTTTTTTTTTTTTTTTTTTTTTTTTTTTTTTTTTTTGTTCCGTGTTTTGCGTTCCGTGTTCCGTGTGCTTTCTGCGAGTGGTCGCTGAGAGCCGGAGTGGTGTTTTTTTTTTTTTTTTTTTTTTTTTTTTTTTTTTTTTTTTTTTTTTTTTTTTTTTTTTTTTTTTTTTTTCGCTGGTCTTTGGTTTTTTCAGGCTGGGAGTTTGTTAGTCCGCTGGCTTTGTTTTTTTTGTCCCCCCGCTTGTCTGTTTGTCGCTGAAGCGGGCTCTCCCCGATTCAGGTCGTGCTCCTCGTGAATCCACGCCCTCCCAAGCAGCCAGTTGCGCAACGCAGCGACCAGCGTTTGGCCACAGATCTCCCAAACGAAACTAAGCGACCACAGATTCTGTGCCACTTAAAGCCGCTTTAAACTCCCTAGCCAGCGCACTTCCCATGCACATAAGCCCCACTTATATACCAGCCAGCGCCTTCAAACCGAGGGAAACGCACTTGCCAGTTCTGCCATGCCTTGTTTCCCGGGGCTCATTGCTTGGAAAAAAAAAAATTCCGATTTTTTTGTCAAGGCCCTCCAGCTCGTTCATCACGTTGTTCTCGCGCACTGTGAACATGCTCAACTGCACCTGTTTGGGGCGTTTGGGGCCGGTGGTTCCTTGTGTGGCTTTGCCGTTGAGAACCGGGCTGTCGGCTTCCAGTTTGGCCAGAATATCGCGGGCGCGGCTTACGACTTCGCCGGGAATGCCGGCCAGCTTGGCCACATGAATGCCGTAGCTGCGGTCCGCGCCGCCGGGCTCAATCTGGTGCAGAAAGATCAGCTCGTCCTGCCACTCGCGCACCAGCACGTTCAGGTTGATCACCTGCGGATACTTCAGGGCCAGCTGGGTCAGTTCGTGGTAATGGGTGGCAAAGAAGGTGCGGGCCTTTTGGCGCAGCAGAAACTCGCTGACAGCCCAGGCAATGCTGACGCCGTCAAAGGTGCTGGTGCCACGGCCGACTTCATCCAGAATCACCAGCGAGCGCGCCGTCACGTGGTTCAAGATGTTCGCCGTTTCGGCCATCTCGACCATGAACGTGCTTTGGCCCTTGCCAATGTCGTCGGCGCTGCCAAGGCGCGTGAACACACGGTCCACAAGCCCTATGCGCGCCTGGGCCGCGGGCACAAAGCTGCCGGCCTGGGCCAGCAGTACGCAGGCTGCAATCGTGCGCACATAGGTGCTTTTGCCAGCCATGTTCGGGCCGGTGATCACGGCCATGCTGGCTGGATCTTCCAGGCGTGCGTCGTTGGGCACCAGTTTGCCGGGTTCCAGTGCGGCCTCGAGAACCGGGTGCCGGGCCTGGACCAGCCGCAACTGGTTCGAATCGTCCATTTCAGGTCGCACCCAGCCGCGCTGGCTGGCGTGCAGGGCCAGCCCGGCCAGCACATCGACCAGCGCCACCAGGCGCGCGGCAGAAAGCAGGCGCGGGGTGTGGCGCGTCAATTCCTCGCGCAGGGTGTGAAACAGGGATTGTTCGAGCTGCCCGATGCGCTTTTCGGCATTCAGGATGCGTGATTCGTAATCCTTCAACTCAGGCGTGATGTAGCGTTCGGCGCCCTTGAGAGTCTGCTTGCGGACATACTCCGCTGGCACCCGGTCCGATTGGGCGTGGGTGACTTCAATGTAATAGCCAAACACGCTGTTGAAGCCGACCTTGAGTGTGCTGATGCCGCTGCGGGCGATTTCGCGTTCCGCAAAACGCGCCATCCAGTCTTTGCCGTTCTGGCCCAGGTCGCGCAGTTCATCCAGTTCGGCGTTGACGCCGGGGCGCATGACGCCGCCGTCCTTCAGCGCCGCGGGCGGGTCGTCGGCCAGTTGGGTTTCCAGAATCTGGCGCAGGTCCTCCAGTGCCTCCAGCTTTTCACCGGCCAGGTTCAACAGGCTGCTTTCGGCCCCGGCCAGCGCGCCGCGCACCATGGGCAGCTTGCGCAGTGCCTCGCGCAGGCCCGCGCAATCGCGCGGTGTGGCCCGCGAAGTTCCCAGTCGCCCGGCCAGGCGCTCGATATCGCCCA
Organism: Planctomycetota bacterium; assembly: GCA_016722065.1. GTDB lineage: Bacteria > Planctomycetota > UBA8742 > UBA2392 > UBA2392 > H3-PLA7. Next base: position 1,378,851 of record JADKGX010000001.1, read on the forward strand.
GGTTGTCCAGGGCCTCGCGCAGAATCGAAAGCCGGCGCGGCGTGTGTACCAGTTCATCGACGGCTGCGTGACGCTGGCTGATCTTGCGGGCGTGGCGCAGGGGGCCGGTCAGCCAGTTGCGAAGTTCGCGCGCCCCCATGGGCGTCTGGGTGCGGTCCACAGCAGCCAGCAGGGTGCCCTTGCGGGTGCCGTCGCGCAGCGTGCGCACGACTTCCAGGGCGTCCAGCGTGGCGTGGTCCAGGGGCATGACTTCGCTGGGGTCAAAGCGTTCCAGGGCGCGCAGGTGGGCCAGCTTGCCGCGCTGGTTTTCCGCCAGGTAGTGCAGCAGCGCGCCGGCCGCCGCCACGCCAGGCCCGGCGTCGTCAAAGCCAAAACCCTTGAGTGTTTTGACCCCGAACTGGCGGCACAGTTCGGCCACGGCACGGCCGGGCTCAAAAGCGAAGTCGCCCACGGCCGTCAGGGGTGCTGCGGTAAGCTGGCGTGTGCCGGCCAGGGCTTCGCGCTGTTTGATCCAGAGTTTTTCGGGCAGCAGCAATTCGGCCGGTTCCAGGCGCGCCAGCGCTGCAGCCAGTTCGGGCTGCGGTAGGTCGCAGCAATAGAAGCGGCCCGTGGAAAGTTCCGCCCAGGCCAGCCCGCCGCTGTTGCCCTTGGCGGGTGGCAGCCAGCTTGCAATGTGGCTTTGGCTGCGGGCATCCAGCAGGGATTCTTCCAGCACGGTGCCGGGTGTGATGACGCGGGTGACGTCGCGCTTGACCAGCCCTTTGGCTTGCTCGGGGTCTTCTACCTGCTCGCAGATCACCACGCGCAGGCCCGCAGCCAGCAGGCGGGGCAGGTGCTGGTCCAGTGCGCGCAAGGGAAAGCCGGCCATCATGATCGGGTTGCCCTGGGTGTCGTCGCCGCGCGTGGTAAGGGTTACGCCCAGGGTTTGCGACAACTGGCTGGCGTCTTCAAAGAAGGTCTCAAAGAAGTCACCCATCTGGTACAGCAGCAGCGCGCCCGCGTGCTGGTGCTTCAGCTCGCGGTACTGCTTCATTGCGGGGGAATCTTCGCCCTTGCCTGCCATGGCGGAAGCGTCTTTGGAAGCGCGCCACAAGTCAACGGCAAATGCGTTTGACCTTTGAAGAATAGGGGGCCAAAGCAATCCCAGCCTCAGCCGCAGCTAGTTGCGCAGCAACGCGCCGGCGCGTCGCGCCGCGACGAATACGTTGCTGGGGGCGAATGCAACTTGATGAATCAATTCAAGGCCACGGCGTTTAACCACGGATAACACGGGTCAGCGCTGGGTGACATTTGGGTAGGCCGGACAATCCTGTCGGGCAGGCCGACCACGGGCGGGGATAGACCCCGCCCCTACGGGCCGCCGGGGTCGTTCCGGGGTAATCCGGGGTCGTTCAGTGGTTATCCGTGGTTCGATCTGAGGGTCGTTCCGTGGTTATCTGTGTCTATCCGTGTTTATCCGTGGATAAAGCCGTTAGCCGTTAGCCGTTAGCCCAAAGCCCCATCCCCAACCCCAACCCCAACCCCATTTTCATCACCCTGCCGACCCGCTTCCCGCCGCCTTTTCTCTCGAATTTGTCGCTTGGGGTGTCCCCCAACGCGCCATGTTTCGGGAGCCTGTCTTGCTCGAACACGACATTCCACCTGTCCTGAACGCACACATCGAGTACTGGCGCAACCGGTGCAAGGACGGCTCACGCCCTAAGGTTGTCTCCAAGGAAATGCTGATTCCCTGGTGCAGCACCGACACCCCGCCGGGCGAGCCGGCCTTCAAGCCCGAAGACCCCTGGCAGGCCGAAGCCGAGACGCTCAACGAGAAAGCCCAGCGCGAACACCTGGAGCGCCTGCAACTGTGCGTGGATTTTCACCAGCAGATGCTCAAGGCCGGACTCGCCCAGTTGCAAGCCAACGCGACCAGCGAAGCCAAAGTCGCGCAAGAACGCGAACCTGCACCCGAACCTGCGCCCGCACCCGAACCTGAACCTGCCCCTGCACCTGCCCCCGCCCCTGCCCCCAAGCGCGTTCGCCTGGCCAACCCGCAAATCAAGCCGCTGTCGATTCTCACACTGGCGGCGCGTTCGGCCAAAGAGTTGCCCAAGGCCTCGGCGGAGTTGCTGCAGGCTCAGCTCAAGCACAATCGCGTCGCCGCCGATGCGCAGATGCGGCGTGATTTCATGCTCGATCGCGCCGTCGCCATCGTGACCGACACGATGATGCACATGGACGACACCTTCAAAGAAGTCGGCTTTGGCAACTGGATGCCGTTTCGATTTCCGGACCAGTGGCTCATGTTCGGCGGCGTGATGCAGCGCGTGCTGGCTGCGCACGGTTTGATGCACGCCGACACGCCCGAGGCCTACAAAAGGCTGCTGGAGGAAACCCCGCCGATCACAGAAATCGCAGAAGGAGCGCTGATTCCGCCCCAAAGCATAGGCCAGGGCTTCCGGGCCAGAGAGCTGCCAACCTTCAAGGCGCTGATCGCAAGAATCATGGACATCAGGGCCAACCGAGGCCCACCCAAATGATCACCTATTGACAAGTCAAGACCAGCCCCGCCCGCAAGGGCGGGGGCGACGGCAACTTGATGAATCAATTCAAGGCAACGGCGTTTAGCCACGGACAACACGGATCAATTTTGGGTAGGCCCGACAATCTTGTCGGGCTGCTTTGGCTGGCGTGCCTATGGGTGTCAACGGTACCGCCGTCCCCAGCCTGGCATCTGGGGCTGCAACGGCTGGGGCTGCATTCATGCCGCCCTAAAATCCTTGGGTCACGCGCACACAAATGAAAACCGGGGCCTTTGGGGCCCCGGTTGATGGCTTGCATCGTTGCACTACTTGTTTTCTGGAATGGCTGGCGGCTTGCTGTGCGGAATCACCTGTTGGGCCTTCTTGATTTCCAGGCGCTGCGCAGCCGTGGTTGGGGCGCGTCCCAGGGCTTCACCGGCGGCGTTGCGGGCGTCGGTGACTTCCATGATCGCCTGTTCCTTGCGCGCGGCGTCTGCAATGCTGTCCAGGTTGTGTTCCAAGCGCAGCATGGCCAGCAGGGCCTTGTAGCCGTCTTCGTCAAAGCTGCCCTTGTGCGACTGATAGCAGGCGCCCAGGGCGGTGCAGGCAGCACCCTTGACCAGCGGCGAATCGACCATGTCGGTGCTGTTGAGTGTGTCCAGCAGGTTAGGCACCAGGTTCTGGCGCACCCAGGCCGCACCCACGCGGTTGCTGTCGCCCACCAGGGCGGCAATCGCCTTGCACATGGCAGCACGAGCTTCCGAATCACGGCCCGGCAGGCGCAACCCGCCGGCCAAGGCAGCCAGCAGCTTTTCCACGCTGAACTTGGTGGCCGAAGGATCCAGGCGCGCAAGCGCCATCGACATATCCGCGACCAGGCGGTTGGCGCGGCTCTTGGCGCTTTCCGGGTTGCGGTCCCACAGCGAACGCAGCGTGTCGCCCAGCGCCGTGGAATCGGTGGCGTATTCCGACGAGTAGGTAACGAACTGGGAGTCGTCCAGCCCGCGGCCCGCCAGGGCGGACTTGCGGCCGCCAACTTCGTCGTCGCGGCAGGCCACGATCAACGGAATCTGGGCAGTGCGGATGTCTTTGCTGAGGATGTCAAACAGGGTCTCCATGCGCTGTTCACCGCTGCGGTCGCGGCCGGACAGTGCAGGCGGTTCCCAGGTGAAGGTTGGCGCAAGAATCAGGCTGCCCTGCACCACAATGGCGTCATAGACCGGCGATTGGGTGGCAAGGTCGGCACCGGTTTCCAGGGAACTCGCACCCGTTGCGCTGATGCCCAGGCTTTCGAGGTCGCTGATGTAACGGTTGCGCAGTGCTTCGTCTTCGCTGATCACCAGCACCGAACGGGCAGCGGTTTCCTGCAGGTTGCGCGTTGCCACCTGCTCTACCATCGCGTTGTTGCCAAAGTCTTTGTTGGCACCCAGGCGAATCAACGTGCGCGCGGCGGCATACCGCACGCGCTTGTCGTTGTCGGTCAAGGCGCGAATCAGTGGTGCTGCCACGTTGGTGCCAATCACGTTGCGGTCGTTCAGTTCGGCCAGCGAATCGCAGATGGCAATCGTGACTTCCGGGTAGCCGTCGGCCAGGGAACGTTCCAGGGCCGCATACAGGCGCGGCGAGCCGGCCGATGCACCCAAACCGCGGCCAATCATGTTGGGCACCAGCCCGCGTTCGGCCAGCAGGGTCTTGATGAAATCGCGTTCCTCGGGGCTGCCGTTGTAGTAGCGGTCCTGGGCTTCGCTGAAGAGGTGAAAGTGAATGCAGCTCAACAGGGCTTCGCAATCCTGCACCCAGGCATCGCTGTTGGCGTTGCCACCAGCCTGTGCCACGCCCAGTTGCAAGGCCATGACGGCCGATTCCTCGGCCAGCAGGTCCGCAAAGGCCCACAGCGGAACTTCGTGGCCGATCAACGAGGCGTTTTCGCCTTCGGTGGTCCAGCGCCACACGGTGTAGCTGCGGTCAAAGCCGTACAGCACGACCGGCAGGTTGCCGGGATAGCTGCTGCCGACCAGGCGGTTGCGGTAGTAGCGGCCGGCGGCGTTGTTGCGGTAGTAGCTTTCCGCCTGCAGGTACCACAGATCCTTGCTGTTGTTGACCTTCTTGTCTTTTTCGGCCATGTCGCGGCGCAGGCTGTCTACGCCCATGCGGCAGGCTTCACGCACCTTGTCGTCTTCACCCTTTTCCTGAAAGTGCTTGGCCAGCACGGGCAGGGCGCGCGGGTCGCCGATATCAGCCAGTGCCAGCGCGGCGGTCTGGCGGTCATACATCTGGGCCGACTGCATGCACTGGATGACGGCGTTGACGGCCTGGGCACCCAGCACCGAAAGCAGCACGCGGGCACGATAGCGCGAATCCGCGTTATCGGAGTGCATGTAGGCTTCCTGGATGTACGGCACAGCAAAATCGCCGTAGGCATCGCGAATGGCGGCAGCACGCAGCAGGTTGCGCGCGGTATCGGCATCGCCCATGTAGGCATCTACGTAGGTTTTGATCTCGTCGGGGTTGTTGTTGCGCCCCATGGCCGGGCCCTTGTTGCGGCCGGCCACAACCCACTTGCCAAAACGCGCGTAGCGCCCCGACAGCCCGGAATCGGAGAGGTTGTTGTTGATCATGTCCAGCGCAAGTTCGGCGCTGATTTCGTCGCGAATCTTGCGGGCGTCTTCGTCCGTGGGGTCCTTGGCCAGGGCCTCATCGAACTTCTGGATCGCCTTTTCCCAGTTGCCCTTCTTGTATTCGCGCAGGCCTTCCTTCACGAGGCCAAGGGCCCCGCCGTCGTCCTGGGCGAGAAGAATGGTCGGTGAGGGTTCGAAGGCAACGGCAGTCAGGCTGACGGCGGCGGCACAAGCGAACACGAACGTTCCACGCGCAATGCGTAGCAGCATCTGGAAAAACTCCTTCGGGGGGATGGCGAACGAAGGCTCAATCTAGCCCAGCCAAAGGGGGTGTCAAGCGGGACGGAAGTGTTCTGGGGCGCGTGACTTCGGTGTGACGGTGCGGCGCTTTCAAGCGAACTTACTGACAGACCCCGGCTGCGTAAGATCGCGTGTGCCTTATAGCATAGCCCGCTTGCCGAAGGCAAGCAAAGGCTGGTCCGCGCTGGCATTCTTGCCGTCCGCTACTTGGCTTGCACGGCGGCTTGGCCCACGAACTCCTGCTCAAGCACATTCAGGGCAAACTCGAGGTCTGCCTTGCTGGCCACAATCGGGGGCGTAAAGCGCAGCACCCAGTGGTGGGTGTCCTTCAAAATCGCCCCGCGTTGCAGCAGCCGTTCTGAGAACCAGTGCCCGTCATGGCCCTGGGGCGTCAGTTCAATGCCGAACATCATGCCCTTGCCGCGAACCTGCTTGATACGCGGGGCATCCTTGGCCATGGCGCGCAGGCGGTCCATCACCCATGCACCTTTTTCGCGGGCTTGCTCGACCAGCCCTTCCTGTTCAATCGCCGTCAGCGCTGCCACGGCAATGGCGCTGCTGATCGGGCAGCCGCCAAAGGTGCTGCCGTGGCTGCCGGGGCCCAGCAGGTCCATCAACCTGGCGCTGGCCAGTATGCCCCCCACTGGGGCAAAGCCGCCGCTGACACTCTTGCCAATGCACATCACGTCGGGCCTGGCCGCTTCGCCCTCATGCATCCAGCAGAACAGTTCGCCGGTGCGGGCCCAGCCGGTTTGTACTTCGTCAAACATCACCAGCAGGTTGTGCTTGCGGCCAAGTTCGCACAGCCCGCGCAGATAGCCGGGCTTGGGCACGTTGACGCCGCCTTCGCCCTGGATAGGCTCGACCAGAATCGCCGCGGTGTCAGGTGTCATGGCCGCTTCCATGGCCGCAAGGTCGTCATAGGCCACGCGCTTGAAGCCCGCGGGCCAGGGGCCAAAGCCCTCAATGGCCGCTTTTTCGTCGGTATCGAACATCTGGGTCACGGTCAGGGTGCGGCCGTGAAAGCAGTGGTCGGCGTACAGAATCTCGGGCGTGCCCTGTACGCCCTTGACCTTGTGCGCCCAGCGTCGGGCAAGCTTGATGGCGGCCTCGGGGCCTTCCACGCCGCCGTTGGCGGGCAGGAAGCGCTCAAAACCGGTCATCGCCGTCACCTTCTGGCCAAACAACGCAAGCCAAGGGTCGGGCAGAAAGCGGCCCAGCACGGTCGGCGCGTTGCTGTCCAGAAAGAGCTTCAGGGTCTCCTTGACCAGCGGGTGGCCGTGGCCCAGGTTGGCAGCACTGTAGGCCGCCACGCCGTCAAAGATGCGTTTTCCGCTGCGGGTCTGCAGCCAGGCGCCCTCGGCCGCTACAATCGGATCCTGCGAAAGCAGGCCATAGTTCTTTGCCACATGTTGGGAAAGCAGTTCAAGCGTATCCTGCCCGGAAAGGCGCGCTGCGTTGTCCAGTATCTTGCGGGCGTGCTGCTTTGCGGTGGCATGGTCCATGGCAGACTCCTTAGACTGCAAAGGCTAACAAGCGGCGATTGTGACGTAACCCCGCGCCTGTAAGCCGGTTGGAAACCGGCGCGAACAATTCCCGCTGCTTTTCGTTCCTATATAGTTCCGAGGCGGTTTACCGAGGCGATTCCATGAGCATTGTTTCCTGTGGCTCCTGCGGCATGCAGTTCAACGCGGCCGGCTATGAACCCGGCGTTCAATTCCAGTGCACCCAGTGCGGTGCCATGGTCACCGTGGGCGCGCCAGCAGCGCCGGCGCGCGGGCCAGGCGGCAAAAAGCCCACCGGCGTTCAGCGCAAAGGTTTGGCAGGTCCTGCACGCGGCGCTGCACCTGCGCGCGCTGCCGGGCCAGCCCGTGGCCCCGGGCCACGCCATGCCGGCAGCCCGGCACAGGTCATGGGGCAGGGTCAGCAACAGGGCGGCCCCGCAGGCTATGCACCCAAAAAGAACAACGCACTGCTGTTTGTCGGTCTTGGCGTCGGCGGCGTGGTCGTTGCCATCATCATTGCCGTGGTCGTCATGGCCACCGGCCCCTCCCCCGAAGACAAAGGCAAGGCCGCAGCCCAGACCAAGTTCGACCAGGCCAAAGCCGACCAGGAAAAGCGCGACGCCGAAGTGCGCGAAAAGAACGATGCCGTCAAGCGCACGTTGACGGCTTCCATGGACCGCGGCACGGCCATCGAATCAGCGCTGAAGAACGGCGACAAAGCAACGCTGGAAGGCATGTTCGACTGGACTGTCTATGCGGCCTACGTAAGCGACCTGGCCAAAGGCGAGGAAGCCAGCAAGTTCCTGGCCTCGGGCCCGATGTTCTCCACCGGCGAATGGGAAAAATCGGCAGAGGGCAAGTACACCGGCAAGTGGCTGGGCAAGGCGCCGCACGGCCCGGAATCACTGAAGTCCGTGGTGATGGGCTACATCGAAAAGCACTTGTTTGGCTCGCCTGACATCAAGTGGGACAAGGCCAAAAGCGAGATCCTGGAAAGCGGCTTTTCCAAGCTGATCATCAACGGCAAAGAGTACATGGGAAAGAAGATCTTTGTCGAAGTGCGCGGCGCGGGCAAAACCAAAGAGTTCTGGGTTGGCGCGGTGATGGGCGACGACGCCGTCAAGGTGATCAACTTCCGTGATCCATCGGCCCTGACCACCCTGCAGCAGGAAGTCGGCAAGTCCAACCGCACCACCACCGACGACCGCAACCCGATTCGCGACGACCGCGACCCGACCGTGAAAGACCCCAACGACCCGGGCCCTGGCCCCGATGAACCCGAAGGCCCGGACCAGCCATTGGTTGAAGACCTGCCAGCGGTGGCCAAAACCAACGCCATGCCCAACGACGCCGCGCTGGTGAATGTCGTCAAGTACCTTTCCAACGGCGACAAGCTCAAGCCCGCCCAGAAGCAGACGATCACGACCAGCAAAGCCGAAGAAAAGAAGGCCATGCTGGGCGCCCTGATCGACGCGCTGATTGACGCCCACAAGGGCGGCAAGCGCCGCGAAAAGGCCATGATCTCGGACGCGCTGTTTGCGGTGTGGGGCAACTTTGCCCGCAACGAAGGCTATGCCGAGGACGACATGGTTTATGCCGTGGAGGGCAACTCGCAATCCGATTCTGAGGATCCCATCAAGCGCTGGATTGCCGTCTACAACAAGTATCCATCCAAGTAAGCGTGTCTCGAAACCGGCGCGGGACAGGGCAACCTGTCCCGCGCTTGCTTTCGCACCCCTGTGCCCGCGCACCTTTGTGGGGTAAACCCTGCCTGTGCCACTGATCCGCCTTTACAACATTGCCGTCGGGCTGGACGACGACCTGGATCGCGCCCTGCGGCGCGAGGCCCAAAAGCGCCTTGGCGTCGCCCCCGATGCGTGCAGGCTGGTCAAGCGTGGCGTCGATGCGCGCGAGCGCACCCCGTTCTTCAACTGCACGGCTGATATCACACTGCCGCCGCAATGCGATGCAGTGGCCCTGGCCGCCAGCATTGGGGCCAACGCAGCCATTCCTGAAAGCACACCGCCGCTGACAGCCCCACCCGGCAGCCAGCCTCTGCGCGGGCCGGTGGTAGTGGTGGGCAGCGGCCCGGCAGGCACCTTTGCGGCCTGGGTGCTGGCGCAAAACGGCTATCGCCCGCTGCTGCTGGAACGCGGCAAGCCTGCGCTGGAACGGCTCAAGCAGATCGGGCGCTTCAACGCCGGGGTGGTGGAACTGGACCCCGAAAACAACACGCTGTTCGGGGAAGGCGGCGCGGGCAGCTTCAGCGACGGCAAGCTGTACACCGGCAATCGCGATGCGCTGCTGCCAAGGGTGCTGGAGTTCTTTGTGGAATGCGGCGCCCCGGCGCGGGTATTGACCGACGCCGCCCCGCATGTCGGCACCGACGTGCTTTCGCGCGTGGTCGTGCGCATGCGCCAGGCCATTTCCGCCCTGGGCGGGCAGTTTCGCTTTGGTGCAAAGCTGACTGACCTGCGCCTGGAAAACGGTCGCGTGGCGGGCATCACGATCAACGACACAGAACACATGGATACCGGTGCGGTCATTCTGGCCCCCGGCCATTCCGCCCGTGACACCTACGAAATGCTGCTGGCGCGCGGCGTAGCCCTGCAATCCAAGCCCTTTCAACTGGGTGTGCGCGTGGAACACCCGCAGGACTTGATCGACAAAGCCCAGCTGGGCCGCTTTGCCCGCGACAAGCGGCTGGTGCCCGCCAGCTATGATGTCGCCTGCCACCCCGCCGGCGCCCCGGAACTGTTCAGCTTCTGCATGTGCCCCGGCGGCATCACCATGGCCAGCATCAGTGAGCCCGGCATGCTGTGCACCAATGGCATGAGCTTCAGCCCCCGCGCCAGCCGCTTTGCCAACAGCGCGCTGGTGACGACCTTCAGCCCCGACGATTTCGGACAGGGCCCGCTGGACGGTGTGGCCTTTCAGCGCCGCTTGGAAGCTGCGGCCTTTGCCGCAGGCGGCAGCGACTACACAGCCCCGGCCCAGCCCCTGACGCACTTTCTGCGCGGGCTGCATTCCCCGCGCAAGATGCGCAGCACCTATGCCCGCGGCCGCAGATACGTCGACCTGGCAGCCCTGCTGCCGGACAAGCTGAATCGTGCGTTGCGCGCCGGTCTGCCCCAGATTGACCGGCGCATTGACGGTTTTCTGACCGACAGTGCGGTACTGCATGCGATTGAATCACGGGCATCCAGCCCGGTGCGTATTCTGCGCGACGGCGACTCACGCCAAAGCAACAACGTGCAGGACCTGTACCCCAGCGGCGAAGGCGCGGGCTATGCCGGCGGCATCATGAGCGCAGCCCTGGACGGCATGCGCAGCGCACTGGCCCTGGTGGCACGCTTTGCCCGTACCTGAAATCCATGCACGATTCACGCAGCCCTGACCCGCGCTTCACCCGTGGCTGACGGCCCATGGCTAGCCTTTTGGCCATGACCAACCGGAGAATCGCATGAACATTCCTGTTGTCGTACTCAGGCCCCTGGGCGAATGCGCGGTCGGTGACTTTCTGGCCGTCGAGATCGATGGCCAGGTGTTTGAGGGCACCATCCAGTTTCTGGCCCGTGCGCCCCGTGGCGGCTGGATTCTGACCTTCTGCGCCGAGGCCGGAACCTGGGAGATTTTCGCCTGCGACGGACACTGCACCGTCGTGTCGCAAATCGTGGCCGAAGAAGCGGCGCTGCAGTGGACCTTTGAATCCGCCCGCACCGTGGCCGACACTGGCACCGGCCGCCGGCTGCTGCATTGGCGCCGCCCCACCGGGCACCTGGACCCGAAGATGACCTGAGTTGCCGGTATCCATGCCACCGCGCAATTCCTAGGCTTGTGCAGCGCGGGAATTGTCCTGCGCCGCGCCGGGCACCTGGCGCAACAGACCGGCAACCGGGCAAACCGCGCGCCGCTGCGGGGCATGGGGTAGGCATGGCATCACGATCGGTGGTTCCGTCGCGCGACCTGGGCCTGGAATGGGGCCTGCTGTTTGCCCGCTATCTGCTGGATTCGGAGGAACTTCACTACGGTTATTTCACGCCCGACATCCCGGTCAAGCTGGCCAACCTGCCCCAGGCCCAGAAGCAGCACACAGACCTGATTCTCAGCCACCTGCCCCAAAGTGCCCAAACCGTGCTGGATGTCGGCTGCGGCACAGGCGGGCTTGCCCTGCGCATGGCCCAGCGTGGCTGCCAGGTGGATTGCGTCGCGCCCGACAGCACGCTGCTGGATTGCGCCCAGGCCAGGCTGGGCGACCGCGCGCGCATCTTTCGGGAGCGTTTTGAACACTTCCAGGGCGACCGCAAATACGACGCCGTGGTGTTCAGTGAGAGTTTTCAGTACGTGCCCGTCGATCTGGCACTTGCCAACATTGACCGCTTGCTCAAGCCCGGCGGCTGCCTTTTGATCTGCGACTTCTTCAAGCGCCAGGGCAAGCAGGGCAGCCCCATCGGCGGCGGCCACAAGATTCACACCTTTCTGGAAGCCGCCAAGCAGGCCGGCTTTGAGGCCAGCACCGACCTGGATATCACCGCCCAGACCGCCCCAACGATGACGCTGGTGGCCGAGTTCCTGGATAAAGTCGGCGCGCCCTTTTGGCGTATGGGTGTCGATTACTGCACGGTGGCTTGGCCCAAATCGACCAGGCTGGTCAAATGGTGGTTCAAGCAGCGCCTGGCCAAGCTGGACGAAAAGTACTTCAGCGGGCGCCGCAACGCCGCAACCTTCACCGAGTTCAAGACCTACCGGCTGATGCTGTTTGAACGCACCGCCGACCGAAAACCCGCAGAGGCCGGGACCACAAAGACGGCAGAACCAGCCACGGCCTGAACCAGCCAGGCAGTTGCCCGCACCGCTGGCACCCCAGCCTTGCGGCTGGGGCTGAAGTGCATGGCGTCGGCGTTTGTAGGGGCGGGGTTTTTCTCCGCCCGTGGTCGGCCTGCCCGACAGGATTGTCGGGCCTACCCAATGCTGCGCTGCAGGATTGTCTGGTTTGCTCACAGGGCCGCCCTTGGGCGGGTCTAGGAGTGCAGGCGGATTGGTTGGCGTTTGGCGCCCCAGGTTCCTGCCACCGCTTCAAAGTGCCCGGCGCAGGTTGCGCCGCATTGGTTGCACTTGCCCTCGGGCGTCAGGTTCCAGTCACTCAGTACGTACCAGTCGCGGCCTATCAGCTTTTGGCCGCAGCCGTGGCACCAGGTGCTGCCGCCCTGGCTGTCGTGAACGTTGCCGGTGTACACATAGCGCAGGCCGTGGCCCATGGCGATCTTGCGGGCTTTGGTCAGAGTTGCGCCGGGCGTGTCGGGCAGGTCGGTCATCTTGAAATCCGGGTGAAAGGCCGTGAAGTGCAGTGGCACGTCGGGCCCGATTTCGCGCGCGAACCACTCACTCAGCCGGTTCAACTCTTCTTCGCTGTCGTTCTTGCCCGGAATCAACAGCGTTGTGACTTCGAACCAGACCTTTGTTTCGTGCTTGAGGTACTTCAGCGTGTCCAGCACCGGCTGCAGGTGGCCAATGCACACCCGCTGGTAGAAGTCCTCCGTGAAGCCCTTCAGGTCCACGTTGGCGGCATCCATGTGGGCATAAAACTCGCGCCGGGGCGCGTCGTTGACATAGCCCGCGGTTACGGCCACGGACCGAATGCCCTGGTCGCGGCAGGCCTTGGCGACGTCGATGGCGTATTCGTGAAAAATCACCGGGTCGTTGTAGGTAAAGGCGACGCTGCGGCACTTGGTGCGTCGCGCGGCCTGCGCGATGATTTCGGGTGTGGCCTGGTCCATCAGGGTGTCAAGCTCGCGCGATTTGCTGATGTCCCAGTTCTGGCAGAAGCGGCAGCCCAGGTTGCAGCCCGCCGTGCCGAAGCTGAGGATCGGGGTGCCCGGCAGGAAGTGGTTGAGTGGTTTTTTCTCGACCGGGTCAATGCAGAAGCCGCTGGACCGGCCATAGCTGGTCATGACGATGGCGCCGGCCTGGCTGGCGCGCACGAAACAGAACCCGCGCTGGCCATCGGCCAGTTTGCACAGGCGAGGGCAAAGGTCGCACTGAACCCGTCCATCAGGCAAGGCCGACCAGTACTTGGTGGCGACAGTGGAAGCGGGATCGAAGGCTTCGGGCATAGGCGCAGCCGGGATGGCAAAGTCTAGTTCTGAAACACCGGCAGATACCCGCGCGGAATGCTCAAGACCAGGCATGCCATGGCCGTGGCGTAGGCGTTCATGTTCTGGTCCCAGCCGCCAATTTCGTCCGTCCAGGCCCCATTGGGGTGCTGCATCTTGAGAAAGTTTTCGCGGTTGCGGGTGTTCCACTCTGTCCAGGAACGCGGGCTGACAAACTGGTACTGGTACATCGCCTGGGCCGCATAGTAGTGGCCATACCAGAAGCCATAGTCGCACAGGCCGCTGCCGGGGGCCAACCCGCGCGAACTTGGGTCAGGCCGGCGGTTCATCAGGTAGGTAATGCTGCGTCCGAGGTCCAGTGTGCGGCGCACCATGCCGTTGCCGCCCTGCACGTCGTAGGTGTGGGTGTCGTATTCGCCCATGCTTTGCAACGCCACCACGCCTGCTGCAGTCAGGCAGAACGTGCTGCGCGGGTCCCAGTCAATCTGGTAGGTAAAGCTGCCGGCTTCCCCGGCGTAAGTCAGGTAACTCTTGCGCACGTAGTCTTTGGCGGCCTCAATGGCGTTTTCGGGCACGATCACGCCCACGTTGGCCGCAGCCCGCAGAGCCTGCAACTGGCAGACGCAGATCGAAAGGTCGCTGTCCTGCTGGTTGGGCACATAGCGCCAGGACCCCTGCAGATTCTGGCTTTTCACAATGAACTGGATGGCGTTGCGCAGCTTGCCCAGCACCACCGGGTCGCGCGTCATGCCATAGACTTCGGCCAGGCACATGCTGCAAAACGCGTGTTCATACATGCGCGTGCCGTTGGCACTGATCCAGCCGGTTTCGGGGTCTACATTGCTGATGATGAACGCCACGCCGGCGGCCACGTTGCGTTTGAACTCGCCGCGGTCTGGTGTGCTGCCGGCGGCCATGAAGGCCATGCAGGAAATCGCAGTCACGCCCAGGTGCGGCCGGGCATAACCGTCGCGGTTGACCTGGTAACGGTTGCCCAGCTTGTTGCCAATGTTGTTGCTCCAGCTTCCGTCGTTGTTCTGGATGCTGGCCAGCAGCGCCAGACCCTTGTGCACGGCATCGCGCACCACCAGGTCGTCGGGCGTGGGCCGGGGGTCGCGGGCGGTATCAATATCCGGAATCGTTCGACCGGGGCGGTCCTGGGCAAGCCCGGACATGCCAGTCCAGCCCAGCCCGAACACACCCAGCAGCAGAAGCAATGTCAGTTTGCGCATGCGCATCTCCCGGCCTGCGTGGGCCAGTCTCTCATTCCACAGTATACGAACCAGGCTTGCCCAAGCGGTTGTTTTTGGCGCCTGGGGCCGCAAATTCAGCACCCTGAGCCCGCCGTGCAATCCGCAGCGTTCATCCTAGAATCGGCCAACATGAACCTTTTGGCCGACCTGAACGCAGAGCAACTGCAAGCCGTGACCTGCATCAACGGGCCGCTGCTGGTCGTGGCCGGCCCGGGATCAGGCAAGACCCGCGTGATCACCACCCGTGTGGCCTACATGATCGATCAGGGCATCAAGCCCTGGCAGATACTGGCCATGACCTTCACCAACAAGGCCGCAGGCGAAATGAAGCATCGCCTGGAACAGTGGTTTCCCGGGGGCGAGGCGCAGGTCAGCACCTTTCACAGCTTCGGGGCCTGGCTGTTGCGGCGCGAGATAGAAGCCCTGGGCATGGGCCGCGACTTCACGATCTATGATACCGACGACCGCACGTCGGTGATTCGGCGCATCATGCGCGAAAAGCAGATCGACGCGGCCTTTGTCAGCGCCCAGGCCGCGGGCCACCTGATCAGCGATTCCAAAAACCGCGGCATCAGCGCCGCCGACTTTGCCGCCGGGGCCTACGACCCCAAGTTGAAAGCCGTGGCGGAGATTTTCGCGGCCTATGAAATCGCGCTGGGGCAATCCAACGCACTGGATTTTGACGACCTGCTGACCAAGCCGCTGGCGCTGTTTCGCGGCCACGCCCAGGTGCTGGCAAAGTACCAGCAGCGCTTCAGCCACATCCTGATTGACGAATACCAGGACACCAACGCCATTCAATACGGGCTGGCCAAGTTGCTGGCGGCGGCAAGCCGCAACCTGTGCGTGACGGGCGACCCGGACCAAAGCATCTATTCCTGGCGCGGCGCGGATATCCGGAACATTTTGAACTTCGAGGTCGATTTTCCGGAGGCCCGCACCGTGGTGCTGGGCCGCAACTACCGCAGCACGCGTAACATTGTGCGCGCCGCCGACGCGCTGGTGCAGCGCAACCTTTCGCGCAAACAGAAACACCTGCACACCGACAACGAAGACGGCGCGCGCATCACCGTGCTGAAGTGCCAGGACCAGACCCACGAAGCCCGCAGCATTGCCGAATCGATCGAGAAACTGATCCAGCAGGAACACCTGCAGCATGGCGAGTTTGCGGTGTTCTTTCGCACCAACGCCCAAAGCCGCGTGCTGGAACAAGCGCTGCGCGAGCGCAGCCTGGCCTACCAGATCATGGGTGCGGTCAGCTTTTATCAGCGCCAGGAAATCAAGGATGTGCTGGCCTACCTGCGCCTGCTGTTGAACCCGCGCGACACGGTCTCGTTTGCCCGCATCATGGAACGCCCGGCCCGGGGCGTGGGCGAGGGCACCCTGGCCAAAATCATTGAGGCTGCCAACGGCGCCAACGCTTCGCTGCTGGACGTTGCCGCAGACTTGAAGGCCTTTGGCATTTCGCGCGTGCAGGCCCGCGCCAGCAAGGCCCTGGGCGAAATCACGGACATGTACGCCCGGCTGCTGCTGAAGCCGCTGTTTCCGATTGAGGACGTGATTCGCGCCGTGGTGGTGGAAAGCGGCTACGAACACATGCTGCGCACCGACGTCGACCCACGATCGGAAGAACGCCTGGAAAACGTGCAGGAACTGTTGTCTGACGCCCGCACCCGTCAACTGGAACAGCCCGAGATCGACCTGCGCACCTGGCTGGAACAGGTGGCATTGGTCAGCGACACCGACAAGCTGGACATGACCGGCGACACGATCAAACTGATGACACTGCACAGCGCCAAGGGGTTGGAGTTCAACGCCGTGTACCTGACCGGCATGGAAGAAAACGTGCTGCCCCATTCGCGCAGCCTGCAGGGCGAAGGCGACCTCGAGGAAGAACGCCGTCTGTGCTATGTGGGTATCACGCGCGCGCGCAAACACCTGTGCCTCAGCCTGGCGCGCCACCGCGAAGCCTTTGGCCGCAGCCAGCGAAACGCCCCCAGCCGCTTCCTGCAGGAAGTACCGACG
The DNA here is from genome assembly GCA_016722065.1 of Planctomycetota bacterium. GTDB lineage: Bacteria > Planctomycetota > UBA8742 > UBA2392 > UBA2392 > H3-PLA7. The sequence continues at coordinate 1,395,169 of JADKGX010000001.1, forward strand.
GAACTGACGGTGGTGGACGACCGCGCCGCTGCCGGGCAAGGCTTTGGCGGGCAGGACTTTGCCCAGTGGTTTACCGGCAGCCTCGCAAAGCCCGTCACGCGCCAAGATGATAACGATGACCCCTTCAACTTTGACGACGCTCCGCCTTTAGAGGACGGCCCCGCCGACCACCTGGCCGCACCCCGCGCCCCTGACATCAACCCCAGCGACCCTGGCCACCTGACCACCGGCGACCGCGTGCGCCACGGCGTGTTTGGCATCGGGCGTATCCTGGAAATCAACGGCACTGGCCGCGTGAAGGTGCACTTTCAGGGTTGGGGCGAAAAGAGCCTGGCACTGGAGTTTGCCAAGCTGGAGAAGATGTAGGGGGAAGACAATCAGGTGTCAGGAGTCGGCAGTCGGCAGAGGACGGCGAGCAGCAGGCAGTCGGCAGGAGGCTGGCGGGCAGACAGCGGCGAACCCGTGGCAGCGGTATCCACAGAAGCCGTTGTTCCCGACTGCTGACTCCCGACTCCAACCCCACCCCAAACACGGAACCTCACCCATGCGCATCGGCGTTGATTTCGGGGGCACCAACATAAAGGCCGCGATCGTCAACCACGCCGCGGTGATCCGCCACGTTTCCGTACCCACCAACGCAGGCGCCGGGCCCCAGGCCGTGTTGCAGGCACTGGCCAGCGCCGTGGCGCAACTGGCAGCCGGCAACCTGCCCGTAGGCGTCGCCATCCCAGGCGAGGTCAACGACGCCGGAGTCTGCTTCAAGCTGCCCAATGTGCCCGGGTTTGAACAGTTTCCGCTGCGTGCTGAGCTGCAATCACGCCTGGGCTGCCAAGTCGCCATTGAAAACGACGCAACCGCGGCAGCGCTGGCCGAGCGCCTGTTTGGCTGGGGCGAACGCTACCGCAGCTTTCTGCTGGTCACGCTGGGCACCGGCATTGGTGGCGGCCTGGTGCTGGACGGCAACCTGCGGCGCGGCCACGGCGGCTTTGCGGGCGAGATCGGCCATGTGCTGGTTGATTCCAGCCCCACGGCCTGGCCCTGCGGCTGCGGACGCACCGGCTGCATGGAAGCCTACGCCGGCACCAAGGGGCTGCTGCGCCATTACGCCAGCCTGGCCGGAAACCAGAGCGGCCAGGGCAAACACAGCGGCGACGTGCGCGCGATCTTTGAGTCCCAGGACCCACATTCACAAGCGATGATGGGCTTTCTGGGCCAAGCCCTGGGCAGCGGTCTGGCCAGCCTGAACAACGCCCTGGACCTGGATGCGCTGGTGTTCACTGGCGGCGTGGCAGGCGTGTTTGACCGGCTGGAGCCGCACATTCGGTTGGCCCTGCGCCAGCGCAGTTACAGCCAACCCCAGGGCGAAGTGGCCATGCTGGCCAGCAAACTGGGCGAACATGCCGGCGTGATTGGCGCGGCCTGGCTGCCCCAGCCTGGCAAGTGAGCTTTGCCTTACCCCGAGGTTGCAGCCGCTTGCCACCCCAGGGCCGCGGTTTGCTGTCGCCGCTGGGGTGGTGACTTGCCTACAATCGCGCCCATGGCCGGCAATCGCAACCATTACGAGAAAGCCTTCAGCGGCTGGCTTGCCGCCAGCGGCGTGCAGGCCATGGGTGTAGACGAGCGCGCCCGGCCGCGCCTTGCCGACCGCGAACTCAAGAACTTTGACTTTCTGGTCAACGGGCCTGACGCCGTCTACGCGCTGGACCTCAAGGGCCGTCGTGGCACACCCTGGATCACCCAGGACGACTTGTTTTCGCTGATGGCCTGGCGCCGCGTTGGCGCCGGCGCCCTGACGCCCGCGCTGGTGTTTGCCTTCTATTGCACGGGCCCGGATCTGCCGTCGCGGCTGCGACAGCTTCCGGCCTTGCGGCTGGATCTGGCCACCGGCACCTACCTTTTTTCGTGCCTTGGGCTGGCCGACACCCAGCGACTGGCCCGTCCGCGCAGCCGCCGCTGGCACACGTACGGCTTTGAATGGGCGGCGTTCTGCAAGGCCGTGCAACCCATCGACCAGATACTGCTGGGCGCAGCCGACACCCCGGCGTCAAAGCTGCATACGGGATTTGAGCTGGCTACAGCGCCGGCATGGCGTTGAGCGCCGCCAGCAATTCCGCCACCTTGGTAAAGCGTTGCTCGCGGTCGCGGCGGATTGTGCGGTCAATGATTTCGCACAGGGCCGGGCTGACGCCTGAGGCCACGGTGTTGAGAGGTTGCGGGTCCTTGGTCAGGTGTGCCAGCACCACCTGTTGCAGGTTGTCGCCAGGAAACACCGGAACGCCCGACAACAGGTGATAGAACGTCGCACCCAGCGAGTAGATATCGGCCCGTGAATCCAGGTCCTTGGCGCCGTTGGCTTGTTCCGGGCTGATGTAGTGGGGCGTGCCCAGCAGGTAGCCCTCCGCGGTCTGGCCGGTGTCATCCACCAGCCTGGAAAGGCCGAAGTCGCCCAGCTTCGCCACGCCTTCATTGCTGACGTATATGTTGCCGGGCTTTACATCGCGGTGAATCAAGTGGTGTTGTTCCAGATATTCCAGTGCCCTGGCTACCTGCGCAATCAACAGGCGTGCTTTTTCTTCCGGCAGCGGGCCGTCGGGGTTGTCGATGTAGCGGTCCAGCGGTGCGCCCTCAACCAGTTCCTGGACCATGAAGTGCACGTCCTGGTACTCGCCCATGGTGTAGGTGCGCACAATGTGGGCGTGGGTCAGCTTGACGCTGATTTCGTTGCTGCGTTGCAGGCGCTTGAGAAAGCCGTCCTTGACCGCCGCAAAGGGGCTGATCACCTTCAGCGCTACGGGCTTGAGGTTGATGGGTTCCAGCGCCCGATACACCGTGGACGTGCCGCCCTGGCCCAGCTTGTCGACAATCGTGAAGCCGGCAAAATCCTTGCTGACAATCTGGCCGGTTTCCTTGAACCGCTTGACGGCTTTGTCGTCATCAACGGCGCTTTCCAGGCCCTGCACGGTGGTTTCGTCCAGCTTGCGGGCCGCCGATCCGGCCTTGCGCAGCAGAATGCGCACCTTGGCGGCCAGTTCGGCCTGGCGAAAGGGTTTGACGAGGTATTCGTCGGCGCCGGCGTCGATGCCCTCAATCACGTCTTGTTCTTCGCCCAGTGCGGAAAGCAGGATGATCGGCGTGTGGGCCAGCACCGGGTCTTCGCGCATCTTCTTGGTTGCGCTCAAGCCATCCAGCTTGGGCATCTGGATGTCCATGATGATCAGCGAAGGCTTGAACTGGCGGGCCTTGGCCAGGCCGTCCAGGCCGTCCACGGCGGCCTCGACATCAAAGCCCAGCTTGCGCAATTGCGTGGCAAGCACGGTGCGAAGCTGGCTGCTGTCATCAACGACCAGGATTTTCTCGGCCATGGAAGAATGATTATCCCGCAAGCGCAGCCGGCGTCAACCGACGCAGGGCGCACAAGTGCAGCATGTTTGCAGCAGGCAAGCCACCTGCCCGCCCCTTGACAGTGCCAAAGGCAGGGGATACCCCTATGCCCGCCAGCGCACCCGTAGCTCAATTGGATAGAGCATCTGACTACGGATCAGAAGGTTGCTAGTTCGACTCTAGCCGGGTGTACCAGCCTTAGAGCCGCTCAGGATAAGGCTTTCTAGCCGTCCTGAGCGGTTCGCGTTTCAGGCAAAACCGCAGGTGCCACAAGAAAGTGCCACAAATAAGCGCACGTCCCTTGCACGTGACGGTGTACGCCCCTGCCTGACTCTTGGCAACTGCAATCAACAATCTTGGGCGCTTGACTTGAAATCACAAGCGAACGGCTCATCCATTCCTGACAACCTCAGGAGAAGAGCGATGCCCGTAAATGACTCCCAAGCTGCCCTAGTTGCCACCGACCTGTCGGCTATGGGCATGCAGCCATTGGTCCGCGTTCCGGACCTTTGCAAGCTGTTACAGCTGTCCCGCGAAAGCCTTTACCGCGCCATCAAGATCGGCGAGCTGCCGGCCATGCGCTGCGGCGGCCCAAAAAGCCATTTCATGATCCGCCGAGATGACGTTGCAGCATGGCTGTCGCGGCACAGGACGGCCTGACCGGTCGCAGCTTGGGTCGTACTGGCTCCAACGATATGAGCCAGTCAGCGGGCTCGTGGCAGACTCGCCCGGTCGGCTCCGAGGACCAGATTCGCCAAGCCGGGGTGTCGGGGGCGTTGGGGATTTCTTTCGGCCCGCAGCCATCCATTTTCGAGGTGGGTTGGCGCAGGTAACGGGACCGTCCCTGCACGTTGCTGGTGAAATCGGCCGCCCGCTCGAAACTTATCGTGGAGGTGAGCGATGGATTTCGGAGGGCGGGAAAAGGCGATCAAGGACGTCGTGGTCGCCCAGAACAATGGCAAGGAATTCATGGCGCTGGCTGTTGCGGCGTCGATCGCCGTGTGTCACGTCAACACCTTGCGAAGGGCCATTGCCGCCGGCACGCTAAAGGCCAGCCGTCGCGCAAGAAATGGTCGTCTGCTGGTTTGGGCGGGCGACCTTGCGCATTGGATCTGCGCTGGCGAGGCCCTGGCCGCCCCCGGCCCCAATACACCGCGCCCGCGGCGCCGTAAGTCTAAGTGCGATGATAGTGGCGCTCATGCGTCACCCATTCAAGGCACGCAATCGCTCTAACTTGTTGCCGCATGCTCTTGTTTTGTGTCGGCCAGTTCCATCGGTTGGCATTTGCTTGGGCAGGCCTCGCCCCGGAGTTCGAGAAAACTCTACCGGGCCCGATGATTAACCGTGGTGACCCGCGTTGTGCGTTGGTCACCGCGGAGCCATCGAATGCAGCCTTTGCAAAGTCGCCTTGACAGGCAAGTTCCAAGTGCCGCCGATTCAGCGCTGGCGGTCCTCTTTCAACACGCACAGTTGTCGGGACTCCGCGACCCGGCCAAGATCGCGAAGCTGCTGCTCGAAGTCGAACGCCTGCTCGCGCTTGAGTTTCCCGTAAGTCGACCGGCGCATGCACAACGGCCGCTGCTGTTTGTTCTTGCTGATCGCTTCCTTGTTCAGTTACGCACCAATAAGTCCGACGAAATCAGTCAGTTCGTCGCCAGACTCTTCCGAGCCATCGCCTGTGACACTGGCCTGCTGTACACCGTTCAAACAGCCATCCTTGCCATGGTGGGAGCAGAATCGAATCCCCGGCTTGGACGCAGATTGGCCCCGTGTGAACTCGACGCCGACCTCTATGTCCAGCTTGACGGCTCCAAGGTCCCTGAATCCGGACAAGTTCTATGTCTTGCCGACTTGCAGTTGTGTGGCTCGCTGTTTAGCCCAATTTCAGGATTCTCTGCTGCCAAGGCCGGTGCTGCAAAAAAGGCGCATCGCTGCCTTCCGGTGATCCGCGAGAACCCTGACTTTGAGGTTTGGGAGTTTACTCTGACCATGCCGGAACGGCTTTCCAGCTGGGCCGATTATGAAGCGCGGCGCGCCGCTAAGCTGTACACGCGCCGGATAGAACTGTTCGTGCGAAAAATGCGTGCGACGGGCATGCGTCAGATGACGATTGGCCGGGAAGTTGCTTTCCACAGCGACCACGTCCATCCGCACCTGCACATCGTCTACTTGGGACTTCGGCCGGATATCGCTGCGCTTCAAGCCGCTTGGGAGGCCTCCTGCTGGCCCAAGGGCAAGCCTGTAAATGCATTGCCGCTTGAAACGGATTTCCGTTGCATCGTGGAGTCTGGCAGGAGTCCAAACAGGCATGAACCAGATCTGCTGACGCAGCGACTGGCATATTGCACGAAGGGCAGGTACTTACCCGCCATTTGGACCGTTGGCGCACTTCGCCAGTGGGCTGACTTTGTGCGCGTCTCGCGACATCACCCGCGGCGCAGTTCCACTGTCTCTGGCCCGGGCGTCGTCAATCCTAAGCGCAACTACGAGCGCGAACGTGTTGAAGAACCACCTGCCCAGAAGGCGCCTGTGCCTGCCGCGCCAGACCGGACATTGCTCGCTTCTCAAGCAGCGCCAAACCTGCGCTTCGCCGAAGTTGAGGCAGGCGCGTTTTCGCTCGACAGCTTCTCTGATTGGGAATTGGGCCACTCTGACGAGGGCTTGCGTGTCGGCGATCCCGAGGGCATTCCTAACATGCAGGAGCACTTGGACGGCTTCCCAGTAGATGCCGGGGCACCCCCTGAATTCGACCTCAAGTCGTACATGTCGATGGCCATCGGTTCGGGACCAGGACTTCAAACTGCTCAGTCACCAGCGTCAAATCGGCGCTTCGAGTTTGTTGGCACGCTCTACTCGCTGATGGCCACCGGCGGGCTCAACATCCATGACGCCCTAAGCGAGTTGCGTGTGCTGAGGCCCGTGCTTGATGCCATTTTGAGCCGCCATCTGATGGCCATGAAGCGCCGCCGTCAAAGGCTGCAGAAACGTTGTCCGCTGGTATCCAGCGTCGCCTTGGACCTTGAGACGCCCGCATTGCCCCAGCTTTCACGTAAAGAGCTTCTCGATTTCTGGGACGCCAAGAGACGACGGCGCCAATCGAGGCACCACGTCAGACTGCGGCCACTACTGGCTTGAACCGTTCGAGCCAGTATCGGGAGACGCAATCAAAACACTCCGGGCAAGCGGCCACATTGACCGGCCAGACTTGCCACACCGTCCACAGGCATCAGTTCCTGACCAGTACTGCGCCGCCTCCGTAGCTTGAATTCGGGGCCGGGCTGAAGGCTCGATTCGTGGCGGGCCAGCGGGGTGGAGCACCCAGTCGCGACTACAGAATCAGATTTTCGGGCAAGAGCGGAAGCATCTGGGCGGAACTAGCCCCTTATTCGCAGCCTGATCTTTCAAGCGCTTGGCCAGTGCGTGGCGAATTCAGCGGGTCGCAGCGACCCGGGTCGCGCCCCGCGGATGAATCCCGAGCTCTACTGTCCTTCGATGGTGATCTGGCGGGATCCGCCAATCTTGCTCAGCAGCACCGGCGCGACGGTCGTGGCGCCTTCAATGAGGGCGGGAATAGCCTTGCATCCTGAGGGGCAAGCTAACTGGCACACAGCCTTCAGACCAAAGGTGTCGTCGACGGGCACGTCACGTTGGCTACGCACTGTTTCGATGCCCGAATTTCGCGCCCAGCATGCCCTAGAATCGAAAAGCATCGGGCGGGACCACCCTCGGGATGGTTTTGCAGCAACGGAGGCTGGCAGGACGCGGCACGCCCCTACAAAGGCGAAGCATCTGGCGACTCGACCAGGACAACAAATGGGCGCCTTCATGTGGAATCTGCCGGCGCTTGGTCGACGAAGGACGCAGGTAAGGCAAGCGCTTGACCCAAGTACCTGCATGGGCGGCCCCATCGACATGGCTGCAGGTACTTGGCCGACCATACCGATCAGCGCTCGTTGTCATGCCGATCATGAGGGAGGCAACCCTGCCCAGCCGCCCCGGCGGCTGGGCAGGCAGAAAACGATGGGGTCAGCGCCGCGCAGGGCGCGTTGTGAGCCGGACAGGGAGCGTCTTCCGGCTAGGACGATTGGCTGGCGGACCGCAGGCGGGGCCATGGCCCCGTCGAGGACCGCAAGGCCAATCGGACGCCGCCGGAGACAGCTCAATGTGCGGCGCAACAGGGACATGCCCGGCGCCGGCCAGAAAACGATGGGGTCAGCGCCGCGCAGGGCGCGTTGTGAGCCGGACAGGGAGCGTCTTCCGGCTAGGACGATTGGCTGGCGGACCGCAGGCGGGGCCATGGCCCCGTCGAGGACCGCAAGGCCAATCGGACGCCGCCGGAGACAGCTCAATGTGCGGCGCAACAGGGACATGCCCGGCGCCGGCCACTGACGTTGGCCTGCTCAGGCGCCGCGATGACTTGGCGAGCGCCGACATTGAAAAGGCAGGCCAATGACTTGTGCCGAACAGCTGAAGCGCTTCTCAATGCAAAGGCAGCCTTCTAACCTCCGGCGAGCAATCATCGAGCACTTGGTGCGCGTCCATTTCAACCGACTGGTGAGAACTTGGCAATGGCGGCAGGACCTGAGAGCAACGACAACTCCAAGAGCCCGCGGAAACCGGACCTGGGGCCGCAGTACCTATTCGTATGGGTTCTGAATGAAATCACAACGCAGATGCGACTGGCTAACTCTGAATGGTCGTTTGAGCGTCAGCGGTACAGCAATGGAACGTCGCAAGGGCTCACTGCGCTTCTGATTGCTCTCTGGGCTAGCGTCGAGAAAGTCTATCACAACACACGGTGGCGTCGCGGCACCCCAAGGAAGGACATCTCCAAGCAAGACTTCGTGCGATCGGTGTCAAGCACTTCGGGCCGGAAGATACTCCTTGAATCGCTTGCCGCCTTGACTTCGATCTGGCACGTGTCACGCGCGATATGCGTGGAGACCCGCCAGCAGCACCCTGCGACGGGGCGCTTCGCGGTCTACTCGCGCCGCATCGTGAGATTGCTCCAAGAACTCGCAAAAGTTTCCACAGGAATCCGGCCAGAGCTACGGCCCACCGCTAACGGAGACGCAACGGCCATAGTCTGGCCGGAACCAGACGGGCCTGAAAGGGAGGTCCCAGATCCCGCGCAACAAGGCTCATTGACACCGGTTCCACAATTCCACCTCTCACAGCTGGGGCCCGCGCCCCACGAGTTCAAGGGTCGAAGTGGCGCACGACAATACGAGTTCTTGAAGCGCGACATGGAATTTCACTGGTCCGACGCTGTTGACCTGTCTGGATGCAACTCCGGCATGGACGTGCTGCATGAGTTCTCGCGGGCCTGTGCAGCGTCGCTGTTCCGCCTGCTCTTCGCCGACCGCCACGAACGCAGCCTGCGGGTTTGCGGAAAGGTCATTTCGAATCAGCACAGCTGCGACGTACTTTTTGTGGCACGGAGCAGGGCCGTCTACTGTCCCGGTCATCGCTCAGCGCTTCCAACTCAGCACCGCGAGAGACAAGCCAGCACCCAGAAAGAGAGAGCTGCCGAGTGGCACGCCGCCAACGGCACCGAGCGCCGGAAGCTAGTTCGAAAATGGTTCCCGACTCGCGGCAGCGCACTTCTTGTGTTTCTGAAGACGAAAGGCAAGGAGACGCCGCTAGCCACGCTGTCCTTTTGGAATCTGAAAAAGAAGGTCAACGCAGTTGCAACGAGGACAAGGCACCGCTAGGCCGCAGCGCTTCCTGAACCCGTCACTTGCTCATCTTGGCCTGCAGCACAGCAAGCACTTTGCGCGCAACGAATCCTGCCACACGAACCCTGTCGACCCACATAGCCGTCTCCTGCACAGATATCAGCTACGCCGGAACGTTGTCGGAAAGCGACTCTCGCGGGCAATTGTAAACATTAGTAGGCTGCGCATATCTTTTATCTATGCGCAGCCCCTCCTTGTTACTTCAATGGCTTTGTGAATCGACTCGGCGGAGCTGGGTGGCCATGGGTATGCGGGAAATGCAACGCTTTCTGGGTCGGGTTATGAAATCAACGAACGCACGAAGAGGCTCTGCACGCCGCCAGCACGTTTCCAATCGGAATTCGCGCCCCCGGAGGCTGCAGCCGTGTCTTCGCTGTTCCAGAGTTCCAGCAAATTCGGGTATGCCCGCGCTGTCAACGATCGGCCCTGCGTGGCGAATCTCTGGGTCATTTCCCAGTTCATAGTTCTCCCAGTCCGTCCAGGAGCGACACGTGCAACCAAGCTCAAAAACGCATCATGTGTTCGACCCGGATCACCAGGTTCGGCGCACGAGTACGCTCGCGCGATTCGCGCCTACTAACTCCGGACACGTCCAGTTTCCAGCGCCGGCTGGATTTCGGGAGGCGCACGCCGGGCTTGAATATGTCAGCGCCCACGGACCGGTCGGGGTTTGCGCAATTTGGGTCCGGGTTCTCTACCGGCTCAAAAGCGACAACTTGTACGTCGGCGCCCTTTTCGCAGTGGCCAAGCCAACAGACGACCCGGCAGACCCCGGCGAACTTCCCGACTGGAGGCTGATAAAAATCAATGACGAATCCCTACACGGAAGGGGCGCCTTCTCAAACGCGCTTTTCCGACTGGCGGGCAGTCGGTTTCGCGGCGGGTCGGTCCCTTTCGAAGCGTTCAGCTGCGGCTTCGAAAATGCACCGGTTGCCGAACTCGTCGATCAGCTCGGACGCTTGGACCATGTCTCGTCCGACGTGATCGCGTTTGCCAACGGCCTTCTGGTCGGGGGGAACTTCCGTGCAGCGTGACATCGCGCCAACATTGTTTTTTGTCGGCGACAAAGTCTTGTTCGTCGACTCTTCAGACCGCGTACATCCCGACCGTGCCCCAATCTTCAATACGCCTTCAGAGGCCGGCTTGGCAGCGCTTCGCCTGGTGATCGACGAAATACAGACGGCCTTCGGTATTCCCGGTCTAGTTGCGATCAGCGTGGCGGTAGTCGGCTTGGCCCGTCGGTCGTTGATGAGCACGGCTGGCGGCTTTCCGTTCGTGATGCTGATCGGTGCCAAGGCCACCGGCAAGACCACGCTCATGAAGCTGATCGCGCTGTTTTTTCAGCTGAGCGGGCATATCCTGCAGGCAGGCGAGACATCAAAGGCCGCACTAAACAGACAAACGTCGGCGGTCCGGTCGTTTCCGTTGCTCATCGACGACGCGCGCTCCGACATTATCGAACAGATTCTTCACCAACTTCTGGGTCTGTTTTCAGGCTCAACGGCAACGCGCGCCAAACAGGGCACGCAACGGGGCACCCTGGCCTACTCCGCTGACGCAAATGTGCTTTTGGCCGCCGAGTCGGTACCTACCGACCCTGCATTAGGCAGCCGCACAATTCCGCTCGCAATGGGTGGTCTCGCGCGAACTGCTAAGTCAGCCAGTGCAATCACCAAACTCCAGACTCTGGTTGGTCCCGCCGGAGCCTTCCTTTTGAAAAGGATCAGCGCCATGGGCGCTGAGTTCGACAAGCTGGTCCTCAACAGCTGGCGCGATGCCGAGCGGCGCCTGGGCGAGATTCCCGACGGCCGTGACCGAACCCAAGTCTGGTCCGTGGCTCTGAGCGCTGTTGCCATTCTGCTTCATCTTGCCCAGTCAAAAGATCGATCAGTCATCGCGCTGGTACAGAACTTCGCGATCGAGACGGCTCGCGAATATGCTGACCACAACTGGGTCAACGAGTTCTTTGCCGACCTGGCCACGATTTTCCAGACCAGCGACCGGCGTCAAATCCTCGAACTGGCCTATCGCGATGACAAGTCGCGGATGGTCTGGTTCAGCCCCGCTGGCCTGATCGCGCTTTGGCGCAAATGGTCGCTTCGACAGCGTCGAACCATCTTTTACTCAGACCGGGACCTGCGCCGCGACCTAAAGGTCGAGGCGTGGATGTGTGTTCCGCCCAAGCAGAAGAAAGTCCGAATCGGTGGCCGCAACATCAATGTCATTGGCATTCGGCTCGATGTGCAGGTTCCTCCGCCTGTCGCCAATTTTCTTGAATCGGTCTTCGACATTTCCACATCGGAAGAAGAATAGGCCCAATCGGCCCCACTGAAAGGAAAGCCATGAGCCACAACCCTGTAGCACTTTCGCAGTTCCGAGATTCGATCAAGCCTCACGTCCAGCACTTGCTTAGAGCCTATGGCAAGACCGGCGACCCCCTTCTGCAGATGGGTCTGAATCACGTGCTGGCGTCGATGATGATCTTCGTCGAACCAACACCCGCAAGGGATGCAGGCCCGCGCCAGATCCCCGTTGCGCTGCGGCGGGTCCTGCGAGGGAAAAATCGCATTCAGCCGACAAGGCTGCCCGACGGCCGTTTTGGAATCAGCGTTGAGAAGGATGAATTCAGGATATTCCTCTTCTGCAGCGCTGACCGATTCATATGGAAGCCTTCGAAGTCAGAGCCAGCCGCGGAAATGGTTGGCCTGTCGGCCCGGCCTGCAGAGACTGAGCTCGCGCCGCTTGGCGAACGCGATCTATCGCATCGCACGCCCAAGAGCCTCGAAAGCCTCCCAGGTTCGGTCTATTGGTTCAGAACCTCCGGGACCGGCCCGTTGTTTTCGATGTATCGCAACGGCTCTGAAGTTTGCATGCCCGGCAAGATAGTCGCGGGACTCCAAGCCCTCTTTGGCAAGCAGGCGCTCCATTGGCGACTCATGCCGCTGACAGATGGCGGCTTCAGAATCGATCTTTGGGCTGACGCCGCTGGCGTCGTCATGTTCGTGGCGCGGGATCAATCGATGCCGGACTCAGAGGATGAACCTCAATTTTTCACGCTGCAGGCCGACTCCGACAAATCGTTGCAGCTAAAGCCTTTTTCCGGACAGTGAGTTCTAGGCCAAACCTGCGGCAGAATTCGTCAAACCACCAAAGGAAATGGGAGACGCGGCTGGAACTGAGTGCGACGGGTCGTGCGGGTACAGGAAGCGCAGGTGAGGGTCGGTCAACTTGTGTTAGACCCTGAACACCCCTTGCCGTCACTGGGGCGTCCGTGCAACGGGTAACTTGTTGATGCTCGGGATTTACGCAATTCGGCACGCGGCCACGCGCCCCCTCGAACGGACCCGCCGCTGTTGCATGGACGCCGCGCGAATCCAGATCAATGGTCCACTTCTTGGTCATGCTCTTCGCGCCACTCCTTTGAAACCTGCTCAAATGCGATTGCAACAAGCCTGGGATAGAGCTCAGCCCAAGGTTTGTGAAACTCGACGCCCGCGTCATGTCCCTCCATCGAATCGCGAATCCCGATGTGGTTTTGTTGAATCGCAGCTTCAATTTCGGAACGAGTTGGCGGATGGTCTTGCCGAATCAGCTGGCAGAAGATTCCTGCATCGGCGTTGAGACTGTCGAACTCCTCCTGAGCCAGAAGCGCAACGTCCCATTCGACCGACGTGTGAATGCAGCTACTGCTCAGCTCAACGCCATCAAATCGATACTCCATCAGGTTTCGACGGAAAAATGAACTTCTGGTTCCGCTCGACTTCCGGCCCAAGACGTGCGGATGGCGCTCAATTCGGAACGTCAACACTCCGTCACGTTCGTCGCACAAATCTGCTCGATCTAGATCGTCTATGCTCAGCCCGTCATGGAAGCGCGGGTCTGCGCGGATCATCGCCTTGAGTCGATCGTATAGGGAGTCAGCCATTGCCGAACAAGTATACGCTTCCAAGCTCCCTTTTCGAGTCGGCCGAGCAGGGCTTGTCACGTTCCCACCACAGCCCTAGTGACGGGGGCTGACGAAAGGTCGCAAATGTTCGCATGGCACTTGCATGTCATCGTGGCTGTCATGGCACCGGCCCGTCAATGTCCCGCCCCTTTGCCGGTGTGCCCCCTCCTCCCGACATCGGAAACGGTGGAGACACGCTCAGCCAGCGATGGACCTGGATCAACCAAGACACCCGTCTTGGCAGACGGGCGGGACAGCAGAACCGATTAGGCTGCGCCATGAACGGTAATGACTGGCGACTCGCTAAACGGTCGCGGCGCGACGGCATAGTCAGCCCAGCTTCGGCGATAACTTCCGGCCGCAAGCGTTGAAACTACTGTGGTCGCGCCGGGTGCGCCCTCATCAAGACCCGCAGGTACAGACCAGCCAGTTTTGTTCGTTAGAATGTACCGATCATGAATCCACTGCCCCCCAGGCGTGCCGTCGATCTTGATCACGCGAAGGGCGATGCCGACAGGCACAGCGGACGGAAGAAGCGCAGCACAGTCAGCATCGAATGAAGACCATTCGGGTTTTGGGCGGCACAAGTACTCAACTCGGGTCAGCGCGGCTGGATTGCGCCCGCCCACGGCAGCCTTCAGCAGCGCTAGTAACAGGTTGCGGAAGCGCGGCTTATCCGGCTGCAACATTGGGTCCACTAAGATTAGCTCTGTTGCTCGCGACAGCGCCGGCTGAAGGGCTGAAGCGAAGTTGGCAGCTTGGCGCGATAACGGGGCGTTGTTCGGGACATCCCACGAGGTTACAGGAACTGCTTCGTTCAACGCATCGATAACCACGGCGTGCTGGGGCATAGCGTTGCGGGCGAGGATCGCGTTGAGAGGTGAGGTTGCGTGGGCGGCAATTGCGTTTTCAACCCAGGGCCTGGCTTCGTCATACTCAGCACCGGCGCGGTAGAGAGCCTCCTTCATGCCCTTTAGAAACTCCACTACTCTGGGCTTGAGCATTTGCGGGTCGTCGGGACAGGCGTCGAACACCCGCTTCTCCCACTTCCTTGGCACCATGCCGACCAATCGGCCTGACGCAGGCCCGAATGCCGTCCGGTACAGGCTGTGCAGGAGCTGATTGCCGCACCAAGCCACAACAAGCTCGGGTTCGATTGCGTACCGGTTGAACATCAGAACAGCTCCTCCCCTCGTTCTGGAAAGAAGCCGTCAGGCCACACCACGTTGAAATCGCCATCTTCTGTGACCGGAATTGGGAAGAACACCACACGGTCTGGTCCGTCGTCCGTGGGGACGGCCTGAACCACTACAACAGACAGGTCGCCCGGTTTCAGGCCGCGTGCGGGCGACGCTTCCTTGCCCTCAGCGGTCTCGCGAACGCGGCGAAGCAAGCGCAGCAGCAGGTGCTCGCTATGAGTCTCCAGCAGGAACTGGCCGGGCAGGCGCTTGATTTGCTCGACAAATAGGTCCGCCAAGGCGACCTGAACTTTCGGGTGAATGTGAAGCTCGGGCTGTTCAACGCTGAACACGCTGAAGCCGGGCTCAATCGCGCCCACGACAACCGGGATGACCTGCGACACGCCTACGCCCAGGTCGTGAGCGTCAATTTCTGTGTCGGTTGCGGCATCAATTAGGCGCAGCTTCCTGCGCATAGGTAAGGCCTGCATGGGCGCCAAAATTTCACGCCGAACAAACCCTTGTTCCAGGTCATCCTGTTCCAGCGCGGCCTTGAGCAGCGCATCCATGAGCGGGTGATTCTCAGGCACTTCGCGTACGTCGAAGATTTCGATGCCCACGCCGAGGTCAAGGCAGTCGGTCTCCGTCAGCCAACGCCTCACGCTATTGAATACTTCATCGCCAGATCCCGTTGAGGAATCGAGATGTCGATGCAGTGCATCCCAAGCGCCCAAACCGGATGCCCACCGGTGCTCCGACGGATGCCTATGCGGCTGAAAACCACGGCGCGGCACTTCGCGCACCGGCCCAAGGTACCTCATCGAATCCATGGCCTCGGTCAACAGTCGAACGGGGCCCAACAACGCCTGATCCAAGATGCGCAACCAGACAACGCCAATATCTGCCCGTTCCGCCTCGCCGAAGTTGATCGCCAGATTCTGGTCAAATCGAAGGCCGTCAGTCTCCATCATGTAGATTGGGAGCCCCGGCTCAGTCCACTCAAGCCATGCGCGACGCAACTCTCCGCCCTCAATCTCGCTTCCCGTCTCAGCTAGGTCGACTTTTGTTCGGCCGCTGTCAATCGTTCGGATCAGCGAGTGGTCATGCTGAAGGGCAATGAATGGGCTGTGCCCAGCCCCTTCAGCAATCACTTCTCCAAATGGTTCGCCATTCAGACCAATGCACAAGCGCTGCACGAACGCGCACACGCGCTCCCGATCCCAACCCACGCGCAACTCCACGGAGGCCGTGGAAACGTGGCTTCCTACATCCTGCCATGACAGTGCGTCCAGCTGTCCTTGAAGCGACGCGAGCTCAGCTCGCTCGTCGCGTTTCAGTTGACGCAAGTCATCCGTGGAGGAGTAACGTTGTTCGGTGGTACCTCGGGTAAGCTCGTCAATCGCCCGTTCGATTTCTGACCTCGCGGCGCTTGCCATCGTGCTCGACAGCCCGTCACCGCTGATTGCGATCTCGAATGTCATTTCTACGGTGCGGGTCAGGTCGTGGCGGTGGACCAGACCCTCGAAGCCGCCCAAGTCTATTGCGTCGCCGCCGGCCATGGTGCGGTCCGGGTTGACGTTGTTGCGCTTCAGGATTTCGCGGGCGTACTGCATGGCCTGCAGCACGGTGCTCTTGCCCGCGCTGTTGGGACCGAACAGCAGTGTGATCGGCCGCATCGGCACCTTCACGGCGTGTTCGCCAATGCCCTTGAAGTTGCGCAGCGTGATCGACCTAAGCTGTGCCATCGGTGTCCTTACTTCTTCAGCAGCTTGTTGAGGTGCTTGAAGAGTTCCTCGAAGCGGTCAAGAGTCTCTTTGGCGGGCTTCACCTTGTCGCCCAGCAGTTTCGCGGCCTCCTGGGCGGGTTTGAAGTGGAATGGCGCTTTCAGCGGCTTGGTTTTCAAGAACTCCTCGACGCGAACCGCTAGGCGCGGCTGCTTCCCGAGTTTGGACTCCTCGATATCGCTCGCGACCGGATAGGCGGCCTTTACGAACTGCAGGTAGCTGGGTAAGTCGAACATATCCTCTACGTCGGCCTCTTTTGTGCCGGTGAACTTGCTGTAGAGCACCAGCTTGTTCTTGTCGATCAGGCCGGTTTCGAGAATTTCATTGATGTGTTGTTCGTCGGCCTTCTTGTAGTCCATCAAGACCGCGATGTTGAGTTTGCTGTTGCTGCCTAGTAGCGCAACGAAAGTGGACAGCTTCCCCGCGCCACCGACCGGCGTGACGGTCCACCGCTCGTCAAGGCCGGTACGGCCCGCCGCCTCCAGCAGGGCACTCATGGCTTGGAGGTAGAGCATGTCCGAAGCGCCTTCGACCGCCAGGCTGTTCGGGCCGATGAACAGCGTCTGCGCAAGGTCGTACCCGAGGGCTGCCTGAAGAGGAAACACTGTGCCAGCCTCGGCTTCAGCCCAGTTTCGACTGACTCGCGTGCCGGTGTCGATCTTGTCTTCAACCGTTCTGACGCGATCCAGCCGGTGGGGCTCGATCATGAACGGCGAGTGTGTCGTGTAAATGACCTGGTGGCCCTTTGCGGCGAGGCGTTCCTCAATGAAGCGCAAAAGATCGTCTTGTGCCTTGCCGTGAAGATTTAGGCCTGGTTCATCCAGCAGGATGATGAGCTTCTGGTGATCATCGACGATCTTTCGAAATGCAGCGAGGAACGAAAAGAACCAGACAAATCCGCGGGATCGTTCGTCGAAGTCGACATCAACACGATGCCGCTTGTTGTTTATTCGGACGTGCAGAGTTTGCGAGTGACCATCCACGTCGAACAACACATCCAGTGACGACTGCGCGTGCTTTGGTGCGCCCTTCAGCACTTTTTCTTCGCGGTTCTGTGTCCAGTACTCGAACACCTCGTCCGAGATCGAGTTGCCCATGTTGCGCAGCAATCGAATGTGCTTTTCGTAGTTTTCGCCCAGCTTCAGCGAATCCGGCGTCACGCCAGCCACTTCGAGCAGGTCGCGAAGCGTGCGCTGCTTCTGATTTTCCTGCTTGTTCAGCTCGCCCTCATTCTGGAGCAGGTCAAGTTTTGCTTTGCCCGCCATAATGCGGTAGTCATCGAAGTACATGACCTTCGGTAGACGGGCCTTTAGAACCTTCTCCCAAACGAAGTCGCGAAGACCCGCCTTCGCGATAGGCTGAACTTTCGCCAAGAGGTCTTTGGCTTTCGGATCCTCGGCAGCAGCGTGGAGTGTGGCTTCGAGTGCTTGCAGCGTGGCACTGGCGCTCGCCGCCTTCTGGGTCGCCTCTGCGAGGCCTGCCGCAGCCACCAAGTGCGCAACCGTCGCTGCCTCATCCACCTCAAGGGCCAGGAAGTTGTCCCGCTTGTAGTCAACTTCATAGGTCAGCGGCGCTTTGTCGGCGACACAGCGGCCAGCTACAGCTCTCGTTGCGGCAATGTCCTCCGGCTCTAACTCAAAGGTTGCAGAGACGAACTTGGCATGTTGCTGGCCCTTGGCCACGGCCTTGGTGTATTCCGTGGATCCCTTGCTGGGGTAATCCTTATCCGGGTCAACCTCCGGCTTGCCGATTGGGTTCAGCCGGTGCAACGCGTAAAGCAGCGTCGTCTTGCCCGATTCGTTCTTGCCGACGAGGCAGGTGACCTTGGGGTCTACTTCGATTTCGCCGGAGTCGTCTACGCAGCGGTAGTTGGTGACCTTGAAGTTCAACAAACGCATGGGGGCGCTCTCTTTCTTGGGCCTTGGCCCGTTTCCTTCGGGCGCGTCAGGTGGCGCGCAGTATCCGTTCGTGTCTTTGCCAGGCTTCGGCGGGCAGCCTTGTGCCGCTGTTCAGCCAGTTGGCGTAGGTTTCCGGTGTCAGGGTGCCGCTCGGCGATACCAGTTGGGCCAGTTGCTTTGCCGCATCTGCGTTCTCGCGCAGTGAACCGCCCTCGACGGGAGGCAACTCATTGGCGCGGCCGACCAGAAGGCCGCGGCGGATCAGCCGGTGTTCGAACTCTTGGGCCAGGGCTTCCTTGCCGGCTTCGAAATTGACCCGCATCGGATGGGGCAGGGTTGCCGAGGTTTCGCGCTGCCAGTTGCAGATGGCGTCAACCCACAGGTCCATGTGCTCGTCAGCGCGCCAGATGGGCAGCACGTAACGGATGGCTGCGCCCGTGGGCAGGTTCTGCAGGCATTGCTCCAGGGCAACAGGTTTGGGATTGCCCGGCTCGCGGCACACCAGGAAGGCATACACACCGATAGAAGCGTGGGCGCGTTCAATGGGGAAAACGCTGCCCAAGGCTGCCGGGGCCTTCTGTTTCAGGGGCTCAAGGTGAATCGGGTTGACGTGCTTGAGCAGCGCAGAAGTGGAGTCCAGTGTAGTGGTCTGCGGAAAGAGCATCACGTTGACCACACGCGGGTGCGGCGTATCGGCAAAAAGCGTGTCGCCAACGGCTACGGTGACGGGCGGCAACTGGGCCAGAGCAGCCCGCGCCCACACGAGCTGGTTGAAATCCTCGTTGCTCCAGTCGTAGTAATCGTTGAGCTTTTCGGCGAAGTGGTACAGCAGCCAGATCACCCCGCGTGTGCCAGCGGGCAGGTAGTTCGCGGCGTGGACGGCGTAGTTCAGAGCAAACCATGGACTGTGGCCAACAGTGCCGAGGGGGTGCGATTCCATGTTCACTGCCTCCCCGTGAACGCCCGCTGCATGAGCGAGTTGAAAAGGGCCTCACTATCAACCGCCGCGAGGTGGCAGCGTTCCAAGGCGGCAGTGATTCGTAGCCGAGTCTTAACGTAGCGCTTCCTGGCTGGCCGATCTGGCAGATAAATGGGTGTCTGCTTGATCTGCTTGATGTTCAGCGTCGGCTGCGAAACTGTCCTAGTCTCGTTGATGAAATAGTTCTGGACGCGCTGAGTGCGGAGATAGTCGGCGACAAACTCACGTTCAATGTCACCAGACACTGGCACCCGAGCAACTGCGCGAGCGATGTTGTGGCCGACGTGTTGCGAGCGGACTTCGGCAACGGCCCCAATGGAGCCCACGCACACAATCAGCACCTCGTTGCCGCGGATTCGTGAGCGTTCATATTGGGACTCTATCTCGGAGGTGATTCGCTTGAAGTTGGATGCCGCGGTCAAGCCGCTCACAACTTCGGCAGCTCGGATCAGTGGAACTCCATCGGGAACGTCGTCCCCGGGCTGAACCACGCCGTAATTGAGCGTATCGTCAGAATCAACAACGTCGTCGAGCACGCCCACATCCCAGCGTTTGGGATTGGTGACGGGGTCGCCGAACATTTCGAGGAAGGTGGCGCGGAGGAGGTCGTCGGCCAGTTTGATGGCCTCGCGCCGCTTGCGCCGAACACCATCCGCCTTGTCCAGTATCGCGGCAAGACGTTCTTGTTCATCTACGTCGAACCGCGGAACATCGACCTTCTCGACAAACCCGCGAGAAATCCCTCCGACTGTCGCACCTCTAAAATCGCTCAGTATCTGTTGCTGGCCTTGCGGGCTGGCAAGAAACCTGAACACGAAGCGCGCGCATGCTTTCTTTGGGTCTACCTTAAGCCTGAAAACATGCTCGTTGATTGCTGCCTTTGGGAACGGAAAAGACCCATTCACGAAGCTGACCTTCCCCGTCGTGGCACCATCCTTAACAACCAAGATATCCTCGTGCTCAATTCGCCCTGTTGGGAGCCCGGCGTAGAAATCAACGGGCACATATTTAGGGGAATGCCATGCGAAACCACCTAATCCGTCGAGGTGCTCCGCGCCCAAACTGGGCACGCCACTTTGCACTGCGCCCCCTTTTGGTCGGCGACCGCTTTCAAGTTCAAGCAGCACCGCCGAAAGTGGAATCGTAGTCATCCCAGCATCTCCTCAAGCTCAGCAAGGTCGCTCTCGATCTCGGCGTTCAGTTTCTTCAGGCGCTTGAGGATGATCTTGGGCGCGTCGTACTTGGCCTCCGTGTAGGGCACCTGCTTGTAGCGGTTCAGGGCCAAGTCATAGCCGTTGTCGCGAATCTCTTGGGATGGAACGAAAAAAGCTTTGGCCGTACGGTCGGTGTCCCTTTTTGCGTCGCGCTTCTTCCAGCACTTCAACAAGTCGGGCAGGTCGTCCCCGCTAATCGGATTGCGCTTGTCGTCCAGTGAATAGCCGTCGTTCTCGACATCGTAAAACCAGACGTGGTCCGTGCGGCCGCCTTTGGTGAAGACCAGAATCCCCGTACTTACGCCTGCGTATGGCTTGAACACACCAGCGGGCAGGGAGATCACGGCCTCAAGCTGGTTATTGTCGATTAGTTGTTCACGGATGGCGGTATGAGCGCGGCTGGAGCCGAACAGGACGCCGTCAGGCACGATCACGGCGCAACGGCCGCCGAGTTTCAGCATGCGCAGCATCAAGGCAAGAAACAGCAGCTCGGTCTTTTTCGTCTTTACGACGGCGCGGAGGGCTTCATGCACGTCAGCGTCATCAAGGCTGCCCTTGAAAGGCGGGTTGGCGAGGATGACGTCAAAGAAGTCTTTTGATGCCTGGGGCTGCTTTTCGCTGAAGCTGGTGCCCAGGGTGTCCTGGTAATGAATGTGGGGCGAGTCCACGCCGTGCAGCAGCATGTTCATGGCTGCGATGCGCAGCATGGACGAGTCGAAGTCAAAGCCCCAGAACATGTCGCGGCGGATGTGGTCGAGGTACGGCGTCAGCCTGTCACCGTCATAGACGGTTTCTTTGGTACCGTCTTCGTGGGTGAGTTCGTGGATGCCTTCCTTGGATGAGTATTTTCTCTGCAGGAACTGCATCGTGGAGATCAGGAAGCCGGCGGTGCCACAGGCAGGGTCGCCCAGCTTTTCGGTGGGTTTTGGGTCCACAAGTTCCACCATGGCCGCGATGATGTGGCGCGGCGTGCGGAACTGGCCATTGATGCCAGCGGTGCTGAGTTTGCCAAGCAGGTACTCGTACAGGTCGCCCTTGATGTCGCCTTCGTTCAGGGGCCAATCGGAGATTTCGGACACGGCCTTGGCCATGAGTGTGGCTTTTTCGATGTAGCAGGAAGCGCTTTGCAAGTATTGGCCCACGGCGTGCTGCTTGAAGACTTCGCCCTTGAGGAAGGGGAAGACTTCATCGCGCACGAGCTTGAGCATCGGCTCGCCGCCCAGGTGGCGGAACTTGGACCAGCGCAGGTGCTGCTTGTTGGCGGGGAAGACGTGTTTCTGCGGCTTGCCCGTGCGCTTTGCGACGAGCTCGTTGCGCGTTTCTTCCATGTCGAGCAGGCGGATGAAGATCAGATAGCTGATCTGCTCGATCACAGTGATGGGGTTGGTGATGCCGCCGACGTGGAACTCGAGCCACAGGGCGTCAACTTTGTTTTGGAGTTGCCTGGACAGCATGCCTAGCCTTTCTTTTCGCCGTTGATGTCACGGATGATGTCGATCAGTTCGTCAACTTGCGTTTCTTCAAATACGCCCTCGGGGCCATCCGCATTGACGTTAGTGAATGGCGGGGCATAGAGCCGCTCGATCTCCAGTGCGCCGTGCTGGGCAATGTGGCTTTGCAGCATCGCCATGAATCTTACCTGGTGGGGCGACATTTCCGGATACTTGCTGATGAACGCTTCAAAGTGCTGCTTGACGGCGTCGGCATCCATGCCGACGACGCGGCGGATGGCCAGGTCAAGGCGATCGGCGCTGTTGGGGAACTGGGTGAGCAGCTCATCGAGATCCAGGTTCGGGTCCGTCAGGTGGACTTGCTCGGCAAGGTCCTTGACTTCGGCCTTGGTTGCAGCAAGCCCCTGCCGGATCTTCTTGAGAGCGGGATGCGTTTCGAACAGCCTGGCAAGCACTTCCAGCACCCGTTGGCGATAGACGTGGAGTTGCAGGCCGTCGAGCTTGGGCAGGTGGGGCTCGGATTCGACTTCACCGTCCTTTATATCGAACACGGGGCGCGGTGAAGCCGGCGCGCGCATTTTGTCGCGGAAACGGAAGATGCCGCGGACTTCGCTGCGGAGTTCGTCAAGCGCGGGCACCGTGATATTGAACCACCAGTCCAGATCTTGCCCCTGCTTTACGAACTTGATGCGCTCCTCAACCTGTGCGAGCTGCACGGGAAGTGTGGCGAGAGCGTTGCGAATCTGGTCGCGCACGCCGTCGAGCGATGAGGAACCTTCCAGCAGCGCGTTCTGGGCCTCAACCACAAGCAGGTCAAATTGGATGGCGTCGGACTGCCCCTGGATGTTCCGCCATTGCATCAGCGGGGCCAAGTCGAAACGCAGGCCGTTGCGGACCTCGGCCGTGAACTTGTGCAGGTTCTCGGGGACCTCAAGGGTCTTCTTGACTCGCCACTTTTCTTTGACCGAGACGGTGCCCTCGGGCAGGTCACGGATGTCGGCCTCAATGAGCTTCAGGACGTACCTGAAGGTGTCGACGTCCTGCCTGGCAAGCGCCGTTTCGGCAAGCTGGACACGGGCCTCGAATGTGCGCTGGGCAAGGGCCTTGCCGCCTGAGGGCTCGTGTTCTTTGTAGTCGTTTTCGAAATACTCAAAGTTGCCCCAGTGGTCGAAGATCAGAAACTTGGACTTGTCCTGGCCGGGGCCAAACAGGTTGTGGCACAGGCGAGTGCCGCGGCCAATCATCTGCCAGAACTTCACGTAGGACTTGACGGGCTTGGCAAAGACCAGGTTGACGACTTCAGGAATGTCGATGCCGGTGTCGAGCATGTCCACGGACACGCCGATGGTGAGCGGGTTGTCCGGGTCCTTCAAGTCGTCGATGAGTTGCTCGACGCGTTCCACGCCGCTGTGAATCACGCGACAGAACGACCCGCCGTATTGCGGGTACATCTCTTCGAAGAGCTCACCCAGCAGCTTTGCGTGGGTCTGGCTTCGGGCAAAAATGATGGACTTACCCAACGTGCCGTTCGGATGCCGGATGCCGCTTTCCATCAAATTGCGCAGAACTTTACGGTTCGTGTCCTTGTTGAAGATCAGGCTGTCGAGCTCGCGGGGGTCGAAGTCGATGGTGTTTGGGTCTTCAGACTGGGCTTCTGCCTGCAGTCGCTGGTCCCGCGTCATATCCGGGTAGCGCATGCCGGTTCGCTGGAAAAGGGTCTTGGCTTTTACGACTTCGAATGGCACGAGCTTGTTCTCCTTGAGCGCCATTGCGTAGTCGTAATTGAACGTTGGGTCGGCATCGTCGCGGTTGAACAGTGCGTAGGTGTTGCGGTTGATGAAGTGAACCGGCGTGGCGGTCAGCCCGACTTGCAAGCTGTCGAAATACAGAAACAAATCGCGGTAGCGGTTGTAGATGCTTCGGTGCGATTCGTCGGCGATGATGAGGTCGAAGAAGCCGACATCGTAACTTTCAAAGTACTTCATCATCGCCGGGTAGGTGGCCAGATACACACGATGCTTGCGCTCGTTGCAGGTG
This sequence comes from Planctomycetota bacterium, assembly GCA_016722065.1. Lineage (GTDB taxonomy): Bacteria > Planctomycetota > UBA8742 > UBA2392 > UBA2392 > H3-PLA7. Next base: position 1,418,775 of record JADKGX010000001.1, read on the forward strand.
CCTGCATTTACGACCACAGCCGGCTCTGATGGTAGATGCTCCGCAAAGGCGTCGCGTGCCTGTTTGCGAAGTTCCTTGCGGTCGCACAGGAACAGTACGCGCTTAACCCAGCCGGCGTCGATCAACAGCTTGGTGAGCGCGATGGCCACGCGAGTCTTGCCGGTTCCTGTGGCCATAACGATCAAGGCTTTGCGTTTCTTGTTCTGGAAGTCCAGTGCTACGCGCTTGATCGCCTCGATCTGATAAAAGTGCAGGGGGATGCTCTTGTCCGGCATCATGCCGTCCAACGCCTTCTTGCTGCGCTGGTGAATCAAGTACTGCAGGCTGTCTTTGGAGTACAAGCCGAAGATGGGGCGCGGCGGGTAGCCGTTCTTGTCGTCCCAGATGAACGTTTCGAATCCGTTGGAATAGAAGATGACGGGGCGTTGGCCGTGTTCCTTTTCCAGACCGTCGGCATAGATCCTGGCCTGTTCGCGGCCCCTTGCAGGGTCCACGGCCGTCTTTTTGGCCTCGATGACGCCGAGGGGGCTGTGGTTGTCGTCCCATTGGACGTAGTCGGCCGATCCGTCTGAAGTTTTTGTGGGTTGATGCTTTACGGGCACTTCTCGTTCGACTTTGCCGACTGCGGCATGGCCATGGCCGAACTGCCAGCCTGCGTCAGTCAGGCTCACGTCAATGAGTTCCTTGCGTGTCGTGGCTTCATCGAACTTGAGCGCGTCGGCTGCCTTTTGGGCAGTAGCCAGCATTTGCTGGAGTTCAGCCTTCGATTTGGCCTGAACTTCCAGCTGCTGGCGGGTTTCTTCCAGTTGGAACAGGTGCTGAGCGAGTTCATCCTCTTTGGCACGGAGTTGTTCCAGCAGCGCCTTCTTCTCGCGCTTGAGTGCCCCCTTGGAGTCAACGGGTTCAGCAGCTGGCGGATGAAAAGCAGCGAGATCTCCTTGCTTGCCGCCAAGAAAGGCGATGTGGTACCAGCCGCCAAGCATGGCGGTGCTCTTCAGCAGGTCGAGAGCGTCCTTTGGTGTGGGTGTGGTGCCGTGCGCAGCCTTGTTGCCGCGCTTTCGGATCAGATGAAGTGTATCGACGACCACGGTGGGGACTGCTGATGCCGACGTGTGGTGCGGGTTGAGCCGCTCCAGCAGGTCAAGGAAACTGGCGTCGAAAGGAATGGATTGACCAGTTTTGGCAAGCACCGCTTTGACGAGCTGTTCGCAAAAGAGGCGCTGTTTGATCAGCGAGCTTTGTGGGTCTTGGTAAACATAAGCCTCCGCAAACGCGCCGAGCTCTGCCAGTTCCGGTTGCCCGGTCCGCAGGTGCTCGAAGTTGATGGACTTGATGCCCGATGCCATAGCGCGTCTCCGGTGCAGGCTAAAGCTAACGCCGTGCCAAATGCTCAAGACCGTACCTGCGCAGCCAGTTGGTCAGCGTCTGGTAGCTTGGCAGACCTAGCAGCTTAGCGGCTTTCGTCTTGTTGCCCTGAGATTCTTCAAGGGCACGCTCAAGATAGTGAACAGCCGTGCGATCCAACAGACCTTGTAGGTTGAAACCCTTGTCGAGCGGCAGGCTCAGCCCGTCGGCGCCAGAGCGACGTGCTGGTTGGCCAAGTATGGCTTCGCGGGCCTCTGCCTCGGTAATGGTGACGCTGGGGGACCAAACCAGAGCTCGTTGCAGCGTGCTGATCAGTTCGCGGATGTTGCCGGGCCATGGATGCGATTGTAGAAGTTTTCTTGCCCCTACAGAAAGTTTCTTGTGTGCGGATGGGGTGGACCCGAACAGGTCCAGATTCAATTTCGACGAATAGTGCTCCAGCAGCGGCCCGACATCTTCCGGGCGGTCACGCAGTGGGGGCACGCGAAGAACTGCAACGGCGAGACGAAAGAACAAGTCCTCGCGGAAACGCCCAGCCTGAACTTCGGCAATAAGATTGCGGTTTGTTGCTGCCACGATGCGCACATCAACTTTCAGCGGGGATGAGCCACCCAGGCGTTGCACCTCACCTTCCTGCAAGGCCCGGAGGAACTTGACCTGCGCCGAGAGCGGTAGTTCTCCGATCTCGTCAAGAAACACAGTGCCGCCACTTCCGCGCTCAAACAGGCCCGCAACCTGCCGCTGAGCACCCGTGAACGCGCCCTTTTCGTAGCCGAACAGTTCCGCTTCTATCAGGGTCTCGGGAATTGCCCCGCAGTTCACCGCTACAAATGGGTAGTTGGCACGTTTGCTGGCTGAGTGGATGGCCTTAGCGAGAAGTTCTTTGCCTGTGCCGGATTCGCCTTCGATAAGAACCGGCACACCAAGCGAAGCGGCCTGGCTGGCACGCTGCACAAGCTGCTTCATTGCGCCGCTGCGGTAGATGAGGTTTGAAAAGCTGGCCGACGCGGGGGCTGGCGCCTGACTTGCCTCCTGAAGACGTTGTGTAGCCTGCGAAAGCAAGTCAGGAAGAAAGTCCGCAGCCAGGTCAAACGGGAACTCGACTTCGCGGACGCCTTGTTGCCGCGAAGACTCAATCAGCTTCGCCGGAAAACGGGTCTTTGCGAGGATAATCCAGACGGCTGCCATGGCCGGCGTTCCAGGGCTCAGGTGGAGCGTCAAGCGTGTGTCTGGTCCATGTCGTTGAAGCACGTGCGTGAGACCGCGTACTGCAGCCCGATAGATGCCTTCAAAGTCGGTAGGAGACTTCAGCTTTTCCGCGATGCACTCAACCTCCTTTGACGATCGTTTTCCTAGCCACGAGCAGTACGAGCCGGTCTGGAGTTCGGAGTGATCCGACAACAACACTGCCCTATCGAATGGTCGGGACTCGACCGCTTGTGCGATCGGCCCAAGACCGACTGATTCGCTGTCGCTGACAGCCTTCAAGTCCGTGTTTCCCAGCCAAGCCACGAGTACGTTTGGCATGATGCTCTCCCGCCACCAACAAACACTCTTGCATTGCACAAGGTACTTTGTGATCACATCTCGCTGCTACTATAGTTGCGGCCCAATAGCATCGCAGAACCAAGTGGATGGACCAAAAACCTGCCACTTTCATGGCATAAGAACGTGTGAGGGCCTTGTAGCTGGTTGATCGGCACAGGACCCGTCTTTCTGCGGCGCTGACCATTGGGTCGGCGCCGTTTTCGTTTTGATCCCCATTTTGGAGGTTCCCATGGTGCAAAGCACGGTAGTGCTTGATGCCGCTTCGTCGGCTTCAAGTGGCAACTTGATCAGCGGGCGGCTTTCGGCGCGGCCGGAAGCCCAGTTGGCGCAGCTTTTGGGCCAACTTGAGGGCTTGGCCGCCCTGCAGCGCGACGTTTTGGTCCACACTCGCGAGTTGGCGATGGCGCCGGCTGACGGCGCGTTAATGGCTGGGGGCCAGCGCTTTGAGCTGCGCGAACACGCGTTTTCGCAGCTTGCGGCTCGGCTTCAAATCCCGGCGCAGTACTTGCGGCGTTGTGAGCCCGAACTACGGGCCAAAAACGTCAATCGCTGGCTGCGTGAACAGGATCGTGACGTTCTGCTGCGCATTGAAGGTGGCGAAGCGCGCGCCGTTCTTTCGCCCAGCTATCGGCCGATCAATCACCTCGACATCCTGCGCTGGTTGGAGCAGCGCCTAGGCAACGTAGCCGTTCGCTACGAATTGACCGAAGCGTTTCTCGACTTGCAGGTCGTGCGAGATGGCCCGGTCAATCTGCCGGCGTCAGGCCTCGACCCGCTTCACCGTGGCGTGCACCTGCGCAACAGCGAGATCGGTGCAGCGCGCCTGCAGGTCTCGGCCATGGTGTACCGTACGATATGCCTCAACGGCCTGATCCTCGGCGGCGGCCATTGGGGCTACGAGCGGCGCCACGTCGGCAAGGCCGAACTTCCCAATGAAGTTCGCGCCGCCTTCGACAAGGCGTTCGCACTCTCAGCACAGGCCACCACGGCCTTTGCCGGCACGCGCGGCATCATGGTCAGCGAACCCGCCAAGGTGCTGGCGAAGCTCTCCGAACGTTACGGGCTGGTCGAGGACGAAGCCGCGGCGTTGCGCGTGGCGTTCAATGTGGAACCGGGCGAGTCGCTGTACGCAGTCGTCAACGCCGTGACCCGCGCTGGAAACAGCGAGCACCTGCCGCTGCCTTCGCGCCACAAGCTGCAGACTTTGGGCGGCCGCATCGTCGATCTCGTGGCCAGCGGCAAGCGCTGGCTGGATTGAGTTGGCCGTGCCGGCGTTGCAACGATCCAGCACACTGGCAGCTTTACGTCGACTTGGAACTGAGGACCTGCAGGCCACACTTTCCACGAGAAGGCGATCGTGCCTTTTTCACCAAGGAGTGTGGCAATGGAGGCTCAGCAGCATATCGAACCGTTCGAACCAACGACTTGGCCCGCTGAGTCGCGAGAGGTCCTGAAGCAGCATCCTCGCTGCGCATGTGGCGGCAAGTTCAGCAGCGAAAGCTCGGCCTGCTTCCGCAGTTTGACCGGCCTTGTCGTGCGCCTGTGTCCGGCCTGCAACAAGTTTCGTACCGATAACACAGGATCCACGCACGAACGGGAAGCCGCATCCTCACAAGGAGGTGGGGCATGAAATTCGAACCCTATTGGCTTAACTACGCCGAAAGCATCCAGTTGCGTCAGGCCCGCCTGAAGACCTGCCCGAAATGTGGCAAGTCTGCGCTTGCACTCGGGCAGGTTCGCATCGGGGCCGATTCCGCCACGCAGATCGTGCTGTGCAGCGCCTGCAAGTGGCAGGACAAGTTGACCTACGACAATTCAAAACAGCGCGGCGGTTAAGTCCGGGCTACCCCTTCGCGCCGGGCCTGGCAGGCATCGTGCTTGCCGGGCTCGATCACATTGTACGCCCGACACTTAGGAGAAATCATGTTTTTGAACACCGCAAACTTGAGGGCGCATATCGCGGCCTCACAGAATGGTCGATACGCGCTCAACGCAATCGCGTTGGGCCTGCAGGGTGCGCTCAGCAGCGACGGGCACGCCCTGCTGTTCGTGCCCTACCCTGAAGTAGACGCCAAAGAAGCGCCCGTCATCGCGGGCGTTGCTCCCACTCCTGCAACCGACAGGCCGGCCCTGCTTGACCCCAAGGACGCTGCCAAAGCTGCAGCAATGCTCGGCAAGCGCAGGCACTTCGGCAGCCCGTTTTGCGAGCTAGTGCAGGTTGAAGTTCGCGGCGAAGAGATCGTCATGGGTGCGACGGACCTCGCGGCTTGCCAGACCATGACGGCCAGACAGGTCGAGGGCCAGTTTCCCAGCGTCACGGACGTCATTCCTGACTACGGCAGCGCCCACGCGGTCACACTGGAACTGAAACAGCTCCTGCGTTCCATCAAGGCCCTGTGCACCGCCACGAAGAGTGACACGGTCACTTTGCGCCTTATCGACGACCAGCACGCCCTTGGCCTGAGCTGCAGGGACGGTACCGCAATGCTGGTCATGCCCGTGCAGGTCGATACGCCGCAAGAGCACTGCCCGGACCAACTTGCCAAGCTGCGCCACCCGGACGGCCCAGAAGGCCCCAAGGAGGCCCGTAAACCGTCGCAGGACGATCCGGAAGGGGAAATGCCCGCCGAAGAGGGGTACGAGCCCACAGAAGCCGAAATGGAGGCTGCCTACGCTTCGATGGGAAAGCTGCCCGCGTAGCCCGCTCTTGCGGGCACAGTCTCCCGGTGCAACGCCGGTTGAGCCCGCGAGACCCGCCGCCGCGGCATTGGCGACGGACCATTACTCAATCCGTAACCGGGGCGAAACCCAATGGGGGTCTCGCCCCGGTTGCATTTACGTCAACTCTTGGAGAACAACATGATCAAACTTTGCGCAAGCTACGGCCTGAAGGTCCCGGCCCAGCAGGAGTACAGCAGCGAATCTTTCCACGCATCGGCAGAAGTCGAGCTGGCCGATGGCACAAGCGGCACGGAAGGGCTGGGCAAGGCACTGAATCGCCTCTGGGCTGACCTGAAGCAGGCCGTCAACGCCGAAATCGCCAAGGGCGCAGCAAAGGTGCCCGCCGTGGAACCTGCAAACGCCCACCCCGCACCCGCCAAGGGCAACGGCTACCACGACAATGGCCACACCGGCAACAACGGGCACACCCAGCCCGTCAACCGCGTCGCCGCAGCCACACGCGGCGATGCAGCGACCAAGAAGCAGGTCAGCTTCCTGTTCGCACTGGCCCGCCGGCACCGCAACTTCAGTGCCGACCAGACCCGCCAGTGGGTGCAGGCCGAGTTCGGCCAATCCATCAACGACCTCGGCAAGGCCGATGCCGCGCGCATCATCGATTCCCTGAGCGGCAAATAGCCACTACTGGCTCATACCGTTTCAACCAGTCCCCCCAACCAGATCGGAGAACCCATGCTCCAAACCAACGCAACACGCCAAGAAACGGGCAGCTTCAGCCGGCTCAGTTGCTGGCTGAACTGCCCCCGGAAGTACCAGTTCGAGTACATCGAAGAAGCGCCCGCCGAATGTACGCCGTCAAGCCTGCTGTTGGGCTCGGCCATCCATGAAGCCGTTGAGGCCTTCATGGATTCGCTCAAGGCGGGCACGCCAATGACCAGCGAAGAAGTCAGCGGCGTGTTTCATCGCGCCGTGACGGACTCAGCCGCGATTGCCCAAGAGCAGGGTGCGCCCGTCGAGTTCAGCACCGGTGGCGTGGCTGAACTCTTGGCCAAGGGCGATGCCATGCTGGCCGAGTTCTTGGCCAAGGTCGACCGCCGCGTGCAGGTCATAGGCACCGAGGTTGGCTTTGAGTTCGAGCTGGAGCCCGGCCGCCGTTTCAGGGGCTACATCGACCTGATCCTGCGCCAAGGCGACGGCCGCCTGCTCGTCGTGGATCTGAAAACCAGCGCCACAACCTACGGGCAGGACCGCATCGAGTTTGACCAGCAGGCCACGCTCTACATCGCCGCGGCCGAGTGGCTTTTCGATGCGTCGGGCCGGGTCGATTTCGAGTTCTGGCTGCTGACCAAGACGAAATCGCCTTCTTTCAAAATCATCCCGGTGCATCGAACAGGGCGTGACCGCGTCGAGCTGATCGACTCGGCCCGCAACGTCGAAGCCGCCGTCACCCACGGGATTTTCCCTCGCCAGCGCGGATATGGCTGCTTTTCCTGCCAGCACCGCAAGCGTTGTGAAGCCTGACGAAAGGAAGGTTCATGGCAAGACGCAACCGGCGGCGGCACGATCACGGCGGCTGGCATGTCAGGGGCAGCAACGAAACGGTCCGGCAGTTCAGCGCGGACCGGCGCGACGAGTTTCTGGCGCAATGCCAGCTCGAAGCGATGAAGGTGCAGGCTTGGCTGGACGCCACACTCGGGTCGGCCTACGCAACAAGGCGAATGGAGCTGGCCGCCGAACTTCAACGGCTTCAGCTTCAATCCGCCGCGTTTCGTGAGGCCTTACAGGCCAGTATGGTCATCGAGCAAAGCCGGTCGAGCCAGACGCAGTTTCTGACGGCCGCGCTGCCCTATCTGTCGCCGCAAGATCAAAGTGTCGTCGTGCAACTCATCCAGACGCTCAGCCAAAGACCCGCCCTGAACGACGGGTTCTAGGCAGCGCCGGCAGAAGTCCCGAGCACGGGGCTTCTGTTTTACGGTAGCTTGCGGTCGAGGTATCGAACGCGAAAGCCAATCCCTCCGCAACCGCGTCCTCCAGTCGCTGGCATTCCTTGAATGCGCCCGATTGAAGAGTTTATCCGAGCCGGTTTTGGAAAGGGCGGCAGGCATAGTACGCATAGGGCGCGTGAGAGAAGGCTAGGGTTCAAGCCCGCTGATATTCGAGCGAATCAAGTTGAATTCGCCCTCCACGGGACGTCCAAGTGCTTTGTACTTTTTGGGCCCGTCCACATCCGCTAGCGATGAACTCGTCCAAACCCCGTGCCGGGTAACTGGCGCCGATCGGAATACGTCTCTGGACCAGGTCAGTTGTTCCAGCTCTTCAGCACCTCTTCCGCAATCCGTCGCAGGGTCTCGTTCTCGCCATTGGCGAGCTCCGACAGATACCTGTGACCCTGCTCGTCACGGGTCACTGCAATCAGCGCAACCGCGCGCTGACGAAGCTGAGGACTGCAGCTCTCATCCTTGGCAAGGGCAGTGATGCGCGCCTTGCCGCGTTCATCGGCTGAGTAGGCCAGGGCGTTAAGCGCCATCGTCGCGTAAGGGTCGTTGTTGTCTACAAGTTCCAGCAACGTCGGCACCAACGACGCATCGGGCTTTTCGCGGGCAGCTTTCAGTCCACGCGCGCGAGTGTTGCCTTTGCTTGACGCAAGCGCAGTTTTCACCACGGCCGCTTCGCCTCCCTTGCCCTCCTTGCCCGCGAGTTGCAGCGCGACCTCTACGGCCTTGATTTGGACCGACTCGTCCGGGTCGGCCACGATGGCTTTGCGCAGAAGCGGCATGTTCGAAGCGGCCCAATCCTGTGCGGCGACCCATTCGAGGTGCTTAAGCCGCTCCTGGGCAGTCTTGAGCTCGCTCATTTTCTGGTCGGCTGCTTCCGCTGGCGTCGGTACGGCGCGGAGTTGGTCGCCATCGCTTGCGGAGTTGTTGACCGACCTCTTTCCAACCTGATTCGGCGCGTCACCGGGGTTGTTCCAGATCCAGGCTGCGACAAGCGACCCGACAAGCGACCCGACAAGCAGGACAACTGCAATCAAGACAAGTGGAAGACGTTTCACGGATTGTTCCTCGATCGCGGACTCGGTTTGCACCTATGGCTCAGAGACACACCAAGTGCTCCTGAGAAGCCTACACCACAGAGAGACATCCTGCCGAGCTAGGCGAACAAAAAAGCGTCGCACTCAAAAAGTGTCGCACCCAAATGGTATCTCTCCCCGACGCTGGCTCTTCACCAGCTGCCAGAACATGAACGCCGCCTGAGCGCACTGGGCGCATAGCACTTGTCGCATCGAAAATGGAAATGCACAGCTTGCCTACGTATCAATATGGACACTGTCAGAAACTTTTATCGACATATTGGTCGCAGAGCGACCTTTTGTGGGATAGGATTCCTGTCTCAGGTTCTTTTCAACCTTGCCAGTTCATCACGCCACTGGAGTCGTGCCATGGTAAAGCGCATCGCGTGCGCGCTGTGTGTGTTCGTGTGTCTGCTGCTGATTGCCGGCCCTACCAAGGCGGATCCGCCACCAAGCGACGCTGGCGACTGGCTGACGTGGATGCCGATGAATGTCCACAACAACGCCATCAACCTGACCGGCTACCAGAACAAGACGATCTACGTGGTGCTGTTCTCGCCGGACAAAGACACGGCCTGCTCGATGGTCCGCGCTGTGGCCGCCCACGTTCGGGCGCACCCGAACCATGCCGGTAAGGTGCTTGCCATGTGCATGGACGATACGGGCTACAAGGCCATTCGCCTGTATCTGCGCCAGGAGGAATACACCAAGCGTGTAGCCGCCTGGAGTGCCGAGCAGGAGGTCGCTGCTGCGGCAGCCCAGCAGTCCGGTGCGACCTACAACCGGCCACCGATGCCGGACTTCGTCACCACGATTGAAAGCGAACTCGAAACCGTCCAGGGACGCGACGATCTGATGGCATACCACCTACCGTTCACGACCTGCGCACGGTGTGAGGACATGTGGACCTGGCTGCTGCGGCGTATCACCAAGCCCGAGGGCATGCCCCGAGCACTGAAGTTCAACCCTCAAGCCACGCTGCTGAACGAGTGGGATTGCATCCCTAACCCAAACCCGCTGGCCCAGAACGACTAAGCAGCAACTACCGACCGAATCTCAGGCCTTTACCGGAAAACACCCATGAATCGACTGATCCTGATCGCCCTTCTTGCGCTGTGCGCCACAGGCCTGACAGCTGCCACTGACATCACAGGGGACATCACTACCAACACCACGTGGAACAATGCTGGGAGTCCCTATCGACTCAAGCCGTTGATCGGTGACATCACAATACGGAACGGCGCGACGCTAACTATCGATAGCACCAATGGAGCTGTTGACGTTGAGTGGGTCGGGCAGCTGCTCGCTACCGACTTCGACTTGGCTGTTGGCAATGGTTCCAGCCAGCAGGGAACACTGCTGATGAAGGCAGCCTCTGGAGCCATCACGTTCAAGGTGAAGACAGGTGGAAACATCCGAGTCAAAAACAACGGCCAGCTGCGGTGGTCTGACACAACGGCCGCCACAACATTCACCCGATACGATGGCAGCAACACCTGGGGCGCGCTCATCTTTGAAGCCAGCCAGTCACGTCAGAGCGAGGTCAAGAAGAGCACATTCTCCTACGGCGGCAACGACAGCCAGACGGCGATGGTCGTCATCAACGACATGTCGAGCAATTACCCAAGCTTCGCTGACGTGACGTTTACAAACCAGGCGACGACAGGTGTCGCTGCCATCCGCTGCAACACCAAAGGCATCAATGCCCTGAAAGAGGGGAACTTTACTTCCCTGACCGCTGGCGGAAACGTGGTGAGCGTTTCGTCGATCGATTACGTATTCTACCTGAATGCCGTAACGTCGACGGAAGCCACGATCCGCTTTCCAGACGTCGATTCGCCCGACTCACCTGTCAACTACCTGACCGGCACCAACACCGTTGGCGACTCCTCCAACATCAGCCATTGGCGATTCGATGACGGCTATACGTTCAAGTGCGCGAATTCGTCGATGGTAGCGGTGACGCGAGGTTCAGTTTGGGGCAGCGCTGAATCCCGGGCCGAGTTTCGCTCAGTGAACACGAGCCCCGGGTACTCTGACTGGCAGGGCGTACGAGACACCGGAACAACGTACGTCAACCGTTTCGGAGACATTGGCCCATTTGCCTTTGTAACGGTTCGCGATGCCAGCTTGGGCGTGTACGTGGACAAAGGCGTAAGCAGCCCCCTGTTCTCCAATGCCACGCAGCGCTTGCCTGGTCTGCAAACGTACCATTGCGACACTGGCGTTTGGGTGAGCACTCCGGACGGCACGACAGTCCTTGAGGACGCGATTGTAGGCGGCTCCTCTTCGACAGACTATTGCACCAGCACCGGCGTCTTTGCCGGATCCGGAGCTACCGAGCTGTTGCGATGCTCGCTGGAAGGCGTTGGTTCCAGCGGGCGCAGCCTATGGGTTGGCGCATCCACCGGCACAACGCTTCGGGACTGCTGCATTCGCGGCGGTGGCACCTATGCGGTATACCTCTATGGATTTGGGCAAGTCTGCCACGCGTCTATCGAACGAACGGTCATCGAGGCATCAACAACCTACGGCGTCTATGCGTTTGCCGCGGCCTTTGGAGGCACTGATGGCGCGGTCTATCTGCGCATGTCCCACTCGTTTGTGAACGTCGCAGCAGCAACCAGCTATGGAGTCTACCTGGGCGGCGATGCCACTTCACCCGTAGACTCGCTGATCGAAGACTGCACGCTCACAGGTCCCGACCGGGCATTCTATGGAGCTGTGGTGAAGACCGGGCTTACCGTGGGCGGAGTGTCCTCCGCGTCCGTGGTTCGCAGATCCACCTTCTCCGGTGCCGTTTACGGCGCACAGATCAACAGCACGACCAACAACACAATTGAGTACTCGTTTGAGGAATGCAACTTCCTTGGCAACACCTACGGCCTGCGGGATGACCGTACTCAGACAGCTCGAACCGTTGCAAGCCGGTGCACCTTCATTGCCAACAGCACCAATGGGGCCTACGACGCCAGCGGTGGCAGTTCCGCCACCGACCTGCTGGCTGAAGGCTGCTATTGGGGTGCTTCCAATGGCCCGGGCGGCAGCGGGCCGGGCAGCGGCGACGCTGTCAGCTCCAATGTGGACTATAGCCCATTCTTGCCTGCGTCTTATGCGGGCCTGTTGATCGGGGGCAGCCCGGCGGGTGTTACGCGCCTGGGCGTCAAGAATGCCACCGGGGGCACGACGTACCCTGATCAGCTGCACCTGGTTGACGATGATGCCATTGCAATCGCCTGGACATTTGCCAGTGACTTCGGCGCCCAGGCGCAGAGTGCCTACGAAATCGACATCGACAACGACTCGGGCTTTGGATCGCTGACCTACGACGGCTCCAAGACGACCAGCGCCTCCAGCGACATCGGGATTGCCCCGACACTTGCGGCTGGCACGTTGTACTACCTTCGCATCCGCCTTTGGGACGCGGACGACCGGTCTGGCCCCTGGAACTACCACGTGTTCCGAACGAACACGGTGCCGGCACAGGTTGGCAGCAGTAATCGCTCGCCCGCCGACACGTCATCAACGGGCGACTGGACTCCTGTCCTTGTCTGGGAGCGACCGGTGGACGCCGACGACGACCCCCTTCACTTTGAGGTTGTGGTCGACGACGAAGAAACTGGCAAAGTGGACTTCGTAGTCAGGTCCTGGACTTTGAGCGAAGCCAATCTCTTGAGCACTTCTACCGACGCCAGGCCAAAGTTTGAACTGTCCACGGACGACGGTTCTACTTGGATACCATTCCCCAAAGATGGCGCGCCGGCTGGCGCCACGACAAGAGTAAGGTTGCTCTGGCCGGACGCTTTTGCTCTGCCCGATGCCACTTATGAATGGTACGTCAAGGCCTTCGACGGGTTTGAGTATGGAACCGCGTCGACCACATGGTCGCTTACCGTTTCCCGGGGATACTCCGTCTCTGGAAAGTTGACCAACACGAGCGATACCGGGCAATCCGGCAAGACCATTCGCGTCTTCCATGGCACGACACTCCTGGCTCAGTCGGTCTCTACCGATGGCTCCGGGAACTATTCGTTCAGCAGTGCCAACAAGTTGACGGCGGAACTCGAGGTTGGCGACATTCTTACGTTGTTCGTCGACGGCGACTCGGAAAAGGCGGCGCGAGTATTGCAGTTTGCAGGCGAGGACATGGCAGGCATGAACTTGGTCTTCGGTCGTGCGTTTGCAGGACCGACGCTTTCGGGCCACCTCCTGGCCAACGCCGATTTTGCGGCGGACAGCGGTGATGACGCGGACATCCCTTGGACACTCAGCGGCTCCACCGTCACCTTTTCGTCGGCCCTGAACGGCTCTGCAAAAGGCTGCTTGATTGTTGGCGATTGGGATCTGACCGGCTCAGTTGATGGAACGACCTCGCTCGACACTGAACTTCTGGTCGAAGCCTCCGGTCGTCTTCGGACACTTGGCCAGAATGCCAGCTTCCACAAGTTGACCAACAACGGGCTTCTCGAAGTCACAGGCGGCTCGCGTCTGACCATCGACGGAGCGAACTCTACCTCCAGTGGCACGTTGATTGTTCGGGACGGCAAGTTGCGCCTGCAAAAATCGGGTGGGTTGTCCCTGACCGTCGACAACGGCGTTTGCGAGCTGATTCGCGCGGAGCTGGATGTCAACACGGGAGATGCCAGCAGCCTGGCTATCGACTCTGGAACCGGTATGCTTGCGGTTCTCAGCGCCACTGGGTGCACCTTTTCGAAGTTCGGTGTAGTGATCGAAACCGACGGGCTGTGCGCGAGGTTTGACAACAACACGTTCAACACCGGCGTCTCTACGCGGCACATTCACTGGAAAACCACCGACACGCGAAGCACCGGCGTCATGCGCGGCATCCGGTTCGACTACGCCTTTGGCGGTAGCACCTACAACGTGGACGCGGCTTCCAATGCGGTCGCCCTAAAAATGGTTGGCTGCGGCGGCGTGCGCTCCGGTTCCAGCTACGAAAACGATTCAGGCAACAAAGTCACGTGGGAGCTGGTACCCCCAAGCGGGCTCAAGGTGACCATCGGTGATACGAGACTGTTGCTGGAGTGGGACGCCACCGCCCAGGCCAGCCCAAGCGGTGCGGGCTACAACGTATATCGTTCCACGGACCCTGATGCATCTTTGCCTTGGGGATCACCGCTGAATGGCGGCTCGCCGCTGACCACGACCAGCTATGCCAGCGAGAGCCTGAGCAACGGCACGGCGTACTACTATTACGTCACGGTTGACACGACATCGGAAGCCGAAAGCAATAGCTCCAACCGCGTTAATGCCAAGCCCATCGCCGGAAGTATTGAAGCCTTGTCGCCCGCTGGCGGCAACAAGGGTGCCGCAGTTGCAGTAACGGTGTTTGGCAAGGCTACTCACTGGAAAGACAGCTCCGGCAATGCCACGTTGTCCTATACCGGCACCAATGTGACAGTAAACGACACTCTTTACGTTAGCGCGACTTTGGCGTTGACGGACCTGACATTGTCGGGAACGGCCACGTCGGGCAACATTCAGGTCGTTCGGAACGATGTTTGGGGCATCTCGGCCTACGACGAGACAAAAACGTCCGCATTTACCGTAAGCAATGCCACGGACGTTACCAGGCCAACCATCTCCTTTTCCGCCCCAACCGCTGACGCCAACGTAAGTACCGCTGGCACATGGACAATCACAGTCGCATACAATGCCCAGAGCGGAACGATCGACACCGCGAGCCTGCAGTTAATGGCGTCGCGCGCAGTTACGGTGCAGAACGTCAGCCGTCCGATCGGCACGAATTTGTCGGCCATAGCAAACTTCTGGGATGCAACCTACCCGAACTCGACCACTGCAACCTGCACCGTCAAAAATTCATCGGCCACCGAACTTTTCTCGGACGGCGAGTACATACTTTCGGCGCGAATCGCCAACAACAATGGCCAATACTCGGAGTGGCAGTCTCGCCGGTTCTTCGTCAACGGCGCCGGCACAAACGTGTTGAAGTGCACGACATTGCTGATTCAAGGCTCGACGATGAACGCTACCGTGACGGGAACCAGCCTGAGTTCCACGCAAACGATCAGCTTCGGATCGGACATCACGGTCAACAGTGCTTCTGGAAGCGGGTCAAGCATTACAGTCAACGTCACGGTCGGCAATCTCGCGGCCTGCGGGCCCCGCACGATCACAACGAACAACGGGGGCAAGTCCGGCATCGCCACCGTCGAGTATCCGACCAACATTCTGCCGACCGTGACCAACGCGGAGCCCTCACGCAACCCCGCTATTGCCGGCGTCAACGTGTTCCTCAAGAACGGCGCGTTCTTCAAGTCGGAGACCGACCTTGCGGTCCGCGGCCGCATGATGGGCATTTCCTGGTCGCGTTTCTATCGCAGCGACCTTGGCTACAACGGCCCGATGGGCAATGGCTGGGTCGGGCATTACTTCCAGCGAGCTGTCTTTGACGGCGGAAGCTCCGACATCCATTGGTACACGCCGGATGGCCGCAAGGAAGTGTTTCCAGATGTTACGGGCGGCTTCAGCAGCCCGGTGGGCGTGTACGTGACTGCTACTCGCGAAACCACCCACAACACGATCACGCTGATTGACCGTCACGGCTATCGCTGCGTCTTTGACAAAGATGGCCGCCTGTGGCGTTGCATTGACCGCAACGGCAACAAGACCGAGTGCACTTACAACTACGCCGGGCAGCTCACCACCATCACCAACGACCTTGGTGAAACCTTCACCGTTGCGTACCACGCGCACGGTCGCGTGGACACGGTCTCCGACAACATGTGGAACGACGGCTCCAGCGGTCACACATCAGCGCGCCAAGTCGAGTACGAGTACAGCACCGCGGGCGACTTGACCGAGCAAAAAGCACCCACCACGGACCGCTACGACGGCTCGCCGCTTGCGCGCATTACCTATGGCTACGCCTACGACGCCGCACATCGCCTGATCCGCTGCATTAACCCGCGCGAGTTCGCCCAGGGCGGCAACCCGGCGGCCTACCTTGAAAACACCTACGACGATTCAGGCCGCATCACTGACCAGAAACTTGGCGACGAGTCTGACGTCGTTGATGCGCACGTCCCCAAGTCGGCCTTCATCAGGCTGCGCTACGAAAGCAGCACGCTGATCCGCGAGCTTGATCGCAACAGCCTGCGCACGGACTACACCATCGACGCGACCGGGCGCACCACCGACGTCAAGCGCTACACAGGCTTCTATTCCGTGGATACCGATTTCCCGTACACCCACAGCACCGTTTCCAGCATTCTCAGCAAATTGCGTACCGGCGACCCGAGCTACTTCCAGACGGTGTTCACATACAACAGCAATCACGAAATCCTCACCGCTACCTACCCGCGTGGCAACAAGGTCACCTACACCTACCCAAGCGGTAGCAGCCAGGCCGCAGCCACGGCGGACTCGTGCAGCGGCACGGTGATGACCGATGTGGTTCACCTCGGCACCTGGTCCACTAACGCCTTCGCCGGCATGACTTTGCGCATGGGCACCAACGCGGGAAACTACCGCTACTACCCGATTGTCTCTAACACCAGCACAACCATCACCGTCACCACGGGCTACAGCCTGAGCGGCGACGGCTGGAACGCCGATGCCTACGCGGTCTACAACCAGACCAACGATCCTATGGCCGCCGGCAACGTACTGACAGTCACCCGCAGCGACGAAGGGCTTGGCTCGCTGTCGGACATCGTAAGCACATACACCTACGAGCCGCGCTATCAGTTCGTGAAAACAGTCAAGGACCCACGCAACAACACCAGCACGTACACCTACGATTACGAAGAGTCCGAGGCCAACGGGGCCGACGCCGGCAACCTCGTGGCGGTGACATCGCCCAACATCACCGGCTCGATGGCCGCCAGCGGCACAATCACCACACGCACGACCTATAACGAATTCGGTCAGCCTGTTGCCATGGTTGACGGCGAAGGCAACGTCACCCGCCTTGTCTATCACACGTCCGGCAGCCAGATTGGCTTTTTGAAAAACCGTATCGCGGCTTGGGGCGAACTCGACCTTACCAGCGAATACGAATACGACCCCGTGGGCAACCTGACTGCATCCTGGCCACCCCGCGCCTTTGAGACGGGCGTGACCAAGGACGACTTCAAGGCCAGCTTCGATGTCAATGAACTCAACCAGA
Organism: Planctomycetota bacterium; assembly: GCA_016722065.1. Taxonomy (GTDB): domain Bacteria; phylum Planctomycetota; class UBA8742; order UBA2392; family UBA2392; genus H3-PLA7. The sequence goes on from JADKGX010000001.1 coordinate 1,435,589, forward strand.
CCTGGCACAGCAGCCACAAAGTCGACGTCGGGGCCTACGGCTCCTTGACCCTGTCCACTGTCGACAGCTACAGCTACTTCGACGCCAACGGCAACCTGACCAACAGTTTCAGAGAATACATCACCGACGCCGCGAGTTCGCCTTCGGGCCCAAGCGACGTGCTTGACCCCACATCGTTCTCCAAGGCCAGCAGCGCCATGGCCGCGACTTGGGTCGAGAGCAGCGCCACCTACAACCTGCTGAACTACACAGTATCCAGCACGGTCGATGCGATTGCTGGCAGTACGATCACGCAGTACACCTCGCGGGTTGAGTACGACAGCAACTACAACGTGCGGGATTCGATCACCCCGCTGGGCAACCGTTCGCGCACGCTGTACGACGAACGCGACATGGTCTATCAGCGCATCGCCGGCGCCAGCAGTGACGTTGCCGGCACCTTCACCAGCAACTACGACGCCAACGGCAACCTGCTGACCTCGGTGGACGCCCTGGGCAACACCACCACCTACGTCTACGACGGCTTCGACCGCACCACCAAGGTCACCGACGCTGCCGGTCATTATCGTGAATCAGACTATGACGCCAACAGTAACGTGACTGAAAGCCGGGCCTTTGACAGCCTAGGCGTGCTGCTTGCCAAATCGCAGACGACCTTCGACGAGATCAACCGCGGCTACACCTCACGGCGCCTGGCCAACGACCACCTGGGCATCCCGATCGGCGATGGCTGGAGCACCTCTACCAACGTTCTGGACAAAAACTCGCGCACCGTCACCAGCACCAACGACAACGGCGTAACGTCCTACATGTTCTACGACGGGGCCAACCGCGTTCGCCTGTCTCGCGACGCTGTGGGCAATGAGGTCGAGCCCGTCTACAACGCCCACGGCGTGGCCCTGCGCACGAACTATCGCGAGGTAAACCAGCTCACCAGCGCCATCGAGATCAGCCACACCGAAGTTGACATTTCCCACCAGGACACCGTGCTGCGCGGCAAGGACCGCCGCTGGTCGTCCAGCTTCGATACTTCCAGCCTAGTCAAGTATGACGGCTGGGGGCGGGTCACCTTGCGCACCGACCCTGCCTCCACCACCGTCGCCTACACCTATGACCTTTTGTCGCGCACGACCGACACACTTGAAGAAGCAGGCACCGACGACATCTACACCCGGTTTGAATACGACGCCCAAAGCCGCGTCACCATGCGCGCGATCAAGCGCAACCCCACCGACAGCAACTGGCAGGAAACCACCTACGCCTTTGACGAACGTTCACGCCTGATCACCCACCGCAGGCCTGACGCGGGCACGACCGGCGACATCTGGACCTACCGCTACGACGCCAACGGCAACCGGCTGGGCTGGACGGACCCGCTGGGCACACAGGTGACCGACACCTTTGACGCCCGCAACCTGGTTGCCTACCGCAACATCACGCGCGGCACGGGCATCAAGGGCGCCACCTATGAATCCTATGAGTTCGACGGCTTGGGCCGCCTGCAATCCTGCAGCAACTATGAAGGCAGCAACCTGATAACGGCCTCGGCCTGGCAGTACAACACACTCTCGATGCCCGAACGCCGCGACACCTCCGTGGCCAAGCACGGCGGCACCATTCTGGGCACCTGGACCAACCGGGCTGAATACGACGGCAGCGGCTTCAACCGTGCCACAATCTACAACGACGGCCACCGCGTGGAACACACGCCGGACCAGCTCAACCGCCTGCTGGAGACCTTCGACGTGACCAAAAACGTCAGCATCGGCGTTTACCAGTACGCGGGGCCTGGCCGATTGATTGAAACGACCGCTGGCAACGGCGTGCGCACCACCTATGCCTGGGAAGCCAGCGGTTGCGGTTGCGGCGGCAGCACCAGCTTCTGTGAACGCGTTCAACACGCCCTGGTCGGCACTGGCGAAGTGCTGGCCGCCGAAGACCGCCGCTACGACATTCGCGGCCTGGTCACGGCCGACCGCCGCGACGATATCGGCGCCATCGGCATGGTGTATCGTTACGACGAGGCCGAACGCCTGACATCCACCTACTTCGGTGTTGACCTCTACGACGCCACCGGGCCCGACGACCTGGCGGGATTCGCCAGCCAGGCCAATACGCCCACCGTGTTCGGCCAGAAGCGGGCCTACAACCTGGACCCGCGTGGCAACCGCACCGGCAGCAGCGGCGTGCGTGACAGCGACGACAGCGGCGCCACCACAATCTGGGACACCACCTACACGCCCGACGCCGACACCAACCAGTACACTGGCGTTGGCAGCGCCAGCAACAGCTTTGACGCCATGGAGCAAATGACCCAGGACGGCAACACCGGCCTGTATCACGCCTACGATTACAAGGGCCAACTGGTCGCCACGGACAAAGACAGCGAATTGGCCATCCCCGAGCGCCAGTTCGCCCACGATTGCCAGGGCCTGCCCCTGCTGAAGACCGACAACAACGGAACTTCCGATGTCAGCCACGCGGTTTCCGTGCCTTTGGTGGCATGCGGCGGCTGCTCCTGCAGCGCAGCCGAGTTCATCGCCGCCGAGATCGAGACCTTGGACGCCGCCGGCATTCTCCTCACCACTGAACTGAACTTCACCGGCGGCATTGTTGAAAGCACAGGCTCATCCAGCGCCGTTCACCCCGCCACGGCCGCCGTCGCCCTGCAAGGCCGTGGCAACGGCAACGCGGTGGTTGCCCAGTGGATCTACGTGTATTCCAATTCCAGCGAAGGATGGCGCTTTTTGGGCCACAACGCCCATGGTAGCCTAATCTGTGTGACGGACCTCAACGGATACCGCACGGACATGTATGTCTACACCGATTACGGCGCGGCGGCTCACCACAAGGTCGTGTTTGACGGCCAGGAACAGCTCATTTCCAGTGCCTCAGCTAACACCCCCGAGTCGGACACCACCGAGATTGCCCTTGCCAGCAACTATCTTGATGTAGATGAAATGGTCGGCCTCGAACTGGTGGTTTCGGTTCCTGGCGCGGGCAGCAACCGTTACCTCACGGGCCGGGTGCGCGAAAACAGCACCGACACCATCTGGCTCTATGACGCCAGCGGCCTGATCGCCAGCGCCCTGGGCAGCGGGGCGGGGTTTGTGGTCTATGACTTCGAGGCCAGGCTGCCTGCGGCCTCGCGGGTGTTTTCGGCTGCGGCCGTGACCTACAACTCGGGGTCGGATCTGACCTTTGTATCAGACAGCCCGAGCAACATGGAAATCGGCTGGAGTGTGATGGGCGATTTGTTCCCGGTGACGGTGTCTGACGTGGTTGGCAGCGATTACGTGTTTGCCGGCGACGTCACGGCCAACTTCACGGTCACTGGCAGCTATACTTCCAGCGCACCAGACCTCACCACCGGGCCGCTTACGGGCGGCACCTGGACTGACGACCCCGCTTACAACGGCGGGTTGGGCGTCACCAGCTTCCCCGACAGCACAGCCGGTTTCCAGACCTGGATGGTAGGCTGGACGATCATGTTGGACGTGCAGAAACCAAGCTTCCTCACCGTGTACGCCGTGCCCGACGAAACCCACATCGAGGTGCGCGGCGACGCCACGGGCCTTGCGGGCACCGGCGCGACCTACCGCGTGATCGCCCCCCCGGGGGTGGATTCAACCACCGGCGCCCTGGCCAAACCCGAAAACATGCTCAGCAACCGGGCCGACAACCCCGGCTGCGGCTACCTGTGGAGCGGGTACCAGTACATCCCACCCCAGGTAGGCCACGAAAGCGGCGGCACAACCACCGGCGCACAGGCAGGCATCGGCAAGCTCGGCAGTTACCTCTGCTGGAACCGCATCTACGACGTGTACACCGGCCGGTGGACCACCCCGGACCCGGCAGCCACGCCGTGGGGAATTTGTGGGATTACTGTACCAGTCGACCGACACTTGGCACGGATCCGACGGGGCTGGAAGACCCGCGTACTGCGACTGAAAATAGGAGTACCCACACGGTACGGGGAAGGACCGGCATTTCTTCGATTGAGGAGAATGTTACGTACGGAGGACCATCTCTGCTCAAGCAATGGAGAGAGGGGGGATGGTGCTACCAAATGTGGCGCACTGACAAATGGGCTGACAACATTCAGAAGACCACAACAAAGCTGCGTGAGGAATGGGAAGTGTGGGACAGGTACTTCGACGAGAAGAGATACTCTAGTGATGAACTGGCGCTCAAAGCAGCCATGGCCGCCAATGTTGTGGCGATCGGCATCATTGGGTTGGAATTGGCTTTAGCAGGTTGGACTGGAGTGGGTACGGTGGTGGGATTGGCGGCTCTTGCTGCGGCCACCACTGAAGGTCTCCTGTTAGCAGCCAGAGGAGAGAAACTGTCCAGACAAGAGACGAAAGACACTGAGTACTCCTACTGGCGGATGAGAGGATTTGATGGGCGAGACCTTGCCGATGAAGTGGTCAAAAAGTCTTTGGGACGTAGTAATGTTTTCAAGATAACCATACTTGCTTTCAAGTGCCCTCCCAATTGCAATGACGAGGACTTCCCAGATTTTGAGGACGCATGGGGCAAGGGCTGGCGTCGCGAAGGACCAGGGAACGACCGAGACCCCTTCGGGGGCCAATCGGGAAGTGTTTCTTCCGCGCATGGAGCGAGCCCCAAGCCTGGTGACCCCAAGACAGCAGAATCGGACTGGCAGGGCGGTACCGCAACAGAGCCAGTCGGTGGAGGTGATTCTGCTCCGAAACCAATACCCACGCCTCGTGGAGGTTAGTCATGGCGAGTTTCTTCAAAGGATTGACGATGGGTGGTACTTTACTGGCTATTGCCGCTTGCTTGGCGCCTACCAAGGGGCAGGAGTTAGATGCCGAGAGGCTAGTGACGCAACAACCCCCGAGGACCATTGAGTATCGCGTGGAACCAGGTCCCGCACGTGACCCGAGAGGGCAAATCAACGGGGAGTATCGGGGTACCGGATACTACTCCGCCGATGACGCCAAGAGTTGGGTCTGGCACGGTAAGCGAACCACCTACGACGAGAAAGGTCAGCTTTGGATCAGTGAGTGGTATCACTGCGGAGAATTGCATGGAGTGTCAAGCGCATATTCTGAGGTCGGACGCCTACTCAGTTCAACTGATTACATTGACGGCAAGATGTGGGGTTCCTTCAGCACATGGTATGAAAGTGGTTCGCTGCGATATTCTTGTCAATACGTTGGCGGCAAGAAGAGTGGCTTGGAAGAGTGGTGGCACCCTAATGGGAGCAGGGAAGCCAAGTGCTCTTGGAAGAATGGCGAAAAGGATGGACTTGATCAGCGATGGCATGACAATGGCATATTGCTAAGCGAGGTCGGATATAAGGACGGTAAACGCCACGGTCGAAAAGCTGAATGGAACGAAAAGGGAGACCTCATTTCCGAGGAACACTATGTCGAAGGGGTACTCCAGGTGAAGTAGGCAAGTCCGATAAGGGGTTGGCAAGCGCCCTTTTTCGTACCAGTTCGAAGTAGAGTTTCTCCCTCGTTGATGGGCCGTCACGGCGCTGTGGCGGCCTTGTTCTTTGTTGCTGCGTAGTCCTTCGGGGTCATGTAGCCGATCCCGCTGTGGATGCGTCCTTCGTTGTACCAGCGTCGGTGCTTTCCCAGGATCACGCGTGCTTCCTTGAGACCTGAGAAGAGCTGACGGTTGAGCAGCTCGTCCCTCAGCCGGCTGTTGAAGCTCTCGATGTAGCCGTTCTCCCATGGGCTGCCCGGTTCCACGAACAGGGTTTGCGTGCCTCGCTTGGCCAGCCACTCCTTGACCGCCTTCGCTACGAACTCCGGGCCGTTGTCGCTGCGTATGTGGCCTGGTGCTCCTCTTTCCTTGATGACCTTCTCCAAGGCGTCAATCACGCCTTCGGGGCCGATCTTCCAGTTGGCCTCGATGGTCAGGCACTCTCTGGTGTATTCATCGACCACGTTCAGCAGCTTGATCCTGCGGTTGTGTTCGGTCCGGTCGAAGACGAAGTCGTAGCTCCAGACGTGGTTCGGGTAGCAAGCAGCTTTCAGCAGACAACTATTCTCGCTGTTTCCGGTGGAGCGCCGCTTCTTCACCCTGCGTGGCACTTTCAACCCCGCTTCTTTCCAAAGCCGCCTTGCCCTTTTCTTCCCAACCCGGATGCACTGCAATCGCAGCAGCTCACGGATGCGTCTCCAGCCGAAGCGTGGATACTCGCGGGACAGCTTCAGCATCTTGGTGATGATCCTGAGTTCTTCAGGCTTCGGCCTGGCTGCGTGCCGTTGCGTCGATCTCGGTTGGCCCAGCACAAAGCAGGCTCGTCGCTCGGAGACATCAAACTCCTGCTCCGCCCTGGCGACGGCAGTTCGCTTCCGTGCCGGGCTTACAAGTTTCCCTCGGCGGCCGCTTTCAGGATGCGGTTGTCCAGGGCCATCTCGGCGACCATCTCCTTCAGCCGCTGGTTTTCCTTCTCAAGATCTTTGAGCTTCCTGGCCTGTCCGACGTCCATGCCGCGGTACTTCTTCCGCCATTGGTGATAAGTGGCAACCGCAACCTCAAGCTGTCTGCAGGCGTCGGGCACAGTCATGCCGCTGGCTCTGAGGCCGTCGGCCTCCTGCAGCTTCTTCACGATTTGTTCCGGTGTGTGCTTCTTCTTCATGGCTGAATCCTCCTTCAAGGTGACCGGAAGACTCTACTTCCAACTGGCACAACTTTAGGGGACCAGGCCACCTGGGCCTTGGCGGGTCAGGGTTGCGCTCAATCACTGTCTTGGGGGGCATTGTCGTAAGCCTCCTCCTCTGCTCCGGTACCCACACCGGACCCGAAGTTTGCCTTTGCGGCTGCGACAGCGGCTGCGCGTTCCTTTTCCAACTTGGCCTCGCGGGCCCGGACTTGTCGTTGGGCGAGAGTCGCCTCGATTTCGGCGGCCTTTCCGTATAGTCCGCCAACTTCCTGAGCGGCTTCGGCTACAGCATCCTCGCTGTACTTCTTGAGTATGTGCGCTACATCTTCGAACTGCTGCACCAGCGCGAGCGGATCTTCGACCAGCTTGTCCGTGACGTCCTGATACTCGCGCTGCAGTTCTTCAAGTTCGCCCACCAGCGACTGCAGCACCAACCTGTGCCGTCCGGCCAGAGCACGTAGCCCGCTGAACTCAATTCTATGGGGCCAGGTGTGATGTTGGCGGCCCTTCAGGCCTCGATAGGCAGGTTCCAGTTCCGCCAGGCGCCCTTGCGTGACCCTGAGGGCGTGGTGGTGCAGCTTGACCTCATCCAGAAGCTGCCTCATCCGGGCACCCTTGGGGCTGAAGACAAAGCTCTCGTCGACCACTTGGTTGTGTTGCGCGCGGTCCTTTCGGATCGCCGGGTCGTTCCGGCTGGCCAGCACGGTCAGCGCTTTGATTTCATCGGCCGCAAAGATCTCGGGCCCGGTCTTGGGTTCTTGGATGCCGACAACGCTCAGCAGGCTCTGCGCAGCCTTGATCCGTTGGGCCACGGGCAGATTCTCGTCGTCGCGGACCAATGCGAGAAAGCGCAGGCTCCGGGCCGCCTCACCCTTGACCATGTCATGGAGCTGCCGCAGAAGGTCTGCCTTGAGCTCCTTTAGACGGCCGCTGAATATCGGGTCGCTGGACATCCACAAGCCCACCGTCCCGCGATGAACGCCCGCTGCAACTGCGGCTTGGCTGACACTCTTGCCCTGCAACAGCGCGGCCATGGCAAGGGTCTGCCGGCCTGTCAGCCCCTCGACCGACGCGAGTTCAGGGTCGCCCTGCACCGGCGGGACCTCCGGCGGCAGTTTGGGCATGGTCGGCCACGGTGTTCGGCGTTTGCGTTTGCGAGTCATAGGTAAAGTATCGTGACCAAGGCGCGCTCGACAAGGCGACTTCAACCCGCCAGAATCCGGCCAAATCCGGCAGCATCGGAAAATCAGGGCGCGTATGGATGGAAAGCTAAAAGCCGAGATCGTCCGAAAGTTGCTGGCCCAGCGGCCGAAAACCAAGGCCGAACTGTCGAAATGGCTCAAGGGTATTGGCCGCGAGGCCGAAACTCGCTTTGCAGAGCTCGCTGAGGCCCAAACGATTGTTCAGCGATTCCACAGCAAAATCCGAATTGAAGGCAAGGGCTCGCGCGTTCGAAAGTCCAACGACGCCGAGGGCTCCATTGCAGAGTTTCAAAGCAAGCCCTGGCGCGAGTTGTTGCGTTTCTCATGCAGGACAGAGTACGGCGGACTTCGGGCCCGAGATTGGCCCTTGCCGAGTGACCTTGCAGGCAAAACCGACACAGGGACACAGATCGTTTTCTTGTGGAAGCCTGTTGTGCGGTCCAGCAAAGGCGCCGAAGGTGACGGCATTGATTTCAAGCTCTGCCGAGGCGCGGCTCAGTTCCTTGATACCCATTGCTTCAACCTGCCTGCAACGACACGGCTGCTGGACCTGCGCGAATTGCGCGCCCATTTGCCACAGACCCATGGAATTGACCGCCAACGAAGAATGTGGGTCGGCCCAAGCCGGCCCGATGAAAGCAATGGGATCTGGGTTGGCGACAAACGTGCCAATGACCGCCCCTGCATCCGCGGCGACGCCGCCGACGCGCTTTGCATGTTTTTCCTGTGCAACGACGTCGCACACGTCTGGAATCGACGGTACTGGGTACTGGCTGGCCCAAGCCAAGCCGTTGTAGTCGCACATTCGGCGCGCCCTGTGCGATGGACTCGTCCGGAATGGTGAACCTCTATGCTGAGGTCGCTTCCAACAAGCGTTTTGGCAACCCGAATCCCAGTTCTGTCAGGGCATTTGCCACCGCGTCGACGATTCCCAGCCAATCCTCCACACAGGCGCCACGCCGCGCTTCGGTAGGTGCAACGTAGTGTTTGGCTGCAACCTCGACCGAATGCCCCATCCGACCGGCCAGCTCATAGGGCGTCGGGCCGCCCCGCGCAGAACCGAGCGCCGTTGCGAAAGTGCTGCGCAGGACCTTCGGGCTGGCGTTGGAGAGGCCTGCGATCTCGACGACACGTTCCCAAGCAGGGCGGTTGAACTCACGTGGCCGGTCAGGATCGTCTCCAGCGATTACATAGCGATTTGCGCCGCAACCAAGCTTGAGGCCAAGCAACAGTTTCTCCAGTGCCGGGCAATCGCCGAGAGGCACGAGGCGCTCGTTGCGGGTCTTGACCATCCAACCGCTGGCCGGGTCAGCGCAGACCTTGATGATGCGCCGCTCAAAATCGACGTTTTCCCATCGGACGTGCAGCGCCTCTCCAAGACGCATGCCGGTCATGGTCAGCAACAGCATGAGGGGCGTCACTGGTTTGTAGCGCATCGGGGCAGCGTCCGATGCCAGACCACGGTGATAGGCCTGTTTGTCATGCCGACCTGAGAAGCATCGCAGCCTGTCGCAGGTCACGGCCGCGCGGATGAGGCATGACAGTGCTTCTGTGCTCAATGCACTAGGCACTTTCCTCTCCTGCTTGAACTTCGGAATCCTGTCCCGGATGTCGTCAGAACTGACCGAAAGGTACTCCCGTCTGCGGGCCCAATTCAGGAGCGCGATGATTGTGGCGCGACGACTGTTCTTGGTGGCGGGGGTCGCCGGGTCGTCGGAGGGCTCATAGGCACCCCGCTTGCCGCTGACAGCGTGCTGCTTCTTCAGGACCTTCAAGAAGTCGCTTATGGAAACCAGCATCAGCCTGCTCATGTCCTTTCCCAGGCGGCAGAGTTTGCCCGGCCCGGACAGCCACGTGCGAAACGTGTTGAGCTCATAATCTACGCGGCGTGCGGCGGCACTGCCTTTGTCGGCTGCATACTGCTCAAGGTAGGTCGCCATGATCTGAGCCCATGTCTTGACCTCGTTGGGACGACTTTCACCTCGCTCGACGGCCAGCTTGTCGGCCTGCAACTTCTGGCTGAACGATTGGCAGAACTCGTGCGCCTCAACTCTGGTTCGAAGGCCTCGCTCAGACAGCGACATCTGCTTGCGCCTTCCCGTGTTGGGGTCAGCCCACGTCATGATCAGGGCGCCGTTCTTGTTTCGCCGAAACAACGACAGTCCGGGGTACGGATTTCTTGACCTGCGCGTGCGTGCCATCGGTTGCCTCCTCCCCCTTGGGGGTGCCACAAAAAGTGCCACAAAACTTCCCGGTAAAGTTTCGGGTTGATGACCACTTTTTCGACTTGAGGCGACACCGGACAAAGTCCCACCAAGCCGCTCTGTGGCGCGGTTCTCGTGGCACTGTCGGGGTTTATGCTGAACAGGTTCTCTAGCTGGGCCCGGCGCTACGGATCAGAAGGTTGCTAGTTCGACTCTAGCCGGGTGTACCAGCCTTAGAGCCGCCCCCAGAGCTAATCTGGGGGCGGTTTGCGTTTTTGGGGCCCTGGTGGCGCGGTGCGCCGCGGCATGAACCCATGGACGCGTCGTTACTTGCCGCCTGACTGCGCCCGTCGGCATGCCGCCGATCGTGCACGACAATATGGCGTTCCCGGCGGGATTCGAACCCACGACCTGCGGTTTAGGAAACCGCCGCTCTATCCAACTGAGCTACGGGAACGTGTGCGAACGCACGGTCGAAGTCTAGCACGCGGGTTTTTTGCGCAAAGGGCCGGTGCTTGTTGACGCGTCAATGCAGCAGGCCCCTGATGCCTGCTTCCTGTGGCCTGCTTCCCGCTGGATCAGCCCTGTTTCCACCAGCTCAGGTTCGAATAGCCCTGCAGTTTGCGCCAGATCAGCAGCAGGTCGCGACGGGCGGATTCGATTTCGTTGGGGTCGTGGGACTTGCGGCCGTCGGGGCGGGTGCGCAGCTCAAAGCCCAGTTGGTAATCAATCGTGAACTCGATCATCCACTCGCGCGAAAGCTCCGTGCGCATCAGGCGCATGGACTGGCCCAGGTTCTCCAGTTGCCAGGTGCGGTGGTCGGTCAGTTCAAAGGCCACAAAGGGCATGGTCCCCAGCTTGCGGCTGCCGCCGGAATCGCCCAGCAGTTTCACGCCGGGTAGGTTGTCAATGAACTTGGCCAGCGGATAGCTGTGTTCGCTGCAGCCCAGTTCTTCGGCCTCGCGTTGGAGTTCCAGCAGCTCGACGAGGTCAGTGGGGCCTTCCATGTTGCCGCAGAACTCGCATTCGCGGATCAAGGAATCCGAGACCCGGCGCGGCACCACGGCGTGGTTGCCGCAAACTTCGCACCGTTCAACGTTGGTTTCAGGCATGGCAGGCGGGAGTATAGGCAGGAACGCGCCGGGCACTAGGCCAGCGAAAAAAGGAAACCGGCGCGCCCAAGGCGCGCCGGTTTGTTTTCTGCGTTGAATCAGCTCCAGTTCAACCAGGGCTTGCCGTCCTTGCCGAACTTGGTCAGTTCGGTGGTGGACTCGCCACCGGCGTTCTTGCTCCAGCTCTTGATCATGCCGCCGAACCAAGCGTTGTCGGCCATCCAGGTCTTGCTTTCCCAGCCGTCGCCCTTGACGGTGGTGACCTTGCCACTCCACTTCGCGCCCGCCATTTCGACGTCCTTGAAGTCTTCGGTGGTCATTTCGTACTTCGGGGCTTCGCCCGTGGTGCCGCCTTCGGGCTTCTTGTATTCCATGACCTGAATCTCTTCGGCCTTGGCGTCCTTCTTGCCTACCCAAGCCTTGACGACGTTGGCGCCGTCTTCGATCTTCTTGGTCAGGTCGACGTCATAAGCAAGGATGTAGCCCTGGCCCATGTCGCTTTCGATCCAGGCGTGATCGCCGTCTTTCTTGGCGCACTGCCAGCCCATGACCGTCTTGGTTTCCGCGCCACCGTAGTTCGAGGTGGTGGTGGTTTCCCAATACTGGCCGGCTTCAACGTCAGCGTGGACCGTAACCCAGTACATCGCCTTCTGGGTGCCGTTCTTGTAGGCGTCGATCATGTACTGAGCCATGTCGAAGCCGCCACCGCTGCAACCGCCGCCGCCACTGCAACCGCTGCCGCTGTCGCCACCGCCGCCGGTGCTGCCACAAGCCGCAACCGCGCTGACAGCCACAAAGGCACAAACTGCAAACAGTTTCTTCATAATCCAAACTCCGTAGGGTTAGAATCCGGTCCCAGAGCGACCCAGGACTCTCGTTAGGTCCAAAGAACACTCACAAAGGCCCCGGAGTCTATGCTTGGCATTACGGAAAGCAAGACCCTCCAGACCTTTCCCCAATTTTCGTGTTACATTGCGCCAGAATCGAACGACGGTGCTTGCCTTGCCAACGCCTTCAAACCGCCTTGCCGCTAACGGCTTTGCATGGCTTACCCCACCCGGCGTGGCCGCGCTTTCGTTGCTTTGGACTGGCCATGAGCTTTTCTTTCAAGCCTTTGGCTGCCAACCCGCCCCGGATGCGCCCACACTGTCTACCCTGCGCGACGGCGACGGGCTGGTTCTGGACCGCGCAGTGGTTGCCCCCAGCGCGCAAGGCTGGCTGGTGTGCAGCCACGGGGGGCCGGTCACTCGCCAGTTGCTGACACGCCGCCTGGAACAAGCCGGCGGCCGTCAGTCCAACGTGGACAACCTTTGGAATCAGCCAGAACGGCTTTCAAAAGCAGCACTTACGGATCTTGCCGTAATCCGGGGCGAGACCGGCGCCGCATTGTTGCTGGTCTGTGCCGAGCGCGGCCCACAACTTATCCGCGAGGCCGTGGCGCTGACCGACGAGTTTCTGCTGCCGCTGCTTTCGGCCTGGGCTGAGGCGCGCTTCCTTTACTATCTGCCGCGGGTGCAACTTTGGGGGCCGGTTAATGCCGGCAAGTCCAGCCTGCTGAATGAACTGTGCGGGCAGGAGCTTGCCCGGGCGGGTGAGGTTCCCGGCCTGACACGCGATGTTATTGAAGGAACCCTGTGCCACAGGGGTTGTCTGCTGCGCTTGTTTGACGCACCCGGCATAGCCCAGGGCGCAGCGGCCATAGACACGGCAGCGTACGAATTGGCCGAGCAATGGCGCAAAGAGGCCGATTTGACACTTGAGCTTGTGCCCCCTGGCCAGGACCCCTCAAGCCAACCGGGGCACCTGGTGTACTTCAGCCGTGTCGATGAAGACCCGCAGGGGCGCAAACCTGGCGTCAGTGTGCACAGGCCGGCTTCGCTTGGGGCGCTCAAAGACCGGCTGGTGGAGAGGTTCCTTGGCCGCCTTTTGGCGCTGCCGCAACGGCTTCAGATGGCGCTGCCCAAGACGCTGTTGGATGAACTGGCCACCGGCACCCAGCCACGCAAGATTCTGCAACAGTGGCTTTAGCGCCTTGCGGCTTGTGGCCAATGATTCGAAACTTGGGCCATGGCCGATACCGTCTTGTTCGGGCCCGACGAAATCAACACCGCGCTGGCGGACCTGGCCCGGCGTATCGCGGCCGACGCGGAGCCCGCGACTTTGGTAGGCATTTTCACCAACGGGGTGCCACTGGCGGCGCGCCTGGCGGAACGCATCAAGACCGCCACAGGCAAAGCCCCGGACCTGGGCACGATCGACATCACCCTGTATCGCGACGACCTGGCCGGCCGCGCCGCACCCCTGGTGCGAGGCAGCGAGCTGCCCTTTGGGCTGGAGGGCCGGCGCATTGTGCTGGTGGATGACGTGCTGTTTACGGGCCGCACCATTCGCGCGGCCTTGAACGTGCTGGCCGATTACGGTCGCCCGCAACGCGTGCAACTGTGTGTGCTGGTTGATCGCGGGCACAGAGAGCTGCCGATTGCCGCCGATTTTACCGGCATGCGCACGGAAACCCGGGCCTCGGACCGAATCCGTGTGCGCCTGCGCGAAACCGGCGCGCCGCAGGACGAAATCCTGCTTTCCCGTTGAGCCTTCGGTCTGGCCTCACTGCTGTCGCTGGTCTGGCGGGGGCATGCGCATTGGCGTCAGCTTGCCAAGGTTTGCCGTCATGCGCCCAAGGCGCGGGTCATCCGGTGCCGCTTCGGGTGGCCGCCACATGGCCGAAAACAGCAGCCGGTCCGGCCCCTCAGGCACAAACGTGACCATGATGTGATTGCCGTTGCCGGCAATGCCAGCCAGCGCCATCACACCTTCATCATCAGGTGTCTGTTCCAGCAGCAGGTTGCCGTGAATCGTCGACAGCGCCACCGCACGAAGTTGGCCCGTTGGCGTTGGCCCAAGGCAGGCCACAACACCGTGATACAGCGTCTGGCCGGTCAGGTCGGTGGCCTCAAAGGCCATGCGCAAGGCGGTATCGGCCACGACGGTTTCGAAGGTGCAGCGAATGCGCACAGCCTGGCTGTCCTGGGCTTCCCCGGACCCGCCCCAGGTGCCCAGCCACGCCAGAAAGGGTGTGATGCTCTGGTTCATGGCGTTACCCCCGGGCTTCGCCAGCTGGGCGTCACGCGACGCATGGTGCCCGAGGTAATGGGCGTGCCCTGCCCGGCGTAACCCTGTTGCCTGCGGGTTGCCATGACCAGTTCCTGGCCTTCCATGATCAATGCAACGATGAACCGAACATTGCCCGGCACCAGCGCTTCAATACACACGCCCGATGGGTCGTCTGGAACCTCGTGCATCTGCACCGGGCCAAGTTCCGGCGTGTAGATGCCGGCCACTACTTTGCCCTGGTCATCGACACCCCAGAAACCAAGACCAGTCGACAGGTTTGCGCCGGTGGCTTTGTCCAGGGCAGAGGACGTGAACTCCAGCCCTGCGCCTTCAAACAGCGGGCGGATCGAAAATTCCAGCAGCACTTCCGTGCCGTCGCCCATCGTGCCGGGGCCACGCCACAAACCAAGCCAGTGGCGGAATCGTTCCAGTTCAGGTCGCAGGGTGTGGGGCATGGCGCAGCCGGGTCTCAGGTTTACCGCAGGCCTTTGGGGCAGATAACGCGAGCATACTTTTAAGTTGCGGGCACAAACGGGCAAGCCATTCACTCTTTCCTTGCCCGCTTGTGTACCTACAATCCCGCGGCCATGGGAAAACCCGCCAAAAAGCCGCGCAAAGGCCTGACCTACGCCGATGCCGGCGTCAACTTTGCCACGCATGACAAATTGGTCACCGAGATCTTTCGGCGCGTGCGCAGCACCTACGGCCCACGCGTGATTGAGGTGGACGACGGCTTTGGCGGGCTGTTCAGCCTGGAAAACGACCGCGGCCTGTTCTCGCGCAACTATCGCAACCCCGTGCTGGTGGCCTGCACCGACGGCGTGGGCACCAAGCTCAAACTTGCCTTTGCCATGGGCAAGCACGACACCGTGGGCATTGATTGCGTGGCCATGAGTGTCAACGACATGCTGTGCATGGGCGCCGAGCCGCTGTTCTTTCTGGATTACATTGCCACGGGCCGCAAAGACTTGGACGTGCTGCTGCCCCTGGTAGGCGGCGTCGTAGAAGGCTGCAAACAGGCAGGCTGCGCCCTGCTGGGCGGCGAAACCGCCGAAATGCCGGGCTTTTACCCGCCCGGCGAATACGACATTGCCGGCTTTGGCATTGGCGTGGTGGAACGCAAACGCGTGCTGAAAGGCGAAGGCATCAAGCCCGGAGACGTGATTCTGGGCCTGGAAAGCAGCGGGCTGCACAGCAACGGTTTTTCTCTGGTGCGCAAAATTCTTGCCCGCAAAAAGTGGAAGTTGACCCAGCACATGGCCGAGTTCGGCCAGACGCTGGGCGAACAACTGCTGACACCCACCCAGATTTACGCCCGCCCCGTGGCCTCGGCCCTGCAAGTTTACAACAAGCCCGGCGCCGTGGCTGGCATTGCCAACATCACCGGTGGCGGCTTTATCGACAACATTCCACGCGTGCTGCCGCCAACCTGCGAGGCCGTAATCGACACCGCCGCCTGGACGCCTCCGCCGGTGTTTTCGATGCTGCAAAAAGCTGGCAAAGTAGACGCGCGCGAAATGTACCAGGTGTTCAACATGGGCATCGGCATGGTCATGGTGACGCCGCCGCGCCACGTGGATGCGATTGCCGACCGGCTGGAAAAGTTCAGCCACAAGGGTTTGCCGCGCGTCAAAACGCACGTGATCGGCCGCATTCGCACCGGGCAGCGCCAGGTGGTGTTGCAGTAGCAGGGGCAATCGGCGTCTGCACTCTCAGGCCTTGGGAAAATCCGCGTGCTGCTTCACGCGCTCCATCTGATCCAGGTGGCGGTGGGTGTGAATGGCGTGAAGTTCAAAGGCCTGGGCCAGGCTTACACGCACCAGTGCGGAAACCGGCGTTCCAAACACGACCTTGCCCATTGCCAGGCCGTCGGCTTGCTTCAGCATTTCCCCGGCCCCTGTCAGCACATTGGTCAGTTTCTGGCGCACGCTGGCAAGCTCAAAGTGGCTGGCCGTGGGCTTGAACACCCCCGGCGCTGGCAAGTTGGAACCCGAGCCCTTCTTGAGTGTCTTTAGAATGAACCGGCCAATAAAGGTGCCGCGGTCGTAGGGGGCGTTGCCGGTTTTGCCCTTGGCCTTGGCCTTTGCGATGGCCGGTGCCATGCAGGCGCCATAGGTGCCCATGGATTGGTTAAGATGGTCCATGCACTCGGTGATGGACCACTTCTTTGGCGCGGGCTTCCAGTTGGCCTGGGCTTCACTCAGGCCGGTAGTGATGCCGGCAACGCGCTGGATTGCGCGGTCGTATTCGGCCAGCCAGGCGTTGGTTGTGTCGTTCATGGTTTCTCCGGTGGTTCGGGCCGGTTGGCCTGGCGCAGTTCTTCCAGCAGTTGAATCAGTTGCTTCGTCTTGCGCTCGCCCAGCTTGGCAAACTGACTGGCGTGCAGCGCGTTCAGTGGGTGTTCCAATTGCTCGCACACCGCAAGGCCCTTTCGGGTAATGCGGCAGGTCACGACACGGCGGTCGGTTTCACTGCGTTGGCGATCAACCAGCCCGGCCTTGACCAGCCGGTCGATCAGGCGGGTCATGTCCGGGTCGCGTGCGATCATGCGATCGCCAATGCCACCGGCTGGCAGGCCGCCAGGCCCCGCGCCACGCAGAATGCGCAGAACATTGTGGTGCACGGGCGAGATGCCGGCGGCCTTGATCAAGGGCAGGGCCGGTTCCAGAAGTTCGGCGACGCTGCGCGCCAACAGCACCAGCGCATGCACGCCGTGATTCGCAAATGGCTTCTTGAGGTGAATGTCCTTGGCCAGTCCCATGGGGCACATCTTAGTTGTTGCAACGACTATCCGCAAGAGGCTTATTTCCTGGGCGTGTCGCTTCCACTGCGGCTGCTAATCTGGGCGCGGAGGAGCACATGGCTAAACTTGCGATCATTGGCGGCGGGTTCATGGGCGGCGCACTGGCCGAAGGGCTGCTGGATTCCGGCTGGCACCGCGACAGCTTTCTGGTGGCTGAAATCAGCGCGGACCGCCGAGAACACCTGACCAGCCAGCTCAAGCTGCGCACCACACAACGCGCGGCAGATGCCGTGGCCCAGGCCGATACCGTGCTGCTGGCTGTCAAACCGCAGGCCGTGCGCGACACCCTGGCCGCGATTGCCCCGGTGTTTGATCGCAGCAAACTGCTGATCAGCATTTGCGCAGGCATCACCATTGCCACCCTGGAAAAAGCGCTGGGCAGTCCGCCGGTGATTCGCACCATGCCCAACACACCCGCAGCCGTCGGCATGGGCGTAACAGCACTGGCGCGCGGCCAACACGCCAGCGACCAGCACCTGGCCACAGCGCTGAACATTCTCAGTGCCGTGGGCCGCGTGGTGGTGGTCGACGAATCCCAGATGGACGCTGTGACGGCAGTCAGCGGCACCGGCCCGGCCTACGTGTTCTACTTGGCCGAAGCGTTGATCGACGCCGCCTGCGAACAGGGCCTGGGGCGCGAACAGGCCACGATGCTGGTGTACCAGACGTTTGTCGGCGCGGCGCACCTGCTGCAACACGACCCCGCAGGGCCCATCGAGCTGCGCCGCCGCGTGACCAGCCCCAACGGAACCACCCACGCAGCGATCACGCACTTGGAGGGCGCGAACTGGGCCGACACGTTCAAGCAGGCAGTAAGCAAAGCCCGCCAGCGTGCAATCGAACTGGGTAAGGGCTGACCTGGTTTTGCCGCGAACCAGCAAAAGCGCGAACTGACACGCCCCGTGTCCTGGAACTTTCAGGCCAGGGCAACTGCCCTGAACCACGAAGGGACACAGAGTCACACAGATGCCAGGCCGCAATCGCGCGCGGCAAGTCTATCCGGGCCTGTCTGCGTCTATCTGTGTTTGTCTGCGGACAAAGACGTTGCCGTTGCGCTGCTGGGGCGGTCACTACACCGCGCACTTGCGCTTTAGGCTCTTGTTAACCCCGTTGGTGAAGCCTATGTTCGGGTCGATGCGCTTGAACCCCGGCCTTGGGCCAGTTGCCGGTTGTGCACTCGCGCCAGTGAAAGCTGCGCCGTAATCGCGCCGACCAGGGCCAGAAACATGTCCCATTGCGTGTCCCAGGGGTCGCCCTGCGTGCCCAAAAACGCGTCGGCGCCCTGGCCCAGCGCCAGCGCCGCCCACCACTCAATCAGTTCATAGAACGCGCTGAAGGCCAGGCAGATGCTGGTCGTGCACAGGAACAGCCAGCCGCCCGGCCGCAGCGGCGAGCGCCGCAGCAGAATCTCGCGCGCTAAAATCGCCGGCACAAACCCCTGCGCAAAGTGGCCAAGCCGGTCGTAATGGTTGCGATCCAGCCCCAGCGCATCGCGCACCCAGAACCCGGGCGGAACCTCCGCATAGGTGTAATGCCCACCCAGCATCAGAATCAGGCCGTGCAAGAAGATGAGTACATAGAGAAGGGGGGTCAGCGGGAAACGCCTGAACGTCAACACCAGCAACGGAATCGCGACCATGACCGGCACGGTTTCCATGAACCAGGTGCTGTATTCTTTGGGCCTGACACCGGAAACCACCAGCGCCGCAAACCACAGCACAAGCAAAGTCACCAGCCAAGGCCTGGGTCGGTTTGACGTCATGGCGCTGTTGTACGTCCGTGGCGGTGGCTGGCCAAGGTTCACGGCCCGGCCGTGATTCCGTGGCACGGGGGCGCTACACTTGCGCCATGTTCGACGTGCTGCCTGAAATCCTGCGCAAGTCGCGCCGCGGCATGTGCCCCACCTGTGGCGCGCCGCTGCAACTGGCCGAGGCCGGCCGCAACGTGCGCTGCAACTTCTGCGGCGGCGATTGCAAGCTGGAGCACCGCCTGCGCAAGCTGGAACCCGAAGTCAAGCTGGACGAGATTGCGCAACCCGACCGCACCAAAGGCGTCACCCGCTGGCTTTCGCGCCAGCGCAAACGCGAGCAATGCGAGTGCCCCGGCTGCGGAAGCAGCTTCGAACCGCAGGCCGACCACAGCCACCAGAAGTGCCCCTACTGCGGCAGCGAAAGCAAGCTGGAGGCCCGCCTGGCGGCACTGACCACCCAAAACACGCAGGGCCCGCAGCAGCGCACAGAGGCCGACCGCCTGAACCAGCAGCGCCGTTTGATCGATTACCCCTGGGATATCTGGACAGAGCAACTGTGCTGGCGCGTGATTCACGAACCGGATTTGATGAAGCGCCTGAACCTGGCGGGCAACTTCAGCACCTGGGGCCTGATCAACCCCACTACCGCGCATTTCCTGCCCCACCTGCTGGCGCATGCCCAAAGCGACCACCCGGCCGTGGCCCGCGACCTGTGCGATGCCGTGGGCAAGCTGCTGTGCAGCGACGACGCCAACTACGCCGTGCCCGTGCTGCAGGCCTGCGCAGGCGTAGTGTTTGACGTGCACGGTCAGCGCACGATCCTGAGCGAGCTGGCATTGGGCCGCGGCGTGTGCATCAAGCTGTTGCTGGATGTCGCGGAAGTGGCTGCCGCACAAAATGCGCGCGATTACGCGTGCCATGCCTGCTGGGGCGTCAACACGATCTTTGGCCGCAACTTCGACCAGCACGAAACCATGGCCGAGATTGTCCTGTACCGCATGTTCTACCTGACTGGCACGGTGCTGGGCTGGGCCGTGTACATCTTCAAGGGTGGCTTTCACTGCGGCTATCGCCTGCCCTGGAAGAAAATGGTGACCGCCATGGACGACTTTGCCCACGAACGCCCTGAGCTGCTGGGCGAGCTTCGCCATTGCTTCTATCTGGGCCCGGCCAAGGACACCGCCGAATACGCCGACCGGCTTGCCGTGCTGGGCGGCCTTTCGCACCCCCACGCACGCGCGGCAGCCGGCACGATTCTTGGCGCGCCGCCGGGTAACGACGAAGCGCTGGGCCTTGCCGCCGTGGAACTGTTTCACCCGTTGCTGGCAGACCCGGCCACCCGCACCTGGGCAATCATGGCCCTGCGCGCCGTGATTTCTGGTTGCGACAAGGGCCAGGTGCCCCAAAGCATTCGCCAATGGATCAAGTCGAACCTGGATACGCTGCCCGATGAAATCAAGCGCGAGCTTCGCTGGCGCGAAAGCGACAAGGGCATTCTGCCCGCGGAAGCCACCTACTATTGGACCAGCGACCCCAAAGACGAACCCACCCCCGAACTGAAGAAGCTGCTGGCGGACTGGGACGCGGGCATCCGCAGCGCCGTGGATGCCGAGCACGAACAGGCCCCCGCCATGCGCAAGCTGGCGGAAGAAGCCGAAAAGCTGGAAGTGCCGGTGATGCTTCAGGAAGGCCCGGCCACGATCCCCCTCAAAGACCCGCCCAAGCCAGAACCAAAGCCAGAACCTGAGCCCACGCCGCGGCCCTCACCGGGCGACGAAACCGCGCCGCCGCAAGAACAAGTGGCCGTGCCCGCGACCGGAAAGTTGAGTACCACGCAACTGATGGCCGAAATCACCCGCCTGCAAACCGACTACGCCGACGCCGTGCAGAAGCTAGCCGGAGAGTTGCAGCAGCCCGGCAAAACAGAGCGCGATTACGCTGCATATTCCCAGCGCATGATGGAAATGGGCGTCAAGCTGCAGAAGCAGGTTGAAGGCTTAACGGCCCGGCACGACCCCCGGGCGTAACCCCGTTTGGCAAGGACAACCATGCCCGAGGAAGTTGCGATCCAGAATGCCGATGCACCGCGCACCGTGGATTCGCTGGCCGCGGACCTGCGTGCAGCGGGCGTGCGGCAAGGCATGACGCTGCTGGTGCATTCTTCGCTGAGTTCGCTGGGCTGGGTCGCCGGCGGCGCCCAGGCCGTGATTCTTGCCCTGACGCGGGTGGTGGGCGATTTCGGCACGCTGGTCATGCCTGCCTATTCAACGGACAACAGCGACCCGCAGGATTGGCGCAGCCCGCCGATTCCAGACCACTGGCACCAGACCGTGCGCGACCACACGCCGGTGTTTGACCCACGCCAGACGCCAACGCGCGGCCTGGGGCGAATCGCCGAGACTTTTCGCAGCTGGCCGGACGTCATGCGCTCAGGCCACCCGGCGGTCAGTTTTTGCGCGCTGGGCCGCTATGCCCGGGCAGTGACTACCCAGCACGGGCTGGAAAACGGGCTGGGCGAAAACTCGCCGCTGGCACGCATATACGACCTGGGTGGCAGCGTGCTGCTGCTGGGCGTTGGCCACGACAGCAACAGTTCACTGCACCTGGCCGAGCACCGGGCCAGTTGGCCGCGCAAGCGCGTGATCGATCAAGGCGCGGCGATGCGCATTGGCGACCAACGCCTGTGGGTGCGCTTCAAAGACGTGCTGCTGGAATCTGAGGATTTCCCGCGCCTGGGCGCAGCCTTTGACGCCACAGGTGGCAGCAGCATCGCCAAAGTGGGCAGCGCCACTTGCCGGCTGATGGCGCAGCAGGCACTGGTGGATTTTGGCGTGCAGTGGATCGGCAAGCACAGGGGAAGATGAAAGGGGCGGGAGAAGTACGAAACAGTGCCCGACCGCCAGCCTGATCTTGCCCGTTTTACAGGGCCCTTTACTGGTACAGGTCCGGGTACAGCTGTTGCAGTTGCTGCTTCAGGGCGGCGTGCATCTCAAACAGGAAAATCTCCGCGTACTCGGGTTCCACGGGCTGGCTGTATTCCATGCGCGAGGCCAGCGCGGCTGCGGCCGCTGTCGCGGCCTGTTGCCGGGCGTCGCTGCTGATGGTGCTCAAGCGCGCGCCGAATTCTTCCAGTTTCACGTAATCGTCGGGCGTCAGCTTGGCCATTTCCCGGTGGTTCAGCGGAAAGAAATGGTGCGGCAACTGAAAGTACAGCGGCACATGGGGCCGGTTGGTCATGTGCACCGGCACGCGCTGCGAAACAACCAGCGTTCCCGCCACGAAATCTGAAAGCGACCGGCACTTGCGGTCAATGAACGGCAGCAGCGCCAGGCAGCAAAACGGCGCCACTGACATCACGTACTTGACGTCAATCAACCCAAAAACAATCAGCAGCGGCAGCGGGCCAACCACAACCAGCCGCATGAAGGCCCGGGTGATGCCTTCGCGGGGCCCGATTTCCTGGCCGTCTTCTTGAATCACGCGCAGCTTCAGCAGGGCCTTGCCGGGCGTCTGGCCCGAAAACAGGCCTTCAAAGACGAAAAAGTAGCCCATGTTCAGCAGGTAAAACAACAGCAGCATCAGTGTCATACCCAGCATCGGCGAAATGCCGTTGATCAACGAAGTGACGGCCACAATCAACGCAATCAGCAACAACGCCAGGCTGCCAGCCAGAATGATCGTGTAATCAAACAGGAACGCCCACACCCGAGAAACCGGGCTGGCGACTTCAAAAGCGCCTTCCACGTCTTCTGGTAGCGGAACCTTGTGAAGGTGCAGCATCGTACCCACACGGTGCGCTTGCAGCACCGGACGGGTGGCGTCTGTGAATTGCGCGGAGTAGGATGTGTCCATGTCCTGGCAACCCCATCACCGTGCAAGCTGGGCCTCAAGCGCCATGGATCGCTGGCGCTTTCTGGCCCTGGAAGGCGTGCGCTGGTCGCGCCCGCGGGCCAGACCCAAATCCCTGCAACAGGTGGAACAGTTTACATCCGCCTATCGCCAAGCCGCCACCGAACTTGCCCGCGTGCGCGCCTTTTCACCCGACAAGCGTCTGGCGGAGTTCATTGAACAAGCCGTGGCGACATCCCATTTTGCCGTCTACCGCGGCCGGCGCCCCACGGCTGCGGCTGTCTTGTCTGCGGCGGTTTTCGGATTTCCCGCCGTGGTGCGCAAGCACTGGCGGTACCACCTGGTGGCGCTGCTGCTGACACTGCTGACCACCGGCATTGCCTACGTTGCCGTCATGCAGAACCCGGAGAACTTCTATCTCTTTCTGGAACGCGACCTGGCCGGCGGGCGCGACCCCTCTGCCAGCCGCGAGTTCCTGGCATCCACCCTTGGGCCACAAGAGACCACGGCCGACACCGACATCTTCTTTTCGCAGTTCCTGTTTACACACAACACACAGGTGGCCTTTCTTTGCTTCGCATTGGGCATTCTGCTGGGCCTGCCCACGCTGTACCTGTTGATCAAGAACGGTTTGATGCTGGGGGCGTTCATTGCCCTGTTTGTCAGCAAGGATCTGTCCGTGCCGTTCTTTGCCTGGCTTTTGCCCCACGCGGTGCCCGAAATCGGCTCGATCATCCTGTGCGCTGGCGCCGGCTTAATGCTGGGCCACCGCCTGCTGAACCCCGGCCTGAAAAGCCGCAAAGACGCCATGCGGCAAGCCGCCGGCGATGCCAGCGTTACGGCCATGGGCTGCGTGCCATTGCTGCTGCTGGCAGGCTTGATTGAAGGCATTTTCCGGCAAAGCGACGCCGGCACCGGGCTGCGCTATGCCCTGTTTGCCGTGATGCTGCTGGGCCTGGGAAGCTGGATCGCCTTTACCCGCCGCAAGGTCAAGCCCGAAGCCGCGGCTTGAGCCTGCCCGGAACTACACCGTGTTCAGTGTCGTTTCGCCACTGACGTACAGGTACATCACGGCCCACAAGTCACCTGGCTGCAACAATTCGGCCAGCCGCTTCTGGTACTTTTCCACGCCCCGCTTGTCGCCTTCCCGCTTGGCACGCAGGTAACGGCCAAAGTGCACCGGCGCAAGCTCCGCCGTGTTCTTGGGCATCGATAGCATCAGCGTCAAGCCGGGCTTGGCAAAGTACATGCTCAAGGCGCTTTTCAGCTCCTTGTATGGCGCCAGGCGCTTGAGCCAGGCCTCGGCGTCGGCCTGTTTGTACAGGTGCTCAAAGCAGATCGCGGGCAGCAACCACCAGCTTTGCGGCGGCGCCTTGGATTTGATCAATTCCTCGATGCATTCCTGGCACTGGCGGGTTTCGTTCTGGGCGCCGTAGATGGTTCGAATGGCGTGGGCCAGGGCGCGAAGTTCAATCACCTGGTTGCGCTGGTCCTGGGTGCCGTACTCGCGGTTGGCCCAGTCGGCGGCATCCAGATCCACCATGGCCTGGGCGCCGTCGCCGGCCATCAAGAAAATGCGCGCGTGCACAACGTAAGCCGGCCCGAAATCACGAAACTTGGCCAGCAACGGATCAATCAGGTCCACGGCGCCTTGAAGGTCGCCCTGGTTCACCAAAGACGCGGCCTTGTGGCATACTTCCAGCGGTTCCAAAGCAGCCCTGCTTTCCCGGGGGTGGAGCGACAGCGCCGTGAGTATAGCCGCACCGGCCCAAAAACAGAAAGGGTGCCGCTGTGCGGCCGCCCGATACAAGCACAAGCCAACAGGCCACAACCAACCACTGGGTGGGCCCGTCAACGCAACCAGCCCCGTCAGCCCGGCCAGCCATGGCCGGACCTTGATTCACTTCGCCGCCACAAAAAGCAGCACAGCCCGGCCGGAAGGGTCGGGCTGTGGATTGCCTCGAACAAGATGGGTACTAGTTGAAGTCCACCTGCACGGAATAGCTGCCAGAGCCCGAGCTTGCCCCCACGCGCACGATGTAGGTGCCCGGCGTGATGGCAATGTTCAGGGCACTTGGGTCGGCCAGACCCACTGGGTCCACATAGGCAAGCTCGTTGCCGTATTCGTCCAGCACCTGCAGGTTGCCGTCGTAGTTGCCGCTGGTCAGGGTCAGGTAGACATCCAGAATGCCGCTGGCATTGACGGTAAAGATGTAGCTGTCGACGTCAAAGGCATCGGTCAGCGTGGTGCTGTCCACGATGCTGTCCGGCTTGGCCAGAATGCCGAAATCAGCGCCGCCTTCAGGCTCAATCGTGATGTCGATATCAAAGCTGCCGGTGCTGCCGCCGCTGCCGCCAACGACCACAAAATAGCCGCCAGCGGGCAGTGACCCCACCAGCACCGCATCGTTGCCCGGGCCGCCGTTGTCGTCGCCCATCACAAAGTGAAAGTCGCTTTCATACAGGTCCAGAAAGCCGTCGAAGCCGCCGGCGCCGGTCAGGGTGATCACGACTACGCTGTCCTGGTTGATCTGGAACTCAAAACCATCCAGGTCCTGGGTGTCGGATATGTCGCGCGTGGCAAAGTCGTGGTCAAAGGTCAGCATCAAGCCAAAGTCCGTGCCGCCAGCGGGCACCTGGTCAACAATCACGACATCCTGGTCGTCTTCGTGGTGGTGTTCGTCGCAGCCCACCAGCAGTGCCAGCGGCGTGGCCAGCAGCAGCAGGGAAAGTAGTCTGGCGGCAACTCGGGTCGTCGGGTTTTGCATGGCTGGCCTCCTTGCGGGTTACTTGTGGTGCTGTTGACAATGGAAGCTTATCCCGTGGTAACAGGCCTATCGCCGCAAATCTTCCGGCACCTGCGGCCGCCTGGTGCCAAAAAACATGCAGGGGCGGCCAAGGCCGCCCCTGCGTTGACTTGCAAGCCCGCTAGCGACCCTTGATGATGTCGATGGCGTCCTTGATTTCCTTGCTGAGTTCCGTGCTTTTGAAGTCTTTCTCCAGCCCGCGCAGCCGCTTTTCTGCGTCCTTGGGCTTGTCTGAAAGGATGGAATCGATCTCGTTGCGTGTGTCGTCAAGCAGGCTTCGATAGGCACGAATGGTGTCTTCCTGGGCCGGCAGGCCAATCACGCCTTCACGGAAGTTCTTCAGTGCGGCCTTGAGAAATGCGGCGTTGTCCTTGCCTTCAAGGGCCTTCTTTCCGTCGGCCAAGGATTTTTCCATCCGCTTGTTAATGATGTCCCTGGTTGGCGCAATGGCTTCAATCTTGCTTTCCAACTGCTTGCCGTCGGGCAAAGACTTGAGGCGGGTGTATTCGTTGCCGAACTCGTCGCACACCAGCCAGCAGGGAGTGCTGGTGATGTTGTAGTCGCGGCTTGGATTGGGTCCGGTCAGTTTGCTGGTTGGCACAGGGCTTCCCGTGTCCAGCGACGGGGTGCGATCCGAGTTGTAGTCAACGAGGATGAATACCGCTTTTTCCTTGCTGAGCTTGGCAATATCCTCGCCGTGCAGCATCTTGGTTGCATCTACGGCGGTCATGCCTTCTTCCAGGAAGAAAAGGACTACGGCCTTTTTATCCTTGGCGGCTTTTTCGAGTGTCTTCGTATCGCGCTTTTCCCAACTCGGCTTTTCTTCGTCGCGAATGATGGACGAACCGCTTTCGCCGCCGTAGACGGCTTTGCCGCCGCTACTGCTACCCGAAGAAGTACCCTTACCGTACTTGTCCTTGTTGAGGGCAGACTTGGCTGCACCGCTCGAACCACCGCTGGCAGCACCACCACCTGATGCAGAGGCTCCGCCTCCGCTGCCGCCACCGCATCACTGTGCGGCAAGGGGCTGGGCCAGAATTCCAGCCAGCGCAAAGGCACCCAGTGCCAGCGCAATTGCAGACGCTTTGTTGAACATGTTTCCTCCGAGGAAATTTCCACAACTATCCGCAGACGACAGGGTACTCGGTCCGTCATCGACAGAAAAGCAAAACAGGACTGATAATTTCGGAAATCGATAACTTCGGATCACACATACTGAACGCGAAATCCCCCGTCCGTCCTAGAGAGCGCTCATAAGTCACTATTGCAGCAATACTTGCGTGCTATTGCCCGCGTTTGGCGCGTTCCCAGCGCTGGCGCAGGGGCATGTAGTCGCGGATCACGCGGTCTTTGCCAATCAACTCCACCAGCAGTTCCAGGCCGCGCTGGTGCATGCCCAGGCCGCGATGGCTGCCGCAGAATTCGGCAAACACGATGGGTTCCACGCCGCGCTCAAACAAATCCAGCGCGGTCTTCATGATCTGGCATTCGGTGTCGGCACCCACGATGTACATGCCGGTGTTGTCCAGATTCAACTGCGACAATAGTTCCTCAAACTCGGGCGTGACAGCGCTGTAGATGTTCTTGGTCAGCAGATAGCGATGGCCGCCAAAGCCCTGGCCCAGGTCTGTGACCCCGTAGTTATCCAGGCCGGGCACGGTGGCGCCCATGACCTCGGAAATCTTGGGGTCCATGCCGGCGGTCTGGAAATCCTGAAAGTCGGTCTTTTCCAGGAACAGCCGCGCCGGGCATTCGGGCGTGTTCACAAAGCGAGTGAAGATGATCGGGTCAAACAGTTCGGCCTTTATCAGGCTGGCAATGCTGGACGGGGCAAAGCGGTTGTATTCGCTTACGTTGCCGCGCTGCATGTCGATGATCAAAAGCGGACGCTGCATTGGGTTCCCTCAGGGCAGGGTGTAGAAAACATCCGCAACAGGGGCATGCAACATAGTCAGCCAAGGTGCATCGAACAAGGGGAGCAGCCATTACCGTTGCTGCAAACGTGCCCGCCGTGCGCGTTACGGCCCTGAACAGCCGGGCTTTGCGGCTTGATGGCGAGTTTGTGCTTTACTGGATGATTGCGGCCCGGCGCACCACGTTCAACTTTGGTTTGCAGCGCGCCGTGGAACACGCATGCAATCTGGGCAAGCCGCTGGTGGTGCTGGAGGCTTTGCGTTGCGACTACCCCTGGGCCAGCGACCGGCTTTGCGCCTTTGTGGCCCAGGGCATGGCCGACAACGCCGCTGCCCTGGAAAAGACGCCAGCAACGTATCTTCCTTACATGGAGCCAGCCAAGGGCGCCGGGCGCGGGCTGCTGGCCGCGCTTGCCGCACGGGCCTGTGTGGTGGTCACTGATGACTACCCCTGCTTCTTTTTGCCGCGCATGGTGGCCGCTGCCGCCGCGCAACTGGACCTGCCCCTGGAAGCCGTGGACAGCAACGGGCTGTACCCCCTGCGACTGCCACAGCGGGCGTTTCACACGGCGGCATCGTTTCGTATTCACCTGCACAAATCGATTCGGCCGCATTTGTTCGAGTTTCCGCAGGCCGATCCCTTGCAGGCACTAAGGGGCCCACGGGCCGTCTTGCCTGCCGCAATCCTGCAGCAGTGGCCGATTTCTGATCCTGAAAGCATCGACCTGGCCAAGCTTCCGATTGACCACAGCGTATTGCCCGTGCAGGCCACCGGCGGCCCGGCGGCAGCCGGTGCGGCCTTGCAGCGCTTTCTGCGCCAGGGGTTGTCCAGCTATGCGCAAGACCGCAACCACCCCGACGAAGGCTCCACCAGCGGGCTTTCTCCCTGGCTGCACTTTGGCCACCTGGCGGCCCACGAGGTGGCCCAGGCGGTGTTTGACCGTTCCGAATGGTCGCCCGAAAAGGTCGTCGGCAAGCCAATTGGCAAGCGCCACGGCTGGTGGGGTCTGCCCGAAAACAGTGAATCGTTTCTGGACCAACTGGTGACCTGGCGCGAACTTGGCTTTCAGTTCTGCAGGGCCTTTCCAGACACCTACGACCAGCCCGACAACCTGCCCGACTTTGCCCGAAAGACCCTGGCAGAGCACAGCCACGACCAGCGCCAATACACCTACACACCCGAACAGTTTGAACAAGCCCAGACCCACGACCCGGTCTGGAACGCCGCCCAGCGGGAACTGGTACAGACCGGCCGCATGCACAATTACCTGCGCATGTTGTGGGGAAAAATGATCCTGGCCTGGTCGCCCACGCCAGGCCAGGCCTTGGCGACCATGCTGGACCTGAACAACAAGTACGCGCTGGATGGCCGCGACCCCAACAGTTACAGCGGCATTTTCTGGTGTCTGGGTCGCTTTGACCGGGCCTGGGGCCCTAAACGGCCGGTGTTTGGCAGCGTGCGCTTCATGACCAGCGCCAGCACGCGCCGCAAGCTGCACATGGAAGACTACCTGCAACGCTTTGGCCGCGATGCATAGCTGCCAGGGCGCTGGCTGCCCTCCGCGGCAACAGGGGCGGTGGCGGGTTTTGCCTTGGCAATGCTGCCTTGCGCTTGTTGGGGAGCTTGCAGCCGGTACTATTCGGCCATGGCCCGACTCTGGCTGATTCTGCTTCTGGTGCTGCCGCTGCTGGGCGGCTGCATGGCCATTATCGGCTATGACCCCACCGACGAAGAACTGGATGCGATCCGCCGCGGCGAAGACCCGCGGGCCCATGAAAACAACCAGCCCGCCGACAACAGCGTGCAAGGCAACCGCCAGGGGCAAGGCGGACAGCCCGACCGCCCCAAGGCCGAAGCCGAGCAACTGCCCGGCCCCGGCGAGGGCACAGTGCTGCGCTGGATGGACGCCAGCACCGTGGTGATCGAAGCCGAAAGCCGCCGCGAGGTCGTCAAGATTCAGGGCGACGAGTTTGCGACCACAAGTGAAGAAAGCCGCGCCTTGAACGATCGCATGAACACCTACACCTACGGCACGCTGGTGCGCCTGACCTACCCGCAAACCGGCAGTGAAGGCAAGCCTGTATATCGCGACGCCGAGGGCAACTTGCTGGCAAGAATCCGCTGAAGCCGCAGGCCACAATCAAGTAGAATGCTGCCATGGCCTGGCGCGACCCCAAAACTGGTGCCTACGAACAAAGCGGCCGGCACGCGGCTTTTCGCATGAACGCCCACACGCCGGGCAACTTTGTGGACCTGCTGCACCCTGATGCGATGGCGCGGCGTGCCCATGAAGTGCGGCTGCGGGGCGCCTCTCAGGTGCGCTGGGGGTTTTGCGCCAGCGCCGGCATTGCCGTGTTATCAGGGCTGCTGATGCTGCGCGGTGTGCGCGGCATGACCGGCACCATGGAAGACCTTGGCATGGCCAACCTGTACATGCTGGGTGGCTTTGCCTGCCTTGGCCTGGCTTATGTCAGCATGAGCTTCGGGCTGGAAGGCCGGCGGCTTGTGCAGCTTTCAGTCAAGCTGGGTCAGCGGGCACAAATGCACGAACAACGTCACCAGCATCAACCCGCAGGCAGCCCGGAGAAGCCATGAAGCCCTATGCCGCCAGTGGAGCAAGCGCCCGCGCCAGGCTGGTGGCCATTTCGGCCCCGCCACTTTCTGCCGCACAGAAGCAGGTGCGGGCCAACTGGCGCGCCGCCAAGCTGGTGATCGATACGCTGTGTGTCTTGACGATCATCCTGACGCCAACGATCGGCGTGGCGACCGACAGTGCCGAGGCCGCCCTGTGGACCGCCGGAAGCTTCTTTGCG
This sequence comes from Planctomycetota bacterium, assembly GCA_016722065.1. GTDB lineage: Bacteria > Planctomycetota > UBA8742 > UBA2392 > UBA2392 > H3-PLA7. The sequence goes on from JADKGX010000001.1 coordinate 1,465,803, forward strand.
GTGATTGTGCTGCTGGAGTTTCTGGAACGGCGCTTCAAGCGCCAATGGCGCCGCTTGCGCTGATTACCAAGCTGCATTCCCACCACAAACGTTACTCGCCGGCAATGCCGGGCTGGGCGCTTTGAATGCGGCCTTCCATGGGGCTCGATGCATTGGCGTACAGCTTTCGTGGAATGCGCCCGGCCAGGTGTGCCAGGCGGCCGGCCCAGACACCTGCCTTCATGGCATGGGCCATGCGCAGGGGGTCGCGCGCGTGGGCTATGCCGGTGTTCAGCAACACGCCATCGGCGCCAAGTTCCATCGCAATGGCCACGTCGCTTGCCGTGCCCACCCCGGCGTCAACAATGACAGGAATGCGAAACTCGTCGCGCACGGTTTCCAGAATGATGCGCAGGTTGTTCGGGTTCAACACGCCCTGGCCGCTGCCAATCGGGCTGCCGGCGGGCATCACGCTGGCCACACCAACACCCGCCAGGTGCCGGGCCATGACCGGGTCGTCGCTGGTGTACACCAGCACGGTAAAGCCTTCCTTAACCAGTTGCTCGCTGGCTGCCAGGGTTCCCAGCGGGTCGGGCAGCAGGGTCTTTGGGTCTGACAGTACTTCCAGTTTGACCAGGTCTGTGCCCAGCGCTTCGCGCGAAAGGTGCGCGGTGCGAATGGCGTCTTGCGCGGTAAAGCAGCCGGCGGTGTTGGGCAGAATGCGATAGCGCGATTCATCCAGAAACGACAGCAGGTTTTCTTCTCTGGGGCCGTCCAGTTTGACGCGGCGCACAGCCACGGTGACGCAATCCGTGCCGCTGGCGTCCAGGCATTGCTGCATCAACCCAAAGCTGGCGTACTTGCCGGTGCCCACAATCAGGCGGCTTTGCAAGGTGTACTTGCCCACCACCAGGGGTGTATCGAGTTCAAGGGCCTGCTTGGTCATGCTTGCTCCGGTCTGCTGCTGCGGCTTAACCGCCGCCGACAAACGTGACGATTTCCAGCTTGTCACCCTCAACCAGCGCGGTCTGGGCGTAGCTGGCCTTGGGCACTACGGCCAGGTTGCGTTCGGTGGCGATGCGGTCTGTCTTCAAGTTCAGTTCGGCCACGAGTTGGGCCACGGTGGTGCCAGGTGGCACGTTGCGCTCTTTGCCGTTGACGGTGATCTTCATGGGTTACCTTGCAACGGCCTGGTCAAACTGCAAGCCGCCCACGGCTGTCAGGTCGCGTTCTTCCAGAACCCGCACGGTACCGTCGCCCAGGATCACCACCGCGCCCACGGGCACGCGAACAACGTCATAGCCGTTGCGTCCGCGACGGTTTTCAGTTTTTACATCACAGCAAATCGCCCAGCGCGAAGGGTCATGGCCGGCGGGAATGTCTGGCGCATAGTTCAAGGGCCGCTGCGAAAGCAGACCGCGGAACTGGTAATCGCCGGGCAGCAGGGCGACGTACTTCAGGTCTTCCAGAGTCATCGGCCAGCGCACGCCGTCGCCAAACTCCTGGCGGTAGCGGCTCATGGCGTCGGCCAGCACTTGCAGGTGTTTTTCGGCCTCGCCGGCATTCAGGGGGCTGTTGCCGCGTGGAAACTCGTAGCCCGGGCCACCCTGGTACTGCGGCTGCGCGCGTTGACCCAGGGGGTCCCACCAGATCAACCACAGTCCGAACCCCACGCCGCTGGCCAGGGCGATCATCAACATCGCGACCCAGCGTGTGCCAGGCTTTGCCGGGGCCGCCGGTTCCGCTGCAACGGTCTGGGGCAGTTCGTCCAGCACCTCGTCGTCGCCGGGCGAGGGGGCAGAACCAGAAACGCCGCTGGGTGGCAGAGGCTCCATGGCCCAAGGTTAACCCAAGCGTGGCCCTGCGCCATGGGTCGAACCAGTTGACCCGTGCACTGGCAACGACAACACAATCGAATTACCCAACGAGCCCAGCCCCAGCCAGTTGCAAAGCAACGCGCCCGAATATCGCACCGCGACGCAAGGGTTGCTGGGGGCGACGGCAACCTGGATGCACGTCTTTGGCAACCGCAATGCCTTGGCCCCCAAGGCGCCATGGCGGCAAAGATTTTCTTGCCCTTGACTTGCCCTCTGCTGCCGGCCCCATGCCATCTGTCGCGACGGGCATTGCGGCTGAAGTGAACGACGCATTGGGGTAGAATCAGGTCATGACTTATGCCCTGCGCTTTCACCGATTGGCCGTACCCAAGCCTTGGGCTGGCAGCACCCTGGCGAAGCTGTTTCCAAATGGCGCCAGCGATTGGCCCGCAGGCACCGGCGAAAGCATTGAAGTCGCCGACCTGCCCGGGGAATCCACCCGCATTGCCAATGGCAAGTGGCGCGACCTGACCCTTGGCCAGGCCATAGCACAGGATCGGCTTTCGTTTTTGGGCCAGCTGGCGGGCGCCGACGACCTGCCCGATTTTCCGTTGGCCATCAAGCTGCTGGACACACGCCAGCCGCTTTCCATTCAGGACCACCCGCGCGACGAGTTCCATAAGGGGCGGCGCATTCACCGTGGCAAGAGTGAAGGCTGGCTGGTGTTGAAGGCAGAACCCGGGGCCGTAATCTACCAGGGCCTGAAGCCCGGGCTGCAGCGCGCTGATTTTGAAGATGCCTTGCGCAACAACCGCGCCGACCAGTCCATGAACGCCCGGCCCGTGGCGGCCGGGGACTGGCTGTACAACCCCGCCGGCATGGTGCACGCCCTTGGTGCCGGGCTGACGTTGCTGGAGATTCAACAGAACACCGGCGTCACATGGCGGCTATGGGACTTTCCTCGGCCGGGGGGGCTGCGCCGCGACCTTCACTTAAAGGAAGGGCTGGCCGCTGCGGATTTTGAAACCGCGCCACCGCAGATTTTCAAAGCCGCTGATGGCACCCTGCTGCACGATGCCGGGCCCTTTGGAGTCAAATCGCTGCGTTTCAGCCAGCCGCGCCAGTTGGCCCGCAGCTGGGCCGGCTTTACCCTTGTTACCTGCCTGCAGGGCCGGTGCGAGGTCACGTTGCGGGGCAGCGACAGGCTGGAACCGGCGTGTTTGGACGCGCCAGACACCATTTTGGCCCCGGCGGCCTTTACGGACTTCGAATTTTACCCCCAGGGCGAGTGCCGATTGATCCTGTCCTGGGCACGTGCCTCGTGATTGACACTCCCCCCGGCGCCGCTACCATTCCGCGACGTTTTGGAGGCTGCTTTGCGCCTGATGCGATTTGTGATTCCGCTTGCCCTGCTGGTCGGCCTTGGCGCCCTTGCCGTTGGCTTTGTCGCCGCCGCCCCGCGCGAGCCCTACCGCTTTACGGTGGATACCGCCAAGCAGGACATCACGGCCCAGGCCGGTGAAGTCAGCATCGCGCCGCACTTTGCAGGCATTGCCGACGACCGCTTTCCCTACGAAGTCTACTTCAACGCCACCCGCCAGGGCACCAGCACTGACGGCGGCACCAGCATTGACGCCTTCCGCCGCACCGAAAACTGGTCGGCGCTTGTCACGCTGGAAGGCCAGGAAGACGAACAGGAAGGCCGCAAGGACCTGCGCCTGGCCCTTCAATTTGAACAAATCAGCTTCCTGATCGATAACGGCCGCGCCCGCTATTCAGGGCTGATCGGGCCCGATGCCAAGTTTCGCGAAGTTCTGCCCGATGGCACGCGCAACGATGTAACGAACATTCCGGGCTGGCCTGGCATCAACGCCCGCACCATGGAAGGCAAGCGGGCCGCGCAATCCGGTGCCGGTTCTGGTTCGGCCTGGTTCAGCATTACCGACCAGGGCCGGCTGTACAACGAACAGTATTTTGCCGATTACAACGACGCCGACCAGCGCAACTACCCCGGCGCACTGATGGACCCGTTGCACCTGGCCCTTGGCATGGTGCCCGAGTTTGCCAAAGACGCCAAACTGAAGTTGAACGAAACCACCGAGGTAACTCGCCGCTTGCCGCTGGGTGCAATCCCGGGTGCCACGGCGGAATACAAAGTGACCTACAAGCTGGTCAACCTGTACGGCACGCTGGCGGAGCCCACGGCGGCACGCTTCACGTTCACGGCCGTGCCGCTCAAGGCCCAGCACAGCGTGACCAGCGCGGGCATGCAGGTCAGCTTTGACGCGCCCGAGATCAAAGAAGGCACGCTCTTGTTTGACCTGGCAAAGGGCGTGGCAGCGGACATCACCTGGAATTACTCCCTCAAGGGCAGCATCGCAGAAACTGGCAGCAACCTTCGCACCGAATTCAGCGTGAACGCGGACTTCCGCGCCTCGCTGCGCAAGAAGGCAGAAGACAAGACGGAATAGCACGGCGGCCCGTGGGGCCGCCTTTACAATTGAACGGACGGGGCGTTTGCCTGGTCCGGGAGAACGAGAAGGATCAGCGGTCTGCATGGTTGCTTCGCGTAGCTCGCGAAGCCCGCAGCAAAAGCCAATGGCCATCAGCAGGTACCGGGTGCGATTTCAGAAGCGCGACGCGCTTCGTTTCATATCCCACCACGACTTGATGCGTGTCTTCGAGCTGGCCTTGCGCCGCTCGGGGCTGAAAGTGGCCTTTACGCAGGGGTTCAATCCACACCCCCGGCTTTCGTTTGCGCTTGCCTTGCCGCTTGGGGTCGAAAGCCTCGACGAAATCGTCGATATCGACCTTGAGCACGGGCAGGAACCCCTGGATCCCGCGCAGCTGGTTACCACCCTTTCGTTGCAGATGCCGCCAGGACTTGTCCTGCTTGAAGCGGTGATTGCAACCAAACGGCCCAGGGTAGCGGCGGCGGAATACCAGTGTGAGCTTCCGCAAAACGCCGATCCCGACGAATTGCAGGCCCGGTTGCAGGCTTTGCTTGCTTCCGAAACCCATGCCTTCACCCGTTCGCGGGGCGAAGCCAAGGCGGCCCGCAACTTCGACGCGCGGGCATTCGTGCTTGCGGCCTCGCTGCAGGGGCGCACACTTTCGATGCGTCTCAAAACCGGCGCCGACGGCGGCATGAAGCCCTCGGACCTGCTGCAGATTCTGGGGCTTGATGCCACGGCCATACTCGTCACCAAGACGAAAACCGTGCTGGCCCCGGACCTCCCGCCCGACGCCCCCAGCGAACCTGGCGAACAGGTTCAGTAAGAGAAACCATGTCACGAAGAATTCTGATGAATGTTGCCGACGGCGATGAATGCCGTATTGCAGTCATCGAAGACAACCGGCTGTTTGAATACTTTGTCGACCGCCCAAGCCAGCTCAAGCACGTTGGCAATATCTACAAGGGCATCATCAACAACGTCGAACCCGGCATCCAGGCCGCGTTTGTCGATATCGGGCTTGAACGCAACGGCTTTCTGCACGTCAGCGACGTGTTGTATGCCTATGAAAACAACCCCAAGCTGACGGAACTGTTTCCGCACACCCTGCGGATTCGCGAGACCGCAGCCGAAGAGTCCATCTTGGACAACCGCGGCGAACAGGACGTCGAGGAAGTCAGCGAATTTGTCGGCGACGGCCACGCCCAGCCCGGCAGTGAATCCGCACCCCCGGCCGGCAACAATGGCAACCAGCAAGGTGCCGCGCCTTCCGATACCGGCGAGCCGCGCGAGGCCGCGTTTCTGGACAAGCTGAACGAAACCCAGCCCGGCCACCGCCTGACCGATTCACCCCTGAACGTACCCGCCGTGGCGCCCGAACCAATGCCCGCCGCCGCGCCCGCAGACCATAAACCCGCTGACCGCGCCGACCGCAGCGAAGGCGTGGGCAGCCCCAACGACCAGCACGCCGACGAAGACAGCGACGACGACGGCGAAGATGACGACTCGGAAGCGCCAACGGTGATTGGCGCGCCACCAGCCCCGCCGCAACTTGGGCCCGACGGCCTGCCCCTGCGCAAGCGCCGCCGCCGCGGTCGTCGCGGTGGCCGGCGCCGTCGCGAAGCCCGCGAGGCCGCCCAGCGTACCGGCACACCAGACGGCACCAACCCGCAGGCAGCACCGGCGGCCGCGCAAGCGGCCCACAGCCAGCGCCAGGCGGAACCCCGCGATCGCGCGCAGGCGCAACCCGCGCCGCGCCCCAATTACGCCAGCCAAAGCGCCGATGCACCGGGCAACGAAGCAGCCGCAGTGCCGAATGCAGCCCCGGCAGCCAGCGATGCCCCGACAGCCAGCGACGCACCGGCCCAAGACGCCGCAACCAGGCCCCCCGCGCCGCCACGCCCCCGGCGCAAGCGCGAACCTAAGAAGCGCGGCGGCCACCTGCCCAAGAAAGCCCTGGAAGGCGGCGACGCACCTGGGGCCGAAACGCCCCCAGCCGACACGCAGACGCCAGGAAATGTCGGAGGCGACGGCCCGCCACCCAACGGCCCGGCCCTGCGTTTTCACCGCGGCCCGCTGCCCAAGATTCAGAACATTCTCAAGCGCAGCCAGGAAGTCGTGGTGCAGGTCAGCAAAGCAAGCCAGGGCGGCAAGGGTCCCGGCTTGACCAGCATGATCAGCCTGCCGGGGCGGTACATGGTGCTGACGCCCAACAGCCAGCGCGGCGGCGTAAGCCGCAAGATTGAAGACGGCGGCGCACGAAACGAGTTGCGCAAGATTCTGGACCGCCTGGCCGTGCCCGAAGGCATGGGCGTGATTATCCGAACGGCAGCGATTGACCGCAGCTTTGAGGATCTGAGCCGCGACCTGAACTATCTGCTGCGGCTGTGGAGTGTCATTACCACCCGCATCGCCGATGCCCCGGCCCCGGCCCTGCTGTACAGCGACAGCGACCCCGCCATTCGCGCCGTGCGCGACTACTTTACAGCCGACACCGAAGAAATCGTGATTGACGACCGCAAGGTGTATGAGCGCGTGCTGGGCTTCTTTGACCAGCTGATGCCCAGCTTCAAGGACCGGGTCAAGCTGTACGACAAGCCCGTGCCCCTGTTCTTTGCCGAGGGCATGGAAGGCCAGATTGAGCGCATCTTTGACAAGCGCATCACGCTCAAGAACGGCGGCTATCTGTTCATTGAACAGACCGAGGCACTGGTCAGCATCGACGTCAACAGCGGCAAGTTCACCGGCGCCGGCGACGCCGAACGCACGGCACACCTGACGAACATGGAAGCGATTCCGGAAATCTGCCGCCAGCTTCGGCTGCGCGACCTGGCCGGCATCGTGTGCTGCGACTTCATTGACATGATGAATCCGCGCCATCGCAGTGACGTTGAAAACGCCCTGCGCCGCGAACTGCGCAAGGACCGCGCCCGCACCAAGGTGGCCCGCATGAGCCCCTTTGGCGTGATTGAAATGACCCGCCAGCGCGTACGCCCCAGCATCAAGACCTACACCTATGTCGGCTGCCCCACCTGCAACGGCTTTGGCATGGTGCATTCCGCCGAAACCCAGTGCCTTAGCCTGTTGCGCCGCATGAAACTCGCCCTGTGCGAGGACCGCGTCCAGGAACTGGTGGTGCAGGTTCACCCGCACGTGCTGTCGCACCTGCACAGCGAGTTTCGGGAAGATATCGACCTGCTGGAAGAAGAGTTCGACAAGAATGTCGTGTTTGAATACGCCCGCGACCTGACCTTGAGCCAGAGCCGCTTTTACTACGTCAATGACCGCGCCCAGCGTGTTGTGTACGACATGGACCAGCGCATTAACGGCTTTGTGCGCAGCGAAGCCCACAAGGTGCACAACAACGTCGCCCCGCCCATGGCCAGCACCGAGGCCGCTGGTGTGGCACCTGCCAGTGAACGAAGCGACGGCAAGCGCAGGCGCCGCGGCGGCCGCCGCCAGCGCGAGCGCGAAATGGAAAAGGTACAGCGCCAGAAGAATATCCAGGACGAATCACAAAAGGCCGTCAGCTTCGGCGCGACCCTGCCCGAGCTGCCACCGATTGAGATCGTGCGCGAACCCGCCCCGGCCACAACGCGCCAGGGACAGGACCGCCGCGACGGCAACCGCCAGGGTCAGCGCGACGGCAACCAGCAGGGCAACCGCGACGGCAACCAGCAGGGCAACCGCGACCGCAACCAGCAGGGCGGACGGCGCGGTCGACGCGGCCGTGGCAGACACGATCGCGGCGGACGCAGCGAAGGTCGCCCGCAAAACCAGCAGGGCCAAAGCCCTGCCCAGGGCGGTGCGGCAACCGGCCCGGCTTCTGCCACCGAAAGTGCCAAGCCTGCAGAAGCGCCTACACCGCAGGCCAACGCCGCGCCCAGCCAGGCCGCAAGCCAGCCAGCCAGCCAGGCCGCAAGCCAGCCAGCCAGCCAGGCCGCACCCGCGGCCAGCGCGCCAGCACCCAAGGCCGAAAAACGCCCCGCACGGGGCGCCCGCCGCACCGGCAAGGTGGCTGCAACCGGTTCCAAGGAAGGGGCCAAGGCCGAAAAGCCTGCCAAGCCCGCAGCACGCAAGCCGGCCGCCAAGAAAGCAAAGCCCGCAGCAGCCAAGCCGGCAGCCCGCAAGCCAGCAGCCAAGAAAGCGCCCAAGAAGAAGTAACGACCGACGCTACCCAGCCCGGTTCTTTCGCACCACGCAAGCAATGCCCGCCCTGTGCGGGCATTGTGCGTGCAGGCGACCCGCAAAGGCCACCAGGCTGCCTCAGTGAAGGAATAATGATAGATAATCAGATACAGATAGCCTATATAGGCGCGCCGTTGCTTCTGGATTGGCCTGTCGGGCCGGAAGGGCATGTGTGCTGACAACCTTGAACAAGCCCGTCGCATCGGGCGTGCCGGTGCACCCGCTGGGCAGCAAGGCCCGGGTACTTCTTTGCAGCGTGTTCGGGCCCTATGCCCAAAACGACGAATTCGGCAGCAGCGTCGTCAACCCCATGGAGCTGTATCACAACCAGGTGACGCGCGTGCAGGGGCCGTTTTCGCTGCGTATGTTCCATCGAAGCTGGGGCATCATGATGATCCAGTGCAACATCAGCGCCCCTTGCACCGTGCTGGATTTTCCAACGCTGGACCGCTTCACCCGGGAACTTCAGGACCAGCCCTACGATGTAATCGGCATCAGCAGCATTATCGTGAACGTGCTGAAGGTTGCGCACATGTGCAAGCTGATACGGCGCTATCAGCCCAACGCACGCATCGTCATCGGTGGACACATTGCCAACCTGCCTGACCTGGCACAGCGCGTCGACGCCGATCACATCGTGCAGGGCGAAGGCGTGACCTGGTTTCGTGAATTCCTGGGCGAAGATGCTGGGGCGCCCTATCGGCACCCTGTTGTGCTGTCGCCCGTCAACATGCGCAGCATGGGCATGAACGTCCCCAATCGCCCGGGAGAAACGGCCGCCACGGTGATTCCCTCGGTGGGTTGCCCCATGGGCTGCAACTTCTGTTCCACTTCGGCCATGTTCGGGGGCAAGGGCAAGTCCAACACGTTCTATGAAACCGGCGCCGAGCTGTTTGCCGTGTTGTCCGGCCTGGAACGCGAAACCGGCGCGCGGTCCTTCTTTGTGATGGACGAAAACTTCCTGCTCAACCGCCCACGCGCCCTTCAACTGCTGGAACTGATGGAACAACACGGCAAGGCCTGGTCCTTCTATCTGTTCAGTTCGGCCAACGTGTTGCGCAAGTACAGCATCGATGAACTGGTGCGCATTGGTGTTTCGTGGGTCTGGCTGGGTCTGGAAGGCAAGGACAGCCGCTACGGCAAGCTGGCCGGCGTGGACACACAAGCGCTGGTCAAGCTGTACCAATCGCACGGCATTCGCGTGCTGGGCAGCACGATCATCGGCCTGGAGACCCACACGCGCCAGAACATCGACGAGGCCATCGATTACGCCGTTGCGCACGGAACGGACTTTCACCAGTTCATGCTGTACACGCCACTGCCGGGCACGCCGCTGCATCGCGAGCTTTCCGAACAACAGTTGATCCTGCCCGAGTCCGAGGTTGCCCTGCCTTTGATTCATGGCCAGGCGCAGTTCAACTACCGTCACCGCCACCTGCGCGACGGCGAAGAAAGCGAAATGCTGCTGCGCGCGTTCCGGCGTGATTTTGAGGTCAACGGGCCAAGCGTCGTCCGCATCGTGAACACCACGCTGCAGGGCTGGCTGCGTTACAAGAATCACCCGGACCTGCGCGTTCGCGACCGCATGCACTGGGAAGGCCGCGAACTGCCCACTACCTATGCCGCCGTGGTTGCCGCCGCATGCAGGCAGTTCGGCCGTGGTGCACCGATCCGGCATCACCTGGACGCCCTGCTGGGCCAGATCAAGCGCGAGTTCGGTCTTAGGGCACGCCTGGCAGCAGCATTGGGCGGCCCGTTTCTGGCCTGGCGGCTGCGCGCGGAAGCCCGGCGCCTGGCGCGTGGCGCGACACTGGAACCACCCACGTTCTACGAGACCAACGCCGCACGTTCGGTGGCCGGGGCAGGCCGCTGCCGATTTGTCGACATTTCGGGGGTCGTGCGGGCATAAAAGGATAATAGGATCGTGTTATCTACTCAGGAGCACCATGATCTCGCCTGACGACACGATCCCGCAGATTCTGCAACGCGCACCCCACCTGCGCGCGGTTCTGGACCGCTACGGCCTCAAGGGCTGCGGCGGACCGCTGGGGCCCGACGAAACCCTGACCTTCTTTTCGGCGGCCCACGGCGTGGACCTGCCCAAGCTGCTGCAGGAACTTCGGGGCTTGGACTTGCCCGCCCCTGCCACCGCAACCCCGGACCATCGGCCGACTCCGACACCGCAACTTGCAGACTCCATCTACCGCCCCTTCTTTCTGGCCGGGTTGGCCTTTGCACTGGTGCCCGGCGCTTTGCTCGGGCTGTACCTGGTGTGGCGGGCATGGCAGGGGCAAAGCCTGGTCGCGCCGCCGATCAACATCATCAATGCCCACGCCCACAGCATGCTGGCCGGCTTCATGTCGATGTTCATCATGGGCTTTGGCTACCAAGCCCTGCCGCGGTTCAAGCACGCGGCGCTGTACCGTCCGGGGCTGGCACTGGCGTCGTTTGGCCTGGTGTGCACAGGCGTTGTGTTGCGGGTGACCGGCGAGATGCTGGCGCTGGATACCTCCGGCGCGCTGTTTTCGCTTACCCCACACTGGCTGGTCATGGCACTGGTTGGAAGCGCCATGGAAGTAACCGCCCTGTCGTTGTTCGCCTGGCTGCTATGGAACACCTATCGTCAGGCCAGCGCGGTCTGGGCGGCCTACGACCGCTATGTGTTTGCGGCGGCCGGCTGGCTGGTGGTGGCAGCGTTGGGCGCTGCGGTGCATTTGGTGCTGATTTCGACCTCCGGTAGCTTTCTGGAGCTCGTGCCGCGCATCACGCTGGTGCAGGAACCACTGCGCATGATCCAGCTTCTGGGATGTGCGGTGATCCTGATTCTGGGCGTGATGCAGCGCTTCTTGCCGCCTGTGTTCGGCTTTGCGGATCCGGGCCAGGCGGTGATGCGCCGGTGGTTCTGGCCGCTCAATGTTGCCTTGGTCGTGATGGCCGTTACGTTTCCCTGGGCGATTGCCGCCAAGCGCGGCATGCTGGACGGCCCCTTGGGCGTGCGCGCCCTGGAAACCGGCTTCTGGCTGGCGCTGTTGGTGTTCAGCATTTCCACGCTGCGCATCCTTGCAGGCTTCCGGTCCTGGAAACAACCAACCGGCAACGACCGCAGCATCAAATTCGCACGCGCGGCGCACGGCTGGCTGGCACTGGCCATGCTGCTGTGGCTGGCCGAGCCGCTGTATATCGCCGCTGTGGTGGGTCACTTCGGGCATGGCTTTCACGGTGCCGTGCGCCACACGCTGACACTGGGCTTCATTGCCCAGATGATCATGGCGATTTCGCTAAAGGTGATTCCCACGCTGCGTGGCGTCAATGTGGCCACACTGGGCCGCCAGCGCCTCACGTTTGTGCTGCTGAACCTTGCCGTGGCACTGCGCATCGCGGGCGAAATCGCCGCGGATTTCACGGGTGCGGGCTTCGAACTGCTGGCCGTGGCGGCAGTGATTGCCGCAACGGCCCTGCTGCTTTGGGCCGGGCACGTAGGGCGTCTGCTGCTTTTCCGCAGCGGCGATGGGGCGGTTGCGCCAGCGCTGGAACTTGCTGCCGGGGCTAACGTGGCGGCCGTGCTGGCACGCTGGCCACAGACCCTGCCCGTGTTTGTCAGCCACGGCTTTGGAATGCTGACCAACCCCGTCGCGCGCCAGACACTGGCCCGTACCGTCAGCCTGGCCCAGGCCTGCGCGCTGAAGGAAGTAGACCTGGCGACCCTGTTGCAGGATTTGCGCACGGCCACAGGCCAGCAAGCGCCACCGACGCCGCCTGCGCCACCGGCATCGCGTGTCGATGCCACACGAACCGTCGCCGACGTGGCCCGGGCTTTCCCGCGCACTGTGCCTGTACTTTCCCGACTGGGCCTGGACGCCTGCTGCGGCGGTGAAGAAAGCATCGCCGTCGCCGCAGAACACAACGGCCACTCACTGCCCCAGGTGCTGCAACAATTAGAGGAGGCTATTGGCCATGACGCGACTTGAAGAGATTGCCACCAACTGCGCACCCATCGCCCTGCGCGACCCGCTGGCTGAAACCCTGGGCTTCAAAGAGCAAGGCCGGATCCAGATCAGCCTGGACGACGTTGGCCGCTACGCGGGCCACCTGTGCCCGACTGTGGCAACGGCCTTTGAACTGGCCCGCGAGGGCTTGGCGCGCCTGTACCCTGATCAACTGCCGGTCCGGGGCGACATCAGCGTCAAGGTGCACTCGGAGCCCGACGTGTTTGCCAACGGCCCGATGGGCCGCGTGATCGGGTTTGTCACTGGCGCGGCGGGTCAGGACGGCTTTCGCGGCCTGGCAGGAAAGTTCGTCCGGGCAGGCCTGTTGCGATACGACGCGCAAGCATTGCCCTTTGGCGCCATCACATTCTGGCGGGCCGACACGCGCGCCTCGGTGTGCCTGCGCCCACGCACCGGCATGCTGCCGGACCAACCGGCGATTTCGCAGTACCTCAAGCCGGCGCTGGCCGGCGAGGCAGCGGCCTTGCAGGTGTTTCAAGCCGCATGGGCCGAACGCGTGGCGGCGGTGCTGGAACTTGGGGCGCGCATGTTTGAGGTTCTGCCTGCCCCCAAACCGGCGCCCCTGACAAATGCCTGATTGACAGCCGCGCGGGCGCACGCAAGCGCCCGCAGACTGGTCAACCCAGCATCAGCTTGACCACGAGTTCTTCCAGCGATTCGTCGCTGTGCAGGCGGTCTGTCGTGGGATACAGAATCGATTCTTCCTTCATGTTGTGGGCCACCAGCACGCCCAGCAGGTCGGCGCGGCCGCGTTCGGCGGCGTCGTAATCTTCGGCCCGCATGGCCGCCAGGATCGCGCGCAGGTGCTGCTGAATGTCCACATGTTCATGGCGCATCACCATGGTCGGGCCACCCTGCTGCATGCCGGTTGCTTCCTCAAATGCGGGGAACAGGATTTCTTCCTCGATCTGAATGTGTCGCACCAGGCCATGGCTGAAGTCGTCGGCCAGGGCCCGTGCCCCCGGCCATTTGCCGCGCCGTGCGTGGTCCATGGCCGCCTCCAGCAGCGCGTCCAGGCGGTCATGGTCCCAGGCCAGATAGTCCGTCACGCAGTGCTGCGCCCGCGGTCCCCGCCTGCAGATGTGATAGCGCCATTGGCCCGGGCCCGGCTTCAGTGGTGAAAAATCGAAGCCCAGTGGAAACTCGGCAAGCACGGATTGCAGCAGCAGCGTCGGTTCCTGCAACGCCAGAACATCCAGCGCTTCGCCGGGCTGCAGATCGGCCATGCGGGCCAGCACTTGCGCGCGCGCGCGGTCGTGGGGCAGGCTTCGCGTGTCAATCGTTTCAATCGCAAGAGTCATGGTGTCTCCATTCAGGCCAGCAGCAGTCGTTCCACAAGCGCCTCCCGGTCGGCAGGCTGCAACGCTTCGTCCATGGCCGGGAACAGGATTTCTTCTTCTTTGGCGTGGTGTTCAGGTGCAATCGTGTCCAGTCGATCCATCGCGGACTGCAGGGCCGCCAGGTCGCGCTGGCGGGCGGCATGGGCAAGGTCATGCACCGCCGCGCGGATCTCGGCGTGCTCATGACGCATCATTGCGGTGGGGCTGTCGGCCAGGCCGCCGGAGAGCTTCTCGTAGGCTGGAAACAGGATTTCGTCTTCCACGTCGGCATGGCGCAGCAGAGCGTCGGCGTAGGCATCCAGTTTGGCCTGTGCGCCCGCCCAATCGGCGCCATGGGCCAGGGCCGCACCTTGCGCCAGCAGGGCTTCCATGCGCCGGTGGTCCCAGCCCAGATAGCCGTTGACCGTGCGCGGCTGTGGCGTGCGCGCCGTGAACTGCCAGCGCCAGGCTTGCGGGCCTCTTTGCAGCGGCCCCCATTCAAAGCAGCGCGGAAACTCCGCCAGCAGCATGCGCAGCAGCTTTGAGGGTTCGTGTGGTGCCACCAGCACCAGGCTTTCCCCCGGCTGCAGTTTCGTCAGCCGGCGCAGAATGGCGGGCAGGCGCTCCTCATGGGGTATCGCGCGGCCATCCAGCTCCTGCATTTGCGTTGTCATCGCTTCTCCTACAAACATTGCCCGCCATCAACCTGGACCACCTGGCCCGTGATGTGCCCCGCCATGGAGGAAGCCAGAAACAGCACCGCATTGGCAACGTCATCGGCATGGGCCAGTTTCCCCAGCAACGATTCCGCCAAGGCGGCCTGGCGGGCTTCCAGCGGCACGTTCAGGGTCATGTCTGTCATCACCATGCCCGGCGCGACGGCATTGACGCGAATGCCATCGCGGCCCACTTCTCGGGCTGCTGCTTTGGTCAGGCCGATCAGTCCGGCCTTGCTGGCACTGTAGTTGGTCTGGCCGAACTTGCCGCGCAAGCCGTTGATGCTGGCCACGTTGATAACGCTTCCGCCGCGCCCTGTGGCGCGCATGGCGGCCACGGTGTGGCGCATCAGGTTGAATGCGCCCTTGAGGTTGACGTCCAGCACCTGGTCCCATTCCAGCTCGGTCATTTTCCACAGTACGCGGTCTCGGGCGATGCCTGCGTTATTGACCAGCACGTCCGGCACCAGCTTCGATTGCAGCAGCGGCGCGACGGCTTCTTCCACCGCGGCAAAGCTGCTTACATCCAGCGCAATCGCCCTGTGGCATACCTCTTCCATTGCAGGGCTGGCGAACAGGTCAAAGCCGACCACCCGTGCGCCATGCGCGGCAAAAAGGCTGGCGATGGCCGCACCGATACCGCGGCTGGCTCCGGTCACCCAGGCGACACGGCCTGAGAAATCAAATGGTTCATGTGCCGCCACCGACGGCCTCCTTTTGCCTGGCCAGCTTGCGGTGGCGGAACGCGCCCCAGATGGCAGCGCCAATGGCGCCGGCCTGCACGGACAGTTCGTGTGTTGCCAGAGAAACGGCTGCGCCTGTGCCCTCTTTCAACTTGTCTGCAATGGCCGCTGCCAGACCGGTGTCGCGCGCCAGACCGCCGGTCAGCAGGATCGTGCCGTCGACCTTGATCGCCCGCAGCAGGCCCGCCACACGCAACGCCATGCTGTTGTGAATGCCACGCAGGATGTTGGGGGTGGTGATACCACGGCTGACCATGTTGATCACGTCGGTCTCGGCCAGTACGGCGCAGATGCTGGAGCACTTTTCCGGTTCGCCGGCCTGCAGCGAAAGCGGGCCGATTTCGTCCACGCTGATACCCAGATAGCGGCTGATGTTTTCCAGAAACTGCCCGCTGCCCGAAGCACACTGGCTGGTCATCTGGTACTGCAGTACGCGCCCGGCAGCGTTAAAGCGCATGGCGCGCGTGTGCAGGACACCAATGTCGACGGCGGCCGTGGCACCCGGTTGCAGATACAGCGCACCGCGCGAATGGGTCGTCATGCCGTAAAAGTGTCCGGTGCGCCATGGAATCACGTCGCCGTCGCCGGTGGTTGCCGTGTAATCCAAGTCCGGTCGCGAAAGCCCGGCCGCGCCCAGGGCCGCCGCGAGGCATTGCTCCACCACCTGCATCACGTCGCGCCGGCGGATGCGTTCCAGATAATGCGCCAGCAGGGTCTCGGTGCCGTCGTCCACACGCATCACCGCGACCTTGACGGCTCCGCTTCCTACATCGATTCCTGCGGTGATCGTCATCTCGCCACCCTTAGTTGCTTGCCACACTGTTTGTAGCGCCGCGCAGTGCAAACGTTGCGGCCCCGATTGCCCCGGTGTAAATGCTGTCCGGGGCAATGTTCATCTGCAGTTGGCCGTAGTTTTCCTGCGCCACTTCGCCCAATGCCTTCACCGCTGCCATGTTGCGGCCCACCCCGCCGGTGAAGGTAAACTCGTTGCGAATGCCGCCGCTGCGCGCCAGCAGGCTCATGGCGCGAAGAATGATCGCGCGGTGCAGCCCCGCCACAATGTCTTCACGGGCCTGGCCCGCAGCCAGCCGGTCACGGAACTCGGCGCCAGCGAAAACCGTGCAGGTGCTGTTGATCTTGATGCGCCGGCGCGCGCCCAGGGCCAGCGGGCCCAGCTCATGCAGCCCGATGTTCATTTCGTCGGCAATGTAACCCAGGTAACGGCCGCAGCCGGCGGCACAGCGGTCGTTCATCTGGAAACTGGTCACGACACCCGCCTGGTCAATCTGGATCGCCTTGGTGTCCTGGCCGCCGATGTCCAGCACCGTGCGCGTGCCCGGAAACATCAGGTGCGCGCCCAGTCCGTGACACAGAATTTCACTGCGGATGTTCTCTTTGGGAAACGGCAGACGCACCCGCCCATAGCCGGTTCCGACAGCGCTGACTTCGCGCATCTCGGCCTCGGCCACGCGCAGCAGCACACCGGCCACGGCGTCGCGCTGCAGGGCCGAGGACTGCACCACCCGGTCCAGTGCCGCCATCAGAAGCTGTGAAAACGTGCGTGTTTCCTGCTCGTTCTCCACCGGAATGATGTTGCGGTCAAACAGGCCTATCAGCCTGTCAAAGGCCGGGCCGCCCGCGCGCGCCAACTGGGCCGCGTGTTCCGTGTAGCTCGCACCGGCCATGTCGCGAAAGAAATCCGACCGCGCCGCCGCGCCGCCACTGTAGATCTTGGCGGCGTCCTGGCGCACGGACTGCAGGATGACCTCCAGCGCGTGGCCCACGGCGCGCCGGTCGTCTTGATACCTGGCGCCATCCACATCACGCCGGCAGTGGTCTTCCAGACGCTGCAACTGGCCCAGAAAACACTCGTGACGGTAACCTGAAGTCAGCGCGCCAAGAAATGCCGCACTGGATTGCCCAAGCCCGGGTTCGGCACGCAGGGCCTGACCGAGCATGTCAAAGCGCGCGTTGGTAAATGCCTCAAAGCGCGCCACCCGCGCAGCGATGTCGTAGTTGCTGCGGCTGTTGGTGATTCCGCGGCCCACAATGCGCCCGTCGGCGTCAACGATGACGGCCTTGGTGGTTGTGCTGCCAAGATCAATGCCGACGAAGCAGTCCATGGGTCAGGCCCTTGCGCGTTTTGCGTCGACCATTTGAAAGTAGCTTTCCAGGCGGTTCTTGATGTTGGCGGCCGAAAAATAGCGCGGGTCCACGAGATCGCTTTCAATGAACCCGCCACTGCGACCGGTGCGTTTTTCGAGTTCGCGCAGGATCAGCAGCTGGCCCGCGGAGAAGCTGTTGCAGGACTTGACGCTGTTGATCAGAAAGCCGTCTGCCGAGTAGTCGTGAATGTATTTTTCCAGCAGGTTGATGCGGTCAGGCAGGTTCAGGTTCGTGTAGCAGCCCATGCAGTAGTCGGCGAGCGTGTCCAGCGGCTGCGTTGGGTCATGCCGGAATCCGCGGTCGTACAGGCCACCCACCTTGGTGTAGCTGCTGGCCACCACCACGGCGCCTTCGCCGTAAAACATGCGCCAGAACTCGCGAAAACTGGTCCAGTTGGGCGGACCTTCCACAACAATGCGGAACTTTTCCTGTGACAGCGTTCCTTCGGGTGTGACCGGGCCCAAGCCTTGATCCATGCGCTGCTGGATTTCCTGCCGCAGAAGCTGGTAGTACTCGACGGCATCTGTCGTGCCGCGAAACGAAGTAAAGATTGGCCCGATGTAGTAAACGCCACCAAAGTAGGCATCGATGGGCGAAGGCCGGTGCTTGGCACTTTCCAGCACCCACACCAGGTCTTCCTCG
The DNA here is from genome assembly GCA_016722065.1 of Planctomycetota bacterium. Lineage (GTDB taxonomy): Bacteria > Planctomycetota > UBA8742 > UBA2392 > UBA2392 > H3-PLA7. The sequence goes on from JADKGX010000001.1 coordinate 1,483,833, forward strand.
GCCCGGGCCGACAGGGCCAGTTGTTCTGACAGCAAGTCGTAATCCACCTTGCGGCCGGCCAGGGTTTCCAGCGCCGGAATCACCACGTCGCGCAACTGGTCCGAAACATATTTGCGCATGGCCGGCGTGATCTGCCCGTCGCCTTGATAAGGCACATGCAGCATCACAACCGGGCAATCGTATTCGCGCTTGAGCAGCTCAAACCACTTCAGAAACGTGAAACACCCCGTATAGCTGAGCAACAGAAGGTCCGGCCGGGGCAGGGGCTCGCCGGTCGGTCCCAGGTTGCCGGACTTCAGCATGCCGATGTCGGCCTTGACGTAGGTGCACACGTCTTCGCTGTGGCCGGCTTTTTCGGCCACCTGGATGTACTCGCCGGTCTTGCCACGCATGCCGCTTTGCAGCGCGTTGATTTCCGGAAGCACCGGCAGCAGGCCCAGGTTGTTCAGCAGTTCGGTCAGGTTGCCGGGCACAAACGTGTACACGACCTTGCGGCCCTCCTGCCCCGCGCGCGAAAGCCGGGCATAGTGCGACGCGATCATCTGCTTCTGCCGGTCCTGACTGAGGTCTTTGACAGCAACGGTCATGTCGTTCCCCAAAGTTTGATCGCGTCGGCAAACGTGCCGGCCTGTTCGCGGATCACCTGAAACTGCCCTGTGTCTTCGGCGTACTTGAAGCTGGTGAACGGAATGCCCGCCTTCTCCAGGGCGTGGGCCAACATGGGCTGGTCCAACAATGCCGGGTCGCAGAAGCTGGGCGCCATCAACAGAACGCCGTCAGCCCGGACTTCTTTGACGCTCTGCACCAGATCGGCTTCTTTGGAGGCCTGCACGTCGTACTTGCTGGCGGTAGGCAGCGTGTGGTACAGAAAGGCGTCCACCAGGGCCTGCCAGGGATCGCCGTCTTGCGCAATCGGCTGCGGGATAAACCGGGCGCCCAGCACAAGGTCGTCATCCACCAGATAGCAGCCTGCTCTTTCCAGGGTACGCAGCAGCCCCAGCGGGGGTTGCTCGCAGAACGCCCCGCGCACCATGACGCGAATGTTGTCCTGTTCCACGCGCCCCGAGGCCGCAGAAAGCTGCATGTAGCGGCGAATCAGGTCTGTGTGTTCCTGGGGCGGCAGCACATACGACGCACGCAGCAGCAGATAGTACTCCGTGGCCGGCACCTGCCACGGACTCGCAACCCGCATCTGCTGCAACTGTGCCAGCGCGCGTCGGTTCTCGTTGTACAGCGAGATCGACGCACTCAGCCTTTCATTGGTGACTTCCACGCCGGTGAGGGCCGATACGCCTTTGGCGATGGTTGCCATTTCATGGCGGTAGAATCGGCCGCCGCTTTCCCGGTCAAAATTCTGCGGCAGGTCCAGGTAGTGCACCCAGCGGTCGGGCAGCAGCACCTTGAACATGCCGCTGAGGTTGCGGATCACATCGCAGATCGATGGAAACACCAGACCGTCCAGGGCCGCCAGGCGCCCCGACACCGCAAGCTCGATCACGCTGCGCGGCAGGTGGCAGATGTAGGATTGAAAGTAGCTGTCGCCGCGCACGATCTCGATCTGATCGCCACCGCCCATGATGCCCACAGGCAGCGCGTTGGCGGCATGAATCACCTCTCGCGGGACATACACCGGCAGAAAGCCGATCGCCCGGCGGGACGGATCCTGGGCCTTCCAGTCGCGAACACCCTTCAGTTCCAGGTCTTCGTACAGGCGCGTGGCGTGGGCCACCAGTTCGGCCAGTGCGCCGGTTGCGGGGGCGGATTCCAGAGTCTCCAGGCTCATTGATCCCTCCATTGCGGGCGACGACGCTGCACAAAGGCCTGAATGCCTTCCTCTGCGTCGTGGGTAGGGACCAGCGATTGCAGGTACATCTGGCTGGCTTCGTCCAGCGCGACATCCAGAAAGGCCATGAACTCCTGTCGCGTGGCGCGGGCGGCAATGCGCAGGCTGGAAGCCGAATACTGCCCCAGGCTTACCGCAAACCACTCATCCACTCCGCGGCGCAGGCTGTCGGCGGCAAACACCTTGTGCACCAGACCGACCCGGTGGGCTTCGTCGGCCCCGGCTTCTTCGCCGGACAGGATCCAGCGATCTGCCGTGGCCTGGCCCAGTTTGCGCGGCAACAGCGCAGCCGCCACCGGCGGAAACACGCCCAGCCGGATCTCGGGCAGCCCAAACCGTGCATCCGAGGCCGCAAACACAAAGTGCGCCGCCAGGGGCAAGCTCAAACGCGCCTCCCAGGCATTTGCCCTGCACCAGCGCGGCCACCGGCACCGGCGATGCAGCAATCGACTTGATCAGTCGATTCAGACCCTGCAGCATCGGCGTAACCTGGTAGCGCGTATGTTCCTCAACCGCGGCACCAAACGAGAAGTGGTCGCCCTGGCCCTCGAGTGTGATCAGCCGCAGCACGCGCGACGCGCTGGCCTGGCGCACTGCCGCTTCCAGTTGTGCCATGAGGCCCGAATCCAGAATGTTGCCCTTGGGCCGGTTCATGACCAGACGCAACAGTTTGCCACTGTGCTCTTGAACTGTTTCTAGGTCGGGCATTGGCAGGCCTCCACTTTTGCCTGCGGCGAAATCCTGCGAATCAGGTCGTCGTCCCAGGCGTGGCCGGCTGCCAGCTCGCGGCGCAAAGCCACAAAGTCGACTTCGCGGTTGTCTTTGGGGCCGTCGTTGAAGGCGCGAAACCCGGCTTTGGCCTCTGTCATCATGTTCAAGGCCAGCCAGGCACGGTTGGTTTCACGGTTGCGATCCCAGTGCTCGAGCTTGAACTTGCGGATGCTTTCCATCGTCTTGGTGGTGCAGTCCGGCATGGTGCATGCCAGCTTCCAGGCCATGGCTTCCACGGCGGCGTCCAGGTGCGAGTGATCGACCTGGCAGCGGGCGAATACCTCCTTGGCGCGGGCGGCGGCTTCGCCGGTTCGGGGCGCGCCAAAAACAATGTTGCCCCATTGGTCGGCGTAGCGGTCGGTGACCACCAGCGGGTTGGCAATGAACTCGCCATCCAGTTTCAGCACCGGCGCCAGTTGGTTGACCAGCCCAAGCCGGAGCGCCTGGTGCGCGGTGAAGGATTCACACAGCACGCAACTGGCCATCGCGTGGCCAAACCCCACATACAGCGGCAGAAAGTCCGTCGCGCCGCCGTCGGGTGCGCTGCCGTGCTTGGGCCCGGCCTGGCCAAAGCGGGCGGTGTCGGCGGCCACCGTGAAATCGCAGGCCATGCCGATTTCCTGGCCACCACCGATGCGCATGCCGTTGACGCGGTTGATCACCGGCTTGTCGCAGCTCAAAATGCCGCTGACCATGTCGTTGAACAGCCGCATGTACTGCCGGTACTCCTGCGGGTTTCCGGCATAGTATTCCGCGTATTCCTTGGTGTTGCCGCCGGTGCAGAAAGCCCGGTCACCTACAGCGGTAAAGACAACCGCCACCACGGCGCGGTCGGCGCTGGCGCGACGGAAGGCCAGGATGATCTCTTTGACCGCCTGCGTCGTGTAACTGTTGAACTGTCGCGGGTTGTTCAGCCAGATCCAGGCGTTGTACAGGCCGTCGACGGGCTTGCCGCAAGCGTCCAGCAAGGGTCGGCGTTCGTACAGGATTTCCGCAAACGGGGTATTGGGAACCAGTTCGTGGTCGGCCAGTGTAGCGGTCATGGTGTCTCCTGCGTGTCCGGCAGCAAAATCGCGCGGCGTGACAAAACGCCCTGGTGAGCCTGCTCAAACAACTGCTGAATCTGCGAAAGCGGGTAGGTCTGAATGAATGGCTTGAGATTGACCCGTCCGTCCAGCACCAGTTGTATGGCCTGGGCGTAGTGCGCCGGCGCGCAGCCCCAGTTACCGAAGCAGGTGGCGTCCAGGGCCATCAGGTTCGAGAGGCGCAGCTCCAGGCGCGCCATGGTGAAGCCCACCACGGCCAGCGTGCCCGAGGGCGGAATCAAGCCGTAGGCCAGTTCCTGGCCCTGGGCCGCGCCGGACATTTCAAAGATTTTCCATGCAAAGTCCGGCCAGCCCCGGCTGCTAACCAGCTTGCGCACGCCCGCGCGGGCGGTCTTGAGGTCCTGGCCGCGGCTGTTGTAGGTCGCGCATGCCCCCAGGTCGGCAAGGCGCGCCAGCCTGGCGTCGTCAATGTCGATGGCCAGCACATGGGCGCCGATCGCCGCGGCAATCTGCACGGCATAGGTTCCGATCCCGCCGGCACCCACCACAATGGCGACATCGCCCTGGCGCAGGCCGGACCGCATCACGGACTGATAGGGCGTGGTCACGGCATCGGCGATCACAGAAAGCTCTGGCAGCGTGTAGCCGCGCAGGTCCTGGGGCAGCGTGGCCAGATAACGTCCGGGCACTTTGACGTGGGTTGCAAAGCCGCCATGGCCGTCGTTGCCGGGCATGAACTGGCGCGTGCAGGTGTTTTCAAAACCGGCCCGGCAATGGGCGCAATCGCCACAGGGCATGACGGCCGGGACAACGACCCGCGCACCCAGCAGGGCCTGCATGGCCTGGCCGGCTTCAACTACGGTTCCGGAAATCTCGTGGCCCAGAACCAGTGGCAGGGCCGCGCGGGGCGCGACGTCACCGAAGTAGAAGCTGACATCGGTATGGCACAGCCCGCAGCCTGCAACCTTGACGACAACTTCACCGGCGGCAGGTTCCAGTGGGTACTGAATGCGCGCAAAGGGCGCGCGTGGCTGGGTGAAGGCGTTGCCGGCGGCAAGCATGGCGGTCTCCGGGTGCCCCTGCAAGATAAGGACATTTGAACCGCCGTTCAATGGTTATTCGGATAGTTTTATCTAGTTACCGTGCCCCTGGCGAGTCTTTGCCCGTGGCGTTGCGCGGAAGCCGCACGGCGCGAAGTCGAAACGAATCCGTACGCTTGTCCTGAAACCTGGCCAGGTCGCGCAGCGTTGTGGTCTGCAGCATCTGCAGAAACTGGTCGCGAATGGTTTTCCAAAGCCGGTGCAGCGGGCAGGCCGTTTCGTCGCTGCATTCCGATTCGCCCATGATGCAGCCATATAGCGTGCGCGTGTCGTCCAGCTCCTGTACGACATCCCAGGCCGTGATTTCGCGGGCCGGGCGCGCCAGCCGAAAGCCGCCCTGGCGCCCTCGCTGGCTTTCCAGCATGCCCCGCCGCGCCAGCACCTGAAGCACTTTGGCCAGGTAGTGCACGGGCACGGCGAGACGCTGGGCCAGTTGGCTGGTCAGCACCCACTCCTCGCCTTCGGCACGCGCCAGTTCCGTCAGCGCGCGCAGAGCGTACTCACTTGCCTGGGAAAACATGGGCGTCTCCTGGCGTGCCGGGATGTGCCAGGGGAGCCAGGTGCGCCGTGAACGCGCGCAGAACCTCCGCCTGGTGCAGGATTTTGTAGCCACAGGCCTGGGCCCGGCGCGCGTGCACGCTGGCCAGCACGTCGATCAGCCAGTCCACGTGGCTTTGCGTGTAGGTGCGACGCGGAAAGGCCAGCCGCACAAGATCCAGCGGCGCGCTTGGGTCGGGTGCCTCACCGGCGCCGGCACGGCCGAACATCAGCGTACCTACCTCTACGCCCCGAACGCCTGCCTCCAGGTACAGCTCGTTGACCAGCGCGATGCCCGGCAACTGGTGTGGCTTGATGTGCGGGTACAGCTTGCGCGCGTCAATGTAGACCGCATGGCCCCCCGCCGGCCGCATCAGCGGCATGCCGATCTTGTCCAGCGCCCGAAACAGATATGCCACCGAAGCGATGCGATAGCGCAAGTAGTCTTCGTCGGTGACCTCGGTCAGCCCCACGGCCAGCGCCGCCAGGTCGCGGCCTGCCAGGCCGCCGTAGGTGGGAAAGCCCTCGGTCAGAATCAGCAGCGTGCGGGCGCGCTCGGCCAGCTGCGGGTCGCGCAGGCACAGCAGGCCACCGATGTTGACCAGCCCGTCCTTCTTGCAGCTCATAACCATGCCGTCGACCAGCCCGAACATCTCTGATGCGATCTCGCGCGCCGTGCGCGCGGACTGGCCCGGCTCGCGCTGCTTGATCATCCAGGCGTTTTCGGCAAAGCGCGCGGCATCCAGGAAAATCGGCACCCCATATGCGCGGGCCAGCGCTGCCGCGCCGCGAATGTTCTCCAGGCTGACGGGCTGTCCGCCACCGGCATTGTTGGTGACGGTCAACAGCACCATCAACACGCTGGCGCCGTGCTGCTTGAGGTGGGCCTCAAGCTGTTCCAGGTCGATGTTGCCTTTGAAGGGGTGCTCGCTTTGCGGGTCGCGCCCCTGCGCAATCACCAGGTCGATGGCCTGGCCCGAAAGGTACTCGACGTTGGCGCGGGTTGTATCGAAGTGATTGTTGGCAAGCACCATGCGCCCCTGCACGCCGGCCGCGGCAAACAGAATGTGTTCGGCGGCCCTGCCCTGGTGGGTGGGAATGACAAAGGGCATGCCGGTCAGGTCTTGGACAACGCGCTGAAGTTCAAAGAACGATTCCGAACCTGCGTAGGTTTCGTCGCCCGTCATCATCGCGCCCCACTGGGCGGCAGACATGGCGCCGGTGCCGGAATCGGTCAACAGGTCCATCGTGACCTGGCTGCCGCGCAGCAGAAACACGTTGTGGTGCGCCAGTGCCAGAAACTCGGCCCGCTGCGCGCGGGTTGTAAACGGCAAGGGCTCCACGACCTTGATGCGGAAGGGCTCAATGATCTGGGTGGAGGGCGCGTCGTTCACCTAGACGATATTAGGATACATATATCTGCTTTGGAAGCCGGAAATCACAGGCTGCCTGCTATTGCGGGTTTGTGGATATGGAGATCGGCCTATTGAGAGTTGGTCCGGTCGCCGATAGCTTCATCGCCATGTTTTCACAGACCACCGATTACGCGATCCGGGCCGCGATTGACATCGCCACCCGCCCCGAGGCCGAGCCGGTACTGGCCTCAGAGCTGGCCAGAAGCCTGGGCATTCCGCAGCACTATCTGTCCAAGATTCTGCAGCAGCTGGTGCGCGCCGATGTGCTGGTTTCGACACGCGGGCGCCGTGGCGGCTTTGTCCTGCGCCGGCCGGCAACGCAGATCAAGCTGCGCCAGGTGGTGGCACCCTTTGAGAATCTGCGCCGCTGCGACGAGTGCATTCTTGGTCAGCCCGTGTGCAACAGCGCAGGTGCCTGCCCGCTGCACGACTTCTGGAAAGAAGTGCGCGAGAGATACCTGAAGGAACTGGACACGCGCACGTTGCAGGACATGGCAACCTTTCAGCTCAAGCGCTTCAAGGTCATGGACCCGGCGCTGTACAAAACCCTGATTCACGCCCCTGGCCATTCGAGCCTGCAAGCCGCTGCCAAAGCAGCGCCGGCCCGCAAGCCCAAACGCGCGACCCGGCGTCAGGCCTAGAAACGCACCGCCGCCTGCAACCAGAAGAAATCCAGGTCGCTGTCCTCGTTGTTGGACCCTGGCCCGCTGCCAGTTGCGGTCTGGCTTACAAAGCGCCCGGAAAAGAAGTGCGCCCAGCCGGCCTCGAAGGTGAAGAAGCGGCTGACTTTCAAGGGAATCTGCAGGTCGAACTCGTAGCCTAACTCGTCGCTCTGGGTTGGCGATCCGGCGCGGATCACGCTGCCGGAGGGCGCATACCAGGCATCGTCATCGTTGGCGCGCTGAAAGGCGTGCAGTTCCATCAGCACACCCACCGATTCCACGTCGCCACCCACAGCGTGTGTCCACGACGCGCGCAGCACGATGTCGTGCAGGTTTCTCCAGCCCACCTGGTCGGCCCAGCCCTGGTACTTGTGGGCAAACGGAAAGGGCGCACGAAAGGTCTGGAACGTGGCATCGGAAGGGTCGGAATCGCCCGACGCAAACCCGTACTCCAGGCCGACGCGGAACTTGTGGTCCGACACCCCAAACAGCAGGTCGGCTGTCAGCGCGCTGCCAAAGGCCTGCACCGCGGAATCGCTGCGGCCGGGCGTGCCCCAGAAGCCGGGGTCGGCCTCTCCGAACTGGAACGCACCCTCGGCGCTGAACTCCAGCGCCAGGCTGTCGTCTTCGTTCAGGCCGAAGAACCCGTTGTAGCGCAGGCTGATCGTGGCGACTTCCGCGAACTGGTTGCTGTTGGCTTCGTCATCACGAAAGTCGTACAGCACCAGCAGTTCCAGCTCATTGCGGGGCAGAAACTGCGGCGTCCAGCGCAGCGAGGCGCCAAACACCCATTCGTCGTCCTTGAAGCGTGACAGTTCATTCACCAGCAGCGTGAAGGCCTGAAGGTGAAAGTCCGTACCAAAGCTGCGCTGCACGCGCACGCCGTCCCAGGTGCGGGATTGCACGGTCCATTCCAGCGTACTCCAGAGCCGCTGGTTACCGATGTTGAACTTTTGCCGGCCCAGCCGCGCCTCTATGTCTGCATTCAGCAGGTTGTTCGTAAAAATGTTGGCCTGCAGCACGTCGGTTCCGGTCAGGGCCGAGCTGTTGGCCGCGTTGGCATCGGCGCGGGGTTCGTCGCCCCATAGCCGCGAATCTTGAATCTCAAACAGCACGTTGACGCTGCGCGGAAACCTCACCTCAATGCCCAGCCGCGTGCGCAGGTTGACCAGCGAAGTCGCGGTGTGCCGTGCCAGGCCTGGCACATAGGTACTGGGCGTGCGGCCCTCATAGCGGGTGCGCTGCTCGCCAAAGAACTTCAAAAAGATGCGCTCAGCGTCGGGGGCATCCGAAAGCGGAAACGACAGCGAAAACGGGTCGTAGGGTTTGGGCGCCTCGGCCTTCTCGGCTGGCTTGGATTCGCCAGCCTTGGGCTCTCCGGCTTTGGGTTCGGCCTCTTTCTTCTTGTCTTGCGCCAGCAGTGCCGGGGCTGCGATTGCCAGCATCAGCACGATTGCCACTGTTGTTGTCCGCATGGTTGTCTCCGTCGCGCCAAGCGGCCACAGCTTGCCGCTGGCAAGTCAAGATTTCAACGGAGTTTCGGGTCTTTTTATCTGCTATTGCGGACCTGCCAGGCCCGCTTTTCACGCCCGCGCAGTTGCCGCGCGGGCCGGCCGAAACGCCCACAGCCCCGGCTGGCCAGTGCGCAGCACCAGCAACCAGGCAAAAAATAGCGCCGGCGCAATGCGCGTGGGCCACACCGCCCAGGCCGGCAGCACGCCATTGAGCTCCAGCAGCGGGTGGTTGCCTTGCAGGCCCAGCATCACCGGCAGTTTGAACCAATAGTAGGTACTGATGGCTGTGGCCGCCCAGATCGGTATGGCCTTGCGGCGCGCGGCCGGAACCAGGCCGTACACAAGGGCAAACAGCAGCAGGGTGACGGCCCCCGAAAGCAGCGGCCAGGCATAGGCCGCCAGGATGTAGTTGGCTGTCAGGGCTTGGGCGCGTTGGGGCACCTGGTACCAGCCCCACACAAAGCCCGGAAACAGCCCGATCAGAAACCAGCCCGCCGCACGACCCGACGGGTCGCGGGAGGCCGAGAGAGGATTGATGCCGTTGCGCGCGTCACGGCATGGGCTGGTGCATTGCGTGCAGCTGCGGCACTGGCTGTTGCCAACGCTGACCAAGGGGTTGGATCCGTACAGCAGCTCCACCGGGTGCACCGGGCACAGGCCCGAACACCAGGCGCTTTTCCAGTCCAGCATCGTGCCCAGGCCTGCCGCCAGCGCGGCCACCACCAGCAGCACAACACCAGTGACAACGCCGTTGTGGTCCAGAATCACGGGGCGCAGCGGCACAATCAGCAGCAGCAGCAACACAGCGCCAGCCAGCAGCCGGCCCTGCCACTTGGCATCGGGGCGAAGGGCCCTGGAAAGCCCCAGTTGCCGCGGCGCCAGCGAAAACGTCGCCAGCGGGCACACGTTGCGCCACACGCCGGGCGCCACGGCCAGCAGCAGCGGGGCCATCGGAATCAAGACATCCCACAGCAGAAACAGGCCCGTGCGGGGCTGCAACAACAGCAACGCCACGATGGTGGTGCCCAGCGCCAGCACAATCGCCTGCAGAACCGGCCAGATCAGCCGCGCAGCGGACCTCGGACCCGCCACGCCCAGTGGGGTGTTCATCGCGCCTCCAGTGTTGAGGTCTGTTCGGACATCAGCTCCCACAGTGGGCCCCGGGCGCCGTGGGTGCGCTTGCGCTTCCAGAAGCGTGCGTACTTTTCGCCGTGCAAACCGGGCAGATACCATCGGGGGCGATCTGCCGCCACGGCCGTCGCGAATTCGACCAGCCCGTCACTTACGGCCTCACTGATGAAGAATGAGGGCTGTAACCCAATGCCGCCGGGCCCCACCAACCCCTGTGCGGCAAGCCTTTGCGCCAATGGGGTTCCGGGGTACAGGCGCACGCCCAGCATGGCAAACACGGCATCTGGCGTCAGTTCATCCATCAGCTTCACCGTGGCGGCCAGCGTTTCCGTCGTCTCGCCGGGGCCGCCCAGAATCAGGCTGTGGGCGAACTTCAAACCGGCTGCCCGGGCGGCGGTTGAGACCTGCCGGATTTCGTGCACGCCAAAGCTCTTGTCCAGACCGGCCAGCGTGGCGGCGTGACCGGCGTCGGTGCCGAACTCGACGCTGGTGCAGCCGGCCCGCGCCATCAGGTGCAGCAGCGCGGGCTGCAACTTCGCCGGCGACAGGTAGGCCGTCCAGCGCAGATCGATCCCGCGCGCAAGCAAAGCCTCGCAGAACGCCACGGCATGGCTGGCGGGGTGATTGAACGTGTTGTCCACCACAAAGAAGTGCATCGCGCCGCAGTCGCGCCGGGCGCGTTCCAACTGGTGTATGGCGGAATCAATGTCCAGCAGTTGCGGCCGCGTGCCTTCCAGCAGCGGGTAGGTGCAGTAGGCACAGGAAAACGGACAGCCTCGCCGGGTTTGCACGTTCAACGCGCCGCCATGGCGGTAGTACGCGCCCAGATCAAGCAGGTCCAGCGCCGGGCCGGACGCGCCATGGCCCCAACGGCCCTGCACAAGCCGCGGGCCGCTGCCCGCCTGCACCTGTTGCAGCAGGTCCACAAAGGCGACTTCACCCGCGCCGGTCACGCCGTGGTCGGCAGCCAGTTCGTCCAGATACTGCCCCGGCAGCAGCGTAAACGCCGACCCGCCCAGCACCAGCTTTGCACCCGGCGCGGCCCGGCGTATCGCGGCGACACAGTTGCGGTAGTGCGGCAGATAGGACTTTGCGGCCGGCCAGGCCACGTCATCGACATTGCGCATTGACAGCCCGACAACCTCGGGCCGGAAGCAGCGCAGCTCGTGCTGCAGTTGGCTTTCGAAGCGTTCGCCGGCAAAACAGGCGTCATAGAGCGCCACGGTGTGTCCAGCGTCGCGGGCTGCTGCTGCCACGCAGGCTGCACCCAGTGGCACCACAGGGTCGGGCTTGTGTTCCTGGTTTGCAGCCACGACCAGAACGCGCATACTGTCTCCGGTTGGTCAATATACGCTAAATCGATGCTTATATCTATTATTATGCGACGAATGCTGGCGGTGATGGCACTTGGCCTGCTGGCGGGCGCAGCGGCCTGCACACCGGTGCCACGCGCACCCACCGATCGACGCTTTGAGCAGGCATGGCAGGCTGCACGCCCCTGGCCCCAGCTTGCCGGCGTGCTTGCGCGCGCTTACCCCGGCTCCAGCGCGGGCACCGGCCAGTTGCTGCTCTCAGCCATGCTGTGGCCCGAAAAGCTGGACCTGCACCCGCTACTTGTGCCACACCCGGCCTGGCAGGAGCAATTGCGGCAGGGTCACCAGCAGGAGGTGCAAGCCGCCATGCAGCAGTGGCGCGCGACCAATCTTTGCTCGGGCACATGGTCGCTTGTTGTGCCTGTGACGGCTTCTGCCGACGGCGACATGGAGTTGGCGGTCGATCTGCCGCCCGGGCGGTACCAGTTTCTGGCCCTTTCCACGGGCGATCACGATTGGGTGAGGTTGTCACAGGCCCGGGGCAAGCTGCAGCTGACCCCAGGGCTGGAACCATGGACCACGGGTCAGGTCAGGCTTGTGGTGGCACTGCAGGCACAACCGCGGCCCGTGCAAGTGTACCGCCACGGCGACGAAATCACTGTCGCGTCCTGGGGTGTCGGCCTGCGCCTGGTTGCCTTGCAATGGCGCCAGGAACGCGGTTTCAGGCAGCGTCAGTGGTTTGCACCGGCAGCATGAAACCGGCCCGGGAAGCCCCCGGGCCGGTTCCCTAGAAATGGGTTCGGACTTACTTCTTCTTGAGTGACCGAACATAGGCCACAAGCGCCCAGCGCTGTTCTTCTTTCAGGCTGTCCTTGAACGGCGTCATGCCCGACCCTTCCGGCCCCGCCGCGCCGCCGACGGTGATGTGCCAGAAGATGTAGTCGTCGTTGACACTGTTTTGGAACTCCGCGCTGGTCAGGTCACCGGCGGGTGGCTTCAGGGCCTTGCCAATGGCGGAATCCCCGTCGCCCTTGTCGCCGTGGCACGAGATGCACTGCGACTTGAACACTTTTTCTCCATCCGCCACGGCATCGGGCGTGGGGTTGGTTTTGTCCTTGAACTCTGCGGGCACTGACTTGCGCAGCACTACCGGTGCCTTGGCCGTGGAGTTCCCGGCTGCTCCGTTGGAGCCGCCGCCGCAGGCAGCAAAGAAGGCGGCCATGCCAGCCAACAGGACAGTCATCATCAGTTTGGGTTTCATGGCGCTCTCCTAATAGATGTCGTGCATCGTGTTGTAGACGTTGAAGTGACCTGTCGGTGTCACCATCCAATCGCCCGTGATCTCTGCAATCAGCTCCAGCGTCTTGTCGTCGTAGACCAGGATGGCGCCCTTCTGGTCCTTCTTGCCCCAGGCCGCGACCCAGATTTCGGTGCCGGCCTTGTTGTACTCAATGTGAACGGCCTTGTGGCCGCGGTACTTTTCGGGGATCAGCAGCGTCTTCTTGTTGGTCAGGGTCGCCTTGTCAATCACAAAGATGCTGTCGGCAAGTTCCTTATCCGGGTTGAGTGCACGGTCGCAATAGATGTTGCCCGAGTTCGGGTGTGTTTTGACAAACAGGTTGCCGCCGCCGTTGCCGGGCAGTTCCACCAGCTTGACCACCTTCCAGGCATTGGCGGGGTGGCCTTCCGGGTCTGTTCCGATGAAGCTGACGTGGTTGCTTCCGATGTGGCCCGTGGCCCACAACGGCCCGTACTCGGGGTGGTCGACGTTGGCACCGCGGCCCGGGTGCGGCGTCTGGCCTTTGGTTTCGACGTTGGCGACCAGCTTCTGTGTCACGCTGTCAATCACAGAAATCTTGTGGCGTGCGTTGGCAGCCAGCATCAGATAGCGGCCGCTGCTGTCCCAGCCACCGTCGTGCAAGTAGCGTTCGGCGGCGATCATCTTGATGCCCAGAGGGCCTTCGCCGTTGCCCAGCTTGGAATAGTCGACAATCCAGACCTGGCCGGTTTCCTTGACATTCACCATCCAGTTGGGGCTGTGGTGGTCCGACACAATGGCTGCCACGCGAGCCTCGCGGACAAATTCGCCGTTGTCGATTTCATAGCCCGAGGTTGAAAGCACGCGGATTGGTTCCAGCGTGTCGCCCTTCATGATCACCAGCATCGGGGGCCAATAGCCACCGACGATGACGTACTTGTCAAGAAAGCCCTCGAACTTGGTGGTTTCCACCGAGCGTGCTTCGTTGACGGCCTTGACTTCGGCCACGATGTCGGGCTTGTCCATCCACAGGTCGATCATGCCGACTTTGCCGTCACGGCCGATGCTGTAGAAGTAGCGCCCCGAGGCCGAGCTGCGCAGGATGTGCACCGCAAAGCCTGAGTTGACAATGTTGACCAGTTGCTTGGTGTCACCATCAATGATGGCGACCTTGCCCACATCGCGCAGCACTACGCCGAAGTAGTTCTGCCAGTTGCGGCCGGCCGGTGGCTCCGTGGGGCGCTTGTCCACGGGCACGTACAGTTTGTAGGACTCCTTGATCTCTTTCAGGCTGCGTTCCGGCGGCGGCGGCGGCGGATTCTGCACGTAGCGCGCCATCAACTTGACTTCGTCGGGCGAAAGAATGCCCGACTTGCCCCATTCAGGCATGCCCGCGGGCGAGCCATTGGTGATCATGGCTTCCAGGTAGGCCGTGCCCTTTTTGCGCGTGTTGGCCGGTTCAATGTTCGGGCCGGTGGCGCCTTTGCGCAGCACTCCGTGGCAACCAGCGCAACGGTTGAAGAATATCTGCTTGCCTTTGTCCATCTGTTCAGCCGACAGCTCGACATCGTCGTGCTTGTGGCCGTCGTCGTGCATGTCGTCGTCAGCGTGGTTGGCGTCGTTTTTACCCGCACCCCCGTTGCCGGCGGCGGGCCCGCATCCGGCGGCGGCCACAAAGGCGGCCCCGGCCAGCGCAAGCGCCATCAGTGTCAACTGTCTGCGCGCAATCATGGCTGTCTCCTCAAGTAGTTCTGTCGCGTTTCTGGTGTCGCAAGGACTTCATTTCAGATATTCGGACCTTCGTGTGCTATTATCCTTTTAGCGTTCCCGGCGCGACAGTCAAATCCAATCCGGCCGCCTAATCCCACCGGAATCCGGCATCGGAATCAAACTGCACCACATGCCGGCGGCCCGCTTCAAACTCCAGCTCCTGCGTGGCCTGCCAGGTCCATTCCGCCGGGTCCGGTGTATCGCCAAGGCGCACTTCCACCCGGTGCCGGCCCGCCGTTACGCCCAGTTCGACAACGCCCACGCTGGCACTGTTGTTGTGAATGCCGCGCGGGTCATACACGCCGTCGTGCACTAACTCGCCATCTACCAGCACACGCAGCCGCACCGGGCAAAGCGCCGCGCGCTTTTTCATGCCCTTGAGGTGCGGCAACTCGGAATCCACCGCGCCTGCTTCCTCCAGCGGTTTGCCGGCGTGCTTGAACGTGACTGCAAGACCCGCAGGCGGCCGCGCTGGCGCCATGTACGCAAACTCTGACCCCACGGCCGTTGCGCCGCCAAACAGTGCCAGCGACAGTACGACCGCCAGGACAATCGCCAGCGGGTTGCGCCGCGTATCGGCCGGGGCCGGCCCAAAGGCCGATGCCAGCGCCTTGGCCAGCCCGCGTCGACCCGTGGAGTTGCGCTCGAGGTACCGGAAGCTGTCGCTGCCAAGGCGGGCCGGGTCAAAGAACGGCTCGCGCTTGCCCTGGGCCCGTTGCGACGCAATCTCGCTGCCCAGGCGGCAGCGCGGCTCGGTGCCGCCGCAACCTACAATCACACTGCGACCGTGCTGGCGCGTCACCAGTTCTGCAAGCGAGCTGTGAACCCACGCCGCACAGGGCACCGCAACCACGCGCCAGCCCGGCAAATCAGGCGACAGGCCGGTGGCTTCACTATGGCGCACCTGGCGCCCCGCCCCATCGGCGCACAGGTACACCACATCGCGGGGTCCGGCGGGATCTGCCATCCAGCGTGTCAGGCGGTCGCGCACGTCGCGCCGCTGAAGTTCCTCATAATCAATTGCGGCCGGGTCGCAGCTTCCCACGCACACGCCGCAACTGACGCAGCGGGCCGGGTCGATCTGGGACACCAGGTTTTCGCGGCCCTCTTTGGGCACCATGGTGATGGCTTCGTAGGGGCAGTCCTGAAAACACTGGGTGCAGCCGTTGCAGCGCTTTTCTTCCGTGTGCGCCGGCGCCAGCCTGGGGCGCGCGGCCAGCCAGGGCAGCGCCGACAAGCCCAGCAGCAGGCCAATGGCCAGCACCCAAAAAGCATAGGGCGGCACGCGCTCCATCAGCTGCAGCGGGAACAGGTAGAACCAGTCAATGCCAAACCCCTGCGGGTACCGGGACATGTCCGCGCGCGCCGCCAGCGAAGCCGGCAGCAGCAGCGACAGCCCGCACAACGCCACAATGCAGCCTAGCGTAAGCCAGCGCGGCGGCAGAAACTTGGGCTTGCGCAGCCGCACCAGGTGCACCCACAACAGAAAACACATCGGCACGGGCAGCAGCACGTGGGCAAAGAACACCGCAAAGAAAAGCAGCGAGTTGATGTCCTCGTTGCGCAGGTACGAGCGCGCCACGGGTTCGGGGAAGATCGGCAGCGCGTCCAGCACATGCGCGCTGGCCGTGGCCACCGCTTGCGCCCGCGTGTCCCAGACCAGCCAGTATCCGGTCCAGCCCAGCAGCCACAGCAGGCCCAGCAGCAACAGACCCGTCACCCAGGCCAGGCTGCGCGGGCCGGTAAAGCGCCGCGCGGCCAGCACCTTCAGCGCGTGAATGCCCCCAAACAACACGCAGGCATCGGAACTGTAACGGTGCAGGGCGCGCACAAAGCCCGCGCCAAAGCGCGATTCGTTCATGGCAGCCACGGAATCCCAGGCCTGGTGAACGCTGCTGCTGTACCAGAACAACAGCAGAATGCCGCTGACCACCGCGACCAGAAAGCTCAGGGCCGAAATCGCGCCGGTCCAGGCCAGCGGGTTGGCACTTGCCGGCAAACCCCGACCCAGCCAGTTTTCCAGCCGCAGCAATCCACGGTCTGCGGCCGCCAAGGGCGCTTCGCCGCGCAGGGGCCGGTCTGGCCGGGCCGAAGTCTCTACGTTGAGTTCGCGCTGCAGTTCCACGGTCGCCGCAGCTGCGGGCACGGCATCATGAACGGGTTGGTCCGGGCTCATGGCTTGGGGCCCGTTTCCGCCAGCAGAAGTTGAAGCGCCTCCAGCATCCAGCGCTCCTGCAAGTCACCAATCGAGAAGCGATAAGCCAGCGCGCCGTCGCGATCCAGCACCAGAAACACATTGTTGTGGTCAATCACGCCGCGCTCTGCATTCCAGGTGCGCAAGATCCCGATCTGCGAAAGCGCTGTCCCCACATCGCGCGAAGGGCCCGTCAGCATGTGAAAGGTCGGGGGGCTTACGCCGTGGCTTGCCGCCAGCTCCGTCAGCACGGCCTGGGTGTCGTGCTCCGGGTCCAGCGTGACGGCAAGAATGTGCACCTGCGCCTGCTGGGCTTGCGTCAGGCGCGACGTGACACGTTTGATCTGCGCCAGCACCAGCGGGCAGGTTGCGCCGCAACGCGCGTACACGCCTGTCAACACCACAACGTCACCCCGGAAATCGGAGGCGGCAATCGGCTGGCCGACTTGATTCGTCAGCCGGAAATCCGGCGCCTGCATGTGCGTGCGCAAGCGCTGGGCCGGAAACTGCGGCGCCTGGGTTTCACCGGGATTGATGCCCACAAGAAACAGCCCCGCCCCCACGGCCGCAACGACCACAGCAGCCCCCGCCACGCAATGCAACATGGCCCGGCGCCGGCGCAAAACCTTGCGCCACTGCGAACCATAGATGGCCGTTGTAATCAACCCCAGCATCAAGGGCCCCAGCACCAGCGGAATCAGAAAGGCCGGGTTGATGCCCTGGGCGTCGTCGTAATCGAGGCACCAGCGGCGGAAGTCTTGGGCAAAGTCTCCAAGCGGGCCAGAGGCCGTTTGCGGCACCAGCAGAATGGCCCCCAGCAGCAGGTGATACAGAATCACCGTGGCCAGCGAAAACACGCCAAAGCGCCAGCTGCGAAAGAACCGCCGCACGTGGGCGGTCCCGCGAATCAACCGCCGTGATCGGAGTGTGGCCATGGAAGTGCCTTTGGGCGACGGGTCAGGGGGCCGTACTTTCCGCTCACGGCCCCCAACCCGGTGCTGCGTTACTTGACGTACCACACGTCGGCCAGCGCCTTCCAGTTCGCGAAGTAATACACGACAAACGAAGCCAGGAAGATCAGCGTCAGTACGACCGTACCGGTGGTCTTGAGCTTGCCTTCCGCCGGGTTCCAGGCCGTTGTCAGCAGGTTCTTGGTCATGCGGTCCTGCTCTGGTGTCTGCCAACTGGTCATGGCGCGGCCTTTGTTGGACTTTCCAAAGAACGCGGCATAGGCCGTCAGGGCCGCAAAGATCACGGCACCTGTGGCGGCAATCAGGCCGCCAATGCCCAGCATGGCCAGAAACGGCGTGGCCCCGCCCATGTCCACGGCAATGCGCGCACCGGTGAAGTCAATGTCGGGGTGGCGGCGGGGCACGCCCATCGAGCCCGCCAGCGTCATGCCCACAGCCATGATCACGATGCCCCCGCCAAAGATGTAGGGCTGCACACGCGCCAGCGCACGCAGCGGATACTCGCGCTGGAAGATCAGTGGCACCACGTAATAGGCCAGACCCATGAACGCCAGCGCCGTGCCGCCCGCCACCGTCATGTGGAAGTGCCCGGGAATGCGCAGCGTGTTGTGGGCAATGATGTTGATCTGGTGCGTGCCCAGCGTGACGCCCGTGATACCGCCGCCAAAGCCGAAGATCAGCAGCGACAGAAACATGGCTGAAAAGCCGGGGTCCTTCCACGGGGCCTTAGTCAGCCAGCCAAACAACCCGCCAATGCCCTTTTTGCGCTGGGCGACTTCAATGCTGGCCGGCACCGTAAAGCCGTGAATCATGCTCGCCATCACGGCCAGATACAGCGCGTAGCTGGTGTTCCACATCTTCCAGGGTGCGCCAACACCCGGGTCCACAAGCAGGTGGTGCGCCGAGGCCAGGTTGATGAACATGATGTACAGGACAAACGCTACGCGGCACACCGTCTGGTTGATCGGCTTGGCGCCCACCGTCAGGGTCGCCAGCAGGTACCACACCGCCACGTGCGCGCACACGTTGATCTGCTGGCTGGCGTGACCCAGCCCCCACCAGATCAACCGATACCAGCCCGGGTCAGGTGCCTTTTCCAGCGCGCCCAGTGACCACAGCCAGGCCGGAATCAGCGCAATGGCACCGTGCACAATCGTGAACACCGCGATGATCGCTGCGGCCAGCGCGCCGAACACTACAAGCGGCATCGAGCCCTTGTAGGTACGGTCGCGCCGGGCGATGTACACACCGCCAAAGAAGTTGATTACACCCAGCAGCGCGCCCACGGCAAACAGCAGCATGCCCAGGTAGAATTCCTGCTCTGCCTTCAGCGGAACATAGCTGGTCATCATCACCGAGGCACGGCCTGACAACACACTGAAGTTGACCGTTGCCCAGCCGATCAACATCAGGCCGAACTGGCCATAGCCCAGGGCGCGCGAGAAGTTTCGCGAGTTCAGAAGCGTGCTGGCGCAGAAGTACAGAATCGCCATTTCCATGAACAGGATCCAGAAGATCAACATGTTCAGGCCGTGCAGCGAGATGTACTTGTAGTAGTCAATCGGATCCAGCAGCGCCACGGCTTCCCAGCGCGTCAGCGCCAGCAGGTAGGCCGCAATCGCGCCGATCAGCAGGCTGACCACGCCAAAGACGGCATTGAGCTTGATGAAGCGCTGCGCATCCAGGTCCACGGTCAAGCCGGTGGTGGCGCAAACCCGCATACGCTCCGTTATGAAGTTGCCCATGGCCCAGCCCCCTGGTTATTCCTCGACGACAATCAGCCCGGTCATGGCATGGTGACCGGCGCCGCAGAACTCGTTGCAGATGATCTTGAACTCGCCGGATTCGGTCGGCGTCACCGTCAGTACGTGGTCGTAGCCGGGCAGAACGTGAAAGTTCACGTTCACTGGCTGCAGCGAAAAGCCGTGCTGGTAATCGCCCGACGAAACGTGAAGCTTGTATTCGACGCCCTTCTTCAACTTCAGCGCCGGGTACCACTGCCAGTTCTTGCCGATCAGGTAGCCGTGGCCGCCGGGTGGCACCTCGACAATCGGCAGCCCGTTGCGGTCGCCCACCTGGCCCGCCGCCACGAACTGCGCGACGCGTTTTTCAAAATCAGACGGGTTGACATCGTAGGCTTCGCCGGCGCTGGTCTGCCTACCGCGAAAGTGCCAGTAGGGCATGGCGGCTGAAAGCACCAGGCACCATGCCAGTGCCAAGCCGACCCACATGCGCTCTGCGCCGTGAGGCGCCCTGACCCAGCCGTTTGGTACCGGAAAGATACTCATTGCGCTCCCCCAGATTCGCCTGCGCGGTTACGGCAGTTCGGCCTTCTTGACCAGCAGCAGTTCGACCCAACCCCAAACGGTGTAGGAAAAGAACGGAACAAAAAACCCGAGCATCAGCAGCAGCCAAGGGTTGTCCATGAAGCGTTGCAGCCAGTGCACCGGTGTGTCCTCTGGTTCCGTCAGCGGTTTCTCGGCTTCGGTTGGCGTGGTCATGGTGATCTCCTGGGCTGCCCCTTCACAGATATTACTACCTCTTTATCCTGTTTCTTTGCGCAAAGCAACTACTACGGCGTGTAGGCAAGGCTGTAGTGCGGCGTGGGCACAAACGGGTCGCGACCGGTGATGAACCACAGCCGCCCGGCGTGAAACACCGCACTGTGAAAACCCGATGCGGCGTCCGGCTGGGCCAGTGTCACCAGCGACCCGCCCGTGCCCGTGCCATTGGGTACAAAGCGCTGCAGGCGCTGTGTGGCCTGGGGCGACGCGCTGCTGTCCCAGCCATTTAGAATGTACAGCGCACCCTGAAACGTTGCCGCGGCCGCACACCAGGCCGGCTGGGCCAGCACCGGAAAACCCGATGCCCCCGCCATGCTGATGGCCGCGTTGAGGCCCAGCGGGTCAGGCTGATACATTTCGATGATGTCGGTCGCCCCTGCGGCGGCGCGGCCGCCCGCCAGGTAGATACGCCCGGCAATCATCGCAACGGCAGGAAAGCGCCGCGGGGTATAGGCCGCTGCTTCCGGCTTGGTCAGCCAATTGCCCGTCGCACCGGCGCTGGTTGGCGCCTCGAACATCAGCACTCTGGCCAGAAAGTCCTTGGTGTAACTTCCGCTGCCCGCGGTGGTTTCGATGCGCCGGCGCCCGCCCAGCAGGTACAGCCGGTCATCGCCGTCGGCCGCCCCGTCCTGCACAGCCAGCGCGAACTCGGCATAGCCCTCAATCGTGCGTCCGGCGTCGTTGGCTGGCAACTCGGCCAGCGCCTGCCAGGCACCGGGCACGGCCAGGGCATTGCCCGCGCCGTCGGCCACCTGCATGCGTTCCACAACCCGCGTGTAGGCGCCGCTGGAAGGCGCGGTATTGGAATACAACTCGCCGCCCACGGCATAGATGTATCCGCCGTAGGTGTGCTGCAGGTAGGCCGCGCCCAGATATTGCCTTTCACTTGTCAGCGGGTGGCCGATGTCTTCCAGCTTGTAGGCGCGGTCCGGGTCGGCCTGGTGCGTTGTATGGAACACAAACACGGTCCCCACCGTTGCCGTGGTGCGGCCGCCAAGCAGATAGATCGCGCCCTCGCTGCCGTAGGCGGGGTGGGGTGCCACGACCATGGCCTCGGTGTAGTGCTCGTGGTGCGCGCCGTCGCCGTCGGGTCTGGCGGCGTCGTACAGGCGGTGTTCGCCGCGGCGCTGCCAGTAGTCGCCGGTGCCTGAATTCAGCACGCGCAACTGCACCATTCGGCGGGCCTGGCGCCCGGCCAGATCGGCCACAACGTCAAGTTCAAACAGCCCGTTCTGGCCCGGGTTGCCGACCAGCAGGCCGCTGCCAGTCAGGCTGACCCCTGTTGGCGGTGATCCGGTCGCGAGGCTCCAGGTTGCACCGCTGGTCGGAGTGCCTGCCACCAACAGGGAGAGCGCCACCTGCATGGGCCCGCTCTGGCGGTCGTATTCCAGCAGGCCGTCGGGAATGGTCATGTCATCGCATTGCAGCCGGAACGTGTAGCCGTTGGCGTTCCAGGTGCCGTTCTTGTATTGGGCTTCCACACCCAGCACCCAGTTGCCGGCACCGGCATCGGGCAGCACCAGAAGCTGGTCGTCGCCGTTTTGGCCGGTGATGGCCTGCTGCACGAGTTCCAGTTCTCCGCCGTGCTCGCCATACAGGCTTGCATGCAGCTTGCCGATGAACGCCGAGAAATAGACCGCAATGCGGATCTCCCCGCGCAGGGTCGTTGAGAACGCAAAAAAGTCGCGCGCGTCCAGGCTGGGGTCGGCCGGGTTGGATGTCACGCTGAGTGGCGTCGTCTGCAAGAACGGGGCCGTTGGCGTAACCGCCCCCAAAGGCGTGGCCGTGGCCAGCGTGTCGTTGGACGGCGTGTCGTACATATCCGGCGTGTGGGTGTAGCCAACGGATTCATAGACCACGACGTCCAGCAACACGCTGGCGACTCCGCCAGCATCATTGGTGACATCGAACTTGACGGCACTGAGCCCGCTTTGGGTGGGCGTGCCGCTGATCGCGCCATAGCTGGAAAGCGCAAGCCCGGTCGGAAGCGCCGCGGAGTTTGCATTCAGCGCCCAGGCCACGTTGCCGGTACCCGCCGGCGAAGAAGCCCCCAACTGGGCCAGATAGGGCGTTCCCCGGGTGGCATGGGGCAGCACGGTGGTGGTGATGGTGGGCGCAGCGGGGCCAGCGGGAGCCTGGCCGTCGTGACCGGCGTTGGGGGCGGAATCACAGCCGCCCAAGGCCAGCAGCAGCAATGCGGCAAGATTGACGATGGTGAAGGTGCGCATGACGGTCTCCCTGAACTGTAGCCGCCCGCAGTCTGTATTCGGCTAAACAGATACGCAAGTCTTTTATTGGGCAACCAGCGGGGCAGCCAGGCCAGAGCCCGCCCAAGGGCTGGCGACGCCGCGCGTAAACGAAGCGTGGCGCGCGAGGTTTCTCGACACGCCACGGCAGACTTTGGCTGGTACACCCGGCAGGATTCGAACCCCGCGACAGTCCAGCGGACTGTCGCGGAAGCGAAGTAGCGCAGCCAAAGCCCGCCCAAGGGTGGGCGACGCGGCGCGTAAACGAAGCGTGGCGCGCGAGGTTTCTCGTCACGCCACGGCAGACTTTGGCTGGTACACCCGGCAGGATTCGAACCTGCGACCTGCGGCTCCGGAAACCGCCGCTCTATCCAGCTGAGCTACGGGTGCATGGATGCAAACGTTAGCGCGCGGGTCTGAAGTTGCAACGCCGGGCGTTTTGCTTACTTCTCATTCACGGTCACGCCGATGTCGGCCAGGTACTTCAGGGCCTTTTCCAGCGATTCGTTGTCGCCTTCCAGGCTGAGTTCCAGATAGCCGTGGTCGTCGCTGACGTTGGCCCGCGAAATGTTGAACTGCAGGCCGAACTTCACGCTGAAGTTATGAAGGATCGGCTCACGGATCAGCTTCTGTGGAAAGCTGAGCGTGAACTTGCGAATGGTTGCGGACATGTTGGCTCCGGTTGCGGCCCCAGCGGCTGCTACGCCACCACATTGTAGACGCAATCCGCGCGCCTTTGCAGTGGGGAAAATCAACCCTTGGGCGCGCCTGCGGTAAAGAACGAGGCCTCGCGTTCGGGCCCTACGCTGATGATGCCGATCGGAACGCCCACGAACTCTTCCAGGAAACGCAGATACTCGCGGGTGGTTTTCGGCAAATCGCCCGCGCCGCGCACCTTGCTGATGTCCTCTTTCCAGCCTGGCAGCGTCTTGTAGACGGGCTTGAGCGCCGAAAACCGGCGAATGTCCGCGGGCAAGCCGGGCTGGTTCCAGCCCTCATACCCCACCCCTACCTTCAGGTCGCCAAAGGCGGAAAGCACGTCCAGCTTGGTAATGGCCAGGCGCGTCACGCCGGAAATGCGGCACACATAGCGCAGCGCAAACAGATCGATCCAGCCGCAGCGGCGCGGGCGGCCGGTAGTGGCGCCGAACTCGCCGCCCTTTTGGCGCAGGGCCTCGCCACTGGCATCGTTCAATTCTGTCGGGAAGGGCCCCTCGCCCACTCGCGTGCAGTAGGCTTTGCTGACACCAATGATGTCGTCGACACCCAGGTAAAGCCCGGCGCCGGCCGGAATGCCGCTGGCCAGGGTGTGGCTGCTGGTGACAAACGGGTAGGTCCCCTGAATCACGTCCAGCATCGCCCCCTGGGCACCTTCAAACAGGATGCGCTGTTTTTCCTTGATCGCTTCGGACTGGGTCAGGGCGGTATCGGCCACATAGGGCTTGAGCCGGTTACCCATTTCCAGCAGGGGCCCGATCATGCTTTGCACGGTGGGTGCGCTGTCGCCCATCTGGCAGGCGCGCACGGCAATGGCGCGCTGCAACGCCTCGGCCAGGGCTTCTTTGTCCAACAGGTCGGCCATGCGCACGCCAATGCGGTCGTAACGGTCGCTGTAGGTCGGGCCGATGCCGCGCTTGGTGGTGCCTACTTTGTCGGCGCCAGCTTCGCGCAGGCCATCGAGGCTGAGGTGCATGGGCGTGGTCACGGCGGCGCGATCGGAGATCAACAGGCGGTCCTTCAGCGCATAGCCGCGGGCTTCTACTTCATGGATTTCGTCCAGCAACCGGGCGGGGTCAATCACCATGCCCTGGGCCATGATGTTGATACAGCCCTTGTGCAGCACGCCCGTGGGCAGGTGGTGCAGGACGATCTTTTTGCCCTCGGGGTACACCGTGTGGCCCGCGTTGCCCCCGCCTTGAAAGCGCACGCACAGGTCCATGTCGGCGCACAGGCTGTCTACCAGCTTGCCTTTGCCTTCGTCGCCCCATTGCAGGCCAAGAATCGCGGTTGTGGGCATGGGAATCTCCGGGCTGTTTCTAGCCGGTCAGTCGCCGCACGCAAGGCCTTCATTGCACCAGCGCCACGTGATTTCCAGCCAGGCGGCTTTCCAGCCCCGCCCGCAAGGGCGGGGACGACGGCAGCATTGAATCGCTGGGGCGTGTGGGCCTAAGTTCGTCAAGGTTTCCGCCGCCCCCAACCTTGCAGCTGGGGCTGGGGGTTGCTGCTTTGCTGGTTGGCTGCCCTACAGGCCAGCGACCAAGCCTGTCACCAGCTTGGTCAGCTTGGGTTCGGCCTTGGCGGCAATGGCGATGATCTTGTCCAGGCTAGCTTCTTCAAGTTCGTCGGGCAGGCACAGGTCCGTAAGAATACTGAATGCTGCCACGCGCATGCCCAGGTGGCGTGCAGCCACGACTTCGGGCACGGTGCTCATGCCAACCACATCGGCCCCCAGGTTGCGCAGCATGCGGTACTCGGCGCGGGTTTCCAGGTTCGGGCCCGTCACCATCACGTACACGCCCTGGCGCAGCTTCAACTTCTGCTTTTTGGCCACGGCCACGGTCTGTTTGATCAACTTGGCGTCGTAGGGTGCGCTCATATCCGGAAAGCGCGGGCCCATGCTTTCGTCGTTGGGGCCAAGCAGCGGGCTGACACCAGCCAGACCGGGCAGGTTGATGTGGTCGTCCAGCATCATGATGTCGCCCAGTTCCCAATCCGGGTTCAGGCCGCCGGCGGCGTTGCTCAAGATCAGCGTTTCGCAGCCCAGGGCCTTGAGCAGCCGAACCGGAAACACAATGTCGGCCAGCTTGTGGCCTTCATAGAAATGCAAGCGGCCCTCCATCACAAACACCGGCGTGCCGCCCAGCGTTCCGGCCACCAGTTCGCCGGCGTGGCTTTGCACGCTGGTGCGGCCCATGTGCGGAATCTGGCTGTAGGAAATGCGCGTGGCGTCTTTGACTTCCTTGCCCAGCGCGCCAAGGCCCGTGCCCAGCACAATGCCGACTTTGGCCGCAAGGTGCGTGTGCACGCGCACGGCAGCGGCGGATTCCTGCATCTGGGCGGCGATTTCGAGCATGGGTTTCCTGTGCTTGGTGTGGGTTCAGGTTGGCAACAGGCGCCGTTTTAGCTCGGCTTCGTCACCCGTAAAACGGTCGATTGCAACCCGCTTGTCCTGGCTGGTCAAACCAGACAGGATTTCAATGTCGCGCGCCGCCAGCCCCAGCGCCCCGGCCAGCAGCGCAATCACGCCTTCGTTGGCCTTGCCCTTTTCAGGTGGCTGGCAGACGCTGACCTTGAGCGCGCCGCCGTGGGGCCCGGCAATGCGGGCCTTGCGGGCGCCCGGCACCACGCGCAAACGCAGCACAAAGCGCGCGGCCTGGCGGGTGATCTCCAGCCCCTGGGTCACGGTCAGTCGTTCTTTAGCTTGCCAATGATGTCAATCAGCTTGTCGGCCTGGTTGCGGGCTTCCTTGAGCAACCCGCGGGCAACCAGCGTGTGGTATTCGCGCGCTTCCAGATAGGGAGAAAAGTCGTCGCACTGAAAGGCGCTGATGTGGCTGGTGGCTGCGGCGATATCGGCCCAGCCGCCGCGCACGTAGGGCGATGTGGGCCAGAACTCCTTCAACACCAGCGCGGCTGCGCGACGCTTGAGGCAGTTGGGCGCCTGTTCTTCACCGTTGCCGCCATCGCGCGAACCCGTGGCGTTGATGATGGCAATCCAGCTGTTCATGTTGTGGGGCTTGTCGGTGGAGTTGACTTCGGCCCGCCACAGCGCAATCCAGTAATTCTTGCCCGTCACCAGCCAAGTGGTCATGGCGCGGTACACCAGCGGCCCGCCCACTTCGTCGACTTTCTTGCGGTCAATGGCGGTCTGCAATTCCTTCTGGATCTTGTCGCCTTCCTTCTTGGCTTTGTTCCAGGCGTTTTCGAGGTCCGATTCGTCTTTGAAGTTGCGGTAGTCCTGCATCACGGAGGCAATCATGCGAAAGTAGTAAGCCTTGCCGGATTTGATGTCGGCCACCAGGTTGCGCAGTTCCTGGGTTTTGATTTCGCCTTCCTTCTTCACGGTATAGCCCAGCGAATCAAAGGTCTTGGCTGCGTCTTCGTAGAAGCCCAGGCGCAACTGGGCTGTGCCTTCCAGGTACTTGCGCACGCTTTCGTGCGATTGGTCGGTCCAGCGCGTGCTGGCCCGAAGCTGGTCCTTCTTGCCGCTGACATACCCGCCCAGCAGCTCGTTGTAGCGCTTGAGAACAGCCTGGCCGTCGACTTCGGGCTCGGGTGGTGTGTCGCCGGTGGGCGCGTCGGGCTCTTTTTCGGCCGGGGCGCCGGCCACGCGCTTTTGCACGACTTCGCGTTCAATGCGCGGAAACACCTGGGCGCAAACCGGAAGGGCCGCCACGACAGCCATCAGCAGCAGCAATGTTCGCATGGGTTCTCCTGCTCTATTGAATGCCGCAAAGTGACCCTGGGGCCGCAAATTCCCTGCCCCAGTTTATTCCGGGTTCAGCCCGTAGCGTTCCATTTTCTTGCGCAACCCAAGCCGTGACAGGCCCAGCAGTTCGGCAGCGCGGCTCTTGTTGCCCTTGGTGCGCTCGATGGCCTCGACAATCTTGCGTTTTTCGATGCCCTCGACCACGTCCTTGAGGCTGCCGCCTTCGCCGGCCAGGGTTTCTTCTTCGGCGACCTGGCGCAACGTAGGCGACAACTGGGCGGCATCAACCTTCTTGCCGTCACTGAGTGCCACCAGCTTCTTTACCTCGTTCTCAAGTTCGCGCACGTTGCCGGGCCAGTTGTAGTTCACCATCGCGCGCAGCACGCCGCGGTCCATCTTCAAGCCCGTCACATTCTGTTCGCGACAGGCCAGTTTGAAGAAGTGGTCCAGCAACACCGGAATATCTTCTTTGCGCTCGCGCAGCGAGGGCAGGCGGATCGTCACGACATTGATGCGAAAGAACAGGTCCTGGCGAAAGGCGCCCTTGCGCACTTGTTCGGCCAGGTCTTTGTTGGTGGCGCAGACCAGGCGAAAGTCGACTTTGCGGGTCTGCTTGCCGCCAATCGGGCGGACTTCGCCTTCCTCAATCACGCGCAGCAGCTTGGCCTGCATGGCCGGGCTGATTTCGCCGATTTCGTCCAGAAAGATCGTGCCGCCATCGGCCATGGCAAACAGGCCCTGCTTGTCGCGGTCGGCGCCGGTAAAAGCACCCTTGGCATAGCCGAACAGTTCGCTTTCGAACAGCGTGTCGGGCAGGGCCGCGCAGTTTTCGGCCACAAAACGGCCCTTGCTGGCGCGGTTGGAATTGAAGTGCAGGGCGCGGGCGATCAATTCCTTGCCCGTGCCCGGTTCGCCCAGAATCAGCACCGGCACCGGCAGGTCAGTGATTTTGTCCAGCATGCGGAACACTTCCTGCATGCCGCCGCTGCGGCCAATGATGTTGCTGTAATCGTGGTTCCAGCTTGGGCCCTCGCGGCCTTCGGCTTCCAGGCGCAGGGCCGTCAACTCGGCGGTTTGCAGATCCAGCTTGGCTTCCAGTTCGCGGCGCAGGCCGTCCATTTCGGATTCAAAGGACTCCAGCTGCGCGCGCAGTTCTTCCTCTGTGGCGCGCGATTTGGCCGCGCCCAGCATCATCGAGGCCACGTTGGCTGCGTTCTCAATCAACTGGGCCTGGGTTTCACTGAACTCCACGTCGCGGGATTCGCGCTCTACATACAGCACGCCGGCGGCCCGCTCGCCGCACTTCAGCGGCACGTACACACAGGCGGCGTTGTCGCCGGCGCGGGGCTTGATCTGCGTGCGCGAGCGCGGCCCCAGCAGCTTGTTGGCCGTGGCGGCAAAGTGCGAGGGCAACTCGTTCTGCGGCGTGCCGCTGATGAAGTTGAAGTACGCCACCGGCTTGGCCACGCCGTCTTCGTTGGCCTGCGCAATCGCCACGCGCACACCCGGCAGCAGCCGGCCCAGAAACTGGGCTGTCATTTCCAGCGTGACGCGCGGGGTGTCCTCCACCGCAGCCTTGGCAAAGCTGGCAAAGGCCTCATTGACGCCCACGGCTTCACGCGGGGCGCTGGGGCCCGCGCGCTCGCCAATGGCGTCCATGGCGTTCTTGGTTTCGAAGGCGCTGGATTCCTCCGAATACAGCGAAAGCTTGGCGTTGCCGATTTGGAAGGTGTCGCCAAAGTTCAGCTTGACCTCAAGGATCGGCTCGCCCTTTACATAGGTTCCGTTGCGCGACTTCAGGTCGCGCAACTGCCAGCTTCTGTCAGGCTGCTGCACAATCGCGCAATGATTGCGGCTGGCCTTTTCGTCCATCACCATGATCGAGTTGTTGGGCGCACGGCCGATCGTCACCTCGCTGCCAGCGACGGTGTAGTGGGTGGTGTTGCCGCGCTCTTCCAGAACGACAAAAGGCATGAAGAGAATGAAACCCGCCCAAAACCGGGCGTCAAGGGGAGATGGCAACTTTGTTACCAGTTAGTCGCAAGCCGCACTTTGCCTTACATCAACTCGCGATCGGGCAGCATGGCCTGGCAGTACATGCAGGTCATGGCGGTCTTGCCGTTGACCTTGCCGCAGTTGGGACAATTGCGCGGCCCGGCCATGGGCTTGTATCTGCCGTCCAGCCTGCCGTCACTCAGGTCAATCTCGGTGACCAGCTCGCGGAACTCGTCGGTGTCGAAGAGACCCTTTTTGGAACACATCTCCAGCAGGCTGCGAATGATCAGGGCCTGGCGCTGCAACTGATCCTCCAGCCGCGCGGTCGCGTTTTCGGCGCGGCGCGCGGCGGATTCCGCCTGCGTGGCGCTGTTGCTGGCGTCGCGGCTTGCATTCAGGTATCCACCTACCCAACCGTAGTACATGGCTGCCTCCTGTGACTTGGCCGTGATGTTAGCTGACCAGCTTCGATCTGTGCGATTGCGATGCATTCTCGCTTTTGTAATGCCGCCTGGAACGATTGCTGGCACTCCGCGCGTTTCCTGAATAACTTCGCCACGCTTGCCCACTGGAGCTGCCTTGAGCATTCCCAACTTCACTGCCATGCAGGCCGCCAAGCCGGTCTTTGAAACCCTGCAAACCGAAATGGCCGAGGTCGAACGCCTGTTCGAAACCGCCACAGACGCCGCCGGCCGCCGCGCTGCCGTGACCCGCTGGGACGAAATCCGCGCCCGCGTGGGCACCTGGATGTCGCTGGTGGGACTGCGCTTCAACCAGGACACCACCAACGAAGCCTTCAAGAAGGATCGCGACTATCGCGACGCCCTGGCACCCAAGCTGAGCAACCTGAACAACAGCTTCAAGCGCAAGCTGCTGCAAAGCCCGCACCGCGCCGAACTGGAAGCCGCCTTTGGCAAGCAGGCCTTTGCGCTGTGGCAGCAGGACGCCCGCAGCCAGTCGCCAGAAGTGGAGAAGGAAACGATTGAGATCTCGCGCCTGTCCGCGGAATACACAGAGATGCTGGCCGGCGCCAAGTTTGAGTTCCGGGGCGAAACCCTGACCATGCCCGGGCTGGGCAAGTTCACCAGCGACCGCGACCGCGACACCCGCCACCTGGCCCAGCAGCTCAAGTGGAAGTGGTTTGAACAAAACCGCCCGCGCCTGGACGAAATCTTTGACCAGATGACCAAGCTGCGCCACCAAAGCGCCCAGAAGCTTGGCCTGAGGGATTACGTCGAACTTGGCTATCTGCGCATGCACCGCGTGGATTACAACCAGGCCGATGTCGAGAAACTGCGCAAGCAGGTGCGCGACGAAGTGGTGCCCCTGTGCGCCGAACTGATCAAGCGCCAGGCCGCAGCCCTTGGCGTTTCCAAGATCATGCACTGGGACGAAGGCATCCACGGTCGCGACGGCAACCCCGCCCCCAAAGGCGACCACGACTGGATGGTGGCCCGCGCCACCGAGATGTTTGACGACATGGGCCACGGGCTGGGCGAGTTCTTTCGCCTGATGATTGAAAAGGGCCTGACGGATCTCAAGAGCCGGCAAGGCAAGGCCGGCGGCGGCTTCTGCACCAGCTTTCCGACCTGGGGTGTGCCCTTCATCTTTGCCAACTTCAATGGCACCAAGGGCGATGTCGAGGTCTTCACCCACGAAATGGGCCACGCCTTTCAGGCCTACAACAGCCGCAACCAGAAGCTGGCGGATTACCTGTGGCCCACGCACGAAAGCGCGGAGATTCACAGCATGAGCCTGGAGTTCCTGACCTGGCCCTGGATGGACAAGTTCTTTCAGGAACAGGCGGCGGAGTTCCAGCGCGTGCATTTGATTGGCAGCCTGCTGTTCATTCCGTACGGAACGGCAGTCGATCACTTCCAGCACCTGATTTACGAAAGGCCGGATGCCACGCCCGCGCAACGACACGAGATGTGGCGCGAGATGGAAAAGACCTACCTGCCCTGGCGCGACGCTGGCGACCTGACCCACGTGGCCAAGGGCGGCTTCTGGCAGGTGCAGCGGCACATTTACCTCAGCCCGTTCTATTACATTGACTATGTACTGGCCCAGGTGTGCGCCCTGCAGTTCTGGGTCAAGGCCGACGAAAACCGCCCCAAGGCCATGCAGGACTACGTGAAACTCTGCCAAAGAGGCGGCGAAGCACCATTCAGGGAACTAGCCAAAGGCGCCGGTCTAAGAAGCCCCTTCGAGGAAGGTTGCCTCAGCGCCGTAGTAGCCAAGGCCAGAGACTGGCTGGCCGGGCAGGGGTAGGTGGGCGTGGCGGTGGCGATGGCGCGACGAGTCCTGGCATCGACATTCTGTATGGCAGTTAGTGTGGAGACCGCTGGTCTGGAAGTGGTTGCATTGCCAGCGGCGCGGGCGACGACATTCTGGACTACTACAACGGAGTCTCGGACACAACCGCCGACGGCGCGGCGGGAGGTACCGGCACGGACACCTTCTACATCGACGACATTGACCTCAACAACGCGGCCTCGCTGGCGCTACAAGGACAGCCGGTTTGATATCGCCCTGCCTTACCCCGGCAAGTTTCTGCTGCTGGTGGGCGAGGAGTTCGCGACAACGCCACCCACAGCTTGATGGGTCAAGTCAACCACATCCTGTACATCGACGCCTAGACCAGGACAACGTCAAGGGCGAGCTGTTCCGCTGCCAGGGTTGAACAAAGGCTGCAACCTGCCGCGCAAAGTCCTCTATAGTGCCCGCACACCTGTTGGAGAAATCCATGGCGCGGATGCTGCTGCTTTTGCTGCTGGCTGGTTGCTCGTTGCAGGCACAGGACCACCACTACTGGACACACCAGTTCGGCACGCGCTCTGGCCTGCGCGGTGGCGCCGTAGTGGGCGGCGTGGATGACACCAGTGCCGTCTACTACAACCCCGGCCGCACCGGGTTTGTCAAAAACGATTCGCTCAAGGTCAGTGCCACGGCCTATCAGCTTTCGATCCTGACCATGAAGGACGGCGCCGGCAAAGGCATTGATTTGAACAGCATTCGCGGCGACATCATACCGCTGGCGGCTTCGGGCGTGTTCCTGTTCGATGGCGCCCCGGGCCATGCCATCGGCTTTCAGATTCTGGCACGCCAGTTCAGCGATTTTCGCATCTCGGCCCGGCGCGAGGCCTTGATCAACGTCATTGACGACGCGCGCTCGGCAGGGCCGGAGGACTACATTGGCAGCCTGGATTTTCGTGTCAGCACCGAAGAATACTGGGCCGGGTTGAACTATTCCTGGGCCATGACCGATTGGCTGGCGATTGGCATGAGCAACTTCGGCTGCCTGCGCTTTGACGACCTGGACCTGCGCGCCACCAGCCGGGCCGTCAACGCCACGCCGGCGTTCTTTGGCGCCGACAACCTGTTCAACAGCGCGCTGTGGAACCTGCGTATCGTCAGCAAGCTGGGCATCGCGCTGGATTTTGGCAACCTGAAGTTCGGCGTCACGGTCACTTCGCCGGGCATTCACGTGGCCGGCGGCGCCACCGTTTCGCGCGAGCTTTCGGTCTTCAACCTCGATAGCAACGGCGACGGTACCGGCGAATCCTTCGAGGCCAGCGCCCGGCGCGAAGGTCTTTCCACGCGCTTCAACACACCCTGGAGCTTCGCCAGCGGCATGGACTGGATCATTGATTCGACCACGCTTTCGTTCACCTGGGAGTGGTTTCTGCCGGTGGGCAAGTACGCCGCCGTGCGGCCCAACGACAACGCCTCGTTCATTCGCGGCGGCATTTCGGGCGGGCCCAGCGCCAAGGAGTTCTTGACCATTCACGATGGCCGCCGCGGCGCCTTCAACCTGGCACTGGCCGTAGAGAACCGCTGGGACGAAGACTGGGCGGGCATGTGGAGCTTTCGCAGCGACTACGCCGCTGATTACCTGCACAACGACGACGAGACCTTTCTTGGTGTCAGCAGTTGGAACCTGTTTCACTTTGCGACCGGCATTGCCTACACCACGCGCCAGGACGACGGCCTGCCCAAGCACGAGTTGATGCTCGGGCTGCAGTTCACGCTGGGCGCGGGCAAGGGCAAGCAGCCAATCAGCTTTGACAACCCGCAGGAAACCGGCCTGCTGTTTGGCACCCCGGTCGACAAGACGATCAGCTACTTCGCGATCAGCCTGATAGTGGGCTACACGTATTACTTCTAGTGGCCGAGGGGCGGGTGCAGGTACAGGTACAGGTACAGGTACAGGTACAGGTACAGGTACAGGTACAGGTACAGGTACAGGTACAGAGTTAAGGCACGCTCTACCCTGCAACTCGTGCTGGACCCTGCCCTTGAACCTTGACCTAACAGGACCTTGACCTAATCCTGCACCCGAACCTGAACCTGCACCCGAACCCCCATGCTGATCGCCACCTGGAACGTCAACTCTTTGCGCGTGCGCCTGCCGCAGCTTCTGGACTGGCTTTCCATGGCCAAGCCTGACGTCGTCTGCCTGCAGGAAATCAAGATGGTCACCGACGACTTCCCCTTTGATGCCATCGGCGAAGCCGGCTACGAGGCCGCGGCCTGGGGCCAGAAAACCTACAACGGCGTGGCCGTGCTTTCGAAACTGCCGATTGAGGAGGTCGTGCAAGGCTTCCCCGGCGAAGAAGGCCAGGCCAGGCTTCTGGAGACCGTCATTGAGGGCGTGCACGTCATCAGCGCCTATTGCCCCAACGGCGAAACCCCGGGCAGTGAAAAGTTCCAATTCAAGAAACGCTTCTATGCCGCCCTGCGTGCGCACCTGGACGGCCTGGGAAAGAACAGCACACCGCTGGCCATCTGTGGCGACTTCAACATTGCGCCCGAAGCCCGCGATGTATGGGACCCGCTAAAGGCCGCCAAGACCTGCGGCTTTCACCCCGACGAAATCAAGTGGCTGAAACACCTGACCGATTGGGGCCTGCACGACAGCCTGCGCCTGGTGGATCAACAGGGCGGGCAGTACTCGTGGTGGGATTACCGCACAGGCGGCTTTTCCAAAAACCAGGGCATGCGCATTGACCAGATCTGGGTCAGTGATGCCCTCAAGCCCAAAGTAACCAAGGCCTGGATAGACACCGAGCCCAGGGGCTGGGACCGCGCCAGCGACCACACCCCGGTGCTGGCGGAAATCAAGCTCTAGCCCGCCCCGCGCGGGGCCGGGCCGCACACCAACAATCCGCTTGCTTGGCCGCCGCTGCGGCCTGACAATCGCGCTGCCGGACTCACGCCACGAAAGGCCCACATGAAGCCCTACTGCCTGGAAGCCATCGATGCCGCCAAATCAATGGGTGCAAGCTATGCCGACGTGCGGGTGATTCAGTACCGCCGCGAAGGCCTGTACCTTCGCAACGGCACGCCGGGCAACCTGAACTTCAGTGAATCCCAGGGCGCCGGGGTGCGTGTTCTGGTCGGCGGGGCCTGGGGCTTTGCCAGCACCAACCAGGTCAGCAAGCCGGCACTCAAGGAAGCCGCAGCCCGCGCCGTGGCCATTGCCAAGGCCAGCGCGCAGGTCAAGAAACAGGATGTGCGGCTTTCGCCCAAGCCCGCCGTGGAGGACTTCTGGGGCACGCCGTTTACGATTGACCCCTTCAAGGTTTCGCTGGAAGAAAAGCTGGGCCTGCTTTCGCGCATTGACGCCCTGCTGCGCAAGCGACCCGAGATCAAGGTGGCATCCAGCAGCCTGCAATTCGCCCGCGAGAAGCAGTGGTACATGGACACCGACGGCAGCTTTCTGGTGCAGGACCTGCTGCGCAGCGGCGCCGGTTACTCGGCCACGGCCGTGGGCAACGGCGATTGCCAGATTCGCAGCTATCCGCAAAGCTGGGGCGGCAACCATAAATCGATGGGCTATGAAATCGTCGCGGCCTATGACCTGGTGGGCAACGCAGAGCGCATTGCTGACGAAGCGATTGCCCTGTTGACGGCGCCCGAATGCCCCAGCGGCAAGCGCGACCTGATTCTGGACGGCCCGCAACTGGCGCTGCAGATTCACGAAAGCGTCGGCCACCCCAACGAGCTGGACCGCGTGCTGGGCTTTGAGGCCAACTACGCCGGCCGCAGCTTCATGCTGCCGGAACTTCACAAGGGCCCCTTCAAGTACGGCAGCGAGATCGTGAACCTGGTGGCCGATTGCACCGTGCCCGGCGGGCTGGCCACGATTGGCTACGACGACGACGGCGTGCGCGCCGAGCGCTTTCACGTGGTGCAGAACGGCATTCACAAGAACTGGTTCACCACCCGCGAAACCGCGCCACTGGTGGGCCAGCAGGCCAGCAACGCCTGCAACCGCGCGGACGGCTTCAACAACATTCCGATTACCAGAATCCCCAACCTGTCGTTGATGCCCGGCACGTGGACCTATGAAGATTTGGTGGCCGACACCAAGGACGGCATCATCATGGAAGTAAACAAAAGCTGGAGCATCGACCAGATGCGCCGCAACTTCCAGTTTGGGGCCGAAATCGGCCGCGTGGTCAAGAACGGCAAAATCACCGGCATAGTGAAGAACCCCAACTACCAGGGCGACACGCCCGTGTTCTGGGGCAACTGCGACGCGATCTGCAACCAGGACCACTGGGACCTGTGGGGCGTAATCAACTGCGGCAAAGGCCAACCCGGCCAAACCGCAGAAATGTCCCACGGCGGCGCGCCAACAAGATTCCGGAACGTGGAAGTTGGGATTCGGGGGTAGGGCGGGCACTGCCGCCCGGTCGCAGACCGTCCGAACGCGAAG
This sequence comes from Planctomycetota bacterium, assembly GCA_016722065.1. Taxonomy (GTDB): domain Bacteria; phylum Planctomycetota; class UBA8742; order UBA2392; family UBA2392; genus H3-PLA7. Next base: position 1,519,315 of record JADKGX010000001.1, read on the forward strand.
CGTCACGGAGCATCCTTGGTCATGACTAAAGGGCAGCAGCATCCCGACCCAGCTACCCACCACGCAAAGCTCGGCCCCGCACAATGGGGCCTCCGGCTTGGACTCGTCGCGTTGATTGTCGGTCTGATAGTTCTGGTCCCTCTGATCTCGGCGTGGGATCTGTTCGGACCCGCGATTCACCACGAATTGGACCACCCATCTACTGTGGTGCGCTCACGCGCCGAGATAGACAGCCTGCCGCCATACGTTGACAGAATTGCCGCCCCCGAGTTGACCGATGACGACATCGCGTATCTGGTCGCAAAGACATCTTGCAGCGAACTCGACCTTGGCGACAACACGCATGTCACTGACGCCGCCGTGAAGCATGCATCTCGCATGGATGGGTTGACTGACTTGTCTCTCATAGGAACTGCAGTTACAGACGAAGGGATCAAACACCTGCGGACGACCAAGCTTACCTATCTTGCAGTGTGGCACACGGCAGTCGGGGATCGCGGCCTCGGTTACATCTCCGAAATCCGCACTATGAAGCAGCTGCAGTGCAAGGATTGCCAGAGCATCACAGACTCTGGCGTGGCAAAGCTGGTCAATCTGCCCGACCTCCGAGTATTGAATCTTGGTCAATGCCGTCGGGTAACAGACAAGAGCCTTGCTGTGCTGGCGGAAATGCCCGCCCTTCAATTGATCCAGGTTTACGAAACAGGTGTCACCGACAAAGGAATCAAAAGATACCAGACACAGCGCCCCCAGAGTGAAGTCCACTACTGGAGGTAACCCGGGGCTTGTGTGGTTGTGTCGCCCCTGACGGGGCTCGGTTTTTTTTACTGTTTCCGGTGGCTTACCCCACCGGCTGTTGTCGGCAGCACCTGTGGGGCGCAAAGGCATGCCAGCGGGGCGTGACATGTCAGCGGGCACTCGATACGGTTGTTCGCCAGATTCCTTTCAACAGGCAATGTCGAAGAACGTCGCATTGCACGCCAACGCAAATCAACGCTGCCGTTGCCCCCGCCCTTGCGGGCGGGGCTGATTTGGTTGCACAGTCGTTTTGAACCTGGTCCGGGCTGGTCGCTTGCTTCGCCTACTTCTTTGCTTTGGCTGGCTTGGCTGGCTTGTGCTGCTTTTTCGGCTGCTTCTGCGGCTGCTTCTTTGGCTGCTTTTTCGGCGCCGGAGAGTCTACGTGCTGGTCAATCAGAATCGGGTTGCCATCGGGGTCGCGCAGCATGATGTAGGCCGGGCCGGTGGTGGTTTCGTCGGCTTCGGCTTCCAGTGCCACACCCTGTTTCTTGAGCATCTTCTGGATTTCGCGCACGTCGTCAAACTGCGCCAGGGTGTTCTTCTCAGTGTCCCAGCCGGGGTTGTAGGTCAGCATGTTCTTGTCGAACATGCCCTGGAAAATCCCGATCCGGCTGGTTGCGTTGGCCAGCACCAGCCAGTTCTGCTTGGCATCGCCGCTGACCACCTTGAACCCCAGCTTCTCATAGAACTCGCGCGAGGCCGTTAGGTCCTTCACCGTCAAACTGACTGAAAAGTTGCCAAGGCTCATGGGTTCTTCTCCGGTGGGTTTCGGGGTTGCCTCTGTGTCAGGCGCAGCGGCAGGCGTGGCGGCGCAAGCGCTGAGCATGCCCAAGAATACAACCATCATGCAACGCAGCATGGGGGACTCCTTGTTGGGTTTTGCGTCGTAACGTTCTGGCACGATGCTATTGCCAACGAGTCAGGCATGCCACGTTCTGCAAACCCAAAGTTGTCGTTTGTTCCGAAGAGTGCAGACCAACGGGCGGGGTGATTTGGTTGCACTCCGGTTTTGAACCAGCCCCAGCCAGTTGCGAAGCAACGCGCCCGAGTGTCGCACCGCCCTTCAGCCCCAGCCAGTTGCGATGCAACGCGCCCGAGTGTCGCACCGCCCTTCAGCCCCAGCTAGTTGCGAAGCAACGCGCCCGAGTGTCGCATCGCCCTTCAGCCCCAGCCGCAAGGCTGGGGGCGACGGCAACCTGGACGAACACAGGCTCACTGGCCCATGCGCATCAACGCTACCGTCGCCCCCGCCCTTGCGGGCGGGGCTGAACGGCGCTGGTTCGCCGGCCCTTGCGCATCAACGCTACCGTCGCCCCCGCCCTTGCGGGCGGGGCTGAGTGGCGTTGTCTGCCTTGCGCGCCTGTTATGATGGGTTGATGGCCGTTCTTGGTTACTTCTTCACTTGGACTTGCTAACGGACTTGGCTACACGGCGACAACCGCGGTTCCTACGACCGGCACGGTGAGACATCGCGCCGGAGATACCTCGATGCGGACCCGCAACGTGAAAGGGCAGTCCGCCGCTCAATGCGCCACCAAGCCATCCAGATGACCGGGCCGATGCGAAAGTGCGTTCGGGAAGCCATCACACAACACCGCGATTTCAAACATTGGCAGCTTTCAGCACTGAACGTCCGCACCAATCACGTGCATGTCGTCGTGTCCGCGCCTGATGCAACGGCCAGCCATGCTTTGAATAGTCTCAAAGCCAGGGCCACCCGCAGGCTTCGGGATTGCAGCTTGCTGAAGTCCGACCAGCCCATATGGACGAGCCGCGGCAGCCAGGTCGTGCTGAAGGATCTTGAGTCGTTCAACCGTGCCGTGCATTACGTGAACTTCGAGCAAGGTCCGGCATTGCCCGACGAATAGCTTTTCAGCCCCGCCAGTTGCGAAGCAACGCGCCCGAGTGTCGCACCGCGACGCGAGGGTTGCTGGGGCGACGGCAACCTGGACGAACACAGGCTCACTGGCCCATGCGCATCAACGTCTCGCAAATCAACGCTGCCGTCGCCCGCGCCCTTGCGGGTTGATGGGCTGGCTTAGACCACTGTGTAGGTCTTGATGCCGGGCAGCAGTTTGCTTCCGATCATCTGGTTGATCAGGCCTTGCTGGATGCTTTTGTTGTCTGGGTCCATGCCGCACTCTTTCAGGATCTGCTTCAACCCGGGCGTGAACTCGGGCAGGCTGCCGGGCTGGTTGCCCTGCTGGATGTGTTCCAGCAACTGCGGCGCGTACAGGGCTGCGGCCTGAAAGATCAGCCGGCCCTGCATGTCGTTGGCACCGTTGCTGGCGCGATCGTCGTCGGGGCCGATCGGGCCATCGCTGGAACCTGCGTAGCGGGCTTGCTGGTCGGCCTGGCTTTGGGTGCGAAGCTCTTTGGCGCACCTGGCCTCGAACTGTTCGCGGCGCAAAGTGGTGGCGGCGGCGCGTTGTTCGCAGCTATCCATGCGGTTGATTTCGCGGGCGGCTTCAATCAGTTGCTTGCCCAGGGCCATGAACGCGGCCATGTCGATATCGCCCGTGGCATCCAGTGCTGCGGAAAGCTTTTCCAGCACGCGCGTGCCCAGCGTGGAAAGCAGCGTCAATGTGGCGCGCATGGTGTCGCGGGCCTGTTGCGGTGAAACAGCATTGGTTTGCATGGCGTGTCCCCTTGCGGGCCGCCCACCAGCGGGCATGCCCTCTACCCACTGGCGCGTTGGCTGACACCGCAAGCGACATTGGAAGGGCCACAGGCCGCAAAGCCGCCCCGGGGGCGGTTTGCAGGGCGCAAGTTTTTTCGATCAACGCGCCGGGGTATCAGCGGCGGGGTTCCAGCAGGCGCACCAGTTCGATCATCGGGCCGATGTGAAACGCCGTTTCGAACAGCCGGGCGTCAAACTGCACCAGGCGGCTGCCGGTGCCAGCGTTGTAGACCACCTTTGCGCCCCGGGCCTGAAGACCCTCCGCCGTGCGCCAGGGGCCGGGTTCAAAATCGGCCTGCCAGCGGCTTTCACACAGGGCGCAGCGGGCCAGCTTGCCGCGCCTTGCCCAGGCCGGGCCGCCACACACCGGGCAGTCAGCACCGCCCGCCGGCGCATCCACGTGGCGCAGATAGGCGCGGGCCACGGCTTCGCACAGGGGTTTCAGCGCGACCCACAGAATGCCGGTCAGCAGCGGGGCATTGACCTTGGCCTTGCGGGCAAGGGCCGCAATTTCGTGGCGGCCGTCGGGGCGCCACAGGGCTGCGGCGGCGCTGCGGGTGAATTCCAGTTCCGCACGGGCGTGCAGGATGGCGCGCAGGGCCCTGCCTTGTTCGGGGTAATCGTCAACCAGTTGCAATGAAAACAGGCTGACAAAATCGGCCAGCAGGGGTGATTCGGCGGCGGCAGCGGCCAGATCCAGCATTGGTCGGCGCGAGGCGCGCACACGCACGAGTGCGCCGCGGCTTTGCTGCATGACCTGCAACTGGCTTCGGCGCAGGCGCCCAAGGCATGCCATGCCGCGCCGCGACAGCCCGGATTCGCCGGCTGTAAGGCTGATCACCAGGGCCACGGGGTCAACCCTGGAAGACTTCGCGCGGCGTAAGGCGCTCGCCACGGATCAGGTCCTCCACCGTTTCGCGGTCGCGGGCGACCCAATATTCGCTGCCGTGCACAATCACTTCTGCTGCGCGGCCGCGGGTGTTGTAGTTGCTGGCCATGCTTTGGCCGTAGGCACCGGCGCTGAACACGGCCACCAGTTCGCCCTCGTTCATGCGTGGCAACTTGCGGCCCAGGGCGAAGTAATCGCCGCTTTCGCAAATCGGGCCCACCACGTCATAGACCGCTGCTTTGTCGCCCAGGTTGCCGTCGCGCAGGGGCGAATCGCTGCCCAGGGCGCCGCCGTCCTTGAGGCCGGGGTGACGGGCGGGCCAGATCTTGTGAAAGGCCTGGTAGATGGTGGGGCGAATCAGGTCGTTCATGGCGGCGTCGACGATCAGAAAGTCCTTGTCGGTGCTCTTCTTGACGTACACCACCTGGGTCAACAGCAGGCCGCCGTTGCCGCTGATGAAGCGGCCGGGTTCCGAGATCATCTTCAGCCCGGTCTTTTGAATCAGGGGCACCATCAGCTTGGCGAAGTCCTCAATCGGCGTGCCCTGGCCGACGTCATAGGCAATGCCGAAACCGCCACCCACGTTGATGTACTCGAGGGGGAAGTCCATCTTGCGGGCTTTTTCAATGAACGGCAGAACGCGGTCAATCGCCTCGGCGTGGCGGTCGTTCTTCAGGATCTGGCTGCCGATGTGAATGTGAATGCCGCGCAGCCGCAGGTTCTTGAGCTCGCGGATGCGCTTGAGGCATTCCTCGGCGCGCTTGAGGTCAATGCCGAACTTGTTTTCCGACTTGCCGGTGCTGATGTACTTGTGGGTCTGCGGGTCGACATCGGGGTTGATACGCAGGGCAATGGGCGCTTCGGTTTTGCGTTTGGCGGCGACCTTGGAAATCAGCTCGAGTTCCGGTTCGCTTTCCACGTTGAACATCAAGATGCCCTGTTCGAGGGCGTATTCGATTTCCTCGGCTTGTTTGCCAATGCCGGCAAACACGATGGTGCCGGGTTCCGCCCCGGCGCGCAGGGCGCGGTAAATTTCGCCGCGCGACACTGTGTCAAAGCCCGCGCCAGCCAGCGCCATGGACCGCAACAGGCCCAGGTTGCTGCTGGATTTTACGGCATAGCACACCAGCGGCTGGACGTCGCGAAAGGCGTCCTTGATCGCCTGCACCTGGCGCACGAAGTGATCCTGGCTGTAGATGTAGACGGGCGTTCCCACGCGCGCGGCAATTTTGGCCACGGGCACGTTTTCACAGAACAGTTCGCCGCCCTTGTAGTGAAATGCTTCCGTCATGTGCTTTTCCTCGGTTGTGGGCCAGAGGGTAGCACGGCGCTGGCGCGGTGGCAGCCCGCTGCTGCGGGTCTATTCGCCGGCGTTGGCGCTGCGGTTGTTGTTCTTGATGGTGTTGGAAACCCAATCGCTTTCATCGCCCGGGCGGGCGCCGTTGACGAACTCGAAATCGGCCTGGGGCCGGTTGCCCGTGGGTTCGCGGTACCAGTGATAGCGCATGTGGTACCAGCGTTCGGACTGGCGGTCGTCCTGCACAATGCGGCCCTGGATGCGATGGCTGCGCTGGTGGCTTTCATTGAAGTTGCCGGGAATGACCGTTTTCAGCGCGCCGTTGCGGGTTTGCGGCAGGTGGGCAAAGCCCAGGTCAGTCCAGTCGGCGCCGTCCACATAGGCCGGGTAGTAACGCACGACACGCCAGACATCGATCGACTTGATCATCGGCCCGACACTGAGGTACCCGCGCTCAAAGTGCCGGTCACGCTGGAAGCTGGGCAGTCGATACAGGATTCTGCCGTCTTCGTCGCGGCCCACGCGGCGCAGCTTGAAGGATTCCACCAGCGAAAGCGTTTCATGGAACTCGCGCCCGTCGGTGCGGATGTAGACGGCTTCCTGCACGATCTCCTGGACCACGGCGTTGTAATCGAACTCGTCTGACGCCCGCAGTTCAAAGCCCAGGCTGACGTCATAGCCGTCGGCATCGTGGGTCGGGTCACTCAGCAGCGTGGCTTGCAGTTCATAGGCCGGCAGTGCTGCCGGCGCCACCGGCTTGGCCACGTAGTTGCCCGCGCTGGCGCAACCGCCCAGCGTTCCCCCCGTTGCCAGCAGCAGCACAAGGGTGATACTTGCGCGGCGGCACAAGGATGTGGCTGACATGACCATGCAGGTGCAAACCTCAAATCACGAACTGGCCCAACCGCCATATTACAAACCATTTTCACGCCTGATGAAACAATGGTTCGGGCGACCGGCCTACAAGATCACGCTGGATGCCGGGTTTACCTGCCCCAACATTGACGGCACCAAGGCCACGGGCGGCTGCACCTTCTGTGACAACGTAAGCTTCAGCCCGGCCCTGCGCACGGGCGACAGCGGCATTGCCGCCCAGTTGGCCAAGGGCCAGGGGTTTTACCGCGACAAATACGGCGCTGACCTGTTTCTGGCCTATTTTCAGACCTTTACCAATACCTATGCGCCGCTGGACAAGCTCAAGCGCCTGTGGGACGAATCGCTGGCCCAGCCCGCGATTGTGGGCCTTAGCGTGGGCACCCGGCCCGATTGCATTGATGCGCAAAAGCTGCAACTGTTGCAAACCTACGCCAACGGCAGCGCTCAAGTCTGGCAGCAGCGCAGGCAAGCCGGGCAAGCCCTGCCCAGGCCCTATGTGTGCATTGAGTACGGCATGCAGACCATGCACGACCAGACGGCCGAGCGCGTCAACCGTGCCCACACCCACGCCGAAACGATTGAGGCCGTGCGCCTGACCCGCCAGCACGCGCCGGATGCGCACCTGTGCCTGCATCTGATCGCCGGGCTGCCGGGCGAAACCACAGAGATGATTCACCAAAGTATCGATGAATGTGCGCGGTTGCGGCCTGACAGCATCAAGTTTCATCACTGTTACGTGTACGAGAACACGGTGATGGCCGGGCAGTACCGGGCCGGCGAATTCACGCTGCACACGCTGGACCAGCACGTGGCACTGGCCGCGGATTGCATTGAGCGCATGCCCGAAAGCCTTTGCATTGAAAGGCTGGTTGGAGAACTGACCGACCCGGGCGTGATCGCGCCACTGTGGGGCAAAAGCAAAATGCAGGTTTACGCGGCCATCAGCGCAGAACTGCGCCGCCGCGGCACGCACCAGGGCAGCCACGCCAGATAGACCAGCGCCCGGCCAAGGGCGGTAACGTGCCTCTGCGCCAAGCCATCCGTTTCAGGGCTGGCCGCGCGCGGGGGCACAAACAAACAGGGCGGACCTTTCGGCCCGCCCTTTTGCTGTCTGTTACTGATCGCCTGCTAGGCCGTGCGACGGCGGCGCAGTGAGACTGCCACCACACCCGCCAGCGCCAACATGGCAAACAGGCCGGAACCGCCGGTCGTGCTGGCGCAACCGCCGCCACCACCACCGCCACCACCACCACCGCCACCGCTGGCGACGACAACCGTCACCGTGAAGTTGGCCGTGGCTGTAGCACCCTGGGCGTCTGTAACCAGGAAGCTGACCACCTGCGCACCGGCTGCAATGCTGGAGCTGGTGGTGAAGTCGACCGTAATCGTGCCGGCCGTGTTCACCAGGTTGATTACCGTCAAGCCCGGGGGGCTGGACTGCAGGGTCACATTGAGGGTGCCTGCGGCCTGGTCCGCATCCGCCACTGTGGCAACGGTGCGGTTGGTCAGGGTGATGTTCTTGCCCATCGAAATGCCCGCAGCCGGCGTGATGGTCGGCGCGGCGTTGGCTGTCACGGTGAAGCTGTAGGTACCCGTGCCGGTCAAGGAACCCGAATCCGTCACCGTAAAGCCAATGTTGAACGGGCCCGGTGTTGCGGCCGCGCCCACACTGATCGTGCAGGTGACTTCGCCGGTGGTGCCATTGACTGCCACGCTGCTGACCGTGATGCCAGCCGGAACCGTGGTGGCCGAGGCCGAAAGGGCCGAAGCCGGGTCCTGTGCGTCAGCGGCTGTGCCGACGGATACGTTGCTCATGCTGCCGGCTTGGCCAATGCTGACACCGGTGGCATTGGGCGTAAACGTCGGGGGTGTCTGGGCCGCTACGGTCAGCGTCACAAACACGGTGATCTGGTTACCCGCCGCCACGTCCTGAATCACAATCTGGTGCTCGTGCGTGCCTACGTCGGTGGCAACCAGGGCCGCGGCGGTGCTGACCGAGACCGTGAAGTTGCCTGGTGCCGTGCTGGCGATGGCAAACTGGCCGACGAACGGGAAGGTGCTGGCAACCGTTCCGCCGGTGCGGTTCTGGCTGACAATCGTCAGTGTCTGGCCCAGGTTGGCATCCGACACAAAGAACAGGCTGCTGGCCGTGACCGTCTGCGTTTGCAGATAGGTACGGGCATAGGCCGTGCCGGTGGCCGCGCCGTCGCCGGTCACGCCGCTGGCCGGGGTACCGGTTCCCACCGGTGCCACGTTGTTCAGCGTGATGTTGACGGTAATGCTGCGCGTGGCCGGGCTGCCGTTGTTGTCGGCCACGTCAAACGTCCACACATACACACCCGGCGCGGCGTTGGCGTCTGCCGTGCCCGCAAACGTGATCGTACGCGAGGCCGCAAAGCCAGCCGTTGCCGAAGCCGTGATGCCGGCCTGGGCGGTGCTGGGCGTGATGTTGAGAACCTGAACCTGTTCGCCGGTATCCGGGTCCACGGCAGTCAGCATCGAGTTGACAGCCGCGTTGGGGTTGACGGCAAAGCTGAAGGGGCCAACGTTGGCCGTGCCGGTGAACACCGGGGCGCTTGTTGCCGTTTCCGGGTTGACGTTGGGCGAGTTATTGAAGGAAGCCACACCGCCGATGTTGATGTCAAAGGGGTTCTCGTCGGCGTCGTTGCTGGCCACGTCTACTTCTACAACATACACGTTGCCGGTGGCCGAGGCCGTGGCGGCAATCGTGACGGTGAAAGTTGTGCTGGCGCCGGGCGCCAGGGTCAGCACAGCGGGCTGGCCAATCGTGACCGAAACCGTACCCGCGCCCGTGGTGACGGAAGCGGTAACGGGGCTGGCAGGCATAACCAAGTTTCCGCCAGCGGCTGCCTGGTTTTCAATGCGGTAGGTCAGCACCGTGCCGGCAGGGCCGACATTGATGCCGCTTACAGTGGCAGGATCCACCAGCGAAGTGCCGCCTGTGGCTGCATCGAAGATCTCGATTTCGCAGGTCAGGGCCAGACCGCTGATGTTGATGTCAAACGGGTTTTCGTCCGGGTCGTTGCTGGCTACGTCAACTTCGACGGTGTAGGCGTTGCCCGTGGCGGAAACCGTAGAGGCAATCGTGACCGTAAACGTGGTGCTGGCACCCGGCGCAAGGCTGAGCGTCGCCGGCTGGCTGATGTTGACTGAAACCGTGCCCGCGCCCGCCGTTACCGTGGCGGTGACTGGCGTAGCAGGCAACACCAGGTTGCCCGCGGCCGAAGCGTTGTTCTCAATGCGGTAGGTCAGCACCGTGCCCGAAGAACTCACGTTGATGTTCGGGGTGCTTTGCGGGTCGACCTGCAGCGTGCCGCCGGTGGCCGCATTGTAGATATCAATGTCAGGCACACCGTTGATGGTCAGGCTGTAGGTCAGGTTGGTGTTGAAGCCACCGTCGCTGACGGCCACGTTCAGCACAATCGTACCGGCCATGGCAGCCGTGCCGGTCAACTGAATCGTGTTGGGCGATGCGCCACCAGCCGGAGAATACGGAAAGGTTTGCGCAAAGCCGGCCTGTGCACCAGTCAGGGTGCCGCCGGTGCGGGTAACGGTGAATGTCAGGGTGTCGCCGGCGTTGACGTCGGTGGCCGTGAACGAAACCTGCAGGTTGCCGCCCACGTTGACGTTGCCCGTAAAGTTGGGCGAAGCGCCGCCGATGGTCGTGTACGTGCCGCCCGTGGCAAAGGGCAGTGTCAGGCCTGTGTTGGTCGAACCAAAACTGGCCGTTGCGCCGTTGTTCTGCCAGTCCGTCAGGTCATTGTGGTCGCTGGTGCCGAAGCGGCCGTACACCGTGCCGGCGTCGGTCACGCCGTTGCCGGACCACTGGGTACCGGGTGTCAGGCCGGTAAAGCCGCCGGCGTTGACGCTCATACCTGTAATGCTGGCTGCAGCCCAGTTGAAGGCCACGAAGTCCCGGATCGCGCCGGTGGTGTCGACCAGCATGATCCAGCCACTGCCTGAGGGGTCCCACAGGATGTTGTTGCCCCAATATTGCGGGCCGGTGCCGCCGTCATCGAAGTAGATGGCCTCGCTTGCGTTGAAGTTACCCAGGGTCTTGGTGATGGCGTTGGCAGTATTGATGGTGGTGTAGTTGTCGGAAATGATCACCTGCCAGCCGGTGGCGTCGAACGCCGCCGAGCTGACGTTCTGGATTTCCAACGAGTCGTTGCCGGTATTGGAGGTGAACTCGGTGATCAAAATCGGGCTGCTAGCAAAAGGCGCCACGGGCGCGGCCAGCACCGGCGCCGTGGGCGACGGGTTGGCAATCGTGACCATGTAGTCTTCGCATTCGCCGTAGGTGTAGCTGGCGTACGGATCAAACGGTGTTGCGGTGTTGTACACCAGGCGCACGCGCATACCAAAGGTGCCCAGCGGTGCACCGGCCGGAACAGTGAACGTAAGCGTCAGGGGCGAGGCGCTGGTGCCGCTGGCGCCGCCCATCACTTCAATGCCGCCGGTTTCAAACACGTGGTTGTTGTTGAAGTCGATCCACATCGTCACCATTTCGGTGCCACCGGGACCCACGGTGATGGACGCGTTGTATGTGGAGCCACGCAGCAGCGTGGTGCCAATCGTGGACGAATAATCTGTGTACGAAGGCCCGCCTTGTGAGCCTGTGGTATTGTTAATCGTCTGCAATGTGAAGTTCTGGATGTAGTCGTCCGCCGACGTGCCCGTGGTGTAGGTCGGGGCCGAATAATTGTTGATCTGCAGGTTCAGGTTCTTGTTCGTGTTCAGCGTGCCGTCGGTCAACGTGAAGTTGACCACGTGCGTGCCACCCACCGTTGTCGAGCCCGAGATCGCACCTGTGGTTGTGCTGATGCTCAATCCCGCGGGCAGGCCCGTCGCACCCCACACATAGCTGGCAGGGGTACCGCCGGCGCCAGTCAGGTTGGCGTTGTAAGCCACGCCGCTGAGTCCCACAGGCAGCGACCCGGTCGTGATTGTGATGCCTGAGCCAGCCGCGATCGTGACGTCAAAATCGTCGCATTGGCCGAAGCCATAGCTTCCCGTGGCCGTCAACGGCGGAGTAGTGGCATAGGCGCACATCAGGCGCATGCGTGTCGCACCTGTCGTTACGGCGCCAGCCGTGAAGTTGATCACGCCGGTGCCCGCCCCGGCCAGCGAAAGGCTGCCCAGGTCTTCGCCAGTGTCGGCGTAGTCGCCGTCTTGGTTGTAGTCAATGAACACTTGAATGCCCTGGTTCCACGACGGATTGTTCTGGATGTTGATGGCGTAGTTCGTGCCTGCCGTCAGCGTGCCCGGCCCAACGCCAGTGTTATACTGGAAGTCGTTCACCCGGTCGGTCATGCCAAAACTCCAGGCACCGATCGCGATGTTCTGCACGTAGTCGCCGGTCTGGCCCGTGTTGGTATAGGTCGGCGGCGTGTACTGGGCACTCAAGGCCCCAGCCGACGCGCAGCACAGCAGAAGCAGTGAAAACAAATTGATAGTTCGCATACCGCTTACTCCCCACGGAACTGGCCCCGAAACTCGCCGGCAGTGGCCGGCAACGTGCGGTGCCTTGGTCTTTCAATCACCCCGTCCAGCCCCACAGCCGGCCAGGGTCCTGCGTCGAGCGCATCCATGGAGCATCGGTCTTGAGGCACTCCGTGAAAGGAGCGTCCAAGACCATGCCCGATGGATGGCTGAATGAACTAGCTGTCTCGGTGAACCCACAAGGCAATGCGTCAACGCCATGCAAAACGGACCAGAGCCCATTGCTTTAATGCGCGACAGCAAACGCCAAAGGTTCGAAGTTCAGGTGGGCCCCACGCCCACTTGCCGCGTCAGACCTGACGGACAAGCTGCTGAACTCAGTGCGCCAGTGCCCCACTGAACAGGCATCTCCCCACAGAGCTGCAGTCCAGGACTGGCGCGGAAATGATTATGACCATTTGACCAACTGGCCGTCAAGGCTTATTTGAAGCACGTTTGGGGGCGAGAATGTATTCCCGGAATCCAGGAAAACTACAACTCTTAGTGGTGGTCTTCGCTGGGCACGGACCAAAGGCTCTATTTCAAGCCGTTATTGCTACTGATTGCATTACTTGCACAGGGACAATTGTGAGTTTCCCGCCATGCAATGGATCACATCAGGCAATGGTTTTGTATGGAACTTTTCTTGCTGTGCTCGTGGTGCGCCTGTCCGGCCCGACGGATGCCCAACAAGATTGTCGGGCCCACCCGGGGTCTGGCTGCCCGCGCTACTCCACGAGGTAAAATTTCTCCAGGCCCTCGCGCAGGTTCTGAATCTGCACCAGCTTGAAGCCCGCGGGCGCGCGCACGTTTTCGCCGCGCAGGCGCGGCACTACGGCCTGGGTGAACCCCAGCTTGGCTGATTCGTCCAGCCGCGACTGCATGTGCGTCACGGCCCGCACTTCGCCGGCCAGACCTACTTCGCCCAGAAACACTGTCGCGGGCGGCAACTTGGCCTCCGTGGCGCTGCTGGCCACGGCAAAGCAGGCGGCCAGGTCGGCCGCTGGTTCTTCCACCATCACGCCGCCGACAATATTCAGGTAGACCTCAAGCTGGCTTAACTTCAGCCCGGCGCGGCGCTCCAGCACCGCCAGCAGCATGTGGGCGCGGTTTTGTTCAAGACCCGTTACGCGCCGGCGCGGGCTGGAAAGCGGGCTGGGGCTGACCAGCGCCTGCACCTCAACCAGCAGCACGCGGGAACCCTCCGCCGCAGGCAGAATCGCGCAGCCGCTGCGGGTGTTATCGAACTCGTCCAGAAACACCTTGCTGGCGTTCTCTACTTCCACCAGCCCTTCCTGGCGCATCTCAAAAACGCCCAGTTCGCCGGTGCTGCCAAACCGGTTCTTGCTGGCGCGCAGCAGCCGATAGGCCTGGAACTTTTCGCCCTCAAAGTTCAGCACCGTGTCCACCATGTGTTCCAGTGTGCGCGGGCCAGCAACCGTTCCTTCCTTGGTAACGTGCCCGACAATCACCACCGGCGTGCCAGAAGACTTGGCCTGCATGATGATGCCGGCGGCGCACTCCCGCACCTGCCCCACGCTGCCCGGCGCGCTGGGTAGTTCCTGGTCATACAGGGTCTGGATGCTGTCAATGATGCACAGGGCCGGCCGCAGCGAGGCAATGTGGTTGCGAATGGCATCCATGTTGGTTTCGGCCACCACAAACAGCGCGTTGGCCAGGCAATCCAGTCTTTCGGCCCGCAGCTTCACCTGCTGCGCGCTTTCTTCGCCTGTTACGTACAGCACCGGCCGGCCGTGCAGTTCGGCATACCTGTGCGCGGCTTGCAGCGTCAGGGTGCTTTTGCCAATGCCGGGGTCGCCGGCCAGCAGCACGGCGCTGCCGGGCACAAACCCGCCGCCCAGCACGCGGTCGAACTCGGCAATGCCCGTGGCCAGGCGCGAGGCCGCAAGCGGCTGGACTTCTCGAATCGGCGTTGGCTTGCCGGCTTCATTCAGCGCCGCGCGGCGCGAGGGCCGAATGCTGGAGGAATCAATTTCCTCGACCAGCGTGTTCCAGGCGTTGCAGGAAGGGCACTTGCCCAGCCACTTGGGCGAGTTGTAGCCGCATTCGCGGCAGGCAAACACCAGCTTGGTTTTCTTGCCCATGGCGCGAGTCTAGCGACCGGTTGCGACGTAGTCACGCCGGCCGCCAGCGTGCCGGGCTTTGGCCAGCCGTGGCTGCCACAACGGGCCACAGCGGGCCACAACGCCGCTACCCATCGCCGCGTTGCCAGCTAACCTGTTTGCATGCGCGTGGAGATCGAGATTCTTGGCAGCGGCACCAGCAGCGGCATTCCGACCATCGGCTGCGATTGCCCCGTGTGCCGCAGCCACAACCCGCGCAACAAGCGGCTGCGCGCCAGCGTGCTGTTTCGCGTTTCGCAACCTGGCTTGCCGGGCCAGCCCGCGGCAGAAACGCGCCTGCTGGTGGATGTCACGCCGGATGTGCGCATTCAGGCCCTGCGCGCGGGCTTTTCCAGCGTGCAGGGCGTGCTGATTACGCACACCCATGCCGACCACTGCCACGGCCTGGACGACCTGCGCGGGCTGTACTGGGGCGGCGGGCGCGAACCGATTGACCTGTGGGGATACCCGGAATCGATTGCGTCACTCAAGCGCACATTTGAATACATCTTTGACCTGGAGTACGACTACAAGGGCGTGGCGCGGCTGGAACCGCACGAGTTTGACCAGGCCGCGTTTGTGGTCGCCGGTGTAACGGTTACGCCGATTCAGGTGGTGCACGGCAAGATGCGCGTGGCGGGTTTTCGCGTGGGCGACGCAGCCTACATCACGGATTGCAATGAAGTGCCCCCGGCCAGCATTGAAAAGCTACGCGGCGTGAAGCTGCTGGTGCTGGACGCCCTGCGTCGCGCGCCCCACCCTACGCACATGAGCCTGCCCGCGGCACTCAAAGTCGCGCAGCAGATCGGCGTGCAGAAGGTGTTCTTCACGCACATCAACCACGATCTCGAGCACGAGGCCGTAAGCGCCGAGTTGCCCCCCTGGGCCGGCCTGGGCTACGACATGCTGCGCGCGGCCGTGGAAGAGAACGGAAGCATCACGGTGAAGGAACCCGCGCCGCGCCCCAACCCGCCGGTCGTCAGCTGGTAGTGGTAGACCAGTTGGGATTACTCTGGAATCTCAAACGTAACGGCTTGCCCCCCGACCTGTTGGCCCACACGCAGCTTCAAGCCCTTGGGGGCGTCGGCGGGCAGCCCCGCGTGGGCGCCAAACTGGCCAGGCTTGGCCATGCCGTGCAGACCCAGCGCGACGACCCGTTTGCCTGTGGCATCCACAATCTCGACCAGCAGGTCCTCCAGCTTGATGCTGGCGTCACTGAGTTGTAGCTCAAACTGGGTGGTGCCGCCGCGGTTGACGTGATCCATCAGAGTCGCCGCGACGTCGGTGGGACCTAGCTTTTGAGTGCCCAGGGAGTGGGCCTGTCCCGCATGAGAGTGAAAGTGGTCGTGGGCAGGCTCGTTGCCGGCGTTGGCTGGCGGCTGCTGATTAGCCGTGCCACAGGCAGCCACCAGCAGCAGAAACAGGATAGTAATCAAGGCTTTCATGGTTTCTCCTTAGTCCGTTTACGCAACAGAACCCGTACCGGACCACGATTCCATGAAATCAAAAAAAAGACAGCCCCGCCCGCCAGGGCGGCGGCAACTGTGTTAATCAATTCGAGGCAACGGCGGTTGGCCTGGGACAAACACAGTTCCAACACAGCAGCGGGCCGTTGCAGTGCCTGACTTGGGTGGGCCCGACAATCCTGTCGGGCGTCGCTGGTCGGACAGGATTGTCCGACCCAGCCAACAGCCAGGCCGTTGTCGGAGCGGGGTTTGTTCCCGCCCGAAGCTGCCCTTATTCCGTCAGCGCGCGCAGCATCCAGGCTGTCTTTTCGTGCACGCCCATGCGGTCGGTAATCAATGTGGCGCTGCCTTCATCGGCGGCCTTCTGCGCTGCTGGCAGAATCTCGCGGCAGGTGCGCACCAGGGTTTCGTGGCCGTCGATCAACTCCGCAATCATCTGCTTCCAGGCCGGAACCGATTCGCTTTCCTTGATGCTGCTCAACTTGGCGAACTCGCGGTAGCTGCCGGGGGCAAACTCGCCCAGGGCACGAATGCGTTCCGCCACCAGGTCGACGGCGTTCCACATTTCGGTGTACTGGGTCATGAACATGGCGTGCAGGTCGTTGAAGTGCGGGCCTGTCACGTTCCAGTGAAAGTTGTGCGTCTTGAGGTACAGCGTGTAGGTGTCCGCCAGCAGACGCGACAGTCCTTTGACGATCTCCTTGCGCTGCTTTTTGTCGATGCCGATGTCGATGGCCATGAAGTGTTCTCCTTATGACAAGCAACGCGCGACAGGGCGGCAGACTTTCGGAAATCTCACAATCGGCTTGCCATGGCGGCGCCAACCTTGGCGTTCACCCGCTCACCGGCCGAAGACCCACCAGGGGTTACCGTCGCCCACCCTTGCAAGCGGGGCGATGGCGGCCATTTCCGTGTGATCCGTGTGATCCGTGGCAAATGACCGTTCTTGCTGGACCTCCAGCCCGGCAATTCACTGATGCCGGTTTCAATTCAGCCCGCCGCCGCTAGTTTGACGCCCATGAAACGCCTGCTTCTGTTGTTGCCGCTGCTGCTGGCTGCCTGTGCCTCGGATTACGGCCGGGCCGATGCCCGTGTGGACTTCATGTTCCGCGACACCGGCGCGGCAGCCGGCGACGTGCTGTCGCTTGCCCAGCCCCCGCTGGTGAATGAACTCAATGGCGCATTCACCATCACCGATGTCGGCTACTATCCGCACGCAGCGCTTACCGAATCCGGTGGCGTCAAGTCCGGCGAAGCCCGGGTGTTTGTTCTCGATTTCATTGACCACGGGGACATCTCGATCTTGCGGACAGACGACAAGCGGCTATCTTTGCGCGCCGAAATGGACCCCAAGGGCGTTGTCACGCGCGCTTTGCTGGGCGCACCCCAGGGACAAGTCGGCGACGGGTTTGTCACCTTTGCCAACGACCATTTCGAGTCAGGCCAGGCCGAGATCCTGTACGACGGCCCTGACCTGGTGGTGGGCAGGCTGGACCTGAAGTTTCGCAAGTATAAGGTCAGCGGAAACTTCCGGGCGCCGCGCCTGCGATAAGCCAGGCAGTCGGCCTGCAACTCGCGGTTTGTGACCGGGTTTTGACCCGGTTCTTGATCTGGAGACGGCATTGAAGCGGATACTTCTTTCCCTGCTGGTCTGCATGGCCGCCTTGGGCGGCCTGGCGGCGACATCCGGCGATGCCGGCGCTGCCACTACGCGCAAGCTGCCGTCATTTGAACTGCGCGACCTGCAAGAAAAAGAAATGCGCCTGTCCGACGACCAGTTCAAGGGCAAGACCCTGCTGATCGCCGCCTTTGGCACCTGGCAGGAAGTCAGCCGCACCCAGGCCCGCGAGCTGGAGGCCTTTCACAAGCAGCACCCGGAAGTCGAAATCATCGCCTTTGTTGTTGACGCGCTGCCAGCGGCGCGCGACTTTGTGAAGGCCGAGGGTCTGACCATTTCCTGCTACAAAGCCGACGCCAGCACACGCATTGGCACAGCCTTCAACCGCCTGTTTGAGACCAAAAAGGGCAAGACCATCACGCTCAATCGCCTGCCCTTTGTGATTCTGGCCGACAGCAACCGCAATGTGCGGTTTGCCAACCTGGGCCCCACCGACGCGGAATCGATGTCGGCGGAATACGCGAAAATCAAGTAGGGGCTTTGCGGAACCGCGCGATTCTCCACAGTTGATCCCCGAAGGTTGCTTGCCTTGCGACCTCGCGCGGTGTTCAATCTATAGCCAGCAGCCACCCCCCGACCCCCCAGAGAAGCTGCTACCATGAACCAGTCTGTCTCCAGAGAAGTCAGGGCGGTGCGCATGTCGCAAGCGGATCAACTGCTGATCCAGATTGTGCTCAAGAACACCAAGGTCACCCAAGACCAGGTGGACCAGTCGCTTGCTGAGTGTCAGGCCGCCAAGAAAGAAGGCCGCGACCTGGACTTGGCCCACGCCATTCTTGCCCACAACTGGCTGTCCCGTGCGGAACTGTACAAGCTGGTCAAGGCGCGCAACTACGCCCTGATTCGGCAGGAAGACAAGCGCCTGGGACGGCGCATGTTCCGCAAGGGGTTCATCACCAAGACACAACTGGATGAAGGCCTGGCCTTCCAACGCCAGTTGTTCAAAGCGCTGGGCGATATCAAGCGTATTGAAAGCATCCTGATGGATGACGGCCATATCACGCCCGACCAGGTGCGCGATATCTGGGCCGAATACTCCAGCTTTCTCAAGCGCAAAGGCGACCGGCCAGTCGAGCCCAAGACCGACCCCAGCCTGATGAAACGCGGCACCTAAGGCGCCCCGGCAACCGCTGCGGCCCACAGGGTGGGCCCGACCATCCTGTCGGGCTGCTTTGGTGGTGCAGCGCGGCCCGCCCCTACAGTTCGCAGGCACGCCAGCAATACCAGCTTCCTACCGTGCGAAAGGGCGCCCAGGCCTTGGCCTTTCTTTGCAACGTGCTTGCTGCCGGCAGGCTTTTCATGCCGTGGGCAAGCATCAGGCCTTTGCGCACGCCCAGGTCGGCCACCGGAAGCACGTCGGGCCGGCCCAGTTGAAAGATCAGCAGCATCTCGACGGTCCAGCGGCCTACGCCGTGCACCTGGGTCAGGCGCTCAATGATGACTTCGTCTTCGAGTTTCCCCAGCGCGGCAAAGCCGGGTACCTGGCCGTCCAGTGTCCGGCGCGACAAATCCTGCAGCGCCCGAAGCTTGTTGGCCGACAACCCGGCCTTTCGCAGCTTTTCAGGCTTCATGCGCAGCAGGGTTGCCGGGTCCAGGTCGCGACCCTCAAACAGGTCCAGCACGCGGCCAAAAATGGTGCCTGCGGCCTTGCCGGAGAGCTGCTGGTACACAATCGCCCGTGCCAGTCCGTGATAGGGTGTCTTCAGCCGGCGCAGGGTAAGGGGCAGGTCAGCGCTGGCGGCAAT
Source organism: Planctomycetota bacterium (assembly GCA_016722065.1). GTDB lineage: Bacteria > Planctomycetota > UBA8742 > UBA2392 > UBA2392 > H3-PLA7. The sequence goes on from JADKGX010000001.1 coordinate 1,538,369, forward strand.
CACGGCGGCCATTTTGGGGTCGCTTGCGGCAACGTGATTGCGCGCTGTGTGCCAGTCAAAGTTCAGTTTGGGCATGTCGGCACTATGCCATGGCGCGCGACATGTGGCATGCCGGGCCGCTGGCCTTTTGCTGGCAGGCGCCCCGGCCACTGCTATGTTGCGGCCATGGCAGCGGTAACCACCCACCCGGTCCTTGCAAGCCGCGACACTTTGCGATCCCTGTCGGATGCGCGCTGGTGGTTCGGGCTGGCGATTCTTTCGCTGCTGCTGGCCGGCAGCCTTTCGATTGCCCCGGTCGTGGGGCGTGTGCCGGTGCTGGCGGCGATGGTGGACAGCGGCTTTGCCACGCGCAGCCTGGTTGTGCACGTCAACCTGGCGCTGGGCGTGTGGTTCTTTGCCTTTCTGGCCGGAATGTTCTGCCTGTTGCCCGGCGCGGCTTCGGTGCGTCTTTCCAAGCCTGCTGCGCTGCTGGGCGTGGCGGGCACACTGATGTTTTTCTGCGCCTTCTTTGTGCGCGATGCCGCGCCCGTGAAATCCAATTACGTCCCGGCACTGGACCACTGGTTGTTCCTCACCGGCCTTGGCCTGTTTGCGGGCTCGGTGGCACTCAGCTTTGTGGATGCGCGATTGCTGTCACGCCAAAGCAGCGCCCTGTTGCCGCCGGGCAGCGTGGCGGCCTTGCGCCTGGGCGCGCTGGTCTACCTGCTGGCCATGGGAACCTTGTTTGCCGCCTGGGCCACTCAGCCTGCAGGGCTGGAACCGCTGCCCTACTTTGAACGGCTGTTCTGGGGCGGCGGGCACGTGCTGCAGTTTGCCAACGTGCTGGGCATGTGCGCGGCCTGGCTGCTGCTGCTTTGCCGCGCCACGGGCAAGCCGGTGTTGAAGTCGCCGCTGCTGGTGCCGGGGCTGGTGCTGCTGGCGCTGCCCACTCTGGCGGGGCCGTGGCTTGCCACGCGCGAGGACGGTTGGGGCTGGTTTACCATGATGATGCAACTGGGGATTTTTCCGGTCGTGCTGGGCCTTGCCTTGTGCGCCGGGTTGGCGCTGTGGCGCGGGCGCGGCCAGCTTGCCCCCGGGGCCCTTCGCAGTCCGGGCTTTGTGGGGTTTGCAACCTCGGCGGGCATGACGCTGGTCGGGTTTACGCTGGGCGCGCTGATTTCGGCCCAGGACACGCTGATTCCGGCCCACTATCACGTCAACATTGGCGCCGTCACGGCGGCCTACATGGCAACCATACTTACCCTGGCAGGGGACTTTGGTCTGCGCCCGCGCAGTGCGCGCATGCGCAGCCTGGCCACCTGGCAGCCACTGGTGTACGGCGTAAGCCAGGTGATTTTCGCCGGGGGCTTTGGCTATGCCCAGGCCGAACGCAAGGTCTACGGCACCCAGCAGGTGCTGCGCACCACAGGCCAGTGGATTGGCATGAGCGTGATGGGCGTTGGCGGCCTGTTTGCGCTGGTGGCGGGCATTCTGTTTCTGGCCGTGCTGGTTTCGGGCTGGCGCGGACGCGTGCGGCCGGCTGCTTAGTCGAACTGTGATAGTCCGCAAACCCGCTTTGCAATGCATGTTGACAGGTCGCTTGCTGCATCCGAAAAGCAAGTACTGACCACGACCCAGCAACCCGAGACGGAGCTCGATATGAAGAACATGAAGAATCTGGCCATCCTGTGTGCGGTTTTGTGCCTGGCGGCGATCACCGCCGCGGCCTGTGGCGGCGATGGCGACGGCAAAAGCAACGCGCCGGCCAAGCCCAAAACGATTCTGCGCAAAAGCGTGCCCGCCGAATTCAAGGGCAAGAAGGCGCCCGATGGTTTTGACATGACGGCCAAGGCCAATATTGAAGCCGGCGACAAACTGTTTCACGGCGAAGCCCTGTGCAAGACCTGCCACGGCGAAGGCGGCAAAGGCGACGGCGATGCAGGCAAGGCCCTGGACCCCAAGCCAACAGACCTGACCAGCGCCGAGTTCCAGACCGGTGTAGAGGACGACTACATTCACTGGCGCATCAAGACCGGCAATGTTGGCGGCCCGGCAGGCAGCGGCATGACGGGCTTCACCGCGGGCACCGAGGAACAGATCTGGCAGTTGCTGTCCTACGTGCGCTCGCTCAAGGGCAAGTAGCATCGGCAAGGCAGGCCGCATCAGCGCAAACACCGACCGCCACGCGGTCGGTGTTCTTTTGGGGGCGCGCGGCCAAGGTGCCTTGGATTGGCGACCGTTGCGGCAACGCGGTTGCCGTGGAGCCTGTGAGTGTCCGGGTTGCCGTTGCCCCCAGCCTTGCGGCTGGGGCTGGGATTGGTTCGTGTTGGCCTTGTCCATCTGTGTTCATCTGTCTGCATCTGTGGACCAAAGCCGTTGCCGTGGAGCCTGTGTGTCCGGGTTGCCGTCGCCCCCAGCCTTGCGGCTGGGGCTGGGATTGGTTCGTGTTGGCCTTGTCCATCTGTGTTTGTCTGCGTCTATCTGTGGACCAAGGCCGTGGTCTCATCCAGAGTGGCCGCCGACCCTTACGCGACCGCACAGGTCCAAATTGGTTGCCTTAGTCACGCCCGCAAAGCCGCTTCAATTGGCTGCTTCCGGGCTTGCTTTTTGGCGCCCTGGCTTTCGCGCGATACTTGAAAATAGGGTGTTTTCCGCGACGGCCCTTAGGTGTATACACCCCTGCGCTATTTGGGGTTGCAGACCCCCTGCGCGGGCGAAATTCTGGCGCAAAAAACTGCAGTCAAGGCCCAGGGGTACTCCGCAAGCCTTGCAGGACGTTGGGCGGGGGACGCAGTTGCGGCCTTTGCTGGTGGTGGTGAATTGCGGCTGCAGGTCGCGTTGGAAGTCGGCAGGCTTTGCGGAAGCGGAGACACGAAGTGCTGCGCACCAAGCAACTAAGGCTGTACGTACTGGCTGGCGCGGCCCTGCTGTGTGCCTGCCTTGGTTTTGGCGGCACGGTGCTGGCCCAGCAGGCAACCTACAAGCCACTGGAACCGCAGCCCAAGGAAGTGCCCGCCAACACCGGCAAATTTGCCCCGCTGGACTGGACACCTGCCAAGGGCGCCCACCCCGGCGAAAAGACGTTCAAAGCCGTCTGTTCGACCTGCCATATCTTGAGTGAGAAGCAGAAGGTCGGCCCGGGGTTGCTGGGCATCAGCGACCGCGTGCCGGAACGCGAACGCCTGCTGCACTTTATCACTGAGCCCAAGTCAACGGACGGCGACCCGTACTTCAAGGCGCTGCGTGGCAAGTTCAGCGACGCCATGCCCGCCCAGGGCAAAGACGGCGTGAAGGACAAAGGCGCGCTTTCGGAACAGGAAATCCTGGACGTCATTGACTTCATTTTCCGCTTCAAGGCCGAATTTGGCCCGCCACCTGAAGAACGCATCACGCTGGGCCGTGCCCTGGCCAGCGGCGAAAAGGGCTTTGAGAACGGCGCGCCCTCCTGCACCGGCTGCCACACGATTGGTGCCGACAAAAACCTGCGTGGCGCCAACCTGGGCCCGAACATCGCCCACACCTGGGTGATTGCCAAGAACAAGGAAGGCCTGCAGGAGTTGCTGGCCGGTGAAAAATCCTCGCCGATTCACCACTTCTACGGCAAGGACCAGAAGCCGATCACGGAAGACGAATACGATTCGCTGATTACATTCTTTGAGCGCGCGGCCCGCGACACCGGCACCGAAACGCAAAGCAACTACCTGCCGATTTTCGCGCTGATTCTTGCGGCGCTGGGCATCTTTGTGCTGGACGGTTCCTTGTTCGGCAAACTGTTTGTGGAAGAGACCGAAGAATACGTGGACGGCCCCTACGCCCCCGAAGATCACGGGCATGGCGGCGGACACGGCGACGGACACGCCGCGCATTAGTGCGGGGCTGGCCGGAAGCGAAGTTTGTTGTCGAGGTTCGTAAGGAAGAACATGTCAGGCGAGTTCAGATATCTGCCGCAAAAGACACTGGATGACGTCGCCACAGCGATCAACCCGCTGCTGGACGTGATCCTGATGATTCTGCCCTATCTGACCCTGCTGCTGGTGCTGGCCGGACTGGGCCGCGCCGTCGTGCAGTGGCGCCTGAGTTTCGCAAAGCGCATTCCCAAGCCCGACGGCCCCTGGCTGCTTCAGTTCATCTTGAACCAGTTGCGCCCACCCGTTCTGACTTTGCAGCAGGAGCGCGACTTGCGCGCCGTGCCGTTGTCGATTGGCATCTGGGGCCTGGTGATCTACCACCTGCTGATCGTGCTGCTGCCCGGCCTGGTGCAGTGGTGGAACAGCGAAGCCGGCCAACGCGGCCTGCTGGAAACCGTGGGCATGGCGCTGGCTTTCTTCACCATGCTTTCGATCTTCAACCTGCAACTGCGCCACCTGCTGGATCCCGCCCTTCGCAAGCAGTTTGCGCTGGCAGACCTTGGCGTGATCGGGCACCTGCTGGGTGCCTTGGGCGCGGGCATCTATGCCTGGTCCACAGTGCGCTGGGGCAGCCAGTGGACGGCCACAGTGGCATGGCAGCACTTTCTGGATTGCTTCCTGTTCAAGTTCACCAAAGACGGCCCGATTACGCACTTGCCGGTGATGGCCAAGGTGCACGTGATTCTGGGTGCAACAGCCTTTGGCGTGTTGCTGCATTCGCGCATGGTGACGCACCTGTTGATTCCCAACGTGCGCACCTGGGGTTTCCGGTCGCTGGAAACAGACCAGGGTGTGGAGCAGGCGGCGCGCCTGGTGGCACGCATGTCAGGCGTTTCAGCAGATGCAGAGCACAAGTAAGTTGGACCGGCGGGGATTGACCAGAGGTTTCGACCAAACAAGGGCAGGCAACAGGACAGTGGAATGAGTGCCAAGCTGGCGGTTCTTTTCTTGTTCATGACAGTCGGGTTTGCAATGCCCGTGCTGTTGGGTATTCGCCAGATCAGCGACATTCAGTTGCCGAACTGGCACACCGGCTATCAGCCTGAACAGCCCATCAGCTACAGTCACCGCCTGCACGCGGGTTACCTGAACATTGACTGCCAGTATTGCCATGTGGGCGTTGAAGAAAGCCGCCACGCCACGATTCCGAACCTGCAAACCTGCATGAACTGCCATGAACTGGTGCAGGGCCAGACTGAAGAAGCCAAAAAGAATATCAGCAAACTCAACGAAGCCTGGGCCAACGGCAAAGGCGAAGGCGTGACCTGGAAGCGCGTGCACAACAACCCTGATTTTGTGTACTTCAGCCACATGACGCACGTGCGCATCGCGACCTACGTTGACGACAACGGCAAACAGCGCACCGACGAAACCGGCGCCGCCATCAAGGGCATTGACTGCCTGGTGTGCCACGGCGACATGAAGAAGGTGGGCGTGGGCGTGCAGTACCAGAACCTGACCATGGGCTGGTGCCTGAACTGCCACCGTGACCAGAACGAACGTCAGGGCAAACTTGGCATGGCGCAGCGTGCGCCGGTCAACGCCTGCGATGCCTGCCACAGGTAGACAAAACACGAAGCGCCAAGCGGAAACGAGCGGCAGACAGCAACATGGACATCGAAATCCAGACAAAAAAGCAGGACGAACTCGCGGGCATGCCGCCCGAGATGCAGCGTGAACTTGAGGAAGTCAGCAAGTCGCGCCGCGATTTCATGAAGGTCACCGGCATGGCCGCCATGGGCGCCGTGATTGCCGGTTGCACCGCCAAAGATCGTCTGGTCAAGCCCTTGCTGCAACGCCCCGAAGGCGTCACCCCGGGCGTGGTGTACGACTACGCCACCACCTGCCAGGGCTGCGCTGCGGGCTGCGGCATGGTCATGAAGGTGCGCGACGGCCGCCCGGTCAAACTTGAGGGCGCACGCGGCACACCGATTACCCCGCTGGGCGGTTTGTGCGCCAAGGGCATGGCCCAGTTGTGGGGCTTGTACGACCCCGACCGCGTCAAGGACCCGCTCAAGAAGGGTGGCGAGGTTACCACCTGGGACGCGCTGGATTCCGCGGCATTGGCCGCCGTCAAGGGCGGCAGCGTGTGGCTGCTGACTGGCACTGTCAGCGGCCCCGCCGCCAACGCGGCGATCAAGAAGTTCTGCGGCGCCACCGGCGCGCGGCATGTCGCCTATGACGCGATTTCCAGCCACGCCATCAGCGCCGCCCACAAGGCCACACACGGCACTGCCGTCGTTCCGCACTACGCCTTTGACAAGGCCAAGGTAATCGTCAGCTTCGATGCCGACTTTCTGGGCACCTGGATTTCGCCCGTCGAGTTTGCGGCCAACTGGGTCAAGAACCGTGATTTGACCGATGGCCGCCGCACCATGAGCCGCCACGTGCAGTTTGAGGCGCGCTTTTCCATCACTGGCGCCAGCGCCGACGAACGCTTCCGCATTCCCAACGCCCAACGCGGCGCCGTGCTGACCGACCTGGCCAACCGCCTGGCCGGCGACAAGCGCTTTGGCGAAGCCGGCAAGCATGATGTCGAAGCCACCGTGCTGGAAAAGCTGGTCGTGGAACTCATGGACGCGCGCGGCAGCGCGCTGGTGGTCAGTGGCAGCGACAATGTGGACCAGCAGAAGCTGGTCAACTGGATCAACCACAATCTTGGCGCCTACGGCAACACGATTGACCTGCGCAATCATTCCAACCAGGCGCTGGGCAACGACGACTCGCTGGCGGAACTTCTCAAGGCCATGGAATCCGGCGGCGTCAAAACGCTGATCGTGTACGGCGCCAACCCGGTCTATGACCTGCCTGAAGGGGCAAAGTTCAAGGACCTGCTGGCCAAGGTGCCCAACACCATCGCCATCAGCAGCCACGACGACGAAACCACCAGCGAATGCGCCTGGATTGCCGCCGACCACAACGCCTTTGAAAACTGGAACGACTTTGAGCCTCTCAAGGGCCTGTACCAGTTGGCCCAGCCCGGCATTCGCCCGCTGTATCGCACGCGCAGCGGTCTGCAAAGCCTGCTGCTGTGGGCCGGCGACGCCGCCGGCAAGAAAGATTACCGCGAGTTCCTCAAGAACCACTGGGAAGCCAACCTGCTGGGCGGCATGGCCTGGACCAGCGCCGTCGAACTGGGCGTGCTGGACGCGCGCGGCTCGATTGTCAGCAACATGCCGGTGATGAATGAGGCCAGCACCAGCGGCCTGAAGGTTGGTGCGGTGGACCAGGGCCAGGGCTTTGAGCTGGTGGCCTATGAAAGCGTGAACCTGGGCGATGGCCGCAACGGGGGCAACGGCTGGTTGCAGGAAAACGGCGACCCGTTGACCCGCACGAACTGGGGTAACTACGTCGCGCTCAGCCCGTTCACCATGGCCGACCTGGGTGTCAGCCAGGGCGATCTGGTCAGTGTCAGCGCCGATGTAGACGGCCGCAAAGTCAGTTTTGAGTTGCCCGCAGTGCGCCAGCCCGGCCAGGCCGAAAAAGTTGCTGCCGTGGCCTTGGGCTACGGACGCACCCGCGCCGGCCGCATTATTCACGGCCGCGGCGAAGCAGACGCCAACGCGATTGGCCAGAATGCCTTTGGCTTGCTGGGCCGCGGCAAGGTGGTGTTTGGCACCGTGTCCAAGGGCAGCGGCAGCGAAAAAGTCGCCGTGATCCAGGAACACGACAGCCAGGAAGGCCGCCCGCTGCTGAAGGAAACGACCTTTGGCCAGTGGTTGAAGAACCCCAAATCGGGCAACGACGAGGAGTTGCCACCCAAGGACCTGACCCTGTGGCGCAAGTGGGAATACAAGGGCCACAAGTGGGAAATGGTAGTTGACCTGAACAAGTGCATTGGCTGCAACGCCTGCCAGGTCGCCTGCTCGACAGAAAACAACGTGCCGATCGTGGGCAAGCAGGAAGTGCTGAACCGCCGCGAAATGCACTGGATTCGCATTGACGTCTACTACGACGACGACAGCCCCGGCGACGGCAAGCTGTCCAACGCGCACAACCCGCAGGCGGGCTTTCAGCCCATCATGTGCCAGCACTGTGAAAACGCGCCCTGCGAAACCGTGTGCCCGGTCTTGGCGACCATCCACAGTGAAGAAGGCCTCAACACCCAAGCCTACAACCGCTGCATCGGCACGCGCTACTGCGCCAACAACTGCCCGTACAAGGTGCGGCGCTTTAACTGGTTCACTTACAAGCACAGTGATTTGACCATGAACCTGGCGCTGAACCCGGATTTGACGATCCGCAGCCAGGGCGTCATGGAAAAGTGCAGCATGTGCAGCCAGCGCATCTATGAAGGCAAGCGCATGGCCAACCTGCACGGCCAAAAGGTCAAGGACGGCTCGATTCGCACGGCTTGCCAAAGCGGCTGCCCGACCGAGGCGATCGTGATTGGCGACGCCAATGACCCTGAGGCGCGCGTGGTGAAGCTGCGCCAGGACGGCCGGAATTACCAGTTGCTGGGCGAAATCAACACCCGCCCGGGCGTGACGTATCTGGCCAAGGTGCGCAACCGCGCCCCCAAGGCCGTGGAATCACACGAAGGACACGGCCACGACTAGCGCGTGGACGGCAGCAGACAGGCAAGGTTCTGGTTGCAGCAGTCAGGCCGCAGCAAAGACGGAGCAAGCAAGGACATGGGAGCGCACGTTTATTCGGTAATGCGTGAACCACTGGTCACGGAGAAGAAGACTCTCCACCAGATCACGCATGACGTCTGCCACAGCATTGAGGGCAAGCCCTCGCTGTTGTGGTGGCTGGGCTTCCTTACGACCGGCGCGTTGACGCTGTATGCGGTCGGCGTGATGTTTTACCAGATGTACACAGGTATCGGCACATGGGGCCTGAACAAGACCGTGGGCTGGGGCTTTGACATCACCAACTTTGTGTTCTGGATCGGTATTGGCCACGCCGGCACGCTGATTTCGGCCGTGCTGTTTCTGTTCCGCCAGAAGTGGCGCACCAGCATCAACCGGTCCGCCGAGGCCATGACGCTGTTTGCCGTGCTGTGCGCGTTGATCTATCCCACGATTCACATGGGTCGGCCGTGGCTTGGGCCGTTGTGGATTGCGCCGTACCCCAACCTGCGCGGCCCGCTGTGGGTCAACTTTCGCAGCCCGCTGCTGTGGGACGTGTTTGCCATCAGCACGTACTTCACCATCAGCGCGTGCTTCTGGTACATCGGGTTGGTGCCGGACCTTGCCACCGTGCGCGACCGCGCCAAACACTGGCTGCGCAAGCTGTTTTACGGCACCTTGAGCCTGGGCTGGAACGGTTCCACGCGCAACTGGAACCACTACGAAGTGGCCTACATGATCTTTGCAGGCTTGAGCACCCCGCTGGTGTTCTCGGTGCATACGATCGTGTCGATGGACTTCGCCACCAGCGTGATCCCTGGCTGGCACACCACGATCTTCCCGCCCTACTTTGTGGCGGGCGCTATCTTCAGTGGTTTTGCCATGGTGCTGACGCTGCTGCTGATTGCGCGCAAGACCATGCGCCTGGAAACCTACATCAATGCCGTGCACATGGACAACATGGGCAAGATCATCCTGCTGACCGGCAGCTTGGTCGGCCTGGCCTATGGCACCGAGTTCTTTGTCGCCTGGTATTCGGGCAGTGTCTATGAGGGCTTTGCCTTCATCAACCGCGCCACCGGGCCTTTTGCCTGGTCGTACTGGATCATGGTGTCCTGCAACGTGATCAGCCCGCAGATTCTGTGGTTCCGCAAGATGCGCCGCAGCCCCCTGGTGCTGTTCATCATGAGCATCTTTGTGAACATCGGCATGTGGTTTGAGCGCTTCGTGATCATCGTGACCAGCCTGCACCGCGACTACCTGCCCTCCAGTTGGGCGTACTACACAATGACCTGGGTCGAGTTCAGTGAACTGATCGGCACGTTTGGCATTTTCTTCTTCATGTTCTTCGTGTTCATTCGCTTCCTGCCTGGCATTGCCTTTGGCGAGGTCAAGGGCGTCAACAAGTTCGCCCAGAAGCACCACGACGACCACGCCGCGGCCAGCACCAACAAGGCGGAGGCCCACCATGCCTAAGCCATTGTTTGTCGGCGTGTTTGGCGACGAAGACCACATTCTGGATGCTGTAAAGGCCTGCCGCGCTGCTGGCCTTGACTTCCACGACGTGTACACGCCCTTTGCCGTGCACGGGCTGGACCGCGCCATGGGCTTGCCGTTTTCGAAGGTCACCTGGGTGACGTTCTGCTGCGGCGCGCTGGGCACAACGATTGCCCTTTCCGGCATGAGCTACGCCTCGTGGTGGGACTGGCCCTTGAACGTGGGCGGCAAGGAAGCACTGCCGTTTCCGGCCTTTGTGCCGATTACGTTTGAGTTAACCGTGCTGGTGGGCGGTGTGTGCACCATGCTGGGCATGTTTGCCCTGTGCATGCTGTTTCCCGGCAAGAAGGCCAAAATGCTGCACAAGGGCCAGACCGACGACAAGTTCGTTGTGGCCTTGAAGGTGAATGACAAATTCGACGAAAAGAAGGCCCGCGCCATCTTTGAACAGTTCCATGTTGAAGAAGTGGCCCACCGCGACACCGATTACGACGCCAACGACGAGCAAGCCGCAAAGGCCGGAGGTGCGGCATGATCGACAAGGTATTGAACAAGGGTATCGACGTGGCGGCGGCGCAACTGGACCGCTGCAAAGACATCGCCGTGGCGCTGCATAAGCGCGCGCCTTCAAGGTACTGGATTGCCACCGGCGCGCTGATTGGCGCCATTGTGGCGGGCTGCCTGGCGGGCTATCTGCAGCGCGATTTTGGCAAGCGCAACCTGGAATATGAGCCGATTCCCGACATGTCCAAAAGCGTGGCCGCAGAATCGCAGTACGTGTATGGCCAGGGCGAAGGCGAAGAGTTTGCCAGCCCGCTTCCGCGCGGCGCGACTGACCTTGTGCCGCCCGACGGCACGGTCTATCGCGGCCAGCAGTTCTACAGCCTGCGCGGCGACGAAATGGAAAAGTCCAAGACGCTGGTGAACCCCTATGCAGGTTTGTCGGGCGAAAAGCGCGACGAAGTGCTTGCCCGTGGCAAAGAACTGTTCCGCTGGACCTGCCAGGGCTGCCATGGTGTCGATGGCGTGGGCAGTGCACCGGTGACGCAATACGGCGTGCCGGCACCCAAGATCGCCGACAAAGTCATCCAGGACCGCTACACCGACGGTGAAATCTTTCACATCATCACCTACGGCATCCGCAACATGAAGCCGCACGCGTCACACGTCAAACCGGACGACCGCTGGAAGCTGGTGACCTATCTGCGCAAGCTGCAGCGGGAGGCGAAGTAAGCCATGACTGACGCACACGCTTCCACAGCTGCACCCGCCACCGAGCCCGTAACGGCCCAGGCCGCGTTTTCCGCGCCTCCGCTGTTGAAGATTGTCGGCATTGGCATGTTTGTGGTCGGGGTGATTCTTTTCCTGCTTAGTTTTGCGGTAAGCCGCGAAGTGGCCTTTTCCGGCTGGCTGATCGGCAGCTGGTATTCGCTGGGGTTTGCCTTGTTTGCTTCCTGGCTGCTGGCGATCAACGCCCTGGCCAGCGGCGGCTGGGCGGCCACCATCAAGCGCGTACCTGAAGCCATGACCCGCTATTTCCCGGTGGCGATTCTGCCCTTTGCGGTGCTGGCCGTGGGCATGTACGCCAGCGAACTGTACGACTGGGCACACCCGCACGAAGGCGGCGGCGCCCATGCCGAGTTGATTCACAAGAAGGAACCCTGGCTGAACCCCACGTTCTGGCTGGCGCGCATGCTTGTGTACTTTGCCATCTGGAATGGCTTCACCTGGGTGATGGTCAAGCTCAGCCGCAAGCAGGACGTCGACGGCGACGTCAAGCATTCCTGGAACATCCGCAAGATTGCAGCGCCCTTTTGCGTGTTCTTTGGGCTGTCGGTGACTTTTGCCAGCATTGATTACATCAAAAGCATCGAACCCACCTGGTTCAGCACGATGTTTGGCGTGTACCAGTTTGCCGGCATTGTCCAAAGCGGCTTTGCGATGCTGATTCTGCTGCTGCTGGCGCTGCGCAACTCCGGCCACCTCAAGGGCACAGTCAACGAAAACCACTTCCACACACTGGGCATCTGGTTGATCAGCACCAGCGTGTTCTGGGCATACATCTGGTTCTGCCAGTTCCTGTTGATCTGGTATTCGAACATGCCTGAGGAAACCCAGCACTATTTTGTGCGCTGGAACGGCCCGTGGTTCTGGTTCAGCTTCATTTTGAACCCGCTGCTGAACTTCGCCATTCCGTTCATCATTCTGTTGCCGCGCCCGCACAAGCGTAACCTGAAGATCCTGGCCGGTGTTTCTCTGGTCGTGCTGGTCGGCCGGTTTGTCGATCTTTGGCAGTTCGTCACCCCGCGGCCGGTGCTGCAGAATGAGCTTCCAACAGCGACCCTGACGCCCTGGCAGACAATCATTTCTGTCGGGCCAGTGATTGCCTTGATCGGGCTTTTCATTGTGGTGGTCATGTGGGCACTGGAACGCGCCCCGATTTCCGCCACCAAGGACCCCTTCTTTGAAGAAGGTGTCCACCACCACCTGTAGCAGATACTCCACCGACACATCCACCGGGCCCCCAAGGGGCCCGGTTTGCTTTGCCCACCCAAACGCACAGATTTGCCGGAACCTGCCCCGCGCCTGCGGGTTCTATTGCTTGACCATTCCAAGGAGCAGTCCATGAAGCGCGTGATCCTGTTTGCCGCCCTGTTTGGCGCCTGTGCGTTCTCCGGCGCTCTGTACGCCCAGATGGGCGAGGAACCAGCCGAGCCAACTCCCCAGGCCAAGCCCGAACCCGCGCCTGCACCCACCCCGGAGACCAAGCCTGAACCTGCCCCCGAAGCCAAACCCGAAGGCAAGCGCCCCGAGCGCCCTGCCCGCCCGGACCGCGTTCGCCCCGGCACTGAAGCCGCCAAGGTTGACAAAGCCGTGCTGGAGGAAGAGTTCAAGACCCTGGACCGAGATGACGACGGCAAGCTGACGAAAGACGAACTGGGCACCAGCCGCGCCGACATGCTGGACAAGAACGACACCGACAAAGACGGCACGATCAGCAAAGACGAATGGGTCAAGGCCCGCGAGGAAGCCATCAAGGCCAAGCCCGCCGAAGGCCAGCGCCCCGGCAAGGGCAACCCCGGCGATTACATGAAGGAACTCGACAAAGACGGCGACGGCAAGATCAGTAAAGAAGAAGCCCCGGAGCGCCTCAAGAAGCGCTTTGACGACCTGGACAAAGACAAAGACGGCTTCCTGACCAAAGAGGAAATCGCCGATGGCGTCAAAGGCGCCATGCGCGAAAAAGGCAAGGCCGGCGAAGTAAAGCCCGAAGGTGAAAAGCCAGCCGAACCGCCCAAGGAAGCCCCAAAAGAAGAACCCAAGAAGGAAGAAGGCAGCAAGTAAGCCGCTTCGCGTATTCCAAGACCCGCCGCGCAAGCGGCGGGTCTTGCGTTTTCATGGTTCGCGCCGGGACAGCAAGGACTTCTGCCAGCGGCGGCGGATGTCTTGCAGTTGGGGTTCTGCCTTGGCCTCGCCCAATAGCTGGCAGGATCTTTCGTAGGTTGCCTGCGCGCCGGGGTCGCCCTTGCGGCAAAGCGCTTCCGCCAGGCCGCCAAGCCCAATCCCCAAAGCAATGGGGTCGCCATGGTTTTCCAGTGCCGGCAGGGCGCGTTGGTAACAGGCAATCGCCTCCTCGTGGCGTCCCTGGGCCTTCAGCGCGCTGGCCAGGTTGGAAAGCGCCACGGCAGCGCCACGCAATTCGCCCACGCCTTGCAGAACCTCGACGGCCTGGCGGGATGCGGCTTCGGCTTGCGCGAACTGGCCGATTTGGTCCAGCCATACGCCAAGGTTGAGTTGCAAGTTGGCGTGCCAGTAGGGGTTGCCTAACTCCAGGCTCAAGGCAACGCCCTTTTGGGCCAGGGCTATGGCACCGGGTGTGTCTCCGTCCTCGGCCGCCAGCATCGCGCGAAACAACAACGAGGACATCGCGGCAGGCTCGTCGCCCAGTTGACGCTTGATCTGTTCACTTTGGCGGGCCATTTGACCGGCCTCTGCGCGGCGGCCTTGTTGCTTGAGAATGTGGGCCCGGGCCATGGCACAGCCTGCCTGGCGCAGCAGGTTACCGGTTACGGCCGTGATGGCTTCGGCCTCCTCAACGGCCATGCGGGCTTCGTCCAGCCGGCGCATGCGAACCAGTACATCGGCCATCGACAGCAGCGTCACGGCAAGGTGGTCGGAACACTTCAACCGGCGTTGCTCGGCGGCCGATTGCTGGTAGGCGGCAATCGCCTCCGTGGCGTTGTTTCGGCTGACCTGCAGCGTCGCCAGGTCCGATCGGCAGGTCGCGGCTGCGCTGGCCAGTCCCAACTGTTCCAAAATCGCCAGGGCCCGGCGCACATGACCAATTCCAGCCTCGGACTCCGGGGTGTTCTTCAGCACAATGCCCAGGCCGCGCAGGGCCTTGGCGTGTTGCTCGCCAAGCCCGGCCTGCTCGCTTGCCGTAACGGCGCGTTCAAAGAAGCCCCGGGCATCGGCATCCCGGCCCTGGTAGCGCGCGGATTCACCCAGACTCAGCAAGGCCATCGAGGTTTGCGACGGCGTGGCCGCAGGGTGAGATGCCAGCAGATCCGCGGCCCGGCTGGCTGTTGCAAAATCGAAGTGGTCAAAGGCATGGCGTGCGCCTTGCGCCAGGTAATCGCACTCTTTTTCGGCCAGAACTTTCAGCACCGAAAGGTTGGCAGTGCGTCGCTGGGACTGGGCCTGGCGGGCGTGATGTGCCAGTTCCAGTGCCGCGCCTTGCAGCAGCCCGGGATCGGCCCGCATGGCTGATTCGAGAATATCCAGTGCCAGCCCGTGCAGAATCGCGCGTTCGCCTGGTGGTTGCAGGTCGTAGGCCGCACTGCCCAGCAAGGCGTGGCGAAATACGTAAGCGGTCTCGGCATGCACAGCGCAAGCATGACATCGCCAGCCGGCTCGAGCCGCCAAAAAAAGCCAACCCCCGCAAGGCAGGGGTTGTGTGGTTTTGTGAATCTAGTTGCCCAACTGGTGCCAGAACTCCGCGGGCATGTCCTGGGCCAGGTGCAGCGCGCCGTTGGCGCCGGCAAAGGCCGGTTCCTGCACGCGCGTCACGCGGCCGCCACCCAGTTCGTTCAGCTTGCGTTCAATGGCGTTGTCCAGGCCGATGATCTGGCTGCCGCCGCCGGCCAGCAGCACGTTGTTGCGCATGTTGGCCTGAAACTCGGGGTCGTAGTCGCCTATCAGGTTGTGCAGGTTTTCGACAATCTCCGGCACGATGCTTTCCACGGCTGCGCGCACCTGCTGGGTGATATCAAACTCGCGCGGCACGCCCTTGACCGGCAGAGTCACCTTGACCGGCTGGTCGACCTTGGCCAGCGCGGCAAACTTTTCCTTGAAACCCTTGATCATGTTGACGGTGAAGCTGGCTTCCGGGTATGCGGCCTTGAGAAGCTCAAAGAGCCTGCGGTCAACGGCGTCGCCTGCGGCGCTTACGGTGATCTGGTCGTTGGGCTGGGGCAGGCTGCCGTGCATGCGGCACAGGTCGGTCGTGCCGGCACCGATATCAATCACCAGCGTGTCGGTCAGAAAGTTCAGGCCATAGGCCACGGCAAAGGGTTCGCTGCAGATCATCACGCAATCCAGCACGCCGCGGGCGGCATCCAGCAGCGCCTTCTGGCTGTGAATGCTGGCTTGGGCTGGCGCGCCAATCACGGCGTAAATCAGGTCATCGGGGCGGGGCTTGGCCAGTTGCAGCACGTGCTGCATCAGGTCGCGTACCGCCTGGGCCTGCTTGGCCGGGTCGCGGTTGAGCGCGCCATCCATTTCGGCGTACTTCACGTCGCCCTTTTGCATCGGGCGGTAGACGTCGCAGGAATGCTTGGCCCGCCAGGCCTCGGCGCCAAACAGCTTGTCCTTGCCCAGCGCGCGCTGCGAAATCAGGTCTCGCGGGTAGGCCACAATGCTGTCCACCGTGGTGCGGTTGCCGTTGCTGGCTGCAATGGCGGTATGGGACGTGCCCAGGTCAATGCCGACAAACAGGACACCGGCAGAAGGCTTGGCTTGGGGTGCATTGGCGTTGGGCTGCATGGCTGTCTCCATGAAGAGGATTCCATGGAATCGGCACCGGCCGCAACCGAACTTCAGCCAATCAGCACGCTGGATTGGACAATTTGCACCGCCCGACAGGATTGTCGGGCCCACCCAGATCGGGCCCAGTCATGTCAGGACACTACTTGCCGGTCAGAATGCGCGTGCGGGTCGGAATCGTGGCGCGCTTGAGAAACAGCAGGGCAAAGCAGGTGTCGTGTAAATCGTGCCACTGGCCGGTTTCAGGCTGTGTGAAGGCAAGCAGCGCCGCACCTTCGCTGTACCACTGGTGTTCGCCAAGCACCTCCGTGGGGGCAAGGGCTCCGGTGCGTTCCAGCGCATACAAGTAGAAGTAATAGTTCGTGGCGTTGTCTTTGGTCCAAGGGTTGCGCGTCAGGGACAGGTTCTGGTCCAGCCACGCCAAGCCGCCTTCTATGCCGAACTCGCAATTCTGCCGCCAGGTCTTGATGCCGCTTGGAAACTCGGCACTGCGTCGGTCCGGCGTCATGCTTTCCACCATGTCAGCCAGCAGCAGCAGGCAGCAGACACCGGCGCAGGTCATGCTGCCGTAGGCTTCCACCACCGTGTTGCCGGCGTAACCGGGCTTGGGCGTGTCGGGCAGGTGATAGGCAAAGCCCCGGGCCTCTGTCGGTTTGCCTTTGCGTTCATACTTGCCGGTCTTTTCGTTCCAGCTGGCCACGCGCGTTATCTTGGGCCCATTCACCTGCTGAAACTGCAGCACTTGTTCGCCCGCGGCCTTGATAACCCCTTTGGGCAGTTCCAGCCCGCAGCGCTGTGCGGCGGCAAATGCCAGCACGGCAAACTGGGTGTTGCTCAAATCGGGTCGCAGAACCGCTTTGTTCTCGGGGCCGTAACTCCATAAGCCGGGCGTGTCGGCCAGTGTGCCGCTGGCCAGGTAATCCAGTTTCTCCTGCATCAGCTTTCGGTCCTCGGGCGTCAGGTTGCGCACCAGCTTGCCCGGTGCAATGCCCTGGGCGTTGGCGATTCGTTCGGCCTCCGGCACTACTTTGGCTTCCAGGGCCAGAATGATCACAGCGGCGTGGTACAGGTGCCCGAACTGTTGCAGCTTGGGGCCATCCACCATGGCCAGCAGGGCGGCATCCAGTGTTTCGTCGCCGGGCTTGATGCCACATTGCAGCAGGGTGTAGGCCACCAGTGCCGCGCTGCCGCGCACGTTGCGCCAGGATTTGTCGGAGCGCAGGTTGGCAATGGCTTTTTCAATCGCGCGGT
The DNA here is from genome assembly GCA_016722065.1 of Planctomycetota bacterium. Classification (GTDB taxonomy): domain Bacteria; phylum Planctomycetota; class UBA8742; order UBA2392; family UBA2392; genus H3-PLA7. The sequence goes on from JADKGX010000001.1 coordinate 1,555,623, forward strand.
TGACGTGGTCGTCCAGCACGCGGCGCTGCCCGGACACTTCAAATCGTGCAAGCTGGTATTGAAACTCGGCCTTGCGCTCCTTTTGCGCCCAGTCGCCGGGCGCCTTGGCGGTCATGGTGCCCGCAAAGCCGCGCGGCAGGCCGTTTTCGGGGTCGTAAAACAGCTCGGCCTCCAGCACAAAATCTGTGATCTGCATGTTGTAGCTGCCCGGTTTGTAGGGTTCGCCCGGCTTTGGTTTTTCGGGCTCCGGGTCGCTGCCGGTGCCGCGCACGCGAATCACGGTGCAGTTCATGGCCGCATAGTCGCGCGTGCCGTCTTGTGTGCAGGCCAGATCAATCTTGTCAGGCAGCAGGTTCAGCGCCGGGCGATACTCGGTGCTGTCAAACGTCGCGTTCCACTTGAAGCCCTGTTTGGCGGGCTTGGCAGGCAGTTGCAGAACCAGCCGCGCCAGCAGGTCCGTGCCCGGCATGTCCGGGCGGCAAATGCGTTCGGTGATTCCGCAGGGGCCGAACTGGCCGCCGGTCAGCAGCAGCTTCTTTTCGAAGTAACCAAACTGTGCGCCGTCGCCTTCGCTGGTGCGCTCAAACTCCAGCGCGCTGGTGGCAGGCAGGCGCCATTGCAGTTTTTCTTCCTGGGCCTGGGGTGCACCTGGTTGCAGGCACAACGCCAGCATCACAACACCGGTCGCGATTGCGCAGCCATGCCTCATGGAATCCTCCGCATCGATTGTAGCCCCCGTTGCGGGCTTGGCGTCAGCCCAATTGGGCCGCTGCGGTTGCACCAGCCGCGGCTGCGCTTTCCAAATTCGCTGCACAATCGCCCCGGAACCGGTTGCGCACCGGGGTTGCAGGCGGTCACAATATACCCATGCGATGGCTGTACCCTGACCCGCTGGATCACGAAGAGAACGCCGCGCGCAAGGCCGTTGTGTCGCGCATCGAAAAGTGGTGGCAGGCCTTTGCCGCCCAGGCTGAGAACATTCACGCCTATCTGCATGGGGCCGCAGAGTTTGACCTGCCCGAGTTCATGCAGGCGCACATTGAGCAAGTGGACCCCCACCTGGGCTGGGAGTTCGGCGCCGTTCGGGCCGGGCTGGCCCGGCTGGTGATCAGCGTTGACGGCAACCTGGCACTGCGACCCATGGTCGATGCCATGATTGCCCTGGCGCCAAAACTGGAGGGATGGGAGTTTCTGCATTCCCGCCCCGCCGACACCATGGAGGCCGCACTAAGCGCCGTCGAAGCAGAAACCGAACGCGCCCTGGGCCGCGCCAGCGTGCAGGCGCAGGTGATCAGCATGAACCGCGTTGACCTGCAGTTTCACCTGCCTGACGTGCCGGAAGAAAAGCTGGCCCATACCCAGGCCGTGATTGCCGCCGAACGCCTGCTGGGCGAAGACGCCCTGGCCCGCTGGGTGGGCTCGATCCGCACCGTCGAAGACAGCCAGGGCCAGGACGGAAGCTGGCTGCCCTTGCAGGATTTGCCGCGTTCAGTGTTTGCCGAGGTCGCCGGTGTAGACGCCCGGCTGCCTGAAGTACCGCTGGTGCAGATGGTCAAGGACCTGCGCTGGAGCCTGTGGCGCCTTTCGCCACCAGACCGGCAGGATTACCCGCGCGAGCAGGATTTGATCATGGGCAGCTCGGCGCTGGAGGAAATGAGCGCCTGTGCGCAACTGGGCGCACCCTTTGATTCGCGCCGCTATTCCAAGGTTGGGGAGACATTCTGTTTCCTCAAGTTCGATGGCGAAGGCCGCAAAGTCGCCCCGCGCATGGACGAACGCAAGAAGGTTGAGGCCTCCCTGGGCCTGGCCCTGGTGGCGGCAAACCTGGGCTGCGTGGTGGGTGCCGGCACGGGCAAGCGATACAGCTATCTTGATCTGGCGTTGTTGGACGCCCGCGCCAGCCTGGCCACGATTCGCGACTGCATGCGCGAAGCCGGAGTCAGCAAGCGATCCTGGCTGCTGTTTCACGACGCCTGCCTGGCAGACGAATGGGTGGGCATCTGGGACGACACCCCGCCGCCGCCCAAGTAGCTACGCGGGCCTGTTTCGCGCAAAGGCGGTTAATCCACAGTTGAGGCGGGGGTTGGCCGCCAAGGCGCCAAGTTGCGCCAAGAACGGCAAAGGCTTCGTCCACAGATGAACACAGATTTACACAGATTAGGGCAAACGACTGAGCCGCCAAGGCGCCAAGCAACGCCAAGAACGGCAACAACAAACAAGAACTGCTAACGCAGAAGTCAGCAAGCAGACTCATGCCAGCGGCAGGCCGGTTTCAGGCCTCCGCGCCTCCGCGTGAATCGCCCTTGCCGTTATCCGTGTAAATCTGTGTCTATCTGTGGACAAAAAGCCGTTGCCGTTCTTGGCGTCTTGGCGGCCATTGACGTTGCCGCCGACTCGAGACCCCGGGCAGGGGCTGTCGGTTTTGCCCCGGCTTGCAAGAATGCCGCCATGTCTGATCAGCCGGCCAGCCAGGCAGCCCCGGAAGCAGCCCAGCAAACACCTGCACGGCCGGTGATTCTGGCCTGCCGGGCGCTGAACCGTGTGTTTCAATCCGGCGAAACCGAGCTGCATGTGCTGCGAAGTGTTGATTTCTCGCTGTTTGAGGGCGAGGTCGCGGGCATTGTCGGTTCCAGTGGTGCGGGCAAAAGCACGCTGCTGCACCTGCTGGGGCTGCTGGACACGCCGACATCGGGCGAGATTCTTTACCGTGGGCAGGACCTTGCCAAGCTGTCACCGGAGCAGGCGGCCAAGGTGCGCAACCGTGAGTTCGGCTTCATGTTTCAAAGCTTTCACCTGCTGCCCGAGTTCACGGCGCTGGAAAACGTGATGATGCCCGCGCGCATTGGCGCCGGCGCAATTGACTGGATGAAAAGCGCCGAATCCGTGCGCAAGCGCGCGGCCAACCTGCTGCAACGCGTGGGGCTGGGCGCACGCCAGGGCCACGTGCCTTCGCGCCTTTCCGGCGGCGAACGCCAGCGGGTGGCACTGGCGCGGGCGTTGATCAACGAACCGGCAGTCCTGTTCTGCGACGAGCCCACAGGCAACCTGGACAGCAAGACCGCCGACGAGATTTTCAAACTGATTGAGGAGTTCAACCGCGAACGAGGGCAGACCTTCCTGATTGTTACCCACGACGCCCACATTGTGGAACGCACCCAGCGCAAGCTGCATATGGCCGACGGTCGTTTCGTAGACCCTTGAACAACCCTTGAAACGGGGCCTGGCATGACTGTTGCACTCAAGATTCTGCGCCTGCCCCACGCCCAGGGGCTGCCCTTGCCGGCTTACCAGACGGCGCAATCGGCCGGGGCGGATGTGTGTGCGGCCTTGAACGACCCGCTGGTACTCAAGCCGGGCCAGCGCGAACTGGTGGCCACGGGCTTCTGCTTCGAGATTCCGGCGGGCTATGAGATTCAGGTTCGGCCGCGATCGGGGCTTGCGTTGAAGCACGGCATCACGGTGCTGAACGCGCCGGGCACGATTGACGCCGACTATCGTGGAGAGCTCAAGGTGCTGCTGGTGAACCTGGGGCTGGAACCCTTTGAAGTACGTCGCGGGGAGCGCATCGCGCAGATCGTGCTGGCGCCGGTGTGCGCGGGCCGGTTTGAGGAAACCCAGGCACTGGGTGACACCCAGCGCGGCGCCGGCGGCTTTGGCTCCACGGGCAGGTAGCGCTGCCAGCCCCAAAAAAAAGAAAGCGGTCGCGCAAGCCAGAGGCAGGCGCGACCGCAGGTGAGTCTGGAGCGGGTGATGGGACTCGAACCCCGTGACAGTCCAGCGGACTGTCACGGCGCGCAGTAGCCCGGCCAAAGCCCGCCCACAGGCGGGCGACGCCGGGCGTAAACGAAGCGGTCGCGCAAGCCAGAGGCAGGCGCGACCGCAGGTGAGTCTGGAGCGGGTGATGGGACTCGAACCCACGACCATCACGTTGGCAACGTGATGCTCTACCACTGAGCTACACCCGCGCAGCAGGGCGGGGAATATATTTCAGGGCAATCGCCTGTAAACCCCCGGTCAGGGCGCAAACTGACGCCCGCCGGGGACACTTCTGCCCAAGATCACCTTGGGGCGAAACTGTGCGATTTGGACCTTTCATGCTAACCTGATGCCAACTGGTTCTCTTTGCGGGCCAACGGTGCCGCCCGCTTGCATGGAAAGACCCGCCATGGCGGACGTGATTACGTTCAGTTGCCCGCAGTGCGAAATGCCATACCGCGTGGCCGTGGCCAATGCTGGCCGCAACTTTGTCTGCAAAAACTGCAACACCAGCGTACGCGTACCCGACCAGAACAGGCCGTCGGCCCCGGTCATCATGCCTGCGGCCGAACCAGAAGTGCTGATGGACCAGGGCGCACAGGTGATTCGCAAGACGGATTCCGCCCGCCGCGCCAGTGTTGACCCGACACGCATGATCACCCGCAACAGCGGACGGTTGCTGGGTGCGACTGCGACACCGGCGGGCACGGCGCCCGCAGCCCCCGCAGCCGCCCCGAAAAGCAAGATGCCGTTGATTGTTGCCGTGGCCGTGGTGGTGGCCTTGGTCGCTGGTGTCGGCATTGCCGCTGCCCTGGGCGCCTTCAGTGGCCCGCCTGCAACCGGGCCGGCCGTGGCAGATAACTCGCACGGCAACAGCCCCGGCGGCCAACCCAAAGCCGAGCCCACGGAACGCGAAAAGATTCTGGCCGAGTCCGCATCGCCGGCACGCACTGGCCCGGGCTTGATCAAGCTGTACACCCGGGCACTGGACGCCAAGCTGGGTGCGCTGGACGTGGCGGCGATTGCCCGCGACGCCGTTGACCGCATTCACAGCGAAAACGGCCAGGACCTCGACGACAACGCGATTTTGGACTTCGGAGAACAACTGCAGGCACGCGAAATGGGCGGCGAGGCCCAGCGCCTGTACCTGTTTGTTGCCCGGCGCCACAAGGACAAGACCGACTCCCCGCCGTCGCTGGCCCGCGCCCAGAAGCTGCGCAAACTCGAGAAAGTCGACTTTGCGGCACTGCTGGCAATGGCCGACGAGGTGGTGTTGAGCGGGCTTGCCGAAGGCGCCGACACCCTGCGCACGGAACTGGCCAAGCTGCAACAGGAATCCGACAACGGCTGGGCCACCAGCCTTGCCGTGACCAGGGCCGGCGAGATTGAGGCCGAGCTGAAGAAGCACCAGGCAGAAATCGAGCGCATCGGCCGGGAAGAACCCTTTCGCGTTGTCGCGGCATCGGCGATTCGTCAATTCAAGGCCCAGAAGGCCGCCACGCGCAGCAGTTGGGGCATTGAAGTTCATGAACCGCTGATCATCTATTACGAGCGCGGTAAGAATGAGACCGACACCACGGCGCGAAACCGCTGCTGGCCAGCCATTCAGGGCTTGAACCAGTTCATCGAGTTCTTCCGCACGGAATGGGTGCAGCCGATGGGTCTGGCGCGGTCGCTGCCCACGGACCTGGAAGGCACGGAGCGCGAATCGGCCCCGGTGGAAATCCTGCTGTTTGAGGAACGCCAGAACTGGCGGGCCTACCTGAGTGATAACCGCATCACGGGCGTCGACAGCACGCGCGAATCCATGCACATCGACCAGCCGCGCGGGCGCCTGACCACCCTGCTGGACCAAGGCGAAGTCGGGGTTGTGGGGTTGATGACCACCATGACCGCCTACTGCATTGAAGTGTGGCACCCCCGTGCCAAAGAAACCCGCAAGCTGCCCAGCTTCAAGACCTATGCCGTCGAGACGATTTTGTCCGCTGCGATGTCCCTGTGCCTGCGCACGCCCAACGGCAACGACACCGACTTCACGTTCTGGTACCCCGACCGGCGCTGGGTGCGCATTCTGCACAAGTGGCGCCAGCCCTTTGCGGTCGACGCCGCGGGCTCCATTGACAGTTTTGGCGGCCCGGGCCTGCGGCTGAAGGACATCGTCAGCCTCAAGGACGCCAACGACTTCACCGACCGCTTCATGGCCAACGTCAAGAAGTACACCGGCTGGACCAAGGCACAATCCGATGGTGTCGAGCAGGGTCTGCGCGATCCCGGGGGCCGCTTGCTGGGCCAGATCATGGTGCCCTACCTGCGCGCCTTTGCGATGTTTCTGTGGCACTTCGAAAAAGACGGCAAGCCACGCTACCGCGACGCCTTTCGGCGCTTCTTGCTGCTGGACCTGCAGGGCAAGGTGACAGCCGACAACCAGTTGGAGAAGTTCACCGAGGCCTTTGGCCTGGACGACGCTGGCTGGAAGACGATCGAAAAAGAGTTCGAAGACTACCAGTCACCCTGAACTCCTGACTGCGCATTGACTGGCAGGCTGGCTGGCTATACTCCGGCATGCTCCCGCTTGCTGACCGTGACTATTGCCGCGCCGCCCTGCCCGCCGTTTCGCGCACCTTTGCGCTGGGCATTGAACTGTTGCGTGAGCCCCTGCGCGACGAAATCGGCGTGGCGTACCTGATCTGCCGCATTCTGGACACGATTGAAGACACCACCAGCCTGCCGCCAGAGGCCCGAGCCGCCATGCTGGAAAGCTGGCCCCTGGCCTTTGAGGACCCGCACAACTGGCCCATGCTGGCGGCCGATGTCGAGGGCATGTTTGCCAGCCCCTCGCTGGACGGCACCGACCACGAACTATGCCGCAACGCCACGCGCGTGCTGCGCACCTTTCACGGCTTTCGGCAGGGCGCACGCGATGCCCAGCGCCAAAGCATCATTGAAATGGCCAAGGGCATGGCCGAGACCGTTCGGCGCGAGTTGCGCGGCGAAGGATTGCGCCTGCAGGATGAAGAAGACCTCAAGCGCTACTGCTACTACGTGGCCGGCACCGTGGGCAAATTGCTGTGCAACGAATGGGCACTGGACCGCAAAAGCGTCACCCCGGCGATCAAGAAGGCACTGGACGAACGCGCCGTCAGCTTCGGGCTGGGCCTTCAAGTCACTAACATTCTCAAGGGAGTTACGGACGACATCGCCCGCGGCGTGGCCTATGTGCCCCACAAGCTGTTTGCCGCCGCCGGCATTGACCTGCAGACACTGATTGACAACCCCAGCGACCCGCGCGGCCGCGAAGTTGTGGCCGGCCTGGCCGAAATGACGCTGATCTGGCTGGACGAAGCCCTGGAATACACTGTCACCATTCCAGTCACCGAGCGCGACATTCGATTGTTCTGCGCCCTGCCGCTGGTGTTTGCCCTGCGCACTCTGGCCCGGTCACTCAAGACCACAGACGTGTTCAGTGAATCGGTCCTCAAGATCACGCGCGACGAAGTAAAGCAGATTCACGCGCAAGTAGAGGCCGCGATTGCCGACAACACCGCCCTGCGCAAGATCCACCAGCGCGAACGGGCCGAGGTGATTGCCGAGATCGCCAGCGCCAAGTCACACAGGCCATGAGCCCCGCCCGGGAGGGCGGGGTCACGCGGCGACGTTGCTGCGTGAACGGGTTGGAGCGGCGAACCCGGTCCTATCCACGCGCCAATAGCGGCGCGTGACCCACGGCCTTTCGGCCGGGGCTCAAAGCACCGCACGCATTTCGTCAATGCCGACCAGCTTGACCCTGGGCCGGTTCTGGGCATTGCCCTTTTCGATCTCCGCGGCGTCGATCTTCTTCCAATCCTGCCAGTTGACGAACTTCACGCCCCGCTGCTGCAGCAGCTTGGCCACGTCGGCGCCACTGGCGGATTTGCGCTTGCCGACATCCTGCAGCATCAGGGCCACGGTTTCTTCGGCATCTTTTTTGTTGGTGCCAATCACGCCCGTCGGTCCGCGCTTGGCCCAGCCCGCGACATACAGCCCGGGCACCACTTCGCCGCCCGCCGTTTTGGTGACGCGCCCGCCCGCGTTGGGAATGATGGCCTTCTTGCCGTCAAAGGGCACGTCGGCCAGCGGCACGCCCTTGTAGCCCACACTGCGCAGCACCATGCCGGCCTGGACGGTTTCAAACTCGCCTGTGCCAACGGCGTTGCCGGCTTCCAGCTTGTTCTGTTCGATCTTCACTTGCTCGACTTTGCCACGGCCCGTGATCTCGACCGGCGAAACCAGAAAGCGAAAGTGCACCCGCCGCTGCTTGCTGCCCTGGCCGCGATCGATGTAGCTTGCAAGAATCTCGACATTCTGCTTCATCAGCCGGTCCGTTTCGCACTCGGCAGCGCTTTGCGGGTCCAGTTCCAGTTCGGCCGCTCGCACCACCGGGTCCGCCACCGCAAGGTGCCCGAACTCCTTGATCTCAGGGTTGGTGAACTTGGCCTGGGCGGGGCCGCGACGGCCCAGCACATAGATGTCCTTGACGCGGGATTTTGAAAGCGCTGCCAGTGCGTGGTCGGCGATATCGGTCGTGGCCAGCTCCTGTGGCGACTTGGCCAGAATGCGTGCTACGTCCATGGCCACGTTGCCCACACCCACCACCACCACGCCCTCGATATCCAGGTTCGGGTTCAGGTTCTCGTAATCAGGGTGGCCGTTGTACCAGGCCACGAACTCGGTGGCTGACATGCTGCCCTGCAGGTCCTCACCGGGGATGCCCAGGCTGCGGTCGCTTTGGGCGCCGCTGCAGAACAGAATCATGTCGTAGGCCGATTCCAGATCGGCCAGTTTCAGGTCGCGCCCGAAGTCGACAGCGCCAAAGAACCGAAAGCGCGCGTCGGCGGCAGTCTTTTCATACAGTGTGGTTACGCTTTTGATTCTGGGGTGGTCCGGCGCAACGCCGTAACGCACCAGCCCAAAGGGCGCCGCCAGGCGGTCAAACATGTCCACCTTGACGCTGTGATCCTTGCTGGCCAGCAACGCCGCCGCGCCATAGAAAGCGCTGGGGCCGGCACCGATGATCGCTACGCGCACATCCATGGCTTCTCCTGTGGGGCCGCATTGTGGCTTGGGGACAGGTCGTGGCAATGCACCGGGCGCGGGTTGTGCCTAGGCCTCCACGGCCTCCCAGCGCAGGCGCTTGTTCCAGGCGGGCAGTGCCTGGCGATAGTCCTGAAACGTTTCCAGAACAGCGGCCTGGTCGCGGGTGATGGCCTGGAAGGTGTCGCCGGATTGTCTGTCGCGGTACTCCAGCACATATTCGCCGGCATCCATGACGGCCTGCAGAAAGGCCGTGGCGCACTGGGCCAGCACGGCATAGCTTTGGCCGTCGTCGACAAGCCCGCCGATGGCGCTTTCAATATCGGCTGGCCCGGGATCCACAATCTCGTTGTCGTTGGCTTCCAGGCGCCAGAACGTCTGGTCCTCCAGTGCCGGCGGCATGTGCAGATCGGGCGTCTGGGGGTCGTACACCGTCAGGCCGTTTTCCAGCGCCATGTCGATGATCACGGCCTCTAGTTGCTCCACGTGCGCGGGCATCAATGAAAAGACCATGTAATGCGGGTCATATCGCGGCTGGAGTTCCCAGGGGCAGTCGGTGACGTCGTCCGTGGGCCAGTTGTCCAGCGTGGGATAGCGCCGGATCAAGGTGTTGAAGAATGCCTTCATGGCCGGGCTGGGCCTTGAGTCGACTTTTTTCTCGGCCTTGGGCTCGGGCTTTTTGTCGGGCTTTTTGTCATCCAGTACGGTGTCCAACAGCTTGCCCGCGGCCCCCATGGACAGGGGTTGTTCGCAATGCCAGACGCCAAGTTGGAAGCTCATGACCGGACTCTGTGTCCGCGATTGTAAACGCAGCCACGCAACGCTCAAGCGCCTATCGTGCGGCCAGGCGTTTTACGGCGCCGGCTATGTCCTGCGGCAGGGGTGCAGTCAGTTCGATTTCTGCGCCAGTGACGGGGTGCTTGAGCTTCAGGTAGTGGCTGTGCAGTGCGCAGCGGCCCAGCAGCAGCAGGTCGTCGCCCCGCGCCACGGGCTCGCCACGGCAGATGGCCTCATATTCATGGCGCTTGATGGTATCCATGGCGCGAATGCGGTCGTTGACATCAACCTCTGTGTCGCCGTCCTTGAAGCCGTAGGGGCTTTCGATTTTTGCCGGCGGCGGTGGCGGCTCGTTCAGGTCCGATTGGCGCAACTCGTCGCGAATGCCGTAGTGGTGGTCGCACACCAGCGGGTGGCCAATGGCCAGCATGTGCACGCGAATCTGGTGCGTACGGCCCGTGTGCAGGCGACAGCGCACCAGCGTAAAGCCTCGAAGCCGCTGCACGACCCATACCTCGGTGCGGGCTTGGTCACCGTCGGGGTCAACGCAGCGCAACATGCTGATTTCGGATTGCGTGTTCTGCCCCAGCGGCAGGTCAATCATCTGGTGGTCCAGCTTCACACTGCCTTCGACCAGCGCCAGGTAGTCCTTGACCACATCTTTGTCAGCCAGCGCCTGGCCCAGGGCGCCGGTGACTTCACCGGTTTTGCCCAGCAGCACCAGCCCGCTGGTTTCCTTGTCAATGCGGTTGACCAGCCGGGGCGCGTTGTCGCCCTCGCCCCGGTGCTTCAGGTGCAGCGCGTTCAGCAACGTGGTGTAGCGATAGCCGCCTGTGGGGTGAACAATCAGGTGCGGCGGCTTGCTGACCACCAGCATCACGTCGTCTTCGAAGACGATCTCATAGGGAATGCGCGCCATTTCGCTGATGTCTTCGTGGGGCTTGGGCAGCACGAGTTTCAGCATGTCGCCGTTGGCCAGTTTGCGGCCTGCCGGGCAGGGCACATCGTTGCGCAGCACGCGGCCCTGGTCGAAGGTTTCCTGCACCTTGGTGCGCGACATCCAGGGCGTGCGCAGCTTGAGAAACTTGTCGGCGCGCATGCCTTCCTGGGGCAGTTCCACGCGGTACTCGCGCTCGGTTTCCACCGCGCTGAGGTCGGCAATCGGATCCTTGCCCTTGCGATGGCTGCGCGAACGGGTCATGGGCTGAGTGTAAGGGTGGCAGGTCGCTGGCCGCTAGACGGTGATTGCGCTGGGGGTTTGGCCGCTGGGGAAGCCATGGCCCGCGCTTTCATCAACTTCCAAACCACGACCATCGACCAAAGACTGTCTACCAGCGACTTGAACCAGAACCCCGAAAAGTGCTAGACCATCCGCACAGCAAGCCAGCACCCAAGGACAATCCCATGGCCGACAGCAGCTTTGACATCATGGCAACCTGCGACACCAACGAAGTCGACAACGCACACCAGCAGGCCCTGAAAGAAATCGCCAACCGGTGGGATTTCAAAGGCAAGACCGCGCAACTGGATTGGGACAAGAAAGAAAAGAAGATCACCCTGCTGGCCACCGACAAAACCGTGCTGGACGCCATGCTGGACATTTTCCGCACCAAGCTGGCCAAGCGCGGCGTCAACCTCAAGGCCATGGAACTCAAATCCGAAGAACCAGCCACCGGCCAGGGCATTCGCCAGATCTATACCCTGATTGAGGGTATCCCCAGCGAGAAAGCCAAGCTGATCACCAAGATGGTGAAGGAAAAGAAGTTCAAGGTCCAGGCCAGCATCCAGGGCGACGTCGTACGCGTCACGGCCAAAAGCCGCGACGAACTTCAAGCCGTACAGCAGGCCGTGCGCGAAATGGACCTGCCCCTGCCCATCAGCTTTGGCAACTACCGTTAGTGGCAAGGCGGCCGTCTGAAGTCCGCAGCAACTGCCGGACGTTTCCGTGCCAGCAATGCGTTAACCTGAACCGCCCGTTGGCGGTTCGCCCTTGCTGCTGACTACTGACTGCCGACTGCGTTACCATGAATGCCCCCGTAAACCTTTCGCGCCTTCCGGCCGTGCTGTTTGCGCCCGATGGCACCCGCCGAGTCGATTACCGCGCGGTGCTGGTGCTGGCCTGGCCGCTGCTGGTGAACACCGGGCTGCAGGCGATACTGAACCTGACCGACACCTGGTTTCTGGGCCAGGTTTCCGTCGATGCCCTCGCGGCTGTGGGCGGCATTTTCTTTCTGGTGCTGGTTTTCATTGTGCTGATTGGCGGCGTGGGCCATGCCACGCAGACCATGGCCGCCCAAGCCTATGGCGCCGGTGCCCGCCCGCGCGCGGCCAGCTACGCCTGGAACGGCCTGTGGGCCACGCTGGCAACGGCGCCGCTGTTTGTGGGCCTGGCATTTTGCGGCCCATGGTTCCTGCAACCCTTTGGGCTGGCACCACAGGTCAACACACTGGCCCTGGAATACTGGTTCCCGCGCATGGCGGGCGGTTTTCTGGGTGTGGCCATCTGGGCCGTGGCGGGCTTCTTCAATGGTGTCGGGCGCACGCGCCTGCCACTTCTGGTGATGGTGCTGGTGGCCATCAGCAACGCCGCGCTGAACCAGTTGATGATCTTTGAATTGGGTTGGGGCGTTGCCGGCGCGGCCTGGGCAACCGTGGCGGCGCAAGGCCTTGGCGTGCTGGCGCTGGCCGCGGCACTGTTAACGCGCACCATGCAAACCGATTTTCAATCGCGGCGGGTACTGCGCCCGCGGCTGCGGCGCATCTGGGCGCTGATGGCGCTGGGTTTTCCCATGGGCCTGCACGGCACAGCTGACTTGCTGGGCTTTGCGCTGTTTCAGCTCATGATCGCGCGTGTGGGGCCGGTGCATGCGGCTTCCAGCCAGGTGGTCATGATGGTGACCAGTGTCTGTTACATGCCCGCCATTGGCATTGCCCTGGCTGGCACAACGCTGGTGGGCCAAAGCATTGGCGCCGGTGACAAAGACTGGGCCCAGCGCACCGGCAGTGCCGTGATCAAGCTGGGCGTGGCCTACATGGGCGGGCTGGGACTGTTGCTGGCCGCCGCCGGGCCCTGGGTGCTGCCCCTGTTTGTGCAGGCCAGCGACCCCCACGCCACAGAAATGGTGCAACTTGGCGGCACACTGTTATGGATCGCGGCTGGTTATCAGGTGTTTGACGCGCTGAACCTGGGCGCGGCATTTTGCCTGCGCGGCGCCGGCGACGTGAAGTTTCCGGCGATCATGCTGGCGATTCTGGCCTGGCTGGTATTTGTGCCGCTGACCCACATGCTGACCTTTGCCCCGGGCCAGGGGCTGGTCGATTTTCTGCCCCAGTACGGCATGGGCAGCCAGGGCGCCTGGACCGCTGCGCTGGTTTACATAGCCCTGTTGGGCAGCGCGATGCTGTGGCGCTGGTGGGGCGGCCGCTGGAAGAAGATTGTGGTGTAAGGGTGGGAAGCCGGAAGTTGGCTGCCAGTGCAGGCGCCCCAAGCGATCGCCTTTGTTTCCTCACGACTCACGACCCACGACTGCCGCCTACTGCCTGCCGGCTGCCGACTCGCTTTACTAACCCCGTGCCCACCGTTGCCCAATCCATTCACCAATGGCGCGCGGCCTTTGCTGCCGCCGGCGTTGATTCCCCGCGCCTCACGATCGAGCTGCTGCTGGCCCACGTAACGGGCCTGGATCGCGGGGCACTGATCGGCATGGGCAACCACGAACTGACGCCCGCGCAATCCGCACAACTGCAAGCATTGTGCGCACGCCGCGCCGCGCGCGAACCACTGGCTTATCTGCTGGGTCACTGGGATTTCTATGGCCGCCGGTTTGCCGTCAAGCCGGGTGTGTTGATCCCGCGCCCGGAAACCGAGGCAGTCATCGACCTTGCCCGAAAGTTGCTGCCCCCTGGCGCACAGGGCTGGGCCGCCGACGCTGGTTGCGGGTCCGGCGCCCTGGCCGTGACGCTGGCACTGGAGTTTCCACATTTGCGTGTGGTCGCGACGGACCTTCACCCCACGCCGCTGCAAGTGACGGCCGAGAACGCCCGCGCCCTTGGCGTTTCTTCGCGGCTGGCACTTGTGCGCATGGACGCCCTGACAGGCCTGAAGCCGGCCGCGCTGTTTGACTTGATGGTAAGCAACCCGCCCTACGTCACGCCACAGGACTACCCCACCCTGCAACCCGAAGTGCGCGATTTTGAGCCACAGGAAGCCCTGGTCGGCGGACAGTCCGGGCTGATAATCCCTGAAACCATCGTGCACCAGGCCGCCGCACGCCTCAAACCAGGCGGCTGGCTGATTCTGGAACACGGCATGGAACAAGGCGCGGCATTGCGCCAGGCCGCAACCAGCGCCGGCTACAAAGACATTCGCACAGAAAAGGACTTTGCCGGGCTGGACCGCATACTGGTCGCCCAAGCCTGACGTGCCGGGGAAACGGGGAACCTGGCAGCCCGCACAGCCAGCCCAAAGTTCCCGCCGTCCAAACGCCGATAGTGCTTCGGCGACTTTGCGCCCAAGGAACTTCCATGCCCAGCAAATATGTGATTCAAGGCGGTCAGACACTTTCTGGCAACGTCACCATCAGTGGCAGCAAGAATGCCGCGTTGCCCATGATGGCCGCGGCGCTGCTGGCCAAGGGTGCCACCGTGCTGCGCAACGTGCCTGATTTGAGTGACGTTCGCCTGATGGCGCACATTCTGGAAACCCTGGGCTGCGATGTGACGCTGTTTCCGCAACCGGGCGTGGTGGTGATTGATGTGGTCGACGAAACGCCCGTCAAAGCACCCTATGAATTGGTAAGCGAAATGCGCGCCAGCTTTTGTGTGCTGGGCCCGCTGCTGTCGCGCCGGGGCGAAGCCCAGGTAAGCCAGCCCGGCGGCTGCACACTGGGCGAGCGCCCCGTAGACCTGCACGTCAAGGGCATTGCCGCCATTGGCAGCCAGGTGACGTTCGAACGCGGCGACGTTGTGGCCAAGGGCCGCCCCACCGGCGGGCGCGTTTACCTGGGCGGGGCAATGGGCCCCAGCGTGACCGGCACCGGCAACGTGATGTGCGCTGCCACGATGGGCACCGGCGTTACCGTGATTGACCAGGCCGCCTGCGAGCCCGAAATCGTCAACCTGGCCGAGATGCTGATTGCCATGGGCGCAAGAATCACCGGCCACGGCACCAGCCGCATCGTCGTGGAGGGCGTGCGCGAGTTGCGCCCGGTAACGTTTGACGTGATCCCGGACCGCATTGAGGCCGGCACCTTCATGATTGCCGCGGCCATCACGCGCGGCGACATCACACTGGAACGCTGCGACCCCGACGTAATGCTGGCCCTGTTTGACAAGTTTGCCGAAATGGGCGTGCCGCATGAAAGGCTGGACGCAACCACACTGCGCGTGAACTGCCCCAAGCGCGCCAAGGCCGCGGACATGACGACCCTGCCCTACCCGGGTTTCGCGACGGACCTGCAAAGCCCGCTGATGGCGCTGCTGTGCGTCAGTGAGGGCTACGCGCTGGTGGAAGAAAAGATTTACCCCGAACGCTTCATGCACGTGCCTGAATATCGCCGCCTGGGCGCCGAGATTCGCAAGCAGTTCAACACAGCGATTGTGACCGGCGTGACCAGGCTGCAAGGCGCACCGGTAGCCGCCACAGACCTGCGAGCCGGGGCCGGCTTGATCCTGCTGGGGCTGGTAGCCGAAGGCCAGACCGACGTGCTGAAAATCAGCCACGTAGACCGCGGCTACGACAACTTCCACGGCAAGCTAAGCCAACTGGGAGCCAGCATCCAAAGGGTAGACTACCAACCCATGCGCAGAGCCGGTGACCGCCGGGCGGCGTGAACAAGAAACGGGCGGGCCGCGAACTTGACGGTGCGTTCTGGAACCAGATGCCGGCCTTAGCTGGCCGCGGCGGGGCCGTCGATTTGCTGGCTTGAGCTTGTCTCCGGCGGATACTCGATTTCAACGTACAGCTTGAAGCGCCCCTGCGCGATGCGGCGGGGGCCCGCGCTGGCCGTTACGTCAAACAGGCCCATGCCGTCCATGCGGCGCAGGCACCGGGCTTGAACCTCCAGCGTCTCGCCTACCTGGACTTGCGCCTCGATCTTCACGCCGGTCAACCCGGTCAGGTAACCGCGAATCACACGTCCCTGCTTGCTGCGGGCATACAGCGCGTCGCCGGCGGCTATTGTCTGGGCAATGCATTCCAGCAATGCCGCGTCGTCCAGGCCGCGCTGAGACACAAAGGGCTGGCCTGCCAGCACGGTGCGGCGGGCGATGATGACCTCCGGTCCGAATTCTGTTACTTCGTCGATCAGCACCATCGGCGGCCGGTGCGGGATCAAGGTGCGAAAATCAGCAGGGGGTGGCAGGGCCATGGCCCCAGCCTGCGGCAGGCAAAAACCAAAATCAACCCGTTGCAACCTGTGCACCATGCCGCGACACTGAAACGGGGCCGTTTTCATGCCAGAGGTATGCTTGTCTAAACCAGCCATTGATGCCGCCAGCGGCTACTGCGTGGTCGTTCCTACCTACAATAATGCGGGCACGTTGCGCCGCGTCATCGAAGGCGCATTGGCCGTGGCCGAAACCGTCATTGTCGTCGACGACGGCTGCACCGACGATACGGTCAACATTCTGCGCGACCTGCCCGTGATTGCTGTGCACCACGGCCGCAACCGCGGCAAGGGCGTGGCGCTGCGCACAGGCTTCAAGAAAGCCGCAGAGCTTGGTTACACCCACGCCGTAACCATCGACAGCGACGGCCAGCATTACCCCGACGAAATCGAAACGCTGGTTCATGCCAGCCGGGCTGAGCCCGACGCCCTGGTAATCGGCGCGCGCGACATGAGTGGCGAACACGTGCCCAAGAGGTCCAGTTTCGGGCGCATGTTCAGCAACTACTGGCTGAAGGTCGCCACCGGGCTGGATGTTGGCGATACGCAAAGCGGCTTTCGCGTCTACCCGCTGCGGCACGCCAACCGTTTGTTCTGCTGGGGCCGGCGCTTTACCTATGAGTGCGAAATCATCATTCGCATGGCCTGGGGCGGCTGCCCGATCCTGAATGTGCCGGTAAAAGTTTACTACCCGCCCAAGTCGGAACGGGTGACGCACTTTGACCCCTTTTGGGACAACGTGCGTTTCAGTTGCCTGTACCTGTATGCCAACTTCAGCCACCTGCTGGTGCCCTTGCCGCACAAGCGACTGGTGCGCCGCAAGGAACCACTGTGGCAGGGCAGTATCGGCGCAAGCCTGGGCGCGGCCTGGCGGCGGGCCAAGCGGCTGGCCGCCCTGCCCGAAGACCTTCAACTTACAGGCGGCCCGCACAAGCGCTTTCGTGCCCTGTTGAAGTACCTTGTGCACGAAAAGAACACGCCCGGCGAACTTGGCCTGTCTGTCGGCATTGGTGCGTTCTGGGGCTGCAGCCCCTGGATTGGCTTTCACTGGATGCTGGCGCTGTATTCCGCCACCCGAGTACACCTCAACCGCGTTGCCTGCGTGGCAGCGACCAATGTCAGCTTCGGCCCGCTGACTGGCGCGCTTGCCTTTGCATCGATCTGGCTGGGCAAGTTGATGCTGGGCCAGCCGTTTCTTTTCCCGCGCACAACCAACTGGCGGCTGTTGAGTACCTTTGCCTGGCACAGCCTTGGCGCCTGGGTGCTGGGCAGTGTCGTGATCGGCCTGGCCGCCAGCTTTGCCTTCGGACTGGGCACTTTGTATGGCGTACGCGCACTGCGCCGGCGCAAGCAGGCCGCCGAAAACCCGACACCAGCCAGCCCACAAGCCCAATCGGACCCCGAGTTGCAGGCCCTTGCCCAGCCCCAGGGCAGCGGGGCGTGACAAGCCCGGCAGCGCCTTGATCCCATCCTGACTTGCTGCGTGGCGCCAAAATCAGTTGCCAAAAGCACTTGCGGAGAGTGCGTGGCGAATTGCGGTAATTCTGTGGCGATGCCCCGACGCGTTGGCACACTCCGAAACACACTTAGTTCTGCAAAAGGTGACGGAACAGTCTTTGGGCTGGTTCATCACGGCAACGTACAACTTACAAACACGTAACTGGCAATCCCGAAAGGCCACTCGGCCCGCCGGGATATCCGCGCGGGTCCACCCCTGAGGGGAAAACATGATCAACAGAAACGTCAATGTCTTGCTGTCCCTGTTGCTGGCTGTGGCCGCGCCCTGTGCCATCGCCCAGACCGTTCAGTTTGAAGCCGAACCCAACAACAGCGTGGCAGCGGCCAATGCCATCACCTTGACCAACAACGTGGCCAAGGTCAGTGCCAACGTCTATCCCAACGCCGATGAAGACTTCTATTCGTTCACCGTAGCGGCGGCAGGCAAGGCCTATGTGTCAACCCAGACCTCGTACTCCTCCAGCGCCAGCACCGATTCGATCATTGAAGTCATTGGCACCAACGGAACCACGGTGCTGGAGACGGACAATGACGATGGCACCTTTGGAGCGCTGTCTTCCGTCATTGCAGGTGTAAACCTGCCTGCGGCTGGAACCTACTTCATCCGGGTACGGCACAATTCAGCCACCACACAGTTGCGCGGCTACGACCTTTATGTATCCGTACAGACTGGCGCGCCCACCGCAGAAGTAGAAGCCAACGACACTCCGGCCACAGCCAACGCCGTGCCGGCCAGCGGGTATATCAGCGGCCTGTGCAACCCGGCGGCCAACCAGGACTTCTTTTCGATCGCGCTGAATCAGGGCGACACACTGTTTGCCATGATGGACTGCGACCCCGAACGTGATGCCGTGACATTCAATGGCCGCGTGGGCCTGGGTATCTTCGCGGGCAGCCAATTGCTGGTCGTGTCGGATGCCAGTGTGACTTCGCCCAACGGCGAGGCGTTCTTCATGACTGTGGCCGTTTCTGGCAGCTATGTGGTGTTTGTCGACGATAACGGAACCACCGGCTCCGCCACCGCAACGTACGGCCTGAGCGTGGGCGTGATCCCGGCCCCGACCGCGACCTTGAGTACCTTCACAAACGCCACCCCCGTGGCGATTCCGGCCGCCGGTGGACAGGTCACGTCCGTAATCAACATTGGCCAAAGCCTGCGCATCCGCAAGATCGGCCTGGCGATTGACCTGACCCACGCGCTGATGGCCGACCTCGACGTTTCCCTGATCGCCCCGGCTGGCAACGAGATTCACCTGTTCACGGACATCGGCTCTGCGGCGACGGGCGGCCAGACAGTAATGCAGATGGGCCTGAGTGACGACGCTGCCATTCCGCCGTCGTTCACCGTGGTCGCTGGCATGATCTACCAGCCGGAAATTGTCACCAAACTCGACATGCTGCAGGGCCAGAACACCCTGGGTAACTGGACCCTGGTGGTACGCGACGACACCAACAACGCCAGCGGAGGCACGCTGAACGGCTGGTCTTTGATCGTGGAAGAAGAACCCGCCAAGGCCGCACCGGCTACGGGGTTTTCTTACACCACCGTCTTCAGCACGGATTTTGAATCCGGCGCCGCCGGCTTTACGCACAGCGCTTCGGCGGGCACGGACAACTGGGCCCTGGGCATGCCCAACACGGTGGTGGCAGGCATGGCCCCGTTCACCGCAGCGCGCAGCGGCTCAAACTGCTTCAAGACCAACCTGACCGGCGGCTATACCGCAAGCAGCAGCATGGAACTGGTTTCGCCCAACATCGATTTGACCGGTGTGGTCGCGCCTGTCTATGTGGATTGGGGCATGGCCCACCAGGTGGAAAACGCGACCTTTGACCACATGTTTGTCGAAGTGCGCGAAGTGGGTGGCGCCAGCGCGATCTTCCGGGCCTGGGAATGGCTGGGAGCCACGCCGACTCAATCCATGGGCACGCCAGCCACCACCGTGCAGTTTTCGCACGGTTGGGGTCTGCACAGCGCCCGCATTGACGCCTTTGCCGGCAAGATCATCCAGGTTGTGTTTCACCTCGACTGCGACGCTTCCGTGCAGTTGTCGGGCATGTTGATTGACGACGTCAGTGTTGTTGGTGCAGTCGGCACGCCCGAGATCGATGTCTATGACGCGCCCACTGGCGGCACGCTGCTTTCCACACCCGCTGCCATCACTGGCGTCAACTGCGGTCCTTCGGGTACCGCGCTGGTTTACCGCGCTGAAAACGTCGGCACGGCCAACCTGACCTTCCCCGGCACGGCCTTGACACTGGCTGGCAGCACCGGCCCGGTCACTGTCACGTTCACCCAGCCGACTTCACCCGTTGCTCCGGCTGGCAACACTCCGTTCACCATCACGATTACGGCCACGGGCAACGGGGCGTTTACAGCCACCGTGAACCTGGCCAGCAACGACGCCAACGAGAACCCCTACGTCTTCAACATCAGCGGCAACGCCTCCGTCAATGCGCCGCCGACACTGGCCCTGGCTGGCGGCACCAGCTTTACCGCTGGTTCAGACTTCGGCCTTTCGCTGAACCCGGCCGCGGCACTTGCCAACGCTGACTTGACCTTTGACGACAGCACAGGCACCGACGACGTAGACGTCACGATCACCTTCACCGGTGGCCCGATGGGCAGCACGCCCCCGACGGGCATCACTGCCCCCACGGGCGGCACCACGGTGGCGGCCTCGCTGCCCGGTACGCTTTCCTGGACCGGCACAGCCGACGCAGCCAACACGCCTGGCACCTACACCTGGCAGGTTTCGCTGGACGACGGCACCACCGTCGTCAACTACGACGTGGATATCACCATCACCGACGTTGCCCCAACCCACGTTGCCGCCGCCGGCCAGCCCGGCACGGCTGACGGCAGCGTAGCCAACCCCTACGAGGCCACGTACACCGAGGGCTTGGGCACAGCCGTGACAGTCGACCTGGCTACGGTCAGCGACGCAAACACCGGCCAAAGCTTGAGCATCACCAACGTCAACCAGACCAGTGGTCCCTCCACCGGTTCGGGTTTCACCTTCACCTTGAACTCGGGCACCACGTTGCGCATCGCCCCCACGGCGACTCTCAACGCCTCGGATGTCGGCCTGCAGGTGTTTGACGTAACCGTCAGCGACGGCACCAACCCGGTTGTCATCACCGTGGAAGCAACGGTCAACGCGGCGATTGTGTTCACCAGCAGCGCAACCCTGACCGGCGCAACCCAGAACGTGGTCTATGCCGGCTTCAACGTCGCCAGCACCGGCGGCACGGGCGCAGTTACCTATGCCATCACCACGGGTGCCTTGCCCACCGGCCTGGCACTTGCGGCCAACGGCGCAGTTAGCGGCGGCACCACCGACGCCCCGGCCACCTTCAACTTCACCATCACCGCCACGGACAGCCTGGGCGCCACAACCACCCAGGCCGCGGACATCACCGTGACGGCCCCGGCAGGTGGCATTCCCAGCATCACCACCACCTCGCCTTTGACCACGGGCACGATCAACGTCGTGTATGCGGGCGTGGCCTTTGCGGCCACTGGCGGCACACCGGCCTACACCTGGGCCCTGGCCCCGGCCAGCGCAGCATTGCCGGCGGGCATGACCCTGGATGCGGCAGGTAACCTGGCCGGTACACCCACGGCCTCGGGCACCTTCAACATCACGGTGCGGGTCACGGACAGCGCCTCGGTGTTTGCAGACGGCGCCTTCACGCTGGTCATCAATGCGGCCCCAACTGGCGGCGGCGGTGGCGGCAAGAAGAAAGACAGCGGCGGCTGCAGCGCCGATAGCAGCAGCAACTGGATCAGCCTGGTGGCGATCCTGGGCGTGCTGGGCCTGGCCACGCGCCTGCGCCGCGCACGTCGCTAGTTTGATCTGTCAACCAAACCGGGGGGCCAATCGGCCCCCCGGTTTGCGTTCATGGCCGCGCCCGCCAAGGCGCTTGCGCAACGCCTGGCCTTTGCGTGCAATGGCGCCATGAGTGTTGCCGCCACGGAAACTCCGCCACCCCAGGCCGCAACACAGGCCCAGCCCAAGCAATGGGATGGCCGCACACGTACCGGCACGGGCATTCTGATTTTCTATTACCTGTTTCGGTTTCTCGGGCCGCGCTTTGCCTATGCCCTGCTGTACCCCGTCTGCCTGTACCAATTGATCTTCAACCAGCGCAACGGCCGCGCCAGCCGCGATTATTTGCGCCGGCGCTACCCCGGCCTGCGCGGGCCGCGGCTTTGGTGGCGCAACTACCGCCATTTCTTGAGCTTCGGCCGCGTGCTGGTCGATCGCGGCTATGCCTTTCTGGGCATGCTGGGCGAGGTCAAGTTCGAACGCGACGGCCACGAAGTCATTGAGCAAGTACTGGCCCAGGGCAAAGGCGTAATCCTGATTTCAGCCCACCTGGGCAACTGGGAACTCGCGGCCTACAGCCTTGGCGGCTTCATGGCCCAGGGCAAGCGCATCCCGGTCAATGCCGTGATGTTCAAGGGCGAGAGCGAGAAGGTCGAAAAGCAGCTCAAGCAGGCCAGCGGCGAGCCTCCCTTTCGCATCATTGCCAGCAACGACAGCTTGCAAGCCAGCATTGAGTGCATGAATGCCCTAAAGCGCGGCGAAGTCGTGGCGATTCATGGCGACCGCGTGCTGGGGGCCGCCGGGGTTGAGGTGCCCTTTATGGGCGCACCGGCGCGCTTTCCAATCGGGCCCTTTGTGCTGGCGGCCAACACCGGCGCGCCCGTGGTGTTCACCTTTGCCAACCGGCTGGGCATGCGGCGCTACGCCCTGATGGCGCGCGGGCCATACCTGTACCAGTTTGAAAGCCGCGCCCAGCGCGATGCCAACCTCAAGCAGTGGGCAGGGCAATACGCCGACCTGCTGCAAGGCCTGCTGCAAAAATACCCCCTGCAATGGCACAACTTCTTCAAGTTCTGGGAAACCGACCCCGGCAAGTAAAGGGCAGGCGCAGCGAAGGCAACAGCCAAGGCCTGTGCCGCCAAGACGCCAAGAACGCCTCGAGAATCGCCGGTGCATGCGCGAGGGGCTTTCTATGCGAGCACGCGGTGTTTGCCGCCACACAGAACTTGCGTCTCGAACGAGCCCGGGTTTGGCCCCGTTGAGTTCGGCAGGCAACAAATGCCGCTCGCTTTCGCTTCGCGTTCTACGGGCCTGGGGCTGCTGTTGCCCGGCTAGACCGTTTCGGCG
The DNA here is from genome assembly GCA_016722065.1 of Planctomycetota bacterium. Taxonomy (GTDB): domain Bacteria; phylum Planctomycetota; class UBA8742; order UBA2392; family UBA2392; genus H3-PLA7. Next base: position 1,578,307 of record JADKGX010000001.1, read on the forward strand.
CGCCAGCAGTAGTGGCTGATGAACGCCATGGTGCGGCCCATCAGGCGGGCGCCGGCGAACTCGCTTACTTGTGTGCCTTTGGTGGGCGCGACCTCGACCACGTCAAAGCCAATCACGTTGCGGCTTTTGCACAGGCGCTCAATGATATCCAGGCCGGTGTACCAGCTCAGGCCACCTGGCTCAGGCGTGCCGGTGCCTGGAAACACGCTGGGGTCAAAGCCGTCTACGTCGATCGTCAGGTACACGTTACGGCCAAGGTGGCTGATGGCTTCGTCAATCCAGGGGCCGCTGTTGCGGTAATCAAAGGCGTGATAGCACCACACGGGCTTGCCGGGCCGGCCGGTTTCCATGCGCTCGCGCGAGCGAATGCCGATCTGCACAATCGGGCACCACTCATTGAAGCGCGCGGCCGCGCTGGCGTGGCTGTACTGGTCGTCGTGATAGCTGTCGCGCAGGTCGCTGTGGGCGTCAATGTGAAGCACACTCAAATCAGGGTAGGCCTCGGCACAGGCCTTGATCGCGCCGGGGGTAACGGAATGTTCGCCGCCGACCAGAATCGGGAACTTGCCGGCGGCCACAATCTGCTTTGCGGCTTCGTACACATGACCCATGGTCATCTGTTCCGCGCTGCACTTGGGGTTGAAGGCTTTGAGAGTGCAGACACCGTGGCGCGGAATGTGTTCGGCGCGGGTGATTTCGTCAAACAGTTCCACCTGCTGGCTGGCGCGCCGAATCGCGGCCGGGCCGGCGCCGGTGCCCTTGCCGTAGCTGACCGTGCCTTCAAAGGGCGCACTCATGACGACAAACCGCGCGCGGTCAAAGGTGGCCAACTCGGGTTCAAGCCCGAAGAAGTTGTCGTCGCCCTTGACGACCAGCGAACGAACATCCGGGGCCTTGGCGGCCCCGGGTTTGGATCTGCTGCGAGACTTGGCGGCGCCCTTTGCGCCGGGCTTGGTGGCAGCCTTCTTCTTAGCCATTGTTCTTTTTCTTGTGGATGATCGGGTTGGCCGGCTGGGGCACGCGCAGGCCGGTGTGGCCGGCATTCAGCGATGAAATCTGTTCTGCCGTAAGCTGCCAGTTATCGAAAATGAACACGCAGGCCGCGATCACGGTGCTCCAGTGCCCGTCCTTGGGGCCTTCGGCGCTCTGGGTTACGTTGCGGGTTGTCACGATGTTGCCGCCGACCTTCCATTCCTGTTTGCGTTCGTTCCAGGCTTTGTTGGGGTCAAACTGCAGGCCCATGGTGGTGGCCAGCATGGATGCGGCCAAGTCTTCGGCGTAATCGCCGGCCTGCTGGTCGTTGACGCCGTAGGTGTGGTACTCAGACAGGTAGCCGAACTTGGAGGGGTCCTTGGGAATGGCCACGCCCACGCTGCTGGCAATCAGCCGGCGGTATTCGTTGGTGGCCTGGCGCGACATGACGCAAAAGCCGATCTGGCCGTCGTGCAGTTCCTTGAGGCCCTTTTCACGCGGGATGATCTTGCAGCCCGGGGGCATGATGCTGCTGATGGTGACCACGTTCAGCGCGGCAATGCCGGCATCGCGCAGCGCGTCTTCGAAACTGGACAGATATTCCTTGTGCGTGCCGACACCCTTGGTGAAGAACGCACGGGTAGGAACCAGCTGCAGCATGATGACTCCTGGGCTTGCGACAATCGCCTTGCCTTGACACGTCAAGTTTACGCGCAGGACGGGCGGGCCGTTGAGCGGCGCGCGCTTTTTTGCTTCCGCGAGGCCGCGTTGTAAAGACACGCAATGCAGGAATTTTCGCGCGCCAGGCCAGATGTCAGGAAAGTGTGAAGTGTGACAATGCCGGTTGGGCGGTGGCATGGGCCGGATCGGGCCTTACTTCCACAGCCAATCCAGTTCGCTGGCGCGCACGCGCAGGTATTCGGGCTCGTAACGGTAATAGATTTCCAGGTTCAGCACGCAGATCGCCGTCATGTACAGCCGGCCGCCGCCCATGCGGGCCCAGTGGCCCACCGGGTCAAAGCTGCCTTTGCGGGCCCCGGCCTTGCACTGGTGGTCCAGCAGGGCGGTTTTCAGGCTGGCGTTCCACTGGCGCCAGCGGTCGTCGCCGCCGGGAGCGTCGCGGCCCAGCAGCATGGCGATGGTGCCGTAGTACCAGCAATATTCATTGCCGCCCAGGGCTTCGCCCACTTTGTCCCATTGCGGTGGCTTGTCGGCCAGCAACTGGCGCTGGCGCTGCTGGGTGGTGCTGTCGGCGGCTTCGCCCAGCAGGCGGCGCGACACGTTGCTTACGGCCACCATGGCAAGCCCGCGGGCGTCGGCGCGCACGCCCTGGTTGGCATAGACGGCTTCGCCGTCCTTCAGGGTGGCTTCCTTGAGCATGCTGGCGATGCGTTGCAGGTTTTCACGGGGTACCTCAAAGCCGGCTTCGCGGCCGGCCACCAGGGCCATGATTGCCCAGCCCGAAATGGAAAGATCGTTGCGTGCACTGGGCTTGAAGCTGTCGCGCTCGCTGGGCCAGCGCTGGCCGTAATCCCAGCCGCCGCCGCTGCCCTGTACTTCCAGCAGGCAGGTCAGGGCCCGCTGCACCGGCGTGCGCAGGCGGTTGTCGCCGGATTGCAGGTAGAGGTCACACAGCGCAAGCGTGGCAATCGCGTGGCCGTACATATCGGGGCGGTTGGGGTCTTTCTCCAGGCCGAAGCCGCCGTCGCCCACGCGCTGGTTGGCCAGCAGGTAGTCTTTGGCATGCAGCACGGTCTGGGCGTAGCGCCCGCCGGTGTGCACGTAACCCGCGCCGGTAAAGGCCAGCAGGCACAGGCCCGTCACGCCTACATCGTTGCGCTGGTTGCCCATGCCCTCAGCACCGCGATCCATGGCACTGGAGACCGGCAGATAGTGCGACATGAAGCCATCTGAATCCCAGCGGCCGTCGCTGTCCTGCACGCCCGTCAGCCAGGCCAGGCCCATCTCCACGGCGTCTTCGGTTTCACCAGAGCCGCCGTTGCGGCGCAGGCCTTCACCTTTGCGGCCTTGGCCGCGCAGCCCGTGGCTGCCGCCGCCGGGGGTGAAATCGCCATCGGCCCCGCCGCTGCTGCCAACGGCCGGGCGCATCTGGGCCAGGCGTTCGGCCAGCGTCATGCTGTCGGCGGTTTTGGTTTCATCGCTGGGGGCCGGCTGGGGTTCGGTTTGCGGTTTGGTGGTGTCGCGCACTGGCAGCACCGCGGGCACCACGGCGGTGGTTTCACGCAGCACTTCAGACACGCTGGTTTGGGCCGGGTTGCTTTGGCTGGCATCGCCGGCGGCCGCCCCGGCATCCTGATCTTGCACGTCGTCGTCTGGGTCCTGGCCAGCCAGGGCCGAGACCTGCAACGTAATGCCCCCGACGCGGGGTTCTTCCAGCATCGAAAACAGCTTGTGATTGATGAACAGGGTCAGGGCCAGCAGGTGCAGGCTGAGCGTCAGCAACGCCGGGGTGACCCAATCGCGCCTGTTGCGGGCCTTAGTCATTGCGGCCTTTGCGGCGCTCCAGCTCCTTGTGCAGCGTGCGCAGGTATTCCTCCAGCTCGTCGCTGGTCATGTCTTTCACTTCACGCGTGGCGCTGCCGGTCAGGCGCCCCTTGGCCTTGCGGGCCTCGACCTTCACGGTCTCGGAGGGGTCACTTTCGGCCATGTGGTCCAGAAGTGTCAGGGCATCGCGGTCACTCAAGATACCGCACACGCGGCAAGCCAGGGCGCGGGTGTTGTCGTCGGGCTCGCGCAGCAACGCGCGCACCTGGGGCCGTGCCGCCACCAGGCGGCGGGACCCGGCGGCAATCAGGCCTTCCCAGACATCGCCCAGGTCTTTGCTTTGCAGTTGCAGAATCACGGGCGCGGCAAGCTGGCTTTCCAGGTCGGCCAGTTCGCGCGCGATTTTGGGCGTCATGGGCGTTGGCGCGGGGCCGGCCGGCGGGTCAGACGGCTTGGGCGGCGGGTTGTCGGGCTGCACGGGGGGCAGGCCCGGGGGCACGTTCGATACCGGAACATACGGTTCTGGCTTCAGTTGATCCTGAGGTCTTTCGTTGCGGCGGTCGGGCCGGTCTTCACTGTTGCCGCGCGCGGTCATGGCCTCGTTCAATTTCTGCTGGCTGGTGACTGCAAAGTAAAGCGACACGCCAAACATCGGCAGCACGATGGCAAACAGCAAAATCGGCAGCACGGGGCGGCGTTCTTCGGCCTTGGCCTGGGCCACGAATTCCTCGGCCGGTCGGCCCGCCGCGGGCTTGCGCGCACTGACCGGAAGCTTGCGGCCCGAAGGCAGGCGCGCGCCGCGCGTGGTTGCGGCAGGCGCTGCTGGCGCGGTCACTTCCGGCGCCGGGGCCGCCACTGGCTGGCTTTGGGCACTGGCGGCAGGGGCGCAACGCAGGCATCGCAAGCCGTTGGGGTAACGGGCGGCGCGGCCCTCAATCAAATCCAGTGCTGTCACGGGTATACCGCAGCCTTCACAGTGCCACACGGCCTTTGCGTACTCGACCAGCGGTCTGGGCACGCTGGACGCTGCGGCCGCCTTGCTGCTGGCTTGTTCGCGGGCCACGCATTGTGCGCACACAAGGTCGCCGTGCCGGTTTACGGCTTCGCCGCGGGCGACGCTGCCTTCGCTGAGTGGTCGACTGCACTTGTCGCAAAAGCTGAGCTGCATAGGGGCCCATTTTCAGGGGCGGGCCCAGGGGAACAAGGGGCCGCAGCCCCAGACGGAATTGTAGCGGTTAGCAAAGGCCGCTGACAGGGCGTGTTGCCCACCAGTTTCGCGGATTGGCGACCTGCAACCGCCGCAAGACAGCCAACCAGCGAAGCGGCAAGCGCCGGGGTTGGCACCATGGCCGTATGGCGGCCAAGCACCTAGACCAGTTCCTGCTTGAGGCAGAACACGCTGCCGCCGCTTTTCATGAACTCGCTGGTGTCGAGCTCAATGACGCCAAAACCCGCCCGCACCAGGGCCTCCACCAGGTCGCTGGAACCCTTTTGGATCAGCACGTTTTCGTCGTCCGGGCAGTGCGCGTTGCAGGCAAAGTTGGCGGCGTCTTCGTCGTCCACGGCCACCAGGTTCGCAAAGCCTTTGTGCAGGCGCTGGCGCGAAGCCTCATCAAAGGCCGCGGGTACGCACAGTGCCGTGTCCTGCGTAAGCACACACAGGCAGGTGTCCAGGTGGTAGTAGCGCGGGTCGACCAGCCGCAGCGGAAACACCGGCGCACCTGTAATGGCCGCCACGTGTTCCCAGGCCGTGTCGGCAGTGCGCGGGCCCGCGCCGCCCCAGATGGCCCGTTTGCCGTGGTGCCAGATGGCGTCTCCGGTGCCCTCAAAAGGCGCCACGCCATGGGGCAGTTGGTGAACCTGATAGCCCTTGTGGCGGTACCAGCGCTCAAATAGCGGCACTTCCGGCTGGCGCGATGGCGACCGCATGCGTGAAAGAATGGCTGCGGGCCGGTTGCCGGCATCCAGAAACGTTACTGCCTGGTTGGCGCAAAAGCAGAAGTCCGGCATGCCGGGCGCTGAATCAATCACCTGCACGTCGATGTCGATCGACAGATAGGCCTGGCGCAGCGCGTTCCATTGTTCGCGCGCGCGCATGGAATCAATCACGTTCAACATGCCCGTGGCGTCGGCCATCCAGGGGTTGATGACGCTTTCAACACGAAAGCCGGCCGGGTCCGCCATCAGCACTGCGCCGCAGGGCGGGCGCGGGGGCGCATCGCGCAGGGCGCTGGCAATGGCCGATGGTTCAGAGATCACGGGCATGCAAACCGCCGCCGCAGGGGTAACAAAGGAAGGCGGGCATTGAACATTGGCGCGCAAGGCTTGGCCATTGCCGGTGCAGCCTTGACCTTGGGGCCGGTGCGGCGCGTAATCGGCCCCATGAAGGAGTACCTGTTTCCGATTTTGAATTTTGGTGTGTTTGTGTGGTTCTGCATTGGCGTGCCAATGAAGCGCCGGGTGCCCCTGCACGCGGGCTGGATGACACTTGGCTTTGCCATGGACACCGCCCTGCTGCTGTTCATTGAGCTTGACCGCAGCGCCATAGCGCAACTGGGCGGGCGCATGAACACCTGGTTGCAGGTTCACATTGGCATCGCGACACTGCTGATTGTGTGGTACCCGGTGTTGTTGTTCACCGGCGGCATGGTCAGCGCCGGCGCGCCACTGAAGCGGCACAAGCAACTGGCCATCAGCTTTCTGGTCTTACGCCTGCTGCTGGCCGTGACAGCAGTGCTGGCCATGGCCGCCAAGGCGACTTGATTTGCCGCGAAAAAGCGCGAGAGCGAATAGGTTGACGGTCAACGGTCGACGGCTGACGGTCACTATTCCAGGGTGTTCGGGTTCCTCGCTGTCTGGCGTGGAAGACCGTCGCCTTTCTGCGGCAACGGCATTGGAACCACGGATCAACACAGATTTACACAGATCACGGCAAGGGCTTCAACCGCCAAAGCGCCAAGGACCGCCAAGAACGGCATCAGCGACACGACAACAGCGAGCAGAAGCGCCGCGCCCCGGCGTGAAACGCCGTCGCCTTTATCCGTGTCTATCTGTGTCCATCCGTGGTCGAAAGCCATTGCAGCTCAACAGCAACGGCTTCGCGCAAAGGCGCAAAGAAGGGCCACGGCAAACTGGAAACGGCGGGGCAGTATCTCGGTAACTCCGTTACTCCTGTTCGCCTTCGCGCATTCGCTGTTTCGCGGCTATCCCACGTACTTCAACAGGAAATCGCGGGCACGTTTGGCTACTTCGACGGCCTTGTGCTCAAACGTGTACAACTCGACGGTGATCCAGCCGTTGTCGTAGCCCGCGTTGCGCAGCTCTCGAAAGAAAGCGTCAAAATCGATCGCGCCGTCGCCGGGCACCAGGTGAAAGTGCACGCGGTCAGCGGCGATGTCCTCAATCTGAATGTGGTGAATGCGCTTGGCAAATCGCCGCGCGTTGGCGGCCGGGTCTTCACTGACACAGTAAAAGTGGCCCACATCAAAGTTCAGGCCCAGCCACTTGTCGGCAACGGCGTCGCCCGCAAAGCGCGCCATGAAATCGTCGTACTCGCCCGCCCGTTCAATCAGCAGGCCGGGTTCGGGCTCGATGCAAAGACGCACGCCGGCTTTGGCGGCGTCGGGCAGCACACTGCGGATTCCCTCTTCGAACCAGTCCGCGGCCTGTTGGCGGGTCACGCCGGGGTCAATCGGCCCGCCGGGTTCCGTGCTGATGGTCGGGGCGCCGAGTTGCTGCGCCATGTACAGACACTGGCGGGTGTGTTCGACGCGCAGCTTGCGGCGCGCGGGGTCTTTTTCACACCAACTGGGCCGGTGGCAACCCTCAATGCCATACAACATGAAGGCATTGCAGTTGCTGACAGCCAGCTTGCGCGCGGCCAGTTTTTCGCGCCAACGCTTGATGTCGGCTGGCTTGACCTGCGGCGGAAACGCATGGGGCGGGTCAAGCAGGATCTCAATGCCCTGGTAACCAGCATCGGCGACAAGGTCGATGGCCTCGTCCAGCGAGTACCGCTTCATGGCGTTGGATGCGAATGCGAGGCGGAACGTCATGGGGCAGAAGTTACGGATGGCGGCTTGGCCGCGAAAGCGCGAAATCGCGAACTGGCCTGACCACCGTCCGTAGCGTAACGGTGCGCTGGTCTTGAGTTTCGCGCTTTCGCTTTTTCGCGGCCCACATTCTGGGCCCACTTCCCGGAACATCACAACGCGGGCAAACTGCGCCCATGAACATCTTCCTCACTGGCGTTGCCGGTTTTATTGGTTCTCGGGTTACCGCTGCCTTGATGAAGCGTGGCGATGTTGTTGTTGGCTTTGATGACTTCAACGATTTCTATGACCCCGCCATCAAGCGCCGCAACGCCGCCGAAGTGAAGGTCCTCGGCGCGCGCATCATTGAGGGCGACCTGCGCAACCATGACGCCGTGGACCGCGCCATGCCCGATGGCTGCGACGTCGTCATCAACCTGGCTGCCCGCGCGGGCGTGCGGCCCAGCCTTGAACAGCCGATGCTGTATGTTGATACCAACGTGCGCGGCTTGACCCATGTGCTGGAATGCATGCGCGTGCGCGGGCTGACCAAACTGGTTCATGCCAGTTCCAGCAGCGTTTACGGCGGGCAGGAGAAAGTGCCGTTTTCCGAAACCGACCCGATTAACCGCCCCTGGTCGCCCTACGCCGCCACAAAGCGCGCCAACGAACTGTTCTTGCAAACATATCACCACCTGTACGGCATCGAGTCGCACGCGTTGCGCTTTTTCACAGTCTATGGCCCCGGCCAACGGCCTGACCTGGCGATCATGAAGTTCATCCAAATGATCGATGCAGGCAAAGAAATCCCGTTTTACGGCGACGGCAAAAGCGGGCGCGATTACACCTTTGTGGACGACATCGTGGCCGGTGTGCTTGCCAGCATTGATCGAGTCAGCGGCTGCGAGATCATCAACCTTGGCGGCGACCAACCCGTCACGCTGACAGAAATGGTCCAGACCATCGAGACCGCACTGGGCAAGAAAGCCACGCGCAAACACCTGCCCGACCAGCCCGGCGACGTGCCGCGCACCATGGCCGACATCAGCAAAGCCAGAAAGCTGCTGGGCTACGCGCCCAAGACCCGCTTTTCCGAAGGCGTGGCCAAGCAAGTGGCCTGGTGGCGGGAATTCAGCCGCGAAAAAGCGAAGTAGCAAAGCAGCCACCTGGGCGGCCGGGCAAGGCCGGTACAACCATGCAACGCCGCGCCGAGTTTGCGTTTTGGCTTTTTCGCGGCGAATCGCCTTGCCCTTGGCACAATCCAGACATGCGTACAGTTTCCGCGGCGATGTTGCTGGCCCTGCTGCTTGGCGGCGTTGCCTACGCCCCGGCACAGGCGCAGAACGATTCCGGCTTGGTGAACTATGAATCGCAGCACTACCGCCTGGGCACGGACACGCCGGCCGAAACGGCGCGTGAATACCTGAAGGTGCTGGAGGCGGCCTGGCCGCAATATGAGGCGTTTCTGGGCAAGTCCCCGGCCCTGAAAAACGACGAGCGCCTGAACATCTACTTTCTTGAAACCCAGGACGGCTGGCTGTCCAAGCTGAAGGCCGATCACGTCGAGATTCCGGTTGGTGCCGGGGGCTACTACTGGCCCGGCAACCGCAACGTGTACCTGTGGCGCCAGCCCACGCTGTACACCTCGCGCCAGTTGTTGATCCATGAAGCCATGCACCAGTTTCACTACATTGCCTGCTGCAACAATGTGGGGCCCAAAGACGTGTGGTACATCGAGGGCGTGGTCGAGTACCTTTCGCGGCACTTCTGGGACGGCCAGACGCTTACCCTTGGCGTGGTTCCGATGTGTTCCCTGGAAGACTACCCCAGGTTGGCACTGGACCTGTTTGAGCGCGACGATTTCGACCTGGCAGCCATGATTGACGGCCAGCGCGCCTGCACGCGGCCCGAACAATGGGCGCTGGTGCGGTACCTGTGCCTGGCAGAAGAGGGCAAGCTGAAGCCGGCCTGGCAAAATCTGGCCGCGCGACTGAATGCCGGCGAAACGGGCAAAGCGGCGTTTCGGCAAGCGCTGGGCGAGCCCGCCAAGCTGCAACCCAAGATCAAAGAATGGCTCAAGACCCAACAAGAGCCCATGGTGCCGGTGTGGAACGAATGGTGGGGGCTGGCCCCGGGCGCGGTGGCGGGCACAGCCAAGGTCACCAGCGGCTGCCGCGCACGCCAGGACGCCAGCAGCTTCAGCGCGACTTTGCACCTGCCCGCGCAAGGACCCTGGAAGGGCGGGCTGCTGATCGGCTTTGAAGACAGCGCAACCTATGCCGTAGCTTTGTTTGACAATGCCGGTGGCATCAGCGTGAACCTGCGCAAAGACGAAAAATGGCAGGTGCTGCGGCGCGGCAAGACTGCGCCCGCCAAAACCGAGGGCCAGTTGCAGCTAAGGGCCGAACGCACGCCCGCGGGGATCCGGCTGGTGCAGGATGAAGTCGAAGTCGGGGTGTTTGACCTGCCGGGCAAAAAGATGGGCCTGTGCCTGGAAAACTGCACGCTGACGTTCACGGACATTGTGTGGAAGTGATTTGCCGCGAACCAGCGAACGAGCGAAGAAACAACCCTGAGCATTGATTCGTGAGTCACAGAGGCGCATCGATTTGCCACAGCAGTCATGAGTAAGTTGATTACGCTTTTTCGCGGCGAGCCCATGAAACTGATTGTTGAAATCTCGCAGGGGCTGGGAAACTGCGTGCAGGGCACGCCGCTTTGCCATGCCCTGTGGCTGATGGGCCATGATGTTGACCTTTACATCAACTCGCCGCTGGCCGAGAAACTGAAGTCCTTGTGGCAGGGCTGGCAGGTGCTGGACCACATCTTTACGCACCACGACCAGTTTCGCGCCGCCGATTATGACTTTGGCGTTTCCGCCTATGGCCGTCGTCAACTGGTGCGCATGTTTGCGCCGGGCCAATGCCTCAAGGCCGAAAAGCGCCACGTCAAACGCCAATCAGAAACCGAAGCCAATGTCGAGCTGGCCCGCTGGCTGGGCTACGCCGGGCCCACGCCCGCGGCGTACACGGGCCACGCAGCCGGCGACTATGGCTGCAACGCACGCAGCGTGGTGGTGCACGCCGGCTGCGACCCCGCCAATGCCGCCAAGCGCTGGCCACACTGGCGCGAAGTCTGTGCGCGCCTGCGCGCCCAGGGCCGGCACGTGGTGGTGGTGGGCACAGCAGCAGATCGCCACCCCGACCACTGGGAAGACGAATGCGATGCGCGCTTTGGGCTGACACTGCCGGAGCTTGCGGCGGTGCTGAAGCACGCCGGCCACTACCTGGGCAATGATTCGGGCGTGGGCCACATGGCTTGCGCGGCGGGGCTGCCCGGGCTGATGCTGTTTGGGCCCAGCGACCCGGTCAAGAACGCGCCAAACTCGGCCGTCATGCGCAGCCTGGTCGCGCCGACGCTGCCGGGCCAGCAACGCGACGCAAAGGCGGCGCAGCCGGTGGACATTGCGGCACTGGGCCTTGAAGCCGTGTGGGCCGCCGTGCAAGCACTGCTGGCACAGCCGGCACGCGACCCGGCGCGGGCGCTGCCGCCGCGCTTGAACGACGGCGTGGACCTGCGCTGGCAGCATTACGTGGCCAGCACCTTCGCCCAGCCGGAAGCGCAAGAGGTGCACGAGATCAGCCGCGTGCCGGCGGCATTTCAGCCACGCGTCAGTGTGGTGATTCCCACCTTCAATCGCGCCGCCAACGCCATGCGCGCTGTGCAGTCGGCGCTTGCACAGACCGAGCCAGCCGTCGAAGTCCTGCTGGTCGATGACGGCAGCACCGACGCCACCCAGGCCGCCTTTGCCGACCCGCCGCCACGGGTGCGCTACCTTCGCAAGCCTAACGGCGGCGCCAGCTCGGCGCGCAATGTCGGGCTGCGCCGGGCCCACGGGCAGTATGTGGCGCTGCTGGATTCTGATGACGAATGGGCGCCTGACAAGCTGGCCCGGCAACTGGCGGCCATGGGCAAGGATTATGTGGCGGCGGCCTGCCGGCACGTGCACATCAACGCCGACGGTACGCGCCAGGAAAAACCCGAACGGCTGCCCGGACACGACCAGCACCTGTTTCGCGACCTGTACGGCAACCTGTCACTCAAGACCTCGTCACTGCTGTTCCGGCGCCACCTGATTGAGAAAACCGGGCTGTTCCATGAGCGCTTCCCGATCAGCAATGACTGGGATTTTTTCCTGCGCCTGGCCCGGGTAGTGAACAACAGCGGGCTGGTTGTGCTGCCACAGGCGCTGGTCACGGTGCACCGCAGCGACAACAGCATCAGCAAAACCGGGCGCGCCAATGCGCTGGAGGAAGCGTTCTCGCGCATCTGCATGGTCAATGCGCTGCTGCACTGTGACGACCCGCAGGCGCTGGCGCGGCACACCAAGCGCGCCGGCCGCAAACACCTGGAACTGTCACGGGCCTGCCGCAAGCAGGGCGACAAAGAAGCCGCCGCCGAACACGCCCGCGAAGCCATACGCGCGGGCCTGCACGGGGCGGGCATCTGGCGCTGGATCCAGTCCCTTTAGCCGGTTTAGAACCCGTCTTCCTTTTCGTCTTCGCCGTTCAGTTCACGCTCAATCGTCTTGATGCGCGGGTTGTCGGGCGTGAGTTTGCGGGCTTCCTCAAGTGCGGCCTTGCACTTTTCGTTCTGTTCGGCCTGCATCCAGGTGGAGGCAATGTCCAGCCAGGAGTTGGCCTGTGCGGTCTTGATTTCCTCGGGCGTGCCCGCGGCCAGGCGGCGCACGAACTCAAAGTGCTTCACGGCTTCGTCGTACTGCTTCAGCTTGCGCAGCGCAAAGGCGCGAAAGGCGTGGGTGCGGGCATCCAGCGGCGCCACATACAGGGCCTGCAGGGCCATGTCGGCCATCTTGGTCCAGTTGCGCGTCTGCTGGTACACGTTCTCGATCAGCCACAGGCGCACATCCAGGTTGTTTTCGTCTACGCGCATCCAGGCCTCGGCGGCCTCGATTGCCTTGTCGCGTTGTTCCATGCCCAGATAAATCTGGTACTTGGCGGCGTAGGGCTGGGCGGTTTCCGGAAAGGCGCGCTGGGCTTCGTCCAGCCAGTGCATCATCTGTTCGGCATTCTGTTCGCTGCGCGCGATGCCGGCCATCATCAGGTAGGTGTTGTAGTCTTCCAGCCCGCGGTTGAGGGCAACGTCGATGTACTGGCGCGCCTGGCGGGCGCGTTCGGCGGCACTCAGGTTCTCGTCGCCGCGAACCAGCATGGCTTTGGTGTAGTTCCACAAGGCGCCTTCGTTGCCGGTGGCGTCTTGCGCACCCTTCTTTTGTGCCATGCCCAGAAACAGTTCAGCATCAACGCGTGAGCCCGTCTGCATGTAGCCCAATGCCAGTTCGACCAGGTTCTCGCGCGTGGCCTTGCCGTCTTCGTAGTCAAAGAAGAGTTGTTCGATGCGGTCAGGGCTGACGCGCTTGACCATGCGCAGGTGGGCAATGCGTTCATTGGCCACGTAATCGCGGAACTGCTTGTCAAACACCTCGGGTTCAATGCCCAGACAGTCACGGAAGACCTGCTCAGGCGTGCGCTTGGCGCCGAACTGTTCCAGCATCTTGCGCACGGCGCCCATGCCGCCGAGTTTCTTGTCAATGAATTCCAGCATCACGTTGCCCAGGTAATAGGCAAACAGGATCTTGCTGCCATCGCGGAACCATTCATTGAACTTCTTGACGGGCGGAATGTCGTCCATGTGGAAGCGCATGAACAGCTCGTCTTCCATGTGGCGTTCCCACTCCGGGCGCGTGGTCTTTTCCTCGTAGACGCTCAGACCTTCCGCCAGCCAGCGCGGTACCTGGCCGTTGCTGATTTGAATCTGCCACACGTGGTCCAGTTCATGGCGCAGGGTGCTGGCCCAGTTGTAGCTGCCGGCCGGCCGCGCCGAGGGGCTGTCCAGCGTGACCAACTGGCCAAAACAGGCACCCAGCGCCGGCAGGCCGGTAATGCCCACGGTGCGTACCTCAAAGTCCGCGTGCACATTGAAGGATTCAATCGTCAGGGGAATGCGCGGCTTGAAGTCGTACTTCTTTTCCAGGTGCGTCCAGGCGGCCTGCAGTTGCTCGATGTACATGTCCTTCATGACGCGGGCTTCGGACTTGTGCACCAGCAGGCGCCAGCGGCCGTCTTCGGTTTCGATGCGGTCAAAGTTCTTGTAGCTGTCCAGCAGCGTCAGCAGGTTGACGGTTTGCAGGTTGTTGCGCAGCGGGTCTTTATCCAGCGCGATTTCCAGCGACTTCTTGCCCAGCACGTCGTCGCCCTTGTTCATCGCGGCCATGCCCTGGCCCTTGTAGACCGTCCATTGCTTGGGGTTGCATTCCAGGGCCTTGGCGTACAGGGGCAGGGCCTCGAAGTAGCGAAAGCGCTCACTCAGGCCGTCGGCGATGATCTCATAGAACCTTGCCGGTTTGGCATTGAAGGCCAGGACGGCGCGTTCGGCCTCGTTGTAGACATCGGCAAGTCCCAGGGTCTTGCCGTGAAGGCCCTTGGCGCCCAGGGCCTCGATGTTACGCGGGTTCAACTTCAGGGCTTTGTCGTAGTCGCGCTTGCCGCCGTCGTAGTCGTCGGTGCTGATCAACCGTTGGGCGCGAAAGGGCAGCGCCTGGACGTGGTCCGGGTTGATCTTCAGGCACTGTTCCAGTGCCTTCAAACCCTGCCCGCCGCGCCAGCGTGAAAAGTGCACGCAGGCAGCCCAGAAGTGCAGGTCCGCCGCAAAGGCGTTGTGCTTGAGCGTGGGCCCGATGTAGTTGACCAGCGAGCTGCTTTCGTGGTTTTGTTCCAGGTACAGCCGCGACATCCACGATGCGCTGCGCAGGTGGTATTCGTCGGCCTTGAGTGCATTGCCCCAGCAATCATTGGCTTCATGCAGCTTGTTGAGCATGAAATAGCATTCGCCGGCACTGCACCAAAGGTCGGCAATGTCGCTTTGGCGGCCCTTGGCGGTGTCGATGCGCCAGGCCGTGGTGCGGCGGGCCAGGGCGATCTCGCGGGCGCGGGAAAAGGTCTTTTCTGCTTCGTCAAATAGGCCGGTATCGTACTGGGCGCGGCCCAGCACCAGCACACCGTCAATGTCGTCTTTGTCCAGCTTGAACAACTGGTCGGAAACCTCAATCGCGCCGGTGTAGTCGCCCAGGTCCAGGCGGGTGCGGCCCAGCAGGGCCAGGGTGGCGGCATCGGGTTTTTCGCCAGCGGCCTTGAGGACGCGTTCCAGCACCTTCAGGGAATCCTTGTACTCGCCTTCTGCAATGCCGGCCTGGGCCAGCAGGCGCGCGGCCAACTGGTTTTCGGGCTGCTCCTTGAGCACCTTTTTGAACTGTGCGCGCGCAGCCTTGTAGCGCCCGACGTCGAGTGCCAGTTCGCCTTCGGCCAGCCAGCTTTCGGGGTGTTCGGAATCGTCGGGTTCTGGCGCGTCGTCGGCGGGTTTGTCTTTGTCGTCTTTGATCTGTGGCGTCTGCGGGCGCAGGTAATCGGGCACCTGGTTGGCGTAAAGCGGCGCCAGCGGAATCAGCAGCGTTGGCAGCAACAGCGCGGCAAGCAGCTTCATGTGCGTCTCCGTGACCAATCGCGCCCGCAAGCGGACGTCACCTCATAGTACGTAGAAGCAGGCCTGCGGGCTCACGAAATTGGGCGACTGTACGCTGCACGCATGACCCTCAACGGGCAACCCGCACCCGGCCCGGCTGCTCGGCCCGGAACTCGCCAATCACGCTGGCTGCCAGCGCGCCATGGCGTTGCAGGCTGGCGACAAGCGCATTTGCGTTCTCGGCGGGCACGCTAATCGCCATGCCGCCGCTGGTTTGGGCATCGTTGACCAACAGTTTTTCGTGCTCCGTGATCGCGGAGTCAAAATCCGTCCACTGGGCGTAATGCAGGCTGTTTTTTCGCGTGCCGCCGGGGTAGCAGCCCTGGGCAATCAGGTCCAGCGTGCCGGCAATGGTGGGCAGTGCGTCAACATGCAGCACGGCGCCGGCGTTGCTGGCAGCAGCCATGCCGCGCAGGTGCCCGATCAGACCAAAGCCGGTGATATCCGTGGCTGCGCTGGCCCCTACTTCGGCAATCGCGTCGCCGCCGGGTTTGTTCAGTGCCGCCATGGTGGTAATGGCCTGTTCAATCTGCGCTTCGGTGCGCAGGCCGCGCTTGACGGCTGTCGTCTGCACGCCGGTGCCCAGCGGCTTGGTCAGCACGATCTTGTCGCCGACTTTGGCGCCCGCGTTGGACATGATTTTGTCCGGGTGCACCACGCCGGTCACGGCCATGCCGTACTTGGGTTCGGCGTCGTCAATGCTGTGGCCGCCGACTACGAAAATGCCGGCCTGGGCGCATTTATCGCTGCCGCCCTGAAGGATGCGGGCCAGGATTTCATGGCCCAGGGTCGCAATCGGGTAACCGACAATGTTCAGCGCAAAAATCGGCGTGGCACCCATGGCGTAGATATCGCTTACCGCGTTGGCCGCTGCAATCTGGCCAAACAGATAGGGGTCGTCGACAATCGGCGTGAAGAAATCCAGCGTCTGAACCACCGCCAGGTCGGGCCGCAGTTTGTACACGCAGGCATCGTCGGCCCATTCGTGCCCGACAAGCACGTTTGGGTCGGTCACCTTCGGCAGGTATTTCAGGACCTGGACCAGGTCCGAAGCCGACAGCTTGCAGCCTCAACCCGCGCCGTGAGAAAGCTGCGTCAGGCGCGGCTTTTCGTCCTTGGCTTGTTCGATGCCCATTCAACTTCTCCGTATTTCCTGCCCTGCACGATAGCAACGACGGCCACGTCAGGCACATTCCGCCTGCTTGCCTGTGGCATGTTTGCTAGCTTGAAGCGCAAGGAGACCGCCATGCGCAAGTCCGCCCTGCTGCTGCCGCTGCTGCTGCTAACCTTGTGGCCTGCTGCCGGCAACTCCCCGGCCCAGGCCCAGTCAGGTGGCCTGACGATTGCCGAAAAATTCACCCCGGGCCTGCGCCGCAGCGCAACCATTTCGCGCACCTTCAAGGACGTCTTTGAGTACCCCGTGGCGGGTGAAGTTGTCTCACGCACCACCACCGATTTCACGACCACCGCACTGGTGCATGAATGGTATCGCGCACTGGATGAATCCGGCCGGCCGCGCCAGTACACGCGCAGCTACCAGAAGTTGAAGCAGAACATGAAGTCAGACTCCTGGAACAAGTTCGTTGAAATCAACCTGAAGACTGAAAATGACATCACCCCGGCCTGGGCTGGCCAGGTTCTGAACCTGGAGGTCTCCGGCGGCGAACTCAAAATTACCGGCGGCGACCGCACCCTGGTCACGGACCAGGCCAAGGCCGGCGTGATCCAGGATTTTGAAACCGACATTCTGCCGCGCAAGGAACGCAAAGTGGGCGAAAGCTGGAAGGTGCGCGGCGCCAGTGTGGAGAACCTGCGCGACAGCCAGCCTTCGTTGATACCCGAACTGGGCTTGACGGAGGGTTTTGAAGACGGCCTGTTGACCGTGACCCTGGCAGCGCTGAACGAAAACGTCGCGACGCTGGAGATCAAGGGCACGATCAAGCATCGCAAGAAGAAGGTAGTGGAATACCTGCCCGAACCCGAAGTCACCAACGTGCTGTACGAGGCCGAAGTCACCGGCAGCGCGCAGTTTGACACCGGCCTGGGGCGCTGGGTCAGCCGCAGCCTGGCGGCGGATATCAAGTACTCCGGCAAGCTGGGCGGCCAGGCCGTGCAGGGCACAGGCACGCTGCGCGACGAGCGCACCTACCACTATGGTTACATTCTGGACGAGCCGCCCAAGCCCGACACCGTGGAAGGCAGCGGGCTGAAGCAGTTCAAGGTGTTCGCTGCGGGCGCGATTGACCCGGCCATGATTGTGCTGGGTGTGAACTCAAACGACCGCGCGGCGCTGGTGGAGTTTGACCCGGCCACGGGCCGCATTGCCCGCACACTGCTTGCGCTGCCTGCCGGAAAATCGATAGACCACGCCAGCCTGTCGCCGGACCGCAAGCGTGTGGCCTTTGCCAGCACCCTGAACAGCGAGATTTCGATTGCTCCCTGGAACATCTTTGTGCTGGAGCTCGAAACCGGAGCGCTGAACCAGTTGACGCCGGAATGGGCCACAAATGAAGGTGTAGCGCAGGCCAAATCGAGTGCCAAAACCGGCACCATCACGGGCCGTGTTGAGTGGCCCGACGGCCAGACTGGCACCTCGCGCAGTGATTACTTCAGCGGCAGTGTGCGCGTAGACCAGACCTCGCTGGAAGTCATGATCGGCCAGGACGGCGGATTCTCCATCAAGGACGTACCAGCCGGCCCGGTGGTGTTGCGGGTCAAAGGCCGGGTCACGGCCCGGCGCACCGATGGCCGCGACGACGGCCGCACCACGGCCGATTGGGGTGCAGTCACGGTGGCGCTGGCGGTGGAGAACGAGACCAGCAACACCGGCAACATCCGCCTTTCCAACCCGGCCCAGGACATGGTCTTTGCCAACCCAACCTGGCAGGCCGAGCGCGTGTCAGGCCACCTGTGGACGACCTCGTGGGTGTATGACGTGGGGTACCCAAAGCGCAGCTACAGCCTGATGACCAAAGACACCGTGCCCGGCCAGGCCGGGGCCCTTGGATACAGCCCCGACGGCAAGATGCTGGCCATCAACGCCGGTCTGGGCAGCAGCGCCAAAACCTACTTTCTGGATGCGACCACGCGCCTGGTGCTGCGCAGCAACGACCCCGCAGCCTTGGGCATTGAATACGGCGCGATCACGCGCGGTACATGGACAACAGACTGCAAAACCTGGGCCAGCGCCGGATATGGCCGTTGCCGGTATTCGTTTTCAGCAGATATGCCACTGGTGTATGTAGTGAAGGCCGCCGATGGCGCGACCATGATTGCCTGCGAGTGGCCGGAGTTTTCGGGCCGCCAGATCATCGACATTACGCCCTCTACCAGCGGCGACAGTGTGTTTCTGGTGATTCGCCAGCCGGCCCAGGACGGCCTGGACCCCTTTACCGACCTGTACCAATACACGCCGGCCACCGACACTTTGCGGCGCCTGACCGGGCTGAAAGATGTGCAGACTGTCAGTAACTTCGGGCGTTAGGCGCTGCGAAACAGTCGGTCTTTGTTTCGCGCCAGTCGTTTCCATGGGGTAGACTCTAGGCGAGGTCACCTATGTGCTGCTTTTTGCGCCAGTCAGACCGTTCCGTGGCATCGCGCATTGCGCATGTCTCCATTCTGGTGGTGTTTGTCGGTGTGCTGGTCCATGTGGCAGCCCGCCGCAACAGCGACGCGCGCGAAGTTGCAGGCGTAATGATTTTGGTTGGTGCAGCCACCACGTTTCTGACCGGTGTGGCGCGAGTGATCAGCCTGCGCATGTCTGCGCGGCGCGAAATGCTGACCGCCCTTTCCATTCCCAGCCGCGCGCATCGCTTGTTCAAGCCTTCGCCGGTAATGCTGGTCACTGGCTGGGCGACGCTGGTGCTGGCTTGTCTGGTGCAGTTGATTTCGGCTGCGGCCCTGGGCGCCTTTGACAGTGCGCAGCCCAAGTTGGGCATGGCGGCAATGATGTTTTTGATCGGAATGGCCCTGCTGTGGCGCGGGCTGCGCCGCGTAACCGATTATCGCCTGTTGCATGACGCTTGGCTGGAAGCCACCCAACGGGACTGGCCGACCGAACCGAAGGACCGTCAGTAACTTCTTGCCAGTGCTGGTTCTTGCAAAAGGCTCAAAACAGGCCATCCGCGCAAGTTTGGACACATCTGTCGTTTCCATGTGTTATACTTGCAGCAGGGGGCAAGTTCGTCGCTCGAACGGAGTTGCATCATGATGAACCCATGGGATCGCGAGCGCACCTGGCGCGAAACGCAACCAAACAGTCAGCCGCGCGGTTTTGCCAGCGGACTGGCATGGCTGGTTGCCGTGGTGCTGGGCATTCTTGGCATGGTGGCGATGGCCAAGGGGCACGGCGATGGTCGCGGCCACTCTGTCGCGATGATCCCGATCGGGATTTCGCTGTTCTTCATTTTCATGTTCATGATCGGGCACCGGCGTGAACAGCGGCGGCTGGCCAATATGCGCATGATGCAGCCGCCCGCGGAGCCCCAGTTGCATACCCCCCAGGGCATGACCGGGCAGCCCGTTGTAGACCTGCTGCACCAGGCACCGCCGACAACCCTGGAAACCCAGAAGCTGCCAAAGGCCGACGACGCCAGCCTGCGCAAGTTGTACGACCGCTTTGACGTACGCGCGATTGAGCAGTGCCGCGCCAGCCAGATGGACGCCAGGCAGATCACCAGCTTCCTGGAAATGGCCCGCGATTTCGTCGATACCGGCCACGCCGCGCAACTGATTCGCCGCAACGATCTTGCCGAGCTGGACACCCACATGCACGCGGCGCTGGAACGCGCCAAGATCCAGCATGAACTGGATCACCCCGGTGCCTTCAAGGCCGCACAAAGGCCGATGCTCGATGAGCCGCCGTTCTAGCCCGTAGCCGGCAGCAACTGCAACAGACGCCAGACGGCCCGCCTAATCTTCTGGCGGGCCTTCTTCTTGTTCGCGCTCTACTTTGACCTGCGGCAGCGCGGTCTTCAGCCCGGCTTCGCCTTCGTCAGTGATACCGGGGCATTGCTGCACAATCAGACGGCGCAGCCCGGCCATGCCGTGCAGGTGAGTCAAACCGGTGTCGGTTATCGGCATACCCGAAAGGTCCAGCAGGGCCAGATTCTCCAGCCCGGCCAGTTGCCGCAGCCCTTCATTGGTCACTTTCATCTGCGGTTTGTCGTCGCCCATGACCATGCCCGGCGGGCCGAAGCTCAGCGCGCTCAAAGTCAGGCTGACCAAAGTCTTCATTTTGCCAATCACCTGCATGCCCTTGTCGGTCACATTGACGCAGTCGCGAATCGCCAGCGTTTCCAAAGGCAGATCCAGAAAAGCCAGCAGCGTTGCGTCGCCCACGTTGGCAAGGCTGACCAGTGTCAACTCGCGCAGGCTTTCGCACTTGCCCAGGGCCTTGATGCCGGCGTCGCTGGCTTTGGCCTTGGGTTGTTCCTTCTTGGCCGGTTTGGCCGGCGGCACCTCCCCGGGCAGTTCTCCGTCTTCAGGCCAGTCATCGGGCCCGCCTGCGGACTGCATCTGCGTCAGGGAAAGCGCACGCAGGGTCTTTGACTTGGCCAGTTCGGTCAAACCTGCATCGCCAAAACCAGGCATGCCGGAAAAAGTCAGGCTCTTGAGAGACTTCGATTTGCCAAGCGCACCAAGGCACAGGTCGTCCATGCCATCGCACAGGGTCAAGGTCAGCTCCGCCAACGCCTTCAAGCCGGCGATTTGTTTGAACGCGGCCTCACCGGGGCATTTCTGGCCGATCAGCGTAATGCTTTTCAGGCTGGCGCACCTGGCCAGGCCGCGAAACGCCGCTTCTGTCAGGTTGCCGCAGTAGGCCAGGGTCAGATCGGTCAGGTCCTTCAGCCTGGGCCCCCAATCGGCCAGCGCGCCGTCGCCGGCGTTCTGTAGCGACCCAAGGTCCAGTCGCCGCAGCGCCGTCATGCCCGAAAGGCTGCGCAGGCCGGTGTCGGTGATTGCGGTATTGGTGCTGCGGCCGCTTTCGTCCCAGTTGTCGCCGTGAAAGATCAGCCAGGTGACCTTGCGAAGACCGGAAAGTTCCCGCAGACCTTTGTCGGAAAGCCGCGTGCAGCGCTCAAAGCCCAGATACTCAAGGTCCGCAAGCTTTCCGATCGGCGCCATGGCGGCGTCACCCAGCCGTGCGCAATCCAGTTGCAGGTCGCGCAAGGTCTTGAGTTCGCCCAGGTGCTTAATGCCGGCATCGGTGTAGGTGCCGTCCAGGGTCAGCGATTGCAGCGCCTTGAGGCGCTTGAGGGCCTCCAGGCCCGCGTCGTCCAGCTTGTAGGCGTGCACATGCAGGGTGTCTTCGGGCAGAGCCAGCACGTCGGCCTTGGAGGCGACGGTCTTCCAGCCCTCCGAACCATTGGGGTCGGGCAGCGCCTGGGCGGCCAGCGATGCGGCAAACAGCAGCGGAAGCAGGCACAGAAATCGCAACATGAGGTCTCCTTGCACAGGGCGGCATTATGATGGATTACGCCAGCCAGGCACCATGCGTTACGAACCACCTGCGCCAAAGCGCAAAGCGGGCGGCCCCTGCCCCACTGTGGGAAGCAGGGCAGAGCCGATTCGGCTGGCACAAGCCACGAACGTCGTTAGCCTGCCCGCCATGAACCAGCCCGACTTCGACCGCGCAAGGGCAGCCTTTGAGCGCACCGTAAGCGACCTGCACCGCCGCCAGGCCACGGGCCGCACCGCCTTTGCCTTTGAGATCGCGGCAGAACTGATTGCCTCTGGCATTGAGAGCGCCGCGCGCGAGCAACAGGAAGCCGAAATCACTGAGCTGGACGTGCAGTTCTTTGAAAACGCGGCCATGTTTACCGGCCGCATCAAGGTCAAAGGCAAAGCCTGGCCGCCGCGGCCACCTGTGGATACGCGGGTGTCATTGGCCGTGCGCGATATCACCCACAGCGAAGCCGGCGATAGTGGCAGCGTGATGTTCCGGGTGGAAAAGCCACTCGAGTTCAGCAGCACCTTTGCGGACATCCTGATCGGGCTGCTGGGCAAGCTGACCCGCAAGTTGCCGGTTTCCATTGACGCGCTGCGCAGCAAGGACGCGCTGGTCACGATTAACTTTGCAGAGTTCGTCAAGGTGGCCCGCCCGGAACTTGCCGGCAGCGCGCGCCAGGTAAGGCTTTACGGCTTGAAGGTAAGCGCCGGACGCGTGCGCGTGGAAATCGGCTTTTTGAAGTAGCCACCGGGCCCTAAGAAACAAACGACCATGGAAATCGTCATTGTCATTCTGCAACTGGTTGGTGGCGTGGCGGGGCTGCACTTTGGCTCCAACTGGCTGGTTTCGGGTTCAAGCCACCTGGCGCTTTCCTTTGGCATCAAGCCCTTGATCATCGGCCTGACTCTGGTCGCGTTTGGCACCAGCGCCCCGGAACTGGTGGTCAGTATCAGCGCGGCCACACAGGGCGGCGCCGACATCGCCATTGGCAACGTGGTGGGCAGCAACATTGCCAACATCGGTTTGATCCTGGGGCTGGCGGCAGCCATCAAGCCCATGAAGCTGGATGCCGAGGTATTCCGGCGCGATTTTCCGTTCATGCTGGGTGCGGCCGTGCTGCTGGCTGTTCTTCCCTTTCTGGGCGGGCCGGTCGAGTTTGGCGACGGCGCGGGTTTCCTGCTGAGCCGCTGGAAAGGCGGCGTGCTGCTTTTTGCCATGGCACTGGTCATGTGGGCGTTGCTGCGCGACATGAAAAGCGACGCACCGGCGCCAGACGACCCCGCAGCGCGGTCCAAACGCCTGCGCAACGTGGGGCTTGCCCTGCTGGGCCTGCTGATTCTGCTGGCGGGCGGCAAGTTCTTTGTCGATGGCGCCGTCACCCTGGCCGGGTGGCTGGGCGTGCCGCAACTGGTGATCGGCCTGACCGTCGTCGCCGTGGGCACCAGCCTTCCGGAGCTTGCCACCTCGATGGTCGCCCTGAGCAAGGGCCAGGATTCGATCTCCGCGGGCAACGTGATTGGCAGCAACATTTTCAATGTGCTGTTTGTGCTGGGCATTGTGGCCATGATTTCGCCCGTCACCATCAGCGCTGATGTCATGCGCATGGACATGCCCGTGATGCTGGGGTTCAGCTTCGGGGTGGCCGTGCTGGCCTGGCGGCGCAAGGGGCTGGGCCGGCCGGAGGGGCTGCTGCTGCTGGCGGGCTACGGCCTGTATGTGGCGAACCTGTTTGTCGGCTGGGTCTAGTAATCAGAAACTCAGGTAACGTCGCCCCGGTTGGCACGGTATTGCATGCATTGACCTTGTTCTGGAGTATTCATGCGTTCTTCGGCACTGCCTACGCTTGCTCTTGCTGTCTTGATGCTGGCCGCCGGGTCCTTTGGAACCTGGTACTTCCTGAGCCAGCAGGAACCTTCGCCCCGGGCACCCATTGCGGCCGAAAAGGACCCCGCCAAGGCCGACGCGCCCGCGCCAACTTCTGACCCCGCCACCGACAAACCACTGGTGCGCAGCCAGGACGAAACGCCTGCTGCCCCGGCCAAAGAAACGCCCGTCGCACCCAAGCCCGGCACCACCACACCCACGGCCAAGCCCGAGGGCGGAAAGGTGGAAGCAATCCCTGGATTCGCGCCCGGTCACCAGCCAACGCCCGAAGAACTGGCCGATCTGGCCCGCAAGCTGCAAGAAAAGCTGGGTGAAGGCCGCGTCGCATTGCCCGGTGCACAAGGTGAAGGCAAGGCCCTGCAGGACATTCTCAATGGCCCCAAAGTAGAGTTTGTCGCCAACATCAGCGGCACCGTCACCGACGCCGGCGGCAGCCCCGTGGCTGGCGCCCGCATTCATGGCAGCTTCTCAGAGGAAATCTCCAGCAGTGGTGATGGCCGCCAGGTGCGCATGGCACTGGCCATTGGCGACGGCGGCATGAACAAGGGTGCGCCGCTGGCCACCACCGGCGCCGACGGCAGCTTCAGCGCCGAGATTCGCCGCCAGGTGGCAGAAGGCGCCAACCTGGGCGTTCGCCTGACCGCCGCCGCCGACGACTTTGGCGACAGCAAATCCGAGCGCGTAGTGCTGAAAAATGGCGACACCAAAGACGGCATCAAGCTTGCCCTGCGCGGCGCTGGCAGCGTGGCAGGCAAGGTTGTGGACGGCACCGGGCGTGGCGTGCAGGGCGTCAAGGTCACTCTGGGTAGCGGCGAAGGCGGCTTTGTAATCATGGACGGCGGCGACATGCCCGAAATGGGCGGCTCCGGCCAAAGCGGCACCAGCGATGTGGATGGCAGCTTCACCATCAAGGGCGTACCAGAGGGCCGCTACAAGCCGCGCCTGCGCGCCACCGGCTGGCGCCAGATCAGCGGGCCCACCGAAGTCACGGTCAAAGCCGGCACAGAAAACCGCTTCCCGGCCGATTTTGTCGTCGCCGCCGCTGCCGGCCTGAAGGCCAGGCTGGTCGACGCCCAGGGCGCACCGATTCACAGCTTTGCATCAGTAGAGTTCAAGGACGGCGACAAGGTCGTCAAGCGCATGAACGCCAACCTGGGTGCCGACGGCGCACTGGCACTGAACGACGTGCCGCTGGGGGCGCTGGTGGTGGTGATCAAGGTGTATGGCTTTGGGCCTGTCACAGCCAACACCACACTGGCCGACGGGCAGGTCACCGACCTGGGAAGCCTGACCGCAGAAAAGACACCCGGTGGCGAAGGGGACGACGACGGCATCGACATCATCCTGCCCGGGGACTAGCCCGCCTGTGGCCGTTATACTTGGCCCATGCCAACGCCCGACCCGATGGTGGACCTCAAGCTGCTGGTGCAGTCGCGCCACCCGCTGATCACGATTGAAACCGTCGAGGAAGGCCGCGCCCTGGATCTCGTCAAGCGGCTGTGCAACGACCTGGATGTGGCCCAATTCCTGTGGCGCGCCACCGAAGGCATTCGCCGGGTGCGACCCTTTGATTCAAGGACCGCCGAGGGCACCTTTGCCGCCCGCGAAGCCCTGGCCTATGTCATCAACAGCATTTACCCCGGCGTGTATGTGTTTCTGGACCTGTTGCCGCACCTGGGCAACGCCCTGGACCAGCGGGCCCTGCGCGAGATTGTCGACCGCGCCGCGGGTCTCAAGCAAACCCTGGTTCTGATTGAGCAGAAGGTCGAGCTGCAACCGGCCCTTGAGCGCGTGGCCGTGCCCTTTGAACTCAGCTTTCCCAACGAGGAAGAAATCCGCGCCATTGTCATCGAGACCGCCAAGGAAGCACGCCAGAGCGTGCAGATGGAAATCGATATCAAGCGCGGCGAACTGGCCGACTTCATTCGCAACCTGCGCGGCTTGACTGAGGGCGAAGTACGGCGGGCAGTCTGGCGCGCGATTCTGGACGACAGCCGGCTGGACGCCAAAGACGTAAGTAGCGTGCTGAAGGTGAAGCAGGAAATGATCCACGAGCTGGGTGTGCTGGAATACATCCAGCCCGATGCCAGCCTTGCCGACATCGGCGGTCTGGACAACCTCAAGTCGTGGCTGGGCAAGCGCAACGCCGCACTCAGCGACCAAGCCAGAGACTTCGGATTGACGCCGCCGCGCGGCATTCTGCTGCTGGGCGTGCAGGGCGCGGGCAAATCGATGGCCGCAAAAGCCGTGGCAGCAGGCTGGAACCTGCCACTGCTGAAGCTCGAACCCGGCCAGTTATATGACAAGTATGTGGGCCAGACCGAAAAGCAGCTTCGTCGCGCCCTGCGCACTGCCGAAGCGCTGGCCCCCGTCGTGCTGTGGATTGACGAAATTGAAAAGGCCTTTGCCAGCGCCGCGGCCCAAAGCACAGACGGCGGCCTCAGCCAGCGCATGTTTGGCAGCCTGCTGGGCTGGATGCAGGACCACAAGTTTCCGATTTTTGTCGTCGCCACGGCCAACGACATTGCAGCCCTGCCGCCCGAGTTGATGCGCAAAGGCCGGTTTGACGAGATCTTCTTTGTCGATCTGCCCAACGCCGCGGCGCGACTGCGAATCTTTGAGGTTCACCTGGCGCGTCGCAAGCGCGACCCGGCAAGTTTCGACCTGCAAAAGCTGGCAGCGGGCAGCCAGGGTTTCAGTGGTGCAGAAATCGAACAAGCCATTCTGGCCGCCATGTACACGGCGTTTCACAACAACTGCGAGCTGGATACTGCGACCCTGCTGGCCGAGCTTGCCCAAACCAGGCCCTTGAGCACCACGATGGCAGAAAAGATCGACGCCCTGCGAAGCTGGGCCGCCACGCGCTGCGTCAACGCCGGCTAGACCACCACCTTTTTGCGTTCCGTTGCAAACCAGTCCTTGAGCCCCTGGTCTGAAAACCCGGCGGCCAGTTCGTCGGCCCGCCCAAGCGACCTGGCGTAGCCGCCTTTGTCGCCCAGCAACAGCGAGGCCTTGGCAGCGGCCAGGTTCAAGAACGCTTCGTCCACCACTTCTTCGCCATTGTCGGCAATCACCTGCAGGCCGCGCGCGGCGTGGGCCCGGGCTTCTTGCCCCTGCCCCAGCTTGTTGTTCACCAGCGCCAGCAGGTATTCGGCCCGTTCTTCGTTCTCCCAGTTACCGGCCTTGAGCCAGAACTCGCGTGCGGCCTCGGCCGCGGCCAGCATCAAGGCCGATTGTTCCGGTGTCAGGCTGGCAAGCTCCAGCAGGTTGCTGGCCAGGTTGTTGCTGGTGACAGCAATGGCGCGATCGCAGGCCAGTTTTTCGTCCTGGGCACGGGCCAGGTTCAGCGCGGCAACGTACAGGCGCGAGCCTTGCTCCAGTTGCCCGGCGTCTACCAGTTCACTGGCAATCAAGATGCGCGTGCGCACCATGGCGGCCACCGGCTCGGCGTCGGTCAGTTCCACGGCGCGGCATTCGCTGGCCAGCGCCGCGGCCTGGTCGCCCGCCAGGAACTGCGCAATCGCCAGGCTGCCAAACGCCGGCGAGGCCGCATGGCTGTCATCCAGCCCGCCGACAACCGCTTCGGCCAGTTTGCGCGCGCGCGGCCAGTCTTTGAGGTGAAAACCGATCGTGTGGTTGGCCAGCGCCAGAAAGGCCACGGCTTTGGGCCCGTCATTGGCCAGGGCGAAGTGCTGCTCAAGGTCAGCGGCCAATGCGGCGCTTTGCTTGTCGTGGCGCGGCCAGCCGTCGTTGATCAGGTCATTCAGGTCCATGGGTTCTCCCGCCGCATTGTGCCAAGCGGGCAAGGTCAGGGGGAGGTTCAGAGGCAGGTTCAGGTTCGGGTTCGGGTTCAGGTTTGGGTTCAGGTTCAGCGTAGAAGTCTGCTGCTGTGCTTCATTCCTGACCCTGACCCTGACCCTGTCCCTGTCCCTGTCCCTGAACCCGTCCCTGAACCTGCCCTGCTACCAACCAGCCGCATAGCCCGCACAGGGCAAAACCAAACACCTGCAGCGGCGCGTGATAGTGCAGCATTTCTGAAATGCTCAAGGTCGGCACGCCGCGCAGAGTGCCCCAGGCAAAGATCATCGCCAGAGTAAGCGCCGTTCCCAGACACAGGTCTGAAACCACCAGCAGCACGCGCGAAACCATTGGCAAGCCCGACCCACGCCAGACGGCCAGGTAAAGCTGCATCCAGCCCAGCATGATCACGGCCACGGCAAAAAACCACGCGGCCGAAAACTCGACCCAGACCGGGCCGCCCTCGTGCGTAACCATGATGCCGCCGGCCACCATCATGTTGCCCGCCGCGCCACAGGCCGCCACCAGGGCCGGCACCAGCGCCGGGCGACGCGCGACAATGCGGCTGGCCACCACCTGCAGCACCAGCCCCGCAAACAACTGGTGCGCGGCCGTGAAAACCGCAAACTGAAACTGAAAGCCAAACACGTGCCAATCGCCCGCCGCAGCCACAATCCAGGCGCCGTGAATCGCAAAGTACACCAGCCCGATATCCGCCAGTGCCCCGGCCCGGCGCCAGCCCTGGCGCAACAAGCGCACCGCGCCCGCCAAGGCACACAGCCCGGTCGTGGCCGCCCAGGGCCACGCCAGCCAATGCCCGCGAACCTCGGGCAGAAAGGCCGCTATCAACAGCAACGCCGCAGGCAGCTGCAACCGGATCGCCCAATCCAGCATGGGTCCGTGGCCCTTGCCCCGGGCCAGTTGCAGCGCCAGCGGCACATGCACCAGCGCGCCCAGCCACACCAGCGCCAGTTCCAGCGATGGTTGAAACCACAGGCTGACCATGCCCCAGGCAAGCAGCCCAAGCCCCGCGCGCGCCCAGACCGCGGCAATCCGGGCGGCTGGTTGCGTGGGTGCCTGCGTTGTTGCTTTGGCGTCCATGTCAGGCCAGGGGGGCAATCCACATCACCATGGCGTCCCACAGCAGGTGAGAAGCCAGCGAACACCACAAACTTTGCGTGCGCCAGATAATGAAGCTCCAGCAGCCCCCGAACACAAAGGCGGCCAGAATCAGCAGCGGCGGGCCCCAGGGCAGGTGCATGGCGGCAAAACCGGCCGCGCCCGCCAGCACACCCCAGTGCTTCCATTTCTCGACCAGCGGCAAGGTCACGGCCACGCGCCAGACAATTTCTTCGCCCACAATCACGAACAAGATCAACAGCCACATCACCAGGCTGCCGTCGTCGCGCATCCAGCCATAAAACTCGTGCGATTGCGCCGCGAACTCCGGAAATACCCGCCGGATCAAGCCAAAACCGACCCAGGCAAAGCAATACAGCACCAGCGCAAGCGCCAGGCCCAAACCGGCCATACGCGGCAAATCGCGCAGCAGCTTCTTCCAGTCAAGCTTGACCGCCAGCAGGCATGCCGGCGTGGCAACGGCATAAAAAACCGCCATGCGCGCAAACACGCCATCGACGACATGCAGCAGCCCGTACATCAGGGGTAGGGAAAGCGCAGCGATGGCGATGGCGGCCTTGACGTTGCGGCTTTGGGTCAAGCGAAGGCTCCAAGGTTGCAGCACAGTGCCAGCCAATAGGCCAGCGCAATGCCGACAAACCCGGACATTAACATCGCCCGGCAATACCACCTGCCGACAAACCCCGGGGCCTCCCTCCAGCGATAGTAAAACAACTGCAACATCACACGTGCCGTCCAGAAGGCGGCAAGAAACGCTGCCACCAGCAGCGCCAGGGTCGAGTGGTCCAGCAGCAGGCCCGGCCCCAGCAGGGTCAGCAGCCCGAACAGAAAGTTCATGCAGGTAACGTAGCCGAACAAGCCCTTGAACAAGCGTGCGTTCAAGGGGCGAATCCGCGCGAAATCCTCCCGCCAGGCCAGCTCGCGCATGGCCACTCGGTGCAACAGCGCCAGCGCGATCTGTCCGCCGCCGGCAATCCGCAGCCCCCAAAGTGTCAGGTCGTCCATAGCACAACTCCGGTCGATTCGACGAACACTGAGGAATGGCGGTCTCGCAGATCGAGACCGCCATCCTGCGCAGGCCCAGGGGGCAAAGGGCCTGCGCGACGTGGGTTGTCAGCAACCTGGCTTAGGCGAATTCGCCGATGGGTTCTCATGAAGGTCATGGCGCCCTCCAGCCATGGGTCAGCCAGTAGCGGGTCATGGCCCTGCGGCGCTGGCGTTGCACGATCGGCTCTGCCACCCGACCCATGCCAACGACCCCGATCACGGCCCCCGGAACGGATATCAAGGCCAGAAACACGCCAGCCGCGGCGCCCCAGAGAACATTCGACGCCAGGTTGTCGGCCTTTGGTGAACTGCCAATCGCCACCAGGTATGCCGGCGTTGCCACGACCCAAAGCGCCAGCCCTTGAAAAACCAAATCCAGCGTTCGCCAACGCCAGGACGACCCAAACCTCGCAAAGCCAAGCGAAAACAAGGCCGCCACAGGGGCAACAGAAGCGGCGGGCAATGCAAGGGCGAGCAGAAACAAGACAACCCCCGGCAGGTCGCGCAGAACTGGCATGGCCAACCACACCATGGTTGCGGCCAGGCCGGTCTGCCCTGGGAGTATCAACAGGCAAAGCAGTCGCCACCATCCGGACACCCGTTCCGTAGCGGGCAGCGCCAACCTGTACCCATACAGCGGCGACGAACCGGCTGCAGCAGCGGTCATGGGCAAGGTGATGGGGGCAAGTGGCACCGGCAGGAATTCGCCGGAGTCTGCTGGTTGGCGGGTGTCTTTCTTGCGTAGGAGGGCGGTCTGCATGGGACACCTCATGTCTGGTGTATCAATAACGTCAGGAAATACTGACGGCACTCCGCAAAAAAATCATTTTCCGCGCGGCAGCAGCCGCGCCATACCGCGGAAGAACTTGCCCATGCGGCCGTGGCCCAGGCCTAAAAACGCATCGATCAAATCGACAAACTCGTGGGCAAAACTGTCAAAGCGCTGCATGCGCGCATGCAGGTCGGCCAGTTCCTTCTTTTCGGGGCCCTTGGCGGCGCGGGCAAAGCCCTCCGCAAAGCCGGCCGCGGCGTGCAGGCGTTCCATGACAGGCACAACTTCGCGGCGGCGGCGCTCGCGGATCGTTGTGTGAAACCAGGTCCATGGGTCCTGTTCGGCCTCGAAGTACTGCTTGCGGTCGCCGGGCTTGTGCACGCGCGAGACCACGCCCCAGCCCATCAGGTCGCGAATGCTGGTACTGGTGTTGCCGTGGCTGATCTGAAGGCGGGCGCCCACGGTCTCAATATCGAGGGGTTCGCCGGCCAGGTACAGCAGGGCCTGGACGCGACCGACGGATTTGTTGACGCCCCAAAGCGCGCTGATTTCGCCCCAGACTTCAATGAAGCGGTCCTCCACTTCACGGCGGGTATCGGATTCTGTGCTCATCGTGCCGTCAGAATATTCTGACACAACTGGTGTGTCAAGTTCTGTGTGCGCTGAATTGTCGTCGCCAGACGCCAACCGGGGGCTTGCGCCCCCGGCTACTCTGGGGCGCCTTGGCGGGCGCAGCGGCTGCGGCCTCCGTGGTGGCAGTGCGTATCTACCGATCCGGTAGGGTGCGGCGCAAGGCGTGACGCTCGCGCACGCTGTTAGCACCTGGCACGGCCTTGGCGTGCTGGCGGCAATGCCGTCGCAGTTGACCCGGCACTCGGCACTTGGCACTCGGCACCCAGCACGCGGCACTCGGCACCCAGCACCCAGCACCCGGCACCCGGCACCCGGCAAGCGGCACTCGGCAAGCGGCACCAAGAACCAGCCACTCGCCACGCCCGTGCGCGCCACTAACATGCCCCCGGGAGGGCACCCACGTGGGCGAACACGACAACGACAGCGGACCCGTTGAAGGCAGCAAAACCAGCGTCACCACGCTGCCTTGCGGCCAGTGCGGCGCAGAACTCGAATTCAAGCCCGGGGCGCCGCAACTGAAATGCCAATACTGCGGCCACACCCAGGCCATCGAAATCAAGGATGGCGCCGCCGTCATTGAGTACGACTTGACCGACGCCATCGCCCGCTACCTGGGCGCCGCGCCGCAAATGGCCACGGGCACCAAACGCAGCGTCAAATGCCAGGATTGTGGTGCCGATATCATCGTCGAGGCCGCAGCCCAGACCGCCCGCTGCGATTACTGCGGCGGCAAGCGCATCGTTGAGGAAGAACTGCCACCCGAAGTGCTGCGCCCCGAGGCGCTGCTGCCCTTTACCTTTGACAGCAAAACTGCCGAAGAACGGTTCCGCAAATGGCTGGCCGGCACTGGCTTCTGGGGCCGGTTGTTTGTGCGGCTGTTTCGGCCCGGGGCGCTGACTTCGCGCTCCAGCGTCAACGAGCTGCACGGCATTTACGTGCCCTACTGGACCTATGACAGCCACAGCCAAAGCAACTGGACAGCCCAGGCCGGCTATTACTACTACGTCACGGAAACCTACCGCGACAGCCAGGGCAAATCACAGACACGCCAGGTGCGCAAGATTCGCTGGGTCTGGAAAAGCGGCATGCGCCGCGACTTCTTTGACGACTGGCTGGTTTGTGCGTCGCGCCAATACTACGGCACCGAACTGCAGAAGTTGATGAAGGAGATCGAACCCTTCCCGACCAAAGCCATGGTGCCCTACGACAGCAAGTACCTGGCCGGCTTTCGGGCCGAACGTTACAGCATTGACCTCAAGGCCGGGTGGGACATCGCCCTGGGCGGCATTCGGGCCGAACTCTACACGCGCTGCGGCAGAGACGTGCCCGGCGACACACACCGCTACCTGGAAGTACACAGCAGCTTCTGGGGCCAAAGCTTCAAGCATGTGCTGCTGCCCGTGTTTGTGATGTCCTATCGCTTCCAGGAAAAACCCTTCAGCGTGCTCGTCAATGGAAGCACCGGCGAGGTACGCGGACGTGCCCCCGTAAGCGCGATCAAGATTGTGATCTTCTGCCTGGTGATTGCAGCGCTGATTGGCGGCACTGTGGCGCTGTTCATGATTTTCGGCGGCAAGGGCTCACAGCCTGTCAACCAGCAGCACAGCGAACAGCCGGGCGCGTCAACATCGCCCTCAACGGCCGTTGGCACCACAGAGGAAATGCCCGACCAATACTACTTTGGTGTGGAAGCCATCCGCGCCGGCAGCGTGGAAGGCTGGCAGGTGGCACTGGTGTTTGCCGGGGCCGACAAAGCCGAGAAAACCGCCAACTGGCAGGAGTTCCACAGCCAGAACCTGAAACCACGTGTGGAGGCTGAAATCAGCAGCCTTCTTACCCTGCGCCGCACCGACGACCTGCGCAAACTGCAGATCCAGTGTCAGGACGTCCTGGCCCAGAAGTTCAAACGAAATGGCAAGCCAATGATTGCGTCGGTCGAGCTGCTGAAAAAGTAGGCTTCGGGCGCCCATGGGCGGCCGGCCCCAACCACCCTTGCAGCCGGGGCTTGGCCCGCTAGTATCCGGCCCGAACACTTTGGGGTTTTGGGCATGGACTTTCTGCTGGCGGCGTTTGACCCCGACAACCTGAAGCACCACCTTAGCGTCATCACGTTCTTGCCCGTGATTGGCGCGATTTTCGTGGCCTTCATGAATGGCCGCCGCAACCGCGAAATCAAGGCTGTGGCGATCTTCTTTTCACTGATTACGTTCATCGCCAGCATGCCCCTGCTGTGGGAGTTCAAGAGCATTTCGACCTTTCAGATGGTCGAGGAAGCCAACTGGATTCCCGCCTTCAATATCAAGTACGCCCTGGGCGTGGATGGCATCAGCCTGTTTCTGGTGCTGCTGACCACCTTTCTGGGCCCGATCATCATGCTTTCGTGCAGCAGCAACGTGCAC
This sequence comes from Planctomycetota bacterium, assembly GCA_016722065.1. Taxonomy (GTDB): domain Bacteria; phylum Planctomycetota; class UBA8742; order UBA2392; family UBA2392; genus H3-PLA7. Next base: position 1,611,538 of record JADKGX010000001.1, read on the forward strand.
CATCGCGTCAAGGAGTTCTTCATTGCCATGCTGGTGCTGGAAGCCGGCGTGATTGGCAGTTTCTGCGCACTGGACCTGTTCCTGTTCTATGTGTTCTTTGAACTGATGCTGATCCCGATGTACCTGCTGATCGGCGTGTGGGGGTCCGACCCCGAAGGCCGCCGCGAGGCCGCGATCAAGTTCTTCGTCTATACCCTGGTGGGCAGCCTGTTGATGTTCCTGGCGGTGCTGTACATCGCCAACCTGACCGGCACCTTTGACATTCGCCTGCTGCCGGAACGCCTGCACGACGCCACACGCAACGGCACCTTTTCACGCACGGCCCAATACGCCTGCTTTCTGGCGTTCATGTTGAGTTTTGCGGTCAAGACGCCGCTGTTTCCGTTCCATACATGGCTGCCCGACGCGCACACGGAAGCCCCAACCGGCGGCTCGGTGGTGCTGGCTGGCGTGCTGTTGAAGCTGGGTACCTACGGCATGATGCGCTTTGCCGTGCCGTTCTTTCCGGAACCTGCCATGTCGCTGGGCCCTGCCATGTGTGTGCTGGCGGTGGTCGGCATTATATACGGAAGCCTGATGGCCACGGCGCAGTTGATCAGCCAGGGCGACTGGAAGCGCATGGTGGCCTATAGTTCCGTGGCCCACATGGGTTTCATTGTGCTGGGCATCTTCAGCTTCAACCTGATGGCCACGCAGGGCGCGCTGATTCAAAGCATCAACCACGGCTTGAGCACCGGCCTGCTGTTTCTGCTGATCGGCATTGTTTACGAACGCCGTCACACCCGGCTGTTCACCGAGTACGGCGGCCTGGCCAAGGTCACGCCCCGCTTTGCTGTGTTGTTCATGATCGCCACCCTGGCCAGCATTGGCTTGCCGGGCACGAACGGGTTTGTTGGCGAGTTCCTGATTCTGCTGGGCACCTTTAAGGGTTCTGGTGCTGGCGAATGGTCCTGGACCTTCTACAGCACCATGGCGGTGCTGGCGGCCTCGGGCGTTGTGCTGGGCGCGATCTATATGCTGTGGAGCTTCCAGAAGGTCTTCTTTGGCAAAGTCACGATCGCTGACAACCACAAGCTGAAAGACGTAAACCGCCTGGAGCTGTCCTTTACCGTGCCGATGGTGGTGATGATCTTCCTGATTGGTCTGTCGCCGCAGTGGTTCCTAAGCCGCACCGAACCTGCCGTTTCCACCACACTGGAAAAGGCCGTCAAGCGCAGCGACGAAACGCGCTATCTGCAACAGATGTCCAAGTAACCCGCCGAATCTGGTTGACGCTTGGCAACGCCTGCGGCACACCGGTGGCATGAGACCCACAGCGATTCTCCAAGCCTTGACCGACTTGTGCCTTGGCGCGCTGGTGGGCATTTCGGTAGGTGCTTCGGTTGCGGCCTGGACGATTTTTGGCGTCTCGCGCGAACAGGGCTTTGACAAGCACGTTGCCAACACGCTGGCCGGGGGCATGTTTGACCGGTTGGGCTGGCCGGTGTTTGGCCTGGCCTGCTTTGCGGCTGCGGGTTGCACACTGGCGGCGTTGCGGCCCCCTTGCAGAAGGCCGTCGGGCGCTACCCCGCCACCAGCGGCAAGTCGCTGGCCCTGGCAGGTAATGGCCTTGGTCAGCCTGCTGATTGTCCTATGTGCTTTGGCCACGCAGGTTTACTTCGCGCCTGCCATGCAGGATTTGCGCGCCAATTCAACTTGGGTAAACGGCGAACTGGCCGACCCGGCCCAGAAAGCCGCCTTTGGCCGCATGCACGGGTTCTCCAGTGGCATTGCCGGGCTGGCGACGGTTTTGTCCGCTGGCTTGCTGCTTTGGCGGCGGTTGGCTTGGCGCTAAGACGGGCGCTTTGGCAGGCCACGGAACTGGCCGTTTTCCGGCTTGACCGAATCTATCCCCCGGATATCCTCAACTATCCCCCGCTTGAAAGTACCCCTGTTCTACCGGCCCCTGCCGTGTCCGACCCTGTTGGGGAGTGTCATGCGTAAGATCGCGCCTTTGCTGCTGCTTGTCCTCGCCGGCACCATGTTGAGTGGCTGCTTCTCGTTCGTGGACTGGAAGCACAACCTGAACCACCTGCGTGCCTGGAATGAAGACCTCGACCGCATGCACCGCACGTTCGACCGGTTCTTCTTCAACTACGACTACGATGACCCAAGCCGGGACATTGAGTACGAGTCGCCCAACACCTAAGTTGAGCTGATCAACCCACCCCGCCACGCGGCGTCTTACGACGCTGCGTGGCTTCTTTTTCATGCCAGGGCAGGCGCGGCCCAATCACGCACTTGGACCCTGCCGTTGCATCCCGCCCGCGTTGTTCCTTGATGCTTGTTCCTTGCCCGATGTTCATTGATTATTGTGCCCATGCGCGAATTGCCGAACATTCCTGTCACCCGCCTGGCCCGCCGCGTGATTGCGCGCCTGCGCGGCCTGGGCCACGAAGCCCTGCTGGCTGGCGGCTGCGTGCGTGACCTGCTGATCGGCCGCACCCCCAAAGACTACGACATCGCCACCAGCGCCCTGCCCGACCAGGTCGAGGCCGCATTCGCCCACACCGTTTCCGTGGGCAAGGCCTTTGGGGTGATTCGCGTGCTGGACGACGAGCTGCGCGAATTGGCCGTTGAGGTGGCCACGTTTCGCCACGACGGCCCTTACCTGGACGGCCGCCACCCCAGCAGCGTCAGCTTTACCAATGCGGCACAGGACGCGGCCCGGCGCGACTTCACGATCAACGCCCTGTTTCTGGACCCCGAAACCAGCGAGGTTCATGACTTTGTCGGCGGCCTTGCCGATCTGGATGCACGCCTGATTCGCGCCGTTGGCGAGCCGCGCCAGCGCTTTGAGGAAGACAAACTGCGGTTGCTGCGTGCCGCGCGCTTTGCCGCCACGCTGAACTTTGAAATCGACGACGCCACACTGGCGGCATTGACCGAAATGGCAGCGCAAGTGCGCGTGTGCAGCGCCGAACGCGTTCGTGACGAGCTGGAAAAGATGATCACCCAAAAGGGTGCCAGCCGCGGCCTGCGCCTGATGCTGCAGACCGGCCTGATGGACGCCGTTCTGCCCGAAATCAGCGCCATGGTGGGCGTGCAGCAGCCGCCGCAGTTTCACCCCGAAGGCGACGTCTGGGTGCACACCATGCTGGCCATGGATCTGATTGAGCACCCCTGCACCATCACGCTGGCGCTGGGTGTACTGCTGCATGATGTAGGCAAGCCGCCCACCTTTGACGACAGCACGGATCGCATTCGATTCAACGGCCACGACCACGTAGGCACCAACATGACAGGCGAGATTCTGACCCGCCTGAAGTTTCCCAATGAAGTGATTGAACGCGTGCAATCACTGGTGGCCGACCACCTGCGCTTCATGAACGCTGAAAAGATGAAAACCAGCACGCTCAAGCGCTGGTTGCGCAAGCCGCACTTTGACGAAGACCTGGAGTTGCACCGTATTGATTGCCTGGCCGGGCCCGGCACGCTGGAGACCTGGCACTTCGTGCGCCGCAAACAGGCCGAGTTCGCCGCGCAGCCAGAGAGCCTGCGGCCCAAACTGCCCATTGACGGTAACGACCTGAAGCAACTGGGCCTGCCACCCGGGCCAAGGTTCAAGGAATTGCTGAGCGCCCTGGAAGACGAGATGCTGGAGGGCCGAGTCGCGACCCGCGACCAGGCCATAGCCTTTGTGCGCCAAGCCATGGCCGGCCCGGCAAACGCGAGCTAGGCCGCAACCCGATTACAAAACCTGCCGTCACTTCTACCCATTTGCGCTGTAAGTGCTTGCCACCCAGCATGTTATGACCTGCTCCAATCGCCGCGCTTGACTGTAACGAGAGGCTTTTTACGTTGCAGGGGTATCGCCGAATCCTGCGTGACAGGAGCGGGGGACCCAACGCGGTGCAGCTTGCCGCAGGGGCGCACGGCACCAGCCGGGGGCAACTCTTCAGCCCTAGCCCGTCAGCTAACCCCGCAGGCGTTGAAGGGGATGTCCCTTACCCAAGGCCATCCTCCATCTTTCCAGGCGTGAGAGCGCCCGGTGGGTGCGTTTGGAGATCGGTCATGGGAGGCCACTTACCAGATTAATCGTCTCCGCGTGCACGGCCTTGCCGTGCCGGTGTTGGTTCCGGGGTCCACCAGCCGCCATGCCGGGCGGACCCCGGGACCCATGCGGGCTTGCGCCCGCTTACCCTGCGGAGACGAGCATGCAGTTTCTTCATGACCTGTGGGTTCGCTTGCGCGCCCTGGGGCGCCGCTTCAGCCCGCCGCAGTTCCTGCTGCTTGGCTTTGGCAGCTATGCCTTGCTGGGCACGCTGCTTCTGGCCCTGCCCTTTGCCCAGACCGGCAGCATTGGCTGGATCGACAACCTGTTTGTCGCAGTCAGCGCCATGTCCACGACAGGGCTATCCACCGTCAGCACCGGCGACGACTACACCTGGTTTGGCCAGGCCGCGATCCTGGTTCTGTTTCAGCTTGGCGGCATTGGCTACATGACGCTCAGCAGCTTTGTGATCCTGGCCCGCAAGCAGAAGCTGGGTCAGGGCCGCGAAAGCGTGCTCAAGGCCCAGTTCGCCCTGCCGCAGGACTTTCAGATCCGCCTGTTTGTACGCCAGGTGGTGCTGTTTACGCTGATCGTGGAAACGCTGGGCGCTGTGGCGTTGCTGATTGAGTTCCAGGCTGCAGGCGAAGAAGCGCCGGTCTGGAGTGCGTTGTTTCATTCTATCAGCGCGTTCTGCACTGCCGGCTTCAGCCTGCACAACAACAGCCTGGAAGCTTACCGTGCCAACCCGGTCGTGAATGCCACGATTGCCGGACTGTGCTATGCCGGCGGCATTGGCTTTATCGTGCTGCAGGATGCCTGGCTGTGCCTGCGGGTGCGTGGGCGCAAGTTGACCTTTACCAGCCGCGTGATTCTGGCCATGACGCTTGCCGTGCTGCTGCTGGGCACGCCGCTTCTGTTCTTTCTGGATCCCTGGATTGCCAGCTTGCCGCCGGGCGAAGGGCTGATGGCCGCGGCCTTTCAGGTAATGACCGCCAGCAGTACTGCCGGCTTCAACACGGTGCCGATCGGGCAGTTGGGGGCGGCCAGTCTGCTGTTGCTGTCCATGGTGATGGTCATCGGCGCGTCGCCCAGCGGCACCGGCGGCGGCGTCAAGACCACCAGCGTGTCGGCCCTGGTGGCTGTGGTGCTTGGAACCCTGCGGGGCACTGGCCGGGTTACCCTGGGCCGCAACGAGATTCCAACGCCGCGGGTGCACACGGCCGTAACCAACGTGACGCTGTACCTGACAACGCTGTTTCTGGGACTCTTTGCCCTGGGGCTGGCCAGGCACGAGATTACCCTTTCCCTTGCCTTCGAAGCCGCATCGGCCCTGGGCACGGTGGGCTTGAGCATGGGCGAAACCGGCAACCTGAACTCTGCCGGCAAACTGATCGTCACGGTGCTGATGTTTCTGGGTCGTGTCGGGCCGCTTACCGCTGGCCTTGCGTTTCTGGGCCGTCGCGCCCAGGGCACGGCGCCCGAGCCGACACAGCCCGGCGACCTGACGGTTTAGCCCGGCCCCTCCGTTTGCGGATGCACAAAACGCACCAGGATCAGTTTTACAGTCCTTTCGCCCCGATCAGCGAAACTCGTTCGTTATCGAATCATAATTCCGGGCTTTCCCGGTCGCGGGTGCCCCTGCGCGCGGTGCCCGCAACCCGGCCTGCCAGGCCGTCCTTGTGGCGTTGCAGGGGCCCGCAGTTGGCAGGCACTAACCTTGGCGCACGGGCAATGCTTGCGTTTGGCCGCGCCGATTCATCAATGGGAGCCTGAAAAGGGGCCGCAAACTTTGGCCCCAGCATACGGGAGACATAGCCATGAAGAAATTCGCCATGATTGCCGCACTTGCTTTGATGTTCGGGGCACCGGTGTTCGCCCAGGCCAAGACGGAAGAAAAACCCGCCGCGCCCAAGGAAGAACCCAAGAAGGATGAAGCCAAGGCCGACGGCCTGAAGCCCTATCGCACCAAGGGCAACACCTGGACACTCAAGACCACTGCCAAGTACGGCAGCTTTGAGGTCACCAGCTTCATCAAGTACGAAGTCACCGAAGTGACCGAGGAAAAGGCCACCGTCAAGCAGAGCATTCTCGACAAGGACGAAAAGGAACAGTCGTCCAGCACATTCGACGTGCCGTTCAAGGCCGCCGAAACACCCAAGGAAACACCCAAGGAACCCGCCGAGGCCCCGAAGGTTGTTGAAGAAACCATCAAGGTCGCAGCCGGCGAATACAAGTGCACCAAGACAGAAATGGAATCCGGCGGCAGCAAGACCACCACGTGGATCGCCAAGGACACCTACATTCTGGTCAAGTCGACCAGCAAGTCCGACATGGGCGAATCAACGACTGAGCTGATCAAGGCCGAGATCAAGTAGTTCCAGGTAACACACGCCATGAAAACCGGGCGGCCATCAGGCCGCCCGGTTTGTTTGTCCTGTGGTTCAGGCCTCGGCGCGAGCAGCGCGCTTGCGCACGTTTTCGTCCAGCTGGCGCTTGCGGATGCGGAAGGTCTTGGGCGTTACTTCCACCAGTTCGTCGCCCTCAATCCATTCCATGGCCGCTTCAAGGCTCATGTCGCGCTTGGTCTTGAGCTTGACGAACGCTTCCTTGGTGCTGCTGCGGATGTTGTTGAGCTGCTTGGTGCGGCACACGTTGACGCCAATGTCGTTTTCGCGGCAGTTTTCGCCCACCACTTCGCCCACATAGGCCTGGTCGCCGGTCTCGACAAAAAAGTCGCCGCGGTCAGTCAGGTATTCCAGCGCAAAGCTGGTCACCTTGCCGGTGTCGGTGGAGATCAGCGCGCCGCGCGACCGGCGCGGAATCGCACCCGCCATGGGCTTATAGTCGACAAATCGGTGGGTGAAGATCGCTTCGCCTTGCGTGGCGGTCAGAATACGCGTGCGCATGCCGATCAAGCCACGCGAGGGCACACTGAAGTGCATCACGCTGCGCACGCCATGGTTTTCCATGTTGACCAACTGGCCGGCGCGGCCGCCCAGCAGCTCAATGACCTTGCCCGAATGCCCGCTGGGCACGTCCACCACGGCCTCTTCATAGGGCTCGTGCTTGACGCCATCGATCTCCTGGATGATCACTTCCGGCGCGCCAATGGCGAACTCGTAACCCTCGCGCCGCATGTTTTCCACCAGCACGCCCAGGTGCAGCGTGCCTCGGCCCTGCACCATGAAGCTGTCTGCCGCCAGGTCGGTGTTCACGCGCAGCGCTACGTCGGCTTCGGCGGCGCGTTCCAGGCGGTCGCGAATCTGGCGCGACGTCACGTACTCGCCTTCGGTGCCGGCAAAGGGGCTGTCGTTGAGCTTGAACTCCATCGTGATCGTCGGCTGGTCGATCGGCACCGGCGGCAGCGCGTCGGGGTGTTCCGGGTCGGCCACCGTGTCGCCAATGTCGATGCCTTCCAGCCCGACAATCGCCACGATGTCGCCGGCCTTGACGGACGGCACTTCCTTGCGGCTCAGGCCATCGAACACCTGAATCTGCTTGGCGCTTGCCTTGACCTGCGAGGAATCACGCTTGATGATCACAACCGGGTCTTTGACCTTGAGCGTGCCGCGCATGATGCGGCCAATGCCCACGCGGCCCACGAACTGGTCGTAAAGAAAGTTGGTGATCTGCACCTGAAACGGCTTGTCGGGCTCCACTTCCGGGCCGGGAATGCTGTTCAGCATCGCGTCCATCAACGGCACAAGATCTTTGCCCGGCACAATCGGGTCATCGCTGGCAATGCGCTGGCGGCCGCTGGCGTACATGACCGGAAAATCAAGCTGCGAATCGTCGGCACCAAGGTCAATGAAAAGCTGAAACACCAGGTCCAGCACCTCGGTGGCGCGGGCGTCGGGGCGGTCAATCTTGTTGATCACGACCAGCGGCTTCAGGTCGTGCTCCAGGGCTTTGCGCAGCACGAACTTGGTTTGCGGCATCGGGCCTTCGGCGGCGTCAACCAGCAGAAAGCAGCCATCGGCCATGGAAAGAACGCGCTCGACTTCGCCGGCGAAGTCGGCGTGGCCCGGGGTATCAATCAGGTTGACCTTGACGCCCTTCCACTTGAAGCTGACGTTCTTGGCCAGAATCGTGATGCCGCGTTCACGCTCCAGCGGGTTGCTGTCCATGAAGGCTTCAGCGTGCTCTGTCTTGTGGCCAAAGAAATTGGCCGCCTCAAGAAAACCGTCCACCAGCGTGGTCTTGCCGTGGTCGACGTGAGCAATCACTGCAATGTTCCGAATGTCGTCTCTGCGCATGGAGGTCTGCCGGGTCAGTCCGTGAGTTTTCCTGAAATGGCGCGCGGATGGTAGGCACCAAAGCCCCGTTGAACAGGGGGCAGTGGGCGCAAGTTGCGTTGGAAAGCCTGCGGCTGCCAGCAAGCGCCCAGCCGCAAAACCGCCATGCAGGCGATTTTCGGCTGTGCGCGCCTGAAAGCAGCCGTGATGCCAAGCACAGGGAAATGGCTGAAGTTGTGGAAAATACTTGAGTTAAGGGTCCCCCCGATGCCTACAATGGCCGCCCAAATCGAGGCCACAGAGTTGATTACGCTTGAAGCACTAAAATGCCTGAAAGGAAGCCGCTGAGCCATGAGCACAACTTTTCAGAATGCACCCGATGAACGCGTGGATTGGGGCGCATCTTTGCCGTTTTTTGTGCTGCACCTGATTCCGCTCGGTGCGCTGTACACCGGCGTGCATTGGTCGGGTTGGGTGATTGCGGCCGTGCTTTTTTATGTTCGGGTTTTCTTCATCACGGGTGGCTTCCATCGCTATTTTGCGCACCGCAGCTACCAGACCAACCGAGTGTTCCAGTTCATTCTGGCCTTTGGCGGCACGACGGCGATTCAGAAGGGCGTTTTGTGGTGGGCGGCGCACCACCGGCATCACCACAAGTTTTCAGATATGGCAGAGGACATTCACTCTCCCAAACGCGGGTTCTGGTGGAGCCAGGTGAACTGGATTCTCTGCCCCAAGTACAACGAGACGCGCTGGGAGTTGATCCCCGACTTTGCCAAGTTTCCGGAACTGCGCTTCATCAACAAACACGCCTGGCTGCCGCCAACACTGCTGGGCGGGGCCGTGCTGCTGCTGGGATACTGGATTACAGGCACCTGGAAGGGCGCCTGGGGCATCTGCCTGGTCGGCTTCTTTCTCAGTACCGTGCCGCTTTGGCATTCGACGTTCTTTGTTAACTCGCTGGCCCACGTGTTTGGCAAGCGCCGCTACGCCACGCGCGATACCAGCCGCAACAACCTGTTCATTGCACTGCTGACCGGTGGCGAAGGCTGGCACAACAACCACCACCACTACATGGCCTCAGCACGCCAGGGCTTCTTCTGGTGGGAAATCGACACCACCTACTATGCGCTGGTGTGCCTTTCCAAGCTGGGCATTGTCAGCAACCTGCGCCAGGTGCCCGAGCGCATGTTGAACCGCCACTTGATCAAGCACGGGGCGACCGACCTTGGCATGTTCCAAAAGCACTGGGAACGCGCCGTGCGTGCCCTGGCTGATGCCCAGACCCGCACCGGTGAACTGGCCGCAGACCAGCGCAAAGCGCTGGAGGAACTGGTTGCTGCCACCAAAGCCAAAGTCGAAGAAATCGCCAAGCTGTCCAGCAGCAAGGAACCTGCGGTAGAGGTCTAGCCCGGCGCAAATCATCAAGAAGGCCCGACAACCCGGTCGGGCCTTTTTCATGGCCTGGACCCGGCCAAGCTCGAGGGACCTGCTGCTTTCCCTGGCTGCAGCTTCAACTGCCGCAAACCCAGCACGTGCCCCGCAATCGCCAGCGGCACCAGCACCGCCGGCAGCCACACGTAGGGAAACGTCGTCACGAACAGCGGCGCGTTTTCGGCGCCGAAGATAACCTGCAGCGGGCCGGGCATGGCCGCAATGGCGTGGCCGGCCACGTTCAGCACCAGACCCAGACCCAGCACATGATAGGCCGCCACCACGGCACGCGGCACGACACGCCGCGCCATGACCAGCCCCAAGGCAAGTCCCAGCAGCCCCGAAATCACGTCGAAGTTGCGGCCGTGCCAGCTCATCAGCACCGGCGAAAGGCCCGCGTCGGCACCCATCCACAGGCAGATTTCAACCGGGATGCGAAACCCCTGCATGCCTACAACCCAATGGGGGGAAATGCTCATGGCCATGCGTCGGCCCGGGCCTGCCAACGCAAGCCCGCACAACGCAAACACGCCGACCAATGCCATCACTAGGTTCGGCGGCGGGCGATTGGCGGCTGGCTCCAGCAGGCCCGCAGCGGCCACGGAACCGGTGGCCACCAGCCACAGTGCCAGCAAACCCCAGGCAATCAGGCGGGAGCGACCTGCAAACCCGGCGCGCAGGGCCAGCGCGATGAAGGCAACACCCAGCCCGGTAGTCGCTAAGAACAGCAAAGAGATCAGCAAGGCCCGCCCCCACGGCCAAAGTTGCGTCTGCAACTACACCGCAATGTGAACGGAAGGATAGGCCGGGGTCATCCGCAATTCACGCTGCCCGGCGACGGCGCGCAGGGCAGCAACCTGCGAAGGCTACTGGGTCAGAATGCGTTCGCGGCGCTTGGCCAGTTCGTTGCGGTACTTTTCGCGGGCCTCGACGGCCTGCTTGCGCTTTTGCTTTTCCGGGTCGTCGGGGTACTTCACACGGTGGTGGTACATGCCGGCCAGACTCTTGACCAACGTGTCCTCTACGATCTTGAGCTCCGACATGTTGATGCCGCATTCATCGAATTGGCCGTCCAGAACCTTGCCAATGATGGCCTGGTGCACCATGTCGCGAATGTCGTCCGGGTGCGAAACACCACCGGCAAATCGCGACCGCGCCGTGGCTTCCACCTGGTCGGCCACGGCGGCAATGGCGCTTTCGCGGCACTGGGGCTTGGGGCCCGGGTAGCGAAACTGGCCTTCTTCGATCTTCTCGCCTTCCACGGCGTTTTCTTTGGCCTTGTAGTAGAAGTACTTGATCACACTGGTGCCGTGGTGGCCGGTAATGAAGTCTTCCAGCACGCGCGGCAGCTTGGCTTTGCGCGCCATCAGAACGCCGTCGCTGACGTGGCTCAGGATGATCAGCGCGCTCATCATCGGGCTCAGGCGGTCGTGCAGCAGCTTGGAATCGGGTTCGTTTTCCGTGAAGTATTCCGGCCGCACCATCTTGCCCAGGTCGTGAAACTTGATGCCTACCTCGCCCAGCAGGGCGTTTGCGCCAATGGCTTCACAGGCGCGCTTGGTAAACGTGGCCACGTTCTGTGTGTGCTGCCAGGTGCCGGGGGCGCGCTGCTGCATCAACGTGATCAAGGGGTGTTCACCTTCCAGCAGCTCAATCAGGCGCAGGTCGGTGGTGATATTGAAGACGCGTTCAAACACCGGCAGCAGAAACGTGCTGAACACGCCCACTGCCGCGCCAATCACCAGCGCGCCGGCCATCCACAACAGCAGCTCCATGGGGTGCCCGACCACGCGCGTCAGCCACACCGAGTCCCCACCCAGCAGATACAACGCAAACAACAGCACCGACACTGCCACGCCGCCGGTCATGCCCACCAGCGCAAGCCGATAGCGCGACCGCAGGTTGCGCGTGAACAGCACAGCGGTCAGCGCGCCGATCAACGCCAGTGCCAGCCGCACCGGCTGCAACTGCCCAGTGCCCAGCAGCACCGTGCCGATGGCGCCAGCGTTGAACAGCAGGCCGTCCAGGGCAAACCGCTGGTCAAACACCACGGCATAACCAATGCCTGAAAGCAGCAGCAGTCCAAAGAAGAAGGCGGGCGTTACGGCCTCAGGCGTGATATTGCTGCGCAGCAACTCAGGTGCCTGTTCGGCCCCGACCACAGAAATCGTGTACACAATCGAAGCCGTCAGCAGAATGCTGGCGCCGAAAAACATCTGCTTGCGGCGTTCGCGCAGCAGGTCGGGTCGAAAGCGCAGCAGGTACATGCCGTACAGGACCACGCCGCCAACAACCAGCATCGACTTGCCGGCCGCTACGCCGGGCTGCAGGTTTCGAAACGGCACCAGCAGCACGCCGATCATCAGCAGGCAGAACACCAACGCGCCGATCAGGCGGGGGGTCCAGACCTCCCAGTCCAGTTTGGCCTGGGCGTGCTCGGTCTCCCCGAGCCGCTGCTCGATGATGGCGTACTTCTGCTCTTGCAGCTCCGTCAGTGCCATGGGCGAGGCGGGCCTCCATCAAACAGGCCAGTATACCACGATCCAATTTCGCAGCAGGGGCAAAGGCCCGGCGGCGTATCCGCTAGTTAGTGGCGGCTAGTTGAAGCGGAACTTGGCGATCGTGGCCTGCAGGGTTGCAAGCTCGTCGTCGTCGACATCGGCCAGTACTTCTGCCAGCAGCTTTTCAAACTCGGGGTCTATGCGCCCCAGAAGTTTCTGGCCCTGGGCCGTGATTTCCAGCAGGTTCTTGCGGCGGTCGGTGTGGCCCTTGCGCCGGATCAGCTTGCGTTCTTCCAGTTTGTCCAGAATCCATGTGGTGTTGGCCCGGCTGGCAATCAGGCGGTCGGCCAGCTCGGCCTGGGTCAAGGATTCGTCGCGTCGCTCGGCGCCGCGCAGGATGCGCAGTGCGTTGTACTGGCTTTCTGTCAGGTCAAAGCGGCGCACCAGGGCATTGACCGTGCGGTACAACTGCTGCGCGGTAAAAATCATGCGCGCCACGGCACGCGAATGTTTCTGGTAGGTTTCGTTCAGCAAGGTGCCCCCTGACTTCGTTCGACGACAGTTTACTTCATATCGAATGATTCGCAAAGCCTGCCCCTCCGGCCGGGCACGCTCTGCGCCGGCCAACGCAGTTTGCGCCCTGGGTGCTATAGTCAGGCCAGATGAACGCCCCGGCCGAAAACTCCACCAAGCGCTATGCCGTTGATTACTCGCGGTTGCGCCGGCAGCTCAAGGGCGCGGTCAAAGACGACCCGCTGGCCCGCGCGCTGTATGCCTCCAGTGCCAGTGTGGTGGAACTGTGGCCAAGTTGCGTCGTCGAACCAATCGATGCCGACGACGTGGCCAAGACCCTGCAGTTCGCGCGCGAATTCCAGGTGCCCGTCACCTGCCGCGGCGCCGGATCGGGCGTTGCCGGTCAATCCCTGGGCCAGGGCATCATTCTGGACTTCGCTGTCCACATGAACCGCATTCTCGAAGTGCACCCCACGGGCCAGTGGGCGCGCGTGCAGCCCGGGGTGGTCAAGGACGACTTCGATGCCGAGTTGGGCGGCTTTGGCTTGTTCTGGCCGCCGGACCCGAGCTCCAGCCCCTGGTGCACCGTCGGCGCCATGGTCAGCAACAACAGCGGCGGAGCCAAGTCGATCCGTTGGGGTACGTCCAAGGACTACCTGATCGAGCTGGATGTCCTGCTGGCCAGCGGCGAACGTTGCAAGCTGCGCCCACTTGACGTGTCAAGTGATGGCAAAATCGCCTTTGCACCCGATGCCACGGCAGCCGAAATCCGGCTGGCCGAAGGCGCCCTGAAGCTGGCCCGCGACCACGCCAAACTGCTGCATAAGCAGCGGCCCGAGGCCACACGGTCCAGCAGCGGCTATAACCTGTTTGAGCTTCTGCATGCGCCGATTACGGCCGACATTCAAGCCCATTACCCGCGCACCGAGTTTGACCCCAGAGTTGGCGCGGGCCATGCCGGTGTACTGGACATGCCCCGTCTGTTCAGTGGCAGCGAGGGCACCCTGGGCGTGCTGCTGGAAGCGCGCCTGCGCGTGTTGCGCCTGCCCAAGGCCATCGCCGGCGTAAGCCTGTACTTTGACAGCAACGAAAAGATGGCCCAGGGCGTGGTCAACCTGCTGCCCACCTGCCCGACCAAGCTGGAGGTACTCGATCGCAGCTTCATTGACGTGGCCGCAAAGTCCGACCCCAGGCTGGGCCAGGGCATTCCCGCCCGGCTGCAATCGATGCTGATTGTCGAGTACTGGGCCGACAGCCCCGAGATCGCGCGCGAGGGCGTGCAAGCTGCCCTGGCAGCCTGCACGGGCGACGGCCCGGCCTTTCAGGGCGTGCCGGCCTATGACGCCAAGGAACTCGACCGCGCCTGGACGGTGCGCAAAATTGCCAGCCCGATTCTTTCGCGGGTCAAGGGCGACCTCAAACCCACGCGCTGGATTGAGGATTGCGCTGTACCTCCCTGGAAACTGCCCGAGTTCATTTCGCGCTTCAAGGCGATCTGCGAAAAACACGGCTTTGCCGCGGCACTGTTCGGCCACGGCGGCGAGGGCAACCTGCACGTCAACCCCTTTGCCAACGCCAAGGACCCGCAACACCGCCAGCGCATGCGCCAGGCCGCAGACGAAGTGTTCGCCATGGTCAAGGACCTGAAGGGAACCATCAGCGGCGAACATGGCGACGGCCTGATGCGCAGCCCTTACCTGAAAGACTTTTACGGCGAAATCTGGCCGTTGTTTGTGCAGGTGAAGGACCTGTTTGATCCCGCACGGCTGTTGAACCCGCTGAACAAGGTGGTGGACGACCCGGCGCGCAGCGTTACCAGTTTCCTGCGTGTGGGCGAGGGTTACAGCCGGGTGCAGACGGGCACGATTCTGGATTCGCCCCAGGTGCAGGAAGAAATCGAAAAGTGCCACGGCTGCGGCAAGTGCCGGCACTACTGCCCGCTGATGAAAGTGGGCAAAGACGAAAAATACTCCGCACGCGCCAAGGCCAACCTGTTGCGCGGTGTAATCAGCGGCCGGCTGGACGCAACCTGGTTGATGGATGCTGACTTCAAGGCCAACCTGGACCTGTGCATTTCCTGCGGCCAGTGCCTGGTGGAATGCCCGACGCAAGTCGACATACCCGGCATTGCGATCAAGTTTCGCGAACAGTTCGTGGACCGCAAAGGCAAAGGCGGCATCGTGGCAGGGCTGCTGGCCAAGCCAGACACGATGGGCAAAGTCGGCACCAAGCTGGCCGGTGTGACCAACGTGCTGCTGAAGAATCGTTTCCTGCGCGGCGTGGCCCAAAGCATGACCGGGCTGGATGAACGACGCAAACTTCCCCAATACCGCAACCCCCAGGGGCTGCGCAAACTGGCGCCTCTCCAGGTACCCAACCACGTGCGAGCCAGACTGCCCGTCGAGGCCGTGGTGTTTCCCGGCTGCTATGCCGAGTACTACGACCCCGACGGCGAAAAGGCCACGCTGGTCGCCATTTTGGGCGCGTTGGGCATTACCGTGCACACCCCGGCCTTGAACTGTTGCGGCATCAGCAAAATCACCCAAGGCGACGGTCGGGGCGCAAAACAGGATCTGTCGGCAAACGTCGACAAGCTGATCAAGCCCGTGCGGCGCGGCGCCAAGGTGGTGTTCAGCGCGCCCAGTTGCCTGCTGGCTGCAAACCGCGAGTGGCCGGGCATTGTCGGCACCGGCGATGCAGCCACAGTGGCCGCCGCCTGCACAGACGCCCACGCGCTTCTGCTGGACGTGTTTTCAGACCCTGAAATGCTGGCGCAACTGCGGCCCAACGCAAAAAAGATCGCCTGGCATGCCCCCTGCCATTCCAAGGTGATGGGCGTGGCCAACGACGCCCGCGCGCTGCTGGACCTGCTGGACCAGAAACGAACGACGGACCTGAATGCGGGCTGCTGCGGCCTGAGCGGCAGCTTTGGCATGAAGACCGACAACTTCGATTTGAGCATGAAGATCGGCCAGGGGCTGTTCAACCGTATCAACCGTGAGCAACCGGATGTTGTGGCCACCAGTTGCGGCATCTGCCAGACGCAGATTCGCCAGGGTGTGCCCACCAAAGAAACCGACGGCAAGGGCGCAGAAGTCGTGCACCCGCTGCGCCTGGTGTTTGACTCCCTGCCCTGAGGAAAACAGCCCGTACCCGCCAGCCAGAATGCAAAAGAGGGGCCTCGCACCGAGGGCCCCTCTTTCTACTGGGCCTGCGTGGGGGCAGGCCCAAACTGCGAATGTTGATCGACGTTTAGAACTCGTCGTCTTCTTTCTTCTTGGGGTCTTCTGTCTTGGTTTCTTCGTCCAGGGGCTTCAGGTCGTCGTCGGTGACGTCCTTGTTCACCTTGGGGTCGCTGATGGTCAGCTTGGTCGGAAACTCCATGCCCATGAACTTGATGCCGCCCTTGAGCTCGACGGCAATGTCGTATTCGCCGGCCTTGCCGTACTTCTTGATCTCAATGCTGCCTTCCAGGCTTTCCTTGGTGCTGCCCTTGGGAACGGGGTTCTTGGGGTCGTCCTGGCCGGGCATGCCCGACATATCCACGTTGGTCGTCGCGCCAACTTTGCTAAGGCGCAGCTTCTTGCCCGTGTCTTCGTAGGTGTAGCGGAACTCCACGCTGGTCTTGTTGCCGTTGAAGTCCTGCTCGCGGCTCATGCTGGCGACCTTGTTTTCGGCCACCACAAAAGTTTCCGTGTGTTCGTCGGCAAAGGTCACGATGACGCGCTCGCCGGTCTGCTTGTCCTTGTCGTCCTTGACCGGGTCGCCCATCTTGAAGTTGGCGTTTTCGAACTTGGTCGCCCAGGCCTCAAAGCCCGTCACATAGGCCAGGTAGGGCTCAAACAGTCCCTTGGCAATGGCGCTGACGTTGCCCAGCGGGTTGGCGTTGCCTTCGGCGGCTTTGTCGTCGCTGCTGTTCCAGATTGCGCGGCTGCCCTTCTTCCACAGCAGGGTGCCGTCAAAGGGCATTTCGCCCATGCCAAAGGCGCTGGCATCCACGCCGATCTTGGCAGTGGCCTTGAGGCGTTCCAGACCACTGGCTTCGGCACTCTGGACGCGCTCCCAGGCCTTCTTGAGCAGCTTTTCAGCTTTTTCGTCGCCGCGATCCAGCTTCTTGGCGGCAGGCTTGGCTTCGCCTTCCTTGCCTTCGACCTTTTTGGCGTCAGGCTTGGATTCGGTCTTTTTGGTGTCGGGCTTGTCCTGCGCCAGGCTGAGGCCAACAAACAGGCTCAGGGAAAGAACAGCGCAGACCGCAGTCAGAAATCGCATCTAAGTCTCCGTACGAGAGGGCAATGCCCCAAGGGTGTCTGTGGGGATAGTGCGGGCAGGGTGGGGAAACTCACGCACAAATCGGGCAGGAAAAACGAAACCGGGGGGCCTGATGGCCCCCCGGAACCGTTTGCATTCAAAACTTAGCCATTGTTGGCGGGAGCGGCCGGAGCGTTGCCGTTGGTGGCAGGCTTGGCGGCGTTGTTGGCGCCCGGGCAACCGGCCAGCATGACGCCAGCAAACGCGAAGATAACGGCGAGGATCGCGAACTTCTTCATATGTAACTCCTGTAGTTTATAGGTTCTTGGAAACCAGAATGTCCTGCTGTTGCGAAAGCGCAGCCCGTGCCATTCGAAAACTGCGCCTGGTGGCAACTCTCAACTTCTTTCCACATCGATACTTGTGCACAGTCTGCGGGCAAGTTGGTCGGCTTGGCGAAAGCCTTTGCCGCGGTACATTTTGTGCATAGGCGTAACGAAACATTACGCCTGGGGTTCATCCGTCGGCTTGCCTTCGGCCTTCCAGGGGCTGTGCGTTTGAAGCGCTTGCAGTGTGCGCGCAAAATCCAGTGGCAGCGGGGCTTCAAAAGTCATGCGTTGCCCGGTTCGCGGGTGATTGAAACTCAACTTGGCCGCGTGCAGGGCCTGGCGGGCAATCAAGGGTGGTTCGCCGGGCACCAGTTCGTCTTCGCGCACTTCACTCAAGGTCAGTTCCGGTCGTTTGCTGTACAGGCGGTCGCTGACAATCGGGTGCTGTATCGCGGCCAGGTGCACGCGCAACTGGTGCGTGCGACCGGTGCTGGGTTTCAGCCGCACAAACGTAAAGCGCCGGAAATACTCAATCACCTCATAGGCCGTCACGGCGGGCTTGCCCTCAGCATGCACGCGCTGCATTTCGTAGTGGTCTGGGTGGCGGCCGATTGGCAGCTCAATGGTGCCGCTGGCCTGGCGCAGGCGCCCGCGCACGATGGCCAGATACTCTTTTTCGACGGTGCGCTTCTCGAACTGTTCGGCCAGCTTGAAGTGCGCGCTTTCGTCTTTGGCGCACACGATGACGCCGCTGGTGTCTGCATCCAGCCGGTGCACAATGCCCGGCCGGAATGTATCGGCGCGGCTGACCTTGCCGGCGTGAAACAGCAGCGCATTGGCCAGTGTGCCGCCATGGCCAGCCCGGGCCGGGTGCACGGCCAGCGCCGCGGGCTTGTTGATCACGATCAGCGCTTCGTCTTCAAACAACACGTCCAGCGGAATGTCTTCCGGTTGCAGGTCCTGGGCTGCGGTCAGCTCGGGCCGGTTGATCGTAATCTGCTGGCCGGCCTCCAGTTTCAGCGCGGGTTTGACCCTGGTGGCAGACAGCCCTTGCACCTCCACGTGGCCTTCCTTGATCAACCCGGCCAGCAGGGTGCGGCTGTAATCCGGCCATTGGCCGTGCAGGAACACGTCCAGGCGCTCGCCGGCCTTTTCAGGCGGGACGGTCAGGCTGGATCGTTCAAGCTTTTTGAAGTCCGGGTGCATGGCCATTGCGATAGCCGTTGCGACGGCAGGGGTCAATCGCCGAATGGGACGGGCAGGCAACACTCTGCGGTGATTGGCGTTCAAAGGGCAACGGTTGTGCCGCCGCAACTCAGCCCCAGCAGCACGGCCGGGGGCGAAAGAAACCTTGATTCCAATGCAGGGCTACAGCGATGCTTTTGCCGCCAAGACGCCAGGAAACGCCAAGAAATGCAAGGATCGGGCACCGGGCGTTTTGGGTGTTCCTCTGGCTTCGTCGAGAATCTTTGCTCTCGCCCCTTTCGTTCGCATCTCGCCTGGCCTGGCTGCCGGGTTTGATTCACGAAGGCGTCATTGCCCCCAGCCTCGCGGCTTGCACTGGGGTCGTCGCATGGCTTGCGCAGCTTGGAAGGGAAACTAGCCTGTTTCGCGCTCACTTCGGGGCCCATAAAGGATCACGGATATGAAGATTCGATTTCTGCTCTGCCTGCTTGTGTTGTTCTCGTTCTCGGCCTTGACGACAACCGGCTGCGGCCGCCAGTCGACTCGCGTGGATATCAAGGACGACGAAGAAGGCCCGGAAAGCTCCGGCCCGTACAGCGCCGACCTTGTGGAAGTCACGGACATGATGGTCGAAAAGCTGAAGAAGCAGAAGATCAGCGAGAATTTCCAGTCCAGGTACAAGGAACCGCCGATCATTGCCATCATTCGGCCCCAGAACGACACCCGCTTTCCGGAAGTAACGCAGATCTTCCAGGAAGACCTGCTGACGGCGATGATGGAAAAGTTCACGCGTGAACAGTTCCGCTTCAGCCAGCGCGACAGCGACGTGCAGACGGCCGTAGCCAGCGAAAAGGAAGCCAAGGAAGCCGGCGAACGCACCGACCGCACGGGCCGCAAGACCAAGTTGGGCGCGGACTACTTCATGAAGGCCAAGTTCAGCACGCTGAGCATGACCGACGGCAAGCTGGAAGACGACACGATCCTGTACACCTTTGAACTGATCGACACGGAAACCGACGAGTTGATCTTCAAGGGCGGCCACAAGATCCGCCGCGTCAGCAGCAAGTCCGCCGTTTACCGCTAGTCGTAACCTGATCCAGTGACAGGGGCGCCGCTTGGCGCCCCTGTTTCCAAAAATAGCCGGAGCGTCCCATGCGTGCACCTGTCGCACTTTCACTGGTTCTGTTGCTGGCCCTGGCTGCGGGCTGCCAAAGCGTCTACGACGCCAAAGCCGCCATGCAAAAGGGCGGCTACACCCAGGTCATGATGGATACGCAGGATTATCAGGCTTATCCGGAACGCGACCAGACATTGATCTTGAACTATCGCGCCCACGCCAAAATGGGCCTGGGTTACCTGGACAGCGCCAGGGCGGACTACTTTCGCGCCTGGAACATGATGAACCACGGCGACGGCGGCGGTGTGGCCGCAGCCAACTGGTTCTCAGAACGCCAGAAGTGGTGGATGGGCGACCCCTACGAGCGCGCCTTCAACAGCTGGTACCTGGGCTGCCTGTACTTTCAGGCCGGCAAGTTCGAAGACGGCATGGCCTGTTTTCGTAACGCCATCTTTGTGGACACCGGCGACCTGAAGCAGGGCGAGTTCGCAGCCGACTGGCTGCCGGCGTTTATCATGCGCATGCGCTGCTTTCTGACGCGCGGCGATACCGGCAGCGTGCAGATGCTGCTGGATGAAGTGAACAAGCTGGAAAAAGACAAAGCCAACTTTGACCCCAAGCTGCCCTGGCTGACCCTGGAAGCCCAGAAAGACGCCAACGTGGTATTGATGGTTGAGCTGGGCCAGGGCCCGTACTTTACCGCCGAAGGCCACCACGGCAGCGTTCGCGCCATCAACCAGGGCGAATACAAAGAAGCCTGGGCCGAGGTGTTCGTCGACGGCAAAAGCCTTGGCTCTACCTACAAGATCGGCGACACGTTCTACCAGGCGATTACACGCGGCGGCCGCGTGATGGACGACATTCTCAAGGGCAAGGCCATTGCCAAAACAACCATGATCGCCACCGGCGCCACGGCCATGGCCGTGGGCCATGCCGTGGGCGGCAAAGGCGGCGCCGTTGCCATGGGCGTGGGCGCAGTGATTCTGCTGGGCGGGCTGTTGATGAACGCAGAGGCCGACACCCGCGGCAACGTGCTGCTGCCCGGCGAAACGCACCTGATGATGGCCAAGGCCGCACCCGGCCAACACGACCTGGAGTTGCGCTATTACGATGCCTCGGGCCGTGAACTGCGCGATATGCGCCAGACCGGGCTGAAGCTGGACGTGCCGGAAACCGGCGATGCCATGCTGCTGTTGCGCAGCCGGCCGCATTATTCGGTGCCCGACAGCGCAGCTGCCAAGGCCGCAGACCCCTACGCGGGTCTGGCAAAGAAGCCCTAGCCCGGCCAAGCACTAGCCACTGGCGGGTCGTGGGCTAGAATCGCCCGCGATCACCACTTTTTGTCGCGATCCGGGCACGTTATGGCGACTGTGGACATCACTTGTCCCTTCTGCAATGGCAAGCAGAAGGTCCCCGACCACCGGCTGGCCGAGCCCGTGATGTGCCTGCTGTGCGGCCAGACGATTCTGGAACCCTTTCAGCACAAGGTGGCACCGCCGTCCATGAACCTGGGCGTCGGCTTGAAGGGCAAACTGGTCACGGACTTTGGCACCACAGAGCTTGAAGAGGTCGAATCCAAGGCCGACGCCTACACCGGCCGCACCCAGACCGACCAGATCAAACCCGAAGACCTGCAATCGCTGAACAGCGGCATGCCGATCGCCCTGGGCACCGGCACGGGCCACTACGCCCCCGTGGATTCGCACCGCAAGCTGTCCACAGCGGCACGCACCTACCTGTTTGGCGGCGCATTGATTGTCGCGGTGCTGGTGGCCGTGACCATGCTGTTCTTTGCGCTGAAGACGGACGACGTCGAATCCAAGGAACTGGAAGGCACGGCCGACTCGCAGCGCATTGAAAAGCATCCCAATGGCCGCATCAAGACGCAGTGGTCCGTACACCGAAGCGAGCTGGGCGAAGAACGCATGCACGGGCTGTGGACTGAGTTCTACGCCAGCGGCCAGAAAAAGGCCGAAGGCACATACGTCGATGGCGCCCGCGACGGCCTTTGGTTGGGCTGGTTTGAAGACCAGCAGGTGCAGTCCCGCAGCCTGTACAAACTGGGCGTCGAAACCGGCGACTGGGAGGAATTCCACATCAACGGCAAACCCGCCATGAAGGGCACCTGGATTGAAGGCAAGAAGGATGGCGATTGGCGGGAGTGGTACCGCGACGGCCGACCCTCTTCGGTCACCCGCTACAAGGGCGGGCTTCCTGACGGCATCTGGTCCACCTGGCATGAAAACGGTGAACTCAAATCCTGGGGCGAATACAAAGACGGCCGCAAGATCGGCCGCTGGACGCGCTACTTCGACAACCTGGTCGAGGAATCCGTCGAAAACTACGTCGACGGGCTGGCCCAGGGCGAAACCCTGGGCAACTACCGTAACCGCCAGAAGGCCTTTACCGGCACCTGGCAGAACGGCGTGAAACAAGGGCACTGGACGCAGTGGTACGCCAACGGCCAGAAGCAGTTTGAGGGCGACTTTGAGCAGGGTAAGGAACAGGGGCCCTGGAAACACTGGCACGACAACGGCAACGTGGCGCTGGAAGGATCCCTGCAGGCCGGCCAGCGCGTAGGCGACTGGAAAGAATACTGGCCCGACGGCAGCCTGATGTCGCAACGCCGCTACGATTCCGGCCTGCTGACCGACGAAACACAGTATTTCGCCGGCGATGTCGTCAAACGCCTGACGGAGCGTACTCCCAACGGACAACTGAGTTCCGAATGGACGGTACTGGCTGTCGGCGGGGCCAACACCAGGCACGGGCTGTATCGGGCCTTCCACATCAACGGCAAGACATCAGAAGAAGGCATCTACCGGCAGGGCAAGAAGGACGGCACCTGGCGATACTACGACGACAGCGGCACGCTGGCCCTGCAGCGCGTTTTCAAGGATGGCGTCGAGATACCGCAATAAGCCGCTTGCGGCAAGTCAACCTGCGCCGCGGCACGGCGCACTTTGCCCAACAAGAAAACAGGGGCGGCCAAGGCCGCCCCTGCTTGATTACCCGCTTGCCACTTCAAGCCTTGCGGCGACGCATGCCCAGGCCGGCCAGCCCCAGAACCGCAAGCGTGGCCAGCAGCCAGGCCGAACCGCTGTTCTGCGAGGCACAGCCGCCCCCACCACCGCCACCGCCACCACCGCCGCCACCACCTACAGTGCCGGTGCCGATGACCAGGTTGAACGCCTGGGTGTCGGTAGTCGCGCCGTCGGTGCAATCCAGCGAGAACGGGAAGGTGCCTGCAACGGTCGGGATTCCGCTGATATTGCAGGTGGCTGACGAAGCGTTGGTCAGGCTCAAACCAGCCGGCAAGGTGCCAACTGAGACCGTCCAGGTGAACGTGCCCGCGCCGCCGGTGGCCGTGACGGGGGCGTTGTATGCCACGTTGCGCGTGCCGTTGGGCAGCGTGGTAGTGGTGATGTCAATCGCCGTCGGTCCGCCGTCGTTGTCGGCAATCGTCAACTGGGCACTGGTAGGCGCACCAACGGTGTAGCCGGTGCCTGCTGACAACGTAAGGATGACCGTTTCCGGTGATTCTGCTGCCGCGTCGTCCACCGGGGTGATCGTCACGGTTGCCGAACCACTGGTTGTGATCTGCACCGTTGTGGTCGACGTAGGGGTGTAATCACTGGTGATCGTGGCCGTGCCGGTCAGCGCGATGTTAACCGTAATCGTGCTGGTCGGTGCCGGCGATGCGGTCAACGTGAACGTGCCCGTAGTGGGCCCGGTCTCCGAGGGCGAGCCCGTGGAAGCAACCGTCACCACAGGCGTGCCCGTCGTGTCGTTATCAATGATCGTCAGCTGGGCACTGGAGGGCGAACCCACCGTGTAGCCCGTACCCGAAGAAACCGTCAGGATCACCGTTTCGGCGGATTCCACGGCCGTGTCATCAATCGGGTTGATCGTGACGGTGGCAGTGCCGCTGGTGGTGATCTGCACGGTCGTTGTCGACGTGGCCGTGTAATCACTGGTGATGGTGGCCGTGCCGGTCAAGGTAATGTTCACCGTGATCGTGCTGGTCGGCGCCGGGGTGGCCGTCAGGGTAAAGGTGCCCGGGGTCGGCCCGGTCTCTGAGGGCGTGCCCGAAGACGCGACGGTGACAACCGGCGTGCCGTCGTTGTCTGCAATCGTGACGGTGCCACTCACGGTTGCCCCCAGCGTGTAGCCGGTGCCGCTGTTGAGGGTCATGATCGCGGTCTCGGCGGATTCCACAGCCGCGTCATCCACTGGCGTCAGTGTAATCACCACCACGGTCGTACCCGCCGGCACGGTAATCGTGCCGCCCGGGCCGGTCGTGAACGCAACCGACGCACCCGAAGTCGAGGTGGAAAGCGCGTAGTCGGTACCCGAAGCCGTAGCAGCCGTGCCTGACATGGTGAAGTTCACGGTCAGGGCGCTGGCGGCTGCGGCGCTCAAGGTCAGTGTGTAATCGCCCGTCTGCGTGGAAGGCGTGGCCTCGGCCGCGTTGGGGTCGGTTGCTGCCAAAGTGACACTGGGTGTACCGGCGCCACTTGTGTTGCCGACGACACCCACAGAGTGCGAATACCCCGTAAGCTCGTAGGCCCCAATCGTGTATTGCATGGCGAGGTCGTTATTGAACGCCGTGGCGTTCAGTGTGCCGACGCCATTGGCGCCAGAGGTAGTGGAACAGAAGCAGTTTTCTGTCAGGCCGACCTTGCGCGGGCGCACACCCACATAATAGGTGCCGGCAGTCAGGTTGAATGTCGACCCCAGCTGCAGGTGCACGCAATATTCAGCATACCCCGTGACGAGCGAGTTGCTGAGCGTATAGCGGGTCATTGAACCGGTTACTGCCGTTCCGCTCTGCACCACCGTGCCGCCCACGCCCGCAGACATGCCCGTGCGAATCTCGTAGTCGGCCAGCGTTACGCCGGCATTGGAGGTCGCCAGCACGTTGGCGAACAGGTGGGTCACAGTCCAGGTTTCGCCGCCCGGCACAATGAACTCCTGATACAGCCAGGCATCGTTGGGGTTTGCAAAGCCAACACCATTGACGTTGGCGTCCACGCCGTCCCAGTCGCCGCCGTAAAAGCGCAGGTTAGGGCCGCGGTTCATGCCTTGAATCGTAATCAGGTAGGGGTTCTCACTGCCCGTCGTGTCGTTGTTGGCAATGCTGACAACGCAACTGAAGGGGCCAAAGCTGGCGCCCGTAGTCAGGTTCACCTGCATGGTCGATGTTGCACCCGCAGCCGTGCTTGCCCCCAGCGTGACAGTGCCCGAGCAATTCACCGGGCTGGTAATGCTGGCCGTGTGGGTCAACGAAGCCGTGCCCGTGTTCTTGACGCTGAACACAACCACACCCATGGCCGTGCTGGCGCTTTGAATGCCCGCGTAGACCGTACCGCCGGTATCAACCGGGTTGGCCTGAAAGTCGACGTCGATTTCCGGGCCCGTGTTGTAAAACGCCTGCACGTTGTCAAAGGCCCAGGACCAGCCCCAGGCGCCCGGGTCCTGATACCGGAACCGAACCTGGTTGTTGGCGGCCTTGTGCGCCGTAATGTCGAAAGTAACCGTGGCAGGAGACCACACACCCTGGCCAACGGACTGGGTGACGGTGTACTGGGTCACCTGAACCCACGCCGTGCCGTTAAAGACCTCCACAGTGCCAGTTTCTGAGGACCAGGCACTCCAGTTATGCGAGAAGCGCAGAAACAGATTGCCCGTGGCCGTTGTGCCATTGAACACCGGGCTGGTCGCCGTGGTGTCAACCGTAACGCCGGTGCCGCCCACCGTGTCTGCGTCAATCAGGTAGAACTGCGTGCCGTCAAAGTTGTTGATCACGCCGCCGCCCGGTGACGTGTAGTTACCCGTCGACAGCACCCAGGCCTGGCCGCTGGTCGATACGTTGCTGACCGTCCAGCCGCCCGCACCGGCATTGAAATTGCTGTTCAGAAGGTACGTTTGACCCGACAAGCTGGTCGCGGCCATCATTAATGCCAGCCCAAGGCCAGCTAGAAGCAGGTGTCTGCTCATAAAACTCCCCACGAGTTTCGACCAGCGCCAGCACCCCCACTGGGGGTCACTAGCGTGTGGTCATTCACGATTGACGTCGTGGGAACAGGTTAACGAGGTCTACCCCGGCCTTACAACCTGTCGCATTGCGATTTTGTGCAAATTATCGCTCCGGGCAGGGCGGCCTTAGTTGCCTGAAAAGCCCTCTTCCTTCTCTTCGTTGGGGTCTTTGGGCTTTGGGGCTGTCGGGTCTCTGGGCAACCCGTTGGGGCCAATGCTGTTCTTCACCGGGCCGGTGTAATCGGCGTAGTCTTTATCTTCGCTGATGCGCCAGCCGATCTCGGCCAGATAACGCGCCCCGTAAAGAATACCCTCATATTGAATCGTTTCCGGGTCATCCAGTGCGGTGTGCATCTCGGCCGGAATCGCCCCCATCGGAAAAATCACCGGAATGCCGGCCTCGCTGAAGAACGGCCAGTGGTCGCTGGCGGGTATGGGTGCACGGGTGGACATCTTGATCTTCAGTTCCGGAAACAGCGGCGCTGCGGCCTCGCAGTGCTTGCGCAGGAACTTGCTGGATGCCGTGCCCTGCATTTCGATTTCGTTGTCCTTGAGCCGCCCGAGCATGTCGATGTTGATCATCGCCACAACTTTGTTGTTGGGCACCAGCGGGTGCTGCACATACCAGGCGCTTCCCAGCAGGCCCTTTTCTTCGCCGGTAAAGGTCATGAACAACATGCTGCGTCGGGGCTTTTTGCCGCTGGCCGCCATGGCTTCGGCAATCTCCAGCACCGTGGCCACGCCGCTGGCGTTGTCGTCGGCGCCGTTGTGAACCTGGCCCATGCCTTTGTCAGGGTCGCGCGAGCCAAAGTAACCAAGGCCCAGGTGGTCGTGGTGGGCACCAAAGATGATCCACTCGTCGGTCTCGCCTTCCAGCTTGCCGGCCACGTTGCTGTCCGTGCGCCGCACGGCCGTTGATTTCAGGCTCAAGCTGGCCGTTGCTCCTTTCAGGTCGGGTCGGTTCTTGAAGTCTGCCTGGTCAAACTCCTGTTGCAGCTTCTTGAGTGCGCCTTCACTGCCCAGCAGTTTGTCCGCCGCGCCAATGCTCAAGTGCAGAAACGGAAAGGCCGGCTCTGGTTCTCCGGCGGCTTTTTCGTCCAGTTCCAGCGCTGGCGATTTGTCTTCGGCACCTGGGTTTTGCAGGTCGCGCCGGTTGTCGCTGGCACCCATGCCTTCCGGCCCGGTAACCAGCAGAATGCCCACCGCGCCCGCCTGCTGGCACAACTGCTGCTTGGTCTGCAGAAATGCCGACCGCGAAAACGGGTTGCGCCTGCCGCCGACACGCCACGGCGTCGGTTCATAGCGCAGCACCACGGCGATTTTGCCCTTGAGGTCCAGCCCTGACAGGTCGTCATAACTGTGGGCGTCGTCCTTGACGGCATAGCCCGCAAAGGCCAGCGGCGTGCTTGCCAGCTCCACACTTTCGCCGGGGCCGCCGGTGCTGACAAAATCCTTGCCGTATTCCAGCTTGGTTTCGCCCGAAGCCGTCTTGAAGCTGAGCGCCGGGGTGCCGTCCCAGGTGTTGTAGCGCAGCCCGACTTCCTGGTACCAGGTGCCGTTTTCGCCGGCGGGCTTCAACCCGGCCGCCTGCATGCGCGCGCGCACATAACCCGCGCTTACCTTGGCATGTTCACTCAAGGTCTCGCGGCCGCCCATTTCGTCGCTGGCCAGGAAGTAGACATCCTTTTTGATGTCCACCAGCGTGATCGTGTCCAGGTTCGGCGCCATGAAAACCGGCTTGTCCTGGGCCAGCGAAAGCACCGAAACTGCGGCCAAAGCAGAAATTGCGGCCAACGTGCGCATGGGCTTCATGGGTATCTCCTGCCCGTAGTCTTGCCGGGCACGGCTTTCTTGCCTTGCATCTGGCACAAAGGAAGCAAATACTACGGCAACCCGTGGCTTTGCCCCCGCATAAAACACCTGTGGCCCGCACCTTCTTGATCGTTCTGGCCGGCCTTGCGCTGGCCGCCTGCACCACCACCCCGCCGCGCCGGGGTGTCGAGATCACCCGTGTGGAAGTGCCCCAGTGGGCACGCACCGGCAAGCACCCCAAATACCCGGAATCGACCTACCTGGTCGCCTTTGGCACCGCCAGCACCAAGGGCGCCGCCGAGGCCATCGCCACCGCACGCCTGGAGGAAACACTGGTCAACTGGGCCATGGCCCAGGACAACGGCGCCCTGCGCGGCACGCAATTTTCACGCCTGGTGCTGGACCGCGCCAACTGGTTCGCCCTGTCCGAATTTGGCGAAAGTGTGCAATCCGATTACGCCAGCAACGGCTTTGAACACATCGCCCTGCGCGCCCTGCACAAGGGTGACTACCGCTTGTTGTCGCAATCCATGATTGGCCCCGCGCGCGAAAGCATGCTCAAGACCCCCGCCAGCGTGGCAGGCGATTTCCGCACCCGCATCGACATCGCCTCGCGGGCCTTTCTGGCCGCTGCCCGCGTTGTTGCCCTGCGCTTTGTCGCAGATGGCGAACTTGACCGCCCCGCCCTTGAAAACGCCGAAGACGCGGCACTTTCCATCTGGGAACTTCCCGGGCTGGTCAAGCTGCAACAGACCGGCGCCGGCCAGAAAGTGCAGATGAAAGGCAGCACCCAGGCCCCGCTTTCCATGCGCGCCACATTCCGTAACTCCACCCTGGCCAAAGTTCCGCTGCGCTGGAGTGTCGCCCTGGGTGCGCGCGGCGTGCTGGACGGCGCCACCGAAACCAGCGAAACCGGCGAAGCCCTGTGCAGCGTGCTTCAGATGTCGCCCACCGGCGACGAATACGGCTTCGTCCAGTGCCAGGTTGACCTTGACCGCATGACACCCCGTCGCACCGGCATAACCATGCCGGCCTGGCAGTGGCAACTCATCATGCCCTGTCGCCGCAACGTCGAAGTCATTCTGGTCGTCAAGGAAACCATCGACGAACAATCTGAGGGCCACGAGAACTACTTCAAGCCCGCGCTCAAAACCTGGGCCATAGGCCGCGCCCTGACCATGGTCGAGGACTCCCCCAGCCTGCGCGACTACGCCTACCGCATTCGCATTGAAGGCCAGATCATCGTCACCACGTGGAAAGACGGCGAAACCGCCATGGCCCGCACCAGCGGCAAAATCACCCTCTTTGACCACGCCGACGGCCGCGAACTCTTTGAATGGATACCGGGCATCCTGCGCCGCGGAGAAGACGGCGTCACCACAGACAGCCTGGGCCTTTCCACACTGCGCGAGGCCGCAAGCGAAGGCCTGGCCGAGTTCTGCACCCGCCTGCTGGCCACCGTGCCTGCCCCCGGTGAAGAGTTCGGCCGCGGGCGCTGAGCCCCCGGCCCTTGCCGCTTTGGGCAACGCGGCTTCGCCCGCGCTTGATTACCGGGCCGCCCAGCGCCACAATCCTGCCTCTATCACGCCGCCATCGAAAGGCCGCCCATGCCGCGCACCGCCAGCAAAAAAGACACCAAGGGTCTGTCGCCCGAACAAATCCTTTCCGCCTACCGCACGATGGTTACCTCGCGCAAAACCGAGGACAAATGCTCCATCATCCTGCGCCAAAGCAAGGGCGGCAGCTTCCAGATCAGCGGCCCCGGCCACGAAGCCGCACTTACCGCGGCCAGCATGGTCATGCGCCCCGGACAGGATTGGTCGATCTGCCACTACCGTGACCTGACCTATGTGCTTGGCCTGGGCATGACCACAGACGAAATCTTTCCCGGCTTCATGGCCCGCGAAGGCGACCCCAACAGCGGCTCGCGCCAGATGCCAAGCCACTTTGGCCACAAGAAGCTGAGAATCATCAACAAAAGCTCATGCGTCGGCACCCAGTGGCTGCAGGCCGGCGGCCGCGCCTATGGCATCAAGCTCGATGGCGACGACGAAGTCGTCTACGTTTCCAGTGGCGACGCAACCTGCGCCCAGGGCGAGTTCCATGAAGGTTTGAACTGGGCCACCATTCACAAGCTGCCGGTGCTCTTTCACGTGGAGGACAACAACTACGGCATCTCCACCCACAGCAGCCAGGAACGCGCCCAGCCCGTTGAGCAGATGGTCAAGGGCTATGCCAACCTGGGCATCTTTGCGCCCGATGGCTGCTCGCTGTTTGACAGTTACGAGGCCTTCAAACAGGCCCATCAATGGTGCCGCAGCGGCAAGGGCCCGGCGATTGTTGTCAGCAAAGTGGTGCGCCTGTGGGGCCATTCGTCGAGCGACAACCGCAAGCTGTACATGACTGAGGCGCAAATCGCCGAGGAAATGAAGAAGGACCCGATTTCCCACCTGCGCCAGTGGATCATCGACAACAACGTCGCCGAAGAAGACGAACTGGTCGCCCTGGAAGAACAAATCAAGACCGATATCGACGCCAGCGCCGAACGCGCCGAACTATCGCCCCACCCAGACCCCAGCCAGGCCGCAAGAAACGTCTTCTACGAAGGCGGGAGCGCAGGCAACAGTAGCGCAGACAACAGTAGCGCAGGCGCCTCGCCTGCACAGGGCGCGGGCGCCCCGCCCGCGCCACAGGCCGTTGGCGAACCCGTCACACTGATAGATTCCATCAACCACGCACTGATTGAAGAATTCGAACGCGACCAGCACCTGGTGTGCTGGGGCCAGGACGTCCAAGACGGCAAAGGCGGCGTGTTCGGCGCCACCAAAGGTTTGAGCACCAAGTTCGGCACCAAGCGCGTGTTCAACAGCCCGCTGGCCGAGGCCACAATCGCCGGCACCGCCCTGGGCTACAGCTACAAGCCCGGCCGCAAGGCCGTGGTCGAGATCCAGTTCGGCGATTACATTTTCCCGGCGATGATGCAGATCGTCAACGAGATCGCGACGGCCCGCTATCGCAGCGACAACAACTGGCCCGCCCCGCTGGTGATTCGCGTGCCCGTGGGCGGCTACATCCAGGGCGCGATGTATCACAGTCAGTGCATCGAAGGCCTGTTCGCCAGCCGCCCAGGTTTAAAGATCGCGATGCCCAGCAACGCCGCCGACGCCAAAGGCCTCTTAAAAGCTGCGATTCGTGGCAACGACCCGGTGCTGTTCATGGAATGCAAGAACCTGTACCGGCAGGAACGCAGCAAGAGCCCCGAGCCTGACAAGGATTACGTGCTGCCCTTTGGCAAAGGCCGCATCGTGCGCCAGGGCAAGCACGTAACGCTGGTAACCTGGGGCAACACGGTCAACATAGCCATCGACGCCGCCGGCACACTGGAGGACAAAGGCATCGAGGTAGAGATCATCGACCTGCGCACGATCATTCCCTGGGACAGCCAGATGGTTTTCGAAAGCATCAAGAAAACCAGCCGCTGCCTGGTGCTGCACGAAGACACCATCACCATGGGCTTCGGCGCCGAGATCAGCGCCAGGATCATGGAAGAGGCCTTTGAGCTATTGGACGCCCCGGTAAAACGCATAGCCGCCAAAGACAGCTTCGTGCCCTACGCCAAGCCCCTGGAAAACGCCATCCTACCCCAAAAGACCGACGTGATCGCAGGCGTGGAGGCGTTGGTTGGGTGGTAAGGATCGGTGAGATTGAGTCGAGTGTGTTTGCAACTGAACAATGGGGAATGTCGGCAGCAGCTCATTGATAGTGAACGACTCTGGAGATACCAATCAGGGGTCTGGTCTTTCCAGACGCTCATTACAGTTGACATCTCCTTATAATCGTGAGCGCCTGCCGAATCACAAGCCCCCACGCGACGCCAAACGTCCTGGACCAGATTGACCGGCAACATGGATCCGCGAACGGTGTTCATTCAATAGACCAGCCGCCGCAGATGCCCCCATAGCACGACACCGACCCACGAATTCGTGTTTAGCACTTGTCTTATATGCTATACGTAAGTTATTTAACTGAATGGGCGCCGTAGCGAGGAGTAGCCTTGAACGACAATCGAGCAATCCAGATTGTGGTCGATCTGACTGGGCAAGAGCCGCCATTTCCTTGCCATATCGACGACTTCGAAGAGAAAGCTCAAGGCCTGCTGGCCACGACTGGCATTGGATATAGCCAATTTAACGAAATGCTTCTCTACTTAGGTTACGACAGGATATCGGAAGAGTTCTTCGCGTTCTTGCTCAGTGGTGGCACAGAACCTAGCGAGGCTGTCCAGGCGCCCCCAACCGCCTTTGTTTCAGTCTCTCAATTACGTCTGGCGGTTGAGAAGTTTCGTATCTTGGCAATTGTCGAGCACGGCAATATCAAGTATGGCTTCAAGTTGTATTCGAACCCAGCCAACAAAGCATTGGTTGAACTTTTAGATGCTGAACCATTAACAGAAGAACACTATGTTCGGCGACACAGAGAACTACTGGCGACAGATCCTATCGCGTCCGAAGAGACCTACAACCTCGGGTACGTCATTGAGCGGGAGTTAGCGGATCTGTTAAAACATGCGCCCGACGACTCGCAGCTAAAGAAGCGAGAGGATACACGGAAGAGAATCGTCGAGGTAGGCAAGCGCAATCAAAAGGCATACCTTACGTCAGATCATATGGACGTTTACGTGGCAACTTCAATGAGGGAACGCCATGAGTACAGGGCGGTGGCTTCGACAATAGCAAACCTGCGATCACATGACGATCTAACCCAGCTCAAAGTGCGTTTTTTTGACCCTACCCAAGCCTACTGCCACGACCGCATTGACAAAGGACTTGCGGAAGGGCTGATGCTAAAGAGAGCCAAGTGCACTCTCTACTTAGCGCAAGAGAGTGACACACTGGGCAAAGATTCGGAGTTGGCTTGCACACTCGCCCAAGGTAAGCCCGTAATCGCTTTTGTACCTAGCATTCCGGACGGTGGCGAAGCGGCGTTCGTCAGACAGATGCTGGGAGTAGACGGTTACAATCAGCCGGATGCGTCATACGCTGAAACGGTCCTGAAGCAACTTAGGGCGGTGCTTCCTGATATTGCATGGACAAATAAATCACTACGGCAACTCATTGACCACAATCCGGCAACAGTAAATCCGGATGATTTACTGGGCTTGTTCGGAAAGGAACTAAAAACGCACTACGATAGGCGGGCTAAACTGCTCAAAGAAGTTCACCCCCTCGGACTCCAGGTTGACTTAGAATCCGGTGTGGCAAATGGCGTTTTAGTAGCTCGCTCCATTAGTGAATGCGCAAAGCTTATTCGTCGCATATTATTAGGACAGCTTGAATTTGTCCTTGAGCATAAAGACACAGAGGTTGGCAGGTACTTCTTCCTGCGCGAGTCAACAACGCAATCAATTTTTAGAGTCGTAACGGGAGACGCGTTCCTAACGAACGCGTTCTGGAATTTTTACCTTGCTAAGTAGCTGGCTGCACGGTAAAGTCCTTTCGGCTTTGCCGAAAGGACTTTACCGTGCAGCCGCCGCTAGGTGTAAAAGTCAAGAAGGTGTACAAGCCGAAGCCGTTCCCCGCGACAATCCGTCCAGTGCTGCAATCCAAGAGTTCACTTAATTGCTCTACGTTCTACGCGGTGGTAACTGCTGGTCGCACTTGGCGCATCATTCGAAAAAAGTCGACCTAAATCGCTTGGGATCCGTTGTTGCGGGACTCTATCTACCTGGCTGATTGTTGTACTTCTTGCATCCAACCGCGAAGGCTTGACCTTCGATCCTTTTGACCACTTCCAATGCCGTAAGCGTTCTCTCCTCCTTGTTTGGGGCAGGTTGCAGGCTGGGCTTTGCCTGCTTTTTGAGCCCGGTGGGGAACCGATGGGGTAGTTCGGGTTGATGGCCACTACCTCTCGCTTGCGCTTCGGGCTGATGGGCGCGCCTGGGCTGGTTTTGGTGGTTGGGTTGGTGGGTTGGGCTGGTGTTTTTGGAAGATGCCGGGTTGCTGGGGCGTTTATGCTTTGGCTTTGTGGTTCGGGCTGCAATCCCCGCAAATCCGCTTGGAAAGCGACAATGCGGTTGACCCCTTGGCCAGTTAGGGTACACTAACTGGCGCGGTAGTTGGCGAAAGTCCGGTTTGCAACCCCTTTGCTCCGGTGCCCTGCCCGAAACCTGATCGCTGTCCGGGCCAAATGCCTGTGCCAGTTTGCGGCCGAAGCGTGAATGAAAGGGCAGCTTTTCGCTCTCCTTTCCGGCCCTTTCGCGCGCTTCGGCCGTCCCAATTTACGGCCTTTTCCACAATTCCCGCACCTTGCCCTGCCAACCCAGCCAGCCGGGAATAGGCTTGGCGTTTTCGCTTGTTCTGGGTGCCGCGCATGAAGATCGGGATTGTCTGTTACCCCACCCATGGCGGCTCGGGCGTTGTCGCGACCGAGCTTGGCGCCGCGCTGGCCGAAAACGGCCACCAGGTGCACATCATCAGCTATGCCATTCCGTTTCGCTTTGAGGCCTTTCGGCGCAACCTGACCTATCACGAAGTTGAGGTCACGGCTTACCCGCTGTTTCGCTATCCGCCCTATGACCTGGCGCTGGCCAGCACAATCATGGAAGTAGCCGAAACGCACGGGCTGGACATTCTGCACGCGCACTACGCCATTCCCCATGCGGTAAGCGGCTTTCTGGCGCGCGAGATGCTCAATGGCGAAGGCGGCGGCTTCAAGCTGGTAACCACGCTGCACGGAACCGATATCACGATCATTGGCCAGCAGCGGGTGTTTCAGCGCGTGACGCGCTTTGGCATTCGGCGCAGCGACGGCGTGACCAGCGTTTCGGCGGAGCTCAAAAAGCGCGTGCTGGACACGATTGATTGCGGCGCCCAGGACATTGAGGTGATTCCGAACTTCATTGATACCCAGCGCTTTCGGCCCGATTGCTGCCCCGACAAACGCGGCCACATGGCCGCACCCGACGAAAAAATCGTCATGCACGTCAGCAACTTCCGCGAGGTCAAGCGCCCGCGCGACGTGATGCGCGTGTTCGCCCAGGCCACAACCAGTGTCAAAGCCCGGCTGGTGCTGATTGGCGACGGCCCGGAAATCGGCGCCTGTCGCGACCTGGCCACCGAGCTTGGCATTGCCGCGCGCTGCAGCTTTGTGGGCACCTACGACGCAATCTGGGAGCTGCTGCCCCAGGCCGACGCCTTCATTCTGCCCAGCGATTACGAAAGCTTCGGGCTAAGCGCACTTGAGGCCATGGCTTGCGGCGTGCCGGTAGTAGTCAGCAACACCGGCGGCCTGCCTGAGGTGGTGGACGCACAAAGCGGCTTTCTGCACACGCCCGGCGACGTGCCGGCGATGGCCGCCAGCCTGCGCAAACTGTTGACCGACGAGCCGCTGCGCAAGCGCATGGGCGAGGCCGCACGGGCCCGGGCGCAAAACGAGTTCCGCCAGGAAAAGCTGCTGCCGGTGTGGGAAGCGTACTACGAGCGGATTCTGGCCCGGAAGTAGCGGCCTTTGGCTGACGGCCTTGCTTTATAGGTCTTTCTCTATCGGCCTTTAACCAGCGCCTTCAACTAGCGCGAAACCTGTTCAATCTGGCCCGCGACATAGCCCATGCCCTGCAGGGTGTCGGGGTCGTTAGGCCGCGTGGCCTGGCACATGGCGTAAAAATCGCGCGCTGTGGCGTACCAGCCCAGGATTTCGCGGCGGGTGTCGCGGTCTGGTTTCATGCCGGCCTGGCCCAGTGCGGCGTCGCCTTCGTCGCGGCACAGTTCGGCCATGGCAAAGCGCAGCCAGAAGCCCGGCAGGTCCAGCACATAGCCTTCGCGCAGCAGGCCGATCGCGCCCGGGCGGTCTTTGTGGGCCAGCACCAGGGCGTGCAGTGCCAGGGCATCGCCGGATTGCGGGTTTTCCTCGGCGGCGTTGGCGTATTGGTCCAGCGTGGTGTCGTACTCAATGGGTGCCAGCAGCGAGATTCGCACCCGGTGCAAAGCCGGCAGATCGGCAAGTTCGAGCGCTTTGTCGATGGCGGCCACGGCGCCGTTGCGGTCGTCATTTCCGGCGCGCAGGCTGGATTCGCGCAGGCGTTCGTTGATGGCTTCAATCGTGGCGTCATCAAGTTCGGCGCGTTTCTCAAGTGTGATGGCGCCGGTGCCACGGCGGGTAATCAACGGCCGCAGGTGAAAGTACAGGGCATCGCCGCGGGTGGGGTTGGCGCGCCACAGGTCCAGATACTCGCGCCACAGGGGCTCAAACAGCTCGTTGCGCAGCATCAGGTCCTGGTAACCCTGGTTGGCGGGCACGTGCCAGCGGTCGGCGCGAAATGCGGCCTGGTATTCGACGCGGGCTTCGTCGGCGCGGCCGTTGGCTTCGGCCTGTTGGGCGCGGGCCAGGCAATCGTTGGCGTCGGTACTGGCGGGCGCGGGCTGGCGGGGCGGCTTGTAGGTTTCGTCGTAAGTGGGGTGGTTATCGGGCTGATAGTTGGCCCAGGGGTCGTCGTCCTCAGGCCGGTTCTGGCTGCCACAGGCGGCAAGCATCAACGCAGCGGCAAGCATGGCAAGTTTGTTCATGGCTGGCTCAGGGGACGGCCACAGGGACTGTGCATGATACGCGCCAGGGGGCTGCTGCGCACGGCTGGAGTCCGCCAAATCGCCAAAGTTGGGGCGCTGGTTCTGAGCTTGTGCTGCGTTGCGGCAGAATCGCTGCCCCCGGGCTGTTGTCTAAACCGGAATCATGCGGGTCTGCACTGCCGTGCCCACAGCCATTACCTCGATCATGCTGCTTTTCTGCTGGCCGCCCTGGCGGGTGGTGATGTCGGCCGTTTCAAGCCGGATGTTGACCACGAAGTTTGCGCCCATGCGGTCGGCTTTTTCCAGCATGCGCAAGATCGCCTCGCGCCGCGCGCGCATCAGCACGGGTGTGATGCTGCGTACTTCGCCACCGACCAGCTTGCGCCAGGCCGCCAGAAAGCGCTTGAAGTGGTCCACGCCCACCACCACCGCGCCCATCACCATTTCGCCTTGGGTGGCAACCACGCCGGGGGGCAGTTCTTCGTGGCCCATGACGGCAATGCGCCGGCCGACGTCGGCCTCGCGGCGCTCGAGGTCGCGGATGTGCTTGCGTTCAATGCTGCGGCCAATCAGCCAGGCCAGCAGCAGCAGAATCACCGGCGAGGCATAGGAAAGCGCCACGATCACGACGGTGAAGGCTGTTGCGGCAGTGTCGCCGGTGCTAGCGAGCATTTTCGGGCTCCACGATCACGGCCGTGCCGTAGGCGAACATCTCCGCCGCGGCCTGCATGACTGATGCCGTCGAAAAGCGCACGTTGACAATCGCGTTGGCGCCCATCTGCTGCGCCTGGGCGATCATGCGGCCGATGGCCTCGTTGCGGGCTTCGGTCAGCAGCTCGGTGTAGCCCTTGATCTCGCCGCCGACGATGTTTTTCAGCCCGGCCATGAAATCGCGCCCGATGTGCTTTGCGCGAATCGTGTTGCCCTGGGCCAGCCCCAGCGTCTGCGTGATGCGATAGCCCGGAATCGTTTGTGTGTTGACCATGAACATGGCTGTCTCCTGTACCTGCGACAATCCTAGCGCTGGCGTGAAGCTTTGCCTGCTGTAACTCAAGGCCGGTTTTGGAACAGCCCGGAGTTATGCTTTGTCCCATGCCCGGGCCAGCCGCTGAACTGGATTATCTGTTTCGGCACGCGTTGTTGCGCGATGCCGCATACCAGTTGCAGCTTCCACAGGACCGCGCGCGCCTGCACGCCACGGCTTTTGCCGCCATGGCGGCCACAGCCCAACCACAGCCAGGCCCTCACGCGCAAGAACTGGCCGATCACGCCCGCCTGGGCACGCCCGCAGACTTCGCGCTTGCTGCCAGGGAACTGGACTGGCTGGATCACGCAGCAACCTGGGCCAACCAGCACTTTGAGCACGCCCGCGAGGCTGAGCTGCTGCAACGCGCCTGTGAGTTGGCCCCGCCGGCAAACTGCCCTGCGCTGCGCGTGCGGCTGGGTCTGTGCCTTGCCATGCAGTCGCGATACGACGCGGCGCTTGCGGAACTGTCGACCGCTGCCGATGCCGCGCAGAAAATGGGCGACCATGAAGCCCACGGCCAGGCACTGGCGGCGCTGGGGCGCGTTGCGCTGGTGCGCGAAGACCTTGCGGTGGCACGCGCCCACCTGCAAGCGGCGCTTGCGGTGTTTGCCGCGATGGGCAACACACCCCGCCAGGCCGCGTTGCTGAACAACCTGGGGCTGCTGGCGCACGCGGGCGATGATCTGGATGGCGCACGTGCGTTGTACGACCAGGCCCTGAAGCTGGCCCGCCAAGCCAAGGACGATCGCTGCGCGGCCATGGTGCTGGGCAACCTGGCCCGGCTGGCGCACGCGGCGCGCGATTACACCAGCGCAGAAGCCGAGTACCACGCCGCGCTGGACGCAGCCCGCGCCTGCGACCATGCAAGCAGCGAGGCCCACGCAATGGGCAACCTGGCCTTGTTACTGACTGAAACCGACCGCGCCTCAGAGGCCGAAGCTGGCTTCGCCCACGCCCTGTCCGTGCACCGAAAACAGGGCGACCGCGCCAGCGAAGCCGCGGTGTTGATCAACCTGGGACTGGCCCTGGAAGAACTGGGGCGGAACCAGCAGGCCGTTTCAGTGCTGCGCCAGGCCGTGCAACTGGCCCTGGAAACCGCCACGCCCTCTAACCAGGCTCTGGCGCGCCTGAACATGGTCGGCAACCTCAAGGTCTTGGGCCGTCGGCAGGAAGCACTGGCAGAACTTGCCGCAGCGGAGGCGCTGGTCGGGCCGCATTCCCCTGTGGTGGTGCAGACGGCGCTGGGGCGTATGCGACAGTTGATGGGCCAAGACCGCGCCTGAGGTATCTGGATTTTGCGGCCACGACCCGGCCAGCGGCGCTAACCTGTGTGCAGGAGCCACCGATGAAGATCTTTATCTCTGCCGACATGGAAGGCGTAACCGGCGTTGTGCACCGTGACCAACTGGTGCCTGAGGGCAAGACCTACGAACGTGCGCGCAAGCTGATGACGGCCGACATCAACGCCGCCATCACCGGCGCACTGCGCGAGGCCCCCGACGCCCAGTTCATTGTTTGCGACGGCCACGGCGTGATGCGCAACATTCTGCTGGAAGACCTGCACGAAGCCGCGCAACTGGTGATTGGCCCCGCCAGCCCGGAAAACAAGCCGCTGTGTCAAAGCCAAGGCTGCGACGAAACCTGCGACGTGGGGCTGTTTACGGGCTATCACTCGCGCAGCGGCACGCCCGGTGGGCTGCTTTCACACACCTGGGTTGGCAGCACGGTCTGCAACTTCCGCATTAACGGTGAAATCGTGGGCGAAGCCGCACTGAACGCCAGTGTGCTGGGCCACTGGAACATTCCTGTCGCCATGGTCAGCGGCGCGCATGAGCTTGAAGCCGAAGCCCGCGCAACATTGCCCGAGGGCTTCGTGTTTGTCGGAACCAAGCAGACTTACGGCTTCACGGCGGCTTTGTGCCTGCCACCGGCCAGAACGAAGAAACTGCTCGAAGACGGCGCCGCCGAGGCGATACGCCGGTTCAAGCAGGGTAAACTCAAGCCCCACAAGCCCAAGCTGCCCGTGACCATGGAGGTAGAAACCTACCGCCGTGAAATGACCGAAAAGGCCTGCCGCGTGCCCGGCATGGAACGCACCGGCGAGCGCAGCTTTGCAACCACGGCCAACAGCACGCTGGAAGCCGCAACCCGCATGTGGACAGCCGTATGCCGCGCCCAGGACGAAGAACCCGGCTGGCTGAAGTAGTGCCGCTTCCGGGCGCTGCTGCTGCCAGGACGGACTCTTTCCTTGCTTGCTGACTCTTGCTTAGTTGGGCGCCATGGCACTGGAATCCTTGCGCATTGCGGTGACGTTGCCGGCCACGCCGGCGCTGGTCTACGCCAGTTGGCTTTCCAGCGTAGGACACACCGACATGACCGGCGGTCGCGCCACCTGCGCACCGGGCGTGGGCGGCAAGTTTACGGCCTGGGACGGCTATATCTGGGGCACCACACTTGAACTTGACCCGAACCGCCGCATCGTGCAAAGCTGGCGCACAATTGAGTTCCCGGCCGAGGCCCGCTTTTCCAAGGTTGTTCTGCACCTGGCAGAAGCAGAAGCAGGCACGCTGTTGACGCTGCTACAGAGCGACATCCCGCCCGGTCAGGCAGAAAAGTACCGAAAGGGCTGGCACGAGCACTATTTTGAGCCCATGTGCCAGTACTTTCTGACACTCCGCGTGCCAGGCACCAAGCGAAAGCCGAAACGTCGCAGCAAGGCTGTCCGCAAGGCCGCATCCAATGTTGGACGCACCCGCAAACCCGCCCGCAAGGCCAAGAGCAAAGGCGGTGCTGCCAAACCCGCCCGAAAACAAGCCAAGGCCACCACGCGCAAGCCGCGCAGCAAACGCCGCAAGTAGTTCAAACGTAAAGCATCGGTAGACCGAACTGTGACCATTTTTCTGTGGTTATGCATTCGCGCCTACCTGTAGCATCCGCAACCACTGGAGGAGGTTCCATGTTTGCACCACGATCCTGGGCGGCTGCCCTTGGGCTCGCAGTTTCTGTTTTGGCTGTCGCTGGTATTTCCGCGATTGCTTCTTCTAAACCCGCGCTGGCCCCGGCCCATGAAAAGGCCGCACCGGCACTAACCGCGCCCACGGAGACGGCCACGGAGGCACCCAAGCCGGTGCCCCTGAAGCCGCAGACACCAGAGGAACGCGGCATGGAAGAATCCGCCACGCCGATCACCAACCAGACCCCGGCGGACCTGATTGTCGGCACCTTGGCCGCGATTGAGCGCCAGGACAGCGCCTGGCTGGCCCGCACCATGCAGTCGCGCGCCGGCAAGCCCATGTTGAACGAGGTCGACACACTGGATGCCCACCGCAATTTCCTGTGGCGCAGCATTGCCACGCACTGGCGCAAGGTGGCCGAGGCCTGGAAGACGCAGAGCTACCAGCTTGTGCAAGACGGCGACACCGCGGAACTGCGCCTGGAAGTTGGCGGCGACCTGGGGGTCTTGAACCTGCCCTTGGTGCGCATTGGCAACGCCTGGTACTTCGCGGGTCTGTAAATTTTCGGGCACGAAATCAAAGGCAACTTCGATGAATACTTCACGGGCAGCAAGTCTGCTTGCACTTTCCTTCCTCATGCTCACCCTGGTCGCCTGCGGCGGCGGGGGCGGCAGCGGTGGTGGTGGCATTGGTCTGGGTGGGGGCGTTGCTGCAACGCCCTACGACATTCAGCCTTCCGGCCCTGCAGCCACCGGAATTCAGGTGGACACGGCATTTTCAGTGACGCTCAGCTTCTTTTCTCCGGGCACCACAACACCCAAGAACGTTCCCGCCACGGAACTGATCACCTGCTCTGTGGCTTCCGGCCCGGGCGTTCTCAGTGGCACGTTGTCGATGTCCGGCAACGGGTCCTCCGGCTTGACGTTCAGTAACCTGAAGTTGAACGCTGCCGGCACCTATGTGCTGAGCTTCAATGGCCCCAAGGCCTCGGCTGCAGCCCAGACTGTCAGCTTTGACGTTTGGCCCAAGATGGACCTGGCGTTTTCTGTGGTACCTTCCACGGCCATTGCCAACCGCGCGTTTTCGGTGAGTGTCCAGACGGTGCTGTCCGGTACCAGCACGCCAGTTGTGCCCCCCGCACCGGTGGCAATCACGCTGGCACTGGCCAGCGGCACGGGCGCCCTGGGCGGCACCTTGACGGCCAACACCAGCGGCAGCACAGCCACCTTTGCGAACCTGACCTATTCGACTACAGGCACGATTACGCTCAGTGCCTCGGCCACCGGCTTTACCACCATCACCAGCAGCAGCATTGCCGTAGATTCGCTGAAAATGACCTTCACC
This sequence comes from Planctomycetota bacterium, assembly GCA_016722065.1. GTDB lineage: Bacteria > Planctomycetota > UBA8742 > UBA2392 > UBA2392 > H3-PLA7. Next base: position 1,652,870 of record JADKGX010000001.1, read on the forward strand.
GGTGTGCCGACCAACATTCTGGTCAATGGCACGTTCTCGCTGACTTTGAACATCACAGGCGTGACCTCGGGCGCGGCGATTGCGCCCAACCCGCCCATGTCGGCTACTTTGACCGTTGCCAGCGGCGGTGGCAGCCTGACCGGCAACACCAGCGCCAACAGCAGTGGCAGCACCATCACCTTCACCAACTTGAAGTACAACCAGATTGGCGCGGCAACCTTTACGGCCAGCAGCAGTGAAGCGGCCAGCGTGACCACCAGCTCGATCAACTTTGGTGTCAACCTGTCTGTCACCGCCACGGGCGCCACCAGCGTTGCTCCTGGCGCGGCCTTCAGCCCCTTTCAGTTCCGGGCCCTGGATGGCACCGGCGCAACATGGACCGGCTCTGCCGGCCCGCTGGCCTGGGCATTGACCAACGCCGCCAGCGCCACGGTGCAAAGCGGCAATGCGACATTCAGCGCCGGCATTGCCAGCGTGACACCCAGCCCGATCGCTTCGCCCGGCAGCTACACGCTTACCGGCAACATCACCAACCCCAACACGGCCTCGGCCAACATTGGCATCACCGTCACCAGCATCACGCTGGTCAACGAACCCGGGCCCTTTGTGGCCATGAAGACCTGCCGCGTGGGCACGCCCTACAGCGACACGGTCAGCTATGCCGCGCCAAGCACGACCACCGGCTATGGGCTGCTTTCAGGCAGCCTGCCGACGGGCCTGAGCCTGAATGCCTCCAACGGCATCGTCAGCGGCACGCCCACGGTGGCGGGCAGCTATTCGTTCAAGCTGTATGCATCGCTGCCCGGTGGCAACGCCCAGGGCATTCGCTGCGCACTGGCTGTGTTCAGCGTGGCAGAAACCGAAATCGTGTCCGGCCAGACCTTTGGCACCACCGGCCCGTATACCTCCGTGGGCCCCCTGGCCTACGACTTTGCTACCACGGGCGCGCCGTTTACCAGCAGCTATGACGGCGTGGCTTACCCGCAGGGGGCTTTCCCCTGCCGCATCAAGGTGTTTCACCCCAACTGGACCGGCACGCCCACACCGACTTCGCCGGCGCCGGTGTACATTCACCACCGCGGCCGCGGCTTCAACATGGACAGCTACAACGCGAACTTCGGCCCGCACGTGGCGTCCTACGGCTTCATCTTTATCACCGTAGAAGACTTCCAGTCCTTCAGCGACGGCGGCTACAGCGGCCAGTCGCCGATTGGCGCCTATGACGGCACAGCAGAACGCGGCCATATCTCTGGCAGCGCGTTTCAGGAAGCCGTCATGAACTGGGTGATTACGGCCAACGCCACAACCGGCCACGCACTGTTCAACCGCGTTGACGCGGACAAGATCTTTGTCGGCGGGCACTCTCGTGGCGGCGGTTCCACCCATAGCAGCCACGTGCGCACCGTGCCCTACACCTTCAACGGCACCGAACGCCAGAACATCAACATTCGCGGCACGATCTACTTCATGGCCTTTGACATGCGTTACTTTGCCAGCACCCAGGCCGGCAGCAGCGTCGTGTACCCCGTTGCCACGGCCCAGCCGCGCCAGCCCAGCCTGATTATCGCGGCCGAAAACGACGGCGACCTGTATTACCCGATCTGCGACCAGTTCATTGACCGCGCCACCGGGCCGACAACATTCGCCACCATCTACGGCGGGTGTCACGCCTTCTTGTCGGATACCGGCACCTACGATGCCGGCAGTGCCACCATCACCCGCCCGCAGCAGATGCAGTACATCTTCAACCTGGTGATTGCCTTCATCAAGCGCTGGGCGAATCTGGATCTTTCGCTGGAAGGCCTGCTGTACAACAACGAATACGCCGGCAGCACGACTGTGGGCATCACGGCGTTTCGCAACATGATGGAAACCACACTGGTGGACGACCACCAGAACGGATCCACCACCAGCAACACCCTGGGTGGCACCAACGCGATTTCCGGCGGTGGCTCGATCAGCGTTGCCTCGGCCATTTATCCCAACGTGGGCAGCATGTCTTCGTGCAATCTGCGCCATGGCATTTTCAGCCTGCCTGCCAGCAGCACGGTCACCTATGAGCTGAACATTCCTGCGGCCAACCAGAACCAGTCCCGCGCCAAGCGGCTGGTGTTCCGGGTGGGTTCGGTGGATATCGCGGCCCAGACACTCAAGGGCTTTGACTTTACGACCGTAAGGGTTCGCCTGACCGGCGGCACAGCGGCTACGGTGACGCTGTTTGACCGAACGGCGCCGTCTTCAACGTACCTGCCGGACTACCCCGGCAGCGGCAGCAACGTCTTTGACCGCTTTGTGGATGCCAACGTGGCTCTCAGCGCGTTTTCGGGCGTCAACCTGTCCTCGGTTACCAAAGTCGAGTTGATTTTCGAAACCGCCGCCGGCGTCACCCGCCAGGTTTACATCGACGACGTCCGCTTTGAGTAAGCGCCACACCGCAGACACACCAAGGGGCTTGCCACGGCAAGCCCCTCCTGTCTTAACTGCCCCCATGCGCGGCACTCTGCCATCTCAGGAAATCCAGAAGCTGGTCGATACCGGCGCCGTGCGCAGCCCGGCCGGCATTGCGCCTGAACAGGTGCAGCCCAGTTCGCTGGACCTGTCCTTGAGCGTGGAAGCCTATTCCATGACAGGCTCGCTGCTGCCCCTGGGCAGCGAAAAAGTACGCGATTTGATTGAGCGCTTCGCCCGCTACCCGATCAACCTGCGCGAGCCCGCGGTGCTGGTGCGCGACAACGTGTACCTGGTGCGCCTGCGCGAGCATTTTGGCCTGCCCGGCGAAATCGCGGCGTACGCTAACAACAAAAGCAGCACCGGACGCATCGACCTGCAGACCCGCGTGATCTGCGACGGCAACCCGCGCTATGACAAGATTCCGCAGGGCTATACCGGCGAACTTTGGCTGGAAGTGATTCCGAAAAGTTTTGACGTGCGCGTGCGCAACGGCGATTGCCTGAACCAGGTGATTCTGTATCGCGGCCGTGAAATCCTGGACGCCCCACGCATGCTGAAGCTGTTTGGCGAACCCCACGCGCCCAAGAAAACCCGCGCCGGGCGCATTCTGCACGACGCGGCGGGCACGCCACTGGGGCTGGACGCCGTGGCCGAAGACGGCGCGCTGCTGATGACGCTGGACCTGGACCAGGATGTGGTGGGCTTCGTCGCCAAGAAGAGTTTGAAACCCAAGCCGATTGACCTGGCCGCGATCGGCAAGCACGACCCCGACGATTACTTTGAGCCGATCAAGCGGCCCAAAGACGGCGCGCTGTTTCTGCGCCAGAACGCGTTCTACATTTTCAGCACCTACGAATACATTTCCGTGCCGCCCGAATACGCCGTGGAAATGCTGCCCTACGACACCAGCGCCGGCGAGTTTCGCGCGCATTACGCAGGCTTCTTTGACCCGGGCTTTGGCTGGGGCGAAAAGGGCGAAATCAAGGGCACGCCAGCAGTGCTGGAAGTGCGCCCCTACGAAGACGACCTGATTGTGCGCCACCGCCAGCCGGTGTGCAAAATGGCCTACGAAAGCCTTTCTGCCAACCCGCAGAAGCTTTACGGCGTAGGCGTAAAATCAAACTACGCCACACAGCGCGGCCCCAGACTCAGCAAGTTTTTTAAGCCCTGACCAAGCTGCCATCTGCCCGGAAAGCGCAACGCCAGCAACCCTGGCCAATGGCCGCAGCGCCAAGCCCGTCATCGCCCCAAGCCTGCAGCCTGCGCAGCTGCGCCCGCCAGCACTCCCGGCCAAATCAACGCTGATAACTTGCACCGCAGGGGCCCAAGACTACCGCTCGCCGCCAAGACCTGCCCAACAGAAAGGCCCCGCAGGGGCCCAAGACCGTAGCCCAGCGCGTAAGCGCTGGGATTCTTGCGTTCAGCACAACAGAGCCCCTGCGGGTGTCGGCCTGGGCGTTCACTGCGGGGCGCTTCTCTTGCGGTTTGCGCTGGTGCCGCTGCTTACTTGGCTAAATGTCGATTGGCATCACGAGGTAGTAAAACCGCTCACGGTCGCCGCTGTGCATTACCGCGCCGGTGTCTTTGTCCTTGAACAGAAACGTCACCTTGCCGGCGTCGAAGCCGTCCAGCCCCTGCAGAATATACTGTGGGTCAAAGCCGATCACCGCGTCGTCGCCTTCGTACTCAATCTCTACCTTCACCTCAGCCTGGCCGCTGCTGGGGCTCTTGCTGCGCAAGGTCAGTTCGCCCTTGCTGATCTCCAGGCGCACGGCCTGGCTTTCCACGCTGGTCAGGTGCCGGGCCTTGTTCAGGGCCAGCCGGAAATCTTCCAGCCCCACCACCAGTTGCTTGTCCAGCTCGCGCGGGATCACGCTGCGATAATCCGGAAACTGCCCCTCCACCAGTTGTGTCCCGACCTCGGTACCGTCCACCGTGGCCACTATGCGGGTTTCTGAAAGCTGCAACTTCACGTCGGCTTCGCTGTTGCCGATCACCTTGCTGATCAGGCTGTAGCCCTTCTGGGGCACGATCACCTGGAACTTTACCTCTGCGCCTTTTGCCGCCACCTTGCTGTAGCCCAGGCGCCGGCCGTCGGTGCCGCAGAACTCCAGCCCGTTCTTGCGCGGTTCCAGCAGCACGCCATTGAGCGCGTAACGGCCCTTTTCTTGTGCGATGCTGCGACCCACACGCTTGATCGCCAGGTTGAAATCGCTGCCCTTGAGCGTAATCGTCGAGCCTTCGCCAGCTTCCGGCAGCTTGGGGAATTCTTCCGGGTCGGCGCTGTTGAGTTCAAACTTGTCGCGCCCGGCCTTGACCTCTACGGTGCTGCCGCTGGCCTTGATTTCAACCGTTTCACTGCGGATGTCCTTGAGCAATCCCGCCAGCAGCGTTGCTGGTACCAGGCACTTGCCGGCCTTTTTGGTTTCGACTTCGCTAAGCGTGCGCTTGAGGCTTTGTTCAAGGTCCGTGGCGCGAACTTCCAGGCCGTGTTTATCGGCCGAAAGCAGCACGTTCTGGGTAATCGGGTTGGTGGACCGCTGGTTCACAATGCTGCTGACCAGGCTGAAGGCTTCGGCAAGTTGATCGCGTGCGCAGATGGCGTGCATGGGTTTCTCCGGTGCTGTTTCTAGCGCAGTTGCGGCCTGTTGCAACCTCTGATAGCCGATGTTGATCGTTGTCAGCAACGATCTGGCCGAGCGTCTTGTGTTTCAAGACCAGTCTTAAGAGTTAAACCAGTAGGTCATAGTAAGCCGCGTCAGAATGTCAGCGACAGGCAGCGCCAAGCCGCAAAGCCATAAGCCAAGCGTAAGCAGCGCAAGCAGGCCAACAGGAAAGACTGGGGAAGAAACCAAAGCCGCCAGCATGGCGGCAAAACAGGAAAGTTTGTGCAGGGAGAAATGGCAGCAAACCGAGGTCATATCAAGACATGGCGGGCAACACATGCACAGGTTGGTGACAGCGTTTGTCCGGCGGGCAGAACCCGTGGGAAAGCCGGGAGAAATGGGCTCAAGAATCTCGGGTACGCCGGCCGCGCAAGGCCGCAGCAGCCAAAAGCAGAGCGGGCAGCCAGAGCCCGGGCGAGGCCGGCATGGCGATGAGTGTGCAACCAGACTGGGACTCGCTGGATACGCCACTGCCGCCTGAACCGCTGCCAGTTGCGCTGGTTATCGTGAAGATACCGCTGCTCGTGGCGCCCAGCGAACTCGTAACATCAGTGAATGTCAGGCTGTAGGTGCCGGGACGGTCGATCTCGAGATTTGGGCAGATCACATAACCAGCGGAGGCTTGGACGATAAGCGTGCCCGACAGATAAGCCCCCGGCGCGCCGGTGCCAGAGGTGATGGAAACCAGAACCTGGGTGCTGTTGTCGTCTGTGCGCACCAGGCCGGCGGCGTCAGTGATCGCCACCACGGGTGCCGGAAACAGGTAGGCCAGGGCCACAGCGTTGGCTGGCTGCGTCGTTACGCGTAACTCGGTTGGGGTGACAACACCCAGCCCCAACACCGTTACGTCAAACAGAACTCGCGCGGGGTCGTCGTTGGCGATCCAAAGGTCAAAGCTCCAGGCCGCGTGTACGGCCGGCGTCACGTCGATGCTGAAAACTGTGCTGGTGCCCGGGGGTATCACGGTCAGGCCGGGGGCGCCGGCCAGTAAAACGGTACAGTTGACCGTGTTCAGCAGTTGAACAGCCGGGGTGCCAGTCAGGTTCAGGTCGACATTGCCCGTGTTACTGATCGTGAACGTCAGGCCGGTGGCCGTCCCGGCCGGCAAGCTGCCAACCGCCCGCGAACCGCCGTCTGCAATGGCCGCGGCCCCCAGCGCCAGGTTCATGACCGGGGCGAAAACCAGCAGGCCGTTTCCTGTAACAGGAATGTAGTAAGGGCTGGGCGTGGTGGTGTCCGTGTGCGGGATGCGCAGGTAGGCATTCTTGATGCCCGCTGAAACGGGGTCAAAGGCAACGGCAATGCTTGTCGATTGCCCGGCAGCAAGAGATGCCGAAAAGCCCGTTGAGTTGATCACGAACTCGTTCCAAGCCACGCCAGCCATGTCCGGCGTGGACAAGTTCAGGTAGCCCGTCCCTGCGTTGGTGATGCTGATGGTGATTGCCGCGCTGGGCCCTGCAATCGTGGCCCAGGAACCGAAATCGCGCCCCGTGCCACTGGCAGGCTCAGCGTGAACAATTACCTGCCCTGTCGGCGACCCCAGTGTTGTCTGCAAATGCGGCCCGACGCAATCGGCCCCCATGTTGATCTCAAAGGGCGACGTACCTGAACCAAGCGCGTCGTGGGGCACGTTCAGCGTAGCGCTGCACGTCGCCGATGTGGTGCGGTAAAACGTCACGGTCAGGGAAGTGGTTTGCCCCGCTGGCAGCGGGTTGGTGAAGGACGCGCTGTTGACATAGAAGTCGGCTGGGTTGGCGCCGGTCTTGAACCAAGCCCCGAAGTTGATCGGCGTGCTGCGGTTATTGGTAAAGTAGATGTTGAGCGGCGTGGAAACCGTGGACGGCGCAACTTGGCCGAAGTCGCGCAGCCCGCCCACGGCCTGATTGTCGGTGATCGGCGTGCCTGTGGCGCTGCCCTCAAAGACCAGCAACTCCTGGGCCTGGGCAGCAAGGCCGCCGGCCAAAACCACCCCCACCAGCCAGATCCACAGGGCGCGCAAGAAAAACTCCAAACAATGGCAGAGCTGCCAATTGTGTCTGGTCCAGGCGGCAAAGCAACAAAAACCCCGGCGCGGGGCCGGGGTTTCTGGTGTGCGGCTGGCTTTTGCTGGCTCAACCCATCGGGCGGCGCAGTTGCAGCTCAAAGCGCTCGAGCTCGCTGCGCAGTTCGGGTTCCTTCAGGCGCAGGCCTTTGATCTTGTTGATTGCGTGCAGCACGGTGCTGTGGTCGCGGCCACCAAAGAAGTTCCCGATCTCGGTCAGGGTCAACTGGGTCAACTCTTTGGCGATGTACATGGCCACGTGGCGCGGAAAAGCCAGGTTCTTGGTGCGGCGCTGGCTCAACAGGTCGTTGCGGCGCACGCCGTAATGCTCACAGACCAGCTCAATGATGTCGTCGGTGGCAATGCGCGCCGGCGCCGGGCGGGACTTGACCAGATGGCGCAGCGCCTCATGGGCCAGCTGCAGGCTGATCGGCTTGCCGCTCATGCTGCTCAAAGCACCCAGCTGCACCACGGCGCCCTCCAGCTCGCGCACGTTGGTGACAATGTTTTCGGCCAGGAAGTGCACAACATCATCAGGCACCGTGATGCCGCGCAGCTCGGATTTCTTGCGAACAATCGCCATGCGCGTTTCGGTGCAGGGCGGTTCCACCTTGACGGCCAGGCCCCAGTGGAAGCGGCTGATCAGGCGGTCTTCCAGGTTCGGAATATCGCGCGGCAGGCTGTCGCTGGTCAGCACGATCTGCTTGCCCAACTGGTACAGGTGGTTGAAGGTGTGAAAGAACTCGTCCTGGGTTTGTTCCTTGCCGGCCAGGAAGTGAATGTCGTCAATCAGCAACGCATCGGAATCGCGCAGTTCGCGGCGCATGGCTTCAATGTCGCCGTTTTTGAGTGACGCGACAAACTTGTTTACGAATTCCTCGCACGACATCATGCGAATGCGCGGCATGTCCGGCAGCAGCTTGCGCGCAATGGCGTTCAGCAGGTGCGTCTTGCCCAGCCCCACGCCGCCGTGAATGAACAGCGGGTTGTAGGACTTGCCGGGGTTGTCTGCCACCGCATTGGCTGCAGCGGCCGCCAACTGGTTGCTGGGGCCAACCACAAAGTGGCCGAAATCCAGCCCGGCAGGAATGCGCGAACTGGTCAGAAAGGCCGGGTCGCTGGCAGCAGCCGTGGTGCTGATTGGCTCGCGCGACGCGACCTCAACGCGCACCCGGGGTGCCTGGGACGGCGCCGTAGAAGTCGTGACTTCCAGGTTTGGTTGAAAGCCCAGCACCTGGTAGCAAGCCTTGCTGACGCACGAACGAATGCTTTCCGCCGTGGCTTTGTCCAGGTTCTCCAGTGTCAGTTGCAGGCGCAGGGTGTCGCGCTTGTGGTCGTATCCGGCCTTGCTGTTGCGCAGGGCGTCGTGGTACGGAAGTCCGCGTGAGCGCGTCAGGGCAAGTTCCTCAATGGCGGGCCACTGGCTCATTACGTCGCGGTTGGTTTCGGGCATTTCAGTCCTTTGCACTTTCTCAGGTGGATGGTTGGTGTTGCCGCCGGGAAGGGGCAGGGACAAAAACACCCCGCCACGACAAGTGGTCGCTTCGAAGTATCTCCTGTTGATACCTTGATTTGCCGCCGGTCCAAACCCCGGCGAAGCCCCCCAACGCGAAATGGTTCTGCTGCTTGAATGAGCCTATAGATAGCTTTGCGGAAAGTCGGGTCAATGCGCCACGCGCTGCCGACATGCGGGAAAACCTGTCAGTATCGACCAAAGTTCCGAAGCAGTGCACGCTTAGGCATAGCGCGAAAATAATCACTGACAGCCCGTGACGGGCCCGATTGCCAGCAACTGTCGGTAACCGAACCTTGGCCGAATCTGCGACGGCCGCTAACGCCCCTGTGTCTGGGCCTTGGCAAGCCGTCGCAGTTGTTTGCGCTGGCCCAGCCAGGCCACCCAAAGCCCCAGCGGCCAGCTTGCCGCGCCGCCAACAATCACTACGCCCAGCGGGTAAAACGGCCGCGCAAACAGCGCGGCAACCAGCACCGCGACCGCGCAAAGCCCAGCCGAAGCCATAAAGAAGGGCTTGAACGAAACACGCGCCACCGCGTCGCTGGTGACGGCATCATCGCGCTGCTGCTGGCGAAGCAATTGGTCCATGACGCGTTTTGCCTCGATCTCGTCCTGGCTGTCTGCGCCGGTGCCGCTGCGAAACATGGCCACACGGTGCATGCGCCCGCAGCGCGGGCATTCCACGACCAGGCCCGAGTATCCACGCGAAAAGGTGTCCGTCCAGCCGCAATCACAGGCGACGGTCACCAGCGGTTGTGCTTTCGGTTGCGGGCTTGGCTGCGGGTCGGGCATGAGGGGCCGGCCGGGTTGAAGAGCCTGGGCGGGCGCTGCGATTAATTGTCGCGCTCTTCTTCCAGGGCGCGCACTTCCTTGACCAGCGCGGAAACAAAGGGCGCAAAGCGCGCCTCGTTTTCTTTGTCGTGCTGCATCAGTGCAATGTGCGCATCGCGAATCAGCAGCGTGCGGCGTTTTTTGTCCTGCCAGCCTTCGCGCAGGACTTCCAGTTTGCATTCCGGAAAGTGCACGGGCTCTACTTTCACATGCAGAATCTTGGGCAGGCCAAGGCTGTTCATGGCGCGCATGGATGTGGGCGTGGCATTGACAACCGAAACCGCCACCAGGTCGCCGCTGCATTCAAAGCCGATAAAGCCCATCAGGGTGCCCATGAAAGTGCTGTCCAGGCCGGTACAGGGGCCCAGATCGACAATCACGGAACGCAGGCCTTCCTCAATGGCTTTTTCGCAGTACTCGCGCATCGGGCCGGCGTTGTTGAAATTGCCAAGCCCCGTCACGCGAACGTAGACGGCCTCTTTGGTACGGGCGACTTCAACGTGTCCTGCCATGGCGAAGTCCTGGGGCTTCAGCTTACGCGAAGGCCCGGTGACACCTGCTGCATACCGCATAGGGGCACAACCTGTTCTTTGTCGTGCACGGCCAGCAACATGCCCTGGCTAAGCACACCACGCAGCTTGCGCGGCTTCAGGTTGGCAACAATCACGATATCGCGGCCTACCAGTTGTTCGGGTTGCCACCACTGGCGAATGCCTGCACAGATGGTGCGCGTGGCACCTGCGGCGTCGCCAGCGTCAACAGTCAAGACCAGCAGCTTGTCGGCATCCGGGTGTGGAACAGCTGCCACCACGCGGGCTGTGCGCAGTTCAACCTTGGCAAAATCTTCAATGCCGATTTCGACAATCGGTGCAGGTTGCGCAACCGGCACAGGCGCGGCAGGAACAGCAGCAGCCGCGGGAAGAGGATCAGTCATTGCGCCTCTCGGATAAACTGGCCGCCCACCAAGGGCGGCCCCAATACAAACCTTAACGCAACTTTCCTGCCTTAATTTGCCCAAGTTAGCATGAATTTGCCCCTTTTGCAACGAACAGGCCTGCCGCAAGCCCCAAGATCGGCGCCCACAGCGGCGTGATAAATCCCGCCCCCGAAAGGGCTTGGGCAGGCCCGCCTTGGGGTGGGCCCCTGTTGGGGTAGTCCCCTCTCAGGGTGGGCCCGACAATCCTGTCGGGCAACTGGCAGGGGCGCCGCCAACCAACGTCGCAGGGTGTAGCCCCGACAATCCTGTCGGGCAACGGGCAGGGGCGCCCACCGACCAGCCGGCCCCATGAAGTCGTCTGCCCCAAACCCTGGCGCCGGGCGAACTGGCTGGCCTATTTCCAAGTCGGGTTGCTATTCTCCGCGCCCCCATGGCCGAATCGCCCGCCCAACTGCCAGCCACTGCAAGCCGCTGGTCGGTGCTTGAGAAAGCCTGGCTGCAGGCCCTGATTGTGGCCGTGGTGTACTTTACGGGCATGCTGTACTACCAGTGGGTGCCGGCGCCGGACTTTACCGGCGAAAAGGGCGGCGGCCTGCGCGCCAACGCCGTGGGGCTGCCTGACCCGGACACCTACTATCACATCAAGATGGGCTGGCTGTATTCCACCGGCGAGGTGCAGCAGGCCGGGGTGGATTTTCACTGGACGCGCGAAAGCACCTGGCACGGCGCCTTCAGCGACAAAGACTATCTGTTCCATGTGTACCTTGCGCCCTTCAGCCGTCTGGCCGACGGCCCCGGAGACTTCGAGGGTCTGATTCTGGGTGCGCGCCTGGGCATTGCCCTGTTATCCACCCTGTTCGCCCTGGCCCTGTGGGGCTGTCTGCGCGCTTTTCGTGTGCGGCATGCCTGGCTGTACACGCTGCTGCTGACAGCCGCTGGCGGCAGTTACATTGTGTTTCGCGTCAACATGTGCCGCAGTTACATGATCAGCCTGGCGCTGGCCTGCATTGGTTGGGTGCTGCTGGTACGGCGCTGCAAGCTGCCGCTGTTTCTGCTGTGTGTCGTGTACACGCTAAGTTACACCGCCAGCCATTTGATGCTGGCCATGCAGATCATTCGCATGGTCGTGGAGTTTGTCATTGGTGGCGATGCCGGCCGCAGCCGCAAACAGGACCTGAAAAGCAACCTGGCCCTGTGCGCCAGCATTGTGGCGGGCATTGCCCTTGGCTGCCTGTTGCACCCCCACCCGCGCGAGCTGGTCAGCCTGTGGTGGGTTCAGAACGTGGTGGTGCTGGCGCTTTCGCACCGTGATTCGATTGCCCCGGTGGTGGACAGCTTTGGCCAGTTCTTTGGCATTGGCAGCGATTACGTCAACGGCCCCGCGATTGCACTTGGCCGCGAACTGGAACCCCCGCTGGGCAGTTTCGTTGCCACCAGCGCGCCCGTACTTTGGGCCGGGCCGATGCTGCTGCCGCTGTTTTCGTCGTTTCTGGGCCACCGGCCTTCGCGCGCGGCATTGCTGACCGGCATCATGGCTGTTGTCTGGTTTGTGGCCTTCATGACCAACCAGCGCTTCATTGAATACGCCGCGCCTTTTTCGGTGCTGGCTTGCGGGCTGTGGATTCATGAGTTGCTGGCCTGCCCGGCCTATGCGGCGTGGCGACAGCGCCGGCCCGTGGTGGCGCGCGCGGTGCCGCTTTGCGGCGCGATCGTGGCACTGATTGCCACCGGGGCGATCTGGGTGGGGGCGGCCATCAACTATCGCAGCACCGACCGCGGCTTTGTAGCAGAGGCCGGCCAGTGGCTGCACGAGCACCCGGAATCGCACGGCAAGGTGGTGTGGCACGACCGCTGGGATGACTTTACCAAGCTGATTTTCTATGCCTCTGAGTGCGACTATCTGATTGGCCTGGACCCCACCTTCATGCTGGCCAAGGACCGTGCCCGCTATGAACAGTGGATGGACCTGTGCCGCGGCAAGCAGCGCGAGCTGGTCGACCCGATCCAGAACGACTTTGGCGCCAGTTACATCCTTTTCCGGCGCAGCAGCAGCGAGTATGCGTATTACCGCCTGACCGAAGAGGCCCGCGCCGGCCGCCTGCGGCTGTGCGTGCGGGCCGCCAATGATGACTGGAGCCTGTACGAGATTGTGAAGCAACCCAAGCCTTGAGCCACAGCGTTGCGGGTACCGGGCCAACCGCCAACCAGCCAGGAAGTGCCTTGCCCAGCGCCGAAGAAATCTACAGGTTCCGCCACGCGCTGATGCGCCAGGCCGCCTACGACATGCAACTGCCCGCCGAACGCGCCCGCCTGCACGCGCTGGTGCTTGAACTGACCGAAAAGCAACTGGGCCAGGCCGACGCCGCGCTGGAACCCCTGGCCGCCGAACTGGCCGACCACGCCCGCAGCGCACGCGGCATCAAGCGCACCGGGCTGGTCGACGACGCCTATGTCAGCACCCGCGAGTTGCGCTTTCTGGCCCTGGCCCAGCGCAAAGCCCTGCGCGACCACAACCTGCCCGAGGCCATCCAGTTGGCGCGCCGCCAGGCCAGCATGCCCGAGGCCGAAGCGGACTACCGCTGCGACGCCAACCTGAGGCTGGCAACGGCGCTGCGCATGGCCACGGATTTTGCAGCCGCCCTGGTTGCGGCCCAAAAGGCGCTGCAACTGGCGCCCGATGCGGCAGCACAGGGCGCGGCGCAGTTGGAACTTTCGGCCAACTTTCTGCGCCAGGGTAACCACGACGCCGCCGAACTAGCCGCCGAACAAGCCATGGAAATCGCCCGCGCGCTGCACGACACAAGGCTGGAAGCCGGGGCCCTGGCCACGCTGGGCAACCTGCGGCGCATGGGCGGCCGCACGGCTGAGGCGCAGTTGATTCTGCAGCGAGCCATATCAGGTCGCCGCGGAAGCCAAAGCACCGGATATTGAGGGCATCTCGCGCATTCACCTGGGCCACCTGCTGGGCATCAGCGGCCAGCCCCACAAGGCCCGTGAACACCTGGCCACGGCCCTGCGCCTGCTGGAGAAAACCGACCGCACCGTGCACCGCGTGGACGCCCTGAACTACCTGTTTGACCAGGCCTTTGAGCAAGGCCAGCTGATTGTGGCCGGCAAGTACCTGCAACAGGCGGAACAGATCGCGCGCGAGCTGGGCTATCGCGTCGGGCTGTCCCAGACCTGTATCTATAAGGCCATGCTGGAAGACGCCCGCGGCGACAAACCGGCCGCCCTGGCCGCGTTGCAGGAGGCCGCCTCGATTGCGCGTGAACTGGGTGACGACCGCAACTTGAGTGTCGCGCTGGGCAACCTGGGCAACGTGCAGCTTGAACAGGGCTATCTGCAAGGCGCAGAAGCTTCCTACCAGGAATCCGGCCTTTTGGCCCAGCGCACAGGCAATGCCTATGCCCAGGCCCATGCCTGGTCCGGCGTGGCCCGGGTGCGACAAGCCCAGGGCAAACACCATGAAGCCTGGGGGCACTACGAACACGCCGTGCAGTTGATGGAACTTGCAGGCCTGCCGCGTGAAGTGCTGCGCCTGCAACGCAAGCTGGCCAGGGCGCAACAACAGGCCGGCGACATCCAGGCCGCGCGCAGCACGCTGCAACAGGTGCTGCAGGCCGCAACCAAAGCCGGCGACCACCCCGAACAAGCCGCAGCCCAGGAACAACTGGCAACCCTGGCAGCCCCCGGCCAGGCCCCGTAACCAGAACGTGCAAGGACCCAGCCGGGCCCGCACTAGTGCCAAGGGCCTTTGCGTGCTTTCCTATGCCTTGTGCTGGCTGCGCAACATGTTGAAAAACTCACCGGCAAGCCGCGCCTGATGGCGTGGCTGCTGGTGCTGCTATCGGGGCCCTTGATTGCCCTTTCGCAGCACCCGGCCAACGTGCCCTTGCTGGGGCTGGTCGGGCTGGTGCCCTTGTTTCTGGTTCTGCCGCATCTTTCGCGCGGGGGTGCCTGGCTGGCGGGCTGGGTGGTCGGCCTGTGTTACTTCTGGGGCGACATGTGGTGGCTGGGCCAGATGGTCACCGACCCCGGCAAGGAATGGATCATCTTTGCCATGTTCGCCTTTGTGGCCACGGTGATGGCGGCCTACTGGGGCGTGGCCGCCATGGCCACGCGCTGGTTGATGACGCGGCGCGCCGGGGCGCTGATTCTTGCCGTGCCCCTGGTCTGGCTGGGCATTGAATACATGCACGAGTTCAACACCCCCGCGCCCTACCCCTGGCTGCCGCTGGGCATGGCCATTACCGAACTTTCGCTGTTTCTGCAAACCGCCGACATCTTTGGCCAGTACGGGCTTACGCTGGCCGTGGTGCTGACCAACCTGGGCATTGCCCGCACACTGGAATTGCGGCCTGAAACCGGCCGCCTGGGGCTGCGCAAGCAGGGTGCGGGCCGCATCGCCCTGCCGGTGGCTGCGGCGCTGGTGCTGGCAAGCGGCAGCGTGTACGGGTTCTTTCGCGCCCAGACACTGGAAGCAGACGAAGCCCCCGACGGCCCGGTGATTGCCCTGGTGCAGGGCAACCTGTCGCAAGAGGTCAAGGTGGGCACGGGTGCGGAGCGCCGCAAGCGCATCGTCGAAAGCTACAGCGAGCACATGGAGCTTTCCCAGCAGGCCGCGCGACAGCATGCCGAGTTGATCTGCTGGGCCGAAACCATGCTGTTTGGCGGCGCCACGCGCGACGGGCTGGACCGCCTGGCGCCACAGGATTCGGCGCTGTTCTTTGACAAGGGCGTGCCCTCGCGCAAGTTGCTGCAACCCAGCAACCTGATCAGCGCCACGCGCCAGCACAACACCAGCATTGCAGAAAACTTTCGCGCCCGGCTGGCCTATGAAATCCAGACCCCCATGCTGGTCGGCGCAATCACCGACATTCCGGCCGAGGAACAGGACATCGACTGGAAGAAGCCAACCTATGATTCGCGGGTGTACAACACCTCCATGCTGTTTGACGGACAGGGCCGCGTCTCGGACAGCTACGACAAGCGCTACCTGGTGCCCGGCGGCGAGTACGTGCCACTGGAACACGTGGGGCTGGTACGCGCGATCGTGGAATATTACAGCGAAGGCCTGCAGGGCGCGGTCAGCCGCGTTGAGCCCGGCCGCCGTCTGACAACCTTCCGGCTGCCCAGCCAGACCCCGCGCCTGGAGGGCCGCGACTGGGCCTTTACCTCAACCATCTGCTACGAATACGCCTGGCCGGGCTGCTACGCTGAGCTGCACGAAAAACCCGCCCGCTACCCCGATTTTCACGTCAACATCAGCAACGAAGGCTGGTTCAAGCAAAGCGCAGAACTGGACCAGGCCATGGAGTTCTGCCGCCTGCGCTGCATTGAAAACCGCATGCCCATGGTGCGCGCCACCAATACCGGCATCAGCGCCCACATTGACGCCCTGGGCCGCACCCGCGAAGTCTTGACGGTGGACGGCAAAGACCGCGAAGTGAAGGGCCTGCTGCTGGTGCAACCAGCGGTTTTGAAGAACCCCCAACCCACAATGTTTGTCGCCGGCGCGGGTTGGGCGCTGGCGCAACTGGCCTTATGGTTTACGGTTGGCATTCTGGGGCTGATGGCCGCCGGGCGGGTCCACGAGATCCGGCACCGGCGTCGCGGCCGAAAAGCACAAGCCGCCCAGGACAAAGCCAACACCAGCATGCGCAACAAGGCAAACGACACCGCGTCCCAGACCCCGCAGGCCCAGGCATGAAAACGCTGGCCTGGCTTGTGGTTGTCTTGGTCGCCCTGGCCTGGCACCAGGGCGTGGCGGCACAAGAGGAACCCAAGGGCCCGCCCAGCACGGCGCGGGCGCTGGCGGCCCTGCCCTATCTTTCCAGCACCGTGCCTGAGCAACGCGTCAAGGCCGAGAAGATCCTTGAGGCCGCGGCACCGGGCAGCTTTGACAAGCTGGTCGAGGAACTACCGCGCCAGTCGCGCCAGGGGCGCGAAATCCTGCTGCGCATTCTTGCCAACACCAGCCATGGCGGCCGGGTGCGACTGTGTGTGGACACCCTGACCCGCCAGGAAGCCCAGCGCGTGGAACGCGTGATTGCCGTTCGCGCCCTGGAATCAACAGACACCAACCTGCTGCTGGACACCCTGCTGGAAAGGCTGCGCCAGAAGGGGCTGGAGGCTTACGCCCGGTCCCAGTGCCAGATTCTGCTGGGCCACATTCCGGGCGCGCGCGCCCAGGGGCAAATCGAGCAATTCCTGCTTGAGGCCAAAGACTCGCCCATGGAATCCGCCAGGCTGGAAGTAGCGCTGCTGCGCTCGATTCTGCAAAGCGGTGCGTCCGAACCAGCCTGGACGCGCTGGCAGCGGCGTCGGCCCGAAGGCCCGCGCTGCACCCTGCGCGAGCTGCGTGACGCGCTGGCTGCGCTGGCCCGCCCGACAGCCCTGGAACGCCTGGAGGCCGAAGCCCGGCTGGCCGAACTGGTGCAGGGCAACGTGCTGGTGCTGCTGGCCATGGCCGGCAGCAGCTATGCAGAGCGCGCGGCATTCGGCCTGGGGGCCGTGCGACGCGTAGTGCCCGAAAGCATGCAGTTGTCCACGCTGGCGGCGATGCTGGACCTGGTTTCGTCGGCGGAACAGGATATCGCCCTGCTGGCCATTGATGTCGCCGTGGCATGCGCCCCGCCCACGCCCGAGGAGCTTGACCTGCTGCGCCCCATGTGCAGCGCCGACGCCGTGGCCCGCCTGGAATCCGTTATCCAGGGGCTGGGGCGCGGCGGCAACCTGGCCGAGTTGCGCAAGCGCCACGCCCGCATCAGTGCCGAGCTGCGCCCGCTGCTGCAACGCAAGGGTGCCCTGGACCCGCAAGCCCGGGCCATAGGACGCGACCTGGCCCAGGTGCGCGCCCAACTGGATTACGTCGAGACCGCATGGCGCGAAGGCTGGCAGCGCGAGTTTGAATCTGAGGTGCTGGGCACCGGGCGGGCTTCCTGATGGCCAACCTGCCAAGATATGGCCGCCCCGACGGCGACGCCGACATGCGCGCCTATGCCCAACTTGTGGCCGCCACCTTTGCCGGCGACCCCGAACTGATGCAGGGCTGGGTACGCGATATGGGCGCCCCCGCCGTGCGCGTGCTGCGCGACGGCAACCAGTTGGCAGCCGGCATGACGGTGTTTGCCATGGGCCAGTACTTTGGCGGCCGGGCCGTGCCCTGCTGGGGCCTGGCCGGGGTGGTGATTCCAGCCCACAGCCGCGCCCGCGGCCTGGGCCGCGAACTGCTGACAACCAACCTGCGCGAACAGGCCCAAAGCGGGCCGCCGATTGCATCGCTGTACCCGGCCAGCGTGGCCCTGTACCGCAAGTTCGGTTATGGCCACGGCGGCCTTCGCGCCGCAGCCAGCTTTCGCGCGCTGGACGTACCAGCCGGCAAAGCCGTGCTGCAAGCCCGCCCGTTGCAGGCCGCCGATTGGCCCACCGTGCGCGCATTGTACGCCGCAGCCCACGGCCACGAAAACGGGCCCCTGGAACGCAACAGTGAACTGTGGGAGCGCCAGCGCCGTGTCAGCCAGGGTGTGCTGTTGCAGGGCATGCTGCTGGAAAACGCCGGCAAGCCCGAGGGCTACCTGGTGTACACGCTGGCGCGAGCGCCCGGCGTCATGCGCCTGCAGATGCACGTGCGCGACTGGGCCTGCACCACGCCCGCGGCATTGCAGACGCTGCTGGCATTGCTGCACACCCAGCGCAGCGTGGTTGACGACATTCACTTGCAGGTATCGGTGTCGGATCCGCTGGTGGCCGCGCTGCTGCACGACCAGACCCTGCGGCTGGGCCCGCAGCAGATGTGGATGCTGCGCATTGTGCGCGTCAAAGACGCCCTGGAAGCCCGCGGCTGGCCGGCCCTTGGTGCCAGCGCCGACTTTCAGGTGATCGACGAGCAGCTCAAGGTCAACGCCGCGACATGGCGCCTGGCAGTCAAGGACGGCGTGGCGCGCCTGGGCAAGGGTGGCAAGGCCGCACCGCAGTTGCACATTCGCGGGCTGGCGCAGTTGTATTCCGGCCTGTCAACGCCCGCACAGTTGCGCGTGGCCGGATTGCTGCAGGGCAGCAGCAAGCACGACGCCGCGTTGGCCGCACTGTTTGCGGGCCCCGCACCCTGGATGCCGGATTACTTCTAGACCCCGGGGCGCCATGACCATCTACGTTCATATCTGGAAGAGTGCGGAGACGCCCCAGGCCGTGGACTATTCCTTCAGCCCCGAAGACGGCGTGGTCGGCGTGCTGCGTATTACCCGCGCCACCGGCGATATGAACCTGTGCCAACCCTGCCCCGGCGACGAAACCAACACCATCTACCAATGCGCCTGCAAAGCCGTATGGAACCACTGGGCCGTCGGCAACTACCCCCAAACCACCAAGTACATCTACGGCTGAACCAGCGGCCCAAGCAAGGCCAGGCAACCCAGCAGGGCGGCATTGGCAAGCGTACCTATGTGTGCAAAAGGCGCCCCAGCCCGGCCCGCAAGGGCGGGGGCGACGGCAACTTGATGAATCAATTCAAGGCAACGGCGTTTAACCACGGATGACACGGATCTGCGCTGGGTGACATTTGGGTGGGCCCGACAATCTTGTCGGGCAGGCCGACCAAGGGCGGGGATAAACCCCGCCCCTACAAACGCCGACGCCATGCACCCCAGCCCCGCCCGCAAGGGCGGGGGCGACGGCAACTTGATGAATCAATTCAAGGCCACGGCGTTCAGCCACGGATCAACACGGATCAGCGCTGGGTGGCATTTGGGTGGCATTTGGGTAGGCCCGACAATCCTGTCGGGCTGCTTTGGCTGGCGTGCCTATGGGTGTCAACGGTACCGCCGTCCCCAGCCTTGCGGCTGGGGCTGCAACGGCTGGGTGGCATTTGGGTGGGCCCGACAATCCTGTCGGGCTGGCCGACCATGGCCGGGATAAACCCCGCCCCTACAACCCCATTTTTTGGGTGGGCCCGACAATCTTGTCGGGCGGCTTTGCTGGATGGGACGGCCTGGCCTGGCGACAAGTGACTACACCCCATGACAGCGCATAAGCCCTTGCTATGATTCCCGCCGTTGCACAGGAGATCGTTTTGGCCGCAGCACACGACCAACCCCATGCCCACAGCGACGACCCGCGCACTTTGATGGCGGGGCACGACGCCCAAGCCCATGCCGCGCAGGTGAAGTCGCGCCGGCAAGAACGTGAAATGACGTTCTGGGAACGCACCTATCTTCCTGAAGTGTTCAAAGGGCTGGTCAATACCTTCAAGATGATGTTTCGCCCCAGCACAACGATTGACTACGTGGGCGGCAAGTCCAAGCCAGGCCAGCGCCACATAGCCTCTGTGGGCTACCGTGGCGAGCACTACCTGAAGGTCGACGACGGCGGCAACATCAAGTGCGTGGCATGTTTCATGTGCAGCACGGCCTGCCCGGCGGAATGCATCACGATTGTAGGCGAGCCAACGTCGATTGAGGATTTCGGCGCCCAGCGCTTCAAGAAGCCCGATGTGTTTGAAATCGACATGCTCAAATGCATCTACTGCGGCATGTGCGTTGAGGCATGC
Source organism: Planctomycetota bacterium (assembly GCA_016722065.1). GTDB lineage: Bacteria > Planctomycetota > UBA8742 > UBA2392 > UBA2392 > H3-PLA7. The sequence goes on from JADKGX010000001.1 coordinate 1,672,856, forward strand.
CCCAAAGACGCCATTGCCATGAGCACCACCTACAACCAGGTGCACACCAAGCGCAGCGACGCGATTTACGACATGCAGCGCCTGTTGAAGAATAACGACGAGTTCATGCAAAGCCTGGGCCTGTCGCGCAGCGGCCGTGACGCCACTGGCAAGTACCCCATCAGCCCCGACGGCTGCGGCCCCGATATCACCCACGGTGTGACGGACTTCCGCGTCGGCGTGCGTGAGGGCGGCGCTTAATCAGCCACTTTGGCGCGATTTCTTGCCTGCCAACGCGCGGGCTTTTCGCCTTTTTCCTGACAACGTTGCCTTGTCCCGCTTTGGCGCCATAGTTGCGCCGTGCCTCACTACCAGCACATTCTTGGCATTGACGAGGCCGGACTCGGCCCGATCCTTGGCCCCCTGACGATCGGCTACAGCGCCTTTGCGTTGCCTGCAGCCTTGAGCGCCGACGGCGTGCTGAAGCTGGACCTGTGGCAGATGTTGGGCCTGGGGCGCGAGCCCGCGGAGCGCAAAAAGGGGCCCGTGGTCTGCGATTCCAAGGTGCTGTACACGCCGGCGCGCGGGCTCAAGGCCCTGGAAGAAGAAGTGCTTTGCTGGCTTTGCCTGCAAGGGCTTGAGCCCCAGGCCGGCACAGCGCCGGATTTCGGCGCGTTCTGGAACGCCCTGTGTCCGCTGGCCCGCGAAAAGCGCGGCCTGTACGACTGGTACTTTGACCCGCCGCAAAGATTTCCGCTGGAGGCCGATTGGTCTCGCATGCGCTTGCGTGCCCAGCCGCTGGCACGGGCCCTGGAATCGGCCGGCGTGTCGCTTTCGGCGCTGGGTGTTGCACCGGTGTTTGAGGGCGAATTGAATGCCGCCCTGCGCCGGCTGGGCAACAAAAGCCGCGCCGAGTTCGAATGCATCACCCGCGTGATCGGCCACCTGTGGCGCAAGCACGGCAAGCTGGCTGTGTTGTGTGACCGCCAGGGCGGGCGCGAGCGGTACGGACGCGCCCTGGCACGCGAGTTCCCGGAAGCCGAAGTGCGCGTGATCCATGAATCGCCCAAGTTGAGTACCTACGAACTGACGGTTTCCGGTGTGGGCGGCGACCCGCGCCTGTTTGTGGCCTTCAAGGAGAAAGGCGAAGGCGATCACCTGCCGATTGCACTGGCCAGCATGCTGGCCAAGTACCTGCGCGAACTTTCGATGCACCAGTTCAATGCCTGGTTTCTCAAGCACGACCCGGCTTTGAAGCCCACGGCAGGCTATTACACCGATGGAAAGCGTTGGCTGGACGACACGGCCGGATTGCGCCGCGCCATTGGCATCGACGATGCGCGCATCGTGCGACAGAAGTGAGCCCGCGAGAAGCGGATTGCCTGGTTAGCTTCTTTGTCGGGTGCTACCGGGCCGGGTCTGGCGGCAGTTCAACCGCATTTCAGCACAGTCACTCCGTAACTCAGACACTGGTCAACTCGTTACGCCGGGCAGGCCGCACTTACCCCATTGAGAAACCGTCGAACTTGCCTGACCATGACCCTCCATGGCTGTCCTCAAAGGTGAAAGGCTGACCAAACGCTTCGGATCGCGCACCGTCGTGCGCGGCGTTAACGTCGAAGTGAATGCCGGGGAGATCGTGGGTCTGCTGGGTCGCAACGGCGCCGGCAAGTCGACCACGTTCAAGATGCTGATGGGCGTGCACCGGCCTGACGGCGGGGTGGTCACGCTGGCCGATCGCGATGTCACACGCCAGCCCATGTACATGCGGGTTCGGCACGGTCTGGGCTATCTTCCGCAGGACCACACCGTGTTTGCCAAGTTGACGGTCGAAGAGAACCTGCTGGCGATTCTGGAAACAACCAGCCTGGGCCGGGGCGACCGTGAAAAGAAGCTCGAGGCGCTGGTGCTGGAGTTCGGGCTACAGAAGGTGCGCACCACGCCAGCCGGCGGTTGCAGCGGCGGGGAGCGCCGCCGACTCGAGATCGCCCGCACGCTGATCTCCGAGCCCAAGGTCATTCTGCTGGACGAACCCTTTGCCGGCGTGGACCCGATTGCCGTGCAGGACCTGCGCGAGCTGGTGCTGAAGCTGGCGGCCAAGGGCATTGCCGTGCTGCTGACGGACCACAACGTGCGCGAAGTGCTGCCCATGACCGACCGCAGCTACATCATTGTGGAAGGGCAGGTCATCAAGGAAGGTCCGCCGCGCGAAATCGCCGGCGACCCGATTGTGCGCAAGGAATACCTAGGCCAACGCTTCAAGCTGGACACAGACATCATGCGCAGCCGCGAATCCATGCCCTGAACAACCGTCGCTGCCCGCCTGACACGGATGGCACTTGCCGGCAGCGGCAAGCTGAACTGCGTCTGGGGCGACGGGCGGTGTTTAGCCAGCTTGCCTCTGAAGCGTGCGGGCAATGCCCGGTGGTGTACGCTGCCGCCGGGCGCTAGAAACATGCTGCATGAAGCGCGTGCTGCACTATGCCCGCCGTTTTCTTCCGTTGGCCTTCGGCGTTGCCGTGCTGGTGTACCTGTTTGGCTTTCGCACCGACCCCCAGGAAAACCTGAATGCGGTCCGCAGCATCGACCGCAACATGCTGTTCTACGCAGTCGGCCTGTGCCTGGTCAGCTTTGTGGCCACAGCCTGGCGCCTGAAGCTCCTGGTGGGGTTGCTGGGCAAGCAGGTAAGCCTGTGGCGCGTGCTGGTCTACACCTTGATCGGCCACCTCTATAACAGCGCAATTCCCGGCGGCGCCATTGGCGGCGACGCCATCAAGGCGCTGTATCTTTCGCAGGCCACGGGCAGCAAGCCCCAGGCCTTTGCTGCCGTGATGGTCGACCGCCTGTGCGGCCTGTTCATGATGGCCGCGCTGGCACTGGCTGTGCTGGTGCCGTTGATCGACGAACCAACCATTCGCCAGGCCGCGGCCGTGATCGTGGCTTTTGCGGGCTGTGCCACCGTGGCGATCATTGGCTTGACCAGCCGGCGCATCCGCAAGCTGATTCCCAAGGGCACCTCGCGCAAGCTGCCCTTCAGTGACGCGATTCGGGCCTTTGACGAAGCGATGCAGATTTTTCGCGGGCACAAGCCCGGCTTGTTGGCGGCGTTGCTGGTTTCCATGCTGCCCCAGGCCGCCTGGATCGGCATGCATATTGCCATTGGCAATGGCATTGGCGCCGGCCTGCCCTGGACCGAATACGCCGTGCTGGTGCCCGTGACGGGAATGATCTCGGCCCTGCCCATCAGCTTTGGCGGCTGGGGCGTGGGCGAGGCCGCCAGCATTTACTTCTTTGGCCTGCGCGGCGTGGCTGAACACAACGCCTTGCTGATCAGCCTGGGCGGTCGCACGCTGCAACTGGGCTGGGCGCTGTTGGGGCTGCCATTGAGCATGACCTTGCCCCGGCCCAAGGACATCTCGCGCGCCGTAGACGGCGAACCAGTGCTTGAAGAAACCCCAGGCAGCCAGCTTTAGGAACTCAGGCGACAAATCACCGGAATTGTCCGAACCGACTTCGGGCTTGCGGGCACTGGTGCTATGACAGTGCCCTGGATCGAGACGCGGGAAACTCGCAATCGTTAGGCCGGGGCCATGGCAAAGAAGACCGAAACCAAAAAGTCCGCCAAAGAATCCGAGGGCCTGGAAACGCGCAAGGTCGTGGCGACCAACCGCAAGGCCTTCTTTGAATACCACGTGCTGGACAAGCTGGAAGCCGGGCTGAAGCTCAATGGCAACGAAGTAAAGTCGCTGCGCGCAGGGCAATGCGTGATCAGTGACGCCTATGCCATGCTGGACAAAAAGAAGTCGCTGGCCTGGCTGCTGAACCTGCAGATTCCGGAATGGAACCGCGGCAACCAGATTGACGAACACCAACCGAAGCGAAAACGCGCGCTGCTGCTGCACAAACTGGAAATCAAGCGCCTGCGCGCGAAGTTGCAGGAAAAAGGCTTCACGCTGATTCCGCTTTCCATCTACTTCTTGCGTGGCTGGGCCAAAGTTGAACTTGGCATCTGCAAGGGCAAGAAGCAGCACGACAAGCGCCAGTCGATCAAGGAAAAAGAAGCCAAGCGGGAAATCGCGCGACGGGTAAAGCGGTAACCATGGCCGGCGGCCTGCAGCACTTGCCGGGCCGAAAGCAGCACGCAAGGCCAAGCCAACGGAGACGACGATGCCTGACGAAATCAGCAAGCAGTGGCGCATGCGCATTCCGGGCCTGCGCAACCACGCACTGCCCGGCGACAGCGTGCCTGAGACGACCGAATTCATGTCGCTTTCGCACGGCGTTCACTTTGACCCGGGCTACGCCGGTGGCAACTCGCAGGTACACGTGCAGGATGTGAACCTGTTTCGCTACTCCGATGCCGCCACGCCGGTGTTCATGAAGCTGTGTGCCACGGCCGACCCCATGCCCCAGGTGTTCTTTGACCTCGTGACACTCAAAGATGGCGTCGAGATTTCTCGCATGGAGTATGAACTGGTCAACGCGCGGGTTTCCTCGATTGCGCCTGGCGGCTCCAACAGCGGGCCTGATGGAATGTCAGAGGGTCTGACGCTGCGCTTTGAAAAGCTGAAGCTGCGTGTCGTGCAGGGCGGAAGCACCAGCCACGTTGACCTGGTACCCCAGCGCAAGTAGTCGCTACGGCGCGCCCCCTTCGAAGATCGCCAAGCTTGGCGCTATAAGGGGCCTATGCTCAAGATCAAGGCCCCTGCCAAGGTGAACTGGTACCTGGAAATCCCGGGCAAGCGGCCTGACGGTTTTCATGAAATCTATACCGTGATGCAGGCGATTGACCTGTGCGACGACATTGTTGTGCAGGACCGATCCGACGGCGCGCTGAGTTTGACCTGCAACATCGACCTCGGGCCGGTTGAAACCAATCTGGTTTATCGTGCGGCAAAGCTGCTGCAGACCGAACACGCCCCCAAACGGGGCGCGTCAATTGCCCTGTTTAAACGCACACCCCATGGCGCCGGCCTGGGCGGTGGCAGCAGTGATGCTTCGGCCACACTGGTTGCATTGAACCGGCTGTGGGAACTGAATCTCGGTGCCGATCGGCTGCGCGAGCTGGCGGCACACATCGGCAGCGATTGCGCCTTCTTTATTGAGGGCGGTACCGCCCTGTGCACTGGCCGGGGCGAGCAAGTGCAACAGCTGCACGACCAGCCCGGGCTGCCTGTGGTGATTCTGTACCCCAACGACGTCTGCCCAACCAAAGAGGTGTATGCAGATCTGGCCAAGGGGTTGAACTATGGCCAGCCAGATTGTTACTTATTTCATGTTTTCGAGGGACAGGCAGACCCGGCAAAGCTAGCGTCAGTGGTCACAAATCGATTGCAAGCTTCTGCATTGCGTGTTTCCAAGCGACTTGCTGAAGTTTGGGGGAAAACTGCACAAGAGAATGGCGTTCTTGTGCGATTTGTAAGTGGCTCGGGTTCTTCTGTAGCATTCTTGATGTCCAATGCTGCTGCGTCGATCGAGTTAGTGAATACGCTGACAAGGCGTGGACTGGGCCAGGCTTTCGCAACGCAAACGTTGCCAAGGGGGCCTGTGTGGGGCTGAGGCGATGTCTGACATTGACGTCACGGAAGTTCGAATCAAGCTGGCCTCAGAAGACGACGAGAAGCTTCTCGGCTATTGCAGCGTCACGTTGAACAATGCCTTCGTCATCAAAGACCTGAAGTTGATCAAAGGCGACGGAACCCCTTTTGTCGCCATGCCCAGCCGCAAAATCACCGACAAATGCAACTCCTGCGGCTTCAAGAATCACCTGCGGGCCCGTTTCTGTAACGAATGCGGCGGCAACCTGAATCCCAACCGCGCGGATGTAGATGCGCGCGGCCGCGCCAAGCTGCACTTTGACCTGGTGCACCCGATTCGCGCCGATGTGCGCGAATACGTGCACCGCAAGATCATCGAAGCCTACGAACAAGAAAGGGCCCGCAACGCCCCGATTGTTCCGCACCGTGACGGCGACGACGTATAGGCCACCCCGCTGCCCTGCCGACCGAAACATGTCCACCGCATAAACTGCGCCGCACACTGGCGATGATCTGAACTCGCGCGTATCAAGGTACCGATACTGGCCTTGATCACCCTGACTTGCCCCTTGCCGGCGCCTTCATGATTGTTGTTCGCGCACTCGCTTTCCTGATGTTCCTTGCCATGGCGCTGGCCTTGGCCGGCTGGCAAGTCCTGGACATTCATTCTGACCTGGACGCCTCGGCCCACGCCGGGCGCTTTGTGCTGCTGTTGCTGGGCATGGCGGTGCTGGCTGCCGAAGTTTGCGCCGCACGGCTGGCACCCGAAAAATGGCGCCGCGCGCTGACCCTGCTGGGCGGGCTGCCCGTGTTGCCCCTGACGGCCCTGGTGGCCGGTATCTTCAGCGCCATCCAGGCCCGGGGTGGCAGCCACCGGCGCATCTGGGACGCGGCCCTGTTGATTGGTGCCCTGGTCGGCTTGAACGTGCTGTTGCCGCTGGCTTGCTCCCAGGCCGTGGTGGGCGGCAGTGAAGGACTGGGCCTGGGCTGGATGACCATTAAGGCCGAGTTCTTTCTGGTCGTGGACTATTTTCTGGGCCGGGCGCTGGTGCATTACTTCAACAGTGGTGCCAGCGCGTTTGTCAGCCTGCGCTATCTGCGCAAGCGCGTGATCAGCCTGCTTAGTGTGGCTGGCATTGCCGTGGGCGTGTGGCTGCTGATTCTGGTCAACAGCGTCATGTCGGGCTTTCAGGCGGACTTCAAGGAACAGGTGCGGGGCAGCCTTTCGCACCTGCTGGTACGCTTTGACGGCGACCGCTTTCACCTGTCCGAGGACAGCGACAAGTATGTGGCCCTGGAATGGGCCGAATATGTGCGGCGCATCAACGCCAACGCCGACACCCGCCGCGATTGGGAAGCCGCCCTGGAACAAGCACTGCAACGTTTTGCCGAGGCCGACGGGGACGCCATTTCCAACCCGCGCGACATCACGGACACCGCCCGCGCCCAGCCTGCAGAACCGCAACAGCCAGCCAAACCGGACGCACCCAAGGACCCGCAGCGCACGGAACGCCAGAACAAGTTCCTGGACCGCCTGCGAAGCGGAAAGAACCTGTCTGATTTCGACCGCGAATGCCTGCGCGACGGAGGCCGCATTGTCACCCCGCGCGAGTTCTATCTTTCCCGTTCGCGCAACGCCGCTGAAGCCGAAGAACAAGCCCGCAAAGCCTGGTATGGGCCGCTGTTCCGCCAGCGGTTGCAGGACGAGTTCGACGCCACCGAAAGCGCCCTGAAGCAGCACCTGGATTTTCGCGGCAAACCTGACGTGCTGGGCGTCTCCTGGCGTGTCAGCACCAAGACGTTTATTACCCCCAGCAAGGGCAACCGCGACCTGCCCTTTGCTGACCTGGTAGGAGTAGACCCCGGCCGTGAACCCGACATTTCGAACCTGGGCAATTACGTTGCTGCGGCCGAAGTGCAGACATTCAAGGACCGGCACGTTTTGATGCCCCTGCTGAACCTGCTGGGCACCACCCTGGGCTGGGAAACCGACGAGTCCCTTGAGGCCCTGTCGGCCCAACCCAGCTTCATGTTCACCGAAAACAACAAGAACACGGGCCGCATGGCACCGGATCTTCGCAACATGCTGGCCCGACGCCAATTCGTCACCGGTACCGGCACCGTGCGCTGGCCCATGTTTGACCGCGTGCGGTACCAGGAATTCAGCCCCGGCCAGCAATTGTATGAGCGCCTGAAGACCGCCCACAAAGCCGCCAGCCGCACCGACGACATGGATGAATTGCGCGGCATTGTCGAAAGCTGCCATCGCGACATTCGCGTTATTCTGGACCGTTTCATCAAGGTGCCGGCCACCAAAGAACCCGCCATCCTGGCGGCGCGCAACGGGTCCGCCATCATCCTGCGTGAGTACCTTACCGGCTCAGGGCTTGTGCATGACGCGATTGCGCGCATCCACGCCGAAACTTACCTGTACATCAAGGATTACCTGAACGATTCCAGCCTGCCGCCTTTGGATACGGCAGAGCGCGCCGGCTTGACCAAGCTGTGGCAGGACATCGATGCCGCCACAAAAACCGCCGACGCCGTGGCCATGGACCTTGAGAAAACCGAAGCCGCGCGTGAAGAAGCACTGGCCACCATGCTGGCCCAGTACGCCAAGCTGTTGCAAGCCACGATTTCGCAGGCGCGCCAGGGCCGCTGGCCCAGCCTGGAACTGCTGCGCCAGATTGATGCCCTTCAACCAGCCGCAGCCACCTCAAGCCCGATGCAGGCCGCCATGAAGGCACGCCAACCCGTGCCGCTGGCCTTTGCACTGGAGAACTTCGACGACGGCGCCGACTTTGCACGGCAGCGCATGGAGGCCTATCGCAAGGTGCTGCCGTTGCGCACCACCATGCAACCCGGCGACAGCGCGCAGGATTACTTCAAGCGTGCCAAGGAAACCGGCCGCCACCCGCACGATGGTGTCAATGACCAGGGTGCAGAACCCGGGTTGATCCTGGGCGATGCACTTGCAGAAAGCGCGATCCTTGGCGGGGTCAAGGTCGGCGATGTTGTCGAGGTAACAATCCCGCGCATCTACTTTGATGAAAACGGCCGCCCGCAAGGCAAGGCCAGCCAGGTGAAGTTCCGCATCACCGCGCTGTTTCGCAGCGGGTTATATGAGGACAACCTGGGCCGCATGTACTGCGATTTTGACGAACTGGCAGCCACGCTTTCCGACAGCGAGGTGCGCTATTACGTTGGCGCCAAACTGGCCGATTACAGCCTGTATGAGGGCACAGCCCGGGCCGACAAACTGAAAACCGAAGTACGCGCACTGCTGGAGAAAACCGGCGTGCGGCCCTCTGGCGTCAGCGTCTGGGAAGACGAAAAGCGCAGTCTGCTGGAGGCCGTAGAGCGCGAAAAGCTGATCCTGGGGCTGATTGTCAGCTTCATCATTGTGCTGGTGGGTTTTCTGATCCTGATGCTGGTGTACCAGCTGGTGAACGAGAAGGTGAAGGATATCGGCATCATCAAGGCGCTGGGTTTTTCGCCCTGGGGCGTGCGCAGTGTGTTCATGTTCAATGCGCTGTTTATCGGACTGTTCGGCGCATTGATTGGCGCGGCCATGGGTTTTGGCTGCAGCGAGTACCTGAACGAGATTGAAGACCTGATTGACCAGGTCACCGGCGTGCGGCTGTTCCCGCCTGAGGTGTACTTCTTGACCTATATTCCAAGCGTCAAGGGCGCTGCGCTGCTGCGGCTGTCGATGAACATTGCAGCGCCGGTGGTGTTGTTCAGCTTCGGTTGCGGCATTTTGCCCGCGACCATGGCTGCTCGCAAAGACCCCGTAGAAGCGTTGCACTACGAGTAACAGCCGCTTTCACGCAGGCTGTCGGCCACCGGCGGGACGGGCTACTTCCACTGCACGCCTTCCAGGCGCAGCAGCTTGCGCTTGCGCGAAAGCCCGCCACTGAAACCGCCCAGCTTGCGGCCAGCGGCCAGCACCCGGTGGCAGGGCACAAAGATCGGCAGCGGGTTGGCGCCAACGGCGTTGCCCACGGCGCGCGTGGCACCCTTGTGCCCGGCGTTCTCGGCCAACTCGGCATAGGTGGTCACAACGCCAAAGCGCAGGCGTTGCAGGCGGCGCCAGACGGCGCGCTGAAACTCGCTGCCGCAGGAAAAATCCAGCGGCGTATCAAACTTCTCGCGGGCACTCAACAGGTATTCGACCAGCTCATCGCACGCCTGGCGCAGGACTTCCCAGGGGTGGTGGCGGCCCTTGCCGTGGTCGCGTCGCGCGCACAGGCCACTGCCCACCATGCGTTCCAGGTTGCCTCCCAGGCACACGCCAAACAGCCCGTGTTCGCCGGCGGCAAGACCGATTTCGCCAAGGGGTGTGGGCACGCAGGCAAGGGCAATCTGGTTGTGCATGGCGGTCTCCGGTCTAATGTTGCAAGTCTATGCGGAGGCGGTGTGTCAGTCGCAAGCACTAAAATGGATCCCTGGCGCGCACTGGACAAGTGGCGCAAGTACGGCGAACTGGGCCCGGGCAACTTCAGCCTGGCCGATAAGCTTCGCCTGGGCGCCATGTCTGTGGGCACGCGCCTGCTGCTGCGGCTGGCGGGCGCCACACTGCACGTGCAAAGTAGCGGCGATGAAGCCTTTCGCGACGACCTGCTGTACTCGCGCCGCAGCTTCATCTTTCTGGCCTGGCACAACCGGGTGGCGGGCCTGTTGACCTATCACGACCTGTTTGGTCGCCGGCGCGTGGATTACCGCCTGGAAACAATCGTCAGCGCAAGCCGCGACGGAGAACCGCTGGCTAGGCTGATTCGTGAAAACGGCGGCGGCGTGATCCGTGGCAGCAGTTCGCGTGATGGCGTGGCCGCCCTCAAGCAAGCCATTGACCGCATTTCCCGCGGTTTCAACCTGGGCACCGTAGGCGACGGCCCGCGCGGGCCGCGCTATCAACTCAAGCCCGGGCCGATCCTGCTTGGCAAACTGACCGGCCTGCCGATTGTGCCCTTCACCTGGGCCTGCAACCGCGTGGCGCAACTGCACCGGGCCTGGGACCAGATGATGATTCCACTGCCTTTTGCCAGCATCGAGTATCGGTTTGGCCAGCCCCTGCAGATCGCTCCCGATGCAGGGGCGCGCCAGCTGGTGGCTGCCCGACGCGAAATGGAAACCCGCCTGAACGCGCTTACCCAGTGGGCCGATGCGCAAACCGGCGTGGCCTGGCAGATTCCGAAACCCAAGCCGAACGAGATTCTCAAGCGCCGGCCGCGCCAGGTTCTGGCCGACAAACGCCAGTAGCCGCCCGGCTGTATGTCCGGCCCGGCCAGCCTATGATCAGGCCAACCCGCGAGAACCTGTATGAACCATGCCCTGATTGCCGCCGCTGAAAGATTCCGCGACTGGCTGGTGACGACGCGCCGAGACCTGCACCAGAACCCCGAGTTATCGCTGAAAGAAAAGCGCACCGGCATGACCACTGCCGACGCGCTGGAAAAGCTGGGCTTGAAGGTGCGCCGCAACCTGTGGGGCGAAGGATTCATCGCTGACCTCGATGTACCCGGCGCCAAGGGCCGCATTGCCCTGCGAGCCGACATGGACGCCCTGCCGATTCAGGAGTTGAACCAGGTTGACTATTGCTCGCGCGTGCCGGGCGTAGCGCACATGTGCGGCCACGACACGCACATGACCATGGGCCTGGGTGCCGCGCGGCTGCTGGTGGAACACCGCAGCCAGCTAAAGAAAAACGTGCGCTTCATTTACCAGCCCAGCGAGGAAACGCCCCCAGGCGGGGCAAAAGGCCTGATTGCCGCTGGCTGCCTGGAAGGCGTAGATGAAGTCTACGGCGTGCACAACCAGCCGCTGCTGGAAGTCGGCAAGGTCGCCACCTGCACAGGGCCCATGACGGCTGCAGCCGACACGATCCGCATGCGCCTGACCGGCCGCGGCGGGCATGCCTCGCGCCCGCATGAAGCGCTGGACCCGATTCCCGCGGCCTGCGCACTGGTTAGCCAGTTGCAATCGCTGGTGTCGCGGCGCGTTTCCCCCAGCGCCCAGGCGGTTGTCAGCATCACCAGGTTTTCGGCGGGCACCACGCACAACATCATTCCCGACCACGCCGACCTGCTGGGCACCGTGCGCACGTTTGACGCCGCGATTCGCGACCAACTGGACCGCGAAATCGGCCAGATGACCGCCGGCGTGGCCGCCGCACATGGCTTGCAGCATGAATATGAGTTTGAGCGCGGCTATGACAGCATTGTCAACCACGCCAGCGGTGCCCAGGCGCTGTGCAAAGCCGCGATCGAAGTCGTGGGCGAGGCCAACGTGGACGCCAAGTACCCCGCCCAGACCTGGGGCGAAGACTTTGCCTATTTTCTGCAGCACCGGCCCGGCGCGTTCTTTGTGGTGGGCAGCGGCAACAAGGCCAAGGGAATCATTGAGCCCGTACACAGCGCGCGCTTCAACGTGGACGAATCCTGCCTGGTGATCGGATCGGCCATCCTGGCTAAACTGGCGATGGGATAAGGTGCAACATGGCGACTCTGGGGTTCATCAACTTGTCTGTGCCCGAAATCGCCGCGATTGTGTTTGTCGGCCTGATTGTGTTTGGCGGCAAACTGCCAGATGTGGCGCGCAACCTGGGCCAGACCCTGCGCGAGTTCAAAGCCGGCATGAACGACCGCAGCGAACCCGGCGACGGCGACGACGAAGCCAAGCGCCGCCAGGCCAAATCCGAAGAAGAGAAGAAACTGTAAGGGCGGCGCTGGGCCGCCTGCGCCAACCCTGCTACGGCACGTTGATCGACAACGTGCGCGTGGCGATGCCGCCGGCGCTGTCACGCACCCGCACCGTAAACGTGTAGAACCCGCTTTGGGTGGGCGTGCCCGAGATGATGGTGTAACCCGCGTCAGCTGCGGCCTGGCCGAAATGTATCGGCGCTGTGGCCTGGCCCGCCAGTTCGGTGGTGGTGAAAATCTGGGCACCGTCGGCGGAGTAACACAGGGCCTCGTATTGCTGCCCGCCAGGCAGGTTGATGGCAACGCCCGCCTGGCCGAACAAGTCGTCAAACGTACCGCCAACAGGGCGGGCAAATTCGGCACCAGCGCCATAGCCACGCAACACCATGCGTCGGCCGTCGCGACTGCAATCGCCGCCGGTCAAGGTTGCGCCAAAGGTGCCTGTGGCGGCCACTGGCGTCAGGGTTACGGGGCTGGCGCTGGTCCAGGCTGTGTCCAGCGGCATTGGAAACTTGTGCACGCGGGGCGCACTGGCGGTTTTCTCGACCAGATACGGCGTGCCGGTTTCCCAATCCACCATCAGCGTTTCGCAGTTCTGGCTGCCACCCGGATAGGTGAAGTAGAAGGCGTCAAAGGCCAACTGCTGCGGCGTGCCGGGCACGGCTGGCACGGTGGGTTCCTCCACACGCAACAGGCAGCAATCGGTGCGAGTGCTGCTGTTGTCGCCTGCATCGGCGATGTACAGATACTCCTTGTTCGGGTCCGGGCCGGGGCCGATGGCAATGTCTTCCCAGTCTACCGCCCCAGTGGCCAGCACATACTCCTGCAACAATGTGCCCTGGGCGCTGACAGCATACAGGCTAGGTCCGGCACCGCTGTCATCGTGCACCCACAACGCACCCGGGTTCAGGCGCGAGGCACAGATGCCACTGACTTCCGCGAGTTTGCCGCCGCCCAGGGATTGGTCCAGGTTGCCCGTGGCCGTGAAACTGCCCCACAACAGCGCGTCATCCTTGGGGTCCAATGACAACCCGGGCGGAAGGCTGCCGCTGACGATACTCCAGGAATACCCCACCCCCGTGCCGCCAGTGGCGGAAAGGTTCTGGTTATAGGGCGTGGCAATCGCGCCCGCGGGCAGGCTGGTAGTCGTAACCACCAAGGCCGTCGAGGGCGAAATCACCATGCTTTGGGGAAAGCTGGCATCGCTGATGCCACTGACCGAACGAATCCGGATCGTGAAGGCATAGGTGCCGGCAGCGTTGGGGGTGCCGTGAAAGTTGGTCTGAATCGTGCCGGATGCATCCAGCGACAAGCCAGGCGGCAGCGCCCCCGCCGAAATGGACCACTCCAGGGGCTGCTGGTCGGCTTCTGCCAGCCCGCCACCTACTGTCAGCACTTCCATGTATGCATCGCCCACGCGCCCGTTGGGCACGGGCGAAGGAGTGATGGTGTGAAACAGATACCTTGGCCCGCCGCCGTCATCTTTGCTGCCCTGACAGGCCAGCAACATCAGCGGCAGCAGCAACAGCAGTTTCCACCCGTGGCGCATTGCGGTTCTCCGAACTACCGCCCGCACTAGTTCTTCTTGTCACTCTTGCCCACGCTGACTTCTTCGTTGTTCAGAAACACTTTACCCGGTTCCTGGCGAATCTGGTGCACCGTTTCGGCTCCGTTTTCGGCCTTCAACACCAGCAGAATGCCCGCGATGTTGAACTCGATGCGCCAGGTGCCCTTTTCTTCGCGGTTGTTGCCGCCCCAGGCCCCGCCGTTGTGCGTCTCGTTGCCGCCGCCATCCACGCCTTTGACGTAATGGTCGCTCTCAAACTTGTACTGATAGTAGTAGCTGCCGTCGGAACCCAGGTGGTACCAGATTTTCGTTTCCCAGCTTGAACTGTTGCCACTGGCACCGTTGACGGCCTTGTAGCGATAGATGTGCAGCACCTTGCCGCCCAGTTGCTTGATCAGATCGCCGCGTTTTTCCTCGGCCTTGGGTTTGGTCATCTGCACCGATTTGATGATGCTGTCCACGTAGCCGCGCAGTTTGTCTTTGTCGCCCTTGGCGCCTATGAAGGTCACGCCAATGGAATTTCCAGAGGGCCCCACCAGAATCACCGCCCGCGCGGTGTAGGTTTCATGGGTGTAATCCTGCGTGACCTTGCCGCCTTCAATTTTCGCGTCGCCGTCGGGCTTCAGAACCACGCCCTTTTCCAGATCGCCCAGGTCCTGGTCTTCATGCAGAGTCGCTGCAGCCATGGCCGCTGTGTTCAGGCCGGTCTGCAGCATCAGCAGGCCCAGCCCGCGCTGGTCTTCGGGCCGCATGGCAAACACGGGCGTCTTGCCGTCTGTACCGCCCTTGATGCCTGCCGGCACAACGAAAGACACGCCCAGAAAATCCGTCTTGAGGCGCTTTTCGCCAGCCACCACCACGTTGACCTGGATTTCTTCGCCCTCAAGTTTCTCGACTTCCTTTACGTCACTCTTCCAGTTCGGGTCGGCCTGGGCTTTGCGAATCTTGCCCTGGTCGTTGGATTCCGTGGGCGCGGCCTCTTTGCCCTCCGGTGCCGCGGGTGTCTTGGCGCTGCCGTCGATCGCCGTTCGCGTGTACTTGGTGCCGTCTACCACAATCTGGTTGCCGTCCAGCGTCAGGTACAGGGTCTTGGCTTCGCCCTCTTTGGCTTGCAGCACCAGAAAGCCGTACAGCGGGCCGATTTCAACGCGCCAATTGCCGGCTTCGCGGTACTCGCCTTCACTGTGCGTGTACAGCATCTGGTAAGTGCCGTCTTTGGCCAGCGCACAAGTCAGGGCTTCGCCCTTGGCTTCCGTCTTCAGGCTTTGGCCACTCAGTTGCCCGCGCCAGAACTCGAGGTCCTTGGCGGAATCCGGCGCCGCCCAGGCCAGGCTCTCCGCAACCGTGGAAACGGCCGCTTTGGCCTTGGCCGCCGATGTCGAAAGCACACACAGGGCCCAGCCTGCGCCTTTGTCGCCAATCGTTGCCTGGGCGCGGCCGAACACGCCGTCGCCTTCGTAATCGCAGGTCACAGTACTGCCGCTTACGGTGTGGGCCCCGGACCGCTCGGCCCAGGCGTTTTCGTCAAGAAACGAAAAATCCATTTCCTGTGCAAACATCGCCTTGGCATCGGCCACTGTCAGGCCGGTGCGCATGACCAGCACGCCATACTGCTTTGCGCCTTTGAAGACCATGGCGTTACCGGCTTCCAGCATGCTGGCCTTGAAGCCTTCGGGCACCTTGAAGCTGATGCCGAGACGCGTGGATTTGATGCGCGTGCCGGCGGCATATTCTTTGTCTTTGGCGATTTCGTCGCCTTCAAGCCCGGCCTGAAGCAGCGCGGGCGCGCCAATGCGGGCGGCAGGCTGGGCCCAGGGCGCAGCGGTGAACAGAAACAGGGGCGCGGCAAGCGCAACTGCGCGGGCAAGGTGGCTGGCAAAGGCCATGCAGAACTCCAGTCAAGAGCGACCAGGGATTATAGCAGCCCAAGGGGGTACCAAAGCAACGCCCGTTGAGGAATAAGCCGAAGGGCCCGAAGTTCCAGCCCGAAGCGGAAGCGACGGGGTAGTTCGACGGGTGAACTACTCCGGCGCTTGGATCGCTTTGCGATCCAAGCGACCATTGCATAGCAATCTTACGCTCCGGGCCAGGGCGTAGCTTGCGCTTGGGGCTGATGGGATCGGTCAGTCGTGGCGCAGGGCTTTTACGGGGTCGATTCTGGCGGCGCGTCTGGCGGGCAGGATGGCGGCTGCAATCGCTGTTCCGGTGCCCAGTGCCGGGCCGGCGATCATCAGCCACAGCGGCAGCACGAACACCGGCTGGTCAAAGGGGATGGCGGCTTTTTCGTTGATCAACTGCACAGCCAGCATGTCGCCTGGCAGCATTGCCAGTGCCGCCAGCCCCAGCCCCAGCAGCCCGCCAATCAGCCCGATCAGCGCGCTTTCGCACAAGAACACCGTCATCACCTGGGCGTTTGTGGCGCCCACGGCCTTGAAGATGCCGATTTCGCGGGTTCTTTCGATTACGCTGGTGATCATGGTGTTGACGATGCCCAGGGTGCTCACAATCAACGCAATGCCGGTCAGAAACGAAATGCTGACCGTGATCATCAGCAGCACGCTTTCAATCTGTTTCAGCGCGCTGGCAACACTGAACGCCGTATAGCCTTTGTCGCGCAGGGTCTGTTCGACCTCTGGTGCGAACTCGGAATCTGTCACAGTCACCAGTGCGCGGGGGTAACCCAACTCCACATTCACGGCGCTGGCCAGAAACAGTTCTCGGGCCGTTTCCTGGGGCAAAAACAGGTCAGCCTGCACGGCGTTGCCGTCTTCAATCACGTTGAAGGGGTCGCCCGGTATCTGTTCGCGCAGCACACCCACCACCGTGAACTCGCGTTCTGCGGCGCGGCGTTCGTTGCTTTGGCCGAACTGCTTCAGCAACTTGGGCAACAGCGTCTGCATGGCCTTGCGTTCTTCCTCGGTCAGGTCGCGCAGCATGTCCTGCAGCATGGGCGGGGCTTGTTGTTCGGGTGTCAGCTCGGTCTGGATGGTCTTGAGCCTGACCTTCTGGCCAATCACCCTGGCGTAGTCGCCATCGTTGAGCATGCCCCACTTGTACAGCAGATACTCGTGCACAATCGCCTCAGGGGCATTGTCACCGCTGAAGTAGCTTCCGGCGATCACGCGGTCGGCGTAGCGCTTGCGGCCGACATCCACGCCGTAACTCAAGGTCGCGGGCGACTGGTGCCCGTTCAGCTTCATCTCATAGCGTTCCACAATCACCGGCTGGATGCTTTCAATGTGCGGCAGTTTCGAAAGCTGGGCGATTGTTTTGTCGTCAATGGCGTTGGCGCGCCGACCCGCCACCTGGCGGATCTGGCGACGGTTCACGGCCGCGCGGCGCAGGCGGTCGCGGCGGGCGTCGTTCATTTCGCCACTGATTTCGATTTCGGCGGGGTCATTTGAAAGCTCAATGCCAAAGCCGCCCGTCAAACCAACCTGGCGCAGGTTGTCGGTGCCGCTGACAGTTTCCGTGACCGCGCGCGACAAGCCCTGGCCCAAAGAGACAATCAGCGTCAGGGCAAACACGCCAATGAACACGCCTGACATGGTCAGGGTGTTGCGGCCTTTCTTGCGCAGCAGGCCTTCCAGCGCCAGCCACACCATCGCGCCGAGATTCACGCGGCCTCCTGCAGCTTGCCGTCGGCCATGCGCACGGTGCGCTGGGCGTACTGGGTGGCCAGTTCGGGGTCGTGGGTAACCATTACCAGGGCCGCGCCGGCGCTGTGGGCGTCGCGCAGCAGCTGCATGATCTGGCTGCTGGTGGCGGAATCCAGGTTGCCCGTGGGCTCGTCGCACAGCAGCATGCGCGGCTGGCCGATCAGCGCCCTGGCTATCGCCACCCGTTGCTGTTCACCACCCGAAAGCTGCGTGGGCCGGTTGTTCACGCGGCTGGCCAGCCCCACTTTGTCCAGCATGGCCAGCGCTTTGGTTTTTCGCGCCGTGCGGGCCTCGCCACGAAACACCAGGGGCAGGGCCACGTTTTCCCAGGCCGGCAGCGTTGGCACCAGGTTGAAGCTTTGAAAGATGAACCCGCACACACCGCGTCGGTACAGCGAAAGTTCACGCGCGTTCATGGTGGCCAGGTCGCGGCCATCGACCAGAATCGAGCCACGTGAAGGCCGGTCCAGCCCGCCCAGCAGGTTCAGCAACGTGGATTTTCCGGAGCCCGATCGCCCCAGCAGGGCGACAAATTCGCCGGGGGCGACATCCAGGCTTACGCCTGCCAGCGCGGCAATGCCGCCCCGGGCGTATTCGCGCCAGACATCCTTTGCCGCAACCAGGCTCATGTGAACGTGCGTGCCTCCGCGCCGTTAGTTTCGTGCAGGCTGATGCCAGGGCCTCGCCTTGGAACGGCAACCTTCGGCCTTGGAACAGCAGCAAGCCCGGGTCGCGTGGTTCTGTCCATCCCCTGCTTTCTGATTATGCTGTGGCCTGGTGGAAAGTGGCAGCGGCGCAAGGTGAACGATGAAGCAGCGGCGGACATTCCTGCAACTGGGCCTGCTGGCGGGGCTGTGCCTGGCACTGGCTGGCTGCGGCCCCGGCGCGCCCAATGCCTCCGAACGCGAAGCCGCCATGAGGGCCAGCGCCGGCGTGGCCGAAGTAAACCTCAAGAAAATCCGCGACGGCATTGTGGCCTTTCACGCCAAGAACCAGAAAGTGCCCGACAGCATTGACGACCTGGTGCCCTTCAAGGCCGGGCCCGAGGCCCTGGAACCCAGCGATGATTACGCCGACTTGGGGTACAGCTTTTACAACCTTGAATTTGACGCCGCGGGCAAGCTGAAACAGGGTTGGCTGGTGGCCACGCCGCGCGGAGACCGCACCGCCATGGTGGTGCGCATGAATGCGGTAAGCGGCGAGTTTGATTACACCCAGCCCGGCGAGCCCTTGGGCGCCGCACCCGGCCCCGCCAACGGCGCCATTGGCCAGGGTTCCAACGGCAAGTAACGCCGCGGGAATGATTCGGCCCGGCGGCCTGTTTTTGCTATGTTGGAGCCCCCGTTCGGAGTCTGCCTTGAAGTACGCCATTGGCGCTTTTCTGGTACTCGGCACCTTGGTTGTCACCTACCTGGCGATGCCCAAGGCTGTTGTTGATGAATGCTGCCAGTACATCGGGCTGCTGGGCCCTGAAGACGTCTCCGAAGTTCCCGGGGTGGAACACGCCACGCTGGAAGAAGCCCGGCCTGACGGGGCGATTCCGGGCACCGTTCCCGGCCTGAAACTACATGACAAACTGGAGCCTTTCACGCTGCCCGATCTGCACGGCAAGCCCGTGGAGGTTGCGCCGGGGGCAGAGTTCACGGTAGTTACCTGGGTTTCGAGCCTGTGCCCCACCAGCAAGGTCTACGAAGTGCGGCTCAACGAGTTGGCGCGTGATTTTCCGAACGTGCGCTGGGTGGCCATCAACAGCGCGGCAATGGAGAGCGTGCCGGAGTTGCTGGAACACTTTGAACGCACCGACCCCGAACGCCTGAACTGGGCCGTGCTGAAGGACGACCGCAACCTGATTGCCGACCGCTTTGGCGCCCGTGTCAGCACCGAAACCTATATCTTTGACCGCCAAGGCAAGCTGCAGTATCGCGGCGCCATTGACGACGCCCGTAACCCCCTGCGCGTGACCACCAGCTATGTGCGCCAGGTGCTGATCGACCTGGCTGCCGGCAAGACGCCGCAGTGGCGCTATCAGCCGCCCAAGGGCTGCTGCCCCATCGACCGCGTCAAAAAAGAAGATGCCGCGCCCGTTGCGCCGGCCATCGGGAGCAGCAAGTGACCATCACCGCAGGCACGAACCTGGCCGAGCTGGCCCGCAAGGACGAAGCCGCCACCAAAGGCGTGCTGGCACGCTTTGCGATCATTCACTGCATGGGCTGCAGCGTGCCCGAACAAACTGTCGAAGAAGCAGCCAAGGCCGCGAAGCTGCCTGTCAACACTGTCCTCAAGGCCTTGCAGGCTGAAGTAAAGGTCTAAGCGCCATGCCTCGCAACGCCAACTGGCACGAAGTAGGTGGCAACGCCAAGGTGCTAAAGGGCACCGAAGAAGATGCCTTGGCTGAGCACGCCCCGCCGCCGCTGCCCACGACCAAAAGCGGCCGCGGTGCCATCGAAGGCGGGCAACCCACGCACAAGCAGGCCCTGTACCCCAAAAACATCAACCGCAAGCGCAAGTAGGCGCGGCTATGTATCGCACCAGGCAATGCGCGCGACATGGCGCCGGGCTGGCTATACTTCGGCCCATGGACCTGGCCGGTATTCTTCATTCACGCTTCGGGCATGCAGGCTTTCGGCCGCACCAGTTGGAGGCCTGCACGGCCATTGCCGGCGGCCAGGACACCCTGCTGGTCATGCCCACAGGCGCAGGCAAATCCCTTTGCTTTCAGTTGCCAGCGATTGCACGGGGCGGCAGCGCGCTGGTGGTTTCGCCGCTGATTTCCTTGATGGAAGACCAAGTCGCCAAGCTTGCTGCAGCAGGCTTTTCAGCTGCGCGTATTCACAGCGGCAGGCCGCGCGCTGAATCCCGCCAAGCCTGCATGGATTGGGCCGAGGGCCGGCTGGATTTTCTGTACATCGCACCGGAGCGCCTGCGAGTGCCAGGCTTTGTGGAGTGGCTGGCCAAGCGCAAACCGGGCTTGATTGCCATTGACGAGGCCCATTGCATCAGCCAATGGGGCCATGATTTCCGGCCGGACTACCGCCTGCTGGGCTCCAGGCTGCAACTGCTGCGCGGGCTGGATGGTGCCAGAAAGCTTTTCGATCGGCAGCAGGACCAGACACCGGCGCCGGTGGTGGCACTGACTGCCACGGCCACGCCCCAGGTACAGCGCGACATCGTGGAGCAACTGGGCATGCCCCAGGCGCAGCGCCTGATTCACGGCTTTCGCCGTACGAATCTGGCCGTGGAAGTGTGCGAACTCAAGCCCTCGCAACGGGCCGAGGCCGTGTGCACGCTGCTGGGCAACAGTGCGCGCTTGCCCGCCATTGTGTATGCGCCGTCACGCAAGGAGTGCGAAGCATTGGCCGCTAATCTGGCCAGACAGGTGCCCACACTGGCCTATCATGCCGGCTTGAGTGCCGAAGACCGCGACGCGGCCCAGGCCGCGTTTCTGGCCGGCGATGTCAGCGTGATTGTGGCGACGATTGCCTTTGGCATGGGCATCGACAAGCACGACGTGCGCACGGTGGTTCACGCCGCGCTGCCCGCAAGCGTGGAGGGGTATTACCAGGAGATCGGCCGTGCAGGCCGCGACGGAAAACCCTCGCGGGCGATTTTGCTGTATGGCTTCAGTGACCGGCGGCTGCACGAGTTCTTTCTGGAACGCGATTACCCGCCCGTGCCGCAGATGCAGAAGTTGCTCAAGGCCATCGGGCCGCGCGGTGCCAGTTTTGAAGGCATGGCCGCAGACCTTGACCTGGACGGTTTTGCCCTGCAATCGCGACTGGACAAACTGCTGGGGCTGGGCGCCGTGGAAAGCGATGCCGAGGGGTTTCTGACCCGCCGCCAGACCGATTGGCAGGAGGGCTACCAGGCTCGCGCCGACCACCGGCGCAATCAGCTGGACCGCGTGTTCGAGTTTGCACAGTGCCGCACCTGCCGCATGGCAGCGCTGGTGAAGCACTTTGGCGACCAGCAGGACCAAGGCCGCGCCTGCGGCAAGTGCGACATCTGCGCGCCGCAACAATGCGTGCTGAAGACGTTTCGCGCCCCCGATGCCCGCGAGCGCACGGTCATGCAGCGAATTTTAGCCGCACTGACGCAGCGCAACGACCAATCCACCGGCAAGCTGTATCGCGACAACTTTACCGAAAGCGAACTCGACCGCCGCGATTTCGAGCGCGTGATGGATGCCCTGGAACACAACGGGCTGATCTACACCGTGCAGGACGAGTTTGAAGCCGAGGGCCGCACCATTCGTTATCGCCGCGCGACCCTGACCGAAGCCGGCCAGGACAGTGACCTTGACTTGAACGCCGCCGTGATCATGCCCGAGCTTTCAAAAACCGAAACCAAGACAGGCGCCAAGCCACGCAAGCCCAAAGGGCGCCCCAAGGCCGCCCAAGCCAGCAAGGCAGGCAGCAACCAAGCCGACCCGGCGCTGGTCGCTGCACTGAAAACCTGGCGCAAGCAGCAGGCCGATACGATGGGCGTGCCGGCCTTTCACGTGCTGTCGAACCGAGTGCTGGAGGCAATCGCCACCCGCCGCCCACGGACAGAGGATGAACTGCTGGAAGTACCCGGAATCGGCCCGGCGAAACTGGACAAATATGGAAACGCAGTCATAAGAGTGCTACGCCTTGCATGTGTAACGCACTCTTCCAGCGTCTCTTGAGCGCAATTGCGCCACGGATTCCCGTTCGCAGCCTGCTAACTTTTGTGTTTCTTTCGGCGATCATTGCCAGCGTGTTGTGGCCGCTGGTCGCGTTCGATTGGTGGGCGGGGTACGAAAGCATTCGCTATCAGCTTCGTCTTGACGCCCTTGCTACCAACCTGCTGGCGCAGGGGACGCACCCGCGCTGGATACCTGAAACCGCAGGCGGGTACGGGACTCCGTATTTTAATTTCTACGCACCAGGCTTCACCTATCTTTGCCTTCCGTTCATCTGGTTAGGCGTTCACGTTGCCGTAAAGGCGGCGATTGTGCTTGTGACTGCCGTGGGCACATTCAGCGTCTACAGTTTGGCGCGTGAGTGGAATGGGCGGGCCGCCGGCTGCCTTGCTGTGCTGTTGTTCACCACGTGCCCCTATCTGCTGTTCTGCCTGTACGTTCGCACAGCACTGGCGGAGTATGCAGCCCTGCATCTGGCCGCGGCCATGGTTTGGGTGTTTTGGACTGTATCGAAGTCTGGAGTGCCTTGGCGTGGCGTGATCCTTGCATCCTGTGCCTATGCCTGCTGGTTCACCTTGCATAATGTTTCGTCGCTGTTTCTCTCGCTGCTGTTTGTCTTGGTAGTTGCAGGTTTTGCGTGGCGCCACGGGCTGAAGGGCCGCGCCCTGCTTCGGTTGCTGTTGATCTTTCCACTCGGCGCGTTGCTGAGCGCGTGGTTCTGGCTGCCGGCAGTGCTCGAACTGCCGGATGTGCAGCACCAAGTGTTGCGAGCAGGCATTTTTGACCCCTTGGCAAACCTGAACCACGGCTGGGGCTACTTCCTCAGGCCCAGCCGCTCGGAGGCGAGTTTCGGGCCTTGGATGACCCTGGCGTTGCTGGCTTGCCTGGCGGGCGCGGCTGTCAACCGCATTGCGCGCGGGCCTGTGCTGGTGTTGTGCCTGCCGGCGTGCCTCATGCTTCTGATGACGTACAGTGTCGCCAGCTTGATCTGGCAGCATGTGCCCCTGATCTCGTTCGTTCAGTTTCCCTGGCGGTTAACGGGTGGCGCTTCGCTGTTGGTGGCCCTGGCCGCTTCGTATCTGCTGGCTTGCCCGATGAACGCGACAGCGCCCCAGGACGGTGCAATGCCGCCTGGCCGGGCGTGGGCAGTGGTCCTGGGCGTGGCGGCCTGCCTCTGTGCGCTATGGGCAGTGTCGCTTTCCGCCATCGTGCAGGAACCGATTGTCTCGCAGGAGCTACGGTTGTCGCACTGGGATCGTCTTCGCGGCACGTTGCACCCGTCAGGCGATGTGCTTACCGCAGGGGAGTTTCTCCCTGCAACCTCCGACTACAGGCAGACGCCTGAGTTTGATGGTGACGTTTTGAAGACCGCACCAGCACCAGCGCACGCCATACGCCTTGGCGCTGAGTTCCTGTTGGCTGGCGCAGGCCCGGCCGAAGGCCCGCTGGTCCTGAAACAGTACTGGTGGCCCTGCTGGCGTGCGGAAATCAACGGCTCGCAAGTCCCAACCCGTGCCGGCCCAGGCGGGTGCCTGGAGGTCGATGTGGGACACAATCCCGACTGGCCAGCTCACCCGCTTCGGGTCTGGGCCGCACGCACGCCCCTGGAAGCCTTCAGCGAGTGGGTTTCCGGCCTGGCATGGCTGGCCGTATTCGTGACATTCTGCGTTCTGAACTGGCGTGCGCGTCAGGCCCGGGCTGGGGCGGGTTCGTAACCTAGAACCGGGCTCAGCCAGCGTTCGGCTTCTTCGATCGTGAAGCCTTTGCGGGCGGCGTAATCTTCGACCTGGTCCTGGCCGATCTTGCCCACGCCAAAGTAGCTGGCTTGCGGGTGCGCAAAGTACAGTCCGCCTACGGCCGCCGTCGGGAACATGGCGAAGTGTTCGGTCAGCGTTACGCCGGTGTTGCGTGTGGCATCCAGCAGGCGAAACAGCTCGCCCTTTTCGGTGTGGTCTGGGCAGGCCGGATAGCCCGGTGCAGGCCGGATGCCGCGATACTTTTCCGCAATCAGGTCTTCGTTGCTCAGGTCTTCATTCGGCGCGTAGGCCCAGAACTCCTTGCGCAGGCGTTCATGCAGGCGCTCGGCAAACGCTTCGGCCAGGCGGTCGGCAATCGCCTTGGCCAGGATGGCGTTGTAATCATCGTGGGCGGCTTCAAACGTTTTGACCATCGCATCCAGCCCGATGCCGGCCGTCACACAGAAACCGCCCACCCAGTCGTTGGTGCCTGCTGGCTGCACGAAATCCGATAGCGCAAGATTGGGCTTGTCGCCGCGATCAATCTGCTGGCGCAGGGTGCGAAAACGCCCGGCCTGGCGCTTGCGGGTTTCATCGGCCCAGATCGTGATGTCGTCGCCGTCGCGATTGGCCGGCCAGATGCCGATCACCCCGCGCGCGACCAGCAGCTTTTCTTTACGAATCCGCCCGATCAACCGTTGCGCGTCATGAAACAGCGTGCGGGCGTGCTCGCCCACCACTTTGTCTTCAAAGATGGCAGGGTAGCGCCCCGCCAGTTCCCAGGCCTGAAAGAAGGGCGACCAGTCCACGCAATCAATCAGTTCTTTCAGCGGGTAATCTTCAAACACTTTGGTACCGATAAACGCCGGCTTGCTGACCCCGGCCGGGTCCGGGTGCAGGGCGTGCTCGCGGGCCTGGGCCAAGGTGCGCAGTTTGTAGGCGTCGGCGCTGCCCTGGTGCTTGCGGCGAATGCGGGCAAGGTCTTGGGCGTTGTCGGCCACGAATTTTTCGCGCTGGGTGCGGCTGATGAGTTGGCTGACCACGCCCACGCTGCGCGAGGCATCCAGCACATGCACGATCGGGCCTTCGTATTGCGGGGCGATCTTGACTGCCGTGTGCAGGCGGCTTGTGGTGGCGCCGCCAATCAGCAGCGGCAGCTTCTGGTGCGTGCGCTGCATTTCGCGCGCGACGTGAACCATTTCCTCCAGGCTGGGGGTAATCAGGCCACTGAGGCCAATCACGTCTACGTTGCGCTCGCGGGCTTCGGCCAGAATCTTGTCCACCGGCACCATCACGCCAAGGTCAATCACTTCATAGCCATTGCAGGCAAGCACCACGCCCACGATGTTCTTGCCAATGTCGTGCACGTCGCCTTTGACGGTGGCCATCAGGATGCGGCCTTTTTGCTCACGCGGCTTGCCCTGGCTTTCGGCTTCAATGAACGGAATCAGGTGGGCGACCGCTTTCTTCATCACGCGGGCGGATTTGACCACCTGGGGCAGAAACATCTTGCCGCTGCCAAAAAGGTCTCCCACCACGTTCATGCCGTCCATCAACGGGCCTTCAATAATCTCAATCGGCCGTGGGTACTTCTGGCGGGCTTCTTCGGTGTCTTCGACAATGTGTTTGTCGTTGCCGGAAACCAGCGCGTGGCGAATGCGGTCCTCGACCGGTGTGCTGCGCCAGGCCTCGTCCTCGACCTTCGCCTTCTTGCCGCTTCGGAATTGTTCGGCGATCTCGACCAGCCGTTCGGTGGCATCGGCGCGGCGGTTGAACAGCACGTCTTCTACCCGTTGCAGCAGTTCCTTGGGGATCTCGGCGTACACCGCAAGCTGCCCGGCATTGACAATGCCCATGTCCATGCCCGCGCCGATGGCATGAAACAGAAACGCCGCGTGCATGGCTTCGCGCACCGGGTCATTGCCGCGAAAGGAAAAGCTCAAGTTGCTTACGCCGCCACTGACCTTGGCGTGGGGCAATGCGGCTTTGATGCGCCGGGTGGCCTCCAGGTACGCAAGGGCGTATTCGTTGTGTTCCTCAATGCCCGTGGCAACGGCAAACACGTTGGGGTCAAAAATGATGTCCTGGGCCGGGTAACCTGCCTGTTCCGTCAGCAGACGGTAGGCGCGCTGGGCAATGCTGAACTTGCGCTCCACCGTATCGGCCTGGCCTTTTTCATCAAAGGCCATCACGACCACCGCCGCGCCATAGCTGCGACAGATTGCGGCCTGGCGCAGAAACTCGGCTTCGCCTTCCTTCATGCTGATCGAGTTGACAATGCACTTGCCCTGCACACACTTCAGGCCGGCTTCAATCACGGTGAACTTGCTGCTGTCGATCATGAAGGGCACGCGGGCGATATCGGGCTCGGCCGCAGCCAGGTTCAGAAAGCGCTGCATGGCAGCAATGCTGTCCAGCATCGCTTCGTCCATGTTGATATCGATCACCTGGGCGCCGTTGGCCACCTGTTCGCGCGCGACATCCAGCGCGTCGGCAAAGTTGCCGTCCTTGACCAGGCGGGCAAACTTCTTGCTGCCCGTTACGTTGGTGCGTTCGCCAATGTTGCAAAACAGGCTGCCGGGCCCGTGCACAAAGGGCTCCATGCCAC
This sequence comes from Planctomycetota bacterium, assembly GCA_016722065.1. Lineage (GTDB taxonomy): Bacteria > Planctomycetota > UBA8742 > UBA2392 > UBA2392 > H3-PLA7. Next base: position 1,699,306 of record JADKGX010000001.1, read on the forward strand.
TCAGCCGCAAGCGCGTATCCGGCGCAGGCGGCTTGCGCGGCGCAATGTCGCGCACAGCCGCGGCAATGGCTGCAATGTGTTCCGGCGTGGTACCGCAGCAGCCGCCCACGATGTTGTAGAAGCCAGCCTGGCCGAACTCGCGCAGGATTTCAGCCATGCTGGCCGGCGTTTCGTCATAGCCGCCAAAGGCGTTGGGCAGGCCGGCATTGGGGTAGATGCTGGTGAACAGGTGGCTCTTGCTGGACAGCGTTTCAATGTGTTCGCGCAGGTCTTGCGCGCCCATGGCGCAGTTCAAGCCGACAGCAATGGCGCCGGCGTGTTCAACGGAATACCAGAAGGCCTCAGCCGTCTGGCCACTCAGTGTGCGGCCGGCTTTGTCGGTGATCGTGCCGCTGACAATCACGGGCCGCCGCGAGCCCTTTTCGGCAAACAGTTGCAGCAGCGCGGCAATCGCGGCCTTGGCATTGAGGGTGTCGAAGATGGTTTCGACCATCAGGATATCGGCGCCGCCATCCCACAGGCCGCGCGCGGCGTCGTAGTAGGCCTGGCGGAACTGGTCAAAGGTCAGCTTGCGCCAGCCGGGGTCGTTTACGTTGGGGCTGATGCTGGCTGTTGCGCTGGTGGGGCCAAGTGCCCCCGCCACAAAGCGCGGGCCCTTGCCGCCGGATTTGAGAAATTCCGCCACCGCGGCCTTTGCAATGGCCGCGGCCTCGCGGTTGATTTCGTAGGACAGGTGCTCGGTCTGGTAATCGGCCTGGCTGACGGCGTTTGCGTTGAATGTGTTGGTTTCAATGATGTCGGCGCCGGCCTGCAGGTATTGCAGGTGGATTTCGCGAATCACGCCGGGGTTGGTCAGGCACAGAATGTCGTTGTTTCCCTGCAGCGGGCGCGGGTGGTCGGCAAAGCGTGCGCCGCGAAAGTCTTTGTCGTCCAGCATGTAACGCTGGATCATCGTGCCCATGGCGCCATCCAGCACCAGAATGCGCTTTTGAAGCAAGTCTCGAAGTTGTTGTTCCACCATGTGCGTGCCCGTGGGCTGAAGCTGGCCGCAGCATAGCAGTGCATGGCGCAAGGTGTACGGGGTGCGACAGCGGCGGCCGGACTGTCTGCTTCCTCTTGACAGGGCAAGAGCGCCAGCCTACTTTCGCGCCCCTATGCAACACACACGGGTCATCCGTATCACGCGCGCGGCAGCCATGGGCTGCTGTGTGTGCCTGTGTTGCATGTGCCGCTAGGCACCCACCTTCCTTCATCCTTGTGTTTCTGTTTCGAATCCGCCCCGTTGCGTTCACGCCTTGCGTGCGCCGTGGGGCTAACCGGAGTTGACGATGACCTGTTGTCGAATGCTGCGCCGTGCGCTTGTTCAACGTTCATTTCCGTGTTGCGTCACAAGGACCCGAAGTCATGGCATTTCATCGCATTCTCCGTAGCTTTACCGCACTGGCATTGATCACCGCGGCCCTGCTTACGCAGATCGCGGGCTGCAGCAGCAAAGATGGCGACACCGCCCAGCCCGGCACCAGCCTGACGCTGCTGAACGTCTCTTACGACCCGACGCGAGAGCTTTACAAGGAAGTCAACGCCGCCTTTGCCGACGATTACCGGCGCAAGACCGGCATCGACGTCCGCATCGAGCAATCCCATGGCGGCTCCGGCAAGCAGGCCCGCAGCGTGATCGACGGGCTGCAAGCCGATGTCGTCAGCCTGGCACTGGGCTATGACATCGACCAGATTGCCGCCAAGGCAAGCCTGTTGCCGGCCGACTGGCAGTGCCGGCTGCCCTGCAACAGTTCGCCCTTTACCTCGACGATCGTGATGCTGGTGCGCAAAGGCAACCCCAGGGCAATCCGCGACTGGGGGGACTTGACCCGTCAAGGCGTGTCCGTGATCACCCCCAACCCCAAAACCAGCGGAGGCGCGCGCTGGAACTACCTGGCCGCCTGGGCCTTTGCGCAGCGCAACGGCCGCGACCCGCGCGAGTTTTTGGCTGCCCTCTACGCCAACGTGGCGGTCCTGGACCTTGGGGCCCGGGGCAGCACCACGACGTTTGTGCAACGCAACATCGGCGACGTGCTGTTGACCTGGGAAAACGAGGCCTATCTGGCCCTGAAGGAGTTTGGCGCCGACAGGTTCGAGGTTGTTGTGCCCTCAATCAGCGTTCTGTGCGAAACGCCGGTCGCCGTCGTAGACACCGTGGCCATGCGCCACGGCACGCGCAACGCAGCAGAGGCCTATCTTCAGTTCCTTTACACACCGCAGGCACAGGACATTGCGGCACGGCACGGTTTTCGGCCCCGCGATGCCAGCGTGGCAGCGCGCTACGCGGACAAGTTTGCGCCATTGGTACTGGTTGGCATAGACAGCTTCGGCGGCTGGCCCCAAGCCCAGGCGCGCCATTTTGCGCAAGGCGGGTTGTTTGACCAGCTTTACGGGGGGCGCTGACATGGCCGGCAGACGCGTCATCCCAGGATTTGGCCTGAGCCTGGGGTTTACCCTGTTCTATCTGGGGTTGCTGGTGCTGCTGCCGCTGGCAGCGCTGGTGGTCAAGGCCTCCTCGCTTGGGTTTGCCGGCTTTGCCCAGGTGCTGGGCAGCCCGCAGGTGCAGGCGGCGCTGCGCGTCAGCTTTGTTTCGGCGGCGATTGCGGCCCTTGGCAATGGGCTGTTCGGGTTGCTGCTTGCCTGGGTGCTGGTGCGTTACCGCTTTATTGGCCGGCGCGCGATCGATGCCCTGGTTGACCTGCCCTTTGCCTTGCCCACGGCTGTGGCCGGCATAGCGCTGGCAACGCTGTATGCGCCGCAGGGCTGGATAGGCCAGTGGTTTGCCAGGGCAGACATTCAGATTGCCTACACCCGCGCAGGCATTGTCGTCGCGTTGACGTTTGTTGGCCTGCCCTTTGTGGTGCGCACGTTGCAACCCGTGCTGCTGGACCTGGATGCAGAAGTAGAACAGGCAGCGCGCAGCCTGGGCGCCAGCCGCTGGCAGACCTTTTCGCGCGTGATTCTGCCTGCCCTGGTGCCAGCGCTGATTACAGGCATGACGCTGGCGTTTGCGCGGGCGGCAGGGGAATACGGATCCGTTGTCTTCATTGCCGGCAACATGCCCGGCCAGACCGAGATCGCCCCCCTGGTGATCATGACGCGCCTGGAACAGTTCGATTACGCCGGCGCCACGGCCGTGGGCGCGGCCATGCTGGCGGTTTCGCTGCTTCTGCTGCTGGCTGTAAACCTGCTGCAAGCCTGGACGCGTCGCAAACTGGGGGGCGCCTGATGCAAGGCCTGGCGACCAACCATGGCAGCGCTGGCCGCGTGCTTGACCCAGGTGGCGGTTTTGTCCGTCGGGGCCTGATCGGCCTTGCACTGTGCTTTGTGGCGCTGTTTCTGGTGCTGCCGCTGGTGGCGGTGTTCCATGGCGCCTTTGAAAAAGGCTGGCGCCTTTACCTTGCCGCGATTGCGCAACCCGAAGCCCTGGCCGCCGTGAAGTTGACGCTGCTGGCAACAGCGATTGCGTTGCCGTTGAACCTGCTGTTTGGGCTGGCCGCCGGCTGGGCGATCACCAAGTTTCGCTTTCGCGGCAAAAACCTGCTGGTCGCGCTGATTGACCTGCCGTTTTCAGTGTCGCCGGTGATTGCGGGCCTGATCTTTGTGCTGCTGTTCGGCATGCAGGGGTGGTTCGGCCCCTGGCTTGCGGACCACGACCTGCGCGTGGTGTTTGCCGTGCCTGGCATTGTGCTGGCGACGGTATTCGTGACGCTGCCGATGGTGGCGCGCGCCTTGATACCCTTGATGCAAGACCAGGGTCACGACGACGAACTTGCGGCACTCAGCCTGGGCGCCAGCGGCCTTCAGACTTTCTGGCGCGTGACGCTGCCGAACATCAAGTGGGGCCTGCTGCATGGCGTGATTCTTGCCAGCGCGCGGGCCATGGGCGAGTTCGGCGCGGTGTCGGTGCTGAGTGGCCACATTGCCGGCCGGACCAACACGCTGCCGCTGCATGTGGAAGCGCTTTACAACGAGTACCAATTCGCGGCGGCCTTTGCGGTGGCCTCGCTGTTGGCGCTTTTTGCGCTGGTAACCCTGGCGCTGAAATCCTGGGTGGAGTACCGCACGGAAGGCAAAGCGTCATGAGCATCGAGGTTACTGGCGTTTCGCGGCTTTATGGCGCGCACCGGGCGCTGGACAACGTCAGCCTGACGGTGCAAGACGGCGAGCTGCTGGCGCTGCTGGGGCCATCGGGGTCGGGCAAGACAACCCTGCTGCGGGTGATGGCGGGGCTGGAGCAAGCCGACGCCGGCAGCGTGAACTTTTTCGGACAGGACGCGCGCCAACAAAGCCTGCGCCAGCGCAATGTCGGATTCGTGTTTCAGCACTACGCGCTGTTTCGGCACATGACCGTGTTTGAGAACGTGGCCTTTGGCCTGCGTGTCAAACCGCGCCGCGACAGGCCGCCGCGCCGCGAAATCACCCGCCGCGTGCAGGAACTGCTGGGGCTGGTGCAACTCGATGGGCTGGCCCAGCGCCACCCCAGCCAGCTTTCAGGCGGACAGCGCCAGCGTGTGGCCCTGGCCCGGGCGCTGGCGATTCGCCCGCGTGTGCTTCTGCTGGACGAACCCTTTGGGGCGTTGGATGCCCAGGTGCGGCGCGAGTTGCGCCAGTGGCTGCGCAAACTGCATGACGACATCGGCCTGACCAGCGTGTTTGTAACGCACGATCAAGAGGAAGCGCTGGAACTGGCCGATCGCGTGGCCGTGGTTCACAGGGGCCGCATCGAACAGATCGGAACGCCACAGGAGGTCTACCACCGGCCGCAAACGCCCTTTGTCGTCAGCTTTCTGGGCAGCGTCAACCTGTTTCATGGCCGCATCGAGCAAGGCCGACCTGTACTGCACGACAACGACGGCCGCCCCACAACACGCATCTTCGTGCGCCCGCACGACTTTGAGGTTTCCAGCCAGCACGGCCCTGACAGCGTGCCAGCGATTTTGGAACTGGCCAACACCGCGGGGCCGCTTGCCAGGCTGCAATTGCGCGACACCAAAGGCCGCGCCATTGCCGTGGAGTTGAGCCTTGAGAGATTTCGCGTTATGCGGCTGGCGCGCGGCGACCAGTTGTACCTGACGCCCACGCAGGCGCAGGTGTTTGCAACCTGACGCGACCCTGAGCGGTCAAGCCTGGGAAAGAAACGCGCGCCACAGCAGAAACGCCATCGAGGCCAAGGCACCCAGCACCAGCGGCGCCCAAACCGCGATGTAGACACGAAAGCCCTTGGTGCGCGGCGTGCGGGTCTTGAGATATTCCGCAAAGCGCTGCTGCATCTGGGTTTCGTGTGGCCTGCGCACGCTGACCACGCGCGCGCGAAAGCGGAACCACCAGGACCAAAGAATGCCCGCCCACAGGCAGGTCAGCGCCATGGCAAAGTGAACCGCCTGGGCACCGCCGGGCTGACGCAGGGTGGGCGAATGCAGGCCGATCCAGGTCAGGCTGCCCACGGCGCCAAACAGCAGTGCATTGGTGGCCAGCATGCGCGCCATGGGCGCGATTTCGGCCCGTTGCTCGGGCGAAATGCGGCAGATCAGCAGCTTGCGCAGGGCAAAGTGAACGTCGCGCATCGGGTGGGCAATCAACGCCAGCGCATACACACCAGCCAGAACCGCCACCAGGTGCAGGACCAGAATGCCGCGCGGATAATTTTCCTGCAGTGTGCGTACATGAAAATCCCAGCCCGCCAGGTGCATGTGCAGGCCACCCAGCACAATTACATCGATGGCAAGCCCCAGCCGGTACCACAGATCGCGCCGGTCCTGGGCCGCCACCTCGTGCATGGCGTCCAGCCGCCGATAGCTGCCCTGTTCCACAACGCCGATCGCCATGGCGCACAACATGCCCGCGCCGAACATCTGCGAAGTCACCACCAGCGCGTCGTTGGTGCGGGCCACCAGCGCATACACCAATGCGCCAAGGCAGGGGTAAACAAACATCCACTTGGCGCGGCGGCAGGCCTCGGTGGCAAAAAAGCCGCGCAACCCGTCGCCCTCGACACCGCTGGTTTTCCAGAACAGCACCGCATGGGTGGCGTCAAAGGCTCTGCCGGGTCGCAGCCGCAGCCATACCAGCAGCACGCCAAAGCCCAGAGTCATGAAAGCCGAAAACACCCCCGGGTTCACCAGGTGGGTACGAAAGCTCATGCGCTCAGGCCCGCTGGCCACCCAGGCCGTCAGCAGAAACAGCGCCGTGGCCAGCGTTAACAGATAGAACTTGCCCAGCAGCGCAAAGCCTGTGCCCTCAGAGGCCGCTTCTTCCAGGCGCGACGCATGGGCTTGCAGCGCCTTCTGCAGATCCTGCACGCTGGCAAAGCGATCGGCGGGGTCCTGGGCCAGGCAGCGCATGCAGATGTCTTCCAGCCCGCGCGCAATCACGACGTCGGGGTTGCGCTTGCCCGGCGGGGGCGGCGGCTGGGTGGTGACCTTGACCAGCAGCTCGCTGGCTGTTGCGGCCTCATAGGGCGGCCGAAGGCACAGCAGTTCGTAAAGGATCGCGCCCAGCGAGTAAATGTCGCTGCGCAGCGTGATGTTTTCGGCCTCGCCGCGCGCCTGTTCGGGCGGCATATAGGCGGGTGTGCCGACAATCGTGCCGTCCAGCGTTTCGCTGCCAGGGGTACTCAGGCGTGAAGTCGTCACCTTGCCCGCGACATCGGCGCCGCCGCGCACCTTGGCCAGCCCCCAGTCCATGACCAGCACTTCGCCATAGTCGCCCAGCATGATGTTGTCCGGCTTCAGGTCGCGGTGAATCACGCCCCGGTCGTGGGCATAGGCCATGGCATTGAGCAACTGGCCAAACACATACAGCCGGCGCGCCAGCGGGTAATCGGCGCGGGTGCATTCGTCGCAGCCGCGCAGGGCGGCAATGACCGCTGCCATGCTGCGGCCTTCCACCAGCTTCATGGCAAACCAGGTACGGCCACCGGATTCATGGCCCAGCTCATGCACCGGCACAATGTTGGGGTGGCTTAGCTGGCCCGTCACCTGGGCCTCAGACACAAACCGCGCAATCGCGTGCGGGCCGCTGTGGTCGCCGCGCGTAATCTTCAGGGCAACTTCGCGCTGCAAGTCGCGGTCCAGCGCGCGCATCACAATGCCCATGCCGCCGCGTCCGAGTTCACCCTTGATCTCATAGCGCCGGCCGCCAAATCCGCCCTGGGGCATGGAAACGCGGCGGGTTTCAGCCTGGCTGGTCGGGCCACCAGCAGCTGTGGGGGCTTGCTCGAGTAACGTGGCAGCCAGCGCGGGATCGGCATAGATACTGGCCTGGCCGATCTCGAGCAGTGTCTGGCCGCTGTCGGGCTGTGTGTCGGCTTGCCCGGTGGCAATGGCGGCCGGGTTGGGCAGGGGTTCTGTCGGCTGGTGCGCGGCATCATTCATGGTGCACAATGGCCCTATTAAACTGCTGCCGGCGAAAGTGGATATGCGAAAGGTGCAACTGGGACGCGACGGGCCGCAGGTGGGCGTGATTGCGGCAAGCCTTAGCGCCCCGCCCACGGCTTCACTGCCGCTGGCGCGGCTGGCGGTGCTGGCGCCAGCGACGCAGGACCCGGCCTTCAGCGGCGAGGATAAAAGTGCCGCGGCCGTGCTGGCCGCGCTGCAGGCAGGCGCCAACCTGGTAGACACGGACTGGATTACCGCCGGCGGCCACGGCCAGGAAATCCTGGGCCGCCTGCTGCAGCAGCTGGACCGAGACTCGCTGGTAATCGGCGGCAAGGGTGGCCCGCGGCTGGCCTTTGGCGGGGCACTCAAGCTCGACAACTCGCGCGGCAACCTGATCAACCAGTGCCAGGACAGCCTGTTTCGGCTGAAGACCGGGCACGTCGACCTGTTTCAGGTGCACTGGCCCGACGCCACCGAACCGGCCCAGACCGCGCGCGGGCTGCTGGACATGCGTCACCAAGGGCTGGTGCGTCACCTTGGCGTGTGCAACTACAGCGCCGCACAGGCCGGAGCCCTGCATGCCCTGGCCCCGCTGGCCACCGCCCAGGCCCCGGTTTCGCTGCTGCGCCGCGCTGCGCTGGTCGACCTGGCGCCCTTTTGCCGCCGTGCTGGCGTTACGCTGCTGGCCGCAGACCCGCTTTGCGCAGGCCTGTTGGCGCGACGTTTTGCCGGTGACGAGACGTTCAGTGAAGCCGATGCCGACGACTGGTTCCGGCAGCCTTCCTTTGGCCGCGCCTGTGCCCTGGCCCAGAAACTTCATGAATGGGCCCAGGCACGCGGGCTGGCCGGCGAAACCGTGGCCGCAGCCTGGTGCCTGCACCAGCCGGGGTTGGGCTGCGTGCTGGCCCCTGCCACCGATGCCACCGAAATGGCCGCACTGCTGGCCGCCGCAGACGTAAAGCTGAGCGCCGCCGAACTGGTCGAGCTGGCTGATCTGGCGCAACGGCACGGGTTTTAGCCAAGGTGGCCAGGACTTGCCTGACAAGCTGCAGCGCGCTGCGCGCTTTTGCTTTTTCCACACCCGCGACCGCGCCCGCGCGTATATAGACAAGGGCCCCTGGCTTACATGATTGCGCCAATGCGCCGATTGCTTCTTCTGATTCTGCTGCTGGCCGGGCCGCTTGCCGCCAACGATATCGCTGTTTCCACGCCCGACGGGCGCGGGGCCTGGCTGCTGCTGGAACCGCCCCCCGGCCAAGCCGGCCCGGGCTGGGGCGAGTTTGCAGGCGACCCCGGCCTGCCCGCACCCGATGTGCTGGGCCGACCCGCAGCGTCGCGCCAATTGACGGACCTGTGGCTGTTTGAATCCGCCACGGGCCGCTACCAGCGCATCACGCAGGTCAGCCTGCCCAACGCCGCCCTGTATGCAGTGTTTGAGGCCGGGGGCGAGCCCTATGTGCTGTTGAACCAGCCCGGCCCTGTGCCAACCAGCATTGTGCGCGCGCGCGACCTGCGCACGCCCGGCGGCGTGCTTGCGCCTGCGGCCGTGGCCCTGGCGCTTTCGCAATTTGCCGACGCACCGGTGGTTTCGCCCGATGGCAAATGGCTGGCGCTGCGTGTGTTTCGTGGGCGTGAGGTGCTGGTGCGTGTTGTTTCAACCACCGACTGGACAACCCGCGCAGAAAGCACCGCGGCCAACTTTTCGCGCCCGGTATGGATCAACAACCAAAGCCTGGCCTGTCTGGCCTTTGACAACGGCGTGCCGCGCGTGGCATTGCGTGACACCAGCGTGGGTTTTGTGCGCGCCAACGACACGCCGGCGCCCCTGCCGGGTCGGCTGCTGCGCCTGGATGTGCAGGACACAACTTTGGCCACAACCGAGTTGCTCAAGGGCGAGTTTCCGCCGGAGACCTTCACACGGGCACTGGCACGGGACTTCTGGACACAGGATCTGATCCTGGCCCGCAAATCGGGCACGGGCGTGGTGATCGAGCAGCGCGCGGCCACATCAGATGCCACGCCCACGGAGATCGCGAGTTTTGAGCACGCACGCGGCATCAGCGTCGGGCCCTGGGCAGTCAGCTGCGTGGGCGTGCGGCAAGGCCAGCTGTGGGCTGCCAGCCTGGTGCGGCGCGGGAAAATCGAGTTGCCATTGTCGCCCTTGCAGCCGCGCCATCGCTGGCGCTTTTCCCTGGCCTTTGGCGGCAACAGGTTTGTCGACGAATACCCGCTTGCGAACTATTCCAGCAGCGGCCTGGGTGGCCTTTTGGACCTGCGCCGGGGCAAGTTCGCGATTTTGGAACCCGCGGCAAACCCCGACGCCCTGGACGAAAAAGGCAAGCCCCGCGAAAGCCAGCCGCTGTGCCTGCACACGCTGGTGGCGCCGCCCTTTCGCGGCTGCGATTCGATGCGCAACCCGCGCAACCTGGCGCGCCTGAGTGGCCTGGTGAAGCGCTTTGCAGAACTGGACGACCTGTACCCCGCGGGCATTCCCAGCACGCAACTGGCTTTTGACATGCGCGTTTCGCTGGCCGGGGCCGACCCGAAAAAGGGTACGTACGTCGAGCTATACCACGCCGACGGGCGCGGCGGCAAAGGGCGCATCCGCACCGAAGACAACCTCAGCGGTGATTGGCTGATGAACAGCATCGACGGCGCAGGCAGCGCCGACACCGACTGGGTGTACACCTGCGCCGCAATCAAAACCGGCACGATTGACAAGAAGCAGCCTGCCCGCGCCGGCAAGTTGTACGACGACATGGTCACACAACTGGAAGCGCGCAAGTTGCTGCTGCTGGGCGGCGTGGCCAAGGCCGCCGAGTCAGGCGGCCTGCGTTACCTGGGCCGCGGCGTGCACAAGGACCTTGCCAGCGGCCTGGAAATGCGCATCTGGGCCTACGAGAAACTGGGGCGCCTGCTGGCCGATGGCCAGCGCGAACGTGTCGTGCTGCGGTTTGTGGCCGAGTTGCCAATCGGCGCGCGCGGCACCTGGGCTTGTCCGCACGGGCTGGCCCACGCCAACCTGCAGTTCGCCCTGGCCAATGGCCAGGAAGCAGCGGTAACGGAGCTGTACTTTGCGCCCGACCAGTTTGTCAGCCTGCCCAACCTGACCAACAAATCTGACCCCGACCTGATCCTGCCGCGCGAGTTTCGCATCTATGAACGCGACGCCGCCGGCAAGTATGTGGAACGCCTGACTGCCAAGGCCCAGGGCCCGGCCATCGGCCATGGCGCCGAACCCTTTGAGATCGCCCACCCCGCAGAGCTTGTCAGCAACGCAAAACTGCGGCCGGGCTATTACGTACCCAACCTTTGCCTGCCTGCGGGCAAGCTGGGGCTGCGCGTGCGCCAGGAAGGCGACAAGCTGTTTCAGGAGCTGCTGCGCCCGGGCTTGAAGTAGCGCCTGCCCGCGGCCGCAAAGGCGTTTCGATAACTACGCCAGCCACGGATCACACGGATCGACACGGAAGAAGCAGATCAGGCCATCACCGGATCTGCCTTACTCTGCTGCCAAACAACAGCCAGACAAACGCCCGGCACGGAACAGCCTGCGCGGCAAGGGTCACGTGCATAGAAACCAAAAGGGCCCGCGTTGCGGGCCCTTGGTGTCTGCTTTGGATGCATCTTATTCGTCGGCCATCTGGCGCAGGCGCTTGCGCGACTGCACGGTCACGCGCTTGCCGCTGGCGCGCAGGATGCCTTCCTTTTCCATGCGCGAGAAACCACGGCTGACAACTTCACGCACCGTGCCGATCTGTGCCGCGATTTCACTTTGGGTGAAGGGCAGCACGACCATGAACTCGGATTCGCCAGCTTCGGGCTGGTTCTGGGTAATCCAGTGGTCCAGCCAGCGGGCCAGGCGATTGTGCGCATCCTTCAGGCTAAGCTGGTCCACCAGGTCAGTCATCTGGCGCAGGCGGCGTGAAACTTCTGCCAGCACCGAAAGCGTGAACCCGGGCTCGCGCTTGAGCAGATCGCGCAGCATGGCTGTGTCCAGTTCGGCGATTTCTGTCGTGCCACGGGCGACCGCACCCATGGGGTAGGTCATGGCGGGCTCTGTCAGCACCGTCAAGCCGTACACTTCGCCGGCCTTGAGAAACGCAAAGACCTGTTCCTTGCCGGCGCGGTTAACGCGGCAAAGCTTGATCTGGCCCGACAGGATGATTCCGCAGGCGCGCGGCGCCTGACCGGAAGCCTGCCAGACCTCGCCGTCTTCCAGGCGCTTGACCTGGATTTTGGTTTCCAGCGTGTTGAGAACGTCCTCAGGAAGATTCTTGAAGACGGGTACGTCCTTTAGCAGCTCCATGGCGTGCATCACAGTTAACCCTTTCCTTGAGGAACCCCCGCCGTTGCCTGAACGAACGGCGCCTCGCGAACCTTCCCGGACTCCGGCGCCCCCGCGCTAGATCATGCCCGGGAAGTTCATGCCGCCCGTCACCTTGGCCATTTCGGCCTGGCGGATTTCTTCGGCCTTTTTCAAGCCAGTATTGACGGCAGCAACTACGAGGTCTTCGAGAAGCGAAGGATCATCAGGATCAACGGCGTCTTTGCTGATCTCGACTTTGACCAACTCGCCAGAACACGAACAAACCACCTTGACCGTGCCGTCGCCTGCAGACCCCTCTACGTAGCGTTCTTTCAGCTCTTCCTGAATGCGACCCATGTCGCGCTGCATGCGCTGGGCCTGTTTCATCAAGTCGCTGAAGTTACCAAGTCCTGCCATGGTGCCTCCCGAAGTGCCTAAACATATAAATGACTGGTTAGCCAAGCACAACGCGCTTGGCCCGATTTTCTTACATCTCTATCTGGAGCCAAATTTCCGCTTTACTGCCTCCACTGCCGCGCGCTCGGACTCGCTGGGAGTCCTTTGCGCGTCACTACTTACAGCGGTCTTGCCAGGCACGGATTTCGTCCCGGCCGAGACCGCCGACTGCCCTTCATTGTGTGATACGTGTTTCACAGAAGCGTCAGGCGTACTGGAATCGGATTTCTTACTTGCAGCGGTCTCATGGGGGCTGTCGGCCGCTTCATCAAGGCGCTGTGTCAGTGCCCCCAAAGTTTCCAAACTACCGACCATGGAAAGCTTTATGAACGCGGCTTCGACCATCACACGCGGGAACGCCGCACGCCGCACACGCTGACGACAGTCAGAAAGCATCTCCGCCACGTAGACCAACCCAGTCAATCCAAACTTGTCAGCAACCTTGTGCAATTGCGGCACTTCGTCGGTGGCCAGATCCAGTCCTTTGGCGTCACCACCTGAAGCGGCAAGCAGCATCAGCAACCGGGTCAATGCGACAAGTGAACCCAGAACCTCGGCCACGTCCTTGCCGGCATCGAATACTTCCTCTGCAAACAGCAAGCCGTGACGCGCGTCGCCGCGCGACAAGGCCTCCAGTAACTCCACCAAGCGCGGGCGGCTGACCAGCCCGAAGACTTTCTCGGCGTGCTCCACCGTGGGCTGATCGCCGGCAAAAGCGATCAACTGATCCAGCCGGCCCTGGGCGTCGCGCAGCCCACCTTCTGAAATCTCGGCAATCGCCCTGGTCAGGCCGGGGCCGGGCTGGATTTTTTCTGCCGCGCAGATCTCCTCCAGCCTTGCCACGATTTCTGCAATCGTGACGCGACGAAAATCGTATCGCTGCACGCGCGACAGAATCGTCTCGGGGATTTTTTCCGGGTTGGTCGTGGCCAGGATGAACTTGACGTGCGGCGGCGGTTCTTCCAGCGTTTTCAGTAACGCGTTAAACGCGCTGGTCGAAAGCATGTGCACTTCGTCGATGATGAAAATGCGATAGCGCCCGCGTGATGGCCGGGTGTCCACACCCGCCAGCCGTTCGCGAATGTCGTCGACGCGGCTGTTGCTGGCGGCGTCCATTTCCATCACGTCCAGGTCTTCGCCGCGCGCGATATCGGCACAACTGGGGCACTCCCCGCAGGGCTCGCCGGCCTTTGCGTTGGGGCAGTTCAGGGCGCTGGCAAGAATGCGTGCGCTGCTGGTCTTGCCGGTGCCGCGCGAACCCGTGAACAAGAACGCCTGGGCCACACGGTTGGTGGCAATGGCATTGCGCAGGGCCTCCACCACATGCGGCTGGCCGATCAGGTCGGCGAATCGGCGCGGGCGGTACTTGCGCGCCAGAACTGTGTAGGCCTCAGCCATGGGTCGGGTATTGGACTTGTGGTGGCGAAAAGGTCAACGCCGCGCAAACGGCACTAGGCCTGCGACATCGGCACCTGGTACATGCCGGCGTACAGCACATAGGCCCAATTGGCGACAAACAACAGGCAAATCATCGTCCACAGCAGGCGCATCTGTGGTTTGGTCGCCTGCAGCACAACGCGACGGCGCATCGGCAGCACCAGAAACAGATAGCTGAAGGCACCCCAGATCATCGCGACAAACAACAGCAGTGCCAGCGGGTTGTAACGCAGCGCCGTGCCCAGGTGGCCAAGCACCAGCGACCCAACCGCGCGCGTGCCGCCGCACAGGGGACAGGCAAAGCCCAGCCAGCGCAGCGGGCTGGCAATCGGCAGGTCGATCTGCCCACTCAGCCAGAACGGAAAGTACAGCCCCGCGCCTACCAGCATCAGCAACGAAAAGGCCTCCCAGCTTGTGGGCAGGCGCTTTACGTCATGGGCCAGGGTCAGGCGCATGGGGGCAGTCTAGAAACCTGCGCCCCGCCGCAACAGCGGGCGCAGCAAGGGTTACCTATGCGCTGTTACAGCTTGCGCACGCGCTCTGGGATATCCTGTACGTGGGCCAGCACCTTGCCGATCACGTCGTCGGGGCGAATACCTTCGGCCTCGCCTTCAAAATTCAGAATCATGCGGTGACGCAGCGCCGGATAGGCGCATTCCTTGATGTCGTCGGCGCTGACGTTGTAGCGGCCACGGGCCAGGGCGATCATTTTGGCACCGCGAATAATCGCCTGGCCGCCGCGCGGGCTGGACCCGACCCGCACAAACTGCTTCACCATCGGCGCGGCTTCCGGGCTGTCGGGGTGCGTGGCCAGTACCAACCGGGCCACGTATTCATTCAAGTGCTGGGCGATCGGAACCTGCGAAGCCAGCGCGCGCATTTCCAGAATGCGCTTGCCATCGACGACCTTGCCGGCCCTGTTGGCGTCTGCACCTGTGGTGCCCGAAAAGATGCTTGCCAGTTCAGCGACGCTGGGGCTTTTGACGTCCAGCTTGAACATGAAGCGGTCCAGCTGCGCCTCCGGCAGCGGGTAGGTGCCTTCCATTTCAATCGGGTTCTGCGTGGCCAGCACAAAGAAGGGCTGTTCGAACCGCATGGTTTTGCCGGCAAAGGTAACGCTGCCTTCCTGCATGGCTTCCAGCAGCGCGCTTTGGGTCTTAGGTGTGGCGCGGTTGATTTCGTCGGCCAGCACAATGTTGCCGAAAATCGGGCCCTTTTGAAACTCAAAGCGCCGGCGGCCGTCTTCCTCAACCACGATGTTTGTGCCGGTGATGTCGGCGGGCATCAGGTCGGGCGTGAACTGGATGCGTGAAAACACTACCTCTACGGCATCGGCCAGCGTGCGCACCAGCATGGTCTTGCCCAAACCAGGAACGCCCTCCAGCAGAATGTGTCCGCCGGTAACAAAGCCGACGATGGTTTTGTCGACGATATCGCCATGGCCCACAATCACTTTGCCGATCTCCGCGCGCAGCTTGACGACGGTTTCGGCAAAGGCTTTGGCTTGCTCTTCAATGTTCATTGGCGGCTCCGAATCAAGGCAGGATCATAGCGAGCCCGGCCTTGCGTGGTAACCTGTTGCCACAGGCGGATT
Source organism: Planctomycetota bacterium (assembly GCA_016722065.1). Lineage (GTDB taxonomy): Bacteria > Planctomycetota > UBA8742 > UBA2392 > UBA2392 > H3-PLA7. The sequence goes on from JADKGX010000001.1 coordinate 1,714,517, forward strand.
TCCGGCTGTGTCTGCGGCCGGGGTTGCAGGTTTCTTGGCAACTTGACCGCGGCTTAATCTTTCCTTGATGCGGCAACGCTATCTCTGTGCCGGGAAGAAACGCATGCCAAGCCAAGTCAGCCACCTTCGACGGGACCTTGAGAACCTCAAGCGCAACCTGCTGTTTGTAGGCAAGCTTGCCTTGACGGAACTTTCCAAGGCGATTGACGCCTATGAAAAGCGCGAAGTCGCCATTGCCCAGGAAGTTGCCGACAGCGACAAGCTTCTGGACCAGCGCGAAGTGCGCGTGGAAGAAGAATGCCTGCGTATCATTGCCCTGAACCAGCCCGTGGCACAGGACCTGCGATACCTGATCAGCGCCATCAAGATCAACGGCCTGATTGAAAACACCGGCGACACGGCGGTGCAGATTTCGCGCCGCGCAGCCTTTTTGGCCACACGCCCGCCGCTGCCCGTAGAGCTGGAAATCGGCGCCACAGGCAGCCGCGTCGTGCAGATGTTTGACCGCGCCCTGCAGGCCTTTGTGAACCTGGACGAGTTTGAAGCCCACCAGGTGATCGACATGGACGCCGAAGTGGACGTGGCCTATCGCGCCAACACCAACAAGCTGATTTCGCTGATGGAACAGCACTCGGAGCTGGTGGAGGCTGCACTGCAAACCATGCACCTGGTGCGGCACATGGAGCGTGCCGCCGACCGCGCCAGCGATATCGCACAACAAGTGCTGTACATTCTGAGTGGCGACATCGTGCGCCACCGCACTGTCTGACGGAGCCGAAATGGCCACAGCAACCATGACCCAGCGCATATTGATCATTGAGGACGAGCCGGACATCACGGAAGTCCTGAAATACAACCTGGAAAAGAACCACTATCAGGTTGCCACGGCCGGCACCGGCGAGGCCGGTCTGGCCGCCGCACAGCAAAGCCTGCCTGACCTGGTGATCCTGGACCTGATGCTGCCCGGCATCGACGGGCTGGAGGTCTGCCGCAAACTGCGCGAAGACCCGCGCACGCGCGACCTGTTTATCATCATGCTGACGGCCAAGGGCACGGAAGCTGATGTTGTTGTCGGGCTGACACTTGGCGCCGACGATTACATCGTCAAGCCCTTCAGCACCACCGAGTTGATGGCGCGCATCAAGGCCGTTTTGCGGCGCGTGGAAACCCGCGAAAGCGAAGCCGCAGAAAAAGACCTGCAGCGCTGCGGGCCGATCTGCATTGACCTGCAGAAGCATGTAGCGTCGCTGGACGACACGCCGCTGGAACTGACCTTGAGCGAGTTCAAGCTGCTGAGTTTTCTGATTCGCAAAAAGGGCCGCGTGTTCACCCGCGACCAGTTGCTTGACGCGGTGGTGGGGCCGGACGTATTCGTCACGGCGCGCAATATTGATGTGCATGTGGCCGCGCTTCGCAAGAAGCTGGGCAAGGTTGGCGGTTTCATCGTAACCGTGCGGGGTGTCGGCTATCGCTTTGAGGAATCCTAGCCTGTTTCGCAGCCCCCTGCTTTGGCGGCTGGTGGCCATCAACAGCGCGGCCGTGCTGGCGTTTTTGCTGGTCAGCAGCGCCTATCTGGAAGTCAAGCTGCGCCAGGACCTTGTGCACGAAATGCAGCAGGACCTGCAGGTTCGCGCCCGGCTGGTCGACAGCGCCTTTCACGCCAACCCCGGCGACCCCCAGAAAACCGTCGGGCGGCTTTCCCAGTGGGCCGGTGTACGCGTGACGCTGATCCGGCCTGACGGGTCCGTGATTGCCGATTCTGATGAAATCGCCTCGCGCATGGACAACCACGGCACGCGCCCCGAAGTCATTGAGGCCACAAAGAACGGCGTGGGCATCAGCCAGCGTCAAAGCGACACACGCGGCACCGAGTTCTTGTACGTGGCGGTAACCGACCTGGACAAACCCGGCGCCAACATTGTGCGCGTGGCCATGGACGCCCGGCTGGTTTCCCAGCGCATGCAGGCCGTGCGCAACACCATCTTTGCCACGGTCGCGGCGCTGTTCATGATCGGGCTGATCCTAAGCCTGGTGGCAGCGCGATACCTGGTGCGACCGATCCAGATCGTGGCCAACGCAGCCACCGAGATTGCCAAGGGCAACCTGGACACCAGCGTCGAAATGACCCGGCGCGACGAACTGGGCGACCTGGCCGGGGCCTTCAATGCCATGAGCCGCGAGCTGCGATCGCGCGTGGGGCAACTGGAAGCCAACCGGCGCGAACTTTCCGCCATCATGGACAACATGTCTGAGGGCCTGGTACTGGTAAACAGCCATGGCACCGTGACGCTGGCTAACCGCGTGGCCACGAACATGCTGGGCCAGCAGCAATCCGGGCTGGTGGGCCGCCCGCTGTGGGAAAGCGTGCGCATGCCCGAAGTAGACGAACTGCTGGGCAGCCTGCCCGGCATCAAGGAACCCCGCCGCATCTGGGTTGAGGACCACACCAACCTGCAGCAGCGCCGCGTGCTGGCCTTTGTGGCCACGCCGCTTTTTGACGCAGGCCGCGGCGAGCTGCTGGCCGTGCTGCTGATCAGCGACGCCACCGAGGACCAGAAACTGCTGGAACTGCGCCAGGAGTTCGTGGCCAACGTCAGCCATGAGTTGAAGACGCCCCTGACCAGCATCTCGGCATACATTGAAACGCTGCTCGATGGCGCGGCCGACGACACCGAGGTGCGCCGGCCCTTTCTGGAAAAGATCCGCACCAACACGTCGCGCCTGACCAAGCTGGTGTCCGACATTCTGACGGTATCGCGCCTGGAAAGCGGCACCGGCGAGGAAATCCAGCAGCAGTTTGACCTGAACGAAATCGCTGCCTCCAGCGTGCGCCGCCACCAGGAAGCCGCCGACCTCAAGGCGATCAAGCTGACGCTGCACACCACTGCCACACCGGCGCTGGGCATGATCAACGAAGAAGACATGTTGTCGGCGGTCGACAACCTGCTGGATAACGCGATTTCCTATACGCCGCAAAACGGCAACGTCGACGTGACCGTCGCCAAGGGTGCCCAGGGCCTTTCACTGGAGGTCAAGGACACCGGCGTGGGCATTGCCGCCGAAGCCCTGCCGCGCGTGTTTGAACGCTTCTATCGAGTCGACAAGGCCCGCTCACGCGCCATGGGCGGAACGGGCCTTGGGTTGGCTATCGTCAAGCACGTGGCACTGAAGCACGGCGGCAAGGTCGACGCGGAAAGTGAAGTGGGCAAGGGCTCCTGCTTCCGTATCAGCCTGCCTTCCGCCGCTACTTCGACTCGCCTTCCTTCTTCTCCGGCGTCTCCGGCTTGATTGCAAACTTCAACTCGCGGGCATCCTTGCGGCGCCACTTGGTGCCGCCCTCGGTTTCATAGGCGTCAATTTGAGGCTTGATCTTCTGGCCTATGCTGCGGCTGATGCGGCTGGATCCGGCGGTGTCGCCGGGTTCGCTGATTTCGTACATCACATAGCGGGCACTGGTGCCCAGTTCGTTCACCGTTGCATCCACTGGCACCCACTGGCCCAGCCATACTTCGGCCCAGGCGTGATAACCAAACAGCGCCTGGCTGCCCTGCGACAGGTACACCATGCCGCCCATCTGGCGCGCCGGCAAACCGGCAGCGCGGGCCACAGCCACAAACAGCGCCGCGTGTTCCGTGCAATCGCCCTGCTTTTCGTTGTAGGCCTGCTTGGCGCTGGCGCTGCCAGTGTCGCCGCTGACCTTCTTCAGGTACTTGTACACCCAGCGCATCACGTTCTCGGCCACCTTGCGGCTGTCGGTTTCATCCTTGGAAAGCCGCGCCGCTTCTTTCATCAGGTCAGCGTCGTCGCTTTGGCAGATCGCCGTGGGTGTGGTGTAGCGCTTGACGTCATCGGTCAGGTCCTTCAGGGGCAGCGCGGGCGCCTTGAAGTCGGCGGGCAGCTTGAAGGCCTTGAGGCGCAGGCCGTAACCGCTGCCTTTGTCGTCGTCGTACTTGACGACATCGTGGTAGCTGTTGCTTTCGCACAGCGGCTCAATGCCGTCGGTGTCGTCGTGCTTGAAGGGAATCAGAATGTCCATGGTGGTCAGCTTGAAGCAGTCCTTGACCACGATCTTGCTGGTCATGGCCGAGGCAATCTCGACGGGCTCTGGCTTGAAGTCTTCCGGGATCTTCTCGGTCGCTTCCAGGCTGAAGCCGCCGGTCAGGCTGGCCACCACGGGCATGCCGGAATCATCGACGACGTTGCGTGAAACATGCCCGCCGCTGACGGTGACGATTTCAACACCTTCCACCACTTTGCCCGCGGTGGTTTTGCGCGTGACGCTGCCACTTACGGTCCAGGTCTCCTGTTCCAGGGCCTGGTTGTCCATGTCCAGCTTGGTGAACGAAATCGTTTCGCCCTTCTTCAGGCGGTCTTCGGCCTTCAGCTTGGTGAAGGCCCAGTAGCCGGTGCCAATGGTCTTGCCTTTGGTGTCCAGTGTGGCTTTGCGGGCGGGGTCGCTGCCCACGGTTTCACTGACACTGATGCTGTCGGCATTGAAAGTGGCTTCGCGCTTGGTGACCTGGCCGCCATCGAAGCTGGTGCTGCTTTGGCTGACGGGCGTGCCGTCGGTGTTCATGGTCATCCACTCGTCGCCCTTGATTTCAAAGGCCTGGCCATCGAGGTTGCGGATGATTTTGACGTACAGGTTGTCGTGTTCCGAAACCAGCGTTTTGCCGTCGCGCTCAAACTGGTTGCGTTCGGACTTCTGCCAGCCGATGCAGCTTCCGCTGTAGTAGACAAAGAAGTTGCGAGCAGCCAGGCTCTTGGACTCAGACTTGGCAGCCGGCTTTTCGACCGGCTTCTCCTGAGCCAGTGCCAGCGGCATGGCCAGCAGCATCAGGGCAATCAGCGAAAGGGCATGGGTAAGGCGCATAGACATCTCCGTTGTTCGGCCCGACAGTCTACGGAGAATCCAGCGCGCGCCGCCTGAAAAAACACATCCAGGGGCAGGCGGGCAGTTCCAACAAACCCGCAGTCTTTGAAAGAACATCTGTGACATCACATGTAAAATTACGGTAATTGTTGGCCAACATCGATTTGGCGCGGTAGCCTTGCATCAGAAGTTGTGGCTAACCATAGAGCAAACATGAGAATTGGTACGGGGGGGGGGGGCGGTTAATCCTGCTGCTGGCTTTCATCTGCTGCACTGAAGCCAGCGCGCAAACCACGTTCGACACTCTCATCGACAACAACTTCTACGTGAGCTCGGGCCCGCCAGCCGTTTTGTCACCCAAGACTCAGGCCAATATGGGCCTGCAATTGCGCGCCTTTCATGTCGACTGCGTCTCGGCCAGCATTGCCGACCCGTCCGACACGAGTTACTGGTCTGGCAGCGGCATCGCCTTGATTCGCTGGGGTACTGGCACACTCAGCCTTTCGGGCGGTGACCCCGACAGCTCGATCTTGATCGTTACGGGCGCGACCGGCGCTGCCGCAACGGGGACCTGCGGCAAGAGTGACTGTGGCGTATACGCCTGCGGCGGCAACGGCCCCGGGTCACCCGGCGGAGGATTTGGGGGCAACGCCACGGCCGACAATCAAGGCAGTGGTTCCGGCCATGCGGAAGCCTGGGCAGGGGCAGGCACTGGCAGCTACCCGGGCGGTTACGGCTATGCGGGTTGCCCGATCGGCCTTGCCATGGCTTGGGGTGGATCCGCCGCCTCAGGCTCGGGCGGCAACGCCGAATCTATCGCTTACATGGCGCAAGCCGTCGGCGGCGACAGCGCTGGTGGCACTGCTGGTCGCGCCGATGCGTACGGTGACGCAAGCGCCAACAGCACAGGTGGCAGCGCGACATCGGGCGGCACCGGCGGGTTTGCCTACGCGCAAGCCACCAGTGGCGATGCGGTGGCCGGGGGCGGCAACGCAACCGGCGCGCTTTCAGTTGGCGGCGGCGCCTTTGCTGACGCCGCGGCAGGCTACGCCGGCGCACAGGCGGGCCATGGCGAAGACGCCGGCGGAGGCGCCACTGCCGACGGCTACACTTACGCCGTAGCGCGTGGCGGCCAGGCCACGGGCACAGGTGGCATAGGTGGCGACGGAGTGGCGACCTGCGTGCTGGGCGACGCCGAAGCTTATGGCGGCGATCCCATCATCGCAGACGGCGGAACAGGCGGCGGCGCCTGGGCAGACAGTTCCGCGGGCGACGCCTACGCCACGGGTGGTGGCCAAAGCACGGATACCCCGGCAACGGGCGGGGACGCGACAGCCCTGGCACCCAACGGCGCGGCGTTTGCGACAGGAGGGTTTGGTGTAGATGCCGGCGGCACGGCGACGGCCGAAGCGGAGTATCTGGCCTACGCCAACGGTGGCGCCACGACGGGTGCCAGCGGCGTGGGCGGCAATGCCTACGCCACCAGCACAAGCGGCAATGCCATCGCCGTGGGCGGCACAAGCAGCGGAACCACGAACTCGTTTGGCGGCGAGGCATCAGCTACCGCACTCGGCGGAGATGCGAGCGCCTACGGCGGCAACGGAAGATTTGGTGGGGCGGCATACGCGGACGCGTACATGGACGCCGACGCCTATGGCGGAGACGGGGTATACGGTTCAACGACCGGCGGCGGCTGGGCTGAAGCATGGACGACGCTGGGAGGAACCTATCGGGCTAGCGCCAGAGGTGGAAATGGCGTTGTAGGTGGATTGCCTGGTACTGGACCCAGCGATGCATTGGCCCACGGCCCTACAGGTCAGGTGAGCTACGTGGCACCAAACTTTGGTACTGGTGCGGGTGCGGTTTCCGTGTGGAACTGAAGGTTTGCAGTGTCGCGGGCCTCGTGTGGGAGTGCACTTTGCCGCGCAACCTGAATGTAATGTTTGTCGTTATGCTATGCTGCGCACCACTGTGTGCGGCTCCGCTTGCACTTGAATATAGCGTTTCCGGATCTTCCACCCCGTACACTTATAACTTCCGACTGACATTGGACAATCATGATGGGTCGTGGGCGCCTGGGCAGGGCTGGCGCGGTGTCAGCTTTGGCATGTCGACAGCTCCAGCGACTTTCGCAACATGGCAGACCGACACGTCGGCCTATCCCGTCGGACCTTGGAATGCAACCTATTGGACAAGTTCTTCCGGTCCAAGCGGGTCTTTTAGCGGCCCAGGCTTCGTCAATTCTCCCGGGCCACAACTGTATTGGATTCCGTCTACTGTAGGTGAGTTCATTCAATGGTCTGGCACGGCCGATGTGCTGATCGAGAACGGCTCCCAGATGATCTGGCTAACCTCGCAAGGTACCCTGAATGGTGCATCCTACGTCTGGCTGGAACCTACCCGTCGTGTCGGGGACTGGCTGGATTGCGCGCCGGTTGCAGCGTCTCCGGTCGTGGTCGGGCCCAGTTTCACGGGCGGTGGCGCTGGCTTTTCGATGGGTTCGTTTCAGTTTACCAGCCACGACAGCGCTTCCTCGCTGACCAGCATCACCCTGGCCGCCAGCGGCTCCGGCGACGATGCCACCGCATTCTCCGAAATCGGCCTGTTTGTTGACGCCAACGCTAACGGCAGCTTCGACCCCGGCATCGACCCGCGTTTCGGACAGGTGTACTCGGCCTACCCGTCCGACAACGGCAGCCAGACATTCAACGACGCCTTGAACTTCACGCCCGGCCAGACACAGACACTGTTGATCGTTGCCAAGCTGAACGGCCCGGCACCAGCCCCGGGCGGCCGGACATTTCACACGACCGTCACGGCGATCAACGCTTCGGGCGGCCCCCATTCGGGCCTGCCCACGGCCGCCATCAACGGCGTCCAGATTGCCGATTGGCCCTTCATGGCAATCCTGCGCGGCGCGACGGCCATCCCTTCCGGCAGTGTTGACACCGTTGCGGGCGTCAACGCGGGCTCGCCCAACAGCCTGACCTACGCAATCACCAACACCGGCACAGCCCCGCTTGTGCTGACGGGAACACCGGTGGTGGTGGTTGCGGCAGGTGTCAACATCAGCACGCTCAACGTCACCTCAGGGCCTGCGAATGTCCTGGCACCGTCGTCAAGCACATCGTTCACACTGGAATTCACGGTGCCGGGGCAGGGAGCATTCGACATCACGATCAGCATCGCCGGCAACGATCCCACGCAGAACCCGTACACCTGGTCGGTCGCCGGCACGGCAACCAGTGCGCCAACGGGGAGCACGGGGGACACACCCGGCGGAAACGACGGCGGGGGATGTGCCGGTTTCCCGTCACCGTCCACGTCGCCGCAATCGGCGCTGCTTGTTGTTTTCGCGTTGATTGCCTTGCTGAAGCGACGGGCCGGACACCGCAAAGCCTGATAGCGGGCGGGGCTGTTTTCGCAGAACCATCCGTCAACGCATCCCACCGCGCCTGGCGATCCAAAGTACCAGCCCAGGCACTGCAGGAACGCCCAGGCATCAACGCGGCTAGCCCACCCGCAGCACACCCTTCACGTGCAGGTGGTCGGCGGCAAAGGTTGTGGTCATGGCAAGGTCGCGAAAGAACCGCAGGCCCAGGAAGTTGCTTTGCAACTCGCTGACGTAACGGTCGCCCTCAATCTGACACTTCTGCAACCACACTTCTTTGCGGCGGTTGTATTCGTTGGCCACACGCGGGTCGGCCAGGTTCTTTACATCGGTCGGGTCCAGCCCCATTTCGCTGGCGATTTCGCGGCGAAGTTCGCCGGGGTCGCGGCCATCAATCAAGCCGGTGTTGTACTTCGTGCTGCGCAGCAGTTTGAAGAACTCGCCCGATCCAAGCACGTAATCCGCCAGCACGTCCCAGTTCAGGTAGATCGTGGCCGACGACGTGGCCTGCAACTGGCCAAAGGGGCTGTCGGCAGCCTTGGCCAAGCCGCGGTCCTGGCCGGAAAGATCACGCAGCGCCCGCGACAGCAGCGATTCGGAGTTTGTCAGCAGCAGCCATTCCCCCACCAGCCCGGCACGAATGGAGTTGTTCAGCCGAATCAGAATCTGGTTGTTCGGGTCGTCGCGGGGGTCCTGCATGCCCCAGGTACGCTGGCCCTCCAGCGCCAGTTCAATGACCACTACGGCGCCTTCCTTGGGTGGTTCGCCGGGCTTGTTGCTGCGGCCGCGCTGGGCCTGCAGGTATTCCTCCAGCAATACGCGGGCGACTTCGGGCTTGGCACCGGGCACGCGAAAACCAAGGCTGAAGGCCGGCAGGGGCAGTTCCACCGGCGGCACCGGCGCAGTGGCATAGGGCGCGTAGCTGCGCGGCGCGGTGGCAAACATCATTTCCTCCACGGGGCTGGCCAACTGCGCGGAAATCAGCGGCGAACGCATGGCCACAATGAAATCGCCCACCAGGCTGGTGCGGTCCTTTTCATCGAACACGTCGTTGTAGACAACCTCCAGTGGCTGGCGGTAGCTGACTTGAAACATCGTGTCGGTTGGCATCAGCGCAAGTTGCGTGGCTGGCTTGGCAGGCAAGGCCCAGGTCTGGCGCAGGTGTCGATAGGCCGGGTCGTCGGCGCGGCTTTCGGCGACGACCAGATACTGGTCAAAGCGCAGGTTTCCGGGCTCTGACAAATCAAAGCCATACAGCGCCGCGTCAAAGATGGTGGTATCCAGGTTGCGCGACAGCAGCGCGTTGACGGGGTCCAGAATATCCGGCATCACGCCCACCACGCTGACGGGCAGAGACGTATAGGAATCCACGGGCGAACGGCCTTCTTCGTCAGGCGGCAGTGCGGCGCGGGCCGCTTGCAGGTTGATCCACAGCGTCAGGTTGTGCTTGGCGGCGTCTTCACTGCTGCGCAGCTTCAGGGCGCGGTCGTACTCCTTGCCATCGGCCAGCGACTTGCCACCAGAGCGCAGGGCCAGCGTGGCGTTGAACAGCCGCGGGCTGTCTGCAACCACCAGCACGTCGTCCAGAAGCGTAATCTGCAGCGGGCGCGGGTCAGGCGATTGCGGCAGGGCTTCTGGTTTGCGCCGCGGCGTGATCTTCAAGACGCCGTTGTCGTACTCGAACTTGGGGCTGCCTGGACCATCAGGGAAAAAGCCCTGGGCCATGCCAATGAACTGCCAGCGCAGCCGCACCGCCCGCGACACGCGCGACAGCATCACATAGCCGCCGTCTTTGCCGGCCTCTGCTGCCAGCAGCAACTCACCGCCCAGTATGTCGTCAAACAGGCGCACGCCAGCGCTGTCGGCCTGGCGCGATGCGCGTTCCACCCCATCCTTGAGTGTCTGCTGCCGGAAATCAGCCAGTGATCCGTCCAGTGACTTTCCAAGGCCGTCGCGCCACAACGGGCTGGCCTCCAGTTGCCGCAGGTTGTCGTCACGGATCAATTCATCCAGAAACGTTTCCCCGGCCAGCCTGGCCTTGGGAACGCTTGGAACATGCACTACATAGGCCGCGTCAGCGGGCACAAGCTGCAACAGGTTGCCGTCGTATTCGGCGCCCGAGGCCACATAGCGTGCACCCACAAATGCGCCCATGGCCAACAGGACGCACCCCAGGCCCAGGCCGCCGAACTTTGCCAGACGCAGTTTGTTTGCAAGCAGCCACTTCATGTGCAATCTCAGCCTTTGGCCCCGCAGTTACCACCATGATTGTACGACTGGCAATGGCTCCGGTCGGATGGAAAGCGATTGCACAGGCCCGATCTTGCCCAAGATCATAGAATCCGCGCCCCCGGTGCCCCGAAAATGCGGGAACAAAACGCGGCAGGCTGTCCTTTGGGGCCGTGGCGCGGGGCAGTGTTTGCTGGCAGACAGAACCGGCCTATGGAAACCAGCCACAAACAGATTGCGGTTGCGGCGGTCATTCTGTTCGACGGCCCGCTGATGCTGGTTACACGCCGGCCTGAGGGCAGTTTCTTTGGCGGCTGGTGGGAATGGCCAGGCGGCAAGCAGGAACCCGGCGAAACCCTTGAAGAATGCGCCCGGCGCGAACTGCTGGAAGAAACCGGGCTGCAAGCCGAGGAATTGACTGTTTTCGACACCGTGCAGGCCGATTACCCGGGGCGCACCGTGCACATGACCTGCTTTCTTGGCAAGCGTCGAGCGGGGTCTGAGGTGGGGCCCAACGCGCTGGAGCACCGCTGGCTTAAACCGGCACAGGTTCAGGCATTGCGGTTTTTGGAACCCAACCTGCAAGTGCTGCAACGGCTGGTGCAAGCTTCAAGTCCAAGGGCCTGAAGCACGGCCCGGAAAGCGCGCAGTAAAGCGGGGTTCGCATTGACATGCCCGCCAGACGACCTACGATTTCGCGGCACTTTTCAGGGTCCGCAACCTGCCTACTGCGGAGGAAAGAAGAACACCATGGCCAAAAAATCCGCCGTTGCGAAAAAACCCGCTGCCAAAGCCGCCAAGAAGTCCCCGGCCAAGGACGCCAGTAAGAAAGTCGCCAAGCCTGCCAAGGTCGAAAAATCTGCCAAGAAGTCCAAGCCTGCCGATGCCGCAGCCGCCCCGGCTGCCAAAGCTGGTGTGCTGCGCACCGCCACCAAGCTGCCCAATAAGGGCGTGTTGATCCGGCTCAAGCGCCCCGCCAACAAAGATAAGGAAGCCGAAGAAGCCACGGCCAGCCGCAGCTTCAACGAAAAATCCAAGGGCGATGCCCCGATCACGCTGCATCACCGCAAACCCACCAAACCGGAATTGGGCGAGTTCCGCGACCTTCTGCTGACGCGGCGCAAGCAACTGGCCGGCGACGTGCAAGGACTGGAAGCCGAGGCGTTTTCCGACGAAACTAACGTCGTTTCGTCAAATCACCTTGCCGACAGCAGCTTTGAGCAATACGAGCAAGAGTTCAACATCTCGATGATCGAGAACGAAACCGAGGAATTGAAGGAAATCGGTCGCGCCCTCGAAAAGATCGAAGGCGGCAAGTTCGGCATCTGCGAAAACTGCGGCATCGACATCAGCATCGAGCGCCTCAAGGCCATGCCTTACACCCGCATCTGCATTCATTGCCGCAGCAAGTTTGAAATCGAAGGCAACGGCGAGGAATACGGCGTAGTGCCCGAACGCCGGGTCTAGCTTGTCAGAACAATCAGCGACTTTGCTGCCGGCGCAAGCCGGCCGCTGCCTTTCCGCACCATGCCCGGCGCAAAAACCCTATCCGCGTCAGCCCCCGGCCCTTGGTACACTGGTGGCCTGGGCCCGGGAGTCGAGATGCGATTTTGGCTTTTGTTTGCGCTGCTGCCCGCGCTGGCCCCGCTGTATGCCCAGGACTTTGACCCCGCCGAGTTCTTTGGCCCCGGGCACTTTCAACGCGCGCAAGAGGACCCGCACACCGGCACCTTGAACCTGAGCTTGAGCGGCGAAATGCCGCCCTTTGTGGACTTTTACTCCAGCGGCGAAGGCGACTTCGCGGATCGTTTCAAGCCCGCCGCCAGCGGGCTGGCCATCGCCGCCGACAGCACCAACCACCGCACCTGCGAGATCGCACTCGACTTCGGCGTCACGCGCCTGGACGGCAAGGTAACGATTGTCGAACTTGAAAAAGGCACCCTGCTGGCCTGGCACCTGCACGCGCTGGATGCCGCCAAAGACCGCGAGTTTCTGGCCGAGGTTCGCCACGGCAGCGATGGTCGCGTCACCCTGCAGGTTCGCGTTGGCGACGGAACCACCTTCAAGCTGGTGCCCGGGTCCAGTGTTTCGGCGCCGGCACTTGAACTGCCCTGCGAGTTCACACTCCAGGTCGCGGGCGACAAGTTGAGTGCCACGCTGGGCAAGCTGCAGACTTCCATAGACGCCAAAGTGGAAGCCGGCCACCGGGCCGGGCTGGCGGTCTCCGATGGCCGCGCCCGATTGAAGCAATGGCAGGTTTCGGGCTTGTTGGCCCCCGCCTGGGTGGCCGACGCCGCCCAGAGACTGGCCGCCCAAAAGGCCCTGCGCCGCTTGCGCGAGCTTTCTGTCGGCGGACTGCTGGGTGGGGTTTCGCGCCACCCTTACAATCAAACCGCCACCGACCTGGCAGGATTCACGCAGGAACAAAAAGACGTCCGCCAGCGCGCACTGGGCCATACCCCCGGCGCGCGGGCCCAGGCGCTGGTCAACCTGGCCACGGCGCTGCCCGCCAACGCCCTGGCCCAATTCGAGGCTGGGGTTTACGCCCTTCTGGCCGGCGATGTGCAGGCAGGTGTCCGGCTGTTGCAGGCCGCCCAGGCGCTTCGCAAGGACAGCCAGACCGGGCTGGCACTGGCCGAGGGTCTGCGCCGGCTGGGCCAGCTTTCCGGGGCCGAAACCGCATTGGCCGCTGCCAGAACTGACCTGCCGCAAGACCTGGCGCCAGAATATGAACTTCTGCTGGGGCGCCTGCAGGCCGCCAAGGGCCAACTGCCAAAGGCCGCGCAAACGCTGCAGGCCGCCAGCACCAAGTACCCCGACAACGCCGAGCTGCAAAGCTTTGCCTTGAGCGCCCAAAGCCTGACAAGCCCGCAGAACCTTACCCGCCTGGCCGCAACTGGCCCGCTGGGGTTGACTGTGCTTTCCGATCTGCCCGAAAAATCTGTGCTTACCCTGACAGCGCGCGCAGCGCCGTACCTGGAAAAGTTCCGGCGCTGGCTGCCCGGCCTTGCACGCAAGCTGGAAGGCACGCTGGTCATTTACGCAGGGCCAGTGGACTACCTGAACGCCGCCCTGATTGTTGCTGGCGACAACCTGGACAACGTAGCTGGCATGTACCTGCCCGCGTGCATTGACGGCAAGCCCACAGTGCTGGCCTGCCGCGGCTTTGGCGAAGACGAACTGCTGCGCACGCTGGTGCATGAACTGTGGCACCTGGCCTTTGCCGCCAGCGGCCAGGCCGAAACCGCCCCGCGCTGGCTGAATGAGGGTATGGCGGTTTATCTTTCGGCCGGGCGGGTGGCCGGCGGCATCATGCGCTTTGACCGCTTGCCTGCAGAGTTCAGCCCCGAGTTTACCGCGCCGCCGCTTGCGGACCTGCAACGGGCGCTGCAGGCCCGGGGCATCGATTTTTACCTGCCCGAGGCGATTTCACAGAACTATGCCGCGGCCTGGGCGCTGGTGTGGCTGCTGGCGGAAACAGAAAGCGCGCTGTTGCCCAGGTTGCTGGCCGGCGACGCAGCGGCAGCGACAGATCTGCCGCGCCAGTTGCAGGCGCTGCAGGTCGCCTTGGGCGACAGGCTGGCCAAACTTGAGAAAGACCCCTGATGCGCATTCTGGTGACCAACGACGACGGCATCAACGCGCCCGGCATTGTGATGCTGGAACGCGCAGCCCAGCGCCTTGGGGCGGAAGTGGTGGTTGTCGCCCCCGAGCAGCAGCACAGCGCCCAAAGCCACGCCATTACGATTGGCAAGCCGATGTTCGCGCGCGAACTGCCCCTGACCCACGGCGAATCGCGCCGGATTGCCATTGAGGGCACACCCTGCGACTGCGTGCGACTGGCGCTGATCAAACTGCTGGATTTCAAGCCGGACCTGTGCCTTTCCGGCATCAACCACGGCGGCAATCTGGGCTGGAACATTTTCTTCAGCGGCACTGTCAGCGCGGCAGCAGAGGCCCACAGTTTTGGCGTGCCCAGCATTGCCTTTTCGCTGGCGCGCTGGAGCCCCGGCATTCAATGGGAGGGCATCGACGTTGTCGCGGCCAACCTGATTCGCCGCTTGCTGGCCGCAAAGCATTCGCGGCCGGACTGGCTGTACAACGTGAACCTGCCGGATCTTGCCCCGGACAAGATCCAGGGCGTGCGCCTGACGCGCCAGAACCCGGTGGTAAAGGGCGACAACTTTGAGGAACGCCGCAGCCCCGACGGCAGACGCTACTTCTGGCCCGTCTGGGACGAAGTGACCGCAGCGCGCCACCGCAAGGACCAGGCTGACTTTGACACCACAGCGATTGAGGAAGGCTTCATCAGCCTGACCCCCATGCGCTACGAGGTAACCCACACCGACGAACCAGGTGTGTTAAGCGCCATGGAAGGTTTCCACGCGACCTAGCAGCAAGGGCCTCAGTGTCGCACCGCGAGGGTTGCATGGGGGCGGCAGCAACCTTGTCGAACATTGGCTCACACGCCCATGCGAATCAATGCTGCCGTCGCCCCCGCCCTTGCGGGCGGGGCTGATTTGGTTGCACACCTGTTTTTGAACCAGCCCCAGCTGCAAAGCTGGGGGCGGCAGCAACCTTGTCGAGCATTGGCTCACACGCCATCGCCAATCAATGCTGCCGTCGCCCCCGCCCTTGCGGGCGGGGCTGATTTGGTTGCACACCTGTTTTTGAACCAGCCCCAGCTGCAAAGCTGGGGGCGACGGCAACCTTGTCGAGCATTGGCTCACTCGCCCATGCGAATCAATGCTGCCGTCGCCCCCGCCCTTGCGGGCGGGGCTGATTTGGCGGGTTCTGGTTGAAATGCATTGGCCCGCGCCGGGATGGCGCTAGTTCTTTTCCGGGGGCAGCTCGGCCATTTTGCGCAGCGCGTCCAGCAGCACCTTGCGCTGGCCGTCTTTGGCGCCGGCCAGGTCTTCGGCCACTTGAAGCATGTTCACCACACGCTCTCGCAGCACGCGCATCTGGGTGCGCTGGCCCAGCAGCGACTCAAAGCGCTCCTCACTCTCCTTCTCCAGCTTCTCGCCCCGAGAGATATGCCGGCTGAGTTCCGTGCCGTGGGCCTCGCCCAGCCTGCGCAGGGTTTCGGCCAGCCTTGCACGCTCGGCCTCCACTTCGCGAAGCTTGTTGCTGGTGCGGCGCAATTCGTCGTCGGCCAGGTTGCGGGCATCGACATCCGCCGGCGCAATCACCTGTGTGTCCTGGGCGCGGGCCTTGGCGGCACCCAGGGCGCGCTCCAGGTCTGCAATGCGGTTCTTGAGTTCCGTGGCCTGGTCATCGAGTGTCTGGGCGCGCAGTTCGGCCTTCTGCAGTTTGCGTTCCAGGTCTCGGTTGGTTTCCTGGGCGTCCTCGATTTCCTTGTTCAGGGCCGGAATGCGCCGCTGCGACAGCCGATAGCTGCGTGCGGCCTCGGTGTCCAGTTTCTCCTGGGCTTCGGCGATGTCCTTCTCTTTGGCCACCACCTGTTCCTGCAGTGCCGAAAGCTTGTCTTCCAGGGCGGGCACCCGGCTGGCCTCGCGGCTGGCTTCCGTAAGCCTGGCGATTTCCGCGCGGGCTTCGGCCAGCGCATTCTGGGCGGCCACCAATTCTGATTTCTGGGCGTCCAATACCTCAAGCTGGTCTTTGACCTGCGTGGCTTCGTCGCCGCGATCGGCCAGTTCTTTGCGCGCCCGGGCAAGGTCGTTGCCCAGCTGTTCCAGCTCATTGACTTTCAGGTCAATTGCGCGGCGGGCGGAAAGCAGGTCCTGGCGCAGCCCGGCGTTTTCCTGTTCCAGTTCATTCACGCGACGCTGCAAAGCATCGTGGGCGTGTTCGGTGCGTGATTCGGCGCCCTGGGCTTCGCGCAGGGCTTCCTTCAACTGGGTGTTTTCGGCCTGCAGGGCCACAAGTTGCGCTTCCATTACATCGTAATCGCGCTGCTGGGCCTGCCCGGGCGGGCTTGCCTCGGTCGCCGGCTGGGCCTGGGCCTGCTCCAGCGCTGCGGCCAGTTCCTGCTGCGTCTTGCGCAGTTGTTCTTCAGCCTGCTGGTGGTGCGCCCGAGATTGCGCCAACTGCGCGCTCATGCGGCTGATTTCGCCCACCGGTGTTGACTGCTGTAAAGTGGCCTCAAGTTCATTGTTGCGGGCGCGCAGTGCGGCCACGGAATCGCGCAGGGTTTCCAGCTCGCCCCGTGACGAAGAAAGCTCCACGCGCAGGCGGTCGTCTTGCGGCCTTGGCGGCGGGGCGGCGGGGGCGTCTTCGGATTCCAGGTCGGCGCCAAACTCGATATCGGAATCCGACAGGGCCGCATCGGCGTCGGGTTCGACATCCAGCGGCACATCAGCGTCCTGGGACAGCGTCACGGGCTCTGGTTCAGGCAGCTTGACGCTTACATCACGCACCGAGGGGCGCTCCGGCTCTGCGGCCATGGGCGCCATCGGCTCCATCGTCAGCTCTGGCTCGCCAAAGCCGAGCTCCGGGTCCGCAAGGGAGTCCTCAGGCAAAATCGCGTCGGAATCAGGTCCAGGCATGGGCCTGCAAGTTTAGCAAATCAGTGCGATTGGGGGCACGTCAGGCTTTACGACGACGCCACAGGGCCAACAGGGGCAGGCCTGCCAGGGCCAGCGGGGCACCCGGCGCGGGGCCCGCGGCACAGCCGCTTTCATCGTCCTTGGAGCTGCCAGTGCTGCCTTCGCCCACGCGGGTCACCGCCACGCCTGTGGGCATGGTTACGGCCCAACTGGCAAAGCCGCTGGTGCCGATCAACCCCCGCACGTTGACACGCAGGGTGCGCTTGCCGGTGCCAGTCAGGGCCAGCGAGGTGGCGTCGGGCATTGCGGCTTGGCCAATCGTGGCCAGGATCGTGGAGCTTCCGCCGGTGGTTTCCAGCACCTGCACGTCATTGATGTTTGTGGCATCGACATCAAAGCGAAAGAACTTTGTGGTGGGCACTGTGCCCAGGTCGATCTCAAAGCTGGAGGCAACAATCGCGCTGCCGAACACGGCCTGGTTCCAAAACGCCAGGCGCCCCACACTGGATTTGAAGCCCGTGGTGGCCAGCACCAATTGGTCGCTGGTGGAAAGGGCCAGCGTTCCGGCACTCAGGGTAACCGTGCCATTGAAGTTAGATCCCGCGCCGCCGCTTTCGACTTCAATGACGAACTCGTGCACGCCGCTGTAGGTGCCTGAAAGCGATACGTTGGCCGTGCCCGCGCCAGCAACCACAGACTCGTCAATGCCCGTGGGAGTCAGCGATCCCGAGCCAGCCAGGGAATCCAGGTCCAGAAGCCGCACCAGCAAGCCGTTGCCGGAAGCCGTGTTCAGGTTGCAGGCAATGCTGTAGGCCGTGCTGGCACCAAAATCGACGGCATACAGATAACTCAACCTGCGGCCCGAGGGCACCGTGCCACTGAGAGGCTGGCTGTCCTGGGCCGCCAAGGCCGGGGCAAACAGCAGCAGAATAAGCAGAAACTTGCGCATGCAAGGGTTAACGCCCGGCCAGCCGGAACGTTGCCCGCAATTGCGTGGGGCGTGCCAAAACGGCACGCCCCAGGATTGCCAGTTACACAAACACTACTTGTTGCGACGCCGACGGCGCAGGCCAACCAGGGCCATCACCACCAGCGGCATAATCGGCGCAGCAGCCGCGGCCGTGCAGCCACCGCCGCCACCACCGCCACCACCGCCACCACCGCCACCCACAGAAGCATAGGAGAACTTCTGCGTCAGCGTCTGGGGCGCCAGGCTGCCACTGTTGACCACAATATCCAGGTTTGCGCCGCCACCAGCCGGAACCGTCAAGCCGGTGACCGAAGTGCCTGAACCCGAGATGGTGGGCGAGCCCGTGCACAACACACCGCCAATCGTCACCGAGAACGGCGACATGAAACCCGAGCCAGTGATCGTGATGCTGCCACCGCCAGCCACCGGGCTGAAGGTCGGGGTAAAGGTGGTCACAAAGAACTCCACCAGCGAAAGCGTGGTCGATTGCGGCGCCGGCGTGCCCAGCAGGCCGGTCAGGGCCAGCGTGTTAGAAACATCCGTTCCGGCCGCAACAAACACGTTGTAGGTGACAGGCTGAGAGGCGCCGGGGGCCGCCGTGGCCAGAATGTTCAGGCGCACCCACAGGTCCACGTTGCCCGCATTGGGAACGTTTACTGTGCTGGTGAACACGGCATTGACTGTCGCACCACCCACGCCGGCAAACTGCAACGTGTCGGTACCGGCATTGAAGACGCCGTCGCCGTCGTCCTGCCATACCTCAACGCCGTTGGTCGGGTCAAGGTCTGCTGCCCAGTTGCCCGTGCCACCGGTGGTCAACAGCACCCCGGTTACGCCCACAGTCTGGTTCGATGCCGCCAGGCGGAACTTGGCAATCACGTGCGACTGCGCAACGCCGGTCTTCAGGGTGACGGCCGCCGGGGCTGAGGGCCCGTTGAGAATCGTGATCACCGGTGTGTCAATGATCAGCGCCGTGCTGTTGACACCCACATCGCCAGTCACAGCACCACCGGCCGGGGGCGTGGCCGTCACGGAAGCCAGGTTCGCATTCAGCGTCTGGCCTGTGGTGGCTGTGCCCGCCAGCTTGCCCACCAGGAAGAAGCGGCGGGTGCTGAAGGCCGCAAAGGTGGTGTTGGTCAGTACCGCGTTGAAGTTGCTGCCCGCGCCAAAGGTGGTCGTGCCTGGTGCGGCCAGCGGGTCGGTTCCGGCGTCATACACACCGTTGGTATTGGTGTCTTCGTACACGGCCAAAGAGCTGTAGGCCGTCATGGCGTTGGCTGTGCCGGTACCGTTGAACACCAGCTCTGTCACCGTCCAGGCCGCTGCCAGAGTCTGCAGGGTGCCGTCCCAGATCACGTGGCCGTTGCCGCCGGTGCCTTGGCTGTTGCTGTCCACGGTGGTGGCAGAGCCCGGGGCATTGAAGATCACATTCAGGGCGCTGGCGCGAACAATCACGCCCGGTGCCGTGCCGGAAGAAGGCGCCGGCACGCCGGTGATGTTGGTGCCCGCAACCACGCCTGAAGCGCCGGTCAACTGTGTGGCGAACTCAGCGTTGTTGGGCGTGTTCTGGTCAAAGCCCAGCACCAGGAAGTATGTGTTGTTGGCGCCGGCTGCAAACTGGCTTTCCGAACCGGACAGGGTAAAGGTCAACTGATTGCTGCCGTTGAAGGCACCCTGGGTATTCACCAGCGCGTCGGTGCCCACGTCGTAGGTGCCGTTGCTGTTGGCATCGCGGTACAGGAACGATGCCGTGACGTCCGTCTGCAGGCTGCCACCGACGGTCGTGCCCGTGAACACGATCTGCGTGAGCGTATTGTTGGGGCCGTTGGCGTAACCAATGGTGAAGGTCTGCACCACGTTGTCGTTGGTGCCCGCGTAGGCGTCAATCTGTGTGGCACCGCTGGCGTCGGCCAGCACAAACGTTGGCGCCAGAATGTCCAGGCCGGTCATGTTGCCCGTGGGGGTGCCGGCGCTGCCGGTACCGGAACCAACGGCAATGCTGCTGACATTGTTGCGCAGGGTTTCCGTGGGGCTGGCCGAACCACTCAGCTTCACCACCACAAAGTACGTACGCACCTGGCTGGCGGCGAATGTCTGCTCGCCACCGGACACGGCAAACACAATCGTGCCGTTGTCTGTCGGGAAGGCCGCCGAAGTGCCGCCGATGGCCACGTCGCCGGTGTCAAAGCTGCCCGGCGAGGCACCTGCCGTGTCGTCGCGGTAGAGGCGAACTTCTGAATAGTCGACCGAGTCATCGGCCGTGCCGCTGGCCTGAATCGTGATGCTGGTCAGCGTGGAAGCACCCACGGCGTTGTTGGTGATCGTGAACACGCCCGATTGACGGCCGTTGCCGCCCGGACCCTGGTCGTTGGCATAGACGCTTGTTGCCGCGCCCGCACTGACGCCCACCGTCAAGGTCGGTGCCACAATCACAAGCCCCGCATTACCCGCCGCCGAAGGGGCAGGTACGCCGCTGAACACAGTACCGCCAATGCTGGCAGTGCCGGTGCTGACAAAAGCCTTGAAGGTCTGGCCGCCGGTGGGTGTGCCGTTGATGTCAACCACCACAAAGAAGCGCTTGGTCTGGCCGCCGCTGAAGGTGGTGGTGGCTGCATTCAAGCTGAAGGCCACAAAGGCTGGCGACCCCGCAAAGGAAGGCGTGCCGGTGTTGGCCAGCGTATCTGTGCCGGGGTTGAAGACAGTGTCGCCGTTGTCCATGTACAGCTTGACGGCACTGTAGCCGGTGTTGGCGTTGCCTGTGCCGGCGCTGGTTACAGTAATCGTCTGCAGATCGTTGGTTGTGGATGTAGCGGCCGTAACGCTGAAGTCCTGCAGAACGTTGTCAGTCGAGTTCAGGTTAGCGTTGGTCGCGCTGCCGGGGCCGTTGTCGCTGAAGGTAAAGCTGGAGGACTGAATCACAATGCCCGTGTTGCCAGCGCTGCTGGGCGCAGGTGTGCCGCTGTTGGTTGTGCCGGTGTAGTTGCTGCCCACGCCAATGATGGTCAGGTACGTCTTGAAGGTCTGGCCGCTGGTCACCGAAGCCGTGGTGTCCGTCACCAGAAAGAACTTCTTGGTCGTGCCGCCGGTGAAGTTGGCAATCGCGCCGGCCGTCAGCGGGCGATACAGATACCCACCGGTTGCACCAAACGGACTGGTGCCTGTGCTGGCCAGTGTGTCGGCGGCGGTGTACACGTTGTCGCCGTTGTCCAAATACAGGCGGGGGTTACTGATGCCGGTCAAGAAGTTGCCGGTACCCACGCCATAGAAGTAGAGGTACGAAATTGAGTTCGGCACGCCGACCGGGTAGTCAATGGTAACTGTTTGCAGCACCACGTTGGAGGTGCTTGGCGCAATGTTCTGCACCGCGCCGCTGGCGTCTGCGCCGACAAAGTTGGGCGTGGCGATGCTGATGCCCTTCATCGTTGCTGTGGGTGTGCCGCCAGCAAAGCCGCTGGCCACAGTCACGCCCGAAAGAATCGTGTCAAACGTGACGTTGATCGGCGCCAGCACACTGCCGTTGAGCTTGACGACCACAAAATAGGTGTTGGTCGTGCCCGCGGCGATGCTTTGTTCGCTGGCCTGGAAGGCAAAGGTGCGGCTGCCGTTATCCGTGGCGTAAGCAGTAAAAGTGGCGGTGATCTGAATGTCGGCAGTGTCAAAGCTGCCCGGCGAAGCGCCGGCGGTATCGTCGCGATAGATCGAGACCAGTGAGTAAGCCGTGTTGTCTGCACCGGAACCAATGGCCGTCAGCGACACGCTGGTGACGCTGATGGCGCCCGCGCTGGTGTTCTGCAGCGTGAAAGTGCCGATCGAGAAGCCGTTGCCCGACCCGGTGTCGTTGGCATGGCGTGACTGCGTCGCGCCCACGCTGGCGTTGGCAATGATCGCGCCGCCGCTGGGGAAGGTCCAGTTGGTGTTGTTGCCGCCATCAACGCCGCCGGTGGTGTCGTCGATGGAGTTCGTAGCCGTCGAATCCTGCACGTACACAAAGCTAACGGCCTCTGTGCCGGCGTCGTTGATGAACCACTTGGTGCCGGCATTGCTGCTGCGCATGGCCAGCGGGTTGCCAGCGGTGCCGGTAAGGGTCAGCACGCCGTTGACGGTCTGGGTGGTGCCAGCTGTGAAGATGAAGCCGTGGCCGGCAGTTGTGCAGGTAATGTTATTGAAGGTCGTGCTGCCGGTGATGACGCTGGTCTGGGTGCTGCCAAACACCACCGTGCCGCTGCCGGCAGTGAACGTGCCCTGGCGGTTGAAGTTACCGTTGATGGTCATGCTGGCCGGGGCGTTGAGGGTCGAGCCCGCGTTGATCAGCACGTTGTTGAAGGTCGGTGCGGTGGTACCCGAAATCGTGGTGGTGCCGGCAAAGCGCCAGGTGCCGTTGCTGGGCACCATGGTGCCGTTGTTGACCAGGTTGCCGCTGACCGAGAGGAAGGTCAGGGTGTCGTCCAGCGCTGTGGTTCCAACCGTGATGGTGCCGTCGTTGGTCAAGGTGCTGGCTGCCCAGCCCGCGTTCGTACCAAAGTTACCGGTAAAGATGGCGCTGGCGCCTACAGCGACGGTTATGCCGCCATTGAAGGTGCAGCTGCCGGTCTGGGGACCCGTGTTGGCCGTAAAGGTCACGGACGCACCACCCGTCTTTTCGATTCGGCAATCATTGAAGGCAAAGGTGTTGGCGCCGCTGGAGAAGTTGCGCACGTTAACCGTGCTGCTGACCGAACCCACGAACTTCACAATCGCCGTGCCGCTGGCCTGGAAGATCGAAGACGTGCTGGTGTTGATGCCGCCGGAAATGTTGGCCGTGCCGCCGGTGGCATACCAGCCCCAACCCCCGTTGTTCGTAAGCAATTGGATGCAGTTCGAAGCCGTAGACAAGTAATTGATTGTTCCGCCGCTCATGTCGAAGCGGTGGCTGCTGTTGACGACTTCGTGAATGCCCGAAACGTTAACCGTACCGGCCTGGACGGTCATGCGGCCAAGGTTCCACTGGTAAATGGCTTGCAAGTTGACGATACCGCCCACAGTAATGCGAAGCTCGCCGCTTACACCGCCGTTGGTCTGGCCACTGACGGTCATGTTATTGCCGCCAGTGATCAACACGCCGGTCTGGATGTCCAGCGCCGCCGTGCTTGTGTAGGAAACGTTGATCGGGCTGGTCAGCGTAACGGTCGTCGCCGAAGCCGACTTGGTGACCCGAAGGATATAGAAGGTCGTTGTCGACGTGCCGCCGATTGTCGCGTTGGCAGCCCCGTTGAACGTCACCGTGGACGTGGTGGCCGTGAACGTGCCGTTGTTCGTCCAACTTCCGGAAACAGTCAGGTTGCCCGTGCTTCCTGTCAGCGTGGCACCCGTGTTGATGGTGATCGAGTTGCACAGCGCGCCTGTTACCAGTGTAGGCATCGTGGCCGCTGAGCCGGAAATGATTACGTCATCCGAGGCTGTCGGCACCGCGTTGGTCGACCAGTTCGAAGCCGTCGACCATGAAGTTCCAGTGCCGCCATTCCACGTGGATTGCGCCGCAAGACTGCAAGCCATCGCCGCAGCGATTACCAGCAGCGCCACCAAGTTCCTGGTGTGAATCATGAAATCTCTCTCCTGTGCCCGGTTCATGTCCCCGCGCCATGGCGGGGCGTCTCCTGCTGGTCACCGAGTTTGCGCATGCGCCATCGCTTGCGTGCCCGGCCAGTCGCCAATCTTGCGACGCTGAAATCAGGACCACTTCAGGTACGTAGTAGTTCTTCTACGCCTGTTTTTGGGCGATTCAATACAATTGCTATGCGACTGCACAAAGTGCACCGATTGTAACAATCGCGCATGTAACACATGCCTTTGACTTCAGTCGCATTTTTGAACGCATGAGTTCATTGCGGTGTCCGGGCTGGTTCAATACTTCGGGCGGCGCGCAAACTGAGAACTCGGGGCATCCAGCAAGACTTCTTCTGCTCGCGGGTGCCTGGCGCGAATCCGATCGCTTCGACGCTGGCCGCCACCTCATTGCCGAGACCTTCCGACTGCGCTAACATCTTTGCGGGCACGCGGTGTTAGGGCGTGAACCTGGTCAGGCCGGAAACGGAGCAGCCACAGCGCACCAAGCAGGTGCGTGCCCACCTTCGATAACACAAGCGGACGAGCCTTGGGCTCGTCCGCTTTCGTTTGTGGTGGCGCCTTGGATCTGGCCGCTTTAGCCGCCAAAGTTCATGTCGAAGTTCGGCCGGCCTGACGGTGCCGGGGCAGGCTTGTCTTTGGCCTTCTTGGCTTCCTCGGCGGCCTTCTTGATTTCTTCTTCGGTGGGCGGAGTGTTCTTGTCTTTCTTCTGCCAGATGCCCTTTTCCTTGTACTTCACCTCAGGCAGATACTCGGTGCCCTTGCGCTTGCGAATCACCTTGGCGCCCAGAATCAGGTCGTCTTTGGTCACGCGGGCGCACAGGTCCAGCCCGTCAATCACACGCCCGAACACGCAGTAGGGACTCTGCTTGCGGTCCCATTCCGTCATGTCCTTTAGGTTGATGAAGAACTCCTGGCCCGCGCCGTCCAGGTCGCCGGTGCGCGCCATGGCAATCGTGCCGCGGGCGTTGGCCACCCCGCCGCGATCCAGCCCGAACTTGGCGTCGTACTTGTCGTTGTCCACGGCTTCGTTACGGATGTTGTAGTCGTACTTGTCGCGCGATTTGCTTTGGTCGTTACCGCCCTGGATGATGCGCAGCCCGCCGCCCTTGTAAATCTCGGCCAGGTCGGCGCCGGCACCTTCCACACGGTAAAACTCGCAGTTCAGGTCGTAGAAGCGTTCCTCAATCAGGTTGATGAAGTTCTTGACCGTGTTGGGGCAGGTGTCTTCAAACAGCTCAATCAGGATATCGCCCTGTTCGAGTTCCAGCACGATCAGCGGGTTTTCGCCGCCTTCGGTAATCTGCTGCGGCACCTTGGAGAACCGCACCGGTTCGGGTTTCTTTTCGCGCTTTTCCGTGGCGACGGGCCAGCCGTCGTAGTTCACCATCGGGGGCTTGAGGCCCTTGGGCTTCTGTTCCACCCACGTGTAGTAGATATCAGCCGCGCCCAGGCGCCGCGCCACCTTCATGGCATCTTCGCCACCCAGCACTTTGCCCAGCGGGCGAAAGTTCAGCGCAACCGCGGGGCTGGATTCGAGCACCAGCATGAACTCCGTGCGGGCGCGTGAAGGGTCGCCCTCGTCGCGGGTCAGGGCGATCATGCCGGCTTCAAAGGCAATCGTGGAGCTGCCCTGGTACTCGATCGTGTAGGGGTTCTTGGTTGCCACGGTGTCCACGTCGTCGCCTTCTTTGGCGTCGGTGGGCTTCTTGAGCTCTACACCCGCCGGGCGCCCTTCGCGTCCGGCCGTCAGCACGGTTGCGCCGCGGTAGGGGCCAGCGGCGGCAAAATGGTTCGAAAACGAGGCGGCACTGAAATCCGTGCGGTCAAAGAAACCCTCCGCGCACAGGCTGACAAAATGCCGCACAGCATTCGGCGCTTCGTCATAGAACAGCTCAAAGCGCACTTCGCCTTCGCTGGTCTTGAACACCACTATCGGGTTGGCGCCATCGACCTCTTTGGCGGCCGGGCGCTCAAACTTGGTGTCTTTCTTCCAGGGCAGCAGCTTCTGCTTGTCGCTGTTCTCCAGGAACGCAAGGTCTGCACCCAGGCGCGAAGACAGCGATTTGACCCGCGCGTTCCAGGCCGAGTACTTCTCTTCTTCGCCGAACTTCTTGTTGTATTCGTCAAACACTGCCACGGCCTTTTTCAGTTCTTCGGCCTTGTAGGGGCGCGAAAGCAGTTCAAAGGCGCGCACGGCGAAGCGGTACTGGGCGTAGGCTTCCAGCTTCTTGGCTTCGTCAGCTTCGGCGATCACCACTTCCATTTTGCCGCGCAGGTCTTCCAGTTTGGTGGCGCTGGCTGCGGCTTTGTCGATGCTGTTGCGCAATTCCAGTTCGCTGGTGTTGCTGCGCGTGCCGATAATCCACCAGGCGGTAAGCCCGACAATCACAATCAGCACAATCGGCACCAGCACCTTGCCGTAACTGGCCATGAACTTGGATGCGCCGTCCACAATCGTGGCGCCGGCCCCCAGCCCCGTGCGTGGCAGCACGTCGCGGTGCGCGTCCTTGGACGCGGCAAGGGGTTCGTCGTTGGTCTTCTTCTTGATTTTGGTCCAGGCCATGTCGGGCTCTTAGTTGTCGTAGGGCGGGTTCATCTCAACGGTCAGCACACTGAAGCGGTCGGACTTGTTCAACAACTGGTCCGGGGCAAGCTTGAGAACCAACTGGTCGTCACCCTTCTTGTAGCGCGCCGTCAGGGTGCCGGCATCGGCATCCATATCGTCTACCTGGTGTTCCCAGCCCTTGGCACCCAGTTCCTTTTCGAGCCACTTGGCCAGCGACTTTGGATTGTCCAGGCCCAGTTTGTTCTTGTAAGCGTAACGGCCGAAGATGCGCTTGCCGTCTGCACCGTCCTGGCGCTTGAAGGGCGGCGTGTCGTAGGCCGTGTAATCGGCCGGCACGACTACGTCGGAATAGGTCTCGCCCCACTCAATCTTGGGCTGGTTGGTGGTCTTGCAAGCCGCCACCAGCATCAGCAGGCACAGCGTAAGCCAGCACAGGCTTTTGGACATGTTGGACATGATCGGCTCCAGCCCCCCGCCCAATTCAATGGCCGCGGGGGCGCAGACTATACACAAACAGGGGTCACGTCGTAGGGGGAAACAGCAGCTTGGCAACTCGCCACCCAGGCCATGCTTTTACCACCCGAACAACCGAAACGCCGCCTGTTCCTTGCGGGTTTGCGGCGTTGGCAAGGGAGCTTTGGGGCGCGGGCGCAGCGGGTCAGTCTTTGCTGCGGCATCCTGCAGCTTGCGCTGCAGTGCCTGGTCGTGGTCAAGGACCGGCTGGTTGATGATCTGCTGCAGGCGCACTGCCAGCGCCTCTTGGGCCTGGCGCCCCGCCGGGCCATCGGCCACGCCAGCGGCATACTCGCTATAGGGAATCGCCTTGTGCACGACCACCCGGTGCGACCGAAACCACTGGGGCCGCCAGGTACCCTTGGGCCAGAACTTGCCAGCTGTTACCAGCGTAATCGGCAAGATCGTGGCCCGTGTGGCAAAGGCCGCGCGCAGGGCACCGGGCTTCCAGGGGCCCATGGTGCGCTGGGCGCTGCGGCTGCCCTCTGGAAACACGCCGGCCACGCCGCCCTTCTTGAGAATATCCAGCAGCGTCACGTAGGGCCCGCGGCCGGGGTTGTCGCGATCAACCGGATAGGCCTTGTATGTGCGGGTAAAGAACGCCACCAGCGGGATGCGAAACAGTTTGTCCCAGGCCATGATCGAAAGGTCGCGCTTGGCGTAGTAAATGCTGATCGCCACAAGCGTTGGCGGATCCAGGTAACTGGGGTGATTGGCCAACACAAGCACCGGGCCAGTGGCGGGAAAGTTTTCTGTGCCGAAGGCCCGAAAATGCAGCAGCACGCGGCCAATCGCCAGCGCCAGGTCTACGGCCGTGTGATACACCCAGCCGCGCCAGCCTGTGGGCGGCTTCTGTTGCACCAACACAAAGCTGGTTCGCGACATGCCATGCTTTTAGCCGCCCCTGGCCACAAACGGAATCAGGCAGGGTATTTCACCCCACGCCAACCGGCGGCTATACCTGCGCCATGGTTCCCTTGCGTGCCGTTGTTGTCGGGGCCGGCATTTCCGGCCTGGCCTTTGCCCACCGCCTGCATGTGCTGGCGCAGCAGGCAGGCCGCCCGCTGGAGTTGACCCTGCTGGAATCCAGCAACCACGCCGGCGGCGTGATTGCCACCCTGCGCCATGAGGACTGCCTGCTGGAAACCGGGCCCGATTGCTGGGCCGGCAACAAGCCAGCCGGTGTCAGCCTGTGCCGCGAACTTGGGTTGCAGGACCAGTTGATTGGCACCCGCGCCGGCCTGCGCCGCAGCTTTATCCTGCACAAGGGCAAGCTGCAGCGACTGCCGGAGGGGTTCTTTCTGATTTCGCCCATGAGTGTTGGCGCGCTGCTGGCGACACCCCTGCTGACGTTTGCCGGCAAGCTGCGCATGGGCCTGGACCTGCTGCGCCCGGCGCGCCGCGACACCGGCGATGAATCGCTGGCTGATTTCGTGCGCCGCCGCTTCGGGCGCGAGGCCCTGGAACGCATCGCCCAACCCATGGTTGCCGGCATCTACAACGCCGACCCGGAAAAGCTGAGCCTGCAAGCCACCTTTCCGCAGTTTCTTGAAATGGAGCGCAACCACGGCAGCGTGATTCGCGCCCTGCGCAAAAAGGCCGCAGCGGAAGCCAGATCAGGCACCAGCAGCGGGGCCGAGATCGCCAAAGCCGCCGGGCCGCGCTATGGCATGTTTGTTTCTCTGGCCAGGGGCATGTCGACTTTGCCCGACGCGCTGGTGGCCGCCCTGCCACAAGGCTGCCTGCACCTGAACACGCCCGTAACCGGCTTGACACAAGCTGGTGGCACTTGGCAAGTGAAGACCGCAAGCGGGCAACACACGGCTGATCTGGTGTGCCTTGCGCTGCCGGCACACGCCAGCGCCCGGCTGTTGCAGCCAGCCCACGCCCAGGCCGGGGCAGCCCTGGCGGCCTTTGAATACGGCGGCGCGACGGTGGTGAACTTTGTGTTTGATCGCGTTCAGGTGAAACACGCCATGGACGGCATGGGTGCGGTGATTCCGGTTGTGGAGGGCCGCGATATCGTGGCCTTCAGCTTCAGCAGCGTGAAGTTTGAGGGCCGCGCCCCCGAAGGCAAGGCCGTAGTTCGCGTATTCATGGGCGGCGCGCTGCACCCGCGCTTGAGCGGCTTGAGTACCGACGCCCTGGCCGAAGTCGCCCTGCGCGAACTGCGCGATCTGGTGGGCATTGAGGGCCAGCCTCGCTTCACGTTTGCGGCCACGCACGACCAAGCCATGGCGCAGTACCACGTGGGGCACCTGGAGCGCGTCAAACAAGCCCGCAATCTGCTGGCAGGGATTGGCGGCTTGAGCGTGATCGGCAACGCCTTTGACGGCGTGGGAATACCAGATTGCATTCGCGGCGCAGAAGAAGCAGCCAGGCAGGCGCTGGCCACAGCGCGGTGAACTGCGGTTGTTTGGCATCAGGCGTAAACAAGCAAGCGCCCTTCATCCCCGCCCGCCAGGGTGGGGGCTACGGTAGCCTTGATTCGTCTTGGCGTGTGAGGCGATGGTTTTCGACATTGCCTGTTGAAGGAATTGTTCCGAACGCCTGTATCGAGTGACCCGCAGGCATGCCGCGCCCCCGCAGGCATCCCGCGTCCCGCTGGTCGGCCTTTGCGCCCCGCAGGCATGCCGCGCCCCGCTGGTCGGCCTTTGCGCCCCGCAGCGGGCGCAACAGAGTTGCCGGGGGCGCAAGCCCCCGGAATGCGATGTCAACCATCCCGAGCCCCGCCAGGGGCGACACTGTCGGGCCAATCTGCCGCCCCTGCCGGGGCTTGCATCCGTAGCACACCCCGGGGGCTTACGCCCCCGGCTATCCTGTGCCGCCCCTGACGGAGCGCACGGCCAAGGGCCGTTTGTTCAACAAGGGTGCCGTCGCCGCCGGCCTTGCAACTGGGGCTGCACTTCAAACAGCGCCGTTCAGCCCCGCCCGCCAGGGCGGGGGCGACGGTAGCTTTGACTCGCATGGGCCGGTGAGCCGATGTTCACCGAGGGTGCCGTCGCCCCCAGCCTTGCGGCTGGGGCTGAAGGGCGGTGCGACACTCGGGCGCGTTGCATCGCAACTGGCTGGGGCTGAAAGGAC
Source organism: Planctomycetota bacterium (assembly GCA_016722065.1). GTDB lineage: Bacteria > Planctomycetota > UBA8742 > UBA2392 > UBA2392 > H3-PLA7. The sequence goes on from JADKGX010000001.1 coordinate 1,744,256, forward strand.
TCTGCGCAACTGGCTTGGTGTGGTTGCGCTGCGGCCTACTTTTCGTATTTGGGCCAACTGGTGATGTCGTCGCCCCCGCCGAACTCGTTGATGCCGTTTTCGCCCACACTCCAGACCGCAAACGATTGCGGAAACTCGCCGGTGGTGGGGTGGCGCAGCTTTTCCTGGCAATCCTGGGCTGTGATCTCAATCGTTTCACCGTTGGCCAGCGTGATCTTGTCGTGCACGGTTCCGGCCCGCACTTCGGCAATGTTCACGTAAATGAACGGGTTGCCCCAGGGGTCCAGGATCTCAAACAGGTCGTTGCTGGCGTCGTCGGGCAGGTCCAGCGCGCTGGACGCCATGACCTCTGCCAGAAACGTGTCGTTGTCCAGGTTGCCGCGCCGGGAGCTGTCGCCGTACAGGTTCATGTCCAGGTACGGCCCGCCTTCGCGGCGCGACCGCAGCGCCAGCACCATGGCTTCGATGCCACGGTTGGTGTCGTTGTTTTCCATCAGGTTCAGCACGCGGGCCAGTTGACCCAGCTGCGGCAGGTCGCCCGGCGGGGCCTGGCCCCAGCGGGCCTCATAACTGCCGATATTCGACTTCAGGGTCTCAATCGTTGCCGTGGCCCGGGCTTCGTCGCGCTTGCCAAAGACGCCGCCAAAGGAAACCGCAATCACGCCCACCAGCAGCAGGATAATGCCGATCACAATCATCAGCTCAATCAGCGTGAAACCGCGGTTGTGGCGACGATTGTGCATGCTGGTTTCGTGCCTTCTGCCTTTGGCGCCGGGCGGTCTGGGCTGCCCCGGCTGTTTATCCGGCCTTGCCACTCAGGCCGCTGTCATACACGCACTTGACGCGCCGCACCTGCACGGTGCCCTTCACGCCGGCCACGGCTTGTGTGTAGAAGCCGCAGCGCAGCTTGTACTGGCCCTGCTTGAGGTCCTGGGCCGTCAACTCGGACACCGTCACGTTCAGCTTAACTTCAAAGCCGTTGATTACGGCCACCCATTCCATCGCACTCATGTCGTCGGAAAGCTGGCGCCGCAGGGCCAGGGTCAGTTTTTCATTCTTGTTCAACGGCAGCCCGCCATAGCTGCGCACGTCAATCAACCCGTAATCCTTTACCTCTTCGGGTTTGGCGGCATTGTCAAACTTGAAGCGGCGAGTCTCCCAGTACACCCGGCCTTCGGTGTCGACACCCAGCATGATCGTGGCCTGGGGCGTGGCGTCGCCGGTGGCAGCGCTGCTGCACTTGGTAATCTCGACACCGCGGTTCATGTAGGCGTCGCCGGTCTTTACGAACTCGGCCTCAAACACCGCCAGCGTGGCATGCGATTTTTCGACCTCAATGCGGCTGACCAGCCCCGATTCGCGCTGGTCCACACCCAGGTTCAGCAGCCCGCCCTTGATGGTGGTGGCGGTGCTGAAGCCCGTGTCAGGCTTGGGCTTGAGTGCAATCGCCCACTCGCCAAAGTAGCCCTCCGCGGTGCTGTCCTTGCGAAACTCGATGGTTTCAAAATAGCGCCGGTCGTTTTCGTTGATGCGCCGGGCCCATTCCGCCGCAAAGGCCAGCGAGGCCGACTTCAAGTAGGCCGTTTTGGCCTGCGAATCCGGAAAGTACTCATTCTGCTTGGCGGCGTTGATGTGATCCTCAAAGGCCTGTTTGGCCGCGGCATAATCGCCCAGCGCATACAGGGCAAAGGCATAGGTGTTGTAGGCGGAAAGGTCCGGGGCCTCGGCGCGGGTGCGATCGTCAGGGCGGCCGGGCTTGGGGTTGCGGGCGTATTCAATCGCCGCGGCCACCAGTGCCTGCGAAAGATCACGCGCCTTGACCAGATAGGCGCGGCGCACTTCGGCGGCATCCACACGGTCGACAATCGCCAGCGGGGCCAGTTCCGCAAGCTGCAGGTACAGCGTCGCCAGGGCAAGCTGGGTGGGTTTCTGGTCCGGGTAAATGGCCAGGCTGGCGGTCCAGAACGCCCCGGCTTCTTTCATCGGGGGCACCAGCTCGCCGGCGTAATCGACGCTTTCCCCGGCGGAGATCTTGATCAGCATGGCCTCGCGGATTGTCGCCACATCCAGCACCGCGATTTCGCCCATGCGGGTCAGTGCCGGGTAAAAGTTCGGTTCCACTTTCAGGCAGCGGCCCAGGTAATCCTTGGCCGCGCTTAGAACCCCGGCCTTGAAGTTCAGGTCCGCCACGGCGTACAGCAGCAGGGCGTCCTTGGGGTTTACGTCCAGCCCGGCCATGTAAGCAGCCATGGCATCCTTGAAGTTACCCAGGTGCTGCTGCAGGCGGCCTTCGGCCAGGTACGGTTCCGAAGACAGCGGGTCCAGGGCCCTGGCAGCCGCAAGCATGCGGATCAACTCTGCCGTGGGCTTGATCACCTGGCCCTTGGGCACCGGCTGGCTGTACTGGCCATCGGCCTGCACATACAGCACCAGGGCGCGGGCCATTTCGGGGTTCAGTGGATAGACCGTGTTGGCCTTGGGCTGGGTGTAGCCCAGGGCTTCGGTCCACAGCGGCAGCGACTTGATAGTGTCGCGAATCTTCTGCATGTCGCTTTTGTCGGCGGTTTCGCCGCGCTCGTTGCGGTACAGCAGCATGGCGCAGAACAGCACACGGCCGCGCGAAAACAGGCTGGACGCCGCCGGAATCTTGTCCAGCGCGGCGCTGGCCGACCCGAAGTTGCCCAGCCCCATCTCAACTTCACCCAGCAGCAGGTTGGCGCGGGCGATTTCGTCGTCGATGGGCAGGGTGATCGTCAAGGGTTCCGGCGTTGCCGGGTTGGTCAGGCTGCCCAGCAGGGCGTTGATTTCCTCTCGGGCTTTGTCGGTGTGGCCCAGGCGCAACTCGCACAGCGCCAGCAGGTAGCGGGCCTCGGCAAACTGGCGAGCAGCCGTCAGGTAGGGCCGGGCGTCTTCGTACAGCAGCAGGCGCTCAACCAGAATGCGCCCCACGGCCAGTTGGAAGCGTTCCAGGTCAGGGCTGGGCACCTTGGACCGCAGCGCGTCCAGGTAGGTGCTTAGTTCGGCGTCCAGGTTGCCGCGTTCCTTATGAAAGGCCGCAAGCTCGTCATAGATACCGGGCAGGCGCGGGTTCTTGTCGCGAATGTAGACGAACTGCGCCTGATAGAAGCGCGCGAACTCGTTGCGCTCCTCGGGCGAAAAGCCGCCTTCCAGGTTCTGTTCATTCTTGATCGTGTCGCGGTGGGCGGCTTCCCATTCCTTGACTGCATTCTGGCGTTCCTCGCCGTTGAATTGGCCAACGTAGGATTCCCAGATATCCACCCAGGTCTGCGGATAGGACTTGACCTGCACACCAGCCATGGGCACCCAGTAGATGCGTCGGCGGGCGTCCACCAGGTTCAACTTGCCCTCCGCCGACGGCTGCTTGGGCGCAATGGCATAAAAGTAGAAGCGCGAATCCGGCGGGGCCGAGGCGCCACCGTAGCGGTTCATGGCCGTGACCCAGGGCTTGGTGTTGTAGCGCCGGGGCATGCCGGTGCGTTCCCAGCGGTCCACCTTGAGCTGGAAGTCGCCTTCACTGGCGGCCTGCAGCGTGCCACCGGTTTTGTCAGAAATACGGATCGGGCGGACTTCCCAGTCGCGGTTGGCACCTTCGGCGTGAATCACCAGGTAACGCCGCGGCGTGTCGGCCATGGTGACCTGCGCGTGCAGCGGCGCAGCCAGCACGGCCAACGCGGCCAGCAACAGGGCCCCAGGCCAGGCCAGGGCGCGGGCGGTTTCACGGCAAGCCAGTTTCGTGCATAGGGCCATGGTTTAGTCCGTGAACTCGCCGGTTTCTGTATCGGACAGCGCCACCTTGCGCGGGTCACGCGGCACCATGCCGCGGGCGCGGGAAAGCCCCGGCATGGGGCCTGCCGGCAGGTCAAAATCTGTCAGCGCCGGAAAACCGGGTACCGACAACTGCACCGGTGGCAGGCGTTCGAAGTTTTCCTGGCCACGCACCCAGCCAGAGCCCTTGCCCGGGGGCGAGGCAAAGGTGTCGCGTTCGTCATAGAACAGCCGCGTGATGTCTTTGGGCTCCGGCGGTGTCGGCGAAACGTCGGGTGGCTTCTGCAGCCGTTCCAGGGCACGCATGCCCACGCCTTCATCAACGCCCGCAGCGCTGAGTGCGGATTGGCGGGCCTCGCGGTCAATCGTGTCTACACCGCTGCCAAAGGGCGAGGCATTGCGGGCGACAAACAGGCTGGCCAGCAGCACGCCGCCAAACAGGATCTTCTCTTTCCATTCGGAGAGCCTGCGCAAGATTGCGTCTGCATCCATGGCTCTCTCCTTACCGGAACGTCCGGGGACGTGACGACCCACCCTGGGGCTGCTCAGGTGCACTTTTATCAACCGGGTAGCTGCTGGCTTCGTTCACGCGGTATGCGGCAATCGTCAGCGTGGCGGTTACCAGGTTGTCGGTGGGCTCCAGCAAGTCGGGCTTTTCCAGCTTGAAGCGCTCGACCGACAGATAGCGCTGGCGTGAATCGCCTTTCATCGGGCGCTGCAGGTCCAGCATCAGGTTGTAAATCGCCTGTTCCGTGCCCTGCACCTCAAACTCCAGGCCGTCGGTTGCAAAATAGGGTTCCTCGCCCACTGCGCTGGCCACGGTGGGCACGCGCCGGGCATCCAGGTCTTTGTCCAGCGGCTTGAAGGTCAGCTTGTTCAGGCGCGCGACGTTGTTGCGACCCACAGCCAGCGACACCGTGCGCACGATGTCCAGCTTGCGCAAGAACTCGGGCACCTGGGCGCCGGTGGTTTTGTCCGCCTTGAAGCCAAAGGCGCCGTCTTCGCGCGCGTCGGGCACAAAATAGCGCTTGAAGGCCAGCTCGCGCTGAAGTTCCAGAATCTTGGTCCGGAAGGTCTGCACCTTGTCGTCGTCGCCGGCATCGGGCGCCACGGTAAAGGCCGGGTCGGTTTCAAAGGCCAGCATCACGTTGCGGCCCTTTTCAATCTGTTGCAGGTTCTGGGTGCTGTCTTGGATCTTGCGGCCTTCCACCACGGCCGGCTCGCCGTTGTACAGCTTGGCATCCTTGAACAGCGCGCCGTAGTTCTGCACCAGCAGCGACCTGGCCTTGGTGCGTGCGGCATCCACACGGCGGGAGCTGTCGGCCAATTCGCTGTTGGCAAACCACAACAGCACCAGCAACACCACCAGCACGATCAGAAAGCGCGCGTGTTTTTTCAGAAAGTCCATTACGCGCCTCCCTTGGCGGGTGCGCCCATGGCCACGCCCAGGTCAAGCTCAATGCTGTATTCCACGTTCAAGCCGGGCGGTGTTGTCACGGCCGTTGCCGCGCCGGGCACCACGGCCTTGATGCCTGGGAATTTTTTGGGGTCCTTGAGAATGTCGCGAAGCTGGTCCTTGACCTTGGTGGGGTCGGCGCCCTCCTTGGCCTCAATGAAGAAAGACATCTTGAGCACCGACTTGGGCACGAAGTTCTTGTCGCTGCCGGGGTTGAGCGTGCTGGTTTCCAGCACGGCACTGCGAATGCGCACGCTGTCGGGCCGGTACTGGGCCAGCGCCACCAGCACCTGGGTCGAAACATGGCCCGGGGCAGTGGCCAGTTCGGCGGCGTCGGCGCGCTGCTTGGCGCGGTCGTTGGCCTTTTTGAAAATCTCGATTTCCTTGCTGGCATTGAGGTAACGGCCAATCGGCGCCTGCTGGCGGCGTTTGACGTCGTCGTCGGCGCTGGCTGCGGCATTGCGGCTCAGCAGGTACAGCGGAATCAGCAGTGCCAGCACCGTGGCTGCGGCCAGGTACAAAAACAGGCTCTTGTTCAGGAACTCGCGGCGTTTGCGCAGGCTGCCAGGCAGGAACAGAATGCGGTCCGCGTGGCGGTCTGTATTGATGCGCGCCAGTCCCACGGCAAGTGTCAGCGCCGGGCCGTAGGCGGCTATGGTTTCGCGGGTGCGGTCGTTGACACCCTCAACTTCCACGTTGGCCAGCGGGTCGAAGATCTCGACCTGCTTGCGCGTGCGGTTCATCATCAACTCGCGCAGGCCGGGAATGCCCGCGCCGGGCCCGCACAGCAGAATCTTGGCGGCATCCAGCTTGGGGGCCTTGTGGGCGCTTTTGGCCAGCATGATCGTGCTGGTGATCTGCTGAAACAGCCGCGCGGCAACTTCCTGGCCGCCTTCCACGCCGCGGTTCTGGCTTAGGTTGTCGGCGGCAATGGCGGGCCGCAGATCAATTTCATTGAACAGCACACGGCGCACGGCATCGCGGTCGCCGCCGTATTCAGGCAGCAGGCGGGCAATGAAATCTTCCACACCCACGCCAATCGTGCGGCAATACAGCAGGCTGCCTTCGCGCACCAGAATCACGTCGGTGTTGTCGTCGCCTACGTTGGCCATCAGGTACGTGGCTTCGCTGTCGGTGTCGCCGGCCACCTTGTAGGCCGAAAACAGCGCCGCACAGCCCGGCACCATCGGGCCGCCGTCAATGCCCATGGCGCGCAGGCAGCCGGCAAAGTGGTCAATCACGTTTTCGCGCGCCAGCCCGATGTGAATGACCGGCGAATAGTCGTAGTCACAGCCGCCAATGTGGCCGGCCAGCACGCGGCCTTCGTCGCCCGAAAGCTCGTCGGCTTCCAGTTGCACCTGGCGCTCCACCATGCGCGGGTCGGTGCCGCTGGGCGTAAAACGGTAAAACACGTCGCGGCCACTGACCAGCACCGAGGCCGCAGCCGGCCGCACACCCAAAGACTTCAGCGCCCGCCAGGTGCTGCCCAGGGGTGCGTCGCTGTACAGCTCCGGTTTGCTTTCGGGGTCGCGCCGAAAGCCCGGCAGCACCAGCGCGTGCTTGAGCCGCCACGTGGAACCCTTGCGGGTCAATCCCACCAGCGCCGACAGCGAAACGCCCACATCCAGCCCGTATGCCATTACTCTTCCTCCACGGGTGGAAGGCCCTGGGGCAGCTTCAGGCGCAGGTCGCCAATGCGCACGGCCAGCAGGCGTTCACGTTCCAGCCAGTCGCGGCCCTTGCCGCCGTCGCCAAAGTTGGCCTGCAACAGCCAGCCTTTTTCGGTGTCACTCAACAACCGCTGCAGCAACTGCTTTTCCACCAGGTTCAACAGCCCGCGTGAAAGCACGCCCCGGTCGGTGGCAATATTCTTGAGGCCCTGGGAGGCGTAGTCCTTGGCTTCGGCAATCAGAATCTCGGCCACGTCAACCATGCGCTCCTTGGCCTCAATGCCACGCAGGCAGCGCGGGGTCTGGGTGACCACCGTGCGCAGCTTCAACATGCCCTGCACGACCTGGCCCGAAGAAAGAAAGTCACGCGCTGAAACCATGAAGGGTTCGCTGTCGCGCTGCTGCACATCAATCTCGAGCAGGAACAAGGACTTGCGGGCGTTCTGTTCCAGCCCTGAAAAGTCGTTGCTCACGTTGACCAGTTGCACCAGCGCAAGCCGCGCCTGTTCGGCGGCATCGCGGGTGGCCTGGCTCATGGCCACCTGGCCCGCGGCACGCAGCGAATCCAGGGCTTGCGATTCCCAGTTGGCGCGCATGGAAGACAGCCGTTGCGAAATGCTGATGGCCGTTTCCATGGCGTTGCGGTACAGGCGCTCGTTGCGCGTCAGTTGCGGAACATTGATGCCGTCGCGCAGTTCCACCAGCTTCAACTTGAAGTCCTTGGCCACGGAATCAATCGCCTGGGCGGCCGTGGCCAGTTCCGGCTGGCAGTACGGAAATTCGGCAAACACGCGCAACGCGCGGTTGACGCGATCAACCTGGTCTTCGCCCTTCTGCACGGTTGCCAGCAGCGCGATTTCCTGCTGCAGCTCGTCCTGGCGTTCGCCCTCTGCAAAGTTCAGCACCAGCGCGACCGAATTCTGCAAGAACAGCTCGCGGCCCAGCGGGTGCTGCTGGGCAATCAGCGTTGCCGAGGTGCCCGACCCCGCACTGATGCGGTTGCCGGTGCCGGTGTTGGCTGAAAGCAGGCTGCCAATCGTCTTGCGCGCACCGATCGGCCCGCCGATTTCGCTGCGGTATTCCATCAAGCTGTCGCCTTCAAAGCGCAGCAGTTCCGCCGGCGCCCATTGCGGCGTGGCCAGCACGTGCAGCGAAACACGCCGCGAGGCGTTGTCGATGCCGCCATCGGCCATGGCGGTTACGCCGGCCGTCAGGCGCGCGGCGCGGTCGTCTGCGGCCAGTTCCAGGTTCAGGCGCACGCGCTTTTCGGCCATCGGGTCAAAGTAGTTCCAGCCCGCGCTGATGCGGCTGTCGGACACCACCACGTTGGGCTTGTCGGCCAGCATGGACAGCGCATCAACCGGGTCGGCCCGGCCATCCACCTGGTGCATCGTGATGCGGCCGCCACGCAGCAACACGCCCTGGGCACTCAGCAGCGAGATGCTGCCGTCTTCCGCAATCTCCCAGGTCAAACCGTTCTTCATCTTGATCGTGTAGGGCTGCCACCAGCGGTCGGCGCCGTCGTCGCGCTCGACCATCACGTCATCAAAGGCCACGCTGCCGCTGGCACCGCAGATGCCCACGGCCACGCTGTAGGCCTTGGCGCCTGTGGGCGCGGCCGCGCTGCCTGCCAGTTCGGTCCATTTTTCGATGCGCGTCTTGAAGGCCACGGGCGTGACCAGAATCGGGTCGCGGTCGCGCGGGTGTTCAAACCAGAAAATCGAAAGCACCGCCGTGCCAAAGCGGTCAACGGCAAACTCGCTGTTCATGGCAAAGGCGCTGGCCTTGATGCCGCGCGCCCCGGCAAGTTCCGCCGGTGCCGCCACGGCATAGCTGATCGAGTTGCCGGGCGTGAAACGCGCCATCGACATCGCGTAGGGCCCGCCCTTGGCGCCTTCTACCAGGCTGAAGCTGTCCGTGCCCGCGATTTCATAGCGCCAGCCCTTGGGAAAACCGGTGGCGTCGTCGCGTTCGTCAAAGCTGGGGTTGATCGTCAGCAGCCCGCCCGACCGCGCCGGCGGGTATCCCTCATCCGTCGTTGCGCCCTGGCTGCCGTCGTCCTTCATCATCGTCCAGGCCGCAAACAGCACGCCACCTGCAATCAACAGCACCACGGCCACTTCAATGAAGCCGAACACCGCGCCGCCGGAAACCTTGGCCACCTTCTGGGTCAGCGCCGCGCGGTCGTGCTCACTGATCTCGGCGCTGGCTTCGCCCTCAGATTGCGCATCCTGCGCCGGTGCTTGCGCGGCGGCCTTGGTGGCTTTGTCGATATCCAGCTCGCCCAGGTCGCCGGTTTCGCCGGCTGATTGCGGCGACGAAAGCCGGGCCTTGATGTCCTCTCGCGCCAGCTTGGGGGCGGTCAAACCGCTGCTTACGTTGGGCCGGCCCTGCAACTGGAACTCAAACACAATCAAGCCAATGCCAACCTTGTTGCCCGGCGAAAGGCTCACGGGCTCCGTGATCTTGCGCCCGTTAACCGTCACCCCGTTCATGCTTTTGAGGTCTTCCAGCACATAGGCCAAGCCGTCGCGGCGGATTACCGCGTGGTGGCTGCTGGCCTTGGTGTCGCCTTCCAGGCACAGGTGGTTGTCTTTCTTGCGGCCAATGGTGAAGGCGTCCTGGGTGATCGGGTGAATCTTGTCCTTGAGTTCGCCGCTGATCACCACCAGTGCCCCCGGGGCCACCACCGTGCGCGTGCTGTCGATCTTGTTGGAGGCCGAAGCTGGCTGGGGTTTGTCCTCACCCACCGCACTGAAGTCCGAACCCGAAACCTTGGTGCTTTGCACCCCGGCCATGACCGTGCTGGCACCAGCGCCGGTACCCTCAAACACCATGTCGCAGGCGCCGATCGTGATGATGTCGCCGGGCTTGACCAGGCTTTCCTTGATGCGCCGGCCATTGAGGAACGTGCCGTTCTGGCTTTCCATGTCCACGACGGCCCAGGAGGCATCCTCGCGCGGTTCAAAGCGGCAATGGGCGCGCGACAGCCGGTTGTCTTTCACGACAACATTGGCGTGTTGCTCGGAACGGCCCACGATGGCTGCTTCATGCAGGTCCACGGGCTCGTGCTCGGATTTTTTGAACGTGATACGGGGCATGGAAGGCCGTCCGGTATCAAAGTCACCGGTTCACTGCAAAGGGGGTTGGCTACGCAGCGGCGAGTCTAAGGGTAAGTCATGAAGCCCGCAAGGTTTGCCACGCGTGCCGCTTCGCGTGTTTCCGAAATGCCGCGGCTTTGACCGGATTCGCAAACAGCACAGGCACCAGACTATGCGCGGGCCTGTGCCCCACACCCGGAAAGCCGCTGCCGTAATCGATTCTGCCGCGTTAATAAGGAAGCATGGGCGCAACGCGGACAAAGCTGCTGGTGATTGGCCTGCTGGTACTGGTGGCGGCGCTGGTTGCCACCGTGGCCTACGTGGGCCAAATCAGCCACGCCCCCACCAACAACAGCCAGCCTGCAGGCGCCAACCAATGGATTCCTGATCTTGGCGGGCGCGGCAAGCCCATGCCGGGCAGCAACGACGCCGCGCCTGCGGCCAACGCCACGCCGGACCCCGCCAGCAACAATGCGCCCGACAACACCCAGCCCGAGCCTCCCCCAGACCGCGAAAGCAGCGTCTTTGAGATCGACACCTACCTGACCAACCTGGCCCACGGGGTGCGCACGCGCAACCAGCGCACCATCGACCTTGCCCAGGCAGCGCTGAGCAAGTGCCGGCCCGACAAGCTGGTGGACGAACGCGTGCAGGCCGCCCTTTCGTCACAACCGGACGCATTTGTACGCACCGGGTTCTTTGCGGCCTTTCACCAGCCGCAAGCCAGCCTGGCCTGGGCCCAGCAAGCCCTGGAACTGCGCAGTGGCAAGTTTCTGGGCACCGACGCGGTGTACGACCCCGGCGAAGAAGCCGAACTGGGAACCTACGCCAGCCTGTTGCTGAAGCAGTTGATTCAGGGTTTGCGCCAGCAGCCCCCGGCCACGCCGGATGCCCGTTGCCTGGCCTTTACCCGCAATGTGCTGGACACCGAAAGGCCGCCATGGGCCCTGCGCCTGTTGCTGCAAGGCCTGGCCGAAGATGTTCTGGCGCCAGACGTGCCAGAGTTTCCGCGCCTGCTGGAACAAGAACTGAAGCACCTGCTGGAACGGGCCAGCGCGGACTGGCAACTTCGAGAGATCGCCTTTTTGCTGTATGCGCTGGCCCATCAGGACCTTTCGGCCCTGGTTGCCAGCATGGAAACACCCTTCTTGCGCCCGCACGTGGCAACGTTGCTGTCGCTGATGCCGCAGCGCAGACCACCGCCCTTGCAACAGGAATTGACCTTCCCGCTGATGGACAGCCTGCGGGCGCTGGCGCCTGCTGTTTCGGATCTTGTGGCACGAGTGCTGGCCGGCAACGCGCCCCAGGCCGAAAAACAACTGTTGATCCAGCGCCTGGCGGCCCGGAACCTGCCCCGCAGCTACGACATTCTGCAAGCCGGCTTGCAACGCAAAGACGCAAACTATGGCGACTATCTGGCGGCCTGGGGGTACAGCGCAAGAACCGCACAAGACCTGGCGCGCCTTGTAGAGGCCGCCGCATCAGCCGACAGCGCCAGCGCAACCGGCGCCATTGAGGGACTGCGCCAAAGCCAACTGCCAGAGGCCGACACCGAACTGAAGCGCCTTGTCGAACAGGGCGACAACGCCGGTGTGCAATCCCAGGCCCTGGGGGCGCTGTTGCTGCGCAACGCAACCGAGGCCGAAAAGCTGGTTGAATCCTATCTGGGGGCCGACCGCGACCCGGCCCTGCGCGCCGTGGCCGTGGCCCACATTGAAGCCAGGAACACCAGCCGCATGCAGAAGGTGATAGAAGAAGACGCATCACCCCGCGTGCGTCAAGCCGCGCTGACCCGCCTGGGCGACCTGAAAGACAAGAAACTGCGTTCGTTCTTCTTAGGCGTGGCGATCAGCGACCCCAGCCCGCTGCTGCGTTCCCAGGCCAAGAAATACGCCGAGGAATTGAAAGACGAGTAACCAACCCGGCAAGCCGCGTTCACAAACGCACCATCAATGCTTCTCCAGCCCCAGCCAGTTGCGCAGCAACGCGCCCGAGTGTCGCACCGCCTTTCAGCCCTAGCCAGTTGCGAAGCAACGCGCCCGAGTGTCGCATTGCGACGCGAGGGTTGCTGGGGGCGACGGCAACCTTGTTGAACATCGGCTCACCGGCCCAAGCCAGTCAACGCTACCGTCGCCCCCGCCCTCGCGGGCGGGGCTGAATAGCGTTGTTTGAAGTGCAGCCCCTGCCAGTTGCGCAGCAACGCGCCCGAGTGTCGCACCGCGACGCGAGGGTTGCTGGGGGCGACGGCAACCTCGCTGAACATCGGCTCACACGGCCCAAGCGCGTCAACGCTGCCGTCGCCCGCGCGCTGGCGGGCGGGGCTGAGTGGCGTTGTTTGAAGTGCAGCCCCTGCCAGTTGCGAAGCAACGCGCCCGAGTGTCGCATTGCGACGCGAGGGTTGCTGGGGGCGACGGCAACCTTGTTGAGCAAACGCCCCTGTCCTTCCGCCCCGTCAGGGGCGGCACAGGTTAGCCGGGGGCGCAAGCCCCCGGGGTGGGCCGGCCATGGGTACCAGCCCCGGCAGGGGCGGCAGATTGGCCCAACAGTGTCGCCCCTTGCGGGGCTCGGGATGGTTGACATCGCATACCGGGGGCTTGCGCCCCCGGCAATTCTGTCGCGCCCGCTGCGGGGCGCAAAGGCATGCCAGCGGGGCGTGGCATGTCAGCGGGGCGCAGGCTTGCCAGCGGGGCACTCGATACGTTCGTTCGCCAAACTCCTTCAACAGGCAACGCCGAAGAACGTCGCATTGCACGCCATCGCCAATCCAAGCTACCGTCGCCCCCGCCCTTGCGGGCGGGGCTGATTTGGCTGCGTGTCATCGCGAATCAACGCTGCCGTCGCCCGCGCGCTGGCGGGCGGGGCTGAATGGCTTTGCATTGACCACGCCCGTTATGGCGCTGTGATCACTTCGATTGAACCCAGGAATTTTACGTTGCTGCATGCGGCCTTGTTGCTGGCGTCGCAGGCCATCGCTTGCGGATTCAGATAGCGCAGCGGGCCGCCTTCTTTTTCGGGCAGCGGGTCTTTGCCCAGCCGGTACACCAGCAATGACTCTTGCAAGTCCGCCAGTGCGACCTTTGCGGTGTAGGCCCCGTCGCGGGAAATCAGCACCGCATGGGTGGCGTTGGGCTGCACGCCGGCTTTTTCCAGTACGGCGCGAATCAGCACGGCCGCGCCAACACGGCCGGGAACGTGCCGCGATACGTCGTCAATCTGTGGTGCAATGGCCAGCAAGTCCGAGAATTGAAGGTGAAGGATCTGTTCCACGCGACCGCTGACGGTGAGCCCAGACATGGGACCCTCCGCTGTCTTAACTCGTTCTTTATCGTCGCATGAGCGCCCGGACTTGAGTAGCAGCAAGCCGCCGCCAGGGGCGACTCGGCAACGCTCCAAAGCGCCGTTTTGGCAGCCTGGCCGCCGACCGAACGTCACCCCTGCCGAAACTGCATAAATGGCAGTGTGTCGGAAACTGGCTGCAAATCGCAACCACCTTCATCACAACCACTTAGGTGATAAATGCAGGCCTTTGGCACCCCCCTTGCTTTAGAAGTCATAGACACCAACCCCCGGCCCGCCGGGATGGAGAGCAGCCATGGCAAAAACAATCGGAATTGACCTCGGCACGACCAACTCGGTCGTCGCCATTATGGAAGGCAAAGAACCCAAGGTGATCGCCAACCCCTCCGGCGCCCGCCTGACACCCAGCGTCGTCGGCTTTCTGCAAAGCGGAGAACGCGTGATCGGCCAGATGGCAAAACGCCAGGCCGTGACCAACCCCAAAAACACCGTCTTCAGCATCAAGCGCTTCATGGGCCGCCGGCACAGCGAAGTTGCCAGCGAAGAAAAACTGGTGCCCTACGAAGTCGTCGGCGCCAGCCACGAAGCCGTCAAGGTGCGCATTCACGGCAAGGACTACACGCCCCAAGAAATCAGCGCCATGATTCTGACCGACCTGAAAAAGACTGCCGAAGCCTACCTGGGCGAGGCCGTCACACAGGCCGTGATTACCGTGCCCGCTTACTTCAATGATGCCCAGCGCCAGGCCACCAAAGAAGCCGGCGAGATTGCCGGCCTGAAGGTGCTGCGCCTGCTGCCGGAACCCACGGCTGCCTGCGTGGCCTTTGGTCTGGACAAGCGCAAGGAAGGCAAGTTCCTGGTGTTTGACCTTGGCGGCGGCACGTTTGACGTTTCGGTGCTGGACGTGAATGAAGGCGTGTTTGAGGTCAAAAGCATCGCCGGCGACGGTCACCTGGGTGGCGACGACTGGGACCAGGTGCTGATTGACCACATTGCCGACGAGTTCAAGAAGCAGAATGGCATTGACCTGCGCAAGGACGGCATGGCCCTGCAGCGCCTGAAAGAAGCCGCAGAAAAGGCCAAGTGCGACCTGAGCTCCACCGAACAAACTGAAGTCAACCTGCCCTTCATCACGGCCGATGCCAGCGGCCCCAAGCACCTGCAGATGACCGTGACCCGCGCCAAGTTTGAACAACTCAGCGATGCGCTGTTCAAGCGCCTGGTGGAACCCGTGCACCAGGCCCTGCGCGAGGCCAAAACCGAGGCCGGCAAGATCGACGAAGTTCTGCTGGTTGGCGGCAGCACGCGCATTCCCAAGGTGCAGCAGATCTGCAAGCAGATCTTTGGCAAGGAACCCAACCGCAGCCTGAACCCCGACGAGGTTGTCGGCCTGGGTGCCGCGGTGCAGGGCGGTATTGCCACGGGCGAGTTCAAGGAAATCCTGGTGCTGGACGCCACGCCACTGAGCCTGGGCGTGGAAGTGCTGCACGGGGAAATGAACGTGTTGATTCCCAAGAACACCACCATTCCCACCGACAAAACCCAGACCTACAGCACGGCCAGCGACAACCAGACGGCAGTGACCGTGAAGGTCTATCAAGGCGAACGCCCGATCGCGGCCCAGAACCGCCTGCTAGGCAGCTTTGACCTGACCGGCATTCCGCCGGCCCAGCGCGGCGTGCCGCAGATCGAGGTCAAGTTCGATATCGATGCCAACGGCATTCTCAAGGTCAGCGCCCGCGACAAAGCCACCGGCAAGGAAGCCAGAATCGAGATCAAGAGCGATTCCGGCTTGAGCAAGGACGAAATCGAACGCATGAAGCAGGAAGCGGAGAAATTCTCCGACGACGACAAGAAACGCATTGAGCTGATTCACGCAAAGAACGAGGCCGACCGCCTGAGCTTCAGCGTGGGCAAGATGCTGCAGGAACACGGCGCCAAACTGGCCGAGGACGAAAAGAAGGACATCGAACAAAAGAAGACCGAGCTCGATGAAGCGGTAAAAACCGACGACCTGCCGCGCATCAAGACCAGCACCGAAGCCCTGACCAAGGCAAGCCACAAGCTGGCCGAAAAGATGTACCAGGCCTCAACGCCTCAGGAACAGGAAGAGATGAAGAAGGCCGCAGAGGAACACGCCCAGCGCGGCGGCATGGGCGGAGAAGCCGCCAAGGGCAAGGATGACGACAACGTCGTCGACGCCGACTACTCGGTCAAGAAGTAACGCCGCAAGCCTCGAGGCGACAAAGCAGCAAACCCAACAGAAAGCCCCCGCAACCCGGGGGCTTTTTCATTCCAGTTTCAACTCGTTGCTGTCGTCGCTCAGCGGCGCCGGCTTGGCCGGCTTGTCTTCGCGCATGGGCATGGTTACGTCGGGGTCGTACTGCTGCAGCGGCTTGGGTGGGCGCTTGGTTTCGGCCTGTTCACCCACCAACTCGGCGGCGGAAAGATACCGGCCGGTCTCCAAGTCCAGCAGCCGCGCTGTCAGCGGAATCTGCGCGCTGGTGATGGCCTTGATGACGGAGCTTTTCTGGTACGGCCCTTTCAGGCCGTCCTTGGTCAGCACTTTGAATCCTGGAATCGGCACGGGCCACCTCGGGCGCGCCATTGTAAGGCGCCGGTGCCCTGCCGTCACGCGGGGGTCAACTTCGCCTGGTTACGACCCAATCTCAAGTTCCAGTTGCTCTGCGGCTTCCAGCACTTTGCGCGGGTCGCGGCGCTGGGGCATGCGCACCTGCTTGTTGCGCAACAGCGGCGTCTTGCCGGTCAGAAACACGCGCGGGGTTTCCGGCGTTGCTTCCGGCTTGGCTTCTTCGGCCAGCACCAGCTCGGCTTGCGGCTGGGCCATCGGCACGGTGACATCCGGGTCAATCTCGCGCAGCAGCTTCGGGGCCTGGCGCGAATCAATCTTTTCGCCCACCAGATCGGCGGCGCACACGTAGCGGCCGGTCTCCAGGTCCAGCAGCCGCGCCTGCAATGGGATCATCGCGCTGGTAATGGCCTTGACGATGCTGCTTTTCAGAAACGGGCCCTTCAGGCCATCCTTGCACAGAACTTTCAGACCAACCATGGCGGACTCCTGGGTTGTGTTACCCCAACTGTATCCCGCGCTTTGCAGCAACGCGAACGAATGCCACCTTGCCCAAGCACATGCCATCGCAGATCGGGAAAGCCGGCCTGGGGTTTGCGGCGCCGCTTGCGCGCGCCGGCTGCCCCGGCCGCCACGATGGGCTACCCCGGCGCGGCACGATCACTACACTGCGCGGCCATGCAGAACTTCACCACCCGCACCGCCCGCGGCCAGCCACTGCGAACCAAGATTGTGTGCACGCTGGGCCCGGCCACACGCAGCCCTGAGGTGATTGCCGCGTTGATCGATGCCGGCATGGCCGTGGCACGCCTGAACATGAGCCACGGCGACCACGAGGTGCACCGCCAGACCTTTGAAACCGTGCGCCGCGTGGCCGCAGAACGAAGACGCCAGGTGGCGATTCTGATTGACCTTTCAGGCCCCAAGATCCGCCTGCGAGAAATCGAAGGCGGCAGTTTCGTGCTGGCCCACGGCGACAAGGTCACGTTTGTGCGCGGCGAACTTGCGGGCAGACCCCAGGCCCTTACCACCACCTATGACAGCTTCATTGACGACGTGAACCCCGGCGAGCCGATCTTCATCAATGACGGCGCGATTCGCCTCAGCGCAATCGAGAAAACCGCCGCTGGCTTGACCTGCGTGGCCGATGTCGGCGGCGTGGTCAGTTCGCGCAAGGGCATCAACCTGCCCGGCACCAACGTCTCCAGCCCGGCGCTGACCGCCAAAGACCTGGCCGATGTCGACTTTGGCGCAGCCCTGGGTGCCGACATCTTTGCCTTGAGTTTCGTGCGCCGCCGCGAGGAATTAGACGACCTGCGCGCGCGCCTGAACGCCCTGGGCAGCAGCGCCCAGATTGTGGCCAAAATTGAAAAACCCCAGGCCCTGCAACGCCTGCCCGAGATCATCGACGCCAGCGACGCGATCATGGTCGCCCGCGGCGACCTGGGCATTGAATTGCCCGTCGAAAAAGTACCCCTGCACCAGAAGGCCATCATCCGGGCCTGCCGCGACGCGCTGAAGCCCGTGATTGTCGCCACCCAGGTGCTGGAAAGCATGATTGAGCACCCCACCCCCACCCGCGCCGAAGTAAGCGATATTGCCAACGCCATTGAGGACGGCTGCGATTGCCTGATGTTGAGCGCAGAAACCGCCAGCGGCAAATACCCGCTGGAGGCCGTCAAGGTCATGGCCAATGTCGCGCGCGACGTAGAGAAAGTGCTGGCCCAGCGCGTTTCACCGGCCGAGTTTCTGAACCTGCAAGCCGGCGATGCGCTGCGCAAAGCCATGGTGCTGGGTGCAGCCATGATTGCCGACCCACTGGGCGCAAAGTTCATTGTTGTGCGCAGTGAATCTGGCGTGACCGCGCGTTATCTAAGCAAGGTGCGCGGCACGATTCCGATTCTTGTGGCGCACCCGGAACCCGCCGTACTGCGCCGCCATGCCCTGCTGTGGGGCGTGTTGCCGGTGCAGACAGCCGAACAGGGCAGCGAATCGCCGGGCATGGACGAAGAACTGGCCACGCTGGCCCGGGCAATCCTGAACGAAGGGCTCGTGCTTACCACCGACCGCATTGTGGTCGTCAGCCGCTTTCCCTGGGGCGAACAACAGCCGCCCAACAACATTCGCACACTCAAAGTGGGCGACGCTTTGGGCGCTTTGCCCTGACCCCGGCGCGTTGATCGAAAAAACTTGCGCCCTGCAAGCCGCCCCCGGGGCGGCTTTGCGGCCTGTGGCCCTTCAAATGTCGCTTGCGGTGTCAGCCAACGCGCCAGTGGGTAGAGGGCATGCCCGCTGGTGGGCGGCCCGCAAGGGGACACGCCATGCAAACCAATGCTGTTTCACCGCAACAGGCCCGCGACACCATGCGCGCCACATTGACGCTGCTTTCCACGCTGGGCACGCGCGTGCTGGAAAAGCTTTCCGCAGCACTGGATGCCACGGGCGATATCGACATGGCCGCGTTCATGGCCCTGGGCAAGCAACTGATTGAAGCCGCCCGCGAAATCAACCGCATGGATAGCTGCGAACAACGCGCCGCCGCCACCACTTTGCGCCGCGAACAGTTCGAGGCCAAGTGCGCCAAAGAGCTTCGCACCCAGAGCCAGGCCGACCAGCAAGCCCGCTACGCAGGTTCCAGCGATGGCCCGATCGGCCCCGACGACGATGGCGCCAGCAACGGTGCCAACGACATGCAGGGCCGGCTGATCTTTCAGGCCGCAGCCCTGTACGCGCCGCAGTTGCTGGAACACATCCAGCAGGGCAACCAGCCCGGCAGCCTGCCCGAGTTCACGCCCGGGTTGAAGCAGATCCTGAAAGAGTGCGGCATGGACCCAGACAACAAAAGCATCCAGCAAGGCCTGATCAACCAGATGATCGGAAGCAAACTGCTGCCCGGCATCAAGACCTACACAGTGGTCTAAGCCAGCCCATCAACCCGCAAGGGCGCGGGCGACGGCAGCGTTGATTTGCGATGACAGGCAACCAAATCAGCCCCGCCCGCAAGGGCGGGGGCGACGGTAGCGTTGATGCGCATGGGCCAGTGAGCCTGTGTTCGTCCAGGTTGCCGTCGCCCCCAGCAACCCTCGCGTCGCGGTGCGACACTCGGGCGCGTTGCTTCGCAACTGGCAGGGGCTGAAAAGCTATTCGTCGGGCAATGCCGGACCTTGCTCGAAGTTCACGTAATGCACGGCACGGTTGAACGACTCAAGATCCTTCAGCACGACCTGGCTGCCGCGGCTCGTCCATATGGGCTGGTCGGACTTCAGCAAGCTGCAATCCCGAAGCCTGCGGGTGGCCCTGGCTTTGAGACTATTCAAAGCATGGCTGGCCGTTGCATCAGGCGCGGACACGACGACATGCACGTGATTGGTGCGGACGTTCAGTGCTGAAAGCTGCCAATGTTTGAAATCGCAGTGTTGTGTGATGGCTTCCCGAACGCACTTTCGCATCGGCCCGGTCATCTGGATGGCTTGGTGGCGCATTGAGCGGCGGACTGCCCTTTCACGTTGCGGGTCCGCATCGAGGTATCTCCGGCGCGATGTCTCACCGTGCCGGTCGTAGGAACCGCGGTTGTCGCCGTGAAGCCAAGTCCCGTAGCAAGTCCAAGTGAAGAAGTAACCAAGAACGGCCATCAACCCATCATAACAGGCGCGCAAGGCAGACAACGCCACTCAGCCCCGCCCGCAAGGGCGGGGGCGACGGTAGCGTTGATGCGCATGGGCAGGTGAGCCTGTGTTCGTCCAGGTTGCCGCCGCCCCCAGCAACCCTCGCGTCGCGATGCGACACTCGGGCGCGTTGCTTCGCAACTGGCTGGGGCTGGTTCAAAACAGGAGTGCAACCAAATCACCCCGCCCGCTTGTTGCCTTGTTTCGCCTAGGCTGGTTGTTTCTTGCGGGCTTTTGGTTTCTTGCCTGGGACTGTTGCCGGGCCTTTGGCGGGCTTCTTCTTTGGCGTCACCTGTTGGCCGGACTGGCGCTGGCTGAAGTAGCGGCTGAGGTATTGGCCCGTGTAACTGGTCTTGACCTTTGCGACTTCTGCCGGCTGGCCTTCGGCCACGATCTGGCCGCCTTCGTCGCCGCCTTCGGGGCCCAGGTCCACAATCCAGTCCGCGCACTTGATGACGTCCAGGTTGTGTTCAATCACCACCGCTGTGTTGCCTTTGCCCACCAGCCGCTGCACGACCTCAATCAACCTTGCCACGTCGTGAAAGTGCAGGCCGGTGGTGGGTTCGTCCAGAATATACAGCGTGTGGCCGGTGTCGGGCCGGGCCAGTTCGGTGGCCAGTTTGACGCGCTGGGCCTCGCCGCCGGAAAGCGTGGTGCTGGGCTGGCCCAGCTTGACGTACCCCAGGCCCACGTCGTGCAGGGTCTGCACAATCTGGTGAATCTTGGGGTGGTTTTCAAAGAAGCCCAGGGCTTCCTCAATGGTCATGTCCAACACTTCGGCAATGCTTTTGCCGCGGTACTTCACTTCCAGGGTTTCGCGGTTGAAGCGCTGGCCTTTGCAGGTTTCGCAGGTGACGTGAATGTCGGGCAGAAAGTGCATCTCGATCAGCTTCAGGCCCTGGCCTTCGCATACCTCGCAGCGGCCGCCGGGCACATTGAACGAAAACCGCCCGGGCTGGTACCCGCGCATCTTGGCCTCGGGGGCTTTGGCAAACAGTTCACGCACCAGCCCGAACACGTTGGTGTAGGTGGCCGGGTTGCTGCGCGGCGTGCGGCCGATTGGCGACTGGTCAATCTCAATCACCTTGTCCAGCCGTTGCAGGCCCTCAATGCGGTCGTGTTTGCCGGGTTCGGCCTGGGCCTTTTGCAGCTCCCGGGCCGCTGCCCGGGCCAGAATGTCCGTCACCAGCGTGCTTTTGCCGCTGCCACTGACACCCGTGACGCACACCAGCCCGCCCAGCGGAAAGGCCACATCAATGCCCTTGAGGTTGTTTTCGCGGCAGCCGCGCAGCCACAGCGCGTCTTTTTTGTTCACGCTGCGGGCCTGTGCGGGCAGCGGAATCGATTTGCGGCCGGTCAGGTAGTCGGCCGTCAGGGTGTCGGCTTTGTCCAGCGCTGCGCCGGGGCCAGCGTACACTACGTTGCCGCCGTGTTCGCCGGCACCGGGGCCAAGGTCCACAACGTAATCAGCGGCGCGAATCGTGTCTTCGTCGTGTTCCACGACAATCACGGTGTTGCCGATATCGCGCAGTTGCTTCAGCGTGCGCAGCAGCATGTCGTTGTCGCGCTGGTGCAGGCCAATGCTGGGTTCATCCAGCACATAGGCCACACCCACCAGCCCGCTGCCAACCTGCGTGGCCAGCCGTATGCGCTGGGCCTCGCCGCCGGAAAGCGTGCCCGATTTGCGGTCGAGTGTCAGGTAGCCAATGCCTACGTCTTCCATGAAGCCCAGCCGCGCGGAGATTTCCTTGATCACGGCTTTGGCAATGATGGTGGCTTCGCTGGAAAGGTCCATGTGCTCAATCCAGCGGCGCGAGGTTTTGACATTCATGCGCGAGACTTCATGGATCGGCTTGCCGCTGACCGTTACGGCCGCGGCAAATGGCGAAAGGCGCGAGCCCTGGCACTTGGGGCATTCCTTTTCGGCCATGAAGCCCATCACCCACTGTTTGACGCTGTCACTCTGGCTGTTGGCAAAGCGGTGCTGCAGGTCCGGAATCACGCCCGGAAACCCGCGCGAGCCACGATGGCCCCACTTGCCGCCGGTGCCGGGTTCACCGTACAGCAGCACCTGCTGTTGTTCGGGCTTCAGCTTGCGCCAGGGCGTGTTCATGTTGATGCCCAGGCGCGGGCAGTGCTTCTTGAGGGCGCGCTTGTACCAAAACGCCTCGTGGGGCTTGTTCCAGCCGTGCAGGGCGCCTTGTTCAAGCGTTTTGTCCTGGTCGGGCACAATCATGGCCGGGTCAAGTTCGGTGTGAATGCCAAGGCCGGTGCATTTGGGGCAGGCGCCCCAGGGGCTGTTGAACGAAAAGACCCGGGGCTCCAGCTCGCCCATTTCCGCTTCGGGGTGGTCGGGGCAGAACATCTTGGCGCTGAACTGCTGGTCGGCCCACTTGCCGGCTTCCTCGCGCGTGACAATGCACAGGCCGTCGGCCAGCTTCAGCGCCACTTCCACGGCTTCGTTCAGGCGCGAGCGGGCGTCGTTGTCCAGCACGATACGGTCAATCACGACATCTATGTCATGCTTCTTGTTCTTGTCGCTGCATTGGGTTTTGGGGCCGACCTCAATGATTTCGCCGTCCAGCCGCGCGCGCACAAAGCCGTCTTTCATGATGCGCAGAAACACGTCGCGGTGTTCGCCCTTGCGGCCGCGCACAATCGGCGCCAGCACCATCAGCTTGCAGCCCTGGGGCCATTGCATGACGGTATCGACCATCTGTTCGGCACTCTGGCGCGACACCTGGCGCGCGCACACCGGGCAATGCGGCACGCCAATGCGCGCGTACAGCAGGCGCAGGTAGTCGTAAATCTCGGTCGTGGTGGCCACGGTGCTGCGCGGGTTGTGGCCGGCCTGGCGTTGTTCAATGGCAATGGTGGGTGGCAGGCCTTCAATGCCCTCGACATCCGGCTTCTGCATCTGGCCCAGAAACTGCCGGGCGTAGGCAGACAGCGATTCAATGTAACGGCGCTGGCCCTCGGCATAGATGGTGTCAAAGGCCAGGCTGGATTTGCCGCTGCCGCTCAGGCCGGTAATGACAATCAACTGGTCGCGGGGCAGCGAAAGGTCGATGCCCTTTAGGTTGTGCTCGCGTGCGCCGCGAATCGTCACGTGGGTCAGTGCCATGGCAGGGTTTTAGCATGGCAGGCGACAAAAAGGGGGCGGGGCCGACGGGCAGTCGTGCCCAGGCTGGCTTGTGGCCTGGCGCATGGCGTGGCGGAAAGGCCAGGTCTGTCCGGTGGTGACCACAGCCACAGCGGATCAGCCACCTGTTGCCGAAGCCGGGGGCGAGGGCATATTCGGGACGTGCCCCACCGCGCCAACACCTTTGACAGCTTTGAGGACTTCCGCAAGCGCGGCACCAAGCTGCGTGACTTGCGCCCCGTGGTAAGCGTGGGCAGCTTTGACGGCGTGCACCTGGGACACCAGTACCTGCTGAACGAGCTGGTGGAATGGGCCAAGCGCGAACACGCCCCCAGCGTAGTCGTCACCTTTCGCCGCCACCCACGTGCCATCACGCTGGGCCGCGACATGCCTTCGTTGAACTCGCCCGAACAGAAGCTGCGGCTGCTTTACAAGGCTGGAATCGACAGCGTCATCATGCTGGACTTTGACGAATCAGTCCGCAACCTCAACGCGCAGAGCTTTCTGGTCGACGTGATCAAGGGCCACCTGGGGGCGCGCGGCATGCTGGTGGGCTTCAATAACCGCATTGGCAAAGACGGCGAAGGTACGTTTGAGCGCCTGCACCAGCTGGGGCTGGAACACGGAGTAGAGGTTCGCCACAGCGACCCGCTGGCGGTAAGCGGCCAGGCCATGAGCAGCAGCGCTATTCGCAACCACGTGGCGGCCGGAGACTTTCTTTGGGCGCGCAAACTGCTGGGCCGGCCCTACAGCATTGGCGGCGTGGTGCAGCACGGCGACAAACGCGGTCGCACGATCGGCTTTCCGACGGCCAACCTGCCGCTGGAAGGTCTGGCCTACCCGCCCCAAGGCGTTTATGGCGTGCGCTTGAAGATTGACGGCGCCTGGCACACCGGCGCGGCCAACATTGGAACGCGGCCCACGGTGGACCCCGCCCGGCACACGCCGCTGCTGGAAGTGCACGTGCTGGATTATGACGGGGATCTTTACGGCCGCGAACTGGAAGTCATCTTCCTGTTCCATGTACGGGCCGAAAAGAAGTTTGCCGGGCTGCCTGAACTGAAAACACAACTGGCCCGCGACATCGACGAAATCCGCCGTCGCGCCGCCGAGGAGCAATTCGCATGAGCGACTACGAAGAACTGAAGCAGCTGGTCAAGTCCACCATTGCCGAAGGCCCGGTCAAACTGGCCAGCGGCGCGACCAGCGACTTTTACATCGACGGCCGCCTGACCAGCCTTTCCGGGCGCGGGCTGCAACTGGCCAGCAAGCTGATGTGGGACAAAATGCGCGGCCTGAACATCGTGGCCGTAGGCGGCCCGACGATGGGCGCCGACCCGATCATTGCCGGCATCATGCAGCAGGCCGCCAGCCAGGGCGTGTTCATCAGCGGCTTCATCATTCGCAAAGAAGCCAAGGGCCACGGCATGCAGAAGCTGGTGGAGGGCCCTGCCCTGCGCGATGGCGACCGCGTGGTGATTGTGGAAGACGTGGTTACCAGTGGCGGCAGCGCAATCACGGCGATTGACAAGCTGATGGCCCAGTACAAGCCCAAGGTGGTCAAGGTGATGGCGATTGTCGATCGCCTCAGTGGTGCCCAGGAAAACCTGCAAAAGGCCGGGCTGGAGTTCGAAGCCCTGTTCACACGCAAAGACTTCGGCCGCTGAAGCGCATGAAACGCCAAGCCTAAGCCAGCGGCACGGCGCGAAAGCCGCATCGTTGGGCGGGCAGGATGCCCGCGGTCCGGGGGCCGATACGCCTGCAGCCCGTGCGCAATGCCCAAACTGCACGCGGGCCGCTAGCATGCGGACATGCATGGCGAACAGGCCTATCTGTTTCAACACGCGCTGCTGCGCGACGCGGCCTATGCCCTGCAGCCGCCCAGCGAGCGGACGATCCTTCATGCCCTTGCCGGCGAAATCCTGTCGGTCGAGCCCGATGCACAAGCTTCACTGGCCGCCGAGATTGCCGACCACGCGCGGGAAGCGCTCGACAGCGCGCGCGAACTGCACTATCTGACCCTGGCCGCGGATTACGCGGCCAGGGTGTACGACCTGGACCTGGAAGCGCAACTGTGCCGGCGCGCTGGCGCAAGCGCGGCCTGCGGGCCCCGTCAGGCCGCAGAGTGGAATTGCCGCGCCGGGCGCGTGCTGATGGCCCGGGGGCGCCAGGCTGACGCGGAGCCATTGCTGCATCAAAGCCTGGCCGCGGCGCTGCACTGCCAGGACACCAGCCTGGAGCTCTCCATACGCCTCCGCCTGTGCGAGTTGTGGGCACGCACAGCGCGACGCGCCGAGGCCATGGAGGCCATCCCCGCGCTGGTGGAAAGGGCACGGGGCATCAATAACCCGCGGCTGCTGGCCGACGCCGAACTGGCTCTGGATGACCTGCACGACCACCGGGGCGAGCTGGAGCACGGGGCACAGGCACTGCAACGGGCACTGGAGATCGCCCGCGCCATTGGGGACATCCCGCTTCAATCGCGGGTTACATCCACGCTGGCCTACCGCCTGCACCGCCTGGGACAGACCGCCAAGGCCGAATCCATGACACGCGACGGGCTGGCCCTTCCGGGCAGCGACGTAGTGGGCCGGGCCGCCCTGCTGAACAGCCTGGGAGTGATCTGCGTGGAAACCAGCCGCCTGGACGAAGCGGAAGCGGCGTACAGGGAGAGCCTGGGCCTGTGCACACAGGCCGGGCGGCGCCTCACGGTAGCCGGGTTGCTGGGCAACCTGGCAAACCTGGAGTATTACTTTCGCGGTAACCTGGCCAAAGCCGGCCGGCAATACGCCCGGGCACGGGACGTGTACATGGAAGCAGGCGATGTGGAAAGCGCGGCCCGCAACGCCCGCATGGCGGGGTCCACGGAATACGCCGCCGGCCGCCGGGCTGATGCAGCCGTGCACTTTGAAAGCGCGATCCGGCTATCCGAGATGGCGTCCTTGACGGACAACCTGTTGGATTCACGCCGGTTTCTGGCCCTGTGCCGCCAGGACACGCTGGCCGGGTATGATGCCCTGCCGGAGTTGCTGCAAGTTGCTGCCCGTTGCATCGAACTGGGCCACACGCGCACGACCATGATATCGCTGTGCGACATCGGCCGGCGCCTGCTGGCCGCGGGCATGCCCGTGGCGGCCGCCCGCGCCCTGGCCATGGCCACACCAGGGCCAGGTCAACCCGTAGAATTGGGGGCCGTGGGGCCCCGGCGCATGATTGGCCAACTGCTGGGATGGCCCGACGTGCCGGCCCAACAACGCCAGGAATTGCGCCGCGGCATGCCCGCCGGCGACACGCCCCACCACTATGTGGTCCTGACGCTGTGGCCGGATCTGTGCCAACAATTGCTGGTGCTGCACGGCCCCGACGGCACGGGCCACGTGCGCAACCCGGCGGCGCAGGGCCGGCAGCAGTGCCAGGCGCTTCTGGACGAAATTGACAGCCTGGTGGCCGGCCGCGCAGGTGCGTACCACGCCGCCAGGGTGGCCCTGGCCGACGCGCGGCTTGCCATGGCCGAGTCCGATTCCGCTGTCCTGGCGGGCCGCCCGGCCATGCTGTTTCGGGGCATGCGCCTTGACGGCCTGACGCCGCTGTGCCGGGCGGGACTGGGCCAGCAGTTGCGCGCCCAAAGCCCGGATGCTTTTCACAAGCTGTGCCAGTCCAACCCGGCCCTGGCGGCGCAGTTGTCGGGCCCAGCGCCCCACTGGGCGGACACCGACCTGCCCGAAAAGCCGCTGGCACAACTGGAAGCCGCCATGGCGGGGCCCCCGGCGCGTGCCACCAGGACCTGACCCAGCGCGGTATTGCCCGCTCGCGGGGCGACAACTGACACACCCGCAAACAGGCCCCTTGCCCTGCATATGGCCCTGCAAGCTATACTTGGGGTTGGCACGGCACCCGCCGTGCCGCTTTGTTGAGCCCCAAGCGAAAGCAAAGGGCACCCCTGCGATTGGGCCCCGTGCCCTTACAGTGAAGGTAGTTGCCCATGCCGTTGCCCAGCACGATCAGCCTGACCCCCGGCAAGCGCGTTCTGTTTTTGACCAAGGATCTCGGGCTGATCCGCAAGCAACTGTATGAGGGCCTGAACCTGCGTATGGCCGACCTCAAGGTGGCCGACCTGCTGGACGACATCAACACCGACACCATGACCCCGAACTGGGTCTGCTTTGATTACCGCCCCGAAGACCTGGCCCGCAACGCCTACGCCGGGCTGGTAGACGCCGCCGGCGAGCGCGTGTTTGCGCAGGATGCGCTGATCAACGGCGGTTTTGAGGTGATTGTTTCCGGCCAGCGCAAGGGCACCGGCAGCTCGCGTGAAACCGCGCCGCAGGCCGAAAAGTGGGGCGGCATCCGGATCGTGATTGCCGCCAGCTTTGCGCCGATCCATGAGCGCAACAACATCAACCTGGGGCAGGTCATGGGCAACCATGAGCAGCTTGCGCGCCTGCAGGCCGGGGAATCGATTCCGCTGGGCGACTTCACAAGGCAATACGACCCCGTCACGCGCGTGATTCTGGAAAACGGCGGGCTGTTCGAGTTCAGCAAGCTGGTCAAGCAGGGCAAGCTGGACCTGCCGAAGCTGCGCAACGCCAAGCGGCCCATGAGCATGGCCGAAAAGCTGATTGCCAGCCACCTGGTGCCCGGGCAGGGCGAGCCCTTTGTGAAACCCGGCGACCCGGTGATGGTCAACGTCGACGCCGGCTACAGCCACGAATACACCACGGCCCAGGTGCACTACTTTCTCGAAAGCGAATACGGCAAGGATTACAAAGTTCAGAACCCGCAAAAGTTTGCCGTGTTTGAAGACCACCTGCTGTACGCAAAGGGCGTGGCGCGCTTTGCCAAGTTCGCCGACAAGATCAACACCCTGGTCAGCATGCAGAACCATTTTCAGGTTCACGCTGGCGTGCGCGATTACAGCGCCAAGGGCGGCATCAGCCCCGGCATCTGCCACCAGGTGGCGCGCGAGCACTTCATTGACCCGGGCGATTTCGTCCAGGCCACGGACAGCCACACCTGCATGGGCGGCGTGAGCAACAGCCTGGCCTACGGCGTGGGCGCCACGGAATACGCAGGGCTGATCTACAGCGGCTTCACGTTTGTGCAGGTACCCGAAAGCATTCGCTTCAACCTCAAGGGCAAGCTGCAGCCCGGTGTGACGGCCAAAGACGTGATGCTGCATATTCTGGATAACCACGCCAAGCGCGAGGAAACCCTGAACCGGGTCATGGAGTTCGGCGGCCCCGGGCTGGCAAGTGTGTCGATGGACGAGCGCGCCACCCTGTGCAACATGGCCACGGAATGCAGCGCCAAGAGCGGCATCTGTGAGCCTGACGCCGTGCTGTGGAAGTGGATGAAAGACGTACGCAAGCTCAGCGATGCCCGCATTGCCGAACTGAAGCACCGGGCCGTCATGCCCGACACCGGGGCCAAGTACGACGGCGGCATTTTCGAAATCGACCTGAGCGCGATCAAACCCATGGTCGCCCAGCCCGGCGACCCGACCTACGGCAAGCTGATTGCCGAGCTGCCGCAAACCAGAATCGACATTGCCTACGGCGGCAGTTGCACCGCCGGCAAGCCCGAAGACTTTGATTACTACGCCCAGGTGGTGAAAGAAGCCGTAGACGCCGGCCTGAAGGTGGCGGCGGGCGTGCGCATGTTCATTCAATACGGCAGCGAAGACGTCAAGAAATACGCCGAGCAAAAGGGCTATCCGGCGCTGTTTGCCAAGGCCGGCATTGAGGTGATTAACCCCGGCTGCGGCGCATGCATCGGCTGCGGCCCCGGCGTCAGTGAAACCAAGGACGAAGTCACAGTCAGCGCCATCAACCGCAACTTTCCGGGCCGCAGCGGCCCCGGCAAGCTGTATCTGGCCAGCCCGCTGACGATTGCCGCCAGTGCCTTTGTGGGGCACATCACCAGCTTCCGAAGCGGCATGTTCAAGCAGGCGGTGTAAGGAAGGCCGACAATCCTGTCGGGCGTCTTTTCGGGCTACCGCACCCTGCGTCTGCGGTTCTTCATGTAATCGACAAAGATGTTCCCGCCCAGTTTGTCCAGCGCGCTGAAGTAGGCCCGGCCGCGGTTCACCTGCGTCAACTGGTCTACAAACTCCACCAGGTGCGGGTCCTGGGCGATCATGAAGGTGCTGATGCTGATGCCGCGCCCCCGGCAACGTTCGGCTTCTTCCAGCGTGCGGTTCACAATCAGCGGGTCCAGCGTCCAGCTTACGTTGCGATAGATCTGGCCGTTTTCGACAATCACTGTCGGCTTGCCGTCGGTCACCATGAAAATCTGCTTGTTGGTGTGCTTCTTGCGCGCCAGCAGCCGCTGCGCCAGTTGCAGCCCGGCCTGGGTGTTGGTGTGGAAGGGGCCGACATTCAGGTAGGGCAGGCGGTGAATCGGCACCTGTTCGGCCTCGTTGCCAAAGGTGATGACTTCCAGCGAATCCTTGGGGTATTTGCTCTGGATCAGCTCCGTCAGCGCAATCGCCACCTTCTTGGCCGGGGTGATGCGGTCTTCGCCGTAGAGCACCATCGAGTGGCTGATGTCGATCATCAGCACCGTGGCGCAACTGGTGTGTTGTTCGGTCTCAAAGACCTCCAGGTCATCCTCTTGCAGCGAAAACTCCTCTACCCCGCGCTTGAGCGCGTTGCGAATGCTGACATTGAAATCAATGTCGCTGCTCAAATCCCCGAAGTTGAAGGGCCGGGTTTCACTCAGCCTCTCATTGCTGCTGCCGGCGTTAGGCGTGCGGTGGTCGCCGCCACCAAGCGATTTCAGGCTTTTGAAAATGTGCTCCAGGCTGTCCTGGCGGATGCTGCGTTCGCCCTTTTTGGTCACTTCCAGGCCGCCGCCTTCGCCCTCACCCACAAAGCCCTGTTGCTGCAGCATGGCCTTGAATTGCTCAAAGCTCATTTCGCCTTGCATCAGGTTGTAGCGCTGCCACAGCTTTTCCATCCACTCCAGGGCCTGCTCTACGTTGCCGGCGCTCATCAGCAGCAGTTCGTTCCAAAGCTGCATGACCTGCTTCATGGAGGCCCTGCGCAGGGCTTCGGCTTTATCGAACTCCAGATAGGCAATGCGCATGGTAGGCCCGGGCAGCAACAACCAGCCACAGCATAGCACGCCGCGGCCCCGGTTCCGCCACCGCGCCTTCTGGCGGAAACCGCCCGGCGTCTTTACATTGAATGCACTGGATGCACGCGAAAGCCCCGGCCCATGCTGCACAAAGACCTGACCCAGCAGATCATCAACGCCGCCAAGGCCGTGCACAACGAATTGGGCGCCGGGTTGCCCCACGCGCTGTACCGCCGCGCCTTCGAGATTGAGCTGCGCTGCGAGCGCCTGGCGCCCGAGATCGACAAGCCCGTCAAGTTGCAGTATCGGGGTGAATCGCTGGGCGAAATCGGGGTGGATGTCGTCGTCAACAACGCCGTCGTGTGTGTGCTGGTGGCTACGTCGGAAACATCGCCCGATGAATATGGCAAGTTGCGCTCGGTGCTGAAGGCCCTGGAGCTTGATGTCGGGCTGCTTTTGAACTTCAACGGCGCACGGCTTGATATTCGAAGGGTGGAGGCGGTTCCCAAAAAGCAGGCCCAGGTGGCCTGAACGGAAAAGGAACCCGCCCCGCCCGAAACGGCGGGGCGGTTTGATTTGGTGGCAACAGGCAGGTTGAGGAAGACACGCGCGCCGGTATTGTTGCGCGCACCGAGGCACCCATGAGCGAAGACCGCAGATTTCCCGATTACGAAGCCAAGTGGCAGGCCGCCTGGGCCGAAAGCCGCAACCGCAAGGCCTCGGAGGTTCACTCCAAGGGCGACAAGGACTTTTATGTCCTGTCGATGTTTCCCTATCCCAGCGGGCGGCTGCACTTTGGCCACGCCCTGCCCTATACCCTGACCGACGCGATTGCGCGTTACAAGCGCATGAACGGCTACAACGTGCTGAACCCGATGGGCTGGGACGCCTTTGGCCTGCCCGCCGAAAACGCCGCCATTGAAGCCGTGCGCCGCGGCGAAAAGAACGTGCACCCGGCGCGCATGACCTACGACAGCATTGCCACCATGCGTTCGCAGATGAACGCCTTCGGGTACAGCTTTGACTGGGAACGTGAGGTCTACACCTGCAAGCCCGATTACTACAAATGGACCCAGTGGCTGTTTTTGAAAATGCACGAACGCGGTGTCGCCTACCGCAAGAAGGCCCGCGTCAACTGGTGCCCCGATTGCAAAACCACCCTGGCCAATGAACAGGTGGAAACCCGCGTCAAGGACGGCGACGAATACCAGGCCTGCTTCCGCTGCGGCAGCGCCGTTGAACCGCGCGAAATTGACGCCTGGTTTCTGGGCATCACCCGCTATGCCGACCGCCTGTTGCAGGGGTTGCAGGACCTGGCCCAGCATTGGCCCGAACTGGTGACCAGCCAGCAGCGCAACTGGATCGGCCGCAGCGAGGGCGTGAACATTGACTTTGCAATTGAGCTGCGCGCCGGCGCCAGCGGCAGCGGGCCACTGAAACCCCCAGCGCCCGAGGGCACGGAAAGTTCGGGCGTGCAGCGCGAAAAGCTGCCCGTGTTCACCACCCGCGCCGACACGGCCTTTGGTGTCACGTTTCTGGCAATTGCCCCCGAACACCCGCTGGTCGACAAGATCCTGAAACTGGTCGACACGCGCACGCACAAGCGCCTGGTCGATTTTGTCAAGGAAACCTTGAACATGACCGAGCAGGACCGTGCCAGCGGCGACGAGAAAGAAGGCGTCGCCACGGGCATGTTTGCCGTCAACCCGCTCAATGGCGACAAGGTGCCGGTGTTTGTTGCCAACTATGTGCTGATGTACGGCACCGGCGCTGTCATGGCCGTGCCCGCCCACGACGAACGCGACCACGAGTTCGCCCGCGAGTACCGCCTGCCCATGAAACAGGTGGTTGCCCCCGCACCCGGCAGCGAAGAACAGGTAGACCTGAAGGCCCAGGCGTTTACCGCCCCCGGCGTCTTGATCGACAGCGGCGCCTTTACCGGCCTGCCAAGCGCAGAAGCCATGGCCCGCATTGGCGCTGATTTGAAGGCCCGCAGCGCCGGCGGCCCGGTCGTGAACTACAAGCTGCGCGACTGGGGCGTTTCTCGGCAGCGCTATTGGGGCTGCCCGATCCCGATGATTCACTGCCCGCAATGCGGCGTCGTGCCCGTGCCTGAAAAGGACCTGCCCGTCACCCTGCCCGACGACGTGGATTTTCTGCCCACGGGCCGCAGCCCGCTGACGCTGCACCCCAGCTTTCAGCACGTCAAATGCCCGGCCTGCGGGGCCGAGGCACGCCGCGACACCGACACCATGGACACGTTTGTCGATTCGTCGTGGTACTTCCTGCGCTACACCGATGCCCACAACGCAAAGGCCATTTTTGACCCGCAAAAGGCCGCGCGCTGGATGCCCGTGGACCTGTACGTGGGCGGCCGCGAACACGCCATTCTGCACCTGATTTACGCCCGATTCTTCAACATGTTCCTGCACGACCTGGGGCTGGTGCAGGCGCCGGAACCCTTTTCACGCATGTACGCCCACGGCTTGATCCAGGGCGAATCGCGCCGCGTGGTCACCGATGAAATGGACCGCTACGTCACCGAAGAAGAATTGAAACGGCTGCTGGACACCGGCAAAGCCACGCCCGAGGACGTGGTGCGGCGCATCGAGAAAATGAGCAAGAGCAAGCTCAATGGCGCCGACCCCACGCAACTGGTGGCCCAGTACGGCGCCGATGCCGTGCGCCTGACGATCTTGTTCATGGGCCCCGCGGAATCCGACAGCGTGTGGGAGAAAGACGCCATCAAGGGTCCCTATCACTTTCTGCGCCGCTGGCACGACCTGGCGTTGTCCAGTGCGCCATTGGTCGAAGATCTGCCCGAAATGGGCCCGGATTGCCGCATGAATGCGGCCGCCACCAAGCTGCGCTTTGCCAGCCATTCCCTGATTGAAAAAGCCCGCACCGAGTTCGAGGGCCGCTTTGCCCTGAACACCGTCATTGCCAAGGCCATGGAACTGGTCAACGACATGCGCGCCTTCATTGCCGCCGAAAACCTGGCCGGCCCCTGCAAGAACGCCAGCGATCCAAGCCTGGCGTCGCGCTGGACGCTGGCGGAATGCTTCGACATTCTGGCCCGCACGATGGCGCCCTTTGTGCCCCACACAGCAGAAGAAGTTTGGCACGCCCTGGGCGGCAAACAAAGCGTGCTGGACACGCCCTGGCCCGCAGCGGACCCGGCAGCGCTGGTGCTGGATGAAGTGGAACTGCCCGTGCAGGTCAACGGCAAGCTGCGCGGCACGATCAAGCTGCCCGCCAAAGCTGACAAAGCCACGATGGAAAAGCTGGCGCTGGAAAACGAAAACGTAAAGAAGTTCGTCGAAGGCAAGGCGATCCAGAAGCTGATTGTCGTGCCCGGCAAAATCGTCAACGTAGTGGCCAAGTAGCCCGGGCAACAGCGGCAAGCGATGGCGGCCAAATCAGCCCCCAGCCGTGTTGAAGCAACGAGCCGTCACCGTTTCTCCAGCCGCAAGGCTGGGGGCGGCGGCAACTTTGTTCAACAGGGGCTTGCACGCCCATGTGCGTCACAGCCCCCGCCCTTGCGGGCGGGGCTGAATGGCAGGATTCCCAGCCCCAGCCGCGAGGCTGGGGGCGACGGCAACCTGGACGAACATCGGCTCACGCACCCTTGCGCGTCACAGCTACCGTCGCCCCCGCCCTTGCGGGCGGGGCTGAATGGCGGGGCTGAATGGTCGGGCTGAAGGCTGGGTTGGATAGGGTTTCAGGCGCCTGTAATGGCCCTGTCTGGCGCCAGGCAAACGCTGCTGCCCGGGTTGGACACCGCTGGCGATCAGGTTTCTTCGCCTTCGTCTTTGCTGGCGAACCAGACGAACTTGATCGTCACGTTCCACAGGCTGCGGTCGACGTAGCGGCCGCCAACCTCGGGCGATTCTTCCACGCGGTTGTAGCGCTGCTCCACGCGCTGTACTTCTACGCTTTCACAGACTACGTAATCGTCCAGCACGTTCTGCGGGTCCAGCGGGTCCATCACCTTGCGCACAAAGGCCGCCCACTCGCTTTGGGTCACGCCCTTGAGCTTTACCTCGGCGCCGTACTGGTAGTATTCCCTGTACTTCAACTCGCCGCGAATCGGCAGCACGTCCAGCCGGTCGGCTTTGTCGGCGCCTTCCTTGATATCCAGGGCCTCGGCGATTTCCTTCAACTTCAGGTGGGTGTTGTCCTTGACCTCTTTGTCGACCGTGAAGATCTGCTTGTTCTTCACCTTGCGGTAGTAATCGGCAATGTTCGGGGCCAGCCCGGCCTGCACGTCTGTCACCTTCTGGTACAGCATGCGGTATTCGCTGGACAGCTCGTCGCGCTTGTCGTTGGTGGTTTTGTAGGCAACCAGCGCGCCAGCGGCCAGCACGAAGCAGGCAACGATGTAGATGTTCATGGCCTTGGAGCCCTCGCCTTGTTCGGCCATGGCTAGGTCCCCTTCGGCTTGGTGGTGGAGGTTGTGGCGGCGGGCTTCTTGCGCTCCGGCTTCACCAGCGGAATCTGCAGCGTGACAACGTCTGCGTTGCGGCCGCCGGGGCCGGGCTGGGTGCGCGCGCCGTAACTCAACTTGGGTTCATCCTGGAACATCTTGGGGTCGCTGCGTGTCAGCTTGCGAAAGGCGTCAAACATGCGGTCGGCTTCCTTGACGCCGCCCACACCCTTGAGGTCCTCGGGCGTTTCCGACTGTGAGGCCAGAAACACCAGGTTCAGGTTGTTGTTCTTTACGTCCACGCGCAGCAGCGCAAAGTCATAGCTTGGCTTGGCATCACTGATGGTTTTCAGCACCAGCGAAAGCACAACGTCGGCCGGCACCGGGCGCTCAAAGTTGTCCGTGGTCTTGCCTTCCAGGCGCTTCTGGTGGTCGGCCAGCTTCTTGTGGTTGGTCGTTATCTCGTTGGCGGCGTCTTCTTCGTCAACGGCGTAGCTGCGCTCCGCCAGCACCTGTTTGCTGGCCTTTTTGGTCTTGTCGACGTCCTTGAACGCCACCTTGTCGAAGTAATAGCGCAGGTTGGGTTCCTGGTCGCGCAGGTACAGAATGTCGGCCTCATAGCGCCGCACGTGGGTGTAGCTGACCAGAAACAGAATGCCGCCAAACAACAGCGCCAGGGTGGCGGTAAATGCCAGCGGCGTACGCGCGTAATCCAGCAGCGTGCCGGGCGCCAGGTCGCCATAACGAAAATCAATGCCCGTCAGATCGCGTCCCAGGCCCTTGAGTGCCACGCCAGTCAGGTAGGTCAGTTCGCCAAGGTCCGGCGCGCTGACTTCGCCTTTGCTGCTTACGCTGTC
Source organism: Planctomycetota bacterium (assembly GCA_016722065.1). Taxonomy (GTDB): domain Bacteria; phylum Planctomycetota; class UBA8742; order UBA2392; family UBA2392; genus H3-PLA7. The sequence continues at coordinate 1,779,323 of JADKGX010000001.1, forward strand.
CATCAAGGCAATGGCGGTGCCGGATTCCAGTTGCAGCTCGTTGGACAGCAGGGTGGCAAGGTCGCCGCCCTGGGCCCCCAGGCCGGAAACCACAAGCCGCACCGGTTCTACATCATGGCGCGACATGGCCAGCGTGCGGCGGGCCTCAATGCCCACGCGCTGGATGAACTTCATCAGGTCGTCGCGGCTCATGTGGCGAATGCGGTCCGCCACCTGGGCCGCGCCCATGTTGACGCTTTCCCCCTTGGGCAGGCTGGTGGAATCGCCGCTTGGCAGCGTGACGCTGTCGGTGGCGTTCTTGGCGGCAATTTCGCGGGCGCGAACCTCGGCCTCGCGCCGGGCCTGGTCTGCCACGGACTTGGCGTCTGTGGCCGTGGCGGTAGCGCCACTGGCACCGGCCAGATAGGGGCTTACAAACACGCGCGCAGCCTGCACGTTGCCGTGGTCCAGCAGAATCACGGCTGCGGTGGTGCCGGCAAAATCCAGCCACAGGGTCGGTGGTTTGTCGGCCGCAAGCTCGGGGTGCAGCAGGCCCAGGTTCAAGGTGCCTGAAAGGTGGCTGTCGATGGCTTCAATGCTGCAGCCGGCTTCTTCCAGCGCGGTCAAGCGCTGGCGGATGTAACCCTTGTCGGCAGCGTGGACCAGCAGCAGGGAACCTTCCGGTTCCTTCATCAGCGAAATGTACCCCAGCGACATTTCCTCAATCGGCACATTCGGGATCAGCGCTTCCACCTGAAAGGGCAGCACGCGGTTGATCTGGCGCTTGTCCGAAAAGGCCAGGCGCAGGTCCCGAAAGCGCATCGCGTCAGGCCCGACCAGCAGATACTGCTTGCCGGAAGCCAGCTTGTTTTCCTTGATGAACTTGGCCACCTGCCCGTTCAAATGGGCCTGGCGGTCGGCCACCATGGTTCCGTCTTCGTTGCGCGGCTCGGCCAGTTCACCAACCGCCACGCGCTTGAGGCGCGGCTTCTTGGCGCTGCCTGTTACCTCAACGGCAACAATGCGCGGAAAATCGATAGAGAATGCAATCGTCATGGCGGCCTGGAAGTGTAACGCCCCCCGTTGTGGAAGGTTGGAAGAAAACCGCCCGCCCCGCACCCCCGCGCAAGGCTGGTTGACCACCCCCAGGGGGTTTTTTTCCGTGGCTGGTCTTGCAACCGCTGGGCGTTAGCATGGGCTGGCCTGGACCGGAGCCCTGTGACACTTTCCATGCAAGACCGCACGTTTCTCGACACCCTCAGCTACGCCACCCAGCCAGCCGTGCTTGTAAGCGCGACGCTTTCCAGCGACGTGCCTTTTGGCAACGACCCGTTGGATGAACTTGCGGCCCTGGCCGATACAGCCGGGCTTTCGGTTGTAGGCACGGTGTACCAGAACCTGCAACAGATCAACCCGCGCACCTATGTGGGCAAGGGCAAGGTCGAGGAAATCGCGCGCCTGGTGATCGAAAGCGGCGCCAAGGTGGTCGTGTTTGATAACGAACTGCGCGCCAACCAGCAGCAGGCCCTGGAGGAAGAAATCAAGGCCAGCGTGCTGGACCGCACCGAGCTGATCCTGAGCATTTTTGACCAGCACGCCCGCACCCGCCAGGCCAAGGTGCAGGTGGCACTGGCGCAACTGGAATACCAGTTGCCGCGCCTGAAGAATTTGTGGAGCCACCTGGAACGCCAGCGCGGCGCCCTGGGCAAGGTGGGCGGCGCAGGCGAGCGACAGATCGAGACCGACCGCCGGCTGCTGCGCAAGCGCATTCACCGCATGCAGGAAGAACTGGACCAGATCATTTCACGGCGCCGCACCGAAGTTGGCCGCCGCAGTGAGCTGTTCCAGGTGGCGATTGTGGGTTACACCAACGCCGGCAAATCCACGCTGATGAACGCCCTGACGCAAGAAGGCGTGCTGGCCGAAGACAAGCTGTTTGCCACGCTGGATACGCGCACCTGCATCTGGAAACTGCCCGACCACAAAGTGCTGCTGAGTGACACCGTGGGTTTCATTCGCAACCTGCCGCACCGGCTGGTGGCCAGCTTTCACGCCACGCTGGAAGAAGTGCTGCAGGCCGACCTGCTGCTGCACGTTGTAGACGCCAGCCATCCCTCTGCGACAGAAATGATTGAGGCCGTCAACGGCGTGCTCAAAGGCCTGGGCGCCGACGACCGCCGCGTGCTGATGGTGCTGAACAAGGTTGACCTGGTCCGCGACCAGCCCACGCTGACGCACCTGCACAACCTGTTTCCGGAACACGTGGATGTTTCGGCGGTAACCGGCGTTGGCCTGCGCGAGCTGGAACAGCGCGTGCAGGAAGTAGTGGAAGAACGCGAAACCAGCGTCGATTGGACCTTCAACGCCGGCAACGGAAAGTTGCTGGCGTACCTCAAGCAGCACGGCAAGATTCTGGCCATGGATTTTGACGAAGCCGACAACGTGCACGTCAAGGCGCTGATCGAGCCCCGCTTTATCGGCCAGGCCCTGGCCCTGCGCGACGCCTGACCTGCCGTGCGGTATGGGCCGCTTGCTTGCGCTTGGGGCTCGGGTTGCTTGGCCGGCCGCTTACTTACTCAAATCCCGCAGGCGCACTTTCTGGCCTTCACGCAGCAGGCTTTGGCCGCGCACCACAATCAGGTCTCCGGCCTTGACGGCCAGGCTGTCTTCGCGCTTGGCAATCGGCGGCTTGAGCTCGAACTTGCCTTCCGCTGTCAATCCGCGGCGGCCCTGCACATCAACGCGACGGGCCTGGCCGACCTGCGGGTCTTTCTTGTCGGGCTCAATCTTCCAGATAATTTCGGCGTCGCCCACCAGCGCGGCCCCGGGCACTAAAATCGCGCCCTCAATCAACCGTGTTGCAATCTTGGCATCCACCCACATGCCCGGGCGCAGGCCGATGGCGGTGTCGCCGGCGCGCTTGGCCGTGGCCAGAATGGCCTTGCGGGCATCCGGGTCCAGCTTGGTCAGCAGGCCTTTGTGTTCTGCCGCATCGACGTTGCGGGGCTGCAAAATTCGCACCGTCACCACCACCATGCCGCGGGTCTGGTCCACAACCGGCGAAATGCGATCCAGGTAGCCCAGAAAGCGGTCATCGGGATAGGCGGTAACGGAAAGCAGCACGGCCTGGGCGGTGTCCAGGTTGGGTTTCTCGGCCAGCCCGAACAGCCCCATGGCCGGGGCGCGGTCCACCTGGCGCAGGCCGGAGAGCCCGGCTTCGGCGATGTCCAGCTTGACCTCCAGCACCGTCAAATCGGCCAGCTTGAAAATCACTGCACCCTGGCTGACCAGTTCATTGGCGCGCAGGTTGCGTTCCGTGATTACGCCGGTAATCGGCGCGCGGATTTCGGTGTGCTTGAGTTGCAGCGTGTTGACGGCCAATTCGCCTTCGGCCTTGGTCAGGGCCAGTTGGCTGCTTTGCACGGTGTTGATGGCCTTGCTGTTTTCCAGCTTGGCGGCGTCCCAGGCGTCTTTGGTAAAGACGCGAGACTTATCGGGGTTGTCCGGGTCGAAGTACTTTTCAATGCGCTCAAGATCGGCCTTCTTCTTTTCGGCGTCCAGTTGGTTGCGCCGGTGGGTCAGGCGGGTTTCTTCAAGCGCCAGCATGGCTGCAGTAAGCTGGATTTGAATACGATCGCGATCCAGCCGCGCCAGAAGCTCGCCTTCACGCACTTCGTCGCCTACATCGTGCAGGATCTCCAGGCAGATCTCGCCCACCTGGGCGTGTACGTCGGCCAGCACCTTGGCCTCAATGCGGCCGGTGCTGCGTTCAAAGCTGGAAATATTGTCTTTCAGCGCGGGCACGACCTCGACCAGAGGGTCCTTGCGTTCGACTTCAGGTTCATTGCCGCCCCACTTGCCCTTGGCGTCGCCACTGCCGCCGCCACAGGCTGCCAGCAGCAGCGCCGGCAGGGCCAGTATCCAGACCAGTTTGCGCATGAGTCCCACTTTACGATCCAGCCAAGCCAGCGCTGGCCGCTGCCGTGCGCGCAATCAGCGCCACGGCGCGGGCCAGTTGTTCCAGGTTCAGGTTTCCGCCCATGCTTTTTACGGGCGGCACGTGCACAAAACCGTAGGCAATCTGCCCTTGTAACGCCCGGGCGCCACGGAAAAACAGGTGGTTGCAAAGGTACGCCCCGGCGTTGTCGGATGTGCGGGCGACAAACCCCGCGCCCTGCAGGGCCGTCACAATCGCCGCTGTGTCCAATGTCGCGGGCAGCGCATGCGGCGCGCCGGGCTCAATTGGTTGTTCGGGCCGCTGCTGGCCGCTGTTATCGGGCTTGTTGGCCCCGTCGCGGTTGCGGGCTGTGGTTTCAATGTAAATGGTGTCTGCCTCGCGGCCTCGCAGTCCGCCGTGCAGGCCAAACGAGATCGCGCATTGCGGGTTCGACTGGGCCAGCGCCTTTTGCAGCACGCCAAACGCCCCGTCGTACACCACCGGAATGCGCGCCAGGGTGACATCCAGCCCCGCCAGCAGGCCCCGGGCCTGGGCCAGTTCCAACGCGTCCCAGGACGGGTTGGTGGCGAAGTCGCCAAAGGGTTCAAAACCGGTCAATAGAATGCGGGCCAAGGCTATTTGCCGCTCTTGAGTGCAAAGCCGACAATGCGCCAGTCGTTGCCCTGCTGCTGGAAGCTGAACACCACCGTGGTGCCGGGCTTGCCCTTGAGTTCGCTGCGTGGCAGGCGCAGCGTGCTTTGGCCGTCTACGGTTTCCAACTGGCCGCCGCTGGCCCAATCAATGCCCTTGTAGTCCTTCAACATGGCGGCGTTGCCGGGGTCCGTGGCAAAGGCCTTGAGAGCCTCTTCGCTGAATTCCAGCCCGCTGCAAAGTTCCCGGGCCTGCTGGTAATCGCCCTTGGCCATCAGTTCAAGAAAGCGGTCGCCTGCGGCCCGGCCGGAATCCACGGCTGCGCCAAAGCCACAGCCGGACAGCAGCAGAAACACCGACAACAACGCGATCGAAGCGGGCTTCATGATTGCTCCATGCCAAGCCTTTGGGTTATAGCGGAAGCCATGCCCGAAGGCACCCACAAGCCGCCCCAAGCGCCGCGCATCGCCCTGACCCGCGAGACCGCCGACAACGCCTGGCTGGCACAGCAACTGGCTGCCCAGGGCGCGCAACCGCTAAGCTGCCCGCTGCTGCATGTAGCGCTTCTTGACCCGGCCAGCGTGGACTTGCAGCGCGGCCACTACGACTGGCTGGCCGCCACCAGCCGACGTGCGCTTGCGTGGCTGGATTGGCGCCGCGGCATGGCCAACGCGCCCCGGTTTGATCACTGCGCCTGTGTGGGCACGGCCACGGCGCAATATGCCCGCGCCGTGCTGAAGCTTGAACCGCTGGTGGCCACACCCCACACCGCAAAGGCCCTGGCCACCGCCATGGCAGTTGCGCCGGGCGCGACGGTGCTGTTTTTGCGCGGCAACCTGGCGCGCGAGGATTTGCCTGCGTTACTGCGCCAGGCCGGCGCCCAGGTGGACGACCCCGTGGTGTACGAAACCCGGGCCGATGCCACTGGCGTTGCCCGCTTGAAGACACTGGCGTTGCAGGGCGAACTGGATGCCGTGGTACTGGCCAGCCCCAGCGCCGTGGAGTTCGCGCTGGCGGGCCAGGTGCCGCTTGCCAACCTGGCGTGCTTCAGCATCGGGCCTTCAACAACCGATGCTTTGAAGGCCGCAGGCATTGCGCCGCAAGCCCAGGCCGAACCCCACACGGCCCAGGGCCTTTTGCAAGCGATCATGAAATGGAAACAGGCGTGACCGAACCTGGCCAGAGCGCGCCGATACTTGACCCGCCCGTGGCGGCGCAGGGCGGGCTGTTGCATGCCCTGGCCTGGCCGCTGCGGGTGTTGAAGCGGCTTTACAACTGGGTGGTGGGCTGGGCCAACACGCGCTATGGCACGCCGGCGCTGGCGGCGCTTTCGTTCATGGAGGCCAGCTTCTTTCCGATTCCGCCGGACCCGCTGCTGATTGCCCTGTGCCTGGGCAGGCGCAAGCGTTCGCTGTGGTATGCGTTCATCTGCACGGCGGCCAGCGTGGCGGGCGGGGTGCTGGGCTGGTACATCGGCATGACACTGTTTGATGGCGCGCGTTCGGCCATTGAGGGCGTGGGGCTGGGAGCATCGTGGTTTGGCACCGCGCAATCAGCCAGCGATTTGACGGCGGCGCAGCAGGCCGCGCTGCCCCATGCCGGCGGCGTGACGTTTTATCCCGACGGGTTGTTCTTTGCCGTCAAGTCGCGCTTTGACGAAAACGCGTTTCTGGCCTACTTCAGTGCTGCACTGACGCCGATTCCCTACAAGGTGTTCACGATTGCGGGCGGGCTGTTTGAAGTCAGCCTGCCGCTTCTGGTACTGGGCAGCATCTGCGGGCGTGGCATGCGCTTCTTTGCCCTGGGCGGGTTGATTCGCCTGTTTGGCGACAAGGTCAAGCCGCTGATTGAAAAGCACTTTGAATGGCTGACGGTGGCCCTTGCGCTGCTGGGCGCCGGCGGCTTTGTTCTGGTTAAGTTCCTGGTTTGAGGAACTGGCGGATTGCATCCAGGGCGCGGTGGCCGTCGGAATTGAACGGTTCCAGCACCGCCGCGTGTTTTTCTGCCAATGCCAGGGCCCGCGGGCCGTGCTCGCGCGCGAACTCCTGGTGGCCTGCAGTGATGGCGTCTGCGGCCAAAATCGCGGCGAAGAACACCTGGTCCTTGATTGCCACCAGCTTGGAGCCAGCCAGTTTTTCGAAGTAACCATGCATCCGTTCGATGCTCTGGCTGGCACCAGCCAAGTTGCCCTGCATTAACTGCGCACGCGCGACATAGCTGTTGGCGTTGGCGGCAATGTGGTGGTCGTTGCGGGCGGCCGCAAGCGCCAGCAGGTCTTTGCCACGGCGTTCCATATCCGCGTACTGCTTCAGGTGAAAGGCCGCCAGCATGCCTGCATAGGCCGCGTCATCGCCGTTGTAGTAGTCGCCCAGTTTGCGAAAGATGGCCAGCGCGGCGTCGGCGTGTTCCAGCGCGGCGGGATGGTTCTTGTACTTCAGTTCTTCGCGTGCCATGCGCACCAGGATTTCGGCTTCGCCCTGCGGGTGGCCAATCTGGCGGTAAATGCGCATGCATTCCTGCAGTAACTCCTGCGCCATGGCCCTGTCGCCGCGGTGCGAGGCAATCGACGACAGGTTGGAAAGGTTGCTGGCCACGGACTGCTTGGAGCCCAACTGGCGCCCCAACTGCACCGCCCGTTCGTAACAGACCTGGGCTGCGGCGTGGTCACCACCGAGCTGAAATTGTGCACCCCGATTGCCCACCATGCGCGCCACGCCGACGGTGTAACCGATCTCGGTGTAGATCTGCTCGGCCTCTGTGTAATGCTTCAGGGCCTGTTCGCGCTTGCCCGCCCGACCCAGCACAATGCCCTGGTTGGCCACGTTGTGGGCAATGCCACGCCGATAGCCCAAAGCGCGGCAGGCTTGTTCGGCCAGTGTCAGCGCCTGTGTGGCTTCGTTTGTCTTGCCAATCTGGATCAGCACAATACTTTCAATGCCCAGGGCGCGGGCCAGCAGCGCCGGACGGCCCAGTTTTTCGGCCTGCGCGCGCGCCGCAACGGCCTGCTCCTGGCAGGGCACGTAGCGACCCACATACCACAGCGCGCTGGCATGCTGGACACGCGCTTCGCACAGAGTGGCTTCGTCGCCGCTTTGCCGGGCGATCTCCAGGGCCGTCACGGCTACTTCCACGGCACGCGACTGTTCGCCGACTTCCTGGTGTGCGCGCGACCGCGCCGTCAGCAACCGGGCCCGCAAGGCCGGTTGGGGCCCCGCCGCCAGGGCGCATTCCAGCACCTTGGCGCGCAATTCCACGGGGCCGCGCACCAGCAACAGTTCCCATAACCCCAGCGCGCCCTGGGCGGCAAGATCTGCCTGGCCGCTGGCTGCCGCGGACTCGATGGCGGCTGCAATGTTTTCGCGGTCGGACTCCAGGGCTGCCAGGGCGACCAGTTCGTCGGGCCCTTCCACGCGGTTGCCCCAGTGCCATGCCAGTTCGCCAAAATGGCTGGCGTGGCGGCTGGTCAGATCGGCCTGGTCCTGGGCAGGTGCTTGCGCGCGCCAGCGTTCCTGGCCGAACTCCAGAATCGGCCGGTACATCAGAAAGCGCGTTTCCAGTTCGCCCTCGACGGCCCGCAGCAGGCTTTTTTCGCGCAGGTTTTGCAGCGCGTCCAGCACATCAGGGGCGTCGGCAACGCCCGAAAGGTCAATCACGGCCTCGGCGGCTTCCAGCAGAAAGCCCTCACGGAACACGCAGGCCTGCAAAAACGCCGCCCGTTCCCATTCCGACAGCAATTCAAAACCCCACTCGATGGCGCCGTACATGGTCTGCTGGCGGGCGCTGAGGTCACGGCGTGAAGACTTCAACAGTTCAAACTTGCGGCCCAGGCGCTTGACCATCTGGGCGGGCTTGAGCATGCGCACGCGCGAGGCCGCCAGTTCCAGTGCCAGCGGCAGGCCGTCCAGTTCGGCGCAGATCGCGCACACGTCGGCTGCGTTGTCGGCATCCAGCGTAAAGCGCGGGTCAGATTCACGGGCCCGTTCCACAAACAGGGCCACGCTTTCAAAGGCCGCCAGGTTGTCCAGGTCCTTGGCTGTGGGTTGACGCGGCGGCGGCTGCAGCGGCGCCAGTTCGTACTGTTGCTCGCCCTGCAGGCCCAGCACCGCGCGGCTGGTGACCAGAAAGCTGATATGCGGCGCGCGTTGCCGCCACACACCCACGGTGGTTGCGGCGTGCGCCGCCACCTGTTCGAAATTGTCCAGAATCAGCAGCGCCGGTTTGCGGTACTCCAGCACGTTGGCCACGGCTTGCACGGGCTCTTCCTTGCCCGAGGGCCGCGCACCCAGCGCGGCGGCCACTGTGGAAGCCACCGTGGCGGCATCCGTGGCGGCACTCAAATCCACAAACCACACGCCGCCTTCAAATCGGTCCAGCACCTCATAGCCCGCCCGCACCGCAAGGCGGGTTTTGCCCGTGCCGCCGGGGCCAATCATCGACACCAGCCGCGAGGCATCGCGCGAGATCGCGCCGCCGGGCGCGCGCATCAGCTTGGTGCCGGGGCTGGTGCCGCCCTGGCGGCCCGTGCGCGGTGCCAGCAGCTCGCAGACTTCGGCCAGTTCGGCGGCGCGGCCCACAAACGTGCTGGCCTGGGGCGGCAGGTTGGTGGGCAAGGCGGTGGCCGTGTGCAAGGGCGGAAACTCGCGACCGGCCAGCGCCTGGGGCAGCGCCTGGTAGAGATGCTCCGGCTGTTCCAGGCCGCGCAGCAGGTGTTCGCCCATGTCACTGACCAGGGCCTGGGCGCTGGCGGCTTGTGCGCGCTTGAAGGCAGCCTCCGAAAGCAGCACCTGGCCGCCGTGGCCGGCACTGGCCACGCGAGCGGCGCGGTTGACGACCGGCCCGAAGTAATCCGTGTGGCCGGTGCGCGGGTCAGCGCTGCAGATGGGTTCGCCGCTGTGCAAGCCCATGCGCACACGAACTTCGCCCACGGCCGCGGGCCAGGGGGCCTGCGCCAGCGCCTGTTGAGTGTGAAGGCAGAACAGCAAGGCGGCGTCGGCCTCGGCAAAGGCAACCATGAAGGCATCGCCCTCGGTCTTGACCTCATAGCCCTCATGGCTGGCAATTTGCTCGCGCACCACCTGGTTGTGCAGCGCCAGCACGGGCTCAAAGGCGCGGCCGTGCTTCTCCCACATCCGGCTGGAATCCTGGATGTCGGTAAAGACCAGCGTCACGTTGCCCGTTGGACCCTGCATGCCCATGCGCCGAATATAGCAGCGCCGCCAGCGCATGCAGGCGGCAGCGGCGGGGCAGTGGCCGGTTACTTGATGCGGTGGTTGTCCGGGTCCAGCTTGCGCGAGGTAATGCGCTCAAGGTCTGACATGCTCAAGCCCTCACTGGCGGGTTCCACCTTGCGGCGGCTGAGTTCGTCCAGCCGCGACATCGAAAGCCGGCGGTTGGTGTCCTCAAACGTGTTTTGCATGCCGCGGTCGACGTCGGTCATCGTCAAGCCGTCCTGGCTGGGCTCCAGGCCATCTCGCGAGACGCGTTCCAGAGCCGTCATATCCAGCCGGTTGGTGGTGTCGTCGGTTTGTTCGCGCGAGTAATCGTTCAGTCCGGACATATCCAGCGAATAGCCCCGGCAGCCCCCCAAAAGGGCGCAAAAACCTAGGCAGATGATCGCTGCAACGCGCATGTCGGGATTCTAACGAGCCACCCGTGCAAGGGTTGGGGAAAACGCCGGGGCAAGCGGTCTAGGGCAGCGGGCGCGTGTTGGCCGTGCTGGACTTGAAGGTGTGCAGGTTGAAGAAGAACGCGTCGTGAAAGTAGTGCGTCAGCAGCAGGCCAAAGCCAAACAGATAGTAGGCCTGCAACACCGCGCCGGGCTTATAAAGTTCCGTGCCCGGCGTGCCACTGCCGGCAAACATGCCGACATCGCGCACCACAGTAATGCCCGCGGCCAGGGCCATGATGACGCCAATCAGGAAGATCACGATGCCCAGGGCCACGGCGTAGTATCGCGCGCCGCTGCGTTCATCTTTGGCCAGCCATTTGACCAGCGGGTTGATGCGATTGCCCTTTTGCACCTGCACGCGCGTGATGTACCAGGTCAAGGCAATGTACTGAATGCTGTGCCACAGGTTGAAGCCTTGAAACGAGCTGTCCAGGTTAGGCCACATTGGCGCAAACAAGCCCACGCCAATGGCGCAGCAGATCAGCAGAAACTTGGCCTGTTGCAGTTGCCCGGCGCGGTATTCGCGCACGCACTTGGCCGCCCACAGGCTGGTGCACACCACAAGCCCGGCCAGGTTGGCCATCCAGAACCAGTCACTCAAGATAAAGTCCGGCAGCATTGGCTGGGCGCGGCCAATGTGAAACTGCAGCGACTGGGCCTTTTCGGCGCCAAACCACTGGCTGGCCCAGGCCCAGGCCAGCGAATTCTGGTTGCCCATTACCATGCGAAAGCTGCTGACGGGGTAAAGCGGAAACAGCACGGCGGCGACGTCAATCAGGCGTGACTTGATCGACGGCCTTGCGGCGTCGCGGTCGTGGTAGAACCGCACAATGTAGGAAAGCTGGTGAATCAGGTGCAGGCTGGCCAGAAAGAAGAAGCCGGTCATCAACAGGCGCCGGGTGAATTCACTGGAAAGCGCCATCGTGGCCACAAAGGGCACGACAAACAGGCTGCTGAGGAACCACAGTTTTTCGCGCTTGCGAAAATCCGGGTTCAGGTAGGTGCGCGTGTAGGTGACCCACACGTGGGGGCCGCCGGCCAGCAGCATGACAAACAGGCTGGTCACGTCTTCGGACATGCCCATGCGGGCCTCTGCATCAGCGCCGGAAAAGCGCGCCAGCAGCCATTGGCTTAGATAGAACACCAGAATCGGCACCGGTGCCAGCAGGGCCGGAAAGATCAACCAGCGTTTGTCCCAGCCGGGCGAATGAATCCAGCCAGCCGCAGAAACGCCGCCGGGCTGCATCGCCCCGGCATGTGAATTGGCTGTTACGGCCTGTCCTGCCATGACATTCCCCACCCAAACAGGGCGCTGACTTTAGGCAAATCTACGCCGGGCACAACGGCCTGTTGTCGGCTTCCCCTTGACAGGGCAAGACCTGTTCCGGCATTCTCTCTTTACGCGTCAACAGTGGCGCGCGCGCAACAGCACAGGAGACCGCCGTGAAGCCAGCCGAAAACGCCGTGAACCCCGCCACCGTGGCCGCGAATTTCATTCACCAGTACGGCAAGGCGCGTTTCAAGCGGTTTCTCAAGCTGGTGCAGCAGAACACCAGTGGCGAGGAAATCGCCACCGAATTCGGCGTCTCGCGCGAGCGCGTGCGCCAGTGGAAGAACGCCTTTGGCAACGTGATTCAAAGTTACGACGTGAACCCCGATATCCTGAAACTGGCCGGCCTGAAGTAAGCGCCTGGCCCGCGCTGATCTGCTACATTGGCGCCATGGCAAAACCCGCTGCCCTGTCCCCGCTTGCCATTTACGGCATGGGTCGTTTCGGCAACGCCCTGGCCGGTGCCCTGCGTGCCGCGGGCAAACCCCCGGCGCGAACCGGTGGCCGTGACCCCGGGCCTGCCGCCCTGCTGCACAAGCTGAAGCCCGGCACCATCATCATGCTTTCCGTACGCGACGATGCCCTGGCGCAAGTCGCGGCGGAGTTCGCCCGTCTGCCCGGCTGCAAGCGTTTTGCCTTTGTGCACGCCTGTGGTGCCTGGGGACCCGAGTTGCTGCAGCCCCTGGCCAAGGCCGGCGCGAAAACCGGCGCCTTTCACATTCTGCAAAGCTTTCCGCCCCAGGGCGGCGCAAGCCGCGTGGCCGGAAGCTGGTGCTGCCTTGCAGGCCCCAAGCCGCTGCTGGCCAAACTGCGCAGCCTTGCGCTGGCCCTGCAAACCCACCCGCTGGAATTGCCCGACAGCGCCCGCCCGGCCTATCACGCCGCAGCGGTACTGGCCAGCAATGCGCTGGTGGCAATCCTGGCCCAAAGCCGCGACTTGCTGCTGGATGCCGGCCTGGAACCCGAGGCCGCCGGCGCAATGCTGATTCCGCTGGTGATGGGCACGCTGCAGAACGTGGCCGAACTTGGCCCCGAAAAAGCCCTGACGGGCCCCGTGGCCCGCGGCGATTACATGACCCTGCGCCGCCACCTCAAGGCCATGAACCGCAGCCAGGCGCTGGCCTATCGCAAGTTGATGGTGCTGACGACGGCATTTGCGGAGAAATCGCGGCGCATCACCCACAGCCAGGCGCGGGCCCTTCGGGCCGTGCTGTTTGACTAGTCAGCCGGATGGCGTTTGCCCGGATTGCCCAACTAGCTAGATTTGGCACAGCAATCATTGCCCGGAGATGCCCATGAAGCGCACTGGCGCCCTGCTGGTTCTTGCCCTGCTGGCCACTTTGGCCTGCACGCACCGCACGCTGGCCGACCCGGCGCCCGGCCCTGAAACCACCCCGATTGAGCCCGCACCGGCGCCCACCCCGGCCCAGCCACGGCTTGGCGGATGGGGCGACCCGCAAGATTGGACCCCGCAGGATGCCTACGACCTGACAGGCCCAGTGCCCGCCGACAAAGACATTCGCGCCGCCATTGCCCAGGGCATTGACTACGTGCTGTCGGAACAAGACGCCGATGGATCCTGGGATGTCACGCTTTCCGGCGCCGTGCTTTCGCAAGTGGCCGACCAGGCCCTGGATGCCGTGTGCGTAACGGCGCTGGCAGGCATGGCCCTGACACCGCACGCAGCCCTGGACGCCCGCATTGAACCGGCCTTGAACCGCGCGGCGGAGTTCATTGTCGACCGCATCATGCGCGGCAAGCTTTCCTATCGCGTAGATTACGCGGTTTGGCGTTACACCCTGAGCACGCAGTTTCTGGTTTCGCGCTTCAAGGCCAGCCAGGACGCCGCCCGCCGCGAGCTTTACAAAGCCACGGCCAAGCGCTGCATTAACGCGCTGCTGCGCATGCAGTTGAGCAACGGCGAACGTTCGCTGCTGGACGACGTGCGGCGCTCACGCGTGGATGCCACCCTGGAAAAAGCCCGCTTGCCGGGCCGGTTGGGGCTGGTGCTGGCCCTGCCCACGGAAGCCGACCACCGCGACGGCGCCCCGATAACGCAGGTTGTGGAAGGCAGCCCCGCTGCAAAAGCCGGGCTGGCCGCAGGCGACCGCGTGCTTGCCATCGACGGCGTGCCGGTGAACAACGCCGTCGATTACTACGACCTGGAACTGGACTTTCTGCAGGGTCAATCCATCAAGGTGGGTTACCGCAAAGCCGACGGCAAATCAGCCGAAGCAACGATTGCGCTGGCGCTGACCTGGCCGGTGTTCACAGGCATAGTGACCAAGGGCGAAGCCGACCAGCCACCGGTGATTGAGCGTTTCCTGCACCTCAGCCCGGCGCTCAAGGCCGGCCTGGAAGTTGACGACAAGATTGTCGCCGTGGGCGACAGCGTGATTTCCACCCACAGCGATTTCGAAAAAGCGGTCGCAGCCCTCAAGGCCGGCAGCAAGGTCACCGTCAAGGTCGACCGCGCCGGCGCCGCCAAGGCCATCACCTTTGCCGTGAACTACGCCCCGGCCGGCACGCTGGACATCTTTGGGCTGGAAGAAGACAAGTCCGGCGGCGAAGGCGTGGCCGTGCGCGGCTACATGCCGCAGGTGGAAAACGTGCGGGGCTACACGGCGCTGGCGCGGTTTCCGGGCTTTGCGGCACTGCGCCTTGGCATCAAGGTGGGCGACCGCATTACCCACATTGGCGACACGCCCGTGACCGGGCTGGACCATTTTCTGGGCCTGGCCAGCACGATTGCAGCCGGGGTGCCGGTGCGCGTGCGCTGGCAGCGCGGCGACGAAAGCCTGGAAGGCATGGCCCTGCCGGACGTGGCCAGCGCGCCGGGCAACATGGACATCGGCTTTCCGGGCGGCAACGGCAACCTGCAACTTGGCAAGGCCGAGCCCCGCGTCATGCAGGTCATCAAGGGCGGCGCTGGTGAAAAAGCCGGTCTGCAACCCGGCGATTTGATTACCAGCATTGACGGCAAACCCACGCCTGACCGCAAGTCGATTGCCGAGCTGCTGGTCTATTACACCGCCGGCGATGTGCTGAAGCTGGGCCTGACACGCAAGGGCACAGCCACCACGCTGGACCTGCGCTTGAGCTTTCCCAGTGAATCTCCCGTTGAGGAAGGCGGCTGGGCCTATTACCCGCGCATGGGCGAATCGACCAGCCACTCCACCACGGCGGCACTGCTGGCCCTGTATGAAGCGCGCGACGTGATGGGCTTTGCGATTCCCAAACGCAGCCTGGCAGCGGCTGAAAGATTGATTACCGGCCTGCGCGTAACAGACCCGAACAACGCTTCGATTGAAACCTACCTGTACCGTGGCGAAGCCAAGCAGTTTGCCGGGGCACTGGCGTACTTCAGCGACGTACGCGGCACCGTGGGGCGTATCTGCATCTGCGAGTTGCAGCAATATAGAGCCGGGTTGCGCACCAAAGACCACGTTCGCAAGGCCGTAGAAGTGTTTCTCAAGAACCGCGACCAACTGGATTACGTGCGCGATTACTGGCACACGCACCTGGTCAAGCTGTACCAGAACGCCGCCTATTACTGGATGTTCGGGCACACCTGGGCACTGGTGGCAGCGCGCGAAGCCGGGCCGGACCTGTACAAGCGCGTCAATGAAGTCTGCCTGAAAGCCTTGATGATGGACCGGCAACAGAACGGCCGCTGGCTGGATCACGAAAGCTTTGGCGAGTTCTGCGGCACCTGCCAGGCGCTGATTGCCTTTGGCGAAACCGAGGGCGGCTTCCGAAAATAGCCGCCTACTTCTTCAGGAACAGAAACTGGCCCACGTCGTCCAGACCCTCCAGACCACGATAGGTCTGGGGAGTCTGGGTGCGGCTGCTGCTGCCAAAGGCCTTGGGTACTTCGCTGCCCAGCCAGTTGGCCAGTTCTCCATCGGTCAGAATGCCGTCCTGGTTGGCATCTGCGGGCATGCCCTGGGCATCTTTTCCCAGGCCGCGAAACAGCGTTTCGGAAAACACCGAGTGGTCGCCTTCTTCATAGGCCAGTTGATCGGCGGTGCCGGCGGTGATGACCACGTGGGCGCGTTCCTTCCAGAGTTCATAAACGCTGGAAGGGTTCTCGCGCGGGTTGCCCCGGGCGCGTGTCACAAAACCGCTGAAGCAGCAATCAATCAGCAGCAACTGGTGGCTGCTGCGAATGTTCTGGCGCACATCTTTGGCCAGGTGGCCCATGTTGTAGCCGTACAGGTCGGGCAGTTTCTTGTCGCGGTTTTCGTGAAAGCCACTCAGCACCAGATAGCCAATGGCGTCGGCGCGCTCGACAGTTTCGCCGTGGCCCGCGTAATAGAAAACAAAGTTGGTGCGGTCGCCCTTTTGGTAATGCCGGGTTTGTTCGGATAGTTCGGTCATGGCCCGCGAAACATTTTCGCGCGTCGGCACGCCATAATTCGGCACCACGTTACCCTGCAAATCCAGGGCGCGGTCGGGATCGTCCACCAGCAGGCGCACGTTCTCAGGCTTGTAACCAAAGCGCGAGGTCAGAATCCCGTACAGCAAACCGGCGTCGCGGCAAGCCGCCGGCAGGGCGCCAAACGAGGACTTGCCCACACCCACAATCAGCGCAAAGCCGTCAATATCGACGCCCTCGCTGCGCAGGTCCTGCAATTGGCGGCTGGACAGCACCACGCCACGCGAACGAAAATCGACCACCTTTTCGGCGCTGTTGGCGGCCAACAGCGGCGGGTCGTCCTTGCGCGTAGCCAGCACGACCACCACGCCAACGCAGGCCAAAAGCGCCACCACAACCGCCGCCGCAACCAGGCCCTTACCCAGGCCACCGGCCGCCTGCGTTTGCGGCTTGCGCGCATTGGCCCACTGGCGCAACACGTCCATCACCGCCGGCGCTGGCAGCTTTGTGCCGCCACGCGGCGCTGAAATCAGGCTGTGGGCAAAGCGCGCGCCGTCAAACCAGGGGTTCTCTTTGGCCGCTGGGTTGGCTGCCAACTCTGCTGTTTGAAAGGCCTCGGCCAGCCCTTGCAGCGACAGGCGCTGCACAGGGTCGACGGAAAAGGTCCAGTCCCCGGCCGCAAACTCGACACCCAGCAGCAGAAAGCAATCGCCCGTGGGGGCTGAAGCGTCCTGGCGCGCCCAGAACTTCCACAGCAGGCTTTTGGGCTGGCGCAGCACCAGCGCCGAGGAACGCGGCGGCCCGCCCGGAATCTGCACGATCCATTGGCTGCCGCGCTGCACGTCCTGGGCATACACCTGCCGGTCGGTGGCCAGAAAGGCGCGCTCGCGCGCGAACTCGCTGGTTGGTGCGTCGGCATTGAATGGGTCTTTGTCGGCCAGCGCCGCGGCCTTGATGTGCTGCGCCAAGCGTTGCCAGTCACGCACAAATGCTGCGCCAGCTTCGGGCTTTGTCAGGTCCGGGTCGCGGGCGTTGCGAATAGCCAGAAAAAGTCCTTCCAGGGAATCTTCCAGCGCGCCCTTGCCGGGTCGCAGACCCTCGCGCGCTATGCCGGCATAGCGGGCGTAATCAGCCATGCGCGGCGGCAGGGACTCCCCGGCCAGCTTCCACTGCACAATCGAGGCCGCCAGCATGTCGTCCAGTGTGGGGTTGTCGCGCACGACAATGCGCGCCGGCGTGCCGCTGCGGGCAAATGCCTCTGCGCCTTGGTCCAGGGCTGCCTGTGCGGCCTGGGCGGAAAGCACCAGCACCTCGCCGGGTTGGGGCGAGGTGTCGGGCGGAAGCCTGCGCAGGGCGATCTCGATCACGGCGGGGGTCGGGGTTCCTAGTTCGTGACAATCGAGAACGAGTTCTTCTTGTCGCTGCGGTTCAGGATGATGATTTTGAATTCGGCGTCGGCCTTGGGCGTCCAATCGCACCAGCAGGAGTCGCCCTTGGTTTCATCTGAAGCCACGCGGTTGCCCGCGGCATCCAGAATGTAAAGGTCAAGTTCGCCGTCGCCCTGGCCGCCCACCCACACCGCTGCCAGTTCGCCCTTCTTGAACTTGACGGCCAGCGCGGCCTGGTACATGCGTTCGACGCCCTTGGCGTCCTTGAACTTGCCGTCGCAGGCGCCGTTGGCAAACACGGCCCCGGCAATGGCGCCGCGGCCCTTAAGACCCATCTTGGCAATCGCATCCATCACGTTGCGCTTGAGAACGTCTTCGCCACACATCTCCAGTGCTTCCTTCAGCACGGCGTCACTGCCAATGGCGCGCACGTTGACGGGCTTGGCGTCGTTTTCGGCCACAATCATGGCGCCCAGTTCGCTGGATTCTTCCAGCGGCACGTCGGCCAGAATGCGGCTGGCAAGCGCCAGGGCGCCGGGGTGCTTGTTGTCGCGGCCCCACTGGGCCAGTTCTGCGGCCAGGCGCACGTGCTTGACGCCTTCGGTGGCTTCCTTCTTTCCCGCTTCTTCATGTTCCGCTGCGGGTGGGGTTTCCTTCTGCGCCTTGACTGGCGTGGCCAGTTCCACGGCCGCAATCACGGCCAGCGACATTGCAATCACGATCAGACTGCCCACTGTGAGATAGCGCATGCCCGTAGTCTCCGGCCGATGTTGTTGAGCCCTGGCGGGCCTCGGCTTGCCCGCCCCTGAAAATGTACGTTGATTCCAGCCTTTTAAGCCAATGCTTCGGCCAGGTCGCCCAATCCTGGCGCGATTCTGAGCCCCTGTTGTTTTTCGGCAAAGCCCTTCAACTGAAACTCCTCAAGCTGGCCTGGCTGCCCTGCGGCCTTGGCGGTGGCTTGTGCGCAGACAAGTTCACCTGGTTGGGCCTCGGCTTGCAGGCGTGCTGCCATGTTCACGCTGCGTCCGATGGACAAATACTCCATTTTGTACTGACTTCCGAGGGCTCCCGTTACAACAAGTCCGGTTGCGACCCCAACTCTAATCTGCAACCCGAAGGGATCGCCCGTGATTGTACGCACAAGTGAGGTTCGGTTCATGCAGGTGAGCAGTTCTTTGGCGAAAGCAATCGCGCGGGATTCGTGATTCGGCCCCTGGGCCTCAGCGACCAGCCCGTCGCCCTGATACTGGTGTGGTCGCACGCGGTGGCGCTCAAACAGTGGCACGGCCCGTTCAAAGACACTTCGAATCGTATCCATCACTTCCTGCGCACCGAGCTTTTCAAAGCGACGCGTAAAGCCCACCACATCCGCAAAAATGCTGGTCACGATTTCTTCGCGGCCGCGTGAAAGCTCGCTGGCAGCCCGGCCGGTAAAGCGCGCTGTCACACGGTCGCCAAAGCCGCCCGGGTCAAGCTGCCGGTACACGCGGTCGACCCGTTCGACCCACAGCGGGTTGGCCCCGCGCAGCGCCACGCGGTCGGCGCGCTGCAGGTGGGCCAGCATGCGGGGTGCATCGCTGGCCTGTTGCGCGCGCTGGGCCAGCAGCAGTTCGGTCAGCAGTTCGGCCTCGCAGGGGCCGGGCACGTTGGCCAGCAGGCTGCGTGTGTCTTCCGCCAGCGTGGCCCCGGCAGTGCCGGGGCTGAGGCGCGCGCGCCAGTAGTGCACCAGGGCCCGTTCGGCTGGGGCGCTGAAGTTGACTTCCGCCTGGGCCAGCAGGGTTTCTCGCGCCGTTGCTTCACTTTGTGCCCGCGCCCGTGCCAGTGCGGCAAAGCCCTTGAGGTGGTGCGGGGTCGGGCCGCACAGGGCGGCCGTTGCCGCAAGCCGGTCTGCGGCAAGCATTGCCGCTTGTTCGGCCCCGGTTTCGCTATCCAGCAGGCCCTGCAACAGCAGTGTTTGCAGGCGCAGGCGCGTAAGTGCCGGCAGGCCGGGTTGCGACAGGGCTTGTTGGCAGGCCTGCACTGCGGCCTGTGCGTTGCCCAGCCCCAGTTCCAGCAGCGCCACGTTGCCCAGCGTGATGGCAATGCCCAGCGTGTCGCCGTCGCTTTGTTTATGGCGCGTTGATTGGTGGTACAGATAACGGGCTTCTGTCCAGGCGCCCTGCCACATGGCGGCCTGGCCCAGGCTGTCGAGTATCCAGTTGCGGCTGGGGGATTCCTCGGCAAGGCGCAGGGCTTCTACAAGCGCCAGTTCGCCCAGTGCCGGCTTGTCGCGCTGAATGTGCAGCACGCCCAGCGAATGCCAGGCGCGGGCGCGGGTAGCAGCGTCGGCCGTGGTGGCCAGTTGCTTCAGGGCGGCGCGCGCGGAATCTGGCTGGCCCCAGCGCAGTTCAAAGCGCGCCTGCAGCAGGGCAAGCGCCGGGTGCAACTCTGACGGGGGCGGCACTTGCACCAGCCGGGCAAGGGCCTGGGTGGCCAGGTCGCGGTCCAGCATCTGCACGCCGCGCGTGGCGGCGTGCATTTGCCCGTCCCAGCCCAGGGGCAAATCGCTTGTGCCCAGCGAGGCATGTTCCGCCCGGCGCCACCAAAGGGCTGTATCAAAGGCCGGACTCTGGTTTGAGGGCTGGTTCATGTTGCGCTATCGCAGACCATCCAGGCCGTGCTGCACGCCCTTGGCGCAGAGTTCAAAGTAGTCTTTGTCCGGCCCGGCCGGGGTGGCCGCAGCCAGCGCGCGAAACTTGGCCAAAGCGTCGGTCAACATGGGCTTGTCGGAGTTGCGATCGCCGTTGTGCCACAACACGCGGGCCAGCAGCAGGCGGTCGATCTCGGCGCCGTTTTGTTCGGCGGCGCGCAGGGTTTGCAGTGCCCAGTCGTCCTGGCCGCGAAAGGCATACCACTGGCCCAGCAAGGCCAGGGCGTTGGCGTCGTCGGGGTTGGCCTGCAGGGTTTCCAGCGCGCGCGGCAGCCTGGCTTGGAACTCCTTGTAGCGCGCGGCGCGGTCCATGCGCTGCACGGCCATGCCGCCGTGTTCTGCGGTAACGACAATCGAGTGGCCATCGGCACTCATAAACGTGCACAGCGCGACACCGTTGTGTGAAGTCCAGACAAACACCTCGCGTCCGGTTGCGGCATCCCACATGCGGCGCGAGTTATCTTCGCCGGTGGTCAGAAGATAGCGGCCGTCGGGCGTGTAACTGACAAAGGTGACGGCCTTGCCTTGCTCGTGGGCCTGAAAGCGCCGCAGAAACCGGCGCTGGGTTACATCCCATATCGAGACCGCGCCTTGTTCGTGGCCGCTGGCAATGAAATTGCCGTCGGGCGAAAACGTCAGGCTGCGAATCCAGTCGCCGATGCCGCTGGTGGCGCCGCCCATCAGGGGCTCCAGCCGGCCTTTTTCAGCCAGTTCGGCCAGCGACATGCGGCCGTAGCTGTCACACAGCAAAAGACGCGTGCCGTCTGGCGAAAGCTGGATCGGGCGGGCGACTTCCGTTGGGTGCGGCCATGTGGCCAGGCACTGGCCGTCGTTGGGGTTCCACAGGCGAAAGGTGTTGTCCCAACTGCTGGTGCACAGACGGCCATCGGGCAGCACCACCAGCCCGTTGACGGGGTCGGTGTGACCCTGCAGGCGCCGGATCAGCTTGCCGGTGGCCAGTTCCCAGATCGCGACGGTTTTGTCTTCGCCACAGGTGGCCAGCCGTGCGGCGTCCAGTTGCACAATTTCGGCAATCCAGCCTTCGTGGGCCTTCCATTCCAGCAGCGGTGCGGCCAGCTCCAGGTCATGGATACGCACCCAGCCGTTGGTGGTAATCGAGGCCGTCAGGCGCGGGTCCGACAGCCCGATCGCGCGCCGCGGGTCCTGCGCGCTGGGCATGGTCAGCATGGTCAGTTCGGGTTGCACCTGAACATCCCACAGTTCCAGCGCCGGCGGGTTGCTGCCCGAAAGCAACAGTTGCGACCCCGGGTGAAAGGCCAGCGTGCGCACATCGCCCTGGGCGTACAGCTTGCGCACAATGGTCAACTTGGCCGTGTCAAAGATGCCGATTTCGCCGTCGCCAACGGTGAACGCCAGATAATGGCTGTCCGGCGACGCGGCCATGGCCGTCACCGGCCCCGGTGCCTGGTAAAACTCGTGTGCGGTGCGCGGCCCCAGTTCAATGCCCACAACCTTGCCGTCGTGGGCCGAAGCCACCAGCCACTTGCCGTCTTCAAGGAATGCAACGCCGGTGCTGACTTTGTCAAAGGCCTGATAGTTGAAAAGCGATTCGCCCGAGGCGAAGTCCCAAAGCCGCATGCAGCCGTCGCCGCCGGCTGTGCCGACAAACTTGCCATCGGGGCTGAAGGCAACGCCACCGGAGTTCACGGCTGCTGCGCCCTGGGGCAGCGTATGGCCGCGCAACACGCGCAGCGGCTGGCGCTTGCCGACCTGCCACAGGCACACCACCAGATCCCAGCCGCTGGTTGCGAAATACTTGCCGTCTGCGGAAAGGGCAATGTGCGACACCTGGCCGTTGTGGCCGCGTGCCAGTGGCTGCCACTTGCCGCTGGATACTTCCAGCGTGGAAATGCCGCCGTCTTCGTCGCCGACCAGCAGGCTGCGGCCATCTGGCAGAAAGCAAAGTGCGCTGGGTGTGCTGGCACCGCGCGTGGCCGCAAGCTGGCGGCCCGTGCGGATGTCCCAGACGCGCAAGGAATTTTCCGTGCTGCAGGATGCGGCCGTGTTGCCGTCGGGCGAAATTGCCACCTCCGCAATGCCCATGGCATGGTTTTCCAGCACGCGCTTGCGCGCGCCATCCGACGCCGCGAACTCCCACAGTTTGGCGTCCGAGCCGGCGGTGTAGATCGACCCACCGACCAGGGCCAGTGCGCGCGTGCTGCTGAAGTGCCCGTCCATGGCAAAGCGCAGCACCCCCGCCGGAAAGTCCCATACGCGTGTGGATTCGTCCGTCGAGCCGGTTATCAACGTCGCGCCGGCGGCGTCCACCGCCACGCGGCACAAGTCGCCCTGGTGGCCCGCCAGGGGGCGCAGCGGCAGCTTTTCGTCGGCTTGCCACAAGCCCAGAAAACCCGCGCTGCCGCCCAGCACGATCTCGCCCGAGGCCGGCCAGCAGCAGCACAGCAGCATTGCACCCGGGCTGATCTCTTCCTGCCGCAGGGTTTCGCCGCTTTCAACATCCCAGATACGCGCAAAGCCGTCCTGGCCCACGGTCAGCAGGCGTTTGCCGTCTGGGGCCAGGGCGCAATCAGGCACCCAGCCCTGGTGGGCCTTGCGCCGCCACTTCAATTCACCGCTTTGCGTGTCCCAGCAGATCAAGTCGCCGTCTTCGCCGCAGGAAAGCGCCCGCGTGCCATCGGGTGTCAGCGCCACGCGCAGGACGGCCTTGCTGTGGCCATACAACGTGTGGCTTGTGGTGCCGGTCTTGAAGTCCCACAGCCGCACGGTGGTATCTCCGCTGCCGGTGACCAGCAGCGTGGCGTCGCGCGACAGGGCCAGCGAATTGACCACATCGGTGTGGCCCTGCAACTGGCGCGACTGGCGCCATTGTTCCAGGTCCCACTCAACCACCCCTTTTGCCGTGGCGAGCAACAAAAGGCGCGCATTTGGCACCACGGCCATGTCCTGGATATCGCCAAAGGTCTGGCGGCCCAGCGCAAACAGGCGCGGCGGGCTGCTGGCGTTGCACATCATCAAGCCGCCCTGTGCGGGCAGCGTGTTCAACCCCAGGGCCTGCAGGTTGGCCTGGGCTTCCTCGTACCTTTGCGCGCCTTCGCGGTAGCGGCCCCCGGCCAGCAGGGCGTCGCCGTGCAGAATGATGCTGGCGGCCAGGTTGCGGCGGGCGTCGCGCTCTGCCGCTTCGGCCTGCGTGGCGGCGCGTTTGGCGTTTTGTTCTTCGCGCTCGGCCACGCCCCGGGCCGTCGTGGCCAGTTCCTGCTGGCGTTGGGCTTCGCCCTTCTGGTGTTCGGCCTCGCGGCGCTGGTGGTCGGCTTCGTCGCGTTGTTCGGTGGCGACCTTCTGCTGCGCCTGGGCCAGTGCCCGTTCCTTTTCCGCCAGGTCTTTCTGGGTCAGGGCATCGCTGCGCGAGGCACTGAGGCTGAACACAAAATACGAGGCCAGCGCCAGCAGCACCGCCAGCGCAGCAGCCACCGTGGCCACCAGCGGCTTGTTGCGAGAATAGAATAGCCGCAGGTAGTGAAAGGCCGAAGGCGCACGGGCCACAATCGGCTCGCCACGCGCAAAGCTTTCCAGGTCCTGCGCAAAGGCCCGCGCGCTTGCATAGCGTTCTGCGGCCAGCTTGCTGGTGGCAACGCGAATGATGGTTTCCAGATCGCGCGGCACGGCAGCGTTGAGGTCACGCGGGGCCTTGGGTTCTTCCTGCAGCACCTGCTGGATCAGGCGGGCCTCGGAATCGCCGTCGTGAATCGGGGCCAGCGCGGCCAGTTCATACAACGTCGCGCCCAGCGAATAGACGTCGGCGGATTCGGTCACTTCCAGCATCTGGTGCTGCAATTGTTCGGGCGGCATGTAACGCAGCGTGCCCAGAATCTTGACGCTGCTTTGGGTCAGACTGAGTGACCTGTCCTGCATCTGGGCCAGCCCAAGGTCCATGATCACGGCGCGCTCGCCGTTGCTGGTCAGCATGATGTTGCCGGGCTTGAGGTCGCGGTGGACAATGCCGTGCTGGTGCAGGTGCGCCACGCCAGCGGCCGCCTGGGCCATGATTTCGGCCAGGCTTTGGTAGTAGTTGCGGCCCTGGGCAATCTGCGGCATGGGTTGTTCCAGCACCGGCACATCGTTGCCGGCGCTGTCCTTGACCCGCCCCTGCCCGCGCGAGGCCGTGGTCAGAGCCTGCAACAGGTGGCCTTGCCGATACTCGCCGTGGCTGGCGTCCTTCCAGCGCGTCAACACGCCGTACACGCCGGCCAGGTCGCTGCCCTCTACGTATTCCATGGCGTAGTAGTGGCGCTCGCCTTCCTGGCCTGCGGCCAGCACCTTGATCACGTTGGGGTGGTCGCAGCGGCCAAGCGCCGCGATTTCGCGCCGGAAGCGCGCCACGGCAATCGGATCCGCTGCCACGGAAGGCGGCAGCACCTTCAGCGCCACAATGCGGTTCAGGCTGGCTTGTTCGGCCTTGTAGACAATGCCCATGCCGCCGCGGCCCAGTTCTCCCAGAATGCGAAAGCCGCCAATCCATTGGCCCTCGGGCTGGGCTGGCGCGGCGGGTTCGTCGTCATCGGCGCCGATTTCCCCGGCATCGACTTTGCGGCCACTGATGCGAGTCAGCAGCGCGGCCAGTTCTTCCACCGGGTTATGCGATTGCAGGCGTGCGCCGCTGTCGTAATCGAGGTACTCGACATTCTTGACGCCGAATTCGCCGGTGTTGCGGCGCCGTGCGTTGACCTTGTTCAGGCAGCCCACGCGGTCGCGCTCAAAATCGTCTACTTCATACACCGCAAAGGGGTGCAGGTTGACGCGCACGCCGGGGCCGCACAGCAACAGGCGGCCCGGTTTGATCTGTGCGTCGGCGGGCCGGGGCTGGTCTTCAAAGGGCACGTGCACGCCGTCGCCACGCAACTGGTCATAGCGCCGCAGGGTGGCGCCGGTGCGCACATCGGCCACGTCGCGTGCCACACACAACGCCAATTCGCCAAAGGGTTCCAATTCGCGCACGGCTTCGCTTACGGCTTCTATGAGCAGCGGCGCAGCCTGGGCGTAAAACGCCGCCGTGCGCTGGCCGCCGTGCCCCAGCTCGTTGTTGCGGTAGGCCACAATGGCGTCAAACAGGTCCAGCAGCGTGACGCTGCTGCGGTTGTCGGTCTCTCCACGCGCGCCGGCGGCGAACTGCAGAAACGCCGCAGCCCAGGGCCGCGGTGCCCGCGCTGTCAGGCGCCCGTGCAGACCGGCCAGCGGTATCAGCGCGGCATCAGGCCGGGCCGCCAGCTTGGCCGCAGTTTCGCGCCAGATGCCAAGCCAGTGGCCAACCGAGGGCCGGGCAATGGATTCCAGCAGCGTATTCAGGTGCGGGTCTTTGCCATCGACTTCCAGGTAAACGCTGATTTGCGCCGCCGAGGCCAGCTTGAGCATCGATTCAAAAAAATAGTAGGCCGCTAGGTGGCTGCCTTCGGGCGATTTGGCGTTCAGCGCCCGGCGCAGGGTCTGCGCCAGAGGCAACGGAAGCCGCTGCAAGAGTTGCGATGCCCGCCCGACGTCCATGCCTGCTCCAGGGTGGCCGGAAAGTATAGCCCCCGGGCGGGCCGCGCGGTACACCGGCGGCGCGCGGGCTGGGCGGGCTACTTGGCGTGGGCGCGCGATACGTCGACGTTCAGACGCGCCTTGACATCTGTGCCGGGCACCTTGGCCTCCAGCACACAGGCGCCCTCAATGCCGGGCGCGGTAAACGTGCCGTTCTTGTCGACAACGCCCGTGCCCTTGATGCGTGTCCACTGCACCTTGATGGGGTGTTCGCCGTCTTCGTCGTCAATGCCCACGGCCGTGACGTGCGCTTCTTCCAGTGGGCCCAGTGCCAGCACCGGCGGCTTGATCTTCAACTTGATGATCTTGGGCGGTGCAGCGTGGTTGGTCAGCACAATCCGCGCCGGTTTGCTGGTGCCAATGTTGCCGGCGGCATCGGTGGCCACGGCTGTAACTGCGTATTCACCGTCAGGCAGCGTGGAAGTATCGATTTCACGGCTGTACGGCGGCGTGCTGACGGGCTCGCCTATCGCCTTGCCGTTAAAGCAGAACTGCACGCGTTCCACGCCGTTGGGGTCGCTGGCCGATGCCACAAACGGCAGCAGCCCGCGCGCGCGCTTGCCATCTTTGGGCTCATGCAGCTCCACATGCGGCGCGGTGTTGTCGACCAGAAAGCGCCGCCCGGCGCTGCGCCGCACATGCCCCAGCACGTCGCTGGCCTCAATCGCTGCTTCGTGGGGCCCTTCCGCCAGTTGCGTGGTGTTGACCTTCCAGCCCCAGGGGCCGGCTTCCAGCGTGGCGCCATAATACTGGCCGTCGATCAGCAGCCGGGCTTTGTCGACGCCAATCGGGTCGCCTACCGTGGCCTGCATGGTGACTACGCCGCCAATCAACTGGTTTTCACGCGGCGAGGCCACACTGCTTTCCGGGCCCGGGCTTTCGTGTTCAAACTCCAGCAGGTGGCGGCCGGGTTCCAGCGCCCGCGTCAGCATGTGAATTTTGCCCACGCCCTCGGTCTCCACTTCCGTGCCGTCGACACTGACCTTCTTGAGGCCCGGAAAGGCCACGCGCACCTGCGCGCGCGTACTGAGGTAAAGCACCGCCTGGGGCCCGCTGGCGCAGATGCTGAACTCCACGGGCTTGTCCGGCGCCTCGGGGTGGCTGGCGCCAAAACCCAGGTGAATGCCTTCCTGCATGTCGTAGGCCAGAACCGACGTGGCCTTGATGGCAACGTAGCGGCCCGGGTAGTCGTCGCGGCGGTCAACAAACGCCATCAAGGCATCGGTCCAGACCCAGCCGCATTGCTGGGGCATGCCGCCCTGCCAGCCGTTGAACAGGATGGCGCCTTCGCCCATGGTATTGCGATAGACGCGGCCTTTTTCTTCCACGTTCAGGCGGCGCACTTCGGGCATCTGCTCAACTTTGCCCAGGGCAATCACGCTGGCCAGATCGCCGCGGCCGCGCATGAATTCCAGCGACAACCCGGGGCTGGTGCCCGGCCCGCCGCGTTCCACGCCCTGGCTGAAGCCGTTGGAATAGAACGTAAAGCGTGCGCTGCGGTCGGAGCCGTCGGTGGCCGCAACGGCCAGGGTGCCGCGGTCCATGGACTGGGCCTGGTCCGAACCCTCAATGCGCAACCGCGCACGCTTGAGTGTGCGGCCGTCGCCGATATCAAAGCGGTCAAACAGCAGCGCGGTTTGTTCGGCGCGCAGGTACAGCAGGTGGCGCTGGGCCAGGCTGCCGTCATCGCACTTGAAGTCGCCGTTCATGTAGGCCGCGCCGCCCATTTCAATGTAATCGCGCACGCGGCCGGCAATCACGCGCCCGCCGTGTTCCGCAAACATGTCGGGTTCAATCACCAGCTTCAGGTTCACGCCCTGGCTGGCCAGGTGCACGTAGGGCAGGGTGCCAAGTTCCGCCTGCAGGGTCACAATCGGGCTGCTGGGGTCCCAATCACTGCGCACGACAATGCGCGTTTCACTCAGCCTCGCGCCCGGCGTCATGGTGTTTTCGGGCGAGGCCGTGGTCAGTTCCGGGTCGTAGAACACCGCTGTCAACACCGCATCCAGCCCGGCTGCAGCCGGCAGTTCCAGGCGCAGGCGCCCGGTGGGCCGCTTTTCGTCGTTGACGCGCCGCGCAGCATCAGCGACGGAAAGCTGGTGCAGCAGCCACTGCGCCACGCCATCGCGATAGGTATCGGCCAGGCGCGCCCACAGCGGCGTGGCGGCGCGAAGTTCCGTCACTGTCAGGCGCGAGCTGGCAAACAGCCCCTGGCGCGAGCTGCCAAACTGGTGCGCGGCCCAGCGCGGAAGCTGGCTCAGGTTGCCGCCAGCACCCATCAGCATGTCGTCTTCGTAGTAGCGCTTGAAGGCCTCCGAAAACGGCAGCAGATAGCGCATCAACTCCGTCAGCCCGTGCAGGTCGCTGGCGGCGGGGCGGCCGTTATCGGCCACGCGGTTCTGCAGCAGGGTGTGGGCGCGCTGCTCAGCGGTGTCGACCCAGCGTTTGGCATCAGCGTAGAAACGCTCAAAGGTCATCAGCGGCAAGCCGACAAGCCCCAGTGCCATGGCACCGGTTTCACTCAAGTTCGCCGGCAGGTTCAGGTTCGGGTCGCCCACAAACACGGCCAGCCGCTTGGCGTTGTGGTGCAGAATGCCGGCCAGGTCGTCTTTGTCGGCGGCCGTCAGGTAGGGGCTCAAGAAATCCGCCGCCAGGGCCATGTCGCGCAGGGCCGTGATGCAGCCGCGCCCGGGCGGGGTGTCCGGGTCCTGGCCGGCGCGGTCCTGAAACAGCCCGTTGTTCTGGTGGGCCTTGAGGCCCAGCGCATTCAGCGCCCAAAGCCGGGCGTCTTCACGCCCCGTGAGCCGCGCCACAAAGGCGGTTTCCAGCAGCGACGGGCTTTCTGAGATATCGGCGCCCCAACTGACAGCGCGCAAGTCGTAATAGGAATGGTCAAAGGGTACGGGCGCCCGGGCGCGCAACACGGCGTCGATGCGCGATTCCATGGCACGCAGCAGCGGAACCAGCAGGCCGCGCTTTGTGCGCCTGGAAAGATTCTCCAGGTCGTCATCATTGAGCAGCAGCCCCGGTTCCTTCAGCACCGCCGATTGCGGCAGCACGCGCCGGATTTCCGTGTCGCTGCCCTTGGCGTCAGGAATCTCGACCACCACGTCTTCATAGCCCGGTGTGGCGGCATCCGGCTTTTGGGGCGTGGGCAGGCGCTTGGTCAGAATCGCCTGGTTCAGCGCGGCGTCTTCGCTGGCTGGCTCCATGGCCACGCCGTCTTCGGGCTGTGGCGGGCGCAGCGGTTGCACCACGGCCTCTGACAGCGGGCGCAGGGCGGCAATTTCAACTGTGGGCGTATCGCTGGGCGGGCGAAAATAGGGGTTGCTGTGCGGGCCTTTGCCGGTGCCTTCAAAGGCTGAAATGTCCACCGGGCCGGCAATGCCGGTGGTGCGGCGCGCCTTGTGCTCGGCCTCCAGTTCGCGGGCAATTTCGGTGATATCGTCCGGCTCGCGGTCGTCTGGTGCAGGCGACTTGGGATGTGCTGGGCCCTGGGTCATCTTGAACACGTAGTCTAGCGACCCCGGCCCGCGCCGCGACAGGCCGTTTCCGGCCGGGAATCACAGGCCAAAACCGGGCTGCCACCAAGTATGCTTCGCGTCATGGCAGCGCTGATTCAGGAACTGATGGCCGGCCAGACCCGCGCCCTGGCGCGCGCCCTGACGCTGGCTGAAAACGGCGACGCACAGTTGCTGGCGGAACTGGATGCACACAATGCAACAGCGCCCCAGCCCCGGCGCATTGGCGTGACCGGCCCGCCCGGCGCCGGCAAGAGCACGCTGGTTTCGGCGCTGGTCAAGCATCTGCGAATCAACGGCGCAACGCGCGTGGGCGTGGTGGCTGTTGACCCGTCAAGCCCCTTCGGCGGCGGCGCCCTGCTGGGCGACCGCCTGCGCATGTCAGAGCACGCCCTGGACCCCGGCGTGTTTGTGCGCTCCATGGCCGCGCGCGGCCACTTTGGCGGGCTGGCCGCGGGCTGTGAGGACACCTGCGAACTGCTGGCACTGGCCGGTTATGACCCCGTGATTGTCGAAACCGTGGGCGTGGGTCAAAGCGAAGTCGAAATCGCCGGCGTGGCGGATACCACCGTGGTGGTGCTGACACCCTCTGCCGGCGACAGCGTGCAAGCCCTCAAGGCCGGCATCATGGAAATCGCTGACGTCGTATTGATCAACAAAGCCGACAAGCCCGGCGCCGACCGCCTGGCCGAAGATGTTAAGGAAGGGCTGGAACTGCGCGCCCACCCGCCTGCGGGCCAGCCAATGTGGCAACCGCCGATTCTTCAGGCCGTCGCGACCACCGGCCAGGGTATTGATGCGCTGGCACAAGCCCTGCAATCCCACGCGACATTCATGGCCGATCACAAGCTGCTGGCCGCCACACGCCGCAAGCGCGCCCAGGCGCGGCTGCTGGACCTTGCCGCGGCTGCACTGTCGCAGGCCTTGCAGGGGCCGGGCGCCTTGGGCGACAGGTTTGCGCAGCTGCGCGCGCAAGTCGAACAAGGCCAGATCGCGCCGCGCGCCGCCGTAGCCCTGCTGCTGCAGACGCTGGGCAAGTAAACGCCCGCACCCGTACAGGCACTGTGCAATCGTTTCACTTGACGGTGTGGGGCCGGCCCTGCCGTTGGCGCGGCTTTAGGCCCTGTTGCGGGGGGTAACTGAAGTACCTGACACAGGGATTCACCACAGGCCGGAGTAATCCGCGCGAATGTGAAACTTCAGACCGGTGCCGGAATTACGGAAACTTAAGCAGGCGCATTCCGTTTAAGAGGATGAAGCATGATGAAGCCGAGTTGAGGACAGTTGCAGTCGAATAAGGCTTGCGAAAGCAGGCAAAGGACAAAGAGACCGATACGCGGACTTCACCAACACACCGGCGTTCATTCTTGAATGCCACTCTCCACGCGCGCAATGCGCAAGAAAAACCACAAAAGGCTTCGCGGCGATTCTCCCCCCAAACTAACCGCGAAACCTTGTGAAAGAGCCCGGCGAAAGCCGGGTTCTTCGTTTGTGTCACCGCCTTCGGCAAGACCGGTGCCGTTACATGCCCGATACAGAAATCGCTGAAACGAATCCGTAATCATGCGTTACATAGGACAGGAGATCGCCATGCAGCCCACACCCGCCACAAACACCGAACGCTACCAGCAGTTGCTGGCCAACAGCCAGGCGCGCACGGAACGCCGCCGCCGCTTCACCAAGCTTTTGCAGGCCATGCAGATACGCACCCAGTTTGAAGCCGCCCTTGCCAGTGTTTCCACCCTTGCCCCCGCTGCCTGACTTGTGCCCCCCACAAGTCAGTGCAACGAAACCGGTCGCGCCCCTGGCGCGACCGGCTTCACTTTTTCTGCGTGCTTGGTTTAGCGAAACACGCGCAGCAGCAGGTCCTTGACCGCGCCCTGCAGGCCGGCGCTTTCGCTTTCACGCGCGCCACCCACATTCAGCACACGAATCTTGTTTTCGCCCAGCCAGCCTTTGACGCGACGTACGGCGTCGTCGGTGGGCTCAATGTTCAGGTCCAGGTGCAGGCAGGGCTTGCCGTGCTTGCGCGCGAACTCTGCCGTCTGGCGCGAGCCGCCAGTCAGGCGGCCAAAGGTCAGCACCAGTGTGGCATCGGAATCACGCACGTTGGTTTCCGTGCGTTCGTTCGATTCCGCACTGTCGCCTTCGCGCAGTTGATAGCGGGGGGCAATCGCTCCGTCTTCGGCCTTGCGGCCACGGGGGCAGGTGCCGCCGTGGGGCAGTCCCAGTTCCAGGGCGGCGTCCAGCCCGCCGCGGTCTGCGCCGGTCTGGCCACCAGAAATGATCGTCACGGGTGCGGCAGCAGTCGTTTTCATGGGTCCCTGGGTCTCGGTGATTGAGGGGCCGGATGTTACAAACAACGCGGCAATTGAAAGCAAAAAGCCAAAACTGCTGCCGATGTTTTGCCGTTCAAGGGCAAACCGGAGTTTCAGCCAGGCTAGAATCTTCTGCCCATATTCCGGACCCGCTTGACCAGAGCCGCCAACATTGACCGCCCCAAGGCCGCTGTGTTCCTGATGTTGATTGCCGGGTTAGGCTTGGCCATCACGGGCGTGCTGCTCACCTTTGCCTACAAGCCGGCCCAAGACCCCAACGCGGGGCGGGACCCGCAAGCCCTGCCAACGGATGGTGCGGAACTGGAAGCGGAGGGTGCGCGGCTGGTCGCGGCCCACAACTGCAACTTCTGTCATCGCACGTCGCGACCGGATAAGCACCCGGAAATTCGCGACAACTGCCAGCAATGCCACCAGTTTGAAAACCGGCCCGAGAATCTTGCCCCGCCGCTCGTACACATTGCTGAACGCCGGCCGGAAAGCTGGCTGCGCCGCTTCCTGCGCTATCCCTACAAGCTGCGCGAGCATTCAGCCGACCGAATGCCCGACCTGGGGCTTTCGGACCGCGACGTTGAAGTCCTGACCCGCTATCTGCTGCAACTGGCAGGACCGCGCAATGCCCAACTGCCAGCACCACGGATTGCGCGCGACGAAAGCCCCAGCAGCGACAAGCTGGCCCAGGGCAAGCAGCTTTGGGACCAATTCAACTGCAACCAATGCCACAGCCTGGGCGCGCAACGATCGGAACTGGTGCGCAACGCCGACGGCGCCCTGACCAACCCGGCGGCGATTTTCGCGCCGGACCTGACCCTGGCCTGGACGCGCGTAAAGCCGCAATTTGCCCAGGCCGCAATCCTGGAGCCCGAAAAGTGGCTGCCCTGGTCGGGTATGCCCAAGCAGAACATCACGGTCGATCAGGCCGACAAGCTGGCCTGGTATGTGTTCAACGCGGCGCCAGAGCCCAGGCGAACGGTCGATTACCAGCGTGTGCTGGGCATTCTCAGCGCGCGCTGCAACGGCTGCCATTACGGCCCGCAACAGAACGCACCGCCATCAACGAACCCGCAGGGAGGCGCCGGCTGGCTGGCCACCTGGAGCAAGCACCCGCGCAAGCTGGATTTGATGTCGCTGGCCGGGTTGATGCGTGGTGCCACAGACGACCTGGGCCGGCCGCGCCCCACCGTGGTGCCCTATGCCGAAAATTCACCTCTGCTGATGCACCTCAAGGGCCTCAAGCAGCCGGCCATGCCCTTTGGCGGTGACCCGCTGCCGCCAGACGAGATTGCGGACATCGAGACCTGGGTGCTATCCGGCGCGCCGCTGCCGAAAAAAGTCGGGGGTATCGACGTAGCCCCGCCGATTGAAATGGGCAACGGGAAATGAGTTCCAAGTACCGCGTTCCGCGTTCCGAGTTCCGAGTTCCGGGTTCCGGGTTCCGAGTTGGCTGTCTTGCCTTGCCGTGCGCCGGGTTGCAGTCGCAAACTGAGGTCAATTCTCACCCTGCACCTGAACCTGAACCCGCACCTGCACCTGAACCCGTATTCAAAACTCGGCGCCGATGCGCAGCATGTAAAACGTGTTGGGTACGTCGTTGGGTACGTTGCGGGTCTGCTTGAAGTCTTCTTCATTGAAGACGATTTCAAAGCCCAGAATCACGTTGCGCGCCAGCGTAAGGTTCACGCCCAGCATGAACTCGCGCCGGTTGGCCGCAAAGCCCGCGCCATCGGCCAGACTGAAGCCCGCCACCGCGCCACTGCTTACGCGCAGGGGGCCGCCAAAGGGGTCGGTGATGTCCAGCGGGTTATCGTTGTTGTTGGTAACCAGTTCCGAATACCGGAACATCGGCGTGATGCGCAGAAAATACGGAATGCGCGGCAACTCAAACGTGTAGCGCACCTCCACGCCCCAGGCGTTGCGCACAAAGCGGCCGTCTTCGCCATGAATGTAATGGCTTTGCACCACCAGGTCGCCGCCACCCACCCGGAACGAAAAATCCAGGTTGGCGCCCATGCGCCACTTGGCGCGGCGCACGTGCCTGCCCGGGCTATCCTGCGTGCCGCCATAAAACGGCTGGCGCATCAGACCCTCAATCAACGAGGTCTCATTAAAACTCAATCGATCCATGCTGCCCCAGGCCAGCAGGTTCAAGAAGTTCGTGTTCTGTGCGGTCCAGGTTTCGGGGCTGAAGTGGGCATTGCT
Organism: Planctomycetota bacterium; assembly: GCA_016722065.1. Lineage (GTDB taxonomy): Bacteria > Planctomycetota > UBA8742 > UBA2392 > UBA2392 > H3-PLA7. Next base: position 1,812,955 of record JADKGX010000001.1, read on the forward strand.
GCGCAGAAAACTGTTGGTGTTGAAGTCCCAGATAAACCCGCCGCCGAACTCCACCTGCAGATAGCGGCTGATCTCGCGCGTGTCGCCCAGACCGCGAATGTAGCGCGTCTTGTCGTCTTGCAGCATCGGGTAATTGTTGCTGTCGTCGACCTGGCCAAAGCCCAGTACCGAGCCGTCACTCAGCGCACCCACCACGTAAAAACTGTCCATGAAGCGCGCCGTGTAGCGTATCTGCGCCACCTCATCCTGGTGAAAGGCGCGCTGGCCCAGGGCCATGGTTTCGCTGGCGCGGCTTTGGCGCCAGAAGTGACCATCCACCCCGAACAGAAAACTGTCGCGAAACATCCCGCCGGGCAAGAACTGGCTGAAGGGCCGGTTGTAGACAATCACGGCCTTGGGGATTTCCAGAATCTCTTCGTCCAGCAGCGTGTAATCGCCGTTGAAGCGGATCTCCAGCTCGCTTTCCACAATATCGCTGTAGGCCGCAAACACGTTCAACCATACCCGGGCAAGCCCGATGCCATTGGGCGCCCGGCGGCCGCCGTCGGGTTGGTCGCCACTGGCAGATTTCTGGGCTTGGCGATACTTGGTCATCACGCCGCCGGCGAACTCCAGAAACAACTGGCGGCGCGAACGCAGTGGCGCGAACTCTTCCAGGCGCCGGCGCAGGGCAATGTCGACTTCCTGTTCCACAGCCGCCTGCAGGTCCGACATGGTTGGCGAACCAGGGGCCGTGCCGGGCTCTTTGTCGGGTTGCCGTACCGGCGGGTCCTTGGGTTCGTCCACGGGGGGCTGGGCAGCCAGCGTGGCCGAAAGACAAACACATAGAAGGAACAGTATTGATTTCGTCATCCGGGCGGATTGTGGGGGTAGGGCTGGCTGCGGTCAACGCTGGCTTGCATTTTGTGCAATCAGTTCGATAATGAAGGGTCTACGATAGACGGCAGCGAAGCTTGACAGGTTGGGGCGTGCTGGTACTTTCGTCCGATTACACAGCACGAACCTTGGCAATGGCGCGGAGTTACACCGCATGCCTCAAACGGATGCCGGTTCTAAAGGCGGCGTCATGGTCGTTCGGATCGTCACGGCCACGGATGTTGGTCTGCAGCGCAAGAACAACGAAGATTCTTGCGTAATTGTAGACGAATCCGGGCTTTGTGTCGTCGCCGACGGCATGGGCGGGCATCTCGGTGGCGAGATCGCGTCCCATATTGCCATTGAGACCGTGGGCCAGGCCTTCAAGGGCCGCCCCAAAGACCACGACGAGCGCAAAGACGCCGAACTGCTGACCAAGTGCATCAAGGCCGCGAACAAAGAAATCTACCGCCGCGGCAACGCCGACGCGGCACTCAAGAACATGGGCACAACGATTGTCGCCACGGTGGTGGTGCGCGATTACGTGGTGACGGCCAATGTGGGCGACAGCCGCATTTACCGCATGCGCGACGGCCGCCTGGAACAGGTCAGTGAGGACCATTCCTGGGTCGGTGAGTTGCGCAAGAAGAACCTGATCAGCGAAGAAGACGCCCGCAGCCACCCGCTGAAGAACATCATCACGCGCGCGCTGGGCATGGAACCCGGCGTGGAAGTAGACGTGAAATGGGAAAAGGTAAAAAGCGGCGATGTGTACCTGCTGTGTTCCGATGGCTTGACTGACCTTGTGACTGACAGCGAGATCCTCAAGGCCATCACCAAGCATGGCAACAATCTTGAAGGCATGGCCGCGGAGTTGATTGAGCTGGCCAACGCCGGCGGCGGCACGGATAACATCACGGTCGGCCTGTGCCTGGTCGAATAGACCCATCCAGCCCCGCTTTCGGCCCTGGGCGCGATTTTCACGGAATCTTTTGAGGTTTTTGCGGGCCTGCGGCGTCTCATGTTGCGGTGGCCATCGAATTGACCGAGCCAACAGACACCGACCTGGTCGCGCGATTTCAACGCGGGGATCTCGCTGCGTTTGAGGCGCTGTTTGAACGTCACCGGCGCGGCATTTACGGTTATGCCCTGGCCCTGTGCAGCAGTCGCGAAACCGCCGCAGACGCCGTACAGGACACCTGGCTGGCACTGATTGAAAGCCCCCAGAAGTTTGCCGCGGCGCGCAACCTGGCGGCATATCTTTACGCTGCAGCGCGCAACCGGGTGATGGAACTGGGGCGCCAGCAAAGCCGGGCGCGCAAGGCGGCCTCGGAGCTTCCACCGCTGGTCAAGCGGCTGGACCCAGCCAGCAGCGCGCAGCAGGCAGAAAACCTCAGGCAACTGAACCAGGCACTGGATGCGTTGCCGCAAGACCAGAAAGAAGTCGTACTGTTACGGATGTATGAAGGCATGAAGTTTCAGGAAATCGCGCAGGTGACTGGCGCTGGTATCAAGACCGTGGAATCCAGGTACCGGCTGGCACTGGAGAAGTTGCAGGTATGGCTCACAGGAGCAACGCCATGAGCCCGGGCGAAGCAGAACCAGCAAGCAGCGACGGCGTGGCAAGGTTTTCGGGCCCCACCCCGCCACCAGAGGTTGACCGTACGGTGCTGGATGCCGCGCGGCGAAAAGCCAGTGAGTCGGCCGGGCAAAAGGCGCCACGGCTTTCGGAAAAGGTAGAAAAGTCTTACATTGGACGGTCCGGAAAGCCGGATCAGGGCAGGGAGCAGCCGATGTCTGAAGAACTGATTGTTTTCCCGTGTCCAGCCTGCGGCACAAAGTACAGCGTAGGCCCACACCACGCGGGCAAGAAAACCACCTGCAAAAAGTGCGGCGCGCCCGTGACGGTGCCCACACCCCAGGTGGCCAACCCGACCATCGTGGGCGGCACACGCACGATCCGCCGCGCGGACATTGAGGCACTGGTCAACGCCGGTGACGACGATTCCGACGTGCGCAGCGCGCCAGCGCAACCCGCACCAGAAGTCGACATGAAGGGCGGCGCGTCGGTTTTGCGCAAAGATGAAACCCTGTACGGCCAGCAGGCGCCCCAGGAAACGGGCACCCGCGTTCCGCAAACGCGGCGCGGCCCTACAACCGGCCCACGGCCTGCCACACAAAACCATGCCCCGGCACATGGGCGCGCAGCCGGCCCGGCCGGCCCCTATGGCGTGCCCGCCAAAAAGAAGCCCCCGGTGCCCCTGATTGCCGGCATTGGCGGCGGCGTGGTGGTTTTGATTTTGATTGTAGTGCTGATTGCCGCCAACTCTGGCGGGTCCAATCCTGCCAACCCCGGTGGCAACAGCAGCACCGCTTCCGGCGGTGGCACGGGCGGCACCGGCGGCAGCAAGAAATCCGAAGAAGAACTGCTGCTGGCAGACTTGCGCACCAACCTGAACAACGCGGCCGGTTTTCCGGACAGCGAAAAACTGGAAGCCTTCTACAAGCAGGCCAAGGAACGCAAAGACAAGCCTGACTTCAAGAAGGTCATGGATGGCTTTGCCGCCGAAATCGCCAAGAAGGTGTCCAACGAGGGCGGCGAACGTATCGCCAAAGTCGCCTTGATGCTGGATTCAGACGGCTACCCGACCGCCAAGGCCCTGCTGCGCAAGGCCTCCGAAGTTCTGGAACCTGGTCGCACGGTCAAGTTCCGCACGCCCGATGGCCGCGATTCCAGCAAGTTCCAAAAGAACGAACTGTTCCTCGAAGTCGTCAAGCGGCTGGGCTGGCAGTCATACACCCGCCCCGTGGAATTCGATTCCTACGCCACGTTGGGCATTGAAAACGTGCGCGAATACGAAGACGCCTACGCCTCGGTGCCGCAGCGCTGCCGCGATGTGGAACTGTTTCCCCAGGAAGAAATCGACAAGCTCAAAACCCTCGAGACCAAGGTGCGCGAGGCCGGTGCCGCCCTGGAAGCCGCGCAACTCAAGGACGGTTTTGCCAAGAACGCCCGCGCCGAGTTTCTTCGCTTCAAGGTAGCCAACGACAGCAAGGCCAAAGTTGACCGCAAGAAGGGCAAACGCTCGTTCAGCCCCACAGCCATGCGCCGTGAGGGCGAGGCCTTTGACGACATCTGGACCTACACCTACTGGAAGCCCTTCATTGTGTACGTGGAGAAGCCAGCCGGAGTCACCGAGCTGGACGACGCGTTCAAGGAAACCCTGGAAAGCAAGAGTGCGCTGCTGCAGCACCTGTATGAGTTCTTTCGCACCAACCTGATCGACAAGTTCAACCTGCAGCGCCAGAAGCCCCAGTACAACGCCGAAATCGCGGAAAAAGAAGGCTGGCCCCTGGGCATTGTCGTGCTGAAGGACCGCATGACGTTTGAACAGTTCCTTGAAGACGAAATCGGCCAGCCCATGCCCGGCGCCCGCGCCTACTATTCGCCGCTCAGTGAGCGCGTCATGACCTATGACGACCGCGAAGACAGCAAGCCCGAGACCGCATGGTTCAATGAATCGGTGCTGATCCACGAAACCTTCCACATGCTTTCGGACTTCTATGCCGCCGGGCCTATGTTCAACATGGAAGACCTGCAAAAGCGCCCGCGCTATTCCAGCATCCTGGTCCAGGAAGGTTTGACGGACTCGGTTTCCGGCTTTACCCGCGGCGGCGGCCAGGGTCGCGAAGCGACCTATGAGTTCCTGCAGTTGAACCACCTGCGCCTGCGTGACCTGCAGGGCATCAACACGAACATCATGAAGGGCAAGTACCTCTACCGTATCCGCGACATGATTGAGTGCCGCAACTACGGCCAGGTGCAGCAAAAGGCCTGGGACCGCTGGCAGGAACTCAAAATGCCACGCGCCAACCCCAACTGGGTCGCGCAATCCCTGGGCATGGGCTGCTATTACGCCGGCACCTGCCAGGCCAGTTACTTCTTCAACAATTACATGGAAAACGGCAAATACCCCTACAAGGAAAAATGGTGGGAGTGGATTGCCAAGGACTACAAGGGCGAACTGCTGCTCAAGAGCCACGGTGACGATTCGGCGATTGCGGCCTTCAAGAAACACTTCGGCATCAGCTCCGATGCCGATTGGGATGCCCTGGATAAGAAGTACGAGACCTACACCAATAACCTGAAGCCCGAAGACGTAGGCAAGTCCGGTGGCCCGGAAGTGAAGCCGGAAGAAGAAGGTTCCCGTCGCCCGTTCTACGGCAGCGACAAAGAAGCCGGTTCCGGCCTGCCATGGCGCCGTGAGGACGACGACAGCGACGAAGTTGCAGACCGCAAAGCGGCCTGAGGGTTGCCAAAAGCCATAAAGCGGGGCGGCCCAGTGCCGCCCCGCTTCGCTTGAAACCCCGTCAGCAGAAACCCCGTCAGCGCCTGCGTAGAGCGATCGACAGGGAACCGGCAAATCCGTCTTGCCGTTGATCTGTGTTTGTCCGTGTCCATCTGTGGACCAAAGCGTTTGCCATGGAGCCCATGCAAATCAGGGTCGCCGCAGTCCCCGCCACCCTTGGTTTGCCGCGCCTGGCTTCAAACTGACCCCCTGTCCGGCGCTTCCTGTTGTAGGCAGTTTGCAAAAACGAAGTACAATCCAGCGTTAGGTTTACGCAAAGTACTGCCACCACTAGGCCTTGGCCGCGTTGCCCGCGGCAACAGGAGCGTTGGCGCTGGTGTGCCAGGCTGAGTTCCAGGATGAAAGAACCCTTCCACATTCAGCACAAAGTTCGCTTCGTTACGGCCGCTTCGCTGTTTGACGGCCACGACGTAAGCATCAACATCATGCGGCGCATCCTGCAGGCCCAGGGTGCGGAAGTAGTTCACCTTGGCCACAACCGCAGCGCCGAGGAGATTGTCGACGCCGCGATTCAGGAAGACGCCCAGGGCATAGCCATCAGCAGCTATCAGGGCGGCCACATCGAGTTCTTCAAGTACGTGCACGACCTGCTGGCCAGCAAAGGCGCCTCGCACATCAAAGTGTTTGGCGGCGGCGGCGGCGTGATTGTGCCCGACGAGATTCGCCAACTGCACGAATACGGCATTGCCCGCATTTTCAGCCCCGAAGACGGCCGCGACCTGGGGCTGGAAGGCATGATCCAGTTCATGATGCGCGAGTGCGACTTCGCGACCGTCACAGCCCCCGAGCAAGACCTCAAGCAGCTTTCGCGCGACAAGCCCGGAACCATTGCCCGCCTGATTTCCTGGGCAGAAATGGACAGCGGCCGCGACACCAAACAGGTCGCCGCGCTGGCCAAGGCCCTGCACGAAAAAGTGGCCAAGGTGACCAGCAAGTGTCCCGTGATTGGCATTACCGGCACCGGCGGCGCCGGCAAATCCAGCCTGACCGACGAGTTGCTGCGGCGTTACCTGGTTGATTTTGAGCACCAGCACGTCGCGGTACTCAGCATTGACCCCACGCGCCGGCGCACCGGCGGCGCGCTGCTGGGCGACCGCATTCGCATGAATTCGCTGCAAGGCAAGCGCGTGTACATGCGCTCTTTGGCCACCCGCGAAAGCGGCAGCGAAATCAGCGCTGCGCTGGACGAAGCCCTGGACCTGTGCCGGGCCGCGGGCTTTGACCTGATACTGGTTGAAACCAGCGGTATCGGCCAGGCCAACAGCGGCATCGTGGGCAAAGTGGATGCCAGCATTTATGTCATGACGGCCGAATACGGCGCGGCCAGCCAGCTTGAAAAAATCGAGATGCTGGATTACGCCGATTTTGTGGCCCTGAACAAGTTTGAACGCCGCGGCAGCCAGGACGCGTTGCGCGATATCCGCAAGCAGGTCTGGCGCAACCGTGGCGCAAAGGGCACTGAAAAGCCCGCCGACATGCCGGTGTTTCCGACCATCGCCGCGCAGTTCAACGACCTGGGCATGAACGCGCTGTATCAGGCGCTGCTTGGCAAACTGTCCGAGCTGGGTGGAAAACCCCTCAAGACACGCTATTTCAAGGCCCTGTGCGGGCCCGAAGGCCCGACCCAGAAGTCGGTTCTGCCCGGCCAGCGCGCGCGTTATCTTTCCGAAATCAGCGAGGCCGTGCGCGGCTATCACGCCTGGTCGCGCCAGCAGATGCACCTTGCCGGTGCCGCAGGGGCCACCTGGCAGGTACTGCAGGATATGGGCGATAACCCGCCGGCCCGCCTGGCAAGCTTTGCGCCGGAACAGCTGGTGGGCGAAAACGCACGTCTGCGCAGGCGCTACAACGAACTGGTATCCGAACTTGACCCGCGTTGTCGCAAGCTGCTGGCGGGCTGGCCCGATGTCGTGAAGTCCTACACCGAGCCCGAGAACGTCTACCTGGTCCGCGACCGCGAAATCCGCGTCAACAACTTCACGCGCACGCTCAGTGGCTCGCGCCTGCCCAAAGTCAGCCTGCCGCGCTATCGCGACTGGGGCGATCTGCTGGGCTGGCTGCTGCGCGAAAACACCCCGGGCGCCTTTCCATTCACCGGTGGCGTGTTTCCGTACAAGCGCGCCGGCGAGGACCCCACGCGCATGTTTGCCGGCGAAGGGCCACCCGAACGCACCAACCGCCGCTTCCACCTGGTGTCCCAGGGCCAGCCCGCAGCACGCTTGAGCACCGCCTTTGACAGCGTAACGCTGTACGGCGAAGACCCGCACGAGCGCCCCGATATCTACGGCAAGGTCGGCGAAAGTGGCGTCAGCATCTGCACCGTCGAAGACATGGAAATTCTGTACGCCGGCTTTGACCTGTGCGCGACCAACACCAGCGTCAGCATGACCATCAATGGCCCCGCGCCGATCATTCTGGCCTTCTTCTTTAATGCGGCCGTGCGCCAGCAGGCACGCAAGCAGTTGATGGAACAGGGCAAACTGAAGCCCGACCGCGCCCCGCAGCGCCTGTTTGTGCCCGTGCGCGAAGCCAAGCAGCCACCCGCGGAAGCGCGCGACGGGGCCGCTGCCCCAGACGCCGCCTGGCAGGACCCCCGCTGCTTTGACAAGCCCTGGGACCAGATCCGCGCGATGCTGACCGATGCCGAATACGCCCGCGTGCAGGCTGCCACCGTCAGCGCCGTACGCGGCACCGTGCAGGCGGACATCCTCAAGGAAGACCAGGCCCAGAACACCTGCATCTTCAGCATTGAGTTTGCCCTCAAGATGATGGGCGACGTGCAGCAGTGGTTCATTGAGCATGATGTCAGCAACTACTATTCCGTCAGCATCAGCGGCTATCACATCGCCGAGGCCGGGGCCAACCCGATCACCCAGTTGGCGTTCACGCTGGCCAACGGCTTTACCTATGTGGAGGCCTGGCGTGCCCGCGGCATGGACGTGAACGACTTTGCGCCCAACCTGAGCTTTTTCTTCAGCAATGGTGTAGACGCCGAATACAGCGTGATTGGCCGCGTGGCCCGCCGCATCTGGGCCGTGGCGATGGCGCGCATGTATGGCGGCCAGGAACGCAGCCAGAAGCTGAAGTATCACATCCAGACCAGCGGCCGGTCGCTGCACGCCATGGAGATTGACTTCAACGACATTCGCACCACCTTGCAGGCGCTGTACGCGATTTACGACAACTGCAACTCGCTGCACACCAACGCCTTTGACGAAGCCATCACCACGCCAAGCGACGCCAGTGTGCGCCGGGCCTTGGCGATTCAGATGATCATCAACCGCGAACTGGGGCTGGCGCGCAACGAAAACCCGCTGCAGGGCGCCTTTGTGATCGACGAGTTGACCGACCTGGTAGAAGAAGCCGTGCTGACGGAGTTCGACCGCATCACTGAGCGCGGCGGCGTGACCGGTGCCATGGAAACGCAGTACCAGCGCGGCAAGATTCAGGAAGAGTCGATGGTCTATGAGCAGCTCAAGCACAGCGGCGAGCTGCCGATCATTGGCGTCAACACGTTTCTCAACCCGCACCCGCCGCAAGGCGAGCGCAAAATGGAACTGGCACGCAGCACCAAGGCCGAAAAAGACGGCCAGATCACGCGCCTGCGCCGCTTTCAGGCCCAGCACGAAAAATCCTGCGGCCAGATGCTGGAACAACTGCGCCTGGCAGCCCTGGGCGGTGGCAACATCTTTGACGAACTGATGCGCACCGTGCAGCAATGCTCGCTGGGCCAGATCAGCGCAGCCCTCTACCAGGTGGGCGGCCAGTACCGCCGCAACATGTAGGCACAACATGCAGCGGCCTGCCTTGGCCGCTACACTTGCTGCATGCCTGACCCGCTTCCTTCTTTGCCGGCCTTGACCCGTGCCGATGCCGCCTTTGCGGCGGCGCTGGCGCTGTTGGCGGCGCTGCTGCTTGGCTTTGGCATCAGCGGCTGGGGTCTGGGGCTGAATGCGGACTCGATTCAGTATGCCGATGCCGCAGTACACCTGGCCCGGCTGGACGGCGCGACCCTGAGCGTGCCAGAGGGCCTGGCCCGCCCGCTGCTGGTCTGGCCGCCGCTGTATCCGCTGGCGCTGGCCCCTGTCGGCTGGGGCCTTTCCGCCTGGCCGCAGGTGCTTCATCTGCTTTTGTTTGGCGGGCTGGCAGCGGGTGTTTTTCTGGCCCTTCGGCGCTTTGATGTTGCCGCCGTGGCAGCCTTGCCGGCGGCCCTGCTGGCTGCGTTTGGCGGCAACATGGCTTTTCAGTTCGGGCAGTTGTTATCCGAAGCGATGTTTCTGCCGCTGGAACTGGGCCTGATTGTGCTGCTGGCCCTGGCACTGCATCAGCCGCAGCGGCGCTGGCTGGTTGCAGCAGGCCTGTGTGCGGCTGCGGCCACCCTGACGCGCTATGTCGGGCAGGGCATGATTCTCTCGGGCGCGTTGTTGCTGCTGCTGGGCTCCACGGGTTCCTGGCGCGCGCGGCTGGCACGGGCAGGCTTGTTTTTTGGCTGCGCGCAGTTGCCCGTGCTGCTGTGGCTTTTGCGCAACTGGCTTACCGCGGGCACACTGGCCGATCGCGACCCAAGCGCGGAAGCGATTGCCTGGGGCTGGTTCTTTGATATCTGGCGCGTGATGACCACCTGGTTTGCCCCCGAGACTTTCAGCCGCTGGATTCGCCATCCTCTCACATTGGCCACGCTGGCGCTTGGCGCTGCATGCCTGCTGCCATTGCGCGCCGCACCGTCGCCCCAGCGGGCACTGGCGTTGTCCTGTCTGGCCACTGCGGCAGGCTATCTGGCGCTGATGTTCGCGGCCGAGTTCGGGTCCTCACGCGCCCAGGACCTTGACCAGCGCATGCTGCTGCCAGTGCTGCTGCCGGTTGCCCTGCTGCTGGGGCTGGCTGCTGGCCAGCAGCCGGCGCGACGCCTGGCCCGGGCCTGCAACGCGCTTTTGGCTGCGCTGGCATTGCTGGCGCTGGTTAAGTCGGCTTTCGTCATGCTGGATCTGCGCCAAGCCGGCGCCGGATATTCCGGCCAGCAATGGCAGGCCGACCTCAGCCTGCAAACACCTGCCGATGTTGTCATCGCGTCCAACCACCCCGAGGCGCTGGCCTGGCAACTGGGCCGCCCCTGCCTGAAAACCCCATCCGCACAGGCGGGCAGCAACAAGCAGCAGATTGACCCGGTACGGCTGGCGCACTTTGAGCAGCTTGCAGGCGGCCACAAGTGCTGGATTGTGCTGTTTGAATCCTGGAGCTGGGATGTCGACGAAACCGCCCTGGCGCGCCAACTTGGATTGAAGCTGGTTTCACGCGGCCCGGGCCGGGTGATCTATGAAATGCCTGCCAAACCCTAGGCCGCGCTGCTGCGCACGCCGGCGCGCCAAGCCTGCTGTCGTTATGTTCTGGCGATTGCATTGCCGGTGGCATAAACCACACTAGGGCGGCACGCTCAATGGCCCAGGAGACTTCCATGGTCGGTCTTGTTCGCAGGTTTGCATTGCTTGCATTGGTGGCGATTGGTGCCTTGGCTGGTTGCGCCCAGCCTTCGGGCAAGGGCGAGTTGGTCAAGCGCTACGACGAAAACGGCAACCCCTATTGGGTGCGTGAAGACAAGCCCGCCAACGCCCAGGCCAACAACACCGGCCCGACCAAAAACGAGCCCGGCAAGCCAGCAGCCAACGGCAACACAACCGACCCCGAGTTCTGCCTGCTGCCGCCCGATGCCAACCCGATTGCTGCCAGCGGCTTGAAGGTAGGCAGCGCCGCGCCCACCTGGACGCTCAAGGACCTGCGCAGCGACAAGAAGTATTCGCTGGCTGACCTGCACGGCCGCACCGTCATGCTGGTGTTCTGGGCTTCATGGTGCCCGGCTTGCCGCTTTGCAGCCGAGGAAAATCTGCGCCCGCTGTACAACAGCAATCTTTCAGTCAAGGAAAGCAAGCTGGCCATCTTAGGTGTGGGCCTGAACTTCAACGACGACACGGCTGCGGCACAAAAGGCGCTGGCCGAAACCAAGAATTACACATGGCCCCTGTGCTATGACGACGGCGGCAAAGTCGCCGAAGCCTATGGCATTGGTGTGACGCCTGCGGTGGTGGTGATTACCCCCGAAGGCAAAGTCGCAACCTTTGGCCTGTACCGGCATGACTGGGCGTCACGGCTGGACGCCTACCTGACCCAAAGCTGCGTCGCTGAGGCCAAGTAAGGCGCAATGCCCGAACAGGACCCCATCCTTTCCCGCAATGCCCCGCTGGGGCCGTACACGATTGTCCGCAAGCTGGGGCAAGGCGGCATGGGCGGCGTGTACCTGGGCATGCACAAAGTGCTGCAGGTGAACCACGCCATCAAGGTGATTCACCCGCGCCTGGTGACCGACCCCAAGGTGATTGAACGCTTCATGCGCGAGGCCCGCCACGCGGCCAAGCTGAACCACCCCAACATCATTCCGGTGGTCGGCGCCGACACCGTCGACGGCATTCCGTACATCGCCATGCAGTTCGTCAACGGCCAGACGCTGGCCCAGGTAACGGCCAAGCAGTCACTGGAAGTACATGCAGCGGTGCGCTACGTGCACATGGTGGCCAACGCGCTGGCCTATGCCCACAGCCGCAAGGTGATTCACCGCGATATTAAACCCGCCAACATCATGGTCGACGAAGAAGACGTCGCCAAGTTGATGGATTTCGGGCTGGTGCGCGACATGAGCCAGGGCCCCGACGCCCAGGCCACCAGCGAGCAACTGACCATGGCTGGCCTGATTGTGGGCACGCCGCAGTACATGCCGCCGGAGCAATGGCACGGCGAGGGTCTGGACCACCGCTGCGATGTGTTTTCGCTGGGTGTAACGCTGTACTACCTGATCTGCGGCAACTTTCCGTACCCGGGCAAGAACACCCAGGAAATCTTTCGCGCCATCATGGGCGGCAACCCGGTGCCGCTGGCCCAGCGCATGCCCGATGTCAGCCCTGCCCTGGCCGCGATCATTGATAAATCCTGCGAATCCGATGCCGCGGCGCGCTATCAAAGCGCCGGCGAGTTTGCCCAGGACCTGGAATCCTGGTGGTCGCAGAATCCGGCGCCGCAAGGCAACTCGCAGTTGATTCGCCGCGATGGCACCACGGCCATACCCGCGGGTTCGGCGTTTTCGTCGCGCAGCGGCCAGACCCGTGGCGGCACCACGCTGGACATTGCCACCCTGAAGTCGCGCAGCGGCAGCGCCCCAAGCCAAAGCGGCCTGGCCACGCCGGTGGAGGGTGCAGCGGCACCCAGCAACCCGACATTGCTGCAGGCCCCGGCTTCCAACAAGACCATCCTGGTGGCTGCGCTGGTGATTGTGCTGGTGCTGGCGTCGCTGGGCATTGGCGGCTTTGTGGTGTTTGGCGGCAAGGACCCCGCGCCCAACGCGACCTCCAACACGCCGGTGATTGCCGTGGCTGACCTGAAGTTTGACGTTGGCGTGGCCACATCCGATGCCGTCGAGAGTAACCCGTTGCGCGTGGCCATGGCCAGCTACAGCGTGCCGGGTACCAGCAATGGCAAAGTTACCCTCAATGGCAAGCCCTATGATTTCGGCGCGGCGATTTCGCTGGAGCCCGGCCTGAACAAACTCGAACTGGTGGCTACGGGCGATGCTGGCAAGCGCCAGGGCCGCACGCTGTTTGTGGTGCTGGACACCCAGGTGCCTGAACTGCAGGTGCCCGGCTTTGCGCTGGCCCAGGACGGCCGCCTGCCCCTGGACGCCGCCAGCTACCGCCTGCAAGGCAAGCTTGTCGATGACGACCCGGGCGCGGGCATCGAGCTGCTGGTCGATGGTGCCCTGCGCGAAATCACGCTGCGCGACGGCGCCTTTGACATCAATATTCCGCTGGCCGACAGCCCGATCCAGTTGGAGCTTCGCGCCGCAGACCGCGCCGGAAACCGCGCTGCTGCGCAATCGGTGTGGTTGATCCCGGACCGCCTGCCGCTCAGCCTCGAGTGGGCCGACGGCGACAGCGTGCGCTGGTTTACCACCCGCGCCGTGACGCTGGACGGCAGCGCCGGCAAGTCCCAGGGCGTCACCGTGGAAAGCGCGCAGGGCGTGCTGCCGCTGGACAAGAATGGCGGGTTCACCCTCAAGCTCGATCTCGCGCCGGGCCGCCATGTGGTCAAGCTGGATGCCAAAGACTGGCTGGGCCGCAAGTCCAGCCTGACCCGTACCGTAGTGGTAGACCTGCAGGCGCCCGAGTTTGTGGAACTGGAACCAACTGATGCCAGCGTGCTGCGGCTTGAAACCCTGCCCGCCAAAGTTGCCGTGCGCGGAAAACTGGACGGGCCGGAAGCCGTGTTGACGATCAATGGCTTCAGCGTGCCCGTGGGCAGCGACGGCAGCTTTGCCTGGGAAACCAGTGTCGACAAGTTTGGCGACTTCAACCTGGTGCTGGCAGCCAAGGACCCGGCCGGCCGCACGACCGAGCGCAAACTTTCGCTGGTGATCAAGGCGATTCGCTTTCAGTTGATTGGCAAGAACGCCCAGGGCTTTGCCGAATACAAGCGCCTCTCCGACGGCATGACGATGGTGCTGGTGCCTGCGGGCAAGTTTGACCAGGGCGTGGCCGACAAACTGGGCGATGCCCCGCGCCGCAACGTGGCCATGACGGCGTTTCTGATAGGAAAGTACGAAGTCACCAAAGAACAGTTCTGCCGCTTTCTCAACGAGCGCAAGATCACCCCGGCCGATGTCACGGCACGCAAACTGGTTGGCAAGGACCTCAATGGCGGCATGTATGACCTGATGTACGTGGCAGGAACCTGGTCGCCTGCCGCTGGCAGCGAACGCCAGGCCGCAACCGGCGTGACCTGGATGGGTGCGCGCGAATATTCGCAATGGGCCGACCCGGAAGGCGACCTGCCCAGCGAGGCACAGTGGGAATACGCCGCGCGCGGCAGCGACGGCAGGGCCTATCCCTGGGGCAACGACCCGCCCAACCCCGGGCGCGGGCATTACCTGGACGGCGGCCTGGAAGCAGAGGCCCAGGTGGTGGATATCTGCAAGAACGGTGCGTCGCCCTTTGGCGTGCAGAACCTGGCCGGCAACGTTGAGGAATGGTGCCTGGATTGGTACGACGCCGGGGCCTACACCCGCGCAGGCAGCGACCCCAAGGTGGTGGATAAACCCAGCGGGGGTGACCGGCGCGTGGTACGCGGCGGCAGCTTCAAGTCGCCCGTCAAGGCCGACGTGCAGCCCGCCGGTGAGGACGCCCCCTGCGACCTGCGGGCCTTCTTTCGCGGTCGGCGCCTGCCCGACACGGCATCGGCTGATCGCGGTTTTCGCGTGGCCAGCACCGCAAACCCCGAAGCCTGACAGCTCCTGAATTGGCCTGGCCCGACAATCCTGTCGGGCCTGGCAAACAAATCCGCCAACCCTATTTGCTCAAGGTCGCGTACTCGGGAATCTCGCTCAGGTTGATTCCGGCTACGTTGGCGGCTTCCTTGACGGCACCGGTGAACACGGTGTCTTCCTGCAGGTCAGATTTCGGAATCTGCCCGGCCAGGCGCTTGCGCAACTCGCCGCGAACCAGCCAGCGCAGTTCCTCTTTATCCGTGTGCAGGTTCAGCTTGGTGTACAGGTCGTCCAAGCCCGGGTAGGCATCCGTCTTGCGGCCATCTGCACGGGCCAGTTCCTTTTGCTTGTCCAGGTCCAGGGCCTTGGTCAAGCCATCCATGAAGGCGGCAAATGCCGGGTCCTCCTGGGCGCGCTCCAGCTCATCGTAAATCCAGCCCTCGCTTTGGCGGGGCGTAAGCACGACATCGGGCGTCACGCCACGGTCGTAATAAGGCATCTGGCTGACCGGGCTGAAGTAGCGCGCCACCGTAAGCAGCAAAGCCGCCTGTTTGCCGTCTTCAATCAACTCCGAGGCCCGCAGCGGAATCAACGACTGCACAATCGAGCGACCAAAGGTCTGCTGGCCTGCCACGCGGGCGCGTTTGTGTTCCTGCAATGCACCGGCCAGCACTTCGGCGGCGTCGCAGGTGCCGCCGTTGACCAGCACCACCAGCGGCAGCTTGGTGTCGCCTTCGGTGGCCGTTTTGTGTTCCGTGCGCGGCGCAAGTTCTTCGCTGCGTCCCATGCTGTAGGTAACCAGCGTGTCCTTGGGCAAAAACAGGGCGGCGATCAGTGTGGCGGCTTCCACACTGCCGGAGGCCGCGTTGCGAAGGTCCAGAATCAGCGCCTTGGCGCCCGTTTTTTGCAGGTCAGCCAGGGCCTCCTTGACGCGCGCGGCCGAAGCCGCACCCAGTTCCGCGACGTGAATCATGCCGATGCTTCCGGGCAGCATTTCGCTGGCCACGGGCTCGATCTTGACTTCAGTGTGGGTCAGGTGCACCCAGCGGGCCAGCAGCCAGCCATCGCGCATGATCTGCAGGCCCAGGGTGGTGCCCTTGGCGCCCTGCAACTGCGTCAGTTCGTCGTCCAGCGGCAGGGTCTGAAAGGGCTTTTCCTCTTCGGGAAGTTCCAGCTTGTTGCTGCGCAGGTCATGCACCTTCTTTTCATCGGCCCCGCGCACCACGCGATAAATGCGGTCGCCGGGCTGAATGCCTGCAAGTGCCGCGGGGCTGCCGGGAACCACACTCAGCACCCGTGTCAGGCGCACCTGGCGCTTGGCCGTCAACTTGGCGCTGCCCAGCATCAGGCCCAGCGTGGGCACGGCAAAGCGTGAAAGTTCACCCGCGTCGCGAAGCTGGCCGTCTTCCAGCAGGCAGGTGTAGGGGTCCAGACCCTCCAGCATGCCGTTGGCTGCGGCGTACAGCAGTTTGCGGCCCGCGACGATGTCGGGGTAGATGTAGCGTTCCTTGATCATCTTCTCGACACTGTCCAGCAGCCGCGTATCAATCTTTTCAACCTTGGGCTGGCCCGGCAGCTTGCTTTCAATGGCAGCTTCCAGCCGACGGATCGCCTTTTCGTAGTCCAGTGCCCGACGCGCGGTGCGGCCGCGCAGGGTGGGTTCTTCGGCCAGTTGTTCCAGAATCGGCTTGGCTTCGGCCGTCAACTGGTTGATTTCGCCCAGCGCAAGCGCCGCACTGATGCGAAAGCTTTCGTTCTCACTGGCCAGCAGGTCGCGCAGCACCTTGGTGGCGGCCACGTCTTTGGCGCTGCGCCACAGGGCCACGGCCAGCTGCACCTTCACGGCCGGGTCGAATACCTTTTCGTTCAGCGACTTGCGCAGCGCTGCTTCGTGGCGGGTGCTGGCCACGGCACCCAGCACTTCGGCGGCCGCCACGCGGGTTTCCATGGCGCCGGTGCCTTCCACAATCGCCAGCAGCCCGGCAACGCCGGGGTCCCAGCCTTCGACGGTCCACAGGGCGCGCAGGCCGGCAATGCGGGGCAGTTCCGGCAGCTTGCCTACCGCGGCCTCAAGTTCCGGCCGGATATCCTTGCCCAGGTCTTCAATCGATTCGGCAATCTTGAAGGCTTCATTCAGGGTGGCGGCTTTATCCAGCTTGGCCAGCAAGTCGTTCAGTTGCTGAACCAACTCGTCGTGGGTGGCTTTGCGTGCGGCCTCGCCCATGCCGGCATTATCGGCCTGCACGAAGGCGTTTTCATGAAGCGGGCGGGCAGTTTCAGGTGCAACTGCCGCGGCTGCGGGCTCGGATTGGTTGGAACAGGCAGCCGCCAGCATCAGGCACAGGGCGGCAAGAACAAAGTACGGCTTCATCAAGCACTCCGGGACAGACAAGCAACGCCATCCTTATACGGGGGATTGAGTTGTTGCGGACGGGGGTTTTCTCTGGAATCTGGAGCCCGCTACGGGATTGTTATGGATACTGTTCCGGGTTCAGCCTGCCGCATCAACGGCAGGCAACGAGACTTGGAGCCCTGGAGTCGAAACGTGCCGTCAACCCTGGACATCCGCGTAGAAGGCATGACCTGCGCCCACTGCGCACGCAGTGTTGAAAAGACCCTGACGGAACTACCCGGCATTTCGGCCGCCAGCGCGGACTTCGCCAGTGGCAACGTGCGCCTCACATTGGGCGAAAACGCTCCAGGCTTTGAAGTAATGCAACCCAAAGTGGCCAAGGCCGGATACCGCCTGCTGCCCGCCGAAGAAGCCGCCAACACCGATGCTGCCGATTCCGCCAACGCTGCGGCCCGCAACCACCTGTGGATGCTGCTGCTGGGCGTACTGTTCACGGCCCCGGTGCTGGCCTTTGACTGGCTGCACCTGCACGGCCCGGTGTTTGACTGGCTGGCCGTGGCACTGGCCACCACTTTGCAGGCCACCGTAGGGCTGGTCTTTTACAAGGGCGCAATTGCCAACATTCGTTCGCGCATGCTGGGCATGGATGTGCTGGTCAGCATCGGCATGGCCTCTGGCCTGATCTATGGCGTGCTGCTGGTGGTGTTTGACTGGCCGCTGCCCCAGGGCCTGACACGCCACGTGTTCTTTGAGGCCGCCACGCTGCTGGTGGTGTTTCTGCGGCTGGGCAAGTTTGTAGAGGCCAAGGCCCGCGGCAATGCGCTAAGCGCCCTGCGCAGCCTGCTGAAGCTTTCGCCAGAAACCGCACGGGTAAAGCGGGCCGGGCCTGACAACTCGGTCGGGCTGGTCGAGATACCCGCCAACGAGGTGCAGCTGGGGGAGACCTGCCTGGTTGCCCCCGGCGGACGTGTGCCCGTAGACGGCGAGATTACATCAGGCGCCGGCGACATGGACGAATCGATGCTGACGGGCGAAAGCGTGCCCGTGGCCCGCAAGCAGGGCGACACCGTGCGCGCGGGCACCATCAGCACCAACGGCGCCCTGGAAGTTCGCGCAACCGCCATCGGCAGCGGCACAGCCATTGCCCACATTGTGCGCATGGTTGAAGAAGCCCAGCGCACCAAAGCCCCGATCCAGCGCCTGGCCGACCGCATCAGCAACTGGTTCGTACCGATCGTGGTGCTTACCGCCCTTGGCGCAGGCATAGGCTGGGGTCTTTCCGGCGCCGGTGCCGCCCGCGCGATTACCCACGCCATTGCCGTGCTGGTGATTGCCTGCCCCTGCGCGCTGGGCATTGCCGTGCCCGCTGCCGTCATGATTGGCAGCGGCGCGGCCCTGCGGCGCGGCGTGCTGGTGAAAAACGGCGCGGCACTGGAACGCATTGCCAAGGCCACGATTTTCGCCTTCGACAAAACCGGCACGCTGACCCAGGGCAAGCCACAGGTAGCACAGGTGATGCTGGCCGAAGCAGCAACCCAGGCACAAGTGGACGCCGCCCTGGCGGTGGTAGGCCAGGCCTCGCGCCACCCGTTTGCAAGGGCGGTGGCGGAAAGGCCGGTCAAGGGTCGAGGGTCGAAGGTCGAGGGTAACGACGGCGAGCAAGAGGGCAGTAACCCTCAACCCTCGACTCTTAACTCTCAACCGGCCGTTCGGGGTTTTGAATCCCCAGGCAAAGGCCTTGTCGCCATTGCCGGCGAGCGCACGATTTTGTTTGGCAACGCGGCCTTGATGGCTGAACAGGATGCGCAAGTTCCGGCGCAACTGGCGGCCCAGGCCCAGGTGGCGCGCGATGCCGGCCATAGTGTCAGCTTTCTGGCCGAACAAGGCCGCCTGCTGGGTGCCGTGGCGTTTACCGACGCACTGCGCCCCGAGGCCGCCGAAGTGCTGGCAGACCTGCGTGCCAGGGGCATGCGGCTGGTGTTGCTAAGTGGCGATCATCAACAGGCCGCCGCACGCGTGGCCGCCACGCTTGGCATCACGGAAGTTCACGCAGGGATTTCGCCCGCCGAAAAGCTGGCCCGGATTGATGAGCTGAAGCAACACGGTGTCACGGCCATGGTTGGCGACGGCATCAACGACGCGCCTGCGCTGGCGCGTGCGGACATTGGCGTGGCGATTGGCGGCGGCAGCGACGTGGCCAAAGAAACCGGCGACCTGGTGCTGATGAACGGCAGCCTGCGCGACCTGCCGCTGGCCATGGATCTGGGCCGCCGCAGCATGCGCGCGATAAGGCAGAACTTGTTTTTCAGCCTGGTCTATAACGCCGTGGGCATCCCCCTGGCCGCTGGCGCGCTGGTGTTTGCGGGGGTGTTTCTGCCGCCCAGCTTTGCGGCACTCAGCATGGTGTTCAGCGATTTGAGCGTAGCCCTGAACAGCGCAAGACTCGCCCACGAACTGCGCAAGGCCGGCCGCTAAGAACAGTGGCACAGGCACTCCTGCCTGTGCATGAACAAGAGCCCGAAGCGCAAGCGAGGCAGTTGTGTTCAGCCGCGCGAAGGTTGCACCGGCGCTCCGCGCCGAGACCCCAAACAGCAACCGCCAATCGATAAGTTCCAGACAACAACCCCGCACCCGGTGGCACAGGCACTCATGCCTGTGCATGCAACCCCTGCGTTGCCGCTGCAACGGCGCGCGGCACCTGCGGCCGGATTGGGGCAGAGATGCGACTTTCTGATTCGTATCATGTGTAGTCCCTGGACCTTGACCCTTGTTCTAGGTGGGAGGCACACATGAATCGTCTACATGCACTTGTGCTGGCCGCGGCGGTGGCTGGGCCAGCGTTGGCGGCGGCTGATTACAGCTTTGCACAGCCGCGCCAACTCAATGGCGGCGACAAGGCCATTGAAGTTGAGTCGCCCGGCTACGCTGCACCCAGCTTGGCCGATCTCAATGGCGATGGTGTGAATGATCTGCTGGTTGGCCAGTTCCGCGATGGCAAAATTGGCTTCTACAAAGGCAGCAAGGGCGAAAACGGCAAGCTGAGTTTCGGCGCCCACGAATGGCTGCAAGCTGGCGGCGAAGTCGCCAAGATTCCCGGCGTGTGGTGATGCACCAGCAGCACTCCACAGGTAGTGGATCTGAACGGCGACGGCTTCAACGACATTTTCTCGGGCTGCTACAGCCAAAGTGGTCACCCCAGCATGGTCGGCAGCTATTGGGTGCTTTACGGCGACAAAGAAGGCAAGTTCGCCAAACCCGTCGAACTGATGGGCACTGACGGCAAGCTGCTGCAGGTCGTGCCTGACCTCAAGGGCTCCGGCGACAGCCGCCTTACCCAGAACATCTGCACACGCCCCTTTGCCGTGGATTGGGACGGCGATGGCGACCTTGACATCGTGGCGGGCAACTTCGCGGGCACCTTCTTTGTGTTCAAGGGCGAGGGCAAAGGCAAGTTCGCGCCCAAGGCCGAGCCACTGGAAGACAAAGACGGCAAGCCGCTGAAAATTACCGGCGTGCACAGCGACCCGTTCATCATTGACTGGGACAACGACGGCGACATGGACCTGCTGACCGGCAGCAGCGACGGCAACATCTACTGGGCCGAAAATACGCGCAGCCGCGACGAAAAAGTCACCGGCGCAGACCGCACGCCCGAACTGACTGCGTTGAAGCTGCTGATCAAGGCGCCCGCAGCAGCCAAGGACGCCAAGTCGCCAAGTTACGGCCTGCGCATCTGGGTGGCCGACATCACCGGCGACGGCAAGCTCGACATCCTGGTTGGCGACAGCTTCCACGGCGGCGGTGGCATGCGCCAGGATCTGACCGTCGAGGAGAAGGCGGCCTACGAGAAGGCCGACGCCGAGTACCAGCAGGTGATGAAGGACTACAACGAGGCCTACAAGCCCTATAACGAGGCCTACCAGAAGGCGCTGAAGGAAGCGCAGGACAAGGCCGGCGGCAAGGAACTCAGCCAGGACCTGCTGCGCGCCATATACAAGGAAAACGTCACCGACAAAGTGGCCAAGGATGAGAAAGTGCAGGCGGCACTGACCAATATGCGCCAGGCCAGCACGGCACTGAACAAGTACCGCGCCCCATCGATCAGCGGCGGCAACTTGTGGGTGTACGAACAAAAGTAGCAGCCATCACGACAAGCACGGGGCGGGACTTCGGTCCCGCCCCGATTGTTTAGCAACCTGTCTTGCCGTTGACCCGCACCCCCCGGCCTCTAGGATGCGGCCCGTTTCGATTCCGGGCATTTTCGATCGTTTGCTGGCCGGCTTTTATCCGCGAGGGCACCCATGGCTGAATCACCGAAATTCAAAGACCTCAAGGCCCCCACAGAGGGCGGCCGCATCACCTTCAAAGACGGCGAACCCGTTGTCCCGACCAACCCTGTCGTCCCCTTCATTGAAGGCGACGGCACTGGCCGCGACATCTGGAAGGCCAGCGTGCGCGTGCTGGATGCGGCCATTGCCAAGGCCTACAAGGGCAAGCGCAAGATTCACTGGTTTGAGGTCTACGCCGGTGACAAGGCCAACGACAAATACGGCACTTACCTGCCCGACGACACACTCGAGGCGATCAAGTACTACGGCGTAGGCATCAAGGGCCCCTTGACCACACCCGTGGGCGGCGGCATTCGCAGCATCAACGTGGCATTGCGCCAGTTGCTGGACCTGTATTCCTGCCAGCGCCCCGTGCGTTACTTTGAGGGCGTGCCCAGCCCGATGAAGGACCCCAAAGATGTCAACCTGATCATCTTTCGCGAAAACACCGAAGACGTCTACAGCGGCATCGAATGGAAGGCCGAGACGCCCGAGGTCAAGAAGGTCATCGAGGCCCTGAATGCCGTTCTGGCCGCCGACCCGGCCACCAAGAACAAGCGCATTGCCGAGGCCGCGGGCATTGGCATCAAGCCCGTGACCAAGTTCAAGAGCCAGCGCCACATGCGCCGGGCCATGAAGTACGCCATCAAGCACGGCATCCCTGATGTTGCCATCATTCACAAGGGCAACATCATGAAGTACACCGAAGGTGCCTTCCGGGACTGGTGCTATGAGCTTGCCACCACCGAATTCCGCGACCAGGTTGTCACGGAAGACGAGCTGTGGGCCAAGCACGACGGCAAAATGCCCAAGGGCAAGATCCTGGTCAAAGACCGCATTGCCGACAGCGCGTTTCAGCAGTTGCTGCTGCGCCCCGCCGAATACCGCATGCTGGTCACGATGAACCTCAACGGCGATTACCTCAGTGATGCTGCCGCGGCCCAGGTGGGCGGGCTTGGCATCGCCCCGGGTGCCAACATCGGTGACAACGGCGGGGTGTTCGAGGCCACCCACGGCACGGCACCCAAGTACGCCGACAAAGACGTGATCAACCCCGGCGCGGTAGTGCTGTCGGGCGCGATGATGTTTGAGTGGATGAACTGGACCGAAGCCCGCGACCTGGTTTACAAAGGCCTGCAGGGCGCCATCAACGCAAAGACCGTAACCTACGATTTTGAGCGCCAGATCCCGGGCGCAACCAAGCTGGGCACGGCGGCGTTCGGCGACGCAATCATCAAGCACATGTAAGGATCGTTGATGGTTGAAGGTTGATGGCGATTCCAAGGGCCGGCGCTGCCGGCCCTTGTTGCATTCGTGGCTCGGGCCCTGCTGTTGTGATAACATGATCTTGGAGCGAACCATGACGGAGAGCGACACAACCAGCGAACGATCTTCCATGGATGATGTGATTGACATCTACAAGAGAGACGTCGATCGCACGCTGTTGCGCGAGCACCTGAAGATGACCGTGGAGCAGCGCTTTGAACGGTTCCTCGCCCTGATGAAGTTCCTGGAAGAACTCCGCGCCGCGGGCAAATCCGCTCGGACACACCAATGACTGACTACGCCGGGCTCTTGAAAGCCCTGACGGAAGGCGGAGTGGAGTTCATCCTGATTGGCGGCATGGCTGCCGCGTTTCACGGATCCATTCGCTCGACGGCGGATGTAGATGTCGTGTATCGCCGCACGCCCGAGAACATGCAGCGCCTGGCGGGCAGCCTTTCACGAATTCACCCGAGCCTGCGTGGGGCCCCGCCGGGGCTGCCGTTTCGGTTCGATGTGCGGACGATTCAACAGGGCCTGAACTTCACGCTGTCCACCGATCTGGGTCCCGTGGACCTGCTAGGCGAGGTTGTGGGCGGTGGCACTTACGAGGCACTGTTGCCTCATACGTCCATCGGTAACGTTGTGGGCGTGGAGTGTCGCTGCGTTGAACTTGATACCTTGATCCACCTGAAGAGGGCAGCGGGCCGCCCCAAGGACCTGGAGGCACTGGCGGAACTTGAGGCCCTGCGCGAGGAACGCCAAGGCAGGTAACTGCCGTTTGCACGCAGATTCATAGCGCGCAGCCCCCCCCTTTCGCGGGCTTGTTGGCCCCTTGCCCCCCTTTGCCCATGCGCGATTGGGCGTTGCCGTGCCCCGTTGCATCGATTGTCAGCCATGCGACACTGGAACCCGCACAACCCCCTTTGCGCATTGGTGTTGGATAGGCATGGCCCAGTCCGCCCATTCGCTTGACCGCGCGCGCGGCTTCACGTTACTGGAGCTGCTGGTGGTCGTTTCGATCATGGTGCTGGCCATGCTGGCCTTTGCCACCGTGATTGGCAGCCGCAGCGGCGGCCCGGCACTGGAACGCCACGCAGCCACCATTTCCGGCATGGTCGCCAACATTCGCCAGAACTCCGCCGTGCGCAAAGTGCACAGCGAAATCGTGTTTGACCACATGCACGACCGCGTGGTTGCGCTGGCACGCCGGCGCCTGGTTTCGTTTGCCCTGGAAGACGAAGTAGGCAGCGGCGACACCCTTGGCAAGCGCGCCGGTGGCGCCACCTTTGTGGCCAGTCGCAGCCTGCAAATCCATGACGGCAAGTGCCTCGAGTTGCCCTTTGCAACATCCAGCTTCACTGTGGGCTGGCAGCCCCACTTTGACGTCGCCGGAGACTACGAAGGCGTGGCCCTGGCCTTTGATTACTTTCCGCTCGAAGCCACCGACGCGCGCGGCTTGACGGTGCCCGTCAGTGGCGGGCTGGCTTCCATGGGTTCGGTGTTCACGCTTTCTGTGATTGCTGCGCGCACGGATTGCGTGCGGCTGGCGCTCAGCACCGGCGGCGTCACGGCCTTCAGCAGCAGTTGGATCGCCACCGTGCGCTGGCACCGGGTCGAGATCGCGGTCAGTCGCTATGGCGTTTCGTTGTGGATTGACGGCCGCCTGGACGAAGGCCTGATCACCACCCCCGAGTTCGCCGTTTCGCCTGCCGCAGGGCAGGACCTGCGCCTGGGCGGCACCCCCTGCCGCATCGACAACCTGGAACTGTTCAGCCTGATCTCCAGCCAGTCAATGCAACTGGAAGGCTGCCAGTTCATTGTGCCCGACACCGACCCGATGGCCGAAGCCACCGGCAAGGCCGAATCCATCTTCATTGACCGCATGAAGCCTGCCTCTGCCCAGGGGCCGATTACGGGCGAGGACCCCGAAGCCCCGGAGATGATGGGCGCAGGCAGCGGCCTGCCCAA
Organism: Planctomycetota bacterium; assembly: GCA_016722065.1. Classification (GTDB taxonomy): domain Bacteria; phylum Planctomycetota; class UBA8742; order UBA2392; family UBA2392; genus H3-PLA7. Next base: position 1,837,396 of record JADKGX010000001.1, read on the forward strand.
TGAGCCGGTGCCGGCGATCGTGCACGTGTACTTTGACACGGCGGGCAAGCTGGACCCGGGCCGCCACGCCGGGGCCGTGGACATTTACATGATTTCGTACAACGGCGGCGATCTGCGCCGGATGGTGATTACGTTTCACCCGCTGGGGGTGGTCACGTTTGATTACGTGGACCGCTTCTTTTGGGAAAAACCGCCCGATGCCAACGCGCCGGGGGGTGGCGGATGACAACCCTTGCTGGCCTGCACTTGCGCGCGCGGCGCGGCGCGGCCCTGATGATGGTGATGGTGATTCTGGCCCTGCTGCTGGTGCTGGCGGTTTCCTTCACGTTTCTGATGACCCAGCAGGAAGGCACAAGTGTCGCCTCACTGGCCGGTGAAGAAACCCGCATTGTCACCCGCACCGGGGCTGACCATGCCTATGCGCGCCTGAACCAGGGCAATCGTTTGAACGAGTTCGCGGCCTGGTTTGCGTTGCGCCCCTCTGAGGTAACCAACCAGACCAACCCCTGGATTGACGGCTATGACGAAAGCGTCGTGGACCTGCTGTATGACTTTGAGGGTGCCGACGGCGCCACGCCAAGCTTTCCGGGGTTGATCGGGCCGAACCGCCAGCCGCTGTTTCGTGTGGAGGACCCCAAGCGCCTGGTGCTGGGCGTCAACGTGCAGGACGAATCGGGCAAGATCAACCTGAACTTTGCCACGCCGCACCTGGTGGCGAACCTGCTGGGATCAGCCACCACCACCGCGCAGATTGACCCGGTGGGCGGCGTGTATGACCCGGTGCCGGTGACGGACGCCAGCTTTCTGATTCCCTACGACGAAGACGCCAACCCCACCGACAGCCGCTACGGCGGCGGGCTGGTGGTGATTGACGGGGCGCTGTTCAGCTATGCCTCGCGCAATGGCAACCTGTTGAATCGTGTCGAGCCCAACCCGCCCTACAACGGGCCCTTGATGGACCGGGGCATGAACCAGTTGTTCCGGTGGTGGGACCCGCGCCGGTCCATTGACCACGGGGCCTTTGTCACCACGCCCACGCCCTACAAGATTGCCTTTCGGCGCTATCTGGAACGCGGCAAGGGTGTAGAGCCCTCCCTGTTCAACAACCTGGGCGAGGTGCGCCAGATTGCCGAAATGAACCGCTGGTTCAACGCCGCCGGCGCGCTGGGCCCCTATATCTTTGACAAAAAGATGTCCGGCTGGCCTGAGGGCATCGACCCCGTGATGTACCAGCGCCTGGAACGGCTGGCGACGACCGTGGCACCCACGGAGCGTTTCGATGGCGGCTGGTTCTACCCCCACGTGGTGCGCAGTGCGGCCATGGCCCAGGACCCGGCGGGGTACTGGTACTTCGCCTGCAACTACGACAACCAGCAGGCTTTTCAGGCCAACTATTACGTCTTCAATGACCCGCGCAGCCCCAACCCCGCGCAACTGGATTACAGCAAATCAGGCATTGGCATTGGCCACCTGGTGCGCCTGCGCCGGGCCGACGGGCAGTTGATCTATGGCGTGGTGGGCGGCAACGGCATTGTGGTCAGTGGCGATTACACGATCAACGCGGGCGAGCCCTGGCTGATGGAAACCGCCGAATGCGGCAACGTCAACATCAACACCGCGCCGCTGGAAGTAATTGAAAGCGTGTTTCATGGCATCGGGCCGCGCAGCAAAGACCCCGACAAACACCCCATTGAACGCGACCAGGCCAGGCGCATCGCGCTGGAAATCATTGGCCGCATTCGCGGCACGGACACCGCCGAGCCCCAGCCCTTTACCAGCATCGACGACCTGGGCGGGTTTCTGGTCGCGCTTTCCCAGCGTGACGACACGATTATCCAGCCGCGGCAGATTCCGTTCTTTTTGAACTCGCAGTACTTTCCGTACTCCGGCCAGACGGTGCCCACCACCCAGTTCAGTTATGCGTCGCTGGATACCTTCATGGTCGATTCCTTTGCCACGCGCTATCAGCCCAGTGGCGGGGCCATGGCGCGCCGGGCGTTTCGGGAATGGACCAGTGTGGGCTCTGACCGGCCCCAGGAATACGTCTGGCGCACCTATGTGCAGTGGCTGGACGAAATGCGCCGCCCCCAGGGCAATATCTTCAGCCTGTTTGACGGTGGCACGATGGGCGGCAACGGCAAGCTGGTGGGCGTGCACGAACTGCCGTTTGTGCACTACCAGCCCGATGAACGCTACATGCGCGGGCGCTTTGATGCACCCTGGACCGCCAACACGCCGCGCAACATGAACGCCATGGGCGACAATTCCAAGCGGCCCGAGAAGTTCTACAGCAACGTCGCCATGAAAACGCCCGGCGGAGGCGGCGCAGACTTCGAGGCCGGAGACCTGGAAGCCGGCATGTTCAGCTTCTGGTACCGCCCGCAGTGGGGCGATTACAACGCCAACCACTACATTTTTGACAGCGCCGAGCAGGAATTCAGCAACCGCGTGAGCCTGCTGTGGTGGGGCCAGCGCCAGCGCGGCTATAGGCTTTCACAGCACAACAGCGGGCTGACACTGCGCGTCAAGGACCGCACGCTGGAAGAAGGCTACACCGAGTTGCGCTACGAACTTGACCCCAACCAGTTCCAGACCAACGACTGGTACCACCTGAACCTGAACTGGAAGGGCACCAGCCTGTCGCACTTGAGCCTGCTGCTGGACGGCGACTGCACCAGCGGCAGCCAGCCCGTGCGCCCGCAGATGGACCACACTTTTCGGCAGGTCAACGGCGCCTGGGTCAGCCGCACCAGCACGCTGCAACAGGATATGGAAGACCCGCGCAACGGCGGCATGACCACCACCGAAATCTATGTGGACGCCGCCGACATTGCGGCCTTTCCGCCCCGCGGCGTGATCCAGATTGGTGACGAGGCGATTGAATACAACGGCAACAACGGCTTTGCCCTGCTGGCCATCTATCGCGGGCCACCGGTGATCAGCCCGTTGACGGGCACGGCCATTCCCAACAGCGCGCGCGGCGCACGCGGCACCACGGCCAACTTTCACCCGCGCGGCAGCAAGGTGACGGTGTTTGGCTATGTTTCGGCCATTGGCCGCTTCCAGGCCAACAACAACAACCCGCTGCAGCCGCGCTTTCCGCACCTGCCGGCCACGGGTGGCCACATGCGCAGCACGATGGGCAACCAGGGCATCTACCGTGTGTCCAAAAATGGCGGCATCAACCCGATTTATTACCGGCCGGTGGAGCTTGGCCCCGACGCCGGGTTTGCCGGTGGCGGCGATGACACCCGCGGCGGCGACCCTTACCACCTGCCGTTGGCCGATTACACCGGGCTGTCCAACCACGGCATTGTGGCCGTGTACGGCTTTGGCTGGCGCGGCTATCACCCGCCGGGCACGCCAGGCATTCCGCAGGCCGGCGTGTGGTTTCCGGATTTTGACCCCAACACACCGGGCGTAGAAACCGTGTTGCAGGTTCCAACCGACCTGAAGTTTGAATACGTGGCCTACGACCGCATTGACCCCAACGGCCTGCACGTGCTGCAGCGCTATGACCAGAACTTTGCGATCAAGGACCCGGCGCTGTGGTTCCACTTTCTGGGAACGTACTCGAACCTGATTCAGCCCAGCAACCCGGCCGATCCGACCAACGTCAACCAGATCAACTTCTTCACGGCTGGCACCTGCGTGATTCCGGTCAGCCTCGACATGGACAGCATCGCGGGCTACCACGACCGCTCGATCGTGCAGGTTGACGACGAATGGTTCTTTTACAACCGCATCTGGGACCCGGCCGCGCGCCCCACAACCGACCTGCTGACCATGCTGTTCTGCCTGAACCCCCAGGCCTTGATTGCCTGGGTGATCCAAAACGCCAGCAGCGATACCAAAACGCCCAACCCCTGGCCGTTCTTTCGCGGCCAGCACAACACCGGCTTTGGCAACCACAACGCCGGCACAGACGTGCTGCCCACCTTTGCCACCGACTGGACCACGGGCGAGTTCGACGTGGTCACAACCATCATGGACAAGAACAACACCAAGGAACTTCACCGCATACGGCGCCAGCGGCGCATCACCAACGGCAACAACAACGTGGCCAACGATGCCGACGACGTCTGGCTGGCAGCGTTTTACGAACCCTGCCAGACCGACTATTTCCCCAACCTGCAACCCAACAACCCATACAACCGCGGCAACCTGGCCAAGTTCCCGACCGGCGAGTTGCCCGTGGAACTGCCCACCGACTGGCAGTTTGCCGGCGCCGACCCGCGCAGCCCTGAAGCCACCAGCACCGACGCAAACTTCGATTCCTTTGAGTTGCGCATGTACACCAAGGGCAACTTCCGCCTGGTGCAGCACATGACCGACAACTACCCCGGCGAAGGCGGCGAAATCCAGGTCAACACCCCGCTGCCCCCAAACCTGGGGGTGGTCAAGATCGACGACGAACTGATTGCCTATCGCCTGACCGAAGTCCGCAACGTGCCCGTCACCCAGCCCAACGGCACGGTGATCAACGTCGACACCTATTGGCTGGTCGATATCACGCGCGGCATCTTGGGCACCACCATACACGCCCACTCCGGCGGCACGCCGATGATGAACATGGCCAGCCTGCGCGTGGCGCGGCCCACAGCCAGCGGCAGCCCGCAAACCAACCTGTTCCAGACCATCCTGGGCGAAGAATCCATGCGGCCTTACGGCTTTGTGCGCATTGTAGAAGGCGGCAGCCTGGAACTGGCCGGGTACCAGAAGTATCAAGAGGTCGCCACGCTGGACCCCGCCACCAACGTCACCACCCGCACGGCCAGCCTGACCAGCGGCCTGTACAACGACTATGCCCTGCCCCAGGCGCTGTTTCGCGGCGTGTACGGCACCCAGGCCAGACCCTTCAGCACTCGCGCCTTGATGTTCGACCAGCCGGTGCGGTTTCCGGATTTCTTTCCGGGCTATCACCAGGAACCAGGCGGCGGGCTGGTCTATGCACCCTGGCACAGCGCTGGCGATGAAGGCATTCCCGGCGCCCGCAGCCCCGAAATCTCGCACATCCAGGGTTCGGCCACGTTCCGAAACGCGCTGTTTGAAAACTTCAAGTGGCGCGTGGCCTGGCTGCCCCATGCGGAACAAACCCGCTATCAGTTCGGGCTTGGGGCGCGGCTGGTGATGCGCTTTCGCGGGCGCGGTGCGATGGAACGCATCCCCGATTGGGGAGAAGTGCCCACCAACAAGCCCGGCGGTCTGTACAGTTTCGAGTTTGACTTCAACGGCCCCAACACCCAGTCGCTGCAGCTTTCGGCCTTTGAACAAACGGAGGACTTCACCCAGGGCGGGCGCGCCGCACCGATTCGCGCCGACGGCGTTGAGTGGCGCGTGTACTTCTATTTCAAGCAGAACGCCTTCACCAACGACCTGTACAAAGCCACGTTGCAGTTCCAGGGCGCCAGCACGACAGTCGATCAACTCACGCAGGTTCTGCGCCACGAAGAAAAGCGATAGGCGACGCCGCCAGGGAAAGTAGACACAGTCCGCAATGCCGGCACCCTTTCGAAATCACAGGCAAGGCTTCACGCTGATCGAGCTGATGGTGGCGATCGGCATTCTGCTTGTGCTGGGCGTGATGATCATCGGCTTTCTGCGCGGCGCGCTTTCCATGAGCCGCACCGGCACCTCACGCGGCAAGGCCTACGAAACCGCCCAGACCACCCTGCGCACATTACAGGACGACCTGGAACAGGTGCTGGGCGCACCCGCGCACCCCACGGGCGATACGTACGACCTTGCCTTTGGCGTCACGCAGGACCCCTGGGGCCGGCAAATCCTGTTCTTCACGCGCGCCTGGGGCGAAGAGCAAAGTTCCCTGGCGGGCTATGACTCGGGCCGCGGCGCGCCGGGCCAGGGTTACAGCAAAGACTTTTCGGGCCGCAACGTGGGCGATTACATGCGGCCGTCGCGCGGCAACCTCGAAGTGGTCTGGATGCTGGAGCCCTCGGGCACCGGCATGAAGCTGTACCGGGCCGAACGATCGCCGCCCGGCAAGAACGGGCTGATTGATTCGATTGGCGCGTGGCTGGGCCGCTATGTGCCACAGAACCCCGGCCAGGCCGTGGGCCCGGACGACCCGGTGCCCGGCGCGTTCTTGCGCGAACGCGGCCTGGGGCTGGACCCGCAGCCCGTTCGCCCGCCAGCACAAAGCATATGGGACCAATTTGACCTGGTGGCCGACAACGTGGTGAGCTTGAGCGTGGAGTGCTGGGACGACTGGGGCGGCAAGACCCAGACATGGCTTTCGGGCCGCGACGGACCATCCATGACCTGGAGCCTGTCAGGCCGGGTGGCTGCGGGGCAATACGCCCTGCCACGGGCGATTCGCGTAACGCTGATCGTGGCCGCCGACGACCCGATTGCCGCCCAATCAACCATGCTGGGCGACCTGGGGGCGCAGGACACGTCGATTGCACTGGAGGACACGGCCAACTTTCCGGATGTGATCAGCCCGCTGGCTTACCTGCGCGTGGATGGCGAGTTGATGGGTTATGCCAGCAAATCAGGCAGCACGATCGGCAGCCTTTCGCGCGGCGCACTGGGCACCAAGGCCGTGCCGCACAAGGGCGGGGCGGTGGTAACATCGGGTTTTGGCTTTCAACGCATCATCCAGTTTCCGGTGTCACGATGAGCATGGCCAGACATCAGCGCGGCTTCACCCTGCTTGAGATCCTGATGGCGTTCTCGATTCTGCTGTTGGGTGTTGTGGGCGTGTATTCGGTGTTTTCGGTGGGGCTGGTGGCGCACAAGCGCGCGATTGACAACACCACGGCGGCCAACCTGGCCGGCAGCCTGTACGACGACATCGCAGCCAACTACGACATGTGGTACTACGACCGCAACCACAACGGCATTCCAGACCTGGCCGAAGACCGCAACGGAAACGGCACCGACGACTGGTTTGAAGTGCAGCCCGGCGGCCGGGCGCGCTACCCGATTCCGCTGGTGCCGGGCTATACCTACAAAATCCGCTATGAACGCGGCGACACCGTGGACACTGAAATTTTCGTGACTGTGCAGGTGTTCTGGCGCCAGCAGGGCGAAGGCAAGGCCGCCACGTTCCAGCGCAGCGTCTTTCTGAAGGAACTTCCCAGGCTGGAAGCCGGCAAGTAGCAGCCAGACAATCGGGCTGGGGCTGTAGGCCCGCAGCCCGATCGTCTACAAGCACACTATGAAACGGGTTGGAATCATCACTTCAGGCGGTGACGCGCCGGGCACCAATGCCTGCATTCGCACGATTGCGCGGCGCTGCTTTCTGGATGGCGTTACCCCAGTGGGCATTTTTGATGCCTGGGACGGCCTGTTGGCCGGTGAGGTTCGGGACATCACCCGGGCCGATGTCAGCGGCATTGTGCAGACGGCCGGTACGCTGTTGCGGTCGTCGCGCTCGCGCCTGTTTCTGAACCCTGGTGACCCGCAAATCGCCGTGGCCGCCCTGCGCAAGCACGCCATTGAAGGGCTGGTCGTGATAGGCGGCAACGGCAGCCAGACGGCCGCGCACCTGCTTGCCCAGGCCGGTTTTCCGGTCATTGGCGTGCCCAAGACGATCGACAACGACCTGGAAGGAACCGAGTTCACAATCGGCTTTCTGACGGCCGCAGAGATGGTCACCCATGCGCTGGACAACCTGCGCGCGACGGCCTATTCGCACAACCGCGTGATGGTCGTGGAGGTGATGGGCCGCAGCGTGGGGTGGATTGCCGTAGAAGCCGCCATTGCCGGCGGGGCGGACCTTGCGCTGATTCCGGAGTTCGCTTTTTCGCTGGATGAAATCTGTGCCAAGCTCAAGACCCGCCACGAGGTTCACAAGCGCAACTATTCGATTGCCGTGATTGCTGAAGGCGCACTGGACGCCCAGGGGCTGCTGGACCCGCAATCTACTGGCGCCGATAAATTGGGCCGCCGCAAGCTGGGTGGCGTGGGCGAAAATCTTGCCCGCGAAATCGAAACCCGCCTGGGTTACGACGCCCGCTGCACAACGCTGGGCTATCTGCAGCGCAGCGCAGCACCCTGCGCCGTGGACCGCATTTTGGCCACGCGCGTAAGCGACCGGGCCTACGACCTGCTGCAGGAAGGCCAAAGCGGCCTGCTTGCAGGCTTGCAGGGCACCAAGGTCGTGCCGGTGCGACTGGCCGATATTGTGGGCAAGACCAAGAAGGTCACGGCCGATTACTACCGGCTGGCCCAGGTGTTCGGCTAGCACCCGCGCGCCCTAGGGCAATTTCACGGCTTCGTAAATCGCAAGATCAAACGGGCTGGGCTTGCGATCCTGCAGAATCTGAATCGACGGTGGGTCGGCCTTGGCGCCGGGGCCCTTGCCCAGATCAAAATCCTCAATCGCCCAGTTCTGTTCCGGCCCGGTCGATTCCAGCGGCTTGCAGATACCCAGAATCTTCAACAAGCCCCACTGGTTGCCCGTGGCATCAACGCTGCGGGTGGGGTCTTTGCGGTCGTCCAGCGGGCCGGCCTTGAGGATGCAGCCGCCGTCGTCGCCATTCCAGACCATCGGCGTCCATTCGCCGCGCCGGTTGCTGGTGCATTCCTTGTTGCCGATCTCGAGCGTGATTTTGCCCCACAGCCGCCCCGGGTGAATGCGCGCGGCAAAAGGCACCTGGATCTGGCGGCCCTGGCTGGCAAACAGTGCGTCGCGCAATCCCTGCGCTGTCCGCAAAAACTCCGCATAGCCGGCAGGCAGCGCAAAAAACCGCGTGCCCTTGAGCTCCACTACCACCAGCGCGTCAAAGCGCCGCTGATACTTCCAGGCCGCGCCATCCACCGGGTTGAACAACTGGGCCACCGTGGCGACGTCGGCTGCGGGGCCGGCTTTGGGGTCAAAGGGAAAGCGGCCTTGCACCTTGTCGTGCCAGGGGGTGGCGACTTCCTTCTGCCAATCGGCGCTGGCGGCTGCGCCTTCTTCCTTGAAGGCATTGAAGAACGCCTGCCAGGCCTCGTTGTACTTGCGCTGGGCCAGTTCAGGGTTGCCGGCCTCGCGCGCGCCGGCGGCCTGGCCAAGCTGGGTTGCGGCCTCGCGCCCGGATGCCGTGTCAGGCCGGCCGGATCGCGAGATATAGGTCAGCCAGGCCACGGAGGCGCGCTCCGCTTCTTCTGTCGACAGTGGCGCGGTGGGCTCATTCTTGGCCGGGTCAAACAGGTACATCGCCACGCGGCCGGTAACGGCGAACATGACCAGCCCGATCAAAAGCGCCAGCAGTACCAGCTTGCCGCGTTTGCGCGGTGCGTGCGCCACGGCCACGCCATCCAGTTGCGTGGGTGCGGAGTGTTCGGGGGATTTGCCGGTGGCGATTTCCAGCGCCAGGTCCAGGCGCGCAAGTTCGCTTTGCAACCAGGCGCGGCTGCTGGCATCGGCCGCTGGCATGCGCGCTTCCACGGCCGCGCGTTTATCGCGGTGCTTCTGGGCGATCATTTCGCCCGATGCCCCGAGGTACAAGCCCAGCAACTGGAATGCTTCGTCGCGGTTCACGGTGCAAAGCCTAACCTGTTGCTGCCCGCCTGCGAAGTGCGCGGTTTGTGGCGGCTACCTGGGCACATAGACCGTCTTGCCCGCCAGCCCGTCGTTGGTCAGGTCCTCGTTAAAGCGAAACATGGCAGCGCGCTCTACACCGGCGGCACGGCCTATGCTTTCCAGCGTGTCGCCCGGTCTGGCAGTCACGGTGTCGCACACCCGCTGCTTGAAGGCCTGCTGCCACTGGCGCCAGGACTCGGACTCCGTGGTTTCGAAGGCCTCTGGCTGGCTTGTTTCGGGGTCACGTGCGGCATTGGCCACCGCGGCCAGGCTGGCGCAGCCAAGGTGCCAGAAGCACACGCCCGGCACACCCTGTTGCAGCATCACCTGCACGCGCTGGCGCACGGCGCGCAGGCTGGGCGCGGCCACCCAGTGGCGGTTCGTGCCGCCATATTCAAGGGCAAGTTCGGCGTCCTGGCGCATCCATACCGCCCGCACCGGGCCCGACAGGTTGGGCAGGTCGCGCAGCGTAATCGTGGAGGCGGTTGGAATGGTCGCGTCTTGCGGCCGGGCCCAGTCATAGCCATACAGCGGCAGGCACATCACCAACTTGCTGCGATACTCCGGGTAGGCTTCAATCAGCCGTTCAAAGGCCGGCAGCGGGCACAGCGCCCCGGGCAGGCTGCCCTTCCAGTGATAGTCATAGGCCATCAAGCGCAGGCAGGCCACGTTGCGGTTGGCCAGCAGGCGCCGATACACCGGCAATTGGTCCGGCCGCAACGTTCCGTCAGCCGGTTGCAGGGTAAGCGACAGCCGTGCATTACTGCCCAGGCCCTCGACAATGCCTTCAATGCAAGACTCCAGGGCCTTGAGCTGCGAAAGCGTAAGCGATTCGTAGTCGAGGTCCAGATGCCCGCAGCCGCTCTTGCGCCAGGCCGCCAGCAGGCTTTCCACGTGGGCGTCGGTCCTGCCGCTGGCCAGGGCACCGCCAAGGTCGGACCCGTGGTTGGTAACCGTCAGCCAGGTGGTCAGTTCGCGGGCGTTGGCAAGGTCAACGCCGGCTTGCAGGCCCTTGGGGTCTTCCAGGCTGACTTTGCCGTCGGCCTTGACGCTGCCGTGAAAGAACAGCAGGCCCGTGAAGCCAGCCTGGGCGGCTTGCTGCACCAGTGCAGCTTCGTCGGCCCAGGAGGGTATCCAGCCTTCAATGCAGGTCAGGGCGTCAATTGGTTCCACCAGGCGCTGCGCTGGCGGCAGGTGGTCGGGTTGCGGTTGCGGGGTGCGTTCATAGACCACACAGCCCACACTGACGGCGATCAAAGCAATCACAAAGCCCAGGGCCAAAAGCCGGGCGGCACGGGCATTCAGGCGAAGCTGAAAGCGACGACGGCGCCGACGCGGCATGGAACCCCCGGGCCCTATCGGCACCCAGGCAGCCTGAACTTCACCAATCCGGCCCTCGCGGTTCCGTGCTGGCATGGCGGATTGTTCCATCTAGAATGGTCGCCTCTCTTGCCTGCGGAATCCCCATGCGCCTTGCTTTCGTGTTTGCCTGTCTTGCCGCACTGTGCCTGCTGGTCGCCTGCGGTGGCGGTGGCGGCGGCGGCGGGGGTGGTTCAGGACCTGCCGGCCCGGGCAACCAGGTCAGCGGCAGCGTGCTCAAGGGCGCGTTTACTTCGGGTACCGTCACGGCCTTTGCCATTACGGCGGCGGGCACAGCCGGCGCCACTTTGGGCACGGGCGCGATCAGCGCCACGGGCACTTACAGCCTGGATGTCGGAAGCCATACCGGCCCGCTGCTGCTGCGCGCCACCAATGGAACTTTTCGCGACGAAGTCACTGGCAGCACGGCACAGACCGCCGCGCTTTCCGCGGTGCTGCCTGCCACTTCAGGTTCCAACACATGCATGATTACCCCGCTGACGGGTTTTGCCGCGGCGCTGGCGCTGCGACAAATCAGTCTGGGCGGGGCGGCTTCCTCGGCAACGGCCTTGGCCAATCAGCGGGTTGCGGGCTATTACGGCATTTCCAGCATTACGGCCACGGTGCCGGTTGACCTTAGTGCCGGGCCGGCTTCAGCGGGGGCTTCGGCCAATCACGGCGCGTTGCTGGCGGGCATTTCGCAGCAGGCTTTTGCGCTGGGTGTGGCTTCGGACGTTCTGGCCCAGGCGCTGGCGCAAGACATGGCCGATGGCGTGTTTGACGGCCTGGACAGCGCGACGCCGATTGTGGTTGGCGCGGGCAATCTGCCCCCGACGACAGGCTTCACGGCGATGGGCACAGCCATAGGCACGTTTTTGGCCAGTGGCGCCAATACCTCAACGCTGGTCAGCGCAGACTTTACGGCCTTGCTGACGCGCCTGGGTGCGCTTGTCGGCCAAACGCTTTTCATTGACCAGATTGCGCTTTCCCCCGGGCCGCTGACGGTGGCCATGAACATGCAGGTACAGTACAGCGCCATCGCCACCTTCACGGACGGAACGGTGCAGGATGTAACCAGCACCGCAAGCTGGCAAAGCAGCGACACCAACGTGGCAACGGTTTCATCTACGGGCTTGGCCACGGCTGGCACAACTGCCGGCCCGGCCAACATAACGGCCACGCAAGTCGCGACGGGTCTTTCGGTGCTTACCACGGGCAACTTTACCCTGACTTCGATCACCGTGACGCCAGCCGCACCATCGCTGGCACTGGACCAGCAGCAGCAGTTTGTGGCCACTGCCAACTACAGCAACGCCACCACCGCCGACATCAGCACGCTGGTCAACTGGCAAAGCAGCGCCAGCGGCACCCTGGCGATGTCCGCCACGGGCCGCGGTACGGCCATTGCAGAAGGAACGGCCAACGCAACCGCCACGGAACCTGGCACCGGCATTGCCGGCAGTACCACGGCAACTGTGTTCACCAGTTACGCGGCCAACATTCAGCCCATTTTCAATGCCAGTTGCACGAACTGCCACTCGGGCACCGGCGCGTCGGGCGGTCTGCGCCTGAACACTTACGCAAATCTGGCTGCGGGCGGGGTGTCTGGCGCTGTGGTGCTGACCGGCAACCCCAACAACAGCATCCTGATTCTGCGCCTGGAAGGCACGTCGCTGGGCACACGCATGCCGCAAAACGCCGCCCCGTTACCCCAAAGCACAATCAACCGCATTCGAGACTGGATTACCGCCGGGGCGAACAACAACTGATACCAAACTGGTTTCATTCGCTGGCATTGCCAAGGAACCACCATGCTTGACCGAGGATTGCTGCTTGCACTGCTGCTGGTCCTTGCAGCCACGGGCGTGGCCGCACAACAGCCCCAGCCCGCCAAGGATCCCGCCCCGGCCAAGGACGACAAACCCGCCCTGGACACCAAGGCCGACGACGCGCCACTGTTTCGCTGGCGCGTGGGCGCCAGCGTGGGTGTCAGTTACGGCGCGCTGCTGGCCGACCCCAAGGCCGACAGGTCCTTGCCGGAAGAGGGCATTGTCGGCGAGTTCAGCCTGTCCGGGCGCGTCACGCACCGCGACAGCGGCCTGAGCGCCAACTTTGGCGTGTGCTGGGGCTGCCACGGCATTGAACTGGAGCAAGCCACGCTGGAATGGAAACCCGTGCCGCTGTTGCTGGTCAAGGCCGGGCGCCTGAACGTGGCCGCCAGCACACATGATTCGCGCCACGGCTTCAACACCCGGGCCACCATCAGCAAGCCACTGACACGCAGCATGGGCAACATGGTGCGGCAGCAGGAGTTCAACCTGGGCGTGTTGCCCTCGCCTTACATTGATAACGGCGCCAGTGTCGGCTTGAACTTCGACATGGGAATAGCCGGCATGTCCCTGGAAGCCATGGTTCTGAAGGGATTCAAAGGCACCGGCGAGGACATCGATTTTCTCAAGAGCCGCGAATACTTCGACAACAACGGCGAACCAAGCTTCGGCGCGCGCCTGGAGTTTTCTGTGCCCCTGTTGACACTGAATTTCGCTTATCTGTGGGGTAACTACGACACCGAGGCCAGACGAAGTTACCAGTTTGCATCGGCCAACCTGCGGCTGGTGCTGGGGCCTGTAACCCTGGAAGGCGAGTTCGCCTGGCGGCAAACGCAGTACACGCGCGCGGGCAGCCCCGGGGGCGAGGACCAGTGGTGGAAGTACGGCTGGTGGGCGCAAGTGGACTGGCAAGTCTTTGACGGCCTGCACCTGACCGGCGTCTTGGACGCCCTGTACGTGAAGGACATCTACCTGGCGGATTTCGGCCCAACCTCAAATGCCGCGGTCGCACTGACAGACAACAACAACCGCATTGTTCGCGCCATCCTGGGGGTCAGCTACACGGCCTGGGGTGGCATTCTGATTCGGCTCAACGCCGAATTCTGGGATTTTTCAGACTTCAATGACGCCTGGGTGATTCAGGGCGGTCTGGGGTGGGCGTTCTGATGCACATTCGGAAACTTCTTGCCTGCGGCCTGCTTGCAACCAGTACTTTGCTGGCCGCCTGCGCCACGACTACACGCTGGGACAAAGACTACGCCAAAGCACCCGAGCCCGTAAAGACGGACTGGGACCTGACCAAACAGAGGTGCACCGGCTGCCACTCCCTGGAACGCGTGTTTCTGCAACTCAACTTGGCCAAGGACCGCGGCGATGTTGAGTGGATGGTGCAAGACATGGCCGCTCACCCTGGCAGCGGCATTCGGCAGTCCGAGATCCAGCCCATCACCGACACGCTGGACTGGCACCGCACCCAATAGGGCAAGCCACGGGGCCCGATCCGCCAGCCAAACCTGGCTGCAACCCTGTGCGGCCGTTGCCCGCAACATTTCGGTCGTAGTTCCAGGGCGCATAAAGCGCTAGCCTTTGCAGCCTGCCGCTCACCGGAGAACGCCCATGTTTGAACGTTTCTCTCACATCATGCTGTTTGCCACCGATCTGGCCCGGGCTTTGGCCTGGTACCAGGAGAAGCTGGGTTTCAAGGTCAACTTTGCCCAGCCGCCTTACTATGCCTCGCTGCGCCACGAGGGCGCCAAGGTGCGGCTGGACCTTCACCCCTCTGAGGCCGGGGCCAAAGACGTTGGCTTTGGGCCCATGCCCTTTTTTGCGGTCAAGGATGTCGATGCCACGTTGAAAGAACTTGCCGCCAAGGGCGTCAAAGTGGGCCAGGCCAAACGCGAGGGCGACAGCCCCAAGTTTGCCACCTTCTGGGATTGCGAAGGCAACGCCCTGGGTATTGAAGAAATTCGAAAGGCATAGCCGTCGACCCCAAAGACGCATAAGCACTCTGATTACTAATCTTACATTATGCTGGAGTTACGATGCTGCTTTGTGTAATGTTGCGCCCAACCCGCCGGGCGATTTGCTTGCCTGGGTTGCTAGACTGTTGCGTCGCAGTTTGGGCCTGAAACCAGCGGACTGACGCCATGACCGACAAACCGAAGCAGCCAAAGCCGAATCAGGACGAGCCCGTGGGTGATACCCGCCGGCTGGAAAAAGCCACAGAGGAACTCGCCGCCAGTGCCATTGAAGGCACCTTGATGTCAATTGAGGCCCACACCGGCGAACACCCCATCCCGCAAGAAGACCCAAGCGTCACCGACAGCCTCAAGCGCGCCAAGGGCGGCGGGGCTTTGCCCGCCACCATGTATGGCCCCACCAAACCCGGCCAGACCAAAGTAGGCAGCACCGCAGCCACGCAGTTCGGCCCCACCGACGTCGGCCGGCCCCCCGGGGGCAACGCGCCCATGCCGGGCAGCGGCCCGGGCACCATGCATTCCGCTGGTGGCACTGGCGGGCGTGCGATTGCGCCCTTTGGCGGCAAGATCATGGTTGGCACCCGTGTGGGCCAGATTGAAGTTACGGGCGTTTTGGGCAAAGGCGGCATGGGCGAAGTGTTTCGCGGCTACCACCATGCGCTGGACATTCAAGTTGCCATCAAGGTCTTGCCCGACGAGCTTTCTCGCAACGAACTGGTGCGCCAGCGCTTTCTGCGCGAGGCCCGCCTGTGCGTCAAGCTGGACCACCCCAACATTGTGCGCGTCTACAACGTTGACGAACACGCGGGCAACCTGTTTCTGGTCATGGAGATCATTGAAGGCACCGACGCCGCGAACATGCTCAAGAACGGCGGTCGCTTCAAGTATCGCCGCGCCCTTGAAATCGGCGCGGCCAGCGCCGACGCGCTGGGTTACGCCCACACCCAGGGGCTGGTTCACCGCGACGTCAAGCCCCACAACATTCTGCTGGGCCGCGACGACGGCAAGATCAAGCTTTCGGACTTCGGCCTGGCACGCGCTGCCACCAGCAGCAGCCACCTGACCATGTCCGGCCAGATCATGGGCACGCCCCACTACATGTCGCCCGAGCAGGCTGAATCCAAAGAAGTCACCGACAAAGCCGACGTCTATTCCCTGGGCGTCACCATGTACCACATGCTGACCGGCGAAACGCCCTTTGTGGGCGACACACCCATCAGCGTGGCAGTGCAGCACATTGCCAAAGAGATTCTGTACCCCGAAGCGCGCTTTGCGGCCTTCCCCAAGGAACTGGTCGCGGTTCTCAAGCGCATGACAGCCAAGGACGCATCCAAGCGCTGCAACGCCAAGCAGGCGGCGGTGTGGCTGCGCAAGCTGGTCAGCATGGCACCCACCGAAGACATTCAGGTTGCCGGCGACGCCATGCAGACGCTGGCGCCCGTGGTGCGCGAAAGCCAGGCCTTTGAAGCCGCCGCCAAGCAGCGCGAGGAACAGGACGAACGCGCCCGCGAAGCCGCACGCACCATGATTGCCACGATTCAGGAACGCGCGCCGATACCCCCCACGCAGGCCCAGACACCGGCCCCTTCGCAGCCCCACATCACGCCCATGCCGCAAAAGAAAAGCGGCGGCGTGGCCGCAGCGGCGGCGGTTCTGCTGCTGCTGGGTGGCGGTGGCGCCGCGGCCTGGTGGTTCACCATGGGCCCCGGCGCGCAAAGCAGCAACAACGCCCCGATTGTGGCAGGCGAAAACGGCACACAGAACCCCGCTGACAACCGCGGCACGATTGGCGTCAACCCGCCCGCTAACAGCGGCCCGTCGGGCAACGCGGCCGGCAACGAACAACCAGCTGGCAACCACAGCAACAACGCTCCGGCCAACAACACGCAGTTGCCGCCGCCGCCCCTGGAAGAAGACAAGGCCATCAACACACAGCTTGAGGCCGCGATTGCCAGCTTTGGCCAAACCGACAACCTGGAAGACCTGGCCAAAGCCAAAGCCAAGCTGGACCAGGTGGAGGTCGAACGTGGCCGCGCCAGCGAACGCCAGCGCAAGCAGCTGGACGACCTGCAGGCGCGTTACAAGCGCCAGTTTGTGCTGCTTTCCGGTCGTGAACAGGTAGGCAATGTCCGCACTGCCATTGCGGATTTTCGCCAGCTGCGCGACAGCGACATGGGCAAGGCCGTGATTGCACTGAACCGCGCCGTGGCCGCGCGTGACAACCTGGCCGCGCTGGATGTACCGGCCGAAGTAGAGCCCCTGATTCGCGACGATATCACCGCTGCCACCAAGGATGTGGACACCGAAATCGCCGGCCTGGACAAGCTGATCAGCGACGCCGCCAAAGGCTTTGAAGACAAGAAGCTGTACGACAAGGCCGAAGAACAACTGCGCTTTCTGCTGGCCGTCAAGCTGCCCGCGACGCGCCAGATGGAACTGCAATCGCGGCTGCTGGAATGCCAGGTGCGCGGCAAGCACGCCGCCATTGTCAGCAAGCTGGAACTCGCGGCCAAGGACGACAAGCAATACACGGAAGCCGACAAGCTGCTGGCGGAACTGGACAAGACCGGCATTCCGGAAGCGCTGAAGCCCGCCCATGTGCTGATTACCAAATCGGTCAAAGAGGCTATTGCCTCGCGCTTTGCGGCGCTGCTTGCGCTGGCCCAGAAATCCGCCGATGCCGGCGACTTTGCCGTGGGGCGCGGACAGCAGGACACCGCAAGCCAGTTGCCACTCAGCAACGACCAGACCGTCAAGCTGGCCGACGAAGCCTTCTTTCTGGGCCTGAAAGAACAACTGTATCTGGCCGACAAAGCCGTCACCGAAGACCAGCTGATGGAAGCCAAGTCCAAGCTGGATGAAGCCAAGTCGCGCATCGACGCACCGGGCCAGCGCTCGATCCCGGTGGGCCTGACCCAGCGCTACGACACCGTTCGCGGTCGTTTTGATGCCCAGCTGAGCCAGAAGTTTGAAAACCTGCTGGCTGCAGCCGAAGCCAACATGAAGGAAAAGAACTTCAAGGGCGCAAGCGACAGCATTGTGGAGGCCTCCAAGCTGCCACTGACTCGCGGCCAGAAAGACCGGCTGGACGACTTCAACGACGCCAACGAACAGGCGCTGGCGGACTTTGCCAAGGAACTGATCGAGACCGTGGAAACCGCCTTGAATGCCGGAAACTTTGAGGCCGCCTGGACCGCGTTGGAAAAAGCCAACGCCATGAATATCCCGGAAGACTCGCAAAAGAAGCTGGTGACCCTGCAGGCGCGTTTTTCGGCGGAAGCGATCAAGCGCCACACCGAGCTGCTGGATGCGGCCGAAGCCTCGCTGAAAGACAAGCGCTACGAGACCGCGCAAAAGGCGCTGGACGACGCGCGCAAAGTGCCCGTGGAAGACACCCGCCGCACACGCGAAAAGTCGCTCAAGGAAAGCTACGCCACCACACTGACAGACGACGTCACGGCCCGGCTGAAATCCGCCGACCAGTTGATGGACGACAGCAAGTTCAAGGAAGCCCGCGCTGTCGTCGACGGCGCGTTGTCGCTGCCGCTGGACGACACCCTGCGCCAGAAGGTGCGCAACAAGAACGATGCGCTGGACGCCCGCGTGGATACGGCATTGGCGGAACTTCTGGCCGCATCCAGCAAAGCCTGCGAAAGCCGCCAGTATGACGTCAGCTCCAAGAAGCTGGCCGAAGTCGACGCCTTTCGCGATATCCTGACCCGCAACCAGCTGGACCGCCTGACCAGCGCCCAGGATGCCCATAAGAAGAGTCTTTCGGCCTATACAGAAGACCTGTTCAAACAGCTACAGAGGGCCGTAGACACCGGCGATGAAGCCAGCGGCAAGAAAGTGGTCGCGCTGCTGGAGGCCATGCCGCTTGGGTTTGTCGACCGCGACAAACTCAAGAACCTGTCTGCTGCCCTTTCGGGCGAAACTGAAGCCGCACGCCTGGCCCGTATGCCGGACTTTCTCAAGAAGCTATCCGGCGACCGCTACTTCAAGACCGAGCAATTGATCAAGGTCGGGGAGGCGATTACCGCCGTCAATGCTTCGGCCGACGGCAAGTTCGGCGCCGTGGGCACCGAATCGGGCAAGGTGATTTTCTATAACCTCAAGCGCGGCACCCAGCTTGGCCAGAGTGTCAGCGGCCGGCGCAAGGTGACATCGATTGCCATCAACAGCACCGGCACTGTGGCCGTGGCTGGCAACGACGACGGCGCGCTGGTGTTGTTCAATCCCGGCGATTCCACCAAGGGTGCCACCACGCTGGAGTCCGTCAACGACGTGGTCAACGGCATCCAGTTTTCGGCCGATGGCAAGGTCATCTTTGTGCTCACGCGCAAGGGCAACATCGTCAGTTACAACGCGGAGAACAAGTCCCTGCTGGTCAGCACACCCACGGGCATTGACCGCGCCATGGCCTTTGCGATTTCGCCCGACGGCCAATACCTGGCTGCCGGCGGCCGCGACGCCAAGATTGCGGTCTTTGAAATCGGGCGCATGGTGCTGCGCGAAACGCTGGAAGGCCCCGGCGACGACCAGATCCAGAGTGTCGGCTTTTCCGCAGACAGCCGCATGCTGTTTGCCGGCAGCATTGGCGACGACGTAGCCCTGTGGGAAATGCAGCGCCTGACCAAGAAGCCCCTGCGCCAGTTCAAGGGCCTCAGCGAATGGGTGCGCGGCACGGGCTTTTCCGCCGACGGCAAACGTGTCTGCGCGCTGGACAACGAAAAACGCCTGATGATCTGGGATGCCGGCAGCAAGACCCAGGAACTCAAGCGGCTCGAGTTCAGCCAGCTCTCCGAAAAAGGCAAAGACATCACCGTCGACACCGCCTGGATCTCGCCCGATGGCACCGTGCTGATTGGCACCCGCGAAGGCAACCTGATTCACCTGACAGTCAAGAGCGCGGGTTAACCCCTTTTGGCCGTGAGATTTCCGCCTTCCAGCCCACTACCCCTGTCCGCCCTGCGGCAGGGGTAGTGCTTTTGACTCAGCCGCACTTTTTGAACACGGCACGCCGGAGAACTTCGACATGCAACCTCGCTTCCTGCAACGAATCGCTTTGGGCCTTGCGGTGCTTTGCACCAGCAGCCTGGTCACCGCTGTGCTGTGCCAGGACGATCCGCAACCCAAGCCCGCCAAAGACCCCGCGCCGGGTGAATCGGCCGAACTCAAGCAGCCCCCCAAGACGTTGGACCAGCGCCAGTGGCGTGTCGGCGAGTTGATTGAAGACCTGGCCTTTACCGACCTTGAGGGCAAAACCGGCAAGCTGTCTGACTTCAAGGGCAAGCCGCTGGTTCTGGCCATGACCAACACCACCTGCCCGATCTGCAAGAAGTACGCCCCCACGCTGGTCGGACTGCAGAAAGAATGCGCCGACGCCGGAGTCACCTTTGTGCTGCTCAATGCCAGCACTGACGACGCAGCCAAAATCAAGGACGCCAACGCCCGCTACGGCTTCACCGCCCGCTACATCGTGGACCCCAAAGGCGAAATCGCCGGCGCCCTGCGCGCCACCAGCACCGGCGACTGCTTTGTGCTGGATGCCGCCCGCACCCTGCGCTATCGCGGCGCCGTCGACGACCAGTACGGCCTGGGCTATGCCCTGGACCACCCCCGCACCAGCTACGTGCGCGATGCCATCAAGGACGTGCTGGCTGGCAAGCCACCCATGATTGGCGCCACCTGGGCCCCGGGCTGTGTCCTGGAGTTCAAGGCCGTGGCACCCACTGGCGATATCACCTGGCACAACCGCATCTCGCGCATCCTGGAAACCAACTGCCAGGAGTGTCACCGCAAGGGCGAAAACGGCCCCTTTGAACTGATCACCTACGACGACGCCAAAGCCAACGCACCCACGATCAAGCGTGTGGTCAAAAACGGCACCATGCCGCCCTGGTTTGCCAGCGCGGAACACGGCGACTGGTCCAACAACCGCAGCCTCAGCGAAGCCGACAAGAAAGACCTGCTGGGCTGGATTGAAAACGGCTGCAAGCTGGGCGACGAAAAAGACGCCGCCGCAAAACGCGATTGGCCCCAGGGCTGGCGCATCGGCACACCCGACGCCATCGTCAAAGTTCCGCAGCCCTTCAAGGTGCCGGCCAAGGGCACCGTGCAATACCAGTACCGCTACGTCAGCACGGACTTCGACAGCGACAAATGGATCCAGGCCATGGAGATCCGCAGCACAGCCCGCCAAGCCGTTCACCACGTGCTGATTTTCCTGATCTATCCGCCCACCCACCCGCGCGCCAAGGAACAACCCGACGACGCCGGCGGCACCCGTGGCTACTTCATGGGCATGGTTCCCGGCCAGGGCCACATTGTGCTGCCCCAGGGCCAGGGCAAGTTTCTGCCCAAGGGTGCGCGCATGGTGTTTCAGATTCACTACACGACAAACGGCGAAACCTATGAGGACGAAACCAGCCTGGGCATGATCTTCTGCAAGGAACGCCCCGAAACCGAAATCAAGACCGTCGGCATCAGCAACGAGCGCTTCCGCATTCCGGCCGGGGCCGACAACCACGAAGTGCGCAGCGTGCGCCGCCTGGAAACCAATTGCCGCATCCTTTCGTTCATGCCCCACATGCACGTGCGCGGCAAGGCCTACCGCTATGAAGTCGAGTACCCCGACGGCCGCAGCGAAGTGCTGCTGGACATCCCGCGCTACGACTTCAACTGGCAGTTGATCTACGTGCTGCGCCAACCACTGGACCTGCCCAAGGGCAGCAAGATCATCTGCACCGGCTGGTTCGACAACAGCGACAAAAACCCGGCCAACCCCGATCCCAAAAAGGACGTGCGGTTTGGCGAGCAAACCTGGGAAGAAATGCAGATCGGTTACGTCAACCTGATTGAGTTACCCAACTAGACGGCATGGCAGAAAACGCCCGGGCTTCGGTCCGGGCGTTTTCGTTTGCACCGGCTGGCTTGCTATCCGCCCACCAACGCCGCGGCCTTCTTCCAGTCCAGGTCGCGCAGGCTGGCGATCTCCAGGTCGGCGTGGTTGATCTTGTACTTGCCCCGGTTTCCCTCATGCACGCCGATCACCTTCATGCCCGCGGCGCGCGCGGCTGTTACGCCGCTTGGGCTGTCCTCAATCACCAGGCATCGTGCCGGGTCAGCGTCCAGGTTCTCGGCGGCCATCAGAAACGGCCCCGGGTCGGGCTTGCCGCGTTCATACATGTCGCAGGCCACAATGTCGCGAAACAGGTGCCCGATCTCCAGCGCGTTGATCACCGCGCTGGCCTGGGCGCTGGTGCTGCCCGTGACCAGCCCGATCGCCGCCAGTTGCGCGCTTTCGGTCACGCGTTCAATCGCGCCGGGCAGCGGCGGCACATCGGCCAGTTTGGGAATGTACTCCAGGTCAAAGGTCTGCTTGATGCGCTCTACGTCCTCGGCCGACAGCGAATAGGTCTGCACCATGTTGCGGTAAAAATCGATCTCGCTTTGACCCAGCAGGCGCTCAAACAGGTCCGCCGGAAGCTCAATGTTGGCGGCCTTGCGAAAGGCCTTGAGCATGACCTCCCACACCACCCGTTCGGTGTCGACAATCGTGCCGTCCATGTCCCACAGGATCGCGTCAAACATCGGCGGCCAAAGGGCAATGAACATTGAACAATGAGCAAGGGCCTGTCGTGGACGGGTGCGAAGCGCGCACAACGGCGCGGGTTGCCCCGCGCCATTGTTCATTGCTCATTGAGCATTGTTCCTTCCGCATCACACCCGCGCCTTGGCTTCTTCCATCAGGGCTTCGATGTCTTCGACGGTTTTGGCGGCGTCCTGGGTCAGCACGTCGGCCTTGCCGCCGGTGACCAGCACGTCGTCTTCAATGCGCACGCCAATGCCCTTGTACTTGGCGGGTACGTCGTCGCGGTTGGCGGCAATGTACAGCCCGGGCTCAACTGTAAGCACGCAGCCGGCGCGCAGGGCCACCCAGTTGTCGCCGTTCTTGTATTCGCCCACGTCGTGCACATCCATGCCCAGCCAGTGGCTGGTGTTGTGCATGTAGAACTCGCGATAGGTGCGGGGCGCCTTGTCTTTGGCCGGGTCCTTCTTCTTGTTCTTGACGTCTTCGTCCCACTGCGTCTGGGTGGCGATGATTTCCTTGGGGTCACCCTTGAGCAGCCCCATGGCCACAAGACCTTCGGTCAGTACTTCGACGGACCGGTTGTGCACGTCGCGGAAGCTGACGCCGGGCTTGCAGATTTCAATCGAGGCCAGCTGGGCGCGCAGCACCCAGTTGTACACATCGGCCTGGGCCTCGGTGAACTTGCCGTTGACGGGCCAGGTGCGGGTGATGTCGGCGCTGTAGTAGCCGTACTCGCTGCCGGCATCAACCAGCAACAGGTCGCCGTCCTTGAGTGCCATGTTGTTTTCGTGATAGTGCAGAATGTTGGCGTTGTCGCCGCCGGCGACAATGCTGCCGTAACCGTTGCGGTGGCAGCCGTGCTTGCGGAAGTAGTATTCGATTTCGGCCTGCACTTCGTACTCAAACATACCGGGCCGCGTTGACTTCATGCCGTGGTTGTGGCCCTCGGCCGTAATGCGGCAGCCCTGGCGCATGAAGCGCAGGTCGTCGTCGGTTTTGATCAGGCGCATTTCATTGACAATGCGGCCCGGGTCGTGCAGTTCCGTGGGTGCATTGAATCCCTGGCGCTTGGCGGCGCGAACGCGGTTCAACCAGCCCGTCACGCGGGTATCAAAACCGGCGTCTTCACCCAGGTGCACATACATGCGCTGCACATTGCGCAGGTATTCCGGCACTTTCTGGTCGACTTCTTCCAGCGTGAACGCGGCATCGGCGCCATAAGTGGCCTTGGCGCCTTCAGGCCCGGCGCGGCGGCCGTTCCAGATCTCCATCATCTTGTCGCGCTTGGGCACGAACAACACAAAGCGGTGCTCTCCGGCCTCTTTGCACAGCAGCAGCAGCGAGCCCGGTTCTTCAAACCCGGTCAGGTAAAAGAAGTCGCTGTGCTGGCGGTAGTCGTGGTGCACGTCGCCGTTGCGCAGGTATTCCGGCGCGGCTGGAAAGATGGCGACTCCTGGCTGCATTTCCTTGAGGAAGCGTTCGCGGCGGCGTTTGAAAATCGCGGGGTCAAAAGTGTAAGCCATGGGACTCCTTGTCGGTGTGGCCTTTGACCCATGAAGTCTAACAAGCCCTCCGGTCGCTTACAGCAGTGGTGCAGCCCACAGCACGGCCAATCCAAGGCAGGGCCGGGCTGGGGCCGGATTGGGGGCTAGTTTTTGCAGGTGGGGGTGGGGGGTTGGGGTTGGGGGGGATGGGGGATGGTTTTTTTGGGTAGGTCGGACAATCCTGTCCGACCAAAACAGCCCGACAGGATTGTCGGACCCACCCAAATGTCACCCAAATGCTGATCCGTGTTGATCCGTGTCATCCGTGGCTAGACGCCGTGGCCTTGAATTGATTCATCAAGCTGCCGTCGCCCCCGCCCTTGCGGGCGGGGCTGGTCTTGACTTGTCAATAGGCGATCATTTGGGTGGGCCTCGGTTGGCCCTGATGTCCATGATTCTTGCGATCAGGGCCTTGAAGGTTGGCAGTTCCCGGGCCCGGAAACCCTGGCCTATGCTTTGTGGCGGAATCAGCGCTCCTTCTGCGATTTCTGTGATCGGCGGGGTTTCTTCCAGCAGCTTTTGTAGGCCTCGGGCGTGTCGGCGTGCATCAAACCGTGCGCCGCCAGCACGCGCTGCATCAGGCCGCCGAACACGAGCCACTGGTCCGGAAAGCGAAACGGCATCCAGTTGCCAAAGCCGACTTCTTTGAAGGTGTCATCCATGTGCATCATCGTGTCAGTCACGATGGCGACGGCGCGATCGAGCATGAAATCACGCCGCATCTGGGCATCGGCGGCGACGCGGTTGTGCTTGAGCTGGGCCTGCAGCAACTCCGCCGAGGCCTTGGGCAACTCTTTGGCCGAACGCGCCGCCAGGGTGAGAATCGACAGCGGCTTGATTTGCGGGTTGGCCAGGCGAACGCGCTTGGGTTCAGGGGCCGGTTCGGGTGCAGGTTCAGGTGCAGGTTCAGGTGCGGGTTCAGGTGCAGGTTCAGGTGCAGGTTCGGGTGCGGGTTCAGGTTCGGGTTCTTCGGCTGCTTTGGCTTCGCTGGTCGCGTTGGCTTGCAACTGGGCGAGTCCGGCCTTGAGCATCTGCTGGTGAAAATCCACGCACAGTTGAAGGCGCTGCAGGTGTTCGCGCTGGGCTTTCTCGTTGAGCGTCTCGGCTTCGGCCTGCCAGGGGTCTTCGGGTTTGAAAGCGGGCTCGCCGGGCGGGGTGTCGGTGCTGCACCAGGGAATCAGCATTTCCTTGGAGACGATCTTAGGGCGTGAGCCGTCCTTGCACCGGTTGCGCCAGTATTCGATGTGTGCGTTCAGGACAGGTGGAATGTCGTGTTCGAGCAAGACAGGCTCCCGAAACATGGCGCGTTGGGGGACACCCCAAGCGACAAATTCGAGAGAAAAGGCGGCGGGAAGCGGGTCGGCAGGGTGATGAAAATGGGGTTGGGGGATGGGGCTTGGGGCTTGGGGTTAACGGCTAACGGCTAACGGCTAACGGCTTTAACCACGGATAAACACGGATAGACACAGATAACCACGGAACGAACGTCGGATCGAACCACGGATAACCACGGATCGAACCCGGATAACGACGGGTCGAACGCGGCGGCCCGTAGGGGCGGGGTTTATCCCCGCCCGTGGTCGGCCTGCCCGACAGGATTGTCGGGCCTACCCAAATGTCACCCAGCGCTGATCCGTGTTTATCCGTGTTATCCGTGGCTAAACGCCGTGGCCGTTTTGCGCCCTAGGGCGCGTGGCGGCTCGCTTACGCTTCGCGTTGCCGTGGCGGATGCATGGGATATGCCGCCCTGGGCTGTCTGCTGGTATGCGGTTTGGCTGCTACAGGCTGGGGGTGCGGTCCAGTTGCAGGCTTTGGTCGGCGTGCAGGTCTTGTTCCAGCGCGTGGGCTGCGCTTAGCAACTTGTCGTCGTGGAATGCGGGGGCGCTCAAATGCATGCCAATCGGCAGGCCGCCGGCGTCAAACCCTACGGGCAGGCTGAGTGCACTCAGCCCCGCCAAACTAGCCGGAATCGTGTACACGTCGCACAGGTACATCGACAGCGGGTCGGACTTCTCACCAGCCTTGAAGGCCGGAAAGGGGGCGCAGGGCGTTGCAATCAGGTCGCAGGCTGCAAAGGCCTGGTCGAAGTCGCGGCAGATCAACGTGCGCACGCGCGCGGCCTTGCCGTAGTATTCGTCGTAATGGCCCGCGGACAGGGCGTAGGTGCCCAGCATGATGCGGCGCTTGACTTCGGGCCCGAAGCCTTCGCCGCGGGTGCTGAAGTAGGCGCGAATGCCGTTGTCGGCTGGCACACGCAGGCCATAGCGCACACCGTCAAAACGCGCCAGGTTGCTGCTGGCCTCGGCGCTGGCGACCACGTAGTAAACCTGCACGCCAAAGTCCGCGTGGGGCAACTTGATCTCTACAACCTGCGCGCCCAGTGCCTGCATGCGGGCAATGGCGGCCTGGCACAGGTTGGCGACCTGGCGGTTTGGCAACTTGTCCAGATATTCGCGCACCACGCCAACGCGCTTGCCCTTGAGGTCGCGGGCCAGCAACGCAGGGTAGTCCGGCACCGGCTGCGCGCTGCTGGTTGTGTCCAGAGGGTCCAGGCCTGCGGTCACCTTCAGGGCCAGGGCAACGTCGCGCACACTGCGCGCAAAGGGGCCCACCTGGTCCAGGCTGCTGGCAAAGGCCACAAGTCCATAGCGCGACACCCGGCCGTAGCTTGGCTTGTAACCCACCAAGCCGCAAAAACTTGCCGGCAAGCGGATACTGCCGCCGGTGTCGCTGCCAAAAGAAACGAAGGCGCTGCGGGCAGCAACGCAGGCAGCGCTGCCACCGCTGCTGCCACCGGGCACACGCGAAACGTCCCATGGGTTGCGGGTCTGCTGCAGGGCGCTGTTTTCGCAACTGCTGCCCATGGCAAATTCGTCAAGGTTGGTCTTGCCCAGAATCACCGCGCCGGCGGCCTTGAGCCGCGCCGTTACAGTGGCGTCGTAGGGCGCCACAAACCCTTTCAAAATGCGGCTGGCGCAGGTGGTGGGGCTGCCCTGGACGTGCAGATTGTCCTTCAAGGCAACGGGCACACCCGCCAGCGGGCCCAGGGGTTTTCCGGCTTTGCGGGCGGTGTCGATTTGTGTGGCGGCCAAAAGCGCACCCGCGTGGTCCAGGGAAAGATAGGCACCGACTTTTGGTTCCGTGGCGGCCAGGTGGGCCAGCGTCGCCTGGGTTGCGGCGAGTGCCGTGACGGCGCCGGTGGCGACCTGGGTCGCAAGTTCCGTGGCATCCAGTTTCAGCAGCGCGTCCAAGTGGCGTTTCCGTGGTGATGTGCCCGGCCAGTGCCCCAGGCCGAATCTGGGGCCGCGGCACTATTCAATGACCGGCGGCACCTTGAAGAAGTTCTGTTCACTTTCCGGCGCGTTGCCTGTGGCGGTTTCCCGGGGCAGGCTTGGCGCGATCTGATCCGGCCGCCATTGATTGCGCGTGGCAACTGGGTGAATCGTGGCCTCCACACCCTTGACCTCGACCTTTCCCAACTGCTCGATATGTTCCGTAATGCGGATCATGTCCGCGGCCAGGCGCGCGGCTTCTTCCTCTGTGAGGTTGAGGCGCGCCAGCTTGGCAACTTGTTTGACGGTGGTCAGGTCCATGGCGGGCGGGAATCTACTCGCCGCTGGTAAGGGCTGCAACGCCGCGACGGGGTTTGTCCATGGACGAAACAACACAGCCTGCGACAGGCCCTGATGCCGCCCGGTCGCCCGCGGCCATTGAGAAAGAGTTCGACCCCAACGCCGTAACTGACCACAAGCGCAGTTGGAAGCGAGTGGCCGTTGGCATGGTGCCCTGCACACTGGGCACGCTGGCAGCCTTTGCAGGCACGGAGCTGGGGCTGGTGCCCTACATTCGGGGCCTGGTGCCCGCCTTTGTGGCCTGGATTTTTGTTTCTGCACTGACGCCCATGGCGTACATCCCGCGGCGTTATTGCCTGTTGCTGGGTGCATTCTGGATTGCCCCCTGCCTGTTCTTTGTGCTGCTGATGAATTTCCACAGCGTGAAGGTCGAAGGCCAGAGCATGCTGGACCAGTTAGTGGAAGGCGACGTGCTGCTGGTGGATGAAACCGGCGAGCCCCAAGCGCTGGGCATTTATGTGTTGCAGGTGCCGGGTGAAGCCGGCAACCCCATGGTCAAGCGGCTGGTGGGCCTGCCCGGCCAAAAGGTTGAGGCACGCTTTGGGCGCCTGTTTGCCGACGATGTGGAAGTGCACCCTCGACTTGGCGGCGCCCCGGACCAATGGAACGAAACCCGGCCCGTGCCCTCGCGCGCCGGGGTGAACAACCCGCGCGTTCTTGAAGCGGATGAATACTTTGTGCTGGGCGACAACCCGCTTGCCAGCCGCGATTCACGCCAGTTCGGGCCGGTTTCACGCGAGGCCATCAAGGGCCGGGTGGTCTGGTCCTTGCGCGGCAGCCACGGGTTTGCGCCGCTGCCTTGAGCCAATCGTGGAATGCGCCAGCGCCAGTTCTGGTTTGCGCCGCCAAAGCCTTCTGCGCCAGCGGTTTGCGGTATTAACCGTCTATTAATCTGACCCACACACTGCATTCACCCCTGATTTCTACCGTTGGCGCCATGACAAGGGCCGAAAACGGAGAATCGAACATGCGTACAAAGTTCTGGATGACAGGTGCGGCGGCAGTCGCCATGGCGGCAGCGGTGGTGTTCACCGCTTCACCGTCGCGGGCCGACGCGGAAAAGAAAGACGAAGGCGGAGTCAAGATCGACGCCGAACTGGAAGCCTACAAGGCCGTATCCGGCATTTCCGGCAACATCAGCAGCATTGGCAGTGACACCCTGAACAACCTGATGGCGCACTGGCAGGAGGGTTTTCAGAAGCAGTACCCGAACGTCAAGATTGCAGTCGAGGGCAAGGGCAGTGCAACGGCACCCCCGGCCTTGATTGACGGCACGGCCGACCTTGGCCCGATGTCGCGCGCCATGAAGGGCGAGGAAATCAAGCAGTTTGAAGACAAGTTCGGCTACAAGCCCACGGCGATCTCGGTTTCCATCGACGCGCTGGCGGTGTTTGTGCACAAGGACAATCCTGTCGAGAAGCTGTCGCTTCCCCAGGTGGACGCAATGTTCAGCGCCAACCGCAAGGGTGGCTACGCCGAAGACATCACCAAATGGGGCCAGACCGGCCTCAAGGGCGAATGGGAAAACCAGACCATCACGCTGTACGGCCGTAACAGTGCCAGCGGCACCTACGGCTTCTTCAAGGAACACGCACTGTTCAAGGGCGACTTCAAGGCCGCCGTCAAGGAACAGCCGGGCAGCAGCACAGTGGTGCAGTTGATCAGCGAAGATCGTTCCGCGGCCGGATACTCGGGCATTGGTTACAAGACCGCGGGCGTGCGTGCGGTTCCCATCAGCAAAGACGGCAGCAGCGAAGCCTTTGAAGCCACGGCCGAGAATTGCTACAGCGGCAAGTACCCGATGGCGCGCTACCTGATGATTTACGTCAACAAGGCGCCGGGCAAGGCATTGAGCCCCGTGGTGCGCGAGTTCCTGAAGTATGTGCTCAGCAAGGATGGCCAGGAAATCACGATCAAGGACGGCTTCATTCCGCTGCGCAAGAAAGAAACCACCAAGTTCGACGATCTGCTCAAGAGCTAGTCATCGCCTCCCCTCCAGCGGGCGCGGCTTTTGCCGCGCCTGTCTGGTTCGGGGGTAAGGGCTGGCGGCCGCGCAACGGCCACCAGCCCCTGCCCCCAGCCACGACCGGGCAGCTTGGAATCATGGCACAGGACACCAAACAGGCGCCTAAACCAGCCCGAAAACGCCGCGCCTCGCGCTCGGTGTACATCTTTGACAAGACCGCCAATGTCGTGATTCGTACGGGCGGCATTTTTGTGGTGTGCGCGGTGCTTGGCCTGGTGGCGTTTATCTTCAGCCAGGTGCTGCCGTTGTTTGGCAGCCCCGAGCACGGGGCCCTGGAAGTGAAGGCCGGTGCTGGCTCCGACCGCGTGGTGTATGCGGGTTTTGATGAATACCGCCGCGTGGCCGTGCGCATTACAGAAAGCGGCCAGGTAGAGATTGCCTCGGCCCTGTCGGGCGAAGTGTTGACCCGCACGGCGATTGCAGGGTTGGGCAAAAACCGCGTGACCTGCGCCAGCGTCGCGCTGCTGCCTTACGCCTGGGGCTTCTTTGACAACGTGGCCAACACGCCGCAGTTTGCCGTGGCCGTGGGCACCAGCGACGGCCGCGTGCTGGCCGGCACGCTGGCTTTCATCACGGATTACATGCGCTTTGAACTGGGCCAGGAACCAGACACCCTCAAGGCCCTGCCGGTGCCCAGCGAGGCCGAATTCAAGCGGCCCGACTATCTGCCGCGCACGGCCATTCAAGAGCTCAAGGGCAAACCGTGGGTGGTGGAGCACCTGGCGGATTTCGGCTTTTACCGATACATGCGCGCCGACATGGTGTTTGACCGCCAAGTCGGGCTGCCCACGACTGGCGAGCCAATCAGCGCTGTGCAGATCAGCGTCGAGCACGGTGAGCCGGAAGCGGAACTCGAGCAGTTGGTGGGCGCCGTCACGGCCAAGGGGCGCGCGCTGGTCAGCCTGGAAACGATCTCGCAAAACGCCATGAGTGGCGAGCGCAACGACCCGGAAAGCCTGTACGCAGGCGAACTCAGCAGCCACGTCGATGGCCCGGCTTCACTGGTGCAGGTGAATGTGCTGCGCACCGAGGCGCTGTTTGCCACTCGGCGCGGCGTGGTGTACGTGTTTCACCGCAGCAAGGAAAAGGCCACGCGCAACCAGTTTGTAGTGGCCTACCCGGGTGTTGCCGTGCTGGGTTTTGATGCGCAGGAGGGGCAGGACTGGCGCCAGACAGCCACCGACAGCCGCGATGACGGTGGAACACCCCAGGGCAAGCTGGAACTTACAGCCATGTCGTACCTGCTGGGTGATTCGACCGTGCTGCTTGGCGACAGCTATGGCGGCGTGCAGGCGTGGTTTGCGGTGCGCGAAACAGAAGAAGACACCAACCCGCGGTTGCAGCGCATTCGTGCGCTTCCTGGCGGTTCCGGGGCCGTGCTGGGCTTCAGTTCTTCGCATGTTTCAAAGTCATTCATCACCTGGGACGAAAGCGGGCGCATTCGCGGCATCCACAACACATCGGAACGTGTGTTCTTTGACGTAAAGGCCGAAGGCAAGCCCGTAAGCTGCACCTATGGCAGCAAGGCCGATGGCGTGCTGTGCCTGGACGACAAAGGCGGCCTGCAGCAGTGGTGGGTGGACCCCGGGCACTCCGAAGTCAGCTTCAAGACCCTGTTCGGCAAAGTGTTCTATGAGGGCTACCTGGAGCCCCGCTACGAGTGGCAAAGCCACGCCGGCACCGACGACGTCGAAACCAAACTCAGCATGATGCCGCTGATTCTGGGCAGCCTTAAGGGTGGCATGTACGCGCTGTTGTTTGCGCTGCCGCTTGCGGTGCTGGCTG
Organism: Planctomycetota bacterium; assembly: GCA_016722065.1. Lineage (GTDB taxonomy): Bacteria > Planctomycetota > UBA8742 > UBA2392 > UBA2392 > H3-PLA7. The sequence continues at coordinate 1,868,676 of JADKGX010000001.1, forward strand.
CGATCTATACCTCCGAGTTCATGGCGCCGCGGTTGCGCAGCGTTATCAAGCCAAGCATGGAGGTCATGGCCAGCCTGCCCAGCGTGGTGCTGGGCTTTTTGGGTGCGCTGTATTTTGCGCCAGAAGCGGCGCCGAACATGCCTTCGCTTGTGGTGTTTGCGCTGCTGACACCGACCCTGTTCATGTTGTTTGGCTGGATCTTCGGGCAGCTGCCGCCCTACGTGACCAAGCGATTCGGGCCGCTGACCACGATTGCCGCACTGGTGGCCGTGCTGGTGTTTGGCGCGGTTGCGGCCTCAACACTTGGGCCGCGCCTGGAATCGCACATTTTTCCGGCACTGGAAGGCGCCAATCCGACGCAACTGGAAGCGACGACTTTTCAACCAACCACACAGGAAGCGGCCGTGGCCCTGTCTGCGGGCGACTTTCGTTCCTGGACAGACGGCGGGCGGTCCCTGCCGCGCCCCTTGACCACACAAGATGGCACGCTTCTGCCCAAGGGCTGGTGGCTGCCCGGCGGCCACGCCCTGTTTGCCACGCTGTTGATTCTGCCCTTTGCCCTGTTGGGCGGCCTGCTGCTCAAGCTGGCGCATGCATTTCTGTTCGGTGGCCGGGTCCTGGGCCGTGAATTGATTGGTCGCGCTGGCAGGCCCAGCCCGCTGGTGCGGCTGCGCACAGTGCTTGCTGGAGGCCAGGGCACGATTCGCCCGGTGTTTGTTGATGTCGGCTTTTCGCTGGGCTTTGCCCTGCTGGCCTTTGCTGTGGGTGTACTTCTTTCGACGGCGCTTTCCGGGCCGCTGGAGAGCCTGCTGTTTTCCTACGACCATCCCACGGCTGGACACGTAGCGGATTTCCGGCGCTGGCTGACCGGGCCCACGGGCTGGAAGTTCAACCAGACCAACTCGCTGATTGTGGGCTTTGCAATGGGCTTTGCGGTCATTCCCATCATCTACAGCATTGCCGAAGACGCCCTCAGCAGTGTGCCCAACCAGATGCGCGCGGCCAGCCTGGCCTGCGGGGCATCGCGCTGGCAGACCGCCATGCGCGTGGTGGTGCCCGCTGCCGCCAGCGGCATTTTCAGTGCCATCGTGATTGGTCTGGGCCGTGCGCTGGGCGAGACCATGATTGTGGTGATGGCAGCCGGCGGCACGCCGCTGACCGAACTGCAGCCGCTTTCCGGCTTTCGCAGCCTCAGCGCAGCCATTGCCATTGAAATGCCTGAAGCCCCCAAGGACAGCACGCACTACCGCACGCTGTTTCTGGGTGGCCTGCTGTTGTTCCTGATGACCTTTGTGATCAGCACCATGGCCGAGTTTGTGCGCATGCGTTTGCGCAAGAAGCTAAGCCGCATGTAGCCGGCAAGGATTGCATGTCTGGTACCAGCAACATGGCACGGTCTGAAAGCAGCCCAAAACCCGGGGCCAAGCTGGCACGCGCACGCCGCCAGGCCAGTGGCGAGTCCTTTGTCTGGCTTTCAGGCGGGGCAACGATTCTTGGCGTAGTCATGATTGCGTGGCTGCTGCTGCTGGTGATCTATGAAGGTGGGCGCACGTTTTGGCCCCGCGAAGTGCTGGCTGTGGCGACGGGCGAAGCGCGATTTCAGCTGGTGGATGCCCAAAGCGGCCCGGTGTACCTGGACGAAAAAGACCGCCTGGCATTCAAGAAGGGCGCCGGCTTTGAGGGCGTTGACGGCATTGAGCTGCCCCCCAGCACAGTGCCGCGCAAAGCCACGATCAGTGACTATCGCCGCGACCCGGCGCGTTTTGGCAACCGTGTGCTGACGCTGGTAGACGCCAAAGACCGGCCCTTCAACGACACCCAGGGCAAGCCCGTGACAGCGGCGGACTTTCTGGCCAGCCCCGCCAAGTACCCTTCGCCCTATGCCGTGCCGCACACGGACGGCACGTTTGTTCCCATTGATCAGGCACTTGGTGACGACGCTTTGCGCGATCTGGTGTTTGCCATGGGGTCCATTCGCCAGACACGCGACCTGGACCTTCGGGATCTGCCACGCAGGGACGACGGCACACCCTGGAAGCCCTTTGAGTTGAAGCAGACGCCCCAAGAGATCCTGCTGCGCACGGGCAACAAGGTGGAGGCCCTGGGTGGCGAGCAGGTGTTCTTTCGCTGGCTGAAACTTGATGTACCGGACGAAGCTGGCTATCGGCGCGGAAACCCCGGCGGCTACAACAACTATGTGTTGCGCGCCGAGGCCGTGGCAGGTGCGATCGAAATTGAGCGGCTGGAAAAGGGCTTCCTGTGCTGCTTTGTCCTGGATGTCAAAGACGCGGATAAATCACAGCCCGACCAACTGCTGGCCCAGGCCTCGCGCGACGGCATGCCCAAGGTGTGGGAGGTCTTTCAGCAGCAACTGGAGGAAATGACAGAGCACCGGCAGCAGCGTATTGACGTCGAAAAACACGAGATTGGCGATGTCAACGCGCGCATGAAAGACCTTGAACACTCGCTGATCCTGGCGCGCTACCAGCATCGCGATTCGGGGGGCATGGTCACGGCGTTGAATCGCCTGGCCGATGCATACACCCAATGGTCGCGCCTGGAGCCCGCCGCAGCGCCCGATACCAACGACGAGTCCTGGGGCCAGATGACAGCGGCCTGGCGCGAGCAGATGGACGCGACCGTCGAAACCTGGCGCGGGCAACTGGCCCCGCTGGGATTGACCAGCACCGAGCAAACAGTGCTTGAAGAGGTCGTGGCAGACCAAGGCAAGCGCGCCGACTTGCAGGCCGGGCCCTATGCGGTCTTGCGCCGCAAGGTCGACCGCATGAAGGCGCGCGAGCTGGCCGTGACCTACACCATCCGCACACTGGATGGACGCACCGCCGAACTGCCCGTGGCGCAAGTCGTGCGGGCCTACCAGCCCAACGATATCGGCTTTTTTGGCAAGCTGGGGGTCTACGGTTCGCGCACGGCCGAATACCTGTTTGACGACCCGCGCGAGGCCAACACGGAAGGCGGCATCTTTCCGGTCATCATTGGCACGCTGATCATGACGCTGCTGATGAGCATTGCCGTGGTGCCGCTGGGCGTCATGGCCGCGCTGTATCTGCGCGAGTACGCCAAGCAGGGCTGGATAGTTTCGCTGGTGCGCATTTCAGTGAACAACCTGGCCGGCGTGCCCAGCATTGTGTTCGGTATCTTCGGGCTTGGGTTCTTCTGCGTCATGACCGGCGGAACCGTCGACTCCTGGCTGTACCCAGAAACCCTGCCTAACCCGACTTTCGGCGGAGGCGGTGTGCTGTGGGCCTCGCTGACACTGGCGCTGCTGACCGTGCCCGTCGTGATTGTCAGCACCGAAGAAGCCTTGATCGCCGTGCCTTCCAGCCAGCGCGAGGCCAGCCTGGGCGCGGGTGCCTCACGCTGGCAGACGATCCGGCGCGTGATTCTGCCCCAGGCCATGCCGGGCATCATGACGGGTTTGATTCTGGCCATGGCGCGGGGTGCGGGCGAGGTGGCGCCGCTGATGCTGGTGGGGGCGGTCAAGCTGGCACCGGACCTGCCTGTTGATGCCAGCAGCCCGTTTGTGCACCTGCAGCGCAAGTTCATGCACCTGGGCTTTCATATCTACGATGTGGGCTTTCAAAGCCCCGACGTGGACAACACCAAACCGCTGGTCTTTACCACCACGCTGGTGCTGATTGCGCTGGTGGCGGTGATGAACGTGTTTGCCATTCGCATCCGTAACCGCATTCGCAGGCGTCTGAAATCCAGCCAGGTCTAACGCCACAGGCAGAAGGAAATTACCGTGGGTATTGCCATGAGTGCAGAAACCAACGCCCGGCCAGACACCGCCCAGCGCAGCCAGCCGCTGATTCGCACCGACAGCATGATCAGCGAAGCGGAAGACCCGGCTGCACTGGAACCGGCGGTTCGCGTGCGCGACTTCAATCTTTGGTACGGCAAACACCAGGCGCTGAAGGGCATCAACCTGACCTTTCCGCGCAATCGCGTGACGGCGTTGATCGGCCCCAGTGGCTGCGGCAAAAGCACGCTGCTGCGCAACATCAACCGCATGAACGACCTGATCGATAACGTGCGCACCGAAGGCAGTGTGCTGCTGGGCGAAGACGACATCTTTGATGCCAACCAGGACGTGATTGAGCTGCGCCGCCGCTGCGGGATGGTGTTTCAAAAGAGCAACCCGTTTCCCAAGTCGATCTTTGAAAACGTGATCTACGCCAACCGCATCGCCGGCGAACGCAACAAGAAGAAGCTGGCCGAAACGGTGGAACGCTGCCTCAAGCGCACGGCCCTTTGGGAAGAAGTCAGCCACCGCCTGAATGACAACGCCACGGCCCTGTCCGGTGGCCAGCAACAACGGCTGTGCATTGCGCGTGCGATTGCCAACGAGCCCGAAGTGCTGCTGATGGACGAGCCCTGCTCTGCCCTTGACCCCGTGGCCACGGCCAAGATTGAGGAATTGATTCTGGACCTGCGCCAGAACTACACCGTGATTATCGTGACCCACAACATGCAGCAGGCCGCCCGGGTGGCGGACTTCACGGCCTTCATGTACCTGGGTGAACTGGTGGAGTATGGCCCGACCAGCGAAATGTTCCTCAAGCCGCGCAAGCGCCAGACCGAAGACTATCTGACCGGCCGGTTCGGATAGCCGCGGCTACTGCATGGCTCTTGCCAGCGGGCCGTCCAGCAGCTCGTGAATGTCCTCACTTGTGCTGAAGTATACGCCGCTGATCTGGATGAAAATCACCCGTGCGCCTTTGCGCGCCAGCAACCGGTTACCCACCGGCCCGTTGGGTCCGATGATCGTGATGAAGTGCGACTCATCGCCCCACCGAAACAAATCGTCGTGGGTCTCCTCGCGAAAGCCGTCGCCGGCCATGCTGGTGCCAATCCCGCCGCCGATTTTGCCGCCGGTGTAGCCGGCCTTTGCATCGCTGGTGTTCTTTTCGACCGTCAGGGTGCAGGTGATATACAGCTCGTCGTTGTGCTCGTAGTCGTAGGAAAGCTCGTAACTGCCGCTCAGGGTTTTGTCGTAGCTGGACTTCTCCAGGGCCCGGTTGACCTGGTATTCCGGAATCCACTCACTCAGGTCGTCTATCGTGAACAGCTTGGCCCGTTCCGCACTGGTCAGCGGGCGGGTCTCGGTTGAGGTGTTCATCAACAAACCAAGGCCCACCAGTCCGGCCAGCCCGACAAACATGCACGCGCCAATGATCAGCAAAACCTTCAACGTGCCGGTCTTGCGCCGTGGCGGGTAGGCAGAGGGCCCATAGGGCGGGTACGGACCCGGCGGCATGCCGGGCGTCGCAAAGGGCATCGGACCCGGCGGGGCAGGGTAGCTCGCCTGCACAGGGCCCGGCGCCCCCGCAACGGGGTATTGCGTTCGATTGGGGCGTGCCTCCCAGGGTGGCAGTTCGGCCATGGCTGGATTCTAGCGGCTCTGCGCCATGCAGGAAACGATGTGTCACTGTTGAGCACCAGATCGGCGGGGCTGCTATAACCGGGGCATGATCTGCAAAGTACAGGCTGCCGGCATTGCCGGTATTGCCGCCATGCCCGTAGAGGTGGAAGTAGACGGCTCGCGCGGCGAACCCGAGTTTCTGGTCGTTGGCCTGCCGGATAAATCGATCAACGAATCGCGCGAACGCGTGCGTGCGGCAATTGAGAACGCGGGCTACGACTTTCCGCTGCAGCGCATTACCGTCAACCTCGCGCCTGCGGACCTCAAGAAGGAAGGCCCCAGCTACGACCTGCCCATTGCCGTGGGCCTGATGACGGTGAACCACCAGATTGACCCAGGTGCCGTGGCGCGCCATGGCGTGATCGGCGAACTGGCCCTGGATGGCCGGGTGCGAAGAGTGGCGGGTGTGCTGCCGATTGTGCTTGAGTTGAAAAAGCGCCACATGCGCAGTGTGATTGTGCCGATCGACAACGCCCCCGAGGCCGCAGTCGTCGACGGCATTGACGTGATTCCAGTGGGCCACTTGCGAGAGGTGGTGGGCTTCATCAATGGCAACCTGGCCATTGAGCCTTACCGCATCGATGTGGAAGCGTTCTTTGAGCAGGCCCAGAGTTACGGTGCGGATTATGTTGACGTGCGCGGCCAGGAGTCGGCCAAACGTGCGCTGATGATTGCGGCCGCCGGCGGCCACAACGTGCTGATGATCGGCAACCCCGGCGTAGGCAAAAGCATGCTCAGCAAGCGGCTTCCCACCGTGTTGCCGCGCATGACGCTGGAAGAAGCCCTGGAAACAACCAAGATTTACAGTGTGGCCGGCGAAGTGACGCGCGAAAACCCGTTGGTCACACAGCGGCCGTTTCGCAGCCCGCACCACACCATCAGCGACGCCGGCATGATCGGCGGCGGCACCAACCCGCGGCCGGGCGAAATCAGCATGGCTCACAACGGCGTGCTGTTTCTGGACGAGTTTCCCGAGTTCAACCGCAAGACACTGGAGGTCATGCGCCAGCCCCTGGAAGACGGCACCGTCACCATCAGCCGGGCCTCTGGCAGCGTGACCTTTCCGGCGCGCCTGATGATGGTGGCGGCCATGAACCCCTGCCCTTGCGGCTATCTGGGCCACCCCAGCAAGCCCTGTTCGTGCACGCCGCGTATGATTGCCGGCTATCGTTCGCGCATATCAGGGCCCTTGCTGGACCGCATTGATATTCACCTGGAAGTGCCAGCCGTGGACCTGAAGGAGCTTTCCGGCACCCGTACCGGGCTGAGCAGCAGCGAAATGCGCGCCCAGGTGCAGGCTGCACGCGACCGCCAGACCAGCCGCTTCGGCGGCAACCAGCGCACCCTGCACAGCAACGCCGCCATGACCGACCAGGACGTCAGCCGGCTGGCTGCGCTGGCGCCACCAGTCAAGGTGCTGTTGGACCAGGCCATGGAGGCGCTGCAATTGTCGGCCAGGGCCTACACGCGCATCCGAAAAATCGCCCGCACGATTGCCGACCTTGAGGGCGCAGCCGACATCGGCCCCGACCACGTCACCGAAGCCATTGGCTATCGCACCCTGGACAGGGCAGGACACTGACCGTGACGAACCCAGTTGCCGCGACAGACAAACCAGGGATCCTGTTGACGGGCGCCACTGGCTATGTGGGCGGCCTCCTGCTTCCACGGCTGCTGCATCGCTGTGCTGCCGTGCGTTGCCTGGTGCGGGACCCGGCCCGGTTTGTTGCTGCCCCCGGAGTAGAGGTCGCCAAGGGCGACGTGCTGGAACCTGCATCGCTGGACGCGGCGTTGGCCGGTATCGAGACCGCCTATTACCTGGTGCATCTGATGGCGAGTTCGCGCCGGTTTGAAGACGACGACCGCCAGGCCGCGCGCAACTTCGCCGCCGCAGCGAGCAAAGCCGGCGTGCGAAGAATCATCTACCTGGGCGGGCTGGGCGACGAAAGCGACCCCCGGCTTTCGCCGCACCTGCGATCGCGCCACGAAGTCGGGCGAGTGCTGGCCGAGACGGGGGTGCAGGTGATTGAGTTTCGCGCCAGCATCGTCATTGGCGCTGGCAGCTTCTCGTTCGAGTTGATCCGCACGCTGACGAACCGATTGCCGCTGATGATCTTCCCCCGCTGGCTGGGCACGCCGGTGCAGCCCATTGCCGTGGACGACGTGCTGGAATATCTGCTTGCGGCCATGGACCTGCCGCCCGGGCCCAGCCGGGTGTTTGAGGTCGGCAGCCCGGATGTGACCAGCTATGGCGGCCTGATTCGTGAGTACGCCCGGCAAACCGGCAAGTGGCGCGTGCTGATTCCGGTGCCTGTGTTGACGCCCTATCTCTCCAGCCTGTGGCTGTCCTTGGTCACGCCCACTCGAGCCGAGGTAGGGCGAATCCTGATTGAAGGTCTGCGCAACCCGATGGTCGTCAAGGACATGTCTGCCAGGCAGGTTTTTGCGACGCGCCCTGTCACGGTTGCGCAAGCCGTGCAGCAGGCGTTGGCCCCCGGCGTCAAAGGCCGCGTCGGTTAGACAACCTTGTCGATGCGCTGACGGCGGGCTTCTTCCAGCGCTTGTTCCAGGGACACGCAAAAGCGCAGCACGGAAGGCACTTCCACAAGACCGGCGCGGTCCAGTAACCGTCGCGGCTGCGCCTGCAAGCCGCCAATGATCACGCATGCGCCACGGGCCTGCAGTTTCTGCAGCACACTTTCCAGGGCCACCAGCCCGGTTACGTCCATCACGGGCACGGCACTCATGTCCAGTACCGCGGTCTTTACCGCCACCGGGGCATTCAGGATCTGGCTCATGGCTTTTTCGGCGGCGCCAAAAAACAGCGGCCCCGCGATTTCGTACAGGATCACGCCCGGTGGCAGGGGTTCCCGCAACTGGTTGCCCGCGCCTGTTACCATGCGCGCGCCCGTGATTTCGGCCATGCGCCGCATGAACAACAGGGCCGCCAGCACAATGCCCACGCTGACGGAAACCACCATGTCAAACACCACCGTCAGCAGAAGACACAGCAGCAGCACCGCCAGATCGCTGCGCGGCGCCACCCGCAGCATGTGCAAGAAGTGGCGCACGTCGGCCATGTTCCAGGCCACCAGCAGCAGCAGTGCGGCCATGCTCGCCATGGGCAGATAGCCTAAAAAGGGCGCCAGCAGCACGACTGCACCCAGAACAAAGACGGCGTGCGACACAGCTGCCACGGGCGAAGTACCGCCGCTTCGAATGCCGGTGATCGTGCGTGCAATGGCACCCGAGGAAGCGATGCCGCCAAAGAACGGCGCCACGATGTTGCCCAGACCCTGGCCCACCAGTTCTGCGTCCGGGTCATGTTTGGTGCTGGTGACGCCATCGGCAACCACGGCTGTCATCAGCGAAACAATCGCGCCCAGGGCTGCCATGGCAAAGGCCGGGCCGATCAAAGCCCGAAACAGGTCCAGGCTCAAGCCCAGTGGCTGGCCGTCTGCGCCGGTTTCGGCCCACGGCAAAACGGGCAGGGGCGGAAGTTGTGGAATCACGCCAAAGCGACCTTCCACTGTGGCCACGCCTTGGGCGCCTAGTTCGAGGTTCAAGAAGTAGGCCAGCGCCGCGCCGGCACCAATGGCGATAACGGAAGCCGGCACCCGTCGCGTTATCTTTGGCCACAGCAGCAACAACAGCAGCGTGATGCACCCGACCAGCAGGTCCGGCCAGTGCACGGACGCCAGTGCTGTAGCGGTGTCATAGACCTTGTCCCAGTAATGCTCGCCCGTGGCTGTATAGCGCAGGCCCAGAAAATCGCGAATCTGCAGCGTCGCGATCACCACGGCGATGCCAGCGGTGAAGCCGGTTGTAACGGGGTGTGGCACAAACGACACCAGCCGCCCCAGCCGGAACAACCCCATAATTACCAGAATCACGCCGGCCATGGCGCTGGCCAGTGCCAGGCCGCCCAGCCCGTACTTGGCCGAAATCGGCGCCAGCAGCACCACAAATGCCGCCGTGGGGCCGGACACGGCGTTGCGCGAACCGCCCGTAACCGCCGTCAGCCCGCCCGCAATGATGGCCGTGTAAAGCCCGTGCTGCGGCTTGACGCCGCTGACGATCGCAAAGGCCATGGAAAGCGGCAGTGCAACGATACCCACGGTGATGCCAGCGGTAATGTCGGCCCGCAGGCGCGAAAGCGAATAGCCCTCGCGCAGCAAACGCCGAATCGCCACGGCAAAAGGGAAAGTGCGCGAGTTCTTGACCGAAACGGGAATGTGCCGCGCGGTGCGTCCATCCGGCATGACCAGCACCAGTCTGTGGCGAGCCACAACCGGGACTGCGAGGCGGGTTGAAACCAGTGAAATCAGCCCGTGACCAGCCCTGCTTCCGGGCAATGCGGCCCGGCTTCGAGCCGAAGACTATCTTGCAGCGAGGTACTTTCCAGTCCAGCGTCAACGCGCCTGGCCAATCGTCACTCGTGCGGGGGCGCTTGGTTTGCCAGGCTATCCCACGGCGGCCAGCACGGCGTTGGCTACTTCGTCAACCTGGGCGTCGGTCATGGTGTCAAACACTGGCAGGCTGAGGCAATCGCGGCACAGGGCTTCACTGACGGGCAGGTCGCCGGCCTTGCCGCCGCTGTCCTTGAAGCACTCCTGCAGGTGCAGTGGCACGGGGTAGTAAATGCCGCAGCCGATGGCCTTTTCGCCCAGCTTTTTCATCACGTCATCGCGCCTGGGCAGCAGCACGGTGTACTGGTGATAGATGTGGCTGTTGCCGGTGCTGACAGCTGGCGCGATTACCTTGCTGCTCGCAAACTTGCTGTTGTAACGGGCGGCCACTTCGGCGCGGCGCTTGTTCCAGGCATCCAGGCGCTTCAACTTCACGCTGAGCACCACAGCCTGCAGCGCATCCAGCCGGCCGCAGATTCCCACCAGCTTGTTGTAGTAGCGGGGACGCTCACCGTGCACGCGCAGCAAACGTATGCGATCGGCCAGCTCGTCATTGTCGGTCGCCATCATGCCGCCGTCGCCGGCGCCGCCCAGGTTCTTGGTGGGGTAGAAACTGTAGCAGCCAATGTGCGAAAGCGTTCCGGCCTTGCGGCCGTGGCGCACTGCGCCAAAGGCCTGGGCTGCGTCTTCGATGACCGTCAGCTTGTGGGCCTCGGCCAGCTTGTGCACGCCTTCCATGTCGGCGCACTGGCCGTACAGGTCAACGGGGATAATCGCCCTGGTGCGGCTGTTCACCTTGGCGCTGGCGGACTTCAGGTCGATGTTGAAAGTATCCTTGTGCACGTCGCAGAAGACGGGCTTCAGGTTCAAGCGGGCAACGGCGCCGGCTGTCGCAAAGAATGTAAAGGCGGGGACAATCACTTCGTCGCCGGGCTTCAAGCCGGCTGCCATCAGGCCCAGCAGCAATGCATCGGACCCGTTGCTGACGCCAATGGCGTGCTTGGTGCCCAGGTAGGCCTGGGCTTCTTTTTCGAACTGTTCAACATACTTGCCCAGCACAAAGGCCTGCTCGTCAAACACTTGCCCGACCAGCGCCATGACTTCGGCTTTGATTGTCGCGTACTGGGCCTTCAGGTCTAGAAACGGCACACCCATGGGCATCCTCCGGGCCGGAATATACATGTGCGGTGCGCGTGCGCGAGGGTAACAAGAAACGGGCCCCTTTCGGGGCCCGCAGTCGCTTCCCGCGTGGGGTCGGGTTGCGCTACTTCACTTGTCCACTGGACTCTTCCTTGGGTGCTTCTTTGGGTGCTGCTTTGGGTGCTGCTTTGGGTGCTGCATTGGGGGCTGCCTTGGGGGCTGCCTTGGGGGCGTGCTCGGGCGTTTCCGGTGTGCTTTCGGTCTGGCTTGTGCGCTTGATGATCTTGATCTTCACGTGGTAACTGCCGTCTTCGGCTTTTTCTTCCTGCTCGATATCGACGTCACCTTCGCCTTCTGCGGCCTCGCGGGCTTTCTTGAGCAATTTCTGGATACGCTCACGCAGTTCCTTGGGCAAGCCGGACAAGGCCTCTTCTTCTGTGCTTTCTTCGGTGCTGCTTTCGTCGCAGCCCTCCGCTTCTTGCCCGGCGGGGTCGGACTCTTCGTGCTCGATCTTGCGCAGGTGTTCTTCGATTTCCTTGCGCAGCTTTTCGCGCACGCCCTTTATCTCTTCGCGGATCTTCTTCAGTTCGGCCTCGGCCTCGGCGCCCTCAAGCTCCGTCACCTTGCCGTTTTCAATCTTTACGACTTTGGTGGTAGAGGATTTCTCGGGCGTGGCGGGTTTGGGTGTGCTGCCGGGTTCACTTTGGGCGCACAGCGGTGCGGCCAGCAGGAACAAGGCAAACAGGGCGGTCTTCATGGCGTCTCCTTGGCAAGGGGTGTTCAGCCAGGATTACCGGGGGTGCCATGCAGGCGTTACAGGGATTTTGCCAGCGCGGGATCAGGGGGCCGGCCGCAGTAACCGCCAGGTCTTGCCGGCCATGTCGATTGCATACAGCAACGACCGGCCGCGGCCCAACACCAGGTTCATGCCCGTAGTGGTCGTGCCCGAATCCGAAAGCAGCGGGCCGGTTACCTTGGCTTGCAAGCCTGAAAAATACTCGTCTTCCGAAGATTGCGCGTTCTTTACTCGCAGCAGAAACTTCCCGTCGTGCCAGGCCATGAAGGGCTGCTTGCCGCTGACCTGTTTGCCGTCGGCGCCGGTCAGGGGCACAGCGGCCTTGCCGTCAAACAGCCAAAGCTGGGCAATGTTCAGGTCTTTGTCGTAGGCATTGATCAGCGCGCGACCCCGCATGGGCAGCGTGGTGAAGGCCGGGCTTTTGAGCATGCCGCCCTCGATGGTCTTGACGGTTTCGATGCTGTCGCCGCGCACCACCCACAGGGCGTTGGTTTCGCCGTCGCGCAAGTCCAACAGCAAGGTGTCGTCAAACACCTGGGTGAAACGCAGGTCCGTCATCACGGGCTTGCCGGTGGGCAGCAACAGCGGCTGCAACTTGCCCCCGGCGGCAATGAACACCTGGCGCTCGCGCCCGTTGATGGCCGAAAGATACTGGGTTTTACCCGCAACGCGGCTGGTGTATTCAGTGGCACGGGCCGGCTCGCCCTTTGGGTCTTTGATTGCTGCCAGTTCACCTTTGGCTACCTGGTGCAGGGTTACCTTGGGCGCGACCACTGTGTTGTCATACAGACCGAGCAACAGGTCCTGCGCACCCGGAAACAGCGTGATTTCGTACTGGTCCGCAAAGGCCGCGTCTTTGCGCATGGCAAGTTGTGCCATGCCCTTTTCCAGACGCCAGATCGCCATGCCGTCTTTTCCCCTTGCCAATACATGCGGGTTAACGGCGGCGGCGATTGTCAACGTGTCTGCCGATAGCTGTTGGTCGTTGGCTGATTTGACGGCTGCGGCAACCAGACCGTTTACCCACCACAGGGATTCGTTCCCCTTGGATCGAGTCCGCACATACAGGCCGTCGCCATCCGGAAAGAAGTCCGCGTTGTCAAAGGCGATCGCGCCGCCGCCAGCTGCCTTGACTTCGCGGGCGGCATCTGTGTCCAACCGGTACAGGGTTGCAGAATTGGGGGCGGCTGCATCGGGATAGGTGTAGACGTAGTCACAGCCGCGGATGTCGCCGATTACGCCCTTTGCGTCAAAGGGCTTGTCGGCCTCACCTCGCACCAAGGCAAGCCGGGTACCGGAATCCTGTGCCAGGGCAGCAACCGTGGCAAACAAAAGCAGTGCAAGCGCGGACAGTGTGCGCATGGCGTTCTCCGGTTTGTGTCGTGTGCCAGCTTGCCATGAAGCGTGGCCGGCTGGAACTGCGATCAAGCCAGGCACTGTTTCGCAAGCGGTTCGGGTACCAGGCGTCGATCCTGCGGCCACCAGGTCAGTTACATGCGCTCAACCAGGCTGATTCCCAGCAGCGACAGCCCGCGGCCCAGCACCTTGCGAATGGCATTCACCAGGCGCACGCGGGCCAGGCTAAGTTCGGCGTCTTCACCGACAATGCGGGTGTCCTTGGTGGCGCTCCACCACGTTGAAGTCGCACTGGCCAGATCGATCAACGCCCGGGCGACTATGCTGGGTTCCAGTTCGCGGCTGGCGCGGGCCACGGCTGCGGGAAAGTCGGCCAGAAGCTGCACCAGCAGCCATTCCTCGGGCAGGGCCAGCAGCTTTGCTTCGCCGGAGGCAAAGCTGGGCTCGCCGAACTTTTCGCGATATTTTTCCAGCACGCTGCCCATGCGCACGAACTGGTACTGCATGTAGGGGCCTGATTCGCCCTCGAAGTCAAGCACGGCGTCCCAGTCAAACTTGACGTTGTTGCGCCGGCCATTTTTCAGGTCGTTAAACACAACGGCACCGACACCCACGGCGTGGGCGATGCGCTCTGCTTCCGGCGTTTGTGAGAGTTCGGGATTCTTGCTGGCCATGATCTCGCGCACGGACTTTACGGCTTCGTCCAGCAGGTCTTCCAGCATGATCGCCGTGCCGCGCCGTGTGCTGGTTTTGGCCCACTTGCCGTCCGCCTGCTGAAACATCATCAAGCCGAACTCCACGTGCAGACAGCCCTTGGCCCAATCGTGTCCCAGCAACTCCAGTGATTTGAACAGTTGCTCAAAGTGCCACTTCTGTTCGCCGCCTACCACATAGGCAAGCTCATGGGCATGCCAGTGCCGGTGTCGATAGATGGCTGCGGCCAGGTCGCGCACGTGATAGCTGGTTGCACCGTCGTTCTTGACCAGCATCAAGGGCGGTTTGTCCTTGCCGTGCGTGTAGATGACGATGGCGCCTTCGCTTTCTTCGGCAACCTTGCTGTCTACGGCGTCGGCAATGATGCGGCGGCACAGGTCTTCAGCTGCCACGTAATAGCTTTCACCTACGTACAGGCAGTGATCGCGATAGAAAACGTCGGGCTCGGCTGTCAGCACCCGGGCATGCTGCAGGTCTACAACCGGCCACAAGTGAAACGACAAGCCCAGGTGCGCATACATGCGCTCAAACTCCGCAAGGCTGATCGAGCGCGTGTGTTCCCAGATGCGAAAGTTGGCCTCGCCATCCTGGCCCGCGCCGGCACGGGTGCCGCCGATCAACGCCTCGATGTGCTGTTCCAGCAGTGAAAACTCGTGGCGGCCTGCCTCGGCCAGGTCTTCGTTCTCTTTGCTTTCGGCGTTGAAGCGGGCGTACGTCTGGTTCAGCGTTGCCACGCTCATGTCGCCAAGCGGCTGCGGGTCGCCGGCCCGGGCGCGCTTTTCAACATCCGGAAAATACTTCTTCAGGCCGGCAATCAGCTTGCCAAAGCCGGTGCCCCAGTCGCCCAGATGGTTCACGCCAACCACGCGCCAGCCCTGGGCCTCGCGGATGCGCTTGATGCTGTAGCCGATCATCGTCGAGCGCAAGTGGTGCACGGCCAGCGGTTTGGCGATGTTGGGGCTGCTCAGGTCAATCACCAGCGTCTTGCCGTCGCCTTCTTCACTGTTGCCAAAGCGCCAATGTTCGGGGTTGTCGCCCCCGGTGGTGGTTTCGATGGCATGCAGCGTGTGGCTGATGGCGGCCTGGTGATTCAACCGAAGGTTGAGGTACGGGCCGGCAGCCGAGACATGCAGCACCAAAGCGCCGGTGGCAGCGGCAAAGGCGCTGGCCAGCCTGGAGGCGAGTTCGGGGGGCTTGAGGTTGAGGTCGCGGGCCAGCTTGAAACAACCCAGCGCCAGGTCGCCCATCTCTGGTTTGGGGGGCTTGGCCAGGTTTTCTGCGATTTTTTCTGCGACCAGGCCAAGAGCCGCAAAGGTGCTTAACGCGGCCAGTTCTGCGGCGATAGCTGGTTTCAAGAGTTCCATGTTGCGGCCCTGAGTGTCGCCTGCCCTGTCCCCCAACGCGCCATAGATTGGAGGACTTCATGCAGGATGTTTTCAACCAAGCACTTTCCCTGGCACTTCAACACACGTCGCCTTCCATGGCAGCGCGGCCCTTTGGCCCGGGTGCTGCCAGCGGGGAGCTGGCCGATCTTCTGACCGACGCCAGTGAAACAGGGCGCCTGGGCCAGTGCCGCTTCCTGTGGGACATGTACCGCGGCGACCAGCTTCGTTACCTGCCGCGCGCTGCCGGCGAATCGATGGCCGATTTCTCGCGTCGACCGCACCGCCACTGTCTGAACCTGACCCGGGTGCTGGTGGATACTCTCAGCCAGCTTTACCGCCGACCCGTCGAACGCACGCTGCGGGGCGAACCCAGCATGGCGCAGCGTATCCGCGCCGCGTGGGCGCGCAACCCGCTGGACCTGCTGCTGCTGACCTGCGACCGCCTGGCCCGCCTGGAGGGCACCTGTGCACTGGGCGCAACCTGGCAGCAGGGGCAGATCCGCCTGTGGCCCTGGCCTGCGCACCGCCTGATTGTGCTGCCCGACCCCAGCCTGCCTTGCCGCCCCAATGCCGTGATCGCGCTGGCGGCCGGCGACGGCGCCCTGGCACATGTGTGGACCGACCAGCAGGTCGCCACAGTCAGCCAGGGACGCGTGCTGCGCCAGTCTGGCCACGGTTTGGGCCGGGTGCCCTTTGCCTTTGTGCACGACCGCACCACCCAGGAACTCAAGACAGAAATCAAGGACATGCGGCAGGACCTTGCCGCCAACGCAGGCGCACTTCGTGCCGAAGTTGCCGCACTGCGCGAACGCGTGGCGCGGCTGGAATCGAAATAAGGAGCCAACATGAGAACGACCTGTCTTGCGGCCGCACTGGCCGCGCTGATGGCACTTTCCGGCTGCGCGTTGCTGGATGCGCTGGTTGGCGAAACCCAAACCCAGGCCGTAACCGACGACGGCGCACCGCTGTATGAGGACGCCTTGGGCACACTGACCACAGAGGCAACAGACGCAGCCACGGGCCGTCCCAACCAGCCCAAGCTGATCCACCTGGTTCGGCCCGGCAGCAATGTCAGCGCGGCGGCAAACTTTGCAGCCGGACTGGGCCCCTGGGGTGCATTGCTTGGCGCACTGGCAACCGGCGCAGCGGGCCTGTATGCGCGGCTGCGCAACAGGCAGCGGCTGAATGAAATCGGGTTGCGGCAACAGGCCCAGGCGCAACTGGACGAAGCCGGAAGCGCCCTGACCTTTGCCGTGCGATTGATTGAAAAGATCAAGCAAGCCGGGCCAGACATTGATCGAGACAACGACGGCAAAGTCAGTGCCGAGGAAATCCGCCAGTTCGTACGCGACCGTGGTGCCCGCTTTGCTGACCCGGTGTTTTTGTCGGAAGTAGTGAGAATCGCCAATGCCAGCCTGACGCCAGCGCAAGAAGCCGCCGAGTTGCGTGCGGCACTGTGCGCCTAGTGCTGTGCCGGCATCGCCGGCTGGCTGCCTTTGCGGTGGGGGTGTTCCAGCAGGTACTTCAACTGGGCCTGCACACGCCGATAGGCGTCAATGCGGCCCTTTTGCAAGTTGGGTTCTACGCCGTGCTTGTCGGCCCACTGGGCGTCGTCGATGGCGTGTTCCAGAAACTCCAGCATTTCCTGCGCAAGATTGGCGTGCATCGTCGTCGTCTCGTTTTCCGTGGCTTGGTCTTTGGCGCGCAAAAGGTAGCGACCGCGCTGCCCGTTCCAAGACAATTCAACCCGGATTTGGCGCGCCGGTGTTCAGAAAACGCAAAGTGTCGTTATCATCTTTGGCGCAAAAGGCCCGCCATGGTGCCACTGCCGGAGACTGTGAAATGAAAACGAAATTGCTGATTCTGGCCGCTCTGCTGCTTGCGCTTTCGCCCTTCAACCAGGCGCAGGACAAGCCCAAACAGCCCGACAAGGCACCCGAAAAAGCGGCAGAAGGCACTGAGGTCAAACCAAACCCCGACCGCAAGCTGCCCACCCAGCCCGAGAAGGGCCCCGGCAGCACCGAATACGCACACAAGTCCGTGCAAACCAGCGAAGCCGGAGAAGCTGGCTTGCATTACTGGGTGTATACACCGGCGGAGCCCGCGCCCAAGGAAGCCCCGGTGGTCTGTTTCGTGCACGGTTACGGCGCGCTCAAGCCTGACCCTTACATTGAGTGGATCACGCACATTGTGCGGCGCGGCAGCATTGTGATTTACCCGCAATACCAGGCCCACGGCATGGAGCCGCCAGCCAACTATGCCCCCAACAGTGCCACGGCTGTCAACGCCGCCCTGGCCTGGCTGAAGGAAGACAAGTCCCGCGTTCAGCCCCGCGAAAAGGACTTTGCTATCACGGGACACTCCGCTGGCGGCGTTACCTGTGGCAATTTGGCGGCTGATTGGGAAAGCCTGAAGCTGCCAAAGCCCAAGGCCGTCATGCCCGTCGAGCCCGGCCGCGCCTTCAGCTACAACTCGCAGGCCCAGAAGGACGGGCTGATCCCGCTTTCCGAGTACAAGCAGATTCCCGCGGATTGCCTGCTGGTGTGCGTGTACGCCGACAGCGACACCACCGTGGGCCACTGGTGCGCCAAGAAGATTTTCGCCGATGCCACGGCCGTCAAAGCCGAAAACAAGAATCTCGTCGAACTGTGCAGTTGCACGCATTGCGCGGAGCACATGATTGCCAGCCACTACGCCCCCGGCGCGCCTGAGGGCGAGCACGACTGCCAGGACTGGTTCTGTTTCTGGAAGCTGTTCGATGGTCTGACCGACGCAGCGTTTTACGGCAAAAACCGGCAGTACGCCCTGGGCAACACAGAGCAACAGCGCTTCATGGGCAAGTGCAGCGACGGCGTGCCGATGACGGAACTCAAGGTCACGCTGGGTGACGTCAAGGTCGATCCCGACGAAGCCTACCTGCCTGTGTTTGACCGCCAGGGCCGCCGCCTGCGCGGCGATCGCCCGGTCAACAAAGAAACCCCGGCGCCAGCACCCGAGAAAAAGCCCGAACCCGCAAAGCCCGCACCCAAGGATGAAAGTAAAGAGAAGGAAGAAGGGTTTTAGGTACTGGCCGGCCCATGCCTTTTTGCATGCCGCGCGCTAGCTTGATTGCGCTACCAAGCGGAGGTGGCGGAATGGCAGACGCGCTGGACTTAGGATCCAGTGGGTAAAACCGTGCGGGTTCGAGTCCCGCCCTCCGCACCAGAAACCAATGCCTTGGGCAACTGGGCTTGGCAAAGGCTTGTGGAACCTGCAAGTCTGGCAGGGCGTTTCAAGACTGGAGCCCCTATGAAAACCTTGCGCTATCAAGCCCTTTTGGCCCTTGTGGCAGTTTGCATTGGTCTTGGGTTGGGCGTGGCTTCCACGGTGCTGGGCCAAAAGGGTGGCGGCAATTACGCAACCAGCAACGGGCCTTCGGAACCACCCCCGCCGCCACCGCAACCACCAGCGCCCAAGCTGCCTGCACTGCGAGTGTATGAATGGGGTGTGGCCACCTTGAACTGGGATGGCACGCCTGAAGCCGAAGAAACCATGCCCGCGGCTTTTTACGCCGCCGACAAAATCGCTATCGCGCCACCAATTGCACGCCAGCCCAAACCCGACGTGCAACCCGTCAAGCCTGACCCTGAAAAGCCCGTCATCAAGCCACGCAAGCCGGTGTTGTATTTTGAACACGACTTGTCAGCAGAACGCGAGATTCGCTTTGACATCGATGTTCGCTTTCCCAATGGGCGCCTGACCTGGCTGTATCCCAAGCCCAACCGTCGGCTGGATGCAACGACCGCCCAGTGGGACAACATCGAACTTGTCAACGCAGGCACACAAAAGCGCCTGGGTGGCAAGCTGCCCGCGCCAGCACTGTTTGAGGCCGAACACTGGGCCCAAACCGCCCGCGAAGGCAGCCAGACATCTTTGCTGGTTAACGGCGAAACGGAACGCTACCTGTTCTATGAAGGCGAACAGTTTGACCTGCCGGAACTGGACCTGTTTGTGGCCACCGATGGCAGCCTGCACATCCAGAACCACGGGGCCTGGCCGGTGTTTGACGTGCGCGTCAACGTGACGCAAAACGGGAAGGTTCGCACCCATTACCTGGCCACCATCGCCGCGGCCTCGGGCGAGAAACCCGCTGATGTCGAGCTGCCAGCAAACTCGGACGACCTGCTTGCCGAACCCGGCATTCTGGCCCGCGAAACCGCCACGGCAGGCTTGACCCCCGCCCAGGCCGCCGTGTTTGACAAAATCTGGCGCCAAGCCCTGCTGGGCAAATCGCAAACCCTAAGCTGGCGCCGCGCCCCGCGTGCATTGGACGAGCTGGCGGAGATCAAGCTGACCCTGCCCGTAGGAATGGCCAGCGAAGTCAAGCGCGTTGGTTACGTGCTGGCCAGCAATGTGGACCTGGCCCGACAACCCGACCTGGAGGCCCTGGCCCTCAAGGCCGCCAATGATGACGCCACGGCCGCGGCATCCCTTCAAAAGGCTGGCATGGCAGGGGCCGGTGCCTTACGCCGCAAACTTGCAGACAGCACGTTGACGCTTTCACAGCGCCTGGCACTTGCCAAGGTGCTGTCGGACATGCGCACGCGGTAAGTGCCAGATGGCCGCAATCCTGAACGGGCCAATAATCCGGCCCGACAGGATTGTCGGGCACATCCAATGCGCTATAACGCAAGCATTCATGCTGCTTGAGGACGCCATGCCCGAAACGCTATCCATCGGCCTTGACCTGACGGAAGAACAGGCCCAGATTCAGTCCACGATCCGGGATTTTGTCAAAGAGCGCGTCGCGCCCCGCGCCCACCAACTTGACGAAGACGCCGAGTTTCCGCAGGACATCTTCAAGGGGCTGGCCGAACTTGGCTTTCTGGGCCTCAGCATCCCCGAAGAACACGGTGGCAGCGGCTTTGACACCATGAGTGTCGTGCTGGTCGTCGAAGAACTCGCCAAGGCCTGCGCCAGCACAAGCCTGGGTTACGCCGCGCACATCAGCCTTGGTTTGACGCCGATCTATCTTTTCGGCACCAAGCAGCAGCGCGAAAAATACGTGCCGCAACTGTGCAAGGGCGTTGACGACAACGGCAACTTGACGCTGGGCTGCTTCGGCCTGACCGAACCCGGCGCAGGCAGCGACGCCGGCGGCACCAAAACCCGCGCCGATAAAAAGAGCGACCACTGGCTGGTCAACGGCCGCAAGGCCTGGATCACCAACCCGCACTACGCCAAGACCTGCATCTTCACGGCCAAGAGCAACCAGAACCCGGCAAAAGGCAAAGGCATCACGGCGTTTATTGGCGAGCTGAACACGCCCGGTTTCAAGGTTGAGCCCAAGGAAGATAAGCTGGGCATGCGTTCCAGCGACACGGCGCAATTGGTATTCGAAGACATGAAACTGCCCCTGGACGCCGTTGCCGGCGGCATGGAACAGGTGGACGTGGGCTTTCCCAAGTTCATGAAGACACTGGCCGGCGGCCGCATCACGATTGGCGCGCTCGCGCTTGGCATTGCGGAAGGTGCCTACAACAAAGCCGTCGAGTACGCGCGCCAGCGCAAGCAGTTCGGCAAATCGATTGGCGAGTTCCAGGGCGTCGCGTTCATGATTGCCGACATGGCAATGGAAATCGAGGCCGCGAAACACCTGGTTTACAACGCGGCCAGACTGCGCGACGCAGGCCGCGATTTCGGCCTTGCTGGAAGCTACGCCAAGCTTTACGCCAGCGAAGTAGCCATGAAGACCTGCACCAACGCGATTCAAGTGCTGGGCGGCGTGGGCTACACCCGCGAGTACGACGTAGAGCGCATGCTGCGCGACGCGAAACTTTGCGAAATCGGCGAAGGCACCAGCGAAGTGCAAAGGCTGGTCATTTCAAGAACCGTGCTGGGCGACCTGCGGGGCATGTAGCGCCATGAGCCCCGGCCGAAAGGCCGCGGGTGTCGCGGCGATTTTGCCGCGACAGTTTGTTCGTGCCTGCTGCAACGATTTCGCCCGCCAACATCGGCGGGCGACCCACGGCAAACCTTCGCGTTGCAATACAAGGCTCAGGCGCGTTGCTGCGCAACTGGCCGGGGCTCATGGGTTATTTTTCGTTGTCCAACAACCGTTGCTTACGTTCCAGGCCCCAGGCGTAACCGTGGAGTTTGCCGTCTTTGCCGACTACTCGATGGCATGGGATGGCTACGGCAATGGGGTTGGCGGCGATTGCGCTGGCTACGGCGCGGGTTGCTTTGGGCTTTCCCATTTCCTTTGCGACCTGTTCGTAGGTTCTCGTTTGGCCGGGTGGGATTTTCGTCAGAGCCTGCCACACTTGCCGCTGGAACGCCGTGCCCTGGATGTCCAGCGGCAGCTTGTGGGCTTGGGCGGGCCTGGCCAGCAGGGCCACTACGGCGCGCAGGTGCTGATCGAACTTTGGGCTTTGGGTGATTTGCGCGGCGTGAAAACGCTGCTTTAGCGCGCACTGCAACTGCGCGGCGCTGTCGCCGAGTTCAATCGCGCAGATGCCGATTTCGGTGCTGGCAACTAACACGATTCCCAGCGCACAGGGGGCCGTGGCTGCCCAGATCTGCATGCCTCTGCCACCGGCGCGATAGCGCCCGGGCTGCATGCCCAGGCTGGATTTGGTGTCATCGTAAAAGCGGCTGCCGGATTGGTACCCAGCATTGAGCATCGCGGTTGTCACGGTGTTTTGCTCTCTTAGTGCGCGGCGGGTCTGATTGGCCCGGTGCGCGGCCAGAAACCCGCGCGGGGTGGTGCCGGTGGCCTGTGCAAACGCGGCGCGAAACGCTGCCAGTTTCATGCCCGCTGATTTGGCCAAAGCCGCAACCTTGGGCGGGTTTGTGCCAGCCAGTTTGCGGCAGGCCAGGGCGATTGCGCCGGCCGTGTCGGCTTCCGGCTGGCAGCGTTTGCAGGGGCGGAACCCTGCCGTGCGGGCCTGTGCCGGAGTCTCGAAGAAACGCACGTTTTCACGTCGCGGCAGGCGGGAGCGGCAGCCGGGACGGCAGAACACGCCGGTGGTGCGCACCGCAAACAGGAAGTCGCCAGGTGTGCGGTTGATTACGGCCTGCCAGCGCTGATGGCTGCTTGTCATGGCCAAAGGTTAGCACGGGTGTTGGGGCGTGCTTCCCGGTTTGGGTTGTGCAATTCGGATTGTGATGGTGACGCTAGTTGCCCCGTTGGGCGTTGAGGGTGGCACCGGGGCACCCTAGAGTGCTTTGTCCAGTTCACACAACGGGGGCTTGCGTGCATTCACTTCTGGCAGAAATGGGCAGCCTGGCGATTTTCGGCATCATCTGCGCCTCGCTGGCCGTGGTGGTGATTGTCGTGCAGTTGCTGCGTGGCAAGAAGCCAGCAGCAAACCCGCCGGCCGCTGCGCCTCAAAGCCCGCAGGCCGCCCCAGCGCCTCAAGTGCCCGCAGTGGCGCCGGTACCTGCACCTGTGTTTGCGCCTGCACCGGTGCCAGCGCCGGTCGCTGCCCCGGACCCTGCACCGGCACCCGTGCCTGCGCCGGCCCGCCCAGCCACCTTGCAGGTGGAGGCCCTGGCGCCCTCCGAAACCGGCATGGCCCCGATGCTTGGCGAGCCCATGCTGGAGCCCGCCATGGACGACATGAAAATGGGCACCGATGAGCTGCCCCGCATTGGCACGGGCCAGGTGCCCATGCTGGCCGACCACGGCACCGAAACCGCCACCAAGGGGCGCTATCGCACGCCGGCGGCGCAACAACTGGCTGACGCGATTGAAAGCATGACCTGCCCCAAATGCAGTGCGCCCACCTTCGTGGGCAAAGAAACACCGCAAGAAGTTGGGCCCGACGGCACGGGCATGTTCAAACTGGAAGCCCGCTGTGGCGCCTGTGGCCACAAAGCCAACGTGATCGACATGCGTGTCGGCTAGCCGGATCAGCCATCTTTGGTGATCTGTTCAACCAGTTCCTTGAGAACTTTATCGGCCTTGTCGGCGGGTACCTGGCAGGTGCCTGCGGCCTTGTGGCCACCGCCGCCGTACTTGAGCATGAGTTCGCCCACGTTGGTCTTGCTGTCGCGCTTGAGAATGCTTTTGCCGCAGGCGATGGCGACGTTCTTCTTTTCCTTGCCCCACATGACGTGCAGGCTGATGTTGCTTTGCGGGCTCAGGGCGTAGGGCATGAAGCGGTTGCCGGCGTAAATAGTTTCCTCGTTGCGCAGGTCCAGCACCATCAGGTTGGCGTGCAGCTTGGCGCAGCGCTCAATCTGTTCGGCGTTCAGTGCCGAATGCTTCTGGTACAGGTCAACCCGTTCCTTGATGTCGGGGTCCTGGAGAATCTGGGGCAAGGGCGTTTTGCGAATCAGTTCAATCAACTTCTTCATCAGGTCTTTGTTGCTGATCTTGAAGTCGTGAAAGCGCCCCAGGCCGGTGCGGGCGTCCATGATGAAGCTGAGCAGATTCCAGCCCTGCGGGTCCAGAATTTCTTCGCGCGTGAATTGGGCGGAATCGCTTTTGTCCACGGCTGCCATCAGGTCATCGCTGATGCCGGGCAGCTTCTTCTTGCCGCCGTAGTAGCCATACACCACACGCGCGGCCGAGGGCGCGTTGGGGTCGATGATGTAATTGTCGGGCCGGCCCACGCGCGTTACTTCACTGGCATGGTGGTCAAAAGCCAGGTACACGCCCCGGGCATAGGGCAGGTTGGCAGTGATGTCTTTGTTGGTGACAGGAACCTTGCCGTCCTGCACGTCCTTGGGGTGCACGAAGTCAATGTCGTGGATCAGGTCCAGGTCTTTCAGAATCACGGCACAGACCAGTCCGTCAAAGTCGCTGCGCGTGATCAGTCGGTATTTGTCTGCCACGGATTCCCCCTTGGGCTGGGCGGCATTGTAGCCACGGCCCGGGGGCCGGGTAGGGCTACAGTTTCAGCACCGCATTGGCCGTGGCACCGGTGCGGGCCATGACCTCTGGCAGCGGCAGGTTCCAGATCTCGGCCAGTTTTTCGGCCGTGTAACGCACAAAGCCCGGCTCGTTGCGTTTGCCGCGTTGCGGCTGCGGCGCAAGAAAGGGCGAGTCAGTTTCCAGAACCACGTCTTCCGGCGTCAGCACTTTGGCGGCCTCGCGAATCGGGTCGCAGGACTTGTTCTTGAAGGTGATCTGCCCGGCAAAGCTGATCTTGAAGCCCAGTTCCTTCCAGGCCAGGGCCTCCTGGGGCCCGTCACTGAAGCAATGGGCAAAGCCCTTCCAGCCGCGCGGGTGCACACTGCGGATGATGCGCTCGCAGATCGCAAAGGCCTCGCGGCTGTGAATGCACACGGGCTTGTCGGTGTCGCCGGCGATTACCAACTGGCGCTCAAAGGCGCGTTCCTGGTCGGGTAGTGGTGAAGGCGATTTGACGGTATCAATGCCCATTTCGCCAAACAGCACGACTTCGGGCTCGGCCAGCAGGGCCCGGAACTCGCGTTCAACCTCGGGCGTGAAGTGAACGGCGTCGTAGGGGTGACACCCCACGCTGGCATAAACGAAGCCCGGAAAGCGGCGTGCCAGGGCCAGGGCCTCGCGCCCGCCCTGGGGCAGCATGCCGATGCACACCATGCGGCCCACGCCCATGGCGCGGGCGCGGTCCAGCATGGCATCAAGTTCGCCGGCGTAGTCAGGAAAGTTGATGTGGCAATGGGTGTCGATCAGCATGGCTGGGTCAGGTTACCAGTTTCGTGGCGCTGCGGGTTGGCGTGCCTACCAGGCCGGGCCGCGCATGGGATCCCAAAAGAACGTGCGCAGGTTCGACCACTGAAAACTCAGGCCCAGCGTGAAGCCGTGGGTTGTGAAATCACTGCCGTCTACATTTAACCAGCGCCAGCCGGCGGTCACAAACAGGTGTCGAAACACCTGGGCATGGGCGCGGGTGCCGAACTCGTTGACGCCCGTGCCGTCAAAAAATTGCGCGCGGCTGGTGTAGGCCTCCAGTTCCAGCGGCCATAGCGGGTAAACACTCAAGCTGGCGCGAAAGCTGAGGCCCACTCGCGACAGACCGGGGGTTTGGTCAAAGCCCGCCACGCCCACGCCAAAATCGGCATAGCCGATGACCGGAATAGGTATCGTCACGCCAAGGTGGCCGCGGGCATCGGTGATATAGGACCAGTCCTGCACCCGCCCGGCATCCGGGAACTCGCGGCGGTTCATGCGCGCCAGTTGCAGATAGCTGGCGTCGGCAAAGAACAGCCCAAAGCGCGCCCGCAGCATGCCACTGGCGCCGCGAAAGCCGTTCATGCCGGCAATGAACTCGCCCTCAAAATCAAACCAGATGTCGCGCGCGACCAGATCGTCCTGCACGTCAATGCCAATCGGGCCGTCATAATAGGGGTAGGGCGCCCGGTTGGCCCACAGGCCCCAGGGCGGCTTGATGCCCTGGCTGGGCGGCGCCAGGTCGTCCTCGGCTGCAAACAGGTTGCGGTGGCTGCGCCGGGCAGTGATGGCAAACTCGGACGCGCCCAGCACGGCTGGACAAACCAACAACAGCAGAATCAGCCACCTGTGGCGCATCAGGGGCCGGAGTATAGGGACAGTTTGCCCGCCGGTCAGAGCCTGTCCCCGTTACAATCGCCGAAATGCCTGCGCCCACCACAACCGAGATGCAGCAAAGGCTGCAACCGCTGCAAGCCCTGCAGGGGCGCCAATCCACGCACTTGCTGCTGTATGAGACATACCTTTCTATTCAAGGCGAAAGCAGCCATGCCGGCCGGCCCTGTGTGTTTGTGCGCACGGCGGTTTGCAACCAGCGCTGCAGCTACTGCGACACAGCCTATGCCTTTACGGGCGGCAAACTGGTGCCGCTGGAATCGGCGCTGGACCAGGTGCTGGCTTTTGCCACGCCGCTGGTGGAAATCACGGGTGGCGAACCGCTGCTGCAGCCGGCAATCGTCGAACTGTGCAAACGGCTGCTTGCCGCGGGCTGCGAAGTGCTGATGGAAACCGGCGGCTCGCGCGATATCTCGGTGTTGCCCGTAGGCGTCAAACGCATTGTGGATGTCAAGACGCCCGGCAGCGGTGAAGACCACGCCAACATGTACGAAAACCTGGACCGCTTGCGCCCCGGCGACGAAGTCAAGTTCGTGTTGACCAGCCGCGCCGACTACGAATGGGCCCGCGACCTGCTGCGCCGCTTGAAGCTGGCAGAAATCACCACGGTGCTGTTTTCTCCGGCCTGGAAGCTGGTGGACCCGGCTGATCTGGCGGGCTGGATCAACACCGACAGGCTGCCGGTACGCCTGAACCTGCAACTTCACAAGTACATCTGGCATCCGGCCAAACGCGGGGTTTAGGGGCCACCGAAACAGGGCTCAGCCCTTTCCCGATCCGCAATTTCAAATGCCCAATGTCGCGCCACCGCCCCGGCGCGGCGCTATCATGTGGCCATGCGCTGGATGCTTACGTTCCTGCTATCGACCTTGCTGGCTGCGCCGCTGTTTGCGGTCAAGGTCAAGCTGAAGTCCGAAGACAAAGAAGTCGAAACGACCCTGACTTCGTTGTCAGGCGATATCGTCAGCTACAAGCGCGGCCGCAAGGACGCCACGGCACGGCTGGATGACTTTGAGCCCGCCAGCGCCTTTCTGATCAAGAAGTCTTTCACAGCCGAAGACGCCACACAGGTTCTGGAACTGGCCCGTTTTGCCTTGCATCGCGGCTTGTATGTGCAGGCGCGCGAGACGGCCCGCAGCGCCACGCGGCTGGATGCCGCCCAAGGCCCAGAGGCCGAAGCCGTTGCCGACATCGCCGATATCCTGCAGGCAGACCAGTTGCTGGAATCCGCCAGCAACCGGCTTGAAGCCGGAAAGCCCATCGACGCCAGAACGCTGCTGACCCAGATTCTTGAAAAATTCCCCAAGACCCCGGCGGCCATCAAGGCCGAGGTACTGCTTAGCACCATTGACTCCGTCGAACTCGAGTTGAAGTCCAGGCAACTTGAAGAAGAGGCCCGCAAAGCCCAAGAAACCGCCGACGCCGACGAACGCAAGAAACGCCAGCCCGTGGACGACTGGCTGGCCAGCATTGCCGACCAGACCAAGGCCCTGGAAGACAAGAAGATCGAGGCCGATGCCGACTGCAATGCCGGCCACACGCCCACCGGCCTGCCCAAGTATGAAAGCACGGTTTCCACGGCGATCCGGCTGCGCAAAACGATTGAGGACAACCGCAAGTGGCTGAAGTATCGCGGTCAGCCCGAACTTGCCGACAAGCTGGACGCCCGCGCCCTGCGCACGATCATTGATTGCTACGAACGCTGGGGGTTCTTTCTGTATCGGCTGGCGCGCTACGACATGGCCGCAGAGGTTGTGGCCAAGGGGATTGTGCTGGATCCAAAAGACCGGCGGCTGTTGAGCCTCAAGGTCGACATCGACGAACTGTACGACCCCACCGAAAGTAACTAGCCGGCCGCCCGGGCCGCGGCGATTGGACCACAGATTCACACGGATGGACACAGATAACGGCAACACAGGGCCGAACCCTCCGTTGCCCCGTACCTCTGTGTGAACAGGCCGCGCCTGCGTGAACAAGCCGCGCCCTTGCCTGGATCTGTGTGCATCTGTGTTCCTCTGTGTTCCTCTGTGTTCCTCTGTGGACCAAAGCTGTTGCCTTTCCACCGCAACGGCAACGCCTTGGCACAGCCCCTCCGTTGCTCTGTAATTCTGTGTGAACACGCCGTGCCCAATTCACCCTCGGTCGCGGTTTTGACCGTATCCTTGCGCGCCCCTGGCGCGTCTTTGCCTGTCACGAACAGGAGACCAACTTGCCCGAGCAGATCACACCGGAATTCACCAAGGGCGTGCGCATCAACCGGCACCAGCTGGCCAAGGTGCTGGACCCGCTGCGACCGGACCTGTTTCGGTACTGCCGCAGCCTGACGGGCGACCTGTGGGACGCCGAAGACCTGGTTCAGGACACGCTGTTTCGCGCCTTTGCCAAGCTGGCCGACGTGCACTGGAACATCGACAACCCCCGCGCCTGGTTGTTTCGCGTGGCATCCAATCTGTGGATCGACCAGATGCGCCGGCCCCGGGAGGCAGTGATGCCTGACCACTTTGACGCGCCCGATGCGCAAGCTGCGCCCAGCCCTGAAATCGCCGACGCGATTGCCGAACTGGCCCACCGGCTGCCGCCCCAGGAGCGCGCCGCCCTGCTGCTGAAGGATGTCTTTGACTTCAGCCTGGCGGAAATCGCCGCCCAGTTGCGCACCAGCACCGGCGCCATCAAGGCCGCGCTGCATCGTGCCCGAAAGACGCTGGCCCAGGCCAGCCAGAACCGAAACCAGCAAGATGCCGCCGGCCGCGAACCGCAAGCAAAGCTTGCCCAGCCGCTGCTGGAGGCCTGGTGCGCGGCCTTCAATGCGCGCGACCTGCAGGGCTTGGCCAACCTGCTGCTGGCAGATGCCGAAGCCGAAGTGGTGGGCATCTGCCATGAGTACACACGCGAGCAGATTCGCGATGGCTCGCTTCATCACACTGTGCTGGGGGAAGATGGCGATCCAGAGGCCAAGCTGGCCCTGTTTCGGGGCGAGCCGGTGGTGCTGCTGTGGTACACGGTGCAGGAGGCAGGCACCAGTCGCCGCGTGGTGCGCGACGTGCTGCGTTTTGAGCAGCAGGACGGCGGCTTGCGCCGCATGCGCTACTACTACTTCTGCCCGCAGACACTGGCCGAGGTCACGGCCGAGCTTGGCCTGCCGCTGGTCGACAACGGCTATCGGTATGGATGAACGACGATGGGGACGGCGGAAAGGTCCGTCCCCAACCCAGGATCATCGCAAGGCATGGCAAGTCACCTGGAAGCTGTCGCTCAGCGGGGCCGGAGTACCCGGCCCCGCTGGCTGGCGGATCGACTAGAAAATCCACTGAATCTGCACACGCCACTGCCAGATGCCAAGGTTGTCAGAGACATCGTTGGCACGGCTGGAAGCACTGCGGTCCTGCAGGTTCAGGCGTGCCACGGGCTCGCGCGGCGCGCCGGTGCGGAAATCCACCAACTGGTAGTTGGTGTAGG
Source organism: Planctomycetota bacterium (assembly GCA_016722065.1). Classification (GTDB taxonomy): domain Bacteria; phylum Planctomycetota; class UBA8742; order UBA2392; family UBA2392; genus H3-PLA7. Next base: position 1,897,915 of record JADKGX010000001.1, read on the forward strand.
TGATGTCGGTCTGGATCTTCAGGTTGTGGCCGTACAGGAAGTATCCGACCACCAGGCCCATTTCTGTGGCGTCGGGCAGCAGGCCCGCGCTGGGCTGGCCGCCGAAGTAAAAGTCTTCGCCATCGACCATGCTGAAGCGCAGGCCGACCTGGAACTCCTTGGGCAGAATGAAGTAGCCGACTTCGGCGGTGAATCCGCGCTCGTCCATGTTGGTCGGGCGCTGCCGGAAGCCAAGTGCCGCGCCGTTCTTGCCGACTTCGGCACCCTGATAGTGCAGCTCGGTGTGGCGCCAGTAGTACTCCAGGTCCACGCTCAAGCCGTGCCAGCGGAAGTGGCCGTCGATGGTGAAGGCCAAGGTGTCCTGGCTGGCGCGTGCGCGGCCGGAGGCCGTGGCACCGGCCACGCTGGTCGGGCGCAGGTCGGCGTTGGCCAGATCGCTGGCGAACCAGTTCAAACCCAGGCCGATGGCAAACAGCGGCTTGTCAAACTTGTCTTCGCCGCGGCCGTCGACCATGTCGTGGGCAACTTCGCCCAGCGGGTGGGTTTCCAGGCGCAGGTTGAACATCAGGTCTGAATCCACACCGCCGCTGTTGCTGACGCTGTTGGACTTGAAGCCGTCGGCGGTAGTCAGTACGTCGGCATTGCGGAAGTCCCCGTTACCCTTGAGTACGCCGTTGTAGACGCCCACGTAGTAACGAATCCAGATCGCGTCCTCGCTTTTGAAGGCACCGGAAAGCGTGATGCCCTTGGCAAAATCCTGGTTGAAGAACTCGTTGGCCACGCTGCGATCGACAAACATCTGCTTGCCGCTGCTGACGTATTCCTGCCAGTTCCAGGGCAGCTTGTCCTGGCCGACCATGATGTTGATCAGTTCATGGGCCGCCCAGGTGAAAGTGGCGGTTTCCACCAGTTCATTGGCGCTGGCCTGCCAGGCCATGGTCACCTTGTACTGGAACTCCTTTTTGAAGATGTGCCCGCTGAAGGTGGTTTTGACGCGGCGGATGCGGAAGTTCCAGAAGTCGCGGCCGTTGGTGCCGTTTTCGCCGTCGCCGACTTCGTTGTTTCCGGTCAGGCGGAACTGCACGCGGTTTTCCAGCTTCAGCTTGAAGTCGCCGTCGCTGGTTTCCCAGCCCAGCACCTTGTCCAGCTTGGTTGCGGTGGTGGCCTTTTCCTCGCCACCGCCACGGCTGATGTCAAACCCGCTGTCGTCCTGTGCCATGGCGGGCATGGCGCCCAGTGCCGCGCCAAGCAGCACCAGCATGATTGCTCCTGTCTTGCTCATGCGAACCTCTCCTTTTCATTGCGTTACGTGTGATGCCGACTCGGCAATGGGCGGGAGTGTGGGAAGCTGCACGCGGGCGCACAATCCGCCTTGCGCGAATTGACAGAAAGCGAACAAGCCCTCAATGGCTTATTTCAAGCGGCTTTGCAGCCCCTTGATGCGATCTGAATCGACTCAAGCAGGTGGCCGTTTCAGCGGGTGGCCAGGGCGGTGCCCAGCGCAAAGACCTTGCCGCGCGTGATCACGGCCCGGGCCCGCCCGGTCAATTGTTCGCCAAGCAGTGGCGAGTTCTTGCGCTGGCTGTGCAGAGTCTGGGGCGTGACCGTCCAGGTTTCCTTGGGGTCAATCAGCGCCACGTCGCCATCAAAGCCGGGCGTCAAGGCGCCTTTGCGGCTGGAAAGCCCCAGCACCCGCGCCGGGTTGCAGGTCAGCGTTGCAATCAGGCGCGACCGCGGCAGGTCGGGCAGGTTGGTCATGGCAACGGCCAGCGCGGTTTCCAGCCCGACGGCACCAAAGGGTGCTACACCGAACTCCAGTTCTTTGTCCTGCGGTGCCACGCCGCGGTGGCCGCTGCTGATGCAGTCAATCACGCCCTCCATCAGGCCGCGCTTGAGCCATGCAATGTCGTCTTGCGTGCGCAGGGGTGGAAACACTTTCAGGTTGGTGTCGTAGCGCTGGCGCACGCGCTTGTCGGTCAGCGCCAGGTGGTGGGCGCAGACCTCGCCCGTCACCTTGACGCGCAGTTTGCGCGCACGCTTCAGCGCGCGCACGGCGTTGCGCGTACTCAGCAGCGCCGCGTGGTAGTGACAGCCGGTTTCCCGCGCAAACATGCAGGCACGGGCAACCATCATTTCCTCGGCCACAGCCGGCACCGCGGGCAGGCCGGCCAGGGCCGATTCATAGCCCGCGTTCATCACACCGCCTGCGATACTCAAATCCTGTGATACCTCAATCAGGGCCTTGCCGAACATGGACACATAGCTCATGCCGCGCAGCAGCGTTGCAGGCGTATCCGTGGCCCGCTGTTCGTCCGAAAAGGCCACTGCGCCGGCTTCCACCAGCTGGCCGATATCAGTCAATTCTTCACCGGCGCGACCGCGCGTGAAGGCACACACTGGCATCACGTGGGCGTATCCTGCCCGCTCGCCCTGTCGCTGCACAAACAGTGCACCGGCCACGTTATCCAGCGGCGGGTCGGTGTCGGGCATCACCGCGATCGTCGTAAAGCCCCCGTGCAGGGCCGTCAGGGCGGCGCTGGCGATGGTTTCTTCGGCGTCGCGGCCCGGTTCTCCCACGTGCACGCGCATGTCGATCAGACCGGGCGTAACCAGCAGCCCGCGCGCGGGCAGAATCTCCAGCCGGTTCAGGCCCTTGTGCTGGTTGCGCACGTCGGCCTCTGACAGCTTGCCCACGGCGGCAATCTTGTCTTCCACCACCAGTACGTCGGCTTCTCCGTCCAGGCCGTTGGCCGGGTCCACCACATGCCCGCCCTGGATCAGAATGGCGTCCATCAACGTTTCTCCGGGTACTGGGCCAGAAAGCGCGCAATCGTTTCGCGAATGGTTTGGGCGCGCGCGCTGTCGTCCCAGATGTTGTTGTGCTGCGTGCCTTGCAGGCGCAGAAACTGCTTGGGGCCAGGCAAGGCTGCAAACAATTCCTGTCCCTGCGCAAAGGGAATGATGTCGTCGGCGTCGCCCTGCCAGTGCAGCACCGGCAGTTGAAGTTCCGGCGCGCGCCCCAGGTTGTCAAACAGGGAGTAACACAGCCATTGCGGCACGCCCAACTGCGGCATGGCGATGATGGCCATATCCGGAATGCTGGTGAATGCGGCTTCCAGAAGCAGCGCGCGCGGCTTGCCGCCATGTTCCAGGCCGGGTCGCGGCGTGTCTGCCAGCAGATCCGCCACCAGCCGCGTGGCAGGGCCACCGCCCAGGGATCGTCCCCAGACCACCACCTGCGAAGGCCGCCACTTCAAGGTGTCCACGGCATAGGCGTAGGCGCCGCGGATGTCGGCGGCCAGACCGGCCTCACTGGGCCGGCCGGCGCTGTTGGCGAAGCCGCGATAGTCAAACAGCAGAAACTGCGCACCCAGAAAGGCCGAAGTTTCCTGGTACAGCGCGGCGCTGGGGCCGACGTATTCGGCGTTGCCCATGGCCTGAAGGATCTTGATGGGGGCGTCGTCACGGCCTTGCAGCCAGCCATACAGGGGCTGGCCGTCTTGCGCATTGAAGTGAAGCTCGCGCACGTCGGGGTAGGTTTTGGCCAGCCGCGGGGCCAGGCTGGCGTCTTTGTTGGTGGGCGGAAAGACCGACACCTGGTTCAACCAGCGCAGCGCGACCAGCACGACCAGCACCAGAAACGTGGCCAGAACGCAAAAGCGCAGCGCAAGCGGCACTGGCGTTTTTGTGGCGGATGGGGCCGGGTCACTCACGTGGCGCGTACCTCGCGTGCGGATTGGGTCAAGAACAGTGCCGCCATGCGCACAGCCAGTCCGTTGCTGACTTGCTGCAGGATCACGCTGTTCTTGCCGTCGGCTACCTCGTGGCTGATCTCGACTCCACGGTTGATTGGCCCGGGGTGCATGATCATCACGTCGGGTTTCATGCGCGACAGCCGCTGGTGGTCAATGCCGTACAGGTGGTGGTACTCGCGCACGCTGGGGAACAGACCTTTGCGCTGACGCTCCATCTGGATGCGCAGAATGTTGAAGACGTCGTAGTGGCCAACCACTTCATCCAGGTGGTAATGAATGTTCACGCCCAGGTCCTTGAACGCCCCCGGAATCAGGGTCCTGGGCCCGATCACGCCTACTTCAACACCCAGCTTTCGCAGCCCCCAGATGTTGCTGCGCGCCACACGCGAATGGGTAATGTCGCCCACCAGCGCGACCTTTTTGCCGGCAAGGTCGCCGAACTTTTCGCGCATGGTAAAGATGTCCAGCAGACCCTGCGTGGGGTGCTCATGCGTTCCGTCGCCGGCGTTGATTACGCTGGCGTCCAGCGACCGCGCCAGCAGGTGCGGTGCGCCGGCCTGCTGGTGGCGAAGAATCACAATATCGACGCCCATGGCCTGCAGGTTCTTGCCCGTATCGACCAGGCTTTCGCCCTTCACGGCGCTGCTGGCTTCCTTGATGATGTCGACCAGGTCAGCACTAAGCCGTTGCGCGGCCAGGCTGAAGCTGCTTTTGGTGCGCGTGCTGGGCTCCATGAACAGGTTCAGCACGACTTTGCCGCGCAGGGCCGGGGCTTTTTTGATGCTGCGGGTGCTGATCTCGGAAAAGCCGCGGGCGGTGTCCAGCAGGTGCAGGATTTCCTCGCGCGAGAGTTCTTCCAGCCCCAGCAGATCTTTGCGGGTCCAAGTGGCCGGCGCTTTTTCGGTGTCACCATCGAGGCTCATGGCAGCCTCCGGTCTGGAATCAGGCACAAAAAAAGACGCCCAAGGGCGTCAGGTGCTATGGAAAGGTCCGGGCATCGGTTCACTGCTTGCCTCCGGGGGCGGAACTATACGCTGCCGCGCGGTCTTGGCAAGCGACTAGCCAGTGCCGCGCCACCGCATACACTTGCGGCATGAACCTGGACCAAACCCTGGCAGCCAACCTGGCGTCGGTCAAGGCGCGCATTGCCGCGGCCTGCGCCCGGGCTGGCCGCGACGCGACCGAAGTGACCCTGATCGGGGTAACCAAGAGTGTCGATGCCGCTACCACAGATGCTTTGATTGCCCAAGGCGTGGTCGCCATTGGCGAAAACCGGCAACAGGATGCCGCCGAGAAATTCCCCCGGCTGCGCAATCTGGCGGCCGTGACGCGTCACTTCATTGGCCCGTTGCAGCGCAACAAAGTGCGGCGAGTGCTGGAGCTGTTTGACGTGATTCACAGCGTCGATTCGACCAGGCTGGCCGACGAAATCGAAAAGCGCGCCATCGAACTTGGACGCCCCCGCGTAGACGTGTTTGTACAGGTCAATGTGGCCGGCGAGACCCAAAAGCAGGGTCTGCCGCCCGATGACCTGGTTACGGCCCTGCAACACCTGGCACTGCATTGCCCGCGCCTGCGCGTGCTGGGCCTGATGTGCATGGCGCCGCACCTGGATGACCCAAAGGCCGCCCGACCGCACTTTGCGCGCTTGCGCACACTGGCCCAGGTGCCGATCAATTGCGGGGTTTGCCAGAATCTGCCCGGTTTGAGCATGGGCATGAGCGGCGATTTTGAAGTCGCCATTGAGGAAGGGGCAACCCATGTGCGCGTTGGCACGGCACTGTTTGAAGGTCTGCCACCTCGTTGACGGCTTGGGGCGTGCCCCTAGAGTTGCGCCCCTATGCAGATCGAAATGCTGATTGGCAAGCTGCACCAGGCCACCGTCACGCAAAGTGACCTGAACTATCAGGGCAGCATCACCATTGATGAAGACCTGCTGGAAGCAGCCGGGTTTCTGCCCAACCAGAAGGTCGACATTTACAACATCAACACCGGCGGGCGCTTTCATACCTACACCATCACCGGCAAGCGCGGCAGCAAGGTGATTGGTCTCAATGGCGCAGCAGCGCGGCTGGTGCAGACGGGTGACCGCGTGATCATTGTGGCCTACGGGCTGTTTGATGCCGAGGAAGCCGCCCGCCACGTTCCGCAAGTGATTCTGCTGGACGACAAGAACGAAATCGTCGGACGGGGGCATTGATGGCCAGGCACGACGGGCGCAAGGACGACCAGCTTCGCGAGATTCGGTTCACCCGCCAATTTACGCGCAACGCACCGGGCAGTGTGCTGGTGGAGTTCGGACAGACGCGCGTGCTGTGCACGGCCATGTGGGAAGACGCCGTTCCGCCCTGGCTGCGCGCCGAAAACATGCGCAAGAAAGAAGACCAGCGCGCCGGCTGGATGACCGCTGAATACGCCATGCTGCCCAGCAGCACACCGGACCGCAAACAACGCGACAAAGGGGGCAAGACCGACGGCCGCAGTGTCGAAATCCAGCGCCTGATCGGGCGCTCTCTGCGCGCGATCATTGACCTGAAGCTGGTGGGCGAACGCACACTGTGGGTCGACTGCGACGTGCTGCAGGCCGATGGTGGCACCCGCACAGCCAGCATTACGGGCGCCTACATTGCGCTGTGGGATTGCCTGCTCAAGATGAAAGAAGCCGGCAAGCTGAAGTACTGGCCGCTGATTGACAGCGTAGCAGCCGTCAGCGTGGGCATTGTCGACGGCACGCCGGTGCTGGACCTGGATTACAAAGAAGATTTTGCCGCCCACACCGACATGAACGTGGTGATGACCGGCAAGGGGCTGTTCGTGGAAGTGCAGGGCACAGCCGAAGAACAGGCCTTTCCGCGCCAGCAGCTCAACGCGTTGATCGACCTTGCCGCCAGCGGCATCCAGCAACTGGGCCAGAAACAGCACGCAGCCTTGAACCCGTAACCCGGAATTTGTTGAGGCAGCAGCCTGAACGCACTTGTTGACCCGGCGCGCGTTCTGACATGGCCCCAAAAGCTCGGGCTGCTTGGCGCTGCGCGCTCCGGCCGGACATTTACCATTGCTTACCTCGACCTGGACAACTTCAAGGCCGTCAACGACCAGCAGGGCCACGCGCAAGGCGACAAAGTGCTGCGAGTCGTTGGCGCCGTGTTATTGAAGTCGTTTCGCCGCAGCGACCTGACTGCCCGGCTTGGGGGCGATGAGTTCGCGGCGTTCTTGCCCGATACCGACGAAGCAAGTGCCAAAGTGGCCCTGGAACACGCCCGAAAGGCGCTGCTGGAAGCCATGGCCAGCGGTTCTTGGCCGGTCACGGTAAGTATTGGCGTGGTCAGCTTTGCCGACGCCGGACTCAGCCTGAAGGAAGCCCTGCACTGCGCCGACGACTTGATGTACGAGGTCAAGCGCATGGGCAAGAATCGCATTCACACGCAAACGGCCGGGCCCTCCCAACAAATCAAAGCGACTACCTGAAGAAACCGGGTCGTTTCTAGTTGGCTGGGGCGGTTGGCGAGGATTGCGTCGCCGCGTAGGGTGCGATCTTCAGTAGCTCATCAAGCCTTACAAACTTGAAGCCGCGGGCGCGCAGGCCGTCGATGATCACGGGCAGGGCATCCAGCGTGCCACTGCGGTCGTGGCTGCCTTGCAGGCCGGCACCGTCATGCAGGGTGATCACGCCGCCACTTTGGGCACCGTCTACTACGCGCGTGGCAATGCGGCCCGGGTCGCGGGCCACAGCGTCAAAGCCGCGCACCTGCCAGCCAATCACCTGCATGTCCAGGCTGCGCAAGGCGTCTCCCAGTGACGGGTTCTTGAAGCCGTGGGGCGGCCGGTATAGGCGCGGCTTGACGCCAGCGGCTTTTTCAATGGCGGCATTGCAGTCCTCGATTTCGTGTGTCAGGCGTGCTTGCAACCCGAAGTTGATGAACAGTCCGTGGCTGAAACTGTGGTTGCCCAGCAGGTGGCCCTGGGCGGCGATTTCGCGCGCAAGGGCCGGCGAGCTTTCAACACGTTGACCAACCAGAAAGAACGCCCCCGGTACCGATTTTTCGCGCAGGATGGCCAGCACCTGGGGCGTGAAGACTTCATCGGGCCCGTCGTCAAAGGTCAGGGCCACGCACTTTTCCATGGCCGGGTTGTGCCACAGCGTCTCGGCCCAGAAGCTGCTGTTGACGTCAAACACCGCCCAGGCAATCAAACCCAGCGCCGCCAATACAACCGCCAGCGCAAGCCAAAGCCCCAGCGGCGGCGGAACCAGCAGAAGGCAAAGTCCGGCCGCGGCAAGCGTGACCAGTTTGATTGCTATGGCCTTGAGCATGGCAGGGATAGTCAACGGTGGAAGGTTGACGGTCAACGGTCAAAAAGAAGGGCCACCCAAAGGGCGGCCCGGAATAGAGTCGATCAGGAACCAGCCTAGTTGGCTTGGGGCTCGTTTTGTTCGTACAGGAACTTCAGCATCTCGATCTCGCTTTGGAAGCCCTTCTTGAAGACGTAGCTGAATTCGTCCATGACGCGGCGAATCAGGAACGTTCCAAGTTCGGTCTTCTTGCTGCGGGTGAACTCCTTCAGCAACTCCTCGCGTGTGATGTCGCCCACGTCGTAATCGTTGCCGGTGTCCGAGATTCGAATCTTGACCCGCGTGGGGTCAATGTCGATCAGCAAGCGCAAGCTGCCAGCGGCGTTGTGCTCTTTGGCATTCAAGATGATGCTGCTGCAGGCTTCGTCGATCGCGATCACAACCGCCCGAGAAACCTTGGTCGTAAGCTTGCCTTCCTTCAGGACTTCGCGCACAAATTCGCGCAGCGGCGCAAGCGAGCGTGTATCCAGCGGCACATCAAGTTCACGGCGAGTTGTCTGAATCATTGTTTCCGCGTTTCTTTGCTGCCCCACAGCCACGCCCAGCCCATGCTTTGACACTTCTCACAACCGGCCTCTTGTTGGTGCATAGGGTGCGATCTTTCTTGATCGATTCAAGAACAAAAGCAGAGATTCATGCAATCATTACAACCCTGTCGTTACAACCCCTGACTAGTGCGTATTTTACATATTTGTCATTTATTGCAAAACCGAGGCAAGTCTCTTGAGTGGCTGATTCCAAGCCGACCTGCCCAGCTACTTCCGGGTGCCAACGTCGGTGCACAGTGCAATCAGGCTGCTTTGTGCATCTTTCGGCTGCTGCCACCAGTTCGCCTTGACCCACAACACTTGGGGCAGGCGGTTTTCATCCATCCCAATTCGATGGCAGGCCGACCGAAGCGTGTGTGGCAGTGGCCGGGCTGGTGCGCCTTCTGCCTCCACCAGCACAAGAACGTCACAACGTTTCAGGGCGGGCAGCACGCTGGCCTTGAGACCGCGGGTTTTCTGGGGCCAGATTACGACCACGGTGGCGTCAAAATCGTCCACTGTCGCTGCGGAGTTGCCTTCGACGACCAGTGGTTTTTGGGGGTCAAAGCGCTGCACGGCCTTTTGCAGGGCGTAGTTGAAGCTGGCCGGCGCGGCACGCAGCCAAAGCACCTTGGAGGCGCCGGCGCGCTGCAGGCGGTCTGTATCCTTGTTGGGCGTGGCCAGCACGGCTGGGTCGTCGATCAACTCAAAGCCTGCCGGTGCTGGCGCGCAGCCGTCGCAGTTGTCCTGGCCCTGGTCGTTGACGCCGTGGACAGGGCAATGCTCCTCGCGGTGAAAGCGAGTGATTTTCAGCGCTTGGGCGCCGGGCAGGGCGGCTATCAACTGGCAGGCGAGTTCTGTCTTGCCGCAATTGGCACTTGGGCCTGCAATCACAATGGGACGCTGCGGGGTCATGTCTTCATTCTATCAGGCGCGCAGTCCGTTGACCCTGTGGGGCATTCGCGCCATGCTTCGATAATGCTGAGGCGGCTTTTGGGCGTGCAGTTGTTGATCGCGTCTTTGGGCGCGGCCGTTTTGATTTGCGGCATGCTGTTGGACCTGCATTGGCTGGCGGCTGCCGGGTTGGTGGCCTCGGCGGGCAGCGAGTTGCTGGGGCTGGTTGTCTTGAAGCTGCCCCCCGGCTCGCCCGCAATCCGCCTGGTGCAGGGTCTGTGCCAGGCGCTGCCGTCCATTGCAGTTGCAGCCGTGCTTCCTGGTGCCCTGCTGGTGGTGGTTGCGGTGGTGATTAACGGAGTGATGGCCGGCGGGGTCGAGGGCGTGCTGATTTCCCGCAACCAGGGCGTGCAGATGGGTGGCGACAAACTTCGCAGGGGCCTGCTCGGGGTGGCCTCGCTGGGCGTGCTGGCGGCCGCGGCACTGTATCTGGGGGTGTTTTCGCCAGGCGTGATCGGCGGCACCAGTGCGCTGCAAGTATTGCAGGTCAGTATCGGCTGGGCGGCCTGGGCGGCGTTGATTGTGGGCCTGGATGCCACGCTGGCCTTGCGCCGCCGTTGACTTGAGGCCCCCATGCGGTACATTGACCCGTCGCGCACGGGCCGATTCCCCAGTCGGCACATCCTTGATTGCCTCCGGTGTGGTTCCTGAGGGAGCTTCATGTTGACCACCGATAAAAAAATGCCCCTGGGCAAGATCCTGGTGGGGCTTAAATTCGCCTCTGTCGAACAGGTCAAGGAAGGCCTCAAGCACGCCAAAGAGAAGATGATGCTTCTTGGCGAGGCGATGATTGAGTTGAACTATCTGGACGACGAAAAGGTCGCCCGCGCACTGGCCAAGCAGCAGAACGTGAAGTTTGTCAGCCTGCGCAAGTACGAACTGCCGCCCGAAGTAACGGGGCTGGTTACCAAAGAGATTGTCGAAGAGCACCGCATAGTCCCGGTCATGAAGAAGGGCCGCCAGGTCACCGTGGCCACGGACCGCGTTCTGGAATACTTCGCGCTGGACAACCTGCGCTTCATTCTGGGCAACGAAGTGGATTGGGTGATCGCGCCGCAGACGCAAGTCGACGAAGCCATGAAGAAGTACTACGGCATCGGCGGCATGAACGAGATGCTGGAGGGCGGCGATGCTGAAGACGTGGCGTACAAGGATTTCGATGCCACAGAAGTAACGACGGAAGACGAAGAAGGCTACGTTTCGCAACTGGTGCAGTTGCTGATCACCGATGCGATCAAGCGCCGGGCCTCGGACATTCACATTGAGCCGATGGAAGACAAAGTGCGCATTCGCTATCGCGTAGACGGCGATTGCATTGAGATGGAATCCCCGCCCAAGCGCCTGCAGGGGCCGCTGATTCAGCGTGTGAAGATTCTTTCCAAGATGGACATTGCCGAACGCCGCAAGCCCCAGGACGGCCGCATCAAGACCAAGGTGGAAGGCCGCGACATCGACTTGCGCGTAAGCGCCCTGCCTTGCAGCTGGGGCGAATCGGTGGTGATGCGTATCCTGGACAAAGCCAAGAACCTGGTGGGCCTGGAAATCCTGGGCATGCACCCGCTGGATTTTGACCGCTTCCAGAAAATCCTGAACAAACCCAACGGCATCTTCCTGGTGACGGGCCCCACGGGCTCGGGCAAGACCACCACGTTGTATGCGGCCTTGAATGCATTGAACCGGCCCGACGTAAAAATCATCACGGCCGAAGACCCGGTGGAATACAACCTGACAGGCATCAACCAGGCCCAGGTGAACCACCAGATTGAGTTGAGTTTCGCGCGCATTCTGCGCGCCATGTTGCGCCAGGCGCCGAACATCATTCTGGTCGGTGAAATCCGCGACCATGAAACCGCTGAAATCGCCATCCAGGCCGCGTTGACGGGCCACCTGGTGTTCAGCACGCTGCACACAAACGACGCGCCGGGCGCCCTGACGCGCCTGATCGATATGGGCGTCAAGCCGTTCCTGGTTGCCAGCGCGGTGCAGGCGATTCTGGCCCAGCGACTGGTGCGCGTGCTGTGCAAGCACTGCAAGGCACCCGTCAAGCCGGAGGCCGCGGAACTCAAGATGGTCGGCCTGAAGCCTGAAATGATTGGCGGCAAGTCGATCTACGGGCCGGTGGGCTGCCGCGAATGCGGCAACGTGGGCTTCCGCGGGCGCCAGGGCGTGTACGAGTTGCTGGAAATGAACAGCGTGATCCGTGAGTTGACCTTCACGGGCGCCAGCAGCCTGAAGATCCGCAACGAAGCCAAGCAGATCGGCATGACCAGCCTGCTGGACGACGGCGTACGCAAGGTGCTGGAAGGCAAAACCACGATCGGCGAAATTCTGACGATTGCCCACCGCGAAGACATCTAGTTTTGCGGGCCTTTGATTTTGAGCAATGCGCCGCATGCAGCGGCGCATTGTTCTTTCTGCGCAGGATGGTTCAGTGCTTGTTCGTAGTTGCGGTGCATTGCTGTGGAGGCATGTATGCCCAGAACCGTTGGTGTTGTTCTTTCCGGTTGCGGTTTTCGCGACGGGTCCGAAATCTATGAAAGCGTGTTGACCCTGCTGGCGCTGGACCGCATGGGCATCAAGGCCCTGTGCATGGCGCCTGATATTGACCAGGCCAAAGTCATCAACCACCTGACCGGCAAAGAGGTCAAACAGACCCGCAACGTGCTGGTTGAAAGCGCGCGCATTGCCCGCGGCGCGATTGTCGACATCGCCAAGGTCAAAGCCGAAGATCTGGACGCCCTGATTCTGCCCGGCGGCTACGGCGCAGCCCTGAACTTGAGCGATTTTGCGTCCAAAGGTGCCAAGGCCACCGTAAACGACGAAGTCGCCGAGCTGGTTCGCCAGGTACACAAGCAGGGCAAGCCGATCTGCGCCATTTGCATTGCGCCGGGCGTGATTGCGGCCGTGCTGGGAAAGAAAAAGCCATTGCTGACCATTGGCAATGATGCGCAAACAGCCAGCCAGATTGAGGCCACGGGCGCCCGCCACGAAAATTGCGCAGTACGCGAGTTTGTCGTCGACCCAAAGAACAAGATCGTCAGCACCCCGGCCTACATGCTGGGCCCCAGCATTGCCCACGTGGCGGAGGGTATAGAAAAGGCCGTGCGCGAAACCGTGGCCATGATCGGCTAAAAACCCGCCCGCCAGAGATTTGCCTGCGCCCCTGTGCAAACGGGGGCGTTTGGCGTTTAATCGGGCCCATGGGCAGCGGCAGACTTTCGCACATCAACGACGCGGGCGAGGCCCGCATGGTGGATATCTCTGAAAAGGGCGCCACCACGCGCAGCGCAACGGCCGAGGCCGTGGTGCGCATGTCGGCGCTGTCGCACCAGGCTGCTGTGCTGGGCACCGGGCCCAAGGGCGAAGTGCTGGCCACGGCGCGCATTGCCGGCATCATGGCTGCCAAACGCACGCCGGAAACGATTCCGATGTGCCACCCGCTGCTGATTACGGGTGCCGAGGTGCTGTTTGAAACAGAAATTGAACCCGACAGCCGTGGCAGACCGGGCATTCGCGTGCTGGCCACAGTAAAGTGTGCCGGCAAGACTGGTGTCGAGATGGAGGCCCTGCACGCAGCCAGCGTGGCAGCGCTTACCATCTACGACATGGTCAAGGCGCTGGAAAAAGGCATGGAGATTGAGACGATTCGGCTGCTTTCCAAGGCGGGCGGAAAGAGCGGAGACTGGAAGCGCTAGGGCAAGAAGGGGTTTCGGATTTCGGATTGCGGGTTACGGGCTGACAAAGCCAGCGGCGCTGCCAGCCCGTAACCCGCAATCTTCAATCCGCGATCAACACGATTGTGGCTGACGAAATTGAATTGATCACATCTGTGCAGGGCCTGGAGTCCGCCATCGACGAGATGCTGGCGGCGCCGCGCTATTCGCTGGATGTCGAAAGCGACGGCTTTCACAGCTACGCCGGGCGGGTCTGCATTGTCACGTTGTCGACCGAACATCGCGACGTGGTCATCGACACGCTGGCGCTGGGCCGCGAAACCAGCCGGCTGCAGCGGCTGGTGGCCAGCGCACACAAGCCCTGCCTGATGCACTCCGGCCACAACGATGTGCTGGCGCTCAAGCGCGAGTACGAAATGCCCTTTGGTTTCGTGCAAGATACTTCCGTGGCCAGCATGCTGCTGGGTTTCACCCACACCGGCCTGTCGGCACTGTGCGAGACGTTTCTGGGCTTCACGCTGGAAAAAGAATTGCAACGGCACGACTGGGCACGCCGCCCCATGCTGCCCGAACATGTCAGCTACCTGGTCAATGACACGCGACACCTGTTCAAGCTGCATGATCTGATCACCGCCGAACTGGCCAAGCACGGCCTGAGTGACGAGTACGAAATCGAGTGCAGGGCCGTGGCGGAATCGGAGCCCATCGAGCGCGAGTTTGACCCGGAACGGTTTCGCAAGATCAAAGGTGCGCTGGACATCAACGACGAAGGCCGCGGCATCCTGCGTGCGCTGTACATGTGGCGCAATGAAACCGCTAAATCACTGGACCGCGCGGCGTTTCGAGTCGCATCCGATTCCACCCTGCTGGAAATCGCGCGCACCCGGCCCACGGGGCTGGATGATCTCTCGCGTCTGCGCGGCGTGGGCGAATGGCTGCTGAACCAGGCCGGCGACGCGATTTTGTCTGCCGTGTCCCATGGCCAGAAGAACCCTGCACCCTTGCGCGGGCCGCACCGCCCGCGTCACGACGACACCGGCACACGCATGGACCCGCGCCAGCGCGACCGGCTGGGGCGGCTCAAAAAATGGCGCGAACAGGAAGCGCAAAAACGCGGGCTGGGCCTGCAGGCGATCCTGCCCACTTCCGTGTTGCACGATCTGGTCCTGCAGCCACCGGCGGATGCCGCGGCACTGGCTGCCGTGCCGCGTGTCGGGCCAAGCCGCGCCCAGCGGTATGGGGACCAGATACTGCGCATTGTGCGCGGTCGACAGCAATAAAAACCCGGGGCCTTGGCCCCGGGTTTTGTGCGTCTGGCAGCATCAGTTCATCAGTTTGACAAGCTGGCACTGGCCCAGCTTGTAGTTGTCTGCGTCCAGCTTGTCGCGTGCCTGGGCTTCCGGGAAAGTGGCACCGACCTTCATCTTTACGGTGGCTGATTTGCCTTCCAGGTCCACCTGGGCGTCTTCGACACCTGGCAACGCCTTCAATGCCTGCTGCACGGTCGCGGCGCAGCCGCCGCAGTGCATGCCTTCCACTGCGCAGGACCAGGTCTGTCCGTTTTCAGTCGCGTCGACCGTTGTGGCTGCCGCGGGTTTGGGGTCCTGGGCGGGTGCTGCAACCGGTTTGGCCACAGGCTTGTCCACCACGCTTTGGTGGGCTTCGGCCAAGTGGTCACATCCGGCCAGGGTCAGCAGCAGCAGGGTCCCAATCAGCATCGTCTTCATGGCCATTCCTTGGTTCTGGTCTTGGCGCTTATAACACTTGCCGGCTTATCGATATTCGTCCCATTTGCCTTCTACACGCTGGAAAGAACGAAGCGAATAGCCGAATTCTTCCTCGATCATCTTGGCCATTGCGGGCTGCGTCAAATTGGCGGCTTGCGTGGCTTTGAGGTAGATTTCGAACTTCTTGATGTTGGTTCTTCCGTCGGTGATCCCATCCAGGGACCGCAGGGCGTCCATGACGCCCGTGGCTCACTGGCCTCAGTCCATGCCGTCAATGCCCAGTACATAAATGATGTCTTTGGGGGTCTCCGGCTGGGCCGGTGTGGCGGGTTTGGCCGGGGCGGGCTCCGGTTCTTTCGCGGGCGGCTGCTGCGGCTGGTTAGCAGGTTCGTTAGCAGGTTCGTTGGCAGGTTCGTTGGCGGGTTCGTTGGCGCGGGCCAGCTCGCCCCCGCCACGGCTGACAAACGTCCAATAGGTTTCCTTGCACGCGCTGGTGGCGAACAGAAGCAGAACCACGCAGGAAAGCCAGATTCGTTTCATAGTCAGCCTAGAATAGGTAATTGAAGCTGATCTTGCCCTCGCCGTCGTGCACAAATGTGCGGGCGAAGTAGTACTGGTACACAGGGTACTCGTAGCCGAACTTCATTTCGATGAAGTTGGTGATGTTCATCTGTACGCCAAACGACAGGTGAAATTTGTAAAAGCCGCTGGGAACCACGCGTTTGCGGTCCTGCCACATGCGGTCGCGAAACTCGAGGTCGCCTTCCATCAGCAGAATCAGGTCGAAATCGCGGTAGTCCGTCAGCGAAAAAATGCGCGCCGCATAGGCCGGGTGAAACTGGATCGAGGGGCCCTGCACGCGTCCGTCGTTCAACGTGTGAATGTCGACGGCTGCATCAAACCAGAAGTAGTGCCGGGCGGTGCTGAACCCCCATGTGACGCCGGTTTGAAAGCCAAAGGTTTCATCGCCAAAGGAAATGTCTTTGCTCAACAGGCCTTGTTCGCCCCGGGCCTGGGCGGTGGGAAGTGTCACCTGCCAGAACAAACCGCCCTGAAAGCTGCCGCCGGGGAAGGGCTCGTTGTACATGCGCCACTTCAAGCCGACCTTGAGGTCGCGAAGCCCCCGATAGCGGCTGACTTCGTCCTTGCTGGTGCGAATGGCATAACTGACCGGAAACGCCGCCCGAACTGCCAGGTCGCGCGTAATGCCGTAGGTGAATGAAGGATTGAACGACCACACATGCACGCGCACGTCGCGCGTGTTGTCCAGCGTGCTGTCATGGTGAACAAAACGGCGGTAGATTTCCCAGTGCAGCTCGGCTTCTGCTTCCAGCCCGTGGTTCCAGATTGATCTTGGCGCGTTGCCGAACAACGTGTTGTGCGCAAAAAGCGCAGGCGCCAGCAGGACCGCCGGCAGAATCAGAAGTAGTCAAAGCCGCAAAAGCTGCATGGATTCTCCGGTGGCGGGCGCCGGTAAATGGTAAGGCCGCACCATACTACGGATTCAACTCAATCTGGAGGTTTTCCCCGCCAGGCCGCCCATCACCTTGCAGTGGGCCAGGTCTTTTTCAGGGCAGGCCTCAATGAAGCCAGCCAGGGCCGCGCGCATATCGGCCAGGTCGCGCAGTTTTTGATCAATCTCGGATACTTTGCTTCGTGCCAGATCCATGGCTTCGTCGCAGCTTGCCGTGGGCTGTTCCTCGCGCAGGCGGGCCAGCACGCGGATTTCTTTCAATGTAAAGCCTACGGCCTTGGCGCGCTGGATGAACTGAAGGCGCTGCACGTCTTGTTCGGTGTATAGCCGGTGGCCGCCGGGGGTGCGTTCCGGTTTGGGCAACAGCCGTTGCTTTTCATAAAAGCGCACGGTTTCCAGGTTCACCCCGGACTGGCTGGCAAGCGCGCTGACAGTCATGGCCATGGTGTCGTCCTGTGTTGTGGTACGAAGTGCCGGACGCCAGCGGCGCTAGAAAATACCGACCTTGGAGAGGTAATCCTTGCCAAACCGCAGTTTGGTGCCTTTGTCGTCGTCCACCACCAGAACGCGCACGGTGTTGCTGGCTAGTTCCGGCGCCAGTTTTTGAAAGTCGATTTCGCCAAGTCCGGGGGGTTGTTCGCCGTGGCCGCCCAGCATGTCGGCCAGGTACACGCCTTGCAGGCGTGTGGCGAAATCTTCCATCCACAGTTGCGGTCGCGGGCCACCCAGCTTGTGCAGCAGCGCGGCATTGCTGGTGCTATGCCAGAAGCCCAGGCCCTTCAGGTCTGCAAACACCAGCTTCATGGCATCAGGTTGCAGCAGCCCAAAGGGGCTGTCCGGCGGCAGTAGACAGATCTTCAGTGGTGAAACGCGCTTGGCAATCGAGTGCAGTCCGCGGCAAAGGTTGACCAGCTGTTCCTCGACCAGGGCTTTGTCCAGGCGGATGATACGGTCCGTGGCGTCCTTGCGCGCGGCTTCGTTGTCTTCGCAATCCAGCAGTTCGTCCAGTTGCAATTGCTTGTCGTGCAGCCGGTTCACGTTGACATAGCCGCCATCCAGAATCAGGAATTGGGGCCGAAGTTCGGCCAATGCCAGTGCGGTTTCGGCCACCATTTCGGCGCTGCGCGCAGCAATCGCCGGGTCCTTGGCGCCGACTTTGGCATACCCGGGGCGGCGCAGAACAAGGGCGTCGTTGCGGGGTTCCAGCAGCCGCAGCGCAACCAGTGAAACTTTCCCCTCGCGCAACGAGTTAACAATGCGCCCCAGCGGAAGCTGGGGGTTCTGGATGCACAAGTCAAATCGGTCAAAACCACTTTGCTGGGCGGTCTTGACCCGGCGCAGCAGACCGTCCAATCCGGATTCATCCAGCTTGACGGTAACGGCTTTCATGGGGGACTCCAAAGATGCCCCAAGCCTAGCCTTTACGGCCGCCATTGCAAGGCGCGCGGCCCGGAAATGGCGGATTGAAGCGGGTCCTGTCGCCCGGTAGTTGCGGGGGCCGGGCCTGTTGATACCCTCTCGCCCACTGGCCCGTAGTGTAATTGGTAACACAGCAGATTTTGGTTCTGCTTTTCCTGGTTCGACTCCAGGCGGGCCAGCCAGACTTGGCCGACCAGCACCCTGGGCCAAGCGCACAAACAAGCGTCCGTGAACGGGTCACCCGAAACTCAAGCCCGGCCATCGAAGCCCTGGCGCGCCCGCGCCACCGTGTTGAGGTGCTTTTCAACCCATACCCATAAGCCGCAAACCGCTTCGCCCAGGCTATTGCCCAGGCGGGTCAGGCGATACTCCACTCGGGGCGGAACTTCGGCGTGAACGGTGCGTGTGACTAGCCCGTCGCGTTCAAGCTGGCGCAGCGTCTTGGTGAGCATTTTCTGGCTGACACCGCCGACTTTGCGTTGCAGCACCGAAAAACGCGTGGGTGTATCGAGCTGCAGTTCCTCAATTACAAGCAGTGTCCACTTGTCTGCAATGCGATCCAGTACCTCGCGCAGCAGAGTCTCTTTGGGTGTCATTGGTTTCCTGCGGGTAGGTTGCGCACTTCAGGGTGCCTTGTTGCCCATGGATACCAGCATGCCTACCCTGAACCGCGTCGCGCAAGGAGATCTCATGAACACGCGCAAATTGGGCAGTACCGGCCCTGAAGTCTATCCGCTGGGTCTTGGCTGCATGGGTATGTCGGACATGTATGGCCCCGCCGACGAGTCCGAGGGCATTGCCACCATCCATGAAGCACTGGAGGCCGGCATCAACCTGGTTGATACCGCCGATTTTTACGGCGCCGGCAAGAATGAACTCTTGGTCGGCCGTGCTCTGAAGGGGCGCCGCGACAAAGCCATCCTTAGTGTCAAATTCGGCGCGTTGCGCGGCCCCGATCGCGGCTGGCTGGGTCAAGATTGCCGCCCCGCGGCGATCAAGAACTTCCTGGCCTACACACTGCAGCGCTTGGGCGTAGATTACATCGACATTTACAGGCCTGCCCGCCTGGACCCCGCTGTGCCCATTGAGGACACCGTAGGCGCGATAGCGGAGCTGGTCAAAGCGGGCTACGTCCGCCACATCGGGCTGTCGGAGATCAGTGCAGCTACGTTGCGGCGGGCCGCCGCGGTGCACCCGATTGTTGACGTTCAAATCGAGTATTCGCTGATCAGCCGTCATCCGGAAGACTCGCTGTTTCCGGCGATGGCCGAAACCGGCGTGGCGATGACCGCCTACGGGGTGTTGTCGCGGGGCCTGCTTGCCGGCAGCAAGCCGACCGGGCCGACAGACTTTCGCACATGGCTTCCGCGCTTTGCGGGCGCCAACGCGGTGCAGAACGCCAGCCTGGTCCAGAAACTGCACGCCGCCGCCGAACACAAAGGCTGCACTCCCAGCCAGCTGGCGATTGCCTGGGTGTTGCACAAAGGGGCGGCCATTGTGCCCTTGATCGGTGCCCGAACCCGAAAGCAACTGGCGGAGTCCCTGGCCGCCTTGCGCATTCCGTTGACCGCCCAGGAAGTTCACGATCTTGAACGAACCGTGCCGGCTGGAAAGGTCGCAGGGCAACGCTATCAGGACCAGGCCATGGCCCACCTGGACAGCGAAAAGTAGCGCCCACGTATCGCATCGGGCGCACTTCAAAGAGCCCCTGCCGGCGGTTCCGTACGGCCAGACTAACGGGCGCGTCGCGCTGCGTCGGTGCTATAATGCCGCGGCCAACAAGGACACCGCCATGACGACACCCGAAGTAGAACGCTTGATCGAACGCCTTGCCGACAAAGACGCCCAGGTACGCCGCAGCGCCGCTGAGGCGCTGGGCAAAATCGGCCCACAGGCAAGCACTGCCGTGCCTGCTTTGGGCAAAGCCCTGCGCGACGAAGACCCGCACGTTGTGTTCGACGCTGCCTTTGCGCTGGGTCGCATTGGCGGGGCTTCTGTGCCGGTGCTGGTGGACACCCTGCGCGACGGCAGCATTGCCCTGCGCAGACGGTCCCTTGAGGCGATTCGCATGATCGGACACCGCGCCGTTGACGCCGTGCCGGCCTTGGCCCATTCGCTGCGCGACGCGTCTGTTGAAATTCGCTGCTACGCCGCCGAAGCCCTGCGCAAGATCGGCCGCGCCGCCAAAGATGCTATTCCTGAACTCATGCTGGCCCTCAAAGACGACAAAGTTGACGTGCGCCGCGCCGCCGCCGAAGCACTGGGCGACATGGGCGCCGAGGCCGTAAGCCCCCTGTGCAAAGCCCTGAAAGACAACGACCCCAACGTGCGCTTTGACGCCGTGTTTGCGCTGGGCAAAATCGGCCCTGCCGGTGCAGGCGCCATTCCGGCACTGATGGAAGCCGTACAGAAGGATGTCGGCAGCGTGCGTTACATCGCCGCCGAGGCCTTGGGCAACATGGGCGCGGCCGCTGAAGCTGCTGTGCCGGTGCTCAGCAAGGCCCTCAAAGACAACGAAAGCGAAGTGCGCGCGGCAGCCGCCAAGGCCTTGGGCCGTATCGGCAAGGGCGCCGTGCCCGCGCTGGTCAACACCCTGCGCGACGAAGACGCCCGCGTGCGCCGCCGCGCGGCCATGGCACTGGGCCGCATTGGCGCCGACGCCCGCGAGGCCGTGCCCGCGCTGGTGGAAATGCTGGGTGACTCCTCGCTGGCCATTGAAGCCGCCAACGCGCTTCGCAACATTGGGCCTGCAGCCGCCAGTGCCGTGCCACGCCTGGTGGAGTTGATGAAGAAGGAAGGCGACCTTTCCCGCGCCTGCAGCGACGCGCTGGGCGCCATGGGCAAAGCGGCCGTGGAGCCCCTGACCAAAGTGGTGGTCGGCGGCCCGCCGGACCAGCGCCTGCGCGCGCTGAACGCCTTGAACCAGATTGGCGAAGGCGCCGTGTCGGCCGTGCACGTGCTGGCGGAATGCCTGCGCGACCAGGACGAACGCGTGCGCTTCAATGCCGCCCGCGCCCTCGAGAAACTGGGCACCGCAGCCGCGCCCGCCGCAAGTGCCCTCACGCGCGCCCTGCAGGACGAAGACGAAGACGTGCGCTATTGGGCTGCGGAATCCCTGCGGCGCATTGGCGGCCAATAGGCGCCAAGCGCGCACCAGGGGATTGCCGTGCCTGAAATGTTTCCGATTTTTCTGCGCCTTGAAAAGCGCCCCGTGCTGGTGGTTGGCGCCGGGCCCGTGGCCCTGCGCAAGGTGGAGGCCCTGCGCGCCGCCGGCGCTGAAATCCATGTCATAGCCCCCGAAGTGCACCCCGACATTGCCGCATTGGCCAACAGCGGGCTGCTTAGTGTCGAGCAACGCCCCTTTCGCCGCAACGATTGCGACGGTGCCTTTCTGGTTATTGCCGCCACAGGCGACCCGGCCGTCAACAAGGCCGTGCGCGACGAAGCCGAAAACCTGGGCCTGCTGATCAACAGCGTCGACGACCCGCCGAACTGCAACTTTTATGTCCCCGCCATTGTGCGCGTGGGCGATTTGCGCATCGCCGTAAGCACCCAGGGCAAGGCCCCGATTCTTTCCGGGCTGGTGCGCGCCTGGCTGGAACGCACGGTGCCCAAGTCACTGGCGGCGCTGGTGGAAGACACCGAAAAGCTGCGCCTGCAATTGAAAGACACAGAACCCGACGCCACCAAACGTAACGCGGCCCTGCGGCAGTATCTGGAACGCGAGTTGCCCGCCCGCGGGTTGTTGAAGTAGCCCGCATTCCAGTTTTCGGGGGCGGCGGCAACACCTGAAAGGCGGAGAAACCCGTGACCCGACAAGTTGTCAGTTCAGGCGCACCCTGGGAGAAACTCTATGGCTACCGGCGCGCCCTGCGTGTCGGCAACCAGGTGTTCGTGGCAGGCACCGCGCCGCTGGGCGACGACGGCAAAACATTTTCCCCGGGCAACGCAACGGCACAGGCCCGGCGCTGCTTTGAAATCGCCCTTAAGGCCCTGGCAGAGCTTGGCGCAGAAACCCGCCACGTGGTACGCACGCGCATGTACGTGACGGACATCCGCCGCGCAGACGAATTCGGCCGCGCCCACGGCGAAGTCTTCGGCGCCCACCCGCCTGTCGCCACCATGGTCGAGGTCAAAGGACTGATCAGCCCCGACATGCTGATTGAGATTGAACTGGACGCCGTGGTTTCCTAGCACAGGTCAGCGGGCCGAAAATACGGGCAGCAGCCGGATTGGCTGCCGCCCTTTCGCTTTCCTGAGTGCCTGCACAAACGGCTACTTTTCCTTGCCGTTTTTTTCTTTCTCTTCTTTCTCTTTCTTTTCGCGCTCCTCTTTCTCCTTCTTTTCCTTTTCGATGCGCTCTTTTTCGGCCTTTTCGCGCTCGATTCGTTCTTTCTCGATGCGATCCTTCTCGGCCTTTTCGCGCTCGGCTTTCTCTTTCTCAAGGCGATCTTTCTCAGCCTGCTCTTTCTCTACACGTTCGCGCTCCGCCTTCTCTCGACGCTCTTTCTCCAGGCGGTCCTTTTCGGCCTTCTCTTTCTCTACCCGTTCACGCTCGGCTTTTTCTTTCTCGAGGCGGTCCTTCTCGGCCTTTTCTTTCTCTATGCGTTCGCGTTCGGCCTTCTCCTTCTTTTCGCGGTCTTCGCGGTCACGCTTTTCTTGCTCCAGGCGGTCTTTCTCAGCCTTCTCTTTCTCTACGCGCTCGCGCTCGGCCTTTTCTTTCTTTTCACGTTCTTCGCGGTCACGCTTCTCCAGTTCTAGGCGAGCTTTTTCGGCCTTCTCACGTTCGGCCTTTTCCTTCTCCAGACGGTCTTTCTCGGCCTTTTCGCGTTCGGCCTTTTCTTTCTCCAGGCGGTCCTTTTCGGCCTTCTCTTTCTCTACGCGTTCCCGCTCGGCTTTCTCACGACGTTCCTTCTCGACGCGGTCCTTCTCGGCTTTTTCGCGTTCGGCCTTTTCTTTCTCTACACGGTCGCGTTCGGCCTTTTCCTTCTCTAGGCGGTCTTTCTCGGCCTTTTCCTTCTCTACGCGCTCGCGCTCCGCCTTCTCACGCCGTTCCTTCTCGACGCGGTCCTTCTCGGCTTTTTCGCGTTCGGCCTTTTCCTTCTCCAGACGGTCTTTCTCGGCCTTTTCTTTCTCTACGCGCTCGCGCTCCGCCTTCTCACGACGTTCCTTCTCGACGCGATCCTTCTCGGCTTTTTCGCGTTCGGCCTTTTCCTTCTCTAGGCGATCCTTCTCAGCCTTTTCCTTCTCTACGCGCTCGCGCTCCGCCTTCTCACGACGTTCCTTCTCGACGCGGTCCTTCTCAGTCTTCTCGCGTTCGGCCTTTTCCTTCTCCAGGCGGTCCTTTTCGGCCCTCTCTTTCTCTACCCGTTCGCGCTCTGCCTTCTCACGACGTTCCTTCTCGACGCGGTCCTTCTCAGTCTTCTCACGTTCGGCCTTTTCTCTTTCCAGCCGGTCTTTCTCAGCCTTCTCTTTCTCTACACGGTCGCGTTCGGCCTTTTCCTTCTCCAGGCGATCCTTCTCAGCCTTCTCCTTCTCTGCGCGCTCGCGCTCCGCCTTCTCACGACGTTCCTTCTCCAGACGGTCTTTTTCGGCCTTCTCACGCCGTTCCTTCTCCAGACGGTCCTTCTCTAGACGATCCTTTTCGGCCTTTTCGCGTTCCTGGCGTTCTTGTTCTTCCCTTTCCTTCTCGGCCTTGTCTTTCTTTACGCGGGGCCGGTACACCACCACCTTTTGGCCGTCATCGCGCTTGTCGGGCGCGCCTTTGTGGTCTTTGGCGTCATCGATCTTGCGGCGTGGCGGTTGCTTGCCAACGAACTTCTCGGCCTCGTCAAAGTGAATGCAGTCGTTCATGGGCCGGTCTTTGACCACCGTCAGGCTGCCCCGCACGCTGCACTGGCGCAGGATTGCGCGGGTCTGGCGGCTGTGCTGCACCACCAGGTAGAGGTTCGCCGCCGTGAAGTACCGGTGTTCGACAAACACCCAGCCCAGCTCATTGATCTCAATCTCCCAGCGCACGTCCTGGGTGCGAATGCCACCGCTGGAAGACCAGCGGCAGGCCGGGGGCAGGGCCGACCAGCCCACATAGCCACCCCCTTCGCGCCAGACCACCCACCCGCCGCTCCATTCATAGCCCGGCACCCAGTGCCAATGGCGGTTCAGGTAGGTCCAGCGGCCGTAGTGTTCGCAGGCCCAGCCCCACTGGTAATCGGAGACCCAGTACCAGCCGTAATCATCCAGCCAGACCCAATGGCCGTGGCTGTAGGGGCGCCAGTCGTCGTCAAGATCGCTGGGGCGCCAGCATTGGCCCAGGCCTTCAACCTCCACCCAGGTGCCATAGGGCGCCAGGGGCTCATGAAACTGGGTGATTTCGATTTCAACGTAAACGGGTTCCGGTTCAGGCCGTGGCTCTGGTTCTCGCCTTGGCTGGGGTTCGCGTCTTGGTTCTGGTTCGCGCCGTGGTTCTGGTTCCGGTTGAGGCTGACGGTCTGTTTCGACGTACACCGTGCGCGTGTAGCAGCCACTGCCGGCCACCAGCGCCAGCATGGTTACTAACGTAAGCGCAATCGTCTTGCCCAGTTTCATGATCATTCTCCGTGATACAGCCCACCGCGTTGGCGGCCCCAACCAGCGCCGCGATCATATCCAGTTTGCTGGCACCAAGACCCGCAAAGCCGTTACAGGCTAGACGCGGCCAGTGGCAACGGGTTGCAGCCAAAAATCCGGCACCAGCAGTGGCTTGGCGCGGTGCGCCATGAACGAGTGCCACCAGAGTCACAGTGCGTCTACCGAAGTGGCGTTCTCTGCGTCACTTAGGGCAATGTTGACCTCACCGTGAGGCGGCTTGCGCCTGTCCGCGGGGCCTGTGCCTTTTTGGAATCCTCGGGGGCTCATTGAGCGCTTCGGCCCGGGGCCCGGCAATTCGGCAAAGGCAAAGTCAAGCGGCCTGACGCTTCAGGCGGGCTGGGCCCGGCCACCTGGGTAGCACAAAGCCCATGCGGCCGGCTAGAATGAAGCCAGCGGGCTCCGGCACCAAGACGCAGCGGGCAGTGTGCAGCCATACGGCGCTTCAACAATGGCTATAAGAATGGCGTAGAAAAGTAGCCCGACCCCTTTGCAGTTCCCCACTTGGAAAGGGAGTGCCGACAGCATCCATGACGTCGATAGCAGAGATGGCGGTGTTAGTGTATCAGGAATTCCAAAAGGGCAGACACAACCCGACGGACGAGATCGTTAGGGATTGATTGCAACGGGTGGCGAATATGCGCGTTTTGATCGCGAGTGCAGTTGTTGCTCTACTCATAATCGGATGCAGCTCCTGCAAAGTCCAGACCTTCCAAGCCGAGCGTGGCGACGCAGAGGGCTGGCACACGGACGCATTGCACACAGAGCAGCTCATAGACCGGCTTGCCTCCCTTGACGATGTTCATCCCCACAAGAAGAATTGGAGCGAAGTGTTCACAACATTGTGCACGCTCGATCGACCAGCAGAGCTGTTCGTAATCTCCGCGCATCTGTTCGATTCTCGACAGACAGCTGAAGTTCAGGCCGTCGATTCTGGGCTTGGCGCAGGAGCTGTTCCATATGTTATCGGAGACGCCCTATTCTTCGCATTCCTTTCCCACTTCTATGATCCCAGCCATTACATGGACCGCTCTTTCGCCCCATATCTCACATCCAAGGAGTCTGCTAGGGCATTCATGTGGACTTTCAAGTTCAGTTTGCCAGCGATGTTAGATCAGTTCGTGTCTGACAAGCAACAATCGCGAGCAGACTGAGCCGGATGAAACAGAACGATGCTGGCAAGGATCCTTTTTCGTACCAGTTCGAAGTAGAGTTTCTTCCTCGTTGATGGCCGTCACGACGCTGTGGCGGCCTTGTTCTTTCTTGCTGCGCAGTCCTTCGGGGTCATCTAGCCGATCCCGCTGTGGATGCGTCCTTCGTTGTACCAGCGTCGGTGCTCTCCCAGGATCACGCGTGCTTCCTTGAGACCTGAGAAGAGCTGACGGTTGAGCAGCTCGTCCCTCAGCCGGCTTTTCAAGCTCTCGATGTAGCCGTTCTCCCATGGGCTGCCCGGTTCCACGAACAGGGTTTGCGTGCCTCGCTTGGCCAGCCACTCCTTGACCGCCTTGGCTACGAACTCCGGGCCGTTGTCGTTGCGGATGTGGGCTGGTGCTCCTCTTTCCTTGATGACCTTCTCCAAGGCGTCAATCACGGCCGATGCCGCCGTGCAGAACCTGACCACCGGGGCAACCGGCCGCATGCCGGCCTCGCCGACCAGCATGGAAATCTGGATCTACGGCACAATCGTAGTGAATGCTGAGGGCACCTTGACCATCATGGGCGCGCAACGGCGCATCGGGTACGGCCACCTTCCAGGCCAGCAGCGGGCTGGAAGTCACCCGCGTGGCCTGAGCCGCCGCATTGACCGAATTGGCTTTGGCTGCGATACTTAGGGCGATGTGAACCTCCCCTATACGGCGACTTGCGTCTGCCGTGGGGTCGTTCGCTTTTAGGGTTCCCTGGGGGCTTTTTGGGCGCGTTGGCCCATGGCTTGGCATTTTGGGAAAGGGAAGCGGCCTGGCGGGCAACTACGGGCTGTTTTCGGGGCATACATGCCACGCATGCTGGTTGAAAAAGGGCCTGACCGCGGCAAGTCCGTCACCATGGGTGCGGGCCAGCAGGTCGTTGTCGGGCGCGACGTGGCGGCCAACCTGCAACTTTCGGACCAGATGTGTTCGCGCCGGCATTTCCTGATTGCGGCCAAGGGCAGCGTGTTTGGGCTGAAGGACTTGGGCAGCGCCAACGGCACGCTGGTCAATGGCCGGCGCATGCAGAACGCGCACCGGCTGGAGTACGGCGACACGATCCAGATTGGCGAAACGCTGATCTCGTGGCTGCCCGATGAGCAAACCGACAAAAAGGGCGGGCTGATCGGCCAGCAGATTGGCGGCTATCGCATTGAAGAACGCCTGGGTCGCGGCGCCATGGGCACGGTCTACAAGGCCACGCAGATGTCCCTGGGCCGCACGGTGGCGCTGAAGGTTCTGTCGCCGGAGTTGACCAAGGACCCCAAGTTCTGCGACATGTTTCTCAAGGAGGCCCGCGCCGCCGGCGGGTTGAACCACCCCAACATCATTCAGGTGTACGACGTTGGCGATGAGGGCGGGCAGTATTAC
Organism: Planctomycetota bacterium; assembly: GCA_016722065.1. Lineage (GTDB taxonomy): Bacteria > Planctomycetota > UBA8742 > UBA2392 > UBA2392 > H3-PLA7. The sequence continues at coordinate 1,924,975 of JADKGX010000001.1, forward strand.
TTCAGCATGGAGTACGCGGCCAAGGGATCAGTGCTGGAGGAATTGGGCCAGCAGAAGAACCTGCCCCTGACCCGTGCCATGAAGGTGATTCGAGATTCCTGTGCCGCGCTGGATTACGCAGAGCGCAAGGGCCTGGTGCACCGCGACATCAAGCCTGACAACCTGATGGTGACAGAAGACCATACCGTCAAGCTGGGTGACCTTGGGCTTGCCATGAGCACGCAGGAACTGGCCGCCGAACAGGACGGCGTGTTCGGCACGCCCCATTACATTGCGCCGGAACAGGCAATGGGCAAGCCGATTGACCACCGGGCCGATATCTATGCCCTGGGTGCCAGCTTTTACCGCATGCTGGCGGGGCGCACGCTGTTTGAGGGCTCCACGGTCAAAGAGATTTTGAAGAAGCAGGTGCGCGACCCACACGACCCGATCACGCTGCATGTGCCCAACTGCCCGCCGGGCATTGCGACCATCATTGACCGCATGCTGCAAAAGAACCCGGCCGAACGGTACCAGCACGCCAGTGACGTGTTGACGGACCTTGCGAACTTTGAGGCCATGAACGTTCGCCAGTCCACGGGCACGGTTTCGCCCTTTGCGGAACGCCCGGCGGGTCTTGCCCCGGCGGAATCGCAGGAAATTGCGGCGGCCATGCGCACGCGCAACTTGGCGCTTGGCGCCATTGCCGCGGGCGTGGCGGTGCTGGCACTGGCGATTGTGTTGTGGCTGTTTGTGTTCAGCACCAATGAGCCTGCAAACAACACGGGGTCCAACACCACAGGCCCGATTGCCGCGGCCAACAACACGCCGGCGGCCAATAACGCCGGGCTGCCCCAGGACGTACAGGAACACAACGAAAGATTGCGCGAAGCCCTGAACGTGGCCAACTACCAGGTTGGCGTGGAGGGTGCGGGGCGCAAGGAATACACCGAAGCCGTGCAGCGCCTGGGCGACGCCCTGGGCACATGGTTGAAAGCCACCGAGGAATGGAAGAACCGTGTCAGTGCGCGGCGCAAGCAACTGGAAAACGAGCTGCTGAAGCTGAGTGAAGGCGTGGACGGCGTGCGCGCCGAATGGGAAGTCGTGCGCAAAGATGCCCTGCAAAGCGCAGAAGATTTCAAGTTCAAAGCCGGCGGGGAAAAGATTGCCGTGTTTGTGCGCAAGTTCGAGGCCGATTCGAACCCCGAAGTCAAGAAAGTCAGCGACGAAGCCCGCGACTACCTGGCCGACAGCAGCATTGGCCCGGGCTATCCGCGCGACTGCCAGTCGATCATGAGCAGTTTTGAAAACGCGGCCAAGAAGGACCGCGAACGTGCCCTGGCGGAAAAGGATGTCGCGACGCGACTGGCCTCGATGGACACCCTGCAGCAGCGCGTGGCAGGCAAGGCCGCCGATTGCGACGACGACACCTACAAAAAGCGCCTGGACAACCTGTCTGGCGAGTTGCTGCGGCTGGTGAACATTCTGCGCGAAGACGCGGCCCGGGCCGAACGCGATGCCCTGGAAGCGGCCTTCAAGCGCGCCAGCGCGCAACTGGATGTCGCGTTGCGTGCAGCGGCGGCGGACGCGGCGATGGGCAACTTCGCCCAGGCCAACCGGAGGCTGGAGGACTTTGAACTGTCCGACCAGGACTACGCACACCAGCGCGATCACGAGCGATTCAAGTCGCTGCGCGAGGATCTTGCGCGCCGCCGCGACCAGACCAACCTGGAGTTCGCATCCATGGGCGTGGCGGCTTCCAGCCTGACATCGCTGTTTGAGCAAGGCCAGATGATCCGCCGCACACCATGGCCAGAGGTTGTGGCCAAGGAGTTCGGTAGTGTGAACGTGGTGTTCAGCCTGAAGGTGGAAAGCAAGATCAAGGACAGCGCCTGGTCTCTGGATCGATTCGACGGCGTGCGCAACATGGGCACCTGGACCTCGACCCAGTTGACCACGCCCGAGCGCCGCAAGGCCGTGGCCGGCGCCCTGGCGTATCTGCTGCAAAACGACGCCAAGTTCAGCACCGCACTGCTGCGCCCGGCTGCGGGCCAGACGGCGTGCGCCGCGGTGGGGCTATTTGCCCTGCTGGCGGAAATGGAGTGCTATGATGAGGCCTTCCTGTTTATCGACCTGGCCTGGAAGAACACCAAGCAGGGCGATGCGGGGTATGCGCTGGTGCGCGAGTACTACGCGTGGGGCCTGCTGGGGCGGGCCGAGGCGGCGGTGGCAAGTGGCCGAACGGGCGACGCCAACGCCTACCTGAAGCAGCTTGCCGAACAGTTTGCTGACACACGGGCGAACAAGGGCCGGAAGTAGCCGCGAATTGGACCCCTTATCCTTACTGATCTTTGTTGTCTTGCTGGCCCTGTCGGCGTTCTTTTCGGGCACGGAAACGGCGTTGACCGCGCTTTCGCAGGTGGCCCTGCGCAAGTTGTGCGACGACGGCAACACCCTGGCCAGGCGCGTGCGCAAGCTGGTCGAAAACAAGGGCCGCGTGATCGCGGCGTTGTTGATTGGCAACAACGTCGTCAACACGGCGCTGGCCGTGTTTGCCACGCTGGTGTTTGACGGCTGGGCCCGCAGCAGCGGGTTCATTCCACCTTCCATGGCGCCCTTGGCGGCCTCGGCTTCGGCCGTGCTGTTTCTGCTGGTGTTTGGCGAGGTGCTGCCCAAAACGATTGCCGTTTCCTATTCCACGCGCTGGGCGCTGGCTGCGGCCTGGCCGGTTTCGGCGCTGGTTTGGGCACTCAGCCCGGTGACGTGGCTGTTGAACCGCCTGGCAGACATGGTGATGGTGGTGCTGGGGCGCAAGGCGGGCAGTGAGGACATTTTTGATGTGCGCGAAATTCACGCCATGGCCAGCATGGGTGAAGAAAAAGGCGTGATCGATGAACAGGAAGCAGAACTGATCCAGCGCGCCAGCCAGCTCAACGACATCCGGGTGCGCGAAATCATGATCCCGCGCACGGACGTTTCGGGCATTGATGTCGGCCTGAGCCTGGACGAGATCCGGCTGTTCATTCAGCGCGTGCCGTTTTCGCGCATTCCGGTTTACAAGGGCGACCTGGACGACATTGTCGGCATTCTTCACTTCAAGGACTTCTTGCGCCACGCGCCCGAACGCAATGAAGACTTCGACCTGGTCAGCTTTCTGCACAAGCCGCTGTTCGTGCCCGAAAGCATGTTCATTGGCGACCTGCTGAAGCAGATGCAATCACGCCGCACGCACATTGGCGTGGTACTGGATGAATACGGCGGCACCAGCGGGCTGATTTCGCTCGAAGACGTGGTCGAAATGCTGGTCGGCAGGATTGAAGATGAATACGACGCCGTCGCCACGCCGATTGAGCCGATCGATGAACGCACTGTAGAGGTTGACGGTCGCGTAACCGATGAAGTGCTGTTTGCGCGGCTGGGACTGAACCTGGACGACGAAGCGACGGAGGGTTTCCATACCGTTGCCGGGTTGGCACTTACGGCGTTCGGGAATATTCCGTCGGAAGGCGACCAGACCACGTATCATGGAATGGAGATCACGGCCCTGCGCGTGAGGGGTAACCGCGTGCGCCGAATACGCGTGCGGCTGCTGACAGAGGAAGAAACCGCCGATACCAAGAATCGTGAAAGCGGGCGGCGAGTAACCCAGCGCATTACGGCCGAGCCGGCAGAAACGCCCAGCGAAACAACGCAACGGGCGCAGCACGCAGCAGAGACCCAAGTGGTCAGTCGGGGATTCGCAAGTCGATGGATTTTCAAGCGCCAGCACCGGAGCAGCCCGATGAACTTTCCAACCCGGAAGTCGACACACCCCAGGCGCCAAAGCGCTGATTGCGTGATGGCGCGCAGTCTGGCTGTTGCCATGTTTGCGCTGCTGGCTGCAACACCGCTGTTGGCGCAGACTCTGCCGCCGGGCGTGCAGACGCCAGCAGCGACTGCGGCCAAGGAATCTTTTGTAGTGCAGCCCAAGAACGTCGCCGCCGGGGCCAAAGATGCCACGATCCGGCTGGTGTGCAACACGGCTTCAGGTTTCAACACCAGCAGCAGCAAGCCCCCGGTACTCAAGTTCAGCGCCGGCGCCACACTCAAAACCGGCAGCTTTGCGCTGCTGAACGTCAACGAGGCCGAGTGCAAGATTGATGTCGACGCCGACGCCTTTGGCACGATTGATGTCTCGCTGGAACTGTATTCCGTCAATGGCACAGCCGTGCTGTCCACACTGCGCGGAACCATGGGCGTGATCGGGCAGGCCGCCGTCGGTGGCAGCGCGGCCAGCGTGGGTGCCGAAAGCGTGAACCTGGTGCAGGTCAATTCCACGGCGCCACAGGTGGCTGGCAACCTGTTGATCAGCGGCAAGATCACCGGCACGGTTTCGATAACGGCGCCCACTGGCACACAGTTCAGCAAGTCTCCAGTCGTGGTGGTTACCGGCGGCACCGCCGTTTCGCCGGCGCTGGGCACCAACAACACGGTGTTCAGCTTTGGTATTGGCAACCCGGGCCAGGCCGACATCACGGCGCGTGTTACTGAAATCAGCTACAACACCCAGTTGTTCGGGTTGGCTGGTGGCGTCGAAGGCGCGCTGGCCTGTGAGGTTTCAGGTGCCGCCCTGAGTGGCCAGTCGGCGCTGGTGGTCAACGCCCACACCGCCAAAACAACGGTTGCGGGCACCAATGACAACGCGGAAACCCAGCCTTCCAGTGGCCAGACCCCCAGCACGGACCCGGCCCCGGACACGACCCAGCCCGCAGCCAGCATTAACAACCCCGGCAGCAGCAGCGGCAGCCGTAACCTGCAGGATTCAACGCGTCAGCCCCGCAACCGCAACAACACACAGGACAGTGGGGGCTCCAACGTGGTGCAACCGGGCGCGGCGCCCGCGCCAAACCGGCCTTCGGCCCAAGGACCCAGCGTACTGCCCAGTCAACCGGGCATGCAGCCGGCGCCACCGGCACCAGGCCCTTCCGCAGGAGGGGCCACACCCGCTGGCGGCGGCGCCGGAGAAAGAAACGCCTCCGACGGCACCATGAAGCCCGGCAAGGCCGAACCGGCACCCGAGCCCGGCACGACCTCCAGCAAGCAATTGCCCATCGAAGCGGCCGATACCACGATGGTCGTGACTCCCGGGCTGTACTTTTGCGACAAAGACTTCAAGCCACTGGGTGCGGTGGTGCTGGACAAGAGCGTTTCCGGCGAGGCCGGATCGCGCGTCTGGATTGTGCTCAAGCGCGCCAAAGACAAAGACCCGACCAAGGTGGAATCGATCACCGTCAAGATGACCGTGTGCGGCGTGACGCGTGAATTGAACTTGACCGAAACCAGCAAGGATTCAGGCGAGTTCCGCTGCGCCAAGGAAGGCGTGCTGCTGCTGTCGGCCGAAAACCCCGACAGCAACACCGAAACCTCGGAAGCCACGCCGCCGAAACTGCGCATTCCGCGATAGCTGACTCAGGCGCCGAACTCGGGCTACTCGGGCGTCCATGCGCTCACCAGCAGTCAGTATGGAGTGATTTGCCTCCATGCAATCACCAGCTGCACCTATGGGCTAGCCACCGAAATCGGGCTGCAAGCCGTCCATGCGGGCTACCTTCTGGATCAGGTCCTCTACGCGGCAGGAGTAGCCCCATTCGTTGTCGTACCAGCCGATAACCTTGACGAAATTGCCCCCAATCACCTGGGTCAGCTCGGCGTCGAAGATGCAGCTGTGGCTGTTACCGACAATGTCGCTGCTGACCACGGGGTCGGTGCAGTACTGCAAAATGCCCTTGAGCCTGCCCCTGGCTGCGGCTTCAAAGGCCGCGTTGATCTGGTCCGGGGTCGCGGCTTTGCCAAGTTCCAGGGTCAAATCCACAACGCTGCCGTCTGGCACGGGCACGCGCAATGCCAGGCCGTCCAGTTTGCCCGCCAGTGCCGGAATCACGCGGCCCACGGCAAGCGCCGCGCCGGTGCTGGTCGGAATAATGTTCAAGGCCGCGTGGCGCGAGCGCCGGAAGTCCTTGTGGGGTGAATCCACCAGGTGCTGGTCAGCGGTGTAGGCATGAATCGTGTTCATCAGCCCGCGTTGAATGCCAAAGGCTTCGTGCAGCACCATCGCCATCGGTGCTGCGCAATTCGTCGTGCAGCTTGCGTTGCTGATGATCGTGGAACCCGGCTTGATCACGTGGTCGTTGACGCCCAGCACCACGGTGCTTTCCAGGTCATCTTTGGTTGGCACGGTAATCAGCACGCGGCGCGCACCCTGCTTGAGGTGCGTTTCCAGTTCGGTGATTTTGCGGAACTTGCCCGTGCTTTCGATGACGTAATCCACGCCCATTTCCTTCCAGGGCAGTTTCGACGGGTCTTTTTCAGACAGCACCTGAAACGGGTCGCCATCGATCGTCAGGGTGTCGCCGGCCAGGCTGACTTCGCCGGGGTAAATCCCGTGCACGCTATCGAACTTGAAGGCATAGGCCAGGGCCTCGGCCGGGGCCAGGTCGTTCACGGCCACGACGTCAAAATGCCGGCGCAGCTTGGCAATGCGCGTGACGGTGCGGCCAATGCGGCCAAAGCCATTGATGGCGATTTTTGGTGCAGCCATGGGCAACTCCCTGTGTCTGGTGTTCGGGCGGATCAGCGAACATCAAGTGCTCGGTGCGTAAGGACATTGTACCGATAACGAATCCGAAAGCCCGGGTTGCACGCCGGGCTGTCCAGCGGCAAGAAAAGGGCCCCCGCCGTGGCGGGGGCCCTTTGTTCAAGCATCAAACTACTTGCCGGTCTTGGCCAGATAGGCGCCGGTGCTGGCGGCTGTTGGCTTCATGGCTTCCTTGCCTTCGTTCCAGTTGGCCGGGCAGACTTCGCCGTGCTTCTGGGCGTGCTGGAAGGCCTTGATGATGCGCAAGGTTTCGTCCACGCTGCGGCCCACGGCCAGGTTGTTGACGGTCTGGTACTGCAGCACGCCTTCGCCGTCGATCAAGAACAGCCCGCGCAGGGCCACGCCACCGCCTTCCAGCAGCACGCCGTAGTCGCGGCTGATGTTCTTGGTGATGTCCGCCAGCATCGGGAACTTCACGCCGCCCAGCCCGCCTTTGTCGCGCGGGGTGTTGTTCCAGGCCAGGTGGCTGAACTTGCTGTCTACGCTGGCGGCGATGACTTCGACGCCAAGTTTCTTGAACTCGTCCAGGCGGTCATTGAAGGCCACAATTTCCGTCGGGCAGACAAACGTGAAGTCGAGCGGGTAAAAGAACAGCACGACCCACTTGCCCTTGTAATCGGAAAGCTTGATGTCCTTGAACTCGGTGCCGATCACCGCGGTGCCCGCGAACTCGGGCGCTTTGGAAGCAACTTGCACGGCCATATCGTTTCCCTTTCAAAGGTTATGAATGTTGTCATGGCGCCCTGGGGCGCGCTTTTGGGCTAAACGCCCGGGCCGCGAATGATAATCCGTCTCAATGGCCTCACAAGCCATTTGCCAAAAACCGCACCGGTGCGCCCCGTGGCAGGCAACGCCGGGCCAAGATAACGTCCGCGCCCTCAACGGAGACCTGCCATGGCAATGGAACGCACCCTGATCCTGATCAAACCCGACGGCGTACAGCGCGGCATAGTGGGCCGCATTCTGGAACGGTTTGAAACACGCGGCCTGAAGATTGTCGGCATGAAGCTGATGAAGATGACCGACGCGCTGGCAAGCCAGCACTACAAAGACCACGTGGGCAAGGGTTTCTATGCAGGTCTGGTCAAGTTCATGACCTCCAGCCCGCTGGTGGCGATGTGCGTGGAAGGCCCAAAGGCCGTCGAAGTTGCCCGCAAGATGATGGGCAAGACCTTCTGCACGGATGCCGAGTCCGGCACGATTCGCGGCGACTTTGGCATTTCACGCGGCATGAACCTGATTCATGGCAGCGACAGCCCCGAAAGCGCCAAGCGCGAACTGGGTCTGTTCTTCAAGCCAGAGGAGTTGTTTGAAATCAGCCGTGCCGGCGACGCCTGGGTGGTCAGCGACGAAGACCGCGGCTAACCAGGGCCCGAAAAAAAAGGCGCGCATTGCCTTGGGTGGCACGCGCGCGCAACGTATCTTGAGCCCCGGCCGGCGCAAAATGCCCCGGCCCCGGGCAAGTCAGGGAGGCTTTACCATCGAACCGATCGATCTGGCGCGCCTGGCGCACGAAGCCTGCGTAAACACCAAGGCCACGGACATCCGCCTGCTTGATGTAACGGGGCTGACGATCGTTGCAGACTTCTTTCTGATTGCGACAGCCAACAGCGCGACCCATGCCAGGGCCGTAGGCGAAGCCGTACGCGAAGCGATCAAGGAAAAAACCGGCCGCAACCCGCTGGGCATGGAAGGGCTGGTGGAGGGCTGGTGGGTGCTGCTGGATTTTGGCGACATCCTGGTCCACGTGTTCCAGGAAGAAGCGCGCAAGTTTTACGCGCTGGACGAAACCTGGGCCGACGCCCAGGTGGTCTAGGCAGCTGATTCCATCAAGGTAACGCTGGTGCCGGCGGGCAATTCGCCGGTGAAGTTGCGCATGGTGATGCGCGCGTTGGCGTGGCCTTCGGTGCCTTTGGCAAAGCCCACGTTGCTTTCAAAACTGCTGCCGTCGTCCAGTTCAAACATGGCGCGATAGGGCTTCTGCAGGTGCTTGGTCATGCTGAGAAACTCAGCATAGCTGATGTTCAAATCCACGTTCAGGATCTTGTTGCCGGGGGTCAGCTCCGTCCACTTCGTTGCCAACACCTTGAACTCTAAAAGCGCCACAGTCCGGTCTCCTAGTGTGCCTTGGGTTTGCGTTTGGCCTGGTACTCCTGCACCGCCTTGACGCGTGCGGCTTCTACATCGGCGTCCTGGATACGCCGCAGGGCCAGGTTGATAAACACCGTCGCGACTTCATCTGGCAGTTCCGACAGTTCCTCAAACAGGTTGTCGTAAAACGCATCCTTGAGAATGCGGCGGGTCACGGTGCCGTACAGGTCCACCAGCGCGGCGTGATGCTTTTGCAGCCACTGGGCCAGGTCGGCATCCTTGGCGGCGCGGGCGGCCTGGACGCGGTCACGGCTGAATATGAACGCCAGGGCGCCTTCATCCAGTTTCAGGTACTGGCTGTCCAGAAATGCGTCGGTGAAGTTGGTTCCGGCCATGGGCGGGACTTTAGCAGCGTGTCAGGATTTGGGATTTCAAAATTCGGCCCGCCAGAAACAAACCCGGCCCCAAACGGGGCCGGGTCAGATGCCCATGAATGGTTACTTGCCCTTGAGCTTTTTGAGGGCCGCCAGCGCGCCGGCTGCCTTCTTGCCGCCGTCTTTGTCTTTCTGCTTCGCGGCGTCCATGTTGCCCAGGTTCGATTCCACGTCGTCCAGCCCGCGAAACGCGCTGTTGATCATGACCGAGCTTACGTTCAGCGATTCTTCAGCGCTGACAGTCTCCTTCATCAGGCCGGCGTCGCTGAACTTCTTGGACAGCGAACCTTCAATCTTGCTGACGATTTCGCTGATATCGCCGCCGCCCATGCCGCCGCCGCCCTTGGCCATCATTTCCTGCATGGCCGACAGTTGCGCCTGCAAAGCCTCCGTGTTGGCAGTACCTGCGGCCACGGTTTTCTGGGCCAGGTCGTCGCGCAGGGCCGAGATTTCGGCCTTCAAGGCCTTGGCGTCGTCTTCGCTGCGTGATTTGACGCTGTCGCGAAAGCTGGTGGCCAGGTTGTCGAACTTGCCTGACAGATCGGTGCGGAAGTCCTGAAGCGCCTTCATGATCGCGTCTGTCGTGGCGCCGTTGCGGTTCTTTTCCTGCTTTTCCAGCAGGGATTCCATCTTGGCTACGGCTTGTTCAACGGCCTTCTTGGTGCCTTCTTCGCTGACGGCGGCACTTTGGCTGCCGCCCGTGGCCAGCGTGGCCTTGAGGTCGTTGAAGTGGTCTTCCAGCAACTGGGCCTGCTGCTCAACCATCATGCCGCGGGTCATGTCGGCGCTTTGGGACTTGCTGGCCTGGTTGATCATGAAGGCCTTCAGCTCAGCGATTTCGTCGCTGACCTGCTGCATCTGCACGCTGTTGGCGGCGGGTGCGGCGGCCTGGGCGTTGGCTTGCTTGGTCATCTGCTCGCGCATCTTGACCAGCTCGCCTTGCAGTTGGCTTTGTTGCTCGGACTCTTTCTTTTGCTCTGCGAACAGGCGTTTGAACTCGGACATGGAATCGGCAACGATCTGGGCCTTGTCGTCCTTGATCGTCTGGATGTTTGCGTCTTCCATCCGGGTAATGATGTTCGTCACCGCCTGCGAGATCAGGTCATTGATCTTCTTGGCGTTGATGACGTTGACCTTCTTCATGCCGCGTTCTTTGAACGCGTCAATGTCGACCTGGCGCGTCTGCGCCTTGATCAGGTCTGCGTAGTCAACGTTGGCTTGCTCAGTGTCTGCCATAAGCCCTGCCGTTGTTAACCGTCAACGCCCGAATTCCGCGGCGAAGCCGTGCACAGAATCGAGGGTTACAATCGACGCAATTCAAGCACTTTACGCGGGTTGAGACAAGTCGCTACCCTGCTGCAATGCCAATTGCTCGAACGCTACTCTTGCTTGCCATCACACTTCTGTCACCCACCTTGTGGGCAGAAACCACCACATTATCGGCCAAAGGGCTCACGGAGTCGCTGAAAAACCCGGACCTTCTGCTTTTGGCCGGTGACCCCAAGCTGGAAACGGCCCGCAAAGCCGTGGCCGACATGCTGTTCAACCAGCCCTCGGCTGCGGAACTTGAAAAGTTTCACGCCCGTCTGGCCAACCTGGCCCGGCACCGCGATACCCGTGTGGGGCGTCTGTTTTTTACCGCGCTGGCGGCTGTACCGGCAATCCAGGGCGTGGCCACGGACGCCAAGGGCGCTTCGCTGGTCTGCACATTTGAGCTGGCACTGGGGTCGGGCGCGCAGGTGCGTGTGGCCTGGGTGCGCGTTGGTGCCGACTTTCTGATTTCAAATTTCGCCGTCGAAATCACCGGCAATGCGGGGGCGCTGTTTGCCTCTGCTGCGCCCTACTTTGCATCGGGTGAGCCTGACGCGCGGGTGCTGCAAGCCGCCGAGCTGGACTACCTGCTGGGTCGCGACACCAGCGAACGCACCAGGCTGGAATCCGAACGCCAGCCCTTTGATTTTGATGCCGCACTGAAACAGCGTTTTGAGATCAAGGCCGGGGACCCCGCCGCGCTGCTGCAATCGCTGACCGACGCACTGAAGCCGGAAACGCCAGCCAAGGACCGCGCAAGCCTGGTAAGCCGGCACCTGGCCACGCCCGAAGACCGTGCTGCCCTTGCCGCGCAAGCCCAGGATGCCGAACTGTGGAAGCGCATTGCAGAGCAACTGGCCGTGCTGCAAACCAGACCGATTGCCGACAGCGCGCCGCTGCGCGCGGGGGCAACGATTGAAATCAGTCAGCAGGAAGCATCGGGCAGCAGCAGCGGCTGGAAGGTCTCCCGCCTTGAAAACGGAGAGCTGGGGCTGTCGGCGGAAACCATGGGGGCGTCAGATGCAACGGGCAAGTGACGCAGAAATCGCGACTGCACTGCAAACGCTGCCCGGCTGGAAGCTGGAATCGGGCGTGCTGGCCCGGGCCCTTCAGTTTGCGGATTTTCGGGCCGCCTTTGGCTTCATGACCCAGGTGGCGCTGCTGTGTGAAAAGCAGGATCACCACCCCGACTGGACCAACGTTTACAACCGTGTCGAGATTCGCCTGAGTACCCACGATGCCGGCGGCATCACGCGCCGCGACTTCAAGCTGGCCCAGGCCATCAACGAGATAAACAAGCCCTGAGCCGCCACACAATGCACTATCGAATCAGGTGCTGCATCGGGCCCTGGCGCAGCAGTGTGACCGGGTCAGGCACCAGGGGCGCGGTTTCCAGCAGGTAGGCTTCGGCGTGGGCGCAGCCGGCTTTGAGACCAAAGCCGGCGCTAAGGCTGAAGAACTGGTCCAGAAAGCCGGGCTTGCTCATGCGCGTCAGGGGCTTTCCGTCTTCTTCAACGACTGTCTGGAACTGGCTGTGGTAGGCCAGGATTGCTTTCTGTTTCGCCTCCAGTACCAGGCTGATGTCGACATAGAAGCTGGGCTCAAAGTGCCGGCTGTAGCGGGCGTGTACCAGCCTTGTGACGCGGTGCGGGGCTTGTTCGGTGTGGTAGCCCTTGAGGGCGGCAAAGTGTACGGCCTTGCGGGCCAGGCGTGCCGCGGCTTCGTGATCAGGGTGGTGGCAGGTGAAGTAGGGGGCAATCACCACGGCCGGGCGCAGCGTTCGCAACTGCTCCACGACCACGCGCACGCTTTGGTCGTCGTCGTGCAGGTGTCCATCGCGCAGGCCGGCAAAGGCCACTTGCGCGCCAAGGATGGAAGCGGCTTGTTCGGCTTCCGCCTGACGGGTTTCGGGGGTGCCGTGGGTGCCCATTTCACCGCGTGTCAGGTGCAGAATGCCGGTGGCATGTCCCTGCTGGTGCGCCAATGCCAGCCACCCGCCGCTGGTCATTTCGACATCGTCGGGATGGGCGCCGATGGCCAGCAGATCAAGTGGCTGAGTCATGGTTGCATTCCAGGGCCAGAACGTGTGGTGCGCAACGGCAGCTTACCACGCGCATAACGCGGACAAGCGGCCCAATGCATCCACGGTGCGGGTGCCTATCCAGACAAAATCCTGCCCACTGCAGATGCGCAGTCGGCCGCCCGTTACGGCACTCATTTGCGGAAACTGCTGGCGCCAAAAATCGAGGTCCTTTTCCTTGAAGGCAAAGGGCTCGTCGGGAAACAGCAGGATATCCGGTGCAAGCGCCGCGATATCGGCGGGCTCTACCTTCACGTAACGGTCGGGGTCAGCCTTGAGCACGTGGTTGCCGCCCAGGACCTCGATCAAGTCGCCGGCATAGGTCTGGCTGCCCACGGCCATCCAGGGATCCTTCCAGATGAAAGCCACCACGCGCGGCCGCGCACTGGGGCGCGGCTTCAGGCGCAGCTCGTTCTGCTGTTGCAGGTCCTGGGCACGCAAGTGCAGCGCTGCCAGTGCGCGAACACCCTGGCGCACCAGCGAATCAGCGGCTTGTTCGCGCGCAAACATGCGGCCCAGTGTGGATACCAGCGAAAGGCCTTCCTCTACCGTAGTGGCGTAGTCCACGTACACCGCAAGACCGTGCTCGCGCAGGTGCAGGATGTCCTGGCGGCGATTCTCTTCCTTGTTGGCCAGCACCAGGTTCGGCTGCAGCGCGATCACCCGTGCCAGGTCGGGGTCTTTGGTGCCGCCCACCTTTTCGATCACCTGGACTGCCGGACTGGGCGAGATGCAGTAGCGCGTTCGGCCCACCAGGCTGGCTTGGGCACCCAGCGCAAAAATCGATTCCGTGGTGGACGGAACCAGGCTGACAACGCGTGCCGGGGGCGCGTCGATTTCGATTTCCGTGAACGTGAAGTCGGTAAGCTTCATGATTTTCGGGGCGCCCATCCGCATCGTCTTGCCTGCCTGGCACCGTTGCTACTTTGGCTTCCAGCTTGTCTTGGGGCCGGGTTTGCCAGCCAGGTAGTCCGTGCGCGACTGGCCTGTACCCAGGGCCCTTTGGGCGCGGGCCATGGCGTCCAGCGTGGTCTGTACGTCTTCGCCACCCTTGGGGAAATCCTCTTCACCAACCAGCACCATGTCGTCGACGTTGTCAAACAGTTCTTCGTGCGGGTTCAGGGCAAACTGGCCGGGGCTCTGCTTGAAGTCCCATACGGCCTGGGGAATGCGCTTGATATCAATGATTTCGCACAGGTCGCGATAGACGGCGCGCAGCTTTTCGCTGCGGCAACCGGGGTACATCACGCTGGGGCCTTCGGGTTCATCAACGGGCAGATTGGCGGAATCGCCGGGATGGTGGCCGGCCAGCACCACGGCGTTTTCGTTCATCCAGTTGATGAATCTTTCGTTGGTGAAGATCTCGGCGCGGGTGCGGTCGCTTTGGCCGCAGGTATCGAAGCTCAGGAACAGAAACAGCGGCACATTGCGTTTGCGGGCTTCCTCAAAGGCCGGCTCGATTTCGTCCTGAATGCGCAGGGTTGGCCGCACGGCAATGCCCAGCGCCTTGATGACTTCCGGGTCGCGAATCACGCATCGAAAACCGACTGTGCCCTCGCACAGGTCCATGCGCTGAAAATCCTGGTCCACGCAGCGGGCGTTGGCCCAGTGCGTGGTCGCCCAGCTTCCGCCCTTGATCATCACGGGCTGGCCTTGCGGCTTGACGTCTTGCAGGCGTTCAAAGGCGTACACGCGCTCGTACACATTGCCGGCCATGTCCAGGCAGCCGTAAGGCGAAGTGCCGGCAACGTAGCTGCCTACGGGCATGGTGTGCTGTGGGCCGTGCAGAAACAGGTTGGCCACGTTGCTGTCTGGCAGGTCCGAACCCCACGGAAAGGCAAGCCCGGAAGGCCCCGCCGCCGCCTTTTCCCATTCATAGGCGTAGGGCAGATTGCCACCGGCCCAGGCGGCGTATTCCAGCGCGAACTGGCCCGAGGCGCCAACCAGCGGGTAGTTGCCCAGCTTGTCGCGCACGACGGCGGATTTTTCGGTGACCTCAAGGCCCCAGGGCATGTCGCGCAGCAGGCGCGATTCGCCGCGCCAGACCTGCTTGTCTTTGAACGAAAGCGCGGTCTGCGCGCCCACAAAGGCCGCGCCCTGGCTGTTGGTGACTTCAAACTTGTCGATCAAGAACGCCGCCACAGGCAGGCGCGAGGGGGCGGGGTTGATGCTGGGGTCGCTGTGGTAGACCCATTTCTGGAAGGCGCCTTCGGGCACCAGCACCATCACGGCGTTGTCCTTGAGGCGGCGGAACTCGCGATAGCCCTTGGCGTTGAGACCCAGGTCCTCAAACATTCCTGCAGGAGTTTTCAGGGTTGGCGCCGGCTGGGCGGGGCTGGAAGGGGCCGGTTGGGCGTTGCCCAACCCAACCAGCGAAGCAGCCGACACAGCGGCGATGCACAGCATACGCCAGGCGATCAGGTGGTTTTTCATGCCGCGGATGTTAGCGCCTTGGGGCATGGCCGCCACACTGCGCGCGCAAATGAGAACCGGCCCGCAGGGCGGGCCGGTTGGGGTAATCGTGTTGCGTTAGCTTACGCCAGACAGGTCAAGCGTCGGGGGTGAATCCGGCACCAGCATTGTGGTCATGGCCGCATCCTTGGACAAGAAGCAAACGTTGTTGTCGATCACGTGGTCCATCAAGCACAGCGTCCAGGTGCCCGCGGAAGGTTCACCACGGAACGGGAAAGCCTCCGGCAGGCCCGAACCCGTGGACTGACCCACCACAAAGGTAAGCACCTTGCGGCGGTTGGCGGTGTCTTCAAATTCTTCGGCCACCAAACCGTCCAGCGAGTACATGACCCAGGTGCCTGAGGGTGCAATCAACATCCAGTACACGTCAGAAAGCGGGTCGTTGCCTTCATACACAAGCAAAGAGAAGGTCAGGGCATAGCCGCGCACAAAGAAGCTGTTGGTCATGGTGAAAGGAATGCGCAGCATGGCTTGCATGCCGAACTCGCCCCAATCGGCTTTGTCGCGCCTGCTGAACAGTTCCGGCACGGTGTTGAATACGGCGGCAGTCAGGGAAATCGTGTCCGAATCATTGGCCGCGCCGCCGGGTGTGGTTTCGCCCAGGTTCAGGCGCAGCGTGCCGTTGCGGAAAACGCAGCGGCCATCGCCGTCGTCCAGCGCGTCTTGAAGTTGAATCTCCCAGGTGCCGTCGGAAACCAGGCCGTCAAACTCGTTCAGGAATGCCACTTCTACCTGCGGGTCAAATACGTCGGAGTCGTTCCAATCCACGACCTTCCAGGGCGAAAGAGTTCCACCCGGGGCCTGGATGCGGCAGATCAGCTCGGTTTTGGAAACTTCGGTGCCCAGGGGTCCTGCAATGCGCAGACGGCAGCGAACGTCAGTGATAACGGCCGATCCGCCCATGTCAAACTTCACCACCAGGGGCCCGTGCTTCTTGAGGTCGTCCTTGTCCTCAGGGATCTTGATGTCTGTCATTCCCTTGGGTGTGGTAAGCGTGTCGTAGTAGGTGCGCAACAGCGGGCTGGCCGCCAGCGCCCGTGAAGGCAGGTTCTTTTCTTCATCGCTGCCGCCGCCAACGGCGTTGCACTTGGCGCCCATCAGGGCAAAACCAGCCAGCAGCAAGACCAAAACCAGTCTGTCTTTGTGCATAAGAGTGGCCTCCGCGCAGCGCGGGTTGCGAACCTGAAAATTGAGTGATGGGTCCACAATATCCCCACAGGGGGGATGGGTCAACCCGAGCTACAGAAGTGAATTGCCACGCGCCCTGACCCAGTTGCCGGAATCTCACCACGGACTAACCACCCCGGTCGCTCACTTACGGCGTGGCAAAGGTCGACTCGGTGTGACCCGGCAACGGAGTCAGGGCGCGTCTGCAGCACAGAACGGAGGAGGGGAACCGTCCTGCGCTGCAAGGCCTGCTCTTTGGTTTCCAAGACCACACAATATTACCACGCGTCAGAGAATAGGCAAATTAATAATCCTAAAAGTTGCATTCAAAAGTCTGCAAAAATAAGCTTAAAAGTAATATTATAGCTTTGTGTTGCAATCTAGTTTCGAACAAGGGCGAACTTGGCGTCGGTCGGGCCTGTGGCCGTAAGTTCATCAAAACACAAGACTTGAGATAGAAGACCCGGTTGGGCCAGCGGCCTGCACCAGCGCGAAACTGCATGATGCACAAATCGCCCGGCCCAGGAATCAGCCCCGCAGCACCTTCAAGCTGATGTCCATCGCCACAGCCGAATGGGTCAGGGCGCCAACGCTGATGCGTTCTACTCCGGTTTCCGCATAGCTGCGCACGCTTTCCAGCGTGACGCCCCCGGAAACCTCCAGTTGGCAGCGCTTCACCGCTTCGTCTGACGGGCCGCGATACTTCACGGCCTGGCGGATCTCGTCGTGCGAGAAATCGTCCAGCAGCACTATGTTGGCGCCGGCGTCGATGGCGGCCATGGCCTCTTGCAGGTTTTCGGCCTCTGCTGTCAGGCGCACGCCCGGGTGCGCCTTGCGCAGCCGCGCAATCGCTTGCGGCAATGCCAGGCCACTCAGGTACAGATGGTTTTCTTTGATCATCATCTCGTCGTACAGGCCCAGTCGGTGGTTAGCTGCGCCGCCGCAGCGCACGGCATACTTTTCAAAGGCGCGCAGGCCGGGGGTTGTCTTGCGGGTGTCGAAAACCATGCAGCGGGTGCCCTCAATGGCATCCATGAACCGTGCTGCCAGCGTGGCAATGCCGCTCAGGCGCTGGATCAGGTTCAGCGCCGTGCGTTCACCAGCCACCAAAGCAGGCTGGGCGCAGGTAACGCGCGCGGCAATGGCGCCGGCGCGAACCCTGTCGCCGTCCACGCATTCGTACTGAACCTGGGCCGCCGGGTCTAGCTTGGCAAACACGATCTCGAGCCACTGCAGGCCGCTGACCACGCCATCGCGCTTGATTTTGAGTTCTGCTGTGGCGGTCTTGGTGGCGTCCAGCAGCGTGCTGCCAGTCAGGTCGCCCTTGCCGACGTCTTCTTGCAATGCCAGTGCCGCCAGGTGGGCGGCCAGCATCTGCAACGTTTCATCCATGTAATGGCGCATGCGGGGGCAGGTTAGAGGCGCCGGCGGCGCTAGCCAGTGCCGGGGCGCAGGCCTTGCATGGAAAGTGCCTTCAACTGCGTGAGGCGCGCTCAATCAGTTCGTCGTACTTCTTCTGCAATTCAGCGGGCAGCGGTGTCGCACCCAGGCGGTTGCCCAGAAGGTTGATGGCTTCGTCACGCTTTCCGAGAGCCAGGTATTGTTCGGCCATTTCCAGGCGCAGCCAGCCCAGGTTGTCGTCGCTGGCCGGCGTTTCGGCGTAGGCGCGCTCCAGCCATTGCAGGGACTCCTCATGGTGGCTGGTTGCGGAAAGGGCCTTGCCAAAGCGCCTGGCGGCGCTGGCGTTTTTGGGCCGGGTGCCCCACAGGCTGGAAAGAAAGCGGCGGTCGCGGTCGTCGCCCTGGGCGCAGGTTGTGGCCGCGGCATCGGCGATCGAGGCATCCAAAAGGGCCAACCGGTCATACAGGCGGGTCAGTTCTGACTGGCGGTCCGGCGCCGGTGGCAGCAATTCGGCTGGCGTCTCGGTGGTGGAAACACAGGCCGCCAACAGCAAACCGATCGCCAGCAGGAACATCGCGCGCATTGGATTCTCCGGGTCAGAGTTATACGAATCGGGCCCGATTCCTGCCGGAAGTTCCTTGGCCCGCCCGCAACGAATGCCGCCGACCCTAGACTTGGCGGCGTAGACGCCAGAAGTAGGCCCAGCGGCAATAGTCGTCAAACTGGGCAAGGTCCTCAAACAGGTAGTCGCCGGAATCGGCCCCGGCCGCCAACGCCAGCGTCGTGCCCGACAGCGTTGCTGAATCCGCCTGGGTTTCCAGGGCCTTGACCAGCGTGTGCAGGTTGCGCGCCAGGCTGCCGGTTCGCGCCAGCCCCTGCACGCGGCTTTTGTCGGTCAGGCGCAGGCGTTCATAGGGCTTCACAAACAGGATATCGACTACAGTGCCGACGCGGCCAAAGCCCGAAGCCGCTTCCTGATCAGGCACCTTGGCCCCTGCCAGCGCGGCCTGCAACGCTGCGCCCAGTTCGGGCTCGCCGCGCTGCAATTCTTCGCGCAGCGGAAACACGCGGGTGCGGGCTTTTTCCAGGGCGCGCTGGGCCATGGCAACGCGGTCCTGGCGGTCCTCCATGGCGGAGTTGTCCATTTTCTCGGCCAGCCCTGCTGCCTGTTGCGCGGGGTCCAGGGTGATGCCCGCCGCCACCAGCGCCAGGTGGTTCCAATCCCAGCTTTTGGGCAGGCCAGCGCCCTGCAGCGAAGGTGTGCCCAGCCCGGTGCTGTCCACGTTGGCAAGCGAAACCTGCACCGGCTTTGGCAGCAGCGGCAGATCGTCGCTGGCCACGGCAATGGCTTCAATCTGGTGCGACGCCAGCAGGGTCACGACCTCCTGGGCCACGGCCTGTGGTGCGCCTTCGAACAGAATACCGCGCTGCAATCGGCAGGCGCGAATCGTGTCGCTGCGTGGCAGCTTCATGACTGCGGCCAACTGCGGCGCAAGCAGCGCGGGGTCCAGCCACTGCATGCCGGCCAGCATGACGCTGTACCCGCCAGGATCGCGCGAAAGTTTGACTGCCATGGCCGCACTTTAGTTGCCAGGCGTCGCTTTGCAAAACCCGCAAATGCAAGAGGGGCGGCACAGGCCGCCCCTTGCCCAGCAGCTTCGCAAACCGGGTTGGTGCCGGCTGGACGGCGATGGCCTGGACACAGGCCCCCGCAATTCCGGCATGACCCCGTTCCTGTCCGCGAGACAGCCGTCTGGCGTGACTTGCAAGGGCCGGGAGTCCCTCGCGCGCCCGTTGCGCACACGGCCGTGATCAGCCCTGTGTCGCAACCGCAATGTGGCCCGGGGTGCTGCCTGGTGCCTGGCTGTAAGCCGGGCATTCCAGTGTCGGTGCAGGTCCGGGTTCACTTCGCTGCCGCCGTAATCAATCTATCCCGCGCGCATCGATGGGGCAAAACAACGCCCACAACCGCTTTCCGGAACCGGAAGGCACGGCGGGTCTTTTGCGGTCCCGAAAACGGCAACCATTGGCATATCGCCTTTCCCGGTTCCGGAACAAGCGATAGCATGAAGGCTCAATCAGTGAAAGCAAACCATGACCAAGACCGCACCCGCCCTGACGGGCAAGTCGTTGACCGCCCGCGTTGCCGAACTTTGCGCCCAGGTGGGCCTGTCGGAAGTCGCGCGCCGCAGCGAAACGCCCGTATCCAGCGTGCACCGGTATGTAGGCGGCGCGCGCGTGCCCGCCGAGTTCTGTGCCGATGTCGTCAAGGGTCTGGGTGTCAACCCGGCCTGGCTGCTGCTGGGGCAAGGCGCGCCCTGGCTGGCCGACGTGCCACAGCGCACGGCCAAGGTTGCCGGCGGCATGCTGGAACTGGTGGAAGCCATGAACGCCGTGGCCCACATGCGGCTGGGGTCGCTGGCCGGCAAGGAGAACCGCAAGGTGCTGCGCGAGCTGGACGACGCCATGCGCCGGCACGAGCAATTGCGCGCCAAGCTGCACCAGCACGTTGCCCCGGTTGCCCAGGAACTGCTGGATGCAATGCGCACCTCGCTGACGCGCCGCGAGATGAAACGCGCCGCGGAGCTTCACGCCGCGCTGGAACAGTTGATGCGCTTTTCAGACGACGGGGCCTTGCGCCGCCGCTTTGAAAGCCTGGGTGCCAGCCTGGCCTATGCCCTGGGCAAGCGTGCGGATGCCGTGGCCATTCAACGCCGCGTGTTTCTGGCCCTGCTGGCCGATGCCAGCGCCACGACCGACCAGGTGCTGCGCCAAGGCCATGACCTGGCAGCGGCCATGACCGGCATTGGCCACACCAACGATGCAGCCGCCATGCTGCGCGCCACGCTGGCATTTACCGATGCGCGCGCGCAACGCCCGGCCGCCTGGTACATCGTCAATGCCCTGTTGGCGCTGCTGGAAAGCGAGTTTGGCGACCTGCAGCAGGGGCTGCCCAGGCTGGCGCTGGCGGTTGCCAACCTGCCGCCGGAACACGCCACCCTGGCGCGCATGCTGCGCATGTCGGTGGGTTTTGTCGCCTACGGCTTCAATGTAAGTGCCCTGCTGGGCGAAGGCCCCTATGCCGCGCCCTGCGCGTCAGGCCTGATTCAATATGCATTGTGGGAGGAACGCGCCGAATCGCTGGCCGCAGTCATCAAATCTGCCAAGGCCCTGGGCAGCGACCCCTGGCGCAACATGCACCTGAATTCCGAACAGGCAGAAATGGTGCTGGACCTGCTGCAACGCCGCCGCAAAGCAGCCATGCCCCAACCCAGCGCCGAGGCCGAGGCCCGCTGCCGCGCCATGCCCGGCATTGGGCCCTTTCAAGTCGAAGTGTACGCCGCACAGCGCCAGCGCCTGGCGGGCCAGCGCGCACAATGTGCCAGCGCCTGCCAGGCCGCCCAGCAAGCCATGGTGGAGGCAGGGCCCCAGGTCAGCTTTGAGGTCATGGCCCTGGGCCAGCACTACCGCAACGTCAAGTACGCCATGCCCGATACCGATCTGGCGGCCCAGGCCCAGGCCTACTTTGAAGACATGCGCAAACGCGGCTATGCCTGTTTCAGCCAGGCTTGAACGGTCGTTGCCCAGGCGCTTTGACGGGTCAGGTTCGTGTCAGGCACAAGCTTGCGCCCAGGCCGCCGCTTACGCACAGCGTTGCCAGGCCGCGCTTTGCACCCCGCTGCTTCATGGCATGGGCCAGCGTTGTGATCAGCCGCGCGCCGGTGTTGCCAATCGGGTGGCCCAAAGCAATCGCGCCGCCATTGACGTTCAGCCGCGCGGGGTCGAACTTCAACTCGCGCTGGCAGGCCAGAACCTGGGCGGCAAAGGCCTCGTTCAACTCCACCAGTTCGTAATCGCTGTTCTTGATGCCCAATTGCGTGTTCAGTTTCTGTGTCGCGGGCACGGGGCCAATGCCCATGACCTTGGGGTCCACGCCGGCAAAGGCGTAGCCCTCAATGCGTGCCAGCGGGGCAAAGCCCAGCCTGGCAGCGGTTTCAGCCTTCATTAACAGCAGCGCGCTGGCGCCATCGGTAATGCCGCTGGCGTTGCCCGGCGTGACCGTGCCGTCCTCCAGAAACACGGGCTTGAGCTTGAGCAAATCAGCGGGCTTCATGCCCGAGCGCACGGGCTCGTCGGTCTCAATCACGACGTCGCCTTTCTTGCCGGCAATCGTGATCGGGGCAATCTCGTCACGGAACCGGCCGGCGGCGATGGCGCTTTCGGCCTTGTTGTGGCTGGCGGCGGCAAACTCGTCCTGTTCCGCGCGGCTGATGTTGTACTGCATGCGCAGCGTTTCGGCGGTGCGGCCCATCAACTGGTCTGCCATGGGGCACAGAAAGCCGTCGCGATACATCAGGTCGGTGACTTCCTTGTTGCCCATGCGCAGGCCGTCGCGAAGCCCGGCAATCATGTGCGGCACGTTGGACATGCTTTCCATGCCGCCGGCCAGCGCGATTTCGGTGTCGCCAAGGGCAACGGCCCTGGCAGCCAGCATTACTGCCCGCAGCCCGCTGGCGCAGGCCATGTTGATGGTGGTTGCAATGCTGGTGACGGCAAGGCCGGCACCAATGGCCACCTGGCGCGCAGGGTTGGGGCCGCAGCCGGCTTGGCGGGCATGGCCAAAGTAGAGTTCGCCCACAAGGGCAGGGTCAATCCCGGATTGCTTCACCACGGATTTGGCTGCATGCACACCCATCTGGGTGGCCGAAAGCGATGCCAGGGCGCCGCCGAACTTGCCAATCGGGGTGCGCAGGGCGTGGGTGATTACGATGTTGGTCATGGCGGCTCCTGTCGCGGTTTACTGTCAAAGGTTGACGCTTGCCTGTCAACCGCGCCCGTTAGAACACCGCGCGGGGCGCTTCCCTTCCTTGACGCTGTGAAGTGCCGTGTTACCTTCACGCGCCGCAACAGGCGTGCAAGCGTCTGCGGCGTGGCGGGCGCAAGCCAGCCATGGTCAGGTAGCTCAGTCGGTAGAGCAATGCACTGAAAATGCATGGGTCGCCGGTTCAAGTCCGGCCCTGACCACCAAATGTAACGCAAGCGGGGAGCGGCCCTTGGGCCATTCCCCGCTTTGCATTTGGCCGGCGCGTTCGAACCGGCGGCCCGACGTGCCTTGAGGCGCCAGGCGCCCGCCCTGCAGCCGATTTCACTCCCTGTGCTGGATGTCATCGACTGGTTGACCAGTTCGATTGGCGTGCTTATTCTTCCGGCCCACTGGCCGCTGTGGGGCATTCCATGTCGCGCGCGGCCGCCCAACCAATGCCGGAGAATTCCATGAAGCGCAATCTTGCTGCCCTTCTGCTGCTGGCCCTTCTGGCCGCCTGCACGGCCCAGAAGCAAGACCGCAAGGCCGACATTCCTGCCGATGCGCCGGACGTGCTGGCACCCTATCGCGAACACAAAGCGCTTCTGTTTGACGGCATGGGCAGCCACGGCCGCGAAATCACAACGCGCAATGCCCAGGCCCAGAAGTACTTCAACCAGGGCCTGGCGCTGTGTTACGGCTTCAACCACGACGAAGCGATTCGGTCCTATGCCGAAGCCGCCAAGCTGGACCCCGATTGCGCCATGGCCTATTGGGGCATGGCCTATGCCATGGGGCCGAACTTCAACCTGCCCATGGATGAAGACCACGCCAAGCTTGCCTACGCCAGCATTCAGCAGGCGATCAAGCGCAAGGAAAACGCCAGCGCCACAGAACGCGAATTGATTGATGCCATGGCCACGCGCTATTCCAACCCGCCCGCGGCCGATCACGCACCGCTGGCCAAGGCCTACAGCCAGGCCATGGGCAAGCTGTGGCAGAAGTATCCCAAGGACCAGGACATCGGCTTTATCTACGCCGAATCCCTGCTGAACCGCCACCCCTGGGACCAATGGACCCGCGACGGCAAGCCAAAGGAAGACACGCTGAAGGT
This sequence comes from Planctomycetota bacterium, assembly GCA_016722065.1. Classification (GTDB taxonomy): domain Bacteria; phylum Planctomycetota; class UBA8742; order UBA2392; family UBA2392; genus H3-PLA7. The sequence continues at coordinate 1,948,462 of JADKGX010000001.1, forward strand.
CATGGAAGTCCTGGAAGCCGTGCTGAAGCTGAACATCAACCACGTGGGCGCCAACCACATGTACATCCACACCCTGGAAGGTTCCCAGAACCCCGAAAAAGCAGTGGCCGCCGCAGAGAGGCTGGGCGCGCTGGCCCCGGGCATAGGCCATATCGTGCACATGCCCGCACACATCTACATGCGCATGGGCCGCTATCGCGACTCGGCACTGTGCAATGCAAAGGCCAGCCAGTGCGACCGCGACTACTTTGCCAAGGTTGGCGACCAGGGCATCTACCACATCTACCACGTGCACAACGACCACTTTCTGGTCTGGACGGCCATGTTTGAGGGCCGCTACGAAGACGCCGTGAAAGCCGCCGACGACATGATTACCCACATGCCGGAGTTCTTTCAGGCCTTTCCGGATGTGGCCTCGTTTCTGGTAACGAAGCTGGAGGTGTACGTTCGATTCGGTAAATGGCAGGAGATTCTGAAGTACCCGCAGCCGCGTGCGGACCAGCCCTACGCCATTGCCATGTGGCACTATGCGCGCGGAATCGCCCTGGCCAACACGCAAAAGATTGAAGACGCCCGGGCCGAGGCCGCAAAGTTTGAGGAATTCGCCGCCAAAGTTCCGGCCTCGCACCTCATCAATGGCGTCGTGCCTGCCAGCGAAGTGTTGAACATTGCCCGCCAGATGCTGGCCGGGGAAACCGCCTTCAAGGCCGGGGAAACCGACAAGGCCTTTGTGTCCCTGCGCGCAGCCGTGGAAGCAGAAAGCGCCATGCGCTACACCGAGCCCAATCCATGGATGGTGCCGACCCGCCACGCCCTTGGCGCGCTGCTGCTGCAACAGGGCAAGCACAAGGAAGCCGAGGATTGCTACCTGGCTGACCTGAGGTGGTACCCGGAAAACGGCTGGTCGCTGCACGGGCTGGCCGAATGCCAGGAGGCCCGCGGCGCCAAGCAGGAAGCCCACATGACACACATGCGCTTTGAAAAAGCCTGGAAGCTGGCCACCGTAGAAATCCACGGTTCCTGCTTCTGCCGAACGCAGTAGCCAAGCGCTTGCGGGCCCGCCAGCACTACCCGAACAGCGCCTTGTGCAGGGCCGGGATCGCGCGGGCTATGGCTGCGTCGTCGATCAAGAAGCTCAGGTTGATCTTGTTCGCGCCCTGGCTGATCATCTCTACGTTCACGTCGCTGTCGCGCAGGGCCGTGAACACCTTGGCGGCCAGGCCCTTTTGTTCTTTCACGTTCTTGCCCACCACACACACGATGGTTTTGTCCGTGACCAGACTGGTGCGGCCGAACTGTTCCAGTTGACGCACGGCTTCGTTCAGGTTGGGCAGCTCGTGGCAGGTCATGCTGACACTGACTTCGCTGGTGCTGATCATGTCAATGTCGATGCCGTTGCGGCCCATCACGTCAAACACCTTGGCCAGAAAGCCCGGCTGGCCCAGCATCAGCGTGCTTTCAATCGTGATGACGGCCTGGTTTTCCATGTAGGCAATGCTGGTGATCGGCAGGCCGTTGTCGCCGCCTTTTTCCGTGATCACCGTGCCCGGGTGTTCCGGCCGGTTGGTGTTCAGCACCCGCACCGGAATGTTGCGCTTGATCGCCGGCAGCAGTGTGCTGGGGTGCAGCACCCGCCCGCCGTAATAGGCCAGTTCGCTGGCTTCGGCAAAGCTCATCACGGGAATGCTCTTGGCATCCTTGATCAGGCTCGGGTCGGCTGTCATGACGCCGTCGGTGTCGGTCCAGATTTCGCATTCCTGGGCGTTCAGGCCGGCGGCAAAACAGGTGGCCGTGAAATCGCTGCCGTTGCGCCCCACGGTGGTCAGGTCACCCTTTTGGGTTTTGCCGACGAATCCGGTGATGATCGCAATCGTGTCCTTGGGAACCTTCTTGGCGAACTCGAACTCCATCATCTTTTCATAGCCCGGAATCGGCCGGGCCGAGCCGAAGTTCTCGTCCGTGATGTACCCCAGGTCAAAGGCGTCAAAGGCCTGCGCTTTCAGCCCCTGGCGCGTGAAGTATTCGGCAATCACGCGGCAGCTCATGCGCTCGCCAAAGCCGCTCAGGTAGTCAATGCTGCGCTTGCTGGCCTCGCGTACCAGGGCAATGCCGCGCAGCAGGTCTTCGATCTCGCGGAAAAACGGTTCCATCAGGTCGTCTTTGCAGCCGGCGGCCCTGGCCACGGCGCGCTGTTGTTCAAAGATTGCGCTGGGGTCGGCTTTGCCGGTGGCGGCGGCGGCGTGGCCGGCGTTGATCAGCTTGTCAGTGACACCCTTATGGGCGCTGCACACAAGAACCGGCTTGCGCGAAAGTCGCCCGCGCGTGATTTCCAGGACCTTGTGAATCTGGGTAACGTCTTTGACGGACGTGCCGCCGAACTTCATCACCAGCATGGAAGTACCTTTGTAAAGGGCGGCGCGACACTAGAAACAGCGGCCAATTGGCGCAATCGGGCAAGCGGTTCCCTGCCTGCACCCGTTTGGGGTTGGCCAGCGCCTGTCCTTGCCCAGTCGCTTTGATATCTGCCGGGCGGCCATGGTTTGCTGTTTTCGTGTCCGTCCGTGGCTCAGCGCGCTGCTTTGCCTGGCGTCCAAACCCCTGCAAGTCTAAAGAATGTGCGCCCAAGCTGCCGATTCTGACGTGGGGAATTGCATGGCTGAAGCCAAATCAATCCGGGAAAGCCTGCGCATGGAACGGCGCGATTGGTCGCTGCTGGCGGCTGCGGCGGCGCTTGCGTTGTTCGGGCTGGCCGTCAACAACAGCATCATTCCCAACTATCACGAGCAGCAGGCGGTAATGAAGCGCCACAGCGAACTCAAGCAGCAACTGCAGGCCGCCCAGCACGAAGCCGCACAACTGCGCGACGAGATTGACGCGCTGGAAGACCCCTATTACCTGGCCGACACCATGGTCAACAAATACCACTGGCGCTTTGCCCCGGCCGCGCCGCCGGGACCCGTGGCCCCGGCCGGCGTGAACAAGAAGTAAAGCCCGCAAGCGTTCAGGCCAGTTTGCGGCGGCGCAGATGCAACAGCGCAAGTGCCGCAGGCAGCAACAGGGCCAGCGGGGCCGTGCCGGCAGGGACCGGGCTGGAAGCGCAACCGCCGCCACCACCGCCACTGCCGCCGCCACCGCCAATCAGAGAACTTGCACTGCCACTGACCGAAAAGGTGTAGGGGTTTTCGTCGCTGTCGTCGCTGGCAATGCTGACATCAAAGCTGAAGCCGCCGCCCTGGCTGCTGGGTGTTACGGTGATGATGGCTGTTTCCTGTGCACCGGCCGAAATGCCCGCCGCCGGCTGGGTGGTCACGCTGACAATGCAGCCGCTGTTGTTGCTGACAACCACCGCTGGCGCGCCCGAAAGCACAAGCGCCGCGGTGCCCAGGTTATGAATCGTGTAGGTCAGGGGTGCTGCCGCCCCGCCGGTAAAGCTGCTGCCGACAAAATCGACACTGGTGCTGGACACCGTCGCGCCCAGGCGACGCACCTCAATTTCTGGTGCGGTTGCCCCGGCGTTGCCGCCCAGCGTGAACGAAAAGGGTGATTCATCGGGGTCGTTGCTGGCAATCGAGACCACAAACGAAAACGCGCCCGGCGCCGCCACGGTGAAATCCAGTTGAAAGGTCGTGCTGGTGCCCGGGGCCAGGTTCAAGGTTGCCGGCTGCGTGACAACCACCGAGCCCGCAATGTTGCTGGCGCCGGAAATCGAAACCGGGCTGGCGTTCAACACCAGGTTGTTGCCGCCGGCGCTGAAGATGCTGTAAGTGCGCGCCACCGCCACCGTGGCAATGGCGCCATTGAGGGTATCGCTGCCGGCATTGACCAGCGAAGTCGATGCCGGGTTGCGCACGTCGATGTCGGCCTCGCTGGCTGTGCCGGCCACATGAATGTCGTAGTTGCCTTCGTCCGGGTCGTCACTGAGTACGTCCAGGTCAAAGCTGAAGGCGCCGGCACCTGCAGGCGTAAAATCCACGGTGAAGGTAGTCGTCGCGCCCGGGGCCAGGGTCAACGTGGCAGGCTGGCCCAGCGTGATGGCGCCCGAAAGGTTGACCGGGTTGGCGCTGCTGACGGGCGCTGCGCTTGTCAGCGTCAGCGTGCCGGTGCCCTTGTTTTCAATCGTGTAGACGTGCTGGCTGGTCACGCCGGTTTGCGCGCCGCTGGCGGTGTCGGTGCCGCCGTCAACAACGCTGGTGCCCGCCGGGCGCTGGATATCAATGTCACCGGGCGTGATGCCGTTGCCTGTAAGTGTCAGCGTGTAGGGGTTGTCGTTGGTGTCGTCGCTGCGCACCACCAGCTTGCACGAAAACGCCCCTGCGCCCGGAAGGATCGAGATATCGAACGTCGTCGCGCCGCCTGCGGCCACAAAGTTGGCTGGTGCCGAAACCAGCGTGCAGGCGCAGTTGGAAACCTGGCTGAACTCCACAAGCGGCGTGCCGGTCAGGTTCAGGCCGGTTGTTCCGGTATTGGCAATCGTGTACGTGCGGTTTTGCGCAACCCCTGAAGCCACGGAGCCAAAGCCGTCGGTGCTGTTGTTGGCCCGGCTGGTGCCGGCGGGGCGCTGCAAGTCAATGTTGCAAGCCACCGGGTCCACGCCATAGCCGACCACAATGTTGCCCCAGTTGGCTTCAATCGACCACGGGTCGTTGTTGGGCACGCTGATGCCGGCAAAGATGTCGCCGCCGGTTGGTTGCAGCGTCACGGTGAAGGTGGCGCTGCCAAAGCCGGCAATGCTGGCCGGCGGCTGCTGCGTTACGGCAAAGATCGCGCCGCTGCCGCTAAAGGTCACGCGCGGGGAACCAGTCAGGTTCAAAGTTCCGGCGGCGGTGTTCTGAATCGTGTACGTGTAGGTATAGACCTGCGATTTGGTCACGCGCCCGACTTCATGGAACAGCCGCCCGCCGGCCAGCGCGTCGTAGGTAAGCACCATGCCCGGCGCCGGGCCAATGAACAGGTCAGGCACGGAGGCGGTCACGGCCTTGCCGACAACAAAGATGTTGAAGTTGGCTTCGCTGGTGTCGTTGCTGACCACACGAAAATTGGCCAGAAAGTCGCCCGTGCCGGCGGAGGCAGAGGTAGGCGTAACCTGCACAATAAAGCTGGCGCTGGCGCCTGGTGTCAGGGTGCTGGTGGCGGGTTGTTGCAGAACCTGGCCGGTGCAGTTGGTGGCGCCGGATTGCAGGGTCACGCCGCTGGAGAGAACAAGGTCGGTCGTGCCGGCGTTGCGGATCGTGTAGGTGTTGTTGAAGCTGATGCCCTGGGTGCGATCCTCCATATCATGCTGAAAGTTGTTGGGCTGGTTGGTGCCTTCGGCGCGGTAGAGTTCGATTTCCGGGCCGGTCTTTGGCGTCCAGCGCCAGGCGTTGCCGGGCTTTTGGCCCATCGTCCAGCCGTCCAGGCTGGGGATCGCGCGGGTTCCGCTGGCGTCTTCCACACCGGCAATCACGCGGCCGTGGCTCAAGGTGCCGCCCGAGCCAACATCGGCATGCACCTCAATCACGTTGGTGCCTTCCATCAGGCGGCAGATCACGTTCACAGGGTCGGCGCCAATCACGGCCACAAAGCCCTTCCATTGCACGCGAAACTCGCGGTTGGGCGCACTGCCGATTACCTCGGTCAGCACCCGCACGTTGCCCGGCACGGCGCCCAGAAAACCGTAATCGCCGGCCGCGCACATGATGAAGTTGTTGGGCTTTTGCGGCAGCGCCGGCAGGTTGGGCAGCACGCCGAACGAGGCAAAGTCGATGTCGTCAAAGCACAGAAAGCAGTTAGCGCTGACATCGACGGTGGTGTAGGCCACGCCATAGAAATCAAAGCTGAAGCCAATCGCCACGTTGTCGAGCTTGCCTTCGTCCAGCACGGCATAGCCGCTGTTGGCCGCAAAGGGCACAAACTGGCCGGTGCGGTCAATGGCGGTGCCGGAACTCGAAAGATCCAGCCCGTTGTAGTTCAGCGTAATCGTTGACGCCGTGTAACCTGCGTGCAGGGCGCCGCACAGGGTGGCGCACAGCGTGATCAGCGTAAGCAGCTTCATTGTGTCCTCCTTGCGGGCAGTTCCTCAACTGGCCCGGGCCTCAATGCGCCTCCTCAGGCGCGTTTTGTCTGTTTCTTGCGGTTGCTGCGGGGCTGGGGCCCCGGGGTATGGACTTCTGCCCGCTGCCACAGGTCCTCAAACCATGCAGCCATGCCCCCGGCCAGCACGGCATTGGGAATCAGCAGCAGCGTCGGCGTCTGGTCGCGTTCAAACAATGGCATGGCCAGCAGCCGCCGGTCAAAAATCGCCAGCTTGATCGGCAGGCTGGCGCGGGTGCGAAGCTGCCCGCAATGGCGCGCAAACTCGGCGTACCCCGGGCCCAGCGCAGGGTCGTTCACCAGCGATTCTTCCACCAGCCAGCGCAGCTTCACGCCGCGCGCGGCCAGTTCACGGTCGTTATCCAGCGTGGGCGGGTACAGCACGGGCGCCTTGACGAACAGCAGGATTTCGGTGCGTGCAGCCTCATAGCTGCCCACAAAGGCCTGTTCACTCTGGCGCGCACCGCGCAGCAGGCGAATGCCAAAGGCCGCCGGGTCTTCGCTTTCGGCCAGGGGCTTGAGCTTTTCCAGCAGGCTCATTTCGCCCTCAATTTCATCCATCGCGGCCGCAAAGGCCTTTTCGGTGCGCTGCTTGTGGCGGGCAAAGGCCACGCTGGGGGCAATCGCGCGATAGGTGCGGGGCTCGGCCAGCCCGATTTCTGCAAAGCCGCGATCGACCAGCGTGCCCAGCGCGCCATACACCCGGGGTTGCGGAATGCCGGCCTTGAGGGCCACGCGGGCAGCGGCCAGCCCGGCCTCGCCCAGCAGGGCCAGATAGGCCAGCGCCTCATAGCGCGAAAGGCCGAGTTTGCGAAGTTTGCGTACTTGTTCGTCGGGCGACATAGTTGCTACTACCTTTTTGGTGGTACTAGTAGTAGCTGTCGAAAGAACAAGGTCAAATCAAATCACGGATTGTGGTGGTGCGGCTGGTTGTGGCGGCACTTGGGGCCGGGGGCACAATCCATGGATAGCAAGCCCGCGCCGCGGTGTTCTAATGGCAGAGACAAGCGAGGAAACCAATGGCCGGTGTGATGCAAAGCCCGATCCGCATTGAGGAAAACGAAGCCGAGAACATCGCGCGCATTGAGCAATTGAAGAAGCAGCGCGGTGAAAGCCTGCTGATTCTGGCCCACCATTACCAGCGCCTGGGCGTGCACCGCTGTGGCGATATCACAGGCGACAGCTATGCCCTGTGCAAGGCCGCAGCCAATGCCCACAGGGCCCGCGACATCGTGTTTTGCGGCGTGCGCTTCATGGTGACCAGCGCCGCCACCCTGTGCCGCGACGACCAGGTGGTGTACCACCCGGACCGCAACGCCGGCTGCCCGATGGCCGATATGGCCAACCTGCCGCAAGTGACCACAAGCTGGCTGGACCTGGGCGAGGTGGTGGATACAAAAGCCGTGATTCCCGTTGTGTACATGAACTCGGACCTGGACCTGAAGTCGTTCTGCGGCGAACGCGGCGGCATTGTCTGCACCAGCAGTAACGCCCGCAAAGTGTTTGACTGGTCTTTTGCCCGCGGCCAGAAGATCTTCTTCTTTCCCGACGAACACCTGGGCCGCAACACCGCCAACGCCTACGGCATAGCGCCTCAGCAGATTGTGCTGTGGGACCCCAAGCTGCGCTTTGGCGGCTTGACCCACGAACAGATCGCCAAGGCCCGCGTGATCCTGTGGAAGGGCTACTGCCACGTGCACACCCGCTTTGACCTGGACATGCTGGCAAAGGCCCGCGCCGAACACCCCGGCCTGAAGGTGGTTGTGCACCCCGAATGCCAGCAGCAGGTGGTGGCCAGCGCGGATTTTGTGGGCAGCACGGGCTTCATTCAGGATTACGTGCTGAACAAGATGAAGCCCGGCGACAAAGTCGCGATTGGCACCGAAGTAAACATGATTCACCGGCTGGCGGTTCAGAACCCCGACAAGCTGGTGATTCCGCTGGTGCGCTCGCTGTGCCCCAACATGTTCAAGATCAGCACCGGCGACCTGCGCGATTGCCTGGAAAACCTGGAAAGCTGGGAACCGGTGCGCCCGGACCCGCGCGAAAAGCACTTCGCCAAGGTGGCCCTGGACAACATGCTGGCCTGCGCGGGCTAGGCGAAATCGCCCACTCTGATGGCTGCTGATGGCTGCTGACGGAAGGAACACAGAGTAACGGAGCCAGCGGCCGTGCCTCAGTTACACAGCTACTCAAAACCTCCGTTACTCCGTAACTCCGTGTTCAAACTCAACCTGGCAAGGTCTAATGCCGGCCGGTCGCTTTATTCGGGCAATTCCAAGGAGATACCTTCATGAAGTGGGCATCGATCGTTTGCGCGTTGATTCTGGCCTTGACGCTGGTCGCCTGTGGCGGCGGCAACAATGCAAGCTCGTCCAGCAGTTCCTCAAGCAGTTCATCCTGTGGCAGCGGCAACGCGGCCAACGAACCGGCTAAAAATGAACCCGCAAAGCCAGACCCGGCCAAAGACCGCCAGGCCGTGGCCGACGCGCTGTTGAAGGCCTACACGACGCTGGATTCCAGTGGCGTGCTGGGCCTGTTCACGGCCGAGGAACAGGACAAAGCCAAGTCACGCATTGTCAGCGAGATCGACGACATCAAGAAGAAGGGCGGCAAGGTCACGATCACGGACAGCAAGATCGAGGAAAAGGAAGGCAAGTTCTTCCTTACGGCCACGCTGGTGTTTGACGTCGCGGGCGAACAAAGCACCAAGACGCGCCCTGCACAGTTGATTCAGAAGGACGGCAAGTGGTACGTCTCGTTCAACAAGTAGGCTTTGCGCACATGGCACGGCAGGGGCCACGGCCCCTGCCGTTTTCAGTTCATGGGGCTACTTCAGCAGAATGCGCACCTCTACGCGGCCGGCGCGCAGCTTGATGTCGCGCAAAGTGGTTTCATAACCGTCCAGCTTGGTCTGCAACTGTTCGAGCTTGGCTTCCAGTTGGTTCAGTTCGCTGGCGTTGCTGGCGGTCTTGAGCAATTCGCGGGCGCGATCATAGGCCGTGCGGGCAACCTCAATGCGGCTTTCCAGCGAAAAGTATTCCGCTGTGCGGTCCAGCGCGCTGAAGTCAAAGCCGTCCACTTCGACCAGCTTGGGGTCCTGTGAAGACAGCCATTCCAGCAGCGCGTTCAGCTTGGCCGAAGGCATGCGGTAGTTCACCTCGGTGTTGGCAAAGGCCATCACCAGCGCGTCAAACTTGCCGGCGTTCTTGAGCAGCTCCAGTGAAAACTTCATGCCGTCCTTGACGTCCAGCGTGATCGTGCCCGCGCGCTGAATGCGCACTTGCGCGTCCTCCAGCGGTGCTTCTTTGACCTCGCCGGGCGGGTTGGTCGCGGGCTGCGGCTGTGTCTGCGGTGGCGTCTGGGCGTAGCGCGGCAGTTGCGATTCTGTCAGGCCGCCGGTGTTGTATTCCGGTTCCACAAGCGGTTGCCCGCCCCCGGCATCGGTGGTGGCGCAGCCCGCAGACAACGCAGCAGCCAGCGCCGCAATGGCTATCCATTTCATGGTGCTCTCCTGTTTGGCCCTTCCAAGAACCGCCAGGAGTGCAAAAAGGGTTCAGCGCAAAAGCACCAGCGTGGCAATGCCCAGATAGATCGTGATCGTGCAAAGGTCAGCCAGTGCCAGCGCCACGGGGCCGGAAGCAACCCGCGGGTCCAGCTTCAACACGTGCATCAAGGTAGGAACCAGCCGCCCCAGCAGGCCCGCCACCACCACCGAGGCCAGTATCGCACCGCCAATCACGCCAGCTGCAAGCCCGTGCCGGTGCCAGGCCCAGGCCGCAAGCCCCGAAATCGTGCCCGCTGCCGTGCCCAGCAGCAGCACAGATCCCAGCTCGCGCAGGGCGCTGGCCAGCAGGTCGCGCAGGCCCGGGCGCTTGCCGCGAAGCTCGTTGACCGTGACAGACATGGACTGGGCCGCCACGCTTTCGCCCAGCCCCAGAACCAGCGTCAGAAAGAACGCCAGCACAATGCTTTCCTGCAGGGTGCGTTCAAAAATGCCCGCCAGCAGCGCGCAGGTTGTGCCACCGGCAATTGTGGCCAGCAGCCATGGAAAGCGCCCGCGAAAGGCCCTGATCGGCCCGGCGCCCTTGAGTGCCTCCGCGCGCACGCCCAGCGTTTCAAACAGCGTGTCGGTCTGCTGGCGTTCGGCGTGATCCAGCATTTCGTCGGTAAAGGCGCTTACATCCACCACGCCCAGCAGCTTGCGGCTTGCGTCAATCACGGGCATTGCCAGAAAGCGGTGCAGCACGAACATTTCCATGGCGTCGTGCAGCGTGGCGCTGGCGGGCAGGGCCGCCACGCGGGCGATCATCAGGCCGCGCAGCGGGTCTTGCGGGTTGGCGGCCAGCATGCGGCGCACGGGCACAACGCCAGAAAGCAATCCCTGGTCGTCGGTGACATACAGGTACACGGCGCGGTCCTGAGGCGCGTGCCCGCGCAGGCTTTCCAGTGCCTGTTGCACAGTCCAGTCCACACGCAAGGAGACAAAGTCCTTGTGCATCACGTCGGCAATCGGGCGTTGGTCCTGGTTGCTCATGGTTCCTCGGTTTCCGGCCCTGCGCCTTTGGCCTGGGCGGGCATTGTTCGTTGCCGCCGCGAAATGACAAAGCCCTGTCGGATGGCAGGAAAGAAAAACATGATGCAGCCATGCCCCGGGCCTGCCCAAGTTGCGCCACCGAAAACGCCGATGGCGCCAAGTTCTGCAATGAATGCGGGCACCGCTTTGGCCCGCTGGCCCTGACGCCGCCGCCCGCGCGCGGCGCCGAGTACGTCACCCGGCGCATGACCCGCGACAGCCAAAAGCGTGGCGAACGCCGCGTGGTCACGGTGCTGTTTGCCGACATCAAGGATTACACCCGGCTTTCCGAGCAACTGGACCCGGAACAGATTGAAGACCTGGTGGGCGGGCTGTTTCGCGAGTTCAGTGAAGTCATCACCCAGCAGGGCGGCTACGTCGACAAGTTCATGGGCGACGCGATTCTGGCCCTGTTTGGCGCCCCGCGCAGCTTGGGCGACGACGCCGAACGCGCCGTCGGCTGCGCCCTGGAAATGCAGCGCCGCGCCAAGCAGGCCAACCTGGGCCGCGATGTGCAACTGGATGTACGCATCGGCCTGGACACCGGCGAGGTGGTGGTGGGCAACTTGGGCCAGCGCGGCGAATACACCGCCATTGGCGACCCCGTCAACACCGCCAACCGCGTGCAGAACGCCGCCGAAATTGGCGCGGTGTTTGTCAGCGAATCAACGGCCCAGCAGGTCAAGGCCCGCTACCGGCTGACTGAGCTTGAGCCCCGCGTACTCAAGGGCAAGGCCGAGCCGGTGGCCCTGTTTCGCGTCGAGGGCGCCCAGAAACAGACGGAGCATTACGGCGGGCCGCTGGTCGGCCGCCGCCGCGAACTCGACCTGCTGCTGGCCAGCTTTGAAGCCTGCGTGCGCGAAAACACCGCGCGCTTTGTGCTGGTGCGGGCCGACGCCGGCATGGGCAAAAGCCGCCTGTTCTACGAGTTCCGGCGCCGTTTGCGCGCCAACAAGCATGCGCCGCTGCGGCTTACCGCAGCCTTTGCCCCCGTGGGCATGGAACCCATGCAGGGCCTGCGCCAGATCACCCGGGCACTGCTGAAGCTGGAACGTTCGGCCACGCCCGCTGATATCGATGCCGCCGTGGACCGCGTGGTGGATGAATCCGGCGCGCCGCCGGCATTGGCTGATCACCTGCGCTTTGTGCTGGGTCGCAGCGCGCAAACGCTGGCCGCCAGCGGCCTGGAAACCAAGCAGCGGCGCGAAGGCGCCGCGCTGGCGCTGAAGCACCTGCTGGAACACCAGGCGGCCACAGGCCCGCTGCTGCTGGTGTTTGAAGACCTGCACTGGGCTGACCCCGACAGCGTAGAGTTCCTGCGCCGCTTTGCCCGCACGCCCTTTCGCGGGCCCGTGCTGGTGCTGGCACTGGGCCGGCCCGAGGCGATTGAACTGGTGCGCGACCTGCTGGCCGACCCCTTTGAAAACGTCGAGCTGCGGCCCCTGGAAGCCGCCGAAATCGCCGCGCTTTCCACCGCCATTCTGCGCGACGGGCAGGTCGATGACGCCCTGGCCACCGTGGTGGCCGAACGTTCCGGCGGCAACCCCTTCGTGGCAGAGGAACTCATCAAGGGCCTGCACGAGGCCAGCGTGCTGCAAAGGGTACAGGGCCGTTATCGCTTGATGCCGGGCCATTCGACGGCACAGATTCCCGTGGGTGTGCGCAGCATTCTGGCCGCGCGCATTGATGCCCTGGAACCCCGCGACCGCACGGTTTTGAGCGCCCTTTCGATACTGGGGCGCGAGTTCCGCCAGGGTGCCGCCGAGCGCCTGTGCGGCGACGAAGCCGAACCGGCTATCCAGAACCTGCTGGGGCGCGGCATGCTGGTCGACCTGGGCCAGGACCGCGGCTTGCGGCGCTTCATGTTCTGCCACGCGCTGCTGCAGGAAGTGGCCTATTCCGGCTTGCTCAAGCGCGACAAAACCCAGTTGCATCGCGTTGCCGCAGCATACTATCGCGACCAGATGGCCGCCGACGGCACCCGCGACGCCCGCCGCCTTTCACGCCTGGCATGGCACCTGGCCAACGCCGGCGACGACCGCGAGGCCGCAAGCCTTCACTTCGAGGCCGGTCAGACCGCCGCCCTTCAATGGACCGGCGCCTTTGCCGCCGAACAATTCAGCCAGGCCCTGGCAGCACTGGACCGCGACCCCGGTGCGGGCCTGGACGGAGTCGTTGGCCCGGCTGCCCGCCTGCGGGTGGTATCGGAGCTGGTCGAGGCGCTGAAGGAAACCGGCAGCCTGGCCCGCGCCATTGCCGTGGCCGAACAAGCCGCCACAACAATCGACGCGCCTCCGGCGGCATTGGCCCAGGTGCTGGAACGGGCGGCCAATGCGGCCTGGCGCAAAAGCGAACTCGAAAAGTGCCTGTCCTTTGCCGCCCGCGCCCGCGGCCTGTACCAGCAAGCCGGCGATGAACCCGGCGCTGCCCGTTGCGCGCTTCAGGAAGTTGTGGCGCTTACCGGCCACGGCAGGCTGGCCGACGCCAGCGCGCTGTTTGAAACGCTGGCACCAGCCCAGGACGCAAGCTGGCTGATGGAATACCTGCGCACGGCCGCCGTGCTGTGCCTCGAGAAAGGCCAGACCGCCCAAGCGCTGGAGCACGAACGCAAGCGCGCCGACCTTGCCCGCCAGGCCGGCAACCGGCGCATGCTGGCCAGCGCGCTGGGCAACGTGGCCATGTATGCCAGCGACCTTGGCCACTACGGCCAGGCCGGAAGCCTGTTTGAGGAAGCCCTGGGCGAGTACCGCCGCGCGGGCGACCTGTTCAATGTATCGGTGGTGCTGACCAACCTGGGCAACTTTCGGCGCCGCACCGGCGACGTGGCGGGCGCGCTGGCCGCGCAACAGGAGGCAAGAACCCTGGCCGCAGAACTGGGCGACGACTACGGTGTGCTGGTGGGCGATTTGAACGTAGCCACCTGCCAGATGAGCCTGGGCCGCTTCACGGAGGCCCTGCGCAGCTTTGAACACGCAGAGCCCGCCCTGCGCCGCTTCAAGGCGCCGCAGCTGGAATCGCAGGCCCTGACCAACCGTGCCGGCTGCGCGGCACGCACTGGCGATTTTCGGCTGGCGCGGGCCAGCCTGGAACGCGCCCGCGCGCTCAACACAGAGCGCCGCAACCTGCGCGGGCTGATGCAGGTGGACCTGCAGTTGTCCGAAGACCTGCTGCGGCTGGGCGATTTCACCCGCTCGCGCGAGACCCTGCACGACGTGCTGGCCCGTGCCCGTGAGACCGGTTTTCAGCGCTACGCCGTCAACGCCTGCGACCGGCTGCTGGAGGGCGCCCTGCTGCAACGCGACCTGGCTGCCCTGCAACAGGCAATGCAACTGGCCCGCCAGCAGGCCGCAGACCCCGGCGCTGAAGACGAGCGCCGCAGCATCGACGTGCACGGCGCGATTCTGGCGCTTACAGAAAGCCCAAACGCCTCAGCCCTGGCGGCCCTGGGCAAGCTGTTGCCGGCGGCCTGCGTCACGGCCTCTGATGCCGTCACCCTGGCTTCTGCGGCCATGGGCGCGGTGCTGGTTGCCGACAAGCTGGAGGCACAAAGCCTGCGCATTGCCCACGACTGGGCCGACAGCGCCCTGCGCGCCATGGAGGAAGGCGGCCGCGCCGATATCCGGCACGTCGTCACGCTGGCCACGCGCAGCAGCCTGCGAACGCGCCTGGGCCAGGACGGCCAGGGCGACCGCAGCCGTGCCCAGGCCGCCGCAGCGCGCCTGGAAGCCGCCTGGGTGGAAGCGTGGTTGCAAGTGCCCCCGGCCTAGCAGCCAGATGGCATGTACGCCCGGCCTGTGATTGTGGCTACAATAGAGGTCTACCAGGGAACCACGGGCAGCATGGAGAAACCTATGGAACCCGCAAACTCCGACAAGCGACCGACCCAGAAGTTGCAGACCCGCCGCATCGAGAAAAAGGGCACCGGCCCTGCGGTGCCGCCCGGCAAGATGCTGTCGCGCCAGCAGATTGTTTCGCAGCTTACAGTCATGGCCACCAAAGGCGCCTCGCCCTTGCAGATGCGCAAGTGGGCCGCCGAGGCCGGGGCTGATCCGATGGAAATCGAGCACATGGTTGACCAGGTCAGCCGCGGCGCGACCTCGGGCCGGTTGACTGCAACCTACACACGCACCTCTACGCGCAACGCTGGCACCGGCGGCCCGGTCACGGTGCAATCCACGCGATCGAAGTCCGGCTTGATCTGGATTGCCGTTGGCGTGCTTCTGTTGGGCGGTGGGGGCTACATGTCCTGGCAGCACTATGAAATCGCCAACCCGGTCGGGGATTCGATTGTGACGCCCTGGTGGGCTGTGGCGGGCATCGGGCTGGTTGTGATCGTCAAGGGCCTGCTGGACCTGCGCAAAGTCTAGTCGCAAGCACAGGTGACGGGCGCGCCGGTGCGGCCTATGTTGGCGCCACAAGGAGCCCGCCATGACGACCCCCTCTGCGCCCGTTTCGGTCGTGCAGAAACAACTGGATGCCTACAACCGCTGCGATCTGGAGGCCTTTGTGGCCACCTACAGCGCGGACGTGCAGATCCAGGACGGCCAGGGCAAGGAACTGTGCCGGGGCCACAAGAAGCTGCGCGAAATCTACGGCCCCATGTTTGCCGACAATCCGCACCAGTTTGCGATCATCACCAACCGCATCGCCGCCGGCCAGCACGTGATTGACCAGGAAGAAGTGGTAGGCCGCGCCGACAACCAGCGCCGCCACGCCGTGGCGATCTACAAAGTGCAGGGCGATGTCATCACCCACGTTACGCTGATTCGGGGCTGATCCCCGGCAAATCGGTCAGCGGCAGGCGCCCACAAACGCTTGCCACAGCCTGCGCATCGGTTCGCTTTCTGCCATGCGTTCCGGGTGCCATTGCGTGCCCAGCCGAAAACGGTGGTTGGTGAACTCGATGCCCTCAATCGTGCCGTCGGGTGCACGGGCGCAGACCCGCAGCGGCGGCTGCACGGCTTCCGCGGCCTGGTGGTGCACGGTGTTCACGTTGGTGCGCGTCGTGCCCAGCGCCGCGTGCATGGTTGTTCCGGGCTCGATGTCGATGTCGTGGTAACGGTAAAAGTCGGGCCCGCGCCGGTGCTCCAGGGTGGTGTGGTCGGGCAGGTGCTGCACCAGCGTGCCACCATAGTGAATCACGGCCAATTGCATGCCGCCGCAAACGGCCAGCACCGGCAGGTCGGTCTCTTCAAACAGCATGCGCACAAAGGCGCGGTCAAAGGCCGCGCGCTGGGGAGTGCAGGGGTCGTCGGTGGGCAGGGTTGGCTTGCCAAACCACGCGGCCGGGTAGTCGTCGCTGCCGATCGTGACCACACCTTGCACCAGCGAAAGCAGCGGGCGGACCTGCTGCGGGTCGTTCACAATCGGAATCACCAGCGGTGTGCCGCCGGCGGCAATCACGCACTCCACATATTGCGGATACAGCTTCAGGTAACTGCGGTCAAATGCCGGGTTCGGCACGTCCTGGACGTGATCCATGCAAATGCCAATCACAGGCCTGGTCACGGTCTCTCCGCCTTCATGAAAAATGAACAACGGCTAATCAGCCAGCCCGGCCCGGATTGAACTGTCCCGGCTTGCACTTGTTCCTTGTTCCTTGCTCATTGTTCATTTGCTCTTCATCGGTAGATTCCACCTGCGGGCTGAAGGCCCGAACCTCATGCCCACTCCCATCCACAACCTTGACGACGTTGTTGCCTACCTCAATCGGCACACCGACTATGAAAAGCAGCTCGGGGGCCGCACACGCGACACCTTTGACCTTGAGCGCATGCATGAAATCCTGAACCTGCTGCTGCGGCCGGAAACAGCCTATACCTGCGCCCACGTGGCCGGCACCAAGGGCAAGGGCAGCACGGCAACCTTTCTGGCGGCCATGCTGCAATCCCAGGGCCTCAAGACCGGCTTGTTCACCAGCCCGCACCTGCAACGCTTGACCCAGCGCATTGAAATCAACGGTGCCGAAATCACTGAACGCGAAATGGTGGAAGCGTTCCTTCAGGTCGTTGCAGTCATTGAAGACAAACTGGCCGGCGCACCCGATGTGACCTTCTTTGAACTGCTGACCGTCACGGCCATGGTCGCCTTTGCCCGCGCCGGGGTGCAAATTGCGGTGTTTGAGGTTGGCCTGGGCGGGCGCCTGGACAGCACCAACGTGATCAGCCCGCAAGTCTGCGTGATCACGGAAATCGGCCTGGACCACACCCAGCAACTGGGCAGCACGATCCGCGAAATCGCCGCCGAAAAAGCCGGCATCATCAAGCCCGGCATTCCTGTCGTTTGCGGCGCCAGCGACCCCGAAGCCGTGCGCACCATTCACCGCGTGGCCCGAGACCAGGAGGCCCCGGTGCTGCAGTTCGGCCGCGAGTATTCGGTGCGCGGCGTCAACCGCACCGGCCTGGAACTTGAGTTCACCGCCGACGTGCAGGGCCAGCGCTATGAAAAAGTCCGCCTGCGCCACCCCGCCCGTTACATGGCCGACAACGCCGCACACGCCCTGTGCGCCCTGGAGGTTCTGGCCTCCGTGCCGGACCTGCTGCCCGAAGGCACACTGCACCGCGACCTGGCCCTGGATGCCCTGTGGCGTGTCAGCCTGCCCGGCAAGTTTGAAATCTTTGCCGCAAAGCCCAGCGTGGTGATCGACAGCGCCCACAACGAACTTTCCCTCAAGGCCGCACTGGCCACGGCCCGGGCGATTGCTTCGGGCCCGGTGGTGTGCGTGGTGGGGTTGGCCAAAGACAAAGATGAAGAAGCCTGCATGAAGCGGGTGGCAGAGGTTGCCGACGGCGCGGTGTTCACGACGTATTACAGCCCGCGCCAGGGCCGGCCTGAAGACCTGCTGCGTACCTACACCAAGTTCGGCGGCAAGGCCGGCAGCCTGCAGGAGCACCCCGAGGCCGCACTGGAAGTCGCCATCGAACAAGCCGGGCAGGACGGTCTCGTACTGGTGACCGGATCAACCTATCTTGCCGGTATCCTGCGCCAGGCCGCGCAGGAGTATTCCGCAACAGGCAACTGACCATGTCCAAGAAACCCAAAGACGAGCCACAGTTTGAAGACCTGGTTGCCCAGGTGGAAGCAGCCCTGCAGCAACTGGAAAGCGGCGAGTTACCGCTGGAGGAAGCGCTCAAGCGCTACGAAGACGGAGTGGCGGGCCTGCGCAAGTGCTACGAAATCCTCAAGAAGGCCGAAAAGAAAGTCCAGTTACTCACGGAACGCCAGGGCGAAGTCAGCGAAAAACCCTTCGAAGTCGACGAAGAAGCACAGGGCGAAGACCCCAAAAAGCTGTTCTAGGCCAAGGGCCCCAACCAACAGCCCGAATAACAGTCCGGCACGGAAGTGCCGGGGGTCGGCCCGCAGGGCCGACGACAAACGCTGAACAAGGAGTCACTGGGTAACTCCGTGTTCCATCCGTTTGCCACGGCGGGCAGGATGCCCGCGGTCCTTTGGCCTTTTATGCGGCTGAACTGATGGCTGGTGGTGGCGCGTTGGCCCGGGTTGGGGCCGGTTGCGCGCCGGTGGGTGGTTGCAAGTCGGCCTCTGGTGCGGGTTCTGGTCGCTTTGGCGGACAAAGTGAGTCGCTGGCTTGCTGGCGCATCAACTCAGACAGGATCTGCAGGGCCTGGGCGCGGCATTCGGCCTTGAGTTGCAACTGATTGTCCAGCAGCTCGCGCAGCAGTTTGTCGACGCGAAAGGCAATGCTTGGGCTGATCGTCCAGCGGTGGGGCTTGCTGCCGTCGCTGGCGGCCACGACTTCAAGTTCGCGGTCGTGAATCGCCAGCAGCTTCTTCCAGCGGGCGATGCTGGCATCAAGTTCCAGGCCGTTGCGCGCCGCATAGATTTCATCGGCGGCCAGTTGCAGGTTCTGGGTGGCCAGGTCTTGTTCGCGCGTCTGGGCAGCCTTGGGTTGCGCCGGAGCCGCCGGCGACGGGATCGAATGATGTTTAGGCCTGACAGAGTGGTAACGGGCCATGGCAGTAACCTTGCATCGAACCAGCGCGGAGGGATCCACGCTCGATGAAGGAAGCATACAACCCGTGGCGACAGATTCGGGGCAGTCAGGAACGCAGGCCAGCCATGGGGCGCGTGGTGTTGCGCCCCGCAGGGGCGCTACAGAATAGCCGGGGGCGCAAGCCCCCGGTTTTCGTTGCCAGAAGATCCAAGCCCCGTCAGGGGCGGCACGCCGGTCGGCTTCTCCGTTACTCTGTGTTCAGCCCGTTACGACCGCGTGGGCGTTTCCTAGGCACACTGGCTGACCGCCTACGCGTTCTGTTTGCGCAGGCGCTTGCTGGGGGCTTTGCCTTCGGCCAGTTGATCGGCTTCTTCGTCGGTCAGGAAGTCCAGGCGATCGCTATCGGCGGCCAGCTTTTCAGCTTCGGTCAGGGGCGCCGGAATCACGATCGCTTCCTTCTTCTTGCGCGGGGCGCGTTTGCGCCTGGGCTTTTCCGGTTGCGCGGGCGCAGCGGCCGGCGCAACGGGCTGGCTTGTCGGGGCTGCTTCGGTTGCGGCCTTTTGGGCTGGTTTGCGGCGCGGCGTGCGCTTGGGCCTGGCAGGCAGCGCGGGTAGTGCGCCGGAAGCGTTGCTGTGCAGGCGTTGCAGGGTGTCGGCCGGGGCCCTGGGTTCGTCGCTGGAACCGCCCAGCCGGGCGGAAAGGTTGCGGGTCAAGAACTCGGCGGCTTCGCGCACTACGCAATCGACTACGCGTGCGCGTTCGTTGTCGTTGCCGACAACTTCGGCCAGTCCGGTCGCCAGCGCGTCGATGCTTTCGCCCAGTTGGGCGCGGGCGGATGCGGCTTTTTCGTCGCGCAGCGGCAGCGGGTCGGCATCGCCATCCAGGGGCGAGTTGTCGCCGGCCAGCCCCAGGCGGCGTTTGACCTCGCCATTGAGGTCGCCGGAGCGTTCGATGACGCGGAAGTTTTCGCGGCCGCGGCACACGACAACCAGGTTACGCCCGTTCTGCTTGCCGTGGTACAGGGCCTGGTCGCAGAACTCCTTGAGGTCCTTGTCGCCCTGCATCAGTTCTTCGTTGAACTCGGCCACGCCAAAGCTGGCGCTAATGGGCAGCAGGCGGCCGCGGTCGTCGTAGAACTCGGTGCTGGCAATCACGTGGCGCAGGCGTTCGGCGGCCAGGGCGGCGTCGTCTTCGGTGGTGCCAGAGCAGACAATGCACAGTTCTTCGCCGCCGTAGCGAAAGGGCGTGTCCGAATCGCGGGCTTCGCGAAGCAGAATCTGCGCCACCTGGGCCAGCACGATATCGCCGGCCAGGTGTCCATAGGTGTCGTTGATGTGCTTGAACTTGTCGATGTCCAGCATGATCAATGCCAGCGGCATGCCGGTGCGGCGCGCCACGGCGACTTGCTTGCGCACCTGGTCGGCATAATGGTTGGCGTTGTACAGCCCGGTCTTTTCGTCCTTGATCGCGCGGTCCCACATGGTGGCGGTTTTCAGGCCCAGGCTGACCATGCGCACCAACTGGCCCACGGCTTGTTCAAAGGCCGGCATTTCTTCCTGAAAGTCGGGCTCGTCGGCGACGTTGCGGGAAATGCGCACCACGCCGCGCACGCCTTCGCTGGTGCTGAAGAAGACGGCCAGCACGAACTCGCCGGTGGCTTCATTGAGGGATCGAACCGAGCGCCCGGTGCGCACGCATTCGTCGACCAGGCTGTGGCCCACGGTTTCATTGGTGAGTGCCGGCGGGAAGTAATCGTGGCCGCGGCGGCGCTCTGCGCGGGGCGAGGCGAGGCCCTGGTCGTCCAGCGTGAACACGGCCACGGAATCAGAGCGCGAGAAGTGTTCGAGTTGTTCCAGCACGACGGACAGAATGCGCTCGAAGTTGACTTCCTGCTTGATGGCCATGCTGACCTGTTGTGCGGCGCTGAAGACATCCAGGTTGCGCACCATGCGGGTGCGTTCCTTGGCGACGTCTTCATTCAAGTAGCGTTGCAGGTTGCGGTATTCGTTTTCAAAACGCACGCGGGCGCGGTAGGTGGCGCTGCAAAACAGCGCCAGCAGGGCCGCCATGATGGCCGACAACCCGCCGGAGATAGCGATCACGGAAAAGGCCCAGTGGTTGGCGCTGCCGGCTTCAAAGCCGCCCATGCGCGTGAAGTAGTAGCACACCAGAACCAGCGTGCCGATCGGCAGCAGCAGCGAAACGCCCAGCAGATACGTCGAGCGCCAGGTTGTGTCGGCCTGCGGCATTGGGCTTCCCGGCAGAGACGAAGGCCCCCGTGCCTTCGTAAGGGAAGTATCGGCCCGATAACGAAGTGCGCTGAAGGCAGTTTTCAGAAAGCATGATTGGGGCAATGGTTAGAGAGCTTGAAAAAAGCAAACGGGCCGCGCTGGTGCGCGGCCCGTTTTCAAACGTGGCAACAAACTACTTCTTGCGGCCGTTGATCTGGTCCTTGAATTCCTTGCCCACCTTGAAGCCGACGGTCTTGTAGGCCTTGATCTTCATCGAGGCGCCGGTCTGGGGGTTGCGGCCGTTGCGGGCGCCGCGTTCACGAACCGAGAACGTGCCAAAACCGATGACCTGAACCTTTTTGTCCTTGAGCACGCCGTCCTTCAGGGCGCCGACAACGGCGTCGAAGGCGCGTTCCGCAGCGGCCTTGCTTTCGAAACCGGCGGACTTGTTCTTGAGGACGAGGTCAACGAGCTGTGCCTTGTTCATCTTTGCTCCGTATCCCCTGAGGGGATTGTAAATGCCATGTCACCGGGCCCATCCCAAGTGACTTATTTCTGATTTCGGACCAACTACACAACATCTAGTCCGTCTGCAACTAATTTGAACTTACGTTCAGGAAAGTCTTGCCCCACATGCCTGAGATCAAGGCCGTTGCGGGGGGCGACTCTGAACCCCGTTCAATCCAAGCCCCTATGGCTTGAGTACGCGGAACCATAGCCACAGGCGGCTTGCCGGTCAATACGCTGAGTTGCAATTGTTGAAAATTTCGAGGGCCTGAACCCGCTTCAATTCAACGTTTTTGGACCACTGGCGCCGCAATTGTGCTTGACAGAGCCACAGCAAAGCGCTACGGGCGGACCCGCTTGGGCAAGCCTTGCGCAGCCACCACCCCGGCACTTCCCGCATCGCGGCAAGCGTGCGGCCCAGTGGCCGCAAACCAGCTTCAAATCAACGTTTGTGAGTGTGTCAGAAACTCCTGGTGGGTGCGACTTTGCGCACGACAAGCGCCAAGGGCCGATAATCCATCGGGGCTTGTTCGCCGGCGATCGCCTTGGGTCTTGACCTGTCAACCCTTGATGCGCGCGTCCATTTCGTCGATGCGCGCTTTCCAGGTGGATTCCATTTCCTGCAGCGCCTGCTTTTGCTGCATGCGCTCTTCCTCGCTGGCGGGTTTACGCGCGTTGATTTCGTCCAGCGCCTGTTGCAGCGCGCCCCGCGCACGCGCCACCCAGGACCGCGCCGCGGCTTTGTCGGCAAGGTCCGTTACCAGCAGCTCGGCCAGTTCCAGTTGCAAGGCAATGCGGTCCGACACCAGCGGAATCTGCTGCATCAGCGCCGATTGCAGCGAACCGCGCGCGTCGACAAACCATTGCCTGGCTGCGGCGGCGTCCTGTGCGGCCACGGCCCGGCCTAACGCGCGCTGGATCGCCGCCAGCAACTGATACGCCGGCGGGTAATCAAACAGCATCTCGACGGCTTCCTGGGCATAGCCCAGTGCCTGTTGCGATTTGCCTTCCGCGTGCAGGCGGCGCGCAGCCGCCATGCGGGCGATGCCGGCCTTTTCAATCTGGTCCTGCAGGGTTCGTGTCCGCACCATCAGGGCCTCGCTTCGGGCGCGGGCGGGGTCGTCTGCGTCCAGGGTCTCCAGCGATTCCTGCAGCAGGTCACGCGCGCGGGCCACTGCCAGCCGCGCCTGGGAAATGCGGTTGTCTTCAAACATCAGGGCTTCGTCTTCCCACAGCAGCGACGCGGCCTTGATCAGTGCCTCGGGGTCGGTCACGGCGCGGGTGTAATCGGATGCCGCCAGGCGCAGCCATTGGCCGGCTTGTTCAGCGCCGGCGCCGCGGGCCATATCGCTGTAGATGTCGCCGCGCGCGGCATACAGCAGCGGCGTGGGCGCGGTCATGACTTCGGCCAGGCGGTCCAGGGCAGGTTGCAGCTTGCCCTGGCGGCGCAGGTCGTCGGCCTCGATGCGCGCAATGCGGCGCTGCAGATCAAGAATGTCCTGCTCCAGTGCCGCTGTGTCGTTGCCCTGGGGCAGGGTGCGCAGGTTTTCGCGCAACTCGGCCAGCTTCTTGTAGGGGTCACTGATGAACCAGGTGCGCTTGCGGCGTACCTCGACAATCTCGGTTTCAAAATCCAGCGGCGCCCGGGCGTAGGCTTGCAGCGCAATCGTGTAGTACTTTTCGGCATCGCCCGTCAGCAGATACGCCAGGCGCTGGGCCGCAATGCCGCGCAGCCGGATCGCAAAGCTGATTTTGTCGGGATCCACGGCGCCTTCAATCAACGCGCCGGTGGTCTTGAGGCAATCCAGGTAGGCGCGCACGGCCTGGTCGCGCAGCTTCTTGGCCTCTGTGTTATCGCCCAGCTTGATCTTGTTGTTGAAGGCCTTGAGCATCTGCTGGCCCAGATCCGCCTGCAGTTGCGCCAGCGAAAGGTTCACGCCCTGCAGCAACTGGGGCTTGTCCTTCAGCGCCTCCACCAGTTGCGAAAAGACCTTCACGGCCTCCAGCAGGTTGCCTTCTTCCTCATAGTGATGCTTCAGCCAGTCCAGCGCCTCAATGTTGTCTGATTTCAGCAGGGCCGCCGCACGCATGAACTCTGCGGCCACCATGTGGCGGGAGATGTCGGAAAGATCGCGGGTTTCGCCGTCGGCACCGCGCACGCCCAGGCGGCCGTCGGCTACGTCGCGCGCCACCTTGACCAGCTTGCCGGAAAGCATGGCGCGGGCGCGCTCGCTCAAGGTCAGCATGTTTTCCAGCAGTTCGTTCAAGCCGTCGCGCAGGCTTTTTTGTTCTTCTTCACTGGTGGGCGGCTTGCGCGGGTTGATCACTTCCTCGGCAAGCTCGAGATAAAACTGCGTCAGCACGCCAGCCACCGGGCCGTCTTCGGGCCGTGCATTGAAACCCGTGCGCAGCAACTCTTCTGCATTGCCGCGCAGGTTGGGCTCACGCGTGAACCACATGCCCAGGGCGATTTCCAGGCCGGTGCCCTCAATCAGACCCAGACCTTCCTCGTTTTCCGGGTCTGTTTCCACGGCGTCGCGCATCAGCGCCACTACGGCAAGCAGCCCGCGGCCGAATTCCTCGCGGCCATCCAGCAGTTTCTTGCCGCGATAGAACGCGCCGATCAAACCTTGCCAGGTGGGGTTGTCGTCGCCGCGCAGGGCCTTGTAGGCCGCCAGATGCTTCTGGCGCAGGGCGGCCGCCTGGTCCACGGCGCCCTGGCGCAGTCCCGCGGCCTTGAGGCGCAGTGCCGGCTTGTGGCCGGGGTGCTGGCGCAATTCTTCGGCCAGCAGCTTGTTGGCCTCCAGCCTGTCTTTGCCGCCGCGTTCAAACAGCAGGTACGAAAGCATGGTGCGCAGGCCGACAAAATCAGGGTCCAGTGTCAGCGCCTGGCGAAAGCATTTTTCGGCGGTTTCGTCGCCGGCACGGCCGCGGGCGAAAACTTCGGCGGCTTCCACCAGCATGCGCGCGCGGGCCTTGCGGGGCTGGGCGCCTTGATCGGCCAGTGCCAGCAGTTCGGTGTACAGTTTGCGGCTTTCCTGCAGCAGCGGCACCAGCTCAGGTGGCATGGTCGATTCGCTGCCCTTGCCGGAGAGTTCCAGGCGGCGCGAAAACTCCGCATAGCGCAGGCGCGCGCGTTGGCCAATGGCGGCTTCGTCGCGGCCGCGTTCGTGCTCATAGTCTGCAAGCTGGCGCCAGGCTTTGTTCAGGGTGTCTTCGTTGATCGGCTTTTCGGCCAACGCGTTGCGGCCATACTCACCGGCCAGGTTCAACCGCGCCGAGGCATAGCGCGAGGATTTGGCCAGCGCTTCCTCAAAACTTGCCACGGCCTCGTCGTGCCGGCCCAGTGCACTCAATGCAAGGCCGCGAAAGTTGGCCAGAATCGCCTCAATATCCGCCACGCGCTCGGCGTGGGCGGGGTTGTCGCGCGAGCGCCAGGTGGTTTGCACGGTGGCGGAGGCCTGGGCAAGAAGGCTCAGGGCCTTGTCGGGGTGTTCGCGTTGCAGTTCGACGCTGGCCATGGCGGCCAGCACGCGGGCGCGGTCATAGCGATAGGTGCGGGCCTCGAACTGAAGGGCGTTGGTGTAGTCCGACAAGGCCTGCGCGAACAGGTCGGCGCGTTTGGCGTCTTCGGTTTCCAGCAGGGCTTTTTCCTGAAGGTCGCGGCCCTGGTTGAACCAGGCCGTGTGGTTTTCGGGATCCTGTTGCAGCACGGCAGCCCACAGCGCCGCGCTGTTGCGCCAGGGTTTGACGGCTTGGGTGGTCAGCCAGCCCCAGGTGGCGCACAGCAGCAGGGCCGCAGCCACGGGGGCAAAGCGCGCGGGGCCCTTCAGCTTTTCGCCGGCGATGGCGGCCAGGGTGGCCAGCGCCAGCGCAATGCCAATGCTGGGTATGTACAGGTAGCGTTCGGCGAACACCGTGCCGATCTGCACGGCAAAATTGCTGACTGGCGCCAGCGAAACCACAAACCAAAGCCCGCCCAGGCCGCACAAACCCAGCAGCATGGCGCCGCGCGAGTTCCAACCCTTGCGCGAAACCCGCCAGCCGGCCACGCCCAGCGCGATAAGTGCCAGCAGCAGCACCAGCCCGGCCAGCACCGGCAGCGAAAAACCCGTCTGCACCGGCATGTCGACTACCGGCTGCATGGGCCAGCCAAGCAGCAGCGCCTGCATGTCGCGTGTGATGGCGGAAACTGCCGTCAGCGTGCTTTGCAGGCGGCCATCGCCGTAAGGCTCACGCATCAAGCCCGTGCCGATTTTCATGGCCAGCGCCGTAAACAGCAGCGCCACGCCCCAAAAGGGCGCCGTCCAGACCAGGCGTTTGGGTGTGCTGGAACCCTTCAGGCCGTGGCCGCAGAAAAGCTCGATCAGCACCAGCAGCGCCGGCAGCACCACAGCCGGCATCTTGGAAAGCAGCGCCAGCACAAAGCACAGCAGCGACAGGGCAAAGGTAAGCCGAGAGTTCTGGCGCACGCGCTGGACGAAGCTTTCGCTGCTCATCAACCCCGGGCGGGCGCGTCGCGCCGCCAGGTACAGGTGCGTCGACAGCAGCAGAAAAAACGCCGCCAGCAGGTCCTTGCGCGAACTGAGCCAGCTTACGGCTTCCACGTGCACCGGGTGCACCGCAAACAGCAGCCCCGCAAGCCCGCCGGCCAGCTTGCGGCCGGTAAGTCGCGTTGCCAGCAGCATGACGAGTAACGAGTTGAACAGATGCAGCAGCAGGTTCGTGGCCTGAAAACCGCGCGGGTTCAAGCCATCCAGCGCATAGTTGATGGCATAGCTCAAATCGCGCACGGGCAGGTATTCATTGCCCAATTCCTCGCGCGGGGCCATCGGGTTGAATATGCGCTGCAGGTTTTCGGCGTTCAGCCCGCGAATGTGCCGGTTTTCGGTGATCAGCCAGTTGTCGTCCCAGTTCGTGAACTGCCCGCCCAGGCCGTGCTGGTACACGGCAAAGCCCGCCACGCAGATCAACAGGGCCATGGCCCAGGCATGCCACGGGCGCGCTGATGGCGCCGGGGCCTCAAGCTCGGGCGGTGTCTGTGTTGGCTTGGACAAATCTCGGCCTGTCGGGGTCGGTCTTGGGGCCAAAGCGGCATGATAGCAAACCCCGGCGCACGAAAAGCCCGGGGCATGCAGGGTGCCGGTTTATCGCCTGCGGCCCTGCGGGCGCGCGCTGCGCAGTTTTTCAGCCACGTTGTCCAGCTCGGTCGCGATCTGGATCGTGCGGGTGTTGGTGCGCGTGCCGTTGGTGGGCGCGGGCGCCGGAACCGGCATCGGCTTGGGCTGCAGTGGTGCGGCGGGGTCAGGTACCGGCGTGGGGCCAAGTCCGATTTCGGTGCTTGCGCTGGCGGGTGTAACCTCGCCACGAAGTTCACGCGCGGCTTTGGTCAGCGCATCGGTGGCGGTGTCCAGGGCGCTTTGCATGACGCTGTGTTCGGTCTCAAGATCCGTGATCTGTTCTTTGGCGGGCTGAATCACTTGCGTCCAAAGGCCGGCAAAGCCCAGCGTTGCGCCCAGAATGAAACCGACGGCCAAGGTGGTAAGAGTGGAACGCATAGGGACCTCACGCAAGTTTGCAGCATCATAGGGCCCCAAGCATGAAACGCGACGCCAGGGCCAAGGTTCCGGCCAAAAACCGCCCAGGGCCGAGGCCGTGGGTTGCTCTGACTTTGATTTGCGGCGATGTGTCCCTCAGTATCCACGCCAGTGCATGTGTCGGGCCTTGTCTGCGCCACTTGACCGTGTTGGAGTGCACCGAGCGTTAAAACGGAAGGCTGATTCCCTCCTGACATAGAGCCACAAGTATCGAGTTGGCTCGGAGCGATCGACGTGACACTAGACGAGGCGAGACAGATTCTCACATTGGGGGCGCTAGCGACTCGTGACGAGATCGAGACTGCGCTTCGTAGGCAGTCACTCAGATACCACCCGGATCGACACGTTGGCGCAAGCGCGGATCTGATAGACCTTGCCGCCCGAGAGTTTGCCCGAGTGCGCGAAGCAGGCAGACTGCTTCTAGGTGACGCCACCTCGTCGGCAGGACAGGTCCAGTCGAAGCACTCGCCACAGTCGCCAAAGAGCAAGTCCGAATCTGATTCCGTTCGGGCAAAGCCGAGTGAGGGCTGTCATGATTCCCATCAGAATGAGGCAGGAGAAGCACTTCGTCAGGCGCTTAACTTGGTTGAAGATATCGACGAGCCTGATTGGGAGCGTGCCTTCATGTTTTTTGTGAAGGCTTCCAAGTTGGGAAACATGGAAGCCAAGGCTTGGGTGGGACTGTGTTACCTGCATGGAACTGGCACTGCTCGCAATGCTGACCTGGCGTTTCGGTCGATCCAGACTGCTGCATTGGCGGGAGTGCCTCTGGGCCAAGTGGCACTGGGCACGTGTTACTTGGATGGCCTTGGGACTAATGCGGATTTGATCGAGGCCGTCCGTCACTTTCGCCTTGCTGCTGCAGCAGGATTGGCTGAAGGCCAATTCTGGTTGGGAGTACTTTTCCTTCATGAGGAGCAGCTAGGTGTTCCGACAAGTGAAGCAATAATCCTGCTTCAGCAGGCCGCCCATCAGGGGCACGAAGGCGCGCAGTACGAGCTGGCGAACTGCTTCTATGATGGAGTCGGGGTAGGGCAAAACTTTGTTCAAGCCTCAATTCTACTTCAACGCGCAGCTGCAAAAGGCCATGCCCGGTCGCAAGCGCAGCTGGCCCACATGTACGACCTAGGTCTAGGCGTAGGACGCGACGTCCAGAAAGCAATGAAGTGGCTCAGGTTGGCGGCCGACTCGGGGCTCCCAGAGGCACAGCACAATCTTGCACTCAGTTTCGCAGAGGGTCGGGGTGTTTCACGGAACGCAAAATCTGCGGTTCAATGGTTTCGAATGGCCGCCAACGGGGGTTACTCGGAATCGCAATTCAGCTTGGCGTGCTGTTTGGCCGACGGTTTTGGCACGCCCAAAGATCCATCCCTTGCTCGCTTTTGGTTTGACAGGGCAGCAAGACAGGGTCACAAGGAGGCGGCTGAGCGCCTACGTGGAAGCTAGGTTTGCGGAAGCCTTCATGGCAAAACGTTACAATGCTGGGCGTCAGAAGCGTCGCTTTGGTAGGGCTGGGTGCCAAGGATACTGGTTTCTTACGGCTTTGTTGGCGGCACGATGCAAAACCCCGGCTTTGGGCCGGGGTTTTTTGTTTTGATTGCGCGTTCTACTTTGCGGCTTGGGCTTGTTGCACTACCTTGGCAAAGGCCTGCGGGTCGCGGATGGCGAGCTCGCTGAGGCTCTTGCGGTTCAGTTCAATCTTGGCCTTGCCAAGCTGGTGAACCAGGCTGCTGTAGGTCAGGCCGTTGCTGCGTGCTGCCGCGCTGAGGCGCGTGATCCAGAGGCGGCGGAACTCGCGCTTTTTCTTGCGACGGTGAAACCAGGAGTAACGCCAGCCGCGTTCCACGGCGCCGCGGGCCTGGCGGTAGTTCTGGCGCCGGCCCCAATAGCCCTTGGCCTGCTTGCGGAACTTCTTTTTGCGCGCGTGGCGCGGAACTCTGCTTACTGCGTGGGTCATGGCTTCTCTCCGTGGGGTTCACTCCGGGGCGATTGGCGGCACCTGCCGTTACTCGCGCTCAGACCGGTGAACCCGGGGGTTACTTGGTTTCCTTGGCGGCCTTGGCCGCTTCGGCCTGGGCTTTTCGGATGGATTCCTGGCTGGGTGTGGGCGCCGGGGGCGCGGTACGCACGCCCATCAGCAGCGCGATGTTGCCCGAAACGCTGGACGACAGCACGGTGGCGTGGCGCTTCTTGCGCTTGCGCTTGGCCGACTTGCCGGACATCAAGTGGCTGTGGCCGGCGTTGTAGTGCTTGATCTTGCCCTTCTTGGTGACCTTGAAGCGCTTGGCAGCGCCTTTGTGGGTCTTCATCTTCGGCATGACTTGCCTCCGTTGCGCTGATCCGGGCGGCTAACCCGACTTGAAACCGGCCAGCGCGGGGCGAGATTTATAACGATTGCGCAAGCTGCCGCAAGGGTGGGTCTGGTGGAACGAATCCGTCGACCCTGCGGAGCTGGTATTGAGGGGCGGCGGAGACCGGGGGCTTGCGCCCCCGGCTATTTTGTGGCGCCCCTGCGGGGCGCGCAGGTGATAGTGCGGCAGGGCGATGGTGCGACGGTGAGGGCGACGGTGAGGGCGACGGTGAGGGCAATGCGGGAGGGCGATGCGGGGGCGAAGCGAGGGCGATGCGAGGGCGGTGCAGCGGTGACGGCGATGCGAGGGCGATGCGAGGGCGCCGCGGGGGCGTGCGCTGGGTGCATTGGCCCGCAAATGCAAACCCGGGCCTTGGGGGCCCGGGTCTTTTGACTTCTGATTTGCCGCCGGCCACTACTTGGCTGGTGTGCCTGTACCGGCGGTTTGTGGTGCTGGCTTGGTTGCCGGCTTGGCCGGCGCCGCGGCGGGTGCCGGTGCTGCCGCTGGTGCTGCCGCTGCTGTGGGTGGAACCGGGCCGGCCGCGCCTGCTGCTGCCGCTGGCGGCGTGGGTGGGGCGGGTGGTTTGTTGACCGTGGGGCCTTTGGTTTGGGCTGCGGCCTCGCGCTTTTTGGCGTTCTTTTCTTCCTGTGTCAGGGGCGCAAGCAGCAGAATCATGCGTTTGCCTTCCATGCGCATGTTTTGCTCAATCTTGCACAGGTCTTTCAAGGCGTCGACAAAGCGTTGCAGGATTTCCTGGCCGCGTTCTTTGTGCGCGATTTCGCGGCCCTTGAACCAAACCGCAATCAGCACTTTGTCGCCGCGTTCCAGAAATTCCTTGCTGCGCTTGAGCCACACGTTTACGTCGTGCTCGGCCGTGTTGGGGTGCAGGCGCACGCCCTTGATCTTGGCCTGGTGGCCCTTGCTGTTTTTCGCCTTCTTCTTCTGGTTATATTTGTACTGCCCATAGTTCATGATCTTGCAGACCGGCGGGCGCGCCGTGGGCACGATCTCCACCAAATCCAGGCCGGCTTCTTCAGCCAGGCGCAAGGCCGCATCGGTGTCAATCTCACCGTGATTGGTGCCTTCGTTGTCTACAAGCTGAATCTTGGGGACGCGGATGCGTCGGTTGATGCGGTGGTCAGATGACGGGCCCCGGCTGGGACCTTCTGGCGGCATACGGCGCTTGAAACTCATGGGCTTGTGCTGGCCTCCAAAGAACGGCTGGAAACTATAGCAGCCGGGGGCGACAAACCAACCGGCAGCGCAGCGAAAAACGCGCCGCACAGGCGCCTTGGCCGCACCTGCACAAGTTGGCAGCACCCGGGCGCAAAGGTGTGCGTTGCGCCAATTGCCACCGTAAGGCAGCATAGTGCGGCTCATGGAGATGTCTGGGGCACCACTGCCGCCTGCGGCGCGGGCCCAAGCCCTATGCTTGGCAAATCGGATACCAAGGCCTTGCAGGAAAAACTCGACCTGTTGCAGGCCGAGAACGAGCAATTGCGTCGCAAGCTGATGTTGCTTTCCGGCGGCCAGATGCAGGGCAGCATGACGCTGGGCAACCTGACCAGCTTCGGCCACACGCGCGTACCGCAGGCCCAGGCCACGATTGCCGGCTTAAGCGTGAACTACCTGATTGTGGACGACCGCTGGCGGATCATCCGCATGAACACGCGCATGGGCGAGTTTCTGGGCGTGAACAAAGACATTGTGAACCAGAAGCCGC
The DNA here is from genome assembly GCA_016722065.1 of Planctomycetota bacterium. Classification (GTDB taxonomy): domain Bacteria; phylum Planctomycetota; class UBA8742; order UBA2392; family UBA2392; genus H3-PLA7. Next base: position 1,979,470 of record JADKGX010000001.1, read on the forward strand.
CGCTGGCGGAATACGACAGCCTGGATTGGGCGCCGGGTGTGTTTCGTACTCTGTTGCAGGACGCGCACGAAAGCCGCGGCGAGGAAATCTTTGAGGCTGAGCGCCCCGACCCGGTTTCGGGCCGCCCGCAGTTTTACCAGTTCAAGGCCGTGTGGGCCGAAAGCCAGGGCACGATCACGGTAGAGGACATTTCGCGGCTGCGCACGACACGCCAGTTCTTTGAACGGCTGGTCAGCCCGCGCATTGTGGAACGGCTGCTGGATTCAAGTGAAGACCCGTTTCTAAGCCACAAGCGCACCATGAGTGTGCTGTTTGCAGACCTGCGCAGCTTTACGACCTTCTGCGAAGCCGTCGACGCGCCGGTGGTGCAAAGCGTATTCAACGAGTTTGTTGACGTCTGCATGCGGGCCATTGAGGCCAACGACGCCACACTGGACAAGTTTGTCGGCGACCAGGTGATGGCGCTGTTTGGCGCGCCGCTGCCCAGTGAGGGCCACGCCTACAATGCCGTCAAGTTTGCCGTCGACCTGCAACAGAACATGCAGCGCACGCGGCGCATGTGGATTCAGCAGGGTCTGCTGCCGCAAGCGCTGGTGGATAAGTACCCCGAGATATTGACCCTGGGGGTGGGCATCAACAGTGGCGACATGCTGCTGGGCATGTTTGGCGGCCAGAAGGCCAACCAGTACACCACGCTGGGGCACCACGTGAATCTTTCGGCCAGGCTGTGCAGTTTTGCGGCAGGCAATGAAGTGCTGGCTTCGCTGGGCACGGTGCAGGAAATCAGCAAGTACGCAAAGGCCAACCCGGCGCGTATTGCCATTCCGATCAAGTTCCGCACCAAGGCACAGATTGAGGTCAAAGGCATTGCCGAGCCTGTGACTGTGGCGACGCTTGCGTATGATCCGGGGTAACGAATGTCGTCCGGGCCTGAAAACCGCAATCCCAAGCTGCCCCGCAAGCCTTCGGCCCCTGTGCCGCCGGGCGGCGCCAGGCCGCCATTGCCGGGCCGTGCGCCGGGCCCGCGCGCGCCCAACTTTATTGAGCAGGCCAAGGCCAACGCCGCCCAGTCACGCGCCAAGCCGGCGCTTCCGGGGGGGCGACGCCCCGCGCCCGGCGCCGTGCCCGCACAGCCGGCATCGCGCGCCAGTGCCGCGCCGCCAACGCGCCGCACCAGCCAGCCCGAACAACCAGCCGAAAAACCCAGCCAGCCGGCCATGCGCGGGCCCAGAACGGCTTCCACTTCGCCGCAGCAGCCGGTGACCAATGGCGGGGGCACGGTCAACGCGCCGCCGCCAGCCAAGAAACAGCCGACCACGATTGAGGAGTTGATTCCGTACATCATTCGATTTGCCCTCAAGCGCGACGACGGGCTGAACATCACCGAGTTCGACGAAAAGCTGATGCCGCGCATCACAGCGCTGGTGCCCGAATCATTGCAGCGCATGGAAAAGGAAGTCGTTCAGGAATACCTGGTCGACGTTGCCCACGCCCTGTATGTGGCCGTGGTGGTGGGCCAGTTTTCCAGCCGCCCGGTGCTGTGCGGCGTGCGCGCGGCCGAACTGGCAGCCGACCTTGTGGAACGGGTCCTGCAGGCTGTTGCCGGCAACGCCGAAAAACGCCTTACCGTGATTCGCTGCAGCAACCTGCTGGTCGGGCTGACGCTGCTGGCCGTGCGCATGCTGGAAGGCACAAGCCTTGCCAGCCAGGCGTTGCAGGGCTTTACCGATAACTATGAGCGGTCGGTGATCACGACCTACGGCCTGAAAACCCAGGCCGAAAGCACCGGGCTTGCGCCCTGGCTGGGCCAGAAGAACAACCCGCTGGACCGGCGCATTGGCGCGGCCATCAACACCATGAGCAACGTGTTTGGCGACTACATTGGCGCCAACGGCGAAACCATGGACGAGCAGCAATACGACGACGTGATGCGCGAGTTTGACGGCTTCATGGACCGCTTTGCGCCATACATTGAGGGCGGCCGCAGCAGTGCCGAGGAACGCCGCAAGAAGTTCGCCAAGCAGGGCGCCGCCACCCAGCACAAAGCCGAGGCCAAGGTCGAGCCCCTGGAAGTCAAACAGGTGCGGTCACGCCCGGCCGGGGTGGAAGTGATTCTGGCCGACGGGCGCATCCTTTTTTGCTCGCGCGATGACGCCCGGCGCATTGGCGAGGCCGCCGACGGCGAGGTCGAAGATACCGGAAAACGCGAGCGCCAAGCCCTGGAAGCCCGTATGCGGGGCGAATCCGAGCTGGAACTATAGCCCCCAGCCCTGCGACCGGCCGGATTATCAAGTAGCAACTACTTGGCATCTGGGGCCACCACCCTGTTGTGGCAAGCGTGTGCATTGGAGTAAATTGCCCCTTTACGACTACATTTTGTCGCATTGCCTTGAGTACACCACACGAAGACACCATTGCGCAGTTGGTAGACCAAAGCGGCAAAGCCGCGATGGTTGGTGATTCCTCACGCGCAGAGGCCGTGCTGAACCAGGCCCGTGACCTGGACCCTGTCAGCTTTGAGCTGGAGCTTGCCCGACGCGGCTGGGCCAACCAGAGCGGCAGCGAGCCCGAAGTGCTGGCCCGGCGCCAGCGCATTTCGGCGCGGCTGGGGTCAGTGGCTGTGGCCGCGCCGGAGCGCGCCGACGCCTGGATTCAACTGGCGGATTACCTGCGTTCGCTGGGCAACCATGAAGGCGCGCTCAAGGCCACAGCCAGCGGCCTCAAGCGCGACCCGGTGAACATTGAACTGTGGCTGCGCCGCACCCGCGCGCAAGTGGAACTGAACCAGCTGGATTCCGCCTGCCGCAGCCTGCGCCATTGCGTCAAGCTTGCGCCCACCCATGACGGCGTAGAGGCGATGATCCGCGTTCACCCGGTGTGCAGCAAGTGCCGGGCACTGTTTCCGACCCCGGGGGCCGAGGTCTGCACCCACTGCGGCGCCGACGGCCCGGCGCGCGGCGCACCGGTGGCCAGTGTGCGCGCGGCGCGCCAGAGCAAGTTCGACATTTACTTTCCGCGCGTGCGCGAAGTCGTGGCGCGGGCGCTGGACATGCCCGACCGGATCAAGATTCAGTTGACGCTGGACACGCTGCTGAAGCGGCATTTGAAGCGTTCCAACCAGCAGTGCGCGGCGGTGCTGCGCGCCATGAGCGAACAGTTCGGCCCGGCCTTTGACTTGCCGCTGTTCAACAGTGCGGTGATTGGCTTTCTGGATATCCTGATTGCCGACCTGATTCGCGCCATTGACCCGCGCGTGGACAAGGGCATTGATACCGGCATTCGCCAGCGGGCCCTGAGCAACGCCTGACGGCTGCTAGCGGCGCATGGCTGGCAGCGTGTAACCCTTGCGGGAATCACTCAAGCTGAAGTAGCCCCGCTGGCTTTCGCCTTCCAGCTCGGCGATGCGTTTGACCTTGTCGCCCACGTACTTGCGGAATTCCTCCACCGTCACCTGGCGGTCGCCACTGGTGTCGGCTTTGCCGGCCAGGGCTTCCACGGCAAAGGCTGAAAACAGGCCGTGGCCAAGGTCTTCGATCTCCAGAGCTTTCATGCCATGGGGGTTGCCGGGCATGCCGTCGGTGGCGCTTAGAATCACGCAACCAATGCCGGCCTGGGCCATTTGGGCCTGCAAGGGCAGGAACAGGCTCTTGCCCGGCTGGGTGGCCAGCAGCTTTTCCAGTTGCGGGGCCGAAGTTGCGCAGCGGCGGTCGCCGGGTGCAGCAAAGCTGCAATCCAGCAACAGCGTGATCGTGCGCGGCTTGTTGACGGCCAGCCGGTCCAGCAGGTCAGCCAGCGCGATTGTTTCGGCCTTCTGGCCGCCGGGCTGGGCCAGCACCAGGGTCGGGCGCAAGGTGTCGTCCAGCATGCCCACGCCCGTGAACACCACAAACAGGTCGTCGTTGCCGCGGGCCATGGTGGCCAGTTCATCGGCGGCTTGTTCAACACTGCGGCGCGTGGCGCGGGGGCCTAGCAGGGTGCGCAGGGCGGCTTCCGGCACGCGGTCGTTTTCAGCTTCCAGCAGTTGCGAGGCCAGAGATTCGGCGTCGGCCGAGGCAAAGCGCGTCAAGGGCACCGGCGGCTGACCCGTGCCGTCAACGCCAATCACCAGCCCGACACGCCGGCGCACGGCTTCACGGAAACTTTCTTCGGCTACTTTGCGGCTCAGGTCCTGGGTGACGAACCGAAGCATGGATTTCTTGGCTTCGTTTTCGGCAATCGGCATCAACAGGCCGCCGACCTTTTTCCAGTTGTCTTCGCCCATGTAGCCCGGGGTGCTGAACATGGCAAACAGGTTGAAGCCGTGGTCCCAGTCGTCCAGGCTGCGCACGATGGTCTGGGGCGGCTGCAGGCGCGTGGCCAGCAACTCGGCGTCGCGCGAGGTGGGGTACATGCGCATGTCGATGTGCAGGTTGGCGTCAAAGTCTTCGTCGGCGATGAACCAGGAAAAGATCGGGCTGACCATCCACCACACAAACATGTTCCAGCCATAGGCCGCGTTGCTGTCGACATAGCCGACATCCTGGCGCTTGACGGTGGGCACCACCACGACGTCCAGACCCTGGCGCAGGGCCATGTTCTGCAGGTCTTCGCGAGACGTGCTGGCCGATGCGCCATCGATGGTGGCGACGTATTCGAACATGTGGTAGTCGCGCAGGGTTGCAATCAGCTGCTGGTTCAGGCCGCCGGGGCCGTTCAGGCGCTGTTCGTCGGGTGTCAGCACCCAGCGCTTGGTGTCGTCTACGTTGTAGCGGCGCTCGTCCAGTTCCAGGGCCGCGCGCATGGGGGCAATGCCCACACGCAAGGGCACGGGCTGCCAGCCGGGTGGAATGATCTTTTCACGCTCGACATCGGCCTTCAGGTCAGGCGTTTCCACGTTGCTGCAGGAAGCCGCCAGCAGCAGGCTGGAAAGCAATGCCAGTTTTGCCGCCACGCTAATCGTGCGAACCATCCCCGGAGTCCTTGCCGTCTTGAAGCGTAAAGAGTCGTGCGCAACGAAAGCCACGTCCAAAGCTGCGATCGGCCAGCGCTGCCACGCTGTTCTTGGCGCGCCGGGCGTAGCGGAAGAACAGTTCGGGCCGCATGCCGGGTTCCGCGCCCTTGACCGTGGCGCGATCCACGCTGGCGCTGCCGGTCCATTCCGCCACATTGCAACCCATGTCGCGGACACCCAGCGGGCTTTGGTCCCATTCCGTGGTGCCTACCTCACGCGCCGAGGCCACGCCGTTTTGCGGCGCCGCGTCACGGGTGCCAAAGGCGTAATCCCCGGCGGCGGCGGGCTGTGTGGTGCTGGGTGCGCCAGCGGCGATTTCCCATTCATCGGCCGTGGGAATGCGCTTGCCGGCCCATTTGGCATAGGCTGCGGCTTCATACCAGCTTACGCCCGTTACGGGCACTTTGGCCAGGCTGGGGTCAAAGCTTCCGCGCGCCCAGTTGGCCGGGCCGGGCTTGCCACTGGAATCCACAAACTGGGCCAGCAGCACATGGGATTGCTCGACCCAAAGTTCAGGCCGGGTGTAGCCGCCGTCGTCGACAAAGGCCTTGTACTCCTCGTTGGTGACAAGGTACTTGTCGATGAACAGGAACTGGGTTTGTTCGACAGTGCGCTGCGGGTTCTGGTCGCCGTCGCGGTTGCTGCCCACCACAAAGCTGCCGCGCGGCAGCAGCACGTAACGGTCACTGACCTGGGCCAGCGCCAGGCGCAACTTGAGTTCCGTCAGCCGGCCCGTGATATCGGCCAGCACTTTTTTGTCCGTGACCAGCTTGAATGCGCGCTCCAGCAAGTCTGCCGCAACCGCGTCGTCGGCGCCGGCGGCTTCGTCCAGCATGGTCTGGCCGGTGCGGTCGCGCAGGGCGTCGCGCTGGGTTTCAGCGCGTGAACGGTAATCGGGGTCCTTCAGCAACGGCACCAGGTCGTTGTAGCCAGCCAGCACGCGCAGCATTTCACTGCTGACCTTGGCGCGCGCTTCATCAACCCGCAGGGCTTCCAGGCGGGCCAGTTCCAGCATGCGCGAAAGCCGCGTACGTTCTGCGTCGGTGGCAAAGGGGCTGGTGCGGGCTTCATTGATCGCGGCCTGCAACTGCGCTTGAGCCAGCACCCATTCGCTGTCGCGCACGGCTTTTTCGGCGTCGTCGACCAGCGTGCGGTACTTGGACCGTTCTTCGGCTTTCTTGAGCAGCGTGGCGCGGGTCTCGGCAATTTCCTTGACCAGCATGCCGGTGCCGCTGCCGGTGTTCAGCATCAGATCGGCTACGTCGTAGTTGCCTTGGGCCAGCGCGCGCCGTGCAAAATCCAGCGCCGCTTCGGCCTTGAAGCCGCGGGCCTTGTTGCGCAGGGATTCGCCTTCTTTGCCCATGACAACAATCGAAAGCGCGCTGTCGCACACGCTTACGGTTTCAATCAGCACCTTGACGGCGGCGTCGTATTGCTCGCGCGTGTCGTTCTTGAGTGCCCGCACACTGACCAGCTTCTTGCCGGCGTCGTCCACCATCACGCGCAGGCTTTTCAGTGATTCGTCCTGGCGCCTGCGTTCGTCAAAATTCTTCAGCCAGTCGCCGATCTCGGCCAGCGCCAGCCTGGCTTCGGGCTCGTTGGGGTCGATGCCCTGTACCTTGATAAAGGCGTTCTTGGCGTTGTTGAAGGACTCGTTGGTGGTGGCGACATCTACAGAAGAATCCTGGTCGTTGCTGTGGGCCGTTTCCAGGTGTTTGCGTGCCACAACCAGCGCTTCGTCCAGTTCCTTGCGTTTTTCGGCATCGCGCTGCTTTTGGCGAAGTTCGTCTTCGCGGTTCTTCTTTTCGGTCTGCGACTGGCTGGCAACGATAATCGCCTGGGTCTGGATTTCCTGGGCGTCTTTGTCGTCGGGCAGCACTTCCAGGGTGTTGCGCATGTCGCTTTGCACACCCGTGGCCAGGCGCACGGCTTCGTCGTATTCGCCTTTGTTGCGCAACTCTTCGGCTTGGGTCAGTACCGGCCTGGCTGTGGCAATCTTTTCGCGGGCGCGGTCGATTTCGCCCTGGCGTGCGGCTTTGAAGGCCAGCGTGCCGCCGATGATCAGCGCCGCCAGCACGGCCGAAACGCCCAGCACCGCCACCTTGTTGCGCGACACCCACTTTGAAATCAACTGCAGCAGCGAATATTCGACGGCGGCCAGGGTGCGGCCTTCCTGCCAGGAACGCAGGTCTTCAATCAATTCCTGCGCGGTCTGCACGCGCTTGTGCGGCATTTTTTCAATGCACTTCATTGCCAACTGTTCAAGCTCGGGCGGGATCTTTCGATCGGGCTCCATCTTGCTTGGTGGGTCGGGGTTGAAGTTCTTGACCTGGTCCAGCACCTGGGCGCTGGTTTGCGCTGTCCAGGGTGTCTTGAGTGCCAGCAGCTCGTACAGGATCACTCCCAGCGAGAAAATGTCGCTGGTGGGGCCCATGTAGTTCACTTCGCCGCGGGCTTGTTCGGGCGACATGTAGCTTGGCGTGCCCAGAATGCTGCCCGCCATGGTGCGCGCGGCGTCGTCGTCCTGGCGGTCGCTGACCACCACGCGGTCGGCCGTGTCTTCTTTGCGGCCGACAATCTTGGCCACGCCCCAGTCCATGATCTGCACTTCGCCAAAGCGGCCGACCATGATGTTGGCGGGCTTGAGGTCGCGGTGGATCACGCCCTTGGAGTGCGCAAAGGCCACACCTTCGCACACCTTGATGAAAATGTCCACCAGCCGCGAAAGCGGATAGGCCTTGTCGGCCCCGGGGTCCTTCTTGCGCATGCGCTTGAGAATGCTGGACAGGTCTTCGCCTTCGACCAGCTTCATCGTGAAGTACAGGTTGCCGCGGCCGTCGACGCCAATTTCGTGCACCGGCACAATGTTGGGGTGTTCCAGCTGGCCGGTGATCTGGGCTTCTTCCAGGAAGCGTTCGACCAGGTCGCGGCGGTCCAGCATTTCCTTGCGCAGCACCTTCAGGGCCACGCTGCGGCGCAGGTCGTTGTCTTCTACTTCAATGACTTTGCCCATGCCGCCGCGTGCGATTTCGCGCACCACGGCATAGCGCTTCTTCATGCCGCCAATTTTGCGCAGCTTGGTCAGCGCGCTTTGACCTTCCTTCGCCAGCTTGACACCTTCGCCAATGCCCATCTGGGCGCGCAGGTCGGCCAGTGTCATTTCCTGGCCGGTGATATCGCTTTCAACGCCGATCTTGCTGCCTGTCTTCTGCTGCAGGCCCGGGCGCGCCATTTCGCCGGTGGCGAACTGCGTCTTGCTGCCGGTGGTCAGCTTGTTCTCTGACGTTATCTGGCTGGTTTCGTCGGTCAGATCCGCCAGGCTGACATCGCTGTCGTCGTAGATCGTGCCCTGGTCTTTGCCCTTGCCGGCCTGGCCGGGGGGCAGGGTGACGCCAAAATCGACGTCGCTGTCGTCCTTGACTTCTGTGATCGGGCGGCTGGGCCGGCGCGTCGGGGCCTCGCTGGCCGGCGCGGCCGTGGCGGCAAAATCGGAATCATCCTCTGCGGCTGCAAAGGCCGGGGCGGGCGCGGCTTCCTTCAGGGCTTCGCTGTCGAACAGCGTGTTGCCGGAAAGCGGCTTGGGCGGCGCGATGCTTTCCTCAAGTACTTCGCGCGGGGTCTGGGTCAGGTCGGCGGCCGGGCCAAAATAGCCGTCGTCGGCGTCTTCCATGACTTCGCCGACGGCGCTGTCGATCATGTTGCCCGACATGTCGGTGGCTTCGTCGGTGCCGTCTTCGGTGGGGTCGGGTTCTTCGTCGCGGCGGCCGTCTTCGCCAAAGGACGCAAAGTCAACGTTTGCGCCCTTGCTGCCGCGGTTTTGAAAGATCGGCGCGGGCAAGAGATCAGCGGGATCGGTGGCGGTTCCTTCGGGCTTGTTCCAGTCGCGCGCCGTGATGCTGAGAGTGCCGGAATCTGAATCGCCGTCCAGCGTGTCTGCAGAAGCGGCCAGGGGCTGCGGGTCCTGGGGCCGCACAACAGAATCAAAGGGCATGTACACAGCGCTTGGGGTGCGTTCCGATACGATGCGAGGGCCCTTGGAGTCGGTCTCTGCATCCAGTGCCGGCACAGGCTGGCTGTCGCCTTCCTCAAACAGGCTGTCGCCGCTGGATGGCTGCGGCGGCGGCAGTTCCATTTCCAGCACCGAGTCCTCGGGGCTGTCTGTCACGGCATAAGCAGGTGCCAGTGGTTCCACCAGCTTCGGAATCTCGGCGTAGCCTTCGTCTTCAGGTGCCAGGTCGGCCATTTCGGTATCGGCCTGCAACTCAGCGGGCTGCGAAAAGGGCGACGAAAAACGTTCGGTGTCGGAGGCACGCCCGCGTGAGGTGGAGGCACGCTGTTCTTCGCCATCCAGCGTGTCGCCGCTGCTTTGCGGTTCCAGCTCGGGGCTGGCGCGCAGTTCCACCTGCTCGATCGTGTCTTGTGGCGAGGCATCCAGCAGCGCCAGGGCGTCTTCCACGGCCAGCCAGCCGTGTTCCACGACCACTTCATAGGCCTGCAGGTCCGGTTCCGCAAACCGGCGCATGGCCAGTTCGGTGTACACCTGGCGCACCCGGGCATCGCTGAGCAGCTTGCGCTCGCGGGCCCGGGTCAGAAACGCTTTGTCAACGGAACTGTTGGCAGCCATAGGTTACTTGAAGTGAATGATCCTTGCCCCGTTGGTGCCCACACTGCGACCGCTTACCGTGCGTTCGCCAAACAGCGTGTAGTATCGCCCGTTCGCCGCGTCAAACAAGCCCGACGTTGCCGCCGGGTGCGATTGCGCAGGGTTGGTCAGGTACTGCCAGCTTGGGTTGACCGGACTGCCCGTGACCACGGCCAGGGCCTGGAACTTCGATTTGGTGGCTGGCGCAGTCAGGAAGCGGCGCAGCGGGTCGTCGTAGATCGTGCCGCTTTCGTACACGTCTTCCTGGTTGCCGGTGTTGGTGGACGACCGTGATGTCCAGGCCGGGGAAGCTACATCAAACTCAAAGTACTGGTGATTCGTGCCGGCACCGTTTTTGCCGCCGACCACAAGAATCTTGTTGCGGCGGGAATCCCAGCCAATGGTTGAACCCTCACGGGCGTCGGGGCCACCCGCCACAGAACGGTTGATCCAGGTGCCGGGCAGGCCACCGGAAAGATCCAGTTCCCAGATGTCGGAGAACTTGGTACCCGCGGTTCCCTCACCGCCGAACATCCACATTGATTTGATCAAGCCGCCGCCGGTGCGGCTGAAGGTCAAGGCAGCCCCAAAGCGTGGTGCGGGCGGCGTGCCGCTGGGGGAGACGACACTCCAGGTAGCTGGCACAGACGACAGCGAAAGCCGGTACAGAACGTTTGTAACACCAGTTCCCTTGCCGGCGATCTTGGTCGCGCTTGTGCCGCCGAACATGAATACGCTGTTGGTTGGCGGGTCATACAGCATCGCTGCACCCTGCATGGGCGGCGGTGCTGTCCCTCCTGCGTCCAGGGGCGACCAATTGAGGCGTGTCGGGGTGGTTTGGTAGGTGAAGGACCACAGTTCGCCACTCAGGCCGAAATCGCACTGGCCGCCAAAGGCGATGCCGCTGGTGCCCGCCCACACGGCGCTGGCGCCGCTGCGGCCCTGAGGCAGCAGGCTACCAGGGTTGGAACGAGTGAAGGTGACCGCTGCTTCGTTGAAGGACCACATGTCCCCAAACACGCCGCTATCGTTGCCACCGCCGAACAGTACAGGGTCGGTACCGAAACCGACCAGTTCCATGCTGCCGCGAGCCCGCGGCGGGGGCCAGGAACCCGCGGTTCCCTGCAGCGACCACGAGGCCGGCGACCCCGTAGTATCAATGCGATACAGGTTGTTGGTGTACGTGTTGGTCAGCACATTGCGGCCGCCAAACAGCCAAAGAATGCCCTGGTGAAAGAACATGGTACCGCTGGCGATGCCGATCGATGGAAGACCTGACGACGTGCGGATGAACCACTTGTTCTGGTTCATGTCCAGTTGGTAGAGGCGCATGGAAGCGCTGGTGGTGGTGTCCGTGGGGCCCGAGAACCACATGATGCGCGTGGCCTGGTCCCAGGACCAGGCGTTGTTCAGTGGCGTGCTGGGTGCCTGGGCGGTCTGGCTGATGGTCAGTTTGGTCAGCCAGTTTCCGCCGGTGCTGAAGCGGTAGACAAAGCCGTTATTCAGCACCAGGTGGAAGATCGCGTTGCTGGTGTCAAACCACAGCGGGTGGCGCAGGGTTGTTGTCAGGACAGGTACATCGCCGCCGCCGCCGATACTGATCTCAGACCAGGAGCCGCCAATCGGCGCCAGGCCTAAGGTGAACACCCGCAACGGCGCGCCGCCGCCCATATTGCAGAATGCGTACATCTTTTTGGCACCCGGGTCGATGGATGTCATGATGCACTTGGGCGCTGTGGTAAGCAGTGCACTGGGCAGGTTTGGACCGGCGCCAATGGTGTCCGATCCCGTGCTGTACCACAGCACATTCAAGTCGGCATCCGGTGCCGTGATTTCCGAACCACCGCCGACCCACCACAGGCGGTCGTTGGTGCTATCCCAGACGCCGGAGTGATCGGCGCGGCCCAGGTGCACTTCGCCGATATCCTTCAGGTCTTTGCCATTGCCGGCCACGCTGATCTGCACTTCCGCAAACGGGAAAGGTGAAACCGTGCTGGTTGCGCGCACCGTGGCCACGTAGTCAACGTCGCTGGCGGCGTTAGGTGTGTAACGCCCGCTGGAATCGACCGTGCCGCTGCCCGAAATGACGGTCCAGGTCACGCTTTGTGAAGCCGTGCCCGGCGACACACTGGCAGACAACAGCACCAGCCCTGATTGCGTTGTCGCCAGACCTTCGCTGGGCGTGATCGTCACGCCAGTGGGTGTGGACGCCACGTTGGGGTTCAAGGTCACCACGGCGTCAGCAAACACGGCCTGGTTGATCGAGCTTTTGGCGCGCACGGTTACGTTGGTGGTGGCGGCCACGTTGGCTGGCGGGGTGTACAACCCAGACCCCGAAACCGTGCCAAAGCCGGTAGAGGGAATGACCTCCCAGGTTACGGCCTGGTTGGCGTTGCTGGGTACAAAGCTGCCGGTGTTGAACTGCTGGCCCGCGCCACCGGCAAACACAACGGCCACGGATGGATTGACCTGAAAACTGGTTGGCGCCGGCGCCTGCAAAGTCAGAAAGAACTGGCCAAACAGCGAAGTCTTGGCCGTGCTGACGGCCTCAATGGCCACGACGTCAGGGCTGGGCAGGCTGTTAGGCGCGGTGTACAGGCCGCTGGCGTTAATCGTGCCCACGGTGGCGTTGCCGGGGCCCTGGTCGACGCCGTTGTGGCGAATACGCCAGGTGACGGTTTGCGGCGCCTGGGCGGGTACCACCGAGGCGGCGAACTGCAGTGTAGAAGCCGAGCCGCTGCTGAGTGCCAGCGTGGTTACACCGCCGGCAGAGGTCACGTTCACCTGGGTTGGTTCGGGCAGCAGCGTAATCTGCAGGTTGCCGGAAACACTTGGCAGCACGCTGGTGGCCCGCACGGTTATCTGGTTGCTGCCTGGCATGGAACTGGGTGCCCGGTACAGGCCCAGATTGTCAATTGTGCCGTTGGGGCCGCCGCCGATGACTTCCCAGGTTACTGTCTGGGGCGAGCCGCCTGGCGCCACGGTGGCCGAAAGCTGCAGCTGTCCGTTGATCAACACCGAAGGACTGTTGGGCGTAACAGTGACCGAGGTGGGCTGGCTGCCCCAGTAGAGCCGATAGCTGGCTTGGACGGTGTAGGCAAAGGTCGGGTCGTCAATGAAGCACTTGATGGTGACATAGGTGCTGCCCGCAGGAAACGTGGCGGGGGCCACATACTGCACAATCTGGGCGCTGGTGCCGCCGGCAAGGTCTGTAATCACGGCAATGCCGCTGCCGGTTGTGGCAATCGGCTGGCACAAGCCGATGCCCGGCGCCATGGCGCTGGATTGGAGAATCTGCGCGGCAATGCGGTGCGTCAAGGTAACCACGTCGCCCACGCGCGAGGCAAACAGCGCATCGCCCAGGCCGTTGATGGCGTCCACAAGCGCCTGCGCAACGTCATCAGAAGTGGTGGCGCCGAAAATATCGACGGCAAAGTTGGCGGCGTTGACGCTGCCGTTGTCGTCCAGTTCAAACGTGGCCGGGCCGTTTACCAAGTCGTCGACCATCACTTCGTCGCCGTCCATGGCAATGCCCGGGGCAAAGGCCTGCAGCGTTGCGGTGGAATACACCAGCGGCGCGCCGGTGCCGTCCAGCAGCGTGCCGTAGATGCCGGGGCCTTCCTCGATGAACCAGAAGGTGTCCGTCACGGTCGCGCTGGCGGGCTGGATCACGCGGTCAAGGGTGCGCGACGCGCTGGCGGCCACGGTTACGAACTGCGGTGTTGAGGCCGGGCTGGCGCTGGGAGGCGTAGCCGGGCTGCTGGTGGTGTATATGCCAATGCTGACCGGTGCCGCGCCGGCGGGGTTATTGATGATCGGGAAACTGCCGCTGACAAATGCCGCGCCCGTCAGGTCCATCAGCACATGTGGCGGAGAAGCCGCCGCGCTGGCCGGGTGGTCGGTGGGGGTAATGCGCAGGAACACCGCGGGTTCGTTGGTGCTGGCCAGCACCAGCGCGGAGTTCCAGATCAACACGTTGTCGGTACCGCTGGGGCTGCTGGTCAGGGCGGACAGGCTTCCAAACGTGAAGTCCGACTGCGTCAGCGGAAAGAAGTTGCTGCCGTCGACCGAATACTCAATGTCTACGCTGCAGGGGTCTGCGCTGCTGTCCTGCAGGTTGACCACGACGGGAATATTCCCAAAGGTGTTCAGCGCCGTGAGGCTGTTGACCTGTGGCGCTACGTTGCCGATCACGGTGAAGGATTCACTCAAGGTTGGCGTTCCGCCCTGGGAATCGGCGGGAATGAACAACAGGCGCACGTCGACACCGGGCACCAGAAAGCCGGTTTCGTCCTGCAAGTCGGCCAGGGCGTCCCAGTAGATGCTGTAGAACGTAGGGCTGGGGGATGTAGGAAAGGGCCCGGCCGCACCCTGAACAAACTGCTGCGACATCGTGGCATCAAAGAACGTGCTGCCATCGAACGTGTATTTCACGATCACTGCAGCGGCATCGGATTCGCCGTCGGCCAGTGTGAACTCCAGCGGCACCGTAGATGTGAACGTGAAACCACCATAGGGGCGTGCCAAAGCAAGCGATGGCGGCTGGTTGACACTGTTATCCAGCGTGAAGGGGCCTGCCACCACGGGGCTGGCTGGCGTGGGCCCGCTGTAACCCGCAGGCTGGTCGTAGGTGGAAAAGCGCAGAAAGAAATCGCCCACATAGTTCGACAGGGCGATGTCGGACTTCCAGATGAACTGGCCCGGCGACCCTGCAGGGCTGCTGAGGAGATTGACCGGCGGGTTGCCCAGTACTTCAGTGCCCTGATCCACGGGCGTGAAGTTCTGGGCCTGGTCGGTGGACCATTCCAGGTCAAGGCTGCCCAGGTCGCTGTTCTGGTCGGCAAGGTTGAAGGTAATCAGCAGCACGCCCGAGGGGCCAATCACGTTGACGTTGCTGATCACCGGGCCGTCGTTGCCAATGCTTTGGGCGGCCAGCGTGAACCAGCTTCCAAACTGTGCGCCGTCGTTGGCGCGCACGCGAATGCTGAGACCCGTGGTGCGCTGGGGGCCAAGGTCAGTCACAAAATCCCAACTGAAGGAATGCGTCGTGCCGGCTGCACTGCTGGCCAGTCCGGTCGTGCCGTCGCCGCCGGCTCCAGCCAGGCAGGATGCAAAAGCGCCTGCGCCCACGGCAAACTCGACCTGCACGCTGCAGGCGTCGGCGTTGGCGTCAATCAGGGTATAGTTGATCTGCGCGGGTGATTCTTCGCGCACCAGGGCAGTCACAATCACGGCCGGGGCCACATTGGGGCCAAGCACGGCGGGCGTTGATTTCTTTTTGTCGTCGGCGGGTTTGATGCCAAAGAAAGCGCCCACGCCGCCGCCACTGAGGGCCACCAGCCCGGGGCCGCATCCGGCGCTGAACATCACGGCCAACGCGCACACCAGCCCCAACACATTAAATGTCGCACGACGCATGGCTTGCCTCCGGTGGCACAGATTAGCGTCCGACGCCACGCAAGCGACGGATTCCATCTGGCTTTGCTTTGTGTCCCCAAGCCGCGAAAGCAGGTCTGACTAAATGCTAAATAGGTCCCTGCCGCCAGCCAAGTGGAATCTTACAGGCTGACGCATTTCTTCTCAGGCCGACCGCAACTGCCCTTCCAGCACAGTCACGGCCTGGCCGGTCAATTGCACGCGTTGGTCTTGCAGCTCGCAGCCAATCTCGCCGCCCCGTGCTGATAGTTGGCGGGCCCGGAACTTTGTCTTTCCAAGCCGTGAAGACCAATAGGGCACCAGCGTGCAGTGGGCGGAGCCCGTAACCGGGTCTTCGTCTACGCCAACGGCGGGTGCAAAAAACCGCGAGACAAAATCGCAGTCTTCGCCGGGGGCCGTGACGATCACGCCGTGCACACCCAGGGCCAAAATGCCGTCCATGCGCGGCCGCAATTGGCGCACCTGGCTGGCGGTTTCAAACACGCACAGCAGGTCGCGGGCTTTCAGTACCTGGGAGGGCGCAATGCCCAGCGCTTCTTTCAATCCGGCTGGCGCGGCAATGGCCGTGGCGGGCCGGGCCGGAAGATTCATGGAAAGCGCGTCGCCGGCGCGGGTCACGATCAACTCTCCGCTACGCGTATGAAAGCGTATCTCCGGGCGGGCGTAGCCCAGGTGTTGCAACAGCACATGGGCGCTGGCCAGGGTGGCGTGCCCGCAAAGGTCCATCTCCACCACCGGCGTAAACCAGCGCAGGCCGAAATCAGGCCCTTGCGGCACAAAAAACGCGATCTCGGCCAGAGTCAGCGAGGCCGCGATACGCTGCATGACCTCCGGTTCAGGCCAGCTTTCCAGCGGGCACACACCCGCAGGGTTACCGCCCTGGGGCGTTGCAGTGAAGGCGTTGACCTGAAAGTAGCGCATGGCAGCAATCTATCGCCTTTGCCAGGGGTGCCAACGGCCCGGAATAAAAACCCCCTGCCTGGGCAGGGGGTTGGTTCGTGGTTGGAGGCCTAGTCCTTTTCGGGCGGCTTGGGTGGCTTGGGGCCGTCACCTTCGGGGGGACGGGGTGGACGCGGTGGGCGCGGGCCACCTTCCGGGCCGCCCTCGGGCGGACGTGGTGGACGCGGGCCACCTTCCGGGCCGCCTTCGGGCGGGCGCGGCGGACGCGGGCCACCCTTCGGGGCCGCCTTCAGGCGGGCGGGGCGGACGCGGGCCACCCTCGGGGCCGCCTTCAGGCGGGCGGGGCGGACGCGGGCCTTCGGGTGGGCGCCAGTGCTTCTTGAATTCTTCTTCGCTGATGCTGCCGTCTTTGTCGTCGTCGAAGTCTTCCTTCATCTTGCCGGGTGCTTCTTTGTCGTCGAGTTTGCCGTCGCTGTTTTTGTCCAGGCGCTTGAACTCGTCTTCCGGCTTTGGCGCGGGGCCGGGGCCCATGGGCGGCTTGAAGTTCTTCTTGAACTCGTCCAGGCTGACCTTGCCGTCGCTATCGGTATCGTTGGCCTTGATGAACTTGTCGTCGGCCTCTTTGTCATCCAGTTGGCCGTCGTTGTTTTTGTCCAGGCGCTTGAATTCGTCCTCTGCCTTCGGCGCGGGGCCTGGGCCTGGGCCGGGCTTGGGCTTCCAGTGGGCCTTGAACTCGTCCTCACTGATGCTGCCATCTTTGTTGTCGTCAAAATCCGTCTTCAGCGGGTCTTTGACTTCGTCGCCATCGAGCTTGCCGTCGCTGTTTTTGTCCAGCTGCTTGAAGGCGTCTTCCGGTGTGGGCGGCTTGCGGCCTTCGTGGCCCGGGCCGGGTCCGGCCTGGAAGGTCTGCACCTGGCCGGCAGCAAGCGGCGTGGAGGCTTGTTCGGCCCGCACGTCCACGTTGCCGGTAACGGCACTGACAGTAAGTGTAAAGGCCAGCGCGCCAAAACGCGCCAGCAAGTCTGCCCTGGGCATGAATGTCTCCTGGTGTTGAATCTCGGGGAATGCGTCTGCCTGGGCCCGCACCGTAAAGGTGGCGGGGCCGTCGGCGACGACGCGGTGGTTGCCAACATGCACTTCAAAATGGCGGTTGGCGGCCAGACTGACCGTCACTTCGCCTTCCAGCATGGTCATGCTCGGGTGAATCCGGCTCATGACCGTGCCGCGCAGCACTTGCAGCCTTACGCCCGGTACCGGCGTAAATTCATCCATCTCGTTTTCGAAAGCCAGGTTGCCTTCGGACAGCACGGCCACCTGCCCGGATTGCGCCGTGGGCCAGTTGCTGGTCTGTGTTTGCGGCAGCACGTCGCCGCGGCCGGCTTCTTTGGGCAGGTAAATCACCATCGCAATCACCGCGGCCGCAGCCAGGCTGGAAACCGCAACAGCAAGGCGGATCAAACGGCCGCGCCTGCGGCCCTGGGCGGCGCTGGCAATGCTGGCGGCAATGCCGGCAGCCACCAGTGGTGTCTGGCGGGAAGCCTGGGCGCCGGCCTTGCGCAGCCATGCATCCAGACCTGCCAGGCCGGCGTTGTTCTGGGCGTCGGCAAAAGCCTCAAACTCGTCGCACAGGGCGGTGTCGCTGGCCAACGCCTGTTCAAAGGCTGCCAGCGTTTCACCTGCCAGGTTGTCGGCAAGTGCGCGGTCAAACAGTTGTCGTGCCTGTGCCGGTGTCATTGCTCAAATCCGGGCAGTTTGCCCAGCCTTTCCTTCAGCTTTGCCTTGGCCCGGGTCAGCAGCATGGCAGTTGCGCCAATGCTGCGTTGCATGGCCTTGGCAACTTGTGGCAGTTCCAGCCCTTCATAAAAGCGCAGCAATACGGCCTCGCGTTGCGGCGCTTCCAGTGTCTTCAGCGCGGCGTACAGTGCCTGGCTGATTTCTCGTTCCTCGGCCTGCGACAGGTCCGGCTGCGGTGCCGGCGCGTCGAACTCCATGGGTGCGGCCTGGCGCTTGGTGCGGCGCACGTGGTCAATGCACGCATTGCGCAACACCGTGTATAGAAAAGGCAGAGGGTCGCCTTGCTCCCAGGGCCGCTTGCCCTTTTCCAGCAGGTTTACAAAGGCCTGCTGGGCGACCTCTTCTCCTTCGCTGACATTTCCCAGCAGCCTTGAGCAAAACCGCACAGCCCGCGCGAAGTGGTCTTCGACGAGACGCCCGAAGTCTCCCTCTGGCTGCTGGTGGATGGCCAAGGTGCCGCTCACACAGGTTTCACGCGCAGGCTGCGCAAGATTCACGCGGATTGTGGCATGGTTACCACAATTCGGCACGGGTGGCCGGAATTGGCTGGGTACGATGGCCAGGTCGCAGCCAGGGCCACGGTGCGATAGGCCATTTCCGTGTAATCCGTAGCTGTAGGATTTGCCTGGCCGAGAACCTTGGCTGCTAGGTTGCTTGCGCTGCCAGCGCCTCTGCCGCCTGCAGGTGCGGAAACAGCAGTTGCAGCGGCAGGCGCACGTAACGGCCGGGGCCGGAACCCAGGTCGTCAAAGGCGACCTCCAATTCCAGCCGTTCAGGCCGAAAAACCGTGCGCTGGATGTTGATCAGCGGAATGCCCGTGGCCTGCAATGCGTCCTTGATCGCCTGCACATCGAACTTGGCGCCACGCATGCGCTTTTGCAGCCGGCGCAGGCGAAAGAAGCTGCTGAACCAGGTGAAGGCAAACTTGCGTATCCCTGCTGCCACATAGTGGTTGGTGCAGGCCGTGGCCGGCGCATCGGCGCTGGTGTGTTCCACAACCGGGTGGTCGGGGTGCAACTGAAAGCGCGCGGCATGGCGCCCTGAATCGGCCAGAATCAGGTTCGTGGCCGTGCAGTAGGGCTTGGTGGCCAGCCACTGTGCGGCCTGGGCCACGTTGCCGCAGTTCTGCATTACGCTGCGAAACACCAGCGGAAAGGGCAGGCCCTGGAGGTGTTCTTTGCGCCAGTGGCCGTAGACCAGCATCATGGAAAGTGCCAGGCCGTCTGTATTGAGCGCTGTCAGGCAGCCCAGAAACCCGGGCCAGGTTACGCTGGCAAAGGGGCGGGGTGTGTGACCCTCAAACTCGCTGCCCTGGTGCACGACCACAATGTTGGCTTGGTCGGCAATGTCCAGGCTGGGAAAGTCCAGGTTGCGGCCCATCAGGATTTCGCCGGTTTGCGTGGCGCTGTCGTGGGCGGCAATCGTGCTGCACAGGGCGACTTTGTGAATGTCCAGAAACGTCTGGCCCATCAGGATTTCGTCGTAAGTCAGTTCGCTGGTTTCCGCAAAGCCCTGCATTTCCTGGATAAACCAGGCCGGCATGCGGGCTTCCATCTGGCGGGCCAGCTTGAGGTCGCCGGCGAAATCCGGGCAGAAGTAACGCATGTAAAGAAAGAAAGTTTCCGCGGCCTGCACACCCACCAGCGTGCCCATGGCGCGGCCCATTTCACGGGGCGTGCCGCGCACATGCACCAGCGGAATGCCGTCTACCAGTTGCAGGCTTCCGTGCTCGATTTCAAGTTCACGAAAGGGCGTCAGTTTGCGCCCGGCATTGTTGATGTGGCCATGCAGCATCTTGACCGGAATGGTCAGCTCGCGAAACGGCAGCTTCTTGCGCCAACGGGACATGGGATTCTCCATAACGTCGTGATACTATAGCATGCCGACGTTATGCAATGCAAGGGTTACTTTTCAACCCGTCCAACGGGCCCTACAGAATCCACTGAATCTGCAGCCGGATGATCCAGATCGAGTTGTGGTCCGCGCTGTCGGGGTGGCTGCCCAACCCGCCACCGCGGCGGCTTGGCGGCGCGTTGTAGACCCCCAGCAGCGTGCCAGCGCCGCGATAGGAAAACGCCAGTTGCTGGTCCACGTAATTGATGTCCAGGCTGAACTTCAACCGGTCGCCCTGAAAGTAGTAGTTCGCCGCCACACCGAACTCCATGGCGTCGGGGCGGATCGCCCGTTGATGGCCGCTGGTGCTGTCAATGCCGTCGCTGCCCCAGAACTCGTCGGCGTTGAAGCTGTTGACTCGGGCAAACACGCCCAGCTCGTTGGGCAAAATGAAATAGCCGCCTTCTACGCTCCAGCCAATATCCATCAGGTCGCTGATGCCGTTCTTGTTGCCCGGGCTGAAGCGGTTGCTGCCACGGTTGTGAAACTCCGTGTCGCGCCAGTAAAACGCCACGTCCAGGCTGGCGCCGTACCAGCGCCCGTGGGCGTCCACCGTCAATGCCAGGGTTTCCTGCTGGGTGCGGGGCCGGCCAGAAGCGGGCGTTACGGTGGCTGTGTCACCGCGAATCAGGCCATCGTTGAAGCCGCTGGAGAACCAGTTCACACCAAGCCCGGCTGCAACCAGGAACTTGTCGTGTTCCTCGCGCCCGCGGTTGTCGCCCAGGCTGGTCGAAATCGCGCCCAGGGGCTGGGTTTCGGCGCGCAGCGTGACCATCACCTCGGCATCCACAAAGCGCGAAAAGGTGTCCTGGGTCAGGGCGCCGTCCTTGTTGCGAAAGTCGTTGTCGGCGCGCATGACGCCGTTGAAGGCCCCGAACCAGTACCTCAGCATGGGTACCTCGGCACCGATTTCGCCGTCAATCCAGATGCCCTTGCCCCAGTCCTGGTGAAACACTTCGTTGACATAGCTGCGTTCGGCAAAGCGCAGGTTCTGGCCGGGCACGCGGCGTTCCCAATCCCAGGGCACGCGGTCCTGGCCGATGTTCACGTTCAGCGCGCGGCCCAATGCCAGGCGAAAGCGCGCGACTTCAACCAGCTGGTCGGCGGGCCGCACAAAGTTCAGTTGCAGCCGGTACTGGAACTCGGGCTCAAACAGGTAGCCGTTGAAGGAAAGGCGCGCGCGCGGGATACGAAAGTTGGCAAAGTCGCGCCCGTTGGTGCTGTTACCGCCGCGCTCGTCCTGGCCGGTCAGCCGGAACTGCACCAGCATTTCGGCGTTCAGTTCAAAGTGTTCGGACCAAAAGCGCAGCCCGGTGGGCTTGATGGTAGTTTGCGCCGCTGGCTCTTGCGCTGCCGCCACGGTTGGCAAAGCGGCCATAATCAGAACAGCAAGAAATCGCATGGGCCCCCCTAAGGTCTTGATGCGGGAAGGATTATGGAAACTTAAGGGCGGAAGTGCCGTGAAAAAGCGAAAGGGCGGCCCTGATGGGCCGCCCTTTGTGTTGCATGTGTCTGTTCCAGCGATCTTAGAAGATCCACTGGATCTGGAGGCGCACGATCCACAGCGCGTTGTGGTCGCTGTTGTCGGCG
This sequence comes from Planctomycetota bacterium, assembly GCA_016722065.1. Taxonomy (GTDB): domain Bacteria; phylum Planctomycetota; class UBA8742; order UBA2392; family UBA2392; genus H3-PLA7. The sequence goes on from JADKGX010000001.1 coordinate 2,000,715, forward strand.
TTGCCGCCAGCGGAGCCCGAACGGACCGGCGGAGCGTTGTACACGCCCAACACGCCCGTGGTGCTGCCGCTGTAAACAAGCTGCTGGTCGACGTACAGGATGTCGAAGGTCAGCTTGAGGTTGTCGCCGTGCAGGAAGTAGTTGGCGACGATACCCATTTCCATCGTGTCCGGACGAACGCCCAGGTCGTGGTTGTCCGCGCCACCGCCCCAGAACTCGTCAGCGTTCAGCATGTTGATACGGATGCCGACGTTGAAGTCCTGCGGGATGATGAAGAACGCCACGTCAAACGTGATGCCCATGTCGGTCAGGTTGCTGATACCAGCCTTGCCACTGGGGTCAAAGCGGGTGCCGCCACGGTTGTGGAACTCGGTGTGGCGGAAGAACCAGGCCAGGTCGACGCTCAAGCCGTAGAAACGGAAGTGGCCGTCGAGGGTGAAGCTGATGGTGTCCTGGCTGGTACGGGGGCGACCGGAAGCCGTCGGGGTACCAACGGTGTCAGGGCGCAGGGCCGTATCTTCGAAGCCGCTCAGGAACCAGTTGAAGCCCAAGCCGATCGCGAACAGGATCTTGTCGTTCTCTTCCTTGCTGCGGTCGTCGTACATCTTGCTGGCAACGTTGCCCATCGGGTGCGTCTCGAGGCGCAGGTTGATCATCATTTCGTTGTCAACCAGGTTCGAGAACGTCTCGCTCTGGATGGCACCATCAGCGTTACGGAAGTCGTTGTTGCCCTTCAGAACGCCGTTGTAAATGCCAAACCAGTACTTCAGCCAGGGCGTCTCTTCGCCGACCTGACCGTGCAGCGTGATACCCTTGGCATAATCTTCGTTGAACACTTCGTTGACCAAGCCGCGTTCCGCAAACAGCTGGCTGCCGCTGCTGCAGGATTCTTCCCAGTTGAAGGGAAGCTTGGTCTGGCCGGCCGTGACATTGAACTCGTTGCGCCAGGCCCAGGTGAACGCAGCTTCTTCAACCACGCTGCCGTTACCCATACCACGCCAGTTCAACAGAACCATATAACGGAAGTCCTTGTCGAAGATGTGGCCTTCGAACTTGGTCTTCGCGCGGCGAACGTTGAAGTTGATAAAGTCACGACCGTTCGTGCCGTTCTCGCCGTTCGCTACTTCGTTTTGGTAGGTCAGGCGGAACTGAACGCGGGTCGTCATGCGCAGCTCGAACCCGTCGGTCGTGAACTTCAGGCCCTTGTCGCCCAAGGTGCCTTCAGCGGGATTCTGCCCGCCGTTACGCTGGATGTCGCCAAGATTGGCGTCACCATTGGTCTGCGCCATCGCGGGCGCCGACCAGACACCGGCGCTGAACATCAGCGCAAGTGCCATTGACCAGAATTTTGCCATGCCTTGCTCTCCCAATAGAACAAAAAGTCAGTTTACGTCCGTCCGTTGCCGCCTCAGGAGAACCCAGACACGTACCTTTCCGCGGCGTGTCAGGGCCTATCCAGAAGCTCCTCGGTTCCCCGAAGGCAGGCAGACCATAGCGTTGCTTTACCCCGCGTCAACACCGTTTTCATGACTTTTTGACTTCATCCGGCCGCTTATTGACTGAACTTCCGGATACCGTCAAACCGCCACATTTGGGCATTCCGCAGCGTCGCGAGGTCTTATCGGACGCACGTGTCCGATAACTTTGGTGATTCCTGCCAAACCAGTTTTGCAGCCTGCAAACGTCGGTACTGCTGCTGCTTTGCGACCGCCCAACACCCACCGCCAAGCGGGTGCCGCCCGACGGTCGCCTCACAACAGAGCCTGTTTGCAGGCTCTTAAATAGTTTCTGACATACCTGCACGATAGCTTGCGTCGTGTGCGCTGCAATCCTCCTCTTCACAAAAAGGAAGATTCCGCAACGAGACCTTCATCCACTCTCATCCAGCAAATTCTGACGCCAGCCATGTGAGTTATGTCGCCATGCCTCCTTCCCTCTTACTGCGCGACTTCAATGCCACCATTTTCTAGGCTCGCAAACACAGGAGACCTCTATGTCCGTCAAGCTCACTCTCGACAAACCCGAATACAACCTTGGTGACACCATCAAGGCCACCATCACCGTCACCAACGAAGGCAAGGCCGCGGCCAGCCTGCCCAAAATCGACTTCTGCCTGCCCAGCGTCAGCTTTCGCCTGCTGCGCAAGCCAGACGCCAAGACCCCCGAGAGCATTCTTTCGCGCGTTGGACCGGAAAGCGGCAGCACCAGTGTCGGGCCCGGAAAGTCGATCTCCGGAACGATTGAGCTGCCCGCCATTGAAGCCGGCGTGCTGACTATCGAGGCCCTGTACAACCCGCATGGCCGCATCACGCCCAATCTCAAGGGCACTGAGGTCTCCGGCAGCAACCAGGTGGCCTTTAAAGTGAAGGACGGCGGCAAGAAGCTGCGCGTTCACATGGAAACCGAGGCCGGCAAGCTGGTTATGGAGTTCTACCCGGATCGCGCCCACAACCACGTTTCCAGCTTTGTCGCGCTGGCCCGCAAGGGGTACTACAATGGCGTTTCCTTTCACCGCGTTGTGCCCACGTTTGTGATTCAGGGCGGCGACCCCACGGGAAGCGGCAGTGGCGGCCCGGGGTACAAACTGCCCGCCGAGTTCAACGAAATCCCGCACGACCTGGGCATTCTCAGCATGGCCCGCACCCCTGAGCCCCACAGCGCCGGCAGCCAGTTCTTTGTGTGCCTGAGCCGTGAGCGCACCTCGGGCCTGGACAACCAGTACACGGTGTTCGGCAAGGTGATCGAGGGGCTGGAGGCCGTCAAGAAGATCGGCGAAACCGAAAGCAACGCCCGCCGCTTTCATATGAAGAAGGTGGAAGTGGTCGTGGCCTAGCGCAGGGCCGCCCGCCGACATGGCCGAGTTTGATGCCTATTGTGATGGTCTTGTGGCTCGCGCCCTGGCAGCGGGGTGGGAACTGCGCGCCCAACGCACGATTCCCTATGGCCGCCAGTTTGAGGTTGCCCGCGGCCAGCACCTGGCCCTGCTGAACTGTTACCAGGGCAAGAAGGGGCTTTCCTTCGTCACTGGCGGCAAGGCCGCAACCGATCTTGGGGCCGATCTTGGGCTGGCCCCGGCGCCCAAGCACAGCGATGCATCACAGGCGGACCCCTTTGCGCTGGGCCTGCCCCACGTGGGTGGCGATGAATCCGGCAAAGGCGATTACTTTGGGCCGCTGGTAGTGGCGGCCTGGTACCTGCAGGAAAAGCACGTCGAGCAGCTGCGCGCGCTGGGGATTACCGACAGCAAGCAGATGACAGATTCCAACATGCAAACGATTGCGGGCGTGCTGGACCAGCTGGGTTGCGGCCAGGTGCTGGCGGTCATGCCGCGCGATTACAACCCCATGTATCGCGGCATTGGCAACCTGAACAAGCTGCTGGCCCGCCTGCATGGCCAGTGCGTGCAGGCGCTGCTGAAGAAGCACAAACCACCCAAAGCCGTGCTGATTGACGAGTTCGCCCGCGATGGCCGCGAATTGCGCGACGCAATGAATCTGACGCCCACGGTAAAGCTGGTCACGCGTCCCCGGGCAGAGCAGGATTTGGCCGTGGCCGCAGCCAGCGTGCTGGCGCGCGTGGGGTTTCTGGCGGGCTTGAAGGAACTTGGCCACGAATTCGGCATGGTGTTTCCGGCCGGTGCGGGTTCGCCAGTGCTGAAAGCGGGGCGGGAGTTCAAGAACACGTTCGGGGCACCGGAACTGGCCAGCGTGGCCAAAGTGCATTTCAAGACGACGGAACAGTTGTAGGGGGCGGGTTCCGAGTGCCGCGTTCCGCGTTCCGCGTGCCGCGTGCCGTGTTCCGTGTGCCGCGTTCCGCGTTCTGTGTTCCGCGTTCCGCGTTCTGTGTTCCGCGTTCCGCGTTGGGAGCGGCGGGTTCCGAGTTCTGTGTTCCGCGTAAACGCTGCAACTGCCGTCAACTCGGAACTCGGCACACGGAACCGGGAACTCAATACCCGGAACTCATTACTCGAAACCCGCAATGCGCTTACCCTCCCCTTACCTCGTTCCCCATGTCACACTGTATCCATGCTGCTGACCCGCGAAGAAATGGGCTACGACTTCCACGGCGCGAAGTTTGACCGCGTCAAGGACCGTGATCTGCTGGCCTGGATTGCCAGCCAGTTCCTGTACGGCGAGGTCACGGGCATCCAGGTCGGTAAATGGATCCTGCACGCGCCGGACGTCGAATCCGCCAAGTTTCTGGCCCGCCAATGCATCGAAGAATTGCAGCACGTGGATGTGTTCGTTGAGTTCTTCAAATGGCTCGGCGCAAGGCCGGTGAAAGTCCACCCGCTGGTGAAATTCCTCAGCAGCGAAAGCAGCGACTGGGAAGAACACTGCGCCCTGGAAATGGCCCAGGGCGAAGGTTTCGTGCTGATGATCTTTTACGCCATCATCGCCTGCCTGGACGACGACAAGCTGGCCAAACGCCTGGATGCGGCCTGCCGGCAAGAGGAAGGCCACGTCCAGTTTGGCGAACAACAAACCATGAAGGCCCTGGCCCGCAACCCAAAGCTGCGCAAGCGGCTGCTGGGCCTGCACTTGCTGAGCCTGTGGGTGGTCAAGCGCTTTGAAAAGTGGATCGGCAAGCGCGTTGACCAGGACCACGCCGTGATGCGCCAGATTCCGGCCTACCTGGGCAAGATTGTGCAGACGACCGATTTGCGGCTGCAACGTATCGGCATGACAAGCAAGCCCTTGGCCGAGTACGGCAAGCTGGAAACTTTCGGCATCATTTGCGGCGCACTGACGCGCAAGGCGATGCGCAAGTTCGCGTTCTGGCGCTGGTTCAAAAAGAACCGCCTGACCGAAACTTACATGCGCGACGAATACCTGCACGAAGTAATGCAACTGGCCGAAGTAAAAAACGCCGCTGGCATCCCCGTCATCAAAGCAGCCTGATCGGTTGCCGGAATTCACCAGGCCCCGCGGTTGCCCGCGGGGCCTGGTTTTTGGGGCGGCGTGGGACCGCCCCTGCCCGGGTGCAGTTACTGTTTGCGCCGCCGGCGCAAAGCCGCCAGCAGGGGCAAAAGGGCCATCAACAATGGCGCGCCGGCCGGTACGGCACTGCAGCCGCCGCCTCCACCGCCGCCGCCGCCACCGCCGGTGCCGCCCAGAATCGTCGGCGCTTCCGTTATCGGGGCCACGGCTGTGGCCGCGGATTCGTTGCCCGCGCCGTCATCGGCTGTTACCACAAACCGGTTCACCTGGTTCTGGGCCAGCGGCACCATCACCGCAAAGGCCGTAACGCCGGCCGCCAGTTGCTGGCTGCCAGCCACCGAATCGGCGCCGTTGATCACGCCGTCGCCGTTGATGTCGACATACACCCGCACCAGCGACCCGGCCTGGGCTGTGCCCGCAATGTTGATCGAGTTTGCGTTCAGGGTGACCGGCGCGTTGGGGCTGGTGACCACCGGTGGCGCAATCGCCGCTGAGGCCGCATGGGTGATTTTGGGTACTACCGCAGCCGTGGAAGCATTGCCCGCGCTGTCCGTGGCGGTGGCAACAAAGAAGTTGTCCTGGCTGGATTGCAGGTTCACGTTGATGCTGAAGGCTGTTGCACCACCCGAAAGCTGCTGCACCTGCGAAACCGGCTCGCCGCTGTCCAGCACGCCATTGCCGTTGGTGTCTTCATAGATGGTGACCAGCGCGTCGGCTTCGGTTGTGCCTTGAATGTCAAAAGTCAGGGCAGAAACCGTCACCACGCTGGCCGGTGAAGTAATCACGGGCGCGGCCGGTGCGCTGCTGTCGTGGGTGACATCCGGTGCCACGGCAGCGCCGGATTCCACGGTCGCAACTTCAGCTGTCAGCAGATAGGTCGTGGTTGCGTTGGCCGGCAAAGTGACGTTGACGGTAAAGGCCGTCACACCAGCGGCCAGGTTGGCCTGGCCGTAAACGGCCGAGCGTTCGGTAATGTCAAGCACGCCGTTGCCGTTGGCATCAATGTAAGCGCGCACAATCGCACCGGCTGGTGCCGTGCCGATGAAATCAAAGCTGGTGCTGCTGACGGTGACACTGGATCCCGGCGTGTTGATTACCGGCGCCGCCACGGTGGGCGCCACCTGGGCTTCAAAGGCCCCGATGTCAGGGCTGCCGGTTGGGCTGGCGCGGTCATAGCCCGCACCGCGCTGGTCGGTCGTCAAAGCCAGGGGGTTGGAACCGGCATCAATGGCCGCGCTGCCGCCGTTGAGGGCGCGGGTCTTGGTCGCGCCGCCGTTGTCGGCCAGTGCCGCAACCTGGGGGGCCATATTGAGCTTGTTGTTGGCGCCGGTAATGGTGGCCCCGGCGGCGTTGGAAAACAGGCTGTAGTTGGCAGTCAGCACGCCCGAAAAGTCCGGGCCGGTCGTCGCGCTGTTCAGGCCCCAGATTGTGCTGGTGCTGGTAAACGTGCCGGCCACGCGCATGCCGCCGCCGCCCTGGGGCACCGGCTGGCTGCCTGCGGCCCCGAGGGCGCCGCCTGCGCCGCCGCTGCCACCGGCCCCGCCGACGCCTGCCGCCCCCGCAGTGCCCGTGTTGGAAGTGACCGTGCTGTTGCTGACTGTGGTGTTGCCGGCAACTACATGCAGGCCGCAGCCATCGGCCGCGCCGCCGCTGCCACCTGTGCCACCGGCGCCGCCTACCTCGCCGCCGTGGCCATCGCCGCCGTCGCCGCCGTCACTGGCCAGGCCGCCAACCAGAATGTTGGCGTCGATCGTCACCTGGGTCAGCGTGACGGTGTTGCTGCCGCCGTTGCGGTACAGACCGCCGCCACGTGCCGCGCCACCCAGGCCGCCGTTGCCACCGGGGCCGCCTTTGCCAGTTGCGCCGCCGTCGCCGCCCCATTCGCCCTGCTGGCTTTCGCCGGCCTGGCAGACATTGCCTGCCAGCGTGCAGCGCAGGGCCGAAAAGTTGACGCCCGCGGTGTCCACATACACGCCGCCGCCAAGGGCCGGGCCGCCGTCGCCGCCGCTGCCACCCGCGCCGCCGGTTCCGGCGCCGTCACCATAGCCGCCTACGCCGGCAAACTGGGTGGTCCAGTAATCGCCGCCGCCCTGGCAGATGTTGCTGCTGACGCTGCAATCGGTCAGTGCGGTGGTTCCGCGATAGGCATAGATTCCGCCGCCCTGGGCGGGGCCGCCGTTGCCGCCGTTGCCGCCATCGCCACCGCGGGCACTGGAGATATCAAAGGCGTCGCCATCGCCGCCCTCGCCGCCATCGCCACCGTCGCCGCCCCAGGCCTTGTTGCCATCAATCTTGCAGCGCAGCAAAGTCAGGCTGCCGGTTTCGTTGTAAATGCCGCCGCCCTGGGCCACGCCACCGGCGCCGCCGTTGCCGGCATTGCGGCCGGCGCTGTTGTCGCCCCAGCCGCCGTCAGAACCCAGGCCGCCAAAGTAAGACGTTGCGCGGTTGGAAGTTACCGTGCCATCGCTGATGTTCACGGTGCCCGCCACCACATAGATGGCGCCACCCTGTGCCGGGCCACAGGCCCCGCCGTCGGCGCCATCGGCTTTGTCTTCGCTGTAGCCGCCGTCGCCGCCAAAGCTGCCGCTGCCGGCTTCGTTGTCATTGAAAGTGGCAATGGTAATGCTGGCGCTGCCGTTATTGACATACAGCGCGCCGCCACAAGCCGCGCCGGAATCGCCGCCTTTGCCGCCGGCTGCGCCTGTGCCGCTGGCGCTGTCACCGTCGCCGCCATAGCCGCCGTCGCCGCCGTTGGCCAGGTTGCTGCTGAAGGTTGCGCCCATCACTGTCAGGGTGCCGTTGTGCAAGTAGATCGCGCCGCCAAAACCGTTGCCGCCGGCGCCGCCGTTCTTGTTGTAATCGGGGTCCGCGCCGTCGCCGCCCCAGGCGGTGCAGCCGGTGATTGTGCTTTGCGTGATCTTGACCGTGCCGCCGCGCGAGTAAATGCCGCCGCCACGTGCGTCGGCCGCATTGGCCTGGGCTGTCGTGCCGCCGCCGGTGCCGTCTTCGCCTTGGGCAATGCAGCCTTGCAGGGTCACGCGCAGCAGCTCAATGCTGCTGGTAGTCGCGCTGGTGCCGCTGCGGCGGTTCAGAATGCCCCCGCCCCAGGCCTCAGCCACCGTGGCGCCGTCATCGCTGGCGCGCCCGCCCTTGATGGTCAAGTCGCGAAACTCGACCGTGACCGTACCGGTGCTTTGCACGTGAAACACCCGGGCCTGGCCTGCGGCATCAATGATCGTTGTGCCGGCTGCGCCCGAAGACGCGCCGCGAATGATCACGCGCGAGCCCGCCGTGTTCTTGGTAATGACATAGGCCGTGCTGGGGGCCCCAAACGTGTACGTGCCAGCCGCCAGGATGATTTCATCCTGCGCCGCCGACGACCCGTTGATGGTCGCAATCGCGCCACGCAACTGGGATTCGCTGGACACGTTTACCGTAACGGCGCCCAGCGCGGCCGACAGCAACCCTGCAAGCATCAAGCAAGCCAGTATCCGTGCGGTCATCAAAGCCTCCGGTTAGTTGAGGCCTGCCAGCGTAAGAATCGCGGTGTGACGGTTCCCGCACTTGTGCTAGCTTTGGTTTCCAAACGGAAACTTTGGGGACCCCTATGCCAAACAGTAACTATGTGCCGGCTGAGTTTGAGGAACACATTCGCGCCCGGCTGCGTGAGTTGACCGCCACCTACCCCCAGGCCGAGATCGCCCGCAAGGCGGGCATAAGCAAGGCCAATGTGCACCGTTATCTCAAGCGCAACCGCATTCCGGCTTCGCTGTGTGCCGCCATTGCGGAACACCTGGGTGTCAGCGCAACCTGGCTGCTGTGCGGGCGCGGCACGCCGCTGGGCGCTGGCGCAGCCACCGGCCCGGCCCAGGCCCCGACACCCCAGGCCACAGGGTTTTTGGAATTGGTGGAGTCCATGAACCACGCCGCGCGCCTGAACCTTGGCGCGCTTTCTGGCAAGCAGCACCTGAAGGGCGCCCGTGAGCTAAGCGACGCCCTGCAGCGATACGAGGAAACCCGCCGCAAGTTGAGTGCCGGGGTGGCCGGCGTGCTGCGCAGGGTACTGGAGGACTGGAAGGCCGCGTACCAGCGCATGCACGTGGAACAATGCGCCACGCTGCGGGAATCAGCCAGCCAGTTGATGCGGCTGTGCGACGACCACGACCTGCGCATCCAGTTCGAGGCCACAGAGGCGTTTCACGAATCTGCCTTTGGCGACGAAGACAAAGCCCTGCCGCACCACTTTCGAGTCGTTGCACTCAGCCTGTTCCGCAGCGAGGGCATTGACCCCCAGGCGGTAAGCCGCATTGCCACGCTGGTGGGCATGCTGGACAGCCAGGGTCGCGTCCAGGAAGGCTTGAACATTGGCCGCGCCGGGCTGGAGTTTGCCCGCGGAATGCCCGCGCCACAGCAGACGCAACTGAACCTGTGTGTCGGCGCGCTGATGGTGGAACAGGGACATCTGCGCAAGGGTCTGGAACAATTGCGCAAAGCCATGGCCAACGCGCCGGCGGGCTCGCGCGGGCGGCGCTTTGCCACGGTGTACTGGAGCCTGGCCCAGTTCTGGGCCGGAGTCATGGAGTTTGACGACGTGCGCAAAACCGGCGTGGCAAGCTGGGAACGCGGCGAATACCTGATGTGCATGAGCCTGTGGCTGGAAGATCCCCGCGCCATGCGCATTGCACTGGGCGAATACGAAGCCGAACGGTCGCGCACTTCAGGCCGCGGCAGCACCGAATCCATCACCGTGCGCTGGGGTTTGCAGGGCTTGCAAAAACCCGCAGCGCGCATCGTGGCCGCTGCCACCAAGGAACTGTTGCTGCGCCAGCCCCCTGAGATCGCCCTGCCGATTGACCGCTTTACCGTGGAGGTCTACCAGGCCCAGGTGGCCTGGTTGTGCGGGCGCCACACCCAGGCCGCGCAGTTGGTGGAAGCCGCGGCGCGCAGCTTTGACAATCTGCCCACAGGCCACGGGCCGGTACTGCTGGCGCGGTCGTTGTACTGGCGGCTGGTGCTGCGGCTGGTGGCCTATGGCCAGCCCCAGGCCAGGGTGCGTGCAGCCCGGCGGTATTTTGCCACGCTGATCAAACGGGGCTATGCGCGCTTTGTGCCGGTTCAGGAAGCCACGTGATGGGGCAGGGGGTTTTGATCCAGCCAGTTCTTCAACAGGGCCAGTCCGTGCTGGGTCAAGATTGCCTCGGGGTGAAACTGTACGCCCTCCAGCGGCAGTTGCCGGTGGCGCAGGCCCATCACTGTGCCGTCGGTTGTGCGGGCCGTGATCTGCAGACATTGCGGGACACTTGACGGGTCAAGACACAGCGAATGGTAACGCGTGGCCGCAAAGGGGCTGGGCAGGCCAGCAAACAGGCCCGCGCCCTCGTGCAGCACTTCGCTGGTGCGGCCGTGTACCAGTTGCGGGGCATGCACCAGGCGCGCGCCAAAGTGTTCGCCAATGGCCTGCATGCCCAGGCAAACGCCCAGGATCGGCACTTTGCCGGCCAGTGCCGCAATCAGCGGCATGGTAATGCCCGAATCATGGGGCCGGCCCGGGCCGGGTGAAATCACCAACCGCTGCGGCTGAAGTTGCAGTGCCTGGGCTACGGTCAGCGCGTCGTTGCGCGCCACATGCACCTGCTGGCCCAGCTGCTCAAAATAGTGCACCAGGTTGAAGGTGAAGCTGTCGTAGTTATCGAGAATCAGCAGCACGGGGTTTTGCCCTGAAGGTCGGGGTTGCCGGCAAGGACTGGCCGCAAAGGCTACGCCAAGCGCTGCGCACCCATCACCGGGTTCCATTGGCGGGTTTCGTAGCTGGCCAGTTTGCGCAGGCAAAACGGATCCTGGGCGATCAGCGCTTCTACTTCACTGGCATCGCTGGCCTGCAGAATCATCATGCCGCCCGTGCGCGGCACCAGTGGCCCGCTGACCAGCAAACGCCCGGCATCCAGCAACGTGCGCAGGTAAGCCCGGTGATCGTCGGTGGCGGCCTCAATTTCGGGTAATGGCCGCGTGTAGGAAATGGTTACAAGGAAGATGGGCATAGGCAGACGCTCGCGGGCCACTGTGGCAACCATGCCGCCACAGTGGCCCGCGCGTCAAGCTGAACCTTGCCCCGACTAAAAGGGCGGCTCTTCGTTGGGTGGCAGGCTGGTGGCGTAGCTTTCGTCGTAGCTGCCTTCGTCAGATGGCGGGGCTTGTTCGCCCTTGCCGCCTTGGTTGCCACCCTGGGCCCGGTTGCCGCCCTGGCTGCGGTTTGCGCCGCCGCCACGGTTGTAACCGCCGCGCTGGCCACCTTCGCCACCGCTGTTGCCGCCACCGCCACCTTCACCACCGCCGGAGCGGCCGACAAACGTAAAGCTGACGCCAACCACCTTCAACTTCTTGCGCTTTTCACCAGATTGCTTGTCAGTCCATTCGTCCATCTGCAGGCGGCCTTCCACCAGCAACGGGTCGCCCTTCTTCTTCCAGCGGCACAGCGTTTCCGCCTGCTTGCCCCAGAACGTGATGTCGACAAACGTGACACGTTCCTGCTTGTTGCCCTGGGCGTCGGTCCAGTTGTCATTTACCGCCAGAGCGATATCCGTGACCTGGGTGCCGCCGGGCGTACTGCGCAACTCGGGGTCGCGCGTCATGTTGCCCATCACTATGACCTTGTTAAAGCTGCTCATGACATTCTCCTGTGTGCCCCCGGGTCAGGGCGCCGTTTAGTTTGGAGTACCCGATACCGGAACCATATCACGACCAGCGACAAATTCGGCTCAAGTGGAAAGCTGACAGAAAGACCGCACCGCAGCCAGGGCCGGGCCTGGGCGCCTAACCATTGGCAAGGCAACCGGTTACAACGCAAAGCGCCTCTTGCCTGCCAAGGCCTAATGGTTTGTGGCGAATTCGGTGCTCATAAGCAGCGCAAACAGAATGTCTTCCCCGGCCCACTGTTTTGAGTCTTGTTCCTGGCTGAATTTGACCATGCGCTGCAACTCTGCTGCCGTGGGCTTTCGGGAAAGCGTGTGCAGGTACAGCGCCTGGATGCGCTTTTCGGTGCCCTCAAACCCGCTGGTGACCCGTCCCAGCACCGAATCCGGCGTGCTGGCTGCCAGACCGTTGGTGAAGCTGCCATTCATCACCACCAGGGCCTGGTCAATGCTGCCCGTGAACCCTTCACTGGCGTTCATTTCGTCGTCCTGGCTCAGGGCCGCATAACGGCCGGCGCCAAAGCGCGCGATGTACCAGCGCATCGGCATGGCTTCAAACTGCTTGCGCAGCTTGTCAAAGCCTTCCGGGTCATATTTGTAGCGTTGCGTGTTGGGTGCAGACTTGCCTTCTTGCGCGTCTTTCTGGGCCTTGGCCAGGTCCTCTGCATACTTGGCCAGTGCGGTCTCGCGGGTGGCCTTGACGACGTCCTGCACCTGCTTGTCGGCCAGCAGGTTCAGCAGCGCGCCCAGGAATTGCTCGGCCGAAAGTTGCCGAACCGGGTAGGCGGCAAAGTGCCAGGCCTGGGCCTTGGGGTCGGGCTTGCGACTGGAAAGCTGATAGGCACGGCTGTTTAGAATCGCCCGAAACAGCGCCTTCAGGTTCCAGCCGTTGCGCGGCAGAAAATCGGCCAGGGCGTCCAGCAACTCGGGGTGCGAAGCCGTGTTCAGGGGCGTGAAATCATCCACAGGGTTCACCAGCCCGGTGCCAAAGGCGAAGCTCCACATGCGGTTGGCGACATAGCGGCGGGTTTGCTTGTTCTGGTCGGCCAGCAGCCAGTCTGCATATTTGCCGCGCCAGGCCGCGGGGTCGTCCTGGCTTGCGGTGGTGCCATCGGGCGTGGAGGGTTGGATGTAGCGCCAGTAAAGTTCAACCTGCTGGCGTTGCTCGGGCTTCAGTGTCATGCGCTTGTTGTAGAGGTCAATGACCTTCTTGACGGCTGCGGGGTCCTGCATCACGTAGGCCCGCGCGGGCTGGTAGTCGTTATCCACGGCGCCTTTGGTGATCGCAAACCAGCTTGCGAAACCCTCAAAGGCCTTTTGCGTAAGCGCGGGGTCGTAGGGGTGGTCGTGGCATTGGGCGCACTGCACCTGCACACCGCGCAGGGCTTTGTTCAGCTTGCCGGTCAGGTCGGCCAGCATGATGCCTTCGCCATCGGCAAAGTAGGGCACAATCGCCGGGTTGTCGTAAAGCGCGCCCTGGGCCGTCACAATCGCCCGGGCAATGGAGTCAAAGCCCTTGCCGGCATTGATTTCGGCGGCCATCCACTGTGCGAACAACTGGCCACCCGAAATCGGCCCGGGGTCGCGGCGCACCAGCGTCAGGGCCCACTGGTTGGCAAAGTGCAGACCGCTGCGTTCGTCAGCCAGCAGCGCGTCAATCAGGTGCGCGCGTTTGCCGGCTTGCGGCTCGCCAAGAAAGCGGGTGGCTTCTTCATAGGTTGGGGGCACGCCCACGGTGTCCAGGTACACGCGCCGCAAAAATTCTTCGTCTGTGGCGGGGGCCGCGGGGGCAATGCCGTCGCGGGCCCAGACCTTGGCCAGCTCGGTGTCTATCAGCGCCGTCAGGCTGTCAGACGGCTCTGCGGGGCGCGGTTGGGGCTTGTCGGCAAGTGCCCGGGCCGCCAGCAGGGAAAGCAGCGCACAAGCCGCCGTGGAAGCAAGCAGGATTCGCATGGAAGTCTCCGTGACCGGTTATTGTGACTGGCCGCCCGGCGATTTCGCTGCAGAAAGCTGTTTTTCTGTGCCGACAGCGCCGCCCGCCTGTTGACGTGTCAAGGCCAGGGGCTACATTGGGCGCATGAAGCACCGCCAGCACCAGGTTTGCTGCGCCACCCGACCGTGAAATCCCCGGCCGGACTGCTTCGTATCAACCCTTGTAATTGAACCCATCAAGGCAACAATCCGCGCCTCTGACGGATGCTGTTGCCTTACAACAGCCCGGCCCTGAAAGGCCGGGGGTCGCCGTGCAGCGGCGACAACAGGAAAGGCTGGATCTGGCCATGGCAAAGAACATCAAGACCCGCGCCGAAGACTATTCGCAATGGTACCTCGACGTCATCAAGGCCGGGCAACTGGCGGATTATTCGCCCGTGCGCGGCTGCATGGTGATTCGCCCCGACGGCTTTGCAGTGTGGGAGGCAATCCAGCGCGAACTGGACCGGCGCTTCAAGGAAACCGGGCACGTCAACGCGTACTTTCCTTTGCTGATCCCCCAAAGCTTCCTGACCAAGGAAGCCCAGCACGTGGAAGGCTTTGCGATGGAGTGCGCGATTGTTACGCACAGCAAGCTGGAAAAAGGCCCCGACGGCAAACTGGCCCCTGCTGGCGAGCTGGAAGAACCCCTGATCATCCGCCCCACCAGTGAAACGGTGATCGGGCACATGTACGCCCAGTGGGTGCAAAGCTATCGCGACCTGCCCGTGCTGATCAACCAGTGGTGCAACGTGATGCGCTGGGAGATGCGCACGCGGCTGTTTTTGCGTACCGCGGAGTTCCTGTGGCAGGAAGGCCACACCGCGCACGAGACCGAGCAAGAGGCACAGCAGGAAACTCTGGCGATGCTTGAGGTCTATCGCGAGTTTGCAGAGGACGTGCTGGCCATTCCCGTCATCAAGGGCCGCAAAACCGAAGCCGAGAAATTCCCCGGTGCCGTCACCACCTATGCCATTGAAGGCTTGATGCAGGACGGCAAGGCCCTGCAGTGCGGCACCAGCCACAACCTTGGCCAGAACTTTGCCAAGGCCTTTGAGATCAAGTTTCTGGGTCGCGACCAGAAGCAGCAGCACGCGTGGACGACAAGCTGGGGTGTCAGCACACGCTTGATTGGTGCGTTGATCATGGCCCACAGCGACGACGACGGGCTGGTTCTGCCCCCTCGCGTCGCGCCTGTCGTTACGGCGATCATTCCTATCTTCAAGACCGACGACGAGCAGAAGAAGGTCAGCGAGGCCTGCCTGAAGCTTGCGGCACAACTGTGTGGTGAAGCCGAGGTTCAGGCTGCACAGAAGCGTCAGGGCGGGCGCGAGTTGTTGAACGTGTTCTTTGACAAGCAGACTGGCCAGACCGTGCTGATTGACCGCCGCGACATGCGGCCCGGCGACAAGCAGTACTATTGGGAACAGCGCGGAGTGCCCTTCCGGATCGAACTGGGCCCCCGCGATGTTGATGCCGGCAATTTCGTGCTCAAGCGCCGGCTCGACCGTGGCAAAGAAGTGGTTCAGTTCGGCACCGCAAGCCAGCAGTGGTTGCGCGCCAAGCTGGATGAAACCCAGAAGGCGATGTACCAAAAAGCGCTGGACTATCGCACCCAGAACACCCGTGACGCCGGCAGTTACGAGGAAATGAAACAGATGCTGGCACAGGGCGGCTTTGTGCGCTGTTTCTTCAAGCAGGACAAATCAACCGAAGCACGCATCAAGGAAGAAACCAAAGCCACCGTGCGCTGCATTCCTCTCGACACCGATGTAGAGCGCGGCAAATGCATAGTCACAGGCGCCCCCGACGGCCAGCGAGTGCTGTTCGCCGTGGCCTACTAAAGCAGCAGAATCCAAGATAGGGGCCGGCCCTGTGCCGGCCCTTTTCGTGCACTAGCCGTAGAAGATCACCTGGCCCTCAATCCAGTGTTCGGCCCAGTCTTTGGTTTCCAGCTCCTGGCTGGTGTAGGTCAGCTTCAGGGGCTTGCCTGGCTCAAAGCAGTCCTTCAAGTCGATCTCCCAGGTGCGGGCCACGCTGCCGGGGCCCCAGCCCGCGCGGTCATACTTCCAGGTACCGAACTGCGGGCGGTAGGGGTTGAGATAACAATCCGTCGTCCACAGGGTGTTCTTGAACTCCTTGCCGCCGGCCAGCACGGTTCGATCCATCGGCTTGAACTCCAGGCTGCCGTGGCCTGTCACAGTGATGCGCAGCTTGGCGCTTTTGGTCCCGGCCGGTACATCCACCGTGCGCTCGCCAAACGTTTTCTTGATGCTGTCGGCATTGTTGAAGTGGGCGTGGCCACTCCAGACATTCCTCAGAGCCAGCACCTTGGGCAGGGCGGGCACATCGGCCGGCTTGCGGTAATAGATCAGGTCCAGGTCGACAACAAAGCCCTTGTTGACGTTGGCGCCGGCAAACACGCACAACTTGCGCCGGCCCGTCAGCAGTTGCCGGTAATCGCTGACATCCACGACAAACTCGTAGGTCGCGCCCCACAGTTGAAAGGGCGTCAGGATGCGCGCGATTTCGATGCGGCTGTCGCCATCCCAGGCGTAGACGGCGGCCTGGCGGTCCCATTCGTCGCGGTCCACCATGGGCTTGAAGCGATAAGTCAGAATCACGCGTTCGGCAAACTCGGGCGGCAGCAGGTCAAACTCGCGCGCTGGTTCGCTGCGGCCGCCGGTCAGCCATTCACTGTGAAAGGTCTGCACGGTGACGGGCGCGGGGGTTTCCGCGGCCGGGGTTTTCCAGCGCACTTGCAGGTCATCGATGGCGCATTGGCCCGGCGCGTCGCCAACGGCGCCCAGGGCAGCGCGTGATTCATAGGGCAGCAGGTGAGGCATGAACACGCCGCTGTAAACGTCTTTGCCAGCCACGTGCAGGCTGACTTCGGCCCCGCCGGTAACAAAGGCCAGCTCCAGCTTCACCGCCAGCCACTCACCGGTGGCAAAATCGACCGGGCAGGCAGCATTAAGAATCTCGCGGCCGTCAAAATGCAGGCTGACTTCGCGCTGCGGGCGGTCGTGTACGTTGCCAAAGGCGTTGAAGGGGTCTTCCGTGGGCGGGTTATGCGCGTCAAAGGCCAGGGCAAAGCTGCCCCACAGGTTGGGTTCGTCCCATTCCGGCTCGCGCGGTTCCGGGCTGATGCCGCGCGCGCGCAGCAACTGAAAGGCCGGGCCCTCGTTGGCAAAGTGGGCGGTGTTCAGCAGGGCAAAGCTGGCACCCTTGACGCCGGGGGTCAGGCGCAGGCGCCACTGCGCCTCGATTTGGCGCCAGCTGCCGGGTGCGCACAGCGGCCAGGCCGCGCTGTTTGCTTCTCCTCCTTTGCCGGAAAGCAGTTGCAATGCACCGTCGCGGATTTCTGCTGCCGCGCCTTCTTTGTGGCGGCGCAGGTTGATGCTTGCATCCGGCGCGGCGAATTCCGTGGCCAGTTGGGGTTGGTCGGCTTTGGCTTCCTGGGCCCGTGTCTGGTCGCGCTGCGGGCACAGGGCCAGCCCGGACAGCGCCAGCAGGCAGATCAAAATGCGGTTCATGGGTTCTCCTGGCCGCATGTTGGCTTGCAGAGGCGCGGCGTAAAGGCGGCAACTTGCTGCCGCCCCTTTGCCTTTTCCGTCAATGCTGGTTGCTTTAGGGGGTGCCGATCTACGCCCTTTCCGATGAACCGGTGTTTCCGCCGGCCGACCACGCCGAAGAAGAAGGCCTGCTGGCCGTCGGCGGCGACCTTTCAGCCCCGCGCCTGCTGGCGGCCTATCGCGCGGGCATTTTTCCGTGGCCGCACCGGGGCATGCCGCTGCTTTGGTTCTCACCTGACCCGCGCATGGTGCTTTACCCGGGACAGATCAAACTGGCCCGCAGCCTCAAGCAGATTGTGCGCCGGGGCGACTTTGAAGTCCGGCTGGACACCGAATTTGCCCAGGTCATTTCTGGCTGCGCCACAACCAGGCGCAAAGGCCAGCGCGGAACCTGGATCAGCAAGCCGATGATCCGGGCATACACCCAACTGCACGAACTCGGCGCGGCCCACAGCGCAGAGGCCTGGCAGCAGGGCAAGCTGGTGGGCGGCTTGTACGGTGTCAGCCTGGGCGGCGTGTTTTTTGGCGAATCGATGTTCGCGCTGGTGCCTGATGCCAGCAAGGTTGCCTTTGCGACGTTGGTCGCGCAGCTTGCGGCCTGGGGCTTTGGCCTGATTGACTGCCAGACCCACACGGCGCACCTGGAGCGTTTCGGGGCCGGGCTGATACCGCGCAGCCGGTTTTTGACCGAGCTTGCCAAACTTGTGGAGCAGCCCGGCCACCAGCACCCCTGGCAATTAGAAGTAACCCCGGCGCAGGTCTGTTCCACATAGAACGCAGGGTGTTGGCCCCTGCTGGCTCATGGCAAGCGGTGGCGCAAGCATGTAGCGTCTGCCCTGCCTGGCAAGTCAGCCTGAACAAGGAAAATGGTTTGCGACATCGCGGCTCGATGCGTGCGCGGCTAGTGGTTTGCGGCCTGTTTGCGGCCGCGGCCATGGCCTGCTTGTGGGCCGGCGCCATGGACGTGCTGGCGGCACCGCGCGGCGGGCGCAGCACATGGGCCAACCGCAACCTGCCCAAGCCGCAGCAGACGTTTGAAGAAAACTTCGCCACCAGCCTGGTCTGTGCCAACTGCCACAGTAACGCGCCCGAAGCCAAGAACCTGCGCGATGACAAAGGCAACGGTGTTGCGCCTTTTGATTTGTGGCAGGGCACCATGATGGCCAACGCCACTCGCGACCCGTTTTGGCGTGCTGTGGTCAGCGCCGAGGTTGCGGCCTTTCCGGCCCGCAAAGCGGCCATTGAGGCCGATTGCATGCAATGCCACGCGCCCATGGCCGTGACCCAGTCGCACTTGCGCAAGGAAGCCACACCGCTGCTGGATGTTTTGTATGGCAAGGGCCTGTTGACCGATCTGGCCATGGACGGCGTAAGCTGCACGGCCTGTCACCAGATCAGCGCGGACGGCCTGGGTACGCCCGCGAGTTATTCGGGCGGTTTCAAAATCACCAGCGTCAAGCGCATCTACGGGCCGCACCGCAACCCGCAAGGCGGGCCGATGATCGGCTTTACGGGCTATACGCCGACCTATGCCACGCACATCTCGGAAAGCAAGTTGTGCGCGACCTGCCACACGCTGTTCACGGAAGGTCGCCACGCCGACGGGCGCCCCTCAGGCCGGCACCTGGCAGAACAAACGCCGTACCTGGAATGGCGCAATTCTGTCTTCAGCACCGAAGCCGCCAAGCGGGCCCCCGAGGCCGCCAACTGCCAGGGTTGCCACATGCCCCGCAACAGTGAAGAAGGCATACCCATCAAGACGCGCCTGGCGCGTACGCCCGATGGCGGCGATTTTCGTACGCCGTTGCGGCTGCAGCTTTCGCGGCACATTTTTGTCGGCGGCAACACGCTGGTGCCCCAGATGTTGCGCGACAATCGCGACGAAATGGGTGCACTGGCCAGTGACGAAGCCTTCAACAACGTGATTCGGCTGGCCAAGCAGCAACTGGCCACGAACACTGCCACCGTGGAAGTGACGGGCCTGCAACGCCAGGGCGGCAAGTTGACGTTTACGGCCAAGGTCGAGAACAAGGTGGGCCACAAGTTCCCCACGGCTTATCCATCGCGCCGGGCCTGGCTGCGGGTGCGAGTGATTGATGCGGCCGGCAGGGTGGTCTGGGCCGGAGGCGACTTTGACGATCGTGGGCGAATTCTCGGCGCCGATGGCAAACCGCTGGCAAGCGAAAGCAGCGGCAGCATGGAGCCCCATCGAAATCGCATTCAGAACCCCGGCGAGGTACAGATCTGGGAGGCCGTAATGGCCGACACCGACGGCAACCCGACCTGGAGCCTGCTGCGAGGTGTTGATTACATCAAGGACAACCGGCTGCTGCCCAAGGGCTGGGTTGCAGAAGGCCCCGACGCCCACGACACAGAACCCCGCGGCTTGGGCAGCGACAGCGACTTTGCCGGTGGCAGCGACAGCGTAACCTTTGAGCTTGCGGTGCCCCAGGAAGGGGCTTTGACCCTGGAAGTTCAAGTGGTGTACCAGTCGCTGTCCTGGCGTTATGCCAGTGAGTTGTTGAAGGCCCGCACGCCGGAAGTTGTCACCTTTGGCGAATACCTGAACAAAGCCGACACCGCGCCTTCACCCGTGGCCGCTACAAAACACGAGTTGCCTTAGAATCGTGCAGGTTGCCACAGCGACGCTACACTGTGCGACAGGAGACTACCTTGGGTGGCTTTGTCGTCTTTCTTGTAATCGCCGGCGGATTTGTCGGGCTGATCGCCTGGGGCATGCACCATGCCAAGACGATTCGCTTGCGCTGGCAAGGCTTTGCCCAGCAGCACGGGTTGCAGTATTCAGGCGGCACCAGTGCGACCAGCAGCCCGCACATTGCAGGCTGGTACGGGCGTACCCATGTCACCATCAACACCGTCACGCGCGGCAGCGGCAAGAACCGCCATACCTACACACAGTTTCACGGCCAGATCAACGTGGCCATGCCGCAAGGCCTGAACCTGACCCGCGAAGGCCTGTTCAACAAGGTAAGCAAATTCTTTGGCGGACAAGACGTGCAGCTTGGCGACCGTCAACTGGACGACGCCTTCATTATCAAGGCCCACGACGCCATGGGCGCTTTCAACCTGATGCGCATCGCCCAGGTCAAGCAGGCGCTTCTTACTTTTGTAGCACGCCACCCGACGATGCAGCTGAACGAGCGGCACCTGATGTTCGAAGAATCAGGCACCTGCGCTGACATGATCCGCATGAAAGCCGCCATCGACGACCTGGCCTATCTGGGCCAGACCATTGAGGCCGGCTATCAGGAACTGTTGGGCGCCAAGGGTGCTGCCCCGGTGGCAGGCGCTTCCGGTCCGACGCAACTTCGTTCGCCGCAGTCCAGGGTGCGCAGTGCCCCAACCATGCCGGTTGTAAATGTGGCCGACATTCTGGGTGCGCCCGCCAACCCCATGGCCGGCGTGTATGCGGCCCAGAAGGTTCGCCAGGAAGCCAGCGCCCAGGCCGCACAGGCCCGCAACAATGCCCAGGCAGCGGAGGCCCGCGCCCTGAACGAACAGGAAGTTGCCCAGCGCCAGTCGGAGGCCGATGCCCGCATGGGCGCCCTGCGCGCGCAACGCGAAGCCAAAGTGCGCGAGCAAAGTGCCGATGCGGAGGCCCGCCGCACCATCGACCAGACCGGCGCACGGGCCCTGCCCTCAGACAGCCAACGCCGTCAGCCCGCTGAAAGTGCGGCCTTGGGCAGCTTGGCCGGCGCGTTTCATGCGCTGGAAAGCAAAATGCAGGACGCCGGCGCCTGGACCGCGCAGGACGTGGCCAAGGAGGGCAAGTTCATTTCCTCTGGTCAGGGGGCTGGCGATGCATTTGCTGTGCGCGCTGAGGGTGATTTCTCGGCTGGCAATGCTGCCGATGCCTTCAAGGTTTCCAGTGGCGGCAGCGCTTTTGATGTTCCGCCGGCTGGTGATGCCTTCAAGGCCTCCAGCTGGCAGCCCACGAAGTACGAAACGCCGAAGTTTGAATCCGCAAAGTTCGAAACCAAGGCAGACGCCTTTACTGTCAATGCCGCCTACACGCCGCCAACCCAGCCGGCAAAGTCCGCGCCCGTCTTGGACATTGCCAGCTTTGACCAACTGGTAGCCAAGCTGGGCGAAGCCGGAATGTTCAGTGGCGAGCGCGACAAACTGATGGACCAGGTGCATGACCGCGTGTTTATCTTCGAGATTCAGGTCGAGCGCGTGGAACGCACTTTCAGTTTTGACCTGCCCGACAAGCTGCGCGACGGCCGCACAATTGAAGGAAAGATTGTGGGCAAGGACATTCGTGTTGCGGCGCGCTTTCCGGCCAGCGACAACGAAAAGCTCGATCGGGTGCAGGGCGGTGTGAAACTGGAGGTTCAGGGCTGCCTGGCCAAGTGGGACGACCTGTTCAAGAAGGCCACATTGAACGCGTTCTAGCCGCCACAAATCGGGTTCCGGGCGCAGGACGGCACGCCCTCTGTGCTCAACCCCCTCCCTTCCCTTGAGTTGCGCCGTTGCTACCGTATCTCGCCCACTTTGGCCGCTGTTGGGGCAGGGACGGGCATGGGAAAAATTGTCGCCGCCAATTGGAAGATGAACCTTCGGCGCGACGCGGCTCGGGCGCTTGCATCCAGCCTGGCCGGGCAGGGGCGTGATCTTTGGCTGTTTCCGGGCTTTACACTGCTGGAAACAGTGCGGCAAGCGACCAGCGGCAGCAGCTTGAAGCTGGGCGCGCAGGACGTAAGCCCCGAGGTTGATGGCGCCTTTACCGGCGACATCAGCGCGGAAATGCTCGTGGATGCTGGCGCCACGATGGTGCTGGTGGGTCACAGTGAGCGCCGCCACAGCCACGGTGAAACGTCCGCGCTGCTGCTGCGCAAGCTGCACCGGGCGCTGGCAGCAGGCTTGGCACCGCTGTTGTGCGTGGGGGAAACCCTGGCCCAGCGGCAAGCTGGCAGGGCCGAAAAAGTAGTGCGCGACCAATTGGGGTTGGTCAAGAAGCTGACCCCGGCGGCCCGCGAACAGTTCTGTGCCGTGGCCTATGAACCCGTCTGGGCCATCGGTACGGGCCAGAATGCAACAGCCGCGCAGGCAGGTGCGATGCACAACCTGGCCCGCGCGGAGATGAACACGCTGGGCATGGGCACGGTGCCGTTGCTGTATGGCGGCAGTGTCAAGCCCGACAACGCCGGCGAGTTGCTGGCAGTGGCAGGTGTAGACGGCCTGCTGGTAGGGGGCGCAAGCCTGGAACTGGAAAGTCTGCAAACGATTGACGACCTGGCGGGATAGCCCCCGGGTCGTGGACAAAAGGACAACATGAAAATGCTTGCCGAAGCCAGTAGCTCGCTGTTGATCATCATGGCCACCGTGTTCGTGCTGAACTGCGTGGCGCTGATCGTGTTTGTGCTGTTCCGGCAAAGCGATTCCGGCGGCATTGGCGCAGCCTTTGGCGGCGGCGAGGGCGGGGGCGCATTCGGCACAAAGGGCCAGGCCGTGGTCGACAAGGTGATCACCTTCATGGGTGCAACCTTTGTCGTGATGGCGCTGGTGTTCAGCCTGGTCAGCACCGGCAGCAAGGGTGCAGACGCCCGCGGTGTGGGCGACGAAGCGCCCAAGGAAGCACCCACGGAAGGGAGCAAGTAGGTGCCCAACGGCATGACGGGTTTTGGCCGCGCCAGCCTGCCCCACGCGCTGGGCGCGGTGACTGTCGAAGTCAAATCCGTCAACAACCGCTTTCTGAAGGTTTCCTTGCGCCTGCCCGATGCCTTCGGCGAAATCGAAACCGAACTGGAAGCGATTGTGCGCCAGGCCCTGATTCGCGGCTCTGTGCACGTCAATGTCAGCCTGGACCGCGGCCACGCCGACGTAAGCTATACCTTGAACGAGGATCTGATTCGGGCCTGGCTGCCCCGGCTGCGGGCGCTGGCCAAAGAAGCCGGCAGCACGCCACCCGAGTTGAAAGACCTGCTGGCCATGCCAGGCGCAGTGCTGGAACAAAGTGAAGCCGTGCAGCCCCAGGAGGGCCTGCAGGAAGTAATCAAGCAGGCGCTGCAACAGGCTTTGAAAGGGCTGTCCGAAATGCGCGCGCGCGAAGGCGAAAGCCTGGGGCGCGACATCGAGGCCCGGGTCAGCAACGTGGCACAACTGGCCAAGCGCGTGGAAACGCGCGCGCCGCAAGTGGTGCAGGAGTACCGCGTGAAGTTGCAGCAACGGCTGGAAAAGCTGCTGGCGGATTCCGGTGTGAAACTGGACGACGCCGCGCTGGCCCGCGAAGCAGCCAACTTTGCCGACCGCTGCGATGTTACGGAAGAAACAACGCGCCTGGAGCACCACTGCGCGCAGTTTCTCAAGGGCATGGCCGGCAAAGGTGAGGTCGGGAGAAAGCTGGATTTCATTGCGCAGGAAATGCTGCGCGAATCCAACACCATCGCCAGCAAAGCCAATGACGCGGAGTTAGGCAGCATTGCGGTGGAGATGAAGTCCGAGATCGAAAAGATCAAGGAGCAGGTACAGAACCTGGAGTGACCGGCCATCGTGGGGCAGAAACTTCCCGGCTTGCTGGTGGTGTTGTCGGGCCCTTCCGGGGTTGGCAAGTCCACCGTTGCCGCGCAGTTGCTGAAACTGCCGGATTACGTGCGGTCGATCAGCGTCACCACGCGGGCCATTCGCGCTGGCGAAGAAGAAGGAAAGGACTACCAGTTTGTCAGCCGCGAGGAGTTTGTCGGGCTGGTGCGCCAGGGCGAGTTGATGGAACACGCCGAAGTGCACGGAAACTTTTACGGCACGCCCAAGGAACCCCTGCGGCGCGCTGTGGCACAAAGGCAGGTCATGCTGCTGGTGATTGACGTCGTCGGCGGATCGCAGGTCAAGAACAAGGACTTGGATGCACTTTTGGTGTTCCTGTTGCCGCCAGACCAGGCCGAATTGGCCCGCAGGCTGGTTGGACGCGCAACGGAGGATGTCAGCCAGCAGACCGTGCGGCTGCAACGCGCGGAAATGGAGATTCACCGCGCCCGTGATGTGTACGACCACCTGGTGGTCAACCAGGAACTGAACCAGTGCGTGGCCGAAGTCGACCAACTGGTCCAGGCCGGGCGCAGACGCCTCAAAGACAGGCAAGACGCCGGAATTGAACTGTACCCCGGCTTGAAGTCGCAACCGGAATAGGCAGATACAGACACAGCCAGACAAGGAGACCCACATGTCGTTCGCACTGGACTACCCGGAACTTGAGAAACTGTACTCGCGCGCAGGCGGCAAATTCCGCCTGACAGTGCTGTTGCAGCGCCGGGTCAACGAACTGGTCAAGGGCTCGCCCAAACTGATCCGCGTCGACCAGAAGCACGAAAAGGACTACGTCTTCATCGCCGTAGAAGAGTTCAAGGTAGGCAAGATCAAGCTTTCCGAAAACGACGAAGTCGTCAAGGCTGATGACTAGCCGGCATGCCGGCGGCCGGCGTTCGCCATTGCGCGGACTGCCGGCTGCCAGCCAGCCGTTTTGTCCTTATGGCCAAATCGACGAAAAAGCGGCCTCACATTGTGATTGGCGTCTGCGGCAGCATTGCCGCGTTCAAGATTGCCGTGCTGCACAAGCACCTGCGCGATCACGTGGATTGCACCGTGGCCATGACGCCCAGCGCCCAGCAGTTTATCGGCGCCCAGACGTTTCTGGCCCTCACCGGCAACCCGGTTATCACCACGCTGTGGGAACCAAGCCACACCAAGCCAAAGCACATCGACCTGGCCGATGAACTTGACCTGCTGCTGATCGCACCCGCCACAGCCAACATACTTGCCAAGGCCGCAACCGGCATCGCCGACGACCCGGTCAGCACGCTGTTGATGTCCTGCCTGCCCGACGAAAAGCCAATCGTTTTCGCGCCGGCCATGAATACCCGCATGTGGAAGAACCCGGCCACACGTGCAAACGTAAAGACATTGCAGCAAAGGGGTTACCACTTTGTTGACCCCGATAGCGGAGACTTGGCCTGTGGCTGGCAAGGCCAGGGCCGTTTGGCCGAACCAGAGGTCATTGCCAAGGCTGTCCTCAAGTTGCTGAAGTAACAGCTGGCAACGCGCCCGCTGTGGCGGCGATTGGACGACGGCCCAGCCGCGGGGTAGAATGTCAGAAATGACGGAACTCGCGACCAAGGCTACGCTTAAGTTTCTTGATGACCACCGGCGCGGGCGTCTGGACCTGGCGGAAGACTACGATCTTACGCCCTGGGCATGCAGTTACGCGGCCCTGCATCTGTTTGGTTACCCCAACAACAAGCTGCCCAAGGGCAAGCAAAGCACCTTCAGCTATATCTTCACCTCGCCCTATGACGGCCTGTTTCTGGAGCTGTCGGACTTCAAAGCGTATGTAACGATGCACCTGGTCTATTCCGACGTAGCCGGCGAAGAGATGGCACAGAAACATAAGGAAGAGCTGCGGGCCAAGGCCAAGCAGTTGCTCGACCGGTTGCACCAGCCGGTAGATCACTTCGGGGCGCTGTTTGACCCCATGCACTGCACGTTCACGGAATAGTCCATCGTGACTAGCGGTGACTCCGCGGTCTCGCTGATTTTCCAGCGATAACTACTTATCTTCAAACACCTTGTGCTACATCGCCTGCGAAATCCGGCGTTAGCGGGATATTTCACCGTTGGGTCATTCAGAAGTTGACACGGTGGCATATAGCTAGCTAGAACCTCTGGCCGCTCACAATAAAGCAGGCACGAAAATTGGGCCCCTGGGTGGGGAAGCAGTGTCTGTAAGTGGGTGGAAAACGGAGAGCGATACATATGGTAAATTTCGGATCTAGATTCAGCAGGTTCGCGCGCGCCACAGCGGCCGCGAGTGCCATGCTGGGCATGGCCCTGATTCTGGGCGCATGCGGTGGCAAGGACGACAATAATGGCGGTGGCGGCGGGCTTTCCTTCGCCCCGGCTCCGACGGCACGTCCGTCACTGACCGGCATGACCCCGCGCATCAACGTCTCAGGCGGCAGCGGCAGCGCTGGCGTGGGCGGCGGCGGCGGCGGTGTATTCATCGTCGCGTCCTATGGCGCACTTTTGGGCGGCACCGGCGGCAGTGGAGTTGACACCAACTTCCTGACTGCTGGCGTCCTGGCCGACAACACCGTGACTTACGCAGAGTTGGCTGCCATTGACCCACTGGCCTTGAATGTGGTCGGCACGACCGCGTTCATTGACCTGTTCGGACGTGACTTCTTCGTGCCCGCCACTGCCACGCTGAACCTGGGCGATGCTGTAGCGGCCACGATCGACAGTGTTGTGATTCGCACGAACCTGGCTGGCGACGTCATTCGCATCGACGGCAGCGTGGTGACGGCCCGCACCGGTTCGACTGGCCCTAGCCTGTCGCTGGTTTCCTCCAACAACCCGGGCACCAGCCCGGTGGTTGATGGCACAATCAATGCCAACGGCGCAACCGGCCAGAGTGGCGGCACGGTTGGACTGCAGTCCACAGTCGGCAACGTTGCCATCAACGGCACCATCACGGCCCTGGGTTCGTCTGGGGCGACTGGATTCAACGGTGGCAGCATTTCCTTGCAGGCCAATCAGGGCAACGTGCACATTGCGGCTGGCCAGTTTGTCCTCACCGGCGGCAGTGGCAGCACCACCGGCGGTAGCGGTGGTGGTTGCCAGTTCTATGTTGGATCGGCAAAGACTGCTTCACAGTTCAACTGGGGTGTCAACCTCAGCGGCGGCGCAGGCGGCACTGGTAACGGTGGCAACGGCGGCGGCTTCATCATGGAAGGTGGCGATCAAGCCAACTTCTTTGCCCCGATTCAGGCTGACGGCGGCAACAGCACCTCGGCCGTCGGCGGCAACGGCGGCTCGGCCAGCCAGGTTGCGGGCACCACGACTGGTGTGTTCCAGTTCCAGGCCAACGGCGGCAGCGGTGCGACCACCGGCGGCAACGGCGGCTCTTTCCAACAAAGCGGTAACTTTTGGGACGACATTCAGAGCTTCGCCTTTGTGTTTGTGGCCAATGGCGGCGCAGGTACCACGTCGGCTGGCAATGGCGGACAAATCAACTGTGCCGCCTATGGTTGGGCGCACAACACACTGATTGACGTGACCGCCAACGGTGGCAACGGCACCAGCGGACCTGGCGACGGTGGCGGCATTGCTCAATTTGTGGTGATTGGTTGGGCCACGGGCAACGTGGTTGACGTCAAGGCCCAGGGTGGTTCGGGCACGACGTTGGGTGGCAACGGTGGTGGTGGCACAATCGGCTACTACGGTCAGCACACTGGCAACCTTCTCAAGGGCAACCTCAGTGGCGGTTCGGCCAGCGCGGCTGCGGCGACCGGCGGCAACGGCGGCGGCGTACAGTACATCGAAGCGGCCATCGGTGGCGTTGGCTCACAGGCCAATACCGTCGACTTGATTGCCAACGGCGGCGCGGCTACTTCGGGAACCCAAGGTGGCGGGGGCGGATTTGCCCAGCTTCAGTTGGGCCTGGTCGGCAACACCGGAACGACTGAAGTCGTGGCCAAGGGCACGTTCAACGGCGGTAGCGCTGGTGGTGCGGCCTCGACTGGCGGCAATGGCGGCGGCGTGCTTGCAGCAGGCGGCGGCGCTTTGGCAAACGTGATCGTGAACGCAACCATTACAGCTAATGGTGGCAGCGGTACCAGCGTCGGTGGAAACGGTGGTGGCCTGTCGATCAGCAGCTCGGGTTCAACCTCCGTGAGCGGCAACGTGATTGCCAACGGCGGCAACGGCACAGGTGCAACCGGCGACGGCGGCACCGGCGGCCAGTTCAACGTCAACGGTGGCCCCTACGGCAACTTCTGGACCAACAACTTCAGCTTGACTGCATTGGGCGGCAACAGTGAACAAGCAGACGGCGGCAACGGCGGGACAGTCGACGTGAACGACCTGTCCTGCGAAGTCACCGTGACTGGCGGCGTGTTTGACCTGTCGGGCGGCAACGGCGCGACCGTTTCTGGTACCGGCGACGGCGGCGACGGTGGCAACTTCACCTTGGCCACTCTGGAATACAACGTCGAAATGCGCACCAGTGTGCGCGCCAATGGTGGCACAGGCACGGGCTTTGGTGGCGACGGCGGCTTTATTGGTGCCTACACCGACACCGATGGCTCCAGCTCCCCAGACGGCCGTGGGGCGTTCCTGTTCATTGACAGCTCGATCACAGCCAATGGCGGCAACGGCCTGACCAACGGCACCGGTGGCGACGGCGGCGGCATCTATGCATGGCCGTACAACTACGGTCAAGCTTCCCAGACCGGTGAAGCCGAGTATCGCGGCACTTGGACCTTCAACGGCGGAAACGGCGCCGGCACGGGTAACGGTGGCGACGGTGGTTACTCCTACATCTATGGCGGCGTGCTGTTCCTGCGCTCCTTTGCCAACATCACTGCCAACGGTGGCACTGGCGTGACGGGTGGTACCGGCGGCGACTTGTACTTCGGAATGGACGACACCGGCTTGATCACCATTGGTGGTTCCTGCAATGCCAATGGCGGCGCGGGCACCACAGCTGGCGGCACAGGTGGCAGCATCCTGGCCGAATCGGTCAACACCGGCGGCAAGATTGTGGTCAACAGTGGCGTGACCCTGCGTGCCAACGGCGGCGCAGCGGCTGGTACTGCCGGCACAATCGATCTGGACGCAGAAGGCACTGGCAATGTAACAACGACCGGCGCAACGCTTCAGACCAACACGGGCGCGGGCGTGGCAGTTCCCGCAAACATCACCATCAGCTAGACCGGTGATGCAGGGCAGCAGCAAATAGACACACAGGGCGCGGGGATTTCCCCGCGCCCTTTTCATTTTCTGGGCTGGTGCTGGCTGAAAGGCTCCATGTCAGGCCGAGCGCGCTGTGAGGGTGTCGACTCTTTGGCCATACCCAACCAACAGAACTTGACGACATGGCATATCAGCCGCTACAACCCCTCGCTTCAACTGGCAATTCAGGCGCGACATTCGACTCCAGTCCGGAGACACAATGCTTGCGTTAGACCAACGGAGAGCACGACTCATGGCAATTTTCGGATCACGAATCAGCAGGTTCGCACGAGCCACGGCAGCGGCAAGTGCGATGCTGGGCATGGCACTGATTCTGGGTGCATGCGGCGGCAGTGACAGCAAGGGCGGCGGCGGCGGGTTCTCGTACGCCCCTCCTCCGACTGCACGTCCGTCGCAGGCGGGCATGATCACGCGCATTGATGTCAGCGGCGGCGCTGGCACGGCCGGCGCAGGTGCCACTGGCGGCAATGTTGCCCTGATTGCCACCTACGGCCGTGTGTTGCCCGGTGGCGGTGGTGCAGGCATTGACAACAACTTCATCACCCCGGCGGCCCTCAGTGGCAACGTGGTGACTTTTGCCGAGCTTTCAACGATCAACGCCGGCAACTACTACCTTGATACCGGCATTGACACGGCCTACATCGACCTGGACGGCTTTGACTTCCAGATTCCGGCCGGTGCCACGCTGGACCTGTCCGATGCTGTGGCAGGCACCGTGGACACCGTAATCATTCGTACCCACGGCGCAGGCGACGTGATTCGCATTGACGGGTCGGTCGTCACCACACGCACTGGCCAGTTGAGCGTGGCCGTGCAGTTCCTCAATGGCAACACGGCGGGAGACTCGCTGCTTGTTGCTGGCAGCATCAATGCCGACGGTGCAACCGGCTTCCCCGGTGGCCAGGTAACTCTGGCCAGCGGCATTGGCAACGTCAATGTGACTGGCACCATTACTTCACGCGGCGCCACGGGCGCAAGCGGCTTCAGTGGCGGCACTGTCGGGCTGATTGCCAACAACGGCAATGTGCAGGTCGCCAACGGCCTGTTTGCTGCAAATGGTGGCACCGGCACGACGACGGGTGCCAATGGTGGCAGCGTGCAGGCGTTCATGGGCTCGATTTCTGGCAAATCCAGCTTTCCGTTTGGCCTTTCGGCTAATGGCGGCAACGGCGGCACTGGCGCAGGTGGCAATGGCGGCAGCTTCACCCTGACTGGCGGCGACGGCTGCGACTTCTTCACGCCAGCCACGGCCAATGGTGGCACCAGCACCAGCGCGGCGGGAGGCAGCGGCGGCTCTTTCGTAGTGCAAGGCGACCCGATCAACGGCGTTGTGCAGTTGGCGGCCAACGGCGGCAACGGCTCCACCACTGGTGGCGTTGGCGGCGCAATCAGCACAGGCACGCTCAATGGCGAAGTGTACAGCGCGGCTCTGGTGCTCACGGCCAACGGCGGTACCGGCACAACGGGTGGCAACGGCGGCGGTTTCAATTTCACCAACATCTACCAGTCGTTCAATCAGGTAAAGATCGAACACACGGCCAACGGTGGTGTTGGCACAACAACGGGCGGCAATGGCGGAGCGATTACCTTTCAGTTGCAGGGAGGGGTTTGCCGCAATCTGACGTTCCAGTCCACGGCCAATGGTGGCAACGGTGGCACGACGGGAGGCGATGGTGGACAGGCTGTTCTCTTCGCCTTTGGCGATTGCGCCAAAAACTTGGTTGATCTTACTGCCAACGGCGGCAACGGAAGCACGGCCCCCGGCGACGGTGGAGCTGCGCAGATCCTTGGTGTCAACGACGTCACGGATTGCATGGTGGATGTTGTCGCCAACGGCGGCAACGGTACCAGCATCGGCGGCAACGGCGGCGGCGCCGCAATCGCTGCCTATGGCGACATGGTCAACAACCTGGTTACGGGCACCTGCAACGGTGGCACTTCCAGCGGGGCGGCCGGAACGGCTGGCAACGGTGGCGGGGCTTCCTTGGTTGCCTATAACATGGGCGGCGGTTTTGCCCGCGGACCCAACACGGTCGATGTTACAGCCCGTGGCGGTGATTCCACTTCCAACGGCACAGGCGGCGACGGCGGTAGTGTTACGGCCGTATGTGCCCAGGTTGTGCCGCTGGGTGGCCTCAAGGTCACTCTCAAGGCCGACCTTGCCGGTGGCAACGCGGCAGCTGGCGGCACAGGCGGCGACGGTGGTAACGCCACTGCAACGGGCACAGGCGCCCTTTCGACGATGGACGTGACCCTGAACGTAACGGCCAATGGTGGAACGGCCCCAACGGGAACTGCCGGAAGCGGCGGCAACCTGACCTTGGGCAACGGCACTACGGCAACCCTGTTGGCCACGGGTTCGTTCACCGGCAACGGCGGCAACGGCGCTGGCACGGTGGCTGGTGGCAATGGCGGCAGCGCGTTCTTTCAGACGAACACGCTGGGTTCTACGCGTCTGACCAACCTCAATGTCACCCTGCTTGGCGGCAACAGCGAGCAGAACGACGGTGGCAACGGCGGCGACATCGACAGCGACTTCAACAGCAACACATGGATCACCGGCGGGACCTACAACACCAGCGGCGGCAACGGCGCCACGGTGTCAGGCACCGGCAACGGTGGTAGCGGCGGCGACCAGCAGTACCAGACCGACAACTTCGAGTTGCGCGTCAACGCCACATTCCGCGGCAACGGTGGCACAACCACCGGCGGCAACGGCGGCACAGGTTCGTTCGTTGAGTTCACTCCAGACTTGAACGACGACGGCCCGGGTGCCTATGTGTTGTTCGAGGGCCTTGGTGAAGCCCGTGGCGGAAACGCCATCGGGTCAGGCACCGGCGGCGCCGGCGGCGACATTGAGATCGACAACTACGACAACAACACTGCCTACTCATATGCGTCGAACAGCGTCATGCGCGGCACCTGGGACGTCAGCGGCGGCAACGGTGCTGGCGTGGGCAACGGCGGCGACGGCGGCTATCTCGACGTTGACTGCAACGGTGACTTCGTGGAAGTAACCGGCACCCTGCGCGCCAACGGCGGCACCGGCGCAACCGGCGGCGCCGGCGGCGAAATCGACGTCTATGCAGCCGACGTTGGAGCGACTGGCATCACAACGAACAAGTGGTTCGGCCTTTCCCAGGCCAACGGTGGCAACGGCACAACGACCGGCGGCGACGGTGGCTACATCACCAGCCGTGGTACTGGTGGCAAGATCACCATTGGTGGCACGCAGGAAGTCAATGGCGGTGCCGGCCCGACCGGCGGCGACGGCGGCCTGATCGCACACGGCAACAACTCCGCCACCACCTTGACCCTGACTGCGGCGGCCCGTCTGCGCGCCAACGGCGGGGCAACCAACGGCGACGGTGGAGACATCACTCTGGACCCCACCGGCACCGGCGGCCTGGCAAACCCCAATCTCGTGGAGCAGGCCGGCCGCGTGTTGGAAGTTCTGGCAAACGGCAGTGGTGCAGCAGGAACCATCACCCGCGACTAAGCACTATGGCGGCTGAAGGACGATGACAACGCAGTTCCAAGGGCGCGGGGATTTTCCCGCGCCCTTTTTTTGCGGCAAGAGCGATCCAGCCATTGCGGCGCAGAATCGCTACAGCTCAACCTGTGCGCCGCGAGAGAGCCGATGGGTGTCCAAGTCGGACTACCAGAACTTGACAACTTGGCACATCGGCCGCTAGAACCCGTTGCTTCATCATTGCAATTCAGGCGCGGCGTTTGACTCCAGTCCGGAGACACAATGCTTGCGTTAGACCAACGGAGAGCACGACTCATGGAAATTTTCGGATCAAGAATCAGCAGGTTCGCGCGCGCCACAGCGGCCGCGAGTGCAATGCTGGGCATGGCCCTGATTCTGGGCGCATGCGGCGGCGGGGATAGCGGTGGTGGTGGCGGTGGTGGCGACGGTTACGCGCCTCCTCCGACTGCGCGTCCGACTTTGACCGGGCTTACAGTTCGCATCGACACCGCCGGCGGCGCTGGCAGCGCCGGTGCAGGCGGTGCCGGTGGTTACCCGGAAATTTACGCCGAGCTTGGCAGCCTGATTGAAGGCAACGGCGGAGGCCGCGCTTCAATCAATGCCAACATGCTCACGGCAACGGAATTGGCCGACAACGTTGTAACAGGTGCCGAAGTTCAGTCGGCTGCCGGGCTGGCAGCCCAGGTGGTTGGCACGAACCTGACGGTCGATTTGACCAACCGCGATTTCTACATCCCGGCCGGCACAACGCTGGACCTTTCCGCTTTGGCTTCGGGCGTGATTGACACAGTCACGATTCGCACCCACGGTGCGGGCAACGTGATTCGCATCGACGGCGCTGTGACCCTGACTCGGGCTGGTGCCAACGCAGTGGACCTGAACCTTGAAAACCGCGGCAACAACGGCCTGGCGATCACCGTCGACGGTGCCGTCGCTGGCGGTGGCGCACCGACCTACGCAGGCGCGGATATCAACATTGACGCGCACCAGGGCAGCATCGCGCTGGTCGGTGTTCTGACCCTCACGGGCGGAAGTGGCACCACCGGTGGCCAGGGCGGCAAGCCCTACATCATTTCGCGCAAAGGCAACGTGTTCATGCCGCGCGGCATCATCCAGACCAGCGGTGGTTCGGGAACGACAACCGGCGGCAGCGCTGGCGCCTTCTACTACCAGGGTGGCGATAACGGTCAGGTCAACGGCTTCAACTGGTGCTTCCGCCAGGATGGCGGCGCAGGTGGATCCGGCAACGGTGGCTTTGGCGGTAACTGCTACCTGTACTGGTACAACAACGTAAACGCCTTCACGTTTGTTCAGGCCCACGGCGGCGCAAGCACAGCAGCGGCTGGCGGCCGCGCAGGCTGGGTTTATGGATACGCCAACGTGTTCAACGGTGTACTTCAGGTCTTGGGCAACGGCGGCAACGGCGGCACAAACGGCGGCGGCGGCCTGTACATGGATTTTGAGCCGGTAGACGTCATCAGCGCTGCAGTTGTGTTTGATTCCGTCGGAGGCACCGGCTCCAACGGTAACGGCGGCAGCGGAGACAGCTGCTATGTGTACTCATACTACGGCGAAGCTCACCAGGTGTGGATCGATGTCGCTAACAACGGCGGCAACGGTACGACGGGCGGCGGCTCGGCCGGATATGTCGAAGCGTCCTTTGATGACTTGTCGTCGAACATCACCTTCGACGTTACCCAGATCGGCGGCAACGCGACGGTCAGTGGCAACGGGGGCGATGGCAACGACTTCTACATCTATGCAAACGGCCCCGCTTCGAACTTCGACGTCACGCACGCAGGCACAGGGGGTAACGGATTCACCAACGGCGGTCAAAGCACCTACGTTGAGTTTGATTTCGACATGGACGCCCAGAACATTGACGCCACGGTAACGAGCACCGGTGGTGCGGCTTCGGCTGGGTCAGGGGCTGATTGCGACGACTTCTATGTGTACTTCTATAGTTCTGCGCGCAACGTGACGCTTACAGGAAACTCGACTGGCGGCGCTGGCACAACCGGCGGCGGCGATACCATGTACCACTATATCGAATTCTACATGGCAACGTGGAACACGGCATTGAACTTCACAGGTACTGGCGGCGCGGCTTCAGCCGGTAACGGTGGCAACGTTGACAGCACCTATGTGTACTACGAAGGCCCGGCTGTGACTGCAAACCAGACCGTCAACCTCGTTGGCGGCCAAGGCACAACCGGTGGCGGCAGCGGCGGCTACCACTATGTCGATTTCTATCAGTCGGCGACCGGCAGCAACTTCAATGTCACCAACAACGGTGGCAACGCTTCGGCCGGCGGCGGTGGCGATTCGGGCTACGGCTACATCTATTACGAAGGCGACTCGATCAACCTGACCCGCAACATTACATTCAATGGCGGCAACGGTACGACCTCCGGCGGCGACGGCGACTACCTGTACGTCTACGGTTACAACGACATTCGCGATGCGGTGTTCAACTACACCAGCACTGGCGGCACCGCTTCGGCCGCAGCAGGCACCGGTGGCTCCGGCGGCTACTTCTACATCGACGCTGGCGACAATGGTTATTCAGGCGTGTTCCAGAATGTCACACTGACCCTGGACCTCGACGGCGGCGATGCCACCTCGGGCACGGGCGGCGGCGGCGGCGATCTGGAAATCTACCAGTACTACTACGGCCACGGCCGCGTGACGTTGAACGGTACGGCCAACGGCGGTAATGGCCAGACTGGTGGCGATGCAAGCTACCTGGACCTGTATGCCGACGAAGCCACGCTGGAAACTACGCTCAACTTCTCGATGAACGGCGGCAACGGCAGCAACGGCAACGGTGGCACCGGTGGTTACCTGTACACCTATGACAGCGACGACCATGTCATCATGCACGGCACCCTCAACGCCAACGGCGGCAACGGCGGCGGCGCTACTGGTACCGGTGGCCAGGGTGGCGACTTTGTTTCGTCGGCTGGCGGCTATCGTGGCGGCATCGAGATGGTCGGGCTTACCTACAACGCCCGTGGCGGCAACAGCGAACAGGCAGCCGGCGGAAACGGCGGACTGATCGACTTCAGCCTCAGCGGATTGCTGTACATCAACAACAGCACGATTGACCTGTCCGGTGGCAACGGCTCAGTCACCAGCGGCACGGCCAACGGCGGCAATGGTCGCAACAACCGCTTCGCGACCGTGGCGCACGACGTTACCATCACGAACACCACGATTCGCGCAAACGGTGGTACAGGCCGTGGCGCGGGCGGTTTTGGTGGCGGCATCTTGATTACGGCCGACGACAATACCGACGGCCTGGGCTCGAACTTGTTTGTCAATGCGGTGCTTGAGTCCAACGGCGGCAACGGTGTCGGCAACGGCAACGGTGGCAACGGCGGATCGATCATACTGTTCTCGTACCTCTGGGCCGGCGGTCAGGACAGTGGCGATGCCGAACACCGTGGCACGGTTACAGCCAACGGTGGCAACGGGGCCGGAACCGGCAACGGTGGAGTTGGCGGCTACTATGAAATGACCAGCGGCCAGTACTTTGCCATCGCAGGTGCCACGGCCAACATGAACGGCGGCACCGGTGTCACTGGCGGTAACGGTGGCAGTGCCTTCATTGGCCAGGACAACAGCGTCAACATCAACGGCCAAACCACAGTTGCGGCCAACATCACCGCAAACGGTGGTGCAGGCACAACAGCGGGCGGCAACGGCGGCAACATGACATTTACTGCTGTCATGACCGGCGGCAAGATTGTCGTCAACTCGGGTGTCACGATTCGGGCCAACGGCGGCGCGGCTGCAGGCAATGCCGGTACGCTGAACCTGGATGCTGAGGGCGCTGGCGGTGCAAACGTTACCACCACCGGAGCAACGCTTCAGACCAACACGGGCGCGGGCGTGGCAGTTCCCGCCAATATCACCATCAGCTAACTCGATGGGCCATAAGCTGCAACAACAGGGCGCGGGGATTTTCCCGCGCCCTTGTTCTTGGCCTCGCGCGGTCAAAGAAGCAGGCGGGCCTTTGGGCCCGCCTGCTCTCGTGTCCTGATTTCTGCTACTTCTTCTTGCTGTCGAGGTCTTTGATCGCCTTGCGGGCTTCCTTGGCCACGTCTTTATCCGGGTCTTCCTGCAGCGGCTCCAGATACCCGCGGGTGCTTTCCAGCTTGATCCGCCGCAGACCCTTGACCGCCTCCAGCCTCTGCCTGGAATCCGCACTGCGTGTGCGCGCCCCGTACACTGGCACATAGGCCTCAATCGCGCTGCTGTCGCCCAGCCGGTGCAGCGCCAGGCTGGCTTCAAAGGCCACGCCTTCGTCGGCGTGGCGGGTCAGGGGCAGCAGGTCGGCGCGCGCGCCTTCGTACTTGAGGTCGCCCAGGCTATCCAGGGCTTTGCGAATCACGCGCGGGTCGGTGTCTTGCAGCATGGTCACCAGCAGCGGGCCGGAAACTTCCGCCGGCAGGGTGCTGAGTGCCTGTGCCACTTCGCCGCGCACCTTGGCGCTGGGGTCGGTCATCAGCGATTGAATGGCAGCGGCGAAGTCATCGCGGTTGGCAATGCCGTTGTCATCAAGTGCCTCAATCACGTTTTCTTTGGCGTCTTCGTTTTCGCCCTTGAGGATCGCCATCAGGGCCTTGCCTGCCTCGGCATCGCCCTTGGCGGCAAGGGCTGCCAGCAGCTGTGCGGCGTCGCCGGATTTGTTGCTGTCTTGCAGGTCGTTGATGGCCTGGTCGCGCAGGGCCTTGGCGGCGGCTTCCGCGCCGGGCTCGGTCTCCACGGGTGGTTTGTCCTGGGTGACGGGCTTGGTCGCGGGCGTTTCTACCGCGGGCTTGGTTGGGCCGGAATCTGTGGCTGGCTTGGGTGGCAGGTTGCGCAGCGTGCCGTTCTCTGCACGCAGGTCGCGGTTTTCGCCTTGCAGCTGGTTCACTTGTGCGCGCAAGCGCGCAACTTCGGGGTCGGGTTCGGCTTCGACGGGCGTTTGTGCCAGTTGCGGCCTTGGCACAGGCGGGGCTTCTGCGGGCCAGTGGTGGTGGGCCACGAACATGCCCGCGGCGCCGGCAATCAGGGCGGCCACTGCGGCCACCAGAAACACTTGTGGTTTCATTGCATTCCTCCGGCCTACTGTACCCAATCCGCCCCCGCCCCGGGCGCCTGAGCAGCTAACGCGCCGGCTTGAGTTCGCCGGGCCGGCGCATCATCTTTTCGACTTCGGCGATGTGGCCTTCCTCAAGCTGGATTTGTTCGCGGGCGTACTCTTCCAGCCACACGCTTTTGCCCTCTACCTTGTCCAGCAGGGCGTAGTACTCGTCCAGGGTTGCGTGTTCATGTTCCAGGGCCTCGCGCAGAATCTGGTCAATATCGTGCTTGTGGCTTTCCGTCATCTTGCCGATTTTCAGCGATGGATGGCCGCCCAGCGTGGTGACGTGTTCTCCGGCCAGGCTGGCGTGGTTCATGCCTTCGGTGGCCTGGTCGCGCATCCATTGAATGATGGGTATGCGCGCATGGCCGAAGATCATCAGCGAATAGTGCAGATGGCGGCACACGCCCGCGAGCTCAAGCTCCAGGATCGCGTTCAGATTCTCAATCACGGCAGGCTGGTCGATGGCGGGTTTGCGCGTCGGCATGGAGTCTCTCCGGGTTCGGCACGCAGTCTAGCGCCGCTTACTTCTCACGTTCCAGTGCCATCTTCAGGGGCTCGATGCACTTCAGGGCTGCTTCACGCGTCTCGGCCGTTACCTCGGCATTCTTGGACAGGTCCTGCACCCAGGCCAGGCTTTCCTGCCAGGCCACGTTGGCCAGGGCGTCGGCAATCTGGCTGGCTTCCTGTGGCTGCTGCTTGATGGTGGCGACCAGAAGCTCGGCGCAGTCCTTGCGAATCGCGTTGCCGGTGTCTTGTTCGGAAACCGCGCGGGCCTGCCAGCCCCACTTGCTGCCCAGAATGCTGATGCCGTTGACCAGTGCACGGGTCAAGGCGGGGCCGGTTTCGCCGCCGGTAATGCGGGCGTCGTTCAGGCGTTGCTTGATGGCGTCCAGCGCAGCCGCGGTGGGCACGCGGCCCAGGGCCCAGGCGCAACCCTCGCGTACTTGCAGCGGCTGGCGTGCGTCGTCCAGCAGCATTCCCAGGGGCTCCAGGGCCGTACTGCCGGCGCACTGGCCATAGCTGACAGCCGCATCCTGCCGCCACTGGGCGCTGGTGGTTTCGTCGCGCAGCACGAGCAACAGGGCGTATTGGGCACGGGAATCCGCAAGCTGGCCGGGCACGGCAAGCAGGGCTCGGGCAAGTTCCTCGCGTTCGGCCTTGCCGGGTTCGCCTTCGCTGAAGGGTTTTGCGTCAAGCGTCCAGCGCCAGCGTTCCAGCAGCAGTGGCACGCCTTGCGTTCCCAGGCGGGCCAGGTCGCGGCGACACACCGGGGCAGCCAGGCGAGTCTTGAGGTAGTGTTCCGGGTCAATGCCGCGCGGGCTGTCGACCTGTGGCGCAAGCTCCGGCTTTTCAATGCGCAGGCGGGCCGATTCTGCCACCAGCGCGCGGGTCCAGCCCTTGGCGGTCCAGTTTTCTATGGCTGCGGCCTTTGCCAGTTCGTCCAGCGCCGGTGCACCCATGTCCACGATCTTGTCGCGGGCCTTTACCCAATTGGCGTGGTCACCGGGTTGCACCTGGGCCGCGGCGTCAAGGTCCGCCTTCAAGTCGGCGTGCAGGGCTGGGGCCAAAAGGGCCGCCAGGGCGAGTGCAGTTATCAGCGTCAGTTTGGTCATGTGCGTTTCCGTGTTGTGTGGGTGCTACGCGGGCTCGTCTGAATCACGGGCTACTTGTTCCACCAGTCGTCAGCGGGCGGAACGCGTACAAAGTTGCTTCCGCAGTGTGCTTCGCCCAGCAGGTCGTGGTAGCTGAAGAACACATCCACATAGGTAATCGCAACCGGGCTGCCCGCCGTGAACAAGGCATTGAGTTGCGCAGTGATGTCAGCCTGCCACTGGTCTACACCGCCGATATCGGGCCCTTCGGGGTCTGGAATCGCCAGATAGGTCGTGCCGTTGGCCGACGGCAGGCACACCAGGTTCACGTCGCCGGGGTTCAGCGCAGCCACATAGTTGCCGCTGGCGTACTCAAACAAGACGGGCAGGTGAATGAAGTCGGCATCGGTGATGCCGGTGGCGGCCTTGATCTGGCTGCGGGCCTGGTCAATGCGCGTTTGTGCCTGCTGGTTCAAGGTCATCAGCGCTGTGTCTGCCAAAATCGCGTTGACCGTGGTGGCATAGCCGCTGCGGCCCGCAAACACGGCGGCTGCGCCCTGGCCCGCGCTTTGGGTGGCTTGCAGCACGGTTAATGAGCGCGCTGGCGAGGCAATCAGGCACACCCAGCCACGTGCTGTGTTGGGCGCAGGAATGAACATGGTGAATTCATCCACGTGGCCCACGGCCAGCCATTCGCTTGTGATTTCCAGGTGCGGGCCCTGAATCGCGGCAGCGTCAAAGAACTCGCGATAAGCCGCAATCATGTGGCGATTGACACTGGTTGAGGTGCCCAGTTGCGTGCCGTTGCCGCCACCAAACATCACGCGGCCCCAGGGCATGCTGGCTGTGGGCGGCACGACTTCAAAGTTGCCGCCGTAGTTGGTGCTGGCGGTATCCGTGCTGAAGCGTTCGAAAAAGTCGAAGTCGGCCCCCAGCAGCGTGCTCTTGCACCAGGCATCGCAGGGCCGCCAGCGGGCAAGCTGCATTACGTGATCCACCACCCGGCGCGGGCTGCCGCTGACCGGCAGTTGCGTAACGGCGAACTCGCTGGAGTCCTGCAACCAGCGGTCGCCACTGTAGGAAGTGCCTGCGGCCTCGCGGTATTGAAAGCCGCCAGCGGTGCAGATGGTTTGCATGGCGCTGCGCAGTGCTGCGTTGTTGGTGCTGCCGGTGGCGATGTTCACAACGTGATACTGCGTGGCCCGCCAAAGGTTTGTGGACATCAGCGGCGGTGCCACGCGCAGAATGACCGCGTCGGTGCCCAGCAGCGTGTTGCTGGCATCGCGGATTTCCAGTGTCAGCGTGACGTAGCCGTTCCAGGTGGCCGACATGCGGTCGCGGGCCTCAATACTCAGTTCGATGTCGCCCGCGGCTACCGTGGCTGCCGGCAACGTGAACGAGGCGCCGGTACTGTACACGCCCGACCAGGAGCCGGCGGTGTTCTGGAAGATGCGGATGCGGCTTTGCGCGCTGCCCGATACCAGCACCGTGCAACTGCCGCCGGCACTCAGGGCCGCATACTGGCGCACGAAAATCCTTGCCAGGTCGTTCAGGTCGCTGCCACTGGCGGTTGTGTCTTTGTAGTCTTCTGCGGCATTGGCGTCGTCGTCATCAAGGTTGTAGTAGATGACAGCACCCCGAGTTGTGCCCCAGGTGTCCTCATTGGCGTCGTCCGCGGCGTTGACCACTCCGTCGCGGTTGCTGTCGACATCAATGTTCACGCTGCCCGTTGCAGGTGCGGTGACGGTTACGTAGGCGGCCTTGGTCTCTACGTCGCTGCTGAAGGCGTTGGTGACCTGCAGGCTGACCTGAAACACGCCCGCCGTGTTGTATTGAAACGAGGGGTTCTGGGCGGTGCTGTCCGTGGTGCCGTTGCCGTCAAGATCCCAGGCCCAGCTGGTGGGCGTGCCGGTGGACAGATCCGTGAAGCTCACGGACTGGCCGGTCTGGATGCTCAAGGGCGTGCCCGAAAACTCGGCTACCGGTGCCACGGGGGTTGGCCCGGGGATGGTGGCATTGCCGCCGCCGCCACTCTTGCCACCTCCGCCGCCACAGGCTGCAACGGCCAAAACGACCAGACCCGCCAAACAAGCCAACAGCCGCGTCTTGGATGTCCCCACGAGATCACTCCTGAAGAGGAAAGGCTTCATCCATATGGTACGTTTTGGGCGCGAAACCTTTCGCCCTGTGACGGCGAATTGGCTCTAAATGACCAATCGGTGGCATTGCGGCCCGCCTGAAACACCACGGCCAACCACCCCTGACAGTGGTGCAGGACGGCTGGAAACGGCAGACAGCGTGGATTGGCTTGGCCTACCCGCCGCGTTTGCGGTGGTGGTCGCCGCGGCGCTCAAGGGCTTCGCGCATCATGCGGGCGAAGTCGCGAATCGCGTCGGGGTTCTTCTTGAGTTCTTCTTCCAGTTGGGCAAACAACTGGCGCACGGGCACCGGCACATCGGCGTCGGTGGTGCCCTGGCCGATGATATCGGCAATGTTGCGCATGGCCTGGCGTTCGGATTCCGGGCGGTCGTCCAGCCAACCGTGCTTGACAAAGAAGTGCAGCATGCGGGAGTTGGTGGCGGCTTCACTGGGGTTGGCCAGAATGCCGCGCAACATGGATTCCAGGCTCTTGCCCAGGGTTTGTTCGAACTTGGGATACTCGGCGCCCAGCACATCGCGCAACTGAAGCTTGATTGCATCCAGCCGGCCTTCCACGGCCCAGTCATCCAGCACTGGGTTGGGGCAGGGCGAAACTTCGAACGTGTCGCCGTTGATCAATGCGCTTTGCCGGAAGCTGACCTGGCTGCTGCCAATGCTGGCAAAGCCGAAGCTGGGTTCAGCCACCACGCCGTTTTCCGTGCGGCGTAACGTCATGCCACCGCGGCGCAGGCTCAAGCGAACATTGTTGACGCGGGTGCTGACCTGCTTGTCGCCGCTTTCCAGGTACAGGTCGCCGTCAACGGATTCCAGGTTGGGCACGCCGTCGGCATCTACATCCGAAAGACGCACGGTTGCACCGGGCGGCACAATCGCCGTGCCGCCGCCAACGCGCACCAGCACGTGCGCATCGGCCGGCGCCTGTACGGTAGCCGGCAGAATCACCTGGCCCGTAACACTGGTCTGCTGGCTGGTTGCGCCGGCGCCATCCGTCAGGCGCATGGCGCCGCTGCTGAGTGCCACCACTTCGGCGCGCGGGCGGGTGTCCTGTACAACCTCGGGCCCGATCACAGGCTTTTCGCCGCCCTTGGCCACCGGTGGGGCAACCGTGGGCGGATTCTCACTCAAGTAGGAAGCGCCAAACACCAGCCCGATTGCCAGCACCACGGCAGCCGCCGCGGCAATTAGCGTCGTCCAGTGCCGTTTGGGCAACTGGTGAATCACGGCACCTGGGCCTGTGCCTGCCTGTGCTGCCGTGTCTTGATCCAGTGCTGCCAGAATGCGGCGCGTGAAATCCTGTGGCAGCGGGTGTGCGCTGGCCAGCATCGCCACGCCCTGGTGGGCGCGCATCAAGTCCGCGTGCAACTCGCGCAGTTCCGGG
The DNA here is from genome assembly GCA_016722065.1 of Planctomycetota bacterium. Taxonomy (GTDB): domain Bacteria; phylum Planctomycetota; class UBA8742; order UBA2392; family UBA2392; genus H3-PLA7. The sequence goes on from JADKGX010000001.1 coordinate 2,043,413, forward strand.
TCTGCCGCCAGGGCGGCTTCCAGACGTGCGTTTTCCTGGGCGGTCAAATCACCGTCAAAAAAGCGCGAGGACAGCAGTTCGAGTTCTTCACGGCCTGACATGGTTTACTCCGGCGCGAACGCCTGCAATTTTTCAGCCAGCGCTTTGCGCGCACGCAACAGAATCATGTGCACGGCGCCTTCGCTGACTCCAAGCTCCTGGCCTATCGCTTTGCCGCGCTGCTTGTCGAAATAGTGCATCAACAGGGCGTCGCGGTAGTTCTCGGGCAGTTCGGCAATCGCCCGTCTGACAGCATCAACCTTTTCGTTCGTGATCGCGGCCAGTGCGCCGCTTTCACGTTTTTCGGCCGAGGCCTCAAGCAAGTCCAGGTTCGCTACTTCCTTCTTTCGGCGTCGGGACAGATTCAGCGCAATGCCAATGACCCAGGATCGAAAACTTGCCGGCTTTTCCAGCCTGGCCAACGTGGTGTAGGCTGTAATGAAGGCGTCCTGGGTGACTTCCTGGCTGCGTTCGGGGTCTCCGGTCTTGCTTAGCATGTGAATGTAAACGCCGTGCTCGTAGCGACTTACAAGCAACTCAAAGGCCAGCTTGTCGCCGGATCGGGCGCGCAGCACCAACGCTTGCGTGTCTTCCGGTCCGTCGGTCATCTGCCTTTCCTAGTCACGGCCAGCCAAACACTCTCACGGGAAATCTTTTGGGCGTTGAAGGCGATCCTGTACAGGTTTTCTAGCAATCCGCCGCAGCCACGGAAACACGGCAGGTCTGTCCGGGCGCGGGCTGTTCGCTAACCTGTAAGTACAGGGGGCAATTCCATGAGGCGAATACTTCTGTTGGCTGGCCTTTGCGTGCTGGCGGGTTGTTCCGGCGGGGAGTCGGGCGGCGGTTCTTCGGGCTCTAGTTCCAGCTCCGGCTCATCAGAATCAGGGACTTCGGGCAAAGTGTCGCCCACAGACGCCCCCAAAAAGGAAGCCACGGAGGAAAGCAGCGTGCCCCTGCAAACCACTCTTGATGGCAAGGAAATGCAGGTGAACCAGCAATACGCGGCAGGCGAACGCCTGGCGATACCCCTGCTGGGGGTCTCGTTTGTGGTGCCGCCCAACTGCGTGGCGATCTACGGCTCCGGTGGCCTGGCGATTGTCGTTCGCGACATCAGCAAAGAAGGTCTTGGCCTGGTGCTGATTCAGACCGGCATGTCCAAGCCCGAGGCCCGCTGGCTGCTGCAGCAACCCCTCGATTTGAGCATGCTGGCCCAGGGGGTAACACTGCAGCCGCAAGGCGAGATTGAGGAATCCGGCGACAGGCTGTCGCGCCTGTTCAGCAATGGGTACTACTGCACGCGCATTACCAGCGTAGTCGCGCCGCACAGTGCCGCGGCCTTCAGTTATGTAGTGCCAGAAACCGACCGCGAGCGCGGCCTGAAGCTGGTATCCGAAATGGCCGACAGCGCAAAGTTCGCTCAGCCAAAAGACGCAGACTTGCGCAAGCAATGGCTGCAAGGTTTGCAGGGCAAGAAGCTGCATGTGTTCAAGTTCAAAAGCGGCGGCATGGGCAGCAACAGCTGGTCCAGTGAAACCAACCGGGAATGGCACTTTGGCAGCGATGGCAGCTATGTGCACTCCGGCCGCACGACAAACAGCGCCAGCGTGGAAACGCGCGACGGCGGTGGCAACCCGACAGCCAGCGGCGGCTTTGCCGCCGACAACGACAACAACCACGCCGGCAAATGGCGCATTGAGTTCAACCTGGGCGGTTGCGTGCTGATTCTGGACAGCACCCAGGGCAACCGCCGGGTGCACACGCTGACGTTCAACGGGCGCGTCTATCTTGACGGTGACGAAACGCAGATCAGCCAAAGCAACCTGAAGTCATGACGCGCCAGGTCCAGCCCGATAGTACGGCTTCCCTGCACGTGCTTCGCCTTGGCGCGGCGATGGGCATGGCCGGCTTTGGTGCGATCACCCTGCAATACAGTTCGGCGCTGTTTTCGTGGCTTTGGCTGGGCCATGGCTGGTCAGAGTCCGCAGCGCAAGGCCTTGAGCGCGCAGGTGCCTGCCTTGTGATAGCGGCGATTCCGTTTCTGTTCTGGCGGCGGGCCTGGCTGGCGCCAGCGATGGCATCGATTTGGCTGGCGTTTTCCACCTGGGCTGCGGCCGAAACCGCAAGCTGGCAGGCCTGGCTGGTGCCCTTTGCCGGCGCAACGCGTGTGCTGGCTCCGGCTGCGGTCGCGGTCTGGGCATTCACCGGGCCGGACAAGCGGCTGCAAGGTTTGCTGCGAGTTGCCACAGCCTTCACGTTTGCGGCACATGGCGTGGAAGCCCTTTTGGGGCGAGGCCTGTTTGTAGATTACGCCATCGGGGTGCTGGCGCGCGTTGGCATTGCCGCAACACAGTCAGGTGCCGAAAGTATGTTGCGCGTCATTGGCGTAGTCGACTGCGCCAGTGCTGCTGCCCTGCTGCTGCCCAGGCGTTGGCGGTGGCTTGCCCTCTGGATGGCCGCCTGGGGATTCTTCACCGCCGCTTTACGCATGCTTCATGGCGGCTGGGCAGCGTGGCCGGAATCTGTGGTGCGCCTGCCCAACGCGGCGTTACCATTTTGTCTCTACTTGATATGGAAGCCGCCGTGCAGCAAGGAACCCTCAAGCGCTTTGTGCCCCACGCCGCAGCCGTGACTGTGCTGGCTTTGGCGGCCATGGTGGGGGTGATTACCGGGCCCGCTTCACGCGCCGAGGTCAGCGAAGGCGTGGCCGGCGCCGGGGCCGCTGAACCCAAGGGCGCCAAGCCCTGCCAGTGGCGCGTAGTCTGGACGACTAAGCCGGCAACGGAAGCCATGATCTGCTGGTCTACCGCCCAGGAAACGACCACCAACAAGGTGTACTTCGACACCCAGCCCCGCAGTGGCGACCTGGCCAAGTATGCACAGCAGCAGGCCGCAACCACCAACGGGCGCTATTCGTCGAGGCGACACAGCCTGTATTTTCACTACGCGCCGCTGACCGGCCTGACACCGGACAGCCTGTGCTACTTCACAATCTGCAGCGACAAAGAAGTAACCCGCGAATTCCACTTCCGCACTGCACCCGACAAAGACGTGGATTTCAAGTTTTTGTACGGCGGCGACTCACGCAGCGACCGCGATGGCCGCCGTACCATGAACATCCGCATGCGCACGCTGCTGGCCCAGGACCCCGCAATTCTGTGCCTGGTGCACGGTGGTGACTACGTTTACGACGGCGACGACATGGAGCTGTGGTCGGAATGGATGACGGACCATGAACTGACAGTCACCGCGGCAGGCCGCATGCTTCCGGTTGTGCCCGCACGCGGCAACCACGAGGCCGGGGACATTCAGTTTGACGAAGTGTTTGCCAGCCCAGGCGGCACGGGTTTGAACTACTTCCTTACGCCGCTTTCGCCTCAGTTGTTCGTGATTTCCTTGAACACCGAAATTTCGGCCGCCGGCGACCAGGCGAAGTTTCTGCAATCGCGCCTGAAAGAAAACACGGCCGTCCGCTGGCAACTGGCCAACTACCATCGCCCGGCCTATCCCGCCGTGAAGGAACCCAGCGTGGCCAAGCAACACTGGGTGCCCCTGTTTGACCAATACAACCTGGACGTGGCCTTTGAGTCCGATGGCCACACGATCAAGCGCACGCGGCCAGTGCGCGGTGACAAGCCCAGCGACGACGGCGTGGTGTACATTGGCGAGGGTGGCCTGGGTGTCAAACAGCGCACACCAGACGCCGATCGCTGGTACTTTGAAGGCGGCAAGGTGGGTGCTTCCAGCCATGTGCAGAAGGTGACTGTCACCAGCACGCAGTTGAAGGTGGAGACCATCCTGCACGACGGCAGCGTCTTTGATACCTGGCAGAAGCCGCCGCGCAAACGCTGATCAGGCCCATTTGTCGGGCGAGCTTTGCATGCCCGACACGATGTACCAAATCACCCAGGCCATGCCGCCAAGCCACATCAACTTGACCCACAGCGGGATTCTCAGTTCGCCGGTCTCCGGAATCTGCGGCGGCATGTGCTGGTCGTTCTGCGCTTTAGCTCGTTCTTCAGTCATGGGATTGCTCCTGCTTCGGGGCCAGGCCTTCGGCTTCCAGCACGCGCATTTCGGTGTGGTTGGTGGTCTTGAAGGCCCCCGCCAGCCAGTAAGCAACACACAGCAACGCCATACCGGCAAAGGCCAGCCCGAACACCGTCACGGCAAACAGCGCCGTGTTGTAGGACCCTTCTTCGCAGAAGTAGCAGGCCTTCGCTGGCTGGCAGCACAAGACGCAAACAAGCGCAATCAGGGCAATGGCTGACTTGCGCATGTTACTCCTCCTTGTACCGGGTCACGTCGAACAGGCTGCTGATGTAAGCCACCAGGTCCTGCACTTCGGGGTCACTGAATGCAGTAAAGCCGACCATGGCAGTGCCCGGGCGGCCGTTGCGAATCACGCCGGCAAGGTAGGCCGGCTCATACAAGCGGTCGCGGAAGTGCTTGGGCGAGGGCTTGAGGTTTTCCATCGAAGGCGGAACCAGCCCGCCCTCTCCGTGGCACATCTGGCACTTGTCTTTGTACAGGCGCGCGCCACGTTCGCGGCTTTCGGCCTTGGCTGCCATCTCCAGTGCCGGGGCGCGCTGGCTCTTGCCCAGCCCGTGAACGTACAGGCTGATCGCCCACAAGTCTTTTTCTGTCAACTCTGCAAAGCTGGGCATGGCGCTGCCGTCGCTGCCCATGAACAAAATGCGAAAGACTTCCTCGCGCGGCAGGTAACGCGCCGTCAGGTTGCTGGCTGAAGGTTTCAAGAAGTCCTTGGCCATGCCGACGCCGTTGCCGGTTTCGCCGTGGCAGCCAGAGCAATAGTGCTGAAACAACTCCTCGCCCCGACCCTGCTGCAATGCAGTGGGCTGCGGCGAGCCGCTGACCGTGACTCGCGAAGGCCACACCTGGGCCCGCACGTCGGGTTTGTAATAGATGCCAAGATATTGCAGATAGGCCACCAGGTCCGTGGCTTGTTCGGTGGGCACCCAGGTTTCGCCCTGCTGCTCAAACAGCCAGGGGTACTTGGGCATCACCGAGCCAGGCACCGTCGCGCGCGGGTTCCACAAGTGGGCCAGGTGCCAGTCGTCGCTGCGACGCCCGGCTTCGCGCGACAAATCGGGGCCAATGCGCCGCGTGCCATACAGTTGCGGAACGTCAAACATGGCTTCCCAGGCCTGGCTGCGCGGGCCATAGCGGAATTCCTCGTTGGCCACGGGCCGCACAAACTGGCTGTGGCAGTGCCAGCAGCCTTCATGAATGTAGGTCTCGCGCCCGCGGGCCACAGCCGTTGGCTTGCCGTCGGCGTCCTTATAGGGGTTCTCCATTTCCTCGGGTGGTTTGATGCCATCAACCGAAAGCCACGGAAACACACCCATTGCGACAAACGACAGCAGAAAGAAGCCCAGCCCCGCCACCAGCAGGACAAACATCGGGCGTTCGGCTTTGACGTCCTTATTCACCGGTCACCTCCAGCCCGTGCTTGCGGTTCTTGAGAAAGAACAGGTTCACAATGTAGATCGTTGTGCCGACCATAAGCAGCACGCCCGAGATCGCGCGCGTGATCCAGAACGGCATGGCCGCTTCCAGCGAATCCTGCAGCGGCAACGTGGTCATCCAGAACATGCCCTGCATCAGGCCGGCAATCGTGTCCGGGATGTAATACAGCACCCAGAACGAAAGAAACGTGATCCAGAAGTGCCACTCGGCCAGGGCCTTGCTGTAGCCGCGCCCGGTCAGTTTGGGCCAAACCCAGTACGAGAACGCATACAGCCACCAGCTGAACACGCCAAACAGTGCCAGGTGCGCGTGCGCCACCACCCAGTCCGTGAAGTGGACCACCTTCTGGACGCTCAGCAACGCTTGCAACGGACCCTGCGTGCAGGTGGTGATGTAGTTGAAAATGCCAAAAGCCAGCCAGCGCAGAGGAATGTTGTGGGTGATCTGCTTCCATTCGCCCTTCATGGTGGCAAAGAAGTTGTACACGACGCTGTACACGACAAAAATCAGGCTGAAGGTCAGCGGCACCGCCAGCATCTGCAACCACCACGGAATCGGGCTGTAGAAGTAGTGGTGGCTACCGCCAAGCGGGTAAAAGAATGCCAGTGTCCAGAACCCCAGCAGCGAAAGCTTGTGGCTGGCAATCGGCTTCTTCAGTGTTACCGGCAGCAGATAGTAAATGATCGCGCTGCCCATGGGCGTAATCCACAGGCCCACGGCGTTGTGGATCCACAACCCCGAAAGCGAAGCACCAGCCGCGCCCGGCGCCACAAACGCCACAATTGTATTGGCCATGACAAAGTTCAGCGCCGTGAACACGAACCCCAGAATCAGGTACCACAGGCTGACATACATGTTGCGCACGCCGGAACGCAGGATTGTTCCCACGCAGCAAACCAGCGAGATCACAAACGTAACAGCAAAGGCAATGTCGGCGTACCAGGGCGCCTCAGTGTGTTCCACGCCCTGGGCATGCCCCAGCAGAATCGCGGCACCACCCACCACCAGCGCCACTTGAACCAATGGCGCATTGATGCGCGCCAGCTTGGCCAGCCAGAGCTTGCGGGCCGTCAGGCGCGGAATGGCGTAGTAAGCAAAGGCCAGAAACCCGTTTGTCAGCCAGCCAAAGATAACGGCATGCGAGTGAAACATGCGCACCCGCCCAAAGCTGATCTCGGGCGTGCTGCCCAGAAACTCCGCCGCTTGCGGGCTGGTCAGGCGATAGCCCATCAAGGTTCCGCCCAGCATGCCCACAATCAGCCAGGCCACAGAAGCAATGATGTGAAATTTGATCAGCCAGGCTTCATCTGGCGCCACAGGCTGTGGCGGCGCGATTTCTGCGGCAACGGCAGTGGTTGAACTCATGGTTGGCCCCCGGCCTGGCGGCAATGCGCCGCATTACGGCGGTATCTTTCCAACCATGAATTGTTTACGCAACAACAAACATAAAAGGGATAAAAAAGCCCTACTAAGTCCGATTTATTTACCCAAGGGGCGATTTTTGATTGCAGGTACAAAACACCACAGGACCGGGTTACCCGGCAGCGCCCCGGCAAGGGGATCTCGAAGCGGTACTGGGCGAACAGGCAGTGAGTGCCCTGGCCACTTACCCAGATCGTGCTGGTCTCAAAATCTGCCCCGGGCCCGCGCCGGCACCTGAGGTCACGACCGCCGGTGGTGCACTTGCTGCAGGCAACGAACCGCAGGATCAGTCCAGTGGACTGATCCGAGGAGTGCACCAGCGGTGGCCCACCTGCACGATGTCGCTGAACATGCCATCAGCGGTGACGCGGCTATTGTCCGTGCCTTCACCAGCGATCGTTCCCCAGCCGCAACGTTGATATCCGGCTGGATCACCCAGCCTTTCATTTCGTCCGTCAGGCCGACCATGCTGCCCAGCGTGAACTTGGTGGTCGTGCCCCCGGCGGGCGATGCCTATGCGCAGGTCGCGCATGCCGACCCAAGTCTTGCGGGTCAGGCTCCATGACGGATGCTCCGGCGTGCCGGTGAGCGTCGCGGCTGAAACGGCGGCGCCTCCGGTCGCGCACGTTAGAGGCACCAGCTTGTCCCTGTAGTTGCGAGACCGATGGACAACCGGTTTGAAGCCTTGCACGCCCGTGGCCGCGTCACGGGACCAGAAGAGGTCGCCAACTTCAAAGTCCGCGACGTAGACCGTCAGGGCGATCGCCTCAACGGTCGTGACGCTCGTGCGCAGGCTTACTTGCCCGGCGCATCTGCCTTTTCGAGATCATTTAGATCCAAGGTGAACAGGGGCTGCTTGCCCGGCAGCTCAGCGAACATCTGAGTCACGATCACCTTGCGGCCCTTGAGCACGATGTCCTTGAACTTGTGCGCAAAGCAGGTTTCGCTCGGCAGGTCCTGCAGTATCTGCTGGTCAAACACCGGTGCACCTTTGCGCTCCAGCTTGAGCCGCAAGGTGAACCGCTCGGAGTCCATGGCGCAAAGCAGACTTGCCCTGAGGCCAGTGCCACGCAGCAGTTTCGACTGATGCACCCATTCGTTCTTGTAGCCACCTTTGCGGAATTCCTCCACGAAGCCAAGAATCTCAGTGAGCGGAATGTTGTGATGCCGAGCCACTTTGTGCAGGCCTTCGACCAGCATGGAGATAAAGAACTCATGCAGTTCGCCGGGCTTGAGGCTGTTGTAACGGGCCTGGTCGAAGGGAAGGGGTACGATTATGTTGCGATTTGAGCTGATGTATGCTGGATCGTTGGCGGTTCGGCACCCTCGGATCAAAATCGCTCCAAACCCCTTTGTCTTGAATCGGAGCCCAAGAATCCTCCGCCGCAAGTAGTTACACAGATACCGAGCATGTAATTCAAAGCTACTTCCATATGCGCGGCCATACTCCTCCGGGAAGATATAAAGTGAAACATAGCGAATGTGCATCCGGGCACCTTGTGGAGGTCTGGGTCACGGAGCTGTCCCAATGCCTTCAAGCGCGCTGCATTCGCGCTCCCACTCAAGAATCTTCTTGCGTGCCCCGGGGGCCTGCCGACGTTTCGTGCACGACGTTGGCCACATAGCGACCTTCCTCTCCTGCTTCCCGGCTCCACTGGGCAGCTTGTCGGTTCGCCCGGTACGACCCTTGGTAGCTGCCGCCGGGGGCAGCAGCAGTCCTCTTTCCGCCACTGACGCCCGTCTTCACAACATCACCGGTCTTTGTGTCCACTATCTCGTATCCATGCTGCGCCCGCGTTGAACGCAGCTTGTTGCCGTTGCACTGGTTGTGTACCCACACCCAGCCGTGCGCGTCGCCCACATAGTATGTGTGCCAGTCAGCAACTTCAAAGTTGAACACCGCCACGGGTGTCGTCAGGTGCTCGACGCGACATGTGCTCACCGTGGCTGTGTGCCCGGTTTAAACTGTCACCCATCTGCCCGGCTCAACACGGCTCGCTGCCCTCCCCCGGCCACGAATTCTACCGACGATTCGCGCCTGCCCGCTACTGGCGAACAGCGTACCTGCTAAACCGCCCAGCCCAACCTTCCTTAGTCACGTATTCTGCTGCCAAGCCTAATGAACCGCGATTCTCGACCGCCAGCTTGAGGTCGATTGCGACAGATTCGACGCTTACCATGACCTTGACTCGTTGCTCGAAGTCCAACCAAGCCAATAGGTGATGAATCGTCTGATCTATCGCGTCTTGCACTAGTTCAAGAGTAGCCGCCCTGTCCTCCTTCACCAGCCGGGCGAATCGCTTGGCATAAACACGCGCCGATGGCGCATTACTCTTTCCAGTCACCAAATTCTGCATGAGCAAGATCGGCAAGTCTCGTACTTGCTCCACTAGCTGTTGACCAAAAAACGCTATTGCAGCTGATTCTAAGCTGGGGTTTTCCGATGCTGTGTCCATAGACTATCTCCCGAAACGCGGAATATATGATGGTTTGCGCACTCCTTGGTTGAGTAAATTGCGCAGCGACATAGCGACCAAATCTCTTGCCGTCTCCTTGGGCACGTGTCCCTTGCGAAGCGCCAATTCGGCAATTCGGTTCGTGACCGCCATTGTGTGTTCACGACCGCTTCTCTCAAGTGCGCGGTAGAGACGGCCTTGGGCGGTAGTCATTGCGTTGTGATTCCACCCCATTTCAGCCATGTGGGTCTGGCTCAAGCTCAGTGCTTCTCTACCGTTATACTTCGGGTGTCCCTTGAAAGCCGATTGCGCGTGGATGTGGTGGCCGCCATTGCTTCCATAGCGCGCGACGCCGGCACACTGGTTGTGGACATAGACCCAGCCGGTATCGGGTGTGCCTGCATGGTACGTGTGCCAGTCAGCGACTTCGAGGTTGTAGATTTTGACCGGGGTGGTCAGGTGCTCGGTACGGGTGTTGGTTACGGTGGCGCTGGTGCCCCGCGCCAGTAGCAGGGTTTCACCGGGTGTCAGTTCGCCCATCGCCGCCCAGCATCCGCGCGTGACGCTCCAGAGCGGGTGGCTGGGGGTGCCGGTGAGAGTGGTTTCGTGGCCGATCGAGCCGGACGTGTAGGTCAGGTGCACCAGCGTGTCGGTCGTGTTGACGAACAGCTGGACGACCGGCTTGAAGCCCTCTTGGCCGGTGGCTTCGTCACGCGACCGGACCCAGTCGCCGACGTGATGTCATCTGTGGCCAGCGCATAGCCCGCGTTGCCGGGGTCGTTCGCCGTCAGCTGCTGGAGTTTCTGCCCCGCATTTGCTGCCTGAGCCAATCGGCGCTTCGGTCAGGTCGTCCTGCATGTGCACCTTCGCGCCATCTGCCTGATCACGGTGACGGTGCGGGGCGGGTGATGACGGCCTGTGTGGGGACATCCTCTGATAGGAACTTGTTCAGGACCTTGTCCACGTCACGCCAGAAACCGACCTCATCAACATCTACTTTGTCTTTCTTGAGTCGGCCAACTTCGAGTACGAGGGCCGTGCGCACCAAGGCCGCTAGGTCGTCGCGTACTTTGTCCTTTGGGACGCGTCTCCAGCGCTTTTCCGGGATTACGATGTCGACAGTGATGTAGCGTTTCTTGTGGCTCCTCCTCATGCGTTCGACACCTTCAGAATCGAAGTTCCATATCTTGCCCGATACGCGCAGGATCATCGAGAACTCGTTCACGGCGGTGCAGTAGGATTTTGCGCAATGCTCCTCAAAGAGTTCGTTCAGCCGCTGCTGCATCGGCATGTACACAGCAGCGCTCTCAGGGTCGCCGTACTGACCACCAAGGCCGATTCCCAACTCGGGCATGGCTACTTTCTCCTGTAGTTCGGATGGCCAGGTTTGCGCCACCCCGCCCAGGGCTCGAGATTCTCGGGCCCCGGGTCGGTTTCAACTCTCAGTCGCTCGTCTGCCAGCATTGCCTGTCGCTGTCCGCGACGAACCCGGAGAACGTCACCGTCCCCAATCTGCGTCTTTGGGTAACGCAGTCGCGGGTTTTTGTGGAACGTGTCGCCCCACTTGAGGTGTTCGCGATTTGCACCGACTTTTTGATACAGAGTCGCCTGGGCATCTGGACGCAGCACCTTGTTCTTTGCCGGTGTCTTTACGAATCGTCCGGTATCAGTGTCGTGGAAGCGCCCTGAACCAGCGTTGTACTCGCAGTTCTTGTTGTGCACCCACACCCAGCCGGTGTTGGTGCTGCCTACATGGTACGTGTGCCAGTCGGCGACTTCGAAGTTATAGACCGTGACCGGCGTTGCAAGGCGTTCGATGCGGACGTTGGTAGCCGTGGTCGTCAGCCCGCCCGCCAGCGAAAGCCTTTCGCCGACCCGCAGGTCGCCCATGGAGACCCAGCTGTTGCGGGTGATCGACCAGAACGGGTGGCCGGGTGTACCGATGAGCGTCGCGGCACGGTCGGGGTCGTCCGTGCCACTTATGCAGGTCAGGTGCACCAGTTCTTGCGTACTATTGCGGAACAGCTGGACAACAGGCTTGAAGCCTTCTTCGCCTGTGCCTAGTTCGCGTGACCAAACCCAGTCGCCAATCTCGATATTCTCGATCGGCTTGCCGGTCGCATCCGAACAGCCTGAAGCACTTGTGCGTGAGGCCGCCAGCACCAGTGTCCCAGCGATGAAGCACTGCGGGCCCTCGGCCTCTGCTGCTGCGGCCCTGCTGGCGCCCGAGGCCCGCCTTGCGTCGCGGCCCATTTTGAATCCGGCCGCGATCACAAGGCTGTCGTCGACCAGTTCGGCGGTCCCCATGTGTTAGGCAAGCCGGGCCCGACTCGTCTCACCAGCATCCGGCTCTTCTACGTTGCAGCGCGAGGGTCGCTATCGCGACGGCCCCGGACCCACCAGTCCGAGTTCAAGAAAAGCCAAGTACCATTCATTTTCGATGTCTACGTCCTTGAGGCTCACGCAACGCCGCAGCAGGGATTCGCCCAGAGCTGGATCATGAAGCCGTGCTTTGATGCCTCCGTAGAACAATGCTTGGGCGAGGTGACGCCGCAACAACAAGCCTGTAGGGGGTACCTCAGCATCGAAGAAGGGCACTTCGCCGGGCGGCGGCGCGGCGCGCTCGACATAAGCGCAACGCTCGAGCTCGTCGAGATCGATACACTTGAAAGCATCTTGAAGCAGGGCAGCAAATGAGTACTGACCCAGCACGAACTTCGCCAAGTGGCGCGGCCAACCTTGAAACCTTGGTTGGTTGTGCTTACGGAGAAGGTCCTGCAGATACGTCAGCGCCTCGGATTCAAGTGCGGCATCGGGTGCGCGCGCTGCAATGTACCACAGCAGCAGGCCCGGGCCGACGCCACCGCCAGCGTCGGTGAAACAGTCGGGCCAATCGAGTATGCCCTTCATGTCAGAACGCAGTTCGCGCTTCGCTGATTCAGTATCGCGTAGTAGTAGATATACTGTAGCAAGCAGTTTCTTGATTCCACCCCATACTCGTTGCTGGCCGTATTTACTTGCGAGTTCTGTCCGGTGTAGCTCATCTGCGCGCAACAAGTCTGGCAGGGCTTCGTGAATCAAGCCCATGTACAAGTGAGCGGCGCCGCGCACGCCATAATCAGAACTCCTACCTGACTCGGGAAACAGAGTCAGCCAATTCTTGCTGTCCCTTAGGACGGCAGTCCACTCTTGGTTGCGCTCCTGGGTGAACCATGGTGGATCGCTGCTAGTCCCAGCCGACATAGATGTTCCCTTGTCCGTCGTAGGTAAATGCACGTGTCTGATTGCGCGAATGTGCCCACTTGCTCATCTGACTCTTAAACTTGGCTCGGCCAGTTGGCGTGCGCGGCTTGAACTCGGCGAAGCTGAACGGCACTCCGGGAGAACTGGGCGGAGCCAACACATCAAGCCCGCGGGGTTGGAAGGAAAAATCGACACCCGGATACTGCCCTTTGGGCCACGTCTGCATTTTGTGTTCCATCGCCGTGCCATATCTAGTTGTTCCAAGTGTTTCTCCAACTATTGGTCCAACGTTTCCTACGGGCTTGCCCACCGGGTTCGCGCGGCGCATATCCCTCACTGCCTTGAGTTGATTGTAGCTCCAGCCCTTGCCGCGCAGAGCCCTGGGTGCATGGGTGGACTTCGCCAGGGCTCCTTCGGCGCGCGCCGGCGCGGACGCGCCGCTGCTGGCTCCGAGGGCCATTGTGGCGTAGCCGACCATCGCGATCGAGGTGACGGGCGTCGTAACCGAGTCCTGCGCCAACGGAAGCGCATTGCCAAGTCCAAGAACCCGCAAGATCAAACCTTGGCGCCCACTAGGCTAGTAGCGTCAGCACGGGAAACGCAGGCTGCAACCGAACAAGGCCCAGCTCAGGAACTCTTTACCGTGACGCGGAAGGATCACCCTGCTCGGGGCGTCAGGTCGACACCTCGAAACGCCTCTTCAATGGTGTTTTTGATGATGGGGTCGTCGCCGGATTGCGGCTTCCAGCCCTTGGGCGGGGGCAGGTCCCAAATCAGCTTCCAGGCCTTGTCCACGGCGCAATTGACGTCAAGGCCGCAGTCTTCAGCAACAATCTTCGCGTCAGCTTTCCAATCGGATCCTGCAGAAATCATGTCCACGTCGCTGGGCGTGTTACCCCATCCTTCGCGCCGCAACCGACCTTCGTCGAGGAAGCACCGAACGAAGCTATCACGCAGGGCGTACAGGTACCTGCCGCCGAGCAAAGCTTCTTTCAATTGGAGATAGTGGAGATTCGCCGGTGCAAGGCTGAAATCGGTGTAGCCGATTGCTTTGCCGAGCACTTTTGACAGCTTCACGTAGCCCTTGGCAGGACTTGCGGCAAGCAAATCCGTGACAGTACGGAACCCAAGCACCGACAGCGCGTTGTCGAGGGCCGACAATTGAGCCATAAATTTGCTTTCGTCAATCACGGTAGGGCATGTGTCTTCCGGTAATCTGGAATTCGCGCTTCAACCAAGCACCTCTCTTGAGTATCTCGCGGGCGCTATACGGCGTTAATCGTCCAGCTTCGCCGCTGATGAATTCGTTCCATCTGGCGTTAAAGCGCGCCGAGTGAATCGCCGAGTGTTCTCCCCAGCCGATCATCTCGAAAGTGTACCTGTCAATCTTCACGCCGCGAGCCTCAAACCATGTGCGATGTTCTTGCGGGAAAAGGTGATGCCGTGGGGTTCGTCTCGGCTTGAACGGCTGGAAGCCGCCCGGAAGGGACTCTCCAGGCGCAATCCGAATCATGCCGGATCGTCCGGCGCGCAGGCTGGAGACCGGCAGCCCGCGCTCCATGCTGGCGAACGACCTTGCCAGGGATGCCGCACCGGATCCGGCCTTGGTGGCCAGGCCGCGCGACAGGTTCAACATTCCCGCGCCGCCGATGGCGGACATGCCCAGGGCGCCGGCGCCCATGATGCCCCGCACGCGCGCCTCCTGGGCTGTCAGGCCTGCGCCGGTAACCGAATCGGTTCGGGTGAGAAACTCGGAAACGCCCGTCGCGCCGGTCACGTCGCCAGCGGCCAGCAGCCCGGCCTGAACGTGGGACCACCCACCGCTGTCGCCCCCTGCCGCAAGCAGCTGCTGGCGCGTCTCATAGGCTTGTCCCATCTGACGATAGGACTGCGTCAGCTCCGACTCAGCATCGCCGCGTGCGTAGTGGTTGAAGGACTGTGCCGGGCACTGCACGATTGTTCGGAAGCCTGTCCAGGCCCGGCTTGCAACTTCCTTGACGGTCTGGCCGTCGTTGGCAATGCAGTCGTAGGCAATGCCGGCCACGATCGCGACGGTCATCGCCGCCGGAATCAGCATGAAGAAGTCGCCGTCGGGGTCGACAGTGCGGGCCGGGTTGTTGCCGCTGTAGCCGAAGAGGTTGAAGAAGAACTGGGCCGCGGGGTCGGGGCTGGTCCAGCGCATGGTGAACGGGTCGTAGTGGCGGTGCAGGGTGTAGTACTGGCCGGTGAAGTTGTGGCCGGTCTGGCGGCCCGTTGTCTGCCCGCCGGTGGTGCCCCCCGCGTAAACCCGCGCGCCAGCCAGCGGGATCTCGAAACGGTACTGGGCGAACAGGCAGTTCGTGTCCTGGGCACCCACCCAGACAATGCTGCTCTCAAAGTCCGCGCCGGTACCTGCACCTGCACCGGAAGTTACGACCGCGGGCGGTGCAAAGATTCGCCAGCGGTGGCCCACCTGCACGATGTCGCTGAACATGCCATCAGCGGTGACGAGGCTGTCGTCCTTGCTTACACCAGTGATCGTGCCCCAGGCCGCAAGGTTGGTATCCGGGTGCTTCCCTCACGAAGCGGTGCTTCGTTCGGGTGCGTTCGCTGCGCGAACCCTGCCCACCATCTCAACCGTCAGGCCGACCATGCTGCGGCTACGCGCGCCTCACCCTAAAGCTGAAAAACCATGAATCGCATCGTATTGGGCGGCGCCTCCCATCAATGAGTTAGACGTTTGCTTCGCCTCCCTTTCTGTCGCCACATCTGAAGATGAATCTTGGCATCTAGGCTAGCGATACCCGTATTGTCTTTTTCTAAGCGCTCGAGTACCGGTACCGCCACATCCGGCGCGAACTTTAGTGCATCTGCGGCTGCAAACAGGCGCACCATAGGACAGTTGTGTTCCAATAGCACTAGTAGCTGGTGCTGCATTTCGCGCCGCACTAGCTCATTGAAGATGGTTCCGGCTCGACGGTTATGTCGATCAGCCTCCTTAGGATTTGCCGTGTCTAGAGCGGACTCATGTCCAGTCGCTGCGGCCACGTATGCGCGCAATAGATCGTCAATGCTCAGAGTGCTCAATGCCGAAGCGCTCATGGTGTAACTCCAAACCGCCGAAGAACCTGCAAGCCAAATCTACGCTGAGCCGCAAATGACTGAGAACTGATCCAGTCCCTTCGAAGAACATTGGTGCCCGGAAGATTCGAGTTGTAGAACCCGCTAATCCTCGCATGCACCCCTGCGTCAATGCGCACAACATTACCGGTATTGTGAATCCTGTGCGTGCCGAATCTGGCGACATTCGCGGGATTTTGGCCCACAATGTGGTGCCAGTGCATCCCCTCGCCCGCCGGTCCCATCGCGCTTTTGAAGGCGCTGAACGACCTGAAGCTTGTCGGCGCCCGCAACCCGATCCGCACGTTGCCAAAGTTGCTGCCGAGGCCAACCATCCGCACTTCCAGCCGCGCGGCTGTGCGCGCGCCCGTGGAGACGAGTCTTGCTCCCACCGCGCCCACTACTTCCGCGCCCGCGCCGATGGCCGCGCCGACAGCCGCGCTGGCCAGCATGTCGCCCGCGCCACCGCCCGCGATGCCGGCGTCCGCCGCGCCGCCGTAGGCGCCGGCAATCGCGCCGCCCGCCATCCATGAACGCAGGCCGATGTTCGCGACGTTGCCCGCCATGCCCGCGCCCGAGAACGCGCCCGCCGTGGCAATCGACAGCGCCGTCAACACCGTTGTACTGCCAACGGCTCCGCCCGCGTCGTAGTACCCGTCCAGCCCCTGGCTTTGCCACTTGTATGCCATCGCCGCGCGGTCGTTGTTGGTCACGAGCTGGCCCAGTGTCAGCGTGTCGAATGTCTTGACGGCCGCGCCCTCCCATGTGGCTTCCGCGCGCTTGCTATAGCCGCCAGTACCCAGGCGGAATTCAAACTCGCCCTTGGTGAAGATATTCTCGACCCGCCCCCAGTAACCGCTGAACGAGAATTCGATACCCTCCAGCCCATCCGGGTCGTAGGCCCCCGCCGGATTGTTGCCGCTGTAGCCGTACAGGTTCCACCAGGGGCTGGCCGCTGGGTCGGGGCTGGTCCAGCGCATGGTGAACAGGTCGTAGTGGCGGTGCAGGGTGTAGTACTGGCCGGTGAAGTTGTGGCCGGTCTGGCGGCCCGTTGTCTGCCCGCCGGTGGTGCCCCCCGCGTAAACCCGCGCGCCAGCCAGCGGGATCTCGAAACGGTACTGGGCGAACAGGCAGTGGTCCCTGGGCACCCACCCAGACAATGCTGCTCTCAAAGTCCGCGCCGGTACCTGCACCTGCACCGGAAGTTACGACCGCGGGCGGTGCAAAGATTCGCCAGCGGTGGCCCACCTGCACGATGTCGCTGAACATGCCATCAGCGGTGACGAGGCTGTCGTCCTTGCTTACACCAGTGATCGTGCCCCAGGCCGCAACGTTGATATCCGGCTGGATCACCCAGCCTTTCATTTCGTCCGTCAGGCCGACCATGCTGCCCAGCGTGAACTTGGTGGTCGTGCCCCCGGCGGTGGGGGACGATATCGCGACATGATCCCACTGGCCTGTCCGGGCGACGTTGTTGAGACGCTTGCGGCCGTCAATCGTGTAGGTGCTTTCCGGCTGGTCCAGGTATGCCGTTTGGTTGCCGGCCAGAACCAGCACCTGATAGCCCGCGCCCGAGACCACCTGATCAACGCCCAGCACCATCACGCTGAGTGACTGGCCTTGCGCGTCAGGCCCGACCAGGCACCACAGGGGGTTGGCATCGCCTGACCAGGTGTGCATCCAGCCCGCAAAGGGCCCCTGGTTTACGGTCACGCGGGTGCAAGCCTTATTGACCCAGCCGTTGCCGGTAAACGTGCCGGTGGCAACCGAGTCCGGCTTGCCGCGCTGAGAGCCCTCACGCAGGTCATAGAACGCGGACTGGTGGAGAGTGGCTACGTTGATGCCCAGGCAGGCGTTGTAGAGCGCGTGTCCCGGATCAAGTAACGTGACACTGGTACCCAGGTGAGAGATGACTGTGGCGCTGCGGACTTGCCTCCAGGCTGAGACGAGATGTCTCCAAGACGAGGCAACCCGCCAACACCCGGTAGTGGACGCGAAACTGCAGGCCGTCTAGGTTGGTGAAATCGGCGGTCCATGCCTCGGGGTAGTTGGCTTTGGGTGGCGCATTGGGTGACGTGCCATGTTCGCAGCCAGCGCATCCAGGGTAAACTCCGCTCAAAGCAACGCGATTTTGGGCCTGTAGCTCAACGGTTAGAGCAGGGGACTCATAATCCCTTGGTTGCGGGTTCGAATCCCGCCGGGCCCACCATCTGGTTGGACTGCCGGGTTTGGGCGACTTGGTTTTGAGTTGCGGGTCTTGGCAGATTTCTGCCGGTACTGCCTGTGCTTGCCCGCCAGCAGCGTTCGCCACCAGCGGCGCTTGCCCCGACAGCGCTTGTCCCGGCGGCGCTTGTCGCCACTTACGCTCGCCGCCACCTGCCACCGTTTGCCAGCAACTGCGTTTGCACCAACATCATGAAACTCGAATCAATACACACTTTTGGTGCGCAGATCTGGCAGGGCCTCGTCGATTCGGGCGCCTAGCTTGGCCCAATGGCATGTGGGCACGGCTGGAAACAGATGGTGCTCAATGTGGTGGAACATCTGGTAGCTGATCAGATTCTTCAGCCATCCGCGCTGGGTGCGGGCGATGTGCTGCTGGTTGTCGCAGCCATGGTGCACTGTCCAAAACCGCAAAAAAGCCCGTGCCGCACTGACCAATCCACATCGTGATCACATACACAGCCAGCCACCACTGCTGGTAGCCGAAGTACAGCCAGGCTGCAGCCGCATACAGAACCAAGTTGGCGGCCAGATCAATGCCCACCCAGCGCAGGTTGGCCGGTTTGCCGATCTTGAACGCAAACCAGTGCAGCTTCAATGCAAAGTAGGGGCCTACAGCCATAGCCTGCCACCAGGGAAGCAAGGCCGTGAATCCCTCTACGTCATCCTTGGACAAGTTGTGCCGGTGATGGTGCAGGTGATTCAACTGCACGGCGTGCATGCTGCCAGTCATGACAACACTGAGGTAGGTCATCAGGGCTTCGCAGCCCCAGCGTGGAACGCCAACCGAGTAGTGGAAAGCATTGTGGGCCTGGCGAAGGCCGGTCAAGAACACATAGAAACAGCAGAAGATGGCCACTGCGGACCACCAGCCTTGGCCGCTGTGCTGGGCATACCAGTAGGCAGCGAGGGCGCCGGTAGTCCAGGGAACGCTCAGGGTGACTTCCACAAACGTCTGCCACTTGCTGACCTTGACAAGGTCAATCCACTGTACGTTCTTGAGGCGTTTGTCCTTAAGAATCAGGTAACCGGCGTCGCCGGGCTTGATGTCGGATTGCGCAACAGGCAGGGGCTCAGACCTGGCGGGGGCCAGGGCGATCTCGAACGATTCCTGCACCAGATCAACACCGTGATTGACGGTTTCGACAGCTTCAGCGATTGGCGTCACGCGCGTGCCCCATCCAGATGCCCCGTGCCCTTTTAGCATGAATATAAGGAAAGAATAAACGGGCAGATTGACCCGGTTGTGGGCTGCGCTGGCGACGCACAGGCAGGCCGATAGCACTTGGCGGTGCCTGGCGGGCGAAAGCATCGGCGATGGTCGCAGCGGAATTTTCCAACACGGCCTTGACCTTGCATGCTAATGAGACTAAGTCTCAGTAGCTAAACATCGGAGAACCCATGATCCGCAGACAACGAATCCTTGCCGTCGGGGCCCTGGCACTGGCAATCTGCGCCTTGACCAGCGCACAGGAAAAGCCCGCCGTGAAAACACCCGAGACGCCACAAGAGAAACCGGCAAGCAACCAGGCCCTGCCAGGCCCAACTGCGACCGAGCGCCGCTTTACCCAGTTGCCAGCAGCCTTTACCAGCTTTGGCGCGGCCGTGCAGGGCGGCTACCTTTACGTCATTGGCGGCCACACGGCGCCGGCGCACCACTATTACCAGCAAGGCTTCCAGACCGGTTTCTGGCGCTTGTCGCTGGCGGACCGCACGAGTTGGGAACAACTGCCCGGCGGCGTCAGCCTGCAATCCGTTGCCATGGTCAGCGATGGCAAGCGGGTGATCCGCCTTGGTGGAATGACTGCCCGCAACCCGCAAGACAAACCCGACGACTTGCACAGCACAGCCGAAGTTGAGGCTTTTGACCCGCTGACCCGCACCTGGACCAGCCTGGCACCCCTGCCGCAGCCGCGCAGCAGCCACGACGCCGTGGTTCACGACGGCAAACTGTATGTCTTTGGCGGCTGGCAGCTCAGTGGCACCGGCGACGCCGACACGCCCTGGCAGGAAACCGGCCTGGTGCTTGACCTGGCGGCAGCCGACGCAAAGTGGCTGCCTGTGGACCAGCCCTTTCGCAAGCGGGCCTTGGCGCTGGCCAGTGTCGCGGGCCGTATCTATGCCGTGGGCGGTATGACGCCAGAGGGCATGAGCGCATCTACCGACATCTTTGACCCTGCAACGAAACAATGGACTAAAGGGCCTGACCTGCCCGGCATGGCCTTTGGTACGTCGGCCTTTGGGTTGGGCGGGCGGGTGTTTGCCACCACGTTTGACGGTGTGCTGCACAGCCACGCACCCGGCGAGGCCGCCTGGAAGCGCGAAGGCACCCTGGCGTTGCCGCGCATGTTTCATCGCCTGGTTGCTGCGGGCAGCGGACTGGCAGCCGTCGCCGGCACTACAACGGGTGGGCACTTGCGCACAATTGAATGGCTGCAGTCGGGCGCAACCGGCCCGGTCGTGACGCGGCTTGACCTGCCGGCGCCCGGCACGGCCAAAGTGCGACAGGGCATCTTTGCCCATCGCGGCAGCCTGTATGTGTTTGGCGGCAACAACTCGACGAAAGACCACCAGTTTCAGCCCGACAACTTTGTGGACGAGGCCTTTCGCGTCAATCTGGCAAACTTGAGTGTCACGGCGATGGCCGCACTGCCTGCCAAGCGGCAGTCATTTATCACCCAGGTTGTTGGCACAGGCCGCGACGAAGACCCCCAAGGACTGGCGTTTGGGGGCTTTGGCTTCCATGCCGGCGGCGCCGCTGCGACATCGCAAGACCAGATTTTGCGGTATGACTTTGAGTCTGACGCCTGGAAGTCGCTGGACATCAAGCTGCCCAGCCCGATGACCCAGTTCGGCCATGCCCTCAACGGCGGCAAGGTGTACTTGTTTGGTGGCATGGATTTCGACGCTGCGCGCGGCGACAAAAAACAGTTCCAGCTTTCAGACCGCATCTGGGTATGGGATCGCCTGGGCAAGGATGACGCCAGCCGCAAGTTCGTTGCGCTGGACACCAAGCTGGGCACGGGCCGGCGCGCTTTTGCCGGGGCCGAGCTAGGCGGCAAGTATTACCTGGTGGGGGGCATGAAGGATCGCTTTGAGGAAGTGGAAACTTGCGAGGCCTTCGATTTCGCCACCGGCAAGTGTGAAGAGGTCCCCGCGCCGCCCGACGCGCGCATTTCGGCGCGGCTGGTGCCCCTCAAAGGCAAGCTGTACCTGGTAGGTGGTTCTGTTCAAACCAGCCAGGGCTTGGCCACTTGCCGCCGAATTGACGTTTACGATCCCGTTGCCAGGGTCTGGTCGGTTGCGCTGGCCGACATCGGCTTTGACGGCGGCGAAATGCAGGTCATGGCCTGGGGCCAGAGCCTGCTGGTGTACAGCGCCCACAACGATGACGGGCTGATCCGCCTGGTATTCATCCAACCCTGATCAGTAGAACCCGGCACGGCAGGCCGCGCCGGGTTCTTCTTCTCCATCTATATGAGACTGCGTCTCAATATCGGAGTTTGCCATGAAACCACAGTATCTCGGCCTTTTGCTGCTTCCTGTCCTGTTGACTCTTGCCGCCTGTGGCGGCGGTGACGCAGGCGGGGGTGGCGGCGGCAGTACTGTCAACTTCGCCATCACTACAACTTTGCTGCCCGATTCCTTGCAAGGCGTGCCCTATTCGCAGCAATTGCTCACGGTCGACGGCGCTGCGCCGGTCACCTTTGCGTGGGCGGCAGGTTTCACGCCCCCGGCGTGGTTGAGTCTCTCCAGTACCGGCGTTCTGTCGGGCACACCCACGGCGCCGGGCAGCCATGTTCTGGAAGTCACGGCCACGGATGCGGCCATGATTCATGCCGTTGCCACGCGCACGCTGGCCCTGAACGTACTGGCCCGCCCGCGCATCACCGCAACGGCCCTGCCGCGCGCGATCAAGGGCCAGATCTACACAGGGCAAGTTACGCACAACGCGCCCGCGGCCCTGGGCGCGACGCTGGCGCTGCTTGCGGGCACGCTGCCCGCGGGCATCAGCATGAGCGGCGCCGGCCTGTTCAGCGGCACGACCACCGAGGGCGGGTTGCATGAACTGGAGATCGGCCTGTTTGTCGGCAGCACCCAGGTAGATGCCATCCAGACGGACCTGATGGTGTATGAAAGCATTCCCTACACCTACATGGAGGACGCGCTGGAGCCCAACGACAGCACCGGCACCGCGACGCAACTGCTTGCAGGCAACGCACCGCCGGGCCGCCTGACCAGTGCCGACCGGTTTGTGCAAGGTCAGACGTTGACGCTGAATTCAGACCAGAACATCACCAAGCCGGATGCCGACGACTACTTCAAGTTCAACATCGGCACGGTGGGGACGATCAAGATCGAGCTGTTCTTTCGCGGACTGGTGGGCGAGATAACGGCATCGCTTTGGTTCTATGCTGGCGTGCCCACGCACGCGGTCAGTGTCGTCGCCACCGCCAACAGCCAGGGTGACGATGCGCTTCTGGAGTACCACAATGCCCAGCTTTCGGCTGGCGTCGGCGCTGGTTACTACTACCTGCAGGTGCACGCGCCGCTGGATGCGGCCCTGGGCTTGTGGAACCGCAACGCATACAGTTTTCGCCTTTCCTTCAACGATCTGACGATCGCGACTTCGCAACTGGAGGCCAACAGCGTTGGCGGCAGCATTGATGTGCCAGTGACAGGATTCAACCAGGGTGCAGCGCCCGCGGCGCCTAGCTGGAACCTGGTCAGCGGCACCCTGCCAGCGGGCGTGAACTTCACCAGTGCAGGCCATTTCGTGGGTACACCCGCGGATTTCGGGTTGCGCGACTTCACAGTGGCACTGCAGGACAGCGGCGCAACCGTGCAACGCGCGATCAAAGTGCGTTTCTTTGATTCCAGCGCCGGAAACTTCTGGCAGGTGAAGGGCGAACGTCGCCTTTACAACGGAACCAGTGACCCGGTTCTTGAGGCCTACGGAGACGCCATGGTCGTTGCGCCCCACCCCGACTATCCGGCCGAGGGTGCAATCTATGTGCTGGGCGGCCGCACAGACGTGACGATAGACAGCCTGCGCGTCTTTCATACCGACCGCGCCGGCATACCGGCCGCCATGCAGTTCAAGTTTGAGAACCTGAACAAGCCGATGATTTTTCCGCGACGCTACCACGGCGCAGCCTTCGTGCAGCACAGCTACGGTGGCTACATCTATGTAGTGGGCGGCGAGATCGGCGCTGCAACTGGCGGTCACGCCGCAGGTGACTACTTTTTCGGAGTCGAGCGTCTGCAAGTGGCAGATGGCGCGGGCAACGCACTTTCGCACCCGCTGGCGTCTACCTGGCAATCCGTGGCAAACCTACCCCAACAGGACAGCGGCCTGAACATCAAGGGCTGGGCCGAGTTCGGGCTTGCGGTCAATGATGCGGCCAATGATGTCGACGACCGCCTCTATCTGGTCGGCGGACGTTACCAGGTTGAAGACAGCGTTGGTTCTGGCACCTACGGCATGAAGTTTCACAACGCCATGCTGATGCTGGAATGCCCCGCCAGTGCTGGTGGCGCTGGAACCTGGTATCGAAAACTGGACGTCAACCCTTACAGCCCCCGGCGTTTTCCGGCCGTGGCTATGTTGAACGGCCGCATTTACGTCGCGGCAGGTCGCAGCGGCACGGTGGGCCAGACGGGTTCAGGGGCCGCCCCTTTGGCCACGATCGAAATGATCCAGCCGGACCCGGTAGCCGCGAATCCGGCGCTGGCACTGGCCGGTGCGGGGCAGTTTCCAACCCTGAGTGAGGCCGTGTACTACCCCATGTTCGCAGCGCTGAACGGCAAGCTGTACATCTGGTGCGGCTGGGACGGCAGCGCCGTACCTACGGGCACGCGGCGACTGCACAGCTTTGAACCCAATGCCGGTGGTACCGGGGGTGCAGTTGTACGTCTGTGTGACGCCGATTGGGGTACTGGGTTTGGCGGAGGCGTTGCACACGACGGCAAACTGTGGGTCATATCCGGCATTGGCCACAGTGCCGAATCAGCACCCTTGAACCTGCGTTATCAGCCCTGATGTTGCCTGTCAGGACCCGCAATGCTGCGGAACCTGTTGTGCGTGCATTTTTCGGGCTTCTGGTAGCCGGAAAAACCAAGCGAGGGGCCGGATGGTCCGGCCCCTCGTGTCGTCTTTCGGGGTGATTGGGTTGCCCAGGGCTGATCGAACCCTGCCGTTATCGCTACTAGCTGCCCATTCCGCTGGAAGACATCTGCAACAGCGGGATGATGACAGCGCTGACAATGCCGCCCACAACCACAGCCATCAACACGATCATGATCGGTTCAATCAAGCCGGTCATGCGGGTCAGGGCGATCTCCACTTCTTCGTCGTAGGCGTGGGCCACTCGTTCCAGAAGGCTTTCCAGCTCGCCGGTTTGTTCGCCCACGGCGATCATGTAGCCCACCACCGGTGGAAACACGCCTGATTTCTTGATCGGCGTGCTGATGTCTGTGCCCTCGACAATGCTGTCGTGCACGCCCTGAATGACTTCCTGGATCGCGCGGTTGCCGACGATTTTCTTGACGATGCGCAGCGATTCCAGCGCCGTCATGCCAGAACGCAACAACACCGCAAAAGTGATAGTGAAGCGGCTGACCGCGGCTTTGCGCAGTACGTCGCCGAACACCGGCATCTTCAACTTGGCTTTGTCCCATCCCAGCCGGAAGGTATCGCGCTGCAAGGCGCCTTGGAGAAAGAAGAAAGCAATCAAAGGGCCCTTGATCATCAGTTCCCAATAGCTCTTCATGAAGTCGCTGACAGTGACCAGGATCAGCGTTGGCAAGGGCAGCGGCACGTTCTGTTCAATCAGAATCTTGGTGATCTGCGGTACCACAAACGTCATCAGCAGAATCACCACCAGCACGCTGACTGTCAGCATGATTGCCGGGTACATCATGGCGTTGATCAGCTTGTTGCGCAGGCGGTTCTGGTTACTCAGGTATTCCGCGACGCGCGAAAGTACGTCGTCAAGCTGGCCGCTGGCCTGGCCGGCGCGCACCATGTTGACGTAAAGGCTGTTGAAGTAGCCGGGGCAGGTTTCCAGTGCGTTGGCGAAGTCCGTGCCCTGCGTTACCTGCTCGCGCAAATGGCGCAGTACTTTCTGCATGCCCGGGCTGTCGGCCTGCTCAATACAGGCGTTCAGGGCCTGGGCCAGGGCAATGCCCGAATGCAGCAAGGTCGCTAACTGGCGTGTGAAACTGCTGACTTCGCCCAGGTTCTGGATCTTGTCGTTGCCTTCGCTGGTGCCGGTGTCCTTCATTTTGGCAAACGAAAGCACGCACATTGCGGCCAGCGAGCCATACACCAGCGCAAACAGTCCGGCCAGGTAATCACTCTCTGTGACCAGTTTGCTGAACGGGCCGATTGCCTCAATGACCGCAAACAGGGCCGTCACCGTCAGCGCCCAGGTCTTTCGCTTCAATATCACATAGCCAAACATGGCCGTGGCGCCCGCCGAGATAATCGTGACGGCAATGCGCACGGGGGTAATCGCATCGGCGGCAGCCTGGCCGTCCAGCGACGAAGACGATTGCCCGCGCCAGGCCAGAACCAACTGCAACAGCAGCACACCGGCTGAAATGATGGCCAGAGTACCCGTGGCCTGGACAACTGTGGGAAGTTCGGCCGAAACGACGACCTGCTTTTCGCCCTTTTCGTTCTTTACGACTTCACGCTTGGTTTGCGTGCCGCGGACTTCATTGATGCCTGTGACGTAAATCTTCTGTTGGCGCAGCTTTTCGCGGGCGTCGCGGGCAGTATCAGCGTCGATCACGCCGTTGGCGGCGCGACCTTTGGCGTTGAGTGCTTTGTATTCGAAAACAGGCATGTGGCTCCGGCCCGCCTTGGGCGGGTGTGGATTGTAACGCCCCAAGCCCCGGTTCGTTGGCAACCGTGCAGTTGGGGCAATTCAGTAAGGCGTCAGACAGAGGATTGTTACTTGGGACAAACCCTCTAGACTTGATTCTTCATCACGAAAGCACATTCTTCAAGCCAGTCCGGCAAACCGCCGGCTAAGGACAAGGAGCCCCCATGTCGGGTGCCTACGCTGATCCAAACTCAAGCCCCTATCTTCGTCAGCCCAGTGGTGCTCATGCCGCGCCAGAAGGCGGCTGGACAAAGGGTGGCGGCCAAGGCGAAGGCTGGGTGGAAGGCGATCAACCCGCCGCCGCCAGCAACGCCTTTACGAACACCAACCTGCTGAACCAGTTGCTCGAGATTGCAGAGGCAGAAAACGCCTCGGACCTGCACCTGGTGGCAGGCGCGCCCCCGGTATTGCGCATCAATGGCCGGCTGGTACCGGTAGAGGCCAAGGTTCTCAGCCCTGAGGACACCGAAGCGGCCCTGCGCAGCATTCTATCGGACCGCGAAATGGAGCGGTTCTATGAGCACCGCGCGCTGGACTGCACCCACACCACGCCTGATGGCAAGGGCCGGTTCCGCGTAAGCGCCTACGTGCAGCGCGGGGCCGTAAGTGTCGTGTACCGGCGTATTCCCAGCGACGTCAAACCGATTCATTCGCTGGGCCTGCCGCCCGGCGCCACCAAGCTGTACGCAATGAACGACGGCCTGATTTTGTGCGTGGGCCCCACGGGCTGCGGCAAAAGCACAACGCTTGCCACAATCATTGACCAGATCAACAGCGAGTTCAACGACAACATCATCACCGTCGAAGACCCGATCGAATTCGTCCACCGCCACAAGCGCAGCCTGGTCAACCAGCGTGAACTGTACAGCGACGTGAACAGCTTTGCCGAAGCCCTGCACTTTGCCCTGCGTGAAGACCCGGACGTCATCATGGTGGGTGAAATGCGCGACATTGAAACCATGCGCACGGCCATCACGGCCGCAGAAACGGGCCACTTGGTGCTTTCGACGCTGCACGCCATCGACACCATCAGCACGATCGACCGCATCTGCGCCATGTTCCCGGCCGAGGAACAGGACTACGTGCGCCTGCAGCTTTCCATGGTACTGCGCGCGGTAGTTGCCCAGCGCCTGCTGCCGACCAAGAACGAAGAAAAGCGCGTAATGTGCGCCGAGCTGCTGATCGTCACGCCCGCCGTGGCCAACATGATTCGCCAGGCCCAGCCCGCGTTGATCTACCAGGCGCTCGAGACCGGTGCCACGCACGGCATGATGAGCTTTGACAAGTGCCTGATCGGGCTTGCCAAGAAGGGCGTGCTGGACCCCGACACCGCCATCCGCAACGCCCGCCACACCAAGGCCGTGGCCGAGGCTCTCGGCCGCGCTGCAGTCTTGAAGGCCTAAGCAATCGCCGCGAAAAAGCAAAAGAGCGAACGGGATTACGCTCGTTCGCTCTTTTGTTTTTTCGCGGCCCCTGCCGTTTGCATTGCCCCACGCTTATCGTTCAATGGCTGCGTGCGGACGAGCCAGAAAGCCAGCCATGATCAACTTTGACCAGAACGCTACCACACCCGTTGATGAAGCGGTGCTCAACGAACTGATCCGCGCTACGCGCGAGTTCGATGGCAACTCGAGTTCCGGCCATTCCCTGGGCCTCAAGGCCGGAAAGTTTCTCGAAGAGTGCCGCGCGCGAGTGGCCAAAGTGCTGAATG
Organism: Planctomycetota bacterium; assembly: GCA_016722065.1. Taxonomy (GTDB): domain Bacteria; phylum Planctomycetota; class UBA8742; order UBA2392; family UBA2392; genus H3-PLA7. The sequence goes on from JADKGX010000001.1 coordinate 2,070,985, forward strand.
CCACAAAGCCCGGCGAAATCGTGTTCACCAGCGGCGGTACTGAAAGTGACAACGCTGCGATCAACGGCATGGGCTGGGGCATGCGCGAAAAGCACGGCCGCACTGGCGTTGTCACCTGCGCGATTGAACACCGCGCCGTGCTGGCGCCCTGCGATTGGCTTGGCACCCAAGGTTTCAAGGTGACAGTGCTGCCCGTGGATGCAAACGGCGCGGTGAACATGGAAGCTGCGCGCAAAGTAGTGAACAAAGACTGTGCGCTGATCAGCATCATGCTGGCCAACAACGAGATTGGCACCATCCAGCCGATTGCCGACCTTGCCAAACTCGCCCACGACAACGGCGCACTGCTTCATACCGATGCCGTGCAGGCTGCCGGCAAGCTGGACCTGGACGTGCAGAAACTGGACGTCGATGCGATGAGCCTGTCTGCCCACAAGTTCTATGGCCCCAAAGGCGTGGGTGTGCTGTACCTGCGCGACAAAACGCCCTATCACACCTACATGCTGGGCGGCACGCACGAAAACAACCGCCGCGCGGGCACCGTGGCTGTGCCGCAGATTGCCGCGTTGACCCTTGCACTGGAACTTGCCGACAAAAAGCGCCGCGAAAAGGGCGACTATCTGCGTGCCCTGCGAGACCAATTGGTCAAAGAAGTGCTGGCCAAGGTTCCGGGCGCACACCTCAATGGCGACCTGAAGTATTGCACACTCAACACCGCCAGCATCCGCTTTGACGGCATTTATGGCGGGTTCCTGCTCAAGCGCATGGACGACGCGGGAATACTGGCCAGCGCGGGCAGCGCCTGCATGTGGGAGCGCACAAAACCCAGCCACGTGCTGGACGCCCTTGGCCTGAACGAAGAACAAGGCAGCGGCACCATCCGCTTCAGCCTGGGATACACCAACACGGCCGGAGAAGTCAGCCAGGTTGCGGAAGCTTTGTCCAGGTTGGTGCCCGCGCTGCGCAGCGAACCACAGCCGGTTTAGCACGTGCGTCCCACCGCCAGCGAAAGGCGCCCTGGTGCCTACTCCTGGACGCTGTAACGGGTGGCGCGGCCCTTGCCGGTACGAGCAGCCAGGCCACGCCGGGCCAGCAGACTCAAGGCCTGCGAGACCGTAGTGCGGCCAAGTCCCAACCGGCGGGCCAACTCGCCCGCGCTTGCGGCACCCAATTCGCGCAACCCTGCCAACACAAGCCGGCCCCCGGTGGCCAGCCCGTCTACATCGCGGGGCAGGCGCAAGAGTCCGCCACCCGGTTGGGTTTGCGGGTCGCGCAGGTCATCGGGCACGATCACATTGCCGGTGCAAAGGGCCACGGCCCTGGCCACTGTGGACCGCAACTGGCGCACATTGCCGGGCCAGTGCTGGCGTTGCAGCGCTGATTCGGCGGCCAACGAAAGCTTGACCGGCCGGCCGAACTGGTTGCCAATCTCGCGCGCGAAGTGGCGCGCCAGCCACAGCACGTCGTCACCGCGCTCTGCCAGCTCAGGCACGCCAAGGTTGAGTCCTGTCAGGCGCTGGGCCAGGTCAGGTCGCAGTTTTCCTGCCGCCTGCAGTTCCTCCAGTGGCTGGGCGGTGGTAACGACCAGCCGCGCCCGCAACTCGCGTTCCGCCGTCCCGCCCAAGGGAAAGAAGCGCCGCTGTTGCAGCGCACGTAACAACATGGCCTGGATGGCGCCCTCCATTTCGCCGGGGTTGTCCAACTGCAGCGTGCCTTCTCCTGCGCCCTCCAGCAGGCCGGTGTGGTCGGCAAGCGCGCCCGTGAACGCGCCACGAACATGACCGAACAGTTCACTGGCCGCTGTTTGAACGCGCAGAGTGGCGCAATCCAGCACAACGTGCGGTGCGCCGGCGCGCCTTGAAAACAGGTGCAGGGCGCGGGCTGCCAGATCTTTGCCACTGCCGGAGGCCCCGAAGATCACGACCGGCAACTCCAGATCCGCAAAGCGGCGGCACTGCTGCGCCAAACGCGCGGCTGCAGGGCTGGTGCCCAGTGCTTCGCCACCGGCATGAACGACATCGCCAGCGTCAGATTGCCCCAGCATGCGCCGCAAAGCCTCCGGGGCGCGGCGCAGTGTTGCGGTCAATGCGCCTGCCGCGTCGGATGCGGTTGTTTCCAGCGCTTGCGGGTCACCACCTAGCGCGCGAAGCCGCAGCACAAGCAAGTCGTCCAGACGACGACTCTGTTCGATGTCGAACTCAGCCTGTTTGGCAGTTGAAAACGCCACTGAGTCCCCTCGCAGCAGGGCCAGTTCAACGCCATCGGCACCACTGACGGCTGCGGCCAGAGTTGCCAGCGCGTCCATGCGCGTGGCAAAGGGCTCCTCACTGGCAAGCTTCCAGGCCGATACGGCCATGGCGCGGCGCTGGCGTTGTTCCCTTTCCTGGCGCTGGCGAGCCTCCGACAAAACCAGCAGTTCATCCAGCCGATGGGCCAACGCCTGCATGGCGGGCAACTCGCTTGGCGGCGCCTTGGCGGCCAGAGCGCCACTGGCCGAAATCAGGGCTACGGCACAGATGCCGTCCTCGGCCACTTCGCCGGCAATGCGTGCCCGCTGGCAGGCTTCCTGCAATTCTGGCGCACCCTCCAGTGCATCCAGCAACACGGCACCGCTGCCATAGCAGCGCTGCAGGGCGGCACAGGTTTGGCGCGCAAGATCCGGCCTGCCCACGGCGAGGTTGTCGGGCTGCAGATCGGCGATTTCGCGCAGCACGGCAGTAGACACTTCGCCGGCACGCGGGCGCGGCACAGGAAATTCGGACTGAATCCAGGCCGCCAGACTGAGCGCCTTTGGCAACGGTGCGGCCAGGGCCTCACGCGCCATGGCGTTGGCCTGCTGGGGCCAATCGGCTTTGGCGATACGTGCTGCCGCCCCCAGGGCAATGGTCTTCCACAGGGCCGGGACTTCTGCGTCCGCGCAGGCTGAAAGCAGCGGGTTCCAACGGCCCGAATCAATTCCCCGACAAAGCAGGGCCGTCAGTCGCGGCAGCACAAAACCGCGTCGACCCAGCTTCTCCAGGTCTTCGACCTCGTGCGGGTCCACGGCGCCGCCCTGCAACAATTGCGCGATCAAGGCCAGACTTAGAAACGCGCTGCCACGAGCACCCGCAGACATCGAAGCCAATTGCTGCGCGGCCTTGCGAAGGCGGGGTACAGCGCGTTGCCATTGGCCAGCCAGCATCCACAGCACGCCGAGTTCGCCGGTGTGCAACATCGCCATGCGTGTACGCCAGGGCTCCGGCAGTTGCCGCACGCTGGTGCCGCGCCAGGCGGCAAGGGCCTGGCCCCATTGCCCGTTCAGCGCGCTGTGCAGTGCCTGGTGGCGCTTGCAACCACGCCAGGCCATCGGGCTGACATGGGGGGCATCGAGCGCGGCCAAACGGGCCCCAAGTTGGCGCACCATGTCGGTGTCGCCACGATAGGCTGCGTTTTCGGAAAGCTGGTAAAGGACCAGCATGTGGCCGCGACGATTGTCGACGCTTGCTTCCGCCAGCACGGCCTCGCTGTCCTGGGGCCGCATCGACCCTACTTCACGCAGTCGCAGTCGTAGCAGGTGTTGGTTCACCAATGCGCGCTTGTACAGGTCGCCAAACCAGCCATGCTTTTGCTGCAACGCCAAAAGCGGTGCCAAAGCCTCTTCGACAGTGCCGGTAAATGAAGTGGAAACGCTGAATGCCATAACCTGCTGGGCCTCGATTTCGGCTTCCAGGCGAGCCAGCAAGGGCGCATAGGCCTTGGGGTGAAGCGCCGCACGCGCCTGCTGCAGGTAATCTAGGGCAGCCGGGAAGTTGATAGAGATCAATGCGCACTCCGCGCGCACGGAAAGTGTGCGGGCCAAACTCAGCAGCCGTGTGGCTTGCGCGGGTTCGCGCCCGACTGCATCCAGAAGGCTTATGGCGCGCTGGGGGTCCTCAAAACAGCAAGCCGTGGCGGCCACGATCAGGGCCTGTTCACGCGGTAACCTTGGCAGGTGCTGTGCCAGCTTTGCAGCCTTATCTACCAGCGGGCCGTAGGCTTCGGGGCCTTTCAGTTGTCGCTGTTGCAGTGCCAGCAGTGCAAGCAGCAGGGCGCGCCAGTCGCCTTCGTAACGGCGTGTCCACAGTCGCAACATGCGTCGCGTGCGCCGGGGCCCCCACAGGGCGGAAGCCAGTTCGCGCGCTGTCAGCAGCACCTGCACAGCCGGCGGCCCGGTGCCGTGGCGGGCGGCACAAGCAGCATGAGCCTCACACAAGGCCAGTGCATCGTTGGCCAGGCCATGCTTGATCAGGTCGGCAAACAGTGCCTCGCATCCAGCTTCCGCCCAGGCGGCAAGGTCTCCGGACCGCATACGCAATGAGGCTGCCCAGGCGGCGCGCCTTGCTGGCACAGTGTAGGGGCAGAAGTGTTCGCGTTCGGCCAGCCAGCGACAGTGAAGGCGACGGGTCACCCAGGCGTCCTGGGCCTGAAGCGCGGGCTGGGGCAGAAGCAGGTCACCGCTCTGGCTGGCAAGGCCCGTTGCCATAAGCAGCTCCGCGGCTCGGCGCAGGTCGGGCGCGGCCTGGACGGCCCCGGCGGCAAGTCCACCCGGCGATACGGCCAGCAATCCCGCCAGGCGCGCCGCCTGTGGATGCACAAGGTCGAGTCTTCGGGTCGCGGTCATAGCCCGCAACTCTGCAGGCCATTGGCGGTCCAGCGTCGCGGTGCCTTCGATCAGCGCCGAGCCCGCGCGCTCGATCAATGCCAGCACCAGCCTTCGCGCATGGAACGGATCCTGTTGCAACAACGTCAACAGGTGTTCGGAGGCCAGCTCGGGTGCGATGTGCAGGGGGCGCAGCCATGCCATCAACGCTGCCAGCCCTGGGCCGGGCCACGGCAGAACACGCGCCAGGTGCGAAAGCGCTTCTTGCACTGATTGGGGTTCGGCCTGGACAATGCAGATCGCTGGCCCGCGCGATCGCGCCAGCGTGCGCTGGGCGGATTCCAGTCCACTGTGCACTTGCAGCCTGGTGCAACCCGGCCCATCAAGACCCGGCGGCAGCAGGCTCAAGCCACGCTGCGCGGCAATCTGGCACAGCAGGGCCGAAAGTGCCGCGGCCGCATCGCGGTCCGGCGCCGGCAAGATCACGGGCAGACCGCCGTCCTTGGCAAGGTCCAGGGCTGATTCGCACCAGCGACGAAATGTCGCCAGGTCAGGAATTGGCGCCAGTGCGGCCCGCAACAAGGCGTTGCAGACCTGTGCACCCCCCAGCGCACGGGCAACGACTTCGTCCAGCGTGACAGATCGCAATGCCATTGTAGGCCGTCGACCAGCCAGCCGGGCGTGAAGAAGCGGCAGCATTGTTGCGCAATCTGCCTCGGTTCCTTTTGGCGGCGGGGCCAGCAACAACATGGTGCCTTCGTGCTGCGTCAGCAGTGCTGGGTCAAGTTCGGCTGGCGCCCAATGCTGGCAGGCAAGCCTCCAAGCGATCATGGCAACAGCCGGATATCGGGCTTGTGGCTGGCTGACATGTTGTAGTCGCGGCCCGGCCGGTGCGCCCTCAATCCAAAGCAGGCGAGGGCCCTGGGGCACGACGCCACAAAGCAGCGGAAAGACTGGCGCTGCCTGGACACGAAGATCTTGCGGTTGGTCGTCTTGCAGCAGGCGAAGCATGCCGCTGCGCTGGCGAAGCAGCGTGGCGCCATCACGCACACGAAACCGGGCACCCGGTGCGGATACATAGGAAAGCAACGAAACCGGTGCAGCGATCGGCATTGGTAACCAGGGATTGCTGGCCTACCATTATCGTTCGATTTTCGAACGATTCTACATGGAAAGTGAGTTACCGCAAGAATGCCGAAATCAACGTAAAGGTCTGAAACTAAAGTGCTTGCGTTGAAGTCGTCTTCCCAAACCCCGAGATTGGCACACCTGGCGCATCCTTCGGGCCAACCCAACGGAGCCAACCATGCGCTACCAACCCATTTTCATTGCGGCGATCTTGCGAGCACGCTTGAGCGCCCTGACAGGTCTTACCGCCATTGCGCTCTCATTGGCGGCTTGCGGCGCAGGCGCCGGCGGTGGAACGGGCGGCTTGGCGATCAACCCGCCCACCAACCCAGGCGGCGGCACACCCGGCAACACGGCGCCAGTCATTACCAGCACCGCCCCAACGACAGCCACCGTGGGGCAGCTCTACAACTACCAGGCCGTAGCCACAGACGCCGAGGGCGGCACCCTGACCTGGAACCTGACCGTCGCGCCCACGGGTATGGCGGTCAACACGACCGGCCTGGTCACCTGGACGCCGACTGCCGCACAGGTCGGCGCCCATGTGGTCACCCTGCGCGTCACCGATGGCACGGCTGCAACGCTGCAAAACTGGAATGTCCAGGTGGCGACGCCTGCGGGCGGCCTGCCCGCATCGGTTACGTTGACGGACATGGGCGCGTTGCCCAACGGCATGCTGGTGTTGAGTGACATGGCCGAGTTTGACGGCAAGCTGTACATCGCCGCGGCGATTGCACCCTTGGGCAGCCCCTTTGGCGCGGGCATCTACTACTACAACGGCACGAGCATTCAGACCGCGTTCTACGACAGCGGCAGCCAGGGCTTCGTGCGGGCCAAGGTCTATGACAACAAGCTGTATGTGCCCGACGGCGATCCCAACGGCCTGACGCCCGGTAAGGTCTACATTTTCAGCCCAGGCAGCAGCACGCCGCTGGCAACCAACGTCACCAACTGCGTGCACAACTTTGACGTCGTCAAGTACAACGGCCAGCTTTACGTCAGTGGCGCCAATGGCAGCGGCCAAAGCAGCCTGAACAAGTTCAATGCCGCCACCAGCACCTGGGATGCCGCAAGCACCGGCAACTTCGGGCGCCTGAAGTACATGGGCGTGCTGGACAACAGCATCTGGTGCTCCAAACAGGTGCAGGCCGGGCTGGACGGCGTTTGGGTCGACAGCGCAATGTCCCAGGCCGGCTTTCTGGCCAGCGCCAGCGGCGGCAACCTGATCAGCACCGTCGAGGAAATCGACGGCAAGCTGTACATGAACCTTTGGGGCTCCAGCGTTTCCAACTTCATTGTCAGCCCCGGCAGCACGGTCACAACGATCACCAGCATCACCGGCCTGATGTGGGATGTAATCAAACACAGCGACGGCAACTGTTACGCCGTGGCCTGGGATGGCACCAACGACCGCATTTACGGCAGCACGGACGGCGTGAACTTCACGTCGCTTTACAGCCTGGCTGGCAGCAAGTTTGGCCAGCCGCCCAGCAACGCTGATGGCCGGCCCAGCATCGCCAGCTTTGGCGGCAAGCTGTACGTCGGCAGCAGCACCAACGGCCACCTTTATCGCCTGGACTAATACCACTCAAACCCAACTCAACCTGTCCCAACACAGGAACCGAACATGCGCAATTTTCTGGCACCAACACTGTTGACGATCCTTGGCCTGCTTGCTGGTTGCTCTGGTGGCGGTGGTAGTGGCGGCGGTACCTTTGTGAAACTGCCCGTCACGGGTAACGCCAACCCCACGGTCACCGTCACGGGCATGAGCGGTGGGGGTGCGAACTATTCGCTCGCGGTTGCATCGGCAAGCCCACTCCCGGGGGCGATCTCAGTGACCGCGAGCGACACCAATGCGGGCGACACCCTGCAACTCAGCGTCGCCTTTGACCCGTCAGCTTCGTCGGGATTCACCGACATTCCTGCTCAGATATCCGTCAGCCCGATGCCGGCAGGAACACCCAAAACGGCAACCAGCGTTGCCACGGCGCCCGCACAGGCCGTGATTACGTTGAGCCCCAACGGCCCATTGACGCAGTCAGGCACCCTGGCGTTTACCGTACTTGTAACGGACGGCCAAGGCGGCTCTGCGACCACACACCTGTCCATCACAGTCAGTGCCACGCCGGCCAACAACCCGCCCGCGCTGGGTGCACCAACGGGGCCAGGAGCAGCCGGCGGGGCCAGCCCCAGCTTCACCGCCAGCTTGCAGGTTGGCGCATCGCTGGCCTTTTCGATTACGGCCACAGACCCGGATGCGGGTAACTCTCTGACGGTCTCGGCCAGCATCAGCGGCGGCAGCCTGACAGCCGTGCAGGCCGGGTTCAGCACAAGTTTTCCGGCCAGCGTCGTGGGCACGACGCCACGTACCTTGAGCATCGCGGGGACGGCGGCCAACGCCGGAACAATCAACCTGGTTTTGGCGGTCAATGATGGTGCTGGCGGCAGCGCAAACGCCACGCTGGCAATCACGATTACGGCGGCCGCTGGCGGCTCCGGCAGTGGCGGAAGTGGCGGCGCGGCACCTGGCAACCAGACCCGCGTGGTCAACGTGTCCGGCTTGGGCAACCAGAGCTACTACCTGTACATCCCTTCCAGCTACAACCAGTCGACCCCTGTGCCTGTACTGTTTGCCCTTCACGGTGCCGGCGGCGCGGGCACAGCCCCCGCAGCAGCGCAACAGGCAAGGTCCGATTGGGCGACGGTGGCCGCCAGCGAGGGGTTTATTGTTGTAGCCCAGGCCGCCACAGGCAGCGGCGGCGGGTGGGTACCGGGTACGGATACGACGATTCTGAACGACATCATCACGGACGTGTTCGGCGCCTATAACATCAACACCAAGCGCGTGTATCTGTGGGGTTTCTCAGCCGGCGCTCACTACGCCCACGCCCTGGCATTGGGCAACAACACGTTCTTTGCGGCCTATGGCATCAGCGCTGGCGCATTGGATGCCCTGGCAGGTGCAAGCGCGCCGTCGACTGCAGCCGCCACACGGCGCATTCCGTGCGATATCCATATTGGCACCAGTGATTCGCTGCTTAGTTATGCGCAGACCGACAAGTCGAGGTTTCAGACGGCCGGCTGGACGCTGGGGACAAACCTGTACTACACGGAGTTCAGCGGCGGGCACACCTACACGACAACGCATCTGGGCCAGATATGGGCCAACATCAAGAATCACACGCTGCCGTAACGCGGTGCGGACGGCAGAGATGAGAAACACCCGCCGGGTTGGGCCGGCGGGTGTTCTGTTTCTGCGGCCTGGGTTGAAGCTGCAAGTGCCACTACTTTCCTTCCAACTCCTGTTCGAGAATCTGGCGGCTCGGGTCTTCCCCCGGCAGGCCTGGGTTTTTGGAGTGCCTGCGGGTAGCAATGACGATCAACATTACGAGCAGACCGCCCAGCACCGCCGACGAGCCGATCGTGCCAAAGCCCAGCCCGCCTTCTTCCGGCGTCTTGGTCATCAAATCGCCCATCGTGGCCCCAAGCGGTCGTGTCAGCACAAAGGCAATCCAGAACAGAATGACACGCGAAATCGGAGTCAGATAACGCGCCAGCACAACCAGCCCGATCAGCCCCCATATCAAGGCCGCGCCGCCGGCAAAGCCCAACCCCGAGTCATCGGCCAGATAGTCGCCCAGTGCAGTACCCAGCGTGTTGGAAAACAGAATCGCCGTCCAGTATAGCAACTCCACTTTGCGTGACCGAATGTTGACGACATCCAGGTCACGTACCGTCAGCCTCCAGAAAATCAGGATCGCAGCGAGGATGGAAACCACAATCAAGGAGCCCGTGGCATAGCCCAGGCCCAGTGTTCGGTCCATGAAGTCAGACATGGTCGTGCCAGCCGTACTGGTGGACAGGATCACCAGCCAATACAGCACTGGCGTGTGTTTGCGCGAGGCCAGCTGCACGACCAGCGTGGCCAAAAACGCGCTGATCAGGATCAACGAACTGACCGCGTACCCGACATCCATGGTCATCGAAATCAGGTCGCCACCGGTCTCACCAAGTGTCGTGGCACAGATCTTCATCATCCAGAAAAACGTCGTGATCTCCGGGAGTTTGCTGGCTGTCCGTTGCACGGACTGGATAGCAGGCGTGCCGATTCGCGCCGGTCCAATACCGGGCGCTTCGTGGTGCCATCGGCCAACGCCAAACATGCGAGTTAGACCAGGCATCCTGATGGACAGGGATGAGATCGTGAGCGTGCTCATCGGCAGCTTTCTTGCTGGAGATCATCGTAACGCAACGGGCTTTCACTGATTGGGCGCGGCCAACCTTATGCCACCGATTGTGAGAGCCACATGAGAAAGTTGTTCGATCGACAAGACCGGCATCACTGTGCAATCGCGCAAGGCGGGTACGACACCACTTAGCCGGGTCCAAAAGTTGGGCCCCGGTTTTCGCCGGGGCCACGAGTCAGTTGGTTCGAAGCTCTGCCTGGCACTGCACATTCAGAACGGTAGCTGAACGTTTTTTCCGGCCTTGATTTCGTACCGATAGGCCAGTGTTTCCGTTGCGTTAGCTGCCAGGTTGACGTTTCGTTTGAGGTAGCCGTCTTTGGCGTCAGGCTGCCAGCCTGGCACTTCTGTCAACTTGACTTCCAGGCCTTCAATCTCACTCACGGGCGTGCGTTCCACCAGTTCGGCATCGCGTGCATCGCTGGACAAGTTACTAAGGTAAAGCGTCACGTGGCGTTTGATAGTCTGGGTACCGGTGATCGCGGCTTGTTCGCGTTCCTCGCTTACCTGGCGTTTGCAGCGCAGACCGTCGTCTGCGCCAAAGCCAAGTTCGAAACTTTCGCCCGCCCCGACAAAACCCACGCGGGCCCGCCCCACCAGAGACGACCCCCGCGCCACGCGCAGAGGGCCGGCCAGCAGCGGGTGCGGACCGGGCCAGGTGGCTTTGGCTTTCAGGTGAACCACGGCTGTGCGTTCCGGCATCAGCACGCGGGCAACAGCAGCGGGCATCTGCACCGAGCTGATCTCGACGCGGGTGGGTTGCCCGTTGGTGGGTATCTCAAAGTGGCCCTTAGGCGCGAACTCCAGCGGTACTCCACCGTCGTCTACGCCGGGCATCTGCGGTGCCTGGCGCGCGCCCCCGGTACTCTCGACAGCCTGTTCGCGCATTTCCACCACGACCTTCTTGCGTTCTTCGGCCGTCTTTTTGCGGCGCGACAACAGGTCGTCGTCAAGCAACGGCGGGTCGGAAATCTGGGCTGGGCGGGCAGTGCTGAAGCGCACCTCAATGTTTTTCCAGTCCTCCCCGGTGCGCTGCCACACGACTCCCCATGTCGTCAGGGTGATGGCGCCGCTGTCGGGCTTGCGGGCATCGCGCTGCAGGCTTGCCATGTGTTCGGGCCGCCACAACGCGCAGGGCGTGCGGTAAACGATTTCCACTTCGCATTCGTCGGCACTGGACGATTCCAATTGCACTTCTACAAACGCCTCAAAGAAGCTGTCCGCGCCCGAGGCAAACTGGATTTCGCCGCGCACGTTGGCGCTTTTGCGGTGCGCGTCTTCCAGCGCAAAGCGTGTGTCCAGTTCGCGCGCGAACTCGGCTTCGTCCTGGGCCAGAAGGGCTTGCAGGGACTTCTGCCAACCTTCCAGGTTGCCCTGGCCGTCCTGCCCAAAGCCCGGCACCTGGGCAAGCTGCCCGATGGCGCTGTTGAGCATGCCGTTGATCTGCCCGCGCCGTGTCTGGCTCCGGCTTTGGTCGCGCTGTAGTTTTTCTTCGTCGTGCTGCATCCGTTCCAGCTTCTGGCGCAGTTCGTCCAGACGGCTTGCCTGTTGGCGCGGCACGTTGCGCCATTGCCGGAGTACGCGCGCGGCCAGAACCCGCGCAGCACCTTTGACGACGCGGGCCTGTATGCTGCGGTCGTCCAGATACACAGTTGGGCCGGAAATGCGCACCCAGGCGCGGTCCGCACCCACCTGCACCAGCGCACGGCGTGTTACCTCGGAGCGGTCCTCAAAAAAAGTAACGCTGACCGGGTTCGAACCCACGGGTTTATTCACGGCGGTTGCCTCCGTTGATTTCGTGATCCGATGCCAGGTTGATGCGATACTCGTACTCGACCTTGGCCTTGGCCCCTGCGGGCAACTTGATCTTCCAGCGCAATCCGCCACGAATGCGACTGTCGCGGTCCGCCTGGTCGTACTTTTCGCCCTTGGGTTCGCTGCGGGTCAGGTTGATCTCGATTTCCTTGTCATCGCTAACCGGAACACGGTCGATCAACTCCACTTCAACCTCTCCGCCCAGGCTGCTGGCGGCCTCCAGTGTCACGTGGTGATCAATGCTGGTTTTGCCACCCAGCAGGCCTTTGCTTTCTTCTTTCACGCGTACGTTGCGCGCCACCCGCACCCGCTGTTCCTCGCCCAGTCCAAAGCGCAGAATCCCGCCTCGATCAACCGCCTGCACCGCCGAGGTAATCACCAGCGCACCATCCATGAACACGTCTACGGGCCCGGGAAGCAGCGGGGCATCCAGCGGATTGGCCAGTTCCACTTCGCGAAACACGCGTTCGTCAGCAAGCGGTACACAGACCAAGCGCATGCGTGACTTGGCAGGCCGTGAAAGCAGCGAAACACGGTGGGCGGCGCCGCCGGCTGGAATGTCGACGCCGCCTTCGGCCTCAAACTGGTGATCAAACATGCCACGTGTGGCTTGCGGATCACGCACGCCAGCCGGTGCATCCAGGTTTTCAATTGCACTGGTGTAGGCATAGGTCTGGTCAAAACCGGCACCGCCTCGATGGGCCAGAGTGCCGCGCGATTGCAGATTGTTCTGTGAGAGTTCCAAGCCGTCAAAGTCCAGCCAGTTGCCCGGGCCACTGGCTTGCTCGTCGTGCTCCAACTCTTCTTTGTATGAGATCGACTGCTGGCTCACGCCAGCGAAACCGCCGCCAGCAGCCGCGCCCAGGTCGTCGTCGTAGCTGGCCGACTCTGCAGCGACTTCCATGCCACTGGCTTCGTCCAGGTCAGCTGCCCGGGCGTGGCCGGCCTTCTTGCTGGCCTTGGCCATGTCCTTGGAAGCTGCGCGCCCGCGGGCCGGAGACGCTGGCATGGGTTGCGCCATCGAGGCCATGGGTGCGCTGGCGGGGGCACTCTTGTTGGCTGGCACGGAACGCGACTCCAGGACATCGGGGGCTTCAGCCCTGGCGTAATCGCGCGGGGACGGTTCGGCCATCACGGGCGCTGGCGGCGGCGGGGCGGCGCGGCCCAGCGGCGTGCGGCCGGCCATATCGCGGTCGTGGCCCTCAAACAATGCCTCAAGACCCTGTGGGGGCTCGCGAAAGCCGCTGCGCTTGGCGGGCTGCGCACGCCCCAGCCGCAGCGAAGCCAACTCGGGCAAGGCGACTTCCTGAATCATGTCGGCCGTGCACAGTGAGAGCTTGGCGTCCTTCCAGTCTTCCAGCGTGTTCTGGGCCACGAAGGCCTCAAGTGATAGCTCAGCCTGTCGACCGCCCTGGGACAAACGCGCCGCGTAAGCTGGCCACCACCTGGCCGCAGGCACGCTGTAGGTGATGGTCAGTCCGCGCAGGTGGTCGCTACCGGGTGCCAGTGACACCAGAATCTCGCGTGCAGGCGTGTTCGGCGCGGCTTGCTGCGCGGCCGGTTGCAGGTCGCGCCACTGCTGCTGCAGCAGTTTCTCCTGCTCGCGCAGTTGTTCCAGGGCGGCATCCCATGCTGCAATGCGTTCGTCAAAGTCTTTGGCCACGGCAAGTGCCGCCTGGGTGCGTGCCAGAATGTCCAGGGCAGGGAGGGTGTCGTCTTGCTCCGACGGCAAAGTCAGTTCTGTGTTAAGGCCGGAGCCCTCTACAACATCGCGCAAGTGCTGCACACGCTGAATCTGCAGTTGCACGCGCTGAACCTGGCGTTGCAGCTTGAGTTGCGCATCGTGGTCGGGCGCCGCGCCAGGCGCGGCGGCCACCCAAACCATGGCAGCGCGCAGACCGGTGACACGACGTTCGCCGTCTGCGCTGGCGCGCAGGCTTCCGGGCTCGCACAGGGGGGTGATTCCGCCAATGGCCAGCACGGCGCCATCGGTGGGCAGGCCCACGGGCAGGTCAACAACACGCGTGACCAACGCGCCGCGCGCGTAAACGACCACCCGCGTAATGCGGCTGGAGCAGGCAATGCGGTCCGACATCAGTTACCCCGGTCTGTAGTTGGGTCGACAGTATAGATGCCGTGGATCAGGAATTGGTTCGGGGAATTCTAGCCGCCCCGAACGCGCCTTTGCGGGCGGGTCAGGTCACCACGCCATCGACAGGCTTGAAGTGAGGAAACGGTGTTTCGGCTTCGCGCAGGCTGATCAGCGGTACGAACTCCGCCACTTCTTCCATGCGCTTCCACAGTTTCTTCAGGGCCGGGTGGTCGTGTGCGGCCTTGGCCGCCCCCGGTTTCCATTCGTAGATTTCCAGCAGCGTGCCGTCTTCGGCTTCCAGCAGCTGCGCAGGCCGGTCCGTAATCAAGCCTTCCACGCGAAGGGTCGCGTTGTGCGACCGCACCAGATCACGCAGGGTGGCGCGGTGGCCTTTGTCCAGGGGCCGATAGGCCGCAATCACGATGTCGCCGGGCATGGGCAGTCTCCTGATTTTCGCCCATGGTATCGCGACTTGCCCATTGGGAAAGCCACGCCCCGGTCGGACAAAAGCAGCGCCAAAGGAAAGGGGAGCGATATACTGACCCCATCAAGACTGCCCGGGCATCTAAGGAGGAAGCGTGCCAGACAAGGCGCACATAGAGCAGCTGGTGCAGGCCCATCAGGGCCATCTACTGCGTTATCTGCGCTGGCTGGGCTGCGACGATAACCTGGCCGCCGATTTGGCCCAGGATTGCTTTGTCAAAGTTCTGGAGGGTGAGTTCCAGCTTGAGAATCCCCTAGCGATGTCAGGCTACCTGCGCACCATGGCGCGCAACGGTTATCTGATGCACCTGCGCCGCCACCGCCGCACGGTAAGCCTGCCCGACGAAGAGGTGCTGGAGTCCGTCTGGTCGGAAAACGAAGGCGACGACTTTGGTGAAACTTACCGCATTGCCCTGCAGCAGTGCCTGCATGGATTGACGGAACGAGCCCGGCAGGCATTGGGCCTGCGGTACGGGCAAGGTGCCAGCCGGGAGCAGATCAGCCTTGCCACCGGGCTGGACCCGGAGGGCGCAAAGACGCTGCTGCGCCGGGCCAAGGCAAAGTTGAAGCTGTGTATAGAAAAGAAGGTCGGCAAGGGGCGCAACGAACTGGCTGCAAACGGCCGAGACTAGCGCCTGAAGTTGATGCTGGCGGTCAGCACGGACACAACCATGAACCCGGACCATGAAGACCTTGACGAGCGGTACCTGGAGGTCGCCCTGCGCGACCAGGCAGGCCCGCAGGTTGACTTGACACAACGGGTCTTGCGGGCAGCAGCCGGTGCTGCGTCAGCGCGTCAACGGGTGATGCCGCTGCCGCGCCGCAGGCCGCTGTGGCGACCGCTGACTGCCGCCGCTGCGGTGATTCTGGCCGCTGGTGTCGGCGTGTACGCGTTGGTACAGGTACTGCCGCAGGTTGCACCCGGTGCGCAATCGGCCCAGTCCAGCCCACTGCAGCCAGCCGCCGTTCAGCCAGCGCAGGGCGAGAAGTCGCCGGCACATGTGCCTGCATTGCCAGCGGCCAATGGTAGGCAAGACGCAAGGGCGGAACATTCGGTCAGCTCAATTGACATTAATGCACCGGAAAAAGCTGCGTCAGAAGAACCGAAGGTCCGTGGGCCGATTCCAGATATCACGGATCCTGTCCCGCCATCGTCGGACGAGCCAACCCCGGAAAGTCCACGTGGCGGGTCAGGCATGCCGCCCGGCATGACGGACCCACCAGGTGCCTGGCCCAGACGTGTGACCAAGCCCACCGAATCGCCGGGAGAATCGGGCAAAGAGCCTGCTGCGCCAGCCCAACGCCTGGTGCTGTGCACCGATTTCAAGCCTTCACGCAAAGACGGCATCAAGGTGGCCGCGGGCAAAGATTGGCGAGTGCTTGTCGCCGGCAGCGAAATCATCGCTGGCGACCGCATCAAGGTAACCGGCTGGGCTGATTTCGTTTTGCTTGACGGCACTCTGTTGCGTCTGGACGGTGAAATGGTGCTGCAAGGCCAGGACGGCAAACCCGATGCCGAGCTGCTGGACGGGGCTTTGTACGCCGACACCAGCGCCACGCTGCAAGTGAGGCACGAAGCGCTCAAGGCAACTGTGAGTGGCATTGCGATGATGGAGCAGCGTCTGCATTCGCTGGACGTCGCCTGCCTGCAGGGCAGCGTCACTTGCGGCCCTGTCACTCTGGGCCAAGGCCGCACGGCGCGGCTTGGCAGTGAAGGCTTCTCGCGCGAGAAGGCCGTCAGTTTTGCCGACTTGCAGCGCGAGAACCGCTTCTTGAAGGACGCACCAGCCCGCCAGACCCTGCGTGAAGACTTCAACGACCCCCCGGGCGAGATCACCGGCGGCGCGATCAAGGATGGAGTGCTGGTCGGCAAGGGCGATGCGGAAACCGGCACGCTGATCGCGTTGCGCAAGCCCGTCACACTGCGGGGCAATGAGGTCGTGCGCCTGCGCTTTCGTGTCGACCGCCGCACCGAAGTCGTGCTGCAGTTCGGCACCGCGCAAGGCAACTACCGCCACATTGAGCTCAACCCTGAACCCGGCAAATGGCAGGAAGTCGAAATCCCCATCCGCGACTTCTTCAAGGCCACGGACCCTGAAAGCCGCCTGGGTGACGGCCTTGCGTTGTTGCGTTTTCAGGTGCACGACAACGAAACGGCAGAATTGGGTGTCGAGGTGGACTGGCTGGAAGTGCTGTCGCGTCCCTGAACTGTCACTCGTCACGACTGACCACGGGCCGGAACAGCGCCGGCCGCATGCGGCGCCAATAGATCGCCGCGTCTTTGCCACCTTTGGAAAGATCACTCTGCGGGTGATCGCGCACCAGCCGGTCAAACAGGTCCACGGCCGCAGCGATGTCGTGGTCCGCAAACCCCGGAAACGGTCGGTAATCTACAAGTTTGATACGTGCCAGCGCGGCGCTGTACAGGGCTTTATCGTGGCCTTGCCAGCCCGGGTAGTGGTCAGCGACATCTTCAAACAGTGTTGCTGCCCGGGCGTACGAGGCGTAGTCCAGACGCGCCAGTTCATCGGCACGGCTGACCAGCCTGGCCGACGGCGAGATTCCTGCCGGCATGCCGTTGTTGTACCGTTCGTTGGCGTAGACGGGGTACACGACGAAACTCTGGTGGTAGTAGACGGCGCCCATCTTGTAGGCCAGATCGGCCTGTTCGTCGCCAGCGCTGGCATCGCGACGCCGTTGCAGCTCGGCCATGGTTTCCCACAGGCGAAACTGCTGTGCCAGCCTCGCGCCGGGCAGGCGCACAACGTCTGCAGGCGGGTGAAGTCGCGTTGCGTCTTCCAGCGCGCCCCGGTTGGTCATGCCGTGCCAGTTAACCCAGCGGGTTTGCGGGTTGAAGCCGGATTGGCCCGGTACGGCCCCCGGTTCGACCCGTCGCAAGAGATCGCCTGCGGGCAGTACCTCAACGCCGCTCTCCAGCCCCTTGGGAACGCCAGTTCTCCAGCGTGCCGCAAAGCAGCGCGCCAGCAAAGAATCCGGCTCCGCTTGAGCCATGCGGGCCGCAAGCCCAAGAGCATCGACAAAGCCGGTTTCGGCGGCACAGCGGCGCAGGCGAATGTATTGCACGAACTCGCGGTTGCGCTGCCAGTCGTCGCCCTGCAGCAGGTCCTCCAGTGACGATGGCGCCAGTTCGCGTTCCGCCAGTGTGACCAAGTCTGACAGGCCGGCGGCACACATATCCTGGTCAGGCATCGTTGCACAACGTGAAGCCCACTGGGCGGCCTCAAACCATTGCTGTTGCGACTTGCATTTCTGGCACAGGCGCCATGCCATGTCGTCGCTTCCGGGGTGCCCGGCAAAGCGCTTCAGCCAGAGCGGTAGCAGGCGGGCGGCCAGTTCCGTGCGTTGATCTACGGTATCCTGGGCGTGGCGGTCGGCCCAGGGAAAGGGGCATTCCATGCCGCGGCCGCAATCCCAACAGTGGCGCCAGAAATACGGGCGGCAATCCAGCAGCTCTATGCAGCGATAGCTTCGCAGAATCTCGCGCTTGCCCTGGTCGGCCAGCAGGTCGTGTTCGCCGGCGTCGTCGCACAGCAGGTTGCAATTCGTAATGGTGCCATCAGCAAAGGCCGCGATGGCAGCCTGATCGCCCGTGAATGCGAGCGCGCAGTTTGCGTCATCGGCGTCGCCGGTGTCACTGCCCGCGGCAAGGCCTTTCAACCAGGGCTGGCAAGTTGCCTGCGGAAGGCACAGCGCAACCTGAAAGATGATGTTCTGGCGCGCCACCCCGCGTGCCGCTTCAAAGGCCGCAAAAAGGTGTGGGGCAAGTTTTTCGGGTTGGCGTTGAAACCCGGTTACATAGACGTAGCGCGACTGGCCTGGATGGCGCGGATCTGTTTCGTAGCTGTCGGTGCCGCCCTGTCCCAACTGCAACAAGCGCCGCAGCGCGTCTGAAAAACGGGGCGGGTGTGCCAGCGCCGTGGCAACGGCAGCAAACTGGGACTCGGTGGCGGGTTGCTTCCAACCAGGCAGGTTCGATGGCAAAGGCACGGCCCGGGGTGCCGGTGCCGGCGCAGCCAAAGGCTTGCCATTGAGTATCTGGTCAAGTTCGGGCGTAGCGCGAATGATTGCCGTGCCGCTATAGCCCTGCACCTGTACTGGAATTAGTGGCGGCGTGAAGTCCTGTCTCGTAGGGGCCAGATTCGGGGTTGGCCCCGCAGCGGCCAGCAAGGCCGGAACGGGGCGGTCCGTCGGTACGGAACGGCTCAATAGTGCCCAGGCCGAACCCAGGCCAAACGCCGCAAAGGCGCAAAGGCAGATGATCGCGCGATGCATGTTTCCTCCGAGTCATGCATCGGACGTCTGGATGACTGTGCTGTTGGGGCGATTACGTCCTGTAATCCCGCACACAGGCGCGGGGCGGCAGGAGACGGGCCGCCCCGGCCTGCGGCCGCACTATGCGGCCTCGGTTTTGGGTGCCTCTTCCGGCGGGAACAAGGCGGCTTTGACCTCGCCTTCGAGTTTGCGGTAGACCTCGATGTTTTCCTTGTCGCGCAGGAACTCCAGCGAGTTTTGCTTGCCATTGCCCAGCTTCAGATCGCCGTACTGCATCCAATTGCCGCCCTTGGTCACGATGCTGAGCTGCTGCGCGAACGTCAGCAGATCGTTCAGATAGCTGATGCCCTTGCCGAAATAGATTTCGACTTCGGCCCGCTTGAACGGTGGCGCCAGCTTGTTCTTGACCACCGTGACGCGCGCGCCCACGCCGATGCTTTCTTCGCCTTCCTTGATCTGCTGCGTCTTGCGAACTTCAATGCGCTGGCTCGCAAAGAACTTCAGGGCCCGGCCGCCAGTAGTTGTTTCAGGGTTGCCGAACATGACGCCGATCTTTTCACGAATCTGGTTGATCATCACCAGGCAGGTATGGCTCTTGTTGCAGGTGGCGGTCAGTTTGCGCATGGCCTTGCTCATCATGCGGGCCAGCAAGCCCATCTGGTTGTCGCCCATTTCGCCTTCCAGTTCCGCCTTCGGAACCAGCGCGGCCACGGAGTCTACGACAATGATGTCGACGGCGTTGCTGGCGATCAGGGCTTCGGCAATATCCAGCGCCTGTTCGCCGTAATCGGGCTGGCTGACCCAAAGCCTTGACATGTCAATGCCCAGTTTGCGGCCGTAGGCGGGGTCAAAGGCATGTTCCGCATCGATCAACACCGCGTTGCCGCCAAGCTTCTGGGCGTTGGCAATGGATTGCAGCGCCAGCGTGGTCTTGCCGCTGCTTTCCGGGCCGAAGATTTCGACAATGCGGCCGCGCGGCAGGCCGCCAATGCCCAATGCGACGTCCACGGCCAGGCTGCCGGTGGGAATGACTTCGATCTTGTGACGCACGGCGTCGGTCATGCGCATGATGGCGCCGTCGCCAAACTCGCGGCCAATGTTGGCCAGTACCGATGCCAGCGCCTTCTCTTTTTCAGGGTTCAAGGAGAGGACTTTGCCTTCCTCGCGTTCTTTCTTTGCCATGATGGCTCTCCCAGCGTTTGTGGTTGTTCCGGACGCCGCACGCGCGGTCGCTTCCGGTGTGCACCAAACGCTATCAGGCGTTGCGACACTTTCGGGGCATGTGGGCCCTGGCGCTGCGACGGCAATGGCTGGAAACGCCTATGTGAAGCCAAGAGCGGGCCGACTGAAAAAAGATTCCTGCTGATTGCGATACCGGTTTGATATGCTGCCAGCATGGACCCAGATGGCGTGACCAACTGGCTGGTGATCGGCATGTGCTTTGGCTATGCCGGTATTGGCTGGCTGATGATTGCCGGTGCGCATTTCTGGATTCGCCGCCGGCGCAGGCAGCCTGCGGGCCAACAGGGCGTGGCCACGGGCTATGGCGAAAGCTGGCGCAGCAACTCTCAATCCAACTTCTGAACCTTGCGCTCAAGCTGTTTCACAGGCGCCGCGCAGTGTTGAGCGAACTGATCGTCCATGGCCTACATTCGCCAAGTGGAACAGCATCAGGCCACCGGGCTGGTGAAAGAACAGTACGATGCCGGCCTTGCGCGTGCGGGCAAGGTCTTCAACATTTTGCGGGTGCAGTCGCTGACCCCCGAGGCCTTGCAGGCCACGATGCACTTTTATGTACAGGTGATGCACGGCAAGGGCCCGCTGCGGCGCTGGGTGCGCGAGTTGCTGGCCACGGTGGTCAGCAAAATCAACGGCTGTGTGTACTGAATGCTTTCACACGCGCAGGATCTGCGCGAGTTCAGCAAAGACGGGCTGCTGGTAGAGGCCATCCAGCAGGGCTTTCGCAACTCGCCACTCGATGCCAAGCACAAGGCGCTGTGCGAGTGGGCCGAAAAACTCACCCTGACACCCACCCAGTGCGACCGCGCCGACGTTGACACCTTGCGCGCGCAAGGCTGGCGCGACGAAGAAGTGGTCAGCGCCGCGCAGATCATCGGCTTTTTCAACCACCTGAACAGGCTGGCGGACGGCCTTGGCATTGACCTTGAGCCGGAGATGCGGGCCTAGCCCCCGCCCCTTTGCGCTTTCGCGTTTTCGCGGCTGATCTATTCTCCGGCCATGGACCAACGCCTTCATAACTCGTACTTCCTGAAAGCCTGCCGGGGCGAACGCGCCGACCGCACGCCAGTTTGGCTGATGCGACAGGCCGGGCGCTATATGCCCGAGTACCGCGCTATCCGCGCCAAAACCACATTCCTGGGCCTTTGCAAGACGCCCGAACTGGCGGCACAGGTGACACTGGACGCCCAGCGCATACTGGGGGTGGATGCGGCGATTCTATTTGCCGACCTGCTGCCGATTCTGGAGCCCATGGGTTTCAAACTGACGTACGAAGAAGGTGAAGGCCCCAAGATTCACAACCCGCTTCGCACGGCCGCCGACATTGGCGCGCTGAAAGCGCCTGACCCGCGCCAGAGCATGCCCTTTGTGGGCGGAGCGATTGACCTGATCCGGCGCGGGCTGCCCGGTGATATCCCACTGATTGGCTTTGCCGGCGCGCCGTTTACGCTGGCCGCGTACGCCATAGAGGGCGGCGGCAGTAAGAACCACATCCACACCAAATCGCTGATGCTGGGCGACCCCGGCGCATGGCGCGCGCTGATGCAGCACTTCACGCGTCAGATCACGGACTATCTGCTGGCCCAGATTGAATGGGGCGTGCAGGCCGTGCAGTTGTTTGACAGTTGGGTCGGTTGCCTGAGTCCCGCGGATTACCGCGAACATGCACTGCCTTGGGTGAAGCAGGTGATCGCGGCGGTGAAGGGCAAAGTGCCGGTCATTTACTTCGGCACGGGTACAGCAACACTGTTGCCGCTGGTGTTCGACCCGGCACTCGGCGCACAGGACACACAGCCCGATGTTGTCGGCATCGACTGGCATACTCCGTTGCAACGCGGCTGGGAGATCGGCGCAAAGGCCGTGCAAGGCAACCTGGACCCGGTGTGCCTGTTCGCGCCGCGCCAGGCTGTGTTACACAAGGCGGCAGAAGTGCTGGAGGCCGCCAAAGGGCGCACGGGCCACATTTTCAATCTTGGTCACGGCATTCTTCCAAACACGCCGGTCGACAATGTCCGGGCATTGGTTGATTTTGTACACGCCGGTCTGCAAGCGTGAATCGCAGTGGCATTTCTGGAACCGCAAGCAGCAGATTTACTTCGGCTTGATGCGGGCATGCGGGTCATCCAGTATGATCCGCGCACTGCGCTGGAACGTTAGATAGGCCCAGAACCACTCCATTAGCACCACCATCCGGTTGCGAAAGCCGATCAGAAAGAAGATGTGGAGCCACAACCAGAAACTCCAGGCCACGATTCCACTGAAGCCCCATTTGCCGAACTGCGCCACAGCGCGTGACCGGCCTATCGTGGCCAAGCTGCCTTTGTCGACATAGGAAAAGGGTTCCAGGGTGCGGCCGGTGACGCGCGCAAAGATGGCCCGTGCCGCGAATCTGCCCATCTGCATTGCCGCCGGCGCCACGCCAGGAACCATGCCGTCGCGCCACTTCACGGCAGCCATATCGCCGATCACAAACACATTGCTGTGGCCAGGGATGCTCAAGTCAGGTTCCACCTGAACGCGTCCAGCGCGGTCCATGGGCACGCCCAGAGACTGCCCCAAGGGGTTACTTTGCACACCCGCGGCCCAAAGCACAGTTGCGGCCTGGATGCGTTCGGGGCCAATGCTTACGCCCATGGCGTCTATGGCCGTGACACGCGCGCCCGTGACCACCTGCACGCCCAGTCCTTCCAGTTGTCGTTGGGCGCTTTGGCTCAAGCGCGGCAGATAGGGCGTCAGCAAGCGGTCGCCAGCGTCCAGCAGCACCACGCGCGCGCTTTGCGGGTCGACGTTACGAAAGTCGCGCGTCAGCGTGTTTCGCGCAATCTCCGCCAGTGCGCCTGCCAGTTCGACGCCGGTAGGGCCGCCGCCAACGACAACAAAAGTCAGCAGTTCCTTGCGGCGCTGGGCATCGGTCTCGCGTTCTGCTTTCTCGTAGGCAATCAGCACGCGGCGCCGGATGTCAAAGGCGTCGTCAATGCTTTTGAGACCCGGGGCAAACTCCGCCCAAGCGTCGTGCCCGAAGTAACTGTGCATCGCGCCAGCGGCGACGATCAGATAGTCGAAATGGATCTCGCCGTCACTCAGGACAACGCGCTTGCCTGGGGCGTCGATGCTGTCGGCATTGGCCAACATCACAGTGACGTTGCGCTGGCGACGCAGAATCTTGCGAATGGGGGCGGCAATGTCAGGTGCGGCCAAGGCGGCGGTGGCGACCTGATACAGCAAGGGTTGAAAGACGTGGTGGTTGCGACGGTCAAGCAGGGTAATGCGTACCGGCGCGCGTTTCAGGGCCTTGGCGGCGTACAGCCCGCCAAAACCGCCGCCAATGATGACGACGTGAGGTTGGTTGCCGCCCCCGTCCATGCATTCTCCGCAGTTGAAACGTTACTCAGCGCGCGTTGCATCCAGGTTTCAAGGCCGCGCCGGGGTCTTCGTCATTGGCCTATGTGTGGCGACTAAGTCTTCTTGTTCAGAACATGGGACGCGATTTCGCGCCCGGCCAGCGGCTTGGCGATCGCGTTGGCAGCCACTCTCATGCGCGTGCGCAGAGCGGGTTCAGCAATCAGCCTTGCCAGCTTCAGTCGCAGGCTTGCCGGGCTGCGCGCCTGCATCGCGGCACCGGCTTCTGTAACAAAATCGGCATTACGTTCTTCCTGCCCGGGTATGGCATTGGGAATCAGCATGGGCAGGCCCATGGACAGGCATTCGCTGGTCGTCAGCCCGCCGGATTTGGTCACGCACACGTCGGCCGCGGCCATCAGTTCATGAATGTTGTCAACAAAGCCAAACACGCGCAGCCGGGGGTCGCGCATAGATTCCAGCGTGGCTTTTACCTTGGCGTTGCGGCCGGCGATGACCAGAACGGTTGCGTCGCCAGCGCGCAGCACTTCGGCCACCAGTTCATCCAGCCCGCCGCCGCCCCAGCCGCCGCCCATCACAATCACAACGGGTCGAGCCTGGGAGAATTTCAAGGCAGCTCGCGCTGCGTCACGCGAAGGTAGGGCCGCGAATTGCGGCCCAACTGGAATTCCAGTTGGGTGAAGTCTGGCGCGATCCATGCCTTTGTCGACGAGTTCTTCCAGGCACTCGCAACTGGGCAGGAAGGTGGCGTCAGCGGCCGGTTGTGCCCAGAATCCGTGGGCGTAGTAGTCGGTCACGACAACCGAAATGTCGAACTTCGCCCAGGATTTGTCCCGAGAGGACGCCAGCACCTGCACAGGCAGGAAGTGTGTACAGATCATTTGGTCGGGGCCGAAGTCGCGTACGAAGTGACGAAACTTTGCGAACTCAAGCTTGTCGAATGCACGAATCAACTTGGGCGGCTTGAAGCGGGGCTTCTTCTTGTCGGCACTATTGTATAGGTAACCCCAAAGCTCGGGGGCGTGCTCGGCCAGTTTCAGATAGCTCGACGTGTAGGCCTTGCGGTACGTACGGCTGGTCAGCGTAAGAATGTCCAGGTGCTGCACGGATGCAGCAGGGGACTCCTGCGCGATCCAGGCTTGCAGGCCCTGGGCTGCACGGGTGTGCCCCGAACCCACGCTGGCGGAAACGATCAGGATGCGGGTCATAGGGTGTGCTCGTGCAGCAGCTTGCCAGTGCGGTCGCGCCAGTCAAAGCGCAGGCCTTGGGCATCAGCGTAAAGAACACTGAACCCGTACTCTTCAGCGCCAAAGACCACGCCCTTGGCCTGCTGCTTCCAGACCAGCGGGGTCAACACCTTGCCACCTCCGCCTTGCACCAATTGTGTCAAACCGTCGCGAACGATCAGTTGCTGGTTGTGTTCGTGCCCTGAAATGTAGGCCTTGACGCCAGCCCTGACGAGTTTGTCGCGCAGTTCGTACTTCACGCGAGGCAGTGCGCCAAGTTTTCCGCAGGTGTAGATCGGGTGGTGGCCGCAGACAACTACCGGCAGGTCAGGCGAACATTCGAGTTCCCGGTCCAGAAAATGCATCTGCGCCGCCCACTGTCCGAACTTGCGATTCGTATCGATGGCCACGACCTTCACAAGAGGGCCGGAAGCCGAATGAAAGGTATGACTCCAGAAAAACCAGGGCATATGCCAGCGCGGGTTCTTGCGGGTGTACTCAAATTGCGCCCGCACGCTGCCGGCATGGTCGTGGTTGCCAAGCAGCGCGTGCCAGTGGAGTTGGCCAAGGTGAGGCGTGTCGTACACCTGTTCGAAGTACTGGCTCCACAGCGGGTCGTCGATACTGCTGACACCGCCCGGATAGAAATTGTCGCCCAGCATTAGACCGGCGTGAAAGCCTTTCAAGCTTGCAGCCAGTGTTTCCATTCCTTGGGCGACTTGCCATTGCTCGATCTGCCCGGAACCCCAATCACCCAGCACCAGCAGTCGCAAAGAACCTGAAATGGCCGGCGGTGCCACGTGGCTGCTTGCTGGCGCATAGGCCGGCAGGTGATTACGCCCGCAACCCGCCGCAGAAAGCGCGGCAAAGGCGGCAGCAGCCTGCAGGAATCGGCGGCGCGACGAATGCATGGCAAGATGCTAGTGACACCAGCCGGCAAGGCATAGTCTGGATCGCGGTGTCATCCATCGGCGTCCGGGGAGCTTTCGCTGAACGCGCCCATGCGCGCCCTTGCCCCGACACGGGCCTGACCGGGACTTGGCTGGCGCTCGGCACCATGCCGTACGCCACACCCGGACGCCGACAGAAATCAGGGTTGCTCCTTTTTCACGGGCTGTGGTGCCTCGCGGCTCAGGGGGTGCGGCACCGCGTTGCGGGCAGGTCTTGCAATGTGGGCGCCCATGGCGCGCATCAGGTCCGCCAGTTCGCCGTCCAGTGGTTTGTCCTCGACGACGGCCACGGTTCCATCCAGCGGACGCGCTACAAACGCGTGTTCGCGCACGATGCCGACGGCGATGATCGCGGGTGTCCAGTGGCCGGTTTCGGCCAGCAGTTCCGGCAGCGTGCCCAAAGTTGTTTCTGCCACCAGTGCTCTTGGGGTTCCACCACGGGCGATTACCGTGACAGGCTCCTGGGCGGCGCGGCCAGCGGCAATGAACTCGCGCGCGATATCAGCCGCGCGGTGCACTCCCATGAAAACAACGATGGGCCCCGGCGCGTCCGCCCAGCGTCGGATTTCGTCGTTGCTGGTCTGGCCAGCACCGCTGAACACCGCAAACCCGTGGTTGCGTCCGCGGGCCGTCAGGGCCAGCCCAGCGCCGCCCAGCACGCCGTTGAGAGAACTGACGCCCGGGATGACGCGAAACGGAATGCCAGCGTTGTGCAGCGCCTCCAGTTCCTCCGTTCCGCGCCCGAACAGGAACGGGTCGCCGCCCTTGAGGCGAACGACGTTTCGGCCAAGTGAACCCTCACGCACCAGCAAGGCGTTGATTACCCGCTGGGACGTGAATTCGCCAAACGGCAGCTTGCCCACGTTGATCTTTTCGGCCTGCGGGGCGAGCTCAAGAATGTCCGGGCAGACCAGGTTGTCATGCAGCACGACATCAGCCCGAGACAGCGCACGTGCGGCACCCAGCGTCAAAAGGTCCGGGTCGCCGGGGCCGGCGCCAACCAGGCTTACCGTGCCGGGCTCGGTTGTGGGGTCAAAGTTGTTCATGGCTGCGTCTCCTGATAATCGTTTCGGGTCCTGGCTTGGCTGTGCAGGCCGCATTCTGTTTTGCCGCTGCCAGCCCAACGTCCTGCCCGTTCGCCCTGGCCGGGTTCTGTGGCGACCGTGCAAGGCTCGCAGCCGATGCTGCGAAAGCCCCGCCCAAGCAGCGGATGTTGGGGAATGCCGTAGACACCCAGTTCTCGGTCGATGTCCTGTCGAGTGACGTGTGCCAACGGCTGGATCTTGAGGGTTCCGTCCGGTTCAGCCTCCAGCACCCGGACACTTGTGCGCTCGCCCCCTTGCTCGCGCCGTAATGCAGAAACCCATGCTGATTTGCCTCGGCGCAGCCGGCTCATCACTTGCACCTTGCGCAAGTTGCAGCACAGGTTGGCATCCCGTTGCCACAGGTTCTCGCCATAGGTGCTCGCAAACTCGGCCTCCGCAAAATCAGGGCCGACGGTGACGATGTTCAGGCCGAGTCGCTCACGCAGCAGGTCACGATAGGCCAGCGTTTCTGGAAACAGCTTTCCGGTGTCAATAAAATAGGCCGGGTGTTGCGGCGCGATCTCGTGCAACCATTGCAGCAGTAACACGCCTCCGGCGTTCAACGCGGTGCTGATCAGCAGCTTGTCGCCAAAGGTTTCAACGGCCCAGCGCAGCGCTTGGCGAGGCGGCAGCTTTTCCAGTTCGGCTGCCAATTCATGCGGTGCACCGACCGGCAGCGTCTCGGCCACTGGCCGGAGCAGACTTGACCACTCGCCCTGGTCGAGATTGACCCGTGATCGCAGCTTGCGCGCAAATGGCAGCAGGCCAACGCGATCGATCAGCGCGTCAAAGGGCTCATTGGGGTTGGCGCACTCCGCAATCAGCGCCACCGCGGCCGTAGAGACTGCGACGACATCGGCCTGGCTGAGCAAGTCTGCGAACTGCTGTCCAATCAGTGTGCGCCCGTACAGACGGCCGCCGATCAACAGGTCGTAACCTTTGACGACTGCCCCGTTGGCCTTGCCTGCGTTGCCGCGAAAGCCAAGGTCATAGAGCTGCGGCTGGCTGCAGGAGTTCGGGCAGCCACTGACACTAATGCGAATCCGCTTGGCCCACTCCGGCGCGGTCAGGCCTGTCAGCGCATCGGACAGCACGCATGCAAAATCGTGGGTTTCGACAAACCCCTTGCGGCAACTTGATGCGCCGGGGCAAGCCACGATGTCTCGTGCCCCAAACCAGCCCGAAGGCGGAAAGCCGAGTTCCTCAAGTTCGCGCACAAGGGTGGGCACGAATTGCGCCGGAACATCTGGAATGGCGATGTTCTGCCGCACGGAAAGGTGAATGCGTGATGCACCTGCGCGGCGGGCGGCAGCAAGGACGGGCTTGACACCTATGCCGGTGACGTCACCTGCCACCAGCGGCACGCGCACTCTAAAGCGGCCGTCTTGCTGGGCATGCACGCCGTCGGCGCTCAGGCGTGGTGCAGGCGCAGTCGGTGTCACGACCGGGTTCGTGTCTACGCCTGCAGGCGCGCTCCAGCGCTGGAGGATCAGTTCACGCACTTTGACCAGTCCCA
Source organism: Planctomycetota bacterium (assembly GCA_016722065.1). Classification (GTDB taxonomy): domain Bacteria; phylum Planctomycetota; class UBA8742; order UBA2392; family UBA2392; genus H3-PLA7. The sequence continues at coordinate 2,099,037 of JADKGX010000001.1, forward strand.
TGTCTTGCAGCACGTATTTCAGACGGGCCTTGGCGCGGTTCTTGCGGTTGCCCCACTCGTTGTGCACCAGCACGGCAGCTTCGATCAAGTTGCCGACTTCCGCGGCAGGAACGTTGGCGAACGCCAGGTCACCCAGACGCGGCTCGCGCCCCAGGCCGCCGCCAAGCCAGACGCTGAATCGCAGGGCAGGGGCTTCACCAACTGCTTGGGTCAGAGTGTCCACGCCACGCTCTTCGACAAACCCGAGGTCATTGATGCGGTGCAAAGGCTCGCGGTCATCTGCAGAGTAAAAGGCGATCTTGAACTTGCGTGGCAGCACTTCAAATTCAGGCTTTCCAGCAAAGCGCAGGGTCGCGGACTGGACCAATTCCTGGATGCGGTCCACACTTGCGCTGGCGCTTTCGCTGCCAAGCACAATGTTGCGCACCGAATCGCCGCAGGCGCCGCGGGTTGTCAGGCCGATCGTTTCGACCCTGTCAACGAACTCGAGCAGTTTCGCCTCGGGCACGCCGTGGAACTCAATGTTTGCGCGGGTGTCAACGTGCCACTCTCCGCCACTATAGGCATGGGCGAAGTCGGCCAGCGAATCGGCCTGGTCCAGTGTTAGCAGGCCGCCGGGTACACGCAGCCGCAACATGTACAAGCCCCGCTCTCGCTCCGGGTACACGCCGTCGATGGTGACCTCACCACTGGCACGCAGGATGCGGTGCTTTTCCAGATCGGTCTTGGGAAGGTGTCTGATCTCAGGTTCCATGATTCGTCCTCAGGCCCTTGGCGCGGCGAAGCGTGGGGCGCAACAGGGCCCCCAGGCGATAGCCGCCACCCACAAGACCGGCAAAAAGCAGCCAATGCGAAAGCTGGGCAAGTATCTCTTGCCTGGGTTCGCCCAGACCGTTGCCCAGCCAATAGCCCAACAAGGCAGCCGGCACGAACTGCAACATGCGTACAACCAGGCGGCGATCGCCCAAGCCAAGGCCAAGCACCAGGGCCAGGCTGATTGCCACCTCAATCGCCAGCGGTGCCACGTGGGGCAGGCGTGCAGAAGCCAAGAGCAGCCCTGCCAGCAGCAGTGGCAGCGCGGGTGGCCGCGCACGGCGTGCCGAATAGCCGGCACCCAGGGGCGCCATCAACCCAAAACACATCGCAAACACAGCCGCCGGCACAACCGGAATCAGCACATGCGCCAACAACGCAAGGACACCCAGCGCCGCCAGCACAGCCACGCCCGAGGCGGTGCTGGGGCCTTGCAGTACGGTTGTAGTTCGCGTATTTCGCTTGCCGCGCATTCGCCCCTCGTCAACTGCTTTGCTGGCGCCTGGCCAGCGGCACAAAAGAAAAGCCGCCTTGCGGGCGGCCTGTGTCAGCACATCAACACACAGGCCGAATCAGGGCACGCACATGCCCTTGCACTTGGTGCACATGGTCGGGCAACAACGGTGAGCGTGGCTGTTCATGGTGTTCTCCGATGGCTTGGCGCCATCATACGCGGGCCAATTCGTTCTCGAGTACGACCAGCTTGTGGTTGACCAGGTAGTCCCAGATACGGTCGGCGGATTGCTCGATCGTCTCGGTCTCACTGTTGACGGAGATCTCGGCTGCTTCGGGTGCTTCGTAGGGATCGTTCACGCCCGTGAAGTTCTGAATCTCGCCGCGCAAGGCCTTGGCATAGAGACCCTTCACGTCGCGCCGGGTAAGTTCCTCGATACCGGCCTGCACATAGACTTCGATGAACTTCTTGTCCCCGATCTTGCGGCGCACTTCGGCGCGGGTTTCGCGGTAGGGGCTGATGGCAGCCGTCAGGACGGGAATGCCGTGCCGGGTCAGCAACTCGGCAACAAAGCCGATTCGGCGAATGTTGGTGTCGCGGTCTTCGCGCGAAAAGCCCAACCCCTTGCTCAGGTTGGTGCGCACCACGTCGCCGTCGAGAACTTCGTGGCCGACCCCCGCATCGGCCAGGCGCCGCGAGATGTTTTCTGCCAGCGTGGATTTGCCTGCGCCGGAAAGCCCCGTGAACCAAAGTGTGAAGCCATTTGTGTTTGCCATGACGATCTCCTGAATCGCGTGAAAAAAGAAAGAGGCCACCGGATTCGGTGGCCTCGTGTACGGGTCTGTTGGGTTAGTTAGCCAACAAAACCATCCGTGCACGACCCACCATCGCGGGCGCACATCAGACAGCACATGTTGGACTTGTTGAGTTTCATGACGGCCGGAAGTGTAGGGACGCAACTTGACGAGTCAACAGAAGAAATCGAGATTTCTGCTCGCCCACCCTGAAAGCCTGTCCGCAGGCCACTTGCGCTGGACGCTTGAAGCATCAAGCAGGCCGTATTGCAGCTTTTGCTACACGGCAACCGGTTGGCGCAACGTGCGATAACGCGACACTTCCACCATCAACTCCTCAAACTCGTGATAGTGCAGGCTCTGGCGGCCGTCGCTGAGCGCCTTGGCGGGCACCGGGTGTACCTCGACCATCGCGCCGTCCGCGCCCACGGCCATGGCCGCCAAGGTCAGCGCCTTGACGTACTCGCGTTTGCCGCTGGCGTGGGCCGGGTCAATGATGATCGGCAGGTGAGAGAGTTCTTTGACCACCGGCACGGCCGCGATGTCGAGCGTGTTGCGCGTGGCCGTTTCGAAGGTGCGGATGCCGCGCTCGCACAAAATGATGCGGGGGTTGCCGGCATCGTGAATGTACTCGGCGGCCAGCAGCAGGTCTTCCACTTTTGCACTCAGCCCGCGCTTTAGCATCACGGGCTTGTCGACCTTTCCAACTTCTTTCAGCAGGTCAAAGTTCTGCATGTTGCGCGCGCCGATCTGAAGAATGTCGATGTAGCGCGCCACGGGCTCAATCTGGTGGATGCTCATCACTTCACTGACCGTCGCGAGGCGGTGCGCGCGTCCTGCTTCGGCCATGAACTTCAGGCCGGGCTCGCCAAGACCTTGAAATGCGTAGGGAGAAGTGCGTGGTTTGTACGCACCGCCGCGCAGCACCTGGGCGCCGCGCGCTGCCACGTTCTTTGCGGCATCGTCAATCTGGGCTTCTCCTTCGACCGCGCAGGGTCCGGCAATGATGGGAAAACTTCCGTCGCCAAAGCGCACGCCCTTGACCTCCACCACCGTGTTGTCGGGGTGATAGTCACGGCTGACGCGCTTGAAGGGGTGCACGTCTTCGTGAACATCAATCACGCCCGGCAACGCGCGCAGTTGTTGCGCGTCAATCGGCATGCGGCTGTTGGGCGCCGTGACCAGCGTGTTGCCGCAATCGCGGCTGATGCTGGGCGCTGCGCCAAAGGCTTCCAGAAGCCTGATGACGCCGGTGATTTCCTTCAACGTTGCGCCGGCTTGCATGGTCACGATCATGGTTGCTCCTTGTTAGGTACTCGCTGCTGCTGGATGGCTACAGGGCTTGGCTCAAGGGTTGCAGAACTTCCAGAATGCTGCGGCCTTGGCTTTGGGCTTTGATCAATGCCGAACCGACAATGAAGCCGTCGGCGTCGGCCAGTTGCTTCACGTGCTCGGGTTTGCTGATGCCAAAGCCGACGCAAACCGGCGCGCGCGAAAGTTGTTTCACGCGCCGCACGTAGGCCAGGGTCTCTGGCGGAAACGTCTCGCGTGTGCCGGTAACTCCGGCGCTGCTGATCAGGTACAGAAAGCCCTTTGCGCTTGCCGCAATCGTCTTCATGCGCTGGGGCGCGGTGGTTGGGGCAAGCATGCTCAGCAGTGTCAAACCCTGTGCCTCAAACTCGGAGCGCAGCGAGCCACTTTCTTCCAACGGCAAGTCAGGGACAATCGCACCAGCCACGCCTGCAGCCTTGATGCGGCTGGCAAAGTTCTGCGCGCCGCCTGACAGCACCTGGTTGATACTGAGCATAAGAACAATCGGAGGGGCCTTCAGTCCCGCCACGTCATTTAGCGTCTGGGCCAGGGTGGTTCCCTGTTTCAGGGCCTGGGCCGCTGCCGCCTGGATCACGGGGCCGTCAGCCAAGGGGTCAGAAAACGGCACACCGACTTCAATGACATCGGCCAGGGTGGCGGCTTCCTTCAGTGCCTCCGAAAAGCCTTGGCGCGTGGGAAAGCCCGACATCAGAAAGGGCACCAAAGCGCGGCGCTTTGCGGCCACAGCCTGTTCAAATGCCTGCTCGATCGTGACTGCAGCCATGGCTACACCAGTCCTTTTGCCAGCAGCCCGGGCAGGTCTTTGTCGCCCCGGCCTGACAGGTTCACAATCACGCGCAGACCCTGTCGGTCCGCCAGTATGCGCCGGGCAAAGGCCAGGGCGTGGCTGGATTCAATGGCCGGGAGTATGCCCTCCAGCGCGCAGAGTTCCTTGAACGCCGCCAGTGCTTCCTGATCGCCGACAACATGGTACCGCGCCCGGCCGCTGTCCTTGAGAAAGCTGTGCTCTGGTCCTACGCCCGGGTAATCCAGCCCCGCCGCGACACTGTGCGTGTTCAGTATCTGGCCCTCGGCGTCCTGCAGCAGATAGCTCAGGGCCCCATGAAGCACGCCGGGCCTGCCGTGGTTGAGTGTCGCAGCCGTTGCATCGCCAGATCCGCCGGCCTCTACACCATGCAATTCGACGGCGGCGTCTTCGATGAATCCGGCAAAAAGTCCCATGGCGTTGCTGCCGCCACCAACGCAGGCAATCACCGCGTCAGGCCGTGGCGCAACCCGCGTGAATTGCTGGCGCGCTTCGTCGCCGATCACGCGCTGGAATTCGCGCACCATCAGCGGGTAAGGGTGCGGCCCGACCACGCTGCCAATCAGGTAGTGGGTGGAATCCGGGTTGGCAATCCAGTCGCGGATCGCCTCGTTGATGGCGATCTTCAGGTTGCGGCTGCCGCCTTCACAGGGGTGCACCGTCGCGCCCAGCAGGCGCATGCGTTCCACGTTGGGGCGCTGGCGTTCGCAATCCAGCGCACCCATGTACACAATGCACTCCAGGCCCAGGCGGGCACAGGCGGCGGCCGTGGCCACGCCATGCTGGCCCGCGCCGGTTTCTGCAACGATGCGCCGTTTGCCCATGCGTTTGGCAAGCAGGGCCTGGCCTACAGCGTTGTTGATTTTGTGTGCACCGGTGTGGGTCAGGTCTTCGCGCTTGAGGTAGACCTGCCCGCCCCAGGCTGCACTCAGCCTCTGGGCGTGATACAGCGGCGTAGGACGCCCGACAAAGTGTGCCAGGGTGGTAGCGACCTCGGCCTGAAAGGCTGCGTCGCGTCGTGCATCGTCAAACGCTGCTTCCAGGGCGATCATGTTGGACATCAAGGTTTCGGGCACATAGCGCCCGCCAAAGACGCCAAAGCGTCCGGCATGTGTTGCAGTCATTGGCGAACCTCGTTCATGGCCTGTGCGGCCGCCGCACAAAAGGCAAGGATCATGCCAGGGTCTTTCACGCCGGGGTCAATCTCGACACCACTGGACACGTCAACACCAGCAGGTCGCGCCGCCGAGACTGCGCTGGCAACGTTGGCAACACGCAGGCCGCCAGCCAGGATCACGGTTCGTCTGCCGCACAGTGCCCGCGCCTGAGCGTAATCCCAGGATTGACCACTGCCCGCACCGATCGGGGAGTCCACCAGCACGCGACCGTGCGGCAAGGTCTCTACTTCGGCAAGTGACCCGGCTGGAATCACTTCAAGCCCGTGCAGGGCCAGCGGAAGCTGCAAGCCCGGTTGCAAGTGAACCTGCAGGGCGGTCAGCGGCACCTGGGCCACGATCGCGCCGATATCGTCCAGTGAAATGCCCCGAAACACGCCGATGCGCTGGGCAAAGTCTGGCATCCAGTGGCAAATGGCGGCTGCCGCGGATGGCTCAATGCGGCGCGCGGATTGCGCAAAGACAAAGCCAAGCGCCGTTGCACCGGCATCAATGGCCAGCCGGGCGCTTTGCAGGTCGCCAATGCCGCATATCTTGATCATGGCGTAACCCCGCTGCGCAGCGCGTGCAGGGCCGCCTGCCCGTTGCGGCCCTGCATGAGCGCGCTGCCAATCAATGCGGCGTGATAGCCCAGTGCCGCGACTTGCGCGAACTGCGCGGGTGTTGTGATGCCGCTTTCGGCCACAGCGATGCGCGAGGCATCGATGCCGGCGCGTAACGCTGCGAAACGTTTGAAATCAATGCTCAAATCAGCCAGGTTGCGGCAGTTGATGCCAATGATGTGCGCGTTGGCGGCTTGCGCCCGCTGAACGTCTGCGGCGTCGAAGGCCTCCACCAATGCGAACAGACTCAGGTCGTCACACAACGCCAGCAGTTCGCGCAGCAATGGGTCGTCCAGCAGGCGCGCGATCAGCAGTACGCCGTCGGCGCCGTGTGCGCGGGCCTCATACAACTGATATGGGTCGACCAGGAAGTCTTTGCGCAGCAGCGGTCTTTGCACGGCGGCGCGGGCCACACTCAGATCAACCAGCGATCCATGAAACCGCGAGGGTTCGGTCAGCACACTGATAGCTGCCACGCCAGCGGCTGCGTATTCCTGGGCGCGCTGTGCGACATCTACGTGCGCATTCAATTCTCCGCGGGCTGGCGAATGACGCTTGATCTCGGCAATCACGGCAAGCTCGCCTGATGCGAAGGCGGGCTGGCGCGTTCCGGGCGATTGTTCAGCCTTTGCCCTCAAGGCATGCAATGGAACGCGTCGCTTTGCATCGCTTGCGCGTGCGCGGCTGTGTGCTGCCATCTCTTCAAGAAAGTCAGGCACGCTGGCCCCGCAGTTGCAACAGCAGTGCGCTGGCGGCGCCACAGTCGATGGCATGTTCCGCCGCGCGTGCGGCTTGCTGACAGTTGTCGTGGCGGCCCGTAAGCAGCAGGACCAGCGCGGCATTGAGAACTACGGTGTCACGCGCAGCGCCCCTGGCGCCCGCGAAGAGCGCTTCGATGGTGCGGGCGTTTTCTGCGGCGCTGCCGCCGCGCAAGTCGGCCACGGTGCATTCCTTCAAGCCAAAATCGGCCGCGCAGAGGTTGCGTTCGTGCAGGCCTGTCGAATCCACCTCAATCAATCGCGTGATGCCGGCTGTAGTGGCTTCGTCCAGGCCCTGCTGGCCGTGTACGACATAAGCGCGCTTGCGCCCCAGCCCAAGCAGGGTTTGGGCGATTGCCTTTTGGCGTTCCGGTGCTGCCACGCCAACGAGTTGGTAGGCAGGTTTGGCCGGGTTGGCCAGGGGGCCGACCAGATTGAACACGGTGCGGATTCCCAGGGCCTTTCGCACCGGCCCAATGCGGGCCAGTGCCGGGTGAAAGTGCGGCGCGAACAGAAAGGCGAATCGCCGGTCGATCAAGTCAGTGTCTGGCGGCTGCATGGGAATTCCCAGTGCCTCAATCACGTCGGCGCTTCCGCTTTGGCTGGTCACACTGCGGTTGCCGTGCTTGACCACGGGCACGCCGCAGGCCGCGGCCAGAAGGCCAGCTGCGGTGCTGATATTGAATGTGCCACTGTGATCACCCCCGGTTCCGCAGGTGTCGACGGCGTCTGCGGGCGCGTTGGTTACGCCCCGGGCACGGGCCAGCAGCGCACGGGTGACGCCAACCAATTCGGCGGTGCATTCGCCCTTGGTGCGCAATGCTGTCAGTACAGCCGCGATCAAGGTGTCCGCAGTGGCGTTGTCCACGAGCTGGCCGACCAATGCTTCGGCGCCGTCGGCGTCAAGGTCGCGGCCCTGGGTCAGGTGTTCAAGTGTTTGTTGCGTGGACATTGTATTGGCACTGACTTGCATAGTGGCGTTGGTAACGGTTCTTGTTCAGGCCGTGGCCGGCAGCCTTTCCAGGAACTTCTGGATCAGCCGGGGGCCATGGGGTGTCAGGATGCTTTCAGGGTGAAACTGTACTCCTTCCACCGGAAGCGTTTTGTGCCGCAGCCCCATGATTTCGCCTTCGCTGGTGTAACTTGTGATCTCCAGTTCGCCGGGCAGGCTGGCTTCATCCACCACGAGCGAGTGATAGCGCCCTACCTCAAAGGGTGCGGGCAAGCCGTCATAGAGCCCCTGCCCGTCGTGGTACACGCGGCTTTGCTTTCCGTGCATCTGTTTGTCTGCCAGAACTACTTTGCCGCCGAACGCCTGGCCGATCGCCTGGTGGCCCAGACAGACGCCCAAAATGGGGATTTTTCCGGCCTGCTGGCGGATGATGCCCAACGTTTGTCCAGCCTGGTCCGGGTTGCCCGGGCCCGGAGAGACCACGATGGCATGGGCTTGCTGCAGGTCCGTTTCGCGCACCTGGTCGTTGTAGCGAACGTTCACCTCAACGCCGAATCCAGCTATCAACTGGTAAAGGTTGAACGTGAACGAGTCGTAGTTGTCGATCAGAAGTATCGTCACGACTAGAGTTCCTCCTTGGCGAACTCCAGGGACTTCAACAGGGCCGCGGCCTTGTTGCGGATCTCCTGGTACTCGCTGGCCGGGTCGCTGTCGGCAACAATGCCTGCGCCAGCCTGCGCGGAGTAGCGCCCCTTACGCATAACAATCGTGCGTATGCAGATCGCCTGGTCGAAGTCGCCGCTGGCCGTGAAGTACCCCACGCTGCCGGCATAGAACCCGCGGGGTGCTGCCTCGAGTTCGTCAATGATCTGCATTGCGCGAATCTTGGGCGCGCCGGAAACCGTGCCCGCCGGAAACGCGCTGGCAAAGGCCGCCAGTGGCGTGTGCTTGGGCGAAAGCGTTCCCGTGACCGTGCTGCACAGGTGCATGACATGGCTGTAGCGTTCCACCATGCGCAGGTCGGGCACGCCCACGCTGCCCGCCTTGGCCACGCGGCCAATGTCGTTGCGGGCAAGATCCACCAGCATGTTGTGTTCAGCGTTTTCCTTGGGGTCTGCGCGCAGTTCGGCTTCCAGTGTGCGGTCCTGGGCTTCGTCTTTGCCGCGTGGCCGTGTTCCGGCGATCGGGCGAATTGTCAGCTCGCCTGATTGCAGCTTTAAAAGTGCCTCAGGCGAGCTGCCGATAATCTGGGTATCGCCAAGATCGAGGTAGTAAAGATAGGGCGAAGGGTTCAGGTGGCGCAGCGCACGATAGACCTGGTAGGGGTGCAGGGTCGTGCTGCCTTCGAAGGCCAGGCTGAGTACCACCTGGAAAATGTCGCCCCTGCGGATGTGTTCCTTGGCACGAGTCACCAGCCTTGCAAAGGTCGGCTCGTCAATGCTGGCGCGGGGTTCACCTACATCGCCTCCGCGCGGCAGTGCGGCAATCGGGGAACCCATGGCGGCCCGGACCTGGGAGAGCAGAGTGCGGGCCGCCACTTCACCGTCGCGGTGAGAAATCTCGATGCGGCGCTGGGCGTGATCGAACACAACCACCGCGCGCGGCGCGACAAAGCTGGCAAGGGGTTGATCCGTGGTGCGAAGCTTGACGCCTGTTGGCAGCATTTCGTGCACGTTTTCATAGGCCACGGCGCCGACCAGTCCGCGACACAGAGCATGGGCCGTTGGGTCCGGTGCACCCAGGGCTTCCAGTTCACGTTGAATCACGTCGCACAGGCGCCCATCGCCGCGGTAGTCAATGCGCTTGACCGGGTCCAGTCCAATGAAACTGTAACGACCGACCTTTTCGCCGTGGGTTACACTTTCCAGCAGAAAGGCCGGCTTCAGTGCCCCCAGTTTGAGGAACAACGACGTCGGTGTTTCAAGGTCGGCGATGGTGGAAACGGTCATGGTAGTCCTGTGCAAAAACAAAAGCGCCCGGAGTGATCTCCGGGCGCTTGCGGCCTTGCCAAAACGGCTAAGCGGCGCAACTCCCGGAAAGAGAGTTCCACCACCAACCCGCGCGAACAAGGATGTCGAAGTTCATTTGCATGGCGTGCAGTAGATACGCGATGGACGACCAGGAAGCAAAGGCGCGCAAGGAAAACCTGCCGGAATTCAAACGCAATTACTCCAAGCCTGATTGATTGATGTGTGAACCAATGGCCGGCAGGCAAAAGAAATGCGCGAAACAGGGTGCCCCCCGTTTCGCGCACTTGTCTGACGTTCGAATGGCCGTTATCCGAAACGCACGGAGTGAATCGGCGGCAGGCTTGTCCCCAGGCACTCCCAGTTGTCGCCGCCGTTGTCACTCAAGTACAGGTTGCCGTTGGTGCTGCCAAAGGCGAGGGTGCTGCCAGCGATGTCCAGCGCATGCCGGTAAACGGTGTCGTAAGCCCCGGATTGCGGCAGGCCCTTGCGCTGTTCACGCCAGGTGCTTCCGCCGTCGTCCGTGCGGCAGACCGCCAATGCGCCGTTGATGGCCATGCGCGAGTCGTCGCCCTTGAGGGGCACTACCCAGGCGCGGCTGCCGTCTTCTTCGTCAACCGCGATCGGAAAGCCAAAATGCGCGGTGTTGCCCTGCTTGCTGACCATTTTCCACTGCTTGGCGCCATCGGTGCTGTAAAAAATACCGCAGTGATTCTGCTGCCAGACGTGGTCCGGGTTCTTGGCACTCAGGCTCATGAAGTGCGGGTCGTGGCCCCAATCGGCTTCCGGGTTGGGCATGTACTCCATGCGCAGGCCCTTGTTACGGCCCTGCCAGGTGCGGCCGTCGTCGGTGGTTTCAAGCACGCCGGCACAAGAGATTGCGATCATGTAGTGGTTGCTGTCGCGCGGGTCCACGGTGATGCTGTGAATACCGGCTGCAAACTCGCCGGTGCCCATGGCCGCGGGTGTGCCGCCCCAGTGCATGATTCCGTTGCCGTCGCCGTTGAAGAGGTCGCCGCCGCGGGATTCGTGGCTCCACAATGGGCGTGCGAGTTCCCAGCTTTGACCGTCGTCTTCACTGACGAACATGCCGCCAGGAATGGTTCCAACCATGATGCGTCCGGGTTTATCGGCGCCACCAAACGCCATGGTCCACAGCTTGAGCACCCTGGCGTCCTTGAATTTGGGGCGCTTGGGCACATCGGTCGGCGGGCCGAACGGATCAATCGGCTTGCCGTCCATGGTTTCGAAGCCATCGATGAAGCGCGCACCCTGAGGATATTTGATTGGCGTGGCCTCGCGCCAGGTTTTGCCGCCGTCGTCGCTGCGGGAAATCTTGCTGCCCCAATGCCCGTGGTCCAGAAAAGACCAGATGGTGCCCGTGCGCGGGTCACTGGATGCAAAAGAGATCGGCACGCCGGGGTGCGATACGGAAGACTTCCAGCCCTTGGCCGTGCGCTGGAGAATGAATGTTCCCTTGCGCGTGCCCAAGATCAGGCGATTTGCCCGGGGAGAGAGCTTGAGCTTTGTGGGCTTGGGCGACGAGCCCGCTTTCCTGGCTGACTGTTTCGCAGGCTTTTTCGATGGCTGTTTCGCTTGCTTCTTCGCCGGCGTCTTGGTGACCTTTTTGGCGGGCTTTTTCGACGCCTTCTTTTGCGAGTTTCTTTGCGGGCTTCTTTGCCGCCTTTTTGACTGCCTTTTTCTTGGCCATGGTTGGCTCCTTGGGTTTGGCCTGTCGTTGCTTCGCGATACCTACCGGGTTCGACAGCCCGGGCTGTTGTTCGGTTTATCCGCCTGACAGCGCCTGCAGAATGTACACGTGAGAGTCTTCCTTCAGCCGGTCGCTCAAGGTTCGGCGGTCCAGCACCATTTCTTCTTCGATGAAGATGTTCACGTGCGGGCGCAGGCTGCCGCGCTCGTCTGCAATATAGAAAGAGAAACCTGGAAACTGTTTGTCCAACTGGCCAAGCAGTTCGGCCACGTTGCCGGCCTTGACGTGAACTTCCTGCCCCTCAAGCCCGGGAAAGAAACGGTAAAGGTGGCGGGCGAAGGAGACTTTGGCCATAGCGACCTCGGGCCCCGCATAATCGGTTGGGCCGGGTCCAAAGGCAACCGTGTTGTAGATGCAATCGAGGGGCAGGCTAGGGCAAGGGCTGCGAACTAGAGGCTTCTGTGCGATTGGGCGGTTGTCGCAGAACGCTGGCTATCTGCTGCCGACGGCGACCGGTCGATTGGCCTTCTTGCGTACTTCGTACACGCACCGGCGTTGGCCGCTTACGATGTGTTCGGTGCGTTCGATATCAACTCCGCCCAGCAACTTGCGAAACAGTTGCAGTTCACCCCGGCACAGGTCCTGGCAGGACTGCGCAGCGGCGCAGATCGGGCAGTGGTTCTCAATCAATACCAGCGTGTCATCGGGCCGCTGTTCAAACTCTGCCATGTAGCCTTCCTCTCGCCGGATGGTGGCGAGTTCGGCAACCTTCTGGGCCAAATCCATGTCGCGGGTGATGCGGCGGGCGTACAGCCTGGCTTGCGCGCGGGTGCGTTCTTCCATGAGCTTGCTGATGCCTGACGGTCCAAACGCAGCACTGGCAGCCTGCAGAATGCCGACAGCCAGTTCGCCGTGGCTGTCGGGAAAGTGTTCGCTTGTTTGCTGTGTGAGCTGCCAGATACGTGCCGGGCGGCCTACCTTTCGGCGCTCATCGGCATACTGGACCTGGCCCTGCTGCTGCATCTGATACAGGTGCTGGCGCACCGCCATGGGTGTGACGCCCAGCCTGCGTGCCAGCGCCGAAGCCTGCTGCGGGCCCTTGGTCTTTAGCAGGAACAGGATTTTGTCGCGGGCTCGGTCCGGTGAACTCATGCGCCAAGTTTAAGCGATTGGCGGAATAAGGCAAGGTACGCCTTGACTTATTATATATAGTGAAGTCTATACATAATGGGCTGTCTTTGATCAGGGGGTCCCCATGCAGGTCAAACATCTCGACCACATCAACCTCTCGGTTGCCAGCTTTGCCAAAACCGCGCAGTGGTATGAGCGCGTTTTCGGGTTCTACGTTGTCGAACAAGGCCTGCGTGAAGGCTGCCCCTGAGGCGTCCTGCGCGCCGGCGAGGCCATGCTTTGCATCTATGAACGCGCAGACCACAAATTTGAAGACAGTGAGCAACTTGGCAAACGCGGCCTGCACGGTGTTGCCCACCTGGGCCTTCGCATCACCGATCGCCAAGCATGGCTACAGACCGTTCAGACCGAGAATCTGGACACCTACTACTGGCGTTACCCGCATTCGGAGTCGTGGTACGTCAACGACCCGACCGGTTGGGAAATCGAAGTCGCGCTATGGGATGACGACCAGGTCCGCTTTGACTGACCTCAAGGCCCTGCGAAGATCACGTACAGCGTCGGGATGGCCACGCCGATCAGCAAGAAAATACCGCCGCGTCCGAACAAGCCCTGGCGGCCGCGCACCATCAACACGCCCGTGGCTGCCAGCAGCAGCAGCACAATCGCGTAACCGTCGGCAATGAAGGTCCATGCCTTCTTGCCGCGGTTAAGGTGCAGCCAGTTTGCTGCGTGCAGAAAGAACCGGGGTTCCCGTCCTTCTTCAAACACATCGGCGCCACGGTCGTGTACTTGTGCACGCAAAATGCGCTGGTCAAACGTGATCTCGATGTCGCGCACCGGAATGGTTACCCGGAACACGCTGACGGGCTCTTCGCCAATGCCCACTCGCCGCAGCGCTTCCAGGGCTGCCTGCCAGTCGTTGGCAGGCAGCGGCTTGTCCAGCGGGTACACCGCGGCCTCGGTTTGTCCGCGCTTGCGGATCTCTATTTCACGCACATCAGGCCGTACTTCCACACTCTTATCGGCCAGTTCGATCTGCAGGCGCTGCAGCGTTTCGCGACGCGAATACACGTTGCTGGGCTGGCCTGTGATCTTCAACTCTGACAGCAGGTATGCCACCGCCGCACTTTCGTCCTCTGGTACTGTTCCCGTGACCTGCTGAACCCGAGAATACTTGGAAAAACTTGCGTCGCCGTCGGGCCAATCGGTCAGGTGGTTCACTGCCAGGCCGGAAAGGGCGTACACCAACGTCAATCCAACGGCCAGAAAGCCTGCGTCGCGGTGCAGCGTTCGCAACCAGACGCGCCATGGCAGTGCCGGCTTGGTGGCTGGGGCCCTGGGTTTGACCCGCACGGGAGCGGCAGGCACTGGCGCGGCCGGATCAATCGGATTGTTCATTCGGGTTTCCGTGCGCTGCGGCGGTATCAGCCTTCCTGGCTGGAATAGCGCTGTTCTTTCCAAGGGTCGGCGTGGTTGTGATAGCCACGGGATTCCCAGTATCCGCGCACGTCATTTTCAACAAAGTGAATGCCCGTCAGCCACTTGGCGCTTTTCCAGAAGTAGCGGTCGGGCACCAGCGAACGCAATGGGGCGCCGTGGTCGCCGCCCAGCGGCGCGCCGTTGATATCCCAGGCAACCAGCACGTTGGGCTTCAATGCCTCATCGATTTCGATGTTGGCGGTGTAACCGGCTTCGCTTTGAAAAATGACGTAGCGAGCGCGTTTGGTGATTCTGGCCCGTTGGGCAAGTTCACTGACCCGCACCCCCTGCCAGATTCCCCCCAGCAAAGACCAGCGCGTCACGCAATGCACGTCGCAGGTCTGTTCAATGCGGGTGTAGTCATCCAGCAGGTTGTCAAAGGACAGGTTGAGAGGTTGTTCGACTTCTCCATGCACCTTCAGGCGCAGCGCGCCGCGGCTGGGGTCGCCGGCAATACCGCCCATGGGCCGCAGGGCCTTGATTTCGTATTGGTTCGGAGGCAGCCGGGTTTCGGCCTTGGTGGTTTCGTCGGTGCGCAGCAGTTTGGGCTTGGGCGGTGGCTCCAGCGGTGCGTTGTCAGCAACAGCAGCGTTGTCCGGCCTGGGAACCAGCGTGCGCTGCCCTGGCGGTAGCCGACGGCGGCCGTCGGGCCGAAGTTCTGCACCTGCCTGCTCGTCGGCGCTGCAGCCGGCTGCCATGTAGGCAATGCCGCCCAGTGTCATGATGGTGGCCCCGGCGGTCAGGCTTTGAATAAACCGGCGGCGCTCGGGCTGAGGCTTGTCGGGCATGGGGTCTCCGCGATCATGATACGGGCACGCGGATCGATCACGCCGCAAAAAGTGCGGGCCGGCGCCCGCCGGCCCGCCTGGGCCGTGGAGCAGGCTATTCCTCAAGTTTCGAAAGTGTCAGGGTCTCGCCGGTCTTGCCTCCCGTGGCGCGCTCATAGCGTGCACAGACGCCGGGCTTGTCCTTGAGGAACCACCAGGTCTCGGCCACTTCGATGCCATCTTCGTTCTTGCCGGTGAAAGAGACTTTGCTGCACTTCTGGTCTTTGCCCAGCACTTGCAAGGTTGCGTCCGAGACTTTGCATTCACTTGTAAGAGGCAGGGCACGGAGCACGGCTTCTTCGACAAACTCACTTGCCGCGCCCTCGGATTTGAGCACGTGGGTCTGGCGCTGAACGCCCTGGGTGCCGACGCTTAGAATCTCGCGCGTCACCTGCCATTGCATTGTTTCGCCTTCGATAGCCGTGATCTCGAGTATCTGGGTTTTGGTCAGTGGCTTGCCCTCAACACTTACTCCGGTGTCGTGCTGCCAGGTCAGCTTCAGGCCGTTCTTCAATTTCTTGAGTTCAGCGCTGGTCCATGGCGCCACCTGCTTTTGCTGTTCCAGCTTGACCGGCGCGACTGCCTTTTCGTCGGCCTGGCTGGGGGTGGTGGCAAACAACAGGGCGCAACAGGCGGCAGAAAGAAGCGACTTGGCGTTCATGGCGTGACTCCGGGTGAAAGGCGCAGCCGCTGTGGCTGGATGGCCCCAGCTTAGACCTGGAGTGCAGAAAGGCGAAGCATGTAAATGCGTTGGTGTTGCGTACACGCAAACCCAGCGGAAGCATGCCCGATGGGGAAACCGGCCGAACGCAAAGCGGCCCCGCCAAGGTGGCCAGGGCCGCAGAAAATGGTGGAGGCGGCGGGAATCGAACCCGCGTGCCGCAAAGCTGACTGGTAAGGCATCTAGATGCTTAGTCCGTCCTTGATTTCTGACCGCGCCGCCGTTGATGGACAAACTGCGGCATGGCGAGTCACTAGGATCTCACGCCTTGCCCCGTGACAGGGTTTTGGCGCCAGCCTGTTTGCAATGTCGTTCTACGGCCGTCCAGGCAACCGCCGCAGCACGCTCGGAGCACTATTAGGCTGCGAGAGCGTAGTTCGTGTCTTCGACACTTGTTTTGTGCCCGATGATTTACGAGGTCACGTGCGTCCTCGGCATCCTTCCTCACCACACAGGCTCTTCGGTCGATACCGATCGCCCCCGGTTTTCAAAGAACTGGCTGCAGGGTCCACTGCCCTTGACCCGTCAACACTTATAACAACATTCCTGCCGGCGTCTATTCCGCGGGCTCCAGCTCGATTACGGTTTTTTCGGCCTGGCCGATTCGCTTTACCTGTTCTGTCAGTTGCGCATAACCCACGGGTTCAATGCGCCCCGGGCCTACGCGCACGCTGCGCCTGACCACCAACACGCCATCGTGAAGTTCAAAGGCCAGCGAATACACCAACGGGTCGGTTGCGTACATCAGGTCCGCCGGCACGCTTCGGAAGCGCCAGCCTTTGGGTGGCGCAATCTGAAGGGTGTCGGTCTGGCAAAAAGAGAACTTCAGCGAAATCGCACGTGAGCGGCCCTGGCGCCCCACCAGCGCTGAAAGCAGTTCGGACATGCTCTCCAGCGGTAGTGTCAGCACAAGCCCGTTGTCTTTCTTGCGCGCCAGGCTGGTTGTATTGCCCTCAAATGTGCGCAAGTAGGGCGTGCCCACTTTCGCAATGTCCGGCGCGTCGCACTTGGTGACTTCCAGGCCGACAAACATGGCGGCGAGTTCTTCCTCCAGCGTCTGCTGCATTTCCTGCTTCGACTGGGTGCGCAGGCTGTCCTTCAACTGCCAGGATTTTTCACCCAGCAATCCAATGCTGCCCGTGACCTCAGCCCCGCCTTTTGCGTTCAGGGCGATGCTGGCCAGGGATTCAAATCGGTCCTGGTCCGGCGAGATGCCGGGCAACTGAACCACCGAAACCCGGCCGTTGTGCCAAAGCAGCGCCGGTGCAGCGCTGCGGCGCGCGGGCAGGACACCAAAAGGTGCCAGTCTGCTGGACAAGTCCAGGTAGATGGGGTCCCCGTTCTCGCCCTGCACCACGGCAAGAAAGAGGTCGAAATCTGTGTCGCGAAGATAGGCCCAGTGCAGATCAGGCAGGTCATCGGCTGGCGTGGGGCGCCACAGCGGGGCGTAATCAGCCACCGCCAGGCCTAGTTGCATGCCTGCCGCCGCGCACAGCGCGAGGAAAAGCTCCTGTCGGTCACCGGTAAGGGTCTGCAGTGACTGGTGCGGATTGCTGGCGTCGCCACGGGTTGTCAGGTTGGCGTTGACCCACGCGTAAATCCGGCGCGCCCGTTGTTCGTCACTGGTCGCGCCCTGGCACAGTTCGGCCGCCTGGGCAGTCACCTTGGGTGTGATGCCGCGCTGCGCACCAAGCCCGCGCTGTGCTGCTTCACGACTCTTTGTGTTGCAGTCGCGTGCCTGCGTGATTTCCAGCCAGGGCAGAAACTCCAGGGGGCTGGGGGCAAAAGATTCCCGGTCCGGGTGTTGAGGGCGTCGAACATCCCAGGTGCGAATGGCGTCGTTGCCTTCCGTGCGCAGTGAATAGTCCTGCGCCTGCAGGTTGTGCGTCTGAACGGCCAAGGACATATCTGCCGGTGTGATCAGCACATAGCGGCTAACCACAAAGGGCTCCGCCATGGTCTGGTCACTGAAGAAGAAACGGTCACCCGTCAATGTGTGCCAAGGGTTGGCCTGGTTGCGCACCAGCCACGCCAATTCGATCGTGCAGCCGATGGCCATGCCGGGAAACTCCAACTGGCTGCCGCTGTAGGTGATGGGTTCCAGCACGGTGCCGTCGGCCTGGATGGTGCGCGCAAGCAGCAGTTCACCCGGTACGCTGTCTTTGCCGCGGTCGTCCACGCCCTGCTGGGTCAGAATCTTGCGCACCTGACGCACAAAGCTGATCGAGCCGCCATCGGCGTAGACAAGCTGCACCATTTCGTCCAGCAGAAGGGCGCTGTCGGCGCGCGCAAACTGCGCACTGCTGGCCTGCAACGCTGCGACATCCGGGGCCGCAAGCATGAACGGCTTGTAAAAATCAGGGTTCTCGCCGCGCAGGCGCTGCAATTGGCGGCGAACGGAATGTGCCGAAGGCGCAAGCCCCAGCGCGCGTTGCAGCAAACCTGCGGCGCGTTCTTCGTCGCCACGCTGCAGGCAGGCCTTGGCGGCTTGTTCCAGCACTTCTTCGGGCTGGGCGCTGCGTGCGGCGATGGTCTCATAGATCGCGCAGGCATCGGCCAGCTTGTTGCAGGCCAGCCAGGCGGTGGCCAGGCGATCGTCCAGGTAGTCGCTGCCGGGCTCGATTTGCGCCTGGGCTCGGGCCAACTTGAGGGCTTCTTCGGGCTGACCCATGCGCAGCAGACATCCTACCTGCGCGGCCACCGCGTTTCGGTCTGACGGCACCAGCGCGGTGATGGCGCGGTCCCATTGCAATTGCGCTGCATTCATGCCCTGCCACGACCAGTAACGCGAAAGCGCCCGCAGCACCGGCAATGCCTGGGGCGCCAGGCTGTATGCGACTTGCAGCGCGGCAAGCCACTGCGCCTTCCAGCCGGCACGTTGAAAAGCATCTGCCAATGCAAGCTGCAGGCGCCAATTGCCAGGGGCGTCGGCTGCCGCCGATTGCAATGAGTCGATTGCTTCTCGGTAGCGTTCGTCGTGTGTCAGCGTCTCGGCACGAGCCAACAGCGCTGACAGAAACTGCGCATTGCCTGCCACCAGCATGCTTTCCAGTAGTCGCGCCTGTACGCGTCGTTTTTCGCCGCTGCCATACAGCGGGCTGTCTTGAGCCATCGTGTGGCAGGCCAGTTGGACCAGTGGTTCTTGGGGCAGTTCTGCCAGGGCCTGTTCGAGCGCCAGCCCGGACTGCATTTCGAGGTTGTTTTCCTGCAGGGCCAACGCCCTGGCCATGTGCAGCAGGGCGCGTTGGCGAGCCTGCGTTGCAATACTGCTGCCAGGATCCATCCAGGCTGGAAGTTCCAGTCCTGCATGCAAGGCGACGCCGCCTGAGTTGCCGACACTGGGTGTGCGGGCGGTGGGGGCTTCGCAGACTACTCCTGCCATCGGCCTGCCGTTTGTGCCGCGCAGGCGAATCTCGGCATCTGAGAGCGTACTGAGTTTTAACAGCAGAAGGTTGCGGCCCCGAATCAGGCTTACAGGCAGCCACAGCTGGGGGTAGTCGTGGCGGCGTCGATCTATATCGGCAACCAGTTTGCCATTTTGCCACAGCTTGCCCGGGCCGTTGAAGTGCAGCTGAACCCAGCCTTCGGTGTCACCAGCGCAGATGACACTGATGCCGACGTAATAGCCGCAGCCGCCCCAGCGCACCTGGCGCGACACTTCAATGCCAGTGCCTACGCCACCCAACGGTCTCGATTCCTGCCAAGCCACCATGCCGTAGGCGCCAGCGTAAGTGCGGCTGAAATCTGCCAGGACTTCGGGACCAAAGACGTCGTCGTGGGCTGCCGGCCCGGATTCCGCAAAGGGGCCGATCCAACTTGCCGTCGTCAAGGGGCCCCAGCGCCGTGCAACGGCGTGCCAGGCCGGGTCGCTGTCAAAATCGCGCGCCATGTCCACGTAAGCTTGCGCAACGGCGTCGGCGTTGCGCCCGCAACGCGCAAAATCATCCGATGCAAGGCGACACAGTGCGTCATACAGCGTGCCGGGTGCGGCAAGTTCCCCGCGTAACTGCATAGCGGCGCGCAAGGCCAGCCAGCCTTCAACAGAAGCCGGGTCGGACTCCACGATGCCGATCAATGTCGCCGCATGGGCGTCCAGGTCGCCGCGCAGCAGCGCATCGTCGAGAAACAGTTTCTCCAGCGTGCCGTAGTTCTGGGCGGCAAGTGACGGTGTAAGCAGCAACAGCAGAGAAATCAGGGCGCGGGACATTTCAGTTTCCCTTCCGCAGGGTGATCGTTGCGGACTCAGCGCGGTCAAAGGCCAGCAGCGTCCTGCGCCAGTTGGCGTATTCCGCGGCCTTTACAGTATGGCCCAGAATCGCGTACTCACGCCGAACCACCAGCTTGCCGTCCTTGACCGATGCCGAGACCGCAACCCGGATGTTGGGTGTTTCCAGGCGCAGGTCGTCTGGCAGCCCTTTGGCCACCAAGCCGGCCCCAAGCGCCATCGTCCATGTCGAACTTCTGGTGTATGGCGCGGGCAGCAGCAGGTCAGTCTTGCGCGCGCCCAGCGACGCGAACTGGCTTTGGCCCCACTTTTGGGGGTCGGGCGCGACGCGAAAGCTTGTGTCGCCGGCTTTTGATTCCACCGCTGCGGGAAGCTCTACCGTGAATTTGATCCAGGGCTCCACGCGCAAGCTTGCAAGATCACTCACGGTGATGTCGGAAACTGTTGCGCCGGGGTAGTGCTCAGACCATTCCTGTTCCAGTTGCCGCTTGCGGTCGCCTTCTCGCTGGTAGGCCGCACGAACGCCACTGGCGGAATCCCCCTTGCCCGTGCGGGTCACAGTCAGGCGCATGGCACCGGAATCCAGAATCTCGGCGCTGACTTCATCGTGAAGGGTGTCGGCATCAGGCTCGGGCGTGGGCACGCTGGTGCGCTGTCCGCCTTCCGGCCTTACCACGATGACGCTTGCACCGGCGTCAGCTGCGGGCAACTCGTCAAATCCGTTGTAGGTGGCTGTGCCGTCGACAAACTGGCTGGTTCCGTCGCGAAACTCAATCAAGGCAATCGCGTGGTTGAAGTGGCCCGGCATCGGCAACGTGATGTCTTCCTGCCCGCGCATCGCTTCCAAGTTGGTAATCACGGGCCAGGCCTTGATGCCGGCAATGTTCAGCAATGCGCAGATCAAGATCGCTTTGTCTTTGCAGTCGCCAATGCAGCGCGCAAACACTGCCCCGGCGGAAAAGGGCTTGTAGCCGTGCACGCCAAAGTGCCAATCGGCGTTGTAGCGCACGGCGGTAACCACCCATTCGTAGATGGCACGGGCCTTGTCGCGCTCGGTCTTGGCGCCCAGGCAAAGTTCCGCGACTTTGGCGGCCATTTCGGGCGTGGGTTCCAACTGCTTGCGAATCAGGTTGTAATACCAGCGGCCAAAGTCCTGCCACGACTTGTAGGTGCTGATTTGTACCGTGGCGGCGCGCTGCACAGCGGGCGGCGCCAGTGGCTCGTCGGCCAGTTTTGCCAGCGCCGTGGCCGTGTAGGTCCAGACTCTGTGGTCCTCAACCATGGTTTCAACCCGCGCAGGTGCTCCAAGCGTGCGGTATTCATAAAACTCGCGCCCGGGGGGCAGCACGTACACCAACCGCAGTTCGTTGACGGGAACAAAATCACCCAGCACTTCGCGTGTGCCGAAGAAGTCACCAAAGAAACTCTGGGACAGGTCGGTAACACGAAACCGCACCTGCACGATGTCGCCGACTTCCAGCGACGGAAACGTCGCGCCGTAGGCAGAGCGTCGACCCTCTTCCATGCTGCCGTCGGGGTGCCAGATCCGGGCCTCTACGCAGCGGGCCTGCTGGTCGCCCCAGGCCGGGGCGCGCATCTGTTGCAGGGCGTCACGTCCGTCGTCGTTCTGAACGCGGCGGGCTTCCTGGGTGTAGAAGCTCTCGGTTCCGTCTTCATGCACGACGGTAATCTGGTCGCGATACACCACCGCCCAAGGGTCTTCGCTGTTCATTGGCTGCGTCAGCGCCTGCTGGATGCGGCTGGTAATGTCCTGCTGGAGGGCGGCTTCAAACTTGGGCCGCTGCCTGTCCATGAACTCCAGGTAGCGCAGCAGATCTTCGCGATTCGGGTTGGCGTCAATCGCGGCGCGATAGCGGTCCAGGCTGCGCGTGTTCAGGTCGGCCTGCTTGGGGCCGGTTTCGGTCGTGGCCCACAGGGCCAGCACTTCGCCGCTTTGGGCCAACAGGTCGTCGTCGCGCGGCGCGATCTTGAGTGCCCCGGCAAGTTCGCGCTCGGCCAGCGAATACTTGCCCTGGCTGGCAAACAATGTGGCCATTTGCGTGGCCGCGTGAGTGTCAAAGGGGTCCAGCTTGCGTGTTTCCGTGGCGTACTTGAGCGCTGCGGGGACATCGCCACGTTTAACGGCTCGCTCCAGCAGCCTGTCGCGCGCGTAGTCGTCGGCATAGTCCGCTGCCAGCGTGCGTTCGAAAAGCTGGTTGCTGGCCTGGTAGTCCTCCCGCATTCCCGCGTAGTACGCGGCGTAGCGCAGAACGCCCGGGTGGTCCGGGAATTCCCGTGTCAGCCTGGCCAGTTCCCGTTCTGTCTCAATGCCCAGTCCCTTCATTTGAAGTACACGGGCGGCAAACAGGCGGGCCTCCACCCATGCCGGCTGCAGCTTGGCGGCCAGGCTGGCGTACTGGTCAGCCATCGCAGGGTTTGCAAACGTGCTGGTGTAGTATTGCCCAAGTTCCAGCGCTGCGCGCGCCGCCAAGGGGTCCAGGGCAAGGCACTGTTTCAGTAACTCACGGCGGCGGTTTTCTTCGCGTCCAGCCGCGACTTGGGCAGAACTGCGGTTGGCCCAGGCTGCAATGTAATGAAGCACGGCGCGTTCCGGGGCCAGGGTCTGTCGGGTGGCTCCAGTCGCGTCGGTGAGTCGGGCCTCATAGTCTGACAGCACCCCCGCCATTTCCAGCCGCGGGAAAGAGGTCACCCGGTCGCGCACCGGGTGCAGCAGTTCAGACATGACGGCATGCAATGGCGAAGGCGGCTGGTAGTTGGGGGTTTCCGCGAGGTCGATCTGTCGCAAGCGAGGTTTGGCCGCAGCCAGTACCTGCTGCATTTCTGCGCTGTCCTTGGGCAGGCGCGTGGGTTGTCCCGAATGCAGTCGCAGGCTGAGCTTCCAGTCAGCATCGCTGTTGCCGGTCTTCACCAGCAGGGGGTTCCAGCCTGGAATCAGGTGCAGCCAGCCATCGTTCTGGTCCAACAGATACGGACGTTCTACGTCGGCCTCCAGCACCAAAAGGCCGGCGCTGGTTTCGGGATCGTGACGACTGCCGTGTTCGTCCTGCCAATAGGTTCCAGGCTGCCAGACCTTCACGGGGCCATCGGAAGCCACGCCCAACTGGACCTGCACTTGCTTATCGCAATACACGGCCGTCAGCAGGTAGGCTGCGGCCTCCTTGTTCGGGCGCAGTATGGCACCCATTGGAATCGCGCCGTCGGGGCTAGTGGCAGGCAACTCGCGCCAGGTCACTTGCTGGCCATTCATGCCGGAATACACGGCGTCCAGTCTCAGATCGTTTTCGGGTTCCAGGGTGTCTTCAAAGCCCTGACCGCGTTCGTTACCAAAGGGGCCGGCGACCCACCACGTGTTCAGGAATCCAAGGCCGGCCGCTTGCTCGCGCACCAAGTCCAGGTTTCCGGTGTGGCGCAGGCGCTGCATGTATTGCCAGCGCAGCGCAGGCGCGTTGCCCGCGGCATCCAGCGCGGTCTGAACATCCCGGGCATGGGCCGCATGCCAGCCCAGGTCATCCGCGCAGCGCGATTGCAGGGCGGCCACGATAGTGGCGTCGCCGTCAAAGCCGGGGTCCGCCAGCATGTCCTGGGCTTGGGCGTAGCAGGCGGCGTTGTCGCCGCGTATCCAGGCCTGCCACAGTTTTACCTCCGCCGTGGTAAGCAGCAAAGGCGCGGGCTTGGCCGGCCCTTGTTGCGCCGGTGTAGATGCTGGTGTCAGGGCCAATACGACAAAACAGGCAAGCAGCAGCGGCGGGGCAAGGCGTTTCATGAAGCCTCCTGTCCCGAGAATACGTTGCCACGCTGTTGCCGGGCCGATTTTTCCAAATGCACGGCAGCTTGCGCAGGCTGCCCCCGCCCTTGCATCACGGGCTTTGCCAATGGATAGTTCCGCCCCTGCCCATTGAACAAGGAACGCCATGCAATTTCACTACGCCGCGGACGCCGCCAAAGTTGAATCCGACATCCTGGTGCTGCCAGTCTTTGAATCAGACAACCCGCTCAAGCCGTACCCGTTTGCTGACAAGCTGAACGCGGTCAAGGGCGATATCAAAGGCAAGGCCGGCGAAACGCTGTTGCTGCCTTCGGGCGGTGCCGTGGCTGCCGCGCGTGTAGTGGTGCTGGGCCTGGGCAAACAGGAAAGTGTCAGCGAAAAAGCCGTCGGCGAAGCCCTGGCAGCCTGTTTTCGCTCACCGGCCGTCAACGCCTACAAGCTCAAGCACGTGGCCGTGGATTTGTCGGCCGTCATCAAGCTCAAGGGCATCAAGACGGAATCGCTGGGTCGCTGGTGCGCAGAAGCCGCCATTTTGGGCAGCTACCAGTTTGACGTACTGATCACAAAGGCCGACAAGAAAAAAGAACGCGCTGAAAAAGTCACGCTGGCTGGCGGCAACAAAGAAAAGCTGCAGCGCGGGGTCAGCTATGGCGAAGTTACCGCCATCTACACCGCCCACGCGCGCGATCTGGTCAATGAGCCCAGCAATCGCATCAACCCGGCAACATTGGCCAAGTTTGCCCAGGATATGGCAAAGGCCGTGCCGGGCCTTAAATGCACGATTTTGAAGAAGCCAGAGATCGAAAAGCTGAAGATGGGAGCCTTCTTGGGCGTAAACGCCGGCAGCGACATTCCGGCGCACCTGATTGTGCTGGAATGGCAAGGCGGAAAGAAGGGAGACGCCCCGATTGCTTACGTCGGCAAAGGCCTGTGCTTTGATTCGGGCGGCTATGACCTGAAGCCCGCAGCAGGCATGCTGGGCATGAAGATGGACATGGCCGGGGGCGCGGCAACCATCTGCACGCTGGGCGCGATTGGCAAACTCAAGTTGAAAGTCAATGCCGTCGGCGTTGTGCCCGCCACGGAAAACCTGATCAACGGCAGTGCCTTCCACCCCGGCAGCGTGCTGACCAGCATGAGCGGACAGACGATCGAAATCGGCAACACCGACGCCGAGGGCCGGTTGATCCTTTGCGACGCCTTGACCTATACCCAGCGCGAGTTCAAGCCCAAGTACATTGTGGACATGGCAACCCTGACCGGCGCGCAAGTCGTGGCCTTGGGCAACAAGATTACCGGCCTGATGAGTAACGACGACAAGCTGGCCGCCCGGCTGGACGAAGCCTTCAAGGCCGTGGGCGAGAACTGCTGGCGCCTGCCCCTGCCCGACTTCTACGACAAGCAACTGGATAGCCCAATCGCCGACATGGTCAACATTGGCGGCAATCCTGGCACGGTTACGGCGGGTCTGTTCCTGCAGCGATTCATCGACAAAGGCCAGAAATGGGCACACCTGGATATCGCCGGCCCAGCCATGCACGAAGGTGAGGCCTGGGGATTGTGGAACAGCAAAAGCGCAACCGGTACGCCCGTGCGCCCGCTGGTCGAGTTCGCAGAACAAAACGGCTAATAGTGTTGGGACACAGCAGGAGAAAAAAATCAAACCGGCCTGGGCATGCGCTCGGGTCGGTTCTGTTTTTGTCTGAACGGTTAAGGCGTTTGGGGCGCGGTGCCGGCATCCCATGGGCCGAACGGATGCGTGCCAAAGGGCATGCCGTCCACATTGCTGTTTACGCGCGATCCAAGCCTCTGCGAAAGGATGGTGTAGCTGTCTTGCTGCGCGTGGTTCAAGTCGCGCAGTCTTGCCTTGGCCAGGGGTGTCAACTCCGTCGGTTCCAGTCCGGCAGTGAAGGGCGCAGCCGCGTGGAAGCCCTGTGGAATCGTTACGAAGTCGATATGGGAATTGTCCGCGGACTGCGCAATCGCAGTTGGGTTGGCCGCACAACCAGCGGTGGCAAGTAACACCAGGGCGCACATTCTTTTCATGAGGTCCTCAATACCCAAGGCTGTCTGGTGCCGCCGCATTGCGGTGGCCAAGCCGAGGTACAAGGATTGAAAGTAGCACAGCGAGGGAAGATAGCAAACTTGTCATGCGCTTTCGTTGGTACGAATCGGCCCCGACTTGCCTATAACGTAAAGCCGCTGTGCACCTTAGATTCTTGACGCGCCTCAGGTTGGCGCCAACAATGCCCGGTGCTCAGGATCTGGCGGGGATATGGCCCTAAAATTGACCGTTACAAAGGCAGACACCGGCACCACTGTGGCCGAATCTGTCTTCGGCAAGGAAGCTCGCGCCCGGGGCATTAACCTGGGCAGCGATGCCGCCAACGACGTGATTCTGCCGGGCAGCCAGCCCAGACATGCACGCATTGAACGCCGGGCCAACGGCTATTTCCTGATCGATCTTGTGGCCGCGTCAGACATTGCCATCACAGACGGTACCCAGGCCAAACTTGGCGATTACATGCTTCGAATCGGGCGCAGCGAAACACCCAAACGCGATGAATCCGCACCAGAGGCCGTGATTGATGCTTCGGCCCCGGCCGGAAGCGTCACGGCGGCCTGTCACGCGGCCTACAGCCAGCTTTCCAGGCACTTCCTGGGCGAAGGCGCTTTTCACAGCGATGTCGAAGTCAAGCGCTTCACCGACCTGCTGCAACTGACGCTGGAAGTCGCCATGGAATGGATGGGCAAGGCCCTGCGTGGCCGTGAGGAGTTCAAAGATCAGTTCTCGGCACCTCTGACGCAGTTGTTTGCGCGCAGTTTGAACCCTGTCAAAAAGGGTCAGGACATAGCTGACATCGCCAACTTTTTGTTGGATTGGCGCGAAGATCGCGACATCGAAGGGGTCAAGGAGAGTCTTCAGCACGCGTTTCGTGACATGGCCAAACACCAGGTTGGTTTGCTGGCTGGTGTGCAGCAGTTCGTGACAGACCTTCAAACCAAGCTGGACCCGCAAAAAATTGCACAAGATGCAGGGGGCGGGTTGCTGGGCGGCGGCGCCAAGAAGGCCTGGGCGCGCTATGAACAGCTCTACGGCGAAACTTTTGTCGAAAGCAGCAAACTCTTTAACGAGTTGATCTATCCAAGCATCCGCAAGGGCTATATTTTCTCGCACGACGATGTGCCCGACAAGAAACCCGGTGGTGGCGCGTAATGTTGCCGCCTTTGCTTGTTCCGGGAACCTCTATCTAAGGAAGAAACATGCCGCGAAAGCTCCTACTGCTCGGACTGTCACTTGTGGCCTGTGGCCTATTTGTAGGCTGCTCGTCAACCAGTTTGACCGTCAAGTTTGTTGCCATTGAGCCCGTCAATGAGCTGCAGCCGGGGGAATCCCGCCCCGTGGATATCCGCATTTATCAGCTCAAGGACGACGCCAAGTTCAAGGCCGCCACTGTCGACGAGATCTGGGAAAACGACAAAGCCGTGCTCGCCGATGCCTTGATCGAGGTAAAGCTTGGAGAAAGCATTTTCCCGGAAAAGGCCGACAAGCCCCAGGGCAAGGAAATCACGCTGGATCCCTTGAACGCAGACTGCAAGTTTGTGGGCGTGCTGGCGCTGTACAAAAACAAAGACGCCAAGGGCGACCAAAAGACCGTGATTGCGGTTGCCGATGCGTCCAGCGTCACCTTTGAACTGACCGGCAACCACATCAAGCTTAAGAAGTAGTCCGGAGATCACCGTGGATAACCAGCCAAGGGTGCTTTGGACCGAGGGAATGTTCCTCACGCCGCAGCACTTGCAGCAATGGGATAGATACTGGCAGGGACAGCTTCAAGCTCGCCTTGGCGCGCTGGCTGGCTATGGCTGGGGCATGCGCGAGATGGCAGCAGACCTGGACGCCCTTTCTGGCGGACAGTTCAACCTTACGCGATGCGACGGCGTAATGCCCGATGGCACCGTGTTTTCGGTGCCCGGCGGCGACGACGTGCCTGCTGCCCGTGACGTTGCGCCGCATTTCGGCCCGGACCGCGAGCGTTTGGGTGTGTTTCTGGCCCTGCCGGTGGCGGCAGAAAGCGGCGTGTCTGTGGCACCTGGCGGACATCACGACGGCAGCCCGACGCGCTTCAAGAGCAAGCAGTTTGAGGTCAAGGACTTCAACCCTGGCGGGGGTAAGCGCACACTGACCCAGGCGGCCAGCAATCTGCGCATTCTGTTTGAAGGCGAGGCGCTGGACGACCACACGTGGTTGAAGATTGCCGAACTTTCGCGCACCGCCACAGGCGGTTTTGCACTGGCTGAGGGTTTTGTTCCTGCCACCCTGCGCATTGCCAGCAGCCCGCGCCTGATGGCACACCTGCGCAAGATTCTGGAAATCCTGTCAACCAAAAGCACGGAGTTCTCGCGTCAGCGCCGCGACCGCGGCGCGGGGCTTGCCAGCTTCAGCACCAGCGAAGCCGCCAGTTTCTGGCTGCTGCATACCGTCAACGGTGGTTTGCCGCCCTTGCAGCATATTTTTGCCACCGGCCATGCGCACCCCGAGGCCGTGTACCTGGAACTCGCCCGTCTGGCGGGCTTCCTGTTCACTTTTGCCAGCGATGGCCACCCCAAGGACTTGCCGCCTTACCAGCACGAAGATCTGGCCCAGACTTTTGCCCGCATGGAAGAAAAACTGCGCGCTTTGCTTGACACAATCATTCCCACCAAGTGCACCAACATTCCGCTTAGCCAGACCCGCGACACCATGTTTGCGGCCAAGATTGCCGACGACCGCGTGCTGCAGCCGGAAGGCGCGCTGTACGTGGCCGTAACAGCAAGCGTGCCCGCCGAGAAAGTGGTGCGCGAAGTACCCTTGAAGTTCAAGATCAGCAGCACCGATCGCGTCGATCAGTTGATCACCGCGGCCCTGCGCGGCTTGAGTGTGCGGCATGTGCCGGCACCTCCACCGGAGATTCCGGTACAGCCCGGTCGGCAGTACTTTCAAATCGACAAATCCGGCGAACACTGGGAAGCCGTGCGGGGCTCCCATTCCATGTCGTTTTATCTGCCGCCGGAGTTTCAGGGCCTGAAGCTGGAGTTGATGGCAGTCAAGGAATAGCCCATGGCCGAAACCTCCAATCGACCCCGTCTGGCGGACTTGAGCGCGGAGTTGTTTGCGTTCTCGTTCGGATTGAGGGCCAGCAAAGACCCCGGCGCAGGTGAAGCAGTGCGCCTGAAGGTGGACGGCCTGTTCAAGGGCTTCAGTGAAAAGGCACGCACAGCGGGCCACAAAGCGGAGAGTATCGATCTGGCCAAGTATGCCGTGGTGGCCTTCATTGACGAAATCGTTCTGGGAAGCAATTGGTCCATGAAGGACCAGTGGTCTGGAAACCCGCTGCAGTTGGAATACTTCAATGACTTCGCCGCAGGCGAGGAATTCTACAAGAAGTTGCAGGGCGCCCGCGCCAGCAGCGACGCCGACCGGGTTGAAATTCTGGAAGTCTATTTTCTGGCATTGGCGCATGGCTTCAAGGGCATGTACATCGACCTGCGCGGCATGGAAGAGCGCAAAAAGCTGACCGAGCAACTGGGCAACGAAATCCGCACTGCCCGCAACCTGCAAGCCGGGGCGCTATCGCCCCGATGGAAACCGCCTGATGAACTGCCCAAGCTGGCGCGCAGCGCGCCAACGTGGCTGATTCCGGCGATCTGCTTCATGATTCTGATTCTGCTGGCCTTGGCGCTTGCCTTTACCATCAATCGCATGGGCGATTCTGCCGCCAGGTCCATGGCGGAAGGGAGCGCGTCATGAGGTCATTGCTTTCGGCTTTGATGAAAGAAGGCGTCGTCAGCATTGTGCTGCTGGTGATTCTGTGCGTGCTGGTTTGGTTTGGCGGCATGTACCTGGAAACACCCGAAAAAACCCGCATCGCCATCATCTGTGTGCTGCTGGCGCTGTGGGGCGCCATGTTCATTGCCCAGAAAGTGCGCGCCGTGAATTCCGCGCTGCGCATTGAAAAACAGCTCAAGGCCCAAAGTGGCGCACAGCTGGCCGGTGCCGATGCCGACAAGAAGGCGGAAATTGAGGCCCTGCGCAAGAAGTTCGATGAAAGCCTGGACGCCCTGAAGAAATCCAAGGGCGGTAAGTCGGCACTGTTCACGCTGCCCTGGTACGTCATTATCGGCCCGCCCGGAAGCGGCAAGACAACAGCGCTGATGGAATCCGGCCTGAACTTTCCGGCCAGCCAGGGAAACGCAAAGGTTCGCGGTATTGGCGGTACGCGCAATTGCGATTGGTGGTTCACGGAAGACGGCATTCTGCTGGATACCGCCGGCCGTTACACCACCATGGCCGAAGACCAGAAAGAGTGGTTCGCGTTTCTGGACATGATCAAGTCCGGCCGCAATCACAAGCCGATCAACGGCGCGATTGTGGCCATCGGTCTGGACGAATTGCTGCGCGGCACCCAGTCTGACCTTGACCAGATTGCCAAGGATGTTCGCAACCGCCTGGATGAACTCTCGGCCCGCTTGCAGGCTGTGTTTCCGGTGTACGTCATGTTCACCAAGTGTGACCTGCTGCCCGGCTTTGTGGAGTTCTTTGAAGACTTCACCAAGGAAGAACGCAACCAGGTCTGGGGCATGACCTTTCCGTATTCCGTGCCTGACCGCCAGTACGCTGAAATCTTTGAAGAAGAGAGCCGCCGGTTGTTGGACACGATTGCACCGCGCGGCATTCAATTGCTGGCATCGGAACGTCCCGCCGCCAAGAAGCAAAGCATCTATCTGTTCCCGCAGCAGGTGGACCTGGCCCGTCCGCGCATGAAGGACTTCATTGCTTCGCTGTTCCACGCCACGGCGTTTCAGGAAAGCGCGATCTTGCGCGGCATTTACCTCAGCAGTGGCACCCAGAAGGGCGCGCCAATTGACCAGTTGATGGCACGCATGGGCGCAGCGCTTGGCGTCGAAGCCCCCGCTGGCGGTGACGAGCGCCTGGAGAAAAAGAGCTACTTCATTCACCAGCTGTTCACGGACCTGATCTTTCCCGACAAATCACTGGCCCGCAGCAGCAGCAAGGTATTGAAGAAGCGCCGGGCATGGCGAGCAGGATTGCAGTTTGCATCGGTGCTGGCCCTGGCACTTGCCTGCTACTCCTTGATCAGCAGCTTTGTGGGCAACCGCGATATTGTTTCGGCTGCCGAAGCCGCCGCCCAGGAAGTTCAGGATGTGGCGGCCAAGAAGGGCACGGAGTTGGAACAGCTTCGCGCGCTGGACAAACTGAAGCACGAATTGGCGCCGCTGAAGGCCAACCAGGACGGCAGCACGCCGGTCTCCATGACCTTTGGCATGTACCAGGGCGACAAGCTGCTGCAAAACGGAGTCAAACCCTACATTCGCGCATTGCGCCCGATGTACATCGAGCCCACGGGAAACCGCGTCAAGGCCGAGTTGAAGGACCGCCTGGACAAAGTAAAGGGCGCCCGCAGCAGCGAGGAATACCAGGAGCTTCTGGACCTCTGGCGTGTCTACCGCATGCTGGGTGGCGACGAGATGCTGGGCGAACAGGATGACGCCCGCCGTGCTTCGCACATTGCACTGGTTGCGTCTGTATTGAAGAAGAATCAGCGCTGGACGGGCAGAGTGTTCGGGCCCAACGCCGGCGAGATTGAGGAATTGGCCGGCGAGCAACTGGAGTTCTGCGCCTCGCTGTTGCCCCGCGCCTATGCCGATCCGGCGGCTTACCCGTTGTTCATTGCCGCCGACAAAGACCTGGTAAAGGCCATAGGGCTGGAACTCAAGAACGCCTACTGGGAAAGCGTGGCCTATGACTCGATTGTTCAGCGCGCCAGCGAAAAGGCGGAAGCACTGAACCTCAAGACGCTGCTGGCCGGTGTTGACGGTGCCGACCTGCTGGAAGTCCGCAACGCTGAAGGCGATGAACCACAAAAGTACCTGAACGCCTTTACGCAAGAGGCCTGGGACAACCAGGTGAAGCCCTTGATTGATGAGCGCGCCCGCGACCTGGCCGCGATGTACAAAGAGTTGAACCTGGACCGCAATACCGACGACCTGGTGCGCGGCCTGATTGGCCGCCACAAAACACGCCAGGCGCAGGAATGGAAGCGTTTCCTTTCTTCGATTCACCCCGCCGGCAAGCGCATCAAGGACCTGAGTGACGCACGCGAGGTCATGCGCAAACTGGCTGGCGATTCCAGTCCTTACCGCACGCTGTTCAAGAACGCCTGGTCCAAGCGCACCCTGCAGTTCGGACCCGGCGACAGGCAGGGCGACCCCAGCGATGCAGAAACCAAAGCGCTGGAGGAATCCCTCAAGGCCTTGAACGAAATGACCAAGGCCTTGGACGACTTTGTCACCAACAACTACGTCGGTTCGCGTTTTCGGGGCCATCTGGCCAGTCCGAAACGCCTGGAAACCCTGCGCGACGCCATCAATGCCTGCGCACGCAAGATTCGCGACCAGTTTCCCAAGGAAGCCGACGCCGGGGCAGATGTCATGTTGCGCGTGGTCGATGCCGTGATCGTAACGATCAAAGTCGAATGTCTGCGCGAACTGGAAGGGCTGTGGTACACGGATGTCACCACGAACTGGGATTCCGCAATTGCCTCCAAGTACCCGTTTGTCGAACAATCGAAGGAAAACGTAACGCTGGTCGAGTTCGCCAAGGCCTTCAACCCCAAGTCAGGCGCGATCTGGCGGTGCAATGAACTGTTCCGGGCTATTCAGGCTCTGCGCTTCAATGACAAACCACTTTTCATTTTCCGGGCGGATTACGAAGACACGATTCGCGATGCAGCACTGATTCGCGACGCCATGTTCGATACGCCAACAGATGAAAAGATCAAGGTTCGCTTCGGTTTGACGTTGGTGCAGCGTGGCCTGTTACGGTCCAGCAGCTTCCAGCTTGGTCTGGACCCAAAGAATGGCCAGCCAAACATCCTGCGCTGGAACGACAACCGCGACCAGACCAAGGACTTTGTCTGGGAACAGTTGGATACGGCGCGATTCAAGCCGGGCGCCCGGGTGACGGCAAGCTGGGGTGAACAGACGCCGCGTACAGACGAAGTGGAGATGCTGGACGACGACTGGGGGCTGCTGCGCCTGTTGTCCAAGGGTGGCCTGTCAGGACCCCTGGCCAACAGCGACGGCAAGCAGTACTTCTGCCGCTGGGAGTTTGCAGCACCAGACGGCATGCCGTTTCGACTGGAGGCGTTTGTGAACGCGTCCAAGGCGGCCAATCCCTTTACCCCAGGCCTTTTCACCAAGTTGAAGCTGGCAAAGGGGTTCAGCCAATGACTGGCTTCCCTTCCGGGTGCCTTGGAAAACTGCCCCTGCATGGCGATTTCATCCGCTACAACGCGGCATCGCCAGAGGTGCATGATTTTGACCACTGGGTCCAGGAAGGGATTTACCACGGTTATGGAGAGCTGGATTCCCGGTGGGACGCCACGTTTGATGCCGCGCCGCGGGCGCGCTTCATCTACATCGCGCCCAAGACCCAGCGCGTCATCGCTGGCTTGTTCCGGCCCTCAGTAGACAAGGCCGGGCGCCGCTATCCGTTCATGGTGTATTCGGTCATAGAGCCCGGCGCCTTGGGCAAGGACCTTGCCTATCTGCCCTGGGCACTCGAATCCTTCATCGCCAAAGCGGGCGAGATTGCAGGTTGGGCCGACAGCGCCATCAACCTGAACACATTTCTGAGCAGCATTGACCAGTTGCGCTTTGAACCGGACATGGGCGAAGCCAAGCGCAACTTTGGCCGATTTGTGCTGGGTACCTCAGCCGGTGAGGTATGGGCACGCGACTTTGGCGAAAATGCACAAGGTCGAGTCCAAGCCGCTGTGCAATCCGTGTCAGAGGGGCCAGACGTCCGCAGCGGGACTTCCTTGGCCTTGCGCCTGCCAATAACAGACGAAAACGCCGAGGTCTCGTTTTGGCTGGAACTGACCCGGCGCCTCAACAAGGGCGGCAAATTACCCACAATGACGCTGTGGAACGAGGCAACGGCAGGCCTTAGCTCGCGTGTGCACATGTGCTTTGGTGATCTGGGGCCCCGGCACTTTTTGCCTTTTGTGCTGCCTCAGCGTGAGGACGCGGCCCTGCGGGACTTGGCAGCAATCAAGGGCGACGCTGCGGCCAGCCAGCAGGGCAAGGCAACTTTTGACCAGGTTTTGTCCAACGATTCCTTGAAACTGTCCGACCTGCTGCAAAGACTGCCACGCTGCAAGGGGCTGTAGGCATTCTTTGGGCAATATGAACGCCGGGGGCGGCCAAAATCGCCTGCGCGGCTTCCCAAGTTGGGAACAGGGCACTAGAGTCAGCCAGCATCAAAAGGAAGCTATCTTGACCACCGGCGCTCAATCTCCGCTTGCTGTCCAACCCGTTCCGGGGCCGTCCCCGACGGGCAAGAGCGCGCGCTATGAGCCCGAGTTTGAGCAGCTTCAGTCCGAGATTCAGAAGCTGGAAAACCCCGCTGGCGGCGAAGTCAACTGGCGCAGCGTGCGCGACAACTCGGAAAAGCTTCTGGCAGGAAAGTCCAAGGACCTGCTGGTTGCGGCCTATCACGCCGTCGCCCGCATGCAACTGGAGGGCTACACTGGCCTGGCTGAAGGCTTGGAGATGATCAGCGGCATGTGCCAGACCTTCTGGGACGGCCTGTTCCCGGAGCTCAAGCGCATGCGCGCCCGTGAATCGGCGCTGGAGTGGATGATCGACCGCGTAAACCGCCAACTGGAAGCCTCTGGTGGTGGTTCGGACCCGACGGGCGTCAAACGTGCGGCCGAGGCCATGAATTCGGTGGCGAATTTCGTCAACAGCAAGCTGGAAGCCCCCAACCCGCAACTGGATGGCCTGGTTCGCGCCCTCAATGGCGCGGCAACGTCAGGTCCCTCGACAGAGGTCGGCGTGTCATCCGGTGGTTCGGGCCAGGCAGCAAACACAAGCGCCCCGGCGCAGGGAGGTACTGTGGGGCCAATCAGCAATCGCAAGCAGGCCTTTGAGAGGCTTCGGGAAGTGGCCGAGTTTCTGCGCCGCACCGAGCCGCATTCGCCGGTCAGCTATCTGGTGCAGCGTGCCGTGAAGTGGGGCGACATGCGCCTGGAAGATGTCCTGATGGAACTGGTGAAGAATGAAGACGTGCGCCGCAACCTGTTTGAAACATTGGGTGTTAAGGAAGAGAAAAAGGACTAGTCAAAGTCTGATGCGCAATGATCGAAGGCCACGGCAGTTTTTGGCCCTCCGCCATCGAACATCCGACATCGCTCAACAAGGAGTCAAGTCATGGCCAAAGACGACGGATCTGTAGCACCGCGGGAACGCGTCAACATTGTGTACAAGCCTTCCACCGGAGCCGCCTCCGAGGAAAAGGAATTGCCCTTGAAGCTGCTGGTCATGGGCGACTTCACCAACCGCGTCGATGAAACGCCGCTGGAGGGCCGCAAGGCCGTCAACATCGACAAGGACAACTTCAACGACGTGATGAAGAGCAACAAGATCAAGCTCGACATCAACGCCAAGAACACGCTTTCGGGCAAGGATGGCGAGGAAATCTCCGCCAGCCTGAAATTCGAAACCCTCAAGGACTTCGACCCCGACGCAATTGCGCGCCAGGTGCCGGAGTTGGCCAAGATGCTGGAGCTGCGCGAGGCGCTGGCGGCCCTGAAGGGTCCGCTGGGCAACTTCCCCGCGTTCCGCAAAAAGATTGAGGAAATCATCAAGGACCCGGCCGCCCGCGACAAGATTCTGAAAGAAGTCGGCGGTCCCGAGTCCAAGTAGGGGCAGGAAGGTAAGGCACTGCTGAGCGCAAAACGTCGGCAGGCGCCATCGTGGTTCAAAGACTGATACTTCCTGGTGCTCGCTGGCGCGTGGCGTCCTGCTGGCACCTTTCGGAGAAGGCACATGGCAGAAGCAGACAAGCAGAAACAGGCAGCGGAAGCCCAGGCACAAGACGGTTCGCTGCTCGATGAAATCATGCAGAAGTCCAAAATGGCGCCGGGCGATGAAGGCTACGACGTCGCCAAGCTCGGCATGCAGGCATTCCTCAAGGAGCTGCTGGCGCCCGGAGCCAAGTTTGGCAAGGCCGACAAAGCCGCCGTGGACTCCATGATCTCGCAACTGGACAAGAAATTGTCCGAACAGGTGGACCAGATTCTGCACAACCCGGAGGTCCAGAAGCTGGAAAGTGCCTGGCGCGGGCTGAAGATGCTGGTCGACCGCACCAACTTCCGAGAAAACGTGAAGATCGAGGTGCTGAACATCAGCAAGGAGCAATTGCAGGAAGACTTCGAAGACGCGCCGGAACTGGTCAAGTCAGGCATGTACAAGCATGTCTACACCAGCGAGTACGGCACCTTTGGTGGTGAACCCTACGGCGCCATCATTGGTAACTACGATTTTGGCCCCGGCCCTCAGGATGTTGCGCTGCTTAGCAAGGTCGCGGCTGTTGCCACCATGTCACACGCACCGTTTATCGCTGCGGCCGGACCCAAGTTTTTCGGCCTGGATAGTTATCAAGGGCTGCCAAACCTCAAAGACCTCAAATCCATCCAGGAAGGCCCCCAGTACACCAAGTGGCAGGGTTTCCGCGAAAGCGAAGACAGTCGCAGTGTGGGCCTGACTTGCCCGCGCTTCTTGCTGCGCCTGCCCTACGGGCCTGACACAAAGCCTGTAAAGGCCTTCAACTACCAGGAAAGCGTGGCCGACAGCCACGAGCATTACCTCTGGGGTAACACGGCGTTCACGTTTGCCACGCGCCTGACCGAAAGTTTCGCCAAGTTCCGCTGGTGCCCCAACATCATCGGGCCTCAAAGCGGTGGCGCAGTTGACGACCTGCCGTTGCACCAGTTCGAGGCCATGGGCGAAACCCAGACCAAGATTCCGACCGAAGTGCAAATCAGCGAACGCCGCGAGTATGAACTGTCAGAACAGGGCTTCATTGGCCTGACCATGCGCAAGGGCAGCGATAACGCCTGCTTCTTCAGCGCCAACAGCTGCCAGAAAGCCAAGACCTTTGGCCAGAGTGCTGAAGGCAAGGCCGCGGAACTCAATTATCGCCTGGGCACGCAGTTGCCGTACCTGTTCATCGTCAACCGCCTGGCGCATTACATCAAGGTGTTGCAGCGCGAGCAGATCGGCTCCTGGAAAGAAAAAGGCGACTTGGCGCGCGAGTTGAACAAGTGGATCGGCCAATACGTAGCAGACACCGACAACCCAAGCCCGGCGATTCGTTCCCGCTGCCCGCTGCGTAGCGCAGAGATCACGGTCGAAGACGTGCCAGGCGAAGCGGGTTGGTACAAAGTGGGCATGCAGGTCCGCCCGCACTTCAAGTACATGGGCGCGTTCTTCACTCTGGGCTTGGTGGGCAAACTCGACAAAAAGTAAGATTTTTGATGAATTGATCGTTTCGATCCAGCGGTCATCGTTCTTTTGAGGGTTGAAACGGCAGGATATTGTTCAGGTGTCCACGAAGGATGCAGCAAACAACAAAACAAAACCTAACAGGAAGTTAGATCGCAACTACTAAGGGAGAGACGCCATGGCCAGCATGAAAGTGTTCATGAAGATCGCGGACATTCCGGGCAGCAGCAGCGACAAGGACCACAAGGATTGGTGCGACGTTCGTGGCTTCTCCCACGAGATGAAGTACCCCTTTGACATGCGCGAAAACAAGGGCCGTGGCGAACCAACCCATGGTGAGTTCCAGGTCATGAAGGAACTCGACAAGGCTTCGCCCAAGCTGTACGAGGCTTTGGCCAAGAAGAAGAAGGTCAAGGAAGTCGAGTTCGAGTTCTGGCGCGACAACCCCAAGGACGGCGGCAGCGAGAAGTACTTCAGCATCAAGCTCAAGGACTGCCGCGTGGTTTCTGCCCGTCCCTTCATGCCGCACGAAAACGCGGAAGTGTTCAGCCACCTCGACCAGATCGGCTTTGCCTACAAGATCATCGAGTGGACATGGATCAGCGGCGGTCAGGTTCCGACCACCTTTGACTTCAGCAGCCCCGACGCGTAATCCAACAGACAGTGGGGCGGGCAGGGGGGTGCAACACACCTTTCCCTCCCGCCCCTGCTGTCGGGCAGGAAGGGCGGTATGTACCAGCAACGCACTCTGTTTGAACGCCTGCGGCACCCGGCCGATACCCGGGCACACTCGCTGCAGGAAGACACTCGCGCGCTGCTGGCATCCATTCTTCGCAATCTTGACCGCATGCTGAACATGCGCACTGGTCAGGCGCCGGCCCAGATGGACTTCGGCATTCCGCCGCCCAATGAAATCGCTGCGGGGTACCCGGAATCTATCGGGCAGATCCAGAAGATCGTGCGCCAGTGCATCGAGAAATACGAACCTCGCCTGCGCAATGTTCAGGTCATGCAGATTGAAAGCGAGGACACGCGCCTGGTTGTGCGCTTTCAGGTGTCGGCCCGTCTTGCCACAACGTCGGACAACAGGCAGATCACGTTCAGTACCCTGATCGACCCTTCCGGGCACATTGAAATGACCGCCTGAAGTGGCTTTCGTGCAGCACCCAGCACTGATCAGGCCCGACGCGTCAGTGTCGGGGCAGCCGGCAACAGCAGCTCGTTGCCGTCCCGCCCCTGACGCTTCTGGCCCGACTTGCGGCACTTTCGGAATCGCGCAGCCATGTTCAACAAGTACTACCAGGATGAACTGCTGTACCTTCGCGAAAGCGGGCGCGAATTCGCCGACGCGAACCCCGAAGCCGCCAGATTCATCGGGCAGCCCGGCGCTGACCCGGATGTCGAACGGATGTTGGAGGGTTTTGCGTTCCTGACCGCCAAGCTTCGGCAGAAGCTTGACGACGAACTGCCGGAACTGACCCACAGCTTCACCGAAATGTTCTGGCCTCACTATCTGCGGCCGGTGCCGGCGACAACCACCATTCAATTCAGTGCCTTGGCCACGGCGGCGGGCGAGATCAAGCAGATTCCGCGCGGCGTGCAGATTGACAGTTCGCCCGTTGACGATACCCGCTGCCGGTTCACGACAAGCTACGACGTCACCCTGTTGCCGCTGGAACTCAAGAACCTGGAAATGCGGCGTGAAGCACCCCCGCGCCTGACGCTTTCTTTCGACGCCCCGGGCAAGCTGCCGCTGGACAAACTTGAAATCCCCAGCATTCGGCTGTTCCTGGCCGGAGAACCGGTCGTCACGCGCGCGCTGTATCTGGCGCTGAATCGCCTGGTCAAGCGCATAGTGGTTCGAGATGGCAGCGACTCCGCGCGCCGCTTTGAGTTGCCTCCCACGGCGCTTGCGCCTGTCGGCTTCGATGACAGCCAAGCCGTGCTGCGCGGCCCCGGCCCCAGCTTTTCGGGCTTTCGCCTGCTGCAGGAATATTTCACCTGCCCCCAAAAGTTCATGTACATGGATTTGACGGGTCTGCAGGGGCTGCAGAAGTTTGCTGGTGCCAAGTCTTTCCATGTCGATATTGAACTGACCCGCCTGCCTGAAAACATGCCGCCGGTCAGCAAGTCCAATGTCCTGCTGCACTGCACGCCGGCTGTGAACCTTTTTGCGCACGATGCCGACCCGATTCGACTGGACCGCACGCGCACGGAATACGTTCTGCGACCCACGGGCGCCAACCCTCAGCAGTTTGAAATCTTCAACGTCGACCGCGTCTATGCGCTCGTGCTGGGCACGGCGGAAACGCGCGAGTTCAGGCAGCAGTTCAAGGTGCCCCGCAGTGGCCGCCGTGACGAACTGTACTTTCACGTTCGTCGCCACCCGGGCGTGGTCAACAACGGGCAGCGGCTGACGATTGCGTTCATCGAGCCCGCAGACGCCCAGTCGCGACCCAATATCGAAAACGTCAGCATTGAGCTGACCTGCACCAACGGCAATCTGCCTTCGCGCCTGGAAGCTGGCGATATCAACCAGAAAACCCAGAACAGTCCTCTGTTTGCGGCGTTCAAGAGCATTGGCCGACCCACGCCCACGGTGCCCGCGCCGCTCAAGGAGGACATGCTTTGGCGGCTGGTGTCCCACCTCAGCCTCAATTACATGTCGCTGCTGAGTGTCGATGCACTGCGCACGGTGGTCGGTCTGTACAACTTTCGCGCCAACGTAGACCGCCAAGCCGAACAGGCCCACGCGCGACTGCTGGAAGGCATCAAAGAGGTCAAGGGCCGCACCGCCATGCGCTTGTTTGAAGGGCTGCCGGTGCGCGGGCAGGAGGTCGACCTGTTGCTGGATGAAGACCAGATGGGCGGCGAAGGCGAACTATTCTTCTTTGCCACGGTGCTGGACAGGTTCTTTGCGCAGTATGTCAGTTTGAACAGCTTCAGCAGGCTGCAGGTGACAGGTGCCAAACTTGGGGAAGTCTATTCATGGCCAGCCAGGATCGGACATCAGGCAGTTCTGTAGCCCCCGATCTGGTGGATGAAGGAAAGCAGTTTTCCTTCTACCAGGCGGTGCGGCTGCTGCAGTCGCTGGACCCACAGGCGCCACGCCTTGGGTTTCAGGGACCCCCAGAGCGCGAGCGCATCCGCCTGCGCCCGAACCTGTCCTTTGGTTTTCCGCTGGCTGACATTGACGAAGTTCGCGAGACCGAAATGCCCGACGGCCAAAGCCGCTGGCATCTCGACGTGAACTTCATGGGGCTGTACGGGCCCAGTTCGCCGATTCCGTCCCATTACACGGAAGACCTGATCCACGACGAGGTTTACTCCGACGACCCCAGCCTGCTGCGCGGTTTTCTGGACCTGTTTCATCATCGCCTGCTTTCGCTGCTGTATCGCGCCTGGGAAAAGTACCGTCACACCGTGCAGTACGATGCCCGCGGTCGTGACTTCTACAGCGCGCGCCTGCTGCGTATGGTTGGCGCAAATCTGCAGTGGCTGCCACAAGACGCACATCTGCCTCCGGGCCGCATACTGGCCTACGCGGGCCTGCTGACACAGCGTCCGCGAAGCGCGGAATCCCTTCGCGCGATTCTTTCCGATCATTTCCCGGAAGGCGACGTGCGTATTACCCAGTGTCTGGCGCGCGACAAATCGATCGACCCCAGTCAGCGCAATCGGCTGGGCGCGCAGAATTGCACGCTGGGGCAGGACCTGAGCCTAGGCAGCGCGGTAATGGACTGTGCCGGCTTCTTTGGTTTGCAGGTTGGGCCGCTGCCCTTTGGTGATTACGTCGACTTCATGCCGGACCGTGACAGCATGGCCCAGGCCCGTGAATTGGTCGATCTGTTCAACACCGACGGACTGGACTATGAAGTGACCGTGATTGTGCGCGGCGACGAAGTGCCGGCGCTGCAGGTGGGCAACCCGTTGCACCGGCTGGGCTATGCTTCGTGGCTTGGTGAAAATGCAGGCCAGGAACGTTCAGTAACTTTCCGCTTTGAGGAATGGCGTCATGGTAGAGGTTGATCTCAAGTCTCTGGTTGGTCGTCTGAACCGCTTCTGCACCAAGGGCCTCGAGTCCGCGGCGGGCAACTGCGTTTCGCGCACCAATTACGAGGTGACGATTGAACACATGCTGCAAGCGCTGATTGAGGACCCAAGCGCCGATGCGCAGCAGATGCTAGGCAAGCTCAATGTCGATGTCGGACGCCTGCAAAAGGCCCTGGCCCGCGATATTGAAAAGCTCAAGACCGGCAACGCCGGCCGCCCCACGTTCAGCCCGCTGCTCTCCACCTGGTTTCAAAACGCCTGGATGATCGCCAGCATTGACTTCAACCAGGCCGAGATCCGCAGCGGAAACCTGCTGCATGCGCTGGTTGGAAGCATTGCGCGCCTGGCCAGTGGCGACTACGCCGACCAGCTTGGCGAAATCAACTCCGGCGAACTCAAGAAAAACTTCCACGAACTCACAAAGGCCAGCTACGAGACTGCGGCCGCAGCCGTCAAGGGCGCTGAATCCACTCCGGGGGCGACGACTGGCGCACCCCAGGGCGACGGTGCGCTGGCCAAGTTCTGCCAGAACTTCACCGAGCGCGCCCGCAAAGGCGAACTCGACCCCGTGTTTGGGCGCGATCGCGAAATCCGCCTGATCGTCGACATCCTGGCCCGTCGTCGCAAGAACAACCCGATTTGCGTGGGCGAACCTGGCGTCGGCAAGACGGCTGTGGTGGAAGGCCTGGCGATTCGCATTGTGGAAGGTGATGTGCCCGACGTGCTCAAGGATGTCGAATTGGTCGGCCTGGACATTGGCTTGCTGCAGGCCGGCGCGTCAGTGAAAGGAGAGTTCGAAAACCGCCTCAAGTCTGTGATCCAGGAAATCAAGTCCAGCCCCAAGCCGATCGTCCTGTTCATTGACGAAGTGCACACCTTGATTGGCGCTGGCGGAGCGGCTGGCACTGGTGACGCAGGCCAGTTGCTGAAGCCCGCGTTGGCGCGTGGCGAGCTGCGCACGATTGCGGCCACAACCTGGGCGGAATACAAAAAATACTTCGAAAAAGACGCAGCCCTGGCCCGTCGGTTCCAACTGGTGAAGCTGGAAGAACCGGGCATTGAACTGACCGCGACCATGCTTCGCGGCTTGCGCGCGAATTACGAAAAGACCCACGGCGTCATCATTCGCGATGAGGCCCTGCTGGCAGCAGCGGAAAT
The DNA here is from genome assembly GCA_016722065.1 of Planctomycetota bacterium. Taxonomy (GTDB): domain Bacteria; phylum Planctomycetota; class UBA8742; order UBA2392; family UBA2392; genus H3-PLA7. Next base: position 2,141,137 of record JADKGX010000001.1, read on the forward strand.
GGGCACTCGCTATATCGCTGGCCGCCAGCAGCCCGACAAGGGCATTGACCTTGTTGATACGGCTGCGGCCCGCGTGCGCGTTGCATTCAGCAGCAAGCCACCCGAACTGCAGGACCTGGAACGCAGCGTACAGACCGACGAACGCACCTTGGGCGCCCTCAAGCGCGACGCCGAAACCGGCGGCGCCAATGACAAGGAACAGATCGAAGAAGTCATTGCCCGCATTGCGGAGACGAAAAAACAGGCCGAATCCGTCAGCAAGCGCTGGCAGGCCGAGCGCGAACTGGCCCACAAGGCCGTGCTGATCCGCAACAAGCTGATGGGCGACAAGGCCCCGGGCGCCAAGAAGAAGGACGACAAGCCCGAAAAGAAAGACGAAGCAAAGAAGGGCCAGACCAAGGTGGCCAAGAAGGAAACCAAGACGGTCAAGGCCGCCGAGCCCACATTGCCTGAAGATCCCAAGGAACTTCAAGCGCTGTTCGACAACACCATGGCGCAACTCAAGAAGATCCAGGGCAAAGATCCCATGGTGCCCATAGAAGTCACGGCCGAAGTCGTTTCGCGCGTGGTCAGTGACTGGACTGGAATTCCGCTGGGCAACATGGTCAGCGACCAGGCCGCGCGCCTGCTGGGCATGGAGGACGAGCTCAAGCGCCGCGTTAAGGGCCAGGACCACGTCATGAAGGCCATCGCAACGGGCATTCGCGCCGCCAAGGCCGGCCTGGCGAACCCGGACGCACCGATGGGGATTTTCCTGTTTGTTGGACCCAGCGGCGTGGGCAAGACCGAAACCGCCCTGGCAGTGGCCGATCTGCTGTTCGGCGGCGAACGCTTCATGACCACCGTGAACATGTCCGAGTTTCAGGAAAAGCACACGGTATCGCGCCTGATCGGCAGCCCCCCGGGCTATGTGGGCTACGGCGAAGGCGGCATGCTGACAGAAGCCGTGCGTCAGCGCCCCTATTCGGTCGTGCTGCTGGACGAAGTCGAAAAGGCCGACCTGGATGTGATGAACCTGTTTTACCAGGTGTTCGACAAGGGCATGCTCAATGACGGCGAAGGCCGTGAAATCGACTTCAAGAACACCGTCATCTTCCTGGCCAGCAACCTGGCAACCGACATCATCACCCAGGCCTGTGCCGATGGCGAACGCCCCGACGCCGAGGAACTGGCCAAGTTGATCCGCCCCACACTGAGCGCACACTTCAAGCCGGCCTTGCTGGCGCGTATGAGCATCACCCCGTTCTTCACGATTGACGAGAACACACTGAAGGAAATCACCGAGCTGAAGCTGAACAAGATCGTCAAACGAATGGCGGCCACGCACGACATGGCGCTGGTGTTTGAACCGTCGGTGCGCGACGCGATCGCCTCGCGCTGCAAGGAAGTAGAAACCGGCGCGCGCAATATCGACCACATCATCCGCGGCAACCTGTTACCGCAGATGAGCACGCAACTGCTGCAGAAGATGAGTGAAGGCCAGATGCCATCGAAGCTCAACGTTGGCATCGGCGAGGGCGGAGATTTCCGCTTCTCGTTCGGGAACTAGAAGATCGAAGCGGCAACAAGGGCGATGCAATCGCACAGCGCCCGCGTTGTCGCACGGCCAAAGCCGAGGAGACCGTCATGCCCGATATCGCATCCAGTCAGGTCATGAAATTCGTCAGCAAGGCCGTGGCCGAAGACAAGCTCTTCGTCACCAAGCTCGACGGCACGGAGCAAATGAACAAGCCCTACGAGTTCGTGCTGGAACTTGCCAGCAAGGACAAAGAACTCGACCTGGCCAAGCTGCTGGAAGAGCGCGCGTACATTGCCATCAAGCAGGGCGTACAGGTCAAGGGCGACACCAAGCGGTCGTCCACCACCCTGAAGATTCACGGCTGGCTTTCCAGCATCGAACAGGTGGGCAAGGAACTGGAGTGGGTCAAGTATCGCGCTGTGCTGGTGCCAGGCCTTTGGAAGGCCGGATTGACGCGTAACAGCGCCGTGTTCCAGGGCAAGAAGGTTATCGATGTGATCAAGGATATCCTGACCAAGGACGCCTATGGCTACAAACTCAACGTCGACATCGACAAGGTCAAGGAAAAAGGTGCCGATCGTGAGTACATCGCACAGTATGAGGAATCAGACCTCGACTTCATCAACCGCTGGTGTGAGCACGAAGGCATTTTCTATTACTTCGAGCAAGGCGACGACGAAGAGAAATTGGTGTTTGCCAACAAGCGCGAGGGCTACGGCGCCCTGGCCGGCGAAAACACCTTCCGTTACAAGCCCGCCAATGAAGGCGCTGGTGGCAAAGAAGCAGGTGACAGCGAAGATTCCACCGAGGACTGGTTCAAGGAAGAAGTGATCACCGAGTTCGCCTGCCGGCACAGCATGATGCCCAAGGAAGTCATGCTCAAGGATTACAACTGGAAGTCCCCCGGCGCGAATATGGTCTGTACGGCGCAAGTGAACAACAAAGGCCATGGCACCGTCTACGAGTACAACAACCACTACGAAGACTCCACCGCCGGCAACAAGCTGGCTGCTGTTCGTGCCGAAGCGCTGATCTGCCGCGAGCAACTGTTCACCGGATCCAGCGAAGGCCGCGGCTTCCGCGCGGGTTACGTCATCAAGTTGTCGGAACACTACCGCAACAGCTACAACATCGAGTACCTGTTGACGCGCGTGGATCACCACGCCACGCAAGGCCTGGACCTTGGAACAGGCGGCGCCAGTGGTGCCAGTTATGCCAACACATTTGTGGCCACAATTGAAAGCAAGACCTTCCGCCCCGAGCGCGTAACCAAGTGGCCGCAGATCAAGGGCGTCATGCACGCCATGGTCGATGGCGGCGACAACGCCACACCCTACGCCCAGATTGACGATAAGGGTCGTTACAAGATCAAGCTTGGCTTTGACCGCGGCAGCGCCCAGGACGGCCAGGCCAGCAAATACATGCGCAAGCAGGAAGCCTACGCCGGGCCTAACCAGGGCATGCATTTTCCGTTGCTCAAGGGCAGCGAGGTGCTGGTCACGCACGTAGATGGCAACCCGGACCGCCCCGTGATTTCAGGTGCCGTGTTCAACGACAAGAACGGGTCAGTCGTCAGCAACATCCATCCCACGCAGAACCGCATCGCCACACCCGGCGGCACGCAGATTTTGATGGATGACACCCAGGACGCCACGCAGGTGCAGATCAACACCAAAGACGACAAAACCAAGTTCAAGATGGACGCGACCAAGGACAGCGAAAAGGTCACGGTTGAAACGCCCAAGAACAAGCTCACCCTGGACGGCAAGTCGGGCGAAGACCGCATCATTCTGCAGTCCGACAACAGCTCGACGAAAATTCGCCTGGGCAAAAGTGCCGACGAGGCCGACCACGACGAGTGCAAGCACGCCGACGGCCTGCGTATGGAAACCGACGGAGAGTTCAACCATTACGTCAAAGGCGACTACAACCTGCGCGTGGACGGCGCCGAAAACAAGAAGATCGCCGGCAACTCGGAATGGACCTGGACCCAGCAGTGTGCGGAATACAAGCACGGCGAATGGTTCAGCTTCAAGGGCGGCTTGACCTACGGCATCTCGATCGGCTTTACCGCGGACTTCCGTATCTCTGGTGGCATCGCGATTTCCGGCGGCGCAGATTTCTCCATCAAGGCCGGTCTGTCAGTTGGCTTCGAAGCGGCCTTGAGCATGAAGGTGAAAAAAGAAAAAGCCATCGAGTTCTGCCTGGATGGTCGCAAACTGATCGTCAAGAAAGACGTCGATACCGGCTGCGATGGCAAATACACACTGAAGTCCAAGGGCGACGTTGCCATCAACAGCCAGGGTGCGATCAAGATTCAGGCTGGCGTCGTGGCACCGCCGCCTGATCCATCGATGGCCGCGCGAATGCAGGCCTGGGCGGCTGGCGCCATGGCGTCTATCAAGGCCAGGGCCAAGGGCACGCCGCAGCCGACGCCGCCGGCGCCGGTTCCGGCACCACCAGCACCGCCAACGCCGAATATTGAAATCACCAGCAGCAGCATCAAGCTGGAAGTCAACCCGACCACAAGCATTGAGCTTGGCGCGGCAGGCATCACCATGAAGAGCGGTGCAGGCGAGTTCAAGATCACCGCCGCCATGATTACGGCCAAACCCATGGTTACAGGGGGCTAGTCCATGAAGGTACGCAACCGCACAGCCTTCAAGTTCGCGCCCCTGATGGGCAACGTGAACTATCCCGCGCCCAGCGTCAGCTGCGTCGTCAAGGCCAGCTTCTCGCTGGTGCCGGGGGGCGTTGCGGTGCCGCTGGAAAAACAACTGGAGATCGAGGGCGACATTCAGGACAAAGCCACACAGGCCCTGCTGATCGAGGCCGACCTGGTGCCCTTCAAGCCCGTGGCCGACGTGCTGCTTTCCGGTACCTGCCATGTACCCGCAGGCAAGGCCATCACGGTTTGCCCGGTGAAGTTTGCAGTGGGAGGCTGGTCCAAAGAGTTAGCCGTGATCGGCAACCGTAAGTGGGACAAAGGCCTGGTGTTCAGCAAGCAGGGTGAACCAGAACCCTTTACCCAGTGCGCGCTGCACTGGGGCAACGCGTTTGGCGGACCGGGATTTGCGGAAAACGCTGTGGGCAAGGGATTCAAGGATGGCGCTCTGCCCAATGTGGAGTTTCCCGGCAAGTTGATCAAGGGCACCGGGGACAAGCCCGCGCCGGCCGGTTTTGGTCCGTTGCCACGCACGGCAAAGTCTCGCACATCCAAGGTTGGTACCTACGACAAAAAGTGGCTGAAGGAACGCTGGCCCGCGCTGCCCAAGGACTTTGACTGGACCTACTTCAATGCAGCTCCGGCGGACCAGCAGGTTGAGGGCTTCTTGCGCGGCGACGAACAAATCGAACTGACCAACCTGCACCCGCAGCACGGCAACTTGCAGTGCCGGCTGCCAGCCCTGCGCGTGCGCTGCTTCCTGCGCCTGAGGCATGAGGGCAACCTGGAGGTCCAGGAAGTACCCATGAATCTGGACACGCTGCACGTCGACAGCGATGCCGGCGTGATCCGACTGGTCTGGCGCGGCGTGCAGAACACGCGCCAACAAGAGCTTGAAGACATCGAAGACTTCCTGATCTTCAGCGAACCGCTGAATGCAACCCCTGCAGACCGCACAACAGTAATGCCATGGTTCGAAGACCCGCCACAGGACGTTGAAGCCGCGCCTCCGCCGCCAGTACCGGGAGAAGGCGATACACCGGTGGAAGCCGGCGAAGCTCTGGCCAATGCACTGGAGAACGCGGGCAAGGAACTGCAGGGCCAGATGCAGAAGCGCGTGCCGACGGGATACTCCATGTCTGGTGCGCCGGCGACCTTTGAGGGATTCGGCCCGATGGTGGTCGCCATGCTGGCGCTGAAGTCACGCCTGATTTCCACCGGCCAGCCGGTGCCGCCAACCCTGGACAAAACGATTGCAGATTTCGAACGCGACCCAGCCTTGAAGCAGCTGGAGTCCGACATGCTGATTGCCCAGGCCATGGCCTTTGCCAAGCCTGCAGCGGCCCTCAAAGGCGGGGCGCTTGCGTTGTCAATCAAGGGTGGTACTTCACCCACGCGCGACTATTCGGGCCAGGATCTTTCCGGCCAGGATTTGAGCGGCGCCGACCTGTCACACACCGATTTTCGAAAGGCCAACTTGGCCGGGGCCAACCTCAGCGGTTGCAAACTGGAGTACGCCAACTTCAGCCAGGCCGAACTTTCGGGCGCCAACTTTTCCGGGTGCAAAGGCCAGCGGCCCGACTTCACACAGGTCATTGCCAAAGGCTGCAACCTTGAAAAAGCCGAACTGCCGGAAGCGGTGTTCAACGTCGCCGAACTGGAAGGTGCCAATCTCAAGGAAGCGCAGCTTGCAGGTGGCGCCTTCTATCAGGCCCGTTGCAAGGACGTGAAAGCGCAGGGCGCTTCTCTGCCGGGCGCGGATTTCACTCAAGCACAATTGGACGGCGGCGATTTCACAGGCGCGAATCTTGCCGGGGCCACGCTGTTTCGGGCCCTTGGCAGCGGTGTGAAGCTTGTTGCCATCAAGGGCAAGGGTCTGCGCGCGCCGGAAGCGAAACTGCCCGGCCTGGTGGCTGACGAGGCGGAGCTGCCGGAATCGGTGTGGGAATTGGCAGAACTTGCCGGTGCCAGCTTCAAGTTTGCCGACCTGTCTGGGGCGCTGTTTTCCAGTGCCAACTTGCGCGACGCCACGCTTTTTGGGGCCACCGTGCGGCGCGGCTTCTTGCGCAAGGCCGACTTGTCCGGCCTGAAGGCAGGCAATGCCGACTTTTTTCAGGCGAACTTCGAGCGCGCCAACCTCAAGGGTGCGTCGTTGCTTACCAGCAATCTGTATGAGGCCGCGTTCTATCAAGCCCTGACGGACGGCGCGGATTTCACCTCGGCGAATCTTAAGATGACTCTGCTTGCGAAATAACCATGGCCAAGCTGGATAAACAAACGGCTCTGCAACGCATCAAGGAAGCCACTGCGTCCGCGGCGCGCACGTTGTCCAACGCCGATTTCAGCGGGCTGGATCTGGCCGGCGCGCAGCTGGCCGATTTGCGCCTGAATGCCGTGAAGTTCAAGGGCACAAACCTGTCCGGCGCCAACATGGCCGGTGTGGTGGGATTCAACGTCGACCTTACAGGCGCCAATCTGCGCGGTGCTGACTTACACGGGGCAGTAATCAGCGCGGTTAAACTCGACAACGCTGATTGTTCCGGCGCCAACATGCAGGCGGCCGTTGTCATGAGCGGCAAGGGACGTGGCAGTCTGTTCAAGAAGGCGCGCCTGACCCGTGCCCGGTTTGCAGACCTGGATCTGACGGACAGCGACTTTTCAGGCGCAGTGATGCCGGACGGCGGGTTGGACACCTGCACGCTTTCCGGCGCGCGACTTGATGGCGCCGATCTCTCCGGCACCAGCGTGCTGGGTTCGACACTACTGGAAACAAGCCTGATCGGTGCCCGCCTGCAAGGCACGCTGTTCCATACTTCACGACTTGCCAAGGCCGACATGGCCGATGCGATGTTGGAAGGTGCCATGTGCGACGAGGCCGACCTGCGCGGTGTGCGCAACTGGCCACAGAAGCTGGCCGGCAGCAGCTTTTCCGGCGCCCGCATGGAAAAGACTTCCCTGGCGCGGCGCGACCTTTCGGACTGTGATTTCGGCGATGCGCAACTGGCCGGGGCCGATTTTTCTGGTGCGCGCATGGCCAAGGTCGATTTTTCGCGCGCGGACCTGACCGGCGCCAACCTGTCCGGGGCCGATGCGACTGGCGCGCGCTTCAGCGGGGCCAAGGTGGCTGGTTTGCAACTGGAATCGACGCTGCTGCAAACAGCGGATTTCGGCGGTTGCGCGCTGGACAAGCTGGACTTTACGGCCTGCGACCTTCGCAGCGCCAGTCTGCATCAGTGCACCCTGGAGCAGACCAACCTGATGGGCGCGGCGCTGGAAGGCTGCAAGATTACGGACACCGATCTGCACGAACAAAATTTCAGCGGCTGGGACCTCAAGGGCGTTGATTTCAGGGGTTCCGACCTTCGCAGCGCACGCTTTACGCGGGCCCTGCTGCATGATGCAAGCCTGGCTGAGACTCTGGCGATCAAGGCCGACTTCACGCAGGCCGAGCTTTTGAACACTGCCTTTGCTGGTGCGGACCTGACCCAGGCAGTCTTTACGGGTGCCAAGGTGGAAAACGCCAACTTCAGCAATGCCAAACTGGGCGGTGCTGACATGCGTGGCACCCGCCTGATCAAGGTCAATTTCACGGGCGTTGCGCTCGCTGGCGTGATGTTGGAGGGTGTCGACGCCAGTGCATGCGCCTTTGTCAACGCTGACCTGCGCGGCGTGAAAGTTCCCGGGGCGCGCTTTACCCAGACGGACTTCACACAGGCCAATCTTGAAGGAGCCGACCTGACCGGCTGCGACCTGACGCAGTCCTTGTTTGTCGAAGTCAAGGCCGGCAAGGCCGTGCTGCGCAAGGCCAAGCTGACCAACGCGGTGTTCATGGGCGCAGACCTTAGTGAAGCCCAGTTTGGCGGGGCTTTCATCAACGCGGCCCAGATGCAGAAGTCAAAGCTGGGCAAAGCCAACTTTGACGGCGCTGACATGTCCCAGTGCATGCTGCAAGAGGCCGACGCCATGGCCACCAGCTTCCGCAACACGCGCATGATCCAGGCCATGCTGAACCACGCCAATGTGGAACTGGCCGATTTTTCGGGCGCGGACCTTTCCGGGGCGTCGCTGCACGCGGCCCGTGACACGGGCACACGCTATGACAGCGCAAATGTGAAAACGGCCAAGCGAACTGACGTAGACCGACTGGAGGCGGAACAATGGAAACCGAAGCGGTAGCCAACCAGCTGGGCGTAAAGCTTTCGCCGGTGCCGGTAACGGACGCGGCGCCGGGCAAGGTGCGTATCCTGTGTGACGACGGCGAAGTCTGGGCCGGCAACGCCCTGGCGTTTCCGTTTCAACCGGCCCGCGGCGACCTGGTGCTGGCCATTGGCCAGCAGGGAAAGTGGTTTGTGATCGGATTGCTCAAGACCCGTGGCGACATGAACTTTCAGTTTCCGGCCGATGTAACGTTCAGCACACCGCGCGGCGAAATCAAGCTGAAGTCCGCCAAAGGTCTAGAACTGCACAGCCCCAACGTGCGCATTCGCGCTGGCAAGCTGGAACTGCTGGCCCGCAGCGTGATCGAGAAAGCCGATTCGGCCTGGCGCTGGGTCAAGGGAATGCTGCAAGTGCGTGCAGGACGCGAGCGGACAGACATTGATGACATCAGCCAGACCACGGCCAAACGCTTCATCGTTAAGGCCAAGGAAGACGTCAAGATTGACGGCGACAAGATCTATCTGGGTTAGTGCTTTGCATGCGTTGCTCACGACAAGTCAAGGCAGGAGGCAACATGTTTCCAGCAAGCTGCACGATGAACGGCATGTGTATGGGCTTTCCTGACGTGTGCCTGACGCCGGCTCCGCCAGCGCCGCCGATTCCTGTGCCATACCCGAACATAGCGCAGGTCACCATGGTCAATCCCGGCACGGCCAGCATGAAGGTCAAGATCATGAACATGCCAGCTGTAAGCCAGAACAGTCAGATTCCGATCAGCAATGGCGACGAAGCCGGCGTCAGTGGCGGCGTCGTTTCGGGCCAGTTTATCGGACCGGCGACCTTCAAGATGGGCAGCATGAAGGTGAAGTGGGACGGCAAACCCGCCTGTTTTCTTACCAGTATGGTTGGCCAGAACGGCGCAAGCCCCAACGTGCCGGCGGGCCAGCAGATTGTGCCCAGCCAGGCCGTGGTGATCATCTCGCCTTGAAGCAGGGCCGATAACGCAATACGCGCCCGGGAACTCCCGGGCGCGTTGTTGTTTGGTGCAGGTGTTAGATCAAACCCAGTTCTTTGCCGCACTTCTTGAAGACATCCAGCGCCTCTTGCAGGTCCTGTGTCGAATGCGCGGCACTCACAATCGTGCGCACCCGTGACAGCTTTTCTGCCACCATGGGAAAGTAGATGCCCTGGGCATAAACGCCGTTCTGAAGCAGGACTTCGCTGAATCTTGCGGCCTTGGCCCCGTCGCCAATGATAACCGGCGTCACGGGCGACACACTGTTGCCTGTATTGAAGCCCAATGCTTTGAGGCCAGCTTTGAAGAACGTGGTGTTCTCCCACAGCTTGGCATGATGCTGCGGCTCCGTTTCCATCACGTCAAAGCAGGCGCTGACAGCTGCCACTACCATCGGGGGCGCGCTGGCGCTGAACAAAAAGGGGCGGGCTTTGGCAATCAAGTATTCCTTAGCGACTTTGGGGCCAGCGAAGTAACCGCCCACCACCGGCACAGCCTTGGAAAGCGTGCCCACGGTGAGTGTCCAGCGGTCATGCACATGCTGGGCCCAGGCCGTGCCGCGGCCTTTTTCGCCCATCACGCCGGTGGCGTGGGCGTCGTCGACCATCGGAATCGCGTCATATTTTTCACAGGCCGCCAGCACTGAGGGCAGGTCGGCTACGTCGCCGTCCATGCTGAAAACACCGTCGGTAACCACCAGGATCTTGCCCTTGATGGCCTTGGTTCCACGGGCTTCCTTGAGCAATTCCTCCAGGTGTGCGTGGTCCTTGTGGCGGTACACGGCGCGTGTGGCCTTGCTGAGTCGCGCGCCGTCGATAATGCTGGCATGGTTCAGTTCGTCGCTGACAATGTGGTCGCCTTCAACGGCCAGAGTGCTGACTACGCCCACGTTGGCAGTGAACCCACTTTGGAACAGCAGTGCGGATTCGGTTCCCTTGAACTTGGCGATCTTTTCCTCGCACTCGATGTGCAGGTCCATGGTGCCGCTGATCGGCCGCACCGCGCCGGTGCCTACGCCGTATTTGTCGATCGCCTTCTTTGCGGCTTCCACGACCTTGGGGTGGGTGGAAAGCCCCAGATAGCTGTTGTTGGAAAGCTGGATCACGCGCTTTCCGTCAATCATCACGCGTGCGCCAACAGCCGATTGATGCACCTTGGGCATGTGAAACAACGAGCGCGCCTTCAAGGCGTCAATCTCGGTCGCGCACCACTGGGACAGGTTGTGGGTCAAAGCAGGCTCCGATCTGGACAGGCAGACTTTTGCCAATCCGGGCGAAAAAGCGAAAGCGCCAAGCGACGGTCCTGACGCACAGCGATGCTGCATGCCTGTCTTACCCCTGCAGGGCCAAGAAGTTCAGAGCGTTATCGATGCGCTTGAGTGTTTCGTCCTTGCCCAGCACGATCATGCTTTCCATCAGCGGCGGGCTTACCGTAGCCCCCGTGATTGCGGCACGCACCGGCCCCAGAAACGGCCCCAGCTTCTGGCCCATGGCTTCGCTGGTTTCGCGGCACGCTGCATCCAGAGCTTCCTTGGCTGCGGGGTCAGTCAGGTCCACGCGGTCCACAATCGTGCGGACTTCTTTCAGGGCCAGGATTGCGCCCTCCATCGTCTGCTTCTTTGGAATGAACATCTCGCGCGTGTAGGCAAACTCGTTGGTAAAGAACATTGGGATGTAGTCCGCTGCCTCGGCCAGCGTGTGCAGACGCTCTTTGATCAAGGGAATGATCGGCAGCAGCAGGTTGGGGTTGACCTCATAGCTGGTCATGATTTCTGCGGCCAGCGTCCCCAGCGTGCGGCTCCAGCGCCTGCGCTTTTGCTCAAAGTCCTTGAGAAATGTCTCCTGCGGCAACTGGTCTTCCGGCAGGTCTGCGAACTCATGTTCACGTCCGAGCAGCAACTTGCAGTAGTCGACGAGTCGGCGCTCCAACTCGCGGTCGTCCAGCCTGCGGATGTATTCCCCGTTCAGCCAGTGCAGCTTCTGCAGATCAAAGATCGGGCCGCCGATGTTCACCTTTTTGAGGTCAAAGTTCTGCAGGAATTCGGCGTAGGTGAAGATCTCCTGGTCGTTGGGAAGTGAAAAACCCATCAAGCCCAGGAAGTTCCGCAGGGCCTCCGGCAGAAAGCCGGCATCGCGGTACCAAAGAAGGCTTGTGGGATTCTTGCGCTTGCTGATCTTGCTTTTGTCCTTGTTGCGCAGCAGCGGCATGTGCGCAAACACCGGTGCCTCCCAGCCAAAGGCGCGGTAAAGTTCAAAGTGCAGGGGCAGGCTGGGGATCCATTCCTCGGCGCGAATCACATGGGTAATGCCCATGGCGTGGTCGTCGACAATGTTCGCCAGGTGGTACGTGGGGTAGCCGTCAGACTTCAGCAGTACCGCATCCTGCTGTTCGTTGCCGATGAATTTCAACGTGCCTCGAAACAGGTCCTGCACGTCAATGTCACCTTCCTTGCGCAGCTTGAAGCGCACTACGCTGGGCTTGCCTGCGGCTTCATTCTGTCGAACCTGGTCCGGGGTCAGGCTGCGGCACAACCCGTCATAGCCGATCAGCTTTGACTTCTCGGCTTGCTGGATTTTGCGCAGCGTTTCCAGGCGGTCTTCGCTGCAATAGCAACGATAGGCCTTTCCAGCGGCAATCAATTCCTCCGCCGCCTTGCGATACATGGGCAGGCGCTCGCTTTGGCGGTAGGGGCCCACAGGGCCGCCGGGGCCGTGTTCTGGCGGGCCTTCGTCGGGGTCCAGACCAAGCCACTTCAGGGCCTCGAATATCTGACGCTCGGAATCCGCCACGTACCGCGCACGGTCGGTGTCTTCAATGCGCAGCAGAAACTTGCCGCCGGTGGTATCGGCCATAGCCTTGTTGAACAGCGCCATGTAGGCCGTTCCGACGTGGGGGTCTCCGGTCGGGCTTGGCGCAACGCGGACTCGTGCAGGGTTTGTCATGCGCGCAAGGTAACGGGCGCGGGGTTCACGTGCCAGTGATTGGCCGTTGGGCTACGCAGTTCAGGCGCAATGATTGGCTTCTATGGACTTGGGGTCCACGCCCTCGGGGATATGCATTTTGGCCAGGCCGCCCTCGCTGGTTTCTCGATAGCGTTCCTGCATGTCTTCGCCGGTGGCCTTCATGGTGCGCACGACGGTGTCGAAGGGTATCTCGTGGTCGCCATCGGAAAGCAGGGCGTAGTCTGCGCAATCCACGGCACGCATGGCGCCCACAGCGTTGCGTTCAATGCACGGTATCTGCACCAGGCCGGCCACAGGGTCGCAGGTCAGGCCCAGGTGATGTTCGATTCCCATTTCCGCGGCGTATTCGATTTGCTTGACGTCGCCGCCCATCAATTGGGCAGCAGCGGCCGCGGCCATGCTGCAGGCCGTGCCCACTTCGCCCTGGCAGCCCACGGCGGCACCGCTGATGCTGGCGTTGTGCTTGACGAAGTTGCCAATCAGACCCGCCGTGGCCATGGCTCGCAGAACCTGGCGGTCATCGGCATTGAGTGTCTCCTTCAGGTAGCGCAGAACCGCTGGCACGACGCCGCAGGCGCCACAGGTGGGGGCCGTGACTACGGTTCCAGCGCTGGCGTTTTCCTCGCTTACCGCCAGTGCGTAGGCCGTCAACAAGCCCGTGCGTTGCAACGGCCCCGGGCGCCCTTTGGCCTGCTGGTAGTGTCGATGCGCCTTGCGGCGCAGCTTCAGGCTTCCGGGCAGCACGCCGTAGCTTTCCAAGCCGCGCTCAATGGCTTCCTGCATTGTCTTCCAACAGATAGCCAGATACTCCCAGATTTCTTTGCCTTCGCATTGTTCGACAAATTTCCAGATGGGAGAGCTGTTTTTTTTGGACCAGTCCATGACTTCTTTCATGGACTTTACAGGGTAGAGACGTGAAGGCTCAGTCTTGTTGTCGGGGTCCAGCAATGCGCCACCGCCCACGCTGTAGACCTGCCAGGCGACTGCAGCGTTGCCGCTGTCGTCCAGGGCTTCCCACAGCATGCCGTTGGGGTGCAGCGGCAGGTGTTCCTTGGCTTTCCACCGGATCTCGAGTTTGTGGCCCGCAAAGGCGTGTTGGATGGCTGTATCCGTAAGGTGCCCTTTGCCGGTCGCGGCAAGGCTGCCAAACAACGTGACGCGGTACGCCGGCGCGTTGGGATTGCGCGCCAGAAAGAGTTCGGCCGCCCGCTTGGGTCCCATGGTATGGGACGCCGAAGGGCCGGAGCCGATGCGGTACAGTTCGCGCAAGGATTCCATGGTGGGGACTCCCGCAGGTGGTGACGCGGGAGCGAAACACTAGCCGTTTTACTCCGCGCGTAAAGGCAGGGTGCAAGTGGGGGGCTGGTTCAGGTGCGGGCTGCGTTGCAGTTTCGATCCTGCCCCTGATTCGAAGCAGGAACCTGGCCGTCAATCCCAAAGGCCCGTGGAATAGTAGCGCTCGCCAGTGTCTGGCATCAGCGTAACGATCCGCGCCTGCGGGTTGCTTTGGGCAATCTTGCGCGCGGCGGCAATATTGGCCCCGGCGCTTTGACCGACAAAGATTCCGTTTTGCGCCAACAGCTTGCTGTGCTCAAAGGCTTCCTCAATCGTCACGTCGATGCGCAAGTCGACCAGGTCTTCATGGAAGTTATTGGGGCGGATGTCGGTCGGGTTCTTGAGTGGCTTGAGTCCTTCAATGCCCGGAAACTCTTCGGGCAGCATGACTGCCACCGTCAACTTCGGGTTGTGTTCCCTCAGCCGTTTGGCAATGCCAGTCAGTGTACCGCCGGTGCCGACTCCACTGATGAAGTGTGTCGCGTCGCCACCGCCCTGGCGCAGAATCTCCTCGGCTGTGCCGTGATAGTGCGCTTCCCAATTTGCGCGGTTGCTGTATTGGTCGATCAGGAAGTACTTGTCCTCGTGCTCGTGCGCCAGCTTGTGGCAATGGCGCATGGCTTCGTCGTAGCCCAGAATCGGATCCGTCAGAATCACTTCGGCACCATGGGCCTTGATACGGCGCAGGCGTTCCTTGCTGGCATTGCCCGGAATCACCAGCGTTACAGGCAACTTCAACGCGGCACCGATCATTGCATAGGCAATGCCACTGTTGCCGCTGGTGCTGTCCAGAACACGCCGGTCGCCAATGGCGTCCTCCGCGAGGGCTCGTGCCAGCATGTTCAGAACTGGCCGGTCCTTGATGCTGCCGCCCGGATTCATCCATTCAGCCTTGGCGCGCAACGACAGGCCGGGGAACTCTTTTTGCAACACATTGATTTGCAGCAGGGGCGTATTGCCGATCAACCCAAGCGCGGGAACGCGCTTGATCAATTCCCCCAGCAATGTGGCTGTTGTGGCCATGCCTATGCTCCGTGGGGCGGGATTTCCGCCTGCTTGTCGAACCGTCGAGGACAAAATCGGCAGGCAGAACACCTGCCCCACGTGCCTAACATCGTGCTTCTTCCTGTTCGAACTTGCCTTGGAGCAGTTGAAACGAGTGAAAGTCGCCGGGTTTTCCCTTGTTCACGGCGACAATCACATAGCTGTAACCCTCCCAGGCGGCATCGAGGTCGGTCTGGGACGGCCTGGCAGGGTGGTCAGGGTGGCTGTGATAAATGCCCACGATATCCAGCTTGCGGGTCCGGGCTTCTTTGTCGATGCGCATGTAATCGCGCGGGTCCAGCTCAAATCGATCGTGGGCGCGCTCAGTGTTCAAGTTGCCGGTGCGGTGGGCCTCCAGGGCGTGGCGTCCCTGGGCGTCGACGCGACCGACCAGAACGCCGCAGCATTCCTGCGGGTAGGCTTCAACGGCGTGGGCCTCAATGAACGAGCGAATGGCGGTTGTCAGCAGCAGCATGGGATTTCGCGGTGATGTGTGGGAAAAAGTTGTCAGACGCGGCGGGCAGCCGGCCTATCGACAACAACACACGACGGCGAAGCGGGTAATCATGTCAGAAGCATATCGGACCGGTCCAAGGGGTCAAGCGGCGGTCCGGGCCGGTAGATTGGCTGAAATCCGCGACTTTGGGCTGCCGAATATTACAATCGGTAGCCTTGCAGTCGCCGCATTGGCATGTGGGAAGCGCGTTGACCAACACTTCAGATTCCGGCCTGCACATTCTGCCCCTGCCCAAAGTGGGCCAGGAGCTTGGTCGTTTCCTGATTGAAAAGGAACTGCCTCGCGGCGGGCAAGCCCGTGTCTATCGCGCATGGCAACTTGACCTGCAACGCCCGGTGGCCCTGAAGCTGCTGGCGACAGGCTTTGCTTCTGATGAGGAAGCGATCACCCGCTTTCGCCGCGAGATCGAAAACGTCGCCAAGATTTCGCACCCCAACGTGGTGCACGTGTATGAGGCAGGAGAAATCGACGGCCACGCCTACTTCACCATGGAATTCATTGATGGCGAAGACATGGAATCGCGCCTGAAGAAGGGCTCAATCGGGCCCGACGAGGCTGCGGCCTTGATTGAAGCCGTGGCGCGAGGCGTGCAGGAAGCCCACCGCAACGGCATTGTTCACCGCGACATCAAGCCTGGCAACATCATCCTGCGCACCGACGGCACGCCGGTGCTGACTGATTTCGGGTTGGCGCAAGACCTGCGCCAAAGCAACGCACTGACCCAGACCGGCGTCAGCATGGGCACACCTGCCTACATGTCGCCAGAACAAGCGCGCGGCGAGCGCCAAAGGGTGGGCAAACGCAGCGACGTTTACGCGTTGGGCGCCACGTTGTACTCGCTGCTGACGGGCAAGCGGCCGGTGGACGGTGAATCGGCCTATGAGCTGATGGTCAAAGTGGCTGAAAGCCAAGGCCCGCGCTGGAGTCGCGACGCCAAAGAAGACGTACCTGCAGACCTGCGGGCGATTGTTGAACTGGCAATGCAGAACGACCCGGGCAAGCGCTACGACAGCGCGACTGACCTGGCCGACGAACTGGAACGCTTCCTGCGCGGTGACTGGGTCGTGGCGCGTTCGCGCGGGCCGTTGGCAAGGCTTTGGGCGCGTTCGAGGCGTTACGTGCCTGCCGCAGCGGTGCTGTTATTGGCCGCAGGTGTGGCCGCGGGCATGGTGTATTCGGGATTGAATGTTCCAGAGCCCGAGGATTCCACGTTCAGCCGCTTGATTGACGAAAAGGCTCTGACCCAACCGCTGGAGAAGTTGAACGAAGCCGAGTTCACCAAGCTGTTTGAAAGCACCTGGACCAAAAGCGGCACCACCGTGCGCCGCGTGCAGGGCGACGAGCTGCTGGCTGCCCGCGACGGTGAAGCGCCGATGCTGATTTCACCCAATGAGTCCGCCTGCTGGGGAGATTTCACGCTGCAGATGAACCTGAGCGTGCGCCAGGCCGACGGGCCCCTTTCGCTGCTGGTGGGCATGCCCCAGGGCGGAAGTGTTGCCGAAACTGCATACACCATCGCGCTGGGGGAGGGCTCCCGCGATAGTTTTGTGCTGTTCCGGCTTGGCGTGCCTGTATTGAGTGGACAGCGTACCGATGGCCTTGCATTGACCGAAAACAATCGATGGTACAACGCCACGGTGACACGCCGGGCACAGAACCTTTCCTTTGTACTGCAAGACCTGGCTACGGGCGCTAACGCGGCAAGCTTTGAGTATGAAGACGAGTTTCCGGCGCTGTTGACTGAACAATCCCAGGGCAAGCGCGTGGATCGCCAGCGTTTTGGCATTCGTGCCCACGCAGACCAACTGGGCCTGCGCAACGTTACCGTAAGCCACACGGACCACCGATATGCCACAGAGGACCTGCTGTTTTCGGTAGGGCAGTTCTTTGATGTCGAACAGCGCGTCAATGCCCGCCTGGCGCAGCCCCTCGAAGCAGGTGCCTCGGCTGCCCAGCGCGCAGAACGGGCGCGCCTGTTGTACCTGCGTGCCCGCTGCCGCGAACGACTTGGACAGCCCGACACCGCGCTGGAGGACTGTGCCGAACTGAAGTTGATTGCCGATGACATTGACCTGCGCGCGCAGGCCTTCCTGATGGCTTCACGACTGGAAACCCAACGCGGCAACGACGACGTTGCGCTTGCCCAGTTGCGGGCGGCACGCCTGACAACGTTCAACCCCGTGTTGCAGATGCGCGTGTTTCACGAGGCCTGGAACCGGGCACACGCGCTGCAAGCCCAGCAGCCCCAGCGGGCGTTGCAGTATTACGACTATGTCAGCAACAGCGCCCTGGGCACTCCGGGGCTGGTTTGCCGTGCGCTTCTGGAAGGCGCACGGATACGCCTTGCCACGGATGACCTGGTGGCCCGGCAGCAAGCCCGCGCCGCGCTTCGGCGTGTCACCGTGGCCAGTTATCGCAGGTTTGGCGAGACCTTTCCGGCTGCGGTGTTGATCCTGTTTGACGAGCGCTGGAAGGACCTTCTGGCCGCAACCGCGCCACAGGAAGGCGAGCCGGCCGCTGGCGAAGAATTGCCGCAACTAGCCAATTGGCTGGCATCCAGCGTTGATGGATATGCCGTAGACAACCAAGCCCTGGTTTCTGGCCTGGTGCGGGCGACCTGGCTGCTGCGCTTATCGCCTGGTCCGCTGGGGGATGCACCCCAGCGCTGGCTGGATGCCGTGCGCGGCAATGATCTGTGGCTGGAAGCCGCACGCGCCTTGATGGCACAGGAACGTCCGCGCGGGACCACCGCCCAATCCAAGGCGGAAGCCTGGGTAGCGATTGCGCAGCAGTTGAAGGTTGATGACCCAGCCCAGGGCGCGCTGGCAGCGATCTGCGACTTCTTTATCAGTGCTCCGGTTGACGACATCGATGCCAGGCGCCGCGAAGACCTGCTGCGCCGTGTGGTGCGCCGCGATATCGAGTCGATTCCGGCATGGTGGCGCGGCGACGCCGACGCCGACCACTTTGTCGATTTTCTTGCCGCCCTGGCCTGCCCACCCAACGCCCGCGCGCGCGCCGCAACCCTGTTGGAAAGGGCCGCGTCCGGCAGCGCCGGGGTATTGACCCTGTTGCGCGGCCGGGCCAACGAGTGGCTGCCCGTAGAGGGTTAACGCGCCCTCAAGTCGCCAGTAAACCACGGATAACCCCTTTTGGCGCCATGCCTGCCGTTGCCCTGCGGCGTGCTTGCATCTAGATTCCGGCCATGTCGGAATTCCGCAAAGCCAGTGGCCCGCGCGCCCAGGCAACCATTTTGGAACGTACCCCGTATGCGCCGGCCGTGGGTGCGGCGGAGCTTTCTGCAGCGCTTCGCGAAGACGCACGAGAGCTGCTTTCAGCCCTGCGCCTGCGCATTGTGCCAGCCTGCGCGCCTGAGGACCTGCTCAAGGCAGCGCCTGACCAGGCCCTGATTCTGGTGTTTTCGGACACGCCCGCCCTTCCGCCAATGGCCATTGAGGCCGCAATCGACGGTCTGGCAGAAGGCGAATTGGCCGTCGGCCCCTGCGTCGACGGCAGTCTGTACCTGCTTGTTCTGGGTGCCGGGCTGGACCCGTCGCTGGCGGCAGAGGCGATGGCGCTGGCACCCCTGCCCGATGCGCTGGCACGCCTGACGGACCTGTGCGATGAAACCGAAACTGCGGTTACCGTGCTGCCCCCGTGGTTTCGGCTGGCAGAAGCAAAGGACCTTTCCTTTGCGGAATCGCTGGCCCGTCTTAGCCTTATGAGTGAAGAAGGCGAAGAAGACTTCGTCGCCGACCGGCTGCGCGTTTGGTTTGAGGATCACGCCGGCTGAACTTGACTGTGCCCATGCGAAAGTTTCTGCCCTGGTTGTTGCTGGTTGGTGCCGCCCTTGTGGCGGCCGCGCCTGTGGGGCAGGTGCAGGGCCAGATTCGCATTGTGGGAGGCCGGTCACGTCCTTCCAGTCCTGGCACCGGTGAACCCCAGCCTGCAGCACCCGCCGTTCCGGCCGTGGAACCTGTTGAACCCACGCCAGAAGAAGCCCTGCGCATCTCCGAGCTGATCGAACAACTGGGGGCGCCCCGGCTTGCCCAGCGCGACCGTGCCATGGCCGAGCTTGCGGGTTTTGAAGCCCGCGCGCTGCGCCAGGTGCGACAAGGCAAAGAACACCAGGAAGACGAAATCGCCAACCGCTGCACGGTTCTGGAAGACGTGATCCAGTCCCGCCAGGCAGAACTGTTTCTGGCGGCGCGACGCCTGAGCCTGGAACCCAGCGAACTGGAACGATTGCTGGCGGCAGAGGATATCAAGCCGCTGTTGGGCATCCTGAAATCCAGGGCGCAGCCGGGGCTTACTCCGTTGTGGGCCAAAGTTCTGGGCAAGCTTGCCGTTCGACCGCAAGTCATTGTTGCCGCCCAACTGTGCATGGAAACAGAGGGGCCCGATGGCTACGGAAAATCCCTGGCCGAGGCCAGCCGCACGCAGGTTGCGTTGCCGGTCCAGGCCTCTGCACTGATGGGTCTGGTAGCGCTGTTGCCGCCAGGATCTGCAGCCGATGCGGTGGAGAGCCTGGCGTTTTGCGGCCAGATGGTCGGCGGTGCAGAAGGTGTTCAACGCGCGCTGCGCACGGCCGGGGCGTTGCGCGGGCTGTACGCGGCGGCCGATGCCATGAATGCGGCGTTGCGGCCTGAAGAACCCCGCCGCAAGTTGTCACCGGAAGGCGAAAGCCTGCGTCAGGCCCTGGCACTATGCATGACGCCTGCCTGCCTGGAATCGGACTTGCAACCGGCGGTATCGGCGCTTTCTGCCATGTCGCCTTTGGTGCTGGCGGAATATCTGTCCCTGTTGGGCCGCTGCGGCTTGAACGAACGTGTCGAAACTGCGCTGGTTGTGCTTACGGCCAATGGCGCGTCGTCACGGGCGCTGAGTGCCGCCGGCGGGGCCTTTGCAGGCACCGCGGACATCGCGCGGCTGCAGGCCGCGTTTTCCGGCTTGCCGCAGCCTGCGCAACAAGGCGCGCTGGACACCCTGTGGCTTGCGCCGCGTGACCCGGTGCAGACCCAGGCGTTTCTGCTTTCCCTGCTTGCCGACAAACTGCCGTGGCTGCGTCGGTCGGCTGCCCGCATGCTGGGGCAATACCGCGCGCGCTCCACCGCCAAAGCGCTGGCACAGGCCGTGCTGAACGACCCCGAGGGCGCGCAATATGCCATCGAATCGTTGGCCCCCATGGCCGATCTGTTGCCAAAGGCCGCGCCAACCGAACTTGTCAGCCTGACCGCGCTGCTGACTGATGCCAACCTGTCGATTCGCCCCGCCCTGATTGACACGCTGATCAAATCGGGCAGCGCCGACGCACGCAAAGCTCTGATGGATTCCTGGAAAGTGCTGCTGGCGCGCAACGAACTTGCCCAGGCCGCGGCGGTGATCGGCGCCGATACGCAGACGGCCGTCGGGGCCTTTGCCGGGGTGCTGGGGCTTGGTTATGAACGGTCGGAGCGCCGCGACCGTTACTTTGCGCAACTGGACAACCGGCCATTGATCCTGCTGCGCCAGTTGCTGGCGATGTCCAGTGACGAGGGCTTTGCCCTGCTGGGCAAACTGGCGGCCGACGAAACCAGCAGCTTGCGCCAGTGGGTTGCCGCCGCGCTGGCGTTGTCGGACCACGACGGGCCTTTGATTGAGGACTGGATTCGCCGCCTGGCCGGGGAAACGCCCGATCCGCAGGCAACCGCGCTTCTTGTTGCCGTAAGCCTGAGCCGCCAACCCAAGGCAGAGGAGTTTCGCCAGCGCGTGTTACAACAAGGTTCCAACTCGCCGCACCTGCAGTCGGTTCTGATTGCCGTTTACACCGGTCGTTCCATCAACATCAGCCGCGAACAGATGCTGGCCAAGCTGTTCGAAACACCGGCCACGGCGCGGCGCTGGATCAACATCTTCGACATTCTGGACGGGCCAATGACGCCCGAGGCCATGAAGAACATCGCCACCGCGCTGCTGTTCTCCGAAGAAATCCGGCCGTTGGATGACCCCTCGCTGGCGCTGCTGCTGGCCGACAGCACGGTCGATGTACTGCAACTGCTGTATGGCGATGCCGCTGACGCCGCCCCGCGCGATGCCTCGCGCACGCTGCTGACGGCGTTGCTGGGAGAGCGCGATCGGGCTGCGCAACTGGTGTCCCGCGCCGTCGTCTCCGAGGACGCCTCGAATTTTCAGGCGCTGCAGACTGCCCGGGCCTGGCTGGGCATGCTGCCGGCACAGGAATCTGCACGCGCCTTGAGGATGGCCGAAGAAAGCCTGACCTGGAAGGTCTTTCTGCTGCGGCGCAATGCGCAAACCGGCAATGCGGCCTCGTTGCGGGCACTGATGGACCGGTTCAGCAGCCAGGCCGGCCGCTTTGCGGAAGGCGCAACGGCGGGCCTGGAAATCGTGACCGATCGCTGGCGCGGATCCAGCGCCGCCTTGACCGGCGTCGCTGGTGCTGCATTCGGGCTGGAGGGCACCTCGCGCAATCTTTCCGTGTATCGCACCCAGCGCTTCTTTGCCGAGGCGATGCCCAAAGATTGGGATAACTGGTGGCAATGCCGCCGGGCGTTGCTTCAGTTTGACGCCTCCGACGGCAAGTACCGGTTTCTGGAGCTGCCATGAAACTTCGCGCGTTGCTGCTGATCACCCTGGCGGGCACGGCGTTTGGTCTGGCGCGCGGCCCGGCATGGGCCCAGCAAGAGCCGGCGCCACCAGAACCAGCGGCTACGGAGACGCTGGCGTTTGAGCTTTCGCAGTTGGCCGAAGTGTGGGTGCATGGCGACGACGCCCAAGCCGCGGCACGACTGGATACCTTCCGCAACGACAACCGCCTGCGTGGCGAGTTGCCGCGCTGGGTGGCGTCCATGCGAGCAGCGCTGGCGCTGGACAATCATGATTCCCAAACTGCTCTCACGGCGCTGCGGCCACTGTTGCAGGACGCGCACGATGCCAGACCGTTCTTGCGGGCCAGCCGCCTGCTGCTGGTACTGGGCGCCGAAAAGGACGCCCTGGCAGTGATTCGCCAGGGTCGGTCCCTGGACCCGGCGTCACCTGCATTGCGTCGGTTCGAGGCAGGGTTGCTTTGGCTGGGCAGCGACTATATCGCAGCGCAACAGGCGTATCTGGACCTGATTGCAGACGATGCGCGCGAGGACTACCCCTACGTTACACCCAACTTTGGTGACTGGCGAAACGTCAAGCCCTGGGGCGAACTTGCAGCCGCGCCGCCGGCACCACCGGCAGCAGGCGGGCGCGGTTTTGACGACGGCTGGGACGAACCCGCGCCAGGCCCCGGCGCATGGCAGCCGGAGCCCTTTGCGGACCTGTTTCTGCCCGCGACCTGGTACACCAGCGATCTGCCCGGGCTGGATCGCTGCCTGGCAGAAATGGCAACGGACCCCGACATGGTGTCACGCGCCCGGGCGGCTTTTCCGGCCAGACACCAGGCTGCACTGGACGCGCAGCATGCCTTTGAGTCCTTTCGCGGCGGGGATGCCCAGGAGCGCACCAGGCTGGGGCGTGAGTCACGCCTGCAACGCTGGACGGCATTGCTGGCTTGCCGCGTGTGCGCGCAAGCCGATATCGCGGCGGGCAAACCCGCTGATGCAGAGACCCTGCTGCGCATGGGGCTGGAACTCAGCCAGGACGATACCGCGGTGCTGGACATGATGGTTCGCGCCCAGGCTGCCCAAGGCAAAGCCGAAGAAGCGCGCACTGGTGCACTGGCGCGTCTGGTTTCGCGCGGGCTGACGGTGTGGTCCAGCATGATGCTTGCGCGGGGTCCGCAGCAGCAGATCGTCGACCGTGTGCTGGAAGCAGCCTACAAGCTGTACAAAACAAACCCCCAAGCCGGCCTTTTGCAACTTGAGGCAGTGCGCAAAGCCTTTGGCCCGGAACACCAGAACCGCGAGATTCCCCAGGACTGCATGGGCATCTGGCTCTACTTGCGCGGCGAAAAGGAACTGGCGCTGAAGTATCTGGCAGAGGCCGGACGGCAGCGCGGCTATGAATCAGGCCGTTCGCTTTCTCAGGACGGAATCCTTCTGGAATCCGCCCTGCTGGCGCTTGCAGCACCGGCAGGTCCGGCAGCAGCTGCGCCCGCAGACCCCGACGCAAAACCGGCCGACCCAAAGCCCGACAACGGTGATAAGCCGGCAGGTGAAAAGCCCGCCGAAGAAGAGAATTCCACCGATCCGCTGGCCCTGCGCGTGCTGCCCCGCGCCGGGCTGCTGTTGGGATCCATGCCGGATTCGCGCACGGTGTTCTGGAAGCTGGTCAACATGGAGCTATGGGGTGGTACCTCAGGCGTAGTGCAACATGCCCGGGCCGCACAGATTCTGCCCGAAGGCGACAAGCGCTTGCGCGAACTCTTGTTCGGGTATCAAGTCCGACTGGCCTCAGAACTGACCGAAGCGCAACTGGACGCAGCCCTGGCGCCAGCCCATCCGGCCAGCAAGCAACTTGAGGACGCTTTGAAGGGCTTCGGCGAAGGCCTGGAACAGGCCAGAACCGGCAACAACTGGCGCGCGGTGCAGGCCTTGCGCGAGCGCGCAGGGTTTGTGCTGGGGTTGGTGGAGGCACGCGCCTTGCTGCTGCGCGCCAGTCTGCGCCAGAAGCAGCCCAAGGACATGGCCGCGTTGCAGAAATGGCTTGCTGCGGCGCAGGGTTCGATTGACCTGCGCGCCCAGTTCAAGTCCACGCTCACGGATGCCCAGGCCAAGCAGTCCGAAGATCGCGCCAAGGCCGGCATTCCTGAAGTCCTGCACGCAGGGCTTCTGCTGGATTGCGCCAAGCTGCTGGCCCGCAACGGCGATGCAGCCGGTGCCGCCAACCTGCTGTGGTTCAACCGCGATGTTGCTTTGGGTGTCGATTCGCGCCAACGCCGGCTGTTTCTGGCGTCAGTGTTGGCCCGCAAGGCCGGCGACGCCCTGCTGCAGGCGCAATGCCGTCTGGCCGCGCTGGAGCCAGCCGACAATCGCCGTGAGCAACCCGACAACATGCTGCTGCTGTATGAACTACCGCAGCTCAAGGGCGAGTTCGAGGAATTCGGCACCAAGGCCGATCTGGTGGACTTTGCAGAGAACTGCCTGGTGCCATGGATGGATTCTCCCATGTTGGCCGCCGCCTACCAATTCGCGCCGGAGCTTCGCGCTGCCCGAAGCTCGATGCTGATGCGTAACACGCTGCGCGCGGGCACAGACGGCATTTTCCGGGCCGGGCTGTCTGAGGCCAGCGTCAGCACGATTGACCAGAACTGGCTAAAGATGCTTGCCAACCGCGAAGGTCATGCCAAGTGCCGTCGATTTGCCCTGTGGGTGCTGGGCAGCGATTTGCCCTTTTCGCGCGGTCGAGGTGCCAGCAGCGGCCTGAATTCCGTCCAGGACACAGTGCACGGATGGGCGTTGCTGCAGCAGCTTGAGGAAGCCCGCAGCGCCTACGAACCCAAGGCCAAGGTCGAATCCGACCGCCTGTTGAAGCTGCTGTCTCGTTGCAACACCCCCGCCGACGACGCCAGTAGCTATGAAGAAGAGTGGTGGGATTAACGCCCACCCTTCTGTGAACACCTCACTGTGATGGAAGTCTCAGACGTGCTTTGCCGCGCACCAGCCCTGTTGGCTTGAGCGATTGCAAAGTTTCGGGAACTCTTTGACGGGCAGGGGCGTCCTATGCATTGCTGGATCAAGGACAAGGGGTTGATCATGACAAAGTCGTATTGGCTTCTACCCGCACTGCTGATGTTTGCCACGCTTGCACCTTCGCTGGCGGCTAAAGAGGAACTGGTCACGCTGCCCAAGCGCGATACGGTGCAACTGACGATTTACAACAGTGTGGACCTCACGCTGGTTCGCGAAACGAGATCGCTGACCTTCAAGAAGGGCAACAACCGCCTGCAGTTTTCCTGGGCGGGTACGCTGATTGACCCGACCAGCGT
This sequence comes from Planctomycetota bacterium, assembly GCA_016722065.1. Classification (GTDB taxonomy): domain Bacteria; phylum Planctomycetota; class UBA8742; order UBA2392; family UBA2392; genus H3-PLA7. The sequence goes on from JADKGX010000001.1 coordinate 2,166,266, forward strand.
GGACTTCAAGCCAGTCAACAACGCCGAAAAACTGGATGTGCTGGACACCAGCTATCCAGCCGAAAGCAACCAGATGTTGATCTGGACCATCGCCGCAGACAACGATGTCAGCGCGATGGTAGAGATCAGCTACTTCACCAGCGGTATCAGCTGGAGCGCCGAATACCACGGCATGCTGGCAACCGATGATTCCAGCATGACCCTGACAGCCTATGTCACGGTCCAGAACAACTCCGGTGAAGAATACGAAGACGCCAAAGTGCGCCTGGTGGTTGGCAGCATCAACCTGGTGGAAGAAATCGCCGGCCTGGCAGGTGGCCAGCGCGCCGCACGCATGGAAGAGGCCTACGGCAAGATGCGCAACGCGGCCAAGTCCGCAGACGCCTCCGACCGCAAGAAGGATATCGTCAAGGAAGGCTTGTCGGAGTACTACATCTATTCTGTGGGCGGCACCGAGACGATCCCCAACAACTGGGCCAAGCGTCTGGAAAGCTTTGTCCAGGTCGGTGTGCCGGTCAAGAGCGTCTACACATGGGACGCGCCCAAGTACGGCGCCCAGCTTTGCCGCATCCTTACCTTCAAGAATGACGAGGCCCACAAGCTGGGCAAGGAACCCCTGCCCTCAGGCGTGGTGCGCTTCTATCGCGACGCTGGCGGAAACCGCCTGGGTTATGTGGGCGCGATTGCAACCGGCTACATCGCCAAGAATGACGAAGTGAAGGTCAATGCCGGTGTAGACCCCGAAGTCACGATCAAAATGACTCGTACCAGCCTGAAGAAAGAAAACCTCAGCTTTGCCTTCAATGGCCGCAACCAGTACCTGCAGGGTTGGGACACTTACGAAACCTTCAAGCTGGAAATGACCAACTTCCGCGACCGCGCCGTCGACTTCGAAATCAACCTGGCACTCAATGGCGACTTTGACTTCGAAAGCGAACTGGCTAGCACCAAGATCGACTTCCGCACCCAGCGCTATGTATTGAAGCTGGACAAAGGCGCCAAGCAGGAAGTCGTCTACAAGGTGCGCACCCGCTTTGGCACCAACGCCAAGAAGTAGACCCGGTCCGTGTCGGGCGCCCCGCGTCCCGAATGAAAAGCACGGCTGCACCACAAAACGCGGGACACATTACACGGAACACAAGACGCCATACCTAAAGGAACTTCAGCCATGAATAAGCGCCTTCTTCTGACACTCGCCTTTGCCGCCGGTGTGGGCTCAATGATCGGGATTCTGAACCCGAACCCGGTCGAGGCCCGCATCAAGCTGGCTACCCTGCCCGACCGCGAAGCTGTGGTAGTGCGCTTTGACAACCCCAATGTGGTGATGGTCGAAGAGGAACGCACGATCAGCCTGCAAAAGGGCGTCAATAACGTCGATTTCTCGTGGGCAGGCACGAACATCGACAAAGGCAGCATCATCTTCCGCCCGGCCGACCCCGCGGCCAAGGTCGAGATTCTCAGTACGTCCTATCCGCCGGGTGAAGCAGCCCTGACCTGGCAGATCGCGGCCACGGAGCCCGCCAGCATCAAGTTCCGCCTGAGTTACCTGATGGCGAACATCCAGCGCGAAACTGACTACCGCATGCTGGTCAGCAAGGATGAACAGACCTGCACCTTCAAGCACTACTTCAAGATCCGCAACTGGTCCGGCGGGCGCTTTGCCACGGCGGACTTTGTCACCCGCGACGGCAAGAAGTTCGAAAAAGGCCTCGAAAACGGCGAGGCCAAGCGGGTCATGGTCAACAGCTGGGACAAGGTCAAGCTGACCAAGGAATACGTCTACGACATCACCCGCAACTATGAAGGCAAGGTGATGACTGATTACGTGCTCAAGAATGCCAAGGATATCGGGTTGGGTGCGATCCCGCTGGAATACGGCAAGGTGCGCATTTATCAGGACGACGGCAACGGCACCACCGCCTTCACGGGCGAAGACTGGGGCCGGTTCACGCCAATCGGCGACGACATGCGCCTGAACATCGGCATCGCCCAGGACATCAAGATTGAGATGAAGAAGATGACCAACGATGTCCAGAATCGTCGCGGCAACGTGTACGACACCGACGAAGTCGACGAATACGAAATCAAGAACTTCAAGGACAACGAGTCCGTCGTCACGCTGGTGCTGCGCGTAGATGGCGAATGGGAAATGAAGAACGACAGCGCGAACTTTGAAAGCTTCGAACGCATCGACAACGAAACGATCAAGTTCAAGGTCAAGGCGCCCGCCAAGGGCACGCCGATCAAGCTGAAGTTCCACTACCAACGCAAGAACGTGTGGTAATCAAACCCTGGCAGCCGGGGTTGGGCCTTGCGCAAACACAGCGCAAGGCCGCCCCCGGGGCCTGCGGCCGAGTTTCCTGAAACGACTGACGGGATTGCCCCAATGCGCACTACCCTTGCCATCCTGATCCTGGTCCTTGCCTCTGCGCCATTGTGCGCCAAAGAAGAACTCGTCACGCTGCCCCAGCGCGACAGCGTGCAGCTGACCATCTACAACAGTGCGGACCTGACCTTGGTGCGCGAGCGCCGCACGCTCAGCTTCAAAGCCGGCGACAACCGCCTGCAGTTTTCCTGGGCCAATACACTGATTGACCCGACCAGCGTCGACTTTCAAGCCGTCGGCGAGGCCGCACGCGCCGCTCTGGACGTTGCCGACACCAGCTATCCCGCGGAAAGCCACGAAATGCTGATCTGGACTATCCGGGCCAAGTCGGCCGGCAGCCACGTGGTCGAAATCAGCTATTTCACCAGCGGAATCAGTTGGGGCGCGGAATACACCGGAATGGTCAACACCAGCGAAGATGTCATGCACCTTACCGGCTTTGTCACTGTGACCAACAACAGCGGCGAAGACTATGAGGACGCCAGCGTGCGCCTGGTGGTCGGCACGATTCATATGGTCGAGAGAATCGTCGACCTGGCCCAACCCAAATCGCGCGAGAAGATACCTCCCACCGAGGCGCCGGACATGGATGAATTGCGCAAGATGGAACGCCAATTCCCTGCCGAGAAGGGTGCCGGGGGCGGTGCAGGCGGGATGGTCCGCCGCAAGGACATCGAGAAGGGCACCTTGAGCGAGTACTACATCTACGCGGTGGAAGGCCAGGAGACGATCCCCACGGGCTGGTCCAAGCGCCTGCAAAGCTTCAGCATTGCGGGTGTGCCGCTCAAGACCGTTTATCGCCTGGAACCCGCCAAGTTTGGGCCCTCGTTCACCAAGGTGCTGGAATTCAAGAACGACGAAGAACACAAGCTGGGCAAGGAGCCGCTTCCTGATGGGCTGATCCGCCTTTACAGAGATCAGGGCCAGGGCCGCCTGGGCTTTATGGGCGCGCTGGCCAGCAAGTACATTCCCAAGAAAGAAGAAGTGAAGATCAACGTCGGCCCGGATGCCGAATGCACCCTGGCCATCAAGCGCATCAGTTTGAAGAAGAAGGACCTGGGCTTTCGCAACAACTGGCTGGTTGGCTGGACGATGGTGGAAGAGTTCGAAATGGAAGTGAAGAACTTCCGTAGCCGCGCCGTCGACATCGAGATTCATCGCACCATGCAGGGCGATTTTGACTTCGAGAGTGCCGAAAAGTTCGAGATTCACGACGCCACCACCCGCAAGGTTGTGTTTACGCTGGATGCCAACGCGTCGCGCAAGCTGCGCTACACCGTGACAACCCGGCAGGGCGAAAACGCCCGCAAGTAGTCGACATCCACTTGGTCATACCGCCGCACCGGTTTGCTTGAGGATCACCCCCATGAAGACACCAGTCCTGATCGCGCTGGCCCTGATGCTCGCCGGGCCCCTTTGCGCCAAGGAAGAACTGGTCACGCTGCCCAAGCGCGATTCCGTGCAACTGACGATCTACAACAGTGAAGACCTGACTCTGGTGCGCGAACGCCGCACACTAAGCTTCAAGCAGGGCGACAACCGCCTGCAGTTTTCCTGGGCGCAAACACTGATTGACCCCACCAGCGTGGAATTGCAGCCCGTAGGCGATGCAGCCAAGGCCGCAATCGACATTGCCGACACCAGCTACCCGGCCGAAAGCAGCGAAATGCTGATATGGACGGTCGGTTGCAAAACGGCCGGCAGTTACACCGTTGAAATCAGCTATTTCACCAGTGGCATCAGCTGGAACGCGGAATACACGGGCATTGTCAACGCCGATGAATCCATGGCCGACCTTACGGCCTACGTCACGATCAACAATTGGTCCGGCGAAGAATACGAAAACGCCCAGATACGCCTTGTGGTCGGCGTCATTCACCTGGTGGAAAAGATCGTGTACCTGGCGACCCCGCGTTATCCGTCGCCGCCACCAGCGCCGGCGCCAGCTGCACCAAGCAAGGAAGAAGAGGAAGACCTGCGCGCCATGGACGACGCCAATGAGGATCCAAGCGACAACGGCATGATTCGCCCCAAAGAAATCCAGAAAGCCGGCTTGAGCGAGTACTTCATCTTCACCGTCGGCGGCACGGAAACCGTGCAGAACCAGTGGTCCAAGCGCCTGCGCAGCTTTGCCGTTCCCGCAGTACCACTCAAGACCGTCTACATGCTGAAGGAAAAAGAGTTCGGCTATGGCTTCAACAAAGTGCTGCAGTTCAAGAACGATGAAGAACACAAGCTGGGCAAGGAACCTTTGCCCGACGGAGTGCTGCGCCTTTACAAAGACCAGGGCAACGGACGCCTGGGGTTCATGGGGGAACTTGCCAGCAAGTACATTCCCAAGAACGAAGAAGTGAAAGTGAACGTAGGGCCTGACGCTGAATGCACGCTGGCGGAAAAGCGCCTAAGCCTGAAGAAGAAGGACCTGACTTTTCAACAGGGCTGGCTGATCGGCTGGACCACCGTGGAAGAGTTCGAACTGGAAGTGAAGAACTTCCGGGGCCGCGCCGTGGAAGTGGAGATTCACCGCGTGGTTGGCGGCGATTTCGACTTTGAAAGCTCAGACACATTCGAGACCGAAGACGCCCGCACGCGCAAGGTCACCTTCAGTCTGGCTGCCGGGACTGCCCGCAAAATCAAGTTTCGCGTAACCACGCGCCAGGGCAGCAACATCAAGTAGTCGCCATGGCCGTGATGCAGCGCGCCCCAAGGTGCAAAGCGCTTGTCAGCTTGCACTGGCTGCGGCGTAGGCCGACTCCACAAGCCTCTCCAGTTGTTCGCTGGACCCAGGACGGGCGGTTTGGCAGTCCCGCGCTGCCGCAGCGATGGCGTCGTACAACGGCCCGATTTCGCGGCCAGGAACCGGCAAGGCGCGCAGGTGGCCGACCTTGAGCTGCGGAAACGAACGCTGCCGCGCGTCGCGATGCAATGCGCGATGAATGCGGGCCATCAACGCGCTGTTCAAGACGCCAAGCAGATAGTCGTCGTCGTGGCCGGGTGCACCAAGGCAGGCAAGAACGCTGTTACGAAATGCTGCTACGGGTTCATGCCGGGCGGCAATCGGGCGTTCAGCCGTCTGGCGAAGCAGAATTCTGGCTCGCTGAAAAACCCCCGGGTCAGGAATCCGGCCATACATCCCAGGCGGCAGCGCGCCGGTGTTGAGCCACAGGGCAGCAGGCGCCAGAGAAAACGCGGCTATGTCGCGCCCCTGTCGCACCGGCAACAGTCCCTGCTTGCACGTGGCTGAAAACATGAATGCGGCTGCGTTGCCGCTGTGAATGCCGATGTCGCCAAAGGCAGAAGTTGGCAGCGGCGCAATCCGGCCCGCCCATCGCAGCACCTGGTGATCTTGCTCCGTGGACCATTGCGCCCTGGCTGCCGGCCCTGTTGCCGGTGCAAAGACAAACATGCCAGCCGGTTCGGTTACACCTGCAAAGGCCGCTTCGCCAAGATCGGTCAGGGTTTCCAGACGGTGCCGCGCCTCCAGCATCTGGCGCGCGACTGCGTAGGCCGGCAGGTCGGCCATTTGAAGCGGCAGCAGCAGTCCGATACGGCCGGTGGGCTGTACCAGTGCTGCTATCTGCTGGCAGAAGGCGGCGTGCAGCGCGGGCCAGCCACGAAAGGCCGCAAATTGTTCGGCAAGAAATGCGCGACTCTCGCGCCCCAGCTTGACAGCGTGGCGACCGGAAAAGCTCACCCAGGGCGGGTTGGCAAGCACAACGTCCCAGCAGGGTTGGGCTGACAATTGCAGACTGTCGCGCCGTGATATGGCTTGGGCGGCTTGTCTCCCAAGGGCCAGCGACACTGCTTGCTGGCAGGCCGCAACGCAGGCCGGGTCGCTGTCATAACCGGCAATGCCGCCTTGGGCCCAGCATGCCAGCCACTGCGGCCGGTGCTCAAAGGCCCACTCGATGGCACCAAGCAGCAAGGCCCCGCAGCCACAGGCCGGGTCCAGCAGTTGCGGTGCTTCCTGCAACGGCTGCAACGTGGTGTGGGCCAACTGCAGGGCCAGGGCACGGGGCGTAAACACCTGGCCTGGGCCAGTGGCCATGGCTGCTGCGGCCTGGTCGTGGGCTTTCCAGGCGGCTGTTAGTTGCTGGTTGTCCAGTGCGGTCATTTGGGCTGGCCGAAAAGTACCTTGCCGGCGTCGTCCAGGATTTCGACTCGGGCCTTGTTGTCGGCGTTGATGGCCAGTGCCCCGCGCGATTTGCCTGCGCTGTCGCTGACACTGATGCCGCTGTCACCCCTGGACTCGCTGAACATCAGCGTGCGCACGACACCCTTGGCATCCATCAGGCCAAGACCAGCCCAAGTGTCGGCTGTAACACCGGCCAGCAGGCGTGGATTGCCCTTGCTGTCGCGCAGCATCAGGGCAGGCGAGTTGTCTTCCTTCAGAACCAGCTTCATGCGCTCAACGCCTTTGTCATCAAGCATCAGGATGTTTGGGCGTCCGTCGCTGTTGCCCAGCGCCAAGTTGGTATCACCCTTTGGGCCATTGAGAATCAGCGCTGCATCGCGCTCGTTTTGCACCGTCAGCAGGCCGGCCAGTTTGCCGGATGCATAGTGCAGGCTGAGTGCCGGCGCGCCTGTTGCGCCCGTGCCCAGTGCAACGCGCGAGTTTCCCGCGCCATCGGAAAAACCCAAACCGGAGAAGCCCTTGCCCGTGCTGCCCAGCAACATGCGTGCGTTGCGTTTGGCGTCTGCAAAAGTCAGGGCGGTTGATCCATCTTTGCGGATTCGCAGGGTTGCCGTGGTCTTTTCGTCGTCGCCCAGCATGTTCAGTTCTGTCAAACCGTCGTCGCATGCCAGGCTGGCGCGCACACGCCCTTGTTCGTCCACCAGCTCGAACTTCTGGGCACGCACTAGAACCGGAATTTTCGGTTCGTCCTGCGCCCGAGCAGGTGTTTGTAGAAGACTGGAACACAGGCCGCCGGCAAGTGCAGCGACGCAAAGCAGAAGGAATTGGCAAGTGCGCATGGTGGCTCCTTGCCACCAGACTAGCGCGAAAAAGCGCAGCGGGCACGGTCTATGGCGCCTCAATCAAGCGCGAAGTACGGCGCAGCAGTGTCGGGGTCAATGTCACGCCGTTGTCGATATCCAAGGCCAGCAGCGCGCCGCCGGCCAGCGCGCGCAGGTTGACCAGGTCAAGTTCAACCGGCGCGATGGTTTGCCCCTGGCCAAAAGCCAATGTCGCAAAGGCAATGTGACCCTCCAGGGAAAAGCGGCCCTCATAGAACTGCAGCACGCTGTCACGTCCCGGAGGCGTATCCGGGCCATAGACCGTGGCTGCGCGCGCGGGGCGCGTGATCAGCATGCGCACGCTGCCGTCGGTGTAGCCAACAATGGTCAGTGTGTCGCGAACGGTGTCGGCGAAGTGATGTCGAATGTCGTCGTCCAGCCCGGATGCGAACTCCGCAAACCCTGCAGTTTCCAGGGCCAACGCATTTTTGGTGGGTGCCTTGGGTTCGCCAGCGGCATTGGGCAATGGGCCGGTCCACACCCCGGCCACGCGCGGCCCGCCGGTGCGCAGCCAGCGGTCTGACGTGCGTGCCCGCAGAAGGCAGCTTTGCAGCATGGCGGCGCCTGTCCCGCTTTGGGCATCGGCCTTGATCTGATCCTGTACGACCTTGAACAGTTCGGATTCCGCCACATGTTCGGCCAGTGCGGCCCAGATCAATGTTGCGTCACCCCATCGAATCAAGGCGCGCTGGTCGGCCGATAACTCCCCGCGAATGGCTTTCTTGAGTGCCCGGGCAAAGGCGTCTTCGTTCCAGCCTAGAGCCAGCAGGCTTTCGATCAGTTGCGCACCGTCATAGTGGCCGCCTTTTTGCTCGCGGCTGTCCAGCAGGTTGAACTCCCAGTGGGCAAATGCAAATAGCTGCTCCGGCCCTTTGCCAGCGGCCTGCCATTGGCGCAACTGCCGGCGCAGGCGCACGCTGTCAATGCGTTCGCCGTTCATGGCCCGCTGCAATGTCACAAAATTGACGCCGCGCAAGTACAGCCAGGCCACGACATCGGCCAGCTTGTAACCCTGTTGCTTCAGAGTCTTGCCCAGCGCGGCAGCGATATCGGCCGGTGGCAGCTTGGCAGTAGAGAACAGGGCTTCCATGGCTGCGGCATCGCGGGCGGCACTCAAAGCGCCCTTGCGATCAAGTGCGGCATCCAGGCGGGATTTCTCGTCGGTCTTGAGGTGCAGCGCACAGAACTGTGCCAGTTCCGTCAGGTCGGCGTCTTCAAACAGGCGCGTGACCAAAGCATCGGGGGCGATCAGACCGTCTGCGGCCTCGCGCAGTAGTTCTGTTCGGCCTTCGTCAAATCCGGTCGGTACCTTGGGCAGTGCAGGCGGTTTGTCCTGGGCCCTAGTCAGCGTCAGAATGCAGGCAAGGGCCAGCATGGCAGTAATCACTTTGCGCATTTGCCCAGTTTAGATCGATGCAGGGCCAAAGCGCAGCAGCTTGCTGTAAATCAGGCTGGAATCAGCTACGGCCTTGGATGCGGAAGATCTTGCTTTGCAGTGTGTTGCCACCTGCGACCACCTGCAGATCTTGACCGGAAATGATGGCAATGATGTCGTTTCGGCCCATCAGCGTGCTTGCCACGGCGTCGACAAATCCCGGGCTGAAGCCGACAAACTCCAGCGCGCCCAGGCGGCGTACTTCGCCCTGACAGCGCAAGGCCAGGTCGCGGGCCTAGCGTTCTGTTGCCTTCATGACGATCACGCGGGCGTCGTAATAGCGAAAAGCGACTTTGTCGAGCTTCTGCACCCGGCACTGGCCGCATTCGACCCACAGCAGGGGGCGGTAGTCGTCGCTGCGCATCAGCAGGTCAGGCTGATAGCGGTCTTCGTCGTCCATGCTGGGTTCGACCAGCAGCTTGCGGTCGAAGTACAGCGCCATGGCCAGAATCTTCAGCACCATGTGGCGCATGCCTTCGTTTTCGCGCAACTCCACGACCAGCTTGCGAACCTCAAACAGGTTGCGGTCGTAGTCGTTGACGGAAAGGTCGATGTTCAGGCGGGCCATGAACGCCAAGTTCTGTGCGGGCCACACCGGCGGCAGGCAAGACGCCAGCCAGCGCGACCAAGCACGGAAAAAGACAACCGGGGACGGATTGCAGCCCGTCCCCGGCGTTCAGATCTTTTGGCAGAACTACTTCTGGCTGTCGGCGAAGCCGTTCGGAGCAGCAAACGGAACCTTCGGGTCCTTGCCCTTGCCTACAGCGCCGAAGCACTGGAAGGCAAACCACATGCCGGGCAGGTAGCACAGGATCCAGAAGATCGCCGAGCGGATCATCAGGCGGACCTGGGAAACGAACCAGGGGTTCTTCCAGAGACCCGGCTTCTCAACGAAAATCAGGTACAGCGGGCCCCAACCAATGATCTGGAGCATCCACATCGTCTTGGCGTAGTCCTGGATTTCCTTCGGAACTCCCAGGGCTTCCAGTTCGTTGCCACCACCAGCGTTCTCTGTCATGGGTACATCCCCTTGGTTTCTGTTTTCTTAGTTATGACTGAAATAACCGTTGCTGCCCATAGCGGATGGGCAATATAGGCCCACCCAAACTCGAATCCAGATGGTTTTTACGATTTTGCTCCCATAGGATTGTTCGGCTACTTGAGTTCACTTTGGACTTTAGTTCTGACCAAAACTGCCAGGAGCGACTCCGCCCGCCTTGATCAGCGCCAAACCCCTAAGTGGACACCGTACTCGTCACAAGTCCTTTGAGAGCCTACCGCAACAACGGTTCACGAGAAATCTGTTTAGCCTGCCGCGTGACTGAATGCAACCCCATCTTTGACACAAAGTAAGGTTCAAGCTTTCAATTTTGCCGCCAAGTCCGTGCTCTCCCACGGGAAATTCGGCCCTTCGTGCCCGAAGTGGCCGTTCTTGGCCGTCTGGCTGTAAATCGGGCGCAGCAAGTTCAAGTGGCTGATGATGGCCTTGGGCTTGAAACTGAGGTTCTTGCGCAGCAGCTCAATGATGTGTGCCTCTGATATCTTGTTGGTGCCAAAGGTATTGATGTTGATGCTGACGGGTTCCGCCACGCCGATCGCATAGGCCAGTTGAATCTCGCAGCGCTTGGCCAGCCCGGCCTTTACGACGTTCTTGGCAACATAGCGGGCCATGTACGCAGCACTTCGGTCAACCTTCGTGGGATCTTTGCCTGAAAACGCGCCGCCGCCGTGTCGGCCCATGCCGCCGTAGGTGTCGACGATGATCTTGCGCCCGGTGAGACCCGAGTCGCCATGCGGGCCACCCACCACAAAGCGCCCGGTGGGGTTGACGTGATAGATCGTCTTGCTGTCCAGGTACTGTGCGGGCAGCACGGGCTTGATGATCTCTTCAATCGTCTGTTCACGAATGCGGCTAAGCTCAACCTCTGGTGCGTGCTGGGTCGACAGCACCACGGTGTGAATGCGCGCAACTTTGTCGTCTTCATACTCCACCGTGACCTGCGATTTGCAGTCCGGCCGCAGCCAATCGATCTTCCTGCTGTGGCGCAGCTTGGCCTGCATGGCTGTCAACTTGTGCGACCAGGCAATCGGGGCAGGCATCAGTTCGGGGGTTTCGTCACTGGCGTATCCGAACATCATGCCCTGGTCACCGGCACCCTGTTCGTGGTCCTTGCCCTCATCCACACCCATGGCGATGTCGGGCGACTGGCCGTGCACCGCAACCATCACGCCGCAGGAGTTTCCATCCAGCCCGTAATCGCCGTTGGTATAGCCAATATCGGTGGCGGCCTTGCGCGCGATATCGCCAATGCGGCCAAGGATCGCCTGGGCCTTGGTTGTGATTTCGCCCATCACGCAGATCAAGCCGGTGGTTGTGGCAGTTTCGCAGGCTACGCGAGCATGCTTGTCTTCGGCCAGGATGGCGTCCAGCACGGCATCCGAGACCTGGTCGCAAAGTTTGTCCGGGTGGCCTTCGCCGACGGATTCCGAGGTAAAGAGTTTGTGCTCGCTCATGTTGGCTTCCTGTGAGGCTTGGTCCGAAATGGACTGAAACCTTATAGTAACCGCCCCGTACAGGCATAGCCCTAGTTGAAAGGCTGACCAAGGCCCTTCACAAACTGTTCCAGAACCCGGCCCAGACGCGCGGCGTTGTCGTTTCCCTGGCGCAGTGTCTGGTCGTGGCTGTCGTCACTGGACCCCGCGCGGTTTGTAATCAAGGACAGCCCGCACACGGACATGCCCAGGGCACGGGCGACAATTACCTCCGGCACGGTGCTCATGCCTACGGCGTCAGCACCCTGCGCGGCCAGGGCGCGGACCTCAGCGGCGGTTTCAAAACTTGGGCCCAGCACGGCCGCATACACGCCCCGCTGCATGGATTCGCCAGCGCGGCCCGCGGCTGCAACCAGAGCATCGACCAGCGCGGGGTCATAGGCCCCGGCCATGGGCGCAAAGCGTGCGGCACCGCTGATGCGGGGCAGACCGACCAAAGGATTCAAGCCCATCAGATTGATGTGATCGGTTATCGCCAGCAGGTTTCCGGCTTCAAGACCTGGCCGAATGCCCCCAGAGGCATTGGTCACTACCAGCAGCGAAGCCCCAAGCCCCTGCGCCAGGCGCGGCAACAGGCCTAACTCTCGCGCGGTAAATCCTTCGTAGCCGTGATAACGGCCCCGAAACACCAGCGCATTGACCCCCCACAAGCAGCCCTGAGTCAGCCTGCACACATGGCCCGGCAGGCCGCTGGGCGCGGGCAACCCGGGGATTTCAACGTAATCGATTCTGACCTGCGGTTCGCAGGCGGCCTCAATGGCCCCAAAGCCGGACCCCAGGATCAACGCAAGTGTTGGCACAGCGGCGCCAAAGCCGCGGTCTCTAAGGAAGGAAAGTTCTGGGCCAAGGTCAGACACGGGCACGCCTTTTCAGTGCCTGCTTCGATAACGCAAACCAGCCGGAACGGAAAACCCAAAATCCAAAATCGTGCCCGCCGCTTCCTCTGGCGTGGCGACTCGAATCTGCTAACACTTGCGGCCTACAGGAGGTTGCGCCGCGTGCCGGAAATGCCACTCAGCAAGATTCGCAACTTCTGCATTATTGCGCACATCGATCACGGCAAGTCTACCCTGGCCGATCGTCTGCTTTCGATGTCGTACGCCGTCGACAAACGCAAGATTGTCGAGCAGACCATGGATTCCATGGATCTGGAGCGCGAGCGCGGCATCACCATCAAGGCCAAGGCGATTGCCCTGCCAATGTTGATTGACGGCGAACAGTACCTGTTCAACCTGATCGACACCCCTGGCCACGTGGACTTTGGCTATGAAGTCAGCCGCGCCATGAACGCCTGCGAAGGCGCATTGCTGCTTGTGGACGTCACCCAGGGCATTCAGGCCCAGACCGTTGCCAACATGTACCTGGCCATCGGTGCCGACCTGGAAGTCGTGCCCGTGGCCAACAAAGTCGACATGGTTGCTGCGGATTTTGAGCGCACTGTCAACGAACTGGAAGTCGCGTTCGGCACCAAGCCCGCTGATGTGGTCAAAGTTTCCGGCAAGACCGGCTTGGGTGTAGATGTACTGGTCAAGGAAATCGTCAAGCGCATCCCGCCGCCCGAAGGTGATGCCGAAAAACCCCTGCGCGCGCTGATCTTTGACGCCGTCTACGACGACTATCGCGGGGTTGTGGTCTATGTGCGCGTGCGCGATGGCAGCTTCAAAGCTGGCGACCGCATCTTCATGTTGGGTACGCGCCGTGAGTTTGAAGTGCTGGAAGTAGGCATCGTGCGCATGGGCCTGCAGAAGCAAGCGGAGTTGCGCACCGGCTGTGTGGGGTACGTGATTTGCGGCATCAAGTCGGTACAAGATGTCGGCGTGGGCGACACCGTGACACTGGCCAAGTTCAAAGACGAGGTACATCCGCTTCCGGGCTACAAACGACCCCAGCCGATGGTGTTTGCCGGCGTCTATCCGACCAACGCCGCCGAGTTTGACGCCCTGCGCAAGGGCCTGCAGAAGATCACTCTTTCCGACAGCGCCATCACCTATTCGCCCGAACAGAGCGACGCCCTGGGCAGCGGGTTTCGCTGCGGCTTTCTGGGCCTGCTGCACATGGAGATCTTCCAGGAACGCGTCGAGCGTGAACTGGGTCTGGACCTGGTGCAGAGTGCGCCCAACGTTACGTATGAAATCCTGAAGCATGACGACACGCGCGAGCGCATTGAAAAGGCCGGCGATCTGCCCGACCCCACGCATTACAAGGAAATCCTCGAGCCGATCGTGCGCCTGAGCGTGATCACGCCCACCGAATACATCGGCAACGTCATGTCGCTGGCACTGGAGCGCCGCGGTCTGTACCAGAACCAGGAACACCTGGGCAAAGACCGCGTGCTGCTGACCTTCAAGATGCCCATGGCGGAAGTGATCTTCGACTTTTTTGACAAGTTGAAATCCGGTACGCGCGGTTACGCGACCATGGACTATGAGCCGATCGGCTTTGACCCCGCTGACCTGGTTAAGGTGCGCATTCTGATTGCCGGCGATGAAGTAGATGCGCTGGCCATGATTGTGCACCGCCAGTTCGCCGAACAGCGCGGCCGCAACCTGCTCAAGAAGCTGAAAGAAGAAATCCCGCGTCACTTGTTCGTGGTGAACCTGCAGGCCGCCATTGGCGGCAAGGTCATCGCCAGCGAAAAGATCAGCAGCATGGGCAAGAACGTGCTGGCCAAGTGCTACGGCGGTGACATCACGCGCAAGAAGAAGTTGCTCGAGAAGCAAAAGAAGGGCAAGAAGCGCATGAAGATGATCGGCGGCGTAGAAGTGCCCCAGGGGGCATTCCTTAGCGTCCTCAAGGTCACCAACGACCCCGGCAACTAGCCGAAGCCGCCCCTAATTGCACAACCTGCCAGGGCGTTGCCACACCTGTAACAGAATCGCCGGGGCGGAATCGTGGTCCGGTGCCGGCCTTTGGCGCTCGACTTTCAGCCCGGTCGGCCCCACAATTCGGGCATGTCCACCAGCATTGAAACCCAGCTTACGGCCGACGGCCTTCCTGTGTTCGGCCATGAGGTCGTGGACGCTGCGGCGCGAGATGCGGCCTGGCTGCTGATCGCCGAGGGCAAAGCCAACCTGCGCTGCGCATTGGTAACGGGCAGCCATGGCGCGGGCAAGACCACGCAGCTCAAGCTGATGGACTACCACCTGCGCGAATCCGGCGCTTCCGTCAGCTGGTTTTCGGCGTGGGCGCACAAGGAAGATGTCGACCCCTTTGCCAGCCTGGTGTTTGCGTTGTGGGACCAGGTAGACATCAAGGGCATGCCCCAGGCGCCCGTGGCGGAACAGGTGGAGGCGGTGATCGGCGCGGCCATGCGGCGCAAAGGCTACCCCAGCAACACCACCAACATTCGCGCGCGAGAAGCTGGCGAAGGCGCCGAGCGCGCCATGCTGACAGCGGTGGACCTGATTTCGCAACTGGTCGTGAGCAGCCAGCCGATTGCCGAGTTGGCCCATGCCTCGCGGCTGATGACCGACGCAGCATCGTTGAACGAGGATCGCTTCCAGCAGCAGAAGCTGCTGGAAAGGTCCCGCAGCTACCTGTTTCCGCGCCGGCTGCGCGAACAGATGGACGCGATTGTGAACCATCTGCGCGCGCGGACCAAAGACCCGCACTTGCCAGCGTTTCTGTTTGTCGACGATCTGGACCGCTGCCCGCCGGCGCTTGGCCTTTCGCTGCTGGAAGCGCTGGGCCGGTTTTTCGCGGTGCCAGGCCTTGTTGTGGTGGTGGGACTGGATGAAGCCGTAGCGCGGGCCTGGGTGAAAAGCGCCTACGAAGGAAACGTCGACGGCAGGGCCTACATCGACAAGCTGTTTGACCGGCGCATTCTGGGCATTGAGGAACGCGCCCGGGTGATCTGGGCGCAGATACTGGGCGTGGAATGGCGGATGGCGCAATGGGAAATGCTGGTCGGGCGCGCCCACCCGGAAATGGCGGACCGCGCCGTGATTTCCGCAACGCGGCTGCTGCGCATTCACGGTGGCAGCGACATCCGCAAGGTGCGACGCACGCTGGCCGAGGTGCGAACCCTGGTTGTCGACGCCAAAGACCTGGTCAGCAAGATAACGCTGATGCCGGATGTCGTGCGGCTGGGTGTGCTGTGTGGTTATCTGGTGCGAGAGCGCTACCCGCGCATCGTAGAGCGTATCGCCGACATGCGCCTGCTGGACGCACGCATCGAGGTGATTGAAGAAATGATGATGATCGCCCCTTCCTGGGCGCAGCAGGACTCCGACGAAGCCCTGAACTGGCTGCGCGAGTTTCTGGAACTCAAGCCCGATGATGAACGCGAGCTGGGCTACATTCTGGACATCCGCCACTTCTTGCCCACGGAAGTCCTGCTGAAGGTCGGGGCCCAGCTGGTTCTGCTGGGTATGGGCTTGAACTAGGACCGTCCGAGGCCGCTGTCCTTATGCCCTACGGAAAGCGATAGCCTTCCAGTTTAAGGCGCGTCTTGAGTGTATCCAGCGCCGCTTCAAAGGCCTTGGCATCAAGGCCCTTCAGGGTAGTGCGGTCAAACTTTTCCGGGTGGGCCTGCTTCAGCACCGAAAGAAGCATCTCCGCCACAGCGTCGCGTTCCGCGGTCTGGCCCGGGCTGGCGCGCAGTTTGTCCACGCACGAAATGACCCAGGATTCGCGCAGCGGGCCGTTGCCCCAGCCCTGCAGGTCTGTTTTTTCCTGCTCCGTCATGCCGCCCTTGATGGCCGTCTCCAGCACCTTGCCAAAGGCTTCGCGCACGCTGGCGCGAACGCGTTCACGGAATTGGCCAAAGGCCGGGCTGTCCACCTCTTCGCTGGTCAGGCCCTTGTTGGCTGCCACCAGTTCTGCGACCAGCAAACCGGCCTGCAGTGGCTTATCGCGCAACTTGGACTCCAGCCCAGCAGCGACAATCGCAACGCGGTTTGGCGGAAGCACCAGAATGTAGCCTAGTGCGTCTTTTTCGCCGTATTCGCAATCCAGCAGCTGCTGAATCAATGCGATGTGCTGTACCTCGGTGACATTCAGGCGCGCCAACAGCCCGCGCAGGGCGTCGCGCAGGTTCCGGCGCTGTTCAGGACTGGGCGGAAGCTGGGCAGCCACGCTGCGGGCGCGGTCCAGCAGTCTTTGGGTCAGTTGCTCGCGGGGCTCGGGTTCCAGGCTAAGGGCCTCGCACAACTGCAGCAGGTTGACCAGCGTTGGTTCGGTATCGGGAATGCCAGCCAGCAGGCGCTTGTACAGTGTGGTCAGGTCGTCGCTTTCTGGCGGTGTCGTCAGCTGTGTGCGCAGGGCATCGCGCGCTGCGGGCACGTCAATGGCCTGGCGCAACGTAGTCAATGCGCTGTTGGCCGCGCCGTTGTCGCTGTTGATCAGGCGCAGCAGAGTCGGCACACACGAAGTTACATCCACGCGGCGCAGGCGCGCCAGGTATTGAAGGGCGTCGTTGGTCTTGACCGCAAGGTCAATCAGGCGTTTGCGGGCAGGGGCTTCCAGGGTGCCCGAGACTTTGTCGGTAATCACGCTCAGAAGGCGCTGGAACTCGCCCAGCAACAGATCGCGATTCTCGCTGGCGTCCTCAGGTTCCAGTACCGCGCGCACCTGGCTGATGGCCGTTTCCAGCAGGGCGCCGCTGCGGGTTTCCACGACATCGATTTCTGCCTTCAACACCTTTGCCAGCCGCGCTGCTGCAAGGGGCGAGTTCAGGCCCTTGAGCAATTCCAGTTTGAGATCTGCGGAGATGCCGTTGGTTTCCAGCGCACGGTCAATGTAAGCAAAGGCCATTTGCGTCTTGCGAGATTTGGTCTGGCCCGTGCCGCGTGGTTCGGCCAGTGCAATCGCGCACTGTTTGCGCAATTCAAAGCTGGCCTGGGTGTCGGTCAGAATTTCGCCCAGCGCGTCAATCGGTGCCTTGGCAGGGTCGTCTTCCAGCGTGGGCAGCAGCGCGCCCAGCAATTTGGCAGCTTCTTCGCGCACGGCGGGGTAGTTGCCTGCCTTCATGCGCCCTACCAGTGCCACGGGGTCTGTGGCCTCAGATTGCCGCATTCTTTCCAGGTTGGTCTTGACGATTTCGCGCTCCAGTTCCGAAACGCGGTCTTCTGCCTTGCGGCGGGCTTCGGCTTCGCGGTCGCCGATTTCGGCCATCAGCAACACTTCTGTTTTGTCGGTCAGCCAGTCTTTCCATTCGGATGCGCGTTCAAAGTTCAACAACGTGATCTTGCGCAGTGTCGCCATGGCCGCGCCTTGAAACTCGGCCTCGCCTTCGTTGGCCAGCTTGACCAGCACCGGCACCACGCGCGCCACGCCGCGCAGACCTCCCACGCGTTCGCCAGCCACGGCAATGGCTGCGGCGCGCTCGCTGGCGGCACCCTTTTCGGCCATCGTGGCCAGGGAATCTGCGCCGGACATTCCATAGGCCTTTACGGCCCGCAGCGCGGGCTTGGCACTGTCGCCGCCTTCATTGGCGGCCGCCACCAACACAGGCAGAAAACAGGCCACACGACCGGCTTCTGCGTCTTTGATCCAGGTCAGCAGCTCAGTGAATGTTTCCTGCGGCTGTTTGTTGCGCAGGATGGAAACCAGTGGGTCGGGGTCACGCTTGAGCTGTGCGGCCTTGTTGACGATGGCCACGAATGCGTCGCGGCGCGCGTCCTTTTCGGTCGCGGCTTCCAGCAGGCGGATTTCCTCGGCAAACGGTCCGCTGTCGACCTGCATGGCCGGCTGCGGCGTTTTTGCGTTGTCCGGTTGCTGGGCCGGCAAGACGCCGGCAGCAATCGCTATCGTGCCGAGGACCACCAGCACCCAAAGAGGTACTGCTCCTCGCATGGTGTCACCTGAATCGGGTGGGGAACGCACGGTGGCCGTCCCCCGCATTGGCCTTGCATATTAGACGGGAAATGCCGGTGGGATGCGAAACAAACTTTACCGGATTCCGGCGCGGTGTTGGGGCACATGCAGTGCCCATTGCGGCATGTTACCAACGCGTACCAATGAACCGGGCAGTTAGTAATCTCGGGTCATGGCGTCTGCATTCCTTGGGTTGGGCAGCAACCTTGGCGACCGCGAAGCGAACGTGGCGGCGGCCGTCGATGCCCTGTCGCAGCTGGCCGATACGCGGCTGATGCGGGTGTCTTCATGGCTTGAAAACCCGGCCGTAGACAGCCCGGTGTCCGCGGGGGCATTTCTCAACGGCGTGGTGAAGCTGGAAACCAGGCTGACGCCACGCGAATTGCTGGCCCAGGCACTGCGCATTGAGCGCGAGTTGGGGCGAAAGCGCGAGGGCGAGCCCCGAAACTCGCCGCGCACGATCGACATCGACCTGCTGCTGTACGCCGACGTCGTGATGGCCACACCCGACCTGGTGTTGCCGCACCCGCGTATGGGCCAACGTCACTTCGTGCTTTGGCCCTTGTTGCAGATTGAGCCCCGGGCCAAAGACCCCAAGAGCGGCGAACTATGGGCAGATGTCCTGGCCCGCTTGAATGCCAGCAGTGCCACCAACCCCTGATTGCAGTGCGACAAGCCACTGCGGTAGGCTGTGAAAATGGAAACCCTAGCCACGATTGCGCAGTTGCGCACCTGGCGCAACGCCCGCCTTGGCAGCGTTGGCTTTGTGCCCACAATGGGCGCGCTGCATGAGGGGCATGCTTCGCTGGTTCGTCGCAGCGCCACAGAAAACGTGGACACGGTCGTCAGCATTTTCGTCAACCCCACCCAGTTCGGGCCGACCGAAGACCTGGATAAGTACCCCCGCACCCTGCAAGCGGATCTGGACCTGTGTCGCGCTGCCGGTGCCAGCGCCGTGTTCACGCCCGACAAACTCATGATGTACCCGCCCGGGTTTGCAACTTGGGTGACTGTAGACCGCTTGACCAACAAGTTATGCGGCAAGTCCAGGCCCGACCACTTTCGTGGCGTAACCACAGTGGTGACCAAGCTTTTCAACCTTGTGCAGCCTGCGCGGGCTTACTTTGGCCAAAAAGATGCCCAGCAGGCGCTGGTGTTGACGCGTATGGCCCAGGAATTGGACATGCCATTGCAGGTCATCACCTGCCCGATCGTGCGTGAACACGACGGTCTGGCAATGTCCAGTCGCAATCGTTACCTCAGTGATGCAGATCGCCAGCGCGCAGTGGCACTGACACAGGCCTTGCAGGCGATACAGGCGGCCTTTCACGGTGGCCAGCGCGACGTAGTTAGCCTGCGCCAGACGGGGCTGGCCGTGTTGGCGCCGCGCGTGGACAGGGTGGACTACCTTGAGATCCTGTCCGCCCACGATCTTGCCGAAATCGGCAGGGTGGAAAGCAGGGCGCTGTGCGCCGTGGCCGCCTTTGTGGGCACGACCCGGCTGATCGACAACGTGATTCTTGAGGGTTGAAGGCCAAAGCCCGAGCGGGCGCTGGCGGACTTTTGCGTTTTGGCGGTCCGGCGGCTAAACCATGTCTGGCATGGAACCTGACCCGCAACAGTTGCTGGACGGCAGCGCCAACCGGCAGGAGTCCGAGTTTGAAACCGCGTTGCGGCCGCGATCACTGGCGGAGTTCATCGGCCAGCCCAAGGTGATTGACAACCTGGGTGTGTTCATTGCCGCGGCACTCAAGCGCGGTGAGCCCCTGGATCACATCTTGTTTTCCGGCATGCCCGGCCTTGGCAAAACCACGCTGGCGAACCTGATTGCGCGCGAACTGGGCAGCGGCATGCATGCCACCAGCGGCCCCGCGCTGGAACGCCCCGGCGACCTGGTTTCGCTGCTGACCAACCTGGGCCGCGGCGATGTGCTGTTCATTGACGAAATTCACCGCATGCCACGGGTGGTTGAAGAGTACCTGTATTCTGCGATGGAGGACTGGCACATCGACATTGTGCTGGACCAGGGCCCGGCCGCGCGAAGCGTGCGTGTCAGCCTGCAGCAGTTCACCCTGATTGGTGCCACAACGCGCGAAGGCCTGCTGAGTGCACCGTTCAGGGCGCGCTTTGGTGTGCTGGAGCGCCTGGACCCCTACCCGGTAGACGAACTGCGCAAAATTGTTCTGCGCTCGTCCCGGCTGCTGGGCACAGACGTCGATGCCCCGGCCGTAGAGTTGGTCGCCAGCCGCGCGCGCGGCACGCCCAGAATTGCCAACCGAATTTTGCGCCGGGTGCGTGACGTGGCGCAGGTCAAGGGTGATGGCAAGGTAACGCGTGCGATCTGTGAAACTGGCCTGCACATGCTGGGCATTGACGCGCTGGGCCTGACAGAGCTGGACCGGCGTATCCTGCGCTGCCTCAAGGACCAGGGCGGTGGCCCGATTGGACTCAAGACGATTGCCGTGGCCGTGGGCGAAGAAGAAGACACGATTGAGGAAAGCTATGAACCCCACCTGATCCGCGAGGGGTTCGTGCAGAAGACTCCCCGTGGCCGCAAGCTGACCGAAAAAGGCGCGCAAGTGCTTTAGAGGCTTCCCTGCGCAAGGCGCAGCGGCTGGCTGGTGTCGATGACCCGGCTTTCAATGGCGCCAGACAGTTCCCGGGCATTTTCACACAGCGCCGGATCGACCTCGATGATGGGTGGCTCGGGCTGTTCGGGGCGGGCCAGCTTCAGCGCCTGCTTCCAGTACTGCTGGTAGCTTTCTCGCACGCCGTCGGGGCCGTAGGGGCCTTGCGCGTTCTTGAGCGGCAGGAACTGTTCCTGGCGGGGTACCTCCAGGCACACCACCTTGTTGGCCAGTGGCAGCGAATCAAACACGAAGCGTTCAAACTTGTGGGCTTGGCCAATGCCGCCTACGGCGTCGACTTTCTTGAGTGCCGCATGCAGCGGCAGTTGCGTGCGTGTGTCGGCCAGCCGCTGAAGAAACTCCACGCCAAACGCATGCACCGCGATGCTGCCCTGCCAGTAGACCAGCCGGCCCGCCGGATCACGCAGGTTGGCGTCGTGATCTGTGAACTCGGTGTACTCCACGATGCCTGGCACGCCGTCGTCCAGGCAATAGATGCCTACCTTTTCGGATGGGTCCTGTTTGCGCACGACCTTAAGGCTGACTTCGGCCCCTTCCGCAATGTGCAGCCCCAGAAACGCCGGGTCCGCGACGGGGCATTGCAGGTTGTCGACCTGCAGATAGCTGACAAACTTGATACCGCGACGCCGCATGTCTGCCAGAACGCCCTTGTGTGCCATGGCTTCGATTACGCCGCCGTGTCCGTCGGGTGCGGTCCACAGCGCATCGGGCCCGGCCATGACGAACTTCCCCTGGGCGTCCAGTGCCGGCAATTCGCCTTGGGCGAAGAACTGCACGTCGCCCTCGTCCAGGCCGAAGCACTTGTGCTGTTCAAAGAATGCGCGGGTTGCCGACTCATTGTGGTTGCCGACCATCACATACAGCGCCGGGGTACGCCCAAAGTGCGCCCGTGCGTGCAGCAGCTTGCGGGCAAAGACTTCAAACAAAGTCATGGCCGAAATTGGCAGGATCGGGTAGCAGCCCTTGGGGCCATCAAAACCAAGTCGGGTGCCCTGTCCACCGGCAACCAGTACCACGCCGACCTCGCCGCGCGACAAGGCGCGTTCACCCACCGGCGCAACAGCGCGCGCGGCTTCAGCCAGTGCAAATGGAAACGCTTCGTCGGCCAATGCGAACGTATCAGCGGGCGCAAGCCGGCGCTGGGGTTTTTCCTGCAGGGCTGAAATCGCGCCCTGCATCTGCGCGAGGTGGCCTAGATCAATCGTTTCCAGTTGGCGCACCAGCCGACGCCTGGCGCGTTCGCCCAGGGTATCCCAGTTTGCAAACACATGGTCCTGGCCGGCGTCGGCAAAGGTCTGGCGCAGAGTTTGGGCGGGGTCGGTCAAGGTCGCGTCACTGGAAAGCAGCGGGCCGGATATTCCGGCCCGCTGGGTGCTGTCGGCAGGCAACCGTTGCCTTAGCCGTTGGTGGCCGGGCCGTTGTCTTTCGGCGCATTTGTGGCGGGCGCGTTGCCGGCAGGTGCCGCCGGCGTGCCTGCGCCACCGTCCAGTCCAACCAGTTTTTTGGCGTCGATGTACACTTTCTCGACGTAGTCGTAGTAGGGCTTGGCGTATTCGTTGTTACGCAGTGTCTTGAGCTCGGGTACCTGCTCGCCGAACTCCAGCGGCACAATCAGCACCGCCAGCAGCACCAGCAGCAACAGCGTGAAGATCAACAACACGCGCGATGACTTCTTCTTGGGCTGGTCCCCGGAATCTTCGGGTGGAACCGTCTGCGGCACCGATTTCTTGTCCAATTTCTTCTTGGGCAGTTCCGGCTTGCCCGGTTTTCCGGGTTTTCCCGGCTTGGCGGCAGGCATGACTTCTTCGGCTGGCTCTTCGTCCGGGATGTCCGGCACGCCGACCGGTTCTTCAGACGGCAGGTCGTCGCTGACAAAATCATCCTGGGCCGGTACAGGTCGGCTGGCCTTGCGCGGGCCGGTGGGCGGCTTGGGCTGGCTTGCCGTGGTGCCTCGGCGCAGCGGGTGCGGCTCATCTCCCTTAGACGGTGAAGTAGGCACGTCATCCATGCGCTTGCCAGCGGGCAACTCGATGTCGGCAAAATCGTCGGCGCCCTGGCGTCCAACCGGCTTCTTGCTTGCCGATTGGGCGGGCTGGCTGCGCTGGGGCAACTCCGCAGGCGGCGGGCTGAACAGCGTTGCATCCATGCCACCGGCAGGTTCTTCGCCAAAATCGGCTGCAGGGGCAACTTCGGCCTCGCCCCAGTCATCGCCGGCTGGTTCGGGTTCTGCCATGGGCTGCGGGCCCCCGAACTCGGGCGGGCGAGGGCTGAAGACGGTGCGGTCCATCGCGCCGGTTTTCTGGCGCGGGCTGGACATACCCGGGGGTGGCGGGCTGAACATGGTGCGGTCCATGTCGGCGCCGCTGCCCAGGGGTTGCGTGCCGGATTGCGGCCCCACGGGGCGCGACTCCAGCTCGTCGGGCGACATGATGTCGTTTCCGAAGCTGTCGAAATCATTGCCGCCGGCCGGGGCCAGGTCGCCGTGGGCGGGCTCCGGCTGATACTGGGGCTGCGGTGCGTACTGTGGCGCACGTGCCGGCCCGCGTTGGGGCGGCGGGTTGAAGCCGCGGTCAGAGTTGTCGTCAAAGCCCGCGTTCAACGTGGGCAACTCTTCGTCGTCAGGCGAGGCAAACCCCGCGTGTTCCGCAGCCAGGCTTTCCAGCTTGGGGCTGGAATCCATACGATCCAGTTCTTGTGGCGCGCCGTCGTTTGCAAAAGGGTCCGGTGCAAAGCCGTCGTCGTTGGCAAAGCCGCCTGCCGATGGCTGCAATTCGCCGCCAAAGGGCTCGGGCTGCATTTCGCCGCCGAAGGGTTCCGGCTGCATCTCGCCCCCAAAGGGCTCCGGCGCCATGTCGCCGCCGGCAAACGGATCGTTACCAAAGGGGCTGGCTTCGTTCTGCTGAAAGAAGCTTGCCGCCTCGGCCTCCTGCTTTGCGCGCTGAACGTTCTTGGCTTTGTCGCGCTCGGCCTTGATGCGCTGCTGCATGTCTGGCGGAGGTGGTTCAAACACCGTTGCATCGGGGTCAGCGCCGGTCATACCCGAGAATTGCGGCACGTCTTCGCCGGCAAAGTTCTGGGCACCTGTTGAGGCCGGTCTGCCCCGCGCAGGCGGTGCTGCACGATCAATCTTGCCCGTCTGCTTCTTGACGACCTTGATGTTCAGGTCGCGGTCAATCTGGCCCAGTTGTTCAGGGGTCAGCAGTTTGGACTTTTCCAGAATCATGCGAATGCTGACCTTCTTGCCTTGCTCGCCAAGTTGGCGTTGCTTGGTCAGCACCTGCTGCAGACGCTGCGGTGTCAAGAAACCCCGTGCGACTGCCTGTTGTCCGTATTTCAGGTTGATTGGCATGGTGATCCCTGCTCAGGGAAACCCCTAAAGCCGGAAGCGAAGGCATCCGGGATGTTTGGCCGATTTTGTCAAACTCATTGGCGGGCAAGGATATACATAACGCTGCCGCCGCTCCAATGCCCTGATTCTACTTTTTGTAAGCATCCGTGGCAGGGGCGCCACTTGACGAACCGCATCTTGCCCGCAGACCCCTTGGCCAAAGCGTTGCGTACCTACTTGGACAGCACACGCTGCTGAAAGAATCGGTCGATTCGCAGCCATAAGTCACGTTCTGCTGGCTCGCGATACTCGGTGTTGCCATCCTCATTGTCAAAAAAGTCGTGGCCAACTCCGGCATAGGTGTAGGTTTCGTCTGTCTGGGGGCTTTCCGAAAGCACTCTTTCCAGCGCTCGCACGTCTTCGATCGGGACTTCGCCATCCAATTCGCCGAACACGGCCAAAATGCTTGCGTTGGCCTCACGCACGGCGTCCAGCGGCTGGCGCAGCACCTTGCTGTCAGACTGCGGCAAGTGCACAAACGGGCAAACCGCCACGCAGGCATCCAGGTCGCCGTCGCTGGCCAGCAGCACCACACTGCCGCCAATCCACGCACCCACCGCGCCGACTTTGCCTCCGCCCAGGCTGGCGCGAAGCTCTACCGCCGCCTGGCGCACGGCTTGTGCCGCCGCCACGAATTCCTGCGCGCTGGGATCGTCCGTGCCGCGCGGGGTCTTGGACAGTTCCAGGGCGTGCACCGCAAAACCAGTGTTCGCAAGCGCCTGGGCCGACAACAACGCGGACTTGTCAAGGCACCAGCGCTTGGGCACAAGAATCATGCCCCCTTTGGCCTTTCCAGCGGGCGGTTGGATTTTCATGCCGAAAGAATAGCCATGTCGGGGCGCAAGGCCAGCAACGAAGTGACACTGCTTCATGGCGACGCCTTGAAAGTTGCGCCTACACTGGCGCCGCAGTGCGCCCAGTTGCTTTACCTGGACCCGCCGTTTTTCAGCGGAAAGGTGCGCAAGAATCGCCCCGGCGGCGCCCAGTTCGACGACCGCTGGCCTGGCGGCATGGCCGACTACCTGGCGTTCTTGCGCCAGTTGATAGAGGTTTCGCGACCACTGGTGGCCGCCACTGGCGTCTTGGCGCTGCACCTGGACTGGCGTGCGGCGCATCATGCGCGCCTGGAACTCGACCGCGCCTTTGGGTCCGGGGCTTTTGTCAATGAAATCATCTGGTCCTACCGCACCGGCGGCGCGGGCAAACGCCACCTGGCGCGCAAGCATGACACGATTTTGGTCTACGCTGGTGGCCCCAAGTGGAAGTTTCACGTCCTGCGCGAAAAGAGCTATCTGGCGCACAAGTACGGTTTCAGCAACGTGAAGATTTTTCAGGATGAGCGCGGGCCCTACACGCTGACCGCACTTCGCGATGTTTGGGACATTCCCGCCCTGCGGGGTAACCAGCCCGAAGCCACGGGTTGGCCTACACAAAAGCCGATGGCCCTGCTGATGCGACTGGTGGAGTGTTTTTCGGACCCGGGCGACCTGGTGGTGGATCTGTGCTGCGGGTCCGGAACATCGCTGGTTGCTGCAAGAGAGCTGGGTCGTCGCGCACTAGGGGTCGACGCAAGTGCAGACGCCATTCAGACCGTGCGCGACAGATTGTAGCTGCCAGCGCGATACAATGGCTGCGCGCATTTGGTAGGTTGCAGCCGGAGGTCGACCATGGGTGGCGACGACGAAGTGAAGGGCTTTCAGAACGACATCGGCTTTGGCCAGTCAGACCGGCCGGACCAGCGCCCCTTGCCGCTGCTGATGATCTGCGTTGCCGACTTCTGCGGCGCGGGCCACAACCCGCAAAGTGGCTGTGTTGCCATCGACGCCCATGAGTTTGATAGCGTGCTGGCCGGCCTGAAGCCACGTCCACACCTGCATGTCGAAAACCGGCTGGGCGGCGGCAACAGCCTGGAAGTCAACGTGGTTCTGGAAAGCCTCAAGGATTTTGAACCGCGTCGACTTGCCGCCAAGGTACCGGCGCTGGCGGCCGTGTTAAGCTTCGTGCAACGGGCCGAGCAAGTCCAGGAGGGCAAGCTGGCGCCGGCCCAGTTCAAACAGGATCTTGCGATCTACGCCGACGCCCCGGCACTGGGCCCGATTTTGGATCGACTGCTCGATCGCATTGGCGGCGGTGTCACGCCAGCGGCTACATCGGCGAGTTCGGCGCCGCCGGAGGGCGCGGCGCCAACCCCCGGAGGCGCGCTGGACAGCGCCATCGACAGTATCTTCAGCATGGTGGAAACCGGACCGCGCAAAGTTGACGCGGCTGGCGCGATTGATTCCGCTGCGGCTTCCGTGGCCGGTGCTGCGCGCTTTGACCTGGCCGAGCCAATTGCTGCCGCGCGCAAGCTGCTGGATTCCCAGCTGGGCCTGATCTTGCGCCACCCGCAATGGTGTGCCATGGAAAGCGCCTGGCGGGGCTTGTTGGCGTTGTGCAAATCCGGCAAGTCGACAACGATTCATTTGCTGGACGCGCCTCCGGGGCAAGTCGCGGAACGACTGGAGAATCGCATTGCCGCCCCAGACCGCCGGGGCGAAGGCCCGGGTGCGATTGCGCTGATCGTGTGCGATTTTCAATTGCCCAACAATCCTGCCGGGATGGACACCTTGCACAGCCTGGCCGACTTGGGGCAGGAGTTGCAGGCGCCGGTGGTTGTAGGGGTATCCGAGGCGTTTCTGGGGCGGTCAGCAGCTGAGATCGTGGCCATGGATGCGCCAGCCAACCTGTTTCAGGATTCCGCTTTCGACAAATGGCGCAGCCTTCGCGAAAAGGAGTCCGCACGCTGGCTGGCAGTGGCCTGGAACGCCTTTGCGGCCCGCGCGCCCTTCCATGCCGCACGCCACGGGTTTTCGGAGGCGATCTCGGGCGAACAAGATGTGTTGTGGGCCAACCCGGCCTGGCTGGTGGCGGCTTCTGTGGCGAACAGCTTTGAGTTGACCGGCTGGCCGTGCAACCACACCGGCATGGTGGATGGCGAAGTTCCTTCGCTGCCCGTGTTTGATGTTCCTGGACGCGACAGCCAGTACCCGCTGCAGGCGATAGTGCCCGATAGCCACCTCAAGGACCTGTCGCGCAGCGGCTTGATTCCGCTGGCGTGCCAGGCCAACCACGATTCCGCATGGGTATTGGCGGCGCCCGTTGCAAGGCTGGCGACCAAAGCTGAGGAACAGGGAAAAGTGAATTCGCTGGGGTATGCGCTGCTGGCATCGCGGCTTGGGGCGATGGTGACCCGTGCCCGGGGCCGGCTGGTGGTAGTGAACGACCCGGACCGCACCCAGGTGAATTTCGAGCAATTTCTGGAAGGTCTGCTTTCAGATACCGGTCCCGGCGCGGGGGCCGACGTGCGGGTGGGTGAAGTGCTGGAGTTGACCTTGCGTGTGGGTCGTATCATTCTCAATGGCGTAGAACTGCACATGGCGCTTCCCCTGGCATGATCCAAAAACCGCGCATCTTCACGCCGGGTCCCACCGCGCTATTGCCGCAAGCCGCGCAGGCCGAAGCTGCGCCACAGCCGCATCATCGGTCGGTGGAGTTTGCGGCCATGCTGCGGCAAGCGCGGGCAGGACTCGCGGCCTTTTTCAATACGCGTCATGACGTGGTATTGCTGACGGCATCCGGCACCGGCGGGCTGGAAGCTGCGGCCGGTGCCGCATTTTCGCACGGCCAGCGAGTCGTGTGCGTCAACGCTGGCAAGTTCGGCGCGCGTTGGTCCGAAATAGCCCGCGCCTTGGGTGCCCAGGTTGTGGAAGTAACTGCGCAACCAGGCCAGCCAGTACGTGTGGAAGAAGTTTTGCGGGCGCTTCAGGCCGCACCCACCGCGGCATTGTTTGTGCAAGGCTGCGAAACCTCTACGGCGACATTGCACCCGGTGCGCGAGTTGGCCGCGCTGGTACGTGGCCGGCCCGAAACGCTGATGTGTGTCGATGGCATCACGTGGCTGGGGGCACACGAGGTGCGCCCCGACGACTGGGGCATCGACCTGCTGGTGGGCGCGTCGCAAAAGGCTCTGGCGATGTCACCGGGCTTGAGTTTTGTCTCGGTGAGTGAAAAAGCGGCCGCGCGCATGGAAGTCTCGGGCGGTGCGCAGCGTTATTACTTTGACCTGGGTGCAGAGCTCAAGGCGCAGCGTGCGGGCGAAACACGTTTTACTCCTGCGATCAGCCTGATCAGCGCCTTGGTGGCGGCTTTGCAGCATGTACAGCAGGTTGGGCTGGATGTGCTGGTGGCCAATGCAGCGCATCTTGCTGCAGTTACCCGGGCGGGGTTCAAGGCGCTGGGCCTGAATCTGGTATCCAGCGCGCCGGCAGACAGTGTGACTGCAGTGTTCACGCCCGCGGGCGTACCTTCGTCACGCATTCTGAGTTTGCTGCAGCAGCGCCACGGCATTGCCTTGGCCGACGGACAAGATGGTCTCAAGAATCTGGTGATTCGTGTGGCACATCTTGGCTATTACGATTACATAGATTGCGTTGGCGTGCTGGCTGCGCTTGAGGACGTACTACTTGAGCTTGGGCTGAACATTTCGCCCGGGACGGCGCTGGAAGCTGCGCAGCAGGAACATCGCCGACGGCAATAACAAAGAAGCACGGGAGTTCCACCAGGATGAGCAACCAAACGAAAATCTTCATCGACGGCGAACATGCGGCTACGTTGTTTGACGTGCAGCATGATGAACCTTGGCATTACGGCAACCTGGCCCCGGCAGAAGCTTTCAGCGAACTGCTGGGCAGTCTGGAAACCGCACCCTGGAGTACGAACCAGGAAGGCGCGGTAGAACTTGTTGCCGGCCAGGACACCGTGGACCGCGTGAGCTGGGGCCAGGACGTTGATTCGTCAGAAATGATCACCAAGTTGACGCTGGCGCGTTTCGCAACGGATGGCCAGTGGGAACTGGAGTTCACCTGCGAATCAGAAAACAGCGAATCCGGCGCCGCAGAACCCGAAGAGTCCGCAGCCTAGAAATCCTTGGCACGACACTGCCAATGATTGACGACGGTGCTTGATGCGCCGCGGCGTTCGTTTCGTGTTGGTTTTTTCGAGTTGGTTACTCGATCGGCCCTGTGTCGCCAGCCGCAGCGCAAGCAGCCAGATCAGCGACTATCGGCCAGCATGCCATCGTACACCAGGCGGGCACGGAGCTGCGCCTGGTTGCTGACCGCCAATTTGCGGTACGCCCGGCGCACATACGTGCGCACGCTGTCCAGGGACAGGTTGGCGGCCTCGGCTACCTTCAGATAGGCGCCGTGCTCCAGCAGCAACCGGGCTACTTGCAGCTCGCGCGTTGTCAGGCGCGTCTGGCGCCTTGCCTCGGACACCTCAACTTCAATCAGCGTGGCAGAACCGTCGGCTGGCCCACGACGCAGCACAGCCCGTAGGTGCATATCCGTTCTGTTTCCCCGGCGCGCCAGGCCTGCACCGACATCCAGTTCTCCGCCCAGGGGCCGGCTGCTGGCGGACAGTTCTCGAACAAGGTCCTTGGCATCAGCCGAGACTTGCGTGGGCGGTATCTCCCGGCGCTTGCACAACTGTGCCAGCGTTGCATTCAGCCACACCATTTCACCATCTAGCCTAAACAACAGAGTCGGGGGCGCTCCGTCCTGTTCCAGGCCTTTGACGGCAGTCAACTCGCCCGAGGCCGCACCACGCCGGATAATGCCCAGTGCTGCAGCATGTAAAGAGCCCGCGGCGGTGCGCAGTGTCTCGCCACTGACCGGACCGATCCCGTGCTCGTCCAAGTAAGCTGCAGCGGAGTCCAGAATGCGCGTAAACTCGTTGGCAGCGACATCCGCTTGCAGCTTGCCAGCCGGGTCTTCGGCGCTGTCGCCATCGCTGGCATCCAGGCTGGCCAGGCAGACCCTGCGTGTTGCAGCTACCAAGCGCCCGTTCAAGCTGCCAAGCCAGGTCGGGTTTCGCTGCAGGGCCGAAAGCGACTGGCGAACGTGCTGTATGATGGCATCACCAAATGCATGCACGCCTTGGGCAGAAAACGCAGCAGCCGTCAGCGCCGCAACAGCGTGCAGCGACGAATACGCGTCCGACCTGTTCTTGTATTGGCCCATAGCCCGCATCAGTGTTGAGACCCTAAAAATAAATCATACTTTGCATACGAACGAAACGACCTTATGCGGAAAAACGCACCAATCTGAAGTGTCTTCGCCTTCTGAAGATGACGGAAATCACTGATTGAGGTCTGACCAAACGACAAGGGGCCCGGCAACAGGCCGGACCCCAGGGATCAACTTCGATTCATCTTACTTGGTTGTGGCCAGTGTGCTTTTGCTGGACTCGGACTGCACGTCGTCGGATTTGGCCTGACGTTGCTGCTGCTTGCGCTGCAATTCCAGCAGACGGGCGCGGGTTTCGTAGTCCAGGTCACGCGGCGTGATGTTGGCGGACTTCAGGCGTTCTTCCTGCTCAATGCGTGCGCGTTCAATGGCGCCCTTGACCTGGCCCAGAGTTTCCATGTTGCCTTCATGTTTGCCGCACTGGGAACCCTTGCGTTTCTGGGTCAGCTTGAGGACTTCGTCGTTGCGCTTGAGCCGCTCAATCTCACGCAGCAGGCCCTGGTACTCGACCTCGAATTCAGCTTGTTCGGTCTGCAGCTCCTGCAGCTCGACGCCCAGCGTGTTTTGTTCGGCCTGCAGTTGCTGGCGCTCGTTTTCGACGTCCTGGCTTTTGTTGACGTACATGCTGCGTGTCTGGCCGATTCGGGCGATCAGTCGGTCCGCTTCGGTCAGCGAATAGCGGCTGCCGCGGTGTTCAATGACGCGCTGGTCGGCCAGACTGGAGCCCACCGTGTCGCGCTGATCCTCCAGGTAACTGATGTCTTCTTCGCACAGCTTG
This sequence comes from Planctomycetota bacterium, assembly GCA_016722065.1. GTDB lineage: Bacteria > Planctomycetota > UBA8742 > UBA2392 > UBA2392 > H3-PLA7. The sequence continues at coordinate 2,197,351 of JADKGX010000001.1, forward strand.
ACGATGTCGTCGGACTTGCGCGTTTCCTTGTCCAATTCCTCCAGGCGGCGTTCGATGTCCTTGAGCTGGCTCTTGAGAACCGCGATCTGGCGCGGGTAGTCGTCGCGCAACTTGGACAACTCTTCCTTCATGTCGGACTGCTTCTGGATCAGTTCGTCGACTTCGCCTTGCGCCATTTTCTGGAGGGCGCTGGCGGCGTCACGAGTGCGCTGTTTGCCCAGCACGGCATGGGTCAGGGCGACAACACCCACAGTGCAGACGCCCAATATCACGACGGTCTTGAAAAATCGTTTCATGGATAGATCCCCTTGGTTTGCGCGATGAGTTCAGACCCTGATTGCGACTTGCCCTGTGCGGCTTTCAGTTCTGGCCCAGAAAAGTGCAAAGATGCCTGTCCGGCATGACGCTAGACTGCCGCCATGGCAAAGATTGCACTGCTGGGTGGGGCCTTTGACCCGCCACACAATGGCCACCTGGCTGTGGCGCGCGCTGTGCGCGATGCGCGCCAACTGGATCGCGTCGATTTGCTGGTTTCTGCTGGCTCTCCTCACCGGGGCGGCAAGCAGAATGCGGCCTCGGCAGCTGATCGAGCGGCCATGGCTGCGCTGGCTGTAGAAAACGAGATCGGGCTGGGTGTCGAAGAGTGTGAACTGGCCCGCCCCGGCCCCAGCTTCACGGTCGATACCATCCGCCACCTTCACAGCCTGCGCCCGCAGAACCAGTACAGCTTCATCCTTGGCGGCGACATGCTGGCCGATCTGCCCAACTGGCGCGAAATCGGCGCGCTGCTGGATATGGTGGAATTCATCTGTGTCTATCGGCCAGGATTTGGCGCCGAAGTGTTTGCGCGCCTGGAGGACTCACTGGGGCGGGCTGTAGTTGCCAGGCTGCGCGCCAGCCATGTGGATGCGCCGCAACTGGGCATTTCCTCGACCAAAGTGCGCAATGCCGTGGCAGCCGGCGAAAGCATCGCGCAGTACGTGCCACAAGCGGTAGAGCAATTCATCTATGCCCGGGGACTGTATCGCCCCGCGTGAGGAGTCTGCATGCAGCGCAAGAAGCCACCGCAAGATCACACATCCGGCGCGGCCGTGCCAGCCAGCATGACGCTTCGTGTCATCGGGCATGTGCGATCTCCGTACAAGGAAAGATTCGGCACGCCCCGCCAGGCTACTGTCACGCGCCAGACGCTTGGCGACACCGCCCAGGCCGCCAGCCTGGAACTGCTGCCCGAGTTCACGCCCGCGCTGAAAGACCTGGCCGGCTTTGAATACATCTGGGCGCTGTGCTGGCTTCACCTGAACGAACACTGGAAGCCGCAGGTGGTTCCGCCACGCGGCCCCAAAGTCGCACGCGGATTGTTTGCCACCCGCGCGCCGCACCGGCCCAACCCGATCGGGCTTTCCGCCCTGCAGGTAATCTCCGTGAAAGGGCGGGTCATTCACGTTCACGGCATTGATTTTCTGGATGGTACGCCAGTGCTGGACATCAAGCCCTACGTGCCGTACGCCGATGCGTTTCCAGATGCCCGTGCCGGGTGGCTGGACGAGATTCCGGACGCGCCGAACGGGCCTGACCGCTGGCAATAGGCATCTGAACGCGGGATATCTGCATTGCACAGAAACAGCTAGTGTGCCGGCATGGAGCGTGGCGGCGCCATGCGAGTCGCCCTTGTTTTGACCGTGGCCATGGTTGCGGTCGGGGTCATGTCAGTGCTGGACTTCGTCACTGGCCGTGAGTTCCGCAGCGTTCTGTTTTACCTGCTGCCGGTACTTGTGGTTTCCTGGTGGCTGCCGCGCCGCTGGGTGCTGCCGACGGCTTTGATTGCCAGCGCAAGTTGGACAGTCACGGGATTTCACATTGAGGGTTACGCCCACATCGGCGTCACGCTGTTTAATGCCGTCAGCAGCCTGCTGATTTTCCTGATGGTGGGCGTGCTGCTTTCCACTGTGCGCGGCGAACGAGACCTGCTGGCAGCGGCCAATCTGCGCGTGCAGCAGTTGCTGCAGGCCGAAAGCCAATTGGCGCGCACGGACCCATTGACCGGGCTGGCAAACCACCGCGAATTCATGGACCGTCTCAAACTCGATGCCCTGCGCGCGGCGCGTGACGGCACCAGCTTGTGCGTGTTGTACCTGGACCTGGACAACTTCAAGCGCGTGAACGACCAGTTTGGCCACGCCGCAGGCGACCTCGCGCTGAAGGAGATTGCGACCCAGCTTCGCGCCGCCACGCGCGGAACGGATTTGCCGGCGCGGCTGGGCGGCGACGAGTTTGCCGTGCTGCTATGGGGCGTAGACGCCGACGCCGCCACGCAAGTTGCCAGCCGCTTGATTGCCGGTGTGCGGCAGTTGGGCGCCAAATGGCCCGGCACAGGGCTGGGCGTCAGTGTGGGTGTGGCGTGGTTTGAGCGCGCACCCCAAGACCCCGAACAACTGGTGCGTACAGCAGACGACGCCATGTACGGGGCCAAAGCGGCATGCAAGGGCACGCTTGTGTTGCACCGGGTGAATGCCATTGAGGCCGCGGCCAGCCCGGCGCACGGCGCGCCAACGCCACCCGGAACAAGTGCATCCGCAATGGCGGAAAATGGTTAGGATGGTTGGCCATGCCCGGCAGCCGCGTCCAGCGCGACGGCACCGGGGGGCGGGCAGTCTTGACGCTGCCAGACTGCAAGCGACCATGGTCGCGGTCACGACACCCGGAGCCTCCGTTACATGCCGATCAAGCTGATAGTGCGAGTCCCGCGCGGCAGCACGGTGGAAGTGTCCGAACACTCGTTTACGCGGGCCAAAGTGGTGATTGGCCGGTCCCCGGATTGCGACCTGGTGCTGCCCGGCGACGAAGTGCGCGTGTCACGACAGCACATTCGCGTCGAGCGCACGCCGACGGGCTACCAGATGGTCGATCTGGGCAGCCGAAACGGCACGCTGCTGAACAATGCGCTGATTCCGCCCAACAGCACCCACGCGCTCAAGCCCGCCGATTGCGTCAAAATGGGAACGGTGGAAGTGCTGGTAGACAGCATGGATATCAATGCCGGCACGGCGGCCCAAAAACGGTCCGAGACTTCCGGCCGCAGCCCGGCCGTAGTTGCCGAAGCCGTACCAGCCCCGGCAGCCGGTGCGCCTGACCCACTTGCCGCAGCCGCGCTTGCGGCATTGCGCGGGCTTTCGCGGCACTTTGTGGGCAATGCCGAGTTCACGGACCCGGTGCAGATCAAGCTCTTCGTTGAAATGGCGCGCGTCAGCCTGGACGCGATGCTGGAAGGCATTTTCAGGATTCTGGCCGCGCGGCGCGAGTTTGAAGGCGAGTTCGACGCCAGCGTCACGATGGCGTTTCAGCGCCAGAGCAATCCTCTCAAGGACGCCAACAACCTGGGCGCATTCAAGAGGTATGTGCTGGACTGGGCCAGCGGCGCCACGCCCCTGGAGATTCACGACGCGCTGCAGCGGGCGGTTTCCGATATCAGCCAGCACCAGGTGGGCCTGCTGGCCGGCATGCAGGACGTGCTACAGGCGATTGTGCGCAAGCTGGACCCCGCCGAGATCGAAAAATCCGCCGAGGGCGGCGGTCTGTTCAAGGGCGGCAAAGACAAAGCCGCCTGGAAGGCCTACCAGCACACCTACAGCGAGTTCCTCTCCCAAAGCAGCAAGTTGTTCAACGACCTCATTTACCCCAACCTGCAAAAGGGGTACCTGATGTCGCACAAAGAAAAGACCCGCATTCTTCAATCGGCCGTTGATCTGGCCCACAAAGCCGAGGAGGCCGAAAAAATGGTGGCCGAGCGCGATGTGACGGCCAGCGGCAAGCCCGCAACAACTGCCAGCGCAGACAAAGTCAACGCCGAAAACATGAGTGAAAGCGACACGGGCATCAAGACCGGGTAATCAGCGCCTGGCCAGTTGCCCGCCAAGTAGTTGCAATTCACGCGCCAGGGCCGAAGCCTTGACTCCGCGTTGCTGCTGCACTTGAGGCAGGCGCGCGGCCACTTCCTGGGCCTGGTTCAGAAGCCACCTGGCCTGGGCGGTGTCCTTGGCGGCCATGCGGGCGCGGGTCAAAGTGGGCTTGGTCAACTCAAAGGGGCCGGAATCGGTCAGAAGTTGACCTTGCCGGGCCAGCAGGTGCGCTTGCTGCGCGGCATCGTTGGATCGCTGTGCCAACACCCCAAGTGCCATGGCCATGGCCAGCACCTGGTCGGCGGGGGCAGATGCAATCGGCAGGGTTTCCAGGGACAGGGCCAGGGCGTCGACGTCGCCGCTGGCCAGTACGTCGGCCAGGTCAGCCAGCGCACGCATCAGCGGCGGCGGCAGCGAAGCGGCGTTGAGGGCGGCGCTGGTGAAGATGGTTTCCGTCATGGGTTGCCCCGCCTAGCCGCACCCACAACAGCAGGAAAATCCCGCTGCGTCCAAGGGGCCACTGGCCGTATAGTTTCGCCATGTGCCCGGAACCGGTCAATCTTGAATCTGCGCTGCGGGATTTTCGTTCGCAGCGGCCGGTGCTTGTTGTGTTGCTGTGGACCACGCTGGCCCTGACGCTTGTCGAGTATCTGTTTCTGGCTGGCAGCGCGGCCCACCACTTTCCGCAGCTTTCGCAAAGCCTGTCCCCCGGCGTACTGGCCGGAAGCTGGTCTGCGGTTTCGCCGGGCACTACAGCCCCTTGGTGGGGCGTGCTGTTTCCCTGGGCTTGGTGGACGTTCGGCATGCTTCTGCTGTGGGTGCTTGTGCCATGGTGCATTTCCAGGGGGCAGCGCTTTACGGCAACACAGATCGGGCTGGGTTTTTCCAACACGTTGCGCAAGTTGCCGGTGTATCTGCTTCTGCTGGCCCTGGTCGCGCCTGCGGTGTGGTGGGCGTCCAGCCGCGACAGCTTTGTGGGCACCTACCCGTTTTTGCGGCCACAGTATTGCCAGCAGTGGTGCTGGGCGGTGCTGTTAGGTTACTGGGCGATCTACGCCGTGCAGTTCTTTTGCGTGGAGTTCTTTTTCCGGGGCTGGCTGCTGTTTTCGCTGGAGCCCCGCCTGGGGCTTGCCGCCATTCCGGTCATGGTAGTGCCCTACACCATGATTCACTTCCACAAGCCGCTGCCTGAGGCGCTGGGTGCGATTGTCGCCGGAACGGTGCTGGGTTGGATGGCCCTGCGCACCCGCAGCATCTGGGGCGGTGTGTTCGTACACGTATGCGTGGCCCTGGGCATGGATGCCCTGAGCCTTTGGCGTGGCGGGAGTTTTCCGAATCAGTTCTTGCCTTGAACGGGCGGCTTGATGCCACCCTGGCGCCGCGCGTAAATCACGATCAATTCGGCACTCAAACCATAGCTTTCCACGCCGGCCTTGACCTGGTTGGCCTTCAAGTAGGTATCGTTGACGACCATGCTGACCTGGCCTATGGCGGCAGCCGCACCCTGGGAGTACGCGGCCCAGAATTCGCGAATCGCGTCTACATCGCGTTGCACACCCTTGTGGCGACGCTTGATCAGGTCAATCGCCTGTTGCCGGTCCAGACTCCAGAGTTCACCCAGCAATTGCCGCTGCGCAAACAGCAGGCCGCAGTAGCGTGCATAGGGGTCAGGCGCGTGCAGGCAGGCCGCAAAGCCAAAAAAGTTCGCCTCATCTTCGCTGGTGATGCAGCGCTGGTGGGCCTTTTCGTGGGCAATGGTGTGCGGTATCAGGCACCAGGGTTGCAGACGGTTGTAGTTGGCTTCCCCAGTCCACGGAAAATAGAAACCCCCGATGTTCAGGTATGGCATGACCGCACTCAGCGCTACGGGCTTTGCCCGTCCTCGCGAGACGCCAAAGGCGGCATCGAGGCCCAGTTCGCGCTGAACACCCTCATAGCCGGCGTCAATGGCGGCATCCAGCGCGGCTGGCTCTGCCGCGGGGGCGCTGGGATGTTGCAGGTCCTGCGTGCCCATTGCGGATACGTAGGCATCGTTTGTTTCGTCAACCAGTGACCGGCACAGGTTCGCAAGTTCATCGATCTGGGCGTCGCGATCGACCGGAGGGGCCGCGAATTTCTGCCAGCCCTGGCGCTGCACCAGCGGCGCACGAAAATAGTTAACGCCCCAGATGCCGTAGAAAAGCGCGACCACAAGCGAACCAAAACAGATCATCCGCAGCGTGCCACAGGCCAGTGCATTGAAGAACCGCCGCTTGCGACGAAACACGTGCACCAGCGCAATGGTCAGCGGAATCAACGCCCACAACGCGCACAGAACAATCACTACTTCGGCAAGGCTGGTAGGGGAAACGCCCGATGCCGCTGCCAGTCCGCGCGTTGTCCACTGGCTGATCGTTCCGGCATAGACGTCTTCGACAAACCCGGGGCTTTGACCCAGGCCCCAGGCAATGCCTGTTGCCAGCATCGCAGCCAGGGTCAGGCCGCCACGGCGCTTGACGTGCAGGCCGCGGTCCTTGGGCATGGCTTCGTCTGGCGTGAACAACGCAAACACGCCAATCGGCAAGGGTTGATCCTTGCCCTGCCGCATGTCGGCGGTTTCGTCGGGTGCTTTGGACATGCACAGATTCTAGCTAACGGGCCGTGATTTGCGCCCTGCGGGCCGCGGGTGTCGTGTCAGGCCTTGCCATCGGCATGGACAAACCGGGCCCAGCTTTCGGGCACGCGCTCGCCCTGACCCACCCCGTCATTCCATGTGGGCTTCTGAGGGCGCGAACGCAGGGGCATGCTGGCAGCGTCGGGGGTGCGGTTGCCCTTGCGTGTGTTGCAGCGCACGCAGGCGACGACGCAGTTTTCCCAGTTGGTCTTGCCACCTTTGCTGACCGGCAGAACGTGGTCGATACTCAGGTACTTCAGCCCCGGTCGACCGCCGCAGTATTGGCATTCAAAGCTGTCACGGCGGTAGATGTTGCGGCGCGAAAACACCAGTTCGCGTCGCGGAATACCATTGTAGCGGCCCAGCACGATCACTTCCGGAATGCGAATATGAAGCGAAGCCGTGCGCAGCCAGCCTTCGCGCTCAGGGGCGTTGCTTTCACAAAAATTCGAGTTGTCGACCAGCCAGCTTTCAAAGTTGTGCATCTCGTAGGTTTCGGGGTGCACAATCAGGGCGTGGTCCTGAAACACCAGCGAAAAACTGCGCTTGACCGTCGTGATGGCGATCGGCGTCCAGGATTTGTTCAGCACCAGCACAGAGCGATCCAGCATGCGCGCCGACTCTCCTTCCGCGCCAAAAAAAGAAACCGGCCGGGGGCGCGCACCCCCGGCCGGCAATCAGCAATTCACTACAACCTGCCTGGCGCGCATCGTTCTTGCGGCCGGGCGCAGAGCTATATGCTCTGAAAACTGAACTTTCCTGACACACTCCATGGGGCGGTATTGTAGGCCCCGGTCAGGCCCGTGCAAGCCTTTCCGGGCCCGTCGACACCACCGCGCGATCACGCATTGACAAAGGTAGCCTTGGATTTTGCACCGTTCTTGAGAAAATTCTCCATGCCGATGTGCATGTCTTTGGTGTCCACGCAGGCACCAAAGGCCTGGCTTTCCATCTTCAGGCCTTCGCGCAACGGCTTGGCGCAGCCTTTGAGAACCACGTCGCAAAGTATCTGGTCAATCTTTTTGCTGAGGTGCCCGATTTCAAGAGCCGGGGCTGCTGCTGGCAGGTTCTTGACTGGCTCGCGGTTGATACGCTTCAGCTCACGTTTGCCGCTGGCGTATTCGTTAACCAGCGCCACGGCACGGCCCACCAGGTCGCCTTCCACTTCTTCGCTGATCAGCCCCAGCTTCAGGGCTGTGGCGCCGTCAATCGGTTTGGCTGTGCGCATCAGTTTCAAGGCTTCTTCAAAGCCAATCCAGCGTGGCAGGCGCTGTGTGCCGCCCGCACCAGGGATGATGCCCAGGTTTACTTCGGGCTGGCCGGCAAGAATTCGCAAACCCTTGCTGGCAATGCGCGCGTGGCAGGCCATGGCCAGTTCGTTGCCGCCGCCGAACGCCAGGCCGTTGTAGGCGCAAAGCACCGGCTTCTTCATGTCTTCAATGTAATCCAGCGTGGTGTGAAACTGCCGCGAGTTGGCCTCGCCTTCGGCTGCGTTCTTGAGTGCCGCCAGCATGTCGATATCCGCACCACTGACAAATGCCTTGGTGCCGAAGCCGGTGATTACCGCGCCCTTGATGGCGGGGTCGGATTCCACGGCCTTGCAGTGGTTGATGAGCTGGCGGAACACCTCAAGATTTAATGCATTCAGCACGGCGGGCCGACGAATCTTGAGTACCGCCACCCCATGCATGTCGCGGCGGAAGACCATGGCGATTTCAAAGGGCTTGCCGCTGGCCGCCTGACTGGCAATGCACTTGGGCACCGGAAAGCCGGGGTTTTCGGCGGCATAGGCCTGTATCAGCTTCAGGGCATTGGCCGGGCCGATTTCGTTCATCCAGCCAAAGGGCCCTCGCACGACCAGCGCCGTGCTGGTGGCCATTTCCATGTCGCCGACGCTGCACAGACCGGCATCAACAATCTCGCCGCACAGGCCGAAGTACGCGCCGGTCATGCGGTCGCCGATCTGCTTGGCTTGTTCAGGCGTGGTTTCAACTTTCTCGTCGCGGCCAGCGGTGGGCCAGGGCTGCTTGAGTTCGACCTGCTTCTTCAGGCTGTCGGGCGTGCGGAACCATTTGTGAATCTTCGTCGTGTAATGATCCAGGCCAACCGCCGTGATCGGGTTGCCGCCGGTAAGATTCATTGCCGTAAACGGGCCAATGCCAAGGCCCAGCGCCTTTTGCGCGATCACGTCAACCTGTTTGACGCTGCCAAGTCCTTTCTCTACCAGCAGGGCTGCTGCCTGGAAGATGCCTTCAAATACAGGGTCTACGGCGTAACCGTAGCGCGACTTGACTTGCACCGGGGCCTTGCCGATGTTTTCGTAGAAATCCATCACCCAGTTGGTGACGACATCGTGAGTTTTCGCGCCGGGCACGACCTCAACCACAATGTTGCGTTCGGCGGGAAAGAAGTAGTGCACCACCAGCCCGTGTTCGGGCGTCTTGGCGCCCTCGAAGATGACTTCGGGCTCCATGTGGCTGGAGTTGCTGGCGATGATGCAATCGGGCTCAACCACGGCTTCGAGGGCGGCGACAATCTTGCGTTTGATGTCTTTGTTCTCGGTTGCGGCCTCGACCACCAACCGCGCACCCTTGAGCGCCGCGTAGTCGCTGGTCCAGGTCAGCGCGGCCTTCATGCGTTCGGCTTCTTCGGGCTTGAACGCACCGGATTCGACACCCTTATTGATCTTCTTTTCCGTGCGCGCCTGCCCGGCCTTGAGGGCATCGGCGCTTACGTCAACCACGACTACCGGCACGCCGTGGGGCGAAAGAGTCTTGGCAAAAAACAGTGCAATGTCGGGCCCGATCTGGCCTGAGCCAACGACGCCGACCTTATTGAGTGTCCAGTCCTTGAGCGTGTAAGCCATGGTTGTTCCCCTTGAACTGGGTTCGGGTTTAGCGTCTGCGGCGTCAGGTGCAAGCGCCGCGAAAGTGAAAATGCCAATCACGCAAGCGCCGCGAAAAAGTGAAAGCGCGAACACTGAAAAACGCCAAAGATCGGAAGCGCCCCAAGCCGCGCCCTGCATCATCAAGCTTTTGGCGCTTTGGCGGTTCAACCTGCACTTTCCCCATGTTGACCCGCCCGCACCCCGCGCCATACTTGCGCCAGAAACGGAGACACCCATGGCACTCAAGAACGTTTACATTCCCTACGGCGGTTACTGGTCGAGCCCCTTCGTCAAATGGCAAGGCAGCATCAACCACCTGCACAGTGGCCTGCTGGCCGCCGAGACCGCCAAGCGCTGGCTGGGCTCACGCCAGATTTCGCCCGAAGGTTTCGACAGCATCGCCCTGGGCTGGACCGTGCCGCAAAAGCAGATTTTCTATGGCGCGCCCTGGATTGCCGGTTTGATCGGCGCACCGGGCATCACCGGCCCCATGTACGCCCAGGCCTGCGCCACGGGCGCGCGCGTGCTGGCTGGCAGCGCCCTAGAAGTCGAAGCTGGCTTCAAGGAATGCATTCTCGGCCTGACATTTGACCGTTGCAGCAACGGCGCCCACGTGGTGTACCCCAACCCGATGGGCCCAGGCGCGACGGTGGATTCCGAAAACTGGGTCTGGGACAACTTCGGCCATGACCCGTTTGCCAAGAACTCGATGCTGCAAACCGCCGAAAACGTGGCCAAAGAGGCCGGCATTTCGCGCGAACAACAGGACGAATGCGCGCTGATCCGAAACGGCCAGTACCAGAACGCGCTGGCCAACGACCGCGCCTTTCAAAAGCGCTACATGTTCCCGTTGGAAATCGCCGCGGGCAAGCAAGTGAAACTGATTGAAACCGACGAAGGCGTGTTCCCGACTACCAAGGAAGGCCTTGCGAAACTTCGTCCCGTCATGCCGGACGGCAGTGTCACGTTCGGGGCCCAGACCTACCCTGCCGACGGCAACGCCGGCATGATTGTCACCACCAAGCACAAGGCCGCCGAGCTTAGCAAAGACAAAAACGTCACAGTGCAAGTGCTCAGCTTCGGCCAGTGCCGCGTCAAAAAGGGTTTCATGCCCATGGCCCCAGTGCCCGCCGCGCAGCAGGCCTTGAAGGCAGCAGGCCTCGAGCTCAAGGACACGAAGGTGATCAAGACGCACAACCCCTTTGCGGTCAACGATGTCTACTTCGCCAAGCAGAACGGGCTCAAGCTTGAAGCCTTCAACAACTACGGCAGCCCGCTGGTGTTCGGCCACCCGCAAGGCCCGACCGGCCTGCGTGTGATCATCGAGATGATCGAAGAACTGGCGATGCAAGGTGGCGGCCACGGGCTGTTCAGCGGCTGCGCAGCCGGCGATTCGGCGATGAGCTGCGTGGTGAAGGTGGGTTAGCGAGGTGGCCCCGGTCGAAATGCACCGGGAGTCACGCAGTGGATGCGCCCTTGCGCCCCATATCGCGGGCGTTGGTGGTTGCTATGATCCCTGTGTCAGTTTTTGCGGTCCTTCCGGACTGCCTGATTTTCCTTCCGATGATTCTGCCTCTGTCCACCCAGACATTGCCGCCGAGTTCTCGGGCAATGAAAGTTGCTTTTCATGACGCATTCCAGTTTTGAGGCCCTGTCCATTGCAGGGCCGATTTTGCGCTCGCTTCACGAGGAGGGTTATACGCAACCCACCGAAGTCCAGCGCAACGCCATTCCCTTTGCTCTTTCGGGCAAGGACGTTCTTGCCGTGGCGCCTACGGGCACTGGCAAGACTGCTGCCTTCACCATTCCCATTCTGCAGCACCTTTCGCGCAAGCCCGCCGGCGACCGGCGCCCGATCCGGGCGTTGATCCTGACGCCCACGCGCGAACTGGCATTGCAGGTGCAGGAAGCGATTACGGCCTATGGCCGGCATCTTTCGCTGCATTCGACGGTGGTGATGGGCGGGGTCAACATGAACCCGCAGATCAAGGCCGTTCGTCGCGGTGTCGATGTGTTGGTCGCCACGCCTGGCCGGTTGCTGGACCTGATGCAACAGGGCCACGTGAAACTGGACCAGGTCGAGTTCTTTGTGCTCGACGAAGCGGACCGCATGCTCGACATGGGTTTCATTCATGACGTACGCAAGATCGCTTCGCGCGTGCCGGCAAAACGCCAAACCCTGTTCTTTTCGGCCACCATGCCCGGCGCGGTTGCCGAGCTGGCCAACTCGCTGCTGAAGGAGCCAGTCCGGGTCGAAGTAACCCAGGCCACCGCGGCAGCCAACCGCCCCAACATTGAGCAACGCCTGATGTTCGTGGGTAACGCCGACAAGCAGAACCTGCTGGCGCACCTGCTGCAGTCCAACCGCGACGGCCACATGTTGGTGTTTGCCCGCACCAAGCACCGTGCAGACAAGATTGTACGCAAGCTGCAACAGGTGGGTGTGCGTTCGGGCGCTATTCACAGCAACAAGACGCAGTCGCAGCGTCAGCGCACACTGGCTGACTTTGCCGAAGGCCGTATCCGCGTTCTGATTGCCACAGACCTTGTGGCACGCGGCATCGACGTCGACGGCATCACGCACGTCATCAACTATGACCTGAGCGACGAGCCCGAAAACCACGTGCACCGCATTGGCCGCACGGCCCGTGCCGGCGCTAGTGGCAAGGCGATTTCGTTCTGCGACCCTGATGAATTGTCGAAGTTGCGCCAGATCGAAAAGCTGGCTGGTGCGCCGATTGAAGTGGACGAAAACCAGCCCTATCACCACGCACAAGCTGCCCGGCAGCGTCAGGAGCGGACCGTGTCGGTCCAGAAAAAAAGCGGCGGGTTTCAACCCGCGCGCGGGCCGCGCCAACCGAGGTGGCAGAAGGCCCGGGGCAAATCGCGGCCGCAGAGGTCGCGGCGGCAGCCGGTAACGGCTTAGTATCCAGACAGCAGAAACACCGGGCCCGCAAAGCGCGGGCCCGGTGCTTTTGACGCGCGTGTCGCAGCAGGAGGCTATAACTCCATCGGCTGGTCTTTGGTGTGCTTGTAGATGCGCTTCTTCAGCCAGTAGAGTCCCATCAAATCCAGCAGGCCGCGCGCCCCGCGTTTGAGGTTGCCGTACTTGCTTACGCCTGCTGTGCGCGCCCGGTGTTCGGTGGGAATCTGCGCCACGTTGCACTTCATGAACACAAAAATTGCCGGCATCAAGCGGTGCACGCCATTGAAGTGGGGCAGGCGCATGCCCACGGATTTTGGAAAGGCCCGCAGCGAACAGCCAATGTCGACAATCCGGTCCCGCAGCAGAAGGTTGCGCACGAAATAGGCCGTGCGGCTGGCCAGCCGGCGGCCAAACGTGTCGTTGCGTTTCTTGCGAAAGCCCACCGCCACGTCATGGTCCTTCAATGCGGCAAGTAACTGCGGAATCGCCCCCGGGTCATTCTGGCGGTCGCCATCCAGTGTCACCAGGGTTTCAGCCCGCGCCGCCCAGATGCCGGTGATGGTGGCCGCGCTTTGGCCCAGGTTGCGTGGATGCTTGATGACGCGCACCCAGCCCAGCGATTTGCACTTTTCGGCCGTGCCGTCGGTGCTGCCGTCATCGACATAGATCAACTCAAAGTTCACGCCGGCCGCATCCAGAACGGCCTTCACTTCTTCGGCCAGCGGGCCGACGTTTTCGACCTCGTTGTAAACCGGAATCACCACCGACACTTGGGGCGTACTCACTGGGATGACTCCGTGGCGGCAGGTCGGTTGCGTGATTCCCGATAGGCCAGCATCAGGTTGCGAATGCAGGGCAGCGGGTTCAAGGCATAGGCCAAAATGAATACAGCATCCGGTTGATACACGGCATAGGCCGTCAGCAACAGGGCGCCGATCAGGCTCATCCACCAGAAGGCTGGGGGCAGCACACTGCGGCCCAGGCGCTCTGAGATCATCCACTGCACCGGAAAGCGAAGCGTCCACAACGCGGTGCCAGCCACGCCAATCACCAGCCAAAAGGGCGAAGGTTCGATCGCAATGCCCTTTTCGTTCACGGTAAGGTAGGCCACGGCAAAGCCTGTGGCCAGCGCAACCAGCGAAAGCGGCGCAATCACGGCCAGCGCGCCCAGCTTGGCGCCGGGCTTGCGCATCAGCATCAGGTTGCGGATGTACAGAAACAGGTTCAACAACGGCCCGATGATAAACACCGGGTCGCGCGTGCTGATGGCATACACGCCCAACAGCAGCGTTCCGAACACCGAAAACCACCAGAAGCTGGCTGGTGCTACGCTGCGGCCAGCCTTTTCACTGGCCCACCATTGGGTGATCACGCGGGCCGTGAACAAGGCCTGCCCGGCAAAGCCGATGCCCTTGAGCAGCATGTCTATAGGTGCATCAGCCAGCAGCAAAGACGCGCCCCCGAGTGTTGCCGCGAGTGTAGCGGCGTCAGGGGTATGACGCGAGCGCCCCACAAGCGTGACGCGGCTGGTCGCGGTCACTACAATGCCCATGGTCTCGGCTTTCGGGGCTAACGCCGGTCACACCCAACAGGAGAAGTTCATGCATTGGCTGAAACTGACTGTCTCTGTTGCTGTCTTGGTTGTGCTGGCCTGGAATCATGACGCCACAGCCCAGGGCAACGGTGCGATGCTGGCCGAGAGCCTTGAAACCGGCACGATCCGTACCGTGGTTCACAACGCCGCTTCGGACCTGGCTGTTACAAACGCCCCGGGTACGAACTGGGCAACCACGACTAACAGCAAGCAACAACGGCGCTATGCGACCGAAGAATGGGCAGCCAAGGTTGAAGGCGGCCGCGCCGTAGAAGTAACCCGCGCCTATCTGGACGTCAGCGGCAAAGACACACAGTACATCGTGTTGAACGAGGGGCCCCAGGCCTTTGAAACCCCTACACTGGACTGGAAGAACCACCACGTGTTTCGCATGGCGGTAGCTGCCGACGGCTCGCGAAAGATTACTCATGAGTTCTGGGACACGATTGAGGCCAAGGACCAGAAGTTCATTGTCAAGGATACTGACCCCAACCCCCTGCCCGGACGCAAAGTCACCGTGGGCGAAAGCTGGACGCCCGCGGGCACAAGCCTTGGTTTGTTTGCGTTCAGCGATGGCATTACCCAGCTGAAATCCTGCGATATCAAGTTCACGCTGGATTCCGTGGTCGGCACCAAGCGCGGCCACCAGGTGGCAAACTTGAGTGCCGCTGGCAGCGCGACGTTTTACCGCGAAGAAATCAACCCTTACGACGATGCCGCCAGCACGCGCCTGACTGCCACCGCCACGCTTTCGGGTAACGGTACGTTTGACGTAACCACAGGGCAGATGCTTGCTTTGGCCTACAAGGGCAAGACCAGCGTCACAGGCAAGCTCAATGGCGCCGACATCAGCGCTGAGGCCAACTTTGAAGAAAGCTGGCAATTCAGTTACGGAAGCTTGATTGACGCCAACTCCGATAACGGCAACACACCCGCCGAGGCTGTTGAAGGCTACAAGGCCTATCCCTTTGGCGCCCTGGCCGAAAACCAGGTGCTGATTGGGCGCAATGATGGCAAGTACACCCGCGTGCAGGTCGTCGACCTGGAGACCCGCAAGATTGTAGCGACCGTGTTGACCATGAAGGCCGACGCCACCATCCGCGACCTGGCCGTTTCGCCCGACCGCAAGAGTGTTGCCTTTGCCAGTTCTCTCAACGGTCTGCTTTCGATTGCCGAAACCAATGTGTTTGTGCTGAACCTGGTAACGGGCAAGCTGGACCAGATCAGCCCCTTTTGGGCACCCGGCGATGGCCTGGGCCAGGCGCTGAAAACCGCGAAAACGACCACCGTCAAGGGCCGCATCAAGTGGTACGACGACGACCCCGACGTGCGCACCGACCGCTTTGACGGATTCACCGGCCGGGTGCATGTGGACCACACGGCCTGCCTTGCCATTGTCAAGAACGACGGCAGTTTCGAGCTGACTGGCGTGCCGGTGGGTGCTTCGCTGCTGCTGGATATCCAGGGCACGCTGCCCAGCACCTATCGCAACGGCAAAATTCGCGGCGGCACGGACGCCCTGGCGCGTTATGCCGGCGCCACGTTTGTCGACATCACGTTTGAGGAAGGCGTGCGCGACCTGGGCGATATCCGCATCAGCGGCCACAAGCTGGCCACGGGCTATTGCCGGCCGGGCTGGCGTGGCGACATCATCAGCATTCAGCAAGATGGCTGGACATACACCTTTGACGCCGGCTATCCCAAGCACTCCTGGGCCGAAGTAAAATCCGGGCTGGGGTTGCAACACCTGACAGGCGGACACAGCGTAAGCCCCGACGGCAAGCTGGTGGCCTTTGCCAACAATGAAAACATCGCATGGTTCTGCAAACCCGACGGCACCAAGGTGTTTGAAGCCAAATCCGCTGGCGCCAATCTGGGTTTTGATGCCGAGGGCGCCTGGCTGGTCGACGGTTCAGGCTGGGTCTGCACCGCAAGCAGTGAGGCTTGGCACCGCAAGCTGATCAGCGGCATGCCCGCAATCTGCTATGTCGGAATGGGTGACAAGCAGGGACGCACGATTCGCCAGTGGGGTTGCCTGGTAGGGCACAAGATGGTTTCGCTGGCCGTGGACAAAGCCGGCGACCGCGCGATTTTTGTGACTCACCGATTCGACGTCGACAAATTGGTCACCTGGGGCGACGCGTGGGTCTGGCAGGCCAGCACTGACAGTTGCGTGCGCCTGACAGCACTGGGCGACGTAGTTTGCGTGGGCGGCTACGGGCGGTAGGGGCGGGCAGCTTGGCAGCAATTGCGATTTCGCGCCGGTCGCGCGTGCGTTAGAAACGTTGCATGGCCGCGCCTGACACACCGCAATCCAGCCGCACTGTTGCCGCCGTGATGTTGCTGGCGTTCTTTCTGGTATTTGTTCCTGCGTGGTATGTGCGCGGTCCCTGGCATATTGATGAGTTGCGCTATGTGGAAGCAGCCCGCCAGATGGGCGAATACGGCGACCCATTGGTAGGCCGCCTGAATGGAGAGGTCTACAGCGAAAAGCCGCCGGGGTTTTCCTGGTCTGTGGTTGCGCTGCAACGCGTTACGGGTGTCAGCTACTTTCGTGCAGGGCAGATGGTGGCCACGCTGGCGGCGCTGCTGACCGGCCTGCTGCTGGTTGTATTGGGGCGGTTGCTGTTTCGGTCCGCGCTGGCTGGCTGGCTTGGGGCGGGCTTCTTCTGGACCACAATCTTCATTGTCGATCGAGGATCGCGACCGTTCATTGATTCGCTGCTGTATTTCTGGACTACCGCTGCCGTCGTTTCGCTGCTGCAGGTTGCTCTGGCCACTTGCCGCAAGAAGCGCATGGTGTGGCTGGTTGCCTCCTGCGTGGCCATGACCGGGGGCTGTCTTACCAAGGGGCCCGTGGCGTTGCTGATTCCTGCCTTGGGTGCGCCCGCACTGGGCCTGATCTGGCGCTGGCGCAAGGGCATTTCATTGCTGGCGCTGCCGCTGGCCGCGCTGGTCGGCGGGTTGGTGACTCTGCTTTGGCTGTGGCTGGCTTCGCAGACCGCCGGCGAGGCCTACTTCGACCGATTGGCATTTCAACAAACCGCGGGAAGGGTGGCTGAAACCGGCCAAAGCGCGGCGCTGACCGGCCACCACGAGCCCATGTGGTTTTACCTGGGAGCCGTCCTGCCTGTGTTGCTGCCATGGCTGCTGTTTCTGCCGGGCACGTTGTTGCAGGCCAGGCAGGTACGTCCACAACCTGACGGCCGGGCCGCGCTGGGGCTGCTGGCTTGGGCCGGGCTGATCCTTGTCGCGTTCAGTGCCATCAGCGGCAAGCGCGCAGGCTATGTGCTTCCCATGGTGCCGCCGTTGTGCCTGGCGCTGGCCTGGGGTGTGCTGCGCGGGCAATCGCGCGCCTTGCTGGCCCGTCCGGCTGTGCTGCTGTTGGCTTTGTTTGCATTGGCAGGAGTGCTGGTGTTGTTGGCAGCGCCCTTACCTGCGCTACTTGACGCGTCAAGCCTTCCGGACAGCCTGACCTGGTTTGCCAGCATGCACTGGCAGCAGATGCTGGCAGTGGCCTTGGCCGGTCTGGTGGCGTTGGTCGGCGGGGTGTATCTGCTGGTGCTGGTCAAGCGTGGAGCAGACCCAGCCACGGCCATGTTACTGCTGGTGCCATTGTTTGCAGGCGTGGTCGCGCTGGGCAACGCAGGTGTTGTGGGGGCGCTGAACACCGTGTATTCGTCAGACACTTTTGGCAGCCAGTTGCAGGATTTCTGGATCCGCAGTGAGCCGCTGGTGGTACTGGGAGCCCAGAAAGACGGCATGGAAAATTATTACGCGCAAAGGCAGCGCACAGAAAACCTGGACGCCGACCAACTCGCCGCGCGCGGCGGCCCCCTTTGGGTGGTCAGTCTTGGCAAGGACTGGCAACGGTTACCGCAATCGACGCGTCAGGGGTTTCAACAGGCCGGGACCGGCCGCTTCAACAACGCCGACTATGTATTGATGCACCGGCCCTGAGGCCCACAACTATTGGGGGGGCCGCTTGCCATTAGGCAGGCGTATCTGCTTGGTGTTGGGGTTCTTGGCCCCAACGGCCGGCGGCGCGGGCGCAACTTTGCCCGCCGCTGGCGGAGGCGCAGGGGCCACCTTGCCGCTAGCTGCTGGCGGGGCCGCGACCACCTTGGGGGCGGCGGCGGGGGGCGCGGGCACAACTTTTGGCCGGGGCGCGGCCTGGGGCGGCTGGGTCAATCGACTGGAGGCCGCGCTGGCAGATTTGTCCGAGGGCTGTGGTGGCAACATGCGCCCCGACCCGGGTACCGGCGGTGGCGGTGGCACGGTGCGACCCTGGGCGACCGGTGGCGCAGGCACAATGCGACCGGACGTGGTGGTGTTGCCCGAACGCGGGATATTCAGGCGCGAAGTGTTGCCTGAGGCCGGGTTGCGACCACTGGGCGGTTGCACACGGCCGGTCTGGCCACTGCGCGTGGGTGGCAGCGTCGTAATGCGCGAGACGCCAAGCTTGCTGCGGCCGGCCAGTTTGCGAAGGTCTTCCTGATAAGCCCGAAACTCATGCAACTGGCCAAGCTGAATCGCCTGCTGGTTCAGTTCCATGGCCCGAGACGCGTCGCCCAGGGCAGCAGCGCAGATCGCCCAATAGTGAAACGCCCAGGCATTGGAATGGTCTTTTTCAGTGATCACGCGGTAGCAATCCAGCGCCTTGGCCCACTGGCTGGTGTCGCGATACAACAGGCCCAGCGCAAACAGCGTTTGCACCAATCGGCCGGCGTCCCATTCCGTTTGCCAGGCCAGTGCACCCCAGTTGATGGCTTGGGAATGGTCGCCCTGCAAACGGAAGAACAGAAACGCGCAACGGGCGTAAAGATCATTGTCGCCAAAGCGGGCGTACACCTTGCCCAAGGCTTGTTCGGCGGTTTTGAAGTCGCCCTTGAAGCAGTGAATTTCAATGTAAGTTTCCCAGCCGGCCGGGTAGTCGGGATCGACCATGATCGCCCGGTTGGCCCAGGGAATGGCCGAAATCAGGGTGCGCGGGTCATAGATATCCACGTCGCGCACACCCATGCGGAACATGCATGCCGCGGCCAGGGTGTAACCGCCGCCGTAAGTCGGGTCGGCCTGAATTGCGCTGACGGCAATATCCAGGGTAAGGAACAGCCGTTCGGTGTCGCGCTCATAGCCCCACAGGGAAGGCGCGTTGGCCACAAATGCCTCGGCCTGGCTGCGGGCGCCTGGAATCAGGTCACGGGGTGAGGTCTCAAGAAAGCCGGACACGACCTCAAGCGCGAGCTCGGTCTCGACGATGCGTGCCTTGACGGGATCTTCCTGGCTGCTGAGCATCTACTTGTGGTGAATGTGAAGAAGGGCCTGGATGCCCTTAGTGGCTCCAGCCGCCGCGGGTTCCTTGCCGGGCGATAAATCAACCAGCTCAAATACAACGCGCGGGGCCATGCCTTCCGTTCCCCGCTTGCTTGGCCGCAACATCATCGGGCACTTGGGTGAACCCGCCAGTTCTCCCTCGCGCAGAATCGCGCCGCTGGCGGCCTGTGCTGCTGCTTCCATCAACAGCGATCGTGCGCCTTCCACCAGTTCGTGTGGAAGTTCTGTAATCTCTAACTCTGGCCGCAGGAACTTGCACATTCCGAACGTTCTTAGCCAGTACTTACCGGGTGACGTTTGCAACGCCCGCACCGTGACGTGCTTGCGCATGTCCAGCGTAGCCGGCGATTCATTGCGCCAATCGCCGCCCTTGACGGCCAGCCCTGTTTCCAGATCTACGCCGATGCCCCCGGCAAACCTGAGGAAACTGTCACATAGCTTGCAGGCCGAAAGCGCCCCCAGCAGCGGGTCAAAGCCGTGATCGGCCAGCATCAGGCGCACGTCCCAGGGCGCGTTTTCGAAGCGCTGCATGGCCTGGCGGTCCAGGTCGAACACGCTGCGGGCGTCTTCGGGCAGGTCCAGGTAGGGATTGTGCAGGTTGTGTCGCTTCATCAGAAAGACGTGAAACACGGTACCGGACCGTTCGTCCTTCATGACGTACTGACCAGGCTTGAAGCGTTCACCGGGCTGCAGCGGCCGTTTCTCGAGAGTCTTGGTTTCCAGCACACGGGTGGTCAGGCGTGCGCGGCCCTCAAAACTTGCGCCCGGGTCGGCAATGTCGGTCACGATCGGCAGGTGTTCGCCTTCAAGGAACAGATTGACGCGAAAGGTGGGCACAAACTCGTCGTCGTCTTCCTGGGCGCATTCGGCATCGCCGGTATAGACAAACTCGCTGCCGGCATACTTGAAGGGCCCATCGACGCCCAGCTTGATTTCCTCGGCAAGGCTGAAGCGCGCCTTGGGCGCAAAACTCAGGCGCCGGAACCACACCAGCAATTCCTGCCGCCATTGCTGGCCAGCATCGAACAGGCCAAAGGTCAGTGAACGGCGATTGAGTTCAAAAGCCTCGTCGTACTTGCCGCGCGCGTGCTTCAGCTTGCTCCACAGGTGCAGCTTCAGGCGGTGCGGACGCCCCAGCAGCACGCCCTCGCCCATGCGTGCGTCGGCCAGTGGCAGGTTGCCCTGTTTGTGCAGCGCCATGCCCAGCCACACCAGCGCCCAGCCCTTGCGTTCAGGCTCGGTGGGGGGTGCTGCAGCCACGGCCTTTGCGAACCATTCCTCAGCCAGCTTGAAATTCTCGTGCAGCCAGAACCAGATACCCCGGCCCACGCCAAGCAGGAATGGATCACGACTCGAGGTCTGCAGCGTTGCCAGCATCTCGTGGGCTTGTTCGTCACGGCGCAGCAGCAACTCGCACTGAAGCAGCCCCTCAAAGGCGTCGGGGTCGGCTGGGTCGAGCTCGAAGGCGCGTTCTAGCAGTTTCAAGCCGTCGCGAAGCGGCCGCGCGTGGTACGTGAAGTCTTCCAGGAAGCCATAGCTGCACAGCAAGCGACCGGCAAACAGCCAGGCGCGCGCGCAGGACGGATCCGCCGTGATCGCGTCCAGACAGCGTTCTACGGCGTCGTCCAGTGCTTCGGTATCGGTGGGGTCATCAATCGGGCCCTCGATGGCTGCAAGCGCCTGCATGGCACGGGCGCGGTCGCCAGCAGGTGCGGCCAGCATAGGCTGGGCGCGCCGGGCAAGGGCCGCCGCCAGCCGGTACCTTTCGGGCATCGGCTTTGCCAGTTCGGCCTGCAGTGCAACTTGCTGGCGAAACAAGAGAGACTCCACAGATACAGGCAGCATAGCGCTTGCGGGCGGCTGTCAAAGGGATTGTTGCACTTTGGTCGTTCCAGGGCACAGAGTGCGACCGAAAGAAACCCCGGCCGGGCGCAAGGCCGAGCCGGGGTTGCGGCAAAGCGGGCTTTCTAGCGTCCGAACACGGCCTTGAAACGCGCTGCGCGACGGGCCTTTGCGTCGGCGCTGATCGTCACCTTGAACATGTCCTTGTCGTCGTCAAAGAAGTCCTGCAGACGGGCCACCCGGTCCTTCACTTCGGGGTGATTGGCCAAGTATGCGCCTTTGTCGGCGTGTTTGCCTTCATAGGCTTCGACGCGCTTGAGCATGCGCACCATGGCCTGGGCGTCGTAGCCAGCAAGCTGAAGGCTTACCGCACCCCACTTGTCGGCCTCGAATTCCTGGTCTTTGCCATACTTGTTGTTGGCCACTCGTTCGGCCAGGCTGCCAAAGTAGTTGCCAGTGACGCGCGGCAAGGGGCTGAGCATTCCCAGGTTCTTGATGAAGGGGTTGGGCTTGACCTGGCCGCCGCCATCCTTGACGTAAGCCTTGATCGCGTGTTCTTTGGCGACGTGGCCCATTTCGTGGCAGATGATGGCTGCCAGTTCGTCTTCGCTTTGCACCAGGTCCAGCGTGCCGCGCGAGATCCAGATAAACCCGCCTGGCGTGGCATAGGCGCCGACTTTGGGGGATTCCAGCAGGCCGATGTGCAGGCCCGCCCAAAGACCCGCGCCATCGGGCGCACTGACGTTGACGAACCCGGCCATCAGGTTCAGGTACTTCAACTGCAACCGGACCTTGGGGTCGTCCAGGTTGGCCATCTTGAACTCGTTGATCAGCGAAGCCGAGACGCCACGCCCGATGTAGTACTGCTGTTCGGGCGAAAATTCCTCGGGTGCCTTGTTGTCATTGGCCATGCTTTCGCGAATCGACGTGGCCAGATAGCTGCCGGGGTGAATGCCGCTGAACACGCCCCGGCCGGACCAATAGGCCCCGTAGCGAAACATGTTGCTGCTGGTCAGCCGGCCAAGGCCGCTGATGCTGGCGCCCAGCGAACCGCCCAGGTGGCCAAAGTGGCCACTGAAGCCAATGCTGAAGCATCCGCCGGTGAATGCCAAAGCGGAAAGCAGAATCAGCGCCGAAATGCCCCTGCGGATCGTACGGAAGTTGCTCATGTTATTTCTCCGATCCGTTGTCTTTGGCGATGTTCATGCCTTCGTCGCCCCAGGCGCGATAGTTGTCCAGGCCCTTGCGCGGATCAGGCTGTTCGCTGCCGTAGACAAGTTGATTGATCGCCTTTTCCATCTTGTCCACTTCTTCTACGCGGGCCTTGAAGGCCGGGTCACTCTGCGAAAGGGTCTTTTCGTTCTGGCTGTTCAGGCCCTTGGCCGCTGTGTTGGCGGCGCTGCTGCCCGTGGCCACGCTGGCCTCGCTGTCTTTCTTTTCGCCCTGATACTGCGATTTTTCGGCCAGTGCGCTCTGTTTGACGAAGCCGCTCACGCCGTTGATCTTGACGCTGAAGTAGGGGCGCGGGTTGTCTTTGTCTTCGGACAGGTCGCGCATGACTTCCACCTGCTGGTTGAACTTCAGCAGGCCGACAACATCTGCGAAGCGGTCAGCCTTCTTGAGAATCACGGCGTCGGTGCTGTCTTCCATCACAGCCACCCACATGGTCTTGCTGGCGCCGCGACTGGAGCCTGAGCCCACAGCCACAGCCAGCGTCAGGGCCAGCAGGCACGCAATCAGCGGCCACCAGCGACTTTTCTGCTTACGGTTCATTGCGCCCTCCAATTGATGTTTCGCGATCATAACCAGCCGCGGCACTCCTTGCGAATGCCGTAAATGCCCTTACCAGCGAATCGTTCCAAACATGTCCAACATTGCAATCAACTGGGCCGCCTGTTCAGGCGCCAGCCCTTGCAGGGGCGGCCTTGTTGTATAGGCCCCAAAGCCCTTGCGCTGCAAAATCGCCTTGACCGATGGCATCAACCCGAACTTTTCCAGCAGGCTTCGCACGCTGTTCAGTTTGGCCTGCTGGCCCGGCCGGGCCTGGATGGACTGGACAAGGTCAGGCACCACGCTGGCACAAGCCGTGATGCTGCCCTTGCCGCCGGCCGCAAAGGCGGCGGCCACAAGCTTGTCGTTGCCAACCAGGTAGCTGCCCTTGGCAAAACGCGGGCATAGGCGGGCGATTTCCGATTCTTCGCCGCTGCTGTCCTTGACCCCGGCCAGATTCTCATGCGGGCCAATGGCGTCCAACAACGCGTCGCTGATGGCAATGCCGGTCACCTGTGGAATGTGGTACAGCAGCACCGGCAGCTGGCTGGAGGCCAGGACGGCTTGAAAGAATGCCGCCAGGCCGGCCACCGGCGCCGTGCGGAAGTAGCTGGGGGGCGGGCACAACAGCGCCTGGTAGGGCAGCTTGTTGGCCGCCTGTACCAGTTGGATAACTTCAGGCAGGGCGTTGGCGCCGACATTCAGCAGCAGCTTCAGGCCGGACGCTGCGCTGGCCGCCGCACTGGCTACCTGCAGGCGTTCAAGCACGCTGAACGAAGCAAACTCGCCGTTGGTGCCCAGAACTAACGCGCCGTCAAGTCTTTCAGCTTTCAGCCAGGCCAGGTGTTTTGCCAGCGCGGGGATGTCCAGCGCGCCGACAGCATCCAGAGGCGTTGGGATAGGCGCATAGGCGCCAGCGGGAAGTTCCATGCCCCGAAGTTAGCGCAACTACCAGCGGTTGCGAGAGACATTGTTGAATTGAGTGGTCCGCACCGTGACCAGGCAGGCCTGGAGATTGGATGTCGGTGCATCCAGGCGAAATCTACCTATAGTGTGCCGTTGCAATGCAAGCCGATCCGGAAGGACCCATGACCACGCCAACTACACGCCGCGTACAGAAGAACCTGACTGTGATGTTCACCGACATTTCCGGTTTCACGCAGCACACGGAAATGATCAGCCGCGACGCCTTGATGAAGCGGCTGGAAACTCACAATGAACTGCTGATGCCGATTGTGGCCCACTTTGATGGCAAGATCGTCAAAACCATCGGCGACGCTTTCCTGATCACGTTTGAGTCGCCGACCAATGCCGTGCAGTGCGGGTTGTTCATGCAGCACACGTTGGCCAAGTTCAACAAAGAGAAAGCCACCGGCGAGCAGATTCACATCAAGGTCAGCATCAACAGCGGCGAAGTCACGGTCACCGACACGGACGTGTTTGGCGACCCGGTAAATGTTTCGGCCAAGATTGAAAAGGCCACCAACCCCGACGAAATCTACTTCACCGAAGCCGTGTTTCTGGCCATGAACAAGTCGGAAGTCCCCACCAGTTTCGTCAAGACCTTTCGGCCCAAGGGCGCGGAAAGCCAGGAAATCAAGCTGTACAAGGTTGCCATGGACGAAGACGACGAACGCTACCAGCGCGTCGTCCAGGGCACCAAGATCGACCCTGAAAAGGTAAAGACCCGCGTGCTGGAACTGACCAACCTGGCCGAAAAAGAGTTCTCGCGCTATCAGGACACGCTGGAGGCCTTGGTCGAAAGCCAGGGCAAGTCCTCGCGCAACTTGATTCTGGCCGTGCTGGTGGCGGTGCTGATTCTGGGTGTGGTGATCATCGTGGCCGTGGCCAAGTTCGGCGGCCAGGGTGGCAAGACTGACCCCACAGAGCAACTCTCGCGCGATGTGCGGGCCTACATTGCCAACAACAAACCGGGCGAAGCGCGCCAGGCCATCGACGCCTACATGCGCGAAAACGGCGGCGACAAGACCACCGAAGTGCTTCTGAACGAGGTCAAAAGCCTCGAAAAGTCGCTGGCCGAAGCCACAGAGCAAAAGGCCACCGAACAAGTCGCCCGCGATGTGCGCCAGTATCTGGCAAACAACAAGCCCGCTGAAGCCCGCCAGGCCATCGACGCATACATGAAGGAGCACGGCGCCAGCAAGGCGACCGAAGAATTGCTGACAGAAATTCAAGGGCTGGAGGTCAGCAGCGTCGCCGCAGAGGCACGCGCGTTGATTGCAGATGGTAAACCCGAAAACGCCCGCGCCGCGATTGGCAAGTACTTCGGCCCAAAACCCGCACAGGGCGACGCCAAGGCTGCACTGGCCGAGGCCGAGGCCTATCTGGCTGCACGCGACCTGCTGGAAGCCGGCAAGTCAGACGAGTTGTTGAAGTCGCTGCAGGGTACGTTTGGCGACCGAAACCCCAGCAACGAGTTGAAGGTGCTGCGTGAACGGGCCAATGCCCTGATCAAGGCCCGCGAGATGATGGCCAGCACGGATCGGTTCAAGGAGCCCTCGCGCATCATGGGCACGATCGAAAAGGCCTTTGGCGCCGACGTGAACAACGAATCCGCCCTGGACCTGCTGGAAGAAGCCCTGGCCAATGAAGTGTTTCGGGTGGCCAAAGAGAACGGCTACGACAAAGGCAACGTAGAGGTCGAGGCCTATCGCAAGAAGTTCTCGCACGTGCGGTCATGGAAATACGTCACCGTGGCCCTGTGCATGGGCTATGTATGGAACATCACGATCAAGGAACGCACGGGCCGGCGCTATGACGACCGCTACTGGTTTGACCGCACTTCCGTGATTCTGGAGTACGCAAAGACCAACCCCGAGCTGATGTACCGCTATGGCACCATGCTGTTCATTCTGGACCGCAAACTGTGGCAGGCCGTGGCGTCAGGCGTGGACCTGTGGCGTGAAGCCCTGAAGGCCGACCCTTCTCTGGAAGCCCGCCACGCGGAGTTCTGGAAAATCTACGAAGTTCCCCTGAGTGAGGAACACCTGGCCTGTGGCAAGGACCTGAAGTCAGCGCTGCAGTATGCGCTAGGCATGTCTTATGGGCCCGTTGAGGATGTCCGGGGGCTGATCAAGGAGCGTTACTACAAGGAGTTGCGCGACACGCTGGTCAAGTACGCCGCCAACAAACAAGAAGACAACGAACTGGATACTGAACGCATCAATTCGTTCGGCATCCTGGCCGAAATGGGCGACATTACGCTGGTGGAGGACCGCTTCTGGTTGTTCCGCCGCACCTTTGACGACTACATGTCGGGCTATGCGCCCACGCGCGAGCAGATGAAGGCACTGTTCATGGCCCCCATGACCGAAGAAGACTACAAGGAATACCGCGCCATCATTGACCCCAACCTGGCCGATGCCCAGGCCAAGACCGGCCGCTGGAGTACGTACACCAACGCCGTCGACAAGCTGACAGCGCTGTTGAATGACCTGCGGGGCGCCCAGCCCGCCCACACGGAAGTGTTCGGAAAATAGGCCAACCCGAGTTGCAGTTGATGGCCGCTGACGGTTGCCGGAACTTGCGGACCGTGGAGCCGTGCCTGTTCTGATCCGTGTCAAACCGCCAACTAAAGCTGACGCCTTACCTTGGCATCGCATGGCGATAGTGCCCGAGCGCTAGACGGGCATGTCGTAAATGTAGTTGTGCGAGCCCGAGATAAAGCTCTGGTCCA
This sequence comes from Planctomycetota bacterium, assembly GCA_016722065.1. Taxonomy (GTDB): domain Bacteria; phylum Planctomycetota; class UBA8742; order UBA2392; family UBA2392; genus H3-PLA7. The sequence continues at coordinate 2,223,956 of JADKGX010000001.1, forward strand.
CGCGGGTGCTTTCCACGGGCTCCAGCGTTTTGGCGTCGATCAAAATGGCGTGCGTGGCTTTGTCAAAGGTCAGGGCAAAGTAGCGGCCGTCCAGCGTCAGGCTGATACCGCGCGGGGCCTGGAATTGGTCCATAATCTTGACCAGGCGAGCTTCTTTGAAGTCCCAGAACGTCACCAGGTTGCCGGCGGGGTTGGTGGCAGCCACGATCATGCTGGGTTCGTGAATGGCAACACTCAAGGTTTCCAGCTTCATGCGCTTGACGACGGGGTCTTCTGCCGTGCGCATTTCGCCGCCCGGCGAATAGAACGTGATGGCGCCGGTGGGGTTGTCGCCTGCCAGCCCTTCCCGTGGGGCTGAAACAACTGCGAGCTCGCCTCGGCTGGTCATGGCCAGGTGACCAGCGTTGATGCGCGGTGTGTTGAAGGTCAGCTTTGTCTTGAGTGACCGTGCCTTTACGTCAACGTAAGTAACGCAGGGCAGGTCGTCTGATCCGGCCGGGCCGCCGCCGTTGGTAATGACCAGCGTGGCGCCGTCGTCGACCAGCAGCACGTCGTGCGGTGCCGTGCCGAAGCTGGGAAACTCGCCCAGCACGGCATAGCTGTCGCCGTCGCGCACCGTAATGACGCCGGAAAAGCTGCCGTCGCCTACTTCCGTTTCGACCATGAAGAGAGTCTTGCCGTCGGGCGTAAAGGCTCCGTGGCCGTAGAACTCGCGGTCGGCCGTCGTTTCGAGTTTGCGCGTGACCTTGCGCGCTCGCATGTCCCATTCCACGCAGCCCTTGCCGTGCTTTTCACTGATGACAGCCAGATGCCGTTTGGCGGGGTTGGGCGCGAGCCCGTGGCCCAGAAACGCAATGTCCTGCTGGCTGCTGACCGCGCGGTCGTGGTCCAGGTCGACCACGCCGATGAACTTGTGTTCGCCAGTGGTTCCAAAGCCGACCAGGCTGCCCAGTTTGGGCGAAGCAGGCGGCAGCACAGGCTTTGGGACAGCGGCATTGCCGGGCAGATTGGCTGCGGCGGCATTGTTTGCACCGCCACCACAGGCACTAAGCAACAGGGGCGCGCCGACAGCGACGATGCCTGCCTGCAGGAAGCGGCGCCGGGAGTTGTCAGTTTCAGGCTTCATGTCTTGCCATTCTCTAGGTGGCGCAGCAATCAGGCAAGGTCTTCGTTGCGGCGTGCCACAAATGCCTCTGGGGGAGCTTTCGCTCCCCCAGTCCTCTCCTCAGTTCCGACGAGTGATCGTCAGATGCTTCTTTGAATCTTAGGCCGAGATGTACACACCACCGGCCAGTGCCGCGAGCTGCTGCATGAACTGCATGGCTGAACCGACGCCACCGATGCAGATGCAAACCAGCGTCGTATCCGTGAACTTGTTCCACCAGGTGGGGAAGTCCGCCAGAATCTGGCTGGAGCTGCCGCTGGTGTTGGGGCTTCCGTCTGTCAGCAGGAACATCTTGGTCAAGTCGGCGGGATAGACCTGGCAGCTCTTCTTCAAGCAGGCATAGGTCGGCGTACCGCCACCGGGGTTGGTGTTGCTGCCGTTGACCCAGGCAATCGCGCTGGACTTGTTGCCATCGGTGCCCGTCAACAGGCTGCCCCCATGAACACGCTGTAATCCTGGCTGACGCCGAACTGGTCGCCATAGGCCACGCAGTCAGTTCGTCGTCTTCGGTCAGGTCACCGATCACGCTGGTCGTTTCGGCACGCACGGTCGCAATACGCGAGCCGTACATGGAACCGGAAGCGTCCAACAGGAAGGCGAACTTACCGTGTACCGGTTCCCCGTAATAGGTCGGGGGATCTTCCGGTGGAGGAGGCGAAGGAGGAGTTTCGCTGGGCGGAACGTCCTCGCCTTCACTCGGCGGAGCTGGCGGGGGTGGAGCCGGCGGGGGAGGTGCGGGTTCGGGGGGTGTCGCTGTGCCACCGGCGGGGGCCGGCAGCTTCAGGCTGACGCCACCAAGCGGACGGTCGTGCGAGTCCGTCTTGGTTGCGTCCTTGCTGGAAAGCTCCGGCTGCGAGCTTGACTGGGCGAAAGCCGCACCAGCGAAGAAGGCAAAGCCGAAACAGGCCAGCGTTATGACGAGCTTGCGCATGTTTCTAACTCCTCAAGTTAGTTAAGAATCGTCGGAACTGGATAAACAAGAGCAGCGGCCGTGCCAAATCTCTGGCAGTCACCAACGTGCGGCCAAGAAGCGCAAGGTTCGTTGAAGTAACAAGCATAAGTAGCTTTCTATATTGTACTTACGCTTGCGGTAGCGGCAAGGTAACGCAGTTCGGACAGCAGCGTAACCATTGCGGACACCGGTACCAATCGGTAATGGCACCGTTTGGAAACTCGTTCCCGTGACGAAGCAAGCGTTTGGGTAACCAGGGTTGTTCAGCCGAGTGATAAAACGCAGAAAGTAACGGCGTTCTTGCGATGCCAACGGACGGGGGCGGTGCCAAAAGCAGGGGCGCGCCATTGGCGCTCCCTGGTTGCATGCGGTCGGAGCAAGGTACTACCAGCGTCGGTGTTCCTCGGGCACGTGTTTGGTGTAGTGATCACGGGCCTTCTTCAATATGTCGTGAGCCAGTTGAATCGCGGCCAGGCCTTCCTCGCCACCCACCTGGGGGCGTTCGCCGGTCTGGACGCTACGCAGAAAGTGTTTTAGTTCGGCTTTGAGTGGCTCCTCTTCGCCGATTACGACCTGTTCAACCCGGATCAAGTCGTTGAAGACGAACTGCATCAGGTCGTCGATCTTGCTGATATCGACATTCTCGACATTGAAGTTGGCTTCGTCCAGTTTGGGAGTCTTGCTGTAGATCCAGGCTTGCTTGGCGGCAAAATCCAGGTTCAAGTACCTGTCGGCACAGAAGATACGCATCTTGCGCACGGATTTGTCGCTGATTCGGCTAGCCGTAATGTTGGCCACGCAGCCGTTCTTGAAGGTCAGGCGAACGCTGCAGATATCTTCATATTTCTTGGACAGCACAGGCGTGGCCACGGCCTGAATATCCACGACCTCGCTTTGGACGATACTGAGAATGATGTCGAGGTCATGGATCATGACGTCCATGACGACGCCGACGTCGGTGCTTCGAAAGGGGTAGGGGCTCAGGCGGTCGGCTTCAATGAATGCCGCAGTCTGGATTGCGTTTCGAATGCTGGTAAGTGCCGGGTTGAATCTCTCAATGTGCCCGACCTGCAAGATGCGCTTCTGCTTCTTGGCCAGTTCGGTCAGTTTGTGGCATTCGTCGATGGTGTAGGCCATCGGCTTTTCAACCAGCGTGTGAATGCCGTTTTCCAGCAGCCAGCTCGCAACTTCGTGGTGATAGCGCGTAGGAACAACCACCGTGGCGGCGTCGATGCGGCCCTTGAGTTTCTTGAAGTCGTCGCAGGCCTCAACATGAAAGCGTTCCGCAATGGCATTGCGGGTCTTTTCGCTGTTGTCGCAGACCGCCACGAGTTCGGCGTTGGGCAGTTCCTTCAACACACGGGCGTGATTCTTGCCCAGATGGCCAACACCAATGACGGCCACCCTGACACGTTCCTGATTTGCCAACGCATTCTCCGGGTAAGCGGGTACTAGCTTTTACGCCCTCTGAACCAGATCTTCAAGTTACTGACACACTGCGGGGAATGTTTGAAAGTACAGGGCCAGCGTCAGCGTCAAGCGCTTGTGCCGGTCCTGGCTTTCAACTGAAACGTAACTCAATGCGTCCTTGAACTCAAAACTTGATCTAACCCTTGCCCTGCAACCACCGTTACTGCGGCCGTTTTTCCTCAACCACCATAAAGCTGACGGTGCCTTCGCAACTCATCTGGCCGTCCACGCTGGCTTTGGCTTTCACCACGCACAGGCCGCGTTTCTCGCGTACAAGTTCGGCTTCCAAGGTCAGTTTGTCGCCTGGCACGACCTGACGGCGGAACTTGACTTCATCCACGGATGTAAAGAAGGCCAGTTTGCCCATGTTTTCGGGGCGCGAGAGAATCAACAAGCCGCCGATCTGCGCCAGCGCCTCAATTTGCAATACGCCCGGAAACACCGGCCGGCCCGGAAAGTGCCCCATGAAGCAGGGTTCATTGAACGTGATGTTCTTGTAGCCCTCGGCCCTGGTTTCCGTGTGCCACAGCACGCGGTCCACCATGAGGAAGGGATAACGGTGGGGGGCAATTTTCAGGATGCCCAGAATGTCCAGGGCACCTCGGTTGCCTTCCATGGGCAGCGTCGTAGTTGTCTCTTGCATTGCGTTCCTTGGGCTAGATCGCTTCGAATTGGGCTCGCACTGCTTTGGCGAGTTTCTGGTTCTGGCTGTGGCCGCTGCGTTCGGCCGCGACCATCGCGTTCAGGCGCAGGTTGGTCACGGCCAGGTCGCCGATAACGTCCAGCAACTTGTGGCGGGCGTATTCGTCGGGATAACGAAGGGTGTTTTCCATCGGGCCCTTGGGGCCTACGACCAGTGTGTTCTGGGTATTGGCGCCCTTGCCGAACCCGGCGGCCTTGAGCATCAGCGCCTCTTGTTCCAGGCAGAAAGTGCGCGCCGGGCCGATCTCGCGTTCAAAAACCTCGGGCGTGACGGTGAACTTGACCGTCGTGCGGGGCATGAACGGCACGCCGTAATCCAGCGTGTATTCGACATCCAGGCCGCCTTTGCCAGGGCCAATGCGGGCCCCGGCGTTGCCGTCCTTGATGTCTACAGGGGCTGAGGGCGTAAATTCGGTGCGGTCCGCAGCAAGCTGGCGGGTGCCGGCCTGCTTGATCATGTCGCAAAAGACCAGCGCGCTGCCGTCGCCGGCCGGCGGTTCTGGCGCGGTCAGGACCAGTTCCGCGTTGTCGACGCCCATGCCGTACAGGGCGGCCAGTACGTGTTCCACCGTATGGGCTTCGACGCCGTTTTCAAACAACAGCGTGCGGCGCTGCTTTTCGACAATGTTGCGCGGGTGAACGGCAATGCGCGCGTTGGCTTTGTCGGCACGGATCACTGTGTAACCGGCGTCTGCAACAGCCGGTCGCAGCGTCAATGTGACGTTGTGGCCTTCATGCAGGCTGATGCCGGTCAGCGAAACTTCTTTGGCCAGTGTGGTCTGCTTCATGACCGCGCATCATGCCTGCGTCGCGCCGCCACGAAAAGCAGCAAGGCCAGTGCAAACATCACCGGAACGCCCCGGCGGGTGCCCGTGGTGCAGCCTTCGTCGTCGCCGCCGTCTCCGCCGCCGCTGCCGCGCGGGGCCGCGCCGACGATGTGCGCGTCGTAGGGGTTCTCGCCAGGGTCGTCACTTGCGATCTGCATGTCGAAGCTGAAGGGGCCTTCGGCTGTCGGCGTGATTTCAATGGCGAACGTAGTCGAGGCCGCGTGGGCCAGCGAGGCTGACGGCGCGGCAGTCATCGCGACGTTGCAGTTACTCTGGTTGCTGAACGTGATCGCGCCGATGTTGAGCAGGGCGAACCCATCGTTGCGAATCGTGAACACGCGGCTGATGGCTGTGCCGGCCGCGCCAAAGGTGTTATCGCCGCCACCATCAGTGATCACGACGCCGTCGCGCAAGAGTGTGATGTCGGGCAATTCGAACTCGACGGCGCCGATGTCGCGGCCGTCGCCACCGGTGGCATTGGCGATGGCGGCGTCATCGGCGGGGCGGGTGAAGCCGCGTGCGTCCGTGGTGGTCACGCTGCCGCCGCCCTTGTCGATCGCCGGGCTGCCAATCAGCGGGCGCATGGTGGGCACGGGCCCGCCATTGTCTTGAAGCGGCCCGAGCATGGGGTCAGTGCCCATCTGGTCGCCCGTGGCGTTCATCCATGGGACATCCGCGGCTGCGGCCGTGCAGATGTTGTGGCCACCGGACGTAAATGTGGCAAATAATCCGGCAAACATCGAGCCTGCGTACTGGTCGGCGACAATGCAGTTGGTGATCGTGACCTGTGCGCTGGATGTACGGATGCAGCGGCCAATCCCGTTGTTGGTCGAAAACGTGCAGTCGGTGCAGGTAATGCCATAAACCTGGGCATAAATCGCGCCGCCCTCTTTTAGCGCTATGTTCGCGTAAAACGTGCAACCGGTGCAGGTGATCCCGTCGCCATTGCAATAGATCGCGCCGCCGTTGCCGACGGTCGGGGTCGTATAATCATTGATGGCAAGATTGCTATAGAACGTGCAGTCGGTGCAGGTGACCGTGTGGCCAAAGCCAACTTGATAAATCGCGCCGCCGTCGCCGCTTGAGTAGATAATGTTCTGAGAAAACAAGCAGTCCGTACAAACGACGTCGCCGAGAATGCAATAAATCGCGCCACCGAAGCCGGTGTTGATGAAGTTCGCTTCAAACGTGCAGCCGGTGCATGTGACGCCGCCCCCATTGCAACAGATCGCGCCGCCTTGTGAGGTGGCGTAGTCGGCCAGAAACGTGCAGGCGGTGCAGGTGACGTTGCTGGTTGAATTAATCGCGCCGCCCTCCGCGCCGATGGCATAACCCTGGTACAACGCCAGTGTGTCGAGCGAAATGGCCGCGCCCGTGCTCAGCAGACGCGTGGCGGCGTTGCCGTCGAGCGTAACAGTCGCCGCGCCCAGCGCGTCGGCGTTGCCCGTGATCGTCAGTGCCTTGGCCCCGAGATTGATTTCGGAAGCAAAAGTAATCCCGCCCGCCAGCCCCGGCTGGAAGACAATCGTGTCGCCCGTGACGGCGTCGATGCACGTCTGGCGCAAACTGCCCGCGCCCGAATCGCTCAGGTTGGTGACGGTCAGCGTCGCCGCGCACAGCGGCATGGCGGCGCACAGTGCCGCAAGCATAAGGATGCGTTTCATGGGTTCTCCGGGCGCCTATCATATAGCCACGCGCATACCTGCCAACTACTGCCGCGGGCGGGAAACTGCCAACTACAAGACCGCCCGGTGCCGAGAATTGGGCCGCAGGTTCAGGCCTTCTTGCGCGACGGCTTCTTCTTGGCGGGTTTGGCGGCTGCCTTGGGCTTGGCCTTGGCGCGGTCAGCGCTGCGCTTGGCTGCGGCCTTGTTGTTGGCCAGCATCGTCTTTTCGTAGAACGCGATGTACGTGTCCACGGGCGTGCGTTTGAAGGCCTGGGCAACGACATCCAGCGCCAGGTCTTCGATCTTCTTGAAGCGGATGCAGGACCTACCCATGTCCAGTTTCTTGCCTGTTTTGGCCCAAGCCTGGCGGAACCACTTGTCTTGCCCTGAGTGGCCGTAGATGCACATCAGGTACAGCGACATGTGGTTCTTTTGGCTGGCAAAACCGGCATAAGGAAGCGGGACTTTGGGGTCGCAGTGATAGCCTGCGGGGTAAATGCTGTGCGGCACAGACCAGCCCGGCATGCCGTAATCCATGCGCTCTTCATACCCTGGGTCAATGTGTTTCTTGACCAGGTCTCGCAGGGTCTGCAGGGCAGCGCGGCGATCCGCTGGCAGGCTTGCCATGTACTCGTCGACCGTCTTGGCCTTGGATTGCATCGGGTTCTCCGGCTTCAGGTGGTCGGCGGCTTTGGCTCTGCGGGTGAAGTTTCTGGCGGCAGGGGTTCGGGCCGGTTGCGCAGAAAGCGTGTCACGGCGCCGCTGGTTTCGTCCTGCACCGGCGCATCGTCATCGTCATCCGCTGGCAATCCCACCTGACCGACCAACTTGGCCACCTGGGCCTTGAGTGCCTTGATTTCGGCCAGCGTATCTGGCAGGCGCTTTAGCATGGCCTCGCGCCGCATGTAGGTCTTGCCTTCCTCGGCGGGCTGTCCAGCCATTCTCATTCCCGGCGCGACATCACGCATCAGGCCAGAGCGCGCAGCGATTTTTGCCCCCATGCCGATCGTGATGTGGTCGCCCACGCCCACGTTGCCGCCCAGCATGACGTAGTCTTTCAGCACCGCGCTGCCCGCAATGCCTGTTTGCCCGGCAATGACGCAGTTCTGGCCGATCTCGACGTTATGGCCCACCTGAACCAGGTTGTCGATTTTGGTGCCGCGTTTGACGCGCGTGACGTCAAAGCGGGCGCGATCTATGGCCGTGTTGGCGCCGATCTCTACGTCGTCTTCAATCACGACAGTGCCGCGCTGGGGTGCCTTGATGAACTTACCGGCGACAAAGTGAAAGCCAAAGCCGTCGGCGCCAATGCGCGCGCCGGGGTGCAGAATGCAGTTCTTGCCGACCTGGCAGCCCTGCAGAATGGTGACGTGCGGATAGATCACGGTGTTGTCGCCAATCGTGACTTCGTCGCCGATGAAGCAGTGGGGGTACACGATTACGTTTTTTCCCAGTTTCACGCCGTCGCCAATGACGGTGAAAGCGCCAAGGCTGGCGCCTTGCCCCATCTCAAAGCGCTTTCCAATCGCACAATGTTCCGAGATACCGGGCAGCGGCTGCAAGGGTTCCGGCCGCAGGGCGGAGATAGCCTTGCTGAACGCAAGGTCAGGGTCGTCGGCCCGCAGTGCATTCATGCCCTGGGGCACGGCAAAGCCGCCCAAGGTGATGACAGCGCCGGCGCGGGATTTCTCCAGCGCCGGCAGATAGGACTTGTCGACAACAAAACAGATGTGGTCGCGGGTTGCGGCTTCAAGCTTGGCGACGTCCTTGATTTCGGCCTCGCCGTTGCCCTCCAGCTTGGCCCCGCACAACTGTGCCAGTTCGGAAAGTCGCATTGCCCGCTCTCCTTGCCCTTGCTACTTCTTTTCGACCAGCCGTTTGCCTTCTTTGTTCAGCAGCCGGATGCGCACTTCCACGCTGACGGTGGGGTCTTCCATGGACCGGCAGACCAGTGTCACCACGTCATCGAGGTCCCCGTTGTTGCGCTTTGGGGCTTCGGCGGGTGCTGTGAACTTGCCGTTGTCGTCAATGGTGCCAGTGCGCACGCCCATGCGGTTCCATACCACGCGGGCATTGTCGCCCTGTGCCGTGGCGCCTTTGTCCAGCACGTCGACTTTGAGCTGGATCGATTCACCCAGCTTGAGCTCGAAATCAATCTTGTCAGGATTGGCGGTGTCGTCTTTGACCAGGTGTGACAGCGCCGCGCCGGCCTTGCCGTCGGCGCCAATCGCAACCGCTTCCTTCAGGCTGACTTTGATGTCGATGTTGCGGGTCTTGGCGGCTTCAGCGGCCACCAGGTCGGTCAGGTCGTCCGCAGGCTCGTAGTAGATGACTGGGCTGATCAACAACTGCTGTTGCAGGGCGCGAACGTCTCCCTGGGCCTCGGCCACTTTTTCGGGGTTGCGAACAATGTTCAGCACCTGGCTATAGCCGCGTTCCTTGGCCAGGTTGGTCACCAGCGTGCGCAGTTCAATGTAAGCCTGGATGGCCGAATCGCGTACTTCGGTCTGGCCGGCAGTTTCAATGCGCAGGCGTTCTTCGATGAACTTGCGGTTGAGGTCAATCAGCTTGGACATCTGCGAAACATAGGCCGCCTGGTGGGGCTTGAGGTTCTTTAGAGAGTCCTGAAGTTCTTCCAGCTTGGGCTGGGAGTCCGCCTGAAGCTGGGCCATCTGGCGCTCGGCTTCAATGGCGATCTTCAGGTTGTCGCGCTTGAGCTTCTTGTCGTCCTTCAGCAGATTCAAAAAGTCGACGTACGCGACCTTGAACGGCTTTTCCGGCTGGGCATCAGCGCGCAGGCCGATGCTGGTGACGGCAATGCCTGCAAGAAGCCCCAGAATCAGGGTGGCAAAGCTGATGCGTGCGATGTTGCGGCTGGACAGATTTGACATTCGGTAAACTCCAATGGCCCCATGGATCAAGACTGGATGTTGCCAAGATTGCGCGCCAATGTCAGCCGAGAAGCACTTTGAGGGCCGAATGACCGGCCCTTGACGCTGCCATGCAGTCCGTTACCTTTCTGCTGCTGCCCCAGGGCGGCGATTGGCCCTTGGTGTAATTGGTAACACACCTGACTCTGAATCAGGTATTCAAGGTTCGAGTCCTTGAGGGCCAGCCAAAACTCCACAGCGGCCCGGTCCAGACCGGGCCGCTGGTCATTTCCACAGGGCAAACTGCGGGAAGGGCAGCATGACACAGCCAGCACGCATCGGCATCGTCACGGTTTCTGACCGCGCATCGCGGGGCGAATACGAGGACAAGGGCGGCCCCGCCATTGAGGTCGAGTTAACTAAAATCCTGCTTTCCGAGTGGGAGGCCGTCACGGTGGTGATTCCGGACGAGCGCAAGCTGATTGCCGAAGCCTTGATCGACCTGTGTGATCACGAGGGCTGCTGCCTGGTGGTGACAACTGGCGGCACGGGCCCCGCCAAGCGCGATGTAACGCCGGAAGCCACGCTGGACGTGTGCGAAAAGCCCATGCCTGGCTTTGGGGAGTTGATGCGGGCGGTCAGTCTGAAGTCCGTGCCCACGGCGATTTTGTCGCGCCAAGTAGCGGGCATTCGCGGCAAGTCGCTGATTGTGAACCTGCCCGGCAACCCGCCGGCGATTCATGACTGCATGCTGGCGGTGTTTCCGGCCATTCCGTACTGCATTGATCTGCTGGAAGGGCCCTGGCTGGACACTGACCCGGCCTACTGCGCTGCCTTTCGGCCCAAGCACGCCAAGAAGAAGTAGTTCCGCTTTCCTGATCAGCGTCTGACCAGATCTATGGTGCGCCTGCACCGAAACTGCGGCTACTCCATTTCGCGCAGGAAGCGGTCGATGTCCTTGTCCTTGCCGACCAGCATCAGCACGTCGTCTTCCTGTGGCACAGTGTCTGGGCCCGGAATACTGATGCTTTCACTACCGCTGCCGGGACCGGCCCCCACGGCCGGGTTACGAATCGCAACCAGGTTCAGCCCGAAGTTCTTGCGCAGTTGCAGCTCCATCAGTGTCTTGCCGCGCACGCCCGGTGGGGCCTTCACTTGCACGAAACTGTGTTCGCTGCCGATTTCCACGGCCTCCAGCAAGCTGGGCTTGGCCAGCTTCATTGAAAGTTTCAGCGCCGCCTGTTCTTCGGGCAGAATCACTTCGTCGGCACCCAGGCGTCGCAGAATCGTTTCCTTGACACGGTCGTTGGCGCGGGCAATCACCCGGGGAAAATCCAGGTCGCGCGCGGCCAGCATGGCCAGTTGGCAGGCCTCAAAGTTTTCGCCAATTGCCACGACCACGGTGTCGACCTTGCCAAGGCCCAGGGACCGCTGGGTCTCCAGGTCGGTGGCGTCGGCTTGCACGGCCAGAGCAACGCGGTCTTTGATGTCGTTGACGATGTCGGGCTTGGAATCGATGGCGATGACTTCAATGCCCTCCTTGGCAAGGTTTTCGGCCAGTGCCATGCCAAAGCGGCCTAACCCGATTACTGCGACCTTCTGCATAGGGTTCCTGTTTCTTTGCGGCCCGGTGCCATGCGCGTGGCGGGGCCGGACATCTGCAACTGCGGGGCTATCAGCCAATCATGACGGCTTCGTCGGGGTACTCAAACTTCTGTGCCCTGCGGCTGCCAATGGCCAGCACCAGGGTGAGCGGCCCTACGCGCCCTACAAACATGGTGGCAATGATGATCAGCTTGCCACCGAAGGTCAACTCAGGTGTCAGGCCGGTACTCAAGCCCACCGTACAGAACGCGCTGACCACTTCAAACGTGACGTTTTCAAACCCGTGGCGCGCGGCGGCGGCGCCATCGGCTTCGGTGATCATCATGGCCATGGTCGCCATGTTGACCAGCACCAGCACCAGCACCAGCATTACCAGGCTTTTGCGGATCAGCCCTTCAGGGATGCGGCGCCGGAACGCTTCAGGGGATCTGCCTCGAAAGGTGGCTACCAGCGCCAGAAACATCAGTGCAAAGGTGGTGGTCTTGAGGCCACCGCCGGTGCTGCCCGGGCTGGCGCCCACCATCATGAGCAGAATCGTGAAGTATTTGGATGCCGGCTTCATGTTGGCGACATCCACGGTGTTGAAACCCGCCGTGCGGGGCGTCATGCCGCCGAAAAATGCGCGCGCCAGTTGGTCGCCCCAGCCCAGGTCACGCAGCGTATTGTTGTATTCCAGGGCATAAAACCCGGCTGTGCCCGCAAACAGCAGAAGCCCGGTTGCCACCAGCACCATCTTGGTCTGCACCGTCAAGCGCGGAATAGCCTGGTTGCGTACGCGGCGTCGAAGGAACGGCACTCGACGAGCCAGCGGGTGGGCCCAGAAGCGATAGGTCAGCAGGTCGGTCATGACCGTAAAGCCCAGGCCACCCAGCACCACGAGGCTGCTGATGCTGAGCACCATCGGCCAGCTTCCGGCGTAACGCACCAGGCTGTCGCCATGCAGGGAAAACCCGGCATTGCAAAACGCGCTGATGGAGTGAAACGCCGAGTAATACAACTGCTCGCCGGCCGGCAACGCGGTGCCGGCCTCGTCGACCCAGTTACCGTACAGGGCCAGCGTGCCTGCCAGCTCAATGGAAAACGTCAGGCCCAAAATCCAGGCGATCATGCGGCCGACCCTGCCGACAAAATCCACGTTGATCATCTCGCCAAATGCGGAGGCATCGCGCACGCCAGTGCCGCGGCCAAACAGCAGGCTGAAGAACGCGGCAAAGGTCATGATGCCCAGCCCACCAATCTGGATCAGGGTCAGGATCACCAATTGCCCAAAGCGCGTGAAGTCGCGCCCGATGTCCAGCACGGTCAAACCAGTTACGCAGGTAGCGGAGGTCGACATGAACAGCGCGTTCATGGGCGTAGGGTTCACGCCCGGCTTGTGTGCGCCAGGCAGAAGCAACAGGCCCGCGCCAATCAGAATCAACACCAGAAAGCTGCCCACAAACACCATCAGTGGCGCACTGGCCAGGCGCGTAATGAAGCTGAACAGCCGCAACAGCCGCGAGCCCACAAAGCCCAACAGCCCGGCCTGGGTAAGGTACGCAAAGGCTGTAAAGGTGCCTTCGTCGTCCAGTACACCCGTAACCCAGTGCGAAAAGAAAAACAGCGCCAGCCCAAGAAACACGCCCACCAGCAGGGCAATGGTGTCCGGCCCGGCGTGTTCCCAGCCATCGCGCAAGCGTCTGGCAACGGCATACACGCCAACGGTCTCGCCAATAAGCACCAGCAGGCACAGCGACTGAAAAATCGCCACCAGCGGTTCCCAGGCCGCAGGAAACAGCTTGCCATGAAACAGCAGAAAGCTGGCCAGACCCAGTATCGCCACGACTGCATTGGGCCAGAAATAGCGGGCGCGCCAGGCCTCGACCCGTTCACTTGTAAACAAGCGATGTATGACGGCTGTTTCGGACACTAGCCCCCCAGCATCCTGCGCGAAATCCGCTTGCCCAATTCCACCGCCGGCTGGTCATAGGGGTTCACGCCCAGCGCCAGGCCCGCAATGCTGGTGGCAACCTGCAGGCCCATCATCAGGGCGCCCAGCGATTCGGCGTCTACCTGGGGCAACTGCACCGTCGCGTTGGCCCGGCCCCGTTTGACACAAGCTTCCACCGTGCCCGCCCACTGGCTGTCAATGATCTGGCCCAGGCTGCGTCCCCGAAGGAACTCAGCCCCGAATTGTGGCCAGTCAAATTCACCCAGTTTCACGTCCATCTCGTGGTGCATTACACGCACAAACAGCAGCAGCTTGTCGTTTGGGCCATCCAGAAAAAGCTGAAGTTGGGCGTGCTGGTCCGTGGGGCCGGTGGCCGGGATTACGGCCTGGCCAAAGCTGACCTTGCGGCCCTGCTGTTCGCATTCCTTGCCAAGGCTTTCGTCCCACAACTGCACAAACCAGTCCGCCAGGCAGCGCAGTCGCGCACTGTAGGGCATGAACACAAGATTGTTCTTACCCAGTTGCAATTGCTGGGTGGCGTACAATCCAAGGCGTGCCGCCCAATCGCCTCTGGAATCCGTTCCCAGGCAGCGCTTGCGTTCTATGGCGGCGCCACGCAGCAGCCCTGCCACGTCAATGTTCAGCAGCGCAGCGGGCACCAGGCCAGCGGCGGAAAGCACGGAAAAACGTCCACCCACGCGTGGCGGTATCGACGCTGATTCCAGGCAGTGTGTGTCCGCAAAGGCACGCAGTGGGCCTTGGTCGGGGTCGGTCACGACAATCAGGTGGTCGCGCAGCGGCAGCCCTGCGGCGTTCAGCCGCTCAACAAAGAAGCCCATGGCGGCCACGGTTTCAATCGTTCCCCCGGACTTGGAGATCACGACAAACAGCGTCTGCGGCAGTTCAATGCGCGTCACAATGTCGGCAAACAACCAGGGGTCGGTACTGTCCACAATATGCAGGTCAACGTGATCTACGGGCCGTCCCAGTGCCTGCACCAGCGCGCGCAGCCCCAGCGCGCTTCCGCCAATACCCAGAACCACAAGATAACGAAAGCGCCCCAACCGGATCTGCGTCAGTTCGAGTACGCTTTCCAGGCCGCGATCATCAATGGGAAGGTCCAGGTACGCGTGCTGCCCCGCTGCGTGTTCCGCGGCCAGGCGTGCCCGCAACTGTGCCAGGGTGTGCTCGCTTTGCGCGATTTCTTCGTCGGCAATGCCGTGGGCGCCGACGCGGGCGGCGGCAAGGTTGGTGGCATTCAGCGTGATCGTGGATTCATTCATGCCAGCAACGATTCTCCGGTCATTTCCGCGGGCTGATCAAGACCCATCAGCGCCAGCACGGTCGGTGCGACGTCGGCCAGACGGCCGGGCTTGAGGGTTCGGCCGGGCGGGCGCTTGCCGGTCAGAATCAGCGGCACCGGGTTGTGGCTGTGCTGCGTGCTGGCCACCATGCCGGCCGGCAGGCCGCTGACCGCAGGCGCCAAATAGCCGGCACCCCGTTCCTGGTTGCGCGGGTCGTTGGCGGCGCTGGCACTAAGCAGCATTTCTTCGGCGTTGCCGTGATCGGCCGTAACCAGCACGGCAAAACCACTGGCCTGTGCAGCAGCCACGACTTGATACAGTCCTTGGTCTGCCGCCTGCACGCCCCTGGTTGCGGCCTGCACCATGCCGGTGTGGCCCGTCATGTCGGGGTTGGCAAAGTTGACCAGCACAAAGGCAAACCGGCCCGATCCAATCGCCTGAACCACGTCGGCCGCGACTTCGCTGGCGCTCATCTCTGGTTGCAGGTCATAGGTTGCCACTTTGGGCGAGGGCACCAGCTTGCGCTCTTCGCCAGGGTTCGGTTGCTCGCGCCCACCATTAAAGAAGTAGGTTACGTGGGCGTATTTTTCGGTTTCCGCGCAGCGAAACTGCTGCAGGCCCTTTCTGGCAAGCCACTGGCCCAGGGTGTTGTTCAAGGATTGCGGGGCATAGGCAACTGTGGCCGCAATGTCTTGCGCGTAGCTGGTCATGGTTACCAGACTGGCGCGCGGCACGCGGCGGCGCGTAAAGCCATCAAACTCAGGGCTGGTCAGGGCACGGCAGAACTGGCGTGCCCGATCGGCCCGGAAGTTGAACCACAGCACGCAATCACCGTCGCGAATCGTGCCCAGCGGCTCGCCGTGGGTTACGACTATCTTGGGGGTAATGAATTCGTCTGTCACGCCGGCGGCATAACTTTGCTCAATGGCCGCCACGGCATCGGGCACAATCTCGCCCTCGCCTAGCGTGTAGGCATTCCAGGCTGTCTCGGTGCGCTCCCAGCGTTTGTCGCGGTCCATGGCGTAATAGCGCCCGCAAACCGTGGCAATGCGCCCGATACCCGCCTGGGCAATCTTGTCGGCCAAGGCCTGTACAAAGCCAGCGCCGCCGGTGGGCGAGGAATCACGGCCATCGGTGATAGCGTGTATGAACACACGGTCGCCGGGAAACTGTTTCTCTCGCAGGCACTCCAGCAACGCAAACAGGTGCCCAAGGCTTGCGTGAACCCCGCCGTCGCTGACCAATCCCATCAAGTGAATGGCGTTGGTTGGCTGGGCGGCATCCATCGCCGCCTGCCAGGCCGGGTTTTCAAAAAACACGCCCTCGCGAATGTCTTTGTCAATGCGTGACACCTCCTGCCACACCACGCGGCCCGCGCCAAGGTTCAGGTGGCCTACTTCGCTGTTGCCGAACAGTTCCGGTGGCAACCCCACTTCTTCGCCACAGGCTTGCAGGGTCGTGTGTGGCTCGGTGCCCCACAGGCGGTTGAAGGTGGCCGGGTTTGCCAGCGTTACCGCGTTGCCGGGGCCGGGCGGCGCAATGCCCCAGCCGTCCAGAATCACCAGCAGCACGGGTTGAACTTTCATGGTGGCCAGAGTCTAGCTAATGCCGCCGCGGAAACAAAAGGCGCGGCAGGCAGAGTGCTTCCAGCGCTTGTAGGCGCCGTGGTGTATCGGCAGGCTGTACCAACAAAATCACCCGCCAAGGCGGGTGATTTTGTTGGTGGACCAAAGGGGACTTGAACCCCTGACCCCCTGCATGCCATGCAGGTGCTCTACCAACTGAGCTATTGGCCCATCGCGCGGGGATGGTAATGGTGGCTCTTGCCCCGCGCAAGGTGGCGGCACCGGGCACTTTCCGTTGCCGATTGTGCGGTTGGCAACCTAAAACGTCGGCGTGAACAAGCCCGCAATACTGGTCGTTGACGATGAACCGGAAGTCCTGCGCGCCATTACCCGCGACATGCGCCGCAAGTACGGCGAAGCCTATCGCGTGCTTCGTGCCGCCAGTGGCCACGAAGCCCTGGATGCGTTGAAAGAACTGCGCCAGCGCGACGAACCCGTGGCTTTGCTGCTTTCCGACCAGCGCATGCCCGGCATGGACGGCGTTGCCTTTCTGGCTGAGGCGCGGGTGCTGTTTCCCAGCGCGCGACGGGCCTTGATTACGGCCTATGCGGACACCACTGCGGCCATTGCCAGCATCAACCAGTCGCAGATTGACTACTACCTGCTCAAGCCCTGGGATCCGCCCGAAGAACGGCTGTTTCCCGTGGTGGATGAATTGCTGGACCAATGGCGGGCAGAGTTTCGCCCCGGTTACGGCGGCGTAAAGTTGCTGGGGCACCGCTGGTCGCCGGAAGCCCACGCCTTGCGCAACTTTCTGGCGCGCAACCTTGTGCCCTACGAGTTTCTGGAGGTCGGCGAATCAGAATCCGCCCTCGAACTGCTGCAACTCTTGCCGGAATCCGAACGCAAGCTGCCCCTGGCCCTGTTGCCCGGTGGCAAGCGCGTCGTGCAACCCACGCCTAACCAGCTGGCCGCCGAACTGGGCATGGCCATGCAGGCGCTCGAGCCTTTTTACGACGTTGTGTTTGTCGGTGCCGGGCCCGCCGGGCTGGCAGGCGCCGTGTACGCCGGCAGCGAAGGCCTCAAATGCCTCATGATTGAGCGCGAGGCCCCCGGCGGCCAGGCCGGCACCAGCAGCCTGATTGAGAACTACCTGGGCTTTCCCGCCGGTCTTTCGGGCAACGAACTGGCTCGCCGCGCGGCCACGCAAGCGCGCCGCTTTGGGGTGGAGATTGTCTCGCCTGCTGAAGCCACGGAGCTGCGCGTGGAGGGCCCCTACAAGCATGTGCGGCTGTCCAATGGCACCAGCGTGGCCTGCCACGTGCTGATGCTGACCATGGGCGTAAGCTGGCGCACACTGAAGGCGGAAGGTGCTGAAAAGCTGACCGGCCGCGGTGTGTACTACGGCGCTGCCAACAGCGAAGCCGCCGCCTGCAAGGGCTGCGAGGTTTACGTTGTAGGTGGCGGCAACAGCGCCGGCCAGGCAGCCATGAGCTTTGCCGAACACGCCGAACTGGTGCACATTGTGCTGCGCGGGGACTCCCTGGCCGACAAAATGTCGCAGTACCTTGTCAGCCGTATTGAGGCCCACCCGCGCATTCGTGTGCACGCCCGCACCGAAATCGTGGCCTGCCATGGACAGGGCAGCCTTTCGGAACTCTCGCTGCGCCACAGCGCCGACAAGAGTGTCAGCAGGGTGGCTGCGCAGCGGCTGTTTGTTTTTATCGGTGCGGCGCCCAACACCCAGTGGCTGGGTCCGCAGGTGGCGCGCGACAAGCACGGGTTCATACTGACCGGGCCTGACCTGAAGAAACGTGATTTGCGGGACTGGCCGCTGGCCCGAATGCCGTTTTTGCTGGAGTCCAACATACCGGGTCTGTTTGTCGCGGGTGACGTTCGCGCGGGTTCCATCAAACGCGTGGCTTCGGCCGTGGGCGAGGGCGCGGTGTGCGTCAGTTTCATGCACCAGCATCTGTCGGAACTCTAGTTGCGGCCCAACCTGGACGCCAAAAACATGATTCGCATTCTGCCAGGCACTGAAATCCCGGCCTCCGAACTTGAGGTACTGGAAGTGTTTCGTGAACTTGCGCCCCCGGAGATCCAGTGGCTGCGCGATCACGGCCAGTTGATGCAGGCCGACCGCGACGACATTGTGGTCACGCCATCAGAGCCCGCGCTGCACATGTTCGTACTGCTGTCGGGCGCCATCCACTGGAAGTTCGGCATACCCGGAAACACCGTCATGTTCACGGAAGCGCGCATTGGCGCTGTCGGCGGGGCCCTGCCCTTCTCGCGCGCAACCACCTATCGCGGCCAGGGCGTGGCCAGTGAGACCTCTCGCGCGCTGCGCCTGCATCGTGACCAGTTTGACGAAATGCTGGCGCACATTCCCCGCCTGGGGGCGCGCCTGGTCGCCATCATGTCTGATCGCGTCAAGCGCAGTACCCAGTTGGCCGACCACCGCGAAAAGATGAGCGCCCTGGGCAAGCTGGCCGCCGGCGTCGCCCATGAAATCAACAACCCGGCCGCGGCGCTGAAAAGCGCCAGCACAGAACTGCGCGACCGCATGGCCGAATTGATTCGGCTGGGACCTGAGTTGATGGTCAAGAACGTCAAGCCCGAACACGTGCAGGCCGCCGCGCGCTTTCGCGAACGCGTCATGAGCCGGCAAGCCGCACGGGCCATGTCCAGCGTGCAGCGCAGCGAGCGCGAAGACGAAATCGCCGACTGGCTGGAATCCAAAAAGGTGCCCAAACACTGGGTCGTGGCCGAACAACTGACAGAGGCCGGCATCACCGTGGCCGACCTGGACGCCCTGGCCACAGAATTGCCCCCCGACGTGCTGGCCATGGCTATCCAGTGGATTGAAGGCTCAGCCGGCGTGCACATGCTGATCGGGGATATTCTCAGCGCCGTCGAGCGCATCAGCCAACTGGTGGGCTCGATCAAGGTCTATGCCCACATGGACCGCGCCCCTGAAAAGGAGCCCCACAACCTGGTGGAGGGTCTGGAAAACACCCTGGTCATCCTGGGCCACAAACTCAAGAACAAGCTGATTCGCGTCAAGCGCGAATTTGACCAGTCTCTGCCCACTGTGCCGGTCTATGCAGGCGAGCTGAACCAGGTCTGGACCAACTTGATCGACAACGCCATCGACGCCATGGAGCAAGGCGGCACACTGACCCTGCGCACCAAACGGGAGCGCGAATGCGCCTGCATCGAAGTGGCAGACACCGGTGCAGGCATTCCCCCCGAGATCAAATCTCGCATCTTTGAACCCTTCTTCACCACCAAGCCCATGGGCGAAGGCACCGGCATGGGGCTCGATATCGTGCACCGAATCATTACCGTTCAGCATGAGGGCGATATCGAGGTCCAATCACGCCCTGGCTGCACCACCTTCAGGGTCTGGATTCCTTTGCAGCCCGGTGCCAAGCCGCGCCAGGAGGCCTAGCGTGGGCGCCGCGATCACGATTCGCGATTTCGACCCCCAGCGCGATTGGGCCGAATTTGTGGCCCTGAACTATCGCACTTTCCGTGATTCCGTGCCCGCCGATGAACCCGTCAACGAGGCCGCTTTCAAGCAACACCACGCATGGCTGGTCGCGCATTTTGCGCCCAACGACCCCCGCAAGGCCAAAGTCTTCGTCGCCGAGGTATCGGGCGCCTACGCCGGGCACGTCTGGGTCGGCAACCAGACCGATTTTTTCACCAAGCGCCAGGACCCCTGGATTTTTGATTTGAGCGTAAAGCCAACTTGCCGTCGCAAGGGCGTCGCGCTTGCGCTGCACGGCAAAGTCGAGCAATGGGCCCGCCAGCAGGGCCTGACGCTTCTGGGCCTGCAAGTCATGGCGCACAATGAGGCAGCCCAAAAGCTGTATGAACACCTGGGCTACAAGGCACGGGCCATTTCTCTGAAGAAGACCCTGTAGGTTCGCTGGTGACACGCGGCCTTGAATGCTTGCGCCGTTGCCGCAGGCCGCTTACCATACTGTCACTTTGTACCAGAGAGTGTGATGCCACCAGCGCTGCCAAGGCACATTGCGATCATCATGGACGGCAACGGCCGCTGGGCCGAGGCCCGGGGCATGCGCCGCATCAAAGGCCACGAAGCCGGGGCTGAAAGTGTTCGCACGATTGCCGAGGAATGCTCGCGCCTGGGTGTCGAACAGTTGACACTGTATGCCTTCAGTGAGGAAAACTGGCGCCGCCCTCGCCTGGAAACCGAATTCCTGATGCGCTTGCTCAAGCGCTTCATCGCCGCCGAGCGCGAAACATTGATCCGCAACCAGATGCGTTTTTCCGCCATTGGCAGGCTGGAACGCCTGCCGGAATCCGTGCGCAAGGAACTGCAAAAAACGGTCCTGGCCACAAAGGACAACCCGCGCACCAACCTGTGCCTGGCCTTGAGTTACGGCGGGCGCGCGGAAATCGTTGATGCCGTCAAGGCCATCGCGGCCAAAGTTCAGTCCGGCCAGGTTGACCCAAAGGCGATTGACGAAGCCACCATCGCCGCACACCTGTATCAGCCGCAGATGCCAGAACCCGACCTGGTGATTCGCACCGCCGGCGAAATGCGCTTGAGTAACTTCCTGCTGTGGCAGATCAGCTATTCGGAACTGTACGTCACCGAAACGCTCTGGCCTGATTTTCGGATCGAACACCTGCACGCCGCCATTGAGGATTTCGGCCGCCGCGAACGCCGCTTCGGCGGGCTCGTTCAACGCCCCGCAGCCATGTAACTGACTCTTGACTCAACAGGGTTGCAGGTTTGGCAAGGGCCCCCGTGGTTGAATCCACGCCATCGTGGGAGGGCCTACTTCATAGATCTTGATACTGCGTCTGTTGCTCCATCACCTCCGATACAGAATCTACCCTATTCGACCCACTCGAGGCCCTCCATCTCACGGTGCCCGGTCGGAGACTCGCTAACGGTAATAACGAGAGTGCCGAGGTCTTCATTACTTGGTGTCAGGCGATACCGCACAACAACAGTTCCGTCACTGCGCTCTTCCATCAACCAAGAGTAGTCCGACTGTGACAGGTACCGACCGTTGAGTGAAGCCACTGTATACCGTGAATACCGTTCACCTCGCTTGCCCAATTCATCCACATCCCCAATTCTATCTCCCTTGCGCCAGGCTGTGATGAGAATTGCATTGAGCGCGACGATCTGCGTAGACGCTTCCCCTTTGGCATTGTCTCTGTGCCTGCTTTCTGGATCCTTGCCGCAGCTTATGGAGGCCAACAACAGCACAGTGCATACCAGCGACGTCGCTATTCTTGAGCAGTACCTTCGCTGCCGTTCTTGAAGCGCCAACGTGCTCTTAGTCTCTATCATAGTTGTCACCTCCCACGTGTACACCAGCACAAAGCCCTGTGTCTGGCCGTTCAAGGCCGCATACACCGGTGCGCTGGTCGAACCGGCGTCCGTGACGACAATCGTCGTGCTGGTCGTGTCGTCCACCCGCGCGTGATGTAGCGGTCGCCGCTGCTGGTCGGCCTTGAGATCACCAACTCGCACCCGTTCAGCAGGTCGGTGCTAAGGCCGGTTGTGCCGCCAATGGTGATCGTGGTCTTGCCCGGCCCCGGCGTGTCGGCCGCGACGGACGAAATGCGCCAATCCTGGCCGTCAAAGACAAGCTTGTGATGAGCCGCCGCGCCGTAATCGGTGTAGACATACATGTCTGTGCGGTATCCGTTGAGGTCCGTCACACAGATAGGGATAACATGCGCCAACTTCACTGAATTTGCCAAGATCGGCAGCATCATCATCCTGCCACGCCGTTTTTGTACCGTCTCTAGCGCGGATAACCCGATCTATCGAATTTACCACTCGCTATGTCATAGTGAATTTCCGGAAACTCGGGGTCATCAGGCTTGAGCGTGATACTTCCGGCATCCAAATGAACTGAATCGTACGTACGTAGGTCGACCGACAGGCCTTTAGCCGAATAACCATCGGTCCAATGCAGTTCTGCGGGCTTCACCTCCAGCACATCTTTAGGAATGCGGCCGTGGTCAACAACAAAAGCGTTTAGTTTGAGATGTAGTTCGATAACTGTGTTCTCTGCCACTTCAGCCGCTTGGCGCCTCGATGTTGCGGTCTTGGGGTTTACGTGCGGGCCGCAGCCCGCCAGCAATGAAAGCACAATGAACGCCACGACCTCACATGGGGTCGCCCGTATTTGCAACCAAAGCCACGAACGCGAAGCCTCAGTCTCCATGGGACTCACCTTTTACACCCTGTCGTGCCTTCCGATAGTCAGCCCATGCCTTATCGGCGCAATGCTGATACATATGGTTTATCGCCTCGATGGTTAGGACACCTCTTGCAATGGATTCGTTCCGTGTGTCAATGCAACGGTCGATGTCACGGTTAAGCTGATTGACTGCTTTTAGATCCGCACCGCTGAGTCCAGCATCTCGAGGAACCCACCAATGCCGCGTCTTGCCTCCTCCCACGCTGCTCCCGTCGGCCCTGCAGTCTCCGTGCCACGCGATACCTGCCTCAGACATATGGTCATCGCCGCCTAGCAAGACTGTAAGGAGCATCATTTCCGCAGCGCTGTCGTAAGTACCACACTTTCTGATCTCTGCCGAAGCTCCCGAACACATGGCGTACCTGAGGAAATGTTTCTCCTCATCAGTAAGGTCACCTGCCTTGACAAACTCGCCCAGGCCGCTGCCGCCATGTCCCACAATGATCACACTGGAAATGCAAGAGCAACCTTCCGCCAATTTGTCTTTGAAGCACGCGATGAATCTGTCCTTGTTGGCCGACAGACAATAGTCCTTCGTATGGCTGCTGCCTCCAATCTCTGACTAATCATCAGAATCGCCGCTGCTGTACGAATATATGTTTAGGGAACAATCTAAGCCGGATGGGTCGGTCCGGTAAATGGGACGTCCTCGGCAGTAGTCCCACAAGTTCCCCTAGGGCGTGGCCGCCGGGTCAGGCGTGGTCCAGCGGCCCGTGAACACGTCGTAGATTCGGTTCCAGCAGAGGTAACTGCCGAGCTTGCCGATGCCTGCCTGGGCGCGGGTGGTTGTGCCGCCGCTTTCGTGGCCTACCTGGGGTGGGATGTACCTTCCCGCGCAACGCAGTGCGTTGTGCGTGTGCGTTCGCTGCGCGAACCCGCTCCACAGGTAACTGCAGCCGGGGTTGTCGGCACGATTGCTGAGCATGTTTTCGGGTTTGGCCAGTGCGCCAGTGGTCGCATCAACGCCCGGGGGTGCGATCACGCGGTATGTGCTGCCGCTGGCCGCAAGGCCGCTGGCGTCGCCTCGACCCTGGGCTTGGATTGTTCCGGTTGTGAGCCGGTTTGGCATGAGCACATCATAGGTGTAGGTGCGGCCCGAGTTGGCGGTGAATTTGCGGGCGTTTGGCTTGGGCACTACAGCATTGCGGGCTTCTTGCCTACAATCTGGGCATGCTCAACCATGTTCTGTTGCCCGTGACGCACAGCGTCACCTATCCCGCCATGCAGATGCGGCTGAACAAGCTGCTTGCCGAACGCGTCAAGCCTGACAGTGACAAGCAGGCGATAGACGACCAGATATGGGAACTGTTTGGCGAGGAATGGGCCGTGATGTTTACGGACCTTGCGGGTTTTTCGCGCAACACCGAGGCCTTTGGCATCACGCACTTCCTGCAGGTGATCTATGAATCCTTTCGCATGTTTATCCCGATCATCGAATCCGGCGGGGGCATGCTGCTGAAGGTGGAAGGCGACAGCATGTTGGTGATTTTCCGGCGGCCCGAAAGTGCGCTGCGCTGCGCCATTGCGATGCAAAACGCAACCCGCGCTTACAACGCTGACCGCCCGCTGGCGGAGCACGTACTGCTGGCGGTGGGGCTTGGCTTTGGCAGGGTGCTGAAATTCGGCGACCAGGATGTCTACGGCCAGGAACTGAACGTGGCCTGCAAGCTGGGAGAAGACCTGGGCGTGGACGGCGCGATTCAGTGCTCGGACAATTTTCGCAAGAGCGTCCAGAACCAGCGGTTGGTCAAGTTTGCCAAATGCAAGCAATCGCCGCGTGGCACCAAACAGGCCTGGGTGGCCAACTACACCCAAGCCAAGGCCGGAAAGTGAAAAAGGCCCCCGCAGTGCGGGGGCCTTTTCTTTGCTTAGGGCTTACTTGTCTTCTTCGTCGGTGAGAACGTCGATCCGTTCAATCACGATCACTTTGTTGGGCCAGCCGTCGTATTGCTTGACGGTGCCGACGATGCCCACCTTGCTGCCCATCAGTTTGCTCAAGTCGCCTTTGTCCCAGCGCAGGTCGTACAGCACTTTGCCATCGGCATCAAACAGGCGGTGGCTGGCCGGGGTCTTGGCCGACTTGCCCGTTGCACCCACGGTGCCGGTGGTCAGGTATTCTACGGGGCCTTTGACTTCTTCCTTGGGCTGATCCTTCTTGAGGGCCTCTTCTTTCAGGCGCTGAACTTCGGCGGCCTGGCGGGCTTTTTCATCGGCCAGGCGCTTGCGTTCGGTTTCAATCAGCTTGACGGTGGCGTCGATGCGTTCGATGTGACCCTTGGACTTGTCGCTTACGGCGGGGTCCAGAGCGCATTCCTTGAACTGTTCGAAGAGCTTGCGAATGCCAGTCAGGTCGATATCGACCGTGGGCTTCTTCAGCTCGTCGCGCAGCATGTTTTCGAGGGCGACAAAGGCCTTGCGCTCGTCCTCAATGTCAGCGGCGGTGGGGGTGCGCTTGGGTGTTTCCTTGGGCGTCTCCACTTTGGGTGTCTCGGGCTTTGCGGGCTCGATGGGCTGGGCGGGTGCGGCTTCGGCATCAGCGTCTTTGACCTTCTCCAGGAACTCGCTGCTGATGGCGCCAGTGGCCTGGCTGGGGGGCGAGACCTTCACAAAGCCGTTTTCGGCGGCGGGCTTGCCGGTGGTGCCGTCCATGGCGACGGTCAACAGGCTGCCTTTTTCAACCTGCCCGATGCTGAAGTAGCGGGTATCGGAGGTGCAGCGCAGGTTGACCTTTTCACCAATGACTTCGTAGTGGCTGCCGTCGGCGGCCAGCTTTACGAATTCGGCGGCCAGCCAGCAGGGTGCGGCGGCCGGCAGGCGCACGATGGCAAAGCCGTCTTTTTCGCCCACGACGCGCAGTTCGTCGCCCTTTTGCAGAACGTGCATGGGCGGATGGGCCAGGCTGGGGCCGGACCGCAGGCGAACGGAATCGCCCGTCACCTTGGCGATCCAGGGCTTGAAGGCTTCCTGGGCGCACAGCGGCGCGGCCAGCAGAAGAAGTGTCAGCGTCAAGGAAACAAGTTTCATCGCGGTCTCCGGGCAGGAACAAGCGGCGTGCAGAGGCACGTCCCCGGGCATATCGGCAGAACGAAACAAGGAATTCAGGAAATCCTGGGAACAACGGCGTTTGTAGTGCCGAGTGCGAGGTCAGGGTTGCGGCGGGAGTTCACAAAGCGACAAGGATGTCCTGACCGGTGGTTCTGACTTGCAGGGCAGGACTTCGCCGCTTACTTCGCCCAGGCACACAGGCGGTCGATCGCGCGGGTTACGTTAGGGCAGTATTGTTCCAGAAATGTGTGGTCCAGCGGCTTGTCTTCGGGCTGCTGTTCCAGCGCACTCAGGCAGCGGCTGCCGTCAAAGTCGACATAGGCCAGGCGTGCGGTCAATTCACTGGCGGCGCGACCAAAGGCGAACCCGGGCAGAATTGCCACGCCGGTGTCCTGTAGTAGTTTTTCGCACAGTTGGGTGGAGGTGCGGATGCCGCGTTGGGCCAGCGCCGGGCGCATCTTTTCAAAATCCGGAAACAGATAGAACGCGCCTTCGGGTGCCAGCGTGGCAATGCCGGTTTCATTCAGGCGCTGTGCACACCAATTTCCCAGTGCCGCCAAAATCCGGCGTGAGCGCCACAGGTAACGCTCCAGGTCCGGTCCGCCCTTGAAGGCGCGCACGGCGGCGTACTGGATAGGCGCCGAAGTGCTGGTGTAGGTTTCACTGGCCACGGCCGCCATGGCATCCAGCAGCCAGTTGAGTTTGCGCGGAAACGTGAACGTGCCCAGCCGCCAGCCGCCAGCGCCGCACCACTTGGAAAGCCCGCTGCTGAGGATCGTGCCGTTGGGGTAATAGCGCGCGATGCTTACGTGTTTGCCGGTGTGGTGCAATTCGCCGTAGATCTCGTCGCTTAAAATCACCAGCTTGTAGCGCCGGGCAACTTCCGCGATTTGCTCCAGTTGCGCGGGCTGATAGGTCCCGCCGGTGGGATTGCTGGGGTAGTTCATCACCACCACGCGCGGGCGGTCGGGGTCCTCCGCGCAGTGGCGTTCAAGCTGCTCGGCCGTGAGCAACCAGCGGTTGGCAGCTTCTGTGTGCAGGAACTCCACGTTGCGGCCGATGATCTTGGCCTGCGGGGCGTAACTGACCCACGCGGGCGTCGGGATCACGACATCGCCGTAATACACCAGCATCAGCAGGAACATCAGTTCTTTGCTGCCGGGCGCGATCAGCACGTCGTCGCCCGTTGTGGCGACACTGTGCAGGCGGCGGTGGTATTCGGCCACGGAATCACGCAACGCACGCAGGCCTTTCACGGGCAGGTAGTCCTTCTGGTGGGCGTTGGCGCGAAGTTCTGCCACGACAGATTCGGGCACCGGAAAGGGCGATTGGCCCAGGCCAAGCTTGTAGACCTCGCGGCCTTGTGCGAGCAGTTCGTTGCTGCGCTCGTTAATCGCAACCGTGGGCGAAGGCTTCAGCCCACGGATATTGAGATTGATCTGTACGGAAGGTGCTGCCTGGCTTTGGCTGGAATCATTCATTTCGGAGTGTCCGTCGAGTTGGCGCGCAGCAGTGCGGTAATGCGGTCCTTTCGATCCGGCCGATGCTCGGCCTGTTCAAGCTGCTGAGTCACCTGTGCGCGGTACTGATCGTCAATCTCCGTGCGCATCAGTTGACCCACTGTGGTCGCGGTCGGGGGCAGAGTTGTCCCACTTACCGGCGGGGCCGGGTCAAGCAGAGTGATACGCGGGCTGCAGCCGTCGTCAGTCCAGTATGCCACGATGGCTACGATCAGTATCAGCATCATCAGTGCCAGGAATGTGCCGCCGATGAAGTAACCAATCTCCATGGCTACAGCATACACCCCGGCCTGCCGATTCCCGAAAACCGATTCCCGATTCCCGAAAACCGGCCGTTCCCCTAGGCCACTCGCAGTCCGTCCTCGCACCATACCTGGCCGCGGCCAGCTTCATTCATGGCGCGCAGCCCGGGCTCAAACAGGAACTCGCTTTCGCCAAAGGCGGGCCGCAACTGGTCCATCCACGTGGCTTTTTCGTCATAGCGGGCAAAGAACACGCGGTTGACCCAGGCGGGGTCCCGGGCCTGGATCATCTTGAGCACGAAGACTTTTTCGCCCCGCACTTCGGTAATGCCCTCGACCATCACCTTGCCGGGCGTGCAAGACATGCTGGGCCCGCGTACGGTGCGCGCCAAGCCAGTGACCTGCGAGTACGCCTGGGTGAAAATGTCGTAGGCGCTGTGCAGGGGCACTTCGAAGTAACCGCGAGCGCCGGTGTCACGTTCAACAAACATGTAGTAGGGAATGGCCCCAAGGCGTACCTGCGTGCGCCACATGTCGCGCCAGTTTTCGGCGTTGTCGTTGACATGCCGGATCAGCGGGGCCTGGCAGCGCACTGTGGCGCCGGCATTGACCAGGCGACGAATCGCCTGTTGGGCCACGGCGGTCTCCAGCTCACGCTTTACGCTGAAATGGGCCATCAGCGCCATGTCACGGCCGGTGCCGCGAACCCGTTCAATCAACCGCAGGAAGGCGTCGGCGTCTTCGCCATGGGTGAACCGGTAGGGCCACCACGCCGGCGCTTTGGTTCCAATGCGAATACTGGCAATGTTGGGCAGGTCGGCCTCGAGAATCGGATTGAGGTATTGTTCCAGTACTTCGGTGCGCATGATCATGGGGTCGCCGCCGGTCAACAGAATGCTGGTGACCTCCGGGTGTTCCTTCAGGTAGCGCACCAGGCTGTCGGATTCCCTGGAAGCGAACTTCATGTCATCCAGGCCCACAAACTGGGGCCAGCGAAAGCAGTAGGTGCAATAACTGTGGCAGGTCTGACCGGCCATGGGAAAGAACAACACGGTTTCGCGATACTTGTGCTGCATGCCCGCAACGGGCTGTCCTTGGGCGTCCTGGGGCACATTCAGGCTTTTCTGGCCAGCCGGGTGCGGGTTCAGCGAATACTGAATGCGCTGCACTTCCTGCGCCAGCCTGGCCGCAGGGGCGTTGGCTGCAAGCAGGTCGCGCACTGCCTGCACTTGACGCGGCTGCAACATGCCAGGTTGCGGAAACGAAAGCTGAAACATGGGGTCGTTGGGAATGTTGTCCCAATCAATCAGCTCATCCAGCACATAGTTGTTGACGCGAAAGGGCAGGACTTCGGCCACGGCCCGCATGTTAAGGCGGGTTTCGGGGTCCAGCGATTGCAACTGCGGAATCTTGTCCAGTTGCTGTTTGCCGAAAATCTTGAAGTCTCTTGTCGCGATAGAATCGACAGGTTGCAGCATAGGCTGTTCCTTTCTGGGGTGGCTGCCGCGACATCACAGAGCCGATGCCCGGCGCGGACCCGTTATTGTTCAGGCGGTCGCACAGTGCGACCTTTTGTCAGTAGCCGCGCAAGCGTGCCGCGCAGCGGCCTGGTTCAGGTAGTTGCGGGCCCGGGAAAGGAGAGGGGCCCAACAGTGGGGCAGGCTGATCGCCGCCCACTGCCACATGCGGTAAGCCCCGGAGGGGGTTAAACCACAAGTGGCGCAACCTGCAGCCAAGCATCCTCTAAGGTAAGGAATGCTGAAGATGGCTCAACCCAAATCGGTGCTCAAAGGAAAAGTCTTTCGCGCGCGCGCTTCGGAATCTGTTTTTCGCGCAGCGAAATCAGCCGCCTGTGCAGCGGAGACTCACTCATCTTCTTCTGGCAGATTCCCGGGTTGAGGCGGTGGCGAATCGTCAGTGTCAGCTTCAGGCTCCATCAACTCGCCTTTGGGTGATGTCGCAAAGGTCTCGGCGCGCCGCCTGTGAACCATGTCATGCGGATAGGCCGCAATGCCATGCACGGACATCCAGTGCTTCAAGTCTTGGCGGCAGGCCGCGGGCAGAAACAGCACTTCGCCTTGGCGGGTTCTCAGGCTGGGCGGGTGGTCGTCCGGGTCGATGTCGAGAATCTCGGCCAGCGGCAGCAAGCCACCGGGATAGATGCTGGCCCCGGGAAACGGGTAGGCCTCAAACAGGATTCCCTGATCCCCAAAACGCACTTCGTGGTTCATTCGCGGTCCAATCCCAGATTGGCTATGCGGTGGCTGCGCCAGTACCAATCGTCGAGTTGGTCAGGGGCGTAGCGCCCAATGGCGCAAAGCAAGTCGCATTGGCCCAGATGCACCCAGTCCCACAGCATGTCGGTAATGTTGTAACGGTACATCCAAGGACCGAATTCTGCGCGCAGCTCGTCCACGGCGATGCGGTCAAGTCCGGCCTCCTCCAGGCGATCAAGAGTCTTCTGCTGGTGCTCGGCGCTGAACTCTGTGTCAAGGAAGGGTTCCAGCAACAGGTACCACACGTCCAGGTGTCGCCGGATCGGCACACCCTGGGCATCCAGCCAGGCGCATAAGTCGTCCTTCTGCTCTGCCGTGACGAACAGAACTTCACCCGAGTTCAATCGGAGGCTTGGCAGTGCATCGTCCGGGTCGGCATCCCGGATAGCACGGGCCGGGCAGGCCTTGTCCGGCCAAACCGAGGCCTGGGGGAAGTCGTAGGCCAGAAATCGAATCCCGCTGTCTTTGAACTCGACCCGCATTGCGCCCTTACAGGAAAGCCAAGCCTTTGGAATGATAGCGCGATACAAGCGATGCTAGGATTTGCCCAAGACCACAGGAGACCGCATGAGCCTCTTTCTTGAAATCATCGAATACCAGGAAACACGCGCCGACGAAATCAGCCACCGCATTCCGGAACGCGGCAGCGCCGAGTTCAAACTTGGTGGCCAGTGCATCGTGCGCGAAAACCAGATCGCCGTGTTCTGCACCGGCGGCAAGGCCGCAGACGTTTTCGGCCCCGGTCGTCACACCATTACCACGCTCAACATCCCGGTGATTACCAAGCTGCTTTCGCTGCCCTGGGGCTTCAAGTCGCCGATCCGTACGGAGGTCTACTACGTGAACACCAAGGTGTTCACGGACCTCAAATGGGGTACCAAAGAACCGATCGCGCTGCGCGATTCGGATTTCGGCATCGTGCGCATTCGCGGCTTTGGCCGCTTTGCGATTCGCATTCGCGAGCCGCTGGTGTTCATCAACAACATCGTCGGTCAGGACGACAGCTTCCGTACCGACGAGATCGAAGACTATCTGCGCGATTTGATCGTCAGCCACGTCAACGACTGGCTGGGCGCGAACATGAAGGACAAGTCGATTCTTGACCTGCCCGGCCAGTACAAGATGTTCTCGGAGGCGATGAAGCCTCACCTGCAGGCCAGCATGGCCAAGTTCGGCATCGAACTGGTTGAGTTCTTCATCAACAACTTCAACCTGCCAGAAGAAGTGCAGAAAGCCATCGACAAACGCGCCAGCATGGGCGCCTTGGGCGACGCTGGCAAATACGCACAGTTCCAGATGGCCGACGCCATGCGCGACATGGCCAAGAACCCCGGCACAGGCAACACCGCGGGCATGATGATGGGCATGATGATGCCCGGCATGATGATGAACCAGTTGAACCAGCAGCAGACACAAACTCTGCAACAGCAGGGCAAAAAGGCCGATGACTACGCCTCGTGCCCCAAGTGCCAGAGTATGAACGAAAAGGGCGCACGCTTTTGCTCCGGCTGTGGCGAGGCCATGCTGGTCGAAAAGCGCTGCCCAAGCTGCGGCTTCAGCCTGAAGGCCGATGCCAAGTTCTGTCCGGACTGCGGCTTCAAGATGGGTACCAAGCCCAAGTGTGCCGAGTGCCAGCACGAAAACCTGCCCGACGCCAAGTTCTGCGTAAATTGCGGCGGCAAGATGGGTGTGAAAGCGTAGCGGCAGACCACGAGTGTTGGCCAACGGTTTCAAAAGAGGGCGGGCCAGAGGCCCGCGGTCCGGGAAATCCCATGTACTCAGGCCCGATGCATGCAAGCTTGAACCCGATGCCGAACCGGACAACGCCGACGGCTGGCGCGTTGTTGTTTGCCGCCGTGCTGGCATTTGGCGCCGCTTGGGGTTGTCAGATGATTGCCGCGGTCTCGCTAATTCCTGG
Source organism: Planctomycetota bacterium (assembly GCA_016722065.1). GTDB lineage: Bacteria > Planctomycetota > UBA8742 > UBA2392 > UBA2392 > H3-PLA7. The sequence goes on from JADKGX010000001.1 coordinate 2,255,276, forward strand.
CGCGCAGGTGGAACCTAAGGGCTACTGGTTCGCATATGGGTTGATTGCGGCGCTGGGTGCAATGCTGCTGGTCTGGGCGGCGCGTGTCTGCCGGGTGATGGTGGCCACGGCACTGGGGCGCAAGTCCCAGCCGCAATGGCAGACGCAGGATGCCGTGCGCGAATATCTGCTGCTGCGCGACTGCCGCACCCGCAGCCGCGCAATCGAAGGCCAAGGCGGCCCCTGCCCCAGCCCGAAGTGGAAGATCTATCTGAACCGGAACGCGGCGCGAACTGGCTGAGAAGCGGACGCGAAGAACGCGAAGCGCGCGAAGAAAAACTTGCGGGTGAACCCGCTGTTGCAGTACTTCGCGGTCTTCGCGAACTTCGCGTCAAGCAGTTTGAGTCAGCAAGCCCCATCATGCCCAACCCCCGCATTGTTTCGCTGCTGCCTTCTGCCACGGAGATTGTCTGCGCGCTTGGATTTGCCGATGCCTTGGTCGCGCGCAGCCATGAATGCGACTTTCCTGCCGGGGTCGACAAGCTGCCAATCGCCAGCACCAGCAAGTTTCACCCCACCGGCACCAGCATCCAGATCCACAACAACGTCACCGAAATCCTGCGCAACGCACTTTCGGTCTATCGCATCGACGAAGAAGTGCTGCGCGGCGTCGAACCCACACACATCATCACCCAGACCCAATGCGAGGTCTGCGCCGTCAGCGCCAAGGATGTCGAAGACGCGGTGTGCCGCGTGCTGCCGACCCGCCCGCAGATCGTGGCACTCGAGCCCAACTCGCTGACCGACGTGCTGCGCGACTTTCAGCGCGTGGCCTTCGCGCTGGGCACACCCGAACGCGGCCGCGAACTGATCGCCCAAACCACCGCGCGACTTTGGAACATTGCCGAGCGTTCCAAGTTCCTGCCGCGCCCGCGCGTGGCCACCATCGAATGGATCGAGCCGCTGATGGCCGCGGGCAACTGGGTGCCCACGCTGATTGAAATGGCCGGCGGCATCAACCTGCACGGCAAGGCCGACGAACATTCCCCATGGATGAAGTTTGAAGACCTGGTGGCCTCGCGACCGGAGGTGATTGTCGTGATGCCCTGCGGCTTTGACATGCAGCGCGCGGCCAGCGATCTTCCGGTCTTGACGCGTCAAGCTTGCTGGCGCGACCTGCCCGCCGTGCGCCATGAGCAGGTTTACGTGACCGACGGGCACCAGTTCTTCAACCGCCCCGGCCCAAGACTTGCCGAAAGCCTCGAAATCCTTGCCGAGATTCTGCACCCCCAGGAGTTCCAGTTCGGCCACGAAGGCAAGGGCTGGCAGCGCGCATGAGCCCCGCGCGAGAGCGCGTGGGTCGCCCGTCGATTCTGGCGGGCGGAAGTGCTTGAAGCCGCATTCCACTGGTGCCCACGCAGCAACCGCGCCTCGTGACCCACGGCCTTCCGGCCGGGGCTCATGGTGAAAGTGAACGCCGTCCCTACAACGACTCTTCGATCAACAGGCGCAGGCCCAAGATGGTTACGCCCGCCACGGCCACAACTGCACCAATCACCGCGCGCCAGGTCACCTTCTGCTTGTAGATGATCGCCACAATCGGGATCACCAGCACCGGCGACGTGCCCATGATTGTGGCCGCCACCGCTGTGTTTGCGTACTTCACGGCTACCAGGCTCAACGTCACGCCGATGAACGGCCCAAAGAATGCCCCGGCGCTGGTCTGGGCCAGCGCGGGCCGATTGCGCAACTTTTGCCAGGTCTGGCCCAGCGAGCCGCGCACCACTGCATAGCCCAGCAGGATCGCCGTGCCTGCCAGCATGCGCGTCAAAGTGCCCAGCACCGGGCTGATCGGCACCACTGTTGACGGGTCAACGCCTGCTATGTCGTTCATCAGGCCATCCGGGCTGGTCATGCCCATGCCGGCCTTGGAGAAGATCAATCCGCCGGCCTGACCGATTGCACCCAGCAGGCCCATCACGATGCCCAACGTGGCGCTGCCGTGGATTTCGCCCGGCTGGCCGCGTTCCAGGACCACCCACATGACACCGCCCAGTGTAAGCAACATGCCGCACACGCCAATCCAGTTCAGTGACTCGCCCAGCATCGGAATCATCAGTATCGCCGCGCAGCCCGGCGCCAGTGCGCCCAGCAGCGATGCCCGCCGCGCCCCCAGAATCTGCAGGCTCGAAAAGCCGGCCGCGTCGCCCAGTGTCAGGCCAATCAGCCCCGACAAGCCCAACAACACAAGCTGGTTCAGGGGCACGGGTTGATAGACCTGCAAAACAGCACAGGCAATCGAAAGCAGCACACAGGCGATTACCAGACGGATCTGGTTGACGTGATACTGGCCGATACGCCGCGAGGCCGCACTGAAGAACAGCGCCGTGAACGCCCAGCAAACGGCGGTGCCCGATGCGGCCGCAATGCCAAGGGGTTCGTTCAGGCCTGCAGCCATGACACGGCACAATGGATTGCCGGCTGCCGGCGTCAAGTGCGCCCCGGTTTCGCGCTCGCGTACCGGCCTTGGCCCTTGCATAGTCCGGCCATGCGCAAGGAAGTGACACGCTTTCTTGAAGCCAACGACGGCCAGACTGCGGCGCGCTTCTTTACCGCGCTGGGGCTGGAGCTCAGCGTGCTCGCGCGCGTGGCCGTGCGCGATGGCGTGGTCGGGCCCAGCGCCTTTGCGGCCTACAATGAGATGCAGCACTGCTGCCTGGGTCAGGTCAACGCCATCATTCATGGCATTGCCGACCTGTTTCCAGCCGATGCCAGCATGGCCATTCTGTACCACTACGCCGGCAAGGCCTGCGGCAAGCCAGATCTGGAAGGGGCGTTCCTGCGCGCCATGAAGCTGGCCCTGCACGGCATGGACCCGCGCCCCAGCAAAGACGAACGTCGCGTGTTGCTGGTTGACGACGACCCGGAACTGCGCACGCGCATTCACCGCCTGCTTGGCGCCGAAGGACTGGTGGTGTTTGAGGCCGAAAACGGCCCCGAAGCCCTGGAAAAAGCCACCTGGGTGGAACCGCACCTGACAATCGTGGACTGGCGCATGCCGGTGATCAACGGGCCGGAGTTCATCAAGACGTTCAAGAACAGCCGCGAGGGCCGCAAGTCGAAAATCATCCTGATGATCGAGCGCGGGCTGACGCAGGTCGTAAACGGGCTGGGCAAGTCGGTCAACACCAAGATCAAGCGCCCGTTTACGGACGAGGAATTCGTCAAGAAGGTAAACGCGCTGGTTTAAGGAGCGCAGGCCCCCGGCCTGCACCGGCTGTGGGCCCCTGGCCCACGGAATCACAGGCCAAAGCCGCGTGCGGGGCGCACGCGGCAGATGCAGCCGGGGGCGGCTGCGCTACGTCACTTTACGCCCAGTTCGATCCTTTGCAGTTCGCGGATTTCATCGCGCAGCAGTGCCGCCTGCTCAAAATCCAGGTTCTTGGCGGCCTCGTGCATTTCCTTCTCTAGCTTGCCGATCAACTTGGGCACTTCCGCACGGTTGATGCTGCGTTCTACGCCTTTGGGTGGCTCGGCGTGCTTTTCAGGGTAGCGCTCGGCCAGTTTGCCGTTGCGGGCCCCGGCCTTGTTGGCCGCGGCAATGGCCTTGCGTGTGCCGGCGCTGCGTTCTTCGAAACCGCCTGCTTGCTTGCGCTTGGCGCCGCCCTTGCCACCCTTCTTGTCGCCGGGGTAACGATAGTCGGTGTACTTGTCGTCTTCCTTATCCACGGTCACGTAGTCGGCCTCGAAGATGCTTTGCAGCACGTCGTCGATCTTGTTGATGATCGTGGTGGGCGTGATGTTGTTCTGTTTGTTGTATTCCTGCTGCAGGCGGCGGCGGCGATTGGTTTCGTCCATGCAGGTCTGCATGCTTTGCGTGACCTTGTCGCCATAGAAAATCACGCGCCCGTTCACGTTGCGCGCGGCGCGACCCACCATCTGGATCAGCGACCGGTGCGAACGCAGGTAACCCTCACGGTCGGCGTCCAGCACGCACAGCAAGCCGACTTCGGGCAGGTCCAGGCCTTCACGCAGCAGATTGATGCCCACCAGCACGTCAAAGGTGCCCTTGCGCAGGTCGCGCAGGATTTCCATGCGCTCCAGCGTGTCAATCTCGGCGTGCAGGTAACGCACCTTGACGTCCATGCCGGAAAGGTAGTTCGACAATTCTTCAGCCATGCGTTTGGTCAGCGTGCACAACAGCACGCGCTCTCCGCGCGCGATGACCGGTTTGATTTCGTCCAGCACGTCGTCGATCTGCCCCTTGGCTGGCTTGACAGTGATTTCGGGGTCGATCAAACCGGTGGGGCGCACGATCTGTTCGACTATCCGACCGGCGCAATGATCCATTTCATAGGGCCCCGGCGTGGCGCTTACGTACAGCGTCTGGCGCTTGATTGATTCGAACTCGTCGAACTTCAGGGGCCGGTTGTCCATGGCACTGGGCAGGCGAAAGCCGAACTCGACCAGCGTTTCCTTGCGAGAACGGTCACCCTTGTACATGCCGCCAATCTGCGGCACGGTCACGTGGGACTCGTCAATCATGACCAGCGCGTTCTGGGGCAGATAGCTCAGCAGTGTCGGCGGCGTGCTGCCCGGCGCGCGGCGTTCAAAGTGGCGCGAGTAGTTTTCAATGCCCTTGCATGCGCCAATTTCACGGATCAATTCGAGGTCATACTTCGTGCGCTGTTCCAGGCGCTGGGCTTCCAGCAGCTTGTTGCGTTGCTTGAAATCCGCCACGCAGGAGACCATCTCAGCCTCAATGTCCACCAGTGCGGCTTCGACCTTGTCCTTGGGCGTCACGTAGTGCGTGGCCGGGTAGATGGTGATTTTGTCGAGTTGCCCCAGCACTTCACCGGTCAGAGGGTCGATTTCCCAGATCGCCTGAAGGTCGTTGCCAAGAAACTCCAGCCGGATCAGCTTGCTGTCTTCATAAATCGGAAACACGTCCAGCACTTCACCGCGCACGCGGTACGTTCCGCGCTGAACGTCAAAGTCATTGCGGGTGTACTGGATTTCAACCAGCTTGCGCACGGCGGCCTTGCGGTCCAGCGGCTGGCCTTTTTCGGCGTACAGCAGCGCACCCTGGTAGGCCTCGGGCGAGCCCAGGCCGAAAATGCAGCTCACGCTGGACACGATCAACACATCCTGACGATCCAGCAGCGAACGCGTGGCCGAGTGGCGCAGCCGGTCGATGCGCTCGTTGATCATCGAGTCTTTCTCGATGTAGGTGTCGGTGCTGGGGATGTACGACTCGGGCAGGTAGTAGTCGTAGTAGCTGACGAAGTACTCCACGGCGTTGTTTGGAAACAGCTTGCGGAACTCACTGAACAACTGGGCGGCCAGCGTCTTGTTGGGGGCCATCACAATCGTGGGCCGGTTCAGTTCGGCAATCACGCTGGCCATGGTGAACGTCTTGCCCGAGCCGGTGACGCCCAACAGGGTCTGAAACGGAGCGCCCTCGCGAAAACCGCGCGCCAGGCCGGCAATCGCAGCCGGCTGGTCGCCGGCCGGCTTGTTGCTGGAAACAAGTTCAAAGGCTTTCTGCGGCATGTGTGGAAGCATAGCACGGGTGGCGACATGGCAAGCAGACGTCGCGCCGGTTCCCTGTGCGCTTTGGCGGATCAAGCCTGCTAGACTGGGCGCCATGAAGCGGCTGATCCTTACGCTGTTTGCCCTGTGGCTTTGGTCTGCAACAGCAGTTGCCAAGGACGAACCCATTGTCATTGAAGTGCCCAACGCCAGCGCCCAAGCCACGGCCCTGCGTGTGATCGAACACCCGTTGGACGCGCTGACGGGCGACTTTGCGGTAAAGGGCCCCGACGGCAAAGAAGTTCCGGCGGCCTACGATGCCAAGGCCAAACTGCTGCGGTTTCTTGGTCGGGTTCCGGCCGGTGGTGGCAAATTCACGCTGAACAAGGGCACAAAGTCATCGGCCAAACTTCCGGCCTGGAAGAAGCCCAAGGTCAAGCAGGAAAAGCTGAAGATAGAAAATGAAACCATCGACTGGGCTAGCACCAGCCTGGACAACGGGCTGGTCAGTGCAACGGTGCAGCCCGTCAAGTCGTTGCCGGGCCGCCTGGAAATCAAGGCACTGAAGGGCGACTACGCGTTTTCTCTTTCGCCGCTGGGGTCCAGCGTGGGCTGCGTGGAAACCGAGGCAGAAGGCAAGAAGGTTGACGACGACTACAGCAAAGGCGTCAAGAGTTCGCCGGAGCTGTTCAAGTTGATTCCGTGCATTCCTGTGGCCATCACGATTGCCGAGCCCGACCCATTTCGGCGCGTGATCAAGGTGACCTGCTTTGTGTACGCGCGCAAGAATGAGGGTGTGGTGCCCAAGCTGTTTGATTTTGTCGGCTACGACGTGCAACTGACCTGGAACAGCCCGGTTGTGACGATCACCAGCACGCGCAAGCAGACGAAATCCTACTACAACCACAACGGCGTAGATTTGAACGAGATCTTCATTGACCAGTTGCCCATCGGCTATCAGGCCGATGACGGTGAAATGGCCGACACAAAGCTGGCCCCGGGTGGCGATGTGCTGGCCCTGAAGTTTGATCGGGCCATGCTGATTCGCGACAAAACGGGCAGCACTGTAGTGATGCAGCCTGATTTCAAGCGACTGTCGATCTACAAAGCCTGCGTGGTGCTGGCCAGCGACCGCATCATGACGATCCAAAGCCAAAGCTGGCATGAGGGCTGGAAGCCCATTGAAATCAAGGCCGGCGACTACGTAGACACTATGACGCTGGCCTGCGACGTGGGTGCCGAGGCAAAGACGCTCAAGGACTGGACGGTCGAACTGCTGCCGTAGCGCCCGGAATCAGCCCGGAGCGGAAGCGACGGGGTAGTCGGGAGCGCGTCACCATCCGACGAAAGGCGGCGGTGCATTCTTGCCCCCGGCCCTTGCGTGCGTAGCCTGAGAGTGTTCCCAACCCGGAGATTCCCATGCGCAAGCTTGTGGCAGGCGTAATTGTTGCAGCTTTGGCGCTGTTGATTGCCGCACTGCCAAGCACCGACCACGCCCAACAGGTCGTGGCCATCCCAACCGGCGAGGCCCTGCAAGCCAAGGCCGAGAAACTCCGCGACGCTTTTCTAAAGGGCAAGCCAGAGGACATTCCAGTGCTTTTCGCGCCCTGGATGCAGGGACGCTTTCAGCTGCTTCACGCCGAGATGCCTGCCGAGTACGCGAAAATGACGGCAGAGGACAAGGCGTCGTTCTCCAAGGCCTGGAAGAACCGCGCGTCAGACGATGGAGGCATGGTCGGCGATCCCGACCCGTCGGACATGCTCAAGATTGTCGAGATAGACGACTTCCTGAAGTTGTCGGTGGCGCAGGTCCTTGCCATGCAGTTGGGATACTACCGTGTTCACGGTGGAGCGGCGACTCTGGATCGATTGGACGCCAAGTGGTTTCTGGTGGACCGCAGCATGGGGTTTGAGCAATACGAAGAGAAAGTTGGCAAAGAGTCGCACTGGCTGAGCCGCACGCGCGGCCGCGTTACGTTTATGACGCCGGGCAGCCGCGACGGCTTCTTCGTGACCTGCGTGGCCGAGAGTGCGGAATGGCAGGTCGTGGATTTCGAGTACCGGCTCGGCCCTGAGACCAACTCGGTCAGCAAGGGCATGCAGAATCAGCGCTGGGACAAACTCGGCAAGGGCGGGCTGTTCAGCGCCGCCCGACGCGCGGAAGGCGAGCAGATGTTGGGCTCGTTAAAGGGCCAGGCCCGTGTGTCGTTTGCCAAGACCGGCGCCGCCCCCGCAACCCTGACTGCCGCGGGCGTTGCGGCAGGCGAGCGGCAGGGAAAGTACTTCAAGGTTCGTGACAAAGTGGCAAGCCAACGTGAGTCCGGAAAGCTGATGTGCGAACCGGTGGCAGCGGACAGTGAAGACGGCTACTGCGTGCTCAAGTTCAAGTGGGCCGGCGGCGAAGGGACCTTCACATGGTACGAAACGCTGGAAGGCCTCTACGCCGCGCACCCGGAGTTCAAGTAGCTTGGCGTGGAAGCGATGCCGAGCCTGGCGGTTTCATCGGTTGCGGTACTGCGGTTGCACACAGAGAAGAGGAACATCGGCGGAGAACGGGGCGATTCTCCCTAACTCCGTTACCCTGTGAACTACCGTAGGCGCCCAAACGGGCGCCGCGATTGATTCGGCCCACGTCTGCTAGTCCTCGTACTTGTCGTGGCAGCTTTTGCACGAAACGCCGACCTTGTCTTTTTCCTTTTCGGCGTCGTCCCATTTGCCGTCTTTGGCGGCCTTGGCCAGGGCTTCGGCGGCCTTTTTCAGGTCTTCGGCCCAGCCCTTGAAGTCCTTCTGGTCGCGCATTTTCTGGCCCTTGGTCTCGCCTTCTTTGACGTCAAGGTCAGACTTGACGATCTTTTCGGCGTGCTTGGCCAGGTCGTTGGCTGCGGTTTCTGTTTCGGCGCCGCGCTTGGATTTCAAGGATGCGCGCATCTTGCCGTTGGTGGCTTTGATGTCTTTCATCAAGCGCTCAAAAGCGTCCTTGTTGAGCCATTCTTCCTTCTTGGGCTCTTCTTTGGGCTCTTCTTTAGGCGGGTCTTTGGGCTCTTCCTTAGGTGGTTCTTCCTTCTTGACGTCTGGCTTGGGTGCAGGCGGCTTGTCCTGGCCCATGACCTGCGAAAAGGCGCCAAGCGCCAGGGTCAAAACAAGGCAAGTCGCTGCGACAGTGCGGTAATGCATGGATGCCCTCAGATTGATAAGATGTTGGTCCCCAAGGTACTATAACGCACGACAACGACGCTGGTAGCGTGAAATCTATCGCGCAGGCTGCGCGTTTGGACGTAGACTGGCCTACCGCCGCCCCCAAGCCACCAGGAACAACATGGCGCAAAAGTCATCCAAGGTTGAAGGCAAAGACGAGTTCTCGCCCGGCATGGTTACGCGCATCTTTGATCGCGTACGGCAAGTCAAAATGAAGTTCCCGGAACTGGCCCGGCGCGTGGACAGCCAGGAAGCCAAGATTCGCGACTGCATGATGACGATTCGTGACACGCTGGATGACTTTCCTACCGAAGAGCGCGAGTTGATTACCGTGCTGGTCATCAACGGCATCCACAAGATGTGCGACGAGATTCTGATTGACGAGCCTGAGGACGAAGGCGCGGATGTCTAGCAAGCAGGAAATGATGTTGATGGCGTTGGCCGTCAAGCAGGGCCTGATCCAAAAGGAACAGGTCCAGGAATGCATGGACTTGCAGGCAGCGGTCAAGGAAGCCAAGGGCATGGAGTTGCCCTTGTTGCAGATCGCGCTGAAGAAGAAGTACCTCACGCCGGACCAGGCCGCAAATCTTGCGGGTATCGGCGGCGCCCCGGTGGACATTCCGGGCGTTGGCGATTCGGTTCCCATTGAAGAAGCGCGGCGTATCCCGATTTTTGATGTCGACCGCGAAATCGGCGCGGGCGGCATGGCCCAGGTGTATCTGGCCCGCAACAAGCAAAACGGCGCCCAGTGCGCGTTGAAAATCCTGTACCCCAAGCACGTGGTCAACAAGAAGTTCGTGGAACGCTTCATTCGTGAAGGCCGCTTGCTCAAAGAGTTCGAGTGCGAAAACATCGCCAAGGGTTTTGATTACGGCGTGGTGGGCAAGGATTCCGGCAAGCCCCTGTATTTCATGAGCATGGAGTTCATTGACGGCCCAAGCATTCAGGACCTGCTGGATCGCGACGGCCCCTTTGACGAACAAAAATCAATCTACGTCATCACGGAAGCCGCCCGGGCCCTGGCGTACATGCAGGAGCGCGGCGTTGTGCACCGCGATGTCAAACCCGACAACATCATGTGGGCCGGGGACGGCCGCGTGATGCTGGTGGACCTGGGTTTCGCCACGCCGATCCGCAAGGACCTGGCGGGCCAGTACGAAGACGAAACCTGCGGCACGGTACAGTACATTTCGCCCGAACAGGCACGCGGCATGTCGGACCTGGATATCCGCGCCGATATCTACAGTTTGGGCGCAACGCTGTACCACATGGTTGTGGGTGAGCTGCCCTTCACAGGCAAAGACAGCATGGAAGTGATGGCTAAGCAGGTGATGGAAGGTCTGGATGCGGTAAAGCTCAAGGGCGGCAAGATCAGCGTTCACATGCACTACTTCATTGAAAAGATGATGAGCAAAGACCGCGACTTCCGTTACCAGACCGCGCGCGAGGTAGTGGACGATGTGACGGAGGTGCTGCAGGGTGCCGCCGACCTGCAATACAACGCCGCCAACGATCCCTCCAGCCCGTTTACGCTGGGCAACCCGCATGCCAGCCAGCGCATTTCATCTGGCCACAGTACGGGCAAGTTTGCTCCGATTCGTAACACCAGCACGCGCATGAACCCCACTGGCAACACGTCGTCGATTCGCAAGCCGCCCGTGAAGCCCGGTTCCAGTGTGCGTCTGCCAAGTGCCGGCACCAGCGTGCGCCTGCCCAATGCAACCAACCCGCCTGGCGGAACCAGCGTGCGCCTGCCCAACGCGACCAACCCGCCGGGCAAGAGTGTGCGGATGCCAGCGCCGCGAAAACCCGGCGACAGCGGGCGCACCTGATGGCGCGTGTTTCCATGTTGACTGCCACGGCTATACTCACTGCACACTATGCCTGACGGCGCATCCACCGTGCCCGAACGCGCAACGGCACCGCGCGCGATTCTGGAAGTTCTGACCAGCTCACTGGCCGGGCGCCGGTTTGCCTATTCCTCTAACGAACTGCGCAAGGGTGTGCTGCTGGGCCGCGCGCCCGACTGCACCGTGCGCTTTGATTCCGCCCGCGACCTGAAGGTTTCCGGCCACCATGCCCTGATTGAGGAACGCCAGGAAGGCGTGTTTGTGCGCGACCAGGGTTCCAGCAACGGGCTGTACCTCAATCGCGACCGGGTTACCACGGAAGGCCTGCGCCTGTTCGATGGCGACGAGATTCACCTGGGGCAGGAAGGCGCGGTGTTGCGTGTCGTGATGCAGGGCGAGACCCGCCCGCCAGTAAGCCAACTGCCGCAACCCAGCCAGATGACCGCCGGGTCTGCGGCCACTACGCCCGACAGCGCCAGCCTGACTTTGATGGTCAATAACATTGGCAGCCAGGTTGGCGCAGGCGACAAGACCAAGCATCTGCTCAAGGCCGTGGCCGAACAACTGGAAGCCCGGCAGGAACGCAAGACCGGCAGCCTGATGACGATGGTGGGGGCGCTGTTCATGCTGATTGTCGCCGCCGGCGCCATCGGGGTGTGGTACTACCAGCACGTGGAAGACTCGCGCGCCACAGACCAAAAGCGCGACGACGCCGAAATGCAGGCGCGCGAACAGGAACGCGAGGACGCGGAAAAGGCCCGCCAGCAGCGCGAGAAAGACCGCGAAAAAGAACTCGAGGACATGCGCAAACAGCTTGCTGACCTGCAAGCCGCCATGACGCGCCAGGAGAAGCTGGCCGAAGACCTGCGCGCAGAACAATCCAAACGCTTTGAAGACTTGAAGAAGGAAGTGGGCGACGCCACTGCCGCGCGCGTGAAAGAAATCAGCGAGGCCCAATACAAAACGCTCAAAGAGGCCACAGACGAGCAACTCAAGGCCCTCAAGGACTTCAGCGCGCCGGCCGGCGACAGTTCATTTCGCGATCTTGTGGATCAATACAACCCGGGTGTCTTTCTGATCTTTGTGCAGTACCCCCTGATCGATGCCGATGGCAACGCTGTGGGCGTAGAAAGCGGTACCGGCACAGGCTGGTGCGCCAAGCTGGGCAACGGCAAGGCCTGGATTGTGACCAACAAGCACGTGATCAAGCCCTATCTGTTCAATGCCGACCTGGCCATCTCCCACGCGATTCGCGATGTAAAGCCCGCACCTTTTGACAAGTGGACCATCGCCTGCTGGCAGCCGGGCATGAAGATTCGCGAAAAAGTAGGCGATACCACCCTGAGTGTCGCCCAGGCGTGGGCCACTGTGCCCGGCGGCCGCGGTGGCAAAGGTGCGCTGAAGATCGCGGGGTTTGCCGATGACGACTTCGTCGAGTTCGGCGACGAGTACAAGGACTATCTGGTCCAGGGCGGCTTTCGTACCGACCTGCCCAAGGAAATCATCGATCGCGTACGCAAGGCCGGCATTCACGGCGATACGGCCAACGACCTGGCGGTGCTGGAGTTCGAACTGCGCGACCCCAAGGACCTGACGGTAGCCCTGCCGATTGCCAGCGAGGAAGAACTTGGCCGGCTGCACCAGATGGATCGCGTGATGAGCCTGGGTTACCCCCTTGGCTTGAGTGTGATCAAGGGAACCACCGTGACAACCAGCCCCGCCACGGGCGAACTGCGCAGCCTGCAATTTGAAGTGGGCAAGATCGGCACCAGCGCGCCGATTCTGCCCGGCAACTCTGGCGGCCCGCTGATAGACGCCCACGGCAAAGTCGTAGGTGTGATCACGCGGCGCTTTGAAGCCACCCAGGGCGAAGCAATAGCGGCAACGCATCCGCGACGCGTGGTCGAACGATTTGCCAAGTAGCGCCGTCTGGGTTTCAAATCCACCGACCGCGCCGTTGCATCACTTGGGCGGGTTCGCGTCAAAATCCAGCAGCGTCGTGCCGTTGGCTTCCGGGGCGGGCTCCGCCTCCGGGGGCTCCACGGGCAGTCCGGTTGCCGCCGGTGCTGGCGGTTCCTGGGCTTTGTGAAATCCCAGTGACAGCACTTCTTCCACGGTGGTCAAGCCGGCCTGCAACTTGATCCAGGCGTTGTCCACCAGGTCCTTCATGCCGCACTGGCGCGCCCTGGCTTCGATTTCTGATTCCGGCGCGCCGTGGTTGATCATGTCGCGAATGCTGTCGTCGGGTTCAAACAATTCATAGACGGCAAGGCGACCGCGATAGCCGGAAAAACCGCATTGCTCGCACCCTGGCGCCTGCATGACAGGAAAATCTACGGGCTGGCGCAAGAATCGCTGCAGCGATTGGCGGGCGGCGGGGCGCAATTCGGTGGGTTTGCCACAGGCCCCGCACACTCGCCGAACCAGGCGCTGGGAAAGCGCGGCAAGCAGTGTGGCCGAAATCAAGTACGCCGGCAGGCCCACATTGACCATGCGCGTGATACTGCTGACAGCAGTGTTGGTGTGCAGCGTACTGAACACCAGGTGCCCGGTCAGGCTGGCGCGGACCGCAGTTTCCAATGTATCCAGGTCGCGGATCTCACCAATCATGACGATATCGGGGTCCTGGCGCAGAATCGTGCGCAGGCAATGGCCGAAGGTAAGCCCGATGCTGGGTTTGACATGGGTCTGATTGACACCCTCTACGCGATACTCTACCGGGTCCTCGACCGTCACGATGTTCACGTTGGGCTGGTTGAGTTCCTTGATGAAGCTGTAAAGGGTTGTGCTTTTGCCGCAGCCAGTGGGGCCGCACAGCAGCACAATGCCGTGCGGGCTTGTAATGATGCGCCGCATCGAAGTGACCACTTCCGGCTCAAAGCCCAGGTCGTCCATGCGCAGCTTGGTGGCGCTTTGGTCCAGCAGCCGCAGAACAACTTTCTCGCCAAACACCGTTGGCATAGTGGATACGCGCACGTCAATGTTGCGGCCTGTCATGCGGATCTTCAGGCGGCCGTCCTGCGGCAGCCGGTGTTCGGCAATATCCAGCCCGCTGACAATCTTGATGCGACTGACAATCGCCGCCTGCAGGTGCAGCGGCGGTGGTGCAACGACCCGAAGTTCTCCGTCGATGCGAAAGCGGCATCGCACGCTGTGCTCCTGCGGCTCCAGGTGTATGTCGCTGGCCTTCATGCGGGCTGCTTCAAACAGCATGGAGTTCACAAAGCGCACTACAGGGGCCAGGCCGGCCTCGTTTCGCAGCCTCGAGGCGTCGTCCATGTCCTTGGACATGGGGGCCGTTTCGATCTTGAAATCTTTCAGTTCACCCAGCGCTTCTTCCAGGCTGCGCGGGCTTTCCAGATAGGCCGTGACCAGTGCATCCTGAATCTGGGCGCGGGTGGCAACGGCGGGCAGTGGTTCCAGGTTTGTAGTGGCGCGCACGCCGTCGAGTGCCATGTAGTCGCTTGGATCGGCCATGGCGACGACGATCTGGTCGGGGTGTTCCTGCCCTGGATTGCTGCGGCCAAATCGAACGCCGACCAGTGTGTGGCGCCGGGCCACGGTTTCAGGCACGGCATGGGCAGCCTCGGGGTCAACGACCCCCAGGTGATTGAGGTCAATCAACTCCAGGTCCATCAATTCTGCCAGTGTCGCGGCCAGATCGGCGTCGCTGATCAGCCCCAACTCCAGCAGCACACCGCCAATCAGACCGCCCATCGACTTCTGTATCTTCAGCGCGTGGTCCAGCTGGTCAGGTCGTAAGGCGCCCTTCTTCAGAAGCAGCTCGCCGATCTTGAAGTGTGTTTCCTGACGTTTGCGTACCACGGCTGTGGCCGTGGTCGGCGCAGCTTGCCCGGTGTTTGGTTTCATGCTTGCCCGTACCTCCAGTACCAGCATAACGCAGCCGGGCACGGAATTGCTCCCGTGCCCGGAAAACCGCTGTTTTTTGGACAAGCACGGTCCAACAGGCCGGTGCGGAAACGGTCACTTATGCCCCGAATTCTCGCCGCATTGTGTCCGCTTCTTCCTTCTTGATCGTGCCAGCGGACTCGTGGGCGCGAATCTGATCCTCGGCGCGAGCCAGGTAGAAGCCCTTGTCGGGCGTGGCACCGTCGATAAATTTGCGCGCGCCCTCAGCCAGGATTTCATAAATCGCCACGCGGCCCTTGCCATCGGCGCGACGGGCCAGCCGCTGCACGCTTACGCCGCGCAGGCACTCCGAAAGGCGACGGCGGATTGCTGGCTGCATGGATTCCGGCGCCGCATCAATCAGGCGGCTGACAGCGTTGCCAGGATCCTTGGCATGCATTTGCACAAACACGAGGTGACCCGTTTCCGCCGCATCCATGCAGCCGATCAGCGTTTCAAAATCCTCGATTTCGCCCACCATCAGCACGTCCAGGTCCTGGTGCATGGCTGCGGCCACCAGGGCGCCAGCGTTCTGGCCATCCAGGCCTACCTCGCGTTGCTGCACCAGTGCCTTGGCCGGCTGCATCAGGTAGTGGCGCGGTTTTTCAACGGTGCAGATGTGCACACTGCGGTTCTGGTTGATCCAGTCCAGCATGGCGTACAGGGTTGTCGTTTTGCCACTGCCATGCGGCCCAGCCACCACCACCAGCCCACTGGGAGCCTTCAGCAGCGTGGTGACAGCAGGCGGCAAGTGGGCTTCGTCCAGGCTGGGAATCTTGCCGCCGTGAAACCGGATGGCGATGGATTTATCGCCGCCAGCGCTTGCGGCCGTGATGTCGGCAATCGTGGAGCCATCCAGTTTGCGGCTGAGGTGCATGTAGCCACTGCCAGCCAGCTGGTATTCGGCATTGTTGTCAAACAGACAGATCACGACCCAGCGGGTCTGGCTGCGGTCCAGAACCAGGTCGTCAATCGGGGTCAGTTGCCCGTTCACCCGCGCGGTGGGCTTGTAGCCCGGAATCAGGTGCAGGTCGCTGGCGCGCATTTCAACGCACTTCTTCAGCCAGTCGTCAAATCGCATCCAGGCGAGAGTGTGGTCGGTGGTCATGGCTTGCTCCTTGTGCATCTGTTGTGACTGGCGGGACTGATCAGCCCTTCCAGCCATCGGTTTCATCGCGATCCGGGCCCAGCCCCGCCAGCCTGGTTCGCAGTTTCTCGCGGGCTTCAAACAACCGCCGCTTCACAGTTCCGGCCGGTACACCCAGGGCGATGGCGATCTCCTGTACCGTCTGGCCCTGCACGTAGAATCTCTCTATCACGGCCTGTTGCCGGGTGCTGAGTTCCCGCACGGCGCCTTGGATCGTCTGGCGAGCTTCCGCATCAAGTTGCATTTCCGTCTCAGCGGCTGCTGGTTCGATGTCCTCGGGCAGTTCGGCCAGCCTTCGCTTGCGCAGCACGCGCAGGGCGCAGGAGCGGGTTAATGCCCTTAGCCACCCTGCGAAGGCTTCTTCCTCGCGCAGCTCGGCCAGATGCCGCCAGGCAGTCAGCAGGGCTTCCTGGGCTACGTCCTCGGCCTCGCCGTTGCGGGCACACAGCGGCCGTGCCCAAACCAGTACTTGGTCCCGCAACGCTGCCGCCACGTAGCCAAAGGCGTCGATATCGCCCTGGCGCGCTCGGCGCAGATGTTGAAGGACGTCTGCGTCCATGCCGTAGACCGGAGAGGGAAAGGGACAAACTGGTTCGCAGGATTCTGGAAAATTCGACGCCTGTTGCCATGGGCCGCACAAGACACTGGCCCTGCGGGCCATTGGCCGATGGAATGGTCCCATGCACGTCCTGTTTGCCCACCATGAGCCGATTGACCCCGGCAAGGCCCGCTGGGTTGCCATGCTGCGCACCCTGCATGCCGTGGCTGGCAAGGCCCGCGTGACATGGTTTTGCGCTGACAAGGAACACCGTGTACGCGACTACGCCCGCGATCACCTTGGAATCCAGCTTTCCAGCCAGTTGAGCATTCGCACCTTGCCAGCGGTGCACAAGAAGATGGGCCTGACGCTGAACAGTGTGTTCTTTCGCGGCTTGCGCCGGGCGTTGCAGGGCACACCCGCTGACGTGCTGTGGCTGCGGTCGGACAAACTGGCAGCGCACGTGGCGCGCAGCAAAGTTGGCCCGCCACTGGTGTACGAGGCACACCTTATAGGTGAATTGTGGTCCAGAGACCGCGGCGACCCGCCGGCGCGGGCCCAACGGCTGCATGAGCTTGAGGCATCCATTTACGGGCGCGCCGCCGGCGTGGCCGCTATCACGCGCGGGCTGATGGACGAAATCGAGTCACTGTTTGCCTTTCGCGGCCCGTCGGCGGTTGTTCCCAGCGCCGTCGATACAAGTGTTTTCAAGCCCTGCTGGACTGGCGCGTCCGGCAACCTTGTGGCCTACGTGGGTACTCTGCAATTCTGGAAAGGCCTTGAAACTCTGCTGGCGGCGCTGGCGCAGGCACCCGAACTGCGGTTGCGCTTGATCGGGGGCAGCCAGCAAGACCTTGCGGCAATGCGTACCAGGTTGGCTGAACTGGGACTCGTTGATCGTGTGGAGCTTGTGGGCAGGGTGCCCCAGACCAGGCTGCCGGGGCTGTTGCAGGACGTGGCCTGTGCCTGCCACCCGTTGCCCGGTGGCTTGAGTATCAGCGCGCGATTCACTTCGCCGCTGAAGATTTTTGAGTACATGGGCTTGGGTCTGCCAATTGTGGCTGCCGACGTACCCAGCATTCGTGAAGTGTTGCAAAGCAACAGCAACGCCCTGTTGTATGCACCTGGCGATGCCGCGGCGCTGGCTGCTGCGTTGTTGCAGGTATGCACCGACCCCGCCCTGGCCCGGCGGCTGGCCGCAGGTGCTGCAGCCAGCGCCGCGACCTGCAGCTATGAACATCGCGCCGAAAAGCTGATGGACCTGTTCACGCGCGCAACAGCCGCTGGCAAGGCTACTTCAGGTTGATCCGCACGCTGGTTTTCTGGCCGCCGATGGTCAGGATCAACTCGGCGTCGCCGGGCAGCGGCTTGCGCAAACGAATCGCGCGCGGCTCGGCATCGACCAGCGGGTTGAACTCGCGGCTGCTGGCGGCCTGGCCGGCACGTTCTTCCATCACCTGGCTGCCCTGGGTCAGTTGAATCGACCACTCGATGCCCTCCTGGCGCCAGGGTACCGGCTGCTGCCGTCCGTCGTCAAAGAAGGCGCCCCACAGCACGCGGTCGCCTTCCTGCCAGGCCAGGCAGCGAATGTTGCGAACCCGACCAAAGTAAGCACCCCACGCTTCGGGTGGAGGCGCCAGGTCAACGCGAACCACGGATGCAGCCAATTGCTCGGCATGGGAGGTGATGTCTGCTCGGGCGGCCTCGGGGCCTTGGACCAGGCCGACAAGGAATGCGCCATCCAGACGGGCGTACAGAATCCGCTGCACAAAGCCGTCTGACCCGAAGTACTCGCCCAAAAACGCGTCAGCACCGGCCACCTGGGGCCGCGACCCGGCCGAACGCCGATAACCGGCTTTATCCAGACGCGCCTCAAGGTCCTGTTGCAATGCCCGGACGTCGGCGAACTCGGACAACGACACCTGAAACAGGTGCATGCCGAGCCAGCCTTTGTCGACTTGCCGGTGAAAGCGGGCGCCTGATCGAGACCAGCCCTTGAGTACGCAGGCATAGCGACCGTCGATCAGCAGTGGCGAGATGCTGCCCGCTTCGGCGCCGGGCAGCACAATCATGTCGCGCAGCAGTTGCTCTCGGCGATTCAGCAGTTGTGCACCACTGCTGTCAGATTGAAGCTGCAACGCAAAGCTGCGGTTTTCAAGCTTCCAGTCCACTACCAGTGCCGACGCCCCGCTGGCCAAAACCAGCGCTGTGGATTTTGCCGGCAGGTCACGGCCAAGCACGCGCGGCAGGATGGTGTAGTCCACAGTGCCCTGAAGCTTGGCGCCACGGGCCTCCAGCAGATTCAGCAGCAACTTGCCGCCGCCGGGGCCACATTCAAAAAGCGAAGCTGTAACGGGTGCCGAGCCTGGGGCCTCCCCTGCCAGCAGTCGTGGAAAGTTTTCGGGCACCAGCGGGGCAGGAACCAGCTTGATGCCGATGGCGCAATCCTCCAGCCAGCAGACATCGCCCTGCAGTTGCCCCGGCGCGGCCAGCGCGGATTGCTCCAGCCTGGTTTGCAGTACCTCGGATGCGCTCAAGTGTCGCCCGCCCGGCAACAGGGCATAGGCCGCGGCCAGCGCGACAACGAGAAGTGCCGCGGCAGCAAATGCCCGTCGCATGGTTCGGCCTTTTGGCTGGCAGGGGTTGGTGATTATCGGGCCGGCGTGTCCGCTTGCCAATGGGCTTGCCCGTGTTCATGGCGAAGTTTGCAGAATCTCGATGCTCTCGTAGCTGACATTGGCGTCGAGTTGGCCAGGAATGTAGCGGTCATTCAGCCACTTCAGGCGCAAGGTGCGTTCGCCCATTTGCGAGCCAAGTTGCAGCAGTACAAAGCGCGAAACCTGGGCGTCGCTGGGAATGTTCAAGGTGGCTACTTTCTGGCCATCGAGTGAAACTTCGACCTCGAAAAGATACTCGTTGTCCAGCGGCAGTGTGCCGTAGCTGTGGTTCTTGACGCCAAGTTCCAGCGCAAAGGTTGTTAGGGTTTCACCAAGGTTGAACGTGTAGTCCACCCAGTGGTCGTCATCGAGCGACCACAAACAGGGCGTTTCGCCCTCCGTGTGCCAGCCTTCGGGCCACGAAGCCGCGTCATAATCCCGCGGCCTCCGCGACAGAGGCAACCCGGGCTCGAGCGCAATCGATTGGTCAGGCTCGCCAAACGTGATTGCCAGCGGCTTCAGGCCCGGTGCCTGCACTGTCAGTGTCAACACCGGCTTGTCCCATTCAAAGGCGTAGACGCCGTTGACGGCTGTTGCGCGAAAGCCTGTCGGTGGGCCACCCAGTTGATTCAGGCTGAACCACAGAGCCATCACGGCCTGGCCGTTATCGGCGCGGGTGATCGTCAGGTTGACGCGCGGCTTGTGGTATTCGAACTTGAGCACAAGTTCGATACTTGTGGTCGCCACCTGGCCACTGTCAGCGGCGATGAAATCTCCATGTTCAGCGCGCAGAACCACCTTCAGGTCGCGCAGGCCGGGAAACAGAAAGTAGCCCGCCATGTCACTGAAGGCCACTCGCGGGTCGCCATCGCCACTTAGTGTCACCGTGGCCCCGGCTACGGGCCGGTCGTCCGGGTCGATTACGCGGCCTGTCAGGGCGATGTAGCCGTCGTTGGCGAACACCAGGGGCGCAAAGGGCGAGCCTATATCGGGCTTGGCGCTTGCGTCGGGTTCGGTGCTGGTTGGCGCTTCCGGTTTGCGGGCGGCTCGCTGGGTCTGTACCGGGGCGCCGTTTTCCAGCAGTGTCACAAAGGGTGGTTCGGCCAGAATGTCCCAGGTGCCTGGCAGCTTTGCACCACTGGCACCCACCTGCACCTTGTTGAAGCAGGTAAACACTTTGGCCGCGCGCTTGGACTCCCAGCGTCTGGGGTCAATCCGTCCGGTCGCTACAACAGCAAGCCCGGTGCGCGCGGCGGTTACCATCACGTCAAGCGCAAAGGGTTCCTCGGGTGCCCAGAACACGCCGATCTCGTTGGCCTCGCCAATGCGCAGATCGGGCACAATCAGTGCGTCAACCAGGCGCAGGTTTTCCGCCTCCACGCACAAGGCAAGTTTGGCATAGCCCGTGGGCCACCTGGCGGGTACGGGCAAGTCGCAGGCAAAGAATCCCTGGGCGTCGCTGACGGCTTCCATGACGACTGGCAAAATCGCGCCGCCAAGCTGGCCGGTCGCGGGAAAAAACGTAAGCAGCCGCACGCTGGCACTTGCAATGCCCTGCTGTGCCAGTCGCGCCATCAGTTTGCCGCGAACCGGCGTTTTGACCATCGCGGGCGGTGTGTAGCCCTCGCGGGCCCAGTATTCAGCCCAGATTTCTGGCTCCGCCAGTCGGGCCATGTCCAGGGGCAGCAGTTCACTCTCGGTGTTGCTGGTGACTTTGGGAATGCCTTCTTGGCTTGGCAACTTTGCCCCACCGGCGTAGCGCGCACGTTCCGCCCGTTCACGCGGCGTCGGCACCCGCGCGGGTGTAGGCAAGGTTGGGGTCGCTGGCGCGGACCCGGCTTGCCCGTTCGACCCTTGGGACTGCCCGGATGCGTCCTGGTTCTGGCGCTTGCGGTCTTGAACATTCGGCCTACGGGGGTCTTGCGGCACGGCGTCGCCCGTCGTGGTGGTTTTGCTGCCGCTCTTGCCAGGACGATCTGGGCGAATGATGTCGGCCCGTGGGTTGTCTGTGTCAGCGTGTGCCGCCGCTTGGGTCGCGACCGCTGGCGCGGTACTGTCTTCTGCACCTGAATCTGAGCCCGACTGGGCGACTACGGCCCCTTCTGCATCGCCGACAGGGGCGTCAACGCGCACGCGCGGTGTGTCGGTGGTCAACGCCCAGCCCAAGGCGCCCAAAGCAAGGGCTGACAGCACAAACAGAATCAATACACCCCGCCGGTTCATAGGGGCATTGTCAGCTTGGGGCCGGTCAAAGGCAAACACAACCGTGGCTAAACCGCTGGCACGGGCACAACGTCTGCAAACGTGAAACCGTCCCGCGTGATGATTTCACCAACCTTGATTTTCAGCGAGGCCTGAAACATCGGGCCGGCGTACACAAACGAATGAAACTCGCCGCGTTCGCCGCAGGGGTCGCAGCTTGCGGGCAGCTCGGCCAGCAGACTGGCATCAAATTGGCGGCCAACAAACCTGGCATCAATCTGCTTGGGGTCGACACAGGTCAGCACGGCGCGCAGTCCGCCCGCGATCATTTCTTGTGCCAGTGCCGCCGTTGGCTTGCCCCATAACGGAAAGATCGGCTCCAGCCCGGTGGGCTTCAACTTCTCGACCCGATACTTGCGCACGTCTTCCAGAAACAGGTCACCAAAGGCCATCTGCGTCACGCCGATGGCTTTGGCCCTCGCACAGGCTTCGGTCATGCGTTGCTCATAGATCTCGTTGCTGCATGGCCATGGCAAGTCAACTTCCAGCAGCGGCAAACCGGCCGCATTGGCCTGCGCGCGCAGCAGTTGGCGGCGCACGGCGTGCATCGCCACACGGTCGTGGGTGCTGTTGAGGGTTGTCAGCAGACCTGTCACGTTGGCGCCTTGCTGGCGCAGCGTGTGCAATGTCCAGGCCGAGTCCTTGCCACTGCTCCAGCTCAGCATCACGTTGGCGGGCTTACCCATTGTGGTCGGCTTTGTAACCCGCCGGGCCGCTTTGGGAAGTACGATATTGGGCGGAGGTGTCTTATGTGGGATCGCAGCTTCCGTTGGCAAAGGCTGGCGCGCATTGGTGCCGGATGTGCAGCCTTTGCCGCAGTTGGCTTTGGCGTGTTGGCGTTTGCCCAGACGCCAGCTGCGGCCCGCGCCGCTGATGGCGTGGCCGAGATTCGCCGTGAAACCAGCAGCGACAACCCGGCCCGGGTCAGTGTGACCCTGCCCGTCAGCCTTGGCGCACGCCGGGGCGGGCTGGTCTACCGTGAAAGCGCTGATGGCTCCGGCGAGATCGTCGGGCGCGTGATTGACGTGTCAGAGCCCGCAGGTCCAAGCCAGCAGGTCGTATTGTTGTTGACGCCAAGTGCCGCAGGCCTGATGGACCATGGCGGCAAAGTGCGTGGCGCGGCGCCGACACTCAGCGTTGAGCACGCCTTTCGGTTGCTGATATCACCGGACATTCCGCGCGACGAAGCCACCCGCGCCCGCGACGCGCTGTGGCCTGCCGTGGAAAAAAGCGTGCTGCCCGGCCTGAAAGAACGGCTGACGACCGAGTTGACGACCAGCATGGACAATCTTTCGCCTGAAGACGCCGAATTGCTCAACGCCACAATCAGTGACCTGCGCACCGAAATGGGCCCGCTGGAGGAACAGTTGCTGAACAAGCTGGCCAACCGCGCCTGGGAAGTGATTGGCGTCAGTGGCGTGGCCGAAGGCGTGCTGCGCAAGGCCAGCGACAGCGCCGGCAACACGTACGATGACGTCAAAGGCTGGGTCAAAGGCTGGTTCGGAAAAAAAGAAGAGACACCCAGAAGTGACCGTGACTTCCTGACTGAGGAAAAAGCAACCGCGCTGCGCATTGCGCTGGAACAAGAAGTGGAACAATTCCTCAAGGACAACGACAAGGAAATCAAGACCGCCTTCAACAAGGTTCTGAATGACCGGCGCAAGACGTTCATTGAGAAGTTCGAAACCAAATGGGGCCCCAAGCTTTACGAAAAGGCGATTGTCCCCAGCTGGTTCGAGGGCGAAAACGCCGTGATTGAAGCTGCTGAAAAATACGCCAACGATTTTGCCCGTCGCCGCCTGCTGACCGGCAAGGGCGGCCCCAGGCTGCTTCTGGCCTACGCCCTGCGCACCAGCCTGGAGATTACGCACGACCCGTTGCTGGTGGTCGCACCAGGCACCAGTGGCACGGTTGAGTTTGAATGGATCATGACGCGCCTGGAGAAGGACTCGCGTTGACCGCTTCCACCGGCCAAGGCACTGAATCAAAGCCATCGATGGCGCAAGCCGCGCCCGAGGGGGCGCCCGTGAACCTGCCCGGTTCACGCAGCGGGCCGGAGCTGGTGCTGGAATCGCTGGAAGTGCGCCTGGGTCGTGATGTGCTGCGGCTTACTGCGCCTTTGGTTCTTCGCGCCGGGCGTCTGTACGTGCTGTGGGGGCCTTCAGGCAGCGGAAAATCCAGTTTCGTTCGCGCGCTGTTGGGGCTTGGCGAACTCGCGTCTCCGCGTGTCCGCGTGCGCGGCGAAGCGATGCTGGTCGACGCCGCCGGAGTTGAGCACGACTTGTGGAAGGGCGAAAGTTACGACCCCGGTGCGCGCGGCCAGATTGCCTATCTGCCTCAGGCAGAGAAACTGGGTTTTGTCGATGGTCTGGACACGCTGGAAAACCTGCGCCTGTTTTCGCGGCTGTCACGCAAGGATGCCCGCGTACATGCCGACCGGCTGGCCGCACGCTTTCACCTGATGGGCCTGCCCCCGGTCGTGGCGCGGGCCTCCGGTGGCGAGCGCATGCGCCTGAGTGCGGTCCGGGGTTTGATGCCGCGCCACATCGACGGCCAGCCGCCGGCGTTGATCATTGCCGACGAGCCAACCAGCGGCCTGGACGCGATTGCTGCACGCTCCCTGGCCCGCGAGTTGATCGAACTTGCAGCCCGGGGCGATTCTGTGGTTTTGGTGATCACGCACGATCCGCAGGTGTTCACGGGCCAGGAATTGACGGAGACCGACCGCGCTGCCCACGCACGCACGGTGCGAGTTCTGGAATGCGAACCAACAGGTGGGCGCGCACCCATGGTGGCGGAACCCGGCAAACTGAAGCTGGAGTCGGGCCCGCCGGTGAACGCCTTGGTGGCAGGGCTGCAAGTGCGTGCAGCTGAGATGCTGAATCTCCTGGGCGGCGCCGTCTTGAGCCCGCTGGCGTTCCTGTGGGGCCTCTTGATGCTGCGGCCCCGCCTTGCGCTGCGGCGCATTGTGGCCGATGGTTTGAACCCCGCGACCCACCTGTTTGCCTGGCTGGGCTCGCTGCTGGTGGGCGGAACCGTGGCTTACTTTATCTTCGTGCAGATGCCGCGGCCGGAACTGGTGGAGCCGCTGCTGCTGCAGGAGATTCTGCAGGCCACGGGACACACCCTGGTGCGCGTTGTGTTGCCACTGGGGGCTGCAGGATTCATTGCTGGCAAACTTGGCGCGGCCCAGGCAGCGCGATTGTCATCGGGTGTGCGTGCCGGCTTGCTGGAAACACTGGCACTGGCGCGCTGGCCCGCGGAGGGTTTCGGGTTGGCCCCGGCGGTGATTTCGCAAGTGCTGGCCGTGGCGCTGGCTACGTTCCTGGCGCTGGTTTCGGGTGTTACCCTGGCCTGCCTGATTTACGTGGCCGGACATGAAGGAGCGTCACTTGGCCTGGCGCTGGATCTGATGACCGATGGGCTGCGCACCGCCCCGCACTGGCGCGAGTTTCTGGTCGCCAAAGTGTTGCTTTCCGGCTTTCTGGGCGGCGCCATGGCGGCGCTGTTCGGGCTCTCGCCGGCAATCAGCGAAGAAGACGTGGCGCTTGCGGTGCGCCGCACGCTGCTGTGGGGGGTGCTGGCCGTGATTGCAGCCCAGTGCGGGCTGGTGGTCTGGGAATTTGCATTGCAGCGTTGATCGACAACGGGCCCAAAAGTTTCCCGCGGCGCGGCGATTCAGCGCATGCGGCAACAGGCCTAAAACTCGCCGTCGAACAGTGGAATGGTGTTTTCGAAGTCGCTGATCGTTTTTTCGCCGACCAGCTTGCGGGCTTCAATGTATTGCCCGGTTTCTATGTCCAGCAGCTTGGCTGTCAGGGGGAGCATGCCGGCGCGAATGCCATTGAGAATGCTGCTTTCCTTGAAGGGGCCTTTGAGCTCGCCCTTTACCAGCACTTTGAATCCCTTGGACCCCATGGCAGTTTACCTCGCTGTGTGAGTCAGTGTAACTTTTCGCATGTCGTGCTGTCTTGGGTTTCTGCAGGCATTGGCCGTGGCGGGCCCGAGGGTTGCCGCCGACCTTGCGCCCATCCATCATGCCCGCCATGGGGTTCTTTGACCGCATCTTTGGCCGCAAGAGCCGCACGGCGCGACGCTGGCCAGCCGATGCGGGCCAGGGTACGGACAACCCCGGCCTTGTCGTGCTATTGGATGCACCCCCGGTACTCGATGCGGCAGCGGCAGGCCGCGCCTTGAACAGCATTGAGCCCTGCCGGGGCGACCCCAAGTTCACCTCACGGCTGATTGACGAAGACGGTCCATCGGAACGCCAGGTCGTGTACGGGACTTTCCAGTTTGATGGCCACGTGGTTGATGTGATCGGCCTGGATAGCCCTGTTCCGGCCGCAATTCTTGAAAAAACCGTCGGCGCTTCGCATTGGACCGGTGCTGGCCGCGAAGCCATGGAAAAGCACAGCGCGCACTATGTGCTGATCCACCAGGGCGGCGGGCCTTCCACGCTGGAACGCATGATCGCGCTGTACAAACTTGCAGCTGCGCTGGGGGGCGCCCACCTGGCGGGCGTGCTGCACGAGGCCGCGTGGTCCTGCGCCCCGGCTGCGGTAGTGCGCGAGTTTGAGAACCCCGAGTTCCTGCGTGCCTGCCGCGACCAGGTTCCGCCAATTCTGTTTACGGGGTTCCTGAAGTTCCTGGCCGATGACGGCACCTGGTTTGCGACCAAGGGCCATCATGTGTTCGGAGTGCCTGACTTCGTGCTGCTGGGGACAGAGGCCGACAAACCCAGCGACGTGCTGGATTTGTTCATGAACGTGTTTCTGTACGTGATCACCGCCGACCGAGAATTGCAGCCGGGCCACACCATGCAGATTGCCGAAGAGATCTTCCTGCGTTTTGGGGAGGTGCCGGCAGGCCACATTCACCGTGCGGCACTGATGGGTGCGGGCCGCACCCTGCTGATTACGCGGATTCGAAAGGAAGATATTCCGGGCTGACGGTTGTCGACCTTCCATGCCGCCTGCGTGTTGTACGTGCAACTCCTATCTGGCACACTACCTGGCCCGAAAAGGAGAAACCATGAATTCGAAAATTCGCACCGCGGTCCTGGCCCTGCTTGCCCTTGCTGTTGTTGGCATTCTGCCCGCTTCATCACAGGAAAAGGGTGGAGAACCGCCAAGTCTGCTGACAGACCAGCACAAGGCCATGGCGGCCTGGGCCGGAGACTTCGAAACCACCGGCAAGATGTGGATGGAACCCGGTGCCGACGCGGTGGAGTTCAAAAGCAGCGCCAAGCGCGTTTCCAGTTTCGGCGGCTTGTTTGTCCGCGAGACCTACGAAGTGAAAGATGGTCCGTTTCCTCACCAGGGTGAAATCACCTGGGGCTACAGCCCGACGACCAAGAAGGTGCAGTTCATGCATGTGGTGTCGGTGGATCCGACCCTGCGGATCTTCGAGGGGGAATGGGACGGCAAGTCCAAGAAGATTGAAATCAAGTGCACTTACAAGATGAGTTGGGAAGGCAAAGACATCACGGCGCACCAGCGCAACGAGCTGGAGGTAGAGAGCGCAGACAAGCAGACACTTACCGTGTTCACGCGCTATGAGGGTATTGAAGGCGCAGTGGACGAGATCAAGGAAGCGGAGATCAATTACACCCGCAAGAAGTAGCAGATTGCAGGCTGCGAAACCAAACGGGCCCCGGAAAACCGGGGCCTGTCTTGTTGGCGGGCCAGGTCTGGTGAGGTTTGTCAGCCGGGATGCACAGATCGGCGCCGGAAATTTTGCAGCACATGGGTGCGGGCGCGGCCCTACACTGGCGGGGCAAGGAGGATCCCATGTTCAGATTGATCTCAACCATCTGTGCCCTGCTGCTGCTGGGGTATTCCGTGCGGGCCCAGGACCCCAAGGTAGAGCCCAAAGCAGACGAGAAACCCAAGCAGGAGCCCAAGGACGAGCCCAAACCGGCAGCCAAGGAAGAAACGCTGGATGAATTGCTCAAGCGCATTGAGACGGCGCACAAGGAACACAAGGATTACCAGGGCAACTTTGCCCAGGAAAAGTTTCTTCCCCTGTTCGACGACAAGATCAACTCCACTGGCAAGTTCGCCTTCAAGAAGCCCGACCACGTGCGCTGGGAGTATCTAAAGCCCCACGAGTCAATCCTGGTTGTCGCAGGCGAGTCCGGCAAGAAGTGGTCTCGGGCTACGGGCCGCACCGAAACCATCAAGTTGGCCGACGATCGCGGGCTGGATGCCGTGGTGAAGCAGTTGTACACCTGGTTCAAGGGCGAGTTCACCAAGTTGAAGGACGACTACACCGTGGAGATCCTTGCCCGCAAACCCAGCAAGCTGAAGATGACACCCAAGAAAGATGTCGTGAAGAAGTTCATCGCCGCCATTGAAGTGCAGTTCGGCGGTGACGACGACCAGATCGCCAGCGTAAAGATACTGGAACCCATGCAGGATGGGGATGAGGCCCAGGGTTACACGCTGTACACCTTCCAGGACACCAAGCTGGACAAGGGTGTGGCAGACAGCGAGTTCGAAATCGCGAAGTAGCCGCCGATGTCACCGATTCGCAAGGCTAGTTGCGCCGCATGCCACAGGTATGCGGCGTTTTGCGTTACATTGTTCGCTGGTTGTGCGCGCGTAGAACACCATGGGGAAACGACACCTGACGTTGCTGCTGGTTTGCCTGCTGTTGTTCAGCGGCGGGCTGGCTTGGGCGTTTCTTGGCAAGTTCATGCAAGCCGCGCCCGGCAACCAGTCCGCGCTTGCCAACGCCGACGAGAGTTCAGCAACGCCCAAGGGCAATGCGCCCGCCAAACACACTGCCAATCGCGTTGCCGTGGCTGGCAGCGGCACGGGCGCTAGCACGAACGAATCAACAGATCAACCGCCCGCAGACGCAGTGCCTGAAACACAGGATTGGGTCCTGAAGGGCCGACTCGCATCGGTGAGTATCAATGGCCGCGAGGTACTAGGCCTGATGCCCTTGGACGAGATTCCCTGGTCGCTGGCCTACTTTGACTTCGAGAACAAAGAAGCAACGGATGTCGCCTGGGCCAGCACGGCGCTTGGAAGCAACGGCGAACTGGCAGGCGTGGTTGCCCGAGCCAGCCTGTCGCCCGAAGTTGCCGCGCGGGCCTGGTGGGCCATTTCGCTGGATCTCGATCAGGGTAATCCACTGCAAGACGTGATCGAAGCCGAGCCGCGCCCCGACCCCGCCACCTGCAAAGGGCTGATCAAGCCGGTCATTTCTGGCAACCAGATCGACTTCGGCACGATCCGGCTGAGCTTCGACGAACCAGGCAAAGAGACGTTTCTGCTGGTTGGCCGCCTGCTTGGCCCGGGGGATGTGCCCCTGTGTTCGTTGTCCGATTACACGCTGCAGGGCGGCCCGCGTGAGGATTCCGTGGCGGAAGCCGGTTGCCGTGCCAACAGCCAAGGGCGCTTTGCGACATTCTGCTGGCTGGAAAGCGAAGACCACACAGACTCCCACCCCGAGGCGCTGGACTGGCATTTGCTGGACAACAACTACTTCTACGATGAAGACTTCGAAAGAAGCCACGACCTGGCAGCGCACTTCCGCATGGAGCCAGTCGCGCTGGCCCACCCCAAACGCACGGGTTGCGTGCTTGATTTTGGTGACATTCCGCTGCCCGGAGTGCTGCTGGAAATCAGCTGCGAGATCGCGGGGGTTGCCTCCGTGCCGCCTGCGGGCGATCCCTTCCTGGGGCAAGGCGAAGGCCTGCCCGTCACGGTGAACATGCAGTGCGGCGACACGGATTTCTCGACGCGTACCGCCCCGGGCATGGTTGTGCGCATGGTTGTGCCCGAGGGCCGTTATCGCTGGTCGGCGTATCTGGAAAACCCTGAATACTGCTGCGCCCCGCCCTCTGGCAACATCGCCGCCCGGGCCGGCCAGCTGACGCCGCTGAAGATTGTGTTTGCGCCCTTGCCGCTGATTCCCGTCAAAGTGCTTGACCCACAAGGGAACCAGCTGACGGACGCGACCGTTAACTGGTCCATTGAAGTCAACGAAGACGACTGGATTGAAGGGTCGGCCGTAAAGGGAAACTTGGTTCCGATGCTGGCAGGCAAGGCAACTTATGTCGGCGGGCTGCACGCCAGATTTGAGCAGGCCAGTGCCACAGCCGAAGTTGGGGCGACGGAAGTAACGCTTCAATTCACGACCGATCTCGTGGTGGGGGGCGCCTTGACCCTGATTCTGCCCAAGCTGCCCGCGGAGTTCGCCCTCGCTGGCCTTGCGGCACAACTGTCCCTGGAATCCGACCGGATGCGCAGTTACGCGGGCGAAAAGCTGTACCCCGACAAGCAGAACAAACACCCGTTTTCGGGTATTCCGTTCACCACCTACACCGCCACGCTGAAGATGGGTGGGTCCTTTGGTTACCCCGACGGCGTTCTGAGTGTCTTGAACAACATCGTCATCACGGCGGGCGCGAACCTGGAGTTGGAGTTTCCGGCCATTGCCACTCCGCCATGGCTGATTCCGGTTGGAAATTGCACCGCGCTGATCACCGTGGGGGCCGAAGCCGCATCCTTGCGCGGCCCCTGGGAATACGAGACCCGCACCATCAACCAGCAGTTCGAAACTGGGGATGTCGTTCTGCGCGCTCAACATGTGAAGGACGGCTACAACGGCGGCAGCGGTTTCATTCCCGGTGCATTTGTTCCGGGCGACCAGCGTTTTCCCACCATCGTAGACCGTCCCACAGAGGCATGGGGTGCTGCCACCATGCGCCTTGACCTGCCCTCGCGCCTGCATGTTCGTGTCTTGCGGCGCGGCCAGCCCGTAGATGTGTTTACGGCCACACTGGCCGACGACGCCCTGGGCACGTCCTGTCGCGTCCAGGCCACAACCGGCTCGGCGCGGCTGTGGGCGCCGGGCGCCAAGGCGCGGCTTGTGGTGCAACTCGATAACAGCCCGGAGGTCTCCGTTGACATCGAACTGGCACCGGGCGAGGTCGAACATGTTGTAGAGCTGCAGTGGGTCAAGGTGGTGTTTCACCAGGAAGGTGAAAACCAGGCGCTTTGGGGAATCGCGCCAGCCACCGACCTGGACGCAGTCAGTGTGATCGCCGTGAACCAGGAAAGCCTGCTGGCGCCGATCAAGTATCGAATCCGGCCCCAGCGCGATTTGGACCAAAGCGCTGCGTTTGACCTTGACCTGACGGATGGCAAGGACCGCGAAATCAACCTGCCGGGCATTTTCGCGGCAGAAATGGTCGACGTGGTGTTGCACATGGCAGAGGCTGATTGGGAAGGTTTTCGCTTCGCCGAATTCCGCTACTGGGCACCGTCAGACGGCATCGACCACCCGCAAACCGCAGACTTTGTTGACGCGCACCGCGAGATGTCGTCAGTGGAAATGCCCGACGCCCTTGTGCTGCGCGGCGTGCCGCTGGACCGCCAGATTCTGCTGCACGGTGTGATCTATCGTCGCGACAGCCAGGGCCGCAATCGACCCTGGTTCATCAAGCCGATTTCCTTCAAGGCCGGGAAAGAAAACAAGTTCACTCCGCAATGGATCAAGGGCGTGCAGCTGCACTACGAATGGGATGAAGTCTACTGCCGCTGCATATCGGAGTTTCCGGGCTACTGGACCGGTCTGTTCCAGGATCAGTACGTGCCGGCCGGGCGCCACGAGGTCGTGATTCTGGACGGCGACGGTGCCGAACTGTTTCGCAGTGTGGTTGAGGTACCGGCCTCAGACACGGAGTTTCGCATTCCGGTCGATATCCGCGCGCGCCTGGAACAGGCAGGATTGCTTGAACCTGAGGAACCACCGGAACCAGAGGACTCCTGAAGCCGGCAAACCGGCGTGCTTCCCACTGATTCCGCGGGCGCTGGGCAGTAAGATGCACCCATGCCCAAGCGCACAACAATTCGCGACATCCAAAAGAAGGTCGATGGCGGTGGCCGGGTCAGCATGGTGACTGCCTACGACGCGTTTTCAGCGCGGCTGGTAGACGCCGCGGGCATTGATATGGCCTTGGTTGGCGACAGTGTTGGAAGCACAGTGCAGGGGCGGGCGGACACGCTGGCCGTGACCATGCAACAAATGCTGTATCACACCGAAATCGTGGCGCGCTGCGCGCCAGGCCCGCTGGTCGTGGGCGACATGCCCTTTGGCAGCTTTCAGTCCAGCCCCGACGAGGCCATCAGCAATGCCGTCAACTTCTTGAAAGCCGGGGCCAACGCCGTGAAGCTGGAAGGTGGCGCGGCTGTGGGTGCGCTGGTTGCGCGCATGACCAGGGCGGGCATTCCTGTCGTGGGACATCTGGGCTACACGCCGCAGAGTGTCAACCAGACCAGCGGGGCGCGCCTGAACAAGGAAAAAGAAGACCTGCTGCAGAATGCGCAGCGGCTGGCAGACGCCGGGGCTTTTGCGATCGTCCTGGAGATGGTGCCGGCCGCGATAGCCAAAGAAGTGACGGCCGCAGTGAACATTCCCACCATCGGCATTGGCGCGGGCGCAGGCTGCGACGGCCAGGTGCTGGTGTTCTTTGACATGCTGGGCTTCAGCCCGGAGTTCAGCCCCAGATTTCTCAAGCGCTACATGGACTTTCACGGCCAGGCCCTGGCTGCGCTCAAGCAATACAAGAGCGATGTGGAAGATGGCAGTTTTCCGGCCAAAGAACACAGCTACTAGCACCGCCATATGCGTTAGCGGCATTACTGGCCGTCGTAGACTTCTTCCAACGCCACTTCCTGGGCGGCTTGGCGCCGTTTGCGCCAGCGCCGCTTGGCCCAACTGATGACCGTAAGCAGGGCAAAGGTCAGTGTGAAAGTCGGGCCAGTGAACTTGAGAATGTCCTCCAGCACCGTCAGGCGCGGCTTGGCCATGGCTTCTCCAAGGCTGGGCGCGACGTTGAGTATGCCTGCGATGGGCGGGCCGCTGCTCTGGGCAACAAGGCGCCCGTCGTGGTCAATGATTGCACCCCCGTCATCCCAGACGCAGATCTGGCGGGTCTGCCGAATCAGCGCCACACGGCGTTGTTCGCGCAGCCAATAGGCGGACTGGGCAGGGTGCAGCGGCGCGCTGGCTGTGGTGCAGATCTGCAGGTCGTGCTCTGCGGTAGGGTCCAGTGACGGCATCAGGGCGGGGTGAAGCCACAGCGTGCCCGGGCCAAGCATGCGCAGCGGCGGGCCGTCGACCTGCCCCGGCCGCCCCGGCCAGCGTTGGTGCGCCACGGGGACATTGCTGTAAACGAAAAACCACGCACTGGTGAAGTCCGGTTCCGCAATCACCAGCGCAAGGATGCAGTGATGGCGCACGGACACGCGCCCGGCGGCCAGATGCAGCAATTGTCGTTGGGCTTCCGTCTCCGCACGCTGTACGCCCCACACCACCAGGCCGCCACGGCCCTGAGGACCAAACTGCTGTGCGGTTTGTTCCTCCAGATCGCGATGGCCAGGTATCAGCACCACTCGCACGCCGTACTCGCGCTTTTCTTCCGGTTGTTGTCGCGCCGCCAGAATGCTGTCGGTGACAGCCACAAGTACCATGGCAACCAGAAACGCGATGGCGACGCTTCGCGTGCGCCGCAGCCAGAACAACTCTGCGGCCAGCCAGGCCAGTGCACCCAGCAAGCCGGCAAATGACGCAGGGCCCAGTTTGGCGTAGGCAGCGCGTGTCAGTTCACTGTCAATCATGCCGCCAAAGGGCAGCAGCATGCGGCCCTCGTTTGGCAACGTGGAATAGGCTCCAACGACAAGAAAGCCGAAGATCAACGGACGAGCCACCCATGGCAGGCGCGTGGCCACAAAGGGCAGCTCTACGGTAAACAAGGCCATGGCCGGAAACAGCGCCGCGGCCAGCCACAGGTACAACGGGTTGTCGGGTCCATCCAGCAGCCAAAGGCTTTGCGCCACATTGGCCAGCAGCAACACCGGAAAACCCACCAGAAAGGCCCCCGGCGCGCCCGCGCCGCGACATGCCAATGCCAGGGGAACCCAGGCCACCCAGCAAAGCGGCCACCATTGCACCATGTCGCCGGCCAGGTAAAGCAACACGCCCGAAAAGGCAGCCAGCGCCAGACGCCAATGCACAGTGCGCAGGCCGCCGATCAATTCAGCGCGTTCCTGGGCCGTCATCATGCCGTGCGGTTTGGCCAGGTCCGGCAGTGCGATGTCTTCAACATCCTGCATTCCTGTTCGCGTCCTTGACCCGTGGTCTGCCAACGCTTACATGGATCTTCCGCGGCGTGCCCAAGCTAGCTGCTTGGCCTGCAGGCGGATAGGAGAGCCGTGAAGCACCTGTCACTAATTTCCATGTTGATGCTGGCCCTTTGCCTTGTGGCCTGCAGCAACCGCTATCGACGTGACTTCGGCGGGGGCGAGGCCGTGCTGCCCTCCGGCCAGCCAGCTACCGCGCTGGTGCTGCAGGACGTTGCATCGGTCGAACTTTCGCTATGGGATGGCGCGATACCGTTTGACATGCGCGACTACACAGCCTGGGCGCAGGGCCATATTGCAGGCGCGCGGCGCCTGACACTGGAAGACCTGGAACTCGAACGCGGTCTGCCCCAGGACAAAGCGTCTCCGATACTGTTCATGGGCGACGGCCCCTTGGACCAAAGGCCAGAGCGCGCGGCCGAAATTGCCCTGGAGAAGGGCCACCGCAACGTGCAGATCTTTCCGGGTGGCTGGCAGGCCTGGACGGCTGGTCGCACGTCGCATTAGCCACAGGTTGCCTTCATGGCCAACATCGCAGCCAGCGCCACCTACACCATCACCAACTGGCAGGAAAGCGCGTTCAGCGAAGCCCAAGGAGCGGGCAAACTGACGCGGGCCTCCGTGCGCAAACAGTACAAGGGCGACATTGATGGTGAAGGCGTGCTGGAATTTGTCATGGCCTACAACCCCGATGGCAGCGCCGTCTACACCGGCTTTGAACGCGTGACA
This sequence comes from Planctomycetota bacterium, assembly GCA_016722065.1. Lineage (GTDB taxonomy): Bacteria > Planctomycetota > UBA8742 > UBA2392 > UBA2392 > H3-PLA7. The sequence continues at coordinate 2,289,235 of JADKGX010000001.1, forward strand.
GGCAGTGTCAGCGGCAAGACAGGCAGTTTTGTGCTGCGCCATGAAGGCACGTTTCAGGCCGGAACCGCCCGCACAAAGATGGAAATCGTACCCGACAGCGGTACGGACGAACTGCGCGGCATGCGTGGCGAAGGCAAAGAAGCCAACAGCCACGGCCAGGAAATGAACACGTCGCTGGATTACTGGTTTGAATAGCCGTTGCCGGCGCCAGCGTTTGGAAACAAAGCCCCCCGCTTGCGCGGGGGGCTTTGTTTTGGATTTCGCGTGGTTAGTTCTTGGATTGCTTCTGCAGCACTTCTTCCAGTTTTTCGTCGCTGACCCGGGTCAGGTCGGCGGCGTTGGTCTTCATGTCCTGGTGTTCCACAGCGCGTGAAAGCACTTCAGCGCGTGTCGCACCGGACTTCTTGCCCTTGAAGGGTTTGCTGAGCAGCGTGTAGATGTCCCGCAGCGGCATGAAGCGCAAGAAACGCCGCAGCAGCGTAAAGGTCTGGATCGGGTGCCGGAACAGCTTGATGTAGAACAGCTTGCGCAGGCCACGTGCGCGTTCGTCGTTGATATCCGGGCCCTTCATGCAGGTCGGGTCGATTTCGCTGCACTTGAAGTATTTGTACCAGTCTTCCTGGTCGTTCACCAAGCCGCGCGTCATGTACTCATGCCACAGCGGTGTGCCGCGATACACGCAAAGGCGATTGAAACCAAAGGTATCCAGCGGCAGGCGGGCAGCGAAACTGAACGTCTTTTTCATGTCCTCGGCGGTTTCGCCGGGGCTGCCCACCACAAAGAAGCCGTGCACGATTTCAATGCCGGACTTTTTGGCGTTCTTGACTGCCGTTTCAATCTGTTCCAGCGTCTGCTGTTTCTTCAGGCGGTCCAGGATCTTCTGGCTGCCGCTTTCAATGCCGAACATGATCGTGCGGCAGTTGGCCTTGGCCATCAGCGGGAACAGGCTTTGCACGACCGAGTCGACACGACCTTCCACGCCCCATTTGATCTTGATGCCTTCCTTGATGATGCCGTTGCAGATGGCCTCAATGCGCTTGGGCTGCAGCAGGAAGTGGTCGTCGACAAAGTACACCGCGCCGTAGCCCTTGGACTGCAGGTCCTTCATTTCCGCGACAACACTTTCGGGGCTGCGCGAGCGCCACTTGCCTTCATTGAAGATCGGAATGTCGCAGAAAATGCAGGGCCATGGACAGCCGCGTGACGTCTGCATGGTCGTGAACCGGTCGCGCGACAGAACCACCGGCACGTCCAGCGGCATGGATTCCACAAAATCAAGCTTCAGGGAATCGCGGTCTGGAATCGGCCACTGGTCGAGTGCGCGCTCCAGCTTGCGGTCTGTGTTGTGAACGATCTTGCCGTCTTTGGCCCAGGTAAGGCCCAGCACGCCCGACGGATCCTGCAGGTTCTGAAGCAGATCAAGAATCAGTTGCTCGCCGTCGCCGCGGCACACGAAGTCCACGTAGGGGCACTGTTCCTTCACCTGCAAGGCATTCAACGAAGTGAACACGCCGCCAAACGCCAGCTTTGCTTCCGGCCAGGCGGCACGAATCGCGCGGGCCTGGATTTTGGCGTAGGGGTAACTGGTGGTACTGAGAAAGCTCATGCCAACAAGGTCGGGCTTGGATTCCACCACCGCCTTGGTGATGACTTCCATGGGCGTTTCCGGGTTTGCCTGGTCGTACATGACGCATTCATGGCCGGCCTGCTTGAGCACCGCGGAAAGGCACATGATGCCGATGGGCGGAAACCCCATGACTTCCGGGTTGCCCCATTTGCTTTTGCGGCCTTCCTGAATGGCATAGAACTGCGGGTCACGAATATGGATCAACACAACGCGCATAGGAAGAACCCATGTGAAGGATGGAGGAAGCGCTGCAAGGAACAGACGATGGATACTGACAGTATTTACAGCAGGATGCCACCGAAACTTCAACAAGCGACGTGACGGACGCTGCAGCCAAGACCGCGACACGCTAGTCCGAGGGCTCGGCGTCGACAATCCGTCCGAAGTCACGCGCCGCCAGGGCGTCCTGGTAGTGCCTGTAGTAGGCCTTCTCATGAATGCTGACGACCAGGATGTTCAGCCGCCGCACGGCGTTGGCACGGCTTATCTGTTCCAGTATCCCCAGGCTGGTGGGTTCGCCATCACTCAGCAGCACAATCGTATCCGCCTGACCTTTCTCGATCGTGGCCAGCAGCGCGGCTTGAATGTCCGTGCCGCCCTGGGGCGATGTGGAAAGCATCCAGTTCACGGCCTTGCGGCGGTTTTCGGTGTTGTTGACGGTGCGGCCGGGGGCGAAATCCAGCGGGTCGGTGTTGAACAGGTGAATGCCAAAGCGCGCAGTCTGGCTCATGCCGTCCAGGGCCGCGGAAAGCTCGCAGGCCGCCACATGAAAGCGCGGCAGGAACCCGTCGCGCGTGCTGGCTTTGACCTCGGGCCGGCGCTGGATCACGTCGGACTTGCGGGTGCCGAAATCCGGGCGCAACGGCTCGCGACGCACGGGGCTGATCATGCTGACGCTGCGGTCCAGGCAGAACTCGACGTTGGTTGATTCCACTTCCAGGCCGTAAAAAGTCGCCGCTGTGCGTGACTTCATGCGCGCATAGGGCACGCCCCGCAGGCTTTGCCGCTTGCGTGGGGCGGGTTCGAACTCGGGGTTGGTTTCCAGCAGTTTCTGCCATTTTTCCAGGTCGTCGCCGTGGTCTTGACCTGTCAAATCAACCAGCAGTGCGATGGCTTCCGCAAACAGGCGGCCTTCGCCCTGGGTTTTGGCCAACTCCAGCACGGCGCCGGCGGCGCTTTTTGGCCGGGTGCACAGCAGGTACTCCAGTGCGGCAGATGCGACAAACCAGGTTTCGTCACGCAGCAACTCAATGGCCCTGGCTGCGTGATCTGCCAAGCCAGCGCGGCCAGCAGCAAGCAGCGAACATGCACGACGAAGCGGCTGGTCGGATTTCAGCCAGCTTGCGATTGTTACCTTGAAGGCCGTCGGGGCCGCAGCCGTGACCGCGCAGGTCAACACGGCGTGCATGGCCACGTTGGGATCGGCATGGGTCAGCAATGGCGCCAGGGCCGCGCCGGCCTGCTTGAGTTCATCGCCCTGCAGTGCCGTGGGCAGGCGCTGCAACAGGCGCAGGCCGTTGATAACGGTTTCGGGTTTGTCGCTGTCCAGCCAGTTGGCGGCGTCGGAGAACTTCAGCTGTGCGCGGCAGACGCTGACGCGCCACCAGCCGGTTTCGATGTCGAGCGATTTATCGAGCCTGGGCCAGGCCTCCAAAATCGCGTCGTGCGATGTCTGCTTGCGTACGCGTGCCAGCAGGCTGCCAAAAAAGTGGGGGCGCTGGCCCGGCGCCAGGTTGGGCTTCTTTTGTGCCAGTGCCAGCACCGGTCGCAGCGCGTCGGTTTCAAGGTCTGTGCCCACAGCGGCGTGGGCTGCGGCTGCGGCGTCTTCCAGGTTGCCAAGCCCGGCCAGTAAGCCGGTTGCGCGCGCGTCGCCGGCGGCCAGAAGGCGCGTCACGGCCGCAAGTTTCGCTGCGGCAGATTTGCTGGCCGCGGCCGTTGCTTCAATGGCTGCCCAGCTTTCCTTGGTGCCTATGTCGGCAAGGGCCTGTGTTGCGGCAGGGGCGCAGGCGTCGTCCAGCAGGGCCAGTTTCTTGAGGTCCGACAGCGGGGATGTTTCGCCATAACCACCCAGCCAACGCGCGATGGCCGCTTTGCGTTCAGGTGTCTTGGCGCGGGTCAGCAGCTTCAACAGGTCTTTGGCGTCATCGGCTTCGTTGTGCCGCACCAGCGCATGGGCGGCGCAGCTTGCGGTGTCGTCGTCTGTGTCTTCCTCGACAACCTCCAGAAGAAACTTGGCCACGGAGGCCTCTGGCAACCTTGACAGCTCTGTCAGCCGCGGCAGTTTTTCGGCCTTGGTTAGTTTCTTCCATTCCTTCTTGATGTCTCGGCAGCGGGCCTTGGCGTCTTTGGCTGCGTCGCCTTCCAGTTTGTCGGCCTGCAGCGTGGCCCCGGCCAGAAGCAGCAGCATAAACGGAATCACGACAAGGCGTTGCAAGTTGACTCTCCTGGGTCATGCATAAGTGTGGCCACGCACCTGACTCTTACCGCAAGAAAGCTGCGCTTGCGAATTGCTTCAAATCTAAAGGATTAGCACTTTCCGGGCTTTGCAGGCGTTCTCTACAATATCTTTGATACCCCCGGATGGCCTGAAAGGTTGGGCCCATGCAACCAAAACTCCTTTCCTTGGTGTTTGCCTGTGGCGCGGTTGCGCTGGGTGCACTTTCGTTGTCCATGGCCCCGGCAACGGCCCAGGAAAAAGACACCGAGGCCAAGCCCGAAAAGCCTGCGTTAGGACAGGACTGGCGCGCCCTGCGCGACGGCCTGGACGACGTGTTTTCGACGTTGCAGAAGGAAAACAACCTCAAGCCCAGCGCCCTGTGCGACGACGAAACATTTCTGCGCCGCGCCTTTCTGGACCTGTGCGGCGTGCCGCCAACGCCCGCAGACGTAGCCGCTTTTGCCCCGGGCAAGAAGGACGCCAAGGGACGCAAGGGGCAGGAAAAACGCGAGGCCCTGGTGGATCAACTGCTGGCCAGCGCCGAGTACGCCGAAAATTTTGCCACCTATTGGCGTGTCCAATGCGTGGGCCGCGACAAAGGCGACGAGTTGAACGGCTATCTGCAGGATTACTTCCGCACCTGCTTCCTGGAGAACCGCGGCTGGGACAAGGTTGTACAGGGCCTGATTGCATCCAGCGGCAAAACGCCCGAAACCCCCGAAGTTGCCTTTCTGTTTGCCTTTGACAACGTGCGCGCAGATATTTCCGGCACGACATCGCGACTGTTTCTGGGCAAGCAGATCCAGTGCGCCCAGTGCCATGATCATCCTTACGAACAATGGAAAACCGACGACTTTGAGGCCATGCAGGGCTTCTTTGCCCTGACCAGCACCGGCAGCAAGGGCGAGGGCAAGGACCGCTACTGGTTCACCGAAGAAAAGCCGGTGCCCGAAAACAACCATGAGTTGTCTTCGCGCATTCGCCTCAAGGGCCGCTACTTCCTGCCCAAGTATCTTGGCGGCGATACCTACAAGTACGACAACACCCGCAGTCTGCGGCAGTCGCTGGCAGACTGGATGACCAGCCCGGAAAACAAGTGGTTTCGCGAAATGTCGGTGAACCGTTACTTCGCCTACCTGCTGGGTATGGGCTTTGTGATGCCGATGGACGACTTCAACAGCTTCAACGAGCCTTCCGTGCCCGTAGTGCTGGAAATGATGGGCAAGGATTTCGCGGCCAGCGGCTTTGACCTGCGCTACCTGCTGCGTGCGATCTGCACCAGCAAGCTGTATCAACGCAGCGCGCAGCCGACGCGGTTCAACAAGCAGGACCGCATGTACTACAGCCGCTTCTTTGTGCGCAAACTTTCGCCCGAGCAACTGTTTCGCAGTGTGCTGCGCGTGACGGGCATTGAAACCTTGAACCCGTATCAGTTCGTGCGTGACGTGCCCGTCGAGAAACTCAGCGAAGACGAAAAACGCAACAAGATGATCCGCGACCGCGTCATGGGCTACAAGAACAACCTGGCCCAGTACTTTCGCAATGCCTACGGCACTGACGAGCCCGAAAAGGCGTTTGATGATTACTCGGGCAGCGTGTTGCAGGCCCTGCTGCTGATGAACTTTCCGGTGCTGGGCGATGGCAACCTGAAGACCACACTGGCAGAAATCCTGGCATCGACCAAAGACGGCCGGCAGCGCATCGACAAGATCTATGAAACGGTTCTGGGCCGCACGCCGACCCAGCGCGAATGGGCCATCATGCGCCAGGTCATGACGGACTGGCCGGCCAACGACACGATTTATGAAGACCTGTTCATTGCGTTGCTGAACACCACGGAGTTCGCCACGGTAGGGTAGGCTGTGGCAGCGCAGCATTTCCGTGGGTTGCCGCGCCAAAAAAAACACCGCAACCGGCACAAGCCGGCAGGGTTAACTGAAAACGCAGCAGGTCATCCCGCAACAACAGACCACACAACGGAGCCCGCAATGTCCTTCCCATTCAGCGTCACGCGTCGTGACTTCTTGCGCACCAGCGCGACAGTTGGCGGTGTGATTGTCGCCAGCAACTTCATTACGCCGTCGCTGCGCGCGCAGGAAACTGCGGCCAAAAGCAAGATCAAGTCCGTGATCTTGATGTTCATGGAGGGCGGCCCCAGCCAGCTGGAAACCTTTGACTGCAAACCCGGCAAGAAGACCGCCGCGCCCTATAAAGTGCTGGAAACTGATGTTCCCGGCTTCACGCCCTGCGAGCATCTGCCCAACATTGCCAAAAGCGCAAAGGACCTGTTGCTGATCAAGAGCATGTCCTCGCGCGAAGGCAACCACAGCCGTGCCAGCTACTTGATGCGCACGGGCTACATTCCTAACCCGACCCTGAAGCACCCCAGCCTGGGCAGCATCATCGCCCACGAAATGGGTAAGCCCGACACGGAACTTCCCAACTTTGTGAAGTTGCGCGGCTCGCCGTTTTCGGCGGGGTACCTGGGCGTGGACTACAACCCGTTTGTCATCAACAAGCCCGGCGCCAAGATCGAAAACCTGGACTACGCAAAGGGCGTGGACAAAGAACGCATGGACCGGCGCATGAAGCTGGTCAAGGAAATGGAAAAGGACTTCGCCAAGGACCACGGCGACGAAGCCACCGAAGCCCACAAGGCCATGTACGAAAAAGCGCGCCGCTTGATGGACAGCCCGCTGCGCAACAAGTTCTACCTGGAAGACGAAAAGCCCGAGGTGCGCAAGGAATATGGCGAAGGGCAGTTTGCGGATTCCTGCATCATTGCGCGCCGGCTGGTCGAAACCGGCGTGCCGGCAATCGAAATCGTGCTGGGCGGGTGGGACACTCACGACGACGGCTTCAAGCGCGTGGCGGATCTGTGCAAGCAGATCGACCAGCCCTGGGCCGCGTTGATCAAGGATTTGAAGCGTCGCGGTCTGTACGACAGCACGCTGATTGTGTGGATGGGCGAGTTCGGACGCACCCCGCAGGTTACGCCCACAGAAGGTCGCGGCCATTGGCCCAACAACTTCTGCGCCGTGCTGGGCGGCGGCGGAACCAAGACGGCCCAGGTCATCGGCGAAACCGACGAAACCGGCATGAACCGTGACATGAGTGGCAAGAGTACCCTCAAGGACCCTGTCGCGCCCATGGATCTCTACGCCACCATGGCGGCCATGATGAACTGGGACACCAAGAAGGAATACGAAGCCGGCCCACGCCCCGTATGGCTTACCGACAAATCCAGCAAACCGGTGGAACGAATCTACAAGTAAACTGTGAATCGCCCAAACCCAAGCCCCGGCACTCTGCCGGGGCTTTTTTTGTTTTCTGCGTGAATCGGCGCGTGCTGGCGCGTGAGTTCTTCAACCCCGACCCTTCCCCTTTGGGTGTGACTCCATGCGCTGGCTCCCGGCTGTTCTCCTGTTGGCCTGCCTGTCCTTTTCGCTGGTGGCCGTTGCCTGCGATGGCGGCGGTTCTGGTGGTTCGGGCGGCGGTGCCGCGCCCACGCTTGTTCTTGCCCCCGGCAGCATGCCGGATGGCACAGTCGGTGTGGCCTACAGCGAGGTCATTACTGTCACCGGTTCAGCAGGCCCCTTCAACTGGGCCGTGGCAGCGGGCAGCCTGCCGCCGGGCATTACGCTGGATACGGCCAGCATTGCATCCACCAGCAGCCTCAGCGGCACGCCCACAACGGCGGGCGGTTTCGGCTTTACCGTGATTGCGACCGACGGCGTGCACGCGGCGGCGGCTGTCTACACCATCAACGTTCAGACACCGGGCGGCGGTGGAGGTCTGGTCATTACAACCACCGTGCTGCCAGCCGTGAATGTTGGCTCCGCCTACAACTTTGTCTTGCAGGCAACAGGCGGTACCGGTGCCCTGACCTGGGGCATTGCATCAGGTGTGTTGTCGCCGGGGCTGGCGCTTTCAACAGGAGGCACCCTCAGTGGCACGCCGACCGTGACAGGCAACTGGGGCTTCACGGCAGAGGTCACCGACGGCACCAATACCGCCCAGCGCGCCTTTACCCTTGTGGTAAGCGGCGTCGCTGGCAATGCCACGCTGGAGCAGCAGTTGCGCCAGCAGTTGCAGCAACAGGGCGTGCAGGGCTTAACGGCCGCACAACTTCCAACGCTGGTGCAATCCCGTGTCAACCTTGGCCGCATGTTGTTCTTTGACAAGGTTCTCAGCGGCACGCAGGACGTGGCCTGTGCCAGTTGCCACCACCCGCGCCTGAACCAGGGCGACGGCTTGAACTTGAGCGTCGGCGTTGGCGCCACTGGCGGCATTGGGCCCGGCCGAACGCACCCCAGCAGCGTGTTCGTGCCACGCAATGCCCAGCCGGTTTACAACGTGGGGCTTTTCCCGGAGTTGTTCTGGGACAAGCGTGTTGGCCGGCCGCCCCAGAACCCCCCGCCACCGCCGGGTTCGCCGCCGCCGCCGACCCAGACGCCCGAAGGACAGGTGAACCTGGCCCCGGACGAAGCCCAGGCGTTGTTTCCGCTGGTGAATCTGATCGAGATGCGCGGTACCGGCCACAGCCTGGATGGGTTGAGCAACGCAGCCTATCGCCAGGCCCTGGTTGCCCGGCTGCAGGCGATTCCTCAATACGTGAACCTGTTCACCACAGCCTTTGGTGCCGGTCAGATGACCGTGGACAACATGGTGCGGGCGATTGCGCAGTATGAGCGCAGCCAGACATTCATCAACGCGCCTTGGGACCGTTACCTGCGCGGCGACAACAACGCGTTGACGGACCCGCAAAAGCGCGGCGCTGGCGTGTTCTTTGGCCGCGGCCGTTGCAGCACCTGCCATAACGGCCCGCTGCTGACCAACTTCACGACCCACAACCTGGGCATTCCCCAGTTCGGCCCCGGCCAGGGCAACGGCAGCGGCACGGAAGACTTCGGGTTTGAAAACACCACCGGCAATGCCGCCAACCGTTACCAGTTTCGTGTGCCCAGCTTGCGCAATGTGGCGTTTACCGGGCCGTACATGCACAACGGCGCCTTTGTTTCACTGCCGGAAGTCATCCAGCACTATCGCGACAAAGCGGCCCACAGCCAGGCTTACACAGGCACCAGTATGGGCCAGGCCAGCGACCTTGTGCCGACGTTGCTGCCGGTGAACAACGTCACGGCGAATCTGAGTGGCCTGTTTCTTCAGGTGCCGGGCGACCTGACGGCGCAGGAAATCAACGACCTGGTGGCATTCTTGAATGCGCTTACCGACCCCGCGGCGATCAATCGCATGCAGGAGGTTCCACAGTCAGTACCCAGCGGGCTGCAAGTGGATCGTTAAGATTCGCTTGTAACACTGGGTCAGTCCCCCGTGCGCGCTTGCAGGAGCCGTACGGGGGACCTGCAATTCTGGTGGGCAGCTTGCGCCGGGAGTTCCCAATTCCTGTCTGCATAAGTAAGGAATAGACTGTCTGGTCAGCCGGTTACGAAAGCCGGCTGATCCTGCGCAATCTTTGGGAACCCAAGTTCAATGCGCCACCAAATGACGCTTACGCTGTGCCTTGGAATGTGTTGCGTACTCTTGTCTGCGTGCCCGTCGAACTCCGGTGGTGCCGCCAAGGCCCCCAAGAAAACTGCCTACCCCGTCGAAGTCGAAAAAGTGCAGTCGCGCGTTGTTGACTACACCGTCAATGCCGTGGGGTCCGTGGAAGCTTTTGAGGTTGTTCAAGTCACGGCCCGCGTTGCCGGGGCAGTCGAAAAAGTCCTGTTCAAAGAGGGCCAGGAAGTAGCCGCCAACGAAGTACTGATCGAGATCGAACCACAGCGCTTTCAACTGGAAGTTGAAGCGGCCCGCGCTGTGGCCAAGCGTGCCCAAACGTCGTACGAAGACACCAAGTGGGGTCTGGACAAACGCAAAGATGCTCAGGCCAAAAGCCCTACCGTGTTTTCGGCGGAAGAAATCAAGACCTGGGAAACCAAGACCGCCGTGGCCAAGGCGGCCTGGGATGAAGAAGAAGTCAACGTCAAGCGCGCGGAGTTGAACAAGCAGTACGCCAGCCCCAACACCCCCGTGGCGGGCATCATTCAGACCCGCAACATCCAGACCGGCCAGTACGTGCAGGCCGGCAGCGTGATTGCAACGCTGATGCGCCGCGAGCCCCTGCTGGTGAAATTTCAGGTACCAGAGCGCGACGCCCAGGCCCTGTCCGTGGGCCAGGCCGCAACCTTTCGCGTCAACAGTGTCAATGCAGAACTTGGCGCCAAGCTGATCCTGGTGGCCGCCAGCGCCGAGGGTTCCTCGCGACTGGTTTCTGTCACCGCCCAGGTCAACGATGCCGATGTGCTGAAGGTACGCCCCGGCAGCTTCGCCCAGGTCAGCATTGTCGTGTCCACGCGCAGTGACGCCCCCACGGTGCCCGAAACCGCAGTACGGCCAAGCGCGGAGGGTTTTCTGGCCTTTGTGGTGGAAGACGGCGTCGCCAAAAAGCGCATTCTGCTTTTGGGTTTGCGCACTGCCGATGGCCGTGTCGAGGTACGCGAAGGCATCAAAACCGGCGAAACGCTGGTGATTCGAGGCGCTGAAGCGTTGCGCGATGGCGCCGCCGTGCAGGTCTCCGGGGCCGCGACCGGGGGCAGCGCACCGTGACCAGGCATACCCAACAGTTCCGGTTGGCGGCGCCGCCGCAGGCAGGTGATCCATGAAGATCACTGAAGTCTGTGTGCGCAAACCCGTGCTGGCCTGGATGATGATGATCGCCACGGTCGTGTTCGGGCTGGTTTCGGCCTCGCGCATTGGTGTCAGCCAGTTCCCGGACGTGGACTTTCCGACCATCACCGTAAGCCTGGACTGGCCCGGCGCCACGCCTGATGCCGTGGAACAGGATGTCGTGGAGGTGGTGGAAGAAGCCGTGATGCAGGTGGAAGGCGTCAAGTCCGTGACGTCGTCCAGCCAGCAAGGCCGCGGCCGCGTGACGATTGAACTGGACTTGTCCCGTAACGTTGACGTGGCACTGCAGGATGTGCAGACCAAAGTCGCGGGCGTGCAGCGCCGCCTGCCCAAGGACCTGGAGCCACCATCGGTCAGCAAAACCAACCCCGAGGACCAGCCGATCATGTGGGTGGGGCTTTCGGGGCCGTTTTCACGCCAGGTGTTGAGCGACCTGGCGCGGTACCGCGTCAAGGATGCAATCCAGACTGTGCCTGGCGTCGGCGAAGTGATTCTGGGTGGCTACGCCGAACGCAACGTGCGCGTCTGGGTCAACAGCGACTGGCTGGCTGAAAAACACCTCACGGTCAGCGATGTCGTACGTGCGCTGCAGCGTGAACACGTGGAAATGCCCGCCGGGCAGCTTCAGACGGAGGGGCGCGAGGTCAATGTGCGCGTTCTGGGCGAAGCCCTGGACCTGGAACAACTGCGCAACATCGTGGTGCGTGAAGTAGACGGCCAGCCGGTGTATCTGCACCAGGTAGCCCTGATTGAGGACGGCTTTGAGGACATTCGCAGTACCGCCCGCGCCATGGGCGAACCTGCCCAGGGTATGGGCATCAAGAAGCAGCGTGGCAGCAATGCCGTGGCTGTGGCCAAGGGCGTGCGCCAGCGCATGGCAGAAATCCAGAAAACCCTGCCCGAGGGCATGGAGTTCGCCATCAACTTTGATTCGTCCAAGTACATCGAGGAATCCGTGACCCACATTGAGTGGGAGCTGATTCTTGCCGTGCTGCTGACGGCGCTGGTGTGCTGGGTGTTTCTGGGTTCGATCTCAAGCACGGTTAACGTCGTGCTGGCCATTCCCATGTCGCTGCTGGGCACGATTGCGATCATCTACTTCCTTGGGTTCACGCTGAACACCTTCACGCTGCTGGCGCTTTCGCTGTGCGTGGGCATCGTCGTGGACGACGCGATCATGATCATGGAAAACATCTTCCGCCACGCGGAAGAGGGCAAGCCCATGAAGCAGGCCGCGCTGGACGGTACGCGTGAAATCGCCTTTGCCGCGCTGGCCGCCACCACGGCCGTGATTGCCATCTTTGTGCCCGTGGTGTTCATGGAAGGCGTGATTGGGCGGTTCTTTCTGCAGTTTGGCGTCACGCTCAGCATCGCTGTGGCCCTTTCGTACATCGAAGCAGTCACGCTGGCGCCGGCGCGCTGCGCCCAGATGCTGTCAGCCAGCGAACACCGCAACGCCCTGGGTCGCGTTATGGACCGCGCCTTTGACAGCCTCAAGGGCGGGTACCAGCGCGTGCTGAACGCGTCGCTGCGCGTGCCGGCTTTGACACTGCTGGTTGCGGCGCTGGTGTTCGGGGCATCGATCTATGTGTTGATGACCCTGCCCAGTGAATTTGTACCCAGCCAGGACCAAAGCCGCCTGATGGTGCGCATGACCACCGCCGTGGGCAGCGACATCAATGAAACCGACATGCTGATCCGCAAGGCCGAGGCAATGGTGAACAAGAAGCCCGAAATCGAGCGCGCTTTTGTCAGCGTGGGCGGCTTTGGCGGCGCAGGCGTGAACTCGGGCGTGATGTTCGTGACGATGGTGCCCAAAGACAAACGCACGGTAACCCAGGCGGAGTTTGCCGGCACCCTGCGGCGTGAACTGAACAGTATTCCTGGCTTGAAGGCCGTGGTGCAGGATCTGAGCCAGCAGGGCTTTACCAGCCAGCGGGGATTCCCCGTGGAGTTTTCATTGCGCGGGCCGGATTGGGACAAGCTTGTCGAGATCAGTGCCGACCTGCGCGAACAACTGCAGGCCAGCGGGCTGGTTGTGGACCTGGATACCGATTATCAGGTGGGCCAGCCGGAGTTGCGTGTGCAGCCCGACCGCAACCTGGCTGCGGACCAGCATGTCAGCATGAACGAAATCGGGCAGACCTTGAACTCGCTGGTGGGCGGCATCACGGTGGGCAAGTTCAGCCAGAACGGCCGCCGTGTCGATGTGCGCATGCGCCTGCTGGCTGGCCAACGGTCACGGCCGGAGGACCTCAAGCTGCTGCAGGTTCGCAGCGCGGAAGGCCGCTTGCTACCGCTTTCCGGGCTGGTATCGCAAGAGGAGCGGCCAGCACTGCAAAGCATCATCCGCCGCGACCGCGAGCGCGCTATCTCCGTGTTTGCCAACGTCGCGCCGGGGCACAACCAGTCCGAGGCCCTGGAGTTCATCAACAATAACCTGTCGCAAAAACTGCCCGAGGGCTACCGCGTGGTCCTTGGCGGCGCCAGCGTGGCGTACAAGGACAGCTTTGGCAGCCTGCTGTTTGCGCTGGTGCTGGGCATCATCGTGGCCTACATGGTGCTGGCCAGCCAGTTCAACAGCTTCCTGCACCCGATTACCGTGCTGACGATTCTGCCCTTGAGTGTGGCCGGGGCAGCGTTTGCCCTGCTGATGTTCGGCTTGACACTGAACATTTTCAGCATGATCGGTCTGCTGCTGCTGATGGGCATCGTGAAGAAGAACTCGATCATCCTGATCGACTACACGCTGCAACTGAAAGCCACCGGCCTGACCCCGCTGCAGGCCGTGTCGCGGGCCGCACCCATTCGCCTGCGACCGATCCTGATGACAAGCGCTGCTACGCTCATGGCCGCCGTGCCCGCAGCCGTTGGCCTGGGGCAGGGCAGTGAAGTGCGCACGCCCATGGCCATCAGCGTGATTGGCGGCGTGATTCTGTCTACGATTCTGAGCCTGCTGGTCGTGCCATGCTTCTACGTGTTCACCGATAGGGTGCAGACCAGGTTGATCGCCGTGTACCGGCGCATCCGGCAGGGCAAAGCAGCGCCGCAAGCCAGACAGGAAACACCGTCTGAGGAACTGCCGCTTGATCCACGGGCTTAGTGGCGGGCCGTCTGTGCGGTTGCGGCCAGCTTGACGAAGTGGCCTCTGGCGCCAATTACTTGGTCTTGTCTTCCGTGTTGCCAACTTCCTGGGCCATGCGCGCGGCGGTGCCGCCGGTGCCGGCCGTAGCAAGGCGTTCGGTGTCCGGTACCGCGGGCAGCGACGGCGACGACGCAATGCCAACGGGGCCGTTGTCCTTGGGTGTGTCCTCCAGCGCGCTGTACTGAAGCTGGTACAGGCGATGGTAGATGCCCCGCTGCGCCAGCAGCGACTGGTGCGTGCCTTGCTCGGCCAGTTTGCCTTTGTGCATCACCAGAATGCGGTCGGCGCGCTGGATGGTGCTCAGGCGGTGCGCAATCACAATGCTGGTACGGCCCTGGGTCAGCTTGGTCAGTGCGGCCTGGATCATTTCCTCGGTGTGGGTGTCGATGCTGCTGGTGGCTTCGTCCAGAATCAGCACGGCTGGGTCAAACACCAGTGCCCGGGCGAAACTCAACAACTGGCGCTCGCCTGCGCTGTAGGTTTTGCCACCTTCCTCAACTACTGATTCCAGGCCGCCGGGCAGCCGGTTGATGAATTTGTCCGCGCCCACGGCCTGGCAGGCGGCCAGCACGCGGTCGCGGGAAATGTTCTCGTCGCCCAGGCGCAGGTTCTCAAGCACCGTGCCTGCGAACAGAAAGACATCCTGATGCACCACGGCAATGTTGCGGCGCAGCGATTTCAGCGTGTACTGGCGTGTGTCGCGGCCATCCACCAGCACGCGGCCGGCCTGCACGTCATAGAAGCGGCTGACCAGGTTGATGATCGTGGTTTTGCCGGCGCCAGTGTGGCCCACAATCGCCACCGTCTGGCCAGGCTGAATGCCGAAGCTGACACCACGCAGCACGGGCTCGCCTGGCTTGTACTCAAAGTGCACGTCCTCAAAGTCCACGCGGCCCTGCACGCGGCCGTGGTCTGTGGCGTTGGGCAGGTCCTGCACATCCAGCTTTTCGTCCAGAATTGTGAAGATGCGCTCGGCGCTGGTCATTGCGCCAACGACGATGTCGAACTTTTCCGTGATGTCGCGAATCGGGGTGAAGAACAGTTCGGCGTACTGGATGTAACTGACCAGCACGCCCACGCTGATGGCGCCAATGGCGGCCATTTCCGCCGGTGCCATGCCCTTGCCGCGCAGCACTGCGTCGCCGCAGTACCAAAGCACCAGCCCGATGCCGGTGGCCGAAAGCGTTGTCGCCACGGGGCGAAAGTAGGCCCAGGCCTTGCGCTGCGCCAGAAAGTGTTTGCGAAAGTCACTGGCAATCAGTTCGTAGCTGTGCTCGTTGCGTTTCTCTTTGTGAAAGAGCTGCACGACGCGCACGCCAGCCATGCTTTCGGCCATGAAGGCGTTCAGGCGTGACTGGGCCGTGTACCAGCGGCGGTAAGCGCCGCGCGAATATTTGCGAAAGATCAGCGTCGCAATCACCATGAACGGAATCACGGAAAGCACAATCAACGCCAGCTTGACATTGATCAGCAACAGCATGGTGATGATGCTGGTCAGCATCATCGCGTCCTTGCACAGGGTGACCACCGCCACGCTGAACATGCGTTCCATGGCCCCCACGTCGTAGGCAACACGGTTCACCAGCCGGCCCACGGGGTTGCGGTGAAAGAACGAAAGCGACAGTGCCTGAACGTGCGAAAACAGTTCCTGGCGAATGTCGTAAAGCACGCGCTGGCCAAAGCCCGTAAGAATGTAGGTGTTGGCCCAGTCAATCAGGAATGTCGACACCCGCACGCACAGAAACAGCAGGCCGAACGTGGCCAGCTTGTCGCGGTCCGGCCAGGCACGTACTGCATCGGCCCCGCCTGCAAACAGGCCCAGAAAGCCGGCAACGGCGTCGCCGGGAATGCTTTTGCCGGTGCGGAAAATGATGTCAACCAGCGCGCCCACCAGCAGCGGCGGCGATACCGCCAGCGCCGACGAAACCAGCACCAGACCAAGCCCCGCGGCAATGCGGCCCTTGTAAGGAAGGGCATACTTCAGAATGCGACGCAGCAGCACCGGGTCAAAGACGTTGGTCTTGATCCGTTCTTCCAGCAGGTCATCTTCAAAGTCGTCTGACATGGCTTCCTGTTGCAACACTCGGGCCAACGGCCCGGCGCTAGTCCTTGTTGGCCAGTTCCTGTTCCAGTTGCTGTTTGCGGTGCAGATCGGCGTAGTAGCCCTGCATCTGCAACAGTTGCTCGTGCCGGCCGCGCTCCACGATGCGGCCTTCGTGCAGCACCACAATCTCGTCGGCGTGTTCCACCGTGCTGACCCGATGGCTGACAATCAACGTGGTGCGCTGGGCCATGACATCTTTCAGCCCGGCCAGGATTGCTTCTTCGGTTTGGGTGTCGACTGCACTGAGGCAGTCGTCCAGCAGCAGAATCGAAGGCTTGCGCGCAATCGCCCTTGCAATCGCCACCCGCTGCTTCTGGCCACCCGACAGGTTGACGCCCTTTTCACCCAGCAGCGTTTCATACTGACGCGGAAAGGCCAGAATATCCGGTTCCACCTGTGCGATCCGCGCGCACTGCTTCAGCCACTCGTTGTCCACGGGCGCTGGCTGACGGTCCTCTGGCTTGATGCCGCGGAATGTTGCTGCGCCCTCCATGCCCAGTGCCAGGTTCTGCAGGATGCTTTCACTGAACAGGAATGTCTCCTGCGGCACGGCGCCAATGCGGGTTCGCAGCACGTCCAGCGGTATCAATCGCACATCTACGCCATCCAGAAACACGGTGCCCGCCGGCGGGTCGTAAAGGCGCGGCAACAGGCCCAGCAGCGTGCTTTTGCCGCTGCCCACGGGCCCGACAATCGCCAGCGTTTTGCCAGCCTGCACGTGCAGGCTGATGTTTTCCAGCGCATGCGGGCGCGACCCGGCCCTGCCGTTGCTGCCTTCGGCCCCCGGCGGGTAATAGGCAAACGTCAGGTTGCGGATTTCGACATCGCCGCGCAGGTCCGTCATGGCAGCAGGCGCAGGGTCCTGCGTGATCGCGGGTTTGGTATGCAGCACTTCTTCCAGGCGCTGCATGCTGACGTTTGCGCGCTGGTAAAGGCTGATTACCCAGCCCAACCCGATCATCGGCCCCGAAAGCCGGATCAAGTAGCTGAAAAAGGCCATGAACCCGCCCACGGTAATCGCCCCGGCCTGGCGCACGGCGATTTCGACTTCTGCAGGCGATGCCCCGGCGGCGGCCATGGAGCGCTGGATCTGGATACCATCCAGCACCAGGCTGCCGCCGTAAATCACCACCACCAGGTCGGCCAAGGCCAGCATCAGCACCAGCAGCGGCTGCTGCAGGGCCTCAATGGCCGCCAGCTTCAGGGCGCGGCGGCGGTACTCGCCACTCAGGCGTGCAAAGGTGCGCACTTCGTCGTCTTCGCGGGTGAAGCTTTTGATCACCTTGGCGCCGGCAAAGCTCTCGCGGGCGCGTTCGGCCACCAGCGAAAGCTGGTCCTGCATTTCGTCGTAACGCTTCTCAATGCGCTTGGCCAGGCGCGAAACAATCACCGGAATCAGCGGCAGGGTCAGAAGGCTTGCCAGCAGCAGCGTGGGGCTGATGTGATACATGTAGACCGGCACGAACAGGAAATACAGCAACGTATCGAAGCCGATCAGCAGGCCGACCCAGAAGAATTCCCGACAAGCGTTGATGTCCGATGTTGCCAGGGTCATCAGGTCGCCGGTCTTGGTGCGGTCGTGATAGCCGGCGTGAAGTGTCTGGGTATGGCCGAAGAAACGGCCGCGCAGGTCATGTGTCAGGTTCACGGCACCCAGGCTGTAGTACATGGACATGTACCAGCGAAAGATGCCCGTTGTTGCCACCACAACCACGTACAACACGCCATACACCCACATGCCACCCATGAACGAACCTTCACCGAACCAGCTGGACGGCAACCAGCCCTGCAGCGGGCTGGCACTGCCCTGGCCGCCGGAAGTGGCGTACATGAGATGGTCAATGGCCCATTTGACGACCTGGGGCGTGAAGGTGTCCAGCAGGTCAACAAACACCAGCGCCAGCGTGCCCAGCAGGTAGGGGCGCCAGTAGGGTCTGCAATAGCCCAGCAGATGGAACAACTTGCGGATCACGGGTCTTTCCGGTGCGCAGGCCGGAACCCCGGTCTGGCGCGGCATTGTGTCGCGTACTCTGGACGTGTCAAGACCACCCCAAAGCGGGTAAGCCCTGCCATTGCCAGCACAGGGAAGCTATAGTCACCGCCCCTGCAATCAATGGGGCTGAACCCGTAACCAGGAAACACAGCTTTCATCCTTAGGACGAACGCGAGTTTCCTTCCGGAGCATGAATATGGTCTCTATGCGACGTGCTGTATTGCTTACGCTGCTGTTTGGGCTGCTGGCCGCGGCAATGCCGGCCATTGGCTTTGGTGACCTGGCACCGCGCAACACCCTGGGGTACGCGCGCGCCCGCAACCTGGGCGAAGGCCTGCGGCGGCTGGCCGGTGATGACTGGAACGCGCTCTATGAGCGCGCCCTGAAGCTGCGCAACAACCGCGATCGTGAAGATTCGGACCCCATGATCAACGAGGTACGCAAGTTCATTGACCATGCCGGGGCCGTCGAGTTTGCCCTGGTGGACCTGATGGTGCGTGACCCGCACGTGCAGGTTGTGGTTGTGGCCCACCTGGACGAAACCGCACCCAAGGCCTTCAGCGAAGACCTGTTGAAGTGGCTCAAGGAAATGCGCGAAGAGAGCCTGAAATTCACTGCCACCGAGATCACGGCCGAGGACTTCACGTTGCGCCTGCAGCCAGGGTTTCTGGTAATGACCGTCGGCGGTGCGGCCCGGGAGCACGTCACGGACGTGCTGCAAGGCGACACCTCGGAAAGTCTCAGCAAAGTGGAGCGCTTCAAGAAGTGGAGCGAAGCGAGCAAGCAGGACATCGAGGCCTGGGTGGACATGAAGTCCCTGCGCAGCGCCATCGACAAGATGGGCGAAGACATGCGCATCGACAGCGACACCCAGCAGGTTCTGGACCTTCTGGAATGGCAGAAGTGGGACGTCATTACCGGCTCTCTGGCCCTGCCCGGCAAGACCGGCGGCGGCTTGGCGCTGAACATTGATCTGTCGTTCAGCCAGCCTGTGGAAAGCCTCAATGCGCTGCTTCGGCCCACGGGCTCGGCGCGCATGATTCGCACGCTGCCCGCCGAGACGCTGGGTTTTGTCAGCGCCCAGATCGGTGCGGATGCAGAAAGCACCTGGAAAGACATCTGCCGCATGGTGCACGACGGTGAACAGCGTGCCCGCCCGGCCTCGCTGCGCCGGCAGGTGGAATGGGCCAAGAACAGCCTGGAGTATTCGCGCCAGGAACTGGCCCGCCTGGAGAAGGGTGAAGACGGCAGCGACGAAGACAAGGATTTCCGTGGCCCCGGCGACGAAGAACCAACCATGCCGGAACCCGAGCCCGAGAACCGCGAAGAGCAGATCAAGCGGATCAAAGACCAGATCAAGTACCAGGAACAGGAACTGGCAGAGTTGGAACAGCAGGTCCGCGACTTCAAGTCGCGCGCGTTCAGCACTGACGACGAAGGCCGCACCAGCCAAAGCAGCGATGGCGAAGAAATGTGGGACAAGGTGCGTCAGTTCTTGAAGCAGGTCGGGGTAGAGCCCGCCGAAATGGCCCAGGTGATTGGCGGCGAAGTGATTGCAGGTTTTGTAGGTTTGCCCGATACCGAACCCGACAGCATGGAGGACATGTTCCGTGCCCTGTGGTTCGTAAACATCGAGCTGCGGGAAGGACAGGAAGCGGTCAAGAAGAAGATTATCGACTTCGCGCTGGGCAAATCCCTGCCCGCCGATGCAACCGAAGACCAGAAGGAAGAAGCACGCCGCCGCGCAGAATCGATGCTGTTCAAGAAGGTCGAGGGCGGTGAAGTGCTGCGCCCCAAGGGTGGCTTTGGTGGCCAGTGCATTTTCTTTGCCGATACGTTCTGCGGAATGGCCGGCAACGAAGATGTGGCGTTGCGCATTCTGAAAGCCGCGGCCGGTGGCAAAACACTGGCTCCAGGCAATGTGCCCGGCGGAACTGCTGGCAGCAAACTGCTGTACATCGACCTGGGTGAACTGATCGCCCGCGGAGTGGAATCCGACAGGGCACGTTCCAGCCGCTGGCGCCAGTTCAGCGTGCCAGACATTGACGTGCGCAAGCTGCTCAAAAGCGGCTTGCGGCTTGGCGTCACCACCGGTGAAAGCCCCACCCGCATCACCCTCAATGCCGCCACAGCGGGCGAACCAAGCCTGCGTGGCCTGCTGGAAGCGCTGGTTTCGGAAGGCGAGTTGGGCCGCGCATGGAATCACGACCGCGACATGCTGGACGAACTGGGCAATGGCCTGTCCCAGTGGCTGGACCAGAACCGCGAAAGCCTGCAAACCGCAACCGCTGAAGACGCCGGCAAAAAGCTCAAAGGCGTCAGCCCTGCAAGCCTGATGAACGACGGCTACTTCAGCCCGCAGGACGGCATGCGCAGCGCGTTTGACCCTGCCATGGTCGCGCGTCTCAAGGCCATGATCGAATCCGGCAGCGATGTACTTGGCGGTGAAGGTGGCGCCGGGGACATGAAGGAAAGCGGTTATGACTGGTACGGTCTGCCCGCGAAGTGGGATTTCAATGCAGGGGGCGGCTATCGCTGGGGCGAGTTGCACAACTCCTGGCTGGTCTGCGCCACCAAGGGCCCCTGGCTGCGCGGCGGGCGCGCATGCGTTGTATTCAATGGCACCAATGTCCAGACGATGTGGCTGGACGAAGACAGCTTCAAGCAGCTCGTGGTCACCAACCGCGGTGGCAGCAGGCTCAAGGAAATCGATACTCCGCTGCCCGTTCTGCCGCGCTGGAAGGCCAAGCTGCGCCTGAGTAACGAACGCTGGACAGCCCAAGGCCTGCGCGATCGCGTGCGCAACGCCGTGGAGACCGCTGCCGCAGAAGGTCGCGAGTTCCAGCTTGATTTCAATGGCAGCCGCGCGGAGGACACGATCGAGAAACTTCGCAAAGCCTTCGCCATCGGTGACGACGACTGGTTTGAAATCGAACAGGCCAAGAACATCGAGATCGAAGCCAAGGGCGACAAGTGCCGCGTGCGCCTGAAGCAGGGCGACGATTGGATTGAGGTTGACCAGGACGGCAAAATGACGACCAGCTGGGACAACGAATAAACCAAAGATGGCAACAGGGGGCACCGGGTTCTACATGACACTCGGGGCCCCCTTCGCCGTTACAACCGGCGCGACCAGGGCCAGGCTCCGTGGGGATGCGCTGTCCCGGGTCACCACACAACCAAGGAAGCCACATATGCGACTGCTCTCGACATTGCTTTGCATGGCCGTACTTCTGGCACTGGTGCCAGGCTGCGGCGGCCGCCGCGGCCCCGGTTCGGCGACGCCCGAAACGGAACACCGCGACCCGACTGACCGCGCCGAGCTGCTGGGCACGCGGCGCGTGGACTTCAAGGCAGACCACGACACCATCACCGTAGGGGCACACGACGGCACGTTTGAGGCGCTTCGCATTGATGTCGAGGGCAGCGCCCTGGAAATGTGGGATGTCAAAATCACCTACGGCAACGGCGAAAAACACTCGCCCGCCACGCGCCTGATCTTTGGCGAGAACTCCTGGAGCCGCCGCATCGACCTGCCAGGCGGCAACCGTGTCATCAAGCGTATCGAGTTCGTCTACAAAAGCCGCAATGCCCGCACGGGCAAGGCCACCGTCAAGGTCTACGGCATTCACTAACGTCTGGCATGGTCCGTACCGCGCGCCAGCCCACGGGCTGGCGCGCGGTTTGCTTTTGTGGCCGATCAGGACGTGGTCTGGCGCGCCTGGGGCAGAATGATGCTGGCGGCGCGGTGGTTGGGGTCAAACAGCTCCGCGATGCGAGTATTGACGTCTTGAGGCGAAATGCGGTCGGCAATGTCCGGCACGTCAAACAGGTCGTACTGCTGCGCAAGCGCCCCCAGATAGGCGCTGGCCGTTGTTTCAGGGTCGTTGAACGCGCGCAGATAGGTGCCCAGGAACTTGCGTCGCTTGCGCTCAATCACCTCGGCTGAAACGCCTTGGGCACGCGCGTCGTCCAGCACCATGATCAACTCGCGCAGCAGTTCTTCCGGGTCGCTGGTTTCGCCGCCAATGACGACATAGCCAAAGCCCTTTTCAGCCTGGAAGCCCGCCCCGAAATCGTTGCCAATCAGCCCGCGCGCATACAGGCGCTCATAGGCAGCGCTTTCCCGGCTGAACAGCGCGTCCAGGGCCACACCGGAAATCAGGTCCATGCGCGCCAGGTCGTTGCCGGTACGCACCACGGGATCCTTGAATCCCAGAAGCAAGCGCGGTCGGGCCACAAACATGCGGCGTTCACGCCGCTTGTCCTCGACAAACTCGGGCTCGCGCGGCAACAGTCGCAGGATCTTTGGCGCCGGTGTGGTGGGCGCAAAGCGTGCAGATGCGGCCTCAGCCGCAGCAAGCACGGCCTGTGGTTCCATGTCGCCGCTGATGATCAGCGTCAGGTTTGAAGGGTGGTACCAGGCGGCATGGCATGCCCCCAGCAGTTCCGGAGAAATGGCGCGCACCATTTCTTCTGTGCCCGCGATGTCGACACGCAACGGGTGGCGCACATACATGGCCTCCAGCAGTTGCGCATAGCCAACCCAGCCGGGGTGGTCGCGATACTGGTTGATCTCCTGGATGATGATATCGCGCTCGGTGTCGACCAGTTTGCGGTCGAAGTAGGGCGTCAGCGCCAACTCAAGCAGCGTTTGAAGGTTGTCTTCAAAGTTCTGCACGCACTCGAAGTAATAGGCCGTTTGCGTGTGGCTGGTGTGTGCGTTGCAATAGGCGCCGCGGCGGCTGAACTGGTCGCTCAGGTCGCCGCTGGCCTTTTTGAACAACTGGTGTTCCAGAAAGTGCGCAATGCCCCCGGGCACCTTGGTGGCCTTGCCGTTCTGCTTCCAGGTCATGTCAATGCTGCCGAAGTCAGCCACAACGTAGGCAATCCGCTTTTCAAAGCCTGGGCGCGGGGCAAACACCAGTTTCATGCCGCAGGAAAGCACGGCTTCGAAGCGGGTCTCGGAAAGTCGCTTGGACGTAACCGGCACCAGGCGTGGTGTGCGTGCAATCATGGGGACTCCTGCAAACGTGGCGGCCTATCATCCGGCCGGGCGGCCCAGGCAGGTAATGTATACACACAACTCCTTGGATGGGATGCCCAGCAGTTCATTGACCTCGTCGTCAAAGAACCCGCCAATGCCGCTGGCGCCAACACCCAGGCGCATTGCCGCCACGTTCATGCGTTCGCCAATATGCCCGGCATCCAGGTGCAGGTAGCGGTACGCGCGGCTGCCAAAGCGCGCCGTTGCAATTTCCAGGTCGCTGGTGTGAATCACCACCACGCTTGCGTCGCGGGCGAGCTCCTGACCCAGGCACAGGTGAAAAATCTCGCGGCGTACCTCGGCCTGCTTGACGGAAAGCATCTCCATGAAGCCCGGCGCGAAGTAGTACACGCCCGGCGGCACGCCCTCCAGCTTGTTCACCACCACAAAGGTTTCGAGCAGCGAAGGCGCCATCAGGCGCGGCAACGCATCGGCACCCAGCATCAGGTCCGGTCGGTAGGCAAAGGCCAGCAGGTCGGCCAGTTCGCCCAGTTTCAGTGCCTCGCCACTGAACGCGCGTGTGCTGCGGCGGCGCAGAATCGCCCCTTCAATCTGGTCTGTCAGATCAAGCCCCGTCGGCTTGAGTTTGATGCCGGCCGCAAACTCGTACTTGGGGTTGACGGCATAATCCATGCTTTCGCCGGCCGGCGGCTGGGCGGCCACGCCGCGCCGAATCGCCCCGGCGGTGTGAATCGCGCGAATCGGGTCGGCCCCTGCTTCGGGTTCTGTGGCATCGCTGGGGCGCGCCGTCGGCCCAGGCGCAAGCGAAGGAAAATCCGCCTGTTCACGCAGCGGAAACACGGCCAGTACGCCTTCTTTTTCGGGCACAATCGCCAGCAGTTCAGCCACCTCGTGATCCATGAACCCACCAACCGCTGTCGTGCACAGGTTCAACTTGGGCGCGACGATGTCCAGGTTGCCCAGCACGTGGCCGGTATCCAGCAGGCAACGCCGGTAAGCGCGCTCGCCGTAGCGCCAGGAACTGCGAAAGTAGACGGCTGTGGCAATCAACGCCACTTTGGCACCGGCCACCACGGCATCGCCAAAGCAAGCTTCGGTCAGGCGCGAGAAAATCTCCTCGCCGGAGGGCGCCAGGCCCTTGGGGTACACTTCCACAAGGCTGTGGTCGCGCACGTGGTAATAGTAAGTGCCGTCGGGCATGTCGGCATGGTCGCGAACGGCCAGGTAAAGGTCCGTTGGGTACAGTGCCCCCGCGCTGGGCGCAGCCCGAAAGTAAAGCTGTTGCTGGCCCGAATAGGCCACACCCGTCACGCCATTGGTTGCAAACAGAAGCATCGAAAGACGCGGCAAGGCAAAGGGCCCTTCCGTGTCATTCAATCCGCGCTCGGGGGTGTAGTCCTCGGGCTGGTTCGTCGGCAGATAGGGCCGCATGTCAAACACCGGCGCGCCGCGATACTCCTTGAATTGCTCCGGCGGGTGTTCCCAGTCAATGGAATGCCCCTGGCCCAGCGTGCTTGGGCTGTATTTCGTGCGCTCGTGATAGGAAAACGCGTAGCCCATACCCATTCGTAAAGCCTGTGCCAGCAGTTTTGGCAAGACCCGGGCCGGAATTCGCGTTACGCACGCCATGGCTCGGGCGTATCAATGGTTGACTACCCCGTGTTTTTGTGCGCCCCAAAGGCGCCCAGTGCCAGTACCCGATCTCTTAAGGAGAAGCCATGACCAGGTGGATTGCCGCAGCCGTGTGCGTTGGTGCAACCGGACTGTTTGGCGCCTTTACCCTGCACAACGCCCAAGCCCAGGACGGCAAGGACTACTTTCGCCCGCGCGTCGAAGCCAGGCCTGAGCCGCGCCCGCGCATGGCCGAGCTCCATGCTGAAGAAGGCGATGGCCTGTTCCTGGAAGTCCTGCAGGATGGTGCCCCGGCCGGCCCCATGCAGTGGCAAATGGCGCCCATGCAAGGCCGCGGCCAGCCCGGCACATGGCAAGTCGTTACCAGCCGCGACATGACCCTGTTGTTGAACACTGCCACCGGGGACACTTTCCGCCTGGCCGGGGAACGAGATTCCCTGCATTGGGCACCCATTGAGCGCCCCATGCCCCGCATGGAAGGGCCAGGCTTGCCGCCCTTTCCGGGCATGCCCCCACGCCAGGATGCTGACCAGATGCGCAAGGCGCTGGAGGAGCTGCGCAAGCGCGCCGAGAAATCCGAAGGGCGCGATCGCGATGCGCTGAAGGAAAAAATCAGCGAGATGGAGAAGGCACTCAAGAACGCCGAACGCGAAGGCCGGCCAAACCAGCCCCGCCAGCCGATGAATGAAGTGGCGGAAATGGAAGCCCTGCTGCGCCGCGCCAAGGACAAGATTTCCGACCTGGAAAGTCGCGTGGAAAAGACCGACAGCAAGCGCGAAACCGAGGAACTCAAGCGCCAGTTGGAAGACCTGCGCGCCGATGCCAAGAAACTGGCCGGCGAACTTGAGAAAGCACGTAAGGAACAGAAAGAACGCGACAAGCAGAAAGACAAAGACCGCGACGAGGGTTGATGCGGCGTTTTTCACGCGACAGGGCAGGCCTGACAGCCTAGGCTTGCCCTGTCTGCTTTTTCCCCGCCACAGCCCCGCGGCCCGTGACCGTGAAACACCTTTGCTGGCTATTGCTGCTGTTGTTGCCGGGCTGCACAACCGCCCCAACAGGCCCTGATTTGACGCCACACGAGCTTGCACCCCTGGCCCCGCCGGCCTTGATGAGCCCGGCAGCGGCCTACCTGCATGGCATCGAGCTGCGCGACCAGAACCTGCTGGATCGCGCACGAAGTTACCTGCAAAGCGCTGCGGAACGCGGCCACGCCGATGCCCAGTTCGAACTTGGCCTGTGGCACCTTACAGGGCGCGACGGCCGCCTGGATGCCCGCCAGGCCGCGCGCTGGCTGGTGATGGCCGCAGACCAGGGCCAGGCCGACGCGCTGCGCTATGTGTGGCAGCTTTACCTGTTCGGCAAAGGGGTCGAACAGGACGACGCCCTGGCCCTGCAATGGCTGCGCCGGGGTGCCGAGCACGGCGACCCGGAGCTGTGCTATCGCCTGGGCGTGTGGCTGTATGAAGGCCACAGTGCCGACCCGGACCCTGCCCAAAGCGCCCGCTGGTTCCTGCGTGCCGCCGATGGAAAGGTTGCCGGCGCGAACTATTACCTCGGCGTCATGCTGCGCGAGGGCAAAGGCACGCAGCAGGACGACGAAATGGCCTTTGAACGGTTTCAACAGGGCGCCAAGCAGGGCGACCCGGCCTGCAACCTGGCACTCGGCGACTGTTTTCGTGACGGTCGAGGCACCAGGCAAAGTTCCAGCCAGGCCGCCGCGCACTATCGCGCCGCCATCGACCAGGACGATGACCAGGACGTGGCCAAAGCCGCCCGCGCGCGGCTCAATGATCTTCAGCGATAGCTTGACCAGCCTTTCGCAAACAAAGGTGGCAAAGGCTTGGCCATGTTTTGACACGGAGTAACGGCCCTCCGGCGTACCTGGTTTGTGGTGGCTGCGGCGTGGCTTTGTCTGTTTCGCAGTCACGCAGTAACGCAGTAACTCAGCCACGCAGTAACTCAGTTACTCCGTCACTCTCTGTTCACTTCGTCTTCCATGGCGGGCAGGATGCCTGCGATCCTTTGGCCTTTTATGCGGCTGAACTGATGGCTGGCGGTGGTGCCTGGGCCGGGGTGGCGGTTTTTTCTGCCCGGGCTGGTGGCTGTGTCGCCGCCTCTGGTGCGGGTTCTGGTCGCTTTGGCGGACAAAGTGAGTCGCTGGCTTGCTGGCGCATCAACTCTGACAGGATCTGCAGGGCCTGGGCGCGGCATTCGGCCTTGAGTTGCAACTGATTGTCCAGCAGCTCGCGCAGCAGTTTATCGACGCGAAAGGCAATGCTGGGGCTGATCGTCCAGCGGTGCGGCTTGCTGCCGTCGCTGGCGGCCACGACTTCAAGTTCGCGGTCGTGAATCGCCAGCAGCTTCTTCCAGCGGGCGATGCTGGCATCAAGTTCCAGGCCGTTGCGCGCCGCATAGATTTCATCGGCGGCAAGTTGCAGGTTCTGGGTGGCCAGGTCTTGTTCGCGCGTCTGGGCAGTCTTTGGGTTGCGCCGGAGCCGCCGGCGACGGGATCGAATGATGTTTAGGCCTGACAGAGTGGTAACGGGCCATGGCAGTAACCTTGCATCGAACCAGCGCGGAGGGATCCACGCTCGATGAAGGAAGCATACAACCCGTGGCGACAGATTCGGGGCAGTCAGGAACGCAGGCCAGCCTTGGGGTGCGTGGTGTTGAACCCGCAGGCGTCCGAATTAGCCGGGGGCGTAAGCCCCCGGTTTGCGTTGGCAGAAAATCCAAGCCCCGTCAGGGGCGACACAGGGGTCGGGCCGGTCTGTCGCCCCTGCCGGGGCTCTGAATCAATCGTTGACGCGTGTCCCAGTGCTTACGCACTGGGCTACAGCTCTGAGGCAAGGGCCGAAATGTGCAAGGCTGGTTCGTGCTGGCGCGGGGCTGGCTGGTGTTGGTGCAAGGCTCGCTCGTGCGTTCGCAAGGCCGGTTCGTGCTGGCGCGAGGCGGGCTCGTGTTGGCGCGAGGCTGGCTGGTGTTGGTGCAAGGCTGGTTCGTGTTGGCGCGAGGCCGGCTCGTGTTGGCGCGAGGCTGGCGTGTTGGCACGAGGCTGGCTCGTGTTTGCGAAAGGCTGGCTGGTGAGGGGACCTTGGCGCAAGCCCGGTTTGCGCGCAGCTACAGAAGCCAGGGCCGGGTGCGGCCCGCCGGTTGGTGAAGACCCCCCCGGGGGGGGGGGGGTCGGCGCCGGTCTGTTGCCCCTGGCGGGGCTTGGCCTGTTTCCGATCAGGTAGTTGTTCCCTTGGGGACCTTGGCCGGGCTAGAATCCTTGCTGCTTCGTCGCGAGGATTCGGGCATGCCTCGAGCCGCTTGGATTGTGTTGTGTCTGCTGCTGGCGACGCCCCTGTGCGCCCAGAAGTTCAAGCTGGAAGCCCGCGAAGACAAATATCCGTCGGGCAAAATCAAAGAAAAGTACATCGTTCAGGTCGACAAGGCCGGCAAAGAAACCCGCTCCGGTGACGCCACGGAGTTCTGGGAGAACGGCCGCAAAGCCGCTGAAGGCAAGTACGCCACGGGCAAAAAAGAGGGCCGCTGGCGCTGGTATTTCGAGAGCGGCCAGATGCGCGAAGAAGGCACGTTGATCCAGGACGTGAAGTGGAAGGAATGGACCACCTATCACCCCGGCGGCAAGAAGGCCATTGAGGGCTCCTACGACGACGGCAAGCGACGCGACAAGTGGAGTTGGTGGTACGCCACAGGCAAGAAGAAAGAGGAGTGCTACTACAAGGACGACAAGAAGGACGGGCGCATTTTTCGCTGGTATGAAACCGGCCAGCGATCACTGGAAGGCAAGCACTTGGCGGACCAGCCCGATGGCAGTTGGCAATGGTGGCACGAAAACGGCCAGGCCAAGCGCAGCGGGCGTTACGACAAAGGCCGCATGTTTGACAAGTGGGAGGCCTGGCACGCCAACGGCCAGCTTGCGGAATCGCACGATTACAAGGAGTCGCGGGCAACCAAGTGGAGCTTCTGGTTTGAAAACGGAAACCTGAAAGCAGAGGGCGAGGGCGTCATGGACGCGCGCCTGGGCCGCTGGACCTGGTATTATCTGGAGGGCACGCGCGAAAGCACCGGTGAATACAAGGGCGGCATGCGCGTGGGCACCTGGACGTTCTTTCACGAAAACACCGCCAAAAAAGAAGAAGGCGCGTTTGTGGAGGGCCGGCAATCCGGCCGCTGGACCTACTGGCACGACAACGGCGCCAAGGCTGCACAGGGCGAGCTTGTCAGCGGCCAGCGCAAGGGCCTGTGGCAAACCTGGTATGCCAACAACCAGCAGGAACTGGAGGCCACGTACCTGGACGGGTTTGTTGAATCCACCTGGACGCGCTGGCATGCCAACGGCAAGAAGGCCAGCGAAGGCCCCTGCCACAACGGCCGCCGACATGGCCACTGGTTGACCTGGCACGACAATGGCGAAAAGGCAGCCGAAGGCGACTTCAACGACGGCAACCGCAGCGGCAAGTGGAGTGCCTGGCACCGCAACGGCTCGCTGGAAAGCTACGGTGAATACGCCAAAGACCTGCGCACGGGCCACTGGGAGTACTGGTTTGATACCGGCATGCGCGCCAGGCTGGCCGATTACGCGGCCGACAGGCTGGAAGGCAAGCTGGTGGTGTTTGACGCCGCGGGCAAAAAGCGAATCGAGGCTGATTACAAGCGTGGCTACATTGAGGGCTGGCGCAAGGAATTCGGCGACGACGGCGCCGTTGTGGCGCAGGAGTACTTTGTTGAGGGCGACCCCGCCGAACCACCCAAGGAAGAGAAAGACCCCAAGGGCGACAAGAAGGACTGAAGCGGCGTCCGCGGGCTTGCAGGATGCCCACAACGCACTGCAATCCAACTTTGTTCAACGAATCGTGACCTGACTGCCGATGCCCTGAGGCGGCGCTTTGCGCCCCGGGGGAAACATGGTCGGTGGTCCTTGCCAACTTCGCCTTGCGCTTCAGACCTACCTGGAGTACCTGCGCTTTGAGTGCGGGTTGGCCGAAAACACTTTGGCTGCCTATCGCCGCGACCTGGAACGGCTGCTGGAATTCCTGTTTGCTCGCGGCCTGATGCAGCCAGAGCAGGTGCGCCCCGACGATCTGACGGCCTTTCTGGCCGCCGAGCGCGGCCTTGGCCTGGACGACCGCACGCTGGCGCGCCGCGTAAGCGCTTTGCGCATGTTCTTTCGCTATGTCAGTGTCGAGGTCACACGCGGGCCCGACCCGGCCCAGTTTCTGGCCCCGCCCAAGATTGCCAGCTCGTTGCCGGATTACCTGACTGCCGAACAGGTCTCGGCCCTGCTGGGCGCACCTGTGGGCGATGCGCCGCTGTTGTTGCGCGACCGCGCGATTCTGCACACGCTGTATGCAACGGGCGCACGGGTCAGTGAGGTCTGCGGGCTGACGCTATCGCGCGTGAACCTGGATGCCGGATACCTGA
The DNA here is from genome assembly GCA_016722065.1 of Planctomycetota bacterium. GTDB lineage: Bacteria > Planctomycetota > UBA8742 > UBA2392 > UBA2392 > H3-PLA7. Next base: position 2,319,304 of record JADKGX010000001.1, read on the forward strand.
ATGTTCACGGCAAGGGCAACAAGGAACGCATTGTGCCGATCGGCGCGCTGGCCATTGCGCAGGTTCGGCAGTATCTGGAACGTGGTCGGCCTGCGCTGATCAAGCGACCCACCGACGTTGTGTACGTATCCAAATCAGGCCGGCGGCTTTCGCGCACGCGGGTATGGGAAGTCGTCAAGCTGTATGCCCAGATGGCCGGCATTGACGCCAACTCCGTGCACCCGCACACCATGCGGCACTGCTTTGCCACGCACATGCTGGAAAACGGAGCCGATATCCGCAGCGTGCAGGAAATGCTGGGTCACGTCAGCATCAGCACCACGCAGATCTATACCCACGTGGACCAGAAGCGACTGCGAAGCGTGATGTTGAAGTTCCACCCGCGGGCAAACGCCAGCTAAGGGTCAGGCCAGTTCGGCCAGGCGCGCCACGGCAGCAATGTCTTTGGCGGGAATCTCAATGGCCTTGATGCGCGGCCAGTGGCCCCATTGCGCGACATTGGCAAGAAACTGGGCGTTGCTGAGGCCTTCCTGGCCGTCGTCGTGGCTGTCTGCGTCCAGCAGCAGGATGCTTTGTTCGGTCCGGGTATCGCAGCGTCCCACGTAGATGCGCGGGCCGTGCGTGCGAACCACGACCGTGATGCCGTGCAGCTCGCCTTTGTCGTCGTGGAATGTTCCCATGGTGTTGGACCGTGCAGGACGTGACTCGCAGTTGGCTTACAGCATCGAAAGTACTGCGCCTTTGCCAACCAGGAACACCGCCCAACCGCTAACTATTCCTCCACAGTGTCAACGAAGGTGGTGAACGATAGTGGTGAACGATTGCGGTGAAGGATCCGAGTTACGGGTGTCGATGTGCAGGCGTTCAGCGATTCAGCTTGCGCGGTTTCGCCAGGGTGTATTGACCAGCAGGTCCATCTGCGTGATATCGGCCTTGGGTATGAAGACTTTCTTGGTGCGCGGCCAGTGGCCTTGATCCAGTGCTGCGTCCAGGTACTGAACCACCTCGGGCCTGTTGAAATCGCCCTCCAGCTGGTCCAGGTCGACCATGATCAGTTGCTCGTTTTCAAAACGGGAACAGCGACCCACGTAGGTCTTGCTGTCGCGGGTTTCCACGACACAGGTCTTGCCATGAAACAGGGCAAGGCGCTTTTGCGGGTCGGATGTCGGTGCTGGTTCCATGGATGTTGGCAGGGCCCGACAGAAACGTCGGGCCCTGCCGGGTCAATTTGCGGTTACGCCGATTGCTTGACGCAGACCTTTTCGAACTCGCCGATCAGCTTCTTGGCAACACTGTCAGGGTTGCCGCCTTCAAACACGTGGCGCGGCACATAGCTGACGGGCTTTCCGTCCTTGAAGATGTAAACGCTGGGGCTGCTGGGCGGAACCTGCGGCATCTGCGCCCGCACCACGCTGACAGCGTCTGTGTCGTTGCCCGCAAACACCGTGGCGACTTTGTCGGGTTTGACGACGTTTTCGAGGGCCTTGAGGATCCCGGGGCGGGCAGCGCCAGCGGCGCAACCACAGACCGAGTTCACCACGACCATCGAGACACCCTTGCTGTCGGCCAGAAAATCCTGCGCGGCCTGGGCGGACTTGAGTTCCTTGATGCCTTTGTCGGCAAGTTCGGCGCGCATCCAGGCGATCATTTCTTCGGGGTACGGCATGTCGGTTCTCCTTGGTATGACGGTTTGTGTCTGGCTTCAGTTTAGCTTGCTACGGCGACTTCGGTGCCGGCGGCCTTGACGGCTATGGCCCGGGCAACGCGGTCGGCCATGGTGCATAGGGTTTTGGCGGCTGTGTTGCCGGGGTGCGAATGCACAATCGGGGCGCCCGTATCGCCTGACACCACAACGCGTTCGGTAAGTGGAATGGTGCCGAAATTTTCGATGCGATAGCGTTTGGCTGCTTTGTCACCTGCGCCTGCGCCGAAAATGCGCGATTCCTTGCCACAGTGGCCGCAAAGGAAGCTGCTCATGTTCTCAATCACGCCCAGCACACTGACCTTGACGCCTTGAAACATGCCAATGGCGCGCTGCACGTCGGCCAGGGCGACGTCCTGGGGCGTGGTCACAATCAGGGCTACGGCGCCGGGAATCATGCGCGCCAGCGAAAGCTGTACGTCGCCAGTGCCGGGTGGCATGTCAACTACCAGGTAATCCAGGTCGCCCCAATCCACCTGGCCCAGGAACTGGTTCAGGGCGGAATCCAGCATCGGGCCGCGCCAGATTACCGGCTGACCATCTTCCAGCAGAAAGCCCATCGACATCAACTTCAGGCCCAGACGCTGCAGCGGGACAATCGTTTTGTCGTCGCGCGCGCTGGGCTGCTCGCCCTTGATAGCGAACATGGTGGGTACGCTGGGGCCGTAAATGTCTGCGTCCAGCAGCCCCACTTTGGCGCCACGTTGCGCAAGGGCGACGGCCAGGTTGGCAGCGACGGTGCTTTTGCCCACGCCACCCTTGCCGCTGGCCACCAGAATCACGTTGCGAACACCCGGAATCAGGTCCACGGCGGTTTTCTGCACGCGCGTGGTGTTGGCGGTCATGTTGATCTTGATGTCGGTGGTGTTCAGGCGTGATGTCAGGGCCGCTTTGACGTCGCCGGCGATCTTTTCCTTCAGCGGGCAGGCCGGGGTTGTCAGTTCTACCGTCAACTCAATCGACTTGCCCTGGCTGCGAATGTCCTTGACCATGCCAAGGTCGACCAGGTCCTTGTGCAGGTCCGGGTCTTGCACCCCCTTCAGGGCGGCTTTGATCTCGGCTTCGGTGAATGACATGTGCATGAGCGTATATGTTGGACTGCCAATGTCCACTATACGCAACGTGGCCGGCAAGGGTTGATTCCAAACAGGCAATCGTTGGGGCAACCATGGTCTGGTGCCTCGTGCAGCGGAAAGGGCGTGCACGAGACACCAGGCTTGGCTTGTCTATCCGATGTTCATGGTCAGCAGGAACTCGGCGTTGTGCTGGGTCTTCTTGAGCTTGTCCTTGAGCAACTCCATGGCCTCGATCGGGTTCATGTCGTTGAGAATCCGGCGCAGCACCCACATGCGCTTTTGTTCGTCGGGGTCCAGCAGCAGTTCTTCCTTTCGGGTACCGCTGCGCGTGACGTCAATCGCCGGGTAGGTGCGGCGGTCGGCCAGGCGGCGGTCCAGGTGCAGTTCCGCGTTGCCGGTGCCCTTGAACTCTTCAAAGATTACTTCGTCCATGCGCGAGCCGGTGTCAATCAACGCTGTGGCGATGATGGTCAGGCTGCCACCTTCTTCAATGTTGCGCGCTGCACCAAAGAAGCGCTTGGGGCGCTGCAGGGCGCTGGCGTCTACGCCGCCGGTCAGAATCTTGCCGCTGTGGGGCTGCTCGGCGTTGTAGGCGCGGCCCAGGCGGGTCACGCTGTCCAGCAGAATCACCACGTCTACCTTGTGTTCGACAAGGCGCTTGGCCTTGTTGAGGACCATTTCGGTGACCTGCACGTGGCGCGACGTGGCTTCATCAAAGGTGCTGGCCACGACTTCGGCATCGACGGTTCGCTCCATGTCCGTTACTTCTTCGGGGCGTTCGTCGATCAGCAGCACGATCACGTAGATGTTGGGGTGATTGGCGCGAATGGCGTTTGCAATCTTCTGCATCAGCACGGTTTTGCCGGTGCGTGGCGGGGCCACGATCAGGCAGCGCTGACCCATGCCGATGGGCGTAATCAGGTCCACGACCCGCAGGTTCAGGTCGTTTTTCACTTCCAGGAAGATACGGCGGTCGGGGTAAAGCGGCGTCAGTTCGTCAAAGGGCACGATTTCGGTCAGCTTGTGCGGGTCGTGGCCATTGACGCTTTCGACCTTGAGCAGCGCAAAGTAACGCTCGTTGTCCTTGGGTGGGCGAATGGTGCCGGCGACAATGTGGCCGGATTTGAGCCCAAAGCGCCTGATCTGGCTGGGGGAGACATAGATGTCGTCGGGGCTGGGCAGGTAGTTGTAATCCGGGCTGCGCAGGAAGCCAAAACCCTCATTCAGCACTTCGAGCACGCCTTCGCCATAGATCATGGCGCCGCGATTGACGTGGTCTTTCAACAACTGAAAGATCAGGTCCTGCTTCTTGAGGCCGCCGACATCCTGCATGCCAAGCTCGCGCACTTCGCGCTGCAGCTTGTCCATGGTGGTTTTCTGCAGGTCATTCAGCTTGATTGTGGTGACCGGGCCCGTGGGGCGCGGTGGCTGCTGTGCCGTGGAACTGCCGGTATCCGTGGCATCAATGTCTTCGTTGGGCGGCGCCATGGGCTTGGCGGCCGGGGCTGGCGGGGGCGCGTCGTTGTAGTCGGCCACCACTGTGGAAGACACGTCGCTGGTCATGCGGTCGGCTGCGGCCTGCTGGCGTGCGGCGTCGGATTGCAGGCGGGCGGCCTCGCGTTCTTCGTCGCGTTCGCGGCGGGCTTCCATGCGCGCCAGTTCCGCTTGCTGGGACTGCACTTCGTACAGCGGGTCGTTCATCTTGTCTTTGCGGGGCCCGCCTTTGCCGCCGCCACCACCACCGCCGCCGCGCCGTCCGGGGCCACGCCCGCGACCGCGGTTCTTGTTGCGATGGCTGTTATTGTTGTTTCCATTTCCGTCGTTCATGTTCGCTCCGTGTTGCCCGTGCTTTGCACCGGGCGTTGTTCGCGCCGGGCCGTCCCTGATGGACCTGCCCTGAAAAGCGCTGTTGTGGCCCAGACAAACCGCCTGGCGCCGATTGCCGGGTTTCTTTCGATGTTGGCCCCGGCGGGCCGAATTTGTTTGTCGCTAACTTATGTACTCGTGCCAAAGGCGCTCTACCTGCGCTTGGGTCGCTTCCGGGCTGCCGCCATTGTCAATCACGGCGTCGGCCAGTGCGCGCTTGGTGTCCAGGCTTAGCTGGTGCTGCTGGCGCTTGTGCAACTCGCCGCGCTTCCAGCCCCGCTTGCTTTCGGCGCGTCTTTCGCGCTCTTCCTCCGGGCAGGCCACGTACACCAGTACGTCGTACTTGCCCTCGTAAGCCTTGCTTTCCAGCAGCAGGCTGACATCCAGCACCACGGCCTTGGCTTCGCCTTTCAGCGCCGCTTCTAGTCGGGCCTGAGTGCGCGCCCGGATTCTCGGGTGCGTTATGCTGTTCAGCTTCTCCAGTTTGGCCGCATCCCCAAACACCGCCGCAGCCAGCTTGGCCCGGTCTACGCTTGCGTCGGGGGCAAACACATCACCAAAGGCCTTGCCAATTTCTTGCCGCACCAAGGCGTCTTTCAGTACTTCATGGCCCTCGGCGTCGGCGTCGACAACTGTCGCGCCTAATGCCTCAAAGGCCCGGGCCACGGATGACTTGCCGCTTGCCACACCGCCAACCAGGGCAAAAACCCGGGTCACGGGCGTATCCCAATGAGCAATGAACAATGAGTAATGAACAAAGAAGCATGGGCAATGGCGGCAAATGCCGGCCCGCGAGAGTTCTGCCTTGCTGTCACTTGTTCATTGTTACTTGTTAATTGTTCATTGTTCATTGTTACTTGCTCATTGCCCTTTGCCCATCGTGCCGACGTTCCAGCCCTCAAGCACTTTCAGCGGGTCGCCCTTGGCCCCTGTGCCGGTTGCCCCAACAAGCAATGCCAATGCTGCATCGCGTGCGGCGCGGCGGGAGTCGCCCTCGCGCAACCCGCGGCTGACTACCTCGATGCTGAGTAACTCGTTGCCTATGGCGATTACACCCAAAAGCTGTTGTTCGGCGGCGGTCTCGGTGTAATCCCAGACCACGGCGTCTATCTTTGAGTCCTCAAGTCGGCGGCCAACGCCAAAGCCCTTGGGGTTCTTGCCTGTGCGGCGCGAGAAGGTGGCGTCATTGCGGACACGCACACGCAAGTCGCCCGGGGCATCGTCTTCTTTGAGCCTGCGGATCAGCAACCAGGGTTTGGCGCCCTCGCCGTCAACCTGAATCGTGGAATCGCCCCCGGTTTTGCGGGCGACCTGGCCGTCTTTCAGTGGAAGGTTGAGGGTGCCCCCGGGGAAAACCAGCTTCCCCTGCTTCAGCTCGTCGAGCGAGCTGGTGCACTTATGCTTTGGCATGCCCTCTAACGCAAGCTCGCGCTTGATGGAAATCGAGGACAGGATGTCCTCCACGGCCTTCTGTTCCTGGCCGGCGCCACCCCCCGGCGCTGGAATGTCCGGCCCCTGGCGAACCCACTCCGCGATCAAGAGCCACGTGGAGTGTTGCAGTCGCAGCTCCCGGCAGGCATAGACGGCCTCAAGAATCTGGCTCTGACCGGATTTCGAGTGGATGACTGCCTTCGATCCGTCCTGGCTGACTTCAACAGCCATGCCCCTGGCAGTAAGGGACTTCTCCCGACTCCGAGCGATCATGTCCGGCACGACTGCAGGATCGCGACCGCCCTTTGCCAGCGCCAGGCTGAGGTTCTTGACCCCGCCTGCTTCCATCGCCATCAATTCGGTGCCGTACCAGTCCACGGGCCAGAGCTTGCTGCCCTGGGGCAGTTTGAACTCCAGCAGCACGCGTTCGTCGGGGTTCTCCAGCGGCGCGACGCGCAGACGGCGTTTCTGGTCGCTGTCCAGACCCGTGAAGAAGTCCGGGTACTCGTTCTGGTCATTGGGCACGAAGCTGAGCCACTCAATCCCGGCCTGGGTGCCGATGTCGAGAAAGTTCGATTGCGCCTCACTGGGCCGGATGATGTCCGGCTTTACATCAATCTCGCCATTGGTCTTTGGCGGCTGGTTACATGCGGCAAGCAGCATCAGGGCCAGCACACCCAGCAGGGCCTGTGTCGCCCCTGCGGGGCTCAGGCGGTGGGGGGCTGCGGACCCCGGGCTTACGCCAGGGGCTATGTTCTGGCGTCCCCTGCGGGGGCTGACTGCCACGACACGGTCCGCGACCGGTGACTCGCGACTTGCGACCAGCGACCCGCGGCAAGCGACTGCCAACCCTCGACCAGCGACGGGCGACTCGCGACCAGCGGCCGGCGACCCGTGGCAATCGGCGCTGTCGTTTCCTGAACCCTGACCACTGTCCACTGACCACTGCATCACTTCGCCTCCAGCCAGTTGTCGCCGACCCCGGCATCTACCGTTAGCGGAACTCTCAACTTCATGGCAGCGCCCATAACGCGCTGCACGAACTCTGCGCAGGCCTTGGCCTCTTTGGCCGGTGCTTCAAATACCAGTTCGTCGTGAACCTGCAGCAGCATGCGATAGGGCAGCTTCTTCTTTTCGATTTCGGCGTCGGCGTCCAGCATGGCCTTTTTGATCAGGTCCGCGGCCGTGCCTTGCAGCACGGTGTTGAAGGCCTGGCGTTCGGCCTGGCGCTTGAGCATGACGTTCTTGCTGGCGATTTCGGGCAGATAGCGCTTGCGGCCCATCAGGGTTGTGACAAAGCCCTGCCTGGCGCATTCCGCCAGAACTTCTTCGCGCAAGGACTTCACGCGCGGGTGGCTGGCAAAATAATTGTCAATGAAGCTTTGGGCCTCTGCACGCGCAATGCCCAAGCCCTGGGAAAGCCCCATCGCGCCCTGGCCATACAGTACGGCGTAATTCACGGTCTTGGCTGCGTTGCGCTGGTCCTTGGTAACGTCCTTTTCGGGCACGTTGAAGATACCCGCTGCGGTGGCAGCGTGAATGTCGGCGCCGCGCTTGAAAGCCTCAATCATGTGCTTCTCGTCGGCAATGTGGGCCAGCACGCGCAGCTCAATCTGGCTGTAATCGGCGCTGACCAGCTTCATGCCCTTGGCCGCAATGAAGGCCTTGCGCAGCTTGCGACCGTTTTCTGTGCGGATCGGGATGTTCTGCAGATTGGGGTCTTTGCTGCTCAGGCGGCCTGTCGCAACAGTCTGGCGATAGCTGGTATGAACGCGGTCGGCGTCGTCGGCCAAGGCCTGCAACTGGTCGATATAGGTAGACTTGAGCTTGCTGAGCTGGCGCCATTCCAGAACCTTGGCCGGCAGGGCATGCAGCGCCGCCAGTGCTTCCAGGGCGTCAACGTCGGTGCTGCGGCCGTTGCCCTTGGCGGTTTTGCCTTGTTCGGGCAACTTGAGGTCGTCGTACAGAATCTCGCCCAGTTGCTTGGGTGACCCGATGTTGAAGTCGCGGCCCGCCAGCTTGTGGCACTGCTTTTCCAGGCTGCCGATTTCTTTGCTGAACTCGGTGTCGAGTTGCTTCAAGTAGGGGCGATCCACGCGGATGCCGCGGTGCTCCATGCGCGCCAGTACTTCAATCAATGGCAGTTCAAGGTCGCGGGCCAGGGCATCAAGCTCGAGTTGCTTCAGTTGTGGCGCAAACGCGGCACTGACCTGCAGGGCAAAATCGGCGTACTGGGCGGCGTAGGCGCACACGGCCTTGGGGTCGGCTTTGGTCAAGGCCGGGCGGGACTTGGCGTCGCCAAACAAAGTGTCCCAGTTCAAGGTGTCGCGTGACAGGTACTCCCGCGAAAGGCTTGCCAGCTTGGCGTCTTCGCGCGAGCCATCCAGCAAGAACGCATCCAGCTTGGTGTCGCTTTCAATGCCGTGAAGCTGAATGTCCATGGCCAGCAGCGCCAGCGCGTCCTGCTTCAAGTCATGGCCGATCTTGCCGATTTTGGGGTTTTCCAGGATTGGCTTGAGTTCAGACAGGGCGTCGGCAGAAACGGGTATGTAACAGGCCTCGCCGGGTTTCAGCGCAAAGGCAATGCCCGCCAGGCTGGCCGGCGGCTCCGCGGCGCAGTGCATCGCAAAGGACCTTGCTTTCTTGAGGCGTGCCAGCCAGGTTTTGAGCAATGCCGGGCTGTCCACCAGCGCGTAATCACTGGGCGGCGGCGCAACGGCAGGCGCAAACAGGCTTCCCTGCTTGCCGCTGCGTCTGGCCGCCGGCGCGCGCGTGCTGGTTGCCTGGCCGCTGGCCGGTGTGTCGGTGTCTTCAGGCGGATCACCGGACTCGTTTGCGGCTTCGGCGGGCTGATCGTCACCTTCGCCCCAGCCCAGGTCTTTGATCACGCTTTTGAAGTTGAGCTCAACCAGCAGCGGCAGCAGCTTGTCTTTTTCGGGCTGCTTCAGCCTGGCGCTCTCGATGTCAAAGTCAAACGGCGCGTCGGTTCGGATGGTGACCAGCTTCTTGGAAAGCTCGGCCTCTGGTGCAAAAGCCACCAGGTTTTCGCGGCGTTTGGGCTGCTTGATCTCGGATGCGTGCTTCAAAATGTTGTCCAGCGTTCCGTATTGCTGCAACAACTCCGCTGCGGTCTTGGGGCCAATGCCCTTGGCGCCCGGAATGTTGTCCACGCTGTCGCCGGCCAGGGCCTGCAGGTCGATGTACTGGTCCGTGGTCAGGTCGAATTCTTCCTTCAACTGCGGCAGACCGTAGGTGCTGTCGTCGTCTGCATTCAGCAACAGCAAGTCGTTTTCCAGCAGTTGCTTGAGGTCTTTGTCGCGGCTGACCATGCGCACGGACAGGCCTTTTCTGGCCCCGCGCTTGGCCAGGGTGGCAATCACGTCGTCGGCCTCAAAGCCGGGCAACATGGCAATCGGGATGCCCCAGGCCTTGATCATGTTTTCAATCAAGGGCATCTGCTCGCGCAGGTCTTCGGGCATCTCGTCGCGGTTGGCTTTGTACTGAGGATAGATGTCGTCGCGAAACGTTTTGCCGCGCGGGTCCAGGGCGCAGATCAGGTATTCGGGCTTATGCTGCTTCAGCAATTTCTGCAACATGCGCGTGAAGATGTACACGGCACCCACGGGCTTACCACGGACAGAGCGCCGCCCGGCAGGGCTGTAATAGGCCCGGAAGATCTGGCTGTGACCATCAATGATGTAGAGGCGATCGGGCATGCGCAAAGGGCGCGGTTTTGTAACTCCGGACGGCCGCAAGGAGTTGCGGCCCAAGCATTGGTTCGAAAAACGAGCGCCGTAAGCGACAGCCGGCACACGAAACGGTTCAAAAGGGTACAGGCAAAGCCCGAGGCTGCATGAGGCGGGCAGAAAAACGGCTTTACCCGTTGATGCATAGTAGCTTGCGATTGGTGACACAAGGGTGTCAAGGATTTTAATCGCCTGCGCTTGCCCCTATGGGCCCAAGTGCGTATTCTCGACCCGGTTACACCCCCCTGTATGAACGGCAACAACGAAAACCGGGCTTTCCCGGTTCTTCGGTTATCGAGTTGCGGATCACTACGGAGTGCTCACGATGTTGAGAGCATCTCGACGCGGCATCGCCGACTTGATCGTCATGATCGTGATGATCGTGTTTTTGCTCGGCATGGGAGCGTTGGCCTTTTTTGCCTACGACAAGTCGCAATCGGAGAAGGCCTACGTGGCACGCTTGCGGCAGATTCCGGCGCGTCAAAGCGCTGAAATCGATGCCACCCGCGCGCGCTACGCCGAGGTTTGCAGCCTGATCGGCTTCAAGGGCGATGCGGACTACAGCTCGCCCGAAGCCATTCGCCAGATGCTCAAGGCCGGTGGCGAGGTTGTCGCCGATTACTACGAAATCAGTGCCACAGACCCGGAAAAGAAGGGCTCGATTTCCGGTACCGACAAAGCCAAGGCCGCCAAGGTCAATGGCACCCGCAAGAACAGCACCAAGGTGTACGAGTTCATGGATGCCGTGACCCTGCAAAAGGCCATTGGCGCGCAGGACAACGTGATCAATCAGATGGTTGGCCAGCACATTCCCAAGATTCTGAAGCAGCGCGAGTTGCAGCGCGCTTTCCGCAACGATGCGGCCACGGAGCGCGCCGCCCAAAGCAAGACCGAATACGACGGCGCCAATACCAAGATCGAGGAAGCCAATCGCGCCGTGGAAGGCAAGAATCAGGAAGTCGCCGCCAAGGAAACCGAGCTTGGTGAGGCAGCCAAAGCGGAATATGACGCCTATGCGCGACTGGATTCGCCGGAAATGCGCTCCAGCCGCGAAAGTGCATTTGCCAAGCTGCGCGACACCGCCGTGGCCCGTGCCAAGGCCATTGAAGCCCAACGCCAGGCCCGCCTGAAGTCCGACGCCCGCCGTCTTGACGATTCGCGCGACCCTGACGGCATGGTGTTTCTGGTGGACCGCAAGTCCGGCTGGGTGTGGATCAACATTGGCCAGCGCAACGACGTGCGCCTGAACCAGACGTTTCAGGTGCTGCGCGCCGACGCCAGCCGCAGCAGCGACCAGCCGATTGGTGAAATCCGGGTCAAAGAAGTGCTGGAAGGCAACGTTGCCCGCTGCCGCGTGGACGCGCTGGACGACCCGGCCGTGTACCCCGAGGCCGGCGACATCATCAAGAACCCGAACTTCAGCAAGCGCCAGTACCAGACCTATGCGCTGGTCGGCAAGTTCGGCGGCAGCAACACAAAGCATACCCGCCAGGAACTGGTGGACATGCTGCTGGGCCTTGGCTACCGCGTGGTTTCACAGATTGACGGCGCCACAGACGCAGTGATTGTGGGCGGCGACTGGTTGGACGATGAGACCTTCAAGGCTGCCAAGGACCGTCAGCTGAACTTTGAAACCTACACCGAGGAAGAACTGCTGTATTTCCTTGGGTATGCCGGACCGGACCCCAAGTTCAAGTAGTGGACTCGGGGCAGTCTGACGAAAACAGAAACGACCCGCGGTTCGCCGCGAAAGATCAGGAAAAGTGCCATGGCAAAGCAGCCATCCAAAGTCGCAAGCTGGTACTGGATTATCTCGGCGATCCTTACGCCGTTTGTCCTGCTGGCGACGGTGTTCTGGGCGTACTACGCCTTTCAAAGCCAGAACTATCGCGCCGAAGCCACTTCGATGCTGCAGAAGCTGGATTCTGACGCCAAGCAGTTTGACGACATGGTTGCCCACATGAAGGAAGTGTCGGCCGCCACGGGCTTCAACATGGCCGACCCGCTGAAGTCGCGTGAAGCCATGCAGAGCCAGGTCACGATTCCTACCGGCATCGCCGAACAAGACCAGAAGCCCGTCGAAGACCGTAACCCGATCTACAACACCGTGCGCGAAGCAGAAAAGCACTTCTATGGCGAGGCCGCCGGCACCCCCGGCTACCTGCCCGCTTACATGGCTGCTCGTGACTACCTGGGCGAGTTTGAAAAGAACCTCAAGCATTACCTGGCCCTGAAGTCCTACCAGTACTACGCCGTTCGCACCATCAACGTGGAAGGCCAGGCCGCGCTGGTGGCCGGGGGCGATCTCAAGCGCAGCGTTCAATCCGCACCCGATGGCTACTTCTACCCGTCGGATACGGATGTTGAGGCCGCTTTTGCCAAGTATGCAGCCAACACGCCGCCTTCGGACCAGACCTTGCTGCCACCGACTCGCATCACGATGGAGTTGGTGCTGCGCAAGCAGGCGCAGTTGATTGGCGAGCTGGTGGCCGCCAACCAGCACCAGTACAACCTGCTGTATGCCGAGGTAACAGGCAAAGAGGGCGACTTCTTTGTCGGCTACCAGAACGAAGAGTCCCAGCGCGATACGGTGTCCAAGAAGATCGGCGAGCTCAACACGCTGGTTGCTGGCCGCCGCGACATCAGTGTCTCGCGCCTCACCGAGGCTTTCGATTCCGCGGAACTGGCCTTGACCGAAACCAAAGCCAAAAAGTCACGCTATGAGCTGCTGACCCTGGCAGCGGATTCGCGTATCAGTGGCCTGGCGGACCGCTTTGAAGCCGAACGCGCCGCCCACGAACACGACCAGCAGGAATTCGAAAAGCTGACCCGCGGCCTGCCGCGCATCAAGAGTCCGATCAAGATCGAAAAGCGTGAGTCCGACGGCGAAGTCACCTACAGTGACTACGCCCGCCGCGTGGTTCACATCAACCTTGGCCGCGCCGACGGCGTAAAGACCGGCCAGCGCTTTGAAGTGTGGCGCCTGCACGGCCGCGACCGCGACCTGGCCGTGGGTGTGGTGGAAATCATCCGCTGCCTGAGTGACCACTTCAGCCTGTGCACTGTGCTTTCCTTGACCGACGAATCAGAGCCCGTGCGCAAGAGCGACAAGATTGTCAGCCGCATCTGGCACAAGGGCAAGTTCATGACCGTGGCCCTGCACGGCAGCTTTGAGCCGCCCAACCAGGCTTACAGCAAGGATCGCCTCACGGCATTGCTGAAGCAGGCCGGTTGCCGGGTGGTAGAAAAGGTTCAGCCGGGCACCGACATCGTGATTCTGGGCAGCAACCTGCTGGGCGATGAATGGTATCGCAAGGCCCGCGACGACATTCGTTTTGAGACCCTGAAAGAAGAAGAAGTGCGCATTTACGTCGACCCGCGCTAGTTTGGGCCGCAATCGAACGCAATCTCCGGGGGCGCCTGGCGCCCCCGGTTCAATTCATGATGCCGCCTGCACTTACGTCACAGCCCAAGGCAAGGCACAATGGAACCAGCCCGCTGCGGTTTGCGTATAACAGGTGGGGCTGGAAAGGAAGTTCGCATGCGTATTGTAACCATGTTGTTTGCGGCCTTGCTGGTTGCCACACCGTTGCTGGCGCAGGACGAGCCAGCCAAGAAGGAACCTGCCAAGGATACGCCCAAGGCCGAGACCAAGACCGAGGAAGCACCCAAGCGCGAGATGACGGCCGAAGGCACCAAGCTGTTTGACGATGTCAAACGCGTTTACGGCAAGTACTACGAGATCGTGCTGGAGAAAATCAAAACCAACGCGACCTACAAAGCCGAAGAGGTCTGGGACACGGCCGTCAAGGAAGCCAAGAACGCGACTTACAAAGACAACAAGGAGTGGACAGAGGCCGTACTGAAGATGAAGAAAGCCGACCGTGTGTTTGCCACCGAACTGGTGAATTTCACCAACAAGATGGCCAAGGAACACGCCGAAGCAGTGCGCAAATGGGCCGACGAAAGCGATAAGTAAGGCCAATCGGAACAACCAGACCCGGCAAGGCAGGCGCCTTGCCGGGTCTTTTTTTGTCCGGTTGCAGCAACTAGTTGGCTGGCGCGTTGGCGCCGATCTTCTGGCCCGTCATGTCTTCCACCAGCGCCACGAAGGCGCCAATCGCCTCCAGGTTCAACTTCGCGGAGGCCGCTTCGTTGAAGCCTTTGTTGGCGCGGTTCCATTCATCCAGCACTTCCTGCGACATGGGAATCTTGTTGTCCTTGCTGTCTTTGACTTTCTTCAGCTCGTCCACAATCGGCTGGCCCTCGGACTTGAAGTCCGCAACCTTGAACGTGCCGTCCTTGACCAGTGCGGCGTGCTTGTCCAGGAATGCCACCCACTTTTTGGCGGGTTCGTCGCCTGGAATACCGCAACCTGACAACGAGAATGCCACCAGCAACACGGCCACCAGGCCGGCGATTTTGCGCATACATGCCCCTTTCAATTGTGTGAGCGCGCCAAGCATAAGACCGCTTGCCGCCCAGCGATAGCCTTGGCCGGGCTACTCGACGGGCGAATCCAGGCTCAAGGCTTCTTCGGCGTGATAGCTGCTGCGCACCAGCGGGCCGCTGTCGCACTTGGTGAATCCAAGGGCCAATGCCTCGGACTTCCAGGCCGCGAATTCGTCCGGGTGAACGTAGCGCGCCACGCGCAGGTGCTTGGGCGTGGGTTGCAGGTACTGCCCGATCGTGACGATGTCGACCTGGGCGTCGCGCAACTCGTGAAGCAGCGCGCGTACTTCGGACTCTTCTTCGCCCAGGCCCAGCATGAAGCCGCTTTTGGTTGTCAGGCCGGCCTGCTTTGCGCGCTGCAACAGTTCCAGCGACCGCGGCATGCGCGCCTGGGGCCGCACGGGCACATACAGGCGCGGCACGGTTTCGACATTGTGGTTCAGCACGTCGGGCTTTTCGGCGAACACGGCATCCTGCGCCGCGTGGTTGCCCATGAAGTCAGGAACCAGCACTTCAATGCCGCAACGCGGGCTGGTTTGCCGAATCGTACGGATGGTTGCCGCCCACACGGCGCTGCCGCCGTCGGCAAGTTCGTCGCGGTTGACACTGGTGACCACGGCAAACTTCAGGTTCATCTTGCGCACGGCGTCGGCGACGCGGCGCGGTTCATCGAGGTCAAGCTCGGTCGGCTTGCCAGTCAACACGTTGCAAAACCCGCACGAGCGCGTGCAGATGTTGCCCAGAATCATGAACGTGGCTGTGCCACGCGTCCAGCATTCGCCACGGTTCGGACAAGCCGCAGATTCGCAGACGGTGTGCAGCTTTTCGGCCTGCACCAGCGCATCAAGCTCGGCAATGCGGCCCGAGGTAGGCGTGCGAACTTTCAGCCACGGCGGCCGAGGGCCAAGATCCGTCTTGCCACGCTTGAGTTTGGGGTGCGCGGTGGTCATCTGCTTGGAGTTAACCACGAACTCGGGCAAGGAACGAGGGGGATACCCCAAGCACAGTGTTTCCGCCGACAAGCGCGGCGGGTAACATACCTTCATGACCAGTAGCGCCCGCCAACTGAAGCAGCAGGCTCTCAAACTGTCGAAGAAGGACCGTATAGCGTTGGCGCTGGCGCTTTGGGAATCGATGCCCAGTACCGCTGATAGCGACGACGAAGGCGAACGGGCCTACGCCGCGGGGCGCCTGGCAGAGCACAAGCAACAGCCCAAGCAGACGATTCCCTGGTCCGAGTCCAAGCGCCGCATGGCCAAGAAAACCACGGAATGACCTTCCCGGTCGAAGTCCGGCTCTCGGCGCAAATCGAAGCAGAGGAAGCGATTGAATTCTACGAGGGCCGGCGCAAAGGACTCGGCGCCGAACTGCGCTCGGCGATTGAGATGACCATTGAAGGCATTTGTTCGCACCCGCACTCCGGGCGTGAGTTCATTCCGGGCGTGCGGCGTGTTCTTGTTCCGAAGTTCAAACATCGAGTGTTCTACGTGGTAGAAAGCGATCGAATTGTAGTTATCGGCATCTACCACCCTGCGCAGTTAGACAGCGACTTGCCGGACCGCGTTTAGTCAGGAGCAAAGGCCACGGCGCTGGGACAGGGGCTTTGAGGTTTCAGGTTTTGGCTACCCCAACGGGCGTTCCAACTTGGTGCTGGCGGTGTCGAAACTCTGCAGTTCAACTTCGATCATCAAACGGCCCGCGGCGTAGGCGGGCGCGTACCCCCGCCAGCTAGTCGTCGCCTTTGCGGGGGGATTCCCTGGTGCCGAACGTGGCTTCCAGACCCTGAATCAGGGCCTGCTTTTCGGCATCAGACAGACGTGCTTGCGGGTGGGTGGGCAGGTAGATCCACATTGGCATTTCGCCGTCACGCACTTCTTTGGCCGCTTTTTGGCCGTTCTTCTGGGGGCGGTTCCACTCCGAGAAGTTCAGTTCGCTGCGGCCTTCATTGACGTCGCGTTGGACAAGCCACGACACGGGTGCGACATGCGAGTACCAGGGCCATTCGGTTTCGTTGCTGTGGCAATCAAAGCAGGCCCGCTTGGCCAGATCGCGCGTAGCGGCACTGTCCCACTTGGGTTCTGTCGCGACTGCGGGGTTGCTGTGGTCGCGTCCATAGGGAACAAGCTGGATCGCCGCAGCCAGTGCCAACGCACCCAGCAGCAGGGGTTTTAGGAAACGGCGTTTCTTCTTCTCGGGCATGGCTGGATTCCTGGTTGCGGCAGCATGGCAAGGACAGTCGTGTAACGTGCCCGACCACTGATGTTAACGATTTGGCCAACGGGGCATTTCACACACCGAACATTTGCCGCCGAAAACAGCTCCCGGATGCATCAACGTTGAAGTATCGATGCTTGGACAAAGCAAAAGCCCCCGCAACAAAGCGGGGGCCTGTGGCATGTTGTGCTTGCGTCAACCCAGCCGGCGTTCCAGGCCGGTGCTGGCGGTGTCGAAGTTCTGCAGTTCGTCTTCGATCGCCATCATGAAGCGGCCCGCCAGTGCGCCGTCCACCAGCCGGTGGTCAAAGGCAAGGCTGAGGTAAATCATGTCGCGGAAGCCCCAGGAATCCTCGGTCACCATCACCGGGCGCTTGACGATTTTGCCTGCGCCCATGATTGCGCTTTCGGGCTGGTTGATCAGCGGCATGCCCATGATCGGGCCGAAGCTGCCCACGTTGGTCAGCGTGAACGTTCCGCCGCTGGTGTCGTCGGGGCTCAACTTGCCGTTCTTGGCGCGCTTGCCCAGGTCGTCTACTGCCGTGGCAATGCCCACCAGGTTCAGGTTCTGGCAGTTCTTGATGTTGGGTACGATCAGGTCGCCGGAATCCAACGCGACGGCGAACCCGTAGTTCACGAACTTTTTGACGATGATCTCGTCTCCGTTGATCATCGAGTTGACCATCGGGAATCGTTCCAGCGCACGGCAACTGGCCCAGATAAAGAAGCTGGTGTAGGTCAGGTTGAAGCCGTACTCCTGCACAAAGCGCTTCTTGATGCTCTCGCGGAACTTCACAATCTTGCTGATATCGACTTCGTGAACCTGGTTCACGTGCGCCGCGGTATCAATCGTGTTGCGCATGGCCTTGACGATGGCCTTGCGTACGGTGCTCATCTTGATCACTTCCACGGGCTTGTTGGCCAGCCCAAGCTGTTCCAGCGACTTCTTTTCGCCAAAGGCCGATCGTGCGGCAGGTGCAGCGCTGGCGGTGGCCGGTGCATGGCTGGTTGGGGCGCCAACTTCCATGACGCGCGCCACGGGCTGGGACGTGCGGTTGCCCAGGTAGGTTTCCAGGTCAGCGCGGCTGATGCGGCCGTCTTTGCCGCTGCCGGGCAGGTTTTCGATTTCTTCCAGGGCCACGCCGGCTTCCTGGGCCATGGCGCGAACGACCGGCGAGTAAAAGCGTTTGCCGTCGCTGCGTGGCACAGGCGTGCTGCCGGTGCGGGCAGGCGCATGGCCGTTGCCACCGTGTGATGCCGCGCTAGCGCTCACGGGCGCGGCGCTGGCGGCGTTGCTCGCGGCGGCCGGGGCCGCCTTGATAGGGTTTGCTGCCGGAGCAGGTGAGGCCGCGGGTGCTGATGGTGTCGCCGTGGCGCTGTCGCTGATACGGGCGATGACCTTGCCGACTTCCACGACGTCGTCGGTCTTGTACAGGATTTCGGTCAGCACACCACCGGCTGGTGCGGGCACTTCGCTGTCAACTTTGTCGGTGCTGATCTCAAGGACAATTTCGTCCTTCTTGACCTTGTCGCCGACGTTCTTGGTCCACTTGACAATCGTGGCTTCGGCAATCGATTCGCCCATTTTGGGCATCAGCATGTCGATGGTGGCCATGGCATTCCTTGCGTGGTCAGATCCGGCCAGAAGATAACACTGGACCCATGCGATGCCATCCCCCGTGGAAACCGCATTGCCTTGCGCTCACGAGGCGTAGGTAGCTGTTGTGTCTGCGATCAACTTGCCCCAGGCGCCCTTCTTGAGGGTTTGCATTGCCTGCGGCTCGCCTTGGCTTACTCCCGGGCACAGCAGTTCAACGCCAAGTTCTCCTGCCGCGGCCAGGCTTTTTGCCATGGTCTTGCGTTTGGATTTGCCACAGAACACCGCCCAGCCCTTGGTTGTGTGGCACAGAAAATCGCCGGTGAACAATGTCTGTTGTTCGCCACCGGTCCAGAAGTAGCACAGCCCGCCAGCGGCGTGGCCGGGTGTGTGCAGTGCCAGCAGGTCTTTTTCCAGTTGTGTGCGGGCGCCCAGGGTTTCCAGCTTTGTGGCTTTGCAGCGGGTCTTGACCCTGGCCTTGTCGCTTTCGTGGCAGACCAGCGTGGCGCCGAAATGATTGGCCACCTTGCCGTGCCAGGCGTTGGCGAAGTGAATGTCGGTCAGCAGCACGCGCGACAGGCCGCCCAGCTTTTCAATGGCCGGCAGAATCTCGCTGACATCGGCGCAAGCCACCAGCAGGTTGCCGGTCTTTCGGCGCAGCAGCCAGGAAAAGTTCGTCCATTCGCCGCGGTTCAGGGTGTGCAGATGCAGACTTGCGCTGATCTTGTCCATGGCAGTCCTCGGCGGTTCTCAGGGAAGGTCGACAATCACGTGGTTGTTCTCGATGCGCACAGCATAGCTGGGAATGCGAATGTGGTCGCTCATCAGGCTGATGCCAGTGCGCAGGTTGAATTGCCAGCCATGCCAGGGGCAGGTCAGCACGCCGCGTTCAATGGCTGCGTCCTCAATTGGCGAATCCATGTGGGGGCAGTTGTTCTGCAGTGCAAACAGTTCACCGCCGACATTGAACAAGGCGCACCCTATGCCATCAGGCAGATCGAAGTGACGGCAGCTTCCAGGTTGCGGGGCCTGGTCAAGGGTGCACAGGCGAACACTGGGCATCAGGCATCGTTCCGGGCAAGAATCTGCACGCCAGCCTGGACCAGCGCGTTGCCGCAGGCGTCGGCCAGTTCGCGGGCACGATTCTTGACGCGATTGACGCCCAGAAAACCCGTCCACCAGGGGGTGTTGCGCTCAATGATCAGATGGCTTGTTGAATCCGGCGCCAGCGCAATCACCAGCCGAAAGTCGCAATAGGCCACAAAGGCGCCCACCAGCAGGCTGGCCACAAAGCTGCCTTTGCGGGCGATGTGGCGACCCGGGGCCTCGGCCTCGATGGTGAACTCCATTTCTGCTGCGGTGGCCAGCGCGATGCGTTCCAGCAATTCCGGGGCGGCGGTGGTGACGTAGGAATGTCCGGGCATGACGCAAGTCTGGCCGTGGCGGGCCAACAAATCAACCCGGCGCTTGCGGACTTGCGCGAAGTCGGAATAATAGACATACATATCCGATTATACCGTCACGGGCGGCGGACTCCGCCCTGGAACCAACCTGCCGGCCCGCATGAACGACCTGACAACCCCGCCTGAGCTTTTGCGTATCTACCTGATCCGCCCTTCGCGGTATGACGATGAGGGCTACGTCGTGCGCCACTGGAAGGGCGTCATTCCAAGCAACACGCTGTCCACGCTGCACGGATTGAACCTGCATCTCGATTCGACACGGGCACTGGGCGCAACCCGCATCCACTCAATACCGGTGGATGAGGCCGTCGAGAGGATTCCCCTGCGCCGGATTTTCAGGCAGTCCCGCCAGGCCGGCACGCGGGTTGTTGTGGCCCTGTGCGGCGTGCAGACCAACCAGATCGTGCGTGCGACGGACCTGGCACGGCGCTTTCGGGCGCAAGGCATCAGTGTGATGATCGGCGGGTTTCATGTCTCTGGTGTCAACGCGCTGGTACCGGGCATGTCGCCGGAGATCCGTGAATTGATCGAGTTGGGCGTGCATGTGGTTCGGGGCGAAGTAGACGATTGCTGGGGCACGATCCTGCAGCAGCTGCTGGCAGGCAGCCTGCCAGGCTGGGTAGACCACCTGCACGCCCAGCCCGACCTTGCAATACAGCCGCTGCCTGTGGCCGATCCGCACACGATGGCCCGCTTTGCGGTGCGAGACCAGTGCACGATCGATGCCAGCCGCGGCTGCCCCTTCAATTGTAGTTTTTGCACCATCATTAACGTGCAGGGCCGCCAGATGCGCGCCCGCCGGCCGCAGGCGATTCTGGCCAGCATGCGGCGCCAATACGCGCGCGGCATACGCCAGTACTTTTTCACCGACGACAACTTCGCGCGCCACCCCCAATGGGAAGCCATCTTTGACGGCATGGCAGCCCTGCGCCAAAGCGGTATGAAGGTCAGTTGCATGATGCAGGTCGACACACAGGCCGTGCGCATTCCAGGGTTTGTCGAAAAGGCCGCCAAAGCCGGTTGCGATCACGTTTTCATCGGCCTGGAAAGCATCAACCCGGCCAACCTTGCGGCAGCCGGCAAGCGCCACAACCAGGTGGATGACTTCAAGGCCATGATCCAGACCTGGCGCCAGCACGGGGTCGTAACGCAAGTCGGGTACATTCTTGGATTTCCCAACGATACACCGCAAAGCATTGCCCAAGACGTGCGCCGGTTGCGCGACGAAATCGGCGTGGACATTGCCACTTTCTTCATCCTGATGCCCCTGCCGGGATCAGCGGATCACGCAAATGCAGTGCGCGAGGGCGTTGCAATCGACCCGGACTTCAACAAGTACGAAAGCACCCACGCGCTGACCAGCCACCCGCACATGTCCACGGCAGAACTGGAACAGGCCTATCGCGACGCATGGAGCGAGTTTTACAGCGTGGAACACATGAAGCGCGCCCTGGGCCGCGCGGACCCGGCGGTGTACTGGCCTTTGTTTCAGATGTTTCTGTGGTATCGCAACAGTGCTGGCCAGGGCGAGCACCCGATGCTGGGCGGCTTCTTGCGCCGCCGCGACCGCAAGGATCGACGCGCTGGTTTTGCCGTGCAGGGGCGACTGGCACACGGACTTCGCATGTTGAGGTATCACGGCCGCCTGCTGCAACTGTGGTGGAAGATGCTGCCCGAGATGCAGGAGGTCTGGCTGGCCACACGCAGGCCCGAACCCGACGAGGGCCGGCTGGGCGCGATTCTGCGTGGCATGCTGGGGTTTCGTCCGGGTGTAGTGCTGGGCAACCTGGCTGCGCGTGTCAATCGGTTTCGCGTCACGCGCCAGGACTTGAGCGCCTATTGGGCTTCGCTGCAGCGATTTGCATGGAAGCGCGCAAACCCGCTGGCCATTCCAGCCAAGGCCCTGCGCGAAGGCGCGCTGTTCAGCCACTTTCTTTTACAGCTTCTTGCCCTCGGTCGGCGGCAGGGTGCGTAGTCCCGGCCCGCGGCGCAAAAGCAAAGCGGGGAGTGGCCAGCAGCCACTCCCCGCCTGCGATTTCTGTGGTAGCTGGGACCGGAGTCGAACCGGCGACCTTAGGGTTATGAATCCTATGCTCTAACCACCTGAGCTACCCAGCCACAGGCCCGGAAAGGTAACACCGCGCCTGTCCGGCGCAAGCGGATGGCAGCCACGCTGCACTCGGCCGGTGGGGCACAGCGCCATCCACAATGCGCCGTGGCTGGCGGGCTGGCCTAGATGTGCAGCGACGGGGGCAGCTCGATCAGGCGGCGGCTGGTGCGCTCGCTGACCGCAAGCCGATAGCGCCGGGCGCGATTCAAGCCCGGCAAAATGGCCAGTTCCACGCCAATGGCAAGCACATAGCAGACAATCGTCGTGACAATCACGATGCGAAAGTGCCCGCCATCCAACGCAATCAGGTAACCCGATGCAAAATTGGCAACCGTGAAGAATGCGTGTCGGCTGCTGTGCACAAACAGGGCCACGGCATTGCGGTCCTGGTCTGGCATGACTTCTTGGGCGAACTGCTTGTAGATCGGATCACTGGCGTTCATCAGGCACTGGCGTGCGATAAAGGCCGCAATCGCCAGCCACAGAAAATTGCCAAGAGCAAGCTCAATGAAAAAGGGCAGGCTCAAGATCTGGCTGGCAATCATCACCTTGACCGGGCCAAAACGCTTGACCAGCACCGGTTGCAACAGATAGCTGATGACCAGCAGCCCGAACATGGCCATGAAAATCGGGGCAATCTGCTGCGGGTTCAGGCCCCATTCGTTCTTGAAGTACACATTGAAGAACGGAATCGTCAGACCCGCGCCGATGCCAATGATCATTTCCGGCAAGCCAAGCAGCAGCAGGCGCTTCTTTTCCGAGACCCGAAACAGTTGACGGATCGACTTGCCTTTTCCCTCAGCGGGCTCTTCGCGAATCAGGCTGATCGGCACAATCGCAAGCAGCACAAGGGCCGCGGCAACCAGCAGCGTCGCGCGGTAACCGAACATACGGCCCGAGACGTCCTGGCCAAAAAACTCGATGCTGTCGCCGGCAAAGCGCGCAAAGCGAAGCTGCAACTCGCCAGACAGGAAGCTTCCTACAAAGCCAGACAGCGGCCAGCCGACGGCACTGTTCAAGGAAAAGGCAAACAGTCGCGCGCCGGGTGTTGACTGGCGCATCAGAAAGGGCGCGGCCAGCGCCATGTTCAGGCTCATGGAAACGCCTGCTGCCAGCGCCGCGCCTCGAAACACCTCCAGCGTCCCAAACGCGCCCTGCAGGAAGAACCCGCAGGAGTTGACGCCCACAATGCAAAGCAGCAGCGATTTGGCCCGAAAGCGCCCGATGATCACCAGCGCGGGCACCACAATCAGCAGGCCACCCAGGCTGTTGAATGCCTGAACGCTGGTTACCTGCGGGTCGGGCAGTCCAAGGTCCACCAGATACTGGTTGCGCAGCACCATGAAGATCTGGCGGCCGATGCCCATGACCAGCACGGAACACAGAAACAGCCACAGGTTGCGCGAAAGCAGCTTCAAACCCGATATGTAGTCGCGCAGGCCCTTCACGCCCGGTCCTCCAGCAGGTCCTGCAGCGCCGCGCCCTTGGCCACGGTTTCATCCCATTCCGCCGCCGGGTCGCTGGCGGCTGTGATGCCTCCGCCAACGTGAAAGCTGACTCGATCAGGCTCGACCAGCAGCGTGCGGATCAGCACGTTGGCCTGCAGGTCGCCATTGGGGCTAAGCCAGAACATGCCACCGGTGTATGGGCCGCGGCGCACGGGTTCCAGCCCGTGCAGAATCTGCAGCGCGCGCTTTTTGGGTGCGCCGCTGATGCTGCCGCCCGGAAACGTGGCGCGAATCAAGTCATGCGGCGTCACGCCTGGCCGCAACTGGCCCTGCACTGTGGCCTGCAGGTGGTGGACGCGCTCAAAACTGTGCAGCCCGCACAACTCAGGCACGGCCACGCTGCCGGGCACGCACACGCGCGACAGGTCGTTGCGCTCGAGGTCCACGATCATGGTCAGTTCGGCACGGTCTTTCACAGAGGCCAGCAACGCTGCGCGCTGGGCCGCGTCGTGTTGCTCGTTGGAACCCCGCCGAATCGTGCCTTTGATAGGCCGGGTTGTGACCACCCCCGCCTGCACCTGCAGAAAGCTCTCGGGCGAGCTTGAAAGCACAGCGCGCCGGTTGCCGCAATCCAGGTACCCTGCGTAGGGCGCGGCGTTGCCCGCGCGCAACCGGCCGTAAAGGGCAACCGCGTCGGCTTGCCCGGCGCAGACAACCTCGCGCGTCAGGTTGGCCTGGTAGATTTCGCCCTCATAGATGGCGTGCTGGATCGCGCTTACGCCGGCCTCAAAGCCGGGGCGGTCCGTTGAAAACTGCGGCGGGGCAAGCGTCGTCGGGCCGTCGGCGGGCAGTGGCTTTTCAAACAGCGCGTGCAGGTCCCCTGCCAGCCATTGAATGTCTTTGGGCCCTCCGGGTGCGCCAGCCAGCAGCCGCAGTTCTGGTTTGCCACGGGGCGGAAACCTCAACACCCAGGGGTAAAAACCGGCCTGCAGGTCCGGAAAAGAAGGGCCATCGGGCTTGGGCGGTGGCAGTGATTCGATACTGGTGCGCAACTCAAAACCCAGCAGGCCGGCCCAGCCACCCCAGAAGCCGCTTTCGTTTACGGGCTGCACCAGCGGGCATTCCTGCTGCGTGAAGCGTTCGACGCGCTGGAACACCGCCAGTGGGTCGCCCTCAAGCTGGCTGGCGTGCTTTCCGCGCTGGAACAGAGCACTTTGGCCGGTGCATTGCAGCAGCATGATCGGCGCAAAGGAAAGAAAGCTGTCGCCGTTGCCAAGGGCGGAATCAAAAAACACCGCAAAGGGCTGGCGCAAGGCGATGCGCAGAATCTCGGGCAGCGCACGGGGTGCGTCAAAGACAAGGCTGTGATAGCTCAGCGGAAGCATCGCGCGCGGAAGTTAGCACAAAGAATCTGGCATGGCAGGGCCGATGCGATCTCGGGCCGACCGCCTTTTCGGGTTACGGCTGACTTGGGCTGGCAGATTTGCGTATAATGCAGGTTGCGGAAACACTCGGCCCTGATGCCGGGGTCGCCAAGGAGCCACCATGTTGCCGATGCGCCGCCTGTGTCTTGCCCTGGTTGCTGTAGCCTGTGTTGCGTCAACGATTGTGGCGCAGAAAACGGAAGGCGGCGGCGACGACTCCTCGGAGGCGCCAGCACTTCGCATTCTGAACAAGAAGCACGTCACCGAAGAACTCAAGGCCGCGGTCAAAAAGGGCCTCAAGCGCCTGACCGAATTGCAGGATGCCAATGGCGCCTTCACAAAGGGCGGTGGCCAGAACGTGGCGATTGCTGTGACCAGCATGGCCGGGTTGGCGCTGGTGGCATCAGGCAGCACGCCCGACAAAGGCCCCTATGCGCCGCAGGTTCGAAAGACCATGGAGTACCTGCTGTCGTGCCAGGACCGTAACACCGGCTACATCACGGGCAGCAGCGATGGCAGCCGTATCCATGGACATGGCTATGCAACACTCTTCATGGCCCAGATTCTGGGCTCGCTGACCAACAAAGACGAGCGCGCCAAACTGGAAAAGGCGACCCAGGAAGCCGTCAAGTGCATCGAAAAAGGCCAGACCAAGTTCGGCGGTTGGGGCTACGTGCCCGATGACTTGACCTGGGACGAAGGCAGCACCACGGTGTGCTGCATTCAGGCTTTGCGTGCGGCCTCTGATGCCGGCCTGAACGTCAACATGAAGACGATCCAGAACGCCATCAAGTACATGTACGACATCGCGGAAAAGGCGACTTTCACCTACGAAGGCAACGATTACACCGGTTACACGTTCCGGTATTCACTTTCTTCGGGCTGGAACAGCCGCAGCTATGCGTTGTGCGCCGCCGGCATTGCGACGCTCAATGGCATTGGCGTTTACAGTGAAGGCGCAACCTGGAAAGAACACGATATCGGCAAGGTCTACAAGGGCGGCTTGCTGTGGCTGCGCTATCAGTTCGACGACTTCATGGGCCGGCGCAAGAGCGGCCAGGGATCGCTGGATGTCAGCCACTTCTACTACGCGCACTTTTACGCCTGCCAAGCCATGTGGAACGCGCCTGACGAGGCCTACTTTGACGAATACTTTCCCAAGTTGCGCGACCTGTTGATCGACGAACAAAAGCGCAACCCGGCCGGCAACGGTGGCTGGCCCAGCCAGAGCTACGGCGAAGGTTACACTACCGGCTATGCGCTGATGATTCTTCAGGTGCCCTATCAGCTTCTGCCGCTTTACGCCAAGTAGGCCGGCTGCAACCAACCAGACCGCGCCCTGCCAACCGGGGCGCGGTTTTGCATTTGCGACATGGCGAAGGCGCCTTCACGCATTGGCGTAGCCAAAACGCAAAGACCTTCGCGCAGAAACCCATGCCGGATTAACCTGAGGACGCCAAAGCGGATCCTTGGGGCAAACGATGACTCGATTTCTTGCACTGCTTGGGTTGCTGATCGGCCTGCTGGCCGTGGCGCCTTCGCAGCCACGCGCCCAGGACAGCGAGAAAACCCCACCTGCGGCCAAAGCCCGGGAGTTCACTGACGAAGAAGTTGCCTCGGCCGACAAAGTGCGCCTGGCGTTGTCTGCGCAAGACCTGGTGCTGTACAACGGCCTGCGCTACCTGCTGCGGCCGGCCTATGAAACGGAACTCTTTGCTGGCCGACGCTATCGCCCCGGCGGGCTGGCAAGCATGGAGGTCGCATCCACAGAACCCATGACCATGGCCGAACACCTTCGGTTGTGGGCTGTGCTTCAATCGGGCATGGAACTGGGCCAGGCCCTGGAAAACGAAATCACACGGCTGTTGCTCAGCACGCGCGACGGCGGTGCGCAGTTGGCAGGCATCGGCGTTGAAATGGCCACTTTGCGTGCCGTGTATCTTCGTGGTGATGCAGTGCGTAGTGCCGCCATCGTGGCCCGTGCCAAGGAACTGCTGGCGCAGGCGCGCAAACTGGCAGTGCTGACCAGCCAGAAGTCGCCCTTTGTGCAGGGCGCCCTGATCTATCCGCAATGGTTTGGCTTTCAGTTGTGGCGCAGCGTGATTGTGCGGGCCGCACTGGATGTGGGCCTGGAAGTAGATGGCCGCGACTGGGAAAACGACCTGCGCGATCTGCTGCGCTGCTGGAACAAGGAAAAAGGCTGGACCATGTCAAAGGCCCAGGCGCGCAGCGTCAATGGCGACCTGCACACAAACCTGATGGCGCTGACAACCCTGCAACTGGCTGCGGGTGCCCCGGATAAAACACTTTCCAAGGCACTGCAGTCCGAGATCAAGAAGAAGCTCGACGACGCCCCCGCGCTGCTGGCCAGGCTGGACCGCGAATACGAAGCGGAGGGTTTTGCCGACGCCCGCCTGCTGCTGTTGCAATCCATGGGCGATCTTTCACCGCAAGGCGTGCCGGGCGACCCCTGGCGCGAGAAACTGCTCCGTCAGGGACTGGCAAGTGCAGAAGTCAGCGGTGCATTTGTGGCCCGCAGCGGATTGCAAAGCGACTTGTTTGGCAACGTGCCCAACACTTCTCGCGGTTCTCGCACCTGCATGGAAACCGCACTGGTGCTGATTGCACTCTCCGGTGGACTTCAGGCCGCAGGCAAGGGGCCGCTGGCCGGCCAGGGGCTTGCCAGCACGGGCCGCGTGCTCTACGCGCTTTCCGTGTGGCAGGCCAGCAGCGCCCGGCAGGAAGCCGGCGACTTTCAGGGGCGGGTCAATGCCGCCATTGCCGACGGCTGCGATTTCATTGCCGCCAGCCAGCTTCCCAACGGCAGCTTTCCTGGCACCCACGCGGCTTCGCTGGGCAACCACGCTGCGTGCGTACTGACCCTGATGCACGGGGGTTGGGACCGCAAAGGCCCGGTTATCTCAAATGGCCTGAAGTATATGCTGGAAAACCGTGCGGCGCCCAGCGGCACCTATGCCAACGCGCTGGCCTTGATGGCATTTCAGGAATACTACATCCGTGAGCAGCGAGAAAATGGCCTTTTGGGTGCGGAGTCACCAGCGGAGTTTGAGGCCGCCCGCGGCAAGGTGTTGGCCGCCATGGACCCAGCCCACCGCAAGTTCTGCGAAGATCTTCTCAAGGAAATTGATTCCGCAGCAAGCAAGAAGGGCGGCTGGGGGTACACCGGCGTTGCCGGCGGCCGAACCAGCAGCGTGCCCAGCGGAAACTATGCCGATAACTCGTGCAGCCAGTACGCCCTGCTGGGCTACAAGGCCGCCAGCATGTTGGGCTTGCGCGTGGACAGCAAAGTGTTCTCCGATGAAGCCAATCGCCTGTTGCGCCAATACGGCCCCAGCAAGGAAATGCCAGAGGTCGAGTTCGTGTACGAACCCGATGCCAAAGACGGCGACGAAAGCGAACGCAAAACCAAAGCACGAGGCGAAACGCGCAAGGGCACGATTCAGCCGGGGGGCTGGAGCTATTCCCAGGAATGGCGCGACGGCGGCAACTTGCAGATGACGGCCGCGGGCATCAGCAGCCTGACCGTGTGCATGGATGAACTGAAAGTTCGCGGAAAACTGGGGCGTGATCTGGCCTGGCGCATCGCGCTGACGATTCATGGCGCGCAGCACTTCATGGCGTCGCAGTACTACAAGCCGGCCAATTTTGAAAACGAAGAACGCAACGTGCTGACCCAAAGCGGCGACGGCATGGGCGGCTACTACAACCTCTACAGTGTTGAACGCGCCTGCATGTTGGCAGGCTTGAGCCGCATAGGCAGCGACAGCGTTGATTGGTACCAGATTGGCGCCAATGCACTGCTGGATGCCCAGCAAGACGACGGAAGCTGGGACGGCAACGCCTGGTGGAGCCGCAATGCGGACCAGCCACAGGTGCGGGGCATGATCAACACCTGCATGGCGATTCTGTTTTTGCGCCAGGCCTCGCTGCCTGTCATTACCGAGCACAAGAAACGTGAAAAAGAACGCGAGGAGCGCGAAAAGCAGCCCTCGGAGGCTCCGCGGTCGCCTATCACGCCTGGCCCCAAAGAAAAGTCGCCCGCGCCCGGCCCGGCCGGCGATGGCAAGTAGAGCAGCAGCACGGGGTTGCAAGGATTCAAGAATTTGAAATTGGCCTGACTCTTCCGGCAATCTCGCGGCATTACTGAACATGGGGCGCAGGGGACCCAGCGCCGGCCTTGCAGAATGCGACAACTTGGGCCCGGCGGGTTTCATGTGGTAGGTAAAGCTTGCGGCCAAATTGTCCGGCTGAATGACAGGGAACTTCGTATTTCTATTTGGCGTTCCTGTTGCACACAAAAGAGAATCACGCCTGCTGTGCAGGCGTGTTGCTGGTTTGAGGGGCTCAAATGAGAAACCTGTTTACGATCTTGGCTGGTGGCGCCGTTTTGGCTGGTGTGGCCGGGCTTGCCTTGCAGCCTTCAAGTGCCGTCGCACCGGCACCTGTGCTTGCGCATACCGCACCAGGCGCGGCGATGCCAGCGGCGGACGAACAAACGCAAGTCAATGGCGCAGAGAATGTCACGCAGGCTGAGATCGCCAAGGTGATTGCCGGCATGGATTCGCCGCTGGCAAGCAGCGACCCCACGACCATCCTGCTGGATTTTGCTGCCCAGGGCTCCGGTTCCGGCATCCAGCCGCTGCAGGCACGTGGCACGCGCCCGGCGGGCTGGAAGCCTGACCCCCCGCTGGACCTGACGGGTGGCATGCCCAGCGACGCCGATATTCGTTCTGCCGTCACCAAGGCCGTCACCTGGTTGCTCGACCAACAGAACGAAAACGGCTCCTGGGACGTTGTACTGGACGGAACCATGTTGAGCGAAACGGCCGACCAGGCCGTAGACGCCATTGCCGCCACCGCGCTGGCGGGCATCGCCCTTCGGTATCACATCAAGTCGGATGCCGCGCGCATTGAACCCGCGCTGAAGAAGGCCGCCGATTTTGTCATGGACCGCGTTTATCGCGGCAAACTGCCTCTCAAGGTGTGGTACGCCAACTGGCGCTACACGCTGGGCTTGAAATTCCTGCATATGGAATTCGTGGCCACATCGGATGCTGACCGCAAAGGCGAAATCACCGCCGTGTGCCGCCGCATGGTCCAGGCCATGCTGCGCCTGCAACTGTCCAACGGCGCGGCCAAGAGCCTCGACAAAAAGCGCAAGGCCCGCCTTTCTTCGCGACTCAAGGATGCAGCCATGCCCACCAGCCTGGGCGTAGTGCTGGATCTGCCCACGGATCAGTTGTATCGCGGCGGCGCGCCGATCTCGCGCATCCTGCCCGGCAGCGCGGCCGAAAAGGCAGCCTTGGCTGTGGGCGACAAGATTGTCGGTGCGGAGGGTATTCGCATCGAGAACGCAGTCGACTTCTATGGCATCGAAACCGAATGGAAGGGCGGCCAGAAGGTCAACCTGAAGATTTCCCGTCCCGGCGGCAAGGATTTCGCCCGCGACGTTACGCTGTTGCAGACCTGGCCCGGATATGTGGGCCTGAAGGTCAGTGCTGGCACCGGTGAGGGCCCGACCATTGAGGGCTTTCTGCGCTTTTCGCCGGCCAAGGGTGAACTGGAACTCGGTGACGTGATTCAAAAGGTGGACGGCAAAGAAGCCAAGTCGCTGGAAGACTACCGCGCCATTGAAGCCGGCATTTTGCCCGGCAAGAAAGTGAAGTTTGAGGTCCTGCGCGGTGGCAAGAAGAAAAGCGCAACCCTGCCCGCCGGTGCATCACCCGAGGGCTGGTACGGGTTCTTTATCAAAGAAGAAGACAAGGGTGACGAAAACGGCGTCGTCGTCGAGGGCGAGTGCGTACCGGGCTCGGCGGCGGAGTCGCTGGGCTTGAAAGAGGGTGACCGTATCACCTGGATTGGCGATGTACCGATTCTGGGTCTGGACCATTACGACGACTTCTGCGGCAGCGTAGCAGCCGGCAAGGCCGTGATCTTGAAGTGGATGCGCGACGGCCAGGAAATGTCCGGCGAAGCAGTGGCTGACGCCGTTGTGATGCCCGGCGACCCGCAGTTTGACTTTACGCCCACCCAGCAAGGCTGGTTCGGCCCGGCCGTGATCAGCGACATCAAGAAGGGCGGAGTGAGTGAAAAGGCCGGCCTGAAAAACGGCGACGTAATGGAATCGGTCGACGGCAAGCAGGCCAACACGCTGTTTGCTGCCATCATTCAGTTGCGCCAGTTGGCTGCCGGCGACGAAGTCGAAATCAAGGTCAAGCGCGGCGCCCAGACCATCACGGCCAAGTTCGTTCTGCAAAAGCCCCCCGAAGACGGCGGCGGCAAGGTCGAGGAAGGCGGCTGGGCCTATTACCCCGACATGGGCGAATCACCCAGCTTCAGCACCGCCAGCGCGCTGCTGGCCCTGTACAACGTGCAGAAGGACATTCTTCCCGGCCTGAAGGTTGCGCTGAAGGACTGCTACAAGTCAGCCGAAAACCTGATTACCGGCCTGCGCGTGGCAGACCCCAACAATGCCGGTACAGAAACCTATATCTATCGTGGTGGCAGCAAAGGCATGCCAGGCGGCATTGGTGAAGACCTGCGTGGCTGCCAGGGCCGCAACGCGATCTGCGAACTGGCCATGGTGATTGGCGGTCGTCGCAAGACCGGTGACCTCAAGAAGATGATCGAGCTGTGGCAGCGCTATCGCGGCGAACTGGATGCTGTGCGCCGCATGGAGTTCTACAACCCGCCGAACAAGGGAGGCTCGCCCCACAACTTTGACCGCTGGTTCAACGCGGCGTATTACTGGAGCTACGGCCACTATCACACCCTGCTGGCGGCCAAATTGGTGGGCGGCAAGACGTTCAAGGACATCAACGAAATCTGCGTCAAGGCCGTCATGAAAACGCGCCTTGAAGACGGCACATGGCTGGATCACCCTGCTTTCGGCAAGTTGGTCGGCACGGGCCTGGCACTTTGGATTCTGGGCGAATCGGAAGGTCCTTGGAAGGACGGCTATGGCGCCGTCACCACACAGGACAAAACCAACCCCGCAACGCCGGAAAAGAAGCCTGAAGAGTAACTCACTCGCGCCCAAACCTGTGACGGCCCGCCAACATGGCGGGCCGTTTGCTTTTGGGCACTTCGTGCCGCCACAATCCGAAATATGACGGCAAAAACACCCCTTGGAACGTAATTGGCATATACTCCCATCACCCCCGCCATTGATTCGCCTAGGAGTGTCCATGTCGTTTGCTGCTTTGCGGCTTCCCCTTGCCGCCCTGGTTTTGGCTGTTTCTGCGTTCCAATCTGTTTCGGCGCCGGTTCGCGCACAGGAAGCTCCCGACGAAGCATTTTCAGGGCGCCTGGAAGCCGGCACCAGCACGGAACTCAAAGTTGACCTCAAGGGCTACTCGGGCGAACTTCGCCTCAAGTCCATTCTGGCGCCAGGCAGCCGGGTTAAGGCGGGCGACGTCGTCGCTACGCTGGATGCAACAGATTTTGACCGCTGGCTGGCCCGCACCCGCGAAAACGCACAGTTGGCAGACCAAGCCCTGCAGGCCGCGCAGGACGGCATGGACCAGTACAACGTTGTGATCCCGCAGCAGTTGCAGAAGACACAGCGCGATTTTGACCGCGCAGCAGAGGCCCTGGATTTCTTTCGCAAGAAGGAAAAGCAGAACCGCATCCGTAACAGCGAAATGGGCCTGGAGAGCTTCCAGAACAGCATTGAGGACCAGGAAGAAGAACTGGCCCAACTGGAAAAGCTGTACAAGGGCAACGACCTTGCCCAAGAAAGCCAGGACATCGTCCTGAACCGCAGCAAGCGCCGTCTCAAGCAATCCAAGGAGCGTTTTGAAATGTCCAAGGAAAGCCACAAGCGCTTTGTGGAACTGGACATTCCGCGCCAGGAACAGGACCTTGTCGCAGCCGTTGAAAACGCAAGAAATGAACTGAACCGCATCAAGCGCATGGTCGACGTTGGCAACTTTGACGTAACCAACAAGCTGGTGCGTTCGCGCCAGGGGGCCGAAGACGCCAAGCGCGCCCTGGCAGACCTGGAAGCCGACGCCGGCGCATTCACGATCAAGGCAACTCATGCCGGGCTGGTCGTGGTGGGTGGCCTGGGCGGTAACAACTCGGTTTCCATGGGTCTCAAGGTCGGCGACAAACTGCAGCGCGGCCAGGCCGTGGCAGGCGTGCTTGATACCGGCAAGCTGACGGTGACCATGCAGTTCCCCGCAACCGCACGCGACAAAGTTGTAGTGGGTGCAAGCGTTGAAGCCAAAGCAGCCGACGGCGTGGTGGCACGCGGCCGCGTAACTGCTGTGGGCTTTGTGGTTGATGCCAAGGGCCGGCTGTCGGCAACGGTCGAGGTCGAAAACACCGACGGCAAGCTGCTGGTAGGCATCAAGGTCGAGATCAAGCTTTCATGAGAAACCCCGCGCGCAAAACACTGGCCCTGCTGGGCACCGGCGTGTTGCTGGTGATGACGGCCTGCACGCCGCCGGCCGACAACCGTGCATCGCGCGCCAACGCACCGGCGCAGCCCAAGCCGGCGGCCAGCGAAGCACAGGGGTGGAAGTATCAGGCAAACCTGGACCGGGCCGTAAAGTTTGTGCTGGAGACCCAGAAGCCAAAGGGCGACTGGGGGTACATGACGGAACGCCCCAACGACATTTATCTGGGCAGCATCAACAGCCTGCACGTGTTTGGCAACGCCAGTACGGCATTGTGTGTGCAGGGTTTGATCAGCCTGCCGCCGACACCCGAAGTCAACGGCGCGATCCGTAAAGGGCTCGAATACCTCATCACCGCGCCCGATACGCCCCGTGCCACGATGGACACGTTCTATAACGTGTGGTCACACTCCTACATGCTGGAATGTTTCGGCATTGCCATGCGCGACGATCGCTTCAAGGACCTGCGCGCACGCATCAAGGGCCGCGCTGAACATGAACTGCGTCGCCTGCTGGACCACCAGTCCCTCGATGGCGGTTGGGGTTACTACGACTTCGAGCAGCGCACGCAGCGGCCTTCAGGCGAAATCTCGACCACCTTCACCACCGCTGCGGCGCTGGTGGGAATGTTTGAGGCCAGCCAGGCCGGGCTTTCGATTCGCGACCACAATGTGCAGATCGGGCTGGATTACCTGGAACGCCTGCGCGTGCCCAACGGGGCATATTTCTACAGCACTGGCCACAAGTATTCGCCCATGTGGGACCCCAACCTGCCGCGCGGCTCACTGGGCCGAAGCCAGGGCGGCGACAACGCGCTGTACACCTGGAACCGCAAGATCAAACCTGCTGACCTGCAGAAGCAGCTTGATTACTTCTTCAAAGACCACCTGTTCATTGAAATCGGTCGCGGCCGGCAGTTCCCGCACGAGGCCTGGTATGCAACCGCGCCCTATTACTACTATTTCGGGCACTACTACGCCTCGCGCAACGTGCTTGCGTTGCCCGCCGACATCCGACCCAAGTATTCCGATACGCTGGCTGACCTTGTGGTGAAGGGCCAGTACGACGACGGCAGCTTCTGGGACTACCCGCTGTATGGCTACACCAAGGCCTACGGCACCGGCTACGGCATTCTGATCTTGAGTAACCTCAAGAAAGCCGCCGGCAAGTAACGGGCACCAGCCGGGTGCTCACTCGGCTGGAAAGAGCTCGCCAAGCCGTTTGGCGATTTCGTCGGTTACATTGACCTTTAATGCGCCAAGGTTTTGCTGTAACTGATCCAGCTTCGTGGCGCCGGTAATGACGCTGCTTACGCTGGGCTGCGCCAGACACCAGCCAATCGCAAGCTGGCTTCGCGTGACGCCCAGTTCGTCGGCGATTGCTTTCATCTGCTGAACGCGTTGACGGTTCTTGTCAGTCAGGTAGGTCTTGCGCAGGTTTTCGCTGCGCCACAGGCGCGCACCCTCGGGCTGGCCCTGGTCGTACTTGCCACTCAGCAAGCCACTGGCAAGCGGGCTCCAGGTCACGGCCCCAAGCCCGAACTGGGAAAGTGCGGGCTGGATTTCAGCGTGCCAGCGCTTGCGCGCAGCCAGGCTCAACTGGGGCTGTTCAACGATTGGCGCGTACAGATTGCGCTGGTCACACACTTCCTGTGCCTGGCGAATCTGGTCAGCGCTCCATTCACTTGTGCCCCAATACAGCACCTTGCCGCGGTGAATCAGGTCGTCCATGGCGCGGGCCGTTTCCTCGATGGGTGTGTCGGGGTCGGGCCGGTGGCAGAAGTACAGGTCGACGTAATCCGTGCCGATGCGTTGCAGAGACTTGTCGATACTTTCCATGATGTGCTTGCGCGACAGACCGGTGTCGTTGACATCGTCGCTCATGGGCCAGTAGCACTTGGTGCTGATCACCAGCTCCTGGCGCGGCAGTTCGGCAAACACCTTGCCCATGGCCTTTTCGGCCTCGCCTTTTTCGTAGATGTCGCTGATGTCAAAGAAGTTCACCCCGGCGCTGTAGGCCGCGCGGATGATGCTGCGCACGGTGTCTTGGGCCTTCACGCTTGCGCCGTAAGTGGTCCAGCCGCCCAGCGAAAGCGCCGAAAGCTTCAGGCCGGAACTGCCCAGCCGGCGATAGGTCATCTCTTTGTGGAACATCGGATTCCTTTGGTTTGGCTACTCGCGCCCGGCAAATCACACCAACTGCAAGGCGCGGCGCACCAGGTCTTCGGATTTGGCGCCTTTGCCCAGTGCTTCGGCGGCGCGCGAAACGGCCTGCTCGCTCTTGTTCTGCGGATATCCCAGCGCCACCAGCGCCATCACCGCATCGGCAATGCCGGCACCGGCTGGCAGGCGGCCCGATGCCGCCGTGGTGTTACGGGCTGGCCCCGTGGCATGGGGTGCCAGTTTGTCGCGCAGTTCAGTCACCAGCCGCTCTGCGGTTTTTGGGCCGATTCCTTTGAATTTCTTGAGGGCTGCTACGTCGCCGCCGACAATCAGGTTGATCAATTCCTCAATGTCAGCTGCGCACATGACCTGCAGGGCTGTTGAAGGTCCGATTCCCTTGACATCCAGCAGCGCCCGAAAGAACTCGCGTTCGCGCTCTGTGCCGAAGCCGTAAAGCCGTTCTTCGCCCTGTTCCGGAAGAATCGTGTGGTACAGCAAAAGCGTGGCACTGGATCCGGCGGTGCCCAGCCTCGAGCTGGTCGAAAGCGGTACCTGCACGCGATAGCCAATGCCCCCGGCTTCGATGATTGTCATGCCGGGCAGCACCCGGTGAAGTTTGCCCGTAATGAACTCAAACATGTCGCAAGTGTAGCTAGGCCCGGCAGTTTTGGGTTTTCAGTTTTGCACGGGCAGCCGCGACCTTGCCGTCGCGCGAAACAGAAAACCCCAATTGCGGGAACTTTCGCCATACCCTCAGCGTCCTAGCGCAGAATCTTTCCAACACAAAGGATCGGGCATGCTCAAGAACCTGTTTGCCGTTTGCGTGATCGGGGCTTCGGCTGTTGCCATGGCACCCATGTTTGTCGGCAGCGACGCCAGCGCCTGCATTCACCCGCCGGTGGAAGTTGCCTACCCCCTGCTGCCGGGCACGCAGCTTGGGCTGGTGTTCTTTGATAATGGTCGCGAGGAAATGGTGATTCGCCCCAGCTACAAGCTGGACCTGCCGGAAACCGGGCCCAACAAACCCAAAGACGACGCCCACGGCAAGCTGACCACCCTTGCCTGGGTGATTCCTGTGCCCGCAGTACCTGATAGCTACAAAGAAGCCGACGAGGCCATGTTCGGCAAACTGCGCGACTTTACGGCCGTGGTGCGCGACATTGACACCAACAGCGCGCCCGATGCCAAGGAACGCAAGAACCTTGACGACGAGCGCCACGGCGTGGAGTTGCTCGAAGCCGTGGCCGTAGGCGACTACAAGATTCAGCCGATCAAAGCCAAGGGAGAGTTGGGTGGGCTGGAACTCAAGGCCTGGATGAAAGACAACGGCTTTGGCGAGATCAAAGACGAAACGCTGAAGTACTACCTGGATAAGGACTACTGCTGGCTGGCCGTGAAGTTGCACAACGCCAAGGGCCTGCCAGCCGACGGCAACGTCAAGCCGCTGCAGATTGGCTTTGCCACTGACACTCCGTGCTACCCGCTGAAGATCAATGCCAGCGCCAATAGCTTTGACCTGGAACTGTGGCTGATCACGCGCAAAGAAGTTGATCTGGATAAGTCCGCCAAGTTCGGGCTCAAGACGCCTGAGCAAGACGTCGCTGCGGTCCATCAATCCAATCGCCGGACCATGTTTGAAGAGCTGCCAGAGGTGGTTCGCAAGTCAGCCCAGGATGTGGATGGCCTCAAGGCCCTCAAAACGGGCGAATTGAACTGCTACCGCTTCTTTGGCAACGGCATGAACAAGACCACGGACCTGGCCAAGCTGGAAAGTGACCTGAAGTTCGAGTTCAAGGCCGAAGCCAAGGAACCCGCCAAGGACAAGTAGACGCCCCTGACACCGCAACGCCAAACCGGAGCCAACCCATGAAGAACGCGATCCTTGTTTTCACTGCTGCACTGGCCTTTGCCCCCATGCTGGCCCACAACCCCGTCCAGGCCTGCTTGCACGGGCCAAGCGAATACACCGTGCCCATCAAGGCCGGAGCCCAGGCCGGGCTGATCTTTTTTGCAGACGGTCGTCAGGAAATGGTGATTCGACCCAGCTACCAATCCCAGGCGCCAGAGGAAGGCAAGAAGGCCAAGAACGACGCCTCTGCCAAGTTGACTTCGCTGGCCTGGATCATTCCCACACCCAGCCTGCCGGATACATACAAGGAGGCCGACGCCGGCCTGTTCACGAAGCTTGAGGAATTCACCAAGCAGGAAGAAAAGGACAAGAAGAACTGGGGCCCCCGCGAGGGCAAAGCCGGCGGGGTGGCACTCGGGGCCGAAGAAGACGGCGTGACTTTCGAGGAAGAGGTGGTGGTCGGCGACTACAAGATTCAGCCCATCAAGGCCAAGGGTGAACTGGGCGGAAAAGAGCTGAACGCCTGGCTGAAGGACAACGGCTTTGGAGAGTTGAAGGAAGCTGTGCTGAAGTACTACCTGGACAAAGACTATTACTGGCTGGCCGTCAAGCTGCACAACGCCAAAGGCCTGCCTGAAGACGGCAACGTCAAGCCGCTGCAGATCGGCTTCAATACTGAAAAACCCTGCTACCCGATCAAGATCAACGCGGGCTCGGGCGAGTTCGACCTGGCCCTGTGGTTGATCACGAACAAAGAAATCGACCTGGACAAAACCAAGGCCTTTGGCCTGAAGACCTTTGAGCAGGAAGACGCAGAGATGGTGCAGCAGAATCGCGAAACCCGCTTTTCGGCCCTGCCTGACGCCGTCAAGAAAGTGGCAACTGACGACGCGGGCCTCAAGACCTTGAAATCCGGCAAGCTGCGTTGCTATCGCTTTGCGGCCTACGGACTCGACAAGGAAGTCGACCTTGCCAAACTGGAAGGCGACCTGACATTCGAGTTCAAGGCTGCGGCCGCCAAAGACGGCAAGTAGCCCCCAGCAGGCATTCCAAGGGGGGCGGGCGACCGCCCCCTTTTTCATGCCGGAGACGCCGGTGCGACTGGTTGCAACCATATTGCTGCTGCTTGCCTTGGGGCTGACACTCCGTACGCCTGCTGTGGAAGCGTGCATTCACGCGCCCAAGGACCTGGAGTTTCCGATCGAGGCCGGGTCTCAGCGCGGCATCGTGATGTGGGACAACGGCCGTGAAGAGCTGGTGTTGATGCCCGGTTACAAGCTGGCCGATACCAAAGACGGCAAGTCGCCCGAGATCGCAGAAAGCGGCCTGGTGGCAAACTTCAAGTCGTTTGCCTGGTTGGTGCCCGTGCCATCGATTCCTGATGCATACAAGGAGACGGCGACCACGGTGTTCAAGGACATGCACGCCTTTACAACCGTGCACCCGCGACTGGAAGAACTCAAGACCGACGACGGCCCTGTGCTTACAGCGCCCGAAGAAACCCAGGAAGGCATGCAGTTCCTGGAGGCCGTGAACATCGGCGAATACTCCATCCAGCCGATCAAGGCCAAAGGCGAGTCTGGCGGCAAAGAACTCAACGCCTGGCTCAAGGACAAGGGTTTTGGCGAAGTCAGCAGCGCCAGCCTGCGTTGGTATGTCAAGCATGACTGGTGCTGGCTGGCCGTGCGCATGGCAAGCGACAAAGGTTTGCCTGACAAAGCTGACGTCAAACCGCTGCAGATCAGCTTCAAGACGCCGCGCCCGGTGTACCCCCTGAAGATCCAGGATGGCCGCGGCGAGTTTGATGCGGAGCTGTGGGTGATTGTGCGCGAGAGACTGGATCTTTCCAAGCTGCGCCAGTGGGGACTGGAAACGCCCGAGATGCGCGACGACTACTATGTGCAGGACCACCGCGAAACTGGCTTTGCGGCGTTGCCTGAAAGCGTGCGGGCCATTGGCGCCGAACAGGAGGACTTCAAGGCCTTGCGCCTGGGGGCGATGTTCTGTTACCGCATTTCCGGCAAGCTGATGGAGGCGCCCGACGGACAGGATGTGGCGGCTTGGGTGGACGACCTGTACTTCGAGTTTGAGAAAGACGCCGCCCCCAAGCCCAAGGACGAAGTCAAGCCAACCCCCCCGGAAGAAAAGCAGCCCGAAGGCGACAAGCCGGAAGGCAAGTCGCAAGACAAGCCGGGCGACAAGAAGCCCGAAGGCAAAGAAGGGCAAGGCAAATAGGGGGGCGCCCCTGCCCGGCCATTTGGAACCCTGAAACGTTCGAGGGGTGGCGGTCACGCGCCCCGTAAATACACTCCGCGCCGTGGATCGGTAGCTCAATGGTAGAGTAGCGGCCTTTTAAGCCGCGGGTTCTGGGTTCGAGTCCCAGCCGATCCACCACCCCATAACCCAAGTAAATGGCGGCATTCTAGTCGATCGCCGCTCAGCCAACGCGGCGCTGCTGTTTAGCAAGTCCCCCAACAAGTCCCCCAGGAAGTGGTTTTGCTCGCGGAAACTGCCATGCAGGGGCGCCCATGACCGAAAAACCGAAACCCTCGCCGTTTGTCGAGGAGTTGTATGCCTTGTGGAGCAGGTACTACCTGTTCACGGCGCAGCGCAGAGTTGTGGACCTCGTGCTTGAACACTACGACGACCTTGTGATCCCACATCCCTCTCGAAGCTTTCTCTATCAGACCGCGCTAGATGCGATGATTCTTGATCTGGTAGTGCTATGGGACGTGAACGGCAAGGGGTCACTGGTCAGTGTTGCCAAGCGCCTAACTTCAACTCCAGAGCAGGATCTAGCGGCATACGTAGGAAGGGTGCGCAGCGGTCAGGACGCCCGTGAAGCAGGGCGTTTCATCGATTCCGAGTTGCAGAAGATTTCGCCCACGCTGGCAAAGCTGATAACGGCGCGAAACAAGACGATTGCACATCTCGACCGACCTGACTCGCAGCAGCCATTCAGCGTTGGCCGTGATGGGATCGATTCTATTCAGACTACGTCGTTGGGCGCACTGAAGAACCTGACCGCGCTCGTGGACGAGTTTCCCCCCGTGGGGGGCGAACTCATTACCGCTGCCGGTGAAAACCTAGTACAGGATCTACGCAGATCCACGCGTGGTGACAACTAGCCGAGCTTCATTCAGAGGCGGACGTCCCGGTCCCAAACAGAAACTCGGATGCGGCGGGGCTTCCTACGGCCCGCGTGCCAGGAAGGTCACCGTAAGCTGCGAGCAGGGCTCGGGGGGCGATGTTAGTTAGTATACAGCCCTCGACTGTCCAACCTGCCATGCCTGTTTCCCAGTCGCTGATCGCCATCACATGCAGGTTTTTGCGCAGCCAGTCGATCCTTGGGCGTAGCTGGTCGCGCCAGATTTCGCCCGTCTCCTTGTCGAAGCGGTCGAACTCGTCGCGAAATTCGGGCGTGCGTACTGCGCCCGAGGCGTACTTGCATTCACACACGGTGACTTGCTTGCGGTTGCGGTCGAACACGACCAAATCCAGGTCGTTGCATGCTTGCGGCACCTCGACGCCGGCAACGGCTTTGCCTTCGGCGACGTAACAGGCGTAGCGGTCGGTCAGGACTTTGTTGCTGTCAAACGGTTTCTCGATGCCCGCGAACTGCAACTGGTACCACGCCAGGTGCGTAGAGCCGCGCGTTTGCAGTTGCTGCCGCATGCGGCCGACGCCCTCATTCCCAGCCGGGATTTCGACCTGACCACGCATTGCGTCGTGGGCGATTTCATAGACGGTCATGTCCGTGGCAGATGCGCACATCAGGGCCATCGGTTTGCCGCGGTCGATCACTGGCAGCATCGCAAATGCCCGCGGTGTGACCTTCAGCCAGGGTGACTTGGCGTCAAAGCAAGCGTCATGGTACGCCTTGCTAACGGCCGTCCAACGCCTCATCGCGTCGTCCACGAATCTCTTGCAGGCAGCGAGTTCCACGCTGGACTTGCCATGGGCGTCTTGGATCAGATGCGCAAGGGTGTCGATGCCGTAGAGGCCGACTTCGCCGGCCAACTTGCCCTTCTGCTTTTCCCGCACAAATTTGAACAAGACGCGCAAGGGCCATAGTTCGATGCCGTAGATTGCCATGAAGACCGCGCGTAGTTCATCCCTGCTCGCCGGCGTGTCCACGAGCTTGTGGAAGCGTGACATGTCCGGCGCATGTTGCTCGGGTACAGCGGGGTTTTCTGCTACTACGTCAAGCAGGAATTGGGCGTGGACAAGCCGGTTTTCTTTGAACTGCAGAACCATGCGGTCCATTTGCAGCTCGCGCTTGAGCTTCGTTTTGGCGAAGGACAGCGCCGCCCACGCCTCCGACGCAATCAGCCATCCATGACAGTCCTGCCATAGTCTTTGTGCGGCAAAGGGCGTTTCGCGACCGGCACCGACTGTCCCGTTCACGAGAACTGGCCCATTGGCCGAGAGCATCAAGCAGATTGCTTTGGCCGTTTCGTGTGCGAGGTATGGGTACGGTCCGACTGGCGGGGGCAGTTTGTCCTTGTCCCACTGACTCACGAACGGCGTGGACATACGCTCGAACGTGTTAATCGCGTATGCGAACTCCTGTGGCAGTGTGATGTCAGCAAGGCTGCTGCGGGTGGCTTCCGCCAGCGCGCTGCAGATGACCTGCAACACGCGCTCGGGGTCCTTGCCCTCAACCGCAGAACGGAGAATGTCCAGATGGGCCAAGTCGAAGAATGGCATCTCGTGCTTCTTCTCGTCGGGCTCAGGCGCTGGTCTTCGGGCTTTCATGGTCTACTCGGCTTGGCTCCATAACCATGAACGTGGCCGAGTTTCCGCTCAACCAGACATCAGGTTTCAAGGTGGTGAACGGCGGCAGCGGCGAATGCGTCGTGGATATCTCGTTGGGCCGCCAGTCGTTTTTCAAGGTTATCCACTAAGCCCATCAGGTCTTTGATCTGGGCGACGATGCGGTGTTGTTCTCGATCCGGCGGGACTGGTACGCGGATTAGGCGTAGTTTCGCGGCCTTGATTCCTGTTGCTGTCATGCCGGTCGCTCGTTCTGCCAGCTCCGCTTGAAACCATGGCGAAAGCAGCAGGATGACGAGGTAAGCACCGTTGACTTCGGCCAGTGGGTGAAAGTTGATCGTGCGCTGTGCCAGCGCAAACTTTTCGGGTAGGTCTACTAGTGCGGCATGCCCCATTGGGGCTTCTGTTGTGAATAGGACGTCACCTTCCTTAGGGAACCCGCGTGTCATCAACTTTTCGTAGTCTGCCTCAGTCACGAATTCTTCGGGTTCTAAGCTGATGTAGCCCAGTTTGATGTTTTTGGCCGTCAACAGACGAACACCGCTTGCGGTCTTCTTGGGCGTTTTTCCACGGTAGTCGATGAACTGGACAAGGTGCTGAAGCGGTGCCCAAGACCAGCCATCGGGAAGGGCGTCGTCACGTTCATACTCGGTCGAGTCCTTGCCAACGCGGGTGCGCCCGGCCGCCGCGATTGCAGTCAGTTGTGTTTTCGCTCGCTCGACCAGCGCACTGGCAGGTTCGTCGTTGGGGTTTTGGGGTACTAGGCGGCCTCTTACCGCTAGTTGTAGGACGGTTTGGCGTAGGGGCTCTATGTCGGCGGGGGTGGTGAACAGGTCGTGGATGTTTTCGGCGATGCGCTGCCAGGCGGTTTCGACCTCTTCGTGGGTGTCGGCCTGCTGGAGCGCGGCGAGGGCGGAGTCGCGCAGCGCCTGGCGCGTCGTTTCGCGGGCGTCCCGCGCAGCCTCCAGCCTGTCGAGCAGACCCATCAACTCTTCGACTCGGGCCACGATGCGGCGCTGCTCGGCTGCGGGCGGAACCGGCACATAGCCCTGCTGAAAGTCACCGTCATTGATAGCGGGGTAAGCCACGCCTTTCTGCTTTGCATTGACGTAGTCCACAAACACCGGCGAGCGAAGGTAGAAATACAGATATCGGGCGCTGATTCCCTCGTGAGGCATGAGCACCGAGAACGCCGTGCTAACGATGGGCTCGGGATCGAATTCTCGGTCTAGTACCGCGATGTTGTTCAGGTACGGGCGAACTGTCGAATAGATCACGCAACCACGACCAACTCGTTTTCTGGCCCGGCTGGGGGCGTCAGCAGGCTCAATGACTGCGACGGTCTCGCCGATGGTGCCCTTCTCATTGTCGATGGCGGAAACGTCAACGTACGAGAAGCGGGAGGTCGGTTCGCCCTGGCCTAGGTCGTGCGCACAATCGGCAATCTGCGCCCATGCCCAACCCGCCGGTACTTCATGTGGAAGTT
Organism: Planctomycetota bacterium; assembly: GCA_016722065.1. Classification (GTDB taxonomy): domain Bacteria; phylum Planctomycetota; class UBA8742; order UBA2392; family UBA2392; genus H3-PLA7. Next base: position 2,362,528 of record JADKGX010000001.1, read on the forward strand.
CGTCCGTCGCCAGTCTGGGCAAGCGTTTCGCCCGGATCTCGCCGCTCGCCACGAGTTGAAGTCTTGATTGCCTTGCCCGCTCTAGTAGCTGCTCAGCCGGCTCATCATCAGGATTCTGTGGCACCAGCTTGCCGCGCACGGCCAGTTGCAGCACAAGCTCGCGCAGGCGGTCGGCGGCGTTGGGTGCTTCGGCGAGTGTGTCAAAGGCGGCGATCAGATCCTGCGGGGTCATGCCTGCTCCCCAGACAGGGCTGACTCCAGCACCTGTCGCAACTGCTCGCGCAGCGCGGCTGCTGCCGCCCGTTCCTTATCAAACTTGACCAGCAGCTCGTCCGGGTCGTCGTGGCCGGCCTCGGGCGCGTTGGGGTTGCTGATGTCGAGGTTGAAGCCGCGCTCGCGGATCTGGTCGATGGTGACCTTCCAGGCGCGCTCATTCTCGACGCGCTTGTCCCACCAGGCCTTCTCGGGCTCGAACTCCTCGATGCGCATGGGCTTGGTCTTGCTGTACGACTTGTAGCCCTCGGGGTACGGATGCTCGTAATACCAGACGTGCTTGGTGGACTTGCCCTTTTCGAAGAACAGCACGTTGGTCTTGATCGACGTGTACGGCGCGAACACGCCCTTGGGCATGCGCACGATGGTGTGCAGGTTGCACTCGGTCAGCAGCTTTTCCTTGATCCGGGTTTTGACGCCTTCGCCGAACAGTGTGCCATCGGGCAAGACCACGGCTGCGCGGCCGCCGTCCTTGAGCATCTCAATGATCAGGACCAGGAACAGGTCGGCGGTTTCCCGTGTACGGAACTCGGTGGGGAAATTGTTTTCGATGCCGTCTTCTTCCATGCCGCCAAACGGCGGGTTGGTGAGAACGACGTCAACGCGGTCGCGCTGGCTGATGTCGCGCAGGGGCCGTGACAGGGTGTTGTCGTGGGCGACGCCGGTGGGCACGTCGATGCCGTGGACGATCATGTTGGTGACGCACAGCAGGTGCGGCAGCGGCTTTTTATCCACTCCGCGCACGCTGATTTGGAGTTGCGTCTCGTCAGCGGCGGTGTCCACATCATTACTGCGCACGTGTTCGATTGCGCATGAGAGGAAACCGCCCGTGCCGCAGGCGGGGTCCAGTATGGTCTCGCCCAGCTGGGGTTGATGATGTCTACGGCAAACTGGGTAACGGCACGCGGCGTGTAGATCTCTCCGGAGTTGCCAGCGCTCTGCAGGTCCTTCAGAATCTGCTCGTAAATGTCCCCGAACAAGTGGCGTTTCTTGGCGTCGTTAAAGTCGATGTCGGCTTGAATCTTGTTGATCACCTGACGTAGCAGAGTGCCGGACTTCATGTACTGGTAGCTGTCTTCGAAGACGCTACGGACGAGCAAACGGCGTTGGCGCAGCCGGCGTGCCGCCTTTGCAGCTTTGTTGCTGCCCTCGACCTGCGGGCCGACCTCCATGCCCTTCAGCGCCGGAAACAACGTCTTGTCCGCGAAAGTCAGCAGCCCTTCGCCAGTGACGCCTTCGGGGTCGGCCGCCCAGGTTCTCCAGCGCAGGTCTGCGGCCTTGCGCGTTTCGCCGGCTTCCTGCCACTTAATGTCGGTCAAGGGCGAAACGTAGTCGTCTTCGATCAGCTCCAGTTCCTGTTCGCGGTCGTCCCAGATCTTGAGGAAGAGCAACCAAACAAGCTGGCCGATGCGCTGGGCGTCACCGTCAACGCCGACGTCCTTGCGCATGATGTCCTGGATGGACTTGATCGTGGTGGATAGGGCCATGGTTGTTTCCTGATCAGGCTACGTCGTCGTACAGTGCGGCTTCGAGTTTACGCAGGGCCGCGACATAGCCGTCCTTGCCGCCGAAGCGGTTTACCAGCTCGACGGGCGTGCCGATATCAGACAGCGGCCTTACGCGCAGCACGCCCATGTCGTCAACGGAAGTCAGGCCTTCATCGGCATACTTATCCAGCAAGGCGTCGAGCACGGCGCGGGCTTCTGCGCCGTAGGTGGCATAGACGTCGCGTTTCTTGACGTTATTGGCGCGTTCGCGGCGTGTCAGGGGCGGCTGGTCGTAGACGACGTGGCAGATCAGGTCGAAGGCGTCGAGATCCTTGCCGGCCTTTTCGCGCAGCTCTTCGAGGAAAACGCCATGCTCGCTTAGTTCTTCAATCACGGCGGCCTTGCGTTCGGCTTCGTTCCAACGCCGCAGCCAGGCCTCGATGGTGGCGTAGTGTTTTTTGACGGTGTTTCGCGTGTAGTCGGTCAGTGACTCGGTGATCAGCTTGCCGTCCGGGCCATAATACTGCACGCGCTCGGCCAGCACCTCAACTGGTACGCCGCTGACGTAGTACTTGGCCGCGCCGCCGGGATCATCTTCCGGGGTTGGCGATTCGTCTGGTGGTGGTTCGTCTGGTAGTGGTTCGTCGTCTGGCGGCGTGGGCGGGTCGTCGCCCTGCGGTTCGTAAATGACGATTGGCGGGCCATCGAAGTCAGGATCCGCGAACTGGTCGGTGGCCTTCTTGAAATCCATGATCGTGAACCAGAGCTTGCCGGCGTCCTCGTGGATGCGGGTGCCGCGCCCTACAATCTGCTTGAATTCGATCATCGACTGGATGGTCTGATCCAGCACGATCAACTTGCAGGTTTTGACGTCAACGCCGGTGGACAGCAGCTTCGAGGTGGTGGCAATCACCGGGTAGCGTTTTTCCGGGTGGGCGAAGTTGTCGAGCGCGTGTTTGCCATCCGGATTGTCGCCGGTGATGCGTGCGACGAACTTGGATACGTTTTCAGCTTCGTGCGGGAAGACGCGGGCGACTTCGTTGATCAGCGCAGAACGCATACGCTCAGCGTGGTCTATGTCTTCGCAGAAGACGATGGTCTTGCCGTATCGGTCGGTGGCCTTCATGTACGCCACGATTTTTTCGGCTACGCGCTTGGTACGCTCGTGCAGCACCAGCTTCCGGTCCATGTCTTTCTGGTTGTAGATGCGGTCGTCGATGACCTCGCCCAGGTCGTCGGTCATGCCTGCCTTCGGGCGCCAGCCTTGCAGGTCGCGGTCGAGGTCGATGCGGATGACTTTGTAGGGCGCGAGGAAGCCGTCCTGGATGCCCTGCTTCAGGCTGTATTCGTACACGGGCTTGCCGAAGTACGTCAGCGTCGAGACTTCCTTCGATTCCTTCGGCGTCGCCGTCAAGCCCAGTTGAATCGCCGGCTGGAAGTAGTCGAGGATTTCTCGCCAGGCGCTGTCTTCGCGGGCGCTGCCCCTGTGGCACTCGTCGATCACGATCAGGTCGAAGAAGTCCGGGCTGAACTGCTTGTAGACGTTATTTTCTTCCTCGCTGCCGCTGACGGCCTGATAAAGCGCCAAGTAGACCTCGAAGGCGGGGTCCATTTCTCGACCGCTAACTTTCGTCATCACGCCGCCGAAGGGCTTGAAGTCGCCGGTGACCGTCTGGTCGGCCAGGAAGTTGCGATCAACAAGATACAGAACGCGCTTGACCCTGCGGGCCTGCCACAAACGCCAGATTGCCTGAAAGATGGTGAAGGTTTTGCCGCTGCCGGTAGCCATGGCCAGCAGGATGCGTTGCTGTCCCCTGGCGATGGCCTCCAGCGTACGCTGGACGGCGATGCGCTGGTAATAACGGGGTTCCTTACCGCCGGTGTCTTCGTGATAGGGCTGGCGGGCCAGTTTTTCGGCCTCATCGGACAGTCCCTTCCATGCGCGGTAGCGGCTCCAGAGGTCGGCGGGCGACGGGAATTCGTCGAGCGTCAAAAACCGCTCAATGGGGCTGGAGAGCCCTGTCCGGTCGTGAAAAATGAAACCGTCGCCGTTGGATGAAAAGACGAACGGGACGTCAAGGAGTTCGGCGTAGTCGATGCCCTGCTGGGTTCCGCCGCCTACGGGGTGCGTGTTGTCTTTGGCCTCAACGACGGCCAGTGGCAGGTTTGACTGGTAAAAAAGCAGGTAGTCAGCCCGCTTCTGCTTGCCGCGTTTGGCAAGTTTGCCGCGCACGATCACCTGGCCCGCGGTGAAGCTGTATTCGCGCCGTATCTGTACGTGTGCGTCCCATCCCGCCCGGCTGATTGCTGGCGTGATGTATTGATCGCAGATGTCTGCTTCAGACAAGGAATTCTTGTCCATCGGACGCCCCTAGGCAGATCATACTATTCGCTTTGGCGGCGGAGACAGGCTGGCCTCGGTCCGCAACGATACTGAGCTGCCAGTGAGGCCGTTTGGATGTGACAGGTCACGTAGGCTGTTACTGGTCGCCAGGCAGTCATAGCGATGCCGGCCGGACCCCAGATGGACTCGAATGCGTTGGGCGCAGCTTGGTGGACGACGGCGGACAACAGACCTGGGTGGAAACAGCCAGCAGGACCGGCAGTTATTCTACCCGCCATGGCGCTGACTTTCGGAGAGTGCAAACGCCCCCTGACCCCCAGCGGGTCTGGTTGGAACACCGGAGGTGAGACGTTTGATTCGGCCGCTGACACGTCCCCCTTTACCCGGTCGATGGCCGGCCGAGTTGAAGGGTACGTCCGCGCTCGTCCGGACAACATGCAGGCACGGCCTGCCCCTCCCGGCTCAAATGGGGCACGCGAGGAACCTGACCTTGGGTGGGGGCAAGGTCAGGGGTCCTGTTCCTTTGTGGCGCTAGCCGCCGTTTCCTTTCGCCGGAACCGTGGGGATTCTTGCCTTGGCGTGTCCAGAGCGAACCGGGGGCGATTGTGGCGGTTTGGCAGCATGTTTAGAAGGCCGCATATCCCCTCGCCCATGCTGGGCGTCTCGCTGCATCATGATGATGTCGGGCCGGTCAACCGTTAGCCGGCCGTGACAGTGAATCACGGAGTTCATGAGTCGGTCTCGCGATCGGCCATTTCTGCAAGTTCCTCATCAGAAAGAGCATCACCCGCCCCGGAACACGCCGCATGTGTCTCAAGTGCCGCCGGGGGCATTTCAAGGGCTCTCTGCGGTGGCGCATTAGTTGCAGATGGTGTCGCTTTGAATCCCAGCCGTGCCGAAGTGCCGGCGCTTGATACCGCAATCGAAGCAGCTGGCGGCACTTGGGGCGCTTTGGGTACTTCCTTGCGGCCGGCCCACTCAAGGGCAAGAATTCTCTCGTCGCCACGCTTGAACCTGCGGACGATCAGCCCGACGTGTTCAAGCAGTGGCTCGATTCGACGTATTGCGTTTCCCAGTGCCTTGGCTGTCCTCGGCACCCATGAAGCGGAGTTGGCTTGCTGGCTCAAGACGTATCGCAACTGACCGACAGAGCCTTCCCATGAGGCGCGGCCCATCTCCATCAGGGCCTGTGCGAGTTCATCATCGTCCAGGTGCCCCCGACGACTGCGATCTCGAACGGTTGCCAGCAGGTTGTTGAAATGGCCGGGTTGCCAGCCCAGCGCCGGGCCAGCAGCTTCAACTGCCCGCTCGGAGTCTGCCATGCGGGTGCGGCCTTGAACTTCATGGCGGCGTCGAATGCAGCATGAAAGGGCGTCAAGCAGTCCGCCCAAGATGCCGGGCCGGGCCGCCTCGAATGCTGCCATCACTTCAGCCTTGGGGCGATACTCATCGTCTCGAAGCTTGCGAAGAGCAACGGGTAGCGCGCGGTCGGCAGCGTCGCCTCGCGTAATGTAACTTCCGATGCCCGTCATCAGCAGCGGCGCGCAGGCATCCAGTACAACCGCCTCGTCGTCAGAGTAGAGCTTGCGTTTCGCCGTCCCGCCGCCTGTGGCAAGCCGACAGATGGCATCCGACATTGCATCGGACAATCCCGAGACGTTGTCAAAACAACAGACGCGTGAGTGCTGGATCGCGACGATCAGATCATCTTCAGACTTGGGTGCCGATCTCAGCGGCGCTTTGTTCGGGTCAACCAGACCGATCAGCAATTCGGCGGCAGTGCTCTTCGCTGAACCCTGAACACCGTTCATGGCGAGAATCGGGTAAGGGCCTTTGGCCTGCAAAGCGCCAATCAGCCATCCGATGCAGACCTCAAGGTCAGCCCGCGTTACGACGTTCAGCAGGTTGCCTAGCTTGAACACGTCGCCCTTGATCGGAACAGGCAGCGGCAGCATCCCCGTTCCTCGCACAAACGTTACCGGCGGGTCGCTGATCACCTTCCAACCCCCTGGCCCGATCTCCACGGACTGCCACGCCTCGTCGCACAGGTCCAGAAAAGTCCTGCCGTCGTGCTCAGCGACCCGCCGATGAACTGTAACCAGCGCGCAAGCATGTATCGCTTTGCCCTCAAGAGTCGTGAGCGCTTCCTGCATTGCGTTGCCACTGGGGACTAGTTCGAGTTTCGAGTAAGCCTCAAATGCCAGCCATGTCTTGAACGCCGTAGAGCGGATTCGATGCGTCTGACGCGCCCCCTTGTTCACCCAGGTTGCAAAGGCGGTGTTGTCGGCGTCGTGGGTGAACTTGACCTCGCCGCAAAGCGCCAGCAGCATGTCGGCCTGTTTGTCCGGCGGCCCGCCCCTTTCCGCCGCCTTTTCATCGGCCACGGCGTCGGCTTGCTCCATCAATGTCAGCAGCCGAGCATCCAATTCCCTGACCGTAAGGCCGGACTTTTCCGAAATCGTCAGCGCCAACGCGTCACGTTTTTCGGCTTGGCCAAGATGCACCGTATCGACGTGCAGGGCAGTGTCGCCGCGCCTGGTGACAACTCGATACTTGAGGGCGGTTAGCCTCTCCGCCTCGATCTTGACATCTATGGTGCCGGCGGCCTTTACCAGCGCGTCAGCGCGGCGCGTGGCGGCGCGAATGACTCCGGCGGCGTCGGGATTCTTGAAACTTTCTGCCTCGCGCTCAACGTCACCGATGGTGCGCTCAACGTTAGGCTCACCCAAGTCAGGTAGGCAATGGCGCAAGCCAGCAGCGCTTATCGGCTCGCCTAATTTGTAGAGGGTGACCAGGGAACGCCATACCCGCCCCCACTCGCCTGGCAGGTAGGCATCTGACTCGCCCAACACTTCCATAAGTGCCGGTATGCCCTCATGGTGCTTGAACGCGGCCGCTACGATTCGCAGCCCTTCGTTGGCGTTTGGCGCTTCAGCAGATACAATGTCTTCGTCTTGATTGTCTTGCGCGTGGCCGTCCTTGCCGGGGCGGCCCGCGTCGTTATCCGAGAGAACCATTAGCTGATCCCTCCGCAGAGGAAAGCGATAAGGCTTGCCTTTGGAATCAGGTAGGCGCGGGCGCTCTTGCGGATGCCGGCCAGTCGGCCATCGGAAAGCGCGCGGCGGATGGTGCGTTCGTGCATGCGGCCGAAGGCTGCAGCTTCCTTCACTTTCAACATGGCCGGCGCGTCGGCCAGGGCGTCTTCAACTTCGTGTCGGGCGGTTCGTGCAATCATGTCCTATCTCCGGTTAGGTTCGCCCGAATGCGGGCGCAGCTACCCTTCCCCGAAAGTTCACTAGTGACTCGATAGGGCGCAAAGAACCCGCGCAACTGGCGGGTTCCGTGGCGGGTTTACTGTTCACTTGGCAAGTGAACCTGTAGCGATCAATCGTCGCTGTCTCGCTCAGCCCGTTCCTTCTCGCCACGCAGGCGAGCTTGGGAGCTTGCTTTCCGCGGGCCTGCGTGTTGCGCCGGCGCGCTACGCAAGAGTTGAATTGTCTCGTTGAACGCCTGCGCAGCTTCCGGTTTGTTCAACATGGACTTGCCAACGCCCATCCGTTTGGCCACGGCCGTCTTTGTCGAGTAATCCTGCTGATCTTTGTGCAAACCGAACATGGCAGTCCGCACTCGATCTGCCAGCGGTTCTTGACGACGCACTTTCCTGGCTTTTGAAGGTGTTGCCACGGCTTGCGGAACCTCCGACCAAGCTTTTGCTATCCCAGCCAGCAAGCCGTTGCCTTCGAACAGGCCGTCGGCTTTGGCAATCCATTCAGCCGCGCCGATTATGCCCTGCGTGCTCTCGGCGAGTTCCCGCTGCGCTCTTTCTAGGTATGTGCGGCGGTGGTCCCGCAGTGTGTCCACGCCGATGCGCGCAGGCTTGCCATAGTCGTCGCTCGGGCAGGCCTTGACTGCCGTTTCCAACTCATCCGCTAGGTTGCAGGCTCTTTCGAATGCCTGGATGTCAGTGCAAAGCGTTGCCAGCACCTTGTCCAGCTTTGCCAACGGCTGGTCCAAGTTCCCGTGCTGAAAGCGAACTGTCCATTGGCAATCAATGATTTTTCCGGCCCCACTCGGATGCATGTAGGTCAACTTGAGTTCCTGCGGATAGGCCCTGGCCGTTGCGTAGGCACTCTTGAGTTCACGGACCTGATATGCGTAGTCGCCCTTGCAGAGCCCGACCAATAGCTTTCCTAGATCTTCAGGGAACATGTGATCGTGCTTCGAGAACGCGGATGGTAGAGCCTTAGCCAAGGCGGCGACGCGCGCGTACGCGGCGCAGGCCTCCCTGATTCGGTCTTCACCTTCAACTTGCGCTCGCTTGTCCATTCGCGGCCCTATCCATTGCTGTTCCCGGCGTCCTGCAGACGCCGGACGACTCCAATAGCTTCGCGATTCCCATTGCGGCTTCAAGTGTTTGGGCGTCGCGCGGAATGTCCGTGACAGCGCCAGCGTAATGGCGTTCGCTGACCAACACGCTATGCCCCAGACGCTTTGCGGCGTGGAAGGCCCCCGCTCCGGCATAGACGCCGGGGGCGCAGGCCAGGAAGGTCCCGCAGGTTCGGCGCAGGTCGTGCCAAGTGAATTTTGGCGCCCCAAAGGCTGCCGATAACCGCTCGCGTTCGCGGTCCGCGGTATTGCGGTCCAGACCCCGGTCGTCACCAAAAACGAACCGACGGCCGCCTCTGCGCAACTTCATGCTTTCAAGCAGGGCGGCCAGCGCCGGCGACACGTCCAGTGCGATTCTGCGGCCGTGGCCTGTTTTCGTGCGGTCTGACGTCAGCATGATTTCGCCGGCGTCCAGATTGACTTCGGACCACTTTAGCTTAGCCAGTTCCGAAAACCGGCAGCCGGTCAATAGGGCAGCGGTGATGAACTCGAATGCAGGCGCGTAATGGTGCTCTCTGTTCTGGCGATCTTCGCCTTTGCGGACGTAGTTGAACGTTGCCTTGTCGTGGCGCTGGGCGGCTTCCAGTAGCGTCTTGATGTCTGATGCGCGCAGGAAGCGCGGCGTGTCGTGAGTGACTTTTTGGAAGCGCAGGGCGTCCTTGATGCCGTCAGAGTCCAACTTCGGCAAGGTACCCTGTATCCGCCATTGGTTCAGGATGGTGCGAATAGCCCTCAAGCACTTGTTTACTTGCAAGGGCGAACGTCGTCTCTCGCCGATCACCTTGGCGCCCTGCCCCGCGCCTTCACTGGTATCAGGGACGTAAGCCTTGCGTCCGACAAATGCCTTACGGAACGCTTCCAGCTTGGGACCGTTCAGGTCCTCGGTGTGTTTGACGCCATTCTTGCGGCACCAAGTACCAAACGGGTCCGCGCCTTCGTGGTAGGCCTTGAGAGTTGACGCTTTTAGCCCTTCGGCACTGGCTGTATCGAAATACGCCTTCAGGGCGTCCTTGATTGGCGTGTATGTGACAACCGCCACTCCGGCCGCCACGGCCGCCCGATACTCCCGGATGCTGTTGCTCTTCTTGATGGCCCAGGCGCGGCGTGCCGGCTCGGTCGTGATGTCGATGGCCGTGAAGGTTTGTTGCTTCTCGCGGCCCGTCTCGGGGTCCATGTAGCGGGCAACCCACTCGCCGTTGCTTTTCAGGCGCTTCAGCTTGACGCCGGGGTGTGCGGTGCGAACTCTGCGCTTGCGCGGCCTGCCAATCTTGCCCATAAAGCCCCCTATTGCACGTCCCCCAAAAAGTCCCCCAAGAAATGCCCGGACCAGTTCTAAACTGCCCGGAACCCGTTTCTTGGCATGTCCCGCAAAAAGCCGTTATTAGAAGGCTATTGCGGGCACAATGGAACTATAGCGGGCATCGAAAAGAGGGTCAAGCAACGTTCTTTTAAGCCGCGGGTTCTGGGTTCGAGTCCCAGCCGATCCACCACCCTCCCTGCCTCATTCTTGGTGCAGTGCCTTTTCCGGAACCTCAGGCAAACCCTGTGGCCAGGCGTTGACGTGGCCGGTTTTCAGACAAGAAATGCACCTTGAAGGGAATGCTTCAAAGCATTTCGGGGTTATCATCGCGCGCTCACGAGTGCTGGATGGAGACACCCATGACAGCATCACGCAAAGGTCTGCTGGCTGCCCTGTGCGCCGCTTTGGCGGCTCTGGTTGGCTGTACCGGCAACCCACAGCCTGCCAACACCACGGAGGGCCCCATGGCTGCCAAGGCCAATGACAACGCGAAAAGCAACGGCGACCTGCGCAAACGCTTGACGGATATGCAGTACCGCGTGACCCAGGAAAGCGCCACCGAACCGCCGTTCAAGAACGAGTTCTGGGACGCCCATGACGACGGCATCTATGTCGACATTGTCTCCGGAAAAGCCTTGTTCAGCAGCCTGGACAAGTTTGATTCCGGTTGCGGCTGGCCCAGCTTTACCCGACCCATTGACGGGCCAGAGGTAGTGGAAAACACCGATACGTCCCATGGCATGAAACGCATCGAAGTACGCAGCAAGACCGCCGACAGCCACCTTGGCCACGTGTTTGAAGACGGCCCGGCCGACCAAGGCGGCCTGCGTTATTGCATCAACTCGGCATCGTTGCGGTTTGTACCGCTTGCGGAAATGGAAGCCGAGGGCTACGGGCAGTACCTCAAGCCATTTGTCGACAAAGGCCTGATCAAGGCCAAGACGGAAGACGCCAAAGCGCCTGCCGTGGCCACCGAAACCGTGGTGCTGGCCGGCGGCTGCTTCTGGGGCATGGAAGAGTTGATTCGTGCCATTCCGGGTGTGGTCTCCACCGAGGTTGGCTACTGCGGTGGCGAACTCAAGAACGCCAAATATGAAGACGTGAAGAAGGGCAGCACCGGCCACGCGGAAAGCGTGAAGGTTGTATACGACCCGGCCAAGCTGAAATTTGAAGACCTGCTGGGCTGGTACTTCCGCATGCACGACCCCACGACTCTGAACCGCCAGGGTAACGACATTGGCACGCAGTATCGCAGCGCGATCTTTTACTTCACCGAAGAGCAGCGCCAGGTGGCCGAAACGGTAAAGGCACGTGTCGACAAGTCAGGCAAGTGGAAGAAGCCGGTCGTGACCCAGATCGTCAAGGCCGGCGACTTCAGCGTAGCCGAGGACTATCACCAGGATTACCTGCAGAAGCACCCCAACGGCTACACCTGTCATTGGCTGCGCGACTGAAGCCGCGGGGACAGGTCAGCACCGCCTCGTAGCGGGGCCGTCAGGAAGCAAACCTCGGGCCGCGTTGACTTGGTTCAACGCGGCCTGGTCGTTTCTGAAAGACGGTTGGAAGGATCAAGTCAGTTGCTTGGCAGCGGCCAGGGATTCGGAAAGCGCCTTGGCGAACGCCTTGACGTGTTCCAGCTTGATCGTCAGTGGCGGCAAAAGGCGAATCTGGTTGGGCTTGTCGCAGCCGCCGACCAGCACCTTACGCTCCAGCATCGCGTCTACGATCGGCTTGGCAGGGCAATCGAGTTCAATGCCCAGCAGCAGGCCTTTGCCAGTCACGGCCAGCACTTCCGGGATTGCTCCCAATTCATCACGCACGCAAAGCTCCATGTCTGCCGCGTGCTGGGGAAGCTTTTCGTTCAGCAGCACTTCCATGGTGGCCTTGACGGCCGCCATGGCCAGCATGCCGCCGCCAAAGGTGCAGCCGTGTTCGCCGGGTGCGGGCGCGCTGCGAATGTTCTCGTTCAGAATCACCATGCCCACGGGCACGCCGCCGCCGGCGGCTTTTGCGCAGGTGGTGATATCGGGCTCCACACCCCAGTGCAGGCCGGCAAACATCTTGCCGGTACGCCCAAAGCCGGTCTGTACTTCGTCAAAGATCAGCGCAGTGCCGTTGCCGGTACAAAGTTCGCGCAGGCTGTCGTAGTACTTGCGGCTGGCAATGCGCACGCCGCCTACGCTGGTGACGGGTTCCAGGATAATCGCGGCAACATCGGGCGAAAGCATGGCTTCCACGGCCTCAAAGTCGCCAAAGGGCACGAAGTCGGTCAGTGATTCCAGGTTCTGCGGAAAATCCGCCCGCAGCTTGGGATTGCCCGTGACACTCAAGCTGCCAATCGTGCGCCCGTGAAAGCCGGTTTCCATGGCAATGATGCGCGGGCGGCCTGTCGCCCGGCGCGCAATCTTGATTGCCGCTTCGTTGGCCTCGGTGCCGCTGTTGCAGAAGAAGACGGCGCTGCTGGCCGGGTAGGCGTTGGTACAGACCAGCTTTGCGGCCTCAGCACGCACGTCGTTGTACACGCTGTTGCTGAAGAAGATCAGCTTGCGGGCTTGTTCCGTAATCGCCTTGACCAGCGTGGGGTGGCAGTGGCCAATGCCGCACACCGCGTGGCCTGCGTAAAGGTCCAGGTACTTGTTGCCGGCGTCGTCAAAGACGTACACGCCCTCGCCCTTGACGATGGTGATGGGCTTCTTGGCATAGGTCTGAAGGATGTACTGATCTTCGACTTCGCGAATGCTCATGGATTGCGCCCCGCCTGGTGCCGCGTGCATGCGTGTGGCAGTTCTTCAATGATGTCCGTAGCCAGCATGCCGATTTCGCCCATTCTGGCGCAAACCATGTCGCCCGCAAGCCCATGCAGGTGGGTTCCCAGGCAAGCGGCCTCAAAGGGCGCAAACCCCTGACACAGCATGGCGCCGATCACTCCTGCCAGCACGTCGCCCATGCCGCCCTTGGCCATGCCCGGGTTGCCGGTGGTGTTGATGTACGCACGTTTGCCATCCGTGACTACGGTGTGGCGACTCTTCAGCACCAGGACAACGTTGTGTTTGCGGGCAAACGCCACGGCGACTTCGCGGCGCTGGTCGTCATTGGCGCGCAAATCCAGGTTGGTGCCATCTTTTCCCAGCAGCCGCAGCATTTCGCCGGGGTGGGGGGTAAGGATCGGCAGACCCTTGGCCCGCGGGATTTCCTTCAACAGCGCCAGGTCACCCGAAATTGCGTTCAGGGCATCCGCATCCAGCAGCAGGCGCGTGTCCAGTTGCGGCAGCAGGTTGCGCACCGTTTGGGCCGTCTGGGCGTGGGTCGAAATGCCGGGGCCAAGCACCAGGGCGTCGTAGCCCTCAAGCCCCTTAAGTATCTTGGCGGCTGCAAGGGCGCTCAGGGTGCCGTCTTCCGTTTCTGGAAGGGCGTGGGTCATCACGTTGGGGTCCCGGCCGCTTACCATCACGGCCAGCCGCCAGGGCATGCCCGCGCGCACCAGGCCCGCACCGCTGCGCAAAGACGCCCGGGCGCACAGGGCCGCAGCACCCACCATGCCCGCCGAGCCAGCCACAACAAACAGTTTGCCGGCTTCGCCCTTGTGCATGGCCGGGTCGCGGCGCGGCAGGGCCGGCACTTCCGTGACGATGCTCAGGGTTTCCTTGGCCATGGGAAAGCAGAGTGCGACGACGGCGCCCACAAGTCCAGTGCCCTGCGCCCCGTTGACGCCCGTGGCGGCTTGAATACCCTTTCGCCGCAGCGATTGCGCGGCTTGTAGCTCAGTTGGTTAGAGCGCCAGATTGTGATTCTGGATGTCGCGGGTTCGAATCCCGTCAAGCCGCCCAGCTTTCAAAGCCGCCCCGGAAGCCACTTTCGGGGCGGCTTCGTTTCTGTTGAGGCATATAGTTGTGTTTGTGTTGGTGCCGGGGGTGGGACTTGAACCCACACGCCCAGTGAAGGACTGCGGATTTTGAATCCGCCGCGTCTGCCAATTCCGCCACCCCGGCACACTTTTTCAACGCGCAAGGGTTGCTTGCGCGGCGGCAGTGTGCCAAGCATCCGGCCCGGCTGCCAGAAGGCGGAAGGCGCCGTGCCACGGTTGGACCCGCCTTCAGCCCCGGCCAAGCACGTTCACCAGGCAGCGCAGGCTGCCGAACAGCCGATACGTGGACGTGCAGTTGACCGGTCGCACTTCATAGCCAAGGCCGCGCCAGACCGCGGCCGAGGATTCATTGATGACCTCGGCGTTGTCAAACGTTGGCATGTAGGCAATGCGCTTGCTGCCCTGCTGGTCCAGAATCACATTCAACCCGGCCAGAAACGTGCGCCCGTCGGGTGCTGGTGCCAGGGGCATGCGAACCACTTTGTAGCCCTCCTTGGCGCACTGTTCGGCCACGGCGTCAAAGCGCGCAAAGGTGGCCTCCGAAAAATCGGCGCCCTTGGGCAAGGGCAATGTCGCTACCTGTTCCGGCGTGAGCATTTTGCTGGCGGCGCGAGGATCTGCCACGATCACGGTGCGGCTGCCCACGGGCATCATGAACATGCAGGCATGGTGGTCTGGAGCGCGGTCCAGCAGCAGCACCTTGCGCCCGACCAGCTTTTCCAGGCGCTGGACCAGTTCCTCGCGCGACTGAACCATCTGCCCCAGATTGCGCTTGAGCACGTTGGGTGTGACAAACGCAGTCTCGCTGTCGGCCACGAAGTCGCCACCATCGAAGTACAGGTCGCTGCGCAGGGAAACCACCGATGTCCCGATCGCGCGGGCCAGGTCGTCACCTGCGTTTTCATCGCCTTTTCGCTCAGGCCAGTTGTCAGCGCCCATTTCGCCCCGGGGCGACACCAGCGCCGTCACCTTGCCACCGCGCACACTGGGCTGCAGGGCTATCCAGCGATCACGCGCCCAGGCCGTCATGGGGTGATCAACGATGACGGGTGTAAGGCGGCATTGCAGCGTGCCCATTCGGCGTTGCAGGTCAAGGAACGCGGCATTGTCCGGACAGACCACGAACACGTTGACGGAGTCAGAAAGCCGGGGCAGGAAGTCGCGGTAGGGGCGTTCCAGAACCTCAGCTTCTTCGATCTTGTAATGCACGACGATGTCGCGCAGCGCGCCGTCGCAGTCTGCGGCCAGGGGACCCACGGCCGTGGGGTCTTCCTGGTGCGGGGGTGACTTGAAGAAGGGCAGAACCGCCAAAGCCGCCAGGAGTCCAATCAGCACTCCCAGCGGCTTTGCGAATGTGGATACTTTGAGGCTCAAGGGCATGGCCCTAGTTTACGGATTTGGCGCGCGGAAGGGCCTTTTCGATTTCGTCGAACGCCTCGCCGTTGGGGTTGACCTTGCCCATGCCCATCGAAATCGCCTGGGCGGCAGGCATGGTTCTGCCGGTTTCTACCGTGGTACTTTTGGTTTCGCCTGCGGCCAGCGTGAACTCGACGGTCTTGGTGAACAGGGGCATGGCAATGGACGGCATGCGGCCACGGCTGTTCAAGTCACGCCCGTACATGGTCACGACCACACTGCGCGTCACGGACTCTTTGCCGGGGTTGGTCGCTTCCACGGTCAGCACGGGCTTGTCGTCGCCGCTGTAGACTTCCTTGTCCATCTTCAGGGTGAAAGTGCAGTTGTCGATGTCCAGCGAGGCCTGTGCCAGCACTGGCTTGATCTCAACCTTCACGGCTTCGACGTTCTTGTCTTCGCCTTCTGCGGCGCTGACGGAACTGGAGTTCACTGCCACCAGGGTGGTGGCCATGGTCAGGGCGGCAATGCCCAGCATGCTGAGGGTGTTCTTCAGAAATGGTGTCATGGCTTGCTCCTTGGGGTAGAAACTGGTGCCTCGGGGTCAGTGTGCCGGGATGACGTTGCTGCATGTATCTAACGTAGAATCTACCCGCTGGTTCCCTTTCCTTGGGTAACAGCGGTGTAAAATCAATGCGGGGCTGTGCGGGGCGACGGGCGGGGCTACAATTGGCGCCATGAGGCATCCGTGGCGTCTCACCCTTTTGGGGCATCACGGACTCCTCATAATATGAGGAGAAGCCATGGGCACCCAACCGGCTGAAAAGCCGAAGCGCATTACCCGTTCGCACTCGTTTTCAGCAGCGGAACTGGAGCGCCTGAAACAACTTGAATCGATCCTGGGTCATGAGTTCCGCACCTTTTCGGAGTTGCGCAACGCGCTGACTCACAGCAGTGCAAAAACCGACAAGCACCCCAGCAACGAACGCATGGAGTTCCTAGGCGATGCTGTGCTTGGCCTGGTCATTTCCGACATGCTGTATCGCCACTATCCCGATTTTCCGGAGGGCGAACTGACTCGGGTCAAATCAGTTGCCGTGTCGCGCGCCGTGCTGGCCGACCGCGCCCGCGAACTCGGGCTGGCCGAATTGATGTACCTGGGCAAGGGCGTGCGCCGCGATTCTGGCGCTCGCCTGCCAGTCAGCATTCTTGCCAACCTGTATGAGGCTGTGCTGTGCGCCCTGTTCGCGGATGGAGGGTTAGCGGCCGCCAAGCAGTTCATTGAACGCGACCTGGGGCCGGTGATCCTGGGTATCACCAGCCATCAATTCCAGCAGAATTACAAGTCAGCGTTGCAGCACCTGGTGCAGTCGCGGCAGGAGCGCGCACCGACGTATAAGGTCATCACGGAAGTCGGCCCCGACCACCAGAAGGAATTTCATGTTGTGGTGTCGATTGCAGGTGTCACATATGGCCCCGGTACGGGACGTAACAAGAAGGAAGCCGAGCAACGTGCCGCCAAGACCGCGTTGACCGAGCTGCTGAAAGAGTTCGACGGCCGCGACGCCGATGACGACATTCTGGAGATGCCAGTTCCGGACGATGACCTCGACACCGACGAGTAAATCCCACCTGCGACGCACCCTGACGATGGCCCTGTGTGCCGGCATGGCGTGCGCTCTGTTGCTGATCACGGCGTCTGGTCTCTCGCCGCTGGCAGCCGTCGACCGCGTGGCCTTGGCCCTGTTTGCCCTTTGCGCCAGTTTGCCGCTGGGGGCGGCCCTTTCCAGAACTGCCACCACCACCCGCCAAGCCGCGGACCATGCAGCGGGTGCCCTGCTTGCAGGTGCCACCTTGGGGCTGCTGACCACCGGGCCGGAACCAGCACTGGCCATGCGCACGGTCTTGTGGTGTGCCGCCGCCTGCCTTGTGGGAAGCACGTTGGGCGGTATCACGCGCGGCGCCTCTGTGGTGGTTACGTTGACTTGGCTTGGACTGTGCGCATTGCCGTTTGTTTGCGGCGCGGCCGGCAGGTGGCAGCCGCAAGCCGAAGCCTACGCGCTGGCGGGGTGCCCCTGGCTGGGGATGTCCCACGACCTGACGGGCCTGGACCCGCTGCACCGGTCCGTGATGTACCTGGGGCAATGGTCGGCCATCAGCGACCGGGCCCCGGACGGGTTTGCCAGCGCATTGCAGCTGTGGATGGCTGCGGCACTGGCTCTGTCCGCCTATCTGCTGCGAAGCGGCATGCCGCTGCGGGCCCGGGCATGAACATTCTGCTTTCCTGGACAGGCAAGGACTGCGAGCCACGAACCTTTCGCGGCGGCGAAGGTGTACCTGGCGCGCATCTGCAACTGCTGGGTACGCGGCCATATGCCGGAACCTTTGACCGGCATTTTCTGTTTACCGTGCCACAGACGATGATGGACGCCGATGCGCAGGTGGCGGAAATCGCACGCGGAATTCCGTCGCTTAGGCGCTGTCGGGCGCGCGCAACAGGCCGCGACTGGGCATCGACAAACGTCAAAGCCCTGCCGCCCAAAGGCCAGGAAACTCCCCAACTGGCCCAAATGAGTCGAGCCTTTTGCTCTTCTGTATGAGTTGAGGTCAGGTTGCTGGCCCGTACGTCCCGCCCCATCGGGTGGGATGCCAGATCCCGCCTATGGAAAGTCGACGGGCTGGCGCAGCACACCCCTGGCCGGCTTGCTGTTGCAGGTGGCGGCAAGGCACCTGGCGTTCTCAAAGGACTTCAACAACAGGGCATCCCAGGCCTTGTTGCCGGTGCCCTTGTCCAGTTCCACGGCCGCGACTTGGCCTTGTTCGTCAATCGTCAGCAGGGCGACGACCTGTCCGTGAAAGCCTGCGCGCACGTTTTCAGGGGCCTGCCAGTGCAGGATGCGCGGTGCGACCCAGATTGCAGCGGGCTGGTCCACTGCTGCCGTGGCAGCGCCTGGCAACGCAGCAGGTTGCTGCTTGGGCCGGGCAGGTTGAAGCAATGGCTGCTCAGCGGGCCTAAGCAGCCTGGGCCAAGGCAGGTCAGTCCGAGTCAACTCCGGTTGCGGGTCTGGCAGCGGCGGGGCAACTTCAGGCTGCGCGGTCAGTTCCACGTCGCCCTGTGGTCGCTTCAGCAACTCTTGGGTTGCCGTCGCCGGCCGCGGCATTGCGGGGGCGGCAGCAGCAGCAGACTGTTCAGGCCACGACAGTTCCGCCGAACGTTCAAGCGCAACGGCCTGGCAAGTCTGCGGATACAGCGCCAGTGACGCAGGTGTTGCGGCCTGACCAAACCAGGCAACGGCAATCGCCCCGGCATGTAGTGCCAGGGCAATGCCTACGGATGGCACCAGCGCAAGCTGTTTCACACTGCCAGCCCACTTTCATCAGGAAACCAGCTACAAGGGTCGCGCGCGCGTTGGCATGGCAGGAGTAACGCCCGCACGACCCGTGGAGAGCTAGAACTCCCAGCCGAACACAAAGTAGAACTTGAACGCCGGGGAATGGCCGCCGACACCAAAGAAGGGAACCAGGTTCAAATGTGCCTGTGGGGAAGGCCGGATTTGAATGCTGGGGCCGGTGATGTGGCTGTCTTCGAAATCCCAGCGGTTGTCGGCGCTGTCTTCGAACTCGGATTGGTGCTCCCAGCCGATGGCCAGCAAGGAGTCAATCACCGTGTAGCTGATCGCGGCCGTGAACGCGAAGTTGTTGTTGTGGTCGCCGCCCAATACGTGCTCATAGACCAGGTTTACGCCCCAGTGCAGGCGCGGGATAATCGAATCACCCAGCAACAGCTTGACCTCTACGCTGTCGAAATCGTGGTTGTGAATGGCGTACTCGAAGTACAGCGTCGGGTTGCTGTAAATCTTGCCCCAATCCATGAACGCCCAGCGCAGTTCGAACTTTTCCTCGGCCAACTCCAGCTCGCCTTCTCTGCCGGTCTTTGCCAGCACCAGGTAGGCGTCAAACTGAAAGCGATAGGGCAGCCCGAACTCAAGTTCGGTTTGCCATTCGTTCTCGACGGCTTCGTCGCCATGGTTGCTGCGTCGCGGACCCTTGTGGATCGACCAGATTTCAAAGTCGATCTGCCCCTCGG
The DNA here is from genome assembly GCA_016722065.1 of Planctomycetota bacterium. Lineage (GTDB taxonomy): Bacteria > Planctomycetota > UBA8742 > UBA2392 > UBA2392 > H3-PLA7. Next base: position 2,381,623 of record JADKGX010000001.1, read on the forward strand.
GGCGAACATACTGGCGCGTACGGTTGAAGCGTCGGTGCGCCGACCAGCGGGGCTGGCCATAGCTTCCGATGCGTTCTTCTTCTTTCAGCTTGGCCTCGAAGCCGGGCACTTTGATGGCTGGTGCGTCCCAGGAATGCGTGCCTGCTGGCTTGGTGCCTTCAGCCTCGCCCTCGGACTTGTTCTTGGCTTCCGCAGCGGGGTCCACGGGCTCGGCATGAACGGCTGCGCACAGACAGGTGCACAACAGCAGCAGGATGGCAGGGGGTGAAAAACAGTGCATTTCAACTCTTCCTGGTTGGATTGATGCTGGTGGGGGCGTCGCAAAGAGGTTCCAGGCCAAGCCATGTTCTGACCATGAAAAGTGTTGTGGCACATGGCCCCTGGCAGCCAGGTTTGAAAGGGCCGTTGGCCTTGGTGCTGGCGCCCGCGTTGCCAGCGTGGCCCGCTGGGGCTATTGTCGCGCGCGATCAGGAGAGGTCATGAGCCAGCCGCAGCCCGCTGCCGAAGCTTCGTCACGTTTTGCCACCCAAATCACTGCCGCGCGCAAACAGGTTCCTGCGTGGCTGGAAAACGTCGTCGCGCATAACGCGATCATCGAAGAGCACCGCAAGACCAGCGAGAAACTGCGCAACGGCGGCGGCCCCAAGGCGATTGAAAAGAAGCGTGCCGCAGGCCTGCTTGCCCCGCGCGACCGCGTACGCCGCCTGCTGGATCAAGGCAGCACATGGCTGGAGTACGGCCTGTATGGCGGCCTGGGTATGTACGACGAGTGGGGCATTCCCAGCGCCAATGTGATTACGGGCGTAGGCATGGTGAAGGGTCGGCAAGTGATGGTGGTTGCCAACGACAGCACCATCAAGGCAGGCGCGTTCTGCCCCATGACCAGCAAGAAAGTGCTGCGCGCACAGCGTGTGGCCATGGAGAACAAGCTGCCACTGGTGTACCTGGTGGACAGCGCGGGCGTGTTTCTGCCGCTGCAGGACGAAGTGTTTCCTGACAAGGACGATTTCGGCAAGGTGTTTGATTACGCCGCTCGAATCAGCGCCATGGCGATTCCGCAGATTGCGGCCGTGATGGGCCTGTGTGTCGCCGGCGGTGCCTACCTGCCCGTGATGTGCGACCACGTGCTGATGACTGAAGGCAGCGGCATGTACCTGGCGGCCGCAGCCCTGGCCCGCGCGGCCAAGACTGCTGCCGCTGACGTAACCAACGAGGAAATCGGCGGCGCCCGCGTGCATGCCGAAAAATCAGGCACGGCCGATTACGTGCTGAAAACGGACGAAGAGTGCATCGACAAGATTCGCGAACTGGTGGGCATGATGGCGCAGCGGCCCAAGGCTCCTTTTGACCGCATCGATGCAAAGCCACCGGCCTATGACACTGCGGAACTCAAGGGCTTGGTGCAGCCTTCGGGTGCGGCTGGCTACGACATGCATGAAGTGATTGCCCGGTTGGCCGACGAAAGCGCGTTTTCGGAATACAAGCCCGACTACGGCAAGACACTGCTTTGCGGTTACGCCCGCATGGGCGGCTTTGCCGTGGGCATTGTGGCCAACCAGAAGGAAACCATCCGCAACAAGGACAAACCCTGGGAAACAGGCGGCGTGATCTACCACGATGCCGCCGACAAAGCCGCGCGCTTTATCATGGATTGCAACCAGCTGAAGGTTCCGCTGGTGTTTCTGCATGATGTAAACGGCTTCATGGTCGGCCCGGAAAGCGAACACAACGGTATCATCCGCAAGGGCGCCAAGATGGTGAACGCCATGGCCAATTCTGTGGTGCCGAAAATCAGCATTATCATCGGCGGCAGCTTTGGCGCAGGTCACTACGCGATGTGCGGGCGCGCCTATCGGCCGCGTTACATTGCGGCATGGCCCAACGCGCGCTATGCGGTCATGGGTGGCGATGCGGCCAGCAGCACCCTGCTGACGCTGCAAGTATCCAAGATGCAGGCGCAGGGCAAGGAAGTGTCCGAATCCGAAAAGCAGGCCTTGCTGGCTGACATCCGGAAACGCTACACAGACGCCATGGCGCCGGCCTATGGTGCCGCGCGGTTGTGGCTGGATGCGATCATTGAGCCCACCGAAACGCGCGACGTGATCATTCAGGCCCTGGAGATGGCCGCCAACAACCCCGAAGTTGGGGTTTACAACACTGGCGTGCTGCAGACTTGAAAGCCGGCCGCCGTGTGCGCCAATCGGGCTGGGGCTGTGGCTGAAGGCGGACCTGGTCACATTCAGCGAAGTGATGCGAATTGCATGGAGTGCACAGCACCGATTTCGTTATCCTGTCGGTTCAGGGCAGGGGCCCGGGAGTTGCTGATGTTGCCGGCACGCTGTGCATTGTTGCTTTCCATGTTGGCCGCCATGGCGCCGCTGCTGGCGGGCCAGGATGTCGGCCAGATGGCGCCCAATTTCGCTTTTTCCAAATCCTGGAATCTGCTGGGCGAAGTCAAGGACCTGGCCGCCATGCAGGGCCGCCCGGTGTTAGTAGAACATTGGGCAACCTGGTGCCCGCCCTGCGTTGCCAATGTACCCCACATGAACGAACTGCACGACCAGTATGGCCCGCGCGGGCTGGTCATCATTGCGGTCAGTAACGAATACGTTTCTGCCATTGACGGTTTCATCAAGCGCTATGGCTTGCGATATCCGGTTGTGCAGTCGACCAGCGCTGCGGGGCTTTACGACGTGGATTCGATTCCGCGCGCGTTTTTGATCGATGCCACGGGCCGCATCACCTGGACCGGCCATCCCGGCCAGCTGACAGGTGCACAGATTGAGCCGCTTCTCACCGCAACCGGGGGCAGTGGCAACGTGATACCTGACCCCCAAGGCGCGGCTTCGAACGCCGGCCTTTGGTTTGGCCTGATTGGCGCGCTGGCAGTCGTCATGCTGGGTGCCTTGGGTTGGGTGTGGTGGAAGACCAGTGATCGCTCTGTACGGCCGGCTGTTGCCTATACGCCGGCATATCCTGCGCAGGTGCCGCCGGCTGGGGCGCCGCCACCGGGCAACTTGCCTCCAGGTGCAGCCCCGGCAGGTTCGTATCCACCGCCAATGCCTGATGCGGCGCCAGTTGCCCCGCAGCAGGATAAACAGCCTGCTTCTTCGGGCAGCCAGGCCGCGTACCTTGGCAAGGGCGGCCAGGGCAAGACGATCCGGCTGACCCCCTCGGGTCGCTTTCCGACGGTGCCATATGCTCCGCAGGCCGAGCAGCAACTGCACCCTGAACCAGAACTGGAAATGCCGGAATATCCGCCCGCACCTTCAGCACCCCCGGTGCAGTTCAAGCCGTTTCACCCGGGCGGGCCACCCCAGATGCGTTAGCATTTGCGTTGAAGCGCGGCTTGGCCACTTGTGCTTTGGCGTTGCGCCCCGATAATGAGCGCAACTTTGAGAGGTTCGCCTATGGGTTATGACCCGCGGCTGTTTGAGCGCGTGCTCGACGCCCTCGCCCGCAAGGATGGCTGGTCCGAAAAAGACATGTTCGGGGGTCGCGTTTGTATACGCGGCGGACGCCCTTTCATTGGCACGCTTTCGGACGGTGTGATCGCCTTGTGCGATGACGAATCCCGTGCGCGGCACCTTCAACTCAAGCACTGCTCGCCGTTTCTGGTCAACGGCACGGAACAGCCTGGCTGGGTCAAGGTCTCGCTGGAAGCCCTCAAGACTGCCAAGCAGCTTTCACGCTGGGTCGAGGCCAGCTACACGCTGGTGGGCACCCTGCCACCTCCCAAGGTCGAGCCCAAAAAGGCGCCGGCCAAAAAGGCCGCCGCCAAGGCAAAGCCGAAACCAAAGCCAAAAGCGAAATCCAAACGCTAGCTGCAACCCGTTGCATCAGCACTGTTTAGAAGGCCAACAAATCACGCTGGAAGTTCGGCGTGCTGGCTGGCGTTTGCTATAGTGCAGCTCGCTCACGGGGCTGAGGAGAATGCAATGATACGCCTCATGCTGTTGACGGTTCTGGTGCTTGGCGCAGCCGGCCTTCGTGCCGAAGTTGTCGCCGAATACAACGACGACGTAGAACTGCGCGACCACGAAACCATTCGCTATCGGGTGGACATCGATTACGGCCTGGGCACTTCGGTCGATGTCGATATCTATGTTCGCGGCCTTTGGGCACCCCCGCGCGTTCGCGTACTGGACAGCCGCAAGAAAGAAGTGAAAGACGAGCGCGACACCAGCGGCGACTGGATACTGGACTTCGACTTCCGCGCGATCGATGAGCACGACCACTACTACATCGAAGTCGACAGCGCCTGGCCGGGGCACGAGATCAAGCTGGATGTGTTCCTGAAGGTCAATGCCGCTGCCACCGACAATGCCGACGCGACCTTCAGCTTCAACAAGTACTACATTGATTACGACAACAGCGACCACAACGGCTGCGCGGCATCCGCTGCTTCGCCGACGTGGGCGCTCTTGCCGGTAGGCCTGTTTGGCGCTCTGGCCCTGGGCCGGCGTCGCCGCAAGCTGGCACGGCAGAGCGCATGAGCAGTGACCCGGAACTGGCACAGGCTTTTCTGCATTCCAGCCTGGCCCGCTTTGAGGCCCTGAAGCAACTTGGTGACGGCGCGCTGGCACAGGTCAGCGCGCCGCAGCTTTTTGTGCGGCCGGGAGCGGGCCAGAACAGCATTGCGATTCTGGTCCAGCATCTGCACGGCAACATGCTTTCGCGCTGGACGGATTTTCTGACCAGCGACGGGGAGAAGGCAAGCCGCACCCGCGACGCCGAATTCGAGCCCGGCGTGCAGGACCCTGTCCGCTTGCTGCAACTCTGGCAGGAGGGCTGGCAGTGCACCTTTGCGGCGTTGCGTGCCTTGCAGCCACAGGACGTTGCCGCCACCGTGCACATTCGCGGCGAGCCGCTGACGGTGATGGATGCGTTGATCCGGCAAGTGGCGCACTACGGCTACCATGTGGGCCAAATTGTGCAGTTGGCGCGCGGGCAGGTGGGGGCTGCGTTTCAAAGCCTAAGCATCGCGCGCGGGCAAAGCACGCAATACAAACCGCAGGCCCGGGCCGGTGGCCGCAAGGAATAGCTATTTGGTTTCCTTCTTGGCGGGCAACCGAATGCGCTTGCGCGGCACGTACTCGTCGTCGGTTGCCGGGTAACCCTCATAGTGAATCAGGTGCAGTCCCAGGCGATTCTGCATCACTTTGGCCTTGTACCAGGTTCCGTCCCAATCCACTTCCACGACCGTGCCGCCTTCAAACAGTTTGGGTTTGTAGGCGCGGGCCTGTTTTTCCTCGATCCAGCGGTCCCACTTTTTGTCCCAGCCCAGCCAGGTCACCAGTAACTTGCCATCCTTGGAATCCAGGACCTTCACCTTCCACCATTCGCCTTCGTCCTGCGCTTCCAGGCGTTCGCCTGCGCGGGCGGGTTTTTTGTCGCCGGCCTTGGCCATGCTGCAGCGGGCGTTGAATCCGCGGCTGCCGGAACACGAAAGCTGTTCTTCGCAAAAGGCCATTTCGGCTTCGGCCCAGTTGGCGGTTTCCTGAAAGGTGACACTGCCGTCGCCGTTGGCGTCCAGCAGTGCGTTGCCTTCATACATGTCGACCAGGCACTGGGTGAACGTCCAGTTGCCAGTGCTGCGGCTGGCCGCCTGCACGCTGGCAAGCACGCCCCACTGCTTGGTCGTTTTCAGCGATTGCACCACGGTTTGAAAAGCGCCGCTGTGGCAGCAATCGGCTGTCAGCAGCACCGTCTTGCCCTTGAAGTCCCTTTCGATCAGGGCCACTACATCGGCGACGTTCCAGCGCGTTTTGGGTTTGGCCCCCAGGCTGTCGTAGCAGACCAGGCTGACCGTGCGTTGTTCGTCCTGCAGGTCGCGCGCCCCGTGCCCGGCGTAATAGAAAATCAGCGTCTCGTCTTCTGCGCTTGCGGCCAGTAGTTCGGACAACTTCTGTTCCATGGCCTGGCGGGTTGCTTCAGCGTTCTTGAGAAACACCAGCTTGTCCTCTGTCACTCCGCGCTTTTTCAGCGCCGCGATCATGTTTGCGTCCACGCGGCCTTCGTCAGGCCACGTGGCCAACTTGTCGTCCTGAAAGTTCAAGATGCCCACGGCAAACACGCGCGTCTTTGCGGGGTCCCAGGCCGGGTCCTGGGCCAGAAGCGCGGAAGCAAACAGGCAGGCAAGCAGCATCCAATACCGCATGGAATTGTCCTGTAGGGATGAAAACAGCATAGCAAAACCAAAATCGGCGCAGCGGCCGTGGCCGCTAGCGCACGCCCAGCTCCTGCAGGGCATCGCGTGCCAGTGCTTCCGTAAAGCCTTCCAGGCGGCGGCGAATGAACCTTGCTTCGCCCATGGCGCCACCTTCTTCGGGCGGTTTTTCGAACAACAGAAATTCGCGAGCAGCGGTGGCGCGTGCGACTTCACGGTCCTGGCGGGTATCGACCATGATCAGCGTCAATTCCATGCGGTATTTGCCGGTCGTGCGCAGCGCAAGCGCGTCGTATTGCGTAATCGCCGGGTACAGCACAAAGCGCGGCCGGCCTTGCGTGACTACGGCCAGCCGCTGCATGCGCAAGCCAGCCAGCAATGCAGCCTGGGCAACCAGTGACAAGTCGACTTCCTGCACTTCCAGGGGGTCGTCGCCACCCAGCATGTCGCCCACGTACATTTCCGGCACGCGCAGTGAAACGCCGGCCAGGTTCTGCACGGGTTGCAGATCGATGGTATCGGGCGAATCCGGCCCCGGTTGCAACGCCAGTCCGCCCGAGGAAGCACAGGCGGAAAGCACCAGCAGCAGGCACAGAACCAGCTTAGCTTTCATCGCGATACTCCAGCCCGGCCAAAGCATGTTGCAGTATCCAGGCGACTTCGCACATTCCCACTATCGATTTGGGCAGTGTCAGCCCCCGTGCCAGAAACACTGGCAGGTGCTGTGGGGCGCTGTCCGGGGCGGCGTGGGCCAGGGCCAGCTTGTCGTCACCAGTGGCAAATGCCCATCCGGGATGCAATTCGGCAATCACGTCTCCAGCGGCCGGGCACGCCAGGCCAAGTTCGTTACGCCCCGCACCCGAAAGCACGCGGGAAAATGCCAGTTCCTGTCGCAATTGTTGCGCTATCTGTGGTGCCGCCTGCGGGCCGCAATGCACGTGCAACAGGCGGTGGTCGTGCGTTGTTCTTGTGCCCTTCAATGCAACGGGCGGGTGCATCGACGTCGCGGTGCACGTCGCCGTTGCGGCCAGCAGAATCACCACGCGGTCTCCCGCGGCATGCAGCAGCGGTCCAAGGGCCGCATCCAGCGCTGCCAGTGCCGCGGCACGGTGCGGAGGTGTGCACGTCAACAGCACGCCGCATTCCAGCCACACCAGCGAAACTCCTGCCCGCATGGCTTGCAGCGCAAAGGCCCAGGCCGTGTCGGCCAAACCACTGTCGCGCACCGGGGCGGGCAAGGCCTGAAGCAGGGGCGTGCGCAAGGTATCCGGCATCCAGGCCGGTCGTCCTTGTTCAAACCGGTGATGCAACTCGGCTGTGGCGCCCACCGGCCCGCAACTTCCGGCGTAGGCGGCGCGCCGGCCTGGCCGCTGCACGGCCGCGCGCTGCCAAAATGCGGGTACTTCTAGAACACTCGCCTCGTCATGGGCCACAAGGTGCAACGAAGGAAGCAAACCAGTGGCCAGCGTGGCGCGGCGGGCCATCAAGCTGCCGCTGGCAATCGGCACCAGGGCGGCGGCAAAGTTCCCAGCCAATTCTCGCAGGTGGGGCAGAGTGGCTGCAAGCGTCTGCACGTCGCCCACGCTCAAGCCCGGAACGTCAATCACCAGCATGTCGCGCGCCTGGGCCATGGGTCAGTTATGAATCCAGTACCCGGGCCCGACAACCAGCAAGCAAGTGCCAGGTTTTCAAACCTTGCGGCTGACTACTTCAAAGTAGTCGCAATCCAGAATCAGCGCACCGTCCTGGGCGCGGTTGCGGCTGGCAAAAAACTGCCGCAAGTCGGAGGTAAACGCGGCCTTGGTTTTGTCGTCGCTGTTCTGCATGACACGCACAGCCGGGCCAAAGAAGTTGAGAAAGATGTCCATCACCGCGTCCACACTTCGGAAGTACTGCCGAAAGGTGCGCACCCGCGCACTGGAAACAGCGAGTGCAGGCCCGAACAGCTCATGCCAGCCGCTGGCCGTGCCCCAGCGAGTGCCCGGCTTGAGTCCCGGCGGGGGCGGGGCGTACTTGGAAAGTGTACGGAAGATGTCGCCGCCAAATCCCTCCGGCATCCACGATGCAACGGCGACCTTTCCCCCGGGTTTGGTAACGCGCTTGATTTCCGAGGCGGCGTGTTCCTGGTTGGGCGCGAACATGACCCCGAACGTGGAAAGAACAACATCGAAGCTATGGTCCGCAAAGGGCAGCTTCTGGGCGTCGCCTTCCAGAAACTCCGCCTGCACGCCATCAGCCTGGGCGCGGCGCCGCGCGTGTTCCAGCAGTGCCGGCACAAAGTCGATTCCCGTTACCTGGCACTGGCGGCGCGCTGCGACCAACGCGTTGTTGCCGCTGCCGCAGGCAATGTCCAGTACACGGTGGCCCGGGCTGGGGTCGGCTGATTCAACCAGCATTTCGGCCACGGGCATCGTGGCCATGGCCAGCCGGTTGAAATCTCCGGTGGCCCAGGTCTGCTGCTGGCGCGAAGTGATGGCTGCGAAATCCGGCGCTTCTGCGGTCATGGGTTTCCCCTGGGCTGTTTTGGTCCGCACAGGATAGCAAGCGGGGGCGTGAGACAGCCACGGTTCTGCTGCTGCGCTCGCTGTTCCCTGCAACTGACAACTTCCCACTTTCCGATCACAGCGCTCTTTTCTGTGGCGACTGCGCTACTGTCCCGCCCGTGTCGCATGGTCTGGTACGCTTTGGCCATGGACACAACAACGCCCATGGCCGAAACCGCATTTACTCCACCGCATAATCTGGAGGCCGAACAGGCCGTACTGGGTGCAATTTTCGTTGACCCGGGCTGCATGACCGAAGTCAGCCTGATTCTCAAGCGCCCGGAAATGTTCTGGCGTGTCAGCCACCAGCACATTTATCGCGCGATCCAGGTGCTCAACGCCGAGAGTCATGAGATCGACTGGGTCTCGGTGATTGAACAGATTCGCAGTAAAGGCGACCTGGAGGGCTGCGGCGGGCCAGACCAGCTCAAGGCCTACCTGTCGGACATCACCCACGGTGTGCCCAGCGCCTATGGCGCCGAACGCTACGCCGCGATTGTGCGCGACCGTTCCTTGATGCGCGAAATCGCGATTCGCAGCGGCGACCTGCGCGCCATGGCACTGGACGAAACGCGCTCGCCCGTCGACGTGATCTCCAAAATGGAGACCGACGTCCATGAACTTGCCAGCCAGCGCTATCACGGCGAAACGCATTCCATGCAGGCCTTGATTACCCAGGTGATGGAACAGCAGGCACGCATGCGCGAGTGGCGCCTCAGCCACGACGGCCACCTGCTGCCCGGCATCAGCAGCGGTTATTCTGACCTTGATGCCTACACCACGGGCTGGAAGCCCGGCGAATTGATTGTCGTGGGCGCCCGCCCGGGCCAGGGCAAGACGTCGCTCATGCTCAACCTGGCCGAAAACATCGCCCTGGAGACGCACAATCGCCGCCACGACGGCAAGGGCGGCGTGCTGGTGTTCAGCCTTGAAATGACGGCCACAGAACTGGTGCAGCGCGTATTGTGCGCCAACGCCGGCGTAGACCTGCGCAAGGTCAAGCTGGGCATGTTTTCGCGCCAGGAAGAAGACTCACTCAAGGATGCCACCAGCCGCCTGGCATCGGCCCCGATCTTTGTGGACGACTCGTTCACGCTGAACCTGTCTGAAATCCGCAGCAAAGCCCGCCGTCACCGCGAACGCTATGGCATTGAAGCCATCTTTGTGGACTACCTGCAGTTGGTGAAAGACAACGACAAGCTCGATCGCCACCTGCAGATCGGCAACATCAGCCGCGGGCTCAAGGCACTGGCCCGTGAACTGGACATACCCGTGATCACGGCCGCGCAGCTTAACCGTGGCGTTGAACAACGCAGCGCGCGCGAAAAACGCCCGATGTTGAGTGACCTGCGTGAATCCGGCAGCATTGAGCAGGACGCCGACCAGGTGCTGTTGATCTATCGCAAAGAAGGCGAAGAAAACGCCAGCTCTAACCCAAACGAAGACGTTAGCGAAGTCGAGTTGCTGGTGGCCAAGAACCGTAATGGCCCTACCGGCGACGTGCCGATGCTGTTCCGCCGCAAGATCACGCGCTTTGAAATGCGCCAGAACATGCCCAGCAACTGGGCCACCATGCCCCAGGCATAATCTTGACCCCGATTGGCCGGAAAGGGCATTCAGAACCTTGAGCCCCGTTTCCTGCCCCTGGTCTTCCTGCGTAGAAGACAACAAGGCCCGCCCGAACCACAACCGAAGTGCAAAGTGCCGCCAAGGCGGCGCACTACATGGCCGGTGATTCCGGCGTGGTGGCGGCTTGGCCGCAGCAAACGGGAACCCCTGCCAAATCCCCGGAGATTGCCATGTCGAAAGAGATGCGTTCGTTGATTCTGATGGTTTCGTTGCCCTTTGGTGTGGCGGCCCTGCTGCTGGCGGCCGGTCTGGCCTGGCGGGCCTTTGTGCCAGTGCCGGCGCTGGCTGACGGCGCCGGCGCCAGCGGCAAAGACGGCTTCACGCTGACCACCGTGGATGCTGGTGGGGGTACGCAATACCTGTGCATGAGCAGCTACGCGCCGTACCTGGCAAGTGGTAAAGGTGAAGTGCGCCAGTTCCTGACGTTTTACGAAATCAAAAAGCAAGGAGCCGACGGCGAAGCCAGGCTGTTCCTGGTAGGCAGCCGCTGCGTGGACTTTGACCGTGGGTATGCAGAACTGAACTTCAAATCGCCCAAGGGTTACAACCCGGTCGAGCTGAAGAAACTGCAGGACAAACTGGCAGCAGCCAGCCGGGCCAAAGACGCAGCCAACGAGCCGGCGGAAAGCGCGCCAGCGCGCAACGACCCCCAACCTGGCAATGCGCCAAGTAACGGCTAGCAAGAAAGCTGCGAATTTCCGCCCCTGCAGCCCGGCCCGGGCATTTTGAAGCTAGGCGCAAACCGCTTTGTTGCGGTACATTGGCGCGATAGTATCAGGGCCTTCACGTTCCCCTGCACTCCGCGAGGTATGCCATGAAACTCGATATGTTGATCAAATCCGTGTTTGCCATTGCTGCTCTGCTGGCGGCCGGAACCTATGCCTACAACACACTTTTGGACCGCGCCCAGCCCGTCCAGGCCGGCGTGGACAACCGCGACGGCTTTGAGGTACTGGGGCTTGGCTTCAGTGCCCAGGGTGGGTTCATCTGCGTTTCCAAGTTCTCTGAAGACCCCACCGGTGAGGGTAAGGTCAACCACACCCTGACGTTCTATGAACTCAAGAAGCAGGGCGCAGATGGCGAGGCCAAGCTGTTCTATGTGGGCAGTCGCAGCATCACCAACGACAGCGGCCTGCCGCTGATCAAGTTCCGTGAGGCCGACGACAAAGACTATTCGCCCAATGCCCTCAAGGAAGCCTTCGAAAAGGCCAACAAGGGCAAGAAGCGCTAGCCGCCATTGTAAACAGGCCTCGTGGCCCACAGCACCCCGCCAAGCTGGCGGGGTGCTGTCATTTTGTGCTTGCGGTTTGCGGTCAACAGGCCCGCATTATGCTTGCTTCAAAGTCTCGTGGGCGGGCGATCAGTGCTTCCGCCGCCAAGGGGAAAAGCTATACCCAATGGTCCACTACGCCCTGCCAGCATGAAGGAAGGTTCCGGCCATGGCCAAGCAGCCTACAGGCACCCGCAGCATCCGGCTTCCAGGTGGTCAACCCGCCCCGGCACAGCGCCCGCAACAACAGCGGCCAGCACCACAGCGCGGGCCGGCCCAGTCGGGTGGCGACGACATGATGCAGGCACTCGACGCCAATGCCGAAGTGCGCGATCGCAGCCAATTGCCCAGCAAGGTCAAGGTGATTACCCCGCAGGTGATTTTGAACCTGGTGCACAGCATTACAGACCGGTTCGGCGATTCCGTCGACCGCACAGAACTGGACACGCTGGTCGTTGAAAACACCCAGATGCGCATGCAGCTGCAGCAATCCAGCGACCGCCTTGAGCAATACAAAGGTGAATACAAGAAAATCTACGACCGCTTCGTACAGGCCCAGCAGATGGTGCAGCAGGCCCAGGCGGGCCAAGCCGACGTGTCTGCCTACACCCAGCAGTACCAGGACCAGATTGCCGACTTGCAGCAGCGCAACGCCCAGGCCGTTGACACCTACACCGCCGTCCAGCAGCAACTGGACGACGCCCTGGCTCAGTTCGACCAGGCCCAGGCCGACATGAACGCGCTGCAGGAAGCATTGCACGTCAAAGACGAAGAAATCGCGCAGCTCAACCAGCAGGTTGAAGAAGCCGCCAGCGCTGGCGCGGCCCAACAGGAACTGGAAGAAGCCCGCAACATGATTGTCGAGTTGCGCCAGCAACTCGAGGATATGCAGAACCAGTCCGCGGAAGCCAGCGAAGGGCTGAACCAGGCTTCCAGCGCCCAGCAGGAACTTGAACTGCAGGTGCAGGCAGCCGAGGCCCGCCTGGCAGAAGTAGAAGGCGAACTGAACGCCGCCCGCGAGGACGTGGAGCGCCTCAACGCCGCGCAAGCGGAAGCGGAAAAGCTCAAGAAGGCGCTGGCCGAGAAGGAAGAGGAAGTCAGCAAGCTCAAGAAGGGCATGAAAGAAGGCGAACGTTCTGCGGCCAAAACCCAGAACATGGAAATCGAACTTGAGCAACTGCGCAGCGCAGAAGGCCAATGGCTGGAAGAAAAGCGCCGCCTGGCTTCGCAGTTGAGCAACGAAACCAACAACCGCCGCGAAGCCGAACAGAAACTCAAGGCGATTGAAAAGGGCGAAATGCTGCCCGAGGCCGCCAAGGCCATTGAAGAAAAGGCCAAGGCGCTGGAAGCCGAAGTCACGCAGCAGAAGCAGGCCAACGACAAACTGAAGAAGGATCTTGAACAAGCCAAAGCCAAAGGCAGCCAGGCCGATTCCGTGGCCGCCGAAGCCGAAAAGCTGCGCAACGACATCAAATCCAAGCAGGACGAAATCAAAGCCAAAGAAGACGAGCTCAAGAAAGAACGCGAAGCCCTTGGAAAGGCCGGCAATGCTGCCAAGGAACTGGCCACGCTGAGCCGCAAGTACGAAAACGTGGAAGCTGAACTGGAAAGCCTGCGCGCAGCAGAAGGAAAGTGGCTGGAAGAAAAGCGCCGCATGGCCGCTCAGTTGAGTAACGAAACCAATCTGCGGCGAGAACTTGAGGAGAAGTTGAAAAAGGAACTCGCAGACGAAAAAATCGGCCGAGAGGCCGACAAAAAAAAAATAGAGGCACTTGAGGCGGCCGCTGGCAGCTCGATCAAGGCGCTCAAGGAACGAGAAATCGCCGAACGCTCGCTTTCGGTGATCGAAGACGAAAATGCCAAGCTGCTGGCGGAACGTGACCGCATTCGCGGGCAACTGGATTCCATGAAGTCCAGCGGCGGCGAAAAAGCCGCCCAGCTTGCGATCCAGCTTGAGGAAGCCCGCAAGCAGATCGCCGATACAGACCGCAAGCTCGCCGCACGCCACGAACACGTGGCCAAACTCGCCCCGGAATTGGATGCCGCCAAACAGGAAGTTGAGCGCCTGCGCAAAGAACTTGCCGACGCCAACAAGGGGCTCGAAGTCGAAGCCGCACGCGGCAACCAGGCCGCCGAACAACTCAAGAAGGTCCAGGCCGAACGCGACGCCCACAAAGCGGAACTCGAGAAACAAAAGGCCGGCAATGGAGCCAGCAGCGCTGAACTGGACAAGGTAAAGACCGAACTGAAGACCACCGAGGCCACACGCGCTGAGCTGGCCAAGGAAAGCAAGGAACTGCGCCGGCTGCTGGAAGAGCTCAACGACGCCCAGAAGGAAGACGCTGAAGGCGTAGCAGACCAGGTGGAAGCCCTGGAAAAGAAGTTGTCAGAGGCCGAATCAGGCCGGGCCAAGATGCAGGGCCGGCTGGAGGCCGCCGAAAAGCAACTGCAGGAAGCCCAAGCCAAAGCCCAAAGCGAAGCAACAGCAGCCGCAGCAGCGCGCAAGCAAATGGAAGAAGAGCTGCGCCAGGCCAAAGCACGCGCAGCCGAAGCCGAAAAGCTGTCCAAGGCCTCGGGCGATGCGGACCGCAAACTCGCCGCGCGCGACCAGCAACTGGAAGTACTGCAACGCCAGTTGGTCGAATTGAAGGAAGAACTCAAACTCGAGGAAGAGGAGCGCGACCGCCAAAGCGGCGACGTTCTCAAGGCCCGCGAAGCCGAAAAACGCGCCTTGGAAGAAGCAGAGAAACTCGAACGTGAACTCGGCGAACTCGAACAAAAGCTGGCCGCTGCCGAGGCCCGCGCCAAGCAGACCGCCCAAGCCGCGGAAAGCGTAGCCGACGGCAAAGTTGTACAACTGGAAAACGAGATCCAGTCATTGCGCGAACGCAACGAACAGATCACCGCAAAACGCGACGACATGGTGCGCGGCCTGGAACGCGCCGTGGCCGAGATTGAGGAACTCAAGCGTGCCCTGGCCGAACGCGAGGTCGACAAGCGCACCCGCGCTGCCGAACTGGCCGAAGCCCAGAAAGCCGAACAAGTCGCACGCGCCGAGGCCCAGAAAGCCGCCGAGGCCGCCCGGGCACAGTTGCAACAGGCCAACGAAAAGGCCGAGAAGGCCACCGAAAAACGCTTCGAGGCCGAAAAGCAGCTTGTGGAAGCGCGCACGCTGGCCGATTCTGAAAAGCGCCACGCCCAGGACCTGGATCGTCGAATCAAATCCATGGAAGAAGACCTGCGCCGCGAACGCAGCAACCTGGACAAATCCGCGCCCGCTGCCGCCCTGGAAAGCCTGAACCAGCAGATCGCCAGTGAGCGTTCACGTCTGGAAAGCGAACAAGCCCGCCACCAGCAGGAAGCCGACACGCTGCACAAGCGCCTGGCCGAAGCCGAATTGCGCGAGAACGAACTGGCCAGCCAGCTTGAGGGTATTGAACTGAGCCAGCAGGATGTGATGCGCGCCAAGGCCCTTGCTGGTCAGCGCCGCGCCCAGATTGAGCGCATGCAGAGTGACGTCGAGGGCGCCCGCCGCCAGGTCAAGGAAACCGAGACCTACTGGAAAGGCGAAATGAACGACCTGGGCGCCATGGTCAAGGATCACCTGGAAGCGGCCGAGCGCGGCGACGAAGGGGCGGACCAGAAGCTGGTCAAGCTGCTGGAAACCCTCAAGGTCGGCGTGTTCGACAAATACGCCACGCTGCGCCGCAAGCACAACCGTACCCAGAAAGAACTGGACGAAACCAGCGACAAGCTCAAGGCCGTGGAACGCCTTCTGGCCAAGCGCGAAGAAGAAGAAGCCCGCCTGCGCAAGGCCATCGACAAGGTCGAAATCGAAGCCGGCATCAAGAAACCCAAGCCCGAATCCAAGCCAGGCAAAGGCAAGAAGAAGTAGACGGCGCGTTTCGTCGCGAAAAAGTGGCAAGCGCGAATGGCCTTTCGACCATTCGCGCTTTTGCTTTTTCGCGGCTGAACCTGCTGTTTCTAGCGGCGCTGGAAGGCCGGTGCGGCTTGCGCGGCGGCTTTCTGGCCTTGGGCTTCCTTGAACTTAGTCAGGGTAATGCGGTTGCCTTCGTCGTTGTATTCAACCTTATCGACGCACTTGGTCATCAGCATGATGCCCAGGCCGCCCAGCTTGCCCTGCGCGCGGCGGTCGCGAACGCGGTCGACGGCACCTTCAGCCGGGGCGATGTACAGGCGCCAATCAAAGCCCTTGCCCTGGTCGCGCACAACCACCGTCAGGCGGCGGGCGTCCAGGTAGTACTCCACGTCCACAAAGCGGTCCTTGCGGTGGCGGTTGCCGTGCTGGGCCGCGTTGCTGCAGCTTTCACGGAACGCTGTGCAGGCCTGCACCTGCTGGCCTTCGTTCAGGCCGCTGTCAGCAAACAGGCGCGCCGCGATTTCGTTGGCGCGGTCGATCCACTTGTCTTCGGTCGGGAAGCGGAAATACACTTCCTGCTCGAATACGGCTTGTTCTTCGGTGCTGCGTTCCAGTTCGCGCTCGCCCAATTCCAGCATCTGTTTGACTTCGAAGGGCTGGCTGAGCTGCTCGTTACCCAGGAAGCGGAAGGTCTTGAACCATTCCTTTTCCTTGCCCGCGGGCAGCATTTCCAGAATCGGCACCAGCGATGTCTTCTTGTGGGTCTTGGCGTACTCGACGACCTGATCGGCCTCGGGCATCACGCAGTCCACGATGATCAGGCTGATCGGGTCTTCAATCAGGTACTGCTTGGCCTGGTCCATGGTCGTCACAACTTCAACGATCCAGCCAGCCTTGCTGAAGTGATACTCAATGGTCTTGATGAAGTAGTCTTCGGCGTCTTTGCAAGCCAGCAGAATCTTGTTGGCGCGCGCCGTTTCCAGTTGTTCCTTCAGGCGACCCGCGGCATCAAAAGCCAGGTTAGCAGCCTGCACGGCGTCAATCAGCGCCGGGCCGGGGGCAAAGTCGATGCTGCGCTTGGTGACGGCGATGGTCTTGACACCTTGATGGCTGCTGTCGGGCACAATGCTGGCCTTGCGCTCGGACAGCCGCATGCGGCCAAAACCTTCCAGTTCCACCACATCATGGCGCATGATCTTGGCGATCACGGCATCTACCAGCCCATTGGCCACCTTGTTTACGTCGCCGCTGTTCAGTCCGTGCTTGGCCTCAATGCCGTCCTGGCTGGTTGGCCCCGGAATCTGCACCGCGTTGCCAGCACCCTTGCGGATCGTGCCAAGGTCCTTCAGCTCGACGGCATTGCCGCTGACCAGCGATTCGCGCAGGAATTCCAGCACGGCGTCCATGACGCGGCGGGTTGTGGCCTCGTCAACGCTGGTGGAACGCGCGACTTCCGGAATGATTTCAGCGGCAGTCCAGATCTTCATACAGGATTCCTAACGCAGGATAACCGGCACGGCAATGCAAAGGCCCGGTAAGGCAGCGCCACCCATTGTACCCCCGGGACAGCGCGAAAGGAAATGCCTAGCGACCACCCAGATCGCGTGCTTTGTCCATCAATTCGCGCTGGTCCAGGGTGCCCTTGCGCTTCAGCAACTCAATGACGGCGTCAAAAAGCTCGCCCTCATTGATGACCCCCTTGCGAATCAACAGTGGTATCACGGCCGCACGCAGGTCGGCACGGGTTACGGCCTGGGCGCCTGATTTGCCACTCACGCGCTCGCGCACTTCGTCAATCATGGCCGATTCTGTGGCGTCGCGCAGGGCTGCAATGCTGCCCTTGCTGGCGGGGCGCAGGCGGCCGGCACTGCCAGGCTTGCCCGAACCCGGTACGGCAATGTTTGCGCCACGCTCTTCTTTATCCAAGGCTTCAATGAACTCGGTGATCGCGCGCTTGATGCTGTCGCGCGTGGCCAAAGTGGTTTCGACCTTTTTGCCGGTCACGAATTGAAGTTCGTCGAGGGCTTCGTAGTCAGTGGGGTCGCTCATGGCGACCGTAATCACATCGTTGGTGACGTGAACCGGGATCACATTGTGCTTTTCAATGATCGCGCGCGGCACGGATTTGAGCAGGTTGACCGGCAGAATCATGTTCGCCAGGTCGGTGACATCCATGTTGTAGTGGCGGGCGATTTCGCGGGTCAGTGCGGAATCGTCCATATAGCCCAACTTGACGATGATGCTGCCAAGCTTGCCGCCCAGGCTCTTTTGGTACTCGACGGCGGTATCGAGCTGCTCTTTGGTGATCAGCTTCTTGGACTGAAGCATTTCACCCAGCCGCATCCGTTCAAAACTCATGGCCGTACCCCGTGATTGCCTGCGTTCGACGCAAGAGAAACAGCCCGCCCACCGGCGCGCTGAGCCGCGAAAAACAACCATCCGGGGGTGCGTTAACGCTAGCAGCCCAAGCCTAAAGCGTCAACGCAGTGCAAGCACGGCAAAGGACTTGCAACTTTTTCTGACACACCTCTCAAGTCGCCCGCGCCGCGCTCCGAACCCCCGCCGCCACAGGAAATCCGCCCGGCAACCTTGCCAATCATTACTGGGCCGCAAACCACTATTTACAGGACCCCAAGGGCAGCTTGCCGCGTTAAACTGTTGCCATGGATGAGTTTCGCAAAGCCCTGAAGTGGTTTCACGTAAGGCTGCTGCTGCGCTTGAGCGCTTATGCAGCCCTATGGGGGCTTTTGCTGGCCGTGGCACTGGTGATTGCAGCCCCCTGGTTGCGCCAGACTTTCGGCGCGCCCGATTACTACCTCACGCTGCTGCTGCCTGCCGCTATTCCTTTGGCCTACGTGCTTTGGGTCTGGCTGCGCAGACCATCCATGCAGGTGATTGTGCAGGCTGCCGATGCCTGGTCGGGCAACACCGGCGCGGTGGTCAGCGCCCATGAGATTGCCACAGCCCACCCGGACAGCCCCTTTGTAAAGCCCGTTGTCGACCGTGCCATCAAGCTGGTGCAATCAGCCGCAGTGCCGGAGCCCCGACCCTTGCGCTGGGCTCTGACAGCGCTGCTGGTAATGATCGGGTTGATTCCGCTTTCGCGCTGGGCACATGCCCAGATGCAAGACCAGGAAATCGAGAACAAAGAAAAAGAAGCTGCCAAGAAGACTGACGTTCCACCCGAACAAGCCGAGAAACTGGCCAAAGAGGCCGGCAACGCCGCAGAAAAGGCTAAAGAAACCAAAGCCACAGCCCAGGAAAAACTTGCCGACGACCTTGAACAGGCAGCCCGCGACGCGCAGGCCGGCGGCAAAGACAAAGAGCGCGCCCTGCGCGAAGCACACAATCTTGTCGATCGCGCGCGCAGCCAAAGCGAACAGCAACAGAACCGCGCCGAGGCACGCGACACCCTGCAAAAGAACGAAGTCACCAAAGAACTTGCCAAGGCCATCGAAGACGCCGACCCCAGGGCCGTGGAAGAAGCTGCCCGCAAGCTTGCCGATCAACTGCAAACGCCCGATGGCGGCATCGACGAACAACGAGCCGAAGAAGTTCGCCGCGCCGTCGAACAGGCCCAGCAAAAGGCCCCGCAAGACGCCAACCTGCGCCGTGCTGCAGATGCCCTGAAATCAGCCCTGGACAAGAACGCCGTCAAGAACAACGAGGCCGCGCGCCAGCAGCTGAAGGACGCCATGGCCCAGGACGGCAAAACGCCCCAGGAGATTCAAGCCGCCCTGGACAAATTGGGGCAACTGGACAAAGAAGCCCTGAAACGGCAGTTGGAAGAGCTCAGCAAGCAGATGAGCCCGCTGCGCGACATGGACCCAAGCGGCAAACAAGCCGAAGAGTTGCTCAAACAGATTAAAGACGCCAAGATTTCACCAGAACAAGCCAAACAGATGGCCGAGGCCGCCCGCGACCTTTCCAAGCGCCTGGAACTTGATGCCGAAAGCCTGCGCAAGATGTTGCAGGAGGGCAAGAAGTTCGAAGGCCTGGACGAAATGGCCAAGGAAATGGTCGAACGTGCCAAGCAGGACGGCAAGCCGATCAACCCCGACGAAGTTCCACAGTGGGTGGAAAAAGCCATTCCCCAGGAATGGAAAGACCTGGCCCGTAAGAATGAAAGCCAGGGCAAAGAAGGCACCGGCAAGGATGGCCAGGGCAAAGAAGGCACCAGCAAAGAAGGAAGCGGCAAGGAAGGCACCGGCGAAGGCACCGGTAAAGAAGGCACGGAAGGCGGCGGCCACAAGCCCAACAATGGGCAAGGCACCAAGCCCATCAACGGCGAAGGCACCAAAGAAGGCGTCGATGCCACTGACACCGGACAGGGCAAGAAAGACCCCGACGCCAAAGACGAAACCCTGGACCCACGCAAAGCCGCCGAAGAAAAAGCCCGCCGCGAAGCCAGCGGTGCCGAGGGCACAGGCAAGGGCATCAACACCAAAGAAGAAGAAGAACGCCTGCCAAGACGCTACCGCGAAACCGCCCGCAAATACTTCGAACGCTAGATCAATACAGGCTTGCAGCCTGAACTGCGGCACAGGCGCCCCTGTGCGCCACCCCGAATCCTGCGCTGCGCTGCCTACTTCGCCGTTTGGGTGGCGTTGAATTTTAGGGCTAGCTTCACCCAGACCTTCACTTGCGCGGCAGTCCTGGTTCCTTCGGGCAGCACAAACACCATGCCCTTGATGGGCTTGCCCGTGAAGTCCATTGGCCTGGCGTGCGGCTTCTTGAGTGCGGTTTCGTAGGCCAGCGGGCCGGTTCGCACCATCAGCCTTTCCTTGGTCACGCCGCAGGCCATGTGGCCACGCACCATGAACGCAATGCCGCCGAACATGCGTTTTTCCGTGGCCTTGGTGCCAAGGGCTTTGCGAATGCGGCTGGCGAGTTTTTCGTCGTAGGCCATAGTGGTTTTGGGGCTTGGGGGAATGAGGGTTAGGGCAAAATTGGAGTCAGCAAAGGCAACCACAATCATGCGGCATCCCAACCCTCTCCCTGGAACTAGACCTGTACCTCTCCCTACATCTTGAACGGGTTCTCGTCGGCTGTGTTGCCGTAGGTTGCGGGCACTTTGATGTCCAGCAGACGCAGATACACCGTGAACTGGCCGCGGTGGTGGTACAGGTGGTTCAGAAGTATCGCCCTAGCCACTGCAATGCGCGGCATGGCCATCACCGACTTGTCGCCAGCCATCACGCGAAACTCGGCCATCAGGTCGGCGTCGCTCATGCCGCCTAGCAGGGTTTTGGCCTGGGCAAGGCTGGCATCGAGTGCCGCCAGGATTTCGGCCTTGGATTTGGGCTGCTGCGGCAAGGCGAACTCAGGCGCTGGAACGGCAGTTTGCTGGATCAGGCCCGCAACATTGCCAGGCAGCGTCGCCATGTGGTGGGCCAACTGGCCCAGCGACATGGACTTTGCGTGGGGCTTCCAGCCCAGCTTGGCGTCGGGAATCGCCGACAGGTGGCGCTTGAGTGTGGCAGCTTCCATTTCAAGTTCAGCAAGCAGCGGTTGGATCATGGACATGACGTGCCTTTCGGTAGGGGACGTATCAGAGAAAGAGGTTCGCAAGGTGTGTCAGGCCGGGGGCCGCAAGGGCGCGGGCAAGCCGATCCAGCGTGCCCAGCCAGCCTTCGTTGTGGTGATTGCGCATGTCGGTGCTTGGAAAGCCGGTGTGGGTCAGCACCAGCGCCGTGCCTTTGCCCTCCGGCCGCAGCGCAAAGGTGACAAGGGAATCGATTACGGGCTGACCTTCCCAGGTCCAGGTGAACGCCAGCCGCGTGTGCGGGGTGACTTCTTTGAAGATCCCGACGACAATGTGCGTGACTTTTTCCGGCGTCACGAACTCAACGCGCAGCTTGCCGCCGGGTTTGCAATCCCAGGCGTGCACTGTTACGCGATACGCGTCGCTAGGGCCAAGCCAGCTCGGCACGCTGGCCGGCTTTGACAGCGCATCGAACACCCGCGCGGGCGGCGCGTTGAAGCTGCGTTGCAAGTGAATCTCAGTGGCTGATTGGTCGGGCACGGCAGATCTCCGTTACTTCATGGCCTTGGCAAGACGGTCCATGGAGCCCGTCCAACCCTGGTTGTGCTGGTTGCGGGAGTTCTCGTCGGGCAGCCCGGTGTGCAGAAAATGCAGCTTGGTGCCCTTGCCCTCGGGTGTGATCTCAAACGTGACCAGCGTGTTCATGGGGGGTGCGCCCTCCCAGGCCCAGGTGTAACTCAGGCGTTTGCCATCGCTGATCTCGCGGAATTCGCCAGCTACGCTGTGGACATTGCCGCCCTTGTGGTGCATCGACACGCGGTACTTGCCGCCAACGCGGCAATCCCATGCGTGCACCTCAATGCGGTACTCTTCGCTGGGTCCGTACCACAGGCTGATCTGTTGTGCATCGGTAAGCGCCTTCCAAACCCGCTGGGGCGCTGCGGCGAGCGTGCGTTCGAGCTTGAGTTCGTAGGTGGCGGGCTTGGCGGTCATGTGTCCTCTCCTTCGGGTTTGGTCTCGTCCAGAAACCGGGCCAGGCCGTCGAGACTCTGCTGCCAGAACTTGCGGTAGCGCTCGATCCAATCCTGGGCCTGTTGCATGGGTTTGGTTTCCAGTGTGCAACGGTGAATCCGCCCGTGTTTGCGGCGGCGCACCAGCCCGGCGCGTTCCAGCAATTTGATGTGCTTGGTAACGGCAGGCTTGGTGATGGAAAAGGGCCGTCCCAGTTCGCCAATCGTGGCCGAACCGCGCGAAAGCCGCGCGATCATGCGCCGCCGCGTGGGGTCAGCCAGCGCGGTAAACACGGCATCCATCCGGCGTTCTGAAAGGTTTACCATAAGGTAAACTATATAGCCGCGACTTTGCCCGGTGTCATTGCCGATTTCACAAATTGTGACAGGCGGGGCTTCTTACCGCCTGTTTACGTTATGTGCCCGGCGCGCTAGAAAACCCGTGCAGCAACTGGAGGAAGCGACCATGGCAACCCAAGAGTTTGACCTGTGCGTGATCGGCAGCGGCCCCGGCGGCTATGTGGCGGCGATTCGGGCTTCGCAGCTTGGGCTGAAAGTCTGCTGCGTCGAAGACAAGCACTACGGCGGCATCTGCCTGAACTGGGGCTGCATTCCCACCAAGGCACTTTTGAAATCTGCCGAGTTGTTTCACACCATCCAGCACCGCGCCAAGTTGTTTGGCATCGCGATCGAAAAAGCCAGCCCGGACATGGCCGCCGTTGTCAAACGCTCCCGTGATATCAGTGAACAAGTCAGCAAGGGCATCGCCTTTCTGTTCAAGAAGCACAAAGTCACGCCGATTCTGGGCCGCGGCCGAATTGTCAAGAAGGGCGTTGTGGAAGTCACGGAGGCCAACAACCCCGCCAACATTTCCGACCGCCCCAACAAGCCCGGCAAGGTGATTGAAACCATCAACGCCAAGCACATTCTTGTGGCCACGGGCGCGCGTCCGCGGCGCTTTCCGAACATGCCCGTCGATGGCAAGCGCATTATCGGCCACCACGAAGCCATGGTGCTGGCCGAGCAACCCAAGAGTGTGGTGGTGATTGGCGCCGGCGCGATTGGTGTCGAGTTCGGCTACTACTTCGCTGCCTTTGGTGCCAAGGTGACGATCCTGGAATTGATGGATCGTATCGTGCCCGTAGAAGATGACGATTCCTCGCGCGAGCTTGAAAAGGCCTTCAAGAAACAGGGCATTGACGTCAAGACCGAAACCAAGGTTGAAAGCGTCAAGAACACCGGCAAGTCCGTCAAGGTGGCCTATGAGCGCCGGGGCGAGAAGGCCGAAATCGAGGCCGACTATTGCCTGGTTGCCGTGGGCATCACCGGCAATGTCGAGGACCTGGGGCTGGAAGCAGCCGGCGTGAAGGTGGAACGTGGATTCATCCCCGTGGACGGATTTGCCCGCACCAACGTGGAAGGTATCTACGCCATCGGCGACGTCGCCGGCGCACCTGCCTTGGCCCACAAGGCCAGCCATGAAGGCCTGACCTGTGTCGAAAAAATCGCCGGGCACGAAGTACCGGCCTTCAGCAAAGACGTCATTCCGGGCTGCACGTACTGCCACCCCCAGGTGGCCAGCGTGGGCAAGACCGAACGTGCGTTGAAGGAAGCCAAGGTCGAGTACAAAGTCGGCAAGTTCCCGTTCAAGCCGCTGGGCAAGGCCTTGGCCGCGGGCGACAACGACGGCTTTGTGAAGCTGCTGTTTGACAAGAAGTATGGGCAACTGCTGGGCGCACACATTGTGCACGGCGAGGCCACAGAACTGATCAGCGAGCTGGTACTGGGCATGGATATAGAAGCCACAAGCCAAAGCCTGATTCGCGCCATTCACCCGCACCCGACATTGAGCGAAGCCATCATGGAAGCCGCTGCCGTGGCGGAGGGCGAGTGCGTGCACCTGTAACTGTTCCACCAACAAAAAGGCGGGCCGGCAATGCCGGCTCGCCTTTTTTGGTGCCCTGCCTGTTCACTTGCCGCTGTCGCTTCCTTCTTCGGACTTCTTCTTGTCCTCTTCGGCCTTCTTTGCAGCGGCCTGGGCGGCTTCTTTTTCTTTGGCTTCGTAGTGCAGGTCGGTGGCTGTTTTTGTGCGCAGTTCTTCGCTGGCCTTCTTCCACTGCTTGGTCTGTTCGTCGTTCAACAGCTTCTGCTTGGCGATTTCGCTGTCGACTTTGTCCCACAGGGCCTTGAGCTTGTCCTGGTGCTCCTTGCGCGCGGCCGTCTTCTTTTCGTCGGTGTCGGCTTTCTTGTAAATCGGTGCAAAGCGCTTGTCTTCTTTTTCGGTGTCGTCCCAGCCGTCGCGCACAAGCTTCTTGAACTTTTCGCGGGCTGTCTTGTCGGTCAGCTTCAACATGTCCATCAGGTCGTCGATGGTGGAGTCTTTTTCGGCGCGGGTGACGGTTTCGCCGGGTTCGGGCACGGCTTCCTGTTCGTCTTCGGGCATTTCGATCGCCGGGCCCGCGGCGTTGTCTTCTGCCGTCTTTTCCTTGGCAGCTTCCTTGGCCGCGTCTTTGGCGTCGCGTTCTTTGGCCGCTTCATCGCGGCGTTCGGCGGCACGGGCCTTGTTGGCCGCACTTTGAGCTTCCTTGGCTGATTCGTTGGCGCCCTTCTTGAGGCTGTTGCGTGATTTGGCCGGCGAGCGGCCAATGCCCTGGGCAGCCAGTGGCATGGCGATGGCCAATGCCAGCACAACCAGCACGGCGGTAACGAGGCGTTTCATGGCGGGCTCCGGTGACTTGTCTATTGCACCCCAGTGGGTAGTCGGGGTTGCGAAAAATCCGTGTTCTGGCTGACAGCATCAGTGAGCGGTGGGGTCAAAGGCTTTGCGGCCCCCGCGGCTGATCTTGCTGCCAGTGCCCTGGCCGGCGCGTAGTTGCGTGGCCATTTCCATGCACCGGGCGGCCAATTGGTCGGCGCCCAGTCGCAATTCATCGCTGTGGCGCAGGGCTTCTTCGTTCTTTTCCATGTCTTCAGCGGTCCAGCCGCGCGAGTGGGCAATGAACGGAAACTGCGGAAACACGCAGCCGACCTCGCTGAAGAAAGCCAGCATCTGCCCCGCCACGCCCTGCACGTTGTCCTGGCCGCCAATAATGATGAAACCTGCCACCTTGTTGCGCAGCAGCACACGGTTGGCAATCGTGACCTGGTTCTGCACGCAGTTCAGGCGCTCGATCATCTTGAAGTAAAGCGAACTGGCCGAACCCCAGCGAATGGGCGTAGCCACAAGAATCACGTCGGCCCAATGCACAAAGGCCTCATAGACCTGGTCGAGCTGGTCTTTGGGGTCCATCTGCGTGATGCTGCAAGGCCAGGTGCAGGCCCGGGCACTCTTGGAATAGAAGCCTTCGCAGTTGCGAAAGTGCAGGTCGCTCAACCGGATCAGCCGTGTGTCGGCGCCGCCCGTGCGGGCGTGGGCCAGTGCCCGTTCCAGCAGGCTTTCACTGCCGGAATATCGCGGGTGTTTAGGGTCCATGGCCGTGGTGGAAATGCCGGCAACGCGCAACGCGCCGCTGTTGGGCTCCACCTTGCGGGCAAGCGCATGGGGCGGGTGGGGCAGGTGATTGCGCCTGGTGACAGGCTGGGCGCTGACGAACAGGTGCCCGTTTTCTTGCTTGAGGGCATAGCTTGGAATGCAGTCTGCCCCAAAGCCCGGTTCGCCTTCGCCGGTGGCGAAGTGAAACTTCCAGTAGTGCCAGGGACAGGTCAGGTACTTGCCATCGAGTGTGCCCTTGGCCAAGGGTCCGCCCACGTGGTTGCACACGCCGCTGACGGCCCCAAAAGTGCCATCTACGTACGAAAGCACGACGGGCTGGCCGCTGACATCAATCAGGCGGGGGGCGGGCTGCTGCAGTTCTTTGCTAGGGCCAAGGTCAATCCAGCTTTCGGCCATGTTGGCTCCAGTTCAGCACAAGCTTACTGCGGTGGCGACCCAAACGAAACCCGGCCCCTTGCGGGGCCGGGTCGCTGCTGAAATGGGGGGCGCTACTTATCTCCAGCTGTGCTGTCTTCCTTGGGTGCTTCTTCGGCCTTCTTTTCCTTGGTGGGCTTGGCCGGTTCCTTGGTTTCTTCGTCCTTCTTTTCCTTCTTCACTTTCGGGTCCTCAGATCCGCCGGCTTGGCCCTTGACCCACTTGGCCGCTGCATCGCGGATTTCCTGAATCTTGCGCGCACGAATTTCGTCCTGGCGGGCCGACTTATCAGTCGCGGTTTCCTTGCGCAGGTCGGCGCTGTTTTTCTTCCAATCCTCGATCTTTGGGTCGTCGAGAATCTCCTTCTTCTTCAGGTCGGCGTCGCTGTCTTCCCAGATTTTGCCCAGCTTCTCGAGGTGCTTCTTGGTCTCTTCTTCCTTCTTCTTGGCGTCATCGCCAAGGCGCTTGTAGATGTCACCCCAGCGCTTGTCTTCGCGCTCGCTTTCGTCCCAGGCCTTCTTGGCGCCCTTCTTGAAGTTGGCGCGGACCTTCTTGTCTTCCAGGCCCAGCTTGTCAGCCTCTTTTTCAAGGCGTTCGTCTTTTTCTTTGTCGGGTACAGTCTGGCCGGGCAGTACGCGAACTTCGTCGCCGGATTCGCCCCAGCCGATTTTGTCGATCTGGTCTTTCTCCCAGTTGCCGCCCTGGCCACCCTGACCGCCGCCCTGACCCGGCTGTGGGGCCTGAGGCTGTTGTTTGCTTTGGCTGCCGGGCCACTTTCCGCCGCCACCACCACCACCGCCACCGCCGCCAGCACCACCGCCACCGGCACCACCACCGCCGCCTTGGGCAAAGGCAGCGCCAGCAAAGGCCAGCGACAGGGCAAGTGCGCCCACAATTACGAGATTCCGCATGTTCCAGTCCTTGGTTCGATTGGCGTCGAAAAGCGTGTCTGAGGTATAGTGCGCCAATTCTGGCTTATCTTTCGCATAATCACAGCCAGTAAACAAGGAAGTTGCGGGTGTCATCGCCAGCGGCAAAGTCTTGTAAAGTGCTTCAAGCAAAAGAGTTGCAATGAAATCGTCACATCCTAAGAGCACCCTCTTGGTTGTCATCGCCATGGCGCTGCTGCTGGTTGCGATTGGCGTTTCGGTTTTCGTCACGCCCCAGCCCGGCGAGTTTCCCTGGGGCATTCACATTGTCACTATTCCTGGCGTTTGCCTGGCTGGCGTCGTGATTGGCTGGCTGATGCGCGACCGCCAAGCCGCCGAAGACCAAGCCCGGGACCAGATCAAGGCTGAAAAGAAAGACTGAATGCGACGATTCCTGACGGCCCTGGCCGGCCTTTCCACTGTTGTGGTGGACGACCTGCCCAACGGCGCACAGCCCGGGTTGGCGGTGATTCTGTGCCACGGATTTGGTGCCTCAGGTACGGACCTTGTGGACGTTGGCGGCGAGATTCTGGCCCTTTCCGATAAACTGGCTGCAACCACGCGCTGCTATTTTCCGGCCGCGCCCGTTGACCTTGCTGATTACGGCATGTTTGGCGCGCGGGCGTGGTGGATGATCGACTTTGAGGCCATCCAGCGTGCCCAGCGCGAGGGGGGCTTTCGGCAGCGGCTGCGCGATGAGCGACCTGACGGGTTGGTGGAGGCCCGGGCGCAGTTGCTGGCGCTGGTCACGGCCGTACGCCAGGAAACCGGGCTGGGGCTGGACCGCATCGTGCTGGGTGGCTTCAGCCAGGGTGCAATGCTTGCGGTGGATGTTGCGCTGCAACTCGAATCAAGCCCGGCCGGGCTGCTGGTGTGGTCAGGCACGTTGCTGAATGAGGTCGAATGGCGCAAGTTGGGGCCAGCGCGCAAAGGCTTGAAGGTTGTTCAGTCGCACGGCCGGCAGGACCAGATTCTGCCCTTCGCTTGGGCCGAATACTTGCGCGACACATTGACCGACCTTGGGTTGCAGGTGGAGTTTCTGCCCTTTGACGGGCCGCACACGATTTCCTTGCAGGCGCTGCAACGAAGCGTCGCATTGCTGGAAACAATTGGCTGAAGAAACCAATGCCCTGTGCGCCAACCGGTGCGTCAAGCCATAATGCCCCGCCTTGAGATTGCCTGAGTTGAGAATGGCGACAGCTTTTGACCTTCGGCCACTGGAGTTCGGCGATCACATCAGCCGGGCGTTTTCCATATTCACGCGCCATTGGGTCACGCTGGCGCGCTGGTTTCTGTTTACGTGGTTCTTGCCGGTGGCGCTGGTTGTGGTGGCCATGCACACAGTGCTGAAGCCCCACGATTACCTGGAGTTTGCCGAACCCAAGACGCCTTCGTTCTTTGAACCCAGCCGAACAGCGGTTTACTGGTGGCTGACGAAGCTGGCCTCCATCGCAGTGGCCAATGCCTTTGCCGCAAGCGGCTTGATGTACATCGCATCGCGCATTTATGTGGGTGGCGACCCGGGGTTCATGGAAACTCTGCGCGCGGTTTTGCGCAGAGGTGCCCACCTGTGCGGTGTGGCCTTTGTGCATGTGATAGCGCTGGCAGCCATTGCCACGATATGTGTCGGCCCGGCGGTGCTGATGGGCAGCGGGTCAAGCGGCCGCAATGAAGGGTTTCGTATTCTGTGGATCGTGATTCTGGCGCCAGTGGGTCTGTTCTTTCTGAACGCGCTGTACCTGGGGCGATTTGGCCTGTGCCAGGTGTGCGTAATGCTGGACGACGCAGATTCTACGTCCGCGTTTTCGCGAAGCGCCAAGCTGACTTCGGGTTTTCGCTGGCGGCTGTTTCTGATGATGTTTGTGGTGGCCTGCGTGACGGGCGTTCCGGGTTTGTGGTCGCTGCTGGACCTTGGCGGAATGCTGGGCCAAAGCCTGTTGCAGGATTGGCAATGGCCGCTGGCGGGCGACCTGCTGAGGCTGTTGTGGCAGGGGCTGCTGGCGCCGGTGTTTTTTCTGCCGCTGGTTGTTTACTACTATGACCAGCGCAGCCGCAAAGAAGGTTACGACCTGGCCGTGATGGCGATGAATTTCGGCATTGAAGAAGGCCAGTTGTTGCACTTTCAAATGGATCAGAACCTGGGTTATGTGCCCAAGGGTTACAAGGGCGAGCGCAAGCGTGCAGCAGCCAAGCGCCCCGCCATGGCAAGCCAGCTGGGCCAATGGCAACAGCCGCAACCGTGGCAAGGGCAGCCACAAACGCAGTGGCCGGGGCAGCAGCAGCCCCAGTGGCCGCAGCAACCACAACCACAGTGGCCGGGGCAGCAACACCCTTGGCCGCAGCAACCACAACCACAGTGGCCAGGCAGCAACAACCCTGGCCGCAGCAGCCGCAACAGCAATGGCCGGGGCAGCAACAACCCCAATGGCCCCAGCAACCCCAACAACAGGCGCCCTGGCCACAGCAACCGCAGCGGCCACCAGCGGGCGCACTTCGGCCCATGGCCCGCCCGATTGCGCCGCGGCCGCCCGCATCACGTCGGGGTGAACCATGAGTCTCCGGGCGCTTTTGTGCTTGTTGCTGGCCGCGTGTCCGGTGGCGCTTGCGGCCCAGGCCGACGGCCAGGCCAAGCGCATTCTTGACCAGCCGTCTTACAAGGGCTATCGCATCGATAAGGTCCCGGTTTCGGAACAGGGTGGCTCTGGTGACGACTGGGAGGGCCGGACCGATGGATCCGACCAGCCGTCAAAGGGCCAACCAAGTGACGGTGAGGCCTCTGAGGAACCCACGTACAAGCGCGGGGAGTCAACCGGGCCCCGCCGTGGCAACCAGGCCGACGGCCGTCGCGCCCCGCGTGAAAAGAGTAGTGGCAGTTCCGATTCGTCGCCCGATTTCAGCGGCATGGCCTGGGTTGGCCAGGTCTTTGAAGTCGTAGTCTGGATCGTGCTGGCCGTGGCCGTGGCGGCGGGTTTGTTCTTTCTGGTCAAGGCAATCCTGGGCATCAAATTCGACAAGAAGAAGGCCAAGAAAACCAAGGCCAAGCGCGCCAAGAAGGCTTCCGTTGAAACCACCACGCCGGAATCGCCCCTGCCGGATGTACCCCAAGAAGTGTTTGTCGATGCGCTGGCTGCGGCGCAGCGGGAATACGACCAGGCCGTACAGGCGCAGGATTGGTCCCGGGCTGCGCTGCTGGCCTATCGTATTTTCTGGCTGCGTGCAGGCTGGAGTGGCTGTGTTGAAAGCACCGACGTGCGCACCTGGCGCGACGCCGTGCGCTTGGTCAAGGGTGTGGAGACCCGCCAGCAGGTGCGCGGGCTGTTGCGGCTGATTGAAAACGTGCGCTACGGCGCCCACGCGCCAGACCGCCAGGAGTTCACCACCTGGCGCGCAGAGCTGGATGCCTTGAACCCGCGAGAGGTGCTGAAATGAGCACCCGGCCCGACGCGCGACACCAAGCCAGGCGCGAATCCCGGTTTCGCTGGAGCCTGCTGGTGATTTTCGGGCTGATTGCGCTGGCGTGGCTGCTGCGCGGCGTGTTTGAAGAAGCGCGCATTCCTGACAACTACACCAACGGGTTTTCCGGGTCGCCCGGTGGGCACAAGGCGCTGGTCGAATTGTTGAAACAGAACCAGCGCGAAGTGCGCGTCAAAGGCGCGATGCTGCAGCTGCCGGAGTACGATTTTCTCAAGGGCGACACACTGGTGCTTCTGGAGCCCCGCCCGGCTTTCCTGGACCAGTTTGAGGACGACACCCGGGACCTGTTTGAGCAATCCCGCAAGCGTTCCTGCAGCCTTGTGTTCGCCTTTCCCAAGCGCTACTACCGGTATCACGACACCGAAGAAGACGGCACCGAGGTGGTTTACGAGGGCCTGTATTCGCGGACATCGTTGCGCCACGTGATCGACCTGACCGGCTTTGGCGACATTCTGGACATTCAGCGTTCCAAGGGCGGCGCGACGCTGCGTGCCATTAACAACCGCCAGAACGTTGAATCGGCACGGTTCGAGATCGCCCAACCAGTGCAGACGTTTGTCTGGAAGCGCCCGCTGGAACGCCTGGAACACAGCCGCGCACCCGAAGTGCTGCTGGAGACCGACAATGGCGAGCCCGTGGCGATTCGCCTGTTCCCCAAGCACCTGGCCGAACAAGGTGGCGTGGTCCTGATATCGGACCCGGACCTCCTCAGCAACCGCTGGCTGGGCCAGGCCGGTGCGGGCACGCTGGCGCTGGTGCTGTTCCGTGCCACACCACGTTCGGGCACCCTGGTGTTTGAAGAAACCTTGCACGGATTTTCCAGCGAGGCAGACCTGGAAAACCTGGCCCTGACACCCCCGGGCCTGTGGGTGACACTTTCTGTGCTTGCTCTGATGCTGCTGTTTGCCTGGCGCCAGGCCACGGTGTTACGTCCCTTTGCCGCCGAGGCCCAGGACCGCCAATCGCGCCTGTATGCCGTGGACGGTCTGGCGCGAATGATGCAGCGTGCCCGCGACCATCATTCGGCCTACCGTGCGTTGCTGCGCCGCTCGAACCTTGTGCTGGGGCAGGACCCAACCAGCATCAAGGGTGCTGGCAGCAGCGGCAGTGACACGAAAGTGATCCATAGAACTACGGGCCGTGTACGCCATGTGCCCGGCAACGACGACGAAGAGCGCCTGCTGTACGCTGCTGCGCGTATTGCCGACATGATGCGCCGCGGCGAAGCGGAACATGCAGAGATCGACAGTGGGGATGGAAAGTAAGGAGAACGCATGACCGATCTTGGTACACCGTCCACAACGCCCGCACCGGAACCGGAATCCGTCGAAAGGCGCATTGGCCGCTTTGCCAATGCGTTGGAAAGCGGCGTAGACCGCATAGTGCGCGGGCAACCGGGCGTGGTTAGGCACACACTGGTGGCACTTCTGGTAGGCGGCCACGTGCTGCTGGAAGGTAACCCCGGCACGGCAAAAACGCTGCTGGTGCGAACCCTTGGCAAGCTGTGCACACTGGAGTTCCGGCGCATTCAGTTCACGCCCGACCTGATGCCCAGCGACATCACCGGCACCAGCATATTCCGGCCGGACAAAGCCAACTTTGAGTTCCGGCAGGGCCCGGTGTTCACGCAGTTGCTGCTGGCCGACGAAATCAACCGCGCGCCTGCACGCACACAGGCTGCGTTGCTGCAGGCCATGCAGGAAAAAACCGTAACAGCCGATGGCCAGGACTACCCGCTGTCGGAACTGTTCACGGTGATCGCGACCCAGAACCCGCTGGAAAACGAAGGCACCTACCCGCTGCCGGAAGCAGAACTGGACCGCTTTCTGTTCAAGCTGATCGTCGATTACCCGGCCGAAAACGACGAACTGGAGATCTTCAAGTTGCACGGTGCGCCCAAAACCAGCGATGAATTCGGCGGCCTGATTCAGGGTCATCTGTTTGGCGCAGCCGAGCTAATGGCCATGCGCAAGGCCGTGCTGCGTGTCGACGTGCGACCCGAAATCGCAAACTACACGCTGCAGATGATCCGACAGACCCGCGAGCACCCGTTTCTGCTGGCTGGTGCAAGCACGCGTGCAGGCGTGATGCTGCTGCGCGCAGCACGGGCGCTGGCCGCAACCTACGGCCGCAATTTCGTGGTTCCCGACGACGTGCGCGAACTTGCGCCGGCAGCACTGCGCCACCGCATTTACCGCACGGCGGCAGCGGAACTGGAGGGCACCAGTACCGATACGATTCTGCAGGACATTGTCGCCCGTGTGCCGGTGCCAAGGTAAGCGTGAGATATTCGCCGACCAATCTGGCAGTGCTGCTGGCGCTTGGCCTTTGCGGGCTGGGCGTGGCGACGTTGATTGACCCGGCTCTGTTTCGCCCGTGGTTGACCGGCGCGCTGGTGGTGGCAGCCGCCTTGGCGGCTGATGTGCTGCTGATTCCGCGCGGTCCAGTGCTGTCTTTGGGGCGCAAGCTGCCCGGCGAAGTCGGCGTCGGAACCGAATTTGAACAACACCTCACCCTGACCAACGAAGCGGGGGCGACCCTGCGCGGCCGCCTTTACGACGTGATTCCCGGGGCCCTGCAAGGCGACCGTGCCGCGTTGCCATTTTCCATCGGCCCGGACGAAGAGTCGACCTGGCAGATCGCCCTGAGTGCTGCCGACCGCGGCGAGTTTTCGTTCCTGCATGCCACGGCTGTCGTCAATGGGCCCCTGCGCCTGATGCGCCGCGTTGTGCGCCTGGAAGTGCCTGCTTCGATTTGCGCCATTCCCGGCATTGAGGTGCTGCACAGCAACCGGCTGATTCTGAAAGCCGCGCAGGATGCCGATGCCGGTGTATCGCGCGCGCGCGGTGTCGGCCGCGGCGGAGAGTTCGAATCTCTGGCCCCCTATGTGCCGGGCGACCCGCCGCAAGCCGTGGACTGGAAGGCCTATGCCCGCACTGGCCAGCTTGCCGTGCGCCGCTATGTACCCGAGAAACGCCGCCACATCATGCTGGCCTGCGATGCCGGGCGATTGATGGGTGCCCGGGTGGGGGGCAGCCGCAAGGTCGACCTGGCGCTGCAATCGCTGGTGAAACTGGCCGCCGCCGCCCTGTACCGTGGCGATCTGGTGGGCCTGATGATTTTTGATGGTGCGGTGCGTGCGCTGGTGCCGCCGCGTTCTGGCGGCGGGCAATTGGCGCGCATCGTGCGCGCCTCGCTGGCCGTGAAATCAGAGCATTCAGAAACCGCTTTCACGCCGGCCTTTGTGCACATGAACCACGCCCTGACGCGGCGCTCGCTGGTAGTGTTGGCCACGGACTTTGACAATGCGGCATCGGGCTGGGAGTTGCAGCGAAACGTGGCCCAGATTCGCCGCCGGCACTTTGCGATCGTCGCTGCCGTTCGCGACCCGGTGTACTTCGACATCCTGCGCGCACCCGTGGCAACCAGCAAAGATGCCTACCGGCAACTGGCGTCGCTGACCTTGATTGAGGAACGCCAGGAGATTCTCAACCGCATTCACGCCACCGGCGTGTACGTCGTAGACGCAGAACCCAGCGAGCTGGATGTACCGTTGCTGAACATGTACGGGCGTATCATGGCCGGTGGCAAGCTGTAGCGCCCGGCCTGGCGGGATTACTTCTTCTTCAGCTTGCGCTTGGTCATCCAGTCGTGCAGCAGTTCCATGGCGCGCACGACTTCGCCGGCTTCACGGTCGTTGGCGTGTTCCAGTGCCAGCGCCACCCGGGTCGGGCCCACGGGCTCAACGGTATCCAGCACCTTTTGGGCCTTGGGCGTCATCTTCAGTTCACGTTTGCGCTTGTCGCTGGTGCTGGCTTCGCGCGTGATGAAACCGTTTTTTTCGAGCCGGTTCAGCATCTGGGTAATTGCTGGCTGGGCCTTGCCCAGTAGTTCAGTCAGGTCGGTGGTCGTGATGTCAGCCTGGCGTTCCACGGCGCGCAGCAGCCCATACTGCTTGGCTGTAAGGCCGAACTGGGCTTCTAACTCGCGTGACCATTCTTCGTGGGCGGCCTCGTTGGCCCAATACAACCGGAAGAATTCACGAACGTAGGTAAGGACGGTCTTCAGATCCATGGCGGCAGGATAGCGGATGGGGAAATCCCCGCGCCAGTAATATAACGGAATGATGAAACTGGACGCTTTCAGTCTACGTTGACCGAAATGGTCGCCTTCATCTGAAAAACCCCGGTTTCCCGGCCCCAACTGCCGATACAGGGCAGAGGCCAGCGATGTACGAAAACAAGCTGAACTACATCACCGCTGGCGTCGCGCTGGGCCTTCTCCTGCTGCTGGGCCGGTTTGCCTACCTGCAGGTGTTTGCCTATGAGCGCCATGCCAGCCAGGCCGAGACCATGCGCACAGGCATGGTGCTTCTGGAACCCCAGCGCGCCAGCATTCGGCTGGCCGACGGCACGGAAATCGCCCGCACCGAAAGCGTGTGGGACATTTACCTGGACCTTGAGCAATTCGCCGACCCGCGCACGGTGGCCCAGCGGGCCCACTTGTCGCCGGGGCGCTATGACGTGCAAGCCGTTGCGGCGTTTGTTTCGCAACGCCTGGAACCGGTGTTGAAGGAACCCCTGCCAGCGCCGGCCTCGCGACGCCGGTTCTTTCTGATCTGGCAATTGCGGGCCGACCCCGTGGCGCGCCAGGACTTTGAGCTTTGCGCCGCCCGCCTGTGCCTTGCCACGGGTCTGCCGCGGGTCGATTTCGACGCCCAGGTCGCCCAGGTGCAGACCGAGGTGAACGCGTTGGCCGCGGCTCTGGGCGACGTGCGCAAAGCACCGGAAAAGGATGTCAGCGCGGCCTGGCTGCGCGCGCGCCCGGCACTAAGTGAGACTGAATACTGGCAGCGCATCGCGCGCTTTCCCAAATCAGTGCGCTTTGAACCAGTACTGGCGTCACGCCTGCAATGGCGCCAGAAGCAGGCCGAGTACCTGCAAAGCCTGCTGGACGCCGCCGGCGACGACCCCCGCCGCTTGCGCGACCTGTGCTTTCGCGCCATGCGAACCTGCCGCGACAAGGCCGATGCCCTGCAGGAATCCAGCGAAATGCTGAATGAGTCCGACTCGCCCCAAAAGGCACTGGCACAGGAAGAAACCACCGCGTGGACGCACCTGGCCGATGCCTGCGACCAGGTAGTGCGCGGCCAGGCCGACGCGCTGGCCACAGAACTGGAAGTGTTGAACGGCCGCCATGGCGAGATTGCGGAACTGACCGAACGCCTGGCACGTCTGCGCAAGAACCTGATTGAGAAGTACACCAAAGACTACGAGGAACGCTGGGCGGGCTACGGCCTGCAGGGCTCGCCCCTGTTGCTCTACAAAGAAGCCCCCCGCGACGTAATCGAGCTTTTGAAAGTAAACGGCGACTGCCTGCCCGGCGTGGTGTGTTTGCGCCGGGCGTCGCGGCACTACGAATACGCCCGTGAGCTGGCCCACGTGCTGGGTTCAGTCGGCCTGCCCGACGCGCAGCGTCTGGAAGACATGGCAAGCCGGGAAAGTTTCGGCGAAGGCCTGGACGAGTTCGTTGACCGCTGGTTCGACGGCGACATCAACCGCTTTCGCGACAATTTCTCCGGCGTACTGGGGCGCCAGCTTGTCGGTGCATCGGGCCTGGAACGCACCTTCGATGAACGCCTGGGCGGACTGTTTGGCGCACGGGTTTCGCTGCGCGATGCTGCCGGCCGCGCGCGGGGCATTGAGTTCGAACAGGCACCACAGAACGCCGAACCAATCACGCTGACGCTGGATATCGAACTGCAGCGCGACATTCTGCAAACGGTACAGAAGTGGGAGCCCGAGCTGGGCCGCGTGGCCTGTGCCCGCATGGACAAGCTGGGCAACGACCGCTGGCACCAGTACCACTGGTCGATGCGCGGGGCGGCGGTGGTGCTGGACGTAAAGACCGGCGCGATTTTAGCCCTGTGCAGCTTTCCGGATTACGACCCGGCGCTTTACAGCGGCCGGTCGCCCGCAGACCGGGCCTATCAGCAACAACTGAAACTCGAACAGGAAATGGAGCAGCAAAAGGGCTACCCCTGGTGGAACGAAAAAGCCCGCCAGTACAACCGCGCCCGCGACGGCCGGTATGCGCCGGGCAGCACGTTCAAGGTCATCACCACGGTGGCGCTGCTGGAATCTGGCGCTGTCTCGCCTGAAGACACCTTTGACGAAGTGCAGAAGGACACGATGTTCAAGGGCAAGAAGCTGGGCAGCACCAGCCACCCGGCGGGCGCCAACATCAACCTGACCCACGCCATTGAGGAAAGCGTCAATGGCTATTTTTACCGGTACTCACAGGAACTGGGCATGACACCCCAGGAAGCCTGGGAGAACCTGGCCAGCTATGCTGAAATGTTTGGCATTGGCCGGGCCATGGAATCGGACCTAGGCCCCGCCAACCGGGGCAAGCTGCCCCATAGCGAGCGCGTGTGGGCCCAGAACCTGGCTGCGCTGGCCATCGGGCAGGGCGAAATGCTGGCCACGCCCCTGGAAATCGCGCGGGTGTACGCCGCCATTGCCAACCGTGGTACGCTGGTGGTGCCGCACTTCAGCGACGAAACGCGCACCTGGCCCGAGCAGCTGGACCTGCAACCCCGCACCTGGGACATTCTGCATGAGGGTATGCGGCGCGTTGTGTACGGGCATGACGGAACGGCCCGCAAGTCCGCGATTCTCAAGACCATTCGTTGCGCCGGCAAAACCGGCACGGCGGAAAACGGACTGGGCACGCCAGACCACGCTTGGTTTGCGGGCTTTGCGCCTTACGATAACCCCCAGGTAGCGTTTGTGATTCTGGCCGCCAACAGTGATCTGTTCGGCGCCGAAACCGCGCCGGTGATTGCCGAGTGCATTGAGCGCTACTTCGTGCGCAAGGGAATCCTGGCCAGCCCGACGGTCAAGAAGTAAGCACGGCGGCAACCTGCACGACCTCATTGTTCATTGCTCATTTGATTTCTAGCCTTCCCGCCATGCGCTCGCTTGTTACCGGTGCCACCGGCTTCATTGGCAGCCACGTTGCCGAGATCCTGAGGGATCGCGGCCATTCCGTGCGCCTGCTGGTGCGCGACGAAAAGCGCCTGTTTCCGGAGTTGCGCGAGGGCTTTGAAATCGTGCGCGGCGACGTAACCCAGACTCCAGACGACCTGCAAAAGGCCGTGCAGGGCTGTGATTACGTGTTTCATGTGGCGGGGTTGCTCAAGGGCCGCACCCAGCACGATTTCATCCGTGTCAACGCCACGGGCACCAAGAACCTGTGCCAGGCCATTGTGCAGGGCCAAGCCGACGTCATGCGCATGGTGCTGGTCAGCAGCCTGGCCGCGATTGGCCCCTGCGAAGACAGCCGCGACATTGTGGTCGAAGACCGCACACCGCACCCGGTGACGTTTTATGGGCGCAGCAAGCTGTTGGGCGAAAAGTTTGCCCGCGAGTTTCAGAACAAGTTTCCGCTGACGATCATCCGGCCACCGGCGGTGTATGGGCCGCGCGACACGGGCATTTTGGAGTTCTTCAAATTCATGGCAAAGGGTTATTCGCTGCAGTTTGGCGAACAGGAAAAAGTATTCAGCATGATCCACGGCCGCGACCTGGCGCGCGGCATAGTGGAAAGCGCCATGCACGACGCGACTGTGGGCGAAGCCTTCTTTCTAGCAGATGCCGAGCCCTACCCGATGGGCTGGACCATGGCCCTGCTGCGCGAGACGCTCAAGCCCAGCAAAAACAAGGTGCTGTCGCCGCCGATCTGGTTGGCCAAAATGTTTGCCCGCACCAATGACATCATTCAGTTCATCACGCGCCGACCAATGCTGCCCAACAGCGACAAGATGCGCGAACTGTTGCCGCCCTATTGGGTGTGCAGCGCCGACAAGGCCAAGCAGGTGTTCGGCTTCGAAAGTAAAATCCCGATCCGCGAAGGACTGGCCGAAACCGCCGACTGGTACATCAAGAACGGCTGGATCAAGGTCAGAGGCCGTCACAGCCAGCCCGCGCCCCCCCGCCGCAAGCACCACCCACGATCAAAGATTGCCACACCCCGGCGGGGACAGCGGGGTGCCACCAACGACGATCCGTGCGGTAACCCACCATTGTATTCCGGAAACCAAGGCGGCGACGCCGTCATGATGAGGAGACGTGACTCCGCCTTTGCAGGGGCGCGCAAACGCCACGCCAAAACAGCACTGGCTGAAACAAGCGCGACAGCGAACCCAAACCACACGGCCCAAGGCGGTGTCGCATCTCCGACCACGGCAGAATCGCAAGGGGCGGGGAAGGCGAGAACAGCAGACAAATGGTGGCCAGAGCCGAATACACCCCACTGTGTGTCAGCGTGATACGAAGTACTGATGCCTGCGCGTTGTGAACGAAGGCCAGCGGCAATGCGCACGAAGCAAGTCAGCAACTCGCGCCTTGCAGCTTACTACGCGGGGGCTTTGCCCACTTCTTCAGCCAGGGGCGGGGAAAGAAAACAAGCCACGCAAGCAGGCCAGGGATGAGCCGAGTTTGCTATGCCCAGGCGGGCCAGGGTGGCGGGTAGGCCCCTTAACTGAGTCATAGCCGTCAGTGCCGCCACCCCCCCGGGGCGGGCGGGGGGGGCGGGGGCCGGCCCCAGGCCCCAAGGCCCCCGGCCCCGGGCCGGGGCCGGGCCGGGGGGGCGGGCGCGCGCCGAGGGGGAAGGGCGGGGGGGGGGGGGGGGGCGCCGGGGCGCGCCCAATGGGCCGAGATACAGCGGCGACTTGATAACTACCGCAAGAACCCCGGTTCAGCGCTCAGCTACGACCAGTACAAGGCACTTGTCCGGAGCCTGACTTGAGTCGTCAGCTAGTGTTTCTGGCCGAGTTCAAGGACGACCTTCAGGCTCAAGCCGCATGGTACAACGACAAAAGTCCCGGCTTGGGTGCGGCGTTTGTGGCCGTCCACACGCACGGATTGTCTCTCGCGGCTGACCACGAAACTTTCAATGGCGCCTGCGCCGGGGTTCCAGGTGGCGAAGAACTGAAACTTGCCAAGGTCAAAATGGCCGCCCAGTTCACGGTTAATGCGCGCCAAGAGGTTCATGTCAAACTTTGCCGTTACGCCTGCACTGTCGTTGTAGGCAGCGATAAGCTGACCGATGTCCTTCTTGCGGTCAAAGCCGATCAGCACCAGGTCGCCGGTGTTCAAGGCGCCCCACACCTGCCTTAGAAAACTGCGCGCAGCCGGAAAAGCAAAGTTGCCAATGTTGCTGCCCAGAAACATCACCAGGCTGGGGCGTGATTTGTCTTTGCTGAAATAGTGAAGCGCGTCGCCGTAGTCGCCAACCAGCCCCCTCACGTCCAGGGCCGGAAATGCCTTGCGCGTGTCAGCCACCAGTCCGCGCATGGCGGTTTCGCTGATGTCGATAGGCACAAAGCGCGGTTCTTTGACCTGCGAAATCGCAGCCCGCAGCAACAGGTTGGTCTTGCGACCATCGCCAGCACCTAGGTCCACGATGTCCAGGCTGTGCTTGGCCGCGCGCGCAATGATGTCCGGTGCGTGGCGCACCAGGATCTCGTGCTCTGCGCGGGTCAGGTAATATTCGGGCAGGTCGCAGATCTCTTGAAACAGCCGCGAACCCTCAGCGTCGTAGAACCAGCGCGAAGACAAGCGCTTGGGCATCTCGCCCAGCCCGTTCAGCACATCCAGCGCAAACTGCCCCGGCGTAAGGTCGTTGCCAAGGTCCGCAGGAGTCAGGATTTTGTAGCCGTCAGTCATTTTTGCCTGATGCGTGCATGTGTTTTCGCCCGACCCGTTGGCGTTTTGACTAGATGTCCGCTGCCAACCGCATGCCGGAAAACTGCCAGCGCTTGTCCGGGTGAAAGAAGTTGCGGTAACTCAAGCGGATATGGTCCGCCGGTGTGGCCACTGAACCGCCGCGCAGCACCATCTGGTTGACCATAAACTTGCCGTTGTATTCCCCAATTGCGCCTGCGGCCGCCCGAAAACCCGGGTAAGAACCGTAGGCACTGCTGGTCCATTCCCACACTTCGCCAATCATTGCCTGCGGGCCTGCGCCAAGTGCCGCGCCCGCGCGTGGTTCAAGACCGCCCGCTTGCAGCGTCGCAGGCCGTTGCAGGGCTTGGCACTGCCGCGCGGCGTGCTCCCATTCAAACTCCGTGGGCAACCGCTTGCCAGCGTACCGGGCGTAGGCGTCGGCCTCGTAGTAGCTGACATGCACCACCGGTGCCAGCGGGTCAACTTCGCGCAGTCCATACAGCGTATGGGCAAACCATCGGTCACCGCGTTGCAGCCAGTATTGTGGGGCCTGCCAGTT
Source organism: Planctomycetota bacterium (assembly GCA_016722065.1). Classification (GTDB taxonomy): domain Bacteria; phylum Planctomycetota; class UBA8742; order UBA2392; family UBA2392; genus H3-PLA7. Next base: position 2,422,209 of record JADKGX010000001.1, read on the forward strand.
GTTCTGGCGCACGATATCCCATCCATCGGCCAGCCAGTATTGCGCACGCGTGTAACCGCCATTGTGCATGAAACGCAGAAACTCCCCGTTAGTGACTTGCCGGTTGGCCAGCCGGTAAGGCCGCAGCAACACTTCGTGGCGTGTCAATTCGTTGTCAAAACAGAAACCGCTGCCTTCATGTCCGATCCAGGTTCGGCCGCCATCAAAGTCGGTCCAGCCACCTTCGTGCTGGACGGAATTGCGCGCAGGTGCAGCCGCATAGGCGGGAAACAGGGGTTCCTGAAACAGCACGGCCTTGATGTCCGTTAGCAACAGTTCCTGGTGCTGTTGTTCGTGGTGCAGACCGAGTTCCAGAAGGCTCAGCAACTCCGGGTTCTCTGCCTGCAACTTCAGCAGTGCCGTTACGCGCTGGTCGACAGCTTGGCGGTAGTCCAGTACTTCACGCACAGTCGGACGGGTGCATATTCCGCGCAGCGGCCGGTCCACGCGCACACCAATGCTGTTGTAGTAACTGTTGAACAGAAAACCGAAGTCGGCGTGGTGGGGCGCAAAGTCGCGCTCGAACCTGTGCAGGATGAACGTCTCAAAAAACCACGAGGTATGGCCCAGGTGCCACTTGGGCGGGCTGGCATCCAGGTGCGGCTGCACGACGTAATCCTCTGTGGCCAGTGGCGCGCACAGGGCCACGGTTTGGGACCGCACGCGGGCAAACTCCTGCAGCAACTGGCTGGCCGTCGGCATGGCCCGAGTGTAGCCGCCGGGAAATTGACCACAAGCAAGCCGCTGTTTTGCTTGCGCCCTGTGGCCTGGCCCCTACGGTAAGTGGGCATGCAAAGCGCTTCGCAAGACTACGCTGAGATGGCACGCATTCGTCGGCGCGCCAATGTACTGGTCGCGTTCACGGCAACTTCCGTGTTGCTGGGTGCGCTGTGTGGCGCGCTGTTGCCCAACGTGCTGCCGGCGGAAGCCGCCAGCCGCGAGGATTGGTTGATGGTGATCGGCTTTCCCGGCGTGTTGCTGATGAACATGCTGAAGATGCTGGTCGTGCCCCTGATTGTCTGCACCATGGTCGTTGGCGTGGCCAGCCTGGGCGATGTGCGCAAGGCCGGCAAACTGGGTGCGCGCACGATTCTGTACTACACCACCACCACCGGCGCGGCGGTTGCCCTTGGCATCTTGCTGGTTTCGGTGATTCGTCCAGGCGAAGTCGGCACCGTGGCCAGCGCTGATGCCGTGTCCAGGCTGCCCGGTGCCTTGAGCCAGCCCAAGGGCGCACTGGCTTCGCTGTTGCAGGTTGTGGAAGGCATGTTTCCGCCCAACCTGTTCAAGGCCGCCGTAGAGATGCAGGTGCTGGGCCTGATTGTGTTCAGCCTGGTCCTGGGGGCGGTGCTTTCCACGATGGGCGATCGCGGCAAGCCCGTGTTGCGGTTCTTTGAAGGGTTGAACGACGCCTTGATGAAAATTGTGCACCTGGTGGTGTGGTTTGCGCCCGTAGGCATTGCATCGTTGTTGATGGAACGCATGGGCCGCGCCGGGACGGACTTCTGGCCGGAGGTGCAGCGGCTGGGCTGGTACATGGCCACAGTGCTGGGCGGGCTTGCGATTCACGCGCTGGTTGTGCTGCCGCTGATTTACTGGTTCGTCAAGCGGCGCAACCCGTTTCGCTACATGCTGGGCATGGCCCAGGCGCTGCTGACGGCCTTCAGCACGGCCAGTTCCAGTGCCACGCTGCCGATTACACTGAACTGTTCGCGCCAGAACTGTGGCATCAGCGAACGCACCAGCGGCTTTGTGCTGCCACTGGGGGCCACTATAAACATGGACGGCACGGCGCTGTATGAAGCTGTGGCGGTCATTTTCATTGCCCAAAGCCTGGGCATTGACCTGAGTGGCGCGCAACTGGTGATTGTGTTCTTGACGGCGACACTGGCCGCCATTGGCGCGGCCGGTATCCCGGAAGCCGGATTGGTGATGATGGCGATTGTGCTGACAGCCGTTGGCATTGATCCCAAAGAGGCCGCATTGATTCTGGCCGTGGACTGGTTTCTGGACCGCTTCCGAACCGCCGTGAATGTAGCCGGCGACGCCTTTGGGGCCGGCGTGATTGACCACTATGAAACCGCCCCCGCCAAAGGCCCGCAGACCGCTGCGGCCTAGCGCGTGGCCTGCTATGCTGCGCGCATGGTAAGAAAAACGGTGATTCTGCTTGCCGCAGGCGCCCTGGTGCTTGCCGGGGCCATGGTGGCCACCGCCCAGTACTTTGGCGGCTTTGGCAACCTGCTGGAATCCTTCAAGGGCGCCGATGCCCCTGACCCCGGGCCCCTGCCGGCGATCAAGCTGGTGGATGCGTTTCCCAAGTTGCGCTTTGACTTGCCGCTGTGGTTTGGCCACGACGGCACCAGCAGCGGCTGGCTGTATGTCTGTGAGCAAGACGGCACGATTTGGCGCTTCAAGAAAGAAGGCGAGTCCAAGGAAGAGTTCCTGAACCTGAAGGACCGCATGGCCTCTCGCCGTGCCCGCAACAATGAGGAAGGGTTGCTGGCGCTGGCCTTTCACCCCAAACACGCCGAGAACCGCTACTTCTATGTGTGCTATTCGATGCTGGCTGCCGGCGGCAAGCCTCGCCGCGACGTTTTGGCCCGCTTTACGGCCGACAATGAAGGCAAGGCCACCGACCTGGGCACCGAAAAAATCATCCTGGAAGTCGAAGAGCCCTACGGCAATCACAACGGCTGTTCGCTGCTGTTTGGCAAGGACGGCTTTCTGTACGCCAGCTTTGGCGACGGTGGTTCCGCCAACGATCCGCACGGCAATGGCCAGAACCTTTCCACGTTGCTGGCCAGCGTGATCCGCATTGACGTAGACCAGGAATCTGCCGGCAAAGCCTACAGCATTCCCAAAGACAACCCCTTTGTGGACCGCAAAGACGCCCGGGGCGAAATCTGGGCCTTTGGCCTGCGCAACGTCTGGCGCATGGCCTTTGACGCCGAAACCGGGCTGCTGTGGGGCGGCGATGTAGGCCAGAACAGCTACGAAGAAATCGACATCATTGAACGCGGCGGCAACTACGGCTGGAACAAGCGCGAGGGGCTGCACGACTTCAAGGGCGGCGAAAGAGCCGAGGGCATGATCGACCCGGTGGCCGAATATGGCCGTGACAAAGGCGTCAGCGTAACCGGCGGCTGCGTCTACCGTGGAAAGATGTTCGAAAAGCTCCAGGGACTGTACATCTATGGCGACTACCAAAGCGGCCGCATCTGGGGCCTGCAGTACGACGCCAAGGAAAAGAAAGTGAAGCAACAGGAACTGCTGGCGCACATTCCTGGTGCCAGCATCAGCAGTTTTGGCCAGGACCCACAGGGCGAAATCTACGTCTGCGGGCACTATCGAGGCACGATTACGCGGATCGAGATCGCGGACTGAAGGCGCCCGGCATGGACCTGCAACTGAAAGACAAAGTTGTTTTCATCACCGGTGCCAGCGGCGGCATCGGCCGCGCATTGGCGCGCACGTTTGCGCAGGAAGGTGCCAAGCTGGCGCTGCATGCAGGCAGCAACATCAACTGGCTGCGCGAGTTCGTGGCCGGCAGTGATTGGCGCGACCGCGCACTTTGCGTGCAAGCGGATGTTACGGACCCTGCCGCCGTGGAAGCCGCCATGCAGGCCGCGACGCGGCACTTCGGGCGGGTTGACATCTGCATTGCCAATGCTGGCAAATGGCCGCGCGAGGACGCCCGGATTGACGAAATCTCGCTCCAGCGCATGCGCGACACTATTGGCGTCAACCTGTTTGGCGCCATCTGGACCGCGCGGGCATTTTTTGCACAGCTTGCGCCACGGCCTGACCAGCAGGGCACCAGCCTGACCTTTATCGGCAGCACCGCTGGCCGTTTTGGCGAACGCGGGCACGTGGACTATTCGCTTGCCAAGGCCGGTCTGTACGGGCTGGTGCGCACTTTGAAAAACGAAATCGTGCAGCGCGATCCCTTTGGCCGCGTGAATATGGTGGAGCCCGGCTGGACCGTCACGGAAATGGCCCGAGAGGCCCTGGATCAGCCCGGCACGATTCAGCGCGTTGTGCGCACCATGCCGGTGCGACAGCTGGCCCGGGCGGTGGATATTGCGCGGTCGGTGCTGGCGCTGTCGTCGCCGGCGCTGTCGCGGCATGTCAGCGGAGAAGTGCTCACGGTGGCCGGTGGGATGGAAGGCCGCGTGCAGTGGACTGAAGCCGACATCGACGAAGCAGCGATCCGAAGTCGCGCCCGCGCGGAATGACCACAGCCATTGCGGCTTTGTCGCTTTGGCGATTACGCAGGCAGCCCGATTTGGCTAAACCATGGCCATGCCTGAAGAAGAACAGGTCTATGTGCTGGCAGACACAACGCCGCAGTGCGTGTTTCGTGCCCGTGGCATAACCAAGGTTTACCGCATGGGCGAAGTGGAAGTGCATGCCCTGCGCGGTGTGGACCTTGACCTGTTCCAGGGCGAGTTTGTGGTCATGCTGGGGCCATCGGGCAGTGGCAAATCCACGCTGCTGAACATTCTGGGCGGGCTGGACGTGCCAAGCGCCGGCACTGTGCAATACCGCGATCGAGATCTTTCGTCTGCTGGCGAGCGGGCCCTGACTGAGTACCGCCGTTTCCACGTGGGCTTTGTGTTTCAGTTCTACAACCTGATTCCCAGTTTGACGGCCCGCGAAAACGTCGCCCTGGTCACTGAAATCGCCCGTGACCCGATGACGCCCGAGGACGCTTTAGCTGTAGTCGGGCTGGCTGACCGCATGGATCACTTCCCCGCGCAGTTGTCTGGCGGCCAGCAGCAGCGCGTTGCGATTGCCCGCGCGATTGCCAAGCGACCGGACGTGCTGCTGTGCGACGAGCCTACAGGCGCGCTGGACATCACCACCGGCGTTGTGGTGCTGGAGGCGATCGAACGCGTCAACCGGGAACTTGGCACCACCACCTGCGTGATTACGCATAATGCCGCCATTTCGCGCATGTCGGACCGCGTGGTGAACATCGCAGACGGCCGCATTGCCAGCATTGACGACAACCCGGCCAAGATCGCGCCCAAGGAGCTGCAGTGGTAGGCCTTGCCGCGATAGACCGCAAACTGCTGCGCGACCTGTGGCAGATGAAGGGCCAGGCGCTGGCCATCAGCCTGGTCATCATGTCGGGCGTGGCGCTGTTTGTGGCGCAGCTTTCGACGCTGGAACGCCTGAAGGTCGCGCGGGCGCTGTACTACGACGACTACCGTTTTGCCGACGTGTTTGCCAACTGCAAGCGCGCGCCGCTGTCTGTGGCCGACGAAATTGCCCAGATGGAAGGCGTAGCGACAGTGCAAACGCGGATTCTGGCCGACGTCACGCTGGACATAGACGGACTGGAAGAACCCGCCATCGGGCGCATCGTCAGCATTCCGGACGACGGCAAACCGCTGCTCAATGGCATTCACCTGGTCAAGGGCCGCCTGCCTGCCACCGACGACGAAGTGCTGGCCAATGAAGTGTTTGCCCAGAAGCAGGGGTTTGTCGAGGGATCGACGTTTCGCGCGTTGCTCAATGGCCGCAAGCGCACACTGACGGTGTGCGGCATCGCGCTGTCACCGGAGTTCATTTACAGCATTCGCGGCGCCGGCAACGCCCTGCCCGATGACCGGCACTTTGGCGTGCTGTGGATGCGCCGCGGCGGGCTGGCCGCGGCCTTTGACATGGAAGGCGCCTTCAACGACGTGGCCCTGCGCCTGATGCCAGGTACGCGGCCCGAGGAACCCCTGCGGCGTCTGGATATCGTTCTGGCCAAGTACGGTGGTCTGGGTTCTGTGGCGCGCCAGAACCAGCTTTCCCACTGGTTTCTGAACAATGAAATCAGCCAGCTGTCCAACTTTGGCGTGGTCGTTCCGCTGGTGTTTCTGGGCGTGGCGGCGTTTCTTTTGAACGTGGTGCTGAACCGGCTGATCAACACGCAGCGCGAACAAATTGCCGCGTTGAAGGCCTTTGGTTACTCCAACACTGCAATCGGTCTGCATTACGCCAAGTTGATTGCGCTGTTTGTCTTGATCGGCACGGCCCTGGGCGCGCTGGTCGGCGGCTGGCTTGGGTCAGCGCTGGTGGGACTGTATGGCACGATTTACCACTTTCCGGTGCTTACCTATGAACTGAACCCGCTGCTGCCGCTGGCCGCCGGGGCGCTTTCCGGCGGCGCGTGTTTTGCCGGCACACTCAAGTCGATGCTGCGTGCGGCTTCGCTGCCGCCCGCGGAGGCCATGCGCCCGCAGGCGCCACCGCTGTATCGCAAATCACTGGTCGAACGTCTGGGTATCCAGCGCTGGCTGGGCCAGCCCACGCGCATGATTCTGCGCAGCCTGGAACGCAAGCCTCTCAAGGCCGTACTCAGTGTCACGGCCATTGGCATGGCGGTGGCAATACTGGTGTGGGGTTTTGCGTTCATGGATTCCATCTGGTACGTGATTGATACCCAGGCCAACGATGTGCAGCGTGAGGACATCACGGTCAGCTTTGTCGAGCCGCGCTCGCGCGGCGCCTTGCATGCCCTGCAGCAGCAGCCAGGCGTGCTGCTTGCGGAGCCCTACCGGGCGGTGGCGGCGCGCATTCACTTTGAACACGTGCAGCGACTGGCAGGCGTGACCGGCGTTCCGCGTGGCGTAACGCTTTCGCGCGTGCTGGACGAATCCCTGCAGCCGGTGCCAATGCCTGAAAAGGGCCTGGTCATGTCGCGCTGGCTGGCCAAGGTGCTGCGCGTCCATGCCGGCGACGAAGTGCGCCTGGAAGTGCTGGAGGGCCGCCGTCCCGAACTGCTGGTGCCGGTGGTCGAAGTGATTGACGATTTTGTCGGCCTGGCCGCGTACATGGACCTGGAGGCACTGAACGCCCTGATGGGCGAAGACGGCGTGATTTCCGGGGCGCACCTGTTGATTGACCCGGCCCGCCAGGCCGGGCTGTACCGCACACTCAAGGACATGCCGTTGGTGGCTGGCGTCAGTGTCAAGCAGGCCACGATTGATGCCATGCGCCACCAGATAACCGAAAACCTGATGATCTCGGTGATGTTCAATATCTTCTTTGCCTGTGTGATCGCTTTTGGCGTGGTGTACAACAACGCGCGCATTGCGCTGTCAGAAAGCGCCCGCGAACTGGCCAGCCTGCGCGTGCTGGGGCTCACCCGGGCCGAAATCAGTTACATCCTGCTGGGCGAGATGGCGGTGTTGACGGTGGTTGCTTTGCCCGTGGGGTGCGTGATGGGCTGGGCCGTCAGCCTGGCCACAGGCGAACTGCTGAACAGCGAGGTGATTCGCCTGCCGCTGAAGATAAGCGACTTTTCCTATGCCTTCGGGCCGGCGATTGTGCTGGTGGCTTCGGTTGTCTCGGCCCTTGTGGTACGGCGCAGGCTGGATCATCTGGACCTCGTGGAAGTCCTCAAGAGCCGGGAGTAGAACCAGACCATGAAGTGGGTCAAATACATCCTGGGTGCCCTGGCCGTGGCTGCCGTGCTGGCCGCCGTGGCTTTTGGTTTTGCGCCCAAGCCCGTGCCCTGCGACACCGCAACCGTTACGCGTGGCGGCCTGGAAGTCACGGTCGACGGCGAGGCCCGCACCCGCGTCAAGGATCGCTTTGCCGTCTTTGCGCCTTTGACCGGGCGCATTGACCGCCTGACACTGAGAGTAGGCGATGTCGTCAAGGCCGGCGATGTCATCACGCGCCTGACAGCGCAACCGCCTGCCCCGCTGGATGCCCGCGCCCGCGCCGCCACCGCAGCGAACGTTAAGGCCGCGCAAGCCACACGCGACCAGGCCGCCAAACAGGAAGAAGCCGCCCGGGCGGAACTGGAATACGCGGCCTCGCGCCTGGAAAACCTGCAAAAGTTGCTGGCCAGCAAGAATACGTCGCAGGATTCCGTCGACGCCGCGCAGTCGCAGCACAAAGCCGCACAGGCACGCCTGCGGTCAGCAGAGTTTGCAGTTGCTGCAGCCGGATACCAGGTAGATGCCGCCCTGGCAGCCACCATGGAGGAACCCACCGGCGCGGAAACCCGTCTGGAAATCAAATCGCCAGTCGACGGCCGCGTCTTGCGCGTCGCCCGCGAAAGCGCCGGTCCGGCCTTGATGGGGGAAGTGCTGGTGGAAGTCGGCGATTCGAATTCGCTGGAGGTCGTGTGCGACCTGCTTTCAAGGGACGCAGTGCGTGTGCAGCCCGGCATGAAGGCGCGGCTGGAACGCTGGGGCGGGCGCGAAGCCCTAAATGCCCGCGTGCGGGTCGTGGAACCCTTTGGCTTTACCAAAGTTTCAGCACTGGGCGTGGAAGAACAACGCGTGAACGTGGTGCTGGATTTCACCGACGGTGCAGGCAAGTTTGAGGCCCTGGGCGACGGCTTTCGCGTGGAAGTACGCGTGATCCTGGAAGAAAGCCTGAATGTGCTGAAGGTGCCTGCGGGCGCCGTGTTCACGACCAAGGAAGGCCAGGCGCTGTTTCTGGTCGAAAACGACCACGCCCTGCGCAAGTTGGTGCAAACTGGCCGCCGCAACGGGCTGGAAGTCGAGATCCTGGGCGGAGTCACGGAAAACGCGACGGTGATTGTTCACCCCGGTGATACGGTGGAAGATGGCAAGGCAATCCAGCGTCGTTGACCCGCGCACGCGGCCGATGCTGCGCTGGTTTGCCGACAACGCGCGCGACCTGCCCTGGCGCCGCAACCCCACGCCCTACCGCGTGTGGGTCTCCGAAATCATGTTGCAGCAGACCCGCGTCGAGGCCGTGCGCGAAAAGTACACGGCATTCCTGCGGCGTTTTCCCGATGTGCGCAAACTTGCCCGCGCCAGCCAAGAAGCTGTGCTGGTGGCCTGGTCAGGGCTGGGCTATTACCGCCGCGCCCGCCAGTTGCATGCTGCCGCCAAACTGGTGGTTACAAACCACGATGGCAAGTTTCCGCGTGATGCCGCAGCGATTGCGGCCTTGCCCGGCATTGGCCGCTACACCGCCGGCGCCATTGGCAGCATTGCATGGCAACAGGCGGTGCCGATTGTTGACGGCAACATTGAACGCGTGTTCGCCCGGTGGCATGGCATTGAGGGTGCCATCAAGTCCGCGCCTGTGGCACGCCGCCTTTGGACGCTGGCGCAAAGTTGGGTTGAAACCGGTGTGGCAGCAGGGCATTCGCCCTGCAGCCTGAACCAGTCGCTGATGGAACTTGGAGCGCTGGTCTGCACGCCACGCGCGCCCCGATGTGGCCAATGCCCGGTGGCGGCCCATTGCCGCGCCCGCGCGACAGGCAGCCCGGAGTCTTTGCCTCGCCGCGCCGCAGCGGCCAAGGCTGTGCCATTGCAGCTGGTGCTGGCCGGGCTGCGTGATGCCGGCGGCCGTGTCTGGTTGCAGCGCCGCCGGGGCGGAGAGTCGCCGCTGCCCGCTGGACTGTGGGAGTTTCCGCATTGCAAAGGCGCCGCCCGGTCGGCAAAGGCGAAGCTGGAATCCTTGCTGGGCTGCACAATGCACAGACCGGGCCGGCCCGTTCAACGCAAGCACAGCATCATGCACTGGAAAATCACCCTGACCCTGTTGCCGGCCTTCATGCCGCAAGTTGGTGCGGCTGGGCCGCATGTGCAAGGCGCGCAAGGCCGCTGGTTTACGCCCGCGCAGGCACGCAAGGCCGCTCAGTCGGGTGCGACAGCCAAGTTACTGCAAGTATTGCTGGCAGGTGAGTGACGCAATTTTTTGGCACTCCCCGGTGTTTCGGCGCCTTGGCGCGACCGTAGAATGCCCCGCGCTCACTCTAACGGAGAAGAATATGAAGAAGACAATGCTGTGCCTGCTGCTTGCGCTGCTCGCGGCTCCAATGATGGCAGGCGAGAAGGAAGTCGAATCGACCCGCGCTGCGCTGGCCAAGCTGACTGCCATTAATGAAGGCGTACTGGGCAAAGAGGAACTGCGCTTCATTATCCTGGGCACCGAAGTTGGCAAGTTCAACATTGAGGTCACAAAGGGCGAAGTCGATGGCAAGGCCTGCTATGTGGTTGTGGCCAGCGCGGCCTTTGCGCTGGGAGACAACAAACACGCCTTCACGACCAAGTCGATGATCGCGCCAAACGGCTGGCTGCTTTCCGAAGAATCCACCGAATCCGAAGACGGCGAAACCACCAAGACCACCACGTGGAAGCTTGAGGGCGGCATCTACACCGTTCACAAGGTCGAGCCCAAGGCCAAGGACGAAGCCGATCGCGACCGCAGCTCAGAAGTCAAGCCGGATTTCAACCTGCTTGCTGGTTCGGCCAACATGCTGATCGGCAAGTTGCTCCCGGCCACTTCGGGCACCTACGAGTTCCGTTCCTTTGATTCGGATTCGCAGGCCACCTATGCCAAGACCATCACCTTGACCGCCGGCAAGGACGGGCTGCTCGACATCAAGGAAGTCGGCACGGAGGCGTCCAAGGACGCCGAAGGCAACATCAAGGAATCCGCCAAAACCGTTTCCTCGACGCTCAAGGGCGGCAAGTTCGTGCGCGTAGACATGGGCGACCGTTTTGTGCTGTCTGCCGATGCCCCGGCCAAGCTGACGCCCGTCACCGACGAAGCCATGGCCAAGCAAGACAAAGAGTTCCACCCCGTGGCCATGTTCTTTCGCGCCACCCAGACCCGCAGCGAAGACACCATTTCCAAGGCCGTGAATCTGGACCGCTTTATGGACAACGCCCTGGAAAAGGACCCGCGCGCACAGGGCCTGACCCAGGAACAGAAGGACCTGGTCAAGGCGCAGCAGATGCCCGGTTTGCCCAAGGCTTTCCTGGGCGAAGAAAAGAAGCAGACCGACAAGGAAAAGAGTGCCGGCGCAGCCACGATGAAGATGATCCTGAACGTCGAACACTTCGTCGTCACCAAGGGCGAAGGCGACCAGATGATCGTGCGCTTCACCGACGAAGTCAGCAGCTTCATGGGTAACAAGCTGGAGTTCATTGTCGAAAAGAACAAAGAAGGCCAGTGGCAGGTAGTGTGGGTAGAGAACAAGAACAAAGAGGAAGACGAAAGCAACGGCTAGTCGACGCACCAAATACGCGGGACCGCCCCAAGGGGCGGTCCCGTTTTCATTGCCGGGTTTCTATTTGCCGCCTGCCAGGCCGCTTGCGGACTTGTTGGTGGACAGTTCCCTGGCCTTGGCGACCAGCTTGGTCAGATCCAACACTTCGTTGTCGTCGGTCAAGGCAATGACCTGCTTGAGGTCCGCCAGCACGGGGTCAAAGCTGCCGTTCTTGGCCCAGTAACTGTGGCGCAGCAGTTCTGCAAACTCGGCCACGCTGGCGGCAAGCCGCAGGTTGGCGGGGGCTTGTTCCCAGGTGCGAATGTCCTTGGTAAAGGCCTCCTGTCTGGCTTCGCTGTATTCTTCCTGTTCGTCGTGCTTCCAGCGCACGGTGGTGGTGGCCAGTGCGCCGTTGGCGTTTTCAAACAGCTTGATTTCAAACAGTGCCGTCACGCTGTGGCCCGCGCCAACTTCGCCGCCATCGACGGCGTTGTTGCGAAAGTCCTTGTCGGCTACGTCGCGGTTTTCATAGCCGATCAGGCGCCAGGATTTGACCACGGCGGGATTGAACTCGACCTGCATTTTCACATCGCGGGCAATCACCTGCAGGGTGCCGGTCAGGTTGTCGACAAACACCCTCTTGGCTTCGTCCATGTTGTCAATGTAGGCGTAGTGGCCGTCGCCCTTGTCGCCAAGGGTTTCCAGCATGGTGTCGTTGTAGTTGCTCATTCCAAAGCCAATGGCCGAAAGCGTGATGCCCTTGCGGCGCTGGGTTTCAATCATTTTCAGCAGGGCCTCGGGTACCACTTCGCCGTTATTGGCCACGCCGTCGGTGCACAGAATCACTCGGTTGATGCTGCCTTGCTTGAAGTTCGCCGCCGCCATGTCGTATCCGATACGGATGCCTTCCTCGGCGTTGGTGCTGCCATTGGCGGCCAGGCTGTCCAGTGCCTCCAGGACTCGGCTTGGATCGTTGGTGTGGTCCAACAGTTTGGCTCCGCGTGTGCCATAGACGGCAATGCCTACGTAATCGTCGCGGCGCAATTGCTTGACCAACATGCGCAGGGCCTGCTTGACATACCCCATGCGGTTTTCCATCTGCATGCTGCCGCTGATATCAATCACGAACGTCAGCACGGCGGGCTTGCGCACTGCGGCGTCAACCACCTTGCCCTGCAGGCCCACACGCAGAAGGTGACAGTTCTTCAAATCCGCCCCATAGCGCGAAGGCGCACAATCCATCGCCATGCTGAATGTGCTGTTGGCAGGGGGCGCATAGCGATAATTGAAATAGTTGACGAACTCTTCGGTGCGCGGGGCTTCGTTGGGCGGCAGGTTGCCGCGGTTCAGGTAGTCCCGGCACACGGTGTAGCTGCCGGTGTCAACATCGGCCGCAAAGGTGGAAAGCCGGTCGTCTTCGGTGTCGACAAACGGGTTCACGCCATGTTGCTTGAAAAACATGTCGTAGGGTTCGCCAGATTCAACACCAGGACCAGGGGGTTCATCAGGCCGGCCATCAGGCCGTGCATTTTCAGGGTCGCCATAGACCTGTTCGAACCGACCGCGGACGTCTTGGTTGAAGTTCACAGGCGGTCTTGAGGGGTCCTGGCCATTGAAAAAGATACCGGCCGAAGGGTTGGCCGGCGCAATACCGCCCGTGCCATTGTCGAAGTCCGAAGTGGTTTCCTTGGCAACGGAGGCTTGGCCGCCGCTGTAGCCGCTGCAGGCCGCAAGCGTGATTGCGCCAATGCAGGCCATAGCGATGGCGATTCGGTTCATGGGGTGTTGGGTTTTCATGGTTCACCTTTCCGGGGTGGTGGTTGTTGCCTTGGGGCTTGCTGCTGCTTGGCGTTGCCTGCTATTTGCTTGCGCTCTTGATCAGTTCGATCAGTTCGGTCACGCGTTCGTCGGTCATGCGCAGGGATTGCAGGTCCGCCAGCACCGCTTCCAGGCTGCCTTCTTTGGCGTAGAAGCTTTTGCCCAGAATCTCGGCGAACTCCGCCACGTTGCCGGCCAGCCGAAACTCGTTGCTGGCGCCTTCCCAGGTGGGGGCGACATCCTTGGTGAACAGTTCGGTGGTGATTTCGCTGGGCTGGTCTTCTTCGTCGGTCTTGTAGCGCACGGTGGCTGTCGCAACCGGCCCGTTGGCGTCGTCGTAGAGTTTGAGTTCATACAGCGCTGTCGCTGCGTGGCCCGCGCCGATTTCGCCGCCATCAACGGCATCATTGCGGAAATCCTCATCTTTGACGTCGCGGTTGACGTAGCCGATCAGGCGATAGCTTTTCACCACCCGGGGGTTGAACTCCACCTGCATTTTTACGTCGCGACCCACGACCTCGAGAGCGCCGGTCAGGCTGTCCACGAACATTCGCTTGGCTTCTTCGATGCTGTCAATGTAGGCGTAGTGGCCGTCGCCTTTGTCGCCCAGGGTTTCCAGCAGGTGGTCATCCATGTGGCCCAGGCCGAATCCAAGGCTGCTCAAGGTGATGCCCTTGCGGCGGTTTTCGACAATCAGTTTGACCAGCCCCTCAATATCGCTGACACCGGTGTTGGCCACGCCGTCGCTGCACAGCACAACGCGGTTGGTGCGGCCGTCGCGCCAGTTTGCCCGGGCCATTTCATAGCCCACCTTCAAGCCGGCACCGGCGTTGGTGGAACCCTCTGCCTGCAGGCTGTCTATGGCTGCCAGAATCTGGCTCTTGCTGCCTGCGTCGCGGGGTTCCAACACGGTTCTGGCTTCGGTACCAAAGGCGACGATGCCCACTTTGTCGCCTTCCTGTAGTTCGTTCACCAGCAGGGCCAGGGCACGCTTGACCAGCCCCAGGCGATGGTCGCCTTCCATGCTGCCGCTGGTGTCGACCACAAAGGTCAGCACGGCGGGCTTGCGCTGGCGCACGTCAATCACGCGGGCCTGCACACCGACACGCAGCAACACACAGTTCTTGAGATCGGTGCCATAGCGCGAAGGCGCGGCGTCCATGTACACCGAAAACGGTGCGCTGTTTGGTGTGTTGTAGCCATAGTGGAAGTAGTTGATGAACTCTTCGGCGCGAATGGCTTCTTCCGGCGGCTTTTGCCCGCGCTTGAGAAAATCCCGCGCCACGGTGTAGCTGCCTGTGTCGTGCTCCAGGGCAAAGGTCGAAAGCTTGTCGTCCTCTGTGTCGACAAAAGGGTTACTGCCATGGGCCTTGAAGCCGTTTTGCGGCTTGGGCGGGTTGGCCGCCGGGTCTTCTCGCGGAACCATTGGCGGCGCAGGCGGAGGCGGCCCCGGGATGGATGGCGTCATCGTCTGGACCCTGGGCAAATCGGCGGTCCTGTTGACGCCGAACCGGGAGTCATCCAACCGGGCCGCTTGATTGGCAGCGGCATTGGCAGCTTCAGCTGCCCCGCTTACGGGGTTGGAAGCCACAGTCTGCCTGGGGCTGGCAGATTCATACTGGGGCCGAACCACGGCCGAATAAAACAGGCTGGCACCGAACACCAGAAGTGCAGCCGCGGCCAGCCCACCGCCCCAGGCACGCCAAAGGGGGCGGGGTCTGGCCACGGGCTGCAGCTTGGGGGCGGCATGCCCGGTGGCCGACGCTTTGGCCAGCGTCTGCGCCACCAGGTCGGGGGGTGTTTTGCCGCCCAGCAGCTCATCAAGGGCTGCATCAAGAATGGGGTCAACTTCGCTCATGACTCTTCCTCATCGGAGGACCTGCGTGCGGCGTGCCGTATCTTGGGGCCGGGTTCAGGGTTCAGAACCCAGCCGTGCCTCCATGCATTTCTTCAAGCGTGCTTTGGTTCTTGCGATCAGCGTTTTCACGCCGTCATCTGTCATTCCCAGCCGTGCGGCTATGTCCAGGCGCGCCAGATTCTGGCCGTGCTGCATTTCCAGGACCTGCCTTGGCTTGTCTTCCAGTTGCTGCAGGCATTGGCGCAGGGCTGCCACCATTTCGGCGCCGTCTTCGTTGCCCACCAGATCGGTAAAGCGCCGGTCCAGTGTCTCAATCACGTCGGTGGCTACTTCACGGCCCTGTTTATGGCGCGCTTTCAGATACTGGTTGCGACAGGTTGTGCGCAGCCAGCTGATCGTTTCGCCCCGGGAACGCTCCATGAATCCCGACCGCAGCGCCGCCAGAAACGTTTCCTGCGTGATGTCGTCGGCCAGCGCGGGGTCAGCCCCCAGCGCGCGCAGGTAGCGCCAGACCCCGGCCTGATGCTCGCGCATCAGACCCGCCAGATCGAGCGATTTGCCCGCGTCAGTCATCGTCATCAATCGTAGAAGTTGCAGGGCCGGGGAAAGGGTGCAGGATTATGCGAAATTCCCCTTCAAGCGTTCGGCCGTTCCTGCCACCCGTTCGCAAACGCCCCGAATTCCCGCAATATAGAGCCACTTGCGGGCGTTGACACTTGTGTAGACAATGGGGCCCAGGGCCCCGGTGCAAGAGTAACGGTCACGGAGGTGGCCGATGAACAAGCTGATCCCGATTTTGCTGCTGCTTGGTCTGTTGCCCGGTTGCGCGCTGTTTTCTGTGGGCGCCGATGCGCCACCGGCACGGCTGGTCCAGACCAGTGAACCCTATCAGGTACATGTGCGGCCGATTGGCCCGGCGCGGGTGTCTGAAGACGGGTTTGAGGCCCGTTTTGACTTTCACGTCTTTTCGCCTTTTGACCTGCAGCGCAACGCGCTGGTCCAGGAACTGCGCCAGACCATGACCTTGGCCCATGCCGACGGCAAGGTCGAAACCCGAAGCTTGAGCCTTGTGGAGGCCTTCAAGCTTCAGCTTCTGGCTGTAGACGACAACGGCATGCGCCATTACGCCCTGCTGCCGGGCCAGCGAGACCGCCACGCCGCCGCAGGCCTCAGAGGCCTGCCCGCCAGCGTGGAGCGCATTGAGATTCGGCGTGAGGTGTTTGCCTACGTGGCCAACGTAGCAGGTGCTGATTTTTCACCGGCGGGGTTTGCCCACCTGCCCACCAGCGAAGACGGTGCCGTGAAATCCAGCGTGGGCCGAGACTTCAACCAGCGCTACCAGCAGGCGCACCAAACGCGCGGGCACGTGGTGCAAAGCGCCACGGCCTGGGGAATGACCTATCGAATGTCCTATCTGCTGCGGCGCGGCGGCCCGGGCATGCCGCAGTTCATTGTCGACCACGGCAGCGGTGTGGGCGCAGTGGGGACGCCCGTGGTGCGTTACGCGGCGTCGCGGTAAAGCCCGGCAATCGCTACTTCGCTTTGTTCGTCCAGACCTTCAAAGGCCAGGCCGATCGTGCGGCCTGAAAGGGTGCGGTGGCGTTCAATGAATGCCAGACGACCGCGCAGTTCGATGATCTTGCCTTCCTCTACGGTCAGCGACGCCCGGGCACAGGTCTGGCCCACGGCGTTTTCGATCGCGTCCAGTTGGTCGGGTGTCAGCTTGACCTCGGTGGCGTCAATGGCTACGCCGCGCGAAGAAAGGTCAATCGTGCGCGTGGCAAACGTGACCCCGGCCAGGTTGACCTCAATCGGCAGGTCGGTGTGAATGCGCGGCACCGCACGGCGTTTGCTGTCGCGGAACATGCCGGCCAGCGCGCTGGTCACGGCCTCCTTGACATTGCGGCCGCGCAGGGGGCGGTAGTACTTACTGGCCAATTGAATGCTGGCCAGTTTCTTTTCGATCTCCGGGCGGGTCAGCGCCACAACCGGCAGGCCGGGCAGCACTTCGTTGGCGAATGCGCCCACGGCCAGGTTGTCTTCAACCACGCTGCAGTAGTCCACCATGCACACGTCAAACAGGCCGGTGGAAAGCTTGGCCTCTGCGTCTTTGCGCGTGATCGCGATGCTGACGGCATGGCCCAGGCCGCGCAGCAGGCTGCGCACCAGGTAGGCGGATTCTTCAAACAGGTCAGTGATCAGGACGTTTGCCATACGAGGCTCCGGTGTTGACGCGCCGCGATCGGGCGCTGTTAAGGAATCGGCGCATAGGGCCTGTGGACTTTTCTCTTTCTGGGCTGTTTTGACGGCGTTTGGCAAATGCGTGTGCCAGCACCAGACGTGCCTGCGGGCCATGAGCGGGGGCACCCAAAGACCGGCCGGAATATTGCGCCCCTTGCCGGTTGTTCTTAGGCTCAGAGAGACATCACAGGAGATCATCATGGCAGGACCCGATACCGCGCAAGTCACAGGCACAAGCCTGGAAGCCTTCACCAAATCCGGCACCTCGGTCGTTGATTTTACGGCTACCTGGTGCGGCCCCTGCCAGGTGCTTGGCCCGATCGTGGACAAACTGGCCAGCGAATTCAAAGGCAAGGCCAAGCTGGGCAAGTGCGACATTGACGAAAACCCGGATGTAGCCGCCGCCTTTGGCGTGATGGGCGTGCCCACACTGGTGTTCTTCAAGGATGGCAAGGTTGTCGATACACACGTCGGCCTGCTGCCCGAAGCCGCGCTGCGCACCAAGCTGCAGAAACTGACGGCGTAAAGCCGTGGCCACAGTCGCAACCAGCGCGGCGGGGAAATGTCCCGCCGCGCTGCATTGCTGGTAACATGCACCAGAGGGTTGTGGAGCGCTTTCATGGATTGCCAGTGCTGCCAAAAGAAGCCGGCGCACATTCGTGTCTGCGACATCGACGACAACGTGATGTCGGAGCAATTCAATATCTGCGCCGACTGCTGGATCTTCGTCAAGCGCTACCTGTTTGACCAGGAGCGCCACTTGGCGCCCACCCGTGAAGTGCTGAACGAAGTTCGCCAATTGATCTCAAGCAAGGAGTCTACGGCCCTGGCCGTGGCCGAAGCACCCGGCGGGCTGGCCCCGACCGGCAAACCGGCCGAAGTGCCCGTCTGCCCCGATTGCGGCATGACGCTGGCTGAGTTCAAAGCCAAGGGCCGCTTTGGCTGCCCGCGCGATTACGAAGTGTTTCATACACACCTGGACCCGCTGCTGGAACGCATTCACGACACTACGCCGCCGCGCCACAAGGGCCGCGTGCCGGCCGCCGGCGAAAGCGACGATTCGCTGGTTCGGCAGCGGCAGCAGGTTGCCCGTTTGAAAGACCAGTTGCAGGCCGCCGTCACCCAGGAAAACTACGAACAGGCGGCCCGCCTGCGGGACCAGATCAACGCCCTGGAAAACGCCGTAGATGCCGGCAAAGCCGCGCCAGGGGGCACTGCATGAGCAACGAAAGCCCCGATTACTTCACCCACCCGCTGGGGGAATGGCTCAAGGGCACCGGGCCTGACCATGACGTGGTCATCAGTACCCGCGTGCGCCTGGCGCGCAACATCAAGGGCTTCCCGTTCACGGGCCGGGCTGACCTCAAGCAACGCGGCGACCTGCTGCGCATTGCCAATGAGGCCCTGCATCGCGTGCACCTTGAAAAAAGCGTCGTCACGCTGGACCTGCAGGCACTCAGTGAAACCGAACGCGACATTCTGGTGGAGCGCCACCTGATCAGCCGCGAGCTGGCGGGGGCGGAGGGCCCGCGCGGCGTCACCTTCGGGCGCGGCGAGATGCTTTCGATCATGGTCAATGAAGAAGACCACCTGCGCCTGCAATGGATCAAATCCGGCTTTGACGTCGACCGCGCTTTTTCGGCTATCCGGCGCATTGACCTGGCACTGGAAAAAGTGCTGCCCTTTGCGACCTCGGAACAGTACGGCTACCTGACGGCCTGCCCGACCAACGTGGGCACGGGCATGCGCATCAGCGTGATGGTGCACCTGCCGGCGCTGACGCTGCTGGATCACGTAGAGAAAGTCTTCAAGGCCGCACAGCGCATGAACCACGCCGTGCGCGGTCTGTACGGTGAAGGCACCCGCGCCTTTGGCGACATGTACCAGCTTTCCAACCAGGCCACACTGGGCCGCAGCGAGGAAGAGATTGTCAGCAACGTCAAGGCGATCGTGCCCCAGGTGCTGGAATACGAACGCCGCATGCGCGGGGAGCTGTACACCGAAAAGCGCGAGTTTGTGGAAGACAAAGTGCTGCGCTCGCTGGCCCTGCTGCGCAGTGCGCGGCGTTTGAGTGTGCAGGAGATGATGAGCCATCTTTCCATGGTGCGCCTGGGCGTGGACCTGAAGATCATCACCGACGTCACCATGAATACCGTCAACCGGCTGTTCGTGACCGGCCAGCCCAGCCACCTGCAACGCGAAGCCCGCGCAACGCTGGGGCCCACGGAGCGCGAAGCCCGCCGCGCGGAACTTGTGCGCAGCCAACTGGCGACCGGAACCAACTAGACAAAGGCTCGTGCGACCAAGTACTCCGCCATGAACCAGCAGATCTATGTCGATTCTTCGCGCCTGTTTCTGATCCGCCTGCCGGATGGTTTTGCGCGTGATGAACGGGTCAAGAGCCTGGTGTTTCGGCACCCGGATATCGACGGCGCGGTCACCGTTTCGTGCATGCGCCACCGCGTGGGTGAAGCCGGCCCGGAGATTTTTGATTCGCTGCCCGGCCGCGAGGGCATGGGCAACGTCGTCAAACAGCGCGTCGGCGACACCCTGGTTTGTTACGGCGATTACGAAGGCGAGTTGCAGAACCAGCAGGAGTTCTGGCGCTGGTGGACGCTGCAGTGCGGCGCGATCGGCATTGTGGTCAGCTTCAATGGTGCACCGGAGGACGCAGAAACATGGCGCGAGGAAGTTGACGCCCTGGTGGCCGGCATTGAAATCACCCGCCACCCGCCCCTTGGTGTCGAGGAATTCACGCAAGTGGCCGCCCAGACCTATGCCCAGTCCCTGGGCAAGCCCGCGCCAGTGATTGTGCGGCCGCTGGAACTCAAGACCGGCGAGAACTCCGTGCTGCGCCTCGAAAACGCCTATGTCAGCTATCTGGAACATCACGACCGCAACCCGCAGGCCCCCGCGGAAGGCCTGCTGGCGCAGTGGCTGGAGCAGCTTTGGGGCAATGATTCCAAGCCGCTGGGCAGCTTTGACGAAACCCGTGCCTTGATTTACCCGGTGCTGAAACCCGCCGGCTTTGGTCGCGAAACCCACATTCCACTGCTGCGCCGGATGATACTGGAACGCGAACTGGACCTGATGATTGCCCTGGACACCGGCCGCACTCTGCGCTTCTTGAGCAGCGAAGATGTCGCCCGCTGGGAAGGCGTCACCGAAGACGACGTCTTCTTTTACGCCCGTGAAAACCTGCTGGCCCTGACCGGCGAAGTCAGCCTGCAGGCGCTGACCGGCCCCGACGGCAAACCCAAGGCCGTGATCATTGCCACCGGCGACAGCCACGACGCCGCGCGCCTGACACTTCCGAACCTGTATGAAAAACTATCCGAGGTGCTGGGCCCGCAGTTGCTGGTCGGTGTGCCTAACCGTGACTTCATGATCGTGCTTTCGGCCGACGACCCGGAACTGGTGCGCAACGTGGCCGCGCAGGTCAAGACCGACGCCGAAACCAGACCCTACGCGATCAGTGGCAAACTGTACGTGTTGCAAAAGGACACGTTGCTGCCGCTGGAGGCCTGAAAGCGCCGGCCTTCCCCTACTTGCGCTTGTTGCCGGCAAACCAGCCCTTGCTGCGAAAGAACATCAGCATCAGCGCAACCACAACCAGCATCAATCCCCACCAGATCAGGTAGGCATAGGGCGAGCGTAACTCCGGCATGTTGCCGGGGCTTTCCGGGTCAAAGTTCATGCCGTAGACGCCGGCAAAAAAGCTCAATGGAATGAAGATCGTGCTGACCATGGTCAGCACCTTCATGACCTCGTTCAGGCGCTGTGCCTGTTCGCTGGCGACCAGTTCGCGCAGGCTCACGGCGTAATCCAGCAGCGATTGTGCCGTACCCACTTGGCTTAGCGCATGGTCAAGGCAGTCGCGCAGGTACAGCCGGGTTTCTTCCTGAATGAATGGCACCTGGAGGTGCAGCAGGGTCGTCAACGCGTCGCGGTGGCTTTCAATCGAGCGCCGGATATCCAGTGCCTGGTGGCGCAGGGCGTACAGGTCCTGCAACGTCTGCAGGTCGCCCGACAGAATGCGTTTCTCCATGGCATCCAGCCGGTTTTCCAGTCGGTCCAGCACCGGAAAATACGTGTCGGTGATAACGTCGACAATCGCGTAGCCCAGATACGACGTGCCCTTGCCGCGAATCAGCCCGCGCCCGGCGCGAATGCGCCCGCGCAGCGGCTGAAACAGGTCCGCATTGGGGCGCTCCTGAAACGTCAGCACGAAATGCTCGCTGAAAATCACCGAGACCTGCTCGCAGTAAAACGAGTCGCCATCCAGCTCCGGGGCGTGGGTTACGATCGTGACGTAATCCGGAAAGGCCTCCGCCTTTGCGCGCTGGGGCAGGTTCACGGCATCGGCCAGTGCCAGCGGGTGAATATCCAGCATCTCGCCGATCGTGCGCACCCATTCAATATTCTTGAAGCCCGTGACATCAACCCAGGTTACGGAATCTCGGTCAATGTACGGCCGCACGCCTGAAGGATCCGTCAGTTCCTTTTCTTCGTGGTGCGCGGCATTGAAGTCCACGACCAGCAGGCGTGTTTCAGCGGCGCTGGCGTCCACAACCAGCGTGCCCGGCGCCGCGCCAATGGCGATGTGCTGTTGGTCGGGGCTGCGCCGGAGGATTTCGGTATTGTTGGACATGCCTGCCTCAAGGCACCTTACCATACGCAGCGGCAAGCCCGGGGCCTATGGTCTTGTGGCGAGGTGTGGCCGCGCCGCTATAACTGAACCATGCCCGAGATTCTGGACCAGCTGCAACGCGTGGCGCTGTTCCCGGCCCTGGGGCAGATGACCTATCTGAACACCGCCTGGCGGGGCCCGATCAGCCGCCCCGCCGCCGACGCAGCCAAGCGCTACATTGACGACCTGGCCCTGCGCGGCGTTACCGCCTTTGAAGACTGGCAGCATACCTGGTACGCCACGCGCGAGGCCTTTGCGGCCTTTGTGGGCGCCCGCACCGATGAAATCCAGTTTCTGCCCAATGCCACAGAGGCCTTTGCACGCATTGCGCTGGGGCTGGATTGGCAGCCCGGCGACCACGTGGTGGTGCCCGGCCGCGATTACCCGGGCGTGGCCCGCGCCCTGAACGACCTGGCCCGGCGCGGCGTGCAGGTGGCCAATGTGCCCACGCGAGCCGATGGCAGCGTGCCTGCCCAAGACCTGCTGGATGCGATTGTGCCGCGCACCCGGCTGGTGGCGGCCAGCCACGTCGACTTTCGCACCGGCTATCGCATCGATGCCGCGGTGCTGAGTGCCGGCTGCCGCGCGCGCGGTGTGCTGTGTGCGCTGGACATGGTGCAAAGCATTGGCTGCGTGGCCGTGGACCTGCGCGCAGCGGGGCCGGATTTTGCCACCTTTGCCGGCCGCAAGTGGCTCAATGGCCTGGACACGCTGGCCGCGCTGTATGTGCGCACGGAATCGCTGCCGGCGCTGACCCCGCATACCCAGGGTACCTACAGCGTGCCCCGACCCTATGATTTCGAACACCCCGACCAGCCCCTGGCCCCGGGTGCGCAGCGCTTTCAACTGGGCGCGCCTTCCATGCCCCAGGTGTATGCCCTGCAGGCTGCATTGAAGCTGCAAGCAGATGTCGGTCCTGCGCGTATCTTGGCCCGGGTGACCGAACTGGCATCCGAACTTCGCGCCGCCGCCGCTGATGCTGGCTTTGCCGTGATTGGCAACGACTGGCCGGCCCAGAACCAAAGCGGCATCGTGACTTTGCGCCGGCAAGGCAAACTGGCAGAGGCCGAAGGCGTGGACACGCTGGGCGCCAGGCTGGCCGCGGCCAAAGTTGCCGCTAGCGCGCGACAGGGCATTTTACGCGTGTCGCCGCACTTCTATAACAACAGCGCGGACCTTCAGCGCCTGCTGCAGGTTCTGGGGCAAGTTGACGGCTAACGGTTGACGCTCAACGTGGCAGCAATGTCTTTCAACCGTCAGCCAGCAACGGGCGCTATCTTCCATGCAGACCATCGACCAGTTGATTTCCAGCGAGCGGCAGCGCCAGACCCACAGCGTCAACCTGATTGCCAGCGAGAACTACGTCAGCGAGTACGTGCTGCGCATGCTGGGCACAGTGTTCACCAACAAGTATGCCGAGGGCTACCCCGGCAAACGCTGGTATGGGGGCTGCGAGTTCACAGACGTCATTGAACAACACGCGATTGACCTGGCCAAAGCACTGTTCAAGGCCGAACACGCCAACGTGCAGCCCCACAGCGGCACCCAAGCCAACCTGGCGGCCTATCTGGGCATCATCAAGCCCGGCGACAAAGTGCTGGCCTTTCGCCTGGAGCACGGCGGGCACCTGAGCCACGGCGCGCCCTTCAACGCCAGTGGCAAGTACTACAAGTTCATTCACTATGGCGTGCGCAAGGAAGACGGCTTGATTGACGAAGCCGAGTACGCCCGCCTGCTGAAGGAGAACCCGGATATCAAGCTGGTCGTTACCGGTGCCAGTTCCTACCCGCGGGCGATTCCCTTTGCGCGCATGGCCGCTTTGGCCCGCGAACACGGCGCCCTGTTCATGGCCGACATCGCGCACATCAGTGGCCTGGTGGCTGCCGGCGAACACGAAAGCCCGGTGCCCGTCAGCGACGTGGTAACCATGAGCACGCACAAAACCATTCGCGGCCCGCGCGGCGGGCTGATCTTGAGCAAGTCCAGTCTCGCCAGCAAGATTGACCGGGCCGTGTTTCCGGGCTGCCAGGGCGGCCCGCTGGTGCACGTGATTGCAGGCAAGGCTGCGATGCTGGAAGAAGCCACCCGGCCCGATTTCAAAAAGTACACAAAGCAGGTCATCGCCAACGCAAAGGCCATGGCCGCGGCCTTTACGGCCATCAACGCCAAGCGCTATCGCGTGCTGACCGGCGGCACCGACAACCACATGGTGATGGTCGATGTAACGGGCACCGGCAAGAACGGCCTGGAAGTGGAAAAGCTGCTAGGCGAGCAGCACCTGTACGTGAATAAGAATTTCATCCCCTATGACCCGCGCCCGAACACAGAAACCAGCGGCATTCGCGTGGGCGCACCAATGATCACGACCCTGGGCGCCGTGGAAGCAGACATGCGCAAGGTAGTCGAACTGATCGACAAGGCCCTTAGCGGCGAAAACGTAAGCCAGCAGGTGCAGGCGATGATGCAAGACCTGACCAGCCGCAAACAAGCAGGCTAAAGCACCAGCCCGGCCAACACAGCAAGCTTCGTAGCGCCCGCACGGTTGCGGGGCGACTTGAGGGCTTTTGCCCGGGGCTCCTGCAACACGGTCTTCGAACGTCGGCCGGGCGCCATTGCCGGTTTGCTGTAGACCAGGCTTGTAAGCCTTTGGCCGACAGGCTGGGCCGGGGGCGGCCGTGTCACTTTGAAACGCACTCTTCTCTTTACATGCATGCCGAGGTTGCCGTCGCCCCCAGCCTTGCGGCTGGGGCTGAAGTGCAAAGCAACTGGAACGTGCGGCCCCCAGCCTTGCGGCTGGGGCTGAAGTGCAATGCAACTGGAACGTGCGGCCCCCAGCCTTGTGGCTGGGGCTGAAGTGTAATGCAACTGGAACGTGCGGCCCCCAGCCTTGTGGCTCGGGCGGGTTGGTTCTCGCTAGGACCGGCGTTTTACACTGATCTTGGGCGGGGTTTTTACGGGCGTGCGTACGAATTCCATGCGGAACGTTTCGTTGGTGCCCAGGCGCAGTTCCATCGGGCCTTTGTGCAGGCCAATGATCTGGTCGCGGCCTTCGACTTTCTTTCCGTTCAGGAACGTGCCGTGCTTGGACAGGTCCTGAATGAAAATCGTCTTGGCAGCCGTGAACTCGATTTTCAGGTGCTTGCCGCTGACTGTCAGCAGGTGTTCCTGTTTGCCGCCGCTGCCCTTGAAGGGCTTTTTTTCGCTGGCCTGCTCTGAGGGCGCCTCTTTGGCATCCAGCCGGAAGTTGCAATCGCGCGAGCGCCCAATCACCGCCACGCCTCCCTCCTCAATCGAGAACTCCTTGCCCGTGGACAGGCCAGCGATACCAGTCAGGCGGATGCTCAGCAGTTCACTTGGCATGTTGGGTGCATTCCCGGTGTTTGTGGCGATGCGGCCAGCAGAATTATGACTCGGCCAGTTGTTTCAGGAAGGACTCCGGCGGTTCGTGGTTGGTGTAAATGTTCTGGACATCGTTGTTGTCATCCAGGGCATCCAGCAGCTTCTGCACCTTGACGGCGGTTTCGTGGTCAATGGCGTTGAAGGCGCTGGGCACATAGGCCAACTCGGCGGATTCGGTGATGATCGATTGTTTCTCGAGTGCCTTCTTGACGTGTTCAAACTCGGCCGCGCCGGTGGTGACGGTGTAGAATTCTTCGTCGCTTTGCAGGTCTTCGGCGCCGGCGCCAACCACCAGGTCAAACAGGGCTTCTTCGGGGGCTTTGTCTTTGCGGATTACGATAATGCCCTTGCGTGAAAACGTGTGCATCACGCTGCCCTGGGCACCAAAGCTGCCGCCGTTCTTGTCAAAGATGTGCTTGATGTCGGGCGCGGTGCGGTTGCGGTTGTCGGTCAGGCATTCAATCACCATCGCCACGCCGCCGGGGCCGTAACCTTCATAGACCAGCTCGACGGTTTCCGGGCCTTGCAGTTCCCCGGTACCGCGCTTGATGGCGCGGTCAATGTTGTCGCCGGGCAGGTTGACTTTCTTGGCGTCGTGCACGGCCATGGCCAGGCGCGGGTTGCCCTTGATATCGCCGCCGCCCAGGCGCGCGGCCACGATGATGGCGTGGCTGGCTTTGCTCCAGGCCTTGCCGCGTTTCTTGTCGCTTGCGGCCTTGCGGTGCTTGATGTTGGCCCACTTGGAATGTCCGGCCATGTTGGTCTCCGGGTGCAGTATAGCAGTCTCTACTCGTGAGTCGGGCAAGCTAAGGACTAGGCGGCCTGTCTGGAATAGCAAATCCGCAATCCGCTGGCGGCCTATGCCCCATTTACCTTTGCTGGGTTTTCATTATCACCACGACCCATGGGCGCAGCCGTTGATATCGGGCCGGTCACACTGGAAGCAATTGCCAACGACGCCACGCGCCGTTACGACCTGCGCGCGGTGTTCGGCAACGACCGGCCAATTGAGCTGGAACTGGGCATCGGCAAGGGTCGCTTTCTGATCCAGAACGCCACAGACCGCCAGGACGTCAACTTTGTGGGCGTGGAATGGGCCAGCCGCTATTACCGCCTGGTGGCCGAACGCGCGGCCAAGCGCGGCCTGCCCAACGTGCGCCTGATTCGCGATGACGCCGCCCACGTGGTGCGCGACACGATTGCCGACGACACGATCGCCGTGCTGCATGTCTATTTTCCGGACCCGTGGCCCAAATCCAGGCACCTCAAGCGCCGCTTGATCCAGCCACCCTTTGCGCGCCAGGCCGCGCGCGTGCTTCACGACGGCGGGCTGGTCAAGCTTGGCACTGATCACCCCGACTACGCCCAACAAATGGAAGAAGTGTTTCTGGCCGATGCCGACTTTGAGCCGGTGTTTCGCGCCGTAGGCCCGGAGGCGCCGGTGGGTGTGACCAACTGGGAGACCAAATTCCGCGCCCAGGGCCGAACTATCCACAAGTTCGAATTCCGGCGAAAGCCGCGCCGCTAAAGCCGATTCGCATTACCGGACATTGACAGTGAACATACCATGCGTTGCATTGCCGGCCCGTACTTGCAAGAATAGCCCGGCTTGAGCCCCTGTTGTAAACGTCACGCCGCGCGTAGTCGGCGTTGAAGAACATCCCCGTCGGGAGAGTTGGATGCGCTGGACCATTCCGGCCTTGCTGGTCGTTTTCGCGTTGCTGGCCACAGGCTGCCAGGACAACGAAGCACGTCTTCAGAACCAGAAGCTGCAATCTGAACTGGATGCCCTGAAGGCCAAAGACACCAAGATGGACCCGTTGCAGCAACTGCTTGCCGCCAAACTGGCCGAAGGCAGCGGCGGCGGCAGCGACGCCACGGACCGCAAGCTGAACGCCCTGGCCGAAGACCTGCGCGCGGGCAACGACGCCTTGAAGAAGGAACTGGCCGCCAACAACGACGCCCAGAAGAAGCGTGTCGAGGAATTGGACGACCGCCTGAAGAAAATTGCCAATCTGGAAGCCACCATCACCACGCTCAAGTCCACCATTGAAGGCCTGGACGGCAAGGTCAAGGGCGGTAACCCCGAAGACGTGTTGAAGCTGCAGAAAGAAGTGCTGCAAAAGGACGCCGCACTGGCCCAGGAAAAAGTCGCCCGCGAAGCCGCCGAGGCCAAGCTGGCCACCGCCCAGCTGGACCTGAAGGCAGCGCAAGATGCCGCAAAGGCCCTGCAGGACCAGAAGACCGGTCTGGAAGGCGCCGACATCAGCAAGCACCCGATGTATCAGGCCGCGCTGAAGGAGATTCGCGAGCTGAAGGTTGAAATCGAAAAGATGAAGGGCGACATCAAGAACCTGGATGACGCCAAGCGCGCCGCCGACGCCGAACTGGCCCGGCTGCGCGGGGAAACGCCCAAGGGCGAAACCCCGGCCGTAGACACCAAGAAATACGATTTCACGGGCACGGTCGTTTCCGTGGCTGGTGGCACCCGCCCCGGCGCGCCCAGCAACCTGCTGTTGAAGCTGGACAGCGGCCTGATTCCACCCCTGGGCACAGTCATGACCGTTCTGGACGCCAAGGGCCAACTGGTGTGCACCGTCAAGGTGATTCGCCACTACCACCAGAGTGACGACCCGGAAAAGCCGGTCGAGGAAATCGGCTGCGCCACAGTTGACGAAAAAGCCACGCGCCCGGTGACCAAAAGTGACACGGTGGTCTGGATCAAGACTGCCGCCGACGCCCTGCCCAAGAAGGAAGACGACAAGGGCGGCGCAGCGGGCGGAAACTAGGCGGAAACAAGGCCGAAACCGGCTGACGGAACCGTACTAAGGGCGGGGGCAAACTGGCCGAAAATGGCCTGTGTGCCCTCGCCCGGTTCAATTATGCTGGCCGGGGTCGGTTGCATCACTGGAGACGCGCATGAGATTTGCTGCCACGCTTGTCGCCCTGCTGGCCGTTGCGCTGGCCCTTCCGCTGGCTGCACAGGATGGCCCGCAACAGAAGGCCGAGCAACTTCTGGACCGTGTCAGCAAACGCCCCGAAAAAGCCTGGGACTACGCCTATTCCCTGCGCAACCTGACCAAAGGCGAAGACGCAGCCAAGGTCACGCCCGTTTTGGAAAAAGGCCTGGAAAGCGACAGCGAATCCGTGCGCCTGGTGTGTGTGCGCATGCTGTTTCTGACCGGCGGCGCCGATCTGGCCACCGAAACGCTGGGCAAGCTGCTGGCCAGCGAAAACGACACGATTGTCGAATCGGCCGCGATCCTGATTGCCGACGAAGCCCCCGACGACCAGGACCTGGCCGACAAGGTCAATGACTGCTGGCAGGCTTCCGCCAAGCGCAGTGCCGGTGTTCGCGTGGCGTTGTGCGAGGCCCTGTTTGCCCTAAAGGGCGAGCAACTGCCCCTGGACCAGCTGCGCGAATACACCGGCAGCGCCGACCACGAATTGGTTGCCCGTGCCGCGCTGGCGCTGTCTGACCTTGGTCAATCGGCAAGCGTCGATGGCCGCATGGCAAGCCTGGCGCGCGAACCCGGCGACCTGGGCCGCCTGGCGCGGCTGGGCCGCGACGTGATCAAAATTGATCAGGCTGTAGAGGACCACAAATCAGGCGCCGCGGCTGCAGCCCCCGAAGGCATTGTCGTGGCGGCGATTCGCGTGATCCGCAAGCATTACGTCGTGGACAGCTTCTACTACGGTGAAAAGCAGCAAGCTCTGACGCCCGAAAACATGGTCGATAACACCTGCCGGGCCATGAGCACTGCCTTTGACCGTTACGGCGCCTACATGACCCGCGCCGAAATCGACGAAATGAACGAAGACCAGGAAGGCCGCTATGTCGGCATTGGCGCCCACGTGGCCCAGGGCGAAGACAACATCATTTACATCACCCAGCCGATCTATGAGGGCCCGGCCTACAAGGCCGGCATTCGCACCGGGGACAAGCTGGTGGGCATCAACGGCCCCGACGACAAGCGCGTCGACCTGACAAAGGTAAGCCTGGACGATGGCGTGAAGCTGGTGCGCGGGCCAGAAGGCAGCACGGTCAAGCTGTTCGTCATGCGCCGCGGCGTGGAAAAAGAACTCACGTTCGAGATCAAGCGCGAAGTGGTGAAGGTGGATACCGCGCTGGAAGAAATGCTGCCGGGCAAAGTGGGCTATGTGCGCCTGACACGCTTTGGCGCCAACAGCGGCAAGGATATGAAGGAATCGCTGGCCAACTTGCGCCAGCAGGGCATGGAACAGTTGATTCTCGACCTGCGTGGCAACCCCGGCGGTCAGTTGTCGGCGGTGGTCGAAATCGCGGACCTGTTTTTGGCCCGGGGCAAGATCATCAGCAGCACGGGCGGCCGCTTCGGGGAATGGAAGGGCATGCAGGACCCGATTCGCAGCAAAGGCGGGGCCTATCTGGAGACGCCGTTGGTGGTGCTGATCGACGGCGACAGCGCCAGCGGCAGTGAAATGCTTTCGGGGGCCTTGAAGGATAACAACCGGGCCCTGGTCATCGGGCGCAACAGCTTTGGCAAGGGCATTGGCCAAAGCTTCTACAGCGTGGAAAAAAGCAGCAACACCCGCGTGCTCAAGACCACCGTGTTTTCCTATTACCTGCCCAGCGGCATCACCATTGACCGCCACGCCGGTGTGGGTGGTGTCAGCCCTGAAATCGTCATCGACGCCCAGTATCTGGAAAGCTGGCAGGTCTATGCGATCGACAAGCTGCGCAAATCGACCAAGCTGGACGACTACCTCGACGTTCACTATCGCGGCGAAGGTAAGGCCTCAATGATGAAGCTTGCTGCCTACGATGGCCTGCAAACCGCCAACTGGCCCGGGTTTGAGGAATTCTACACCGGCCTGGCCACGCGCCTGTCGCGCGACGACGTGCGGCGCGAACTGCGCTTTGCCCTGCGCACCCGCGTCAGCGACGACCGCGGCGCGGAGTTCACCCAGAATTTTCAGGAAGACCCGGCCATTCTGCGGGGGGTGAAGGAGCTGTACGCCCGGGCCGGCAAAGACGCCAACGCCCTGCCGGAATACAAAGCCGTCATGAAGTAAGCCTCGGCCTGCAGAACAACCCCCGGCACAGGCCGGGGGTTTTTGTTGGAGTCACTCAAACCGCCATGCTGCCAGGCTTAGTGACCCGCCTTGCCAGCTTTCGTGAATCCTTGCGGCCTTTGAATCGCCGGCCGCGGCTGCGGCCACGTGCAGGGGCATCAGGTGTTCTTGCCGCGGATGGGCCATGCGCGCGCCGGGGGCTTTCATCCAGTTGCGCAGCGCTTCAGTGCGCGATGGTGCGGGCAGCGAAAGGCTGGCATCCAGCCAGTCGCGGAAGTCTGTGGCCCATGCTGGCGGTGGTGTCGCCGGTGCGTTGGGGCCAAGCGCCGACCAGTCAATTGCCCGTAAGTTATGCACCGCCCCGCCTGAACCAATGATCAACACGTCCTGGGCGCGCAGCGCTGCCAGTGCCTCGCCCATCGCCAGGTGGGTTGACGGGTCAAGGCCACGTACCAGGGAGAGTTGAACGACCGGGATATCGGCCTGCGGACGGGCCACGATCAAGGGTGTCCATCCACCATGGTCAATGCCCCGCACCGGGTCCAGTTGCGCCAAAAGGCCAGCATTGGCCAGCAGGTCAACGGTTTGGCGGGCCAGGTCAGGCGCGCCCGGCGGCTCATAGCGCAGGTCATACAGTTCGGGCGGGAAGCCCGAAAAGTCATGAATTGTGCGTAGCGGCGAGGCCGCGGTGGCCGTGGGTACCGCAGCTTCCCAGTGCGCGGAAACCATCAGGATCGCGCGCGGTGAAAGCCCGTGCAGCAGACCCTGCATGAAGCCATGCACCGGCTGTTCCCGTTGCAGGGGAAAAGTCGGCGCACCATGGGAGATAAAGAAGGTCGGCAGCATGCAGTAAAAACGTTCGATATAGAACGATTATTTCGTCTTCTTCACATACACGCCGTCCCAGCCCTGGGCGGGCGGGTTGGCGATGAAGTACTCGCAGCGTTCCATGTAAACGTGGCTGGGTGTGTCGCCGGTGTCGGCTGCTGGTTCCTGTTTGGCGGCGCTTTGAAACTCGCGCAGGGCCGCTTCAAACTGCCGGTCGCGAAACAGGTCAATGCCTTTTTCATACACCGCCACCAGGTCGGTAATGAACTGCGGCACGTCGCGCTCGCCCATGACTTCAAACACCTGTGTCGGTTCGGTCTTGCCCTTGACGACAATCAGGTCAATCCGTCGCAGCGTAAAATCACCCTTGATGATCTCTGCCGTATTCGGCCCGATCAGAATGTCGGTGCCGTATTCCTTGTTCTGGCCCTCCAGGCGCGCGGCCAGGTTCACGGCATCGCCCATCACGGTGTAGGCAAAGCGCTTGGAACTTCCCATGTTGCCCACGGTGACGATGCCGCTGTTGATGCCCGCGCGGGCATGCAGCACGGTTCCGTCAGGCTTGATCAACTGCGGCGCCACCTTGCGCACGGCATCTGCAAACAGCGGCTGCATGCGGCGCAACTCGGCCCGGCATTTCAGCGCGCCGCGAATGGCGCGCGCGGCGTGGTCGTCCATCTTCATGGGCGCGCCCCAGAAGCACATGATTGCGTCGCCAATGTATTTGTCGATTACGCCGCCGGTTTCCAGCATCAAGTCGGTCATGCGCTCGAGATAGACGTTCAGCAGTTCAACCAGGCGTTCTGGGTTGTTCGGGCCTAGCGTTTCGGTCACGGTCGTGAAACCCGCCACGTCGCTGAAGAAGATCGTCATGGGCCGGTTTTCGCCGCCCAGCTTCAGGCTGCCGGGGTTCTTGATTACGTAATCCACCAGCTCCTTGCCCATGTATTGCCGGGCAAAAGCCTCGCGCTGGCGGCGCTGGCGGCCTTCCGTGAGCGCTTTGGCCAGCGCACCGTGGCTGAAGCCCAGCAGCAGTCCGGCCAAGGGCGCTGCGGTGGGAAACCAAACTTGGCCGCGAAAAAACAGCCCCGAGGCCAAAAGCATTGCCGCCCCCAACGCCAAGGTAAGCAACAGCCCGTTGCGCAAGCGGCCCGCAAACATCACCAGCAGCGTTGCCAGAACGCCAGCACCCAGGGCCAGCAGCCATGACACGACAACGGGCAACGGGCGCATGACGTCGCTGTTCTTGAGGTTGTCAAAGGTGTTGGCGACGTAGTAAGTGCCTGGCGTGCTGCGTGAAAGCGGCGTGTGGTGCAGGTCGCCCAGCCCCGCGGCCGAACCGGCAATCATGACCACCTTGTCCTTGACCAGCGCCGAAGGCTCGCCCAGCCGCAGTGCGCCAAAGCCGCCCGGGGGTTCGGCCGGAAAGGCCTGCACCAGTTCGCGCAGCGTTTTGGCTTTGGCGTGCAGCGGGCCGCCCTCTTCTTCGCCAAAGTCGTCGATCTCTTCCTGCGTTTCCTTCAACTGGCGTTTGAGGTCATCCAGCCGGCGCTGCCAGCCGCCGTGGGACAAATCATAGACATCCCAGTCGCGAAGCACGTCTGCGGCGCTTACGGTGGGGTACAGCGCAACGGGCTGGCCGCGTTCATATACGTGGCGCACCTTTTCGCGGGCGGCTTCGTTGCCGTGCACATAGACGGGGTCCTGGTCCATGGGCAACAGGCCGCGATAGCGCAGGTCAAATCGCGCGGCTTCGTCCACAGCCACATCGATGCCCAGGTAGCGCACGCGCCCGTCCTGCAGCTTCACGGGCGCTGTTCTCAAGCCGTCGGCCAGGGCGTACTCCGCGCCGTCCCATTGCACGCTGCCAGCCTTGAGCTCCAGCCCCGCAAATCGACGGGCAAAGGCCTGGCGGGCGGCGTCGTCCGTGGCCTCGCGGGCAAACGACAGCACGTACAGCCGCCAGGTTTCCAGCGCAAAATGGCGCCACGCCTGGCCGCCAAAAGTCGCAACGGTCAAGCCCTGGCGCAGGGTGCCGTCCACTTCGTCGGGTTGGGCAAACACGATGCCTGCGCCGGCCACACCGCTCATGGCCGGTGTGGGCAGCGGAAGCAAACTGCCAAAACGCGGCGACTGAAAGCTGGGGCTCTGTTGGGCCAGCACGCGGTAGTAGGCCTCAATCTCCTGGCGTTGTTGTTCCGGCTTGTACTTGTCCAAGTCGTTCATCAACGCCGACCCCGGCCGGCCATTGAGCAGCCCCGCCAGCGGTGTTGCCAGCGATTGCATGCCGGCCAGATCCGCCACCAGGGCCTGGCGGGCGGCTTCGGCCCCTGGGCCCTCGAGCCTGCCCGCGTAGGCCTGCAGCAGGGTGTCGCGGGCTTCCAGCGGGCGTGGGCGTGAATCCATGGCAACGGCCAGGCACACGTCTGGGCGCGCGGTGGCTTCCAGTACAAACAGGTCGTCTCCGGCCTTGTCAGCAGTCCACACATTCAGCATGCCGCCGGCGTCGTTGGGCACGCGGGTGACGGGGTCGTTGGTGTTGGGGCCGGACTCAGAGAAGACAAAGTCAAACGCAATCACGCGCGCCCCGCCTTGCCGGCACCAGCGGATCAGCTTGTTGTAAACATGGCGAGGCCACGGCCAAGCATAGCGTTGGGCGGGTGTGGAACTGCCCGCTGCGCTGCCGTCGCCATAGGCCAGGGCGGCTTCATCAATGGCAATCACCAGGATATCGGGGTCGCGCAGGGCCGGGTCTTCCAGCATTTTCACGCGCGAGTTCTTCAGCGGTGCTTCTACATAGTCCAGTGCCGGCACATCGCCAATCGGGGCCAGCAGCAGCGACAGCGCCGCGCAGCACAGCAGGCATGCAATGATGGCCGTAAAGACCCGCTGGCGGGGTTCATGGGCCCGGCCAAAATCCGTGCGGGCCTTGCGCAACAACGCGCCCGCCCGGACCATGGTGCTGCCAAGGCCGGACATTGCGCGATCAATCGTGTTCTGGTCAGCCAAGGCTCGCCCTGTGCGTGTGGGCAATTAACATAGCGGCCATTGACGGGGGGAACCATGGAAGAGCCGCACGTATTCATTGCCGGTCTGCAGCCCGGCCCGCTGCACGCGGTCTATCAGGTCGCGGCCGCCAAAACGCTAAAGGCCCGCAATGGCAAGCCCTATCTGGCGCTGACGTTGAAGGACAATTCCGGCCGTATCGAGGCCAAGCGCTGGGATGTCAGTGATGCCGAGGCCATCCTGGCAGCCCCGGGCGCGTTCTTGGAGGTACAGGGCGATGTCGAACTGTACCGCAACGCGCCGCAAGTGGTGGTGCGGGCCATGCGTGAGCCAGCCCCGGAAGCGATTGACCACGCCGCCTTTGAAGTCGCCCTGGCCTTTGACCCCGCCCAGGTTGCAGCGCAAGTGCGCGCCATGCTGCAAGGGCTGGAGGACGCAGACCTGCGGCAACTGGCCCAGGCCTACCTGGACGACGAAATGTTCATGGCCAGGCTGGAAGTCGCCCCGGCCGCAGAGCGCATGCATCACCCCTACAAGTTCGGGTTGATTGAACACGTGCATTCGGTGATGACACTGGGCCAGCGCATGTGCGACCACTACCCGTGGCTGGATCGTTCGATGGTGCTGCTGGGGCTGTTTCTGCACGACAGCGGCAAGGTGATCGAACTGATTGGCGAAGACACGCCCGGCTACAGCATTGAAGGCGAGCTGCTGGGGCACATCACGATCGGCATCAACATGCTGGACCGCAAGTTGCAGGCCCTGCCGGGCTTTCCGCACGGCAAAGGCGTGCTGTTGAAGCACATCATCTTGAGCCATCACGGCCAGGCCGATTTTGGCAGCCCCAAACCCACCATGACGCCCGAGGCACTGATCGTGCACACGATTGAGATGCTGGATGCCAAGATGAACGCCTTCTTTCGCGAACAAGCCGAGGCACCGGAACATACCGACGACCTTGGCGGCATCCGTTTTTCGCGCTTGCTAAAGCACAAGATCATCACGCGCAAGAAAGACGCCGCGGAAGGGCAAGACGATTCAAGCCAGGGCTGAAGCCAGTGGCCGCTAGCCACCCAGGTAGGACATCTCGGCCTTGGCGGTGGGGGCGGCGTTGGCGGCACGCAGCTCGCTGTAACGGTCGTCGCGGGCCTGCCACAGGGCGGCAATGGTTACGGTCAGGGCTTGGTCGCTTTGGCCGTTGCGCACCAGGGCGCGCAGGTCGTGGCCCGTTGCGGCAAACAGGCAGGTGAACAATTCGCCCCGTGCACTCAAGCGCGCCCGGGTGCAATCGCCGCAAAACGTGTTGGTCACGCTGCTGATCACACCGAACTCGCCTTGCCCGTCGGCATAGCGCCAGCGCGAGGCGACCTCGCCGGGATAGTTCGGGTCGGCGCTTTCCACGGGCCAGCGGGCGCCAATCCGGGCCACGATTTCGCGCGCGGGCACGACATCATTCATGCGCCAGCCATTGGTGGTGCCGACATCCATGTATTCAATGAAGCGCACTACCACGCCGGTGCCGCGCCAGCGCTTTGCCATTTCTTCAATCTCGTGGTCGTTCACGCCGCGCTGCACCACCATGTTGATCTTCACGGGCGTAAAGCCGGTTTGCAGGGCGGATTCAACGGCCTTGAGAATCGGCGCCACACCCACGCCCTTGCCGTTCATGCGACCAAAGGTGGCATCGTTGAGGCTGTCCAGGCTGATCGTGACGCGGTCCAGACCTGCGGCCTTGAGGTCGCGGGCCATGGCCGGCAGCAGCAGGCCGTTGGTGGTCAGGGCGATGTCTTCAATGCCAGCCACGGTGCGCAACTGGGCTATCAACTGGGGCAGGTCGCGGCGCAGCAGCGGCTCGCCACCCGTGATGCGCAGCTTTTTGACCCCCAGGGCGGCAAACACGCGTGCCAGGCGGGTCAGCTCCTCGTAACTCAGAATGTCTGATCGCGGCAGAAACCTGTAGTTCGGCCCGAAGACTTCTGCGGGCATGCAGTAGCTGCAGCGCAGGTTGCAGCGGTCGGTCACCGAAATGCGCAAGTCGCGCAGGTGACGGCCACGGGTATCCAGCGGGGGGTCAGCTTGCATGCCAACAGTGTGCCCCAAGGGCGCAACAAGGGCCAGCGGGGGCCTACCATGGCCGGGTGCCAGTTGCTAAGACCATGCCGGAGACTGGCATGATCCCACAGGGCAACAAACACTTTGTCGTCATCAAGGTGCTGCGACCGGCTGACGAGGCCGACTTTTTTTCGCGCATCTTTGACACGCCAGCGCTGGTGTCGGGCGAAAACTCGCGGCTTGTGGATACCGGCAAGTTCGTTCTGCGCATTGAGCCCGCGACCGGCCCCGCCGATGTCACACGCGGCATGCACCTGGAACTAAGTGTCGATAACGTAAACCGGCTTGCCGAAGACGTGTGGAACCGCGGCATCAAGTATGCCAGCCGGCCCCAGAACCACGCCGATGGCCTGCGCCGTGTCGGTTTTGTCAGCCCGGCGGATATTCGTGTGATTGGCGTTGGCCCCTTGAAGCTGGATTCAACGGGCGCCTTTCCTTCTTTTCGTGAAGACCAGAAGCGATGAAATACAGCGACGCCCCGCAAGGCAAAGACCTGGAAACCTTCCCCAACCCCGGCCGCAAGCGCGATTTCACCGTGCGTATCGACGCGCCCGAATTCACCTGCGTGTGCCCCAAGACCGGCCACCCGGATTTCGCCAACCTGGTGTTGGAATACGTACCCGATAAGCAGTGCATCGAGTTGAAGGCTTACAAGCTTTACATTCATGCCTGGCGCAACGTGGGCATCTTTCACGAGGCCGTAACCAACCGCATAGCCGATGACCTGATTGCCGCCCTGCGCCCCAAGTGGCTGCGGCTGACCGGCGCATTTCACGCCCACGGCGGAATTACCACGACAGTGACGGTCGAACACGGCAAGCCGCTTTCCGGCGTATGAAAAGTCGCTTTTTGCGCCAACGGTGATTCAATGTCACCCGGGGTACCCCATGGCGAAATTTCACGACAAGCGGGTTTTGATCACCGGCGGCGGCACGGGCATTGGCCGCGAACTGGTGCACCGGTTTCTTTCCGAGGGCGCCCGTGTGGTGGCCTGCGGGCGGCGCCCCGGGCCGCTGGTTTCGCTGCAACAGGAACACGCCCCGCTGGGCCCGCGCCTGATGACCATCGAATGCGACATCTGTGACCCGCAAGACGTAGCCGCCATGGCCAAGCGAATAGACGGCGCCATGGGCGGGCTGGACGTGCTGGTCAACAATGCCGGGGTTGAGGAACGCGGCAAACTGGATGACCTGGAACTTCGCGCCTGGGATCGCGTCATGAATGTCAACCTGCGCGGCACCTTTCTTGTCACACAGGAGTTTCTGCCGCTGCTGCGCAAGGCCGGTCGCGGCGCCAACGTGCTGAACCTTTCCAGTTCGCTGGGCAGCGTGGCTGAAGAAGGCACCCTGGCCTACAGTGTCAGCAAAGCCGGTCTGGAAATGATGACCCGTTGCTGCGCGCTGGATTACGCGCGAGAGGGCATTCGCTTCAACGCCCTGGCGCCGGGCATTATCGATACGCCAATGCAGGATCGAAGCAAGGGCGAACTTGGCTATCAGGAATGGCGCTCGCAGATGGAACAGTTGCACCCGCTGCAAAGCATCGGCATGCCCAAGGATGTCAGTGCTGCTGCGCTGTTTTTGTGCAGCGCCGAAGCGGACTGGATCACCGGCGTGATTCTGCACGTGGATGGCGGCATCAGCGCCCGCTAAGCACTGCAAGCCAGGCGCGCCGCGCCAAGCCCCGCCGCATTGGGAATGAACACCGCGCCGCCAAACCCCAGCATGTGCACCTGTTGCGGCGTCAAGGCCACGCCCGGCGCGCCGGTTACAACTTCACGCGTGCCTGGCGCGGCCGCCAGTTGGGATGCCGCCTCACGCAGCTTGCGCAAGGCCTGCAGCACGGCGTGAATGCGCGCCTGGCCCAAACTGATGTTCTGGTCGCTTGTCCAGATTTGCCCGCCGGGGGTAATCGCTTCCATATCCGGGCCTGTCAGCACCAGTTCGAGTTCGCTGGCTGTCTGGCGCACAAAGCGGCAGGGGCGCAGGTTGCCGGCGGCATCGGCCATGCCGGCCTGCATAAGCGCTACCACGCAAGTGATCAGGCCTGAATTCGCCAGACCCACCGGTCGCGCATTGGACACGGTTTCCAGCACCGTGCGGGTTTTCATAGGCGACCACTCGACCCATGAAATCGCGCCCGGCAACTCGCCCATCTGGCCGCGCAGGGCGGCGGTATCTATCTCCTGCGTCGCAATCTCTTTGGACCTGGCCAGCACGACCCGG
This sequence comes from Planctomycetota bacterium, assembly GCA_016722065.1. Taxonomy (GTDB): domain Bacteria; phylum Planctomycetota; class UBA8742; order UBA2392; family UBA2392; genus H3-PLA7. Next base: position 2,460,461 of record JADKGX010000001.1, read on the forward strand.
CCGGAAAGGTCCAGAATCAGCGCCGGTGGCGCGCCAGCGCCAAGGGCCAGTGCGTCGGCACGCGTGATCTCGCGGCCAATCGTGATATCGGCCGGCAGGCCTGATTCCTCGGCCGTGATCGTGCCTGTGGCGCGGTCAACCACCAGCGTTTGGCCGCTTTGGGGGTCATGCACGCGGGCGATACCGGTGCCGCCGCCCGTGCCCACTTGCCAGCCGGCCAGCGAGGCGCTCGGCGCGCCGCCAATCTCCACCACCGGCGCGGCTTCCACACTCAAGGCACCACACACCAGCCCGCGGCAAGCCAGCCAGATGGGCTGGTCGCCCCGGCGGTGCTGCGGGGCTACAGGCTTGCCAGTTGCATCCTGGAAGTGGGCGCTGCGGGCCGGGGCGCCCGCAACCAGAGCATCGTGCAGGATCACCCGGCACTGGTGGCAGGAACCGTTGCCGCCACAGGAACTATCCAGCAGGATTCCGGCACGGCGCGAAAGTTGCAGCAGGTTTTCGCCGTCATGCGCCTCGACCATGCGGCCAAGGCGGCTGAACCAGACTTTGTGCGTGCCCATGCCCCAAGCCTGTCATGGGGCGTGAATCTTGGGGACAGAAATTTTCAGCAACGTTGAACCCTTGGCAGGCATGCCCGTTTATTGAGGTGTCGCGCACTTACGAAGGTGAACCTGAGCCGAGCACGGCAAGGGCTATCCAAAGCGGCGCACACTCCGGGAAACCAGACAAGCCACCCCAGGGCGAACCTCGCCCGCGGCGATGCCTTGCCTGTCGGCCTGGTGGGGGACCCCAAACGCAGTCAATGCGAGGCCAGGGCGGCGGCACGAACTCCATGCCGCCACCCCGGCCCGCGGGACACACGCAGCACCGCAACACAAAGCAGTCACGTGAACGCTTTGCTGTAGGGGAAGGGCGCCTCGGCCCTTCCTCGCCCCGGGAGCGGGGAGGGTGTGTAGCCCTCCCCGTTTGTTTCCTGACACCCGCTCACATCGGCGGCGGTGTCGCAGGGCCTGATACACTTTGGCCATGGCCCGGTTGACCCTGGTTGAAATCGGCATTGCAGACGACCCCGCTGCGCGGCTGGCCACGCGCCTGCAACAAGCGGTGCGCGATGCGCCGCTATTTGCACCGGCGCCGGTTATTCACATTGCCACGCCCGACCGCCGCGCCCGTGAAATCAAGCAACAGGCAGGCGAAGATTACCTGGAAGGAACACCAGAGCGCGTGGCCCGCGAGCTGTTGAAGCGCTTTGCGCCGGCCGTGCGGCTGCGCAGCGATGTGGAACGCGACTTTGATTTTTTTGCCGGCCTGGGCCGCGCGCTGGCAGACCAGTACAGCCCGCGGCGCGCCAGCCGCGCGCTCGTGGACCAGTTGATTGATGCCGGCAAGCGCATTGCCCAGTCGCTGCCGCCAAGCCAGCGGCAAGGTGCCTGGCTCAATGCCCTGGGTGCGCGCGGGCAACTGCTGGCAGCCGTGATGCGCGATTACGCCCTGCGCCTGCAAGCCGATCAATGCCACGACCCCGAAGACGCACCATGGCTGGTGGCAGAACTGTTGCCCCAGTGGGTGGCCGCCGGTTTTGCCCCGTCACTGGTTGTGGTGCAGGAACTCGACCGCGTTACCCCAGCGCGCCAGGCCATGCTGCAAGCGTTGCTGGCAAACTGCGCACAGGGCCTGGTGGTTGTGCGCCGCGACGAACCGGCGCTTTCCTTTGGCCAGGCCGCGTCTGTGACGTTGCGGCAACTGGTGCACGACCTTGGCGGCAGCCAGGCCGGCGTCACCGAAATGCCCGTCAGCCCGCTGGCACCGGTGCTGCAAGCCTGGTGCCGGGAACAATCGGTCGCGCAGCCGCCGGAACTGGCCCTGCTGCGGCCCGCGGACCGCGTTGCCGAAGTGCGCGAAGTAGCCCGCCAGGTCAAACAAGCGGCCCATGCCGGTGTGGCTTTGTCCTGCATGGCGCTGGCGTTTCCTTCGCAGGGGCCCTACGCCGAACTGGTGGCCGAGGAATTCCAGGCAGCAGGCATTGCCTTTGATTCGCCCTTTGAAACCGTGCTGGCCGAAGTACCCCCCGTGGCAGCAGTGCTGGAACTGTTGCGCGTTACGCGTGAGGGGCTGGACAGGCTGGCCTGGATGGACGCCTTGCGCAGCCCGTACCTGCCCTTTGGCAGCCATGGTGTGCTGACAGAAATCGAAGCAGTCACGCGCAAGGCAGGCATCACCGGCGGCACCAACGCCGAACAGGACTGGCTGAAGCCGCTGCGCAGGCTGGACCCGCCCCCCGGCGCTGCGGCCATGGACTGGCTTGTGCGCGTGTTGCAGGCGCTGCAGCCGTTTTCGCTGCGCACCAGCCCCGCCGTGGCGTTCTTTGACGCGATGCTGGATCTTGTGCGTCAAGCCGGCGCCCGCCGCGTGGCTGACAGCGACGCCAGCCAGGACCGCGCCGACGCACAAGCCGCTGTGCGCGTGACTGCGCTGCATGCCTTTGTGCGCCTGCTGGAACAAATGCGCGGTCAGTTCCAGGCGGCGGGCAACCCGCGCCTGACCACCGGCGAACTTGTGCTGGCGCTTGTTGAACAGGCACGTTCCAGAACCGTGCGCCGGCCAGAGGTTGCCGGTGAACGCGTGAAGGTGCTTGGCCTGCGCGAGCTGCGCGGGGCGAGTTTTGCCCGTCTGTGGCTGATTGGCTTGACCGATAATGACTTGCCGCTGGCGGAACCAGAATCGATGTTCTTGCCCGCAGCCCGGGAAATGGCGCTGGCGGCCGAGTTGGGCCCCGACCTGGCAGCGGAACTGTGCCGCCCCGTAGACGCCGCCACCCAGGCTGACTACCTGTATGTTGGCGCCCTTGCCGCGGCGCAGCACGTGACACTTTCGTTTCCGGCCCAGGAAGGCGACTCGCCCCTGGTGCCCGCCACGCCACACGCGCGGCTGCTGACCTGCCTTGGCCAGACCAGCCTGAAGGACCTGCCCGCTGGATCGAACCTTGCGGCTTCGCCAGCCGCGTTGGCCATCAATGTTGCCCGCGCACTGTGTGAACCAGCGGCCAGCGCCCCCGCAGCCCGACACGTTGTGGAACTCGATGCGGCCCTGCGGGCCGGCTTGCACGGCCGGGGCATGGAACTTGCCCGGGGCGACAGCGCCAGCCCGCCGGGCACATTTGAAGGGCAGGTTGGCGCCATGGCGCAGGTGCAGGCCAGGTTCAACCTGCAAGGTGGCGAGGCGCGAGTGTTTTCGCCCAGCCAACTGGATTCCTATGCAGAGTGCCCGCAGCGCTTCTGGTCGCGGTACCTGCTGGGCCTGCGCGCGCCCGAGGAACCCACGCTGGACACCCCGGCTAACGCCATTGGCACCCTGCTGCACGCGACGTTTGAAGGCTTCGTGCACCGGTTGCGCGCCCATGTGGGCCAGCCGGCAACACTGCCCCGGGTGCAGGATCGAACGCCCGTCAACTTGCTGGAAGCCGCAGGCAGTGACGCCACGGCGGCCGTGGCGCTGGGGCACCGGTTGGTGCAAGAGGCTTTTGACGCCGCCTGCGAACAACAAGGCACACGGGGGCCTTTCTGGGTCGGGCTCAAGCGTGCCATTGCTGCGGGTTTGGGCGGGCCTGCCGATCCGCAACTGGGGCGCGGCATTCTGGCGCGGTTCATTGACCACGAGATTGCGCGAAACCAGCAGGGCATCGGCGTGCGGTTTGTCGAGTTCAGCTTTGGCAAGCGGGCCACCGGCCAGGACGCCCTGGACCAGGAGATCGCCCTGCCAGTGCCCGGCGGGCAGATTCGCTTGCAAGGCAGCGTGGACCGCGTTGACCAGGGCCCGGATGGCTTGTTCATTGTCGACTACAAGACCGGGCAAGCCAAAACTGCCCTCGAAGTGCGCGACGGTTCGGCCTTTCAGTTGCCGGTGTATCTGGCGGCGATTTCGCATGTCACGGGCACACAGCCTGCGGGCATGGCCTATCTGCGCACGCCCGTAGAGGAAGAACTGGATGAAGTAGACGTGACGCTGCACAGGGGCAAACCAGCCTATGACGTCAGCGACCTGGTGCAGAACAAACTGCCGGCCCGCCTGGCGCGGTTGGTGCAGGCCATGGGAGCGGGCATATTCATTCACATACCCTACACGTCGCCGACCAAAGCCTGCCAGTGGTGTGACTACCAGGCCGGCTGTGCCGTGCGCCATGAAGTGGCTGCGCAACGTGCGCTGCGGCTGGCCGAACTTGACCAGCAGGAAGTGCCCGGCGCGTACCTGCCCCAGGCCGAGGAATCATGAAGGCCCCCGCCGAGACCGATCGCCTGAACGATTTCCAGCGCGCCGCGCTGGACCTGGACCGCGACCTGCTGGTCAGCGCCGGCGCCGGCGCCGGCAAGACCCAGGTGCTGGGCCTGCGCATCCTGGCGGCCCTGGAAACCGGCCGCGCGCGGGTAAGCGAGATTCTGGCCTTCACGTTCACGGACAAAGCCGCAGCCGAAATGCGCCAGCGCGTGCAGCAACTGCTGCTGGCGAGGCTGGAGGAACTTCGGGGCCAGGGCGATTGCCCGGCATTGAGAAACCTGCACCGGGCCCGCGCCGAGTTTTCGCAAAATCGCATCAGCACCGTGCACAGCTTTTGCCACCGGCTGCTGTCAGAGTACGCCTGGGAAGCAGGGCTGGAGCCTCACCCGCCGATTCTGGACCCTCGCGCACAGCGGGCAGCCCGGGAATCCGCACTGCGCCGCGTGCTGCTGCAAACACCGGCTGACGACCCGCTGAACGCCAGCCTGGAAGGGATCAGCGCCTCCGCCCGTCTGTATGCGCTGACACAGTTTCTGCATATGGCCGTACAGAATCGGCATACCATCGGCCCCGCGTTGCAGGCTGCCGCCAGGGTCTGGCAGAACCCGCAGCCGGAGTTGCAACGCCGCCGCGCGGCCTGGCTGCAATGGCAGCAACAGCAGCTTGCGCCGGTGCTGGAACTTGCAGGCACGCTGAGTCTTGCCGGTGCCCGGCGGATCGACCCCAGTGACAAGCTGGCCGCGATCATGCTGGCGCTGGCGCGGGCGTTGAAGGCCCCGACCTTGCGGGGGCTTTCCGACCTGCTTTTGACCCGCTCCGGTGAGGCCCGCAAGTTCACTCGTGACGGCGCAAAGAAAAACTGGCCCGGGCCGGAACTCGAACAAGCGCGGCAGGATTTGGCCGCCCTTGCCCAGACACTGCAGCCGCCCATGGAACTGCTGGGACGCTATGACTTTGACGAAGTGAATGAACTTCGCTGCGGGCAAACCTGCACAGACCTGCACGCGCTGTTGAGCCGGCTGATTGCGGCCTACACCGAGGAATGCGCCGGCGGGCTGGATTTTCTGGAGCTCGAGCTTCGGGCGATTGCGCTGTTGCAAGATCACGCAGACCTTGCGGCAGAAGTGGCACAGCGCACACGCCTGATGTTTGTTGACGAGTATCAGGACACCAACCCGACGCAGGGGCAGTTGTTTTCGCTGTTGATGCAAGCCGACCAGACCCCGGGCCGGTTCTTTGCCGTGGGTGACAGCAAGCAGTCGATCTACGGCTTTCGCGGCAGCGATGTCAGCATTTTCCACTACGCGCGCGAGGTGATTGCGCAGCGCAATGCAGGGTTGAAGGCATCGCCGCAGCGATTGCCCTGGGGGCTGCAAACGCCCGATGCACCCGATCACCGCCGGGGCCTGATCAACATGGCCGTGAACTATCGCTCCGTTGCGCCCCTGGTGCAGGCCGGCAACGTGATTTTCCGGCGGCTGTTGCAACGCACGCCGATGCGCCCCTTTGACGCGCGCCCCCAGGACATGGTCGTGGGCCGTACGGACCTGAAGGCCGCGCCGGATGCCCTGGAAATGCACCTGATTCGTTCCCATGACCGGGGCGACACCGAGAACCCTGCGGCCATGCGCGCCCCAGAGGCGCAGTTTGTGGCCACGCGCGTACAGCAGATGCTGGCGGCTGGGGCGGGCATGGGCGATATCGCGATTCTGGTGCGCCGTGGCACGCGCAACGAGGATTACCGCAGCGCGTTTTCTGCGGCGGGAATCCCGCTGGTGGTGGTGGCAGACCGGGGCTTGTTGCAAACGCAGGAAGCGCAGGATTGCATCAACCTGTTGCGTCTGTGCGCAAACCCCGGCGACGACATTGCGGCTTTGGGGGTGCTGCGATCGGCCTTTGGCGGGCTGAATGACCGCGAACTTACCGCCCTGGCGCTGGCAACGCCCAAGGGCACGCTGATCGACCGCCTGCGCGCCTGGCCCGATCTGGACGCATGCGCCGCTGCCACCGGTTTTCTGGCCATGCTGGACAGCCTGCTGCGCCTGGCCGGCCGCGAACTGCCCACGATGCTGCTTTCCAGGGCGATTGACGAGCGCGGTCTGGCGCTGGCCATCGGTGTGGCCAGCGACGCAGAACAGCGCCTGGCCAACCTGGGCCGCATGCTGGATGTTGTGCGGGAAATGCAGCACCAGTACCCCACGCTGGCATCGCTGGCCCGAGAGTTGGCGGTGCGGGCCGACGAAGGCGACGAAGAAGCCCAGGGCGTGCCCCAGGATGCGGGCAGCGGCGTGCGCTTGATGACCGTGCACGCCAGCAAGGGTCTGGAGTTTCCGATTGTGATTCTGCCCGATCTTGGTGCCCGGCCCAACGGCGGAGATGTCGGCCTGGTGCGCAGCATTGCAATCAACGGCGCGCCCCAGGGCCTGTGGCTGAAGGGCACTTCCGACACCTCGCGCGGGACGTTTCTGCCGGATTTTGCGGCCTGGCAGGAATCCCTGGCGGTGCAGGAACGTGCCGATGCCGAAACCCGGCGCGTGTTGTATGTGGCCTGGACCCGCGCCCAGAAACAGCTGGTGCTGGTGGGCACCGTGGGTCAGGAGATTCGCGGTGAAAGCTGGGCCGCGCGCATGCTGAACGCCATGGGCGTAACCGAATTCGGCCAGGCTGCCACGCAGGCACCGCCGGAACTGTCTCTGCATTGGCACCAGGGTGCAGAACGCACGTTGCCGAAAAGCCGCAAACAGCAGATTGCGGCGCTGGAATCCGCCCTGCGCAAGGGCCGGCTGGAACTTGCCCGCCCGATTGACACTTCACTGGTGGCACCGCTGCCCCGGCCCGCCGCAGCAGCTTTTGTGGCCGAGCCCGAGGCCGCGGAGTTCGGCACGCTGGTGCACGCCGGCATTGAACGCTGCCTGCGCCTGGGCGCAACTGAAGCCGGCATTGCCGACGCCCGCCTGCGCGCCAGCGTGGGCAGCGCGCTGGAGGCACTGGCCACGCTGGCACCGGCGCGCCACAGCCTGCCCGAATTCACGCTGGTGACCCCGCAGGGAAGCCGCCGTGTGGACCTGTTGCGCGCGTTGGACAACCACGCCTACGAGATCGTTGACTTCAAGACCGACGGTGAAGCGTACGACGTGCAGCAGCGCCATGGGCCCCAGTTGCGCGGCTATGGCCAGGCGCTGCGGGACTACCTGCAGGCGCGCCGGCAGCCTGTCAACTCGATTCGGTTGCTTGTGTGTCTGGCTTCACAGACTGGCTTGCCCCCGGCGCAGCGGCTGGTTGAAATCGAGCCATGACCAGCCCCGCCGTGCCAGAATGATGCGGCCGGATTCGCGCCTTGCGCGCCATGTGCTGTTGTTCGGGCTGCCGCTGGTGCTGGGGCTTGCCTGCCATTCGCTGTTCAACCTGGTCGACACGCTTTTGGTGGGGCAGTTGCCCGGCGGCGAAGGTACGGCCTCGATTGCCGTGACGGGCCTGTGCGACCCGATTACGACCTTTCAGACGATTCTGTTCAACGGGCCGATTGCCGGCGCAGGCGTGCTGATGGCGCGGGCCGTTGGCGCCCGCGACGAAGTTGAGCTGCGCCGCGTGGCCATGCGCGCCACTGGCTTTGTGGTGGCGTTGTCGCTGGCCATCAGCCTGCCCGGCTATCTGTTCGCCCGGGAAATTGCCCTGGCCATGGGTGCCCAGGCCGGCTGGCAGTTGCAGCAATGCACGAGCTACCTGGAAATCCTTCTGGGCGGCGGCGTCACCGCGGGCATGTTTCTGTACCTGACCACGATTGAGAGATCACTGGGTCGCACGGCGATCTTCATGGCGTTCTTCATGCTTTCAAATGTTCTGAATCTGGGCATTGGCGTGTTTCTGATCTATGGCACCGGGCCGCACCCGGATTTCGTGCCCGGCTTTGTTGGCGACATCGCCCGTGCCTTGAACGTGCCGCGCCTGGGGGTGATCGGCAGTGCCTGGTCCACGTTCTGGGCGCGTGCCATTGCCGGCGCGTTGCTGCTGGCCATTTCCGTGGCGCGCGGCCCACTGCGCGGGGCCTGGCACTGGCTGGTACCGCAGGGCAAGGCCGTGCTGGAACTGACCAGAATCGGCCTGTGGAACAACGGCCAGATTGCCGCGCGCGGCATCGCCGGGGGCATTCTGATTCGCACCCTGCAGGAAGCCGGGGGCGGCAACCCGGCGATTCTGGGCGGCATTTTTGTCGGCTTGAAGATTGAACTGGTGCTGATTCTGCTGGCCTTTGGCTGGGGTGCTGCGGCGCAAACCCTGGTGGCAACCAGCCTGGGGGCCGGGCGCACGGACCGCGCAAGGCACGAAGAACGCCTGGCGATCCTGTTTGCCACGGCCATTGGCACGCTGCTGGTTGTGCCGCTTTGCCTGTTTGCCGAACAAGTCAGCAGCCTGTTCAATGACGACCCGGCGTTGATTGAGTGGTCGTCGAACTACCTGCGCCTGATGGCCCCGGCGTTGATCGTGACACCGATCAGCATTGTGATCAGCCAGGCCATGGTGGCGCGCAATCACCTGCGAACGCCGGTTGTGGTTGACAGCCTGGTGCTGCTGCTGGGCATGGCGCCAGCGCTGATTCTGGTGGTGATGGCAGGGGGCGGATCCACGGCGCTGATTGTGATCAACATTGTGGCGAACCTGGTGCTGGCCGCGGTTTATGTCGGGTTGCGCATTCGCCTTCTGCGCCGGGCAACCGCAGCCACGTAGGGGCTGGGGCCCGTGATGGCCGCATCACCGGGCAGCAAACATCCCGCCCCGACTAGAAAATCCACTGCAATTGCAGGCGGATTTCCTGGAACGTCAGGTAATCGGAGCTGCGTTCAATGCCGTCCAGCGCGGCCTTGCCGTGGCCGGCGCCGTGGGGCAACTGCTGAACGACGTATCGATAGTCCAGGCTCAGTTTCAGGTTGTCGCCGTGGATGAACCATGTTGCGCCCCCGCCGTATTCCCAGCCGTCGGCGCCAAAGGCGTCGCTGTCGACACGGGTGCCTGTTCCCAGCTGGCGCGAACGGAACTCGTCAAAGTTGACCCAGGCAAAGCGTGCCGCGATGTTCAATTGGTCGCGCAGCACGAAGTAGTTCACATCCACGCTGGCGCCGACATCTGTTGTGCCTTGCACGGCATAACGTTCTTCGTCGAGGTTCAGGTTGCGCAAGGAACCGTGGGCGGTGAACTTCACCGTGCGCAGGTGCAGCGCCCAGTTGACCGCAAGGCCAAGCCAGCGGAAGTGACCGTCCATGGTGGCATGAAAGATGTCGGCCTCCACGGGCGGGCGCCCGCTGCCGGATGACGGGGTGCCGGGGTTGGTGTCGGCGTGATAGACGTTGCCCAGAAAGGTGCCCACGCCGGAAACGCGTGCCGTGAAGTAGCTGGCCGCCATGCCGATCATGACCTTCCAGACGGCGCTGTCTTCGTTGTTTTCCATGTCGGCCACGTGGCGGCGCACTTCGCCCATAGGGTGAAACTCGATACGGGCCGCAATCATCATTTCCTGGTCCACCAACTGGCCAAAGGTCTCCGGGTTCACCTTCCAGTCGCTGTTGCGAAAACCGCCGTTGTAGTGGTTGGTGCCTGCCATATCGGTCACGCTGACACCCTGGCTGGCGCCACCGGATGTGATCAACGCTCCGCGACCCTGGTTGCCGTTGGGGCTTGCCAGAGCGCCGTTGAACAAACCCACGTTCCAGCGCAGCAGTGCCGGGTCGTCATCGTTGCCGTACAGTGTGGCGCGGCCCGAAACCTCAATGCCTTTGCCCCAGCCCTGGTTGAAGGCCTCGTCGGCGATATCGCGGTCTGCCATGACCATTTTTTCGTGGTCGACTTGATAGGCCCAGGTGGCGGGCACGCGCATCTGGCCTACGGTCAGGTTGAACAGTGGCGTTGGCGCCCAGCGAAAGAAGGCGTCTTCGAGACGGATTGCAGGCTGGTTTGGCCAGTTGAAGACCAGCCACAGGCTGTATTGAAACTCGGGCGCAAAGATGTGGCCATGGATGAAGCTGCGCACAGCGGGCAGGCTGAAGTTGATGAAATCCGCGCCATTCTGCCCTTGGCCGCTTTGGCTGCCCTGGGCGCGGGTGTCGTGCCATGTCAGGCGAAACTGCGTGGCCGTGAACAGTTGCAGCTCAAAGGCGTCGTCGTCGGTGCGAAAGTGCAGTCCGCCGTCGCCCAGTGTGGCGAGGTCGTTGTCCTGCGCAGACAGGTTTGCGCCAAAGGCGCAGGTAAGGAACAGCAACAGCCCAAACATGGGTTTCATGAACGCGCCCTCCAGTGCGGAGGGCGCAGTCTAGGTCGTGCCGGTGATGATGTCAGCTAACTAGACCTTCATCACGTCGTCGGATTTTTTCTGCAAGGTCTCATCCAGTTGCTTGTTGTGGCTGTCGGTCAGCTTCTGGATTTCATCCTTGAGGCTGCGGTGGGTGTCTTCGGTCAGAATGCTGTCCTTGAGCGAAGCATCGGCGTGCTTGATGGCTTCGTGGCGCGAGTTGCGGATCGCCACCTTGGCTTTTTCGGCAAGGTCCTTGAGCTGCTTGACGATCTTCTGGCGGTTTTCAGTCGTCATCGGCGGGATCCGGCAAATGATGATCTTGCCGTCGTCGCTGGGGTTCAGGCCGATGTTGGCCTCCATGATCGCCTTGCTGATTGCCTTGACCTGGCTTTGGTCAAAGGGCTTGATCGTCAACGTGGCGTTGTCGGGCGTGTTGATCTGTGCCGCGGCCTTGATGGGCGAGGGCGTGCCGTAGTAATCAAACTTGAGGTTTTCGACCATCGCCGGGCTGGCCTTGCCGGCACTGATGCCGACGAACTCCTGCTTGAGGTGCGCCACGACTTTGTCCAGCGCTTCTTCGCATTCCATCGAGATCGTGTCGTAGTCCTTGGACATGGCGTTCTCCGTCTTTGTTGGCGGGCAGGTTATCGCGGCTCGAATGTAAGGAAAGTGCGCGGATCGCGCAAAGGGGACGGGGCAAATTCGGGCGTTAGATTTCGGGTCCGTGGCGCCGCGGTGCGGTCAGGCCTCAATCAACGTACCTACGGCCTTGCCCATGATGGCGTTTTCGATTTCGCCGACCTGGTTCATGTCCATGACCATCACCGGCATCTTGTGCTCGCGGCACAGGGCAATGGCCGTCTGGTCCATGAAGCGCAGGTTTTTTTCCAGGGCTTCCTGGTAGGTGACACGGGTGTAGCGCTTGGCGTCAGGGAACTTTTTTGGGTCTTTGTCGTAGACGCCGTCGACTTTGGTGGCCTTGAGAATCACGTCGCAGCCGATTTCCACGGCACGCTGTGCTGCGGCGGTGTCGGTGGTGAAGTGCGGGTTGCCGGTGCCGGCGGCAATGATCACCACGCGGCCTTTTTCCATGTGGCGCACGGCGCGACGGCGCACCCAGCGTTCCGCCACGGCGGGCACTTCCAGGCTGCTCAGCACGCGGGTTTCCATGCCAATGGATTCGCATGAATCCTGCAACGCAATTGCGTTCATCACCGTCGCCAGCATGCCCATGTAGTCGGCGCTGGCTTTGCCGATACTGGAGATATTGAGCTGCGCGCCGCGCACAAAGTTGCCGCCGCCAACCACCACGGCCATCTGCGGGCAAAGCTTGTGGGCGCGTTCAATTGTGCGTGTCAATGCCAGCAGGGCCTCGGCACCAATGCCAAAGCCGCCTGGGGCGCAAAATGCTTCACCGGAGAGTTTCAGAAGAGGGCGCTTGAAGCGGGGCTGTGCGGCCATGCTGGCGTTGTACAGCCCCCGGGGGTGCGTTACAAGCGCGGGCCGAGTGCGTGGGGAAGGTCTCAATGTACGGCGGCTTGCCCGCCTTGCGCCACCTGCCCTGAGGGCTATATTCGAGCCCATACTCCATGGGCTGCCGACGCGCGAGGAAGTCATGACCGAGGGCATGGTTGCAAAGGGGCTTCAGGACGTCGTGGTCGACGACACCTGGATCTGCAAGATCATTGGCGATGTCGGCAAGTTGTACTACTACGGCTACAGCATTCATGACCTGGCCGAGAAGTGCAGCTATGAGGAAGTGGTGTTCCTGCTGCTCAAGGGCAAGCTGCCCAACAAGACCGAGCTGGAACAGGTTACCGGCGATCTCAAGCAGGCCCGTGGACTGCCCAAAGAGGTCACGGATGTCATCCGGGGTGCGCCCAAGGGCAGCATTCCCATGGATGTGCTGCGTACGGCCGCCAGTGCACTGGCCCTGACCGACGCCAAGCCCAACGACGACAGCCCCGAGGGTCGCTACCGCAAGGCCATCCGCATGGTCGCGCTGTTTCCGGAAATCGTGGCGGCGGATTACCGCTTGCGCCGGGGCGAGCAGCCCGTGGCTGCCAACCCCAAGCTGAACCACGCGGCCAACTTTCTGTACCTGCTGCACGGTAAGGAACCCGGCGCCGACGCCGCACGCACGATGGATGTCGCGCTGGTGCTGCACGCTGAGCACGACTTCAATGCCAGCACGTTTACGGCGCGCGTGATTGCCGCGACGATGTCGGACATGTACAGCGCCATTACCGGTGCGGTGGGTGCGCTGAAAGGCCCGCTGCACGGCGGCGCCAACGAGGGCGTGATCAAGACCCTGCTGGAAATCGGCGAGCCGGCCAAGATCAAGCCCTGGCTGACCGAGAAGTTCAAAGAAAAGAACTTCCGGCTGATGGGCTTTGGCCACCGCGTTTACAAGACACTCGACCCGCGCGCGATTGTGCTCAAAAAGTACAGCAAGAAGACCGGTGAAGAACGCGGCACCACCAAGTGGTACGAGATGTCCAACGAAATTGAGGGGATGATGAAGGGCCGCGAAAAGCCCCTGTACCCCAACGTGGATTTCTACAGTGCCAGCACCTACTTCATGATGGGCCTGCCGCCAGAAATCTACACGCCAATCTTTGCCGTGGCCCGCGTGGTGGGCTGGTGCGCCCACGTGATTGAACAGCAGACCCACAACCGGCTGATCCGCCCCGCGGCAGAATACCACGGCGAAATCGACAAACCGTTTGTTGAGATCGGCGCCAGGTAGAACGTTGCGAGTCGCTGGTCGGTGGTCGCTGGCCAGCGTAGTTTGACGCAAGCACCAGCGACCGGCGAATCACGAGCAACCACCGACCCTTCCATGGCCAGAACCCGCGTACTCCTGCTTGGCGCGTCGGGCTCCATCGGGGCCAGCACGCTGGATGTGCTGCGCCAGCATGGGGATCGCTTTCAACTGGTCGGCCTGTCCTGTGGCAAACGCTGGGCGCCCATGCTTGCCGCCGTGCAGGAATTCAAACCCGCCGTCGCCGCCGTTTGCGACGCACAAGCCGCACAAGCCGCGCGCGAACCCGCCAAGGCCCTTGCTGCCAAAGGCATTGCCACCGAGTTTCTATTCGGAGGCCTGCAAGACATGTCCAGGCTGGCGCGCGAGCTTGACTATGATGTGCTGCTGGCCAGTGTGACCGGTGCCGCCGGCCTGCCGGCGGTGCTGGAGGCCGCCAGGCGCGGCAAGCGCATTGCGCTGGCGAACAAAGAATCGCTGGTCATGACCGGGCCGATTCTGACGGCCATCTGCAAACAGACTGGCGCCGAACTGCTGCCCGTGGACAGCGAACACAGCGCGATCTTTCAGTGCCTGCGCGGCGAAAACGCGCGCGAAATCAAGCGCATCATCCTGACCGCCAGCGGCGGGCCGTTTCGCACCACGCCGATTGCAGACCTTGCCAATGTCACGCTGGAACAGGCCCTGAAACATCCGACATGGCAGATGGGCCCCAAGATCACCATCGACAGCAGCACGCTGTTCAACAAGGCGCTGGAGGTCATCGAGGCGCGCTGGCTGTTTGACGTCAAGCGCGACCAACTGGATGCCGTGATTCACCCGCAAAGCATTGTGCACTCGATGGTCGAGTTCGTGGACGCCAGCATCATGGCGCATCTAGGCCCCACGGACATGAAGATCCCGATTCAATACGCGCTGAGCTTTCCCCAGCGCATTGGCCAGCCGGTGCCCAGCATTGGCTGGGACCGCATGGCCAACTTGACGTTTGAGCCCGTGAACTATGAGCGCTTTCCGGCGCTCAAACTGGGTTTTGAGGTCGCGGCCGAGGGCGGCACCCTGGGTGCCGTGTTCAATGCCGCCAACGAAGTTGCCGTGGAAAAGTTTCTGGCCGGCGCCAGCAAGTACCTGGACATCTACCACACCGTCAAGGCGACCTGCGACGCCCACCGCAACGTCACCCAGCCCGATCTCGACCAGGTGCTGGCCGCCGACGCCTGGGCACGCCAGCAAGCCCGCAAGGGTTGATCGCAAGTCGCACACAGGCCCGATGGAATGAAAACGACCCCCGCCAAAGCGGGGGTCGTTTGTTGCTGCATGCCAACTACTGCTTGCGACGACGGCGCAAGGCCACCAGGCCGATCAGACTGAACAGAACCGGCGCCAGGGCGCTGGTGACACCTGCCACGCAACCGCCGCCGCCACTGGCTGCGCCAGCCTTCTTGGCCAGCGGGTTGCCGCCGCCGATGGTCAGGCTGATGGCAGCGTCATTGGTGCCACCGGTGCTGTCCGTGACACGGAACTTGATCAAGAACACGCCGCCGGTGCCCAATGGCATGCCGTCCAGCATGCCGCCAGCGGACAATGTCAGGCCCTTGGGCAACTGCGATTTGTACAGCGACCAGGTGTAAGGCCCCACGCCCTGTGCAGCCGTCAGCGCTGTGCTGGTGTACGGCTTGCCGACTTCACCGTTGGGCAGTGCGGTCGTTGTAATCGTTACGCCGGTGGCGGAAGTGCCGGTGCCCATGATGTTGATAATGAAGGGCGAAACCACGGTGGTGTCGTCGTGGGTTACTTCAATGCTGGCATCTTTGATGCCCACGGCCGAGGGATCAAACGAGACCGAGAACTGCGCGCTGGCGCCGGCGGCAATCGTGGTGCCGAAACCCGCCGTGTTCAGTGTGAACTGCGAGGCGTTGGGGCCATTGAGAATCGGGGCACCCACGTTCATGGTCGTTGCGCCAACGTTCATGATCACAAACGTCTTGGCGGCCGAAGGGCCAGCGGCGGTGTCAATGCTGCCCAGGTCGCGGCCGCCGTTGATGGTCGCGGGCGTGCCGCTGCTCAACTTGCTGCCGGTTGTGGAACCTTCGCGCACTTCCACCAGCGGGGCGTTGGGAATGCCATTGCCCTTGATGTTCAGAATGAACGGCGAAGAAGTGCCCCCGCCGTTGTGCTGAAACACCACACTGCCGGTCTTGGCACCCAAGCTGCTGGGCTGAAACGCAATCGTGAAGGTGCGGCTTTGGCCAGCAGGCACGCTGCCAGCAAAGCCGGTCGAAACCAGCACCCACTCCGAGGTCGAGGGCTGGAAGGCCGGCGCAACCAGGGTCATCGGGCCGGTGCCGGTGTTTTCAATGTACACAGTAACCGGTGTGCCCGGGCCAATGCCGACGGCGCGGTTGCCAAAATCCAGAATGCCCGTGGCTGGTGCGGGGTTGGGCAAGATGGCGCCGGTGCCGCTGGATTCACGCACGGTCAGGATGCCTACGGCTGTCACGCCTTCGCCAGTAACCAGAATGCTGAAGGGGCTGGGCACGGCCGTGTCGTTGTGCGTGATGGTGATGGTCGCGTTCTTGACGCCCATACTGGTGGGGTCAAAGGCCACCGTGAAGCTGGTGTTGGCACCGGCCGCCACGGTCGTGGTGTAGCCGGTGGTGTTCAGGATAAAGTCACCGGCGTTGGCACCCGTCAGTGTCGGCACAGATACCGTCAAGGGCTGGCCGCCGGGGTTGTTCACCACGATCGTCAACGGCGTCGTTGCACCGGCTGAAACGCCCTGCTGGCCAAAGTCGCGGGCTGTGCCTGTGGCGGGGGCCTGGTCGGCAATCGGTGTGCCGGTGACGGACCCTTCGCGGGCCTCAAAGGCCGGGTTGGGGGCAATACCGTTGCCGGTTACCGGCACCTCAAAGGTGGCCGGGCCGCCCTGCTTGGTGTTGGGGATACGAACAAACGCATCCTTTTGGCCAATGCTGGTCGGGCTGAAGGCCACGGTAAACGAGGTGGTTTGGCCTTGCGGCAGGGTGCTGATGAAGCCGGTTGTGTTGACGGTGTACTGGTTCCACCAGGTGCCGGCCATGTCGGGCGTGGTCATGGTAAGCGTGCCCGGGCCCGGGTTGGAAATCACAATCGTCAGCGGCGCGGAACTGGAACCCACAAGCACGCTGCCAAAGTCTCGGGCTGTGCCTGCTGCCGCCTGCTGATGCGTGATCGGCGCGCCGGAGGTTGAACCCGTGAACACCTCAATGCCGCCGGTGCCCGGGGTCTGGGCATCACCACGCAGGTTGACGGCAAAATTCTGGCCCGACACGCCGCCGGCGTTATGCGGAATGTTGACGGTGGCGGTTTTAACGCCCGAAGTGCCGCTGGTGGAAACAAAGAACGTGATCGTGAACGAGGTGCTTTGGCCCACCGGCAACGGGTTGGTCATGGACCCGGCGTTGACATAGAAATCGCCGGGGTTGGCGCCGGTCTTGGTGAAGGCCTGAAAGGTGATGGCCGTCGAGCCATTGTTGATCAGCCCGATTGTAAGGGGCTGCGACTGCACGCCCATGTTGACCTGGCCGAAGTCGCGCAAGCCGCCCACAGCCTGATTGTTGGTAATGGAGGTGCCGCCGGTGCCGCCTTCCTTGACGTCAAGGTCCGGGCCTGGGTCCAGGATTTCAAAGTCGTCGATGCACCAGCCGGTGTGCACCGTCGCCGTGGGGCCGATGCCAAAGCGCACCTGCACGGTGGCCATGCCCGCGGCATAAGTGGTCAAGTCGTACTGGTACAGCGTCCAGGCCGTGTCCGTGATCGTGGTCTGGCTGGTTCCGCCGGTGCTGGACCAGATCAGGGTCCATGACGTGCCGTTGGTCGAGACTTCAATCGAGGCCGTTGAACCAATCGAGCATCCCAACCAGCGCTGAAAGCGCAGCCGAACGTTGGCCAAGGTGGAGCAATTCACCGTGGGCGAAACGGCATAGCTCGCCGCGCTCATGCTGGCCGCATAGTCACCGCCGCGCGTGTCGCCCAGGATCATGTTGTCGCTGGTGCTGGCCGTGGCGTCGGTGCCGGGCTCACTGCGTGTGGGGCTTGCCGCCGAATAGGCCGTGGCGACGCCACGAGACCAGGTACTGCCCGGTATCCAGCCCTTATCCGTCGCAAAGGTGTCCAGAAATGGGGTAGCCGCCGGAGGGGGCACGACCGTGATCTGGTAGTTGCGGTTTGCGTTCGCCTGGGGCGTGGCGCTGTCGGTCAACGAAACGTTGAAGACAAAAGTGCCGGTAGCGGTTGGCATGCCGGCAATGCGCAGGTCGTTGTTGACGATGCTGGCGGAAAGACCAGCCGGAAGACCAGAAATGGCGGTGTTCCAATTGTAGGGCGTGGTGCCGAACATGGCCACAATCGTGGTCTGGTAGGCCGTGCCGACGGCGGCGTTGGGCAGGGGCGAAGCGGTAACAATGCCCAGCCCGGCGGGGTACACATTCAGCAGGTAGTCTTCCACTTCGCCGTACGAGAACGAGTCGCTGGGGCCGGCAATGGCCGAGGCATACTTCAACATGAAGCGAACGGCGATCTTGTTGACGCCATTGCGCGTATAGTTGATGAACGGCAGCGAGATATTCGAGAACGTGAAGTTGGCGTCCGTGGTCATGGGCGAGTTCGGGTGGTCAATACGCTCGCCAGAATCCAGAAAATCGCCGTCATCGTTCATGTCGATGAACATGGCCAGGTATTCGGTGTAGCCGCCACAAACCACTTTGACGGTGACCGTGTTTGTGCTCAATCCGGGTGTCCAGGTGGCCACGGTGCCGACAATGCCGTCGTCGGCGTCGCCGGTCCAAGCCGGGGTCACCGGGTTGGTGGCGTCGCTGGTCCAGCCAGTACCCAGAAGTTCCGGGGCCGTGCTGCTGGCCGTTGCCAAACCGTAAGAAGCAGGCGCGTCACCATAATCCTGCGCCTGGGCCGCAGTGGCCAGTGCAAGAATCAACGCCCCACAGACTGCCGCACCGAACTTGAACATCTGTTTTTCTCCTGCCGGCACATTGGCCGGGTTGTTGCAAAGTGTTTTTTGGCGCCTGGCAAGCGGGCAGGGTTACGCGTGCCTGTCCGCTTGCCGTGCCTGGCGCAACTGATCAAACCGGCCCCCAAGCCGTGCCCGATCAGCTTGCTACTGCTTCCCGGAATTCTGCGGGAAGTTCTTCCAGTGTCCGCGCCCGCACCCACAGGCTGTTGAACAGCAGGTGCATGTTTTCAGCCAGGCCGCTATTGGGCACCACAAGGCCCATGGTGCTGCCGTCGTTTTCGGCCAGTTCAATCATGGCCGTGGCACGGTCGATCACAATGAAGCGCAGGGGCACATGATCAATGAAGCGCACGCAGCCGATCTCTTCGGCGTTGCGCATCAAGGCTGCGCCATGCACCGGGTCACGCAGCAGGCGGGTTTCAACCAGATAACGCAGTTTGACGCCGCGCTCAATCATGGCTTGGTCTGATGCCGTGTCCGGCGCCACAATCAAAGGCGATTTGACCGCAACCAGGAATTCCTTGCTGGCACTGGCCATGGCGTCTTCGAACACCGTCTGGATCTGCGCGGGGCGCACCAGGCGAATGCCCAGGCTGCCGGGGTCGTCGCTGGGGGCATCCGGCGCGTGTTCCTCAAGTTCCGCCATCGCGCCCTGGGACTCGCTCAGCGAGTCTTCGACCTGGCGGCGGTAGTTGTCAAATGCCTGGCGGGGCGGAATGCCGCGGTACAGCTTGACGTCGCCCAACACCAGTTCAGCAAAGCCGCGCTCAATCAAGCTGCTGAGTGCGCCGTAGACTTTGCTTTGTGGAACGCCACTCTTGCGCACCACGCGCGAGGCCGGGGCGCGAGTTTCGCCCAACAACGCCAGATAGACCTGCGCCTCATAGCCCGAGAGGCCCATTTGCTTGAGCTTTTGAATCCATTGTTCGCGGTTCAAGGTGATCTCCAGCGATGTACACACGAATTTCGGGCGAACGTAGTCGCCCGAAGCCGATGAGTATCACGCTGAAAGTCACTGATTCAGGGCGCAACGAGAGCATTCCTGGGGGGCAAACAGCATTCCCCGGTGCTCTGCGTGTGCTGGAAGCATCTGGTTAAGCAGATGGCGCATGAAACGTTCCCACGATCGTTTACGCCCGGACAACCCACTTCTGGCGATTCTTAGATAAAAGTCAAACGAATTCGGGAATCATTTCATTCCCTTCATTTCTATCTGCCGCCCTTACTTCTCGCGCGGGTCTGTCTGCTTTTCGGTGGCTTCGTAGGCATCCAGGATGCGCTGGACAATCTCGTGGCGCACGATGTCGCCATTGCCCAGGCGGCATACCTTGACGCCCTCGACACCATCCAGGCGCCAGATCACGTCGGACAGTCCGCTTTTCTGGTTGTGCGGCAGGTCGGTCTGGCTGAGGTCGCCGGTGATTACGGCCTTGCTGCGTTTGCCAATGCGGGTCAGGAACATCAGCATCTGTTTGGGCGTGGTGTTCTGGGCCTCGTCCAGCAGGATAAACGCGCGGTCCAGGGTGCGGCCGCGCATGTAGGCCAGCGGGGCGATTTCAATGACATCGCGTTCCATGTATCGCTGGATCTGTGCCATCGGCAGCAGGGCACCCAGTGCGTCAAAGATCGGCCGCAGGTAGGGGTTGACCTTTTCCTGAAAGCCGCCGGGCAGAAAACCCAGCTTCTCGCCGGCTTCGACGGCCGGGCGCACCAGCACCAGCTTGCTGACGTTGCCGTGAATCAGCGCCGCCACCGCCATGGCCGTGGCCAGAAATGTCTTGCCTGTGCCAGCCGGGCCGACGCCGAAAGTAACCTGCGCGGTCTTGATTGCTTCAATATAGGAGCCCTGGCCGGGTGTCAGCGGCTTTGCGCCCTCCAGGCCCAGCGGCGCAATCTGCGGGTTGGAATCCGGGTCGCCCGGTTCGCTGTTCAGCAGGGCGGATTCGACATCGTTGGTGCGAAGTTGGCCATACTTGCGGATCTTCTCGATCAGCGTCAGCAGGGCCACATAGGCGTCCAGCACGCCCTGTTCTTCGCCGGCGATGCGCAGGGTGTTGTCGCGCGCGAAAATCTTGACGTCGAAGTGCCCGCGGATCATCTTGAGGTGACGATCCCGTTCCCCGAACAGCGCGTAGGCTTCTTCCTTATCGCGCAGCCGGATGTTCTTTTCCATGTAGGCGACCGTACTCCTCTGGTGCTGCTCAATCGCTTTTCCCATGGCTTAAATCCTACCACTTGAAACAACGTTTCCGCCACACCACTTTGGGCGTGTTAGCGGCGGGGGAAAGCCTGTGGAAAGCCCCGCGCGGGATTGACCAGAAATTGATGCCCAGGACATGCCGGGTTCACCGGCGCGCTACAACGACCACAGCGCCAGCACAATCAGAATCAGCGGGCCGGTCAGCATGAAGTTGTCCATGATGTCCATGACGCCGCCAAAACTTGGCACAAGCTGGCCGCTGTCCTTGATGCCGGCCGCGCGCTTGAAGCCGCTTTCCACCAGGTCGCCGCTTTGGGCGGCAATGCCGACAAACCCGCCCAGCAGTGCACCGTGCCACCATTCAACGAGCACAGGTTTCAAACCCTGGCCGGCGTTGTTGGCAATCAACACCACCAGCGTGCCGCCAATGGCGCTGAACAACAGGCCCGCCAGTGCGCCCTCCACGGTCTTGCCTGCACTCAGGTGCGGAATCAGCTTGTGGCGGCCAAAGGCCTTGCCCAGCAAGTAAGCCCCGACATCGCCCAGCCGGCTGGCTGTCAGCAGAAAGTACAGCAGCCACGGGCCGGAACCGGGCACCTTGCGCAGCCACAGAATCAGCGCAATCGGAAAAATCACGTACAGAAAAATGCCCAGGTTGTTGGTGATGCGCGGGCTCAGGTTGGACACGTCTTTACGCGTCAAGCCCACCAGCGGAAAAATCACTGCTGCCAGCAGCGGGGCCAGCAGTGTCAAACTTCGCAAATGCGGCGGCAGCGCAAGGTCTACTACCTGGCCGGGGCCCCATTTCATCCAGGCCAGGGCGCCAAAATCCGGCGGGGCGGCAATCAGTTGCACATAACCCAGCAGCGCAAGCGAGGCCAGGTACAGCAGCCCCGTGTCCAGCGGCAGTTCCCGAAACCGGAACATGCGCCCCAGTTCATAGATGCCGCCAAGGCACATGCCCACACTGAGCACAAAAAAGCCCCAGGACACGCCCAGCAGGTGGTCCGCGACCAGCACCGCCAGCAGTGCAAAAAACATGCTGAAGCCAAAAAAGAATCGCTTGCCCATGGGTGCGTGACGTTAGCACGCCTCGTCAGGCGGGCAATGCCGCCCGCGGGTACGCCGCAAATGCAAACCGGGGCGAATCTCGCCCCGGCCTGTTGCCTCTACTTGCCGGGTAACCTGCCCCCGGGCCCTGCCTCGCGCGGTTCAATGCCGCCGGGGCCGGCCTTGGGCCTGGCGATGCCGCCTGGGCCTGGCTTGTCAGGAATCGCTTCGTCGGGCGAAGTAGCTTCTTCTTCGCGGGGGCTGGTCGCTGGCGGCACGCCCTGGCCCGGTGCTGGCGGCTCAATCGGTGTGGGGGCGGATTGCACCCCGCGCACTTCAGGCTCTTTGCTGCTGTTCTTGGTATCCGCAGGTGGCACTACGCCGCCGCGTTCTACTACGGCCTTTTGAAAGTCGCGCGCCGGGCTGCCCTTGGCTTCGCCGCGTTCGGTCTTTTTGCCCGTGGGCACGCTGATCAGCAGGCCCATGGCGGTGGTCAGCAGCACGCGGTTGGAATCCACGGCTGGCCGCGAAAGAAAGGACTGGCCTTCAAACTTGTAGGACCAAACCAGGTCGCCCGTGGCGGCGTCTACGGCTGTGGCATAGCCGTAGTTGTCGGCCAGAATCACCATGCCGTCCACAAACGCGGGCTGGCACCACTGGCCGTTGCGGGTTTCGAACTCCAGGTTCCACTTCACGGTCTGGGTTTCCAGGTCCATGGCAATCACGCGCTTGCCCAGCGCCATCACGCAGAAGTCGCCATCCACACCGGGGCGGGCGCCCTGAAAATCCAGCCCGTAACCCGTCGGACCGCTCAGTTCACGGTCGCGACCGTTGCGCGGCATGCTGGAAACGGGCAGCAACGCAATCCGGCGGTTGCCCTCAATCGCCAGCGTGGTGCCAATGCTTTGCGGCGTCACCGTTTCCTCGGGGCTGCGCGGGCGGGTGCTTTCGGTTTTGCGGTCGTCAGCGCTGTTGCCCGTTGTGGCTGGTGCAGCCGGTGCGGCTGGTTTATCGGCGCTGACTTCGGGCTTGGCCGTGGCCTGGCGCAGGTCTTCCGGTGCGGCGGCCATCGTGACCAGAATGCCCTGGCGCGATGCCACCGGTGCAGCCAGTGCGCCAACCGCCCGCGCAAACTGCATTTTGCCCGTTGCGGCATCAAAGCCCGCCAGCTTGCCGTCTATGGTTGAAACAAACAGCTTGTCGCCGGCAATCACCGGCGCATACACCACGCTGCCCGGTGCTTCCGACTTCCAGATGTTTTCAGCGGCCCCGGCCTTGTAGGCCGCAATCGTGTGGTTCTGGCCGCCACGGTAGGAGGCATAGACCACACCCTCATTGATCTCCGGGGCGCATTCCACCGTGCTGTTGATGGTCTTGCTGTATTTGTGCGCGCCGGTGGCCACAACCACGCGGTCCAGCGTGCAGCTGTAGGTCGTGAAGTAGGCCGAATCACCGGCCGCCACAATGCTGGAAACGCCGGCGTCTTTGCTGCGCACCACCCAGCGCCGGTTTCCCGATTCCATGTCGTATCCATACACCTCGTTGCCGCCGCCGCTGCCTACCACGGCCACGCCATTGAGGGCTGCCGGGCTGCGCGGGTTGCCATAGGCGGCCTGGGCGTACCAGGCGCTTTCGTCGCTGTGGGAAAGCCGGAACTTGCGGCCGTTGTCGCCGGGCTTCATGCCGGCCTTTGGCTCGGTTACCGAAATGCTCAATAGCGTGCGGTTGATCTGCCGGTTGGTGGCCGGCGCCACGGCCGCGGGCTGCTGGGATTCCTCGGCCTGCGTAACCTGTGTGGAATGCAACGTGCCCGCAGCCAACAGGCCAAGGCACAGCGCCGCCTGGGCGGTCTTTTTGGTCAGTTTCATGGTGTCTTTCTAAGGGAAAGACCAGGGGTTCTACGCACCGCCAGTTTACCCCATGGCTGGCCAAGGTCCCAAAACACCGGCAACTTGGTGTTGCGTACAGGGGCCAGCAGGCGCGGCTTTGCAGATCGGCAAGGGCAGGTGGTTTCAGGGCCGAGCGGGCCATTGAGCCTCCCATCGCGCCCGGCAAGCCGCTAGCATCCGGCCCACAAGGAGCCGCACATGCCCGCACAGATCCTCGATGGCAAAGCACTGGCCAAACGCATCGCCGAACAACTCAAGGCCGAGTTCGCCGCTCTTAAGGCCGCAGGCAAGCCCGCGCACCTGGTCAGCTTGAGTGTCGGCAGCGACGAAAGCAGCGACTGGTACGTCAACAACCAAAAGAAAGCCGCCGAGAAGCTGGGCGTGGCGTACACGGCCGAGCGTCTTGACGCGTCAAGCAGCCACGAACAGGTGGCGGCCAAGATTCGCGAAATCTGCGCCAAACCGGAAGTCACGGGCATGATTCTGCAGTTGCCTCTGCCCAAGGGGCTGGACGCCAACGAGCTGGCCAAGGTGATTGCCCCCGCCAAGAATGTGGAGGGCGTAGACCCCGACAACCTGGGCCATCTTGTAATGAAGCAATACCGCAACCTGCCCTGCACCGCCCGCGCAGCAATTGAACTGGCCGCCGAAAGCGGCGTCGATTTCAAGGGCAAGCATGCCGTGGTGCTGGGCCGCAGCGTGATTGTGGGCAAGCCCGCGGCGATGCTGCTGCTGGATAAAGACTGCACCGTCACCATGTGCCATTCGCGCACCCCCAATCTGGCCGAGGTGTGCCGCCAGGCCGATATCCTGGTAACGGCCATGGGTGCCAAACCCGGTATCGTGAACGGCGATTACGTAAAGCCCGGCGCGATCGTGGTGGATGTAGCGACGATCGCAGTCGAAGGCGGCAAGTACGCTGGCGACTGCGACTGGGAAAGCGTAAGCAAAGCAGCAGCCTGGGCCAGCCCAGTGCCCGGCGGCGTAGGCAGTGTGACGACACAGATACTGTTCAAGAACACCCTGGAAACACTGAAGCGGCAGTAGTGCGAGTCTGAGCCAACGGCAAGTGTTTCGCCGCCAAGACGCCAAGAAACGCCAAGCACCGCCGTACTCTGCGGCTCTTCGCCTGTGCGAGAGAAGTTTCTCCACCTGTGAGCCGGCGCACTGCTCCGCTAGCTGGCGCGCGCAAGTCGCCATCGTTGCGTCAGCCCGGAGCGGAAGCGACGGGGTAGTTCGGCCCCAACGGGGCCCTTCGCGACTCGATGCGAACCGGCCTTGCAGGCCCGACACTATCGCCATCATGGTTCCCAGGCCTTCGGCCTTGGCTGACAGAACTGCCCCTTCGGGCCAGCGCTTTGTTACCGCGACCGGCCTGAGTCACGCGCCCTACCGTCCGCCAACATCGGCGGGCGACCCACGCGCTTTCGCGCGGGGCTCCTGCCGGGCCGTAAAGAGGCAGATCGAAGCAGGCTCTATCGGCAGCTGGGCGACGCAACGAGACACCAAACGATCGCCACGGGCCAAAAGGCCGGGGCGCTTCATCCTCGCCCCGCAGGTGTAGAAACATAGCGGCGCACAGCGATGCCAAGCCGATAGGGCAGGCCGCATCCCCCAGGCCCCTCAAACAAGGTGGCGCAGCGCCCACACGCCCGGATAGAATAAGGCCGGTAAGTTCCGCAATCAGGACGAAGCGGGCCCAGTGCGATCAGATGGGACGTAAATGGGCATAAAGAAGATATGTAAAAGTAGCCTGACCCCTTTGTAGTCCCCTGACCCCTTTGTAGTCCCCACGAAAGCCCTGGTGAGGAGTGCGGCGAATGGCTGATCCGATCATTAATGGTCCCAAACTGGCCCCGACTGTTGCATACAAGGCTATGTTTGAATTTCTTATGCAGTATGCGAGGAGAACACAGTCTGAAGATATCCAAGCTCTGCTGGGGGACCTGTCCCTGCTACCAGATGGAACCCCAGCGGACCCGGCCATGTATTCTGACTGGGTCGCGGCTCTGGGACCGGTGGATAAGGCCGAGCGTTCGGGCGGCTATGACCCCATACGTCTCAGGTTGCGATAGTGTTCCTTGTCCCTAGCCTCGATGTTTTGCAGTTTCTGATGGGGATGAGAAAGCTGGATAGATGGCATCCGTCCGGCCCAGCACGTCTTGACTGTATTGATGCGGGATTGGGTCGTTCGAAGACTTAGTCGGCACCAAGTTGTGGATGGACGTCAACGGCTGCCAGGAGTGCCCACGTGAATCTGGTCGGGGTCGCGCAGGCTTCGTGTGCGCGGCGCTTGCCCGCAAGGCGACTCTTGCGCCCCCCACCCGCTTCAAGACCTGGTCACCGACGCCCTCGCGCAAAGCATGCCAGGTCGCGAGGATCGGTCGCCTGGTGAGAGCTGCATCACAACCACCAAGAAGAGCCAGAACCGCTGACGGGCCTGTCGTCCATGGCCAGGCTTGCGCATCGAGTACTCTAACGCCCGCCAACGATCGACGGGATAGTTCAACCGCATCGCCCACGCTTCACCACACCAACTGGGCGCAGTCCATGACTGTGCCTTCTACGCAGGTCTTGGCGTATCTAAAGCCTTGCTCGTTGTCGGCTTTCACTTTCGCTACGCAGCCGTTGCACACGCCAAAGCCGCAGGCCATCACGCTTTCCAGGCTGGCAAAGCTGGGCGTGTTGTATTGCTGGCACAGCTGCGCCACCGCGGCCATCATCGCCCAGGGGCCGCAGGTGTACACCACGGCGGGTTTGCCCTTGAGGGCTTTCAGTTCAGCTTCCAGCAGCACGGTCACGCGGCCCTTGACGCCAGCGGTGCCGTCTTCGGTGGCAAGCATGGCTTGTGCGCCGCTGTCGCCAAAGCGCTTCATGAAGGTCAGGTCGCGCTGGCTGCGTCCGCCAGCCAGCAGAATCAACTCGCGTTTTTGCGGCGCCCATTGCCGGCTCAAGTGCAAAAACGGCGCAAGGCCGATACCCCCGCCGACCATAATGACGCGCGTGGCCGGGTCGGCCGGCGGCTCAAATGCGTGGCCCAGCGGGCCGTTCAGGTTGACCCGTGCGCCGGGTTCCATGCGCGCCATCATGCCCGTGCCAAGCCCGACAGTGTGGCCGAGAATGGTTATGCCTGTGGCCTTGCCGCGCACGTCGCGCAGGATGTCGAAACTGGAAAAGGGGCGGCGCAAAAGCGGCCAGAAGCCGGGTTGCACTTTCAGGTTCACGAACTGGCCGGCGTGCATCTGGTTGGCCAGGGCTGGGCAATCCAGGAATAGTTCGAAGTAGCCATGGCCGAAATCGGTGCGCTTGGTGACGGTGGCATCGTGAAGCAACTGGGTGCGTTCGGAGGGCATGGGGCGGAATGATCAATGAACAATGAGCAATGATCAATGGGCGGCATGGTTGGGGGCGTGCCGCGTGCCGAGTTCGCGGGGGTGGGGGGCCGCGTGCCGAGTTCAGGGTTCCGCGGAACTACGGAACTGCGGACGGTGCTTTTCCCCAATGCCCCAAGCCCTAAGCCCTAAGCCCCAAGCCCCAAGCCCAAAGCCCAAAGCCCTAAGCCCTAAGCCCCAAGCCCAAAACCCAAAACCCGTTGCCGCCGTTCGAAGAATCCCAGCGTTGACTACGCCCATTCCCCCGCCATACTCGCCCCGTCACGACATTAGGTGGCAACACCACCTGGAACCCTGTGCGAATCAGGGACGGCCCCGCCGCTGTGACCGGGAACGAAACCGCAATGCCATTGCCGCAAGGCGAGAAGGCGCGGAAGTAGGCAGCCCGGAAGTCAGAAGACCTGTCGAGACGCAGCATGGCCGCCATCCAGGCATGGGCGCACCTGCCCGTTTCTGTATTGCCCGGCGGCCGTGGCTTGAGGCAGACGAGGGTCTGCACCAAGTGCGCAGTCCGCGCCAGACCGGGCGTATTTGGAGTCTCCATGCGTTTCTGTTTGTTGCTTGCGGCCCTGGCCGCCGCGTCACTTTCTGCCCAGTCGTTCTACAGCACCCAGGCACCGGGCTTTCAACACAGCGAGGCCGTGCTGCCCACGGCCGCGCCCTCCAGCTATCTGCTGCACGGCGGGGCGGATTGGGACCCCACAGGCACTGACCTGTATTACTGGGATGTTGCCAACGGCCTGCTGCGCCGCTTTGACACGCTGCTGAACGCGCCTGCGCCAATGGCACTGCTGACGGTGCCCGCCGGGCCCTTCGGCTTTACCTATGTAGATACGATTGCCTTTGACAGCTTTGCGCCTGACGACCTGTACATTGGCGAATCCGGCAACCAGGTGATTCACAAGGTGCGACGCAGCGGCCTGGACACGCTGGATGCCAGCTTTGGCACCGGCGGCGTGCAGACCAGCGCGGCCTACAGCTTCTTTTTGTTCGACCTGAAGTTTGACCCCTTTGGGCGGCTGCTGGGCAGCGCGGCCAACAGCTTCGGCACGCCTGAATGCGGTGTGTATGCATTCAACAAAAACTCGCTGGCGGCCACGCAGGTGGTGAACATGCTGACCACCGGCGGCTGTGATACTTCGGGCCCGATTGCCTTTGATGCCGCCGGCAACCTGTATTTTGCGGCCCCGCCCACAAACTATGGCGACCCGATGCGCCTGTTTCGCTGGACCAAGGCCCAACTGGACGCCGCCATCAACAGTGCCGGCGCCATTGTGCTTACGGTTGCCAACGCCACGATCCTGCTGGATTGGGCCGACAACTTTCCGGCCGCAGCCAGCATGGGCTTTCGCACCGAGCAAGGCCAGGAAGTGCTGTACATAGCCGCCGGCGACGGGCGCATTTTGCGCAGCGTGCTTTCGACGCGTGCCTACACGCAGTTTGCCACCGCGGCTGCGCCGCCGGCCGGTGAAACAGTGTTTCCAAGCGCCCTGGCGATTGAATCCGCCACGGCGCCGTTTCGACCCTTCAGTGGCGACGCCAGCCGCATGGCAGTGGTGATTGGCGCTCGTGATGCGGCCTTTGACCAGGTTCGCCACAGCATTGCATTCTTTGGCACTGTGGCTGCGCCGGCCACGGTGGCTTCGCTGGCGGTTTCGGGTTTGCCAACCAGCCTGCCCAACGGCGCGGCGTTTGGCGCCACGGTGGAGTTGCGCGACGGTGCCGGGGCGTTGCTGGCCACGGTCAATGGTGCCGTGGAAGTAGCGATCTTGTCGGGCAGCGGCAGCTTGGTTGGGCAGCGGCTTGCGGTGGCGACCAACGGCGTGGCGATTTTTGACGACTTGAAGTTGAGTGGCGGCAGCGGCTCGGTGATTCTGCAGTTTGCGCTGGTGGGCGGCACGGCCACCGTGAACTCAGCCACGATTACGATTCCTGCCGGCGTGAGCGGGGGCTCAGGTTCCACCACTGGGGGCGGCTCTGGCGGCTGTTCTACGGGTGGGGGTGGCGGCGGGGCCGGCAACTGGCTGGTGCTGGTGGGCCTGGTTGCGCTGCTGGGTCTGGGCCTGCGCGTTGCGCGGCGTCGCGCCTAAAGTTTCCGCAGGGTAACGGGGCGGCGGCATTGGCTGCCGCCCCGGCTGTTTTTTCGCGTATAAGGCTGTGGTACGGGGTTTGCTCGAATCACCCCGCAGGGCCGGAGGCTGCTGGCATGGCATCGCGTCGCGTGACACGTTGTTTGGCTGCTTTTGCGTTGTTCCTGTTGATGTTTGGAACCGCCTGCGGCGGTGCGCTGGCCATTGGCAACACGCCAGCTAACGGGGCGCCACAGAACAGCCCCAGCGGTCAAGCCGCCCCTGCGTTCAACCTGCAAGACAATCCGGCACCCACAGAGAAAGCACCGGCCGAGCCGCCGAAAGAAGCGCCCAAAGAAACGCCGAAAGAAACGCCCAAAGAAAAAGAAACGCCCAAAGAAACACCCAAAGAAACGCCCAAAATCGCGCCAGCGGAAGTCACCAAACCACAGGGACCAGAGGAATGGTTCACGCCCCTGCCAGCCGAAGGGCTGTTCGAAGGCAAATCGCCCAGCAGCTTCCACAAAACCGTCATCATGGATGTGCCGCTGGCCGATTCTGACCACGACGACCCGCTGCAAGACCTTCCCGCAGAAGCCCACGCCGCAGCCCTTGGGCTGCGCATTGCACTTGAGCAACAGGTGGATTACCTGCCCAACCTGTACCTGTACCTGCCGCAACTTGATGTCGACAGTTACCTGGTGCGCGTCAAACGCTTTCAGGCCGCACTGCGCTTCAGTGATTTGCCGCGCCCCGGCAGCGCCCCCAAACCCGGCACCAAGTCAACCGGTCTGGAAGCCGCCTGCAAGCGCTTTGGCGCCGACCTGGTGTTTGCCCTGTGCTATCAGCGCGCCACAGAGGAAGCCCCCGCGCGCATGCTGGCGGTGCGCTATCGCCGTGGTGAAGGCTTTCAGGCCGCCACGGAATTTGAGCTGTCCAAGCCCTCCGGCGCAACGCTGGTCACGGCCATTGGCGCTGCCACGCAAACACTGTGCGACGGCCTTGCCATGCAAGGGGCGGAACCCCTGCCCGTGGCGCCCGTGCCGCGCATTGCCGCCAGCGACGCCGCGCTGAAGCTGCTGGTGCAGATGCGCGAGTTACTTGAGCAAGGCCAGTTGACCCAGGCCTGGGTGAAGTACGAAGACCTGAAGAAAAAAGACCCCGCCTGCGCCCGCGCGCCAATGTTTGCCATGGAGATTTTTCGCGGCATCGCCGAGCAACAGTTGATTGCCAGCGAGCGCGAAAAATACCTGGGCATGGTCATCAGCACCGGCCGCGAAGGCCTGAAGGTTGCGCCCAATGACGTGCTGCTGCGCGGCAAGCTGTGCCGCTATGTCTCGATCTGGTTTGCGCGCGATGCCTGGTGCCTGGCCGGCATTGTGCAGGCCCTGAAGGTGCAGCCCGCCAACGCCCACCTGCTGGATTGGCACTACACCATTGAGTTTGCCAGCGACCGCAACGCCCAGGCGGATTGGGTGCGCAAGAACGCCCTGCCACGCCTGCCCGACGGCCGCGGCGATTTCATGCTGGGCACAATCTGCTTCAACGCGGGCTACGCCAGCGGGTTGTTTCCACAGGCGGTGGAGGCCTACCAGCGGGCGATTGCCGCCGCGCCCAGCGAGCACGAGTACTACATCAGCCTTGGGCTGGTGGCGACCTATCTGGCCGAGGCACTGCAAAAGTCCGGCGCCCCGGCATTGGACGCGTTTGCCACTGCCAGCGAAGCCATGGTGGCAGCCCAGCGCATTGACCCCACCGAACCCGGCTGGCAGTACGAGTTTCATGTGCGCGCGGCCACCCATGCCTTTCGGCGCCTGCCGACCAACCCCAAAGATCTGCAACGCGTCATGCTTTCGCAGGCCGTCGTCAACGGCTTGACCCCCAACAGCAAAACCGCCGCCTGGGACAAGCTGGTGGAACCGCTGATTCAGACCCAGCGGCGGCTGTTGCGGCAAGCTGCCCTTGAGGCCAAGCCCGATGACGCGGACTATGAAGTGTGGCTGATTGCGCGCCTGCTGTTTGCCCGTGTTGACAACGATGCCAAAGAGTCGCGCCAGACCCTGCGCCTGATGCGCAAAATGGGCCACCGCAGCGCCTGGTACAACGGCGCCATGGAAGTGTTCGGCGACCAGCTGGACAAACCAGAACCGCCCGAAAAAGACCCGGGGTAACCGGCGCCAGCCAGCGAGCCCGAAAAAACGGGCCTGCCGGGTCCAAGGGAACCCGGCAGGCGGCTGATGCGTCTACCGGGCCATTGGGCGGGCGGGCAACCCGGCGCGGCGCATCGCTGCCATAGAAACGCCCGCTGCAGGCTGCCGCTTCCCGTTGTTACCGATTTTCGGCGTCCTTTGGCCCTGTGCGGACCCGCGAATTGGCCGCCGATTCTGGTTTTTCCTGAACCGTAACCCGCCTATGCTGTCAGTGTTATAGGAAGCAACCCTTTCTTTCCCTGTTGGGGGCAACGATGCGCATTCGCACTTTTCTGCCAGCCCTGCTGCTGACCGCTGGCGTGGGCATGTTCTGGCACCCGGGCCATGTCCAGGCGGAACAGATCCGGCTGGCCGACGGGCGCTTTCTGCAGGGTGATGTCGAAGAAGTCAAAGAAGACGGGTTCAACTTCCGCCTGACCGACAGCGGCGGCAAGGTGTTTCTGCGCTGGAACCAGGTGGATGCCAGCCTCAAGCAGCGCCTGAAGAACGAAAAAGACCCCGACGAAGGCCTGAACCTGGACGTCACGGTTGATGGCGCACGGCTGGAGTTGATCGACGGCACAATCCTTGAGGGCAAGGTCACCCGCAACGGCAACGTCTACACCGTCATCAACAAGGAACGCGCCAAGGGCATCCAGGTGCAGTTTGAAGACGTCGTCGAAGAAGGCTTCATTGAAAACATCCAGATCGACGCCACGGTCATGATGTCCGAGCGCGAGGCCCTGGCACTGGCCGAAGAACGTCGCGCCCCCCTGGAAACCGCGCGCCAGTACTACGAAATGGCCCGCATTGCCGACAAGCTGGGCTTGTACGAAGAAGCCAAGGATTACGTCACGCTGGGCCTGGCTTCCAGCCCGGACCAGAAGCTGCAATCGCGCCTTTCGGAATACGAAACCAAGCTGGCCGAACTGATTCGCCAGAAAGAGCTGCTGACTGCCCTGGCAGCCGGCCGCCAACTGGCCAAGCAGCACAAGTATCAGAAGGCGCTGGATGTCTTGAAGGACGCCAAGGACACCTACAAACCCACCGATGCCGTGCTTTCCAAGTGGGAAGAAGTAAACGCCGACATTGACCTGGAGTTCACCAAGTTCGTCATCACCGAGTGGTACAAAGTGATGAAGCCGGTGATTCAGGCCAAGCTGAAAGACAAGGCCAGCAAAGACATCACCGTGCAGGAAGCCATGAACTGGGCGCGGCGCGAAATGGACCTTGAGATCCAAAAGCGCATCGCCGGCACCACCATGTCGACTGACCCTGGCAACATGAAAATCCGCTTTGCCAAGCGCTTTGAAATGATCGACGCCAAAACCATCAAGCTGGGCACCAAGAAGGCAACCTTTGGCGAAGATGGTTTCTACCAGATCATTGGCGGCCACCTGCCGGTTGCGGGAAAGCAACCCAACCCCACGGGCAGTGCGCCGGGCAGCAACCCGGCTGGCCGTGGCCCCAACGGCGGCGGTAACCCCAACAGTGGCGGGGGCGCGGGCGCCAGTGGTGGCGGCAAGGGCCCTGGCAGCGGCATCCAGGATCACATCGACCTTGAAAAGCTGATGAAAGAGCTCGAGGAAATGGGCCAGCAGCAGGGCCCCGGCTTTCAGCAGGGCGAAACACCCAAACTGCCGGACAACATCACGCCTGACGACATCAAAGACGCACTGCGCAAGGCCCTGGGCAGCGGCGGCGAAGACCCGGCCAAGGCCGGCGACAGCAAGGGTACGGGCAGCCCGATCAAGCAGGACATCAGCCAGCTCAAGGTTCCCAACGTGGTTCCCAGCCTGACCGAGTGGTGGGACAAAGCCAGCAGCACAACCCGCATTCGCTGGCTGACGGCCGTGTACGTCAAGTTTGCAGGCACCATGCGCGTGCTGGAACTTGACGATTGGGACATCAAGTACCGGTAACCCAAGGCAGTCAATACTTGCAACCTACCCGCCAAGGCCTTGTGCAAGCGCACAAGGCCTTGCTCATGGCGGCAAGGCATTGAACACAGAGAAACGGAGAAGTCGGCCCGCGTGCCGCCCCTGACGGGGCTTGGATTTTCTGCCAACGCAAACCGGGGGCTTACGCCCCCGGCTATTCTGTAGCGCCCCTGCGGGGCTCAACACCACGCGCCCCAAGGCTGGCCTGCGTTCCTGACTGCCCCGAATCTGTCGCCACGGGTTGTATGCTTCCTGCATCGAGCGTGGATCCCTCCGCGCTGGTTCGATGCAAGGTTACTGCCATGGCCCGTTACCACTCTGTCAGGCCTAAACATCATTCGATCCCGTCGCCGGCGGCTCCGGCGCAACCCAAGGCTTGCCCAGACGCGCGAACAAGACCTGGCCAACCAGAACCTGCAACTTGCCGCCGACGAAATCTATGCGGCGCGCAACGGCCTGGAACTTGATGCCAGCATCGCCCGATGGAAGAAGCTGCTGGCGATTCACGACCGCGAACTTGAAGTCGTGGCCGCCAGCGACGGCAGTAAGCCCCACCGCTGGACGATCAGCCCAAGCATTGCCTTTCGCGTCGATAAACTGCTGCGCGAGCTGCTGGACAATCAGTTGCAACTCAAGGCCGAATGCCGCGCCCAGGCCCTGCAAATCCTGTCGGAGTTGATGCGGCAGGCCGGCGGCGACTCACTTTGTCCGCCAAAGCGACCAGAACCCGCACCAGAGGCGGCGACACAGCCACCAGCCCGGGCAGAAAAGACAGCCACCCCGGCCCAGGCACCACCGCCAGCCATCAGTTCAGCCGCATAAAAGGCCAAAGGATCGCAGGCATCCTGCCCGCTGTGGCAAACGGATTGAACACGGAGTGACGGTGTAACTGAGTGGCTGAGTTACAAAGACACTTCGTTAACGAGGCTGCTTGCGGCCGATGAATTCTGCACTCAGGTTGGCCAGCAGAATCATCGCCGCGCCGAACACCAGCCAGCGCGAAAAGCCCTGTTCTTGCCCCGCAATCAGCGAAAACAGCGTCGCAAACACGGGCGTGCTGGTGAACAAAATGGCGGCGTGGTTCGGGCTGACTTCGCGCTGCCAGCGGTTAACCAGGGCCAGGGCAATCACCGTGGAGATCAGCGCCAGATACAACTCGCTGCCCCAAAAGCGCGCGTCCAGCAAGGCGCCCGCAAAGCCGGCATTGCCGGCAAGGTCGGCTGCGCCCGGAGCCACCACAAAGCTGATCGTGCAAATCACCGCGCAGCACAGAATCATGAACCAGGTCTGGGCCAATGGGTCGCCTTTGCGCGTAGCTACGTCCGTCACCACAATCTGCAGGCCGTACAGCGCTGCTGCCACAATGTTCAGCCAGGCTGCCAGCGTCAGGCCGCCCTCTGGGGGGCCGTCGATGAACACCGCGCCAATGGCCGCCAGCGGAATGCCAATCAATACGCCCAGGCGCGGTTTACGGCCCAGCAGCACAAGCGCAAATAGCGGCGCAAACACAACAAACAGCGCGGTCAGGAATGCGGCCTTGCCGGGTTCCATTTCTGGAAAGCTCAAGCCCACCATTTGGGTCAACAGGTGAAAGGCAAAGCAGGGCCCCAGTGCCAGCCCGGCCAGCAGGTTGCGCCGGTTGATCTGCCGCAGCACCCGGGGCAGCACCAGCGGCAGCAGCAGAGCTGCAAGGCCGAAACGCGCGGCCAGAAAAAAGGCCGAGACCGTGAAGCGGTGCTCGCCATCCAGGGCCTGCAGGGGTTGCGGGCCGATTTCAAGGCCGACAAACGCACCGGCCCAGATCACGCACACCAGAATCAACATGGCCATGGCCAGCCGCGGGCGCGCGGGCGGCGCGGTGGGGGAAGGCAGGGTGTCTGCGGGCTGGGTCATGGCAGTGTGGTTGCGGGTTTGCGCGGGCGAATCAACTCAGCGGCCAGGTTGGCGGCCAGAATCATGCCAGCGCCAAAGAATAGCCACACGGTCAGGGTTTCACGGTTGCTGAAGAACAGGCTGATCAGCGTGGCAAAGACTGGCTCGGCGGTATAAATGATCGCCGCGCGTGAAGGCAGCAACTCTTTCTGCCATCGGTTCAGCACGCTCATGGCAATCACGGTGGCAAACACGGCGCACAGCGAAACCATCAACAGAAAGCTGGTGTCCAGCGCGGCGGTTTGCAGGGCGGCGGGCGCCAGCAGCGCCGGCCCGCCCGGGGAAACCAGCAGGGCCAGCAGCATCCATAGGGTGCTGAACAAGAACATGGTCATGGTCACAGCCATGGGCGGGGCCCGCTTGGTGGCGACATCGGTGACCAGAATGTGGCCACCGAAAACCAGCGCGGCGGCAATCGTCAGCCATGCCCCCAGCGAAAGGCCGCCTTGCGGCGGGCCCTGGATAAACGCGGCGCCGGTGGTGGCCAGCACCACGCCCACCAGCACGCCAAGGGGCGGAATGCGGCGGTACACAAGCGAGCTCAAGATCGGCGTGGCGACGACGAACAGAGAGGTCAAGAATGCCGATTGGCTGGGCGGAACATCGGCCTGGGAAAGCCCGATGATCTGCAACAGAAAGCCGATTGCAAAAGGCAGGCTGACCCAGAAGCCCCACTTCCAGCTTGCGGCGTTCAATGTGCGCAGGCTGGCTGGAATGAAAACCGGCAGCAGCAGGCACGCCAGCGCAAAGCGCACCAGCAGAAAGTATGCGCCCAGGGCGGTTTCGTGCGTTCCCGGAAAATCAGCCGCCAGGGCTTCCATGCCCTGCTTCATCCACGTGAAGGTTGCACCCCAGAACACGCAGGTCGACAACAGCGCAAAGGTGGCGATGCGGCGATTGCGGGGGTTATCCGGCGCGGGCGTCATGGCGCGAGGATGCTAGCGACAGCGCCCGAAAACACGAGGCAGCGCCCGGCGCGCAGGGTGCCCTAGGTTGCCGGAAACAACTTGCGGAAGATGGCTTGTTCCTTGATGCGCGTGTAACCCTCGCGCTCATAGAACCGGTGGGCATCAAGGCGCGTCACGCGCGAGCCCAGGTTGACGCCTGCCAGCCCGCGCAGCCGGGCCCAGCCTTCAGCGGCCGCAAGCAGCGCCGCGCCCACACCCCGGCCACGGGCGGATTGCAGCACCACCAGCGATTCAAGTTCGGCCATCGGCGGCCCCACCAGGTGCCGGCGCTCCGAAAGATCGGCCAGCCCCAGAACGGCGCCATCGGATTGCGCCACAATCAGCGCATGATCGGCGCGGCCCGCAAGGCCGCTATACCAGCGCGCAATATCAGCCGGGTCGCCGCGATAGCCCAGTTGCGCGCATAGTTCGCACAGCACGGGCATGTCAGCTTCGGTCGCGTCGCGAATGATCATGGGAAGGGCGCGGCATCCAAGTGCGCCAGCAAAAGATGCGCAGCCAGGCTGGCTGCGATCGTGGGCTGCGGTTGACGGGTTCTACTTGATCACCTTGGTTCGAATCGGGCGGCCGGGCTGGCGGTTCTCTTTGGTCCAACGGTCAATGTTGACCTGGTCTTTGCGGCCGTCCCAACTGGCGCGGGCCAGGTTCTTCTCTTTCTCCTGGTTGCCTTCCTTTATGGTCGCCACCACGGTGACTGTCGGGAAGGTTTTGCCGTACCGGTCGCGCATCTGGTAGTACCAGCCGTACAGCAGCACCGCTTTCTGGTTGTCGTACATTTCCAGCCAGCGGGCTTCGTCCACGCGAATCGTGGCCTGGGCCCGGCTGACTTTGTCGCGAAACATCTTGTCGTCGCCGCCGGCGCCATAGGCCGCAAGTGCGTCATCGGGCGCGCCGAGGTCTACCAGCGCCGAAAGCACCAGCTTGGGCGCGGATTCCGCGGCCCAGGCAAGCAGGTCGTCCGCGGCAAGCTGCGCGTCGTAGACGTTGCCGCGCTTCTTATCAACGCCAGCGCGGTCATCTTTGCGTTTGCGCAGATCGGCCTTTTCGGCCGTGTCGCGTTCCTTGAGTTGCTCTGTGCCGGCCTTGACGCGTTCGATGCGCTTTAGGAATTCGTCTACGCGGGCGCCAAGGTCCTTGTTCTCGGGGTACAGGTCTGCGGCCTCGCGGGCCACTTTGCGGGCATCGCGATAGTTGGCGGCCTCCAGGTAATACTGGGCCAGTTGCAGCATCAGTTCGGTGTCGCGGCCCGTGGGCACCAGCAGCAGGTAGTGTTCGAGTGTTTTGGTTGCTTCCTCATAGCGGAAGGAGCCGCACAGGGCATCGGCCAGGGCGCGGCGTGCGCCGGCGTTTTTTGGGTCCAGCTTGATCAGGTCGCGCAGCTCGGTTTCGGCCTTGCGAAACTCACCGGCGGCCACAAAGTCACTGGCGGCCTTGAGTCGATCGGCAAAGGTGGTTGCTTCCTCGATGCGGTCGATCCGGGCGCGCTTGATGGCAATCACGGCCGTGCCGTCCTGCACGGTGACTTCGACCTTGATGGCGTCGTCGGTTTGCTCCACGATCTTGCCGGTCACCTTGCTGCCGCCCTTGAGGTGAATGGTCTCGGCCCGTGCGCCGGTCCAGCCACTCAAGGCTACGGCAAAAGCGGCAAGCAGCAGGGCAAGTCGGCGCATGGCCACAGTGTACGACACGGCGGCGCGGTCTTGGATGACCGCCCCGGGGTTTTCGCGCCAATCCGCAAAGGCCGGCCAAAGCCTGCGCGCCGGCCCTGGCGCCCGAAACAACAACCCCCCGCGTGGGCGGGGGGTTGGGGCTGGTCTCAGGCAGGTTAGTCGTTCTTGCCGGGCAGGCCCTGGTAGTCAAAGCTGCGGCGTGGTGCGCCGGGCTTTGTGCCGCGCTGCTTTTCGTAATCGTCGTAGGCGTTCTTGAAGAACTCGTTCTTTTGGGGCGTGTCCAGCTTTTCGGTGTCCTTGCGGGCGGCATCCAGGCGCTTGACGCTTTCGGCTTTCAGGTCGTCAAAGTTGGCGTCCTTCATGATCTTGGGGCGCAAGAAGATGTACAGGTTGGTGCGGCGCTCCACCGTGCGCTGGCTTTTGAACAGTTCGCCAATCAGCGGGATATCGCCCAGCAGCGGAATCTTGCTGACCGACTTGCTGCTTTCGCTGCTCTTGAGCCCGCCAATCACCACGGTGCTGGCATCCGGCACGGTCACAAAGGTGGTGATGTGCCGCTTCTGGCGCGGCGGAGACACGCCCGGCGTGGCGCTTTCGCCGGTGAAGTTGGTGATGTCCAGTTCAATCTGCAGCGTGACATAGCCGTCCTGGCTGATCTGCGGCGTCACGTTCATGGTGATACCGGCCTCGACGAACTCGCCAGCCGAGGTCGTGGTGCCCTGGCCGGTGCCCAGGTTGTTCAACTGAACAAGCTGGATTTCGGTGGTGATTTCAATCGTGGCTTCTTCGTTGTCGTTGGTGATCAGCATGGGCTGCTGCAGCACGTTGGTGTCGGCCTGGGTCTTCAGAAAGCGCACCAGCAGCGGAATGTCAAAGGCCGTGCCCTTGTTCAGGGTCAGCAGGCCGCCCTGGCCGATAATCGGGTTGCGGCCCGCGGGCACGCCACCGCCGGTACCGATCGGCACGCCCGAACTATCAACGATTTCACTGAAGCCGAACTGCGTGCCAAAGCTCAGGCGCGGGTCCTTGCTGGTGTTGGCAAAGCCGTCCACGGTGGCCAGTTCAACACCGAACTGGAAGTCGTCGTCGTCGCGTACTTCCAGGATCGCGGCCTCGATCATCACCTGCGGCCGGCGGATATCCAGTTTGTCGATGATCTTGCGGATTTCGTTGTAGTCGTTGGGGGTGGCAATCACGAGCAGGCTGTTGGTGGTTTCGTCGGCAACAATCGTGGGCGCGTTTTGGCTGTTGCCGATCACGCCGGGCTGGCCGGGCACAATCGGCTGGTTGGTGGGCACGCCTGCGCCCAGCACGTCGTTCAAGACGCCGGCCAGGGTTGCGGCCTGGACGTTTTTGGCGGCGTAGTAGTGAATCTTGCCTTGCGTGGTGGCGCCGGGAATCTCGACGTCCAGTTTCTTGACCAGGTCACGCACCAGTTCAATGCCGGCGTCGTAACCGGTAACCATGATGGCGTTCACATAGGGCGCGACTTCGACCTTGACCTGGGTTTCGTCGTCGGGGCTGCCCGGGCGGCGGGGCGAAAGCTGCAGCAACTGCTGCCGCTGGTTCAGCAGGTTGGTCAGGCTGGTGACCAATTCTTCGGCGTCCAGGTGATCGACGTTGATCACTTCCAGGCGCGGGCTGCGCGGCGGCTGGTCCATCAACTTGATGATCTGGGCCAGGCGACGAATGTTGTAGCTGTAGTCGGCAATGATCAGGCTGTTGATGCCCGGAATCGGGTTCACCTGGCCGCCCTGGCGGGCTGTCAGGTTCTGCAGGGCGCCGCGCACGCTGTTGGCTTCGGCGTACTTCAGGTTGACGACCAGGGTCACGAAATCAGCCGTGGTGTCAGTCCAGTTATCCAGGTTCTCCAGCAGCACTACTTTTTCAGATTGGGTGATCGCTTCAACGGCCGGAATGATCTCGTAAAACCGCACCGATTGCGGGGAATCCTCGCCAAAGGGGCTCAAGATCAGCTTGTATTGCTTCAAGAAGGTCTGCAGCACACTGAACATGGCCGTGGCCGGAACCTTGAAGCCTTCACTGGGGGCCACAATCGTCACCGTGCCCGCGACCTTTTTGGGCTCGTACAAGAAGCGGATCTTCTGGTACTCGGCCGTGGCGCGGATCATTTCCTCAAGCGGAATGTCGTTCAGGTTGCCCTTGAGGATCAACTCATTGGTAGGCTGTTGTGCGCCAAGGGCCGTTGCACCCAAAGCCAACAGTAGGATTGCCAGCACCTTGCGCATGCGTTTGCTCTCCGGTGTACCGGTTTTGCCGGCACGGATTGTTGCGGCGATTGCTTCCTTGCGTAAAACGATGCGCGCGCCGTTGCGTTGGGAATAACCGCCTTTGGGGAACACTTGCTTTACTTGACCCGGGCCCGCAAGGCAACCCGCCGGAGCCAACATGATCGATCCGCGCTTCATTACCACCGCCAATGAACTGTACGGCTACCGCGTGGCCATGAACTGTGGCGTCGTTCGCGGCATCGTGGTGCGCTCGCGCAGCGCCATTGGCAACTTTGCCGCCGGTATCCAGACCTTTTTTGGCGGCAACATCAGCCTGTACACCGAACTGTGCGAACAAGCCCGCCAGGAAGCCTACGACCTGATGTGCCACCACGCCGCCGAGGCCGGGGGCAACGCCATCATCGGCATGCGCTACGAAAGCAACGACGTAGCCCCGAACGTGACGGAAGTCTTGTGCTACGGCACGGCAGTGATCGTAGCCCTGCCAGAAGCCACTCCCAAACCAACAGCCTGACAAGGCCAGCAGGCCCGCGACAATCGCGCCCGGTATCAGGTGGGCCCGACAACCCTGTCGGGCCGTGCCGCCATGGCGGCACGAATCCCGGCGCGAAACGCAGCGCCGGGCCGGACAAGATTGTCCGGCGTGCCCACGCGCTTGGCCTTGCTTTATGGCTACGGCTACGGCTGCCAGTGGGCTAGCTGGCGGCCATCCAGGCGCCGAACCAATAGCCGTACAACAGCCCGATGCCCGCGCCAATCACCACGCCGCCGAGCGTGTCGCCAACCCAATGGGCGCCGTAGTACACGCGGCTGAACATGCACAGCGGCGCCAGCGGCACAAACCACCAGCGCCGCGCGTCATCGAAGGGGCCTGCGACTGCAAGAAGGGCAACGATCATTCCGGCCTGGGCGCTGTCGCCGCTGGGAAAGGCCGGGTTGTTCACCATTGCGCGCAGGGGTACGCGGCGCGGGGCTGCCAGGGGGCCGGGGCGCAGGCGGCCAAAGTAGTGTTTCATGGGGCTGGTAATGGCCACGGTGGTAATGGCAGCCATGGTGGCAACGGCAGCCCAGCGCCAGCCCAGCCATAAACCGAGGCCAAAAACGGTCGCCGGCATGACGTAGCTGCCAAACATAAGTCCAGGTGCCACAAGCAGATAATCCAGCACCCCCAGTTTCAGGGTGTGAATCGGCTGGCTCAGGCGCTGGTCCAGCTTGTGCATGGCGCAAGCATAGAACCGGCCCGGGCGGGCGCAGGGGTGGCTGTGCAAAGAAATCGGCAACGAAGTTCGATACCCCGCGTTTCAATGCCTGAGGAAACCCAGATGAGCAATCGGAATGTGTTGATGTTGATCGCGCTGGTCAGCCTGCTGGCCTTGGCTGGCATTGGCGCGTGGCTGTTGATGGACGACGCCGGCAAGCCCGGTGTGGCGCAGCGGCCCAGTATTCCGCGCACCGAAACCACGCAGCGCTAGCCAATCTGGCGTCAACGTTGGCTGTCTGCTAAGACTGCCAACCGGAGAAAACGGATGAAGGGCCCGCAACTTTCGATTCTGGTGTGGCTTGGCAACCTGGTGTTGTTCGCCGGCGGGTCTGCGCTGGGCTATAACGTTTACAGCGAGATTTCGTCCGACCGCGCCGACGTCAACTTCACCATTGAGTCCATGAAGCCCAAGGTCAAGCGCGTGGACTGGCTTGCCGCAGCAGCAGCCAAAGAAGCAGGCCGGCAGCAGGATTTTCTGAACGACAAGCTTTCGCCGCGCCAGCGGCCCAAGGTGGTAACGCCGCCACCCCCGCCGCCGCCGCCGCCGCCACCACCGCCGGACCCAACCGACGAACAGTTGAAGGCCGAAGTGCAGAAGTGGCTGAACGACAAGTTCACCTTGATGCGCATTTTCGCCGGCGACCCGGCCTTTGCCAGCGCCACGGTACTGGCCAAAGACGCCGGCAACGCCAGCCTGCGCGTTTTTACGGCCATGCACTTTCCGACCTTCTTCAAGGAAAGCAAAGACAAGAACCTGGATAAGCTGAAGACCCTGGACATCACGGTTACGTCGATCCTGGACGACAAGCTGCTGTTCAAGGCGCCGTCGATTAACCCCAAGTTCAAGTCCAAGTACTTTGAAGTAGAACTGGGTTTTGCCCCGGACACCTTCAAGCCGATTAACATTGGCGGCAACAGCAAGCCGATTGTGCCCGGTGGCACCAAGATCGAGATTCCCAAGGAAACCCTGCCCGATCCAAGGGTTGAGGTCGAAGACCCGCGCCCCAAGGCCAGCACCTACGACGAAGCCAGTGATACCTGGACGATGGGCACGGAGGACTACGTCAACATCAACGTCGACGAGTTGGCCAAGTACGCCAAGGTGGTGCACGACAAAGACGGCAAGCCGCTGGGCATTCAGATCTCAGACGAGATTCCAGACGACAACGTGGTGCTGGGCCGCGGCGGACGCAAAGGCGACATCATCAAGGCCGTCAACGGCAAGCAGGTCACCAGCATGAGTGATGTACGCCGTGTGGTGCGCACCGATTACAACAACGGTGTCGAAGAGTTCACGGTGGATTACGAGCGCGACGGCGTGCCGGGCCGCAAGATTTTCAAGGCGCCAAAAAAGAAGACTGAAACGAAATAGCCGCGAGTCAGGCAGAGACTGAGGTACTAAGTGCAAGGGCCGGGGAAACCCGGCCCCTGTGATTTTTTCGCAAGTGCGGCGAGTCTTGGGCACTCAGCCGCTCAGGTACCAAGCAACTCCGGTACTCAAACCCAGTAACTAGTTTTCCGCCTTTCCCTGTCACTCTGCGTTTCATGGGCAGGAGACCACCATGAAACCCCCAAAAATCGCCCTTCTGTTCTGGACCATCAACGCAGCCCTTCTGGCCCTTGCCTTTGTGCTGGTGCAGGCCAGCTTCAGCTCTGCCCGCGCGACACGAATCGCTGACACGGAAATGCAGCCCAAGCCCGCCCCGCGCGTGAACTGGGAGAGCCAAGCGCGCGAACCAGGCCTGCAGATTGGTGATGCCCAGCTTTCACCCCGCGCCCGCCCCCAGCCGCCCAAACAGCCCGTGGTCGAAATCCCGGTGACCAAACCCGAACCGACAGATGCCGAGTTGATGGCAGAGCTGCAGGCCAGCTTGAACAAGCGCTATCGCCTGCAACGCACGATCACCTGGGTTGCCGGCGGCGACAAACCCGGCGCCTTTGTGGAATGCAAAGGACTTAGGCTGTTCCTGTTTGAGGGCATGAACCTGAAAGACCTTGCGGGCAAAGAAGCCGGCGCGGCATCTGACGTCGAGGTCAAAGCCATCAGGGTAGACCACGTGTTGGTCAACGCCCCAAGCCTGCGCGACGCCAGCAAGCGCTTTGATGTCAAGTTGACCCTGCCGACCGACAGCGGCGCCAGTTTCAAATGGAGCCAAGAAACCACCGGCATGACGATAGTACCCGTCAACGAGTAGCCACGCCCGCCCCTGCGGAACCCGCGTTCGTTGGCTATCTTGGGTGACGCATGATTCTTGTGGCCATGTCTGGTGGTGTGGATTCTTCCGTGACTGCCGCGATGCTTCAGCGCGACGGGCACGAGATTGTCGGTCTGTTCATGCGCAACGGCGCCACGGCCGGCAGCGCCGCCAAATCAAACAAGCAGGGCTGCTGCAGCCTGGAGGACTCCAACGACGCGCGGTTCGTCGCGGGCCAGCTTGGCGCCCGGTTTTACGTGCTGAACTTCGCGCAGGATTTTCAGCGCGTGATTGATTACTTCGTGGCCGAATACAAGCGCGGCCGCACGCCCAACCCCTGCGCCGTGTGCAACACCGACCTCAAGTTCGGCAAGCTGCTTGATTACGCCCGCCAGGTGGGGGCCGACAAAGTTGCCACCGGCCATTACGCCCGCGTGGAGCATCGCGACGGCCGCTGGCGCCTGCTGCGTGGCGTGGACCGCACCAAGGACCAAAGCTACTACCTGTTCGGCCTGACGCAGGATCAGCTTGCCCACGCGTTGTTTCCGTTGGGTGGCTTGACCAAAAAGCAGGTGCGTGAACTGGCGGGCGAGTTTGCCTTGAAAACCCGCGACAAAGCCGAAAGCATGGAGATCTGCTTCGTGCCCGAAGGCGACTATCGCGCTGTCGTGGCCAAGCACGACCCCCAAGCCCTGGTGCCCGGCCCGATCATCAACGTTGCAGGCGAAACACTGGGCGAACACGCCGGAGTGGCCGGCTTCACGATTGGCCAGCGGCGCGGGCTGGGTGTGGCCTACAGCAAGGCCCTTTACGTTGTGCGGCTTGACCCCCAGACCAACACCGTGGTGGTGGGCGACGAAGACGACCTGGCCCTGCCCGCAATTGTGGTAGAC
This sequence comes from Planctomycetota bacterium, assembly GCA_016722065.1. Lineage (GTDB taxonomy): Bacteria > Planctomycetota > UBA8742 > UBA2392 > UBA2392 > H3-PLA7. Next base: position 2,504,688 of record JADKGX010000001.1, read on the forward strand.
CGCGTGAACTGGATATCCGTGGCTGGCCTGGCGGCAGGTGAATCGGTTCGTGCGATGGTCAAAGTGCGCTATCGCCACGACGGCGCGCTGGCCACTGTTACGGGCCGCGCCGATGGCAGTGTCGACGTTGTGTTTGACCAACCCGTCAAGGCCGCAGCACCGGGCCAGTGCGCGGTGTTCTATGGCGACGGCAGCCGTTTCAGTGCAGAAGAGACCTTGGGCGGCGGCTGGATTGCGTAACCGGCGCAAGGGCGTCCACGGCCTGACAAAGCGGCGGCTGGTGGGGCTGCGCCTGACAATGCGGCGGGAAAACCGGCCACAACGGGCCGAAATCCCGGCACGCAGCTTGCACTGTTTTGGGGGCAGGCACCAAGGCTTCGGGACTAGTCCACCTGCGGCCCGCGTTTTATCAACAGTTGCGGCACACAGCGCCGCCGGACCGCAAGTTGACGGCATCCCGTGACAGGGCTACCGTCTAGGCTGATAAACCAACCGCGGCTGGGGCAGCCGCCATTGAGGCAACCATGTTCGAACAGTTCACAGAGCGCGCACGCAAAGTTCTTGGGCTTGCCCGGCAAGAGGCCCAGAAATTCAACCACGAATACATCGGCACGGAGCACATTCTGCTTGGGCTGATCCTGGAAGGCTCCGGCGTCGCCGCGACGGTCCTGCGCAACATGGACGTCGACCTGCGCAAGATCCGGCTTGAGATCGAAAAACTGGTCCAGCAGGGCCCCCAGGTCATGACTGCGCCCAGCAAGCTGCCGTTTACGCCGCGCGCCAAACGCGTGATCGACCTTGCCAAAGAAGAAGCCGCCAGCCTGAACCACGAACACGTGGGCACAGAACACCTGCTGCTTGGCCTGCTGCGTGAAAACGAAGGCATTGCCGCCCAAGTGCTGATGAACCTGGGTGTGCGCCTGGACGAAGTGCGCGAAGAAGTGCTGGAACTGCTGAGCCCCGATGCCGGCAACCAGGCTGGCAGCAAGGAAAGCGATACCTCGCGCCGGGCCAAGCAAAGCCGCGATACCGGCAGCATCAACCCCGGTGCCACGCCCGGTGCCACGGCCCCCGGCGGCAACGAAAAATCCAAGACCCCGGCGCTGGACGCCTTTGGCCGCGATTTGACCGAACTGGCCCGCGAAGGCGCACTGGACCCCGTGATTGGCCGCAAGAACGAAATCGAACGCGTCATCCAAGTGCTCTGCCGCCGCACCAAGAACAACCCGGTGCTGATCGGCGAGGCCGGCGTGGGCAAGACCGCCATCGTGGAGGGTCTGGCCCAGGAAGTTGTCGGCGCCAACGTGCCGGAAATCCTGCGCGACCGCCGCATTGTGGTGCTGGACCTGGCCATGATGGTGGCCGGCACCAAGTATCGTGGCCAGTTTGAGGAACGCATCAAGGCCGTGATGACCGAAGTGCGCCGCGCCAAAAACGTGATTCTGTTTATCGACGAACTGCACACGCTGGTTGGTGCCGGCGGCGCGGAAGGCGCCATTGACGCCAGCAACGTGCTCAAGCCCGCCCTGTCGCGCGGCGAAGTGCAGGTGATTGGCGCGACCACGCTGGACGAATACCGCCGCTACATTGAAAAGGACGGCGCGCTCGAGCGCCGCTTCCAGCAGGTGATTGTGGAACCGCCCAACATTGAGGACGCCCTGGCGATTCTCAAGGGCCTGCGTGAACGCTATGAGGCGCACCACCGAGTGCGCTACACCGACGAAGCGCTCAAGGCCTGCGTGGACCTTTCCTCGCGCTATATCCCCAGCCGCTTCCTGCCGGACAAAGCCATTGACGTCATGGACGAAGCCGGTGCGCGCATTCGCCTGCGTTCCATGGCCAAGCCGCCTGATTTGTCAGACCTCAACGGCGAGATCGACCGCCTGGAAGCCGACAAAGACGAAGCCATCAGCAACCAGGAGTACGAAAAGGCCGCCCAGTTGCGCGACAAGGCCATGCAGTTGCGCAAAGAGAAAGAAAAAATGCAGCGCGAGTGGCGCGAGCAGGCCAACGTCATCAGCGGTTCCGTCGATGAAGAAGTGATCTGCGAAACCGTCAGCAAGATGACTGGCATTCCGCTGACTCGCATTGACCAGGGCGAATCCGAGCGCCTGCTGCGCATGGAAGAAGACCTGCACAAGCGCGTGATCAGTCAGGAGCAGGCTATCGGGCAGATTGCTCGGGCGCTGCGTCGTTCCCGCGCCGGGTTGAAGGACCCCAAGCGCCCGATCGGCAGCTTCCTGTTTGTCGGCCCCACGGGCGTGGGCAAAACCCTGCTGTGCAAGGCCCTGGCCGAGTTCATGTTCGGCAACGAAGAAGCGTTGATCCAGATCGACATGAGCGAGTACATGGAGAAGTTCAATGTATCGCGGCTTGTCGGCGCGCCCCCGGGCTATGTCGGCTATGAAGAAGGCGGACAGTTGACGGAAAAGATCCGTCGCCGGCCCTACGCCGTGGTGCTGATGGACGAAATCGAAAAGGCCCACCCCGACGTCTACAACATGCTGTTGCAGGTGATGGAAGAAGGCAAGTTGACAGACAGCTTCGGCCGTGTGGTGGACTTCAAGAACGTCGTGTTGATCCTGACCAGCAACATCGGCGCGAACATCATCAAGAACCAGACCGGGCTTGGCTTTGTCAAGAAGACCGAAGAAGGCGCCCACGAACGCATGCGCGAAATGCTCATGCACGAGATTGAGCGGCACTTCAAACCCGAGTTCCTGAACCGCCTGGACGACATCATCGTGTTCCGCCCGCTGGCCCGCGAAGACCTGTTCAAGATCTTCGACATTGAGGTCAAGGGCATGCGCAAGCGCCTGGGCGCCCACGACATGGAACTTGAGGTCAACCTGGAGGCCAAGAACTGGCTGCTGGACACCAAGGACGTGCAGAACCTGGAGTTCGGCGCCAGGCCGCTGCGCCGCGCAATTGAAAAGTACATTGAAAACCCGCTCAGTGAAGAACTGCTGCGCGGTCAGCTTGCCGGAAAGTCCAAGATCACCGTGCAGGTCAAGAAGGTGAAACCCGAGACCAAGGAAGGCAAAGAAACCACGGAACTCGAGTTCATCTACACCGACAAGCCCAAAGACAAGGACACCAAGAAGAAAGAAAAAGAAACCGTCGCCAGCTAGTTCGGCAGCCAGCAAGCAAAGACACCAAAGCCCCCGCCAAGGCGGGGGCTTTTCACGCCTGCGGCAAACACCCCAGTGCCAGGCCGCTGTGGTCAGCGCCGTGTTTCAAATGCATCCAGAATCAGGTCCAGGCCGAACTCGAACTCCTTGCCGTAGTCGTACTCTGGCTGCAAGGCGTACTTGACGATGAACTCATGGAAGTACGGGAATTGCTCCATAGGCAAGGCCTTCAGTATCTCGTCGCCCAGCACGGCAAGTTCCTGCGAAGTCTTGAAGGGCAGTTTCTGTTCCTGCAGCACAAAGCCATAGATGTAGCTGTCGAGGGCCGAAAACACGTGCCCGGCCATAGGGATCGAGAACCCGGCCTGCCGCAGGCAGCCCAGCACGGCATCGTAGTAGCGCATGGAAGCCGGGCCGGGGTTGCGGCGCGATTCCATCAGCGACATCGCCCACGGGTGGCGCTTGAACATTTCCCGGGCCGACTGGGCGCGCCTGCGCATGGCGGACTTCCAGGCATTGCCGCGTGCCGGCAGCTCTATCTCAGCAATCACGGTATCGACCAGACTGTCAAGGATGTCGTCCTTGTCCCGCACGTGGTTGTAAAGCGACATGGCCTCGACACCCAGCCGGGACGCCAGTTTGCGCATTGAAAGCTTGGCCAGGCCGTTGCGGTCGGCAAAACGCGCAGCGGCGGTCAGAACGCGGTCGCGGTTGAGTGGTTTGTGTGTGCGGGTCATTGCAGCAAGCTAGCGGATTTTTTTTGCGAATCCAGTTGAATTGCTTACACCGTAAGTCTATACTTACGGTGTAAGTTCCGAAGACCGATACCTGGAGAAGCCATGACCAACGCAATGCTCGAACCGACAATGACCACGACTGACACCAGCGACAAGGCAACCATGCGCGCCGTTATCCAGCATGAATACGGCCGGGCCGAGGTGCTCCAGCTGGGTATCGAACCCGTGCCGACCCCCGCGCCCGGCGAAGTTCTGGTGCGCGTTGTGGCTGCTGGCCTCGATCGCGGGGTGTGGCACATGGTCGCGGGAAAGCCCTACCTTATGCGCATCATGGGTTTTGGCCTGCGCCGCCCAAAGACCCGCATTCCGGGCATGGACCTGGCGGGTACCGTCGAGGCCGTGGGGCGCGGCGTCACCCGCTTCAAGGCCGGCGATGCGGTGCTGGGCACAGCCATTGGCGCCGGGGCATTTGCCGAGTTCGCAAAGCTTGGCGAGTCCCAACTCGTGCACAAACCCGCCAACCTTTCCTTTGAACAAGCCGCAGCGCTGCCCGTGTCAGCGCTGGCAGCCCTGAAGGCTGTGCGGGACGTGGCCAAGGTGCAGGCCGGCCAGCATGTGCTGGTGATTGGCGCCGGCGGCGGCGTGGGAAGCTACGCCGTGCAGATCGCCAAGGCGCAGGGCGCCAGGGTTACCGGTGTGGCCAGTACCGGTAAGCTGAAGCATGTCCTTGAACTGGGTGCCGACGACGTGATCGACTACACCCGGCAGGATTTCGCCCAAGCAGGCCCGCGCTTTGATGTGATCCTGGATATTGCTGGCAACCGCACGCTCAAGCACCTGCGCCGCGCCTTGAAGCCTCGTGGCACACTGGTGATCGTGGGCGGCGAAAACGGCGGAAGCTGGTTTGGCGGCATCGATCGCCAGCTTCGGGCCATGTTGCTGTCGGCGTTTACGCGCCAGAAGCTGACATCGTTCGTGTCAACCGTAAGCCAGTCAGCTTTGACTGACGTTGCCAGGTTGGCCCAAGACGGCGCCATCACACCGGTTGTAGATCGCACCTTCAGCCTTGCGCAGGCACCGCAGGCATTCGAATACCTGGAAAACGCAAAGGCCCGCGGCAAGATAGTAATCACCACGACGTTAACTGCCGCGTAGTAGTAAAATCGCCCTGCCGGCGCTGGTTTGTTGCGGTTTGTTCCGGCAGAGAATAAGCCGCCTGGCCCGGTCTGTGACTGATCGCCCCGTTGCGCGCGGGCGCCGCGTAAGTACCTTTCGCGCACGAACGGGCCTGTAGCTCAGTTGGTAGAGCGATGCGTTCGCAATGCATAGGTCAGGGGTTCGAATCCCCTCAGGTCCACCAGGTTTCGCCGCCCCGTCGCCTGCGCGCCGGGGCGGCATTGTCTTGCAGCCGCACTCGCTTGCGCGCTGGGCTGCTGTAGACTGCTGTCATGGCCCGCTTTGCGCCCTACCTGCTTGTTGCCCTTGCCGGGCTGATTCTCAGCAGCTTGATCCCGCCGCCCCGGCGTGCCCAGGCCGATGCTTCCGAAATCGCCCGCGACACGGGCGTGCGCGTGCTGGGGGCCACACGCGGCTATGCCAGCACGGCGCTTTGGCTGCGCGCCGGTGAGGCCTACAAGCGCGGCGACCTGTACGAAACCACCGCCACCTACCAGTTAATTCGCGAACTGCAGCCGCGCAACCCGGCCGTGTACAGCTATCTGGCCTGGAATGAGGCCTACAACCTGGCCGCGCAGTTTGCGGAACCAGAGCGGCGTATGGAATGGATTGCGCGCGGGTTTGCTACCTTGCGCCAGGGCCAGCGCGCGCTGCCCGCTGACGCCAGCCTGCGCCTGGACGAATGGCACTTTGTCTTGAATCGCTCGATCAGCTTTCCGCTGGGTGTGCTGGAAACTGAACTTCCGGCCTGGCGCGAAGCGGACCCGCAGTGGGCCTACCTGTGTGAGCAGGCCCGGGCGCGCTTTGACAAGCTCAGCACGCAGGACAAGCTTGCGCTTGCGTGGTTTCTGCAAGAGATCGGCTTGCAGGCCGGGCTGTTTGATACGGCCAACCTGGCCGCGGCACTCAGCAACGACCAGCGCCAGAAGCTGCTCGCGCCGGGCTTTGAAAGCCTGCCGCCGGACCAGCAGGGTGACCTGGCCACGCTGTTCAATGAATCCGAGCGCAGCCAGATGCGTGCCCTGTATGCCCTGGGGCCTGAAGTGCATGCATTTCTGGCCCTTTGCCACTGGTGCCGCTTTCACCTGATGACGCTGGTTCTGGAACCGGCAATTCGGCTGCCCTATCGATCGCTGGCTGTGGATCTGGCTTTGATGAACAGCTATCGCTACGCACAACTCAACCTGCTGCCGGGCACAGAGACGGAATTCACGCCGCGCTACAAGCGGGGTGTTGCAACAGCGTTCAAGGCGGGTATAGACAACGCCGCCCGGTACGGGGGGGAGTCGGCTAAGTCCGAGTTCGCCAGCCATTTGCGCGAGAATTTTGAAGACCTTCCCGGCTGGTTGCCAAACGAACGACCTGAGTAAGAGACACAGCCCAAGGATGCAGGAGACAAGGATGATCGTTTCGATTCGCGGTCGACGCATGGCGGTTTCGCCCGCGCGCCTGATGACCGCAGCTTGCTTGATTCTGGCGGGGTTATTCCTTTCCGTGGGGGCACTGACCCACCAGGGCGGCCCGGCGGCTTTCTTCAACCTGGAACCCGCACTGAACCACGTTGCGCAGGCTGTTGGCCTGCAGGACGCCGGTGACGGCCTGGTTGCCGCAGGCACCGCCCGCGACTGGGTCAAAGACAAGGAAAGCTGGAAGGAAGGCCACTTCTGGTCCAGTGGCGCCAACACCGGCTACGGCATTGCCAGTATCGTGCTGGGCCTTCTGGCCTCGGCTGTGGCGCTTTTCATGGCGTTGAAGTTCTTCAAAGACGTCAAGGCCGCTGCACCAGGCAACGAACGCATGCAGGAGATTGCAGGCGCTGTGCGCGAAGGCGCCATGGCGTACCTGAACCGCCAGAAGAAGGTCGTGTTTGCGGCATTGGCGGGTACGGCCGTTTTGGTGGCATTGATCAACCTGGCCGGCGCCCATTGGTGGCTGTCGATCTTTATTCTGCTTGGCGTGGCCACCGGCGGCCTGTGCAGCTTTGCCACCGGCTGGTTCGGCATGCGCACGGCCACACTGGCCAGTAACCGCACCGCCTGGGCCTGCAAAGAAGGTGGCTTGAACGCGGGACTGCAGGTCGCCTTCAAGGCCGGCAGCGTGATGGGCCTTAGCGTGGTCGGCATCGGCCTGGCGTTTGTGACTCTCAGCTTTGCGCTGATGGGCGGGGTGATCGACCCGATTGCGACCGACATCAACATGAATGACGTGGCCAACGCCATGATCACGTTCGGTCTGGGTGCCTCGCTGGTGGCGCTGTTTGCCCGCGTGGGCGGCGGCATTTTCACCAAGGCCGCAGACGTCGGCGCAGACCTTGTGGGCAAGGTCGAAGCCGGCATTCCTGAAGACGACCCGCGCAACCCCGCAACGATTGCCGACAACGTTGGCGACAACGTGGGCGACGTGGCGGGCATGGGCGCAGACCTGTACGAAAGCTACGTGGGCAGCATTCTGGCCAGCATCGCGCTGGCGTGGTCCGCGGCAGCGGCGCTGGGCAAGAACCCCTTTGGCTTCGTGTTTGCGGCCATTGGCATTGCGGCCGTGGGCATTGGGCTTTCGGTCGTCAGCACCAAGTTTGTCAAAACCAAAGAAGGCGCCACACTGGCAGAGCTGCTGCACGCCCTGCACAAGGGCGTCAACACAGCCAGCATTGGCGTGGGCGTGCTTTCGCTGCCGATCTGCCTGCTGGCCTTTCCGTGGGTGATGGGCTTCATGATGTGGCTGGCCGTGATTGTGGGGCTGGTCTCGGGCCTGGTGATTGCATGGGGCTCCGAACGCTATACGGCCTACGACTACAAGCCAACGCAGGACATCGCCAAGCAAAGCGCCACCGGCCCCGCAACCGTCATCATTGGCGGCCTGGCCGTGGGCATGATGAGCACCTGGATTCCCATCATGACTGTGGCCGTGGCCACGCTGCTGGCCTTTGGTTTTGGCGGCGGCTTTGCTGAACCTGCCGCAGGCCTGTTTGCCGTGGCACTGGCCGCAGTTGGCATGCTCAGCACCCTGGGTATCACCCTGGCAACTGACGCCTACGGCCCGATTGCAGACAATGCCGGCGGCAACGCCGAAATGGCCGGCCTGCCACCCGAAGTGCGTGAAAAGACCGACGCCCTGGACAGCCTTGGCAACACCACAGCGGCCATCGGCAAAGGGTTCGCCATTGGCAGCGCGGCGCTGACGGCGCTTGCGCTGATTGCCAGTTACGCTGACTCGATCAAGTCGTTCATCATGGCCAAAGAAAAAGGCGCCAATGCCGGCTTTGTCGACATGGGCCTGGCCGTCATGACCAGTGCGATGAGCCCGCAGGTGATTATCGGCTTGTTCATTGGCGCGATGCTGGTGTTCATCTTTGGCGCCCTCACCATGAAGGCCGTGGGCGATGCCGCCAAGGAGATGGTTGAGGAAGTGCGCCGCCAGTTCCGCGAGATTCCGGGCATCATGGAAGGCACCGGCAAGCCCGATTACGCCCGCTGCGTGGACATCAGCACCAGCGCGGCCATCAAGCGCATGATTGTGCCCAGCATTCTGGCCGTTGCCGGCCCGATCGTGACTGGCGTGTTGTTCGGCGCAGGTGCGGTGTTTGGCCTGTTGGCGGGCGGCCTGGCTTCGGGTTTTGCCATGGCGGTCATGATGGCCAACGCCGGTGGCGCATGGGACAACGCCAAGAAGTGGATTGAAAAGGGCGGCCTTGCAGAAGCCTATATTGCTGAGGGCAAGTACAACCCCGACATCGAAGACAAAGCCCTCGAGGCCGTGGGCAAGACCCAGGGCGGCCCGGACGACGGCAAGAAGAAGAAGGGCAAGGGCAAGTCCAACAAGACCAAACGGGTTGCCAGCGAGTCCGGTGCAGAACCGGCCGCCAGCGAAAGCGCCAGCGACAGCACCGAAGAAGACTCGGACGACGAAGCAGAACAGCAAGCGCCCGCAACACCGGTCGCAGCGGAAACCAAGCCCGCCGAACCAGTGGCAGCGGCAGCCGTTGCCGCAACGCCAGCCGCTGAACCGGCCCACACCCCGGCCAAGCGCAAGTACAAGAAGTACATGAAGGGCAGCCCGGAACACAAAGCGGCCGTCACCGGCGACACCGTGGGCGACCCGTTCAAGGACACCAGCGGCCCCTCAATGAACATTCTGGTCAAGCTGATGAGCATGGTTGCTGTGGCCACCGTGGCGCTGACCATGATCGTCAACAAGGGCCAGGGCATTCTGCCGTGGCTGTTTGAGCTGGTCTTCACCAACAGCAAGTAACGCAAACTGGTTTACAAAACGGGACGCCCACGGGCGTCCCGTTTTCATTGCCGGCGCGCAATCATGGCCAGTGTCGCCACCTGTGCTAGACTTTGCCCATGCGTGTCGCCTTGCTTTCGCTGCTGCTGCTTCTTGCCTGTGCCCTGCGCGCTGATGCAGAGTCTGACTACGCCGCGCTGCTGGAATCGCACAAGAACAAGCAATGGGCCCAGGCCCTGCAGCAGGCCGAGGCCTTTGCCAAGGACCACGCCGAGTTCAAGAACACCCATGCGGCCCTGTGGATGGGCGGCAACGCCGGCTTGAACTGCGACGAGTTTGTACGCGCCGAGGTGCTGTACCGGGCGCTGCTGAAGGACTACCCGCAAAGCCGCCACGTTGAAAAAGCGCGCAATGAACTCGTGACGCTGCTGGTTAACGCCCGCGAATTGGAACGCTGCATCACCCAGTGCCAGCAGAATCTTGTCGCGCTGCCGCAATCCGACAACGCCGAACGCTGGCGCTACACCATCGGCGAATGCCGCTTTCGACTGTGGGACTTCAGGCAGGCCGAAGCCGACCTGAAACTGTTCTTGAAAGATTTTCCTGCAGGCGCATTGAAGGCCCGCGCCGAATCCTGCCTGGCGCAGATCAACCCGCCACTCAAAGTCGGCCCAGACGGCATTGTGCAGGGCTACGCCGGCAAGTACGTGGGCGATGTTCGGCTGGATCACGCGCAAAAAGCATTGCCAGGCTACATGCAGCAATCCCTGGCGCAGCTGCGCCAGACGCTGGGCGTAGACCTTGCAGGCAAAGCGGCCGTGCTGATTGAGTTCAAGGACAAGGGCTTTGACCGCGACACCGAACGCGCCGTGACCACAACCATTGCCATCGATTACAAGCCCGTCACCCTGATGACCTTCTACACCGAGTTCGTGGTCGTCAGCGACAGCGACTTTCGCAGCCGCATCACCCATGAGCTCAAGCACGCTGCCTTTCGCGGCATCATGGGCCAGGCCTACCTGAACCTGCCCAAGTGGGTGCGCGAGGGTCTGGCCGTGTATGGCGCCGGGCAGACCAACGACCGCATCTGTGCCGTGCTGGGCGGGCGCGTATTCAGCGGCAAAGACCCGCGCGGCGTGCTGGACGGCATTGACGACGCCGACCACACGAGCGACGACTATGTGGAAGACGCCCTGGCCTTTGAGTGGCTGGAGAAACGCAAAACAGGCGCCGTGGCCGCGTTCTGCAAGCGCCTGCTGGCCGGTGAGGCCTGCGACAAACTGTTTGCTGAACTTTCGGGCCTGGCCTTTGCGCCCGCCCTGCAGGCTGCCGGCAGGGCGATTGCCGCCGACATTGAGGCCCGCCTTGGTAAAGCCGAGAAAGAACTCGTCTCACTGCAGGACGAACAACTGGCCGCGGCAAGCCGCAAGCAGGACGGCAAGTGGGCCAAGGATTCCGGCATGGCAAAGTTTGCGGCATGGCTGGAGGCAAACCCGAACCACCTGCTGGTGCCCAACGCGCGCTATCGGCTGGCCCGGGCCTGCATTGCGGCACAGGATTACACCCAGGGCCGCAAGTGGCTTGCGCTGGTGGTGGCCGACGACGAGCGCTGCACACTGACCGACGACGCGCAGTACTGGATCGCCCGCAGCTTTGAGCTGGAGGGCAAGACCAGCGAGGCCGAAGCCGCCTATGGTGTGTTGTTGCGCGACTACTGCTGGTCCAGCTATGCCGCGACACTCAAGGACCAGTACAAGCAGGCCGGGCCGGTCAAGGAATAGCCTGTGCATTCAATCCAGCCGGTGTGGTGGGACTTGATCCCCTTGGTGCTGCTGTGCACGGGCATGCCGCTGCTGGCCGCACTGGTCACCATTCCGCGCATTCGTGCCTTGAGTGCACAGGAACAGGACAAGATCCGGCCCCGGTTGTACGCCAGCGCCATGTTGAACCAGTGGATGTTTGCCCTTGCCGCGCTGTTGCCCTGGCTGCTGCGCGACGAGCCTCTGGCGGCCATCGGGCTTAAACTGCCAGAACGCTGGTGGCTGTATGCCCTGGCCGGAACCTTGATTGTTGCGGTATCGCTGGTGGTGCAGCGGCGCAAATTCAAGGCCTCGGTCGATGGCGCAGAACTGGTGGCGCAGCAATTGAAAGGCGCGGCGTTCATCATTCCAAGGACGCAGCGAGAGGTCAGCCTGTGGGCGCTGGTTTGCCTGCATGCGGGGCTGTGTGAAGAACTGCTGTATCGCGGCTGGCTGTTTGCCCTGGCCCGGGCGCTCATGCCCGATTGGGCAGCAGCCCTGGCCGTGACAGCGGCCTTTGGCCTGGCGCACATGTACCAGGGCGCCAAGGGTGTTGTGCAGACGGCTGTAGTGGGGGCGATCTTTCTGCTGCTGGCCTGGGCCAGCGACAGCCTGTGGCTTCCCATGGCTGCGCATGCGCTGTTTGATTGGCACAGCGGCACGCTGGGCCGCTGGGCGATGTACGGAAATCATGAACGAGCCAACCCCACTTGAACGCCAGGTCGCTGCCGCGCCCCACGAGCCCGGCTGCTACATCTTCAAGGATGAGCGCGACAAGGTGCTGTACGTCGGCAAGGCCAAGGACATTGCCGCGCGCGTGCGCAGCTACCTGCGGCCCGGCGCCGACGGCCGGCCGCACATTCCGTTCTTGATGCAACAGGCCACGCGCGTCGAGTTTGTGGTAATGCGCAATGAAAAGGAGGCGCTGGTCCTTGAAAACAACCTGATCAAGCGCTTTCGGCCGCGCTTCAACATTGTGCTGGCCACGGACGACAAGACGTTTCTTTCCGTGCGCATGGACATGCGGCACGACTTTCCACGCGTGACCATGGTGCACAAGTACAAGCGCGACGGCGCGGTCTACTTCGGGCCGTACCATTCTTCGGCGGCGCTGTACAAGACGCTGGAGGTCCTCAAGCGCGTGTTTCCGCTGCGGCTTTGCAGCGACCATGTAATGGCCAACCGCTCGCGTCCCTGCGTGTACCACGAAATCGGCGTGTGCTGCGCGCCCTGCATGCCGGCCATGATCAGCAAGGAAAACTACGCGCAACTGGTGAAGGACTTTGTGCGCACCCTGCAGGGCAAGGACGACCGCGTGCTGCGTGATCTTCAGGCCCGCATGCAACAGGCCGCAACAGACCTGGAGTTCGAACAGGCCGCAGACCTGCGCGACAAGCTGCAGGCCGTTGCCACAACCACCCAGCGCCAGCGCGCAACGGCGGGCGACAACGCCGTCTTCAATCGCGACGTCGTCGGCCTGCACCGCGAGGCCGACAGCGTGTGCGTGGTGGTGCTGATGTACCGCGAGGGCAAGCTGGAAAACACCAGCACCCATCACTTCAAAAGCCTGCTGCCCGACGACGAGTTGCTGTCGCAGTTCATCGAGCAATTCTACGGCACCGGCGGCAACCTTCCGCAGGAAGTGCTGATTCCCCTGGACCTGGAGGGCCAGCAGACGCTGGAAGCCTGGCTGAGTGAGAAGGCGGAATCCAAAGTCAGCCTGATCCGGCCCCAGCGCGGCGACAAAGTGCAGATGCTGGAGCTGGGTACCGTCAATGCCCGCCACGCCATGAAGGTCAGCGCCGAGACCGAGCAGCGCGACAAGCAGTTGCTTCGCGATCTGCAGCAGGCCGCCGGCCTGGAAAAACTGCCCGCGCGCATGGAGTGCTACGACATCAGCCACAGTGCGGGCAAGGAAACCGTGGCCTCAGGTGTGTGCTTTCTGGACGGCAAGCCGGCCAAGGCCCACTACCGCAAGTACAAGATCAAGTCCCACGACCGCAACGATGACTTTGCCAGCATGGAAGAAGTGCTGCGCCGCAGGCTGCAACGCGGGCTTGCGGAGGGCGGCCTGCCGGACCTGATTGTGATTGACGGTGGCCCGGGCCAGCTTGGCCGCGTGCAGAAGGTGTTTGATGAACTGAATGTGATCGGCATTGACCTGATTTCGCTGGCCAAGTCACGGGACCGCTCCGCCCCGGCCTGGGACCGCCACACTGACAAAGAGGTGCGCACTGCCGAGCGCGTGTTCGTGCCCGGCCGTACCGAGCCAATCACGCTGGACCCGCGCAGCCCGGCGCTGTTTCTGCTGGTGCGCATTCGTGACGAGGCCCACCGCTTTGCGATCACGTTTCACCGGCTGCAAAAACGACGCGAGGGTGTCAGCAGCAGCCTGGACAGCATTGCCGGCGTGGGCCCCAAGAAAAAGCGAGCGTTGATTCGCCACTTCGGCTCGCCTAACTCCGTCAAGCTGGCGACGCTGGAGCAACTGCAGGCGGCACCCGGAATCAACGCAAAACTGGCCCAGGTCATCTTCGACACCCTGGCTGGCGAACGTGCCGAGCTTCTGGCGCGCCAGGCCGCCAAAACAGCAAAGCCTGCGCCCGACGCTTGACTTGATTCACCGCTGCGCGCTGCCATGCTTGGCGCGTGCATGAAATTCTTCTGGTTGCCGTACTGGCTTGCGCCGCTTACACGGTCAAGGGCATCACGGGTGCGGCCAGCGCCGTGGTGTTCAACACCGGGCTGCTGCTGGCCCTGGCCTTTGGCCTGGCCGGCAACTTCACGTTGCAGGATGGCCTGGCCTGGGTGGCACTGACTGATGCCGCAACCGGCTTGTTCATGCTGGTGCTGCTGCGCCGCGAAGTGAAGGCCGAACCCCTGACGCTGCGCATGCTGGCGGGCCTGTTGCCGACCTGTGTGCTGTTTACGGTGGTGCTGAGCCTTTCTGCGCCCGAAGTCCTGGGCATGGTGCTGGCCATTGTGCTGGCCTTGTGCGGCCTGTGGCTGTGCCTGAGGCGCGACGCGTTTGGCTCGATGCCCATCGATCGCGCCAAGACCCTGGCGATTCCGACCGGCCTGCTGGCGGGAGTGATTGGCGGCCTCTTTGGCATGGCAGGGCCAATCACGTTTCTGCTGCTGGGCCCGGCAAGCCGCGACCCGGGCGAGTTCCGCCGCCGCACGGTGTTCCTGTTTGCGTTGGTCAACCTGGTTCGCGTGACGCAGCTGGCCAGCATGGGGCAGTACACGAATCAGCGGCTGCTGATGGCGGCTTGGACGCTGCCCGTGGTGGCATGTTCGACGCTGGTCGGTATGGCGCTGCACCGCTACATCAAGCCTTCGCCGTTTCGCATCGGGCTGGGCATGGTGGTCATGGTGGCTGGTGCGGTGGCCCTGTGGAAACTGCTGCAACCGGTGTCTTGACGCGTCAATGCCTGGCGGGCGTCAAGCCCGCTGCACGTCAAATATGCAGGCGTTATTCCACAGCGTTCCCTGCCCCTGCGGAAGCATGCGCACCTTGAACTGGGCCCGGCCGCGAAAGCGTTCCACCAGCGACATGACAATGCCCAGGTCGAACACGTTGGGGTACGGGTTATCGCAGTGAATCTGGTAGTGCTCCGGCCCGGCATCGACATACTTGTAAACGCCGATTTCGCCGCCGCGGTGGGCCATGTGGTAGGCCACGTCAATGGCGGCAAGGGCGCTGGGCACGTCGGTCATCTGTTCGTCCGGAAACTCGGCGGAATAGGGTATGCGCCGGCCAATGGCGTACAGCGTGTCGGCACCCAGATTTAACTGAATGCGCCGGTACACGTTCAGCCAGGACTGGTGGGACACCCACGGCACGGTGGCGACCTCGGCCAGACCCTCGGATTCCAAGAGCTCCCGGGCCAGGCTGCGCACCAGCATGCCGTTGGTTACGGCAATGACACTGCGGCCGTCGACCTGAACGGATGGAGAACTCGCCTGGTAGACCTGAAACAATCAATCCTCCAGCGGCAGGTTGGCGCCTAATCCTCGAAGATAAACGGTGACGCTGCGTGCAACGTTGATGCCGTGATCCGGGCCGCTCAAGCCGTGCGCCAGGCGTGAATGAATCACACCAAAGGTCACCGCCAGCAGCGAAGCCGCAGCCCGCGAAATGCGCAAATCCTGCGGCAGTTGCTGGCGCTGCTGCGCGTTGGCCAGCAGCAGTTCAATCAGATAGCGCGACTCGCTCATGAGTTGCCGAATGCCGCGCGCAAGCTGGTCGTCCTGGGTCTTTCCGGTGTGCCCGAACATGTGCAGAACCACGGCGGCGTTTTCGCCCAGGCCCAATACGCGCTCCTGAAGCCCGGCACAGAAGCGCACTATGCGATGCAGCGGGTTGGGGTCCTTGGAAAGCAGTGCTTCGCCGGCGTCAGGCGTTGCAAACACGAAACCAACCACGTCGCCCGACAGGGTCTCTTTGCTGTCAAAGTAAAGGTAAACGCTGCCCTTGGCCACGCCGCCTGCTTCGGCGATGTCTGCCACGGAAGCAGCATCAATGCCGTCGCGGGCAAATATCTTCACAGCCGCTTGCAGCAGCTGGCGGTACCTTGCTTCACGTTTGGGCGACGTCAGACGCATTGTGACCGATCAGTCACTTCCAGCGAATCGAAACTCAAGGTTGTTCCAAATGAACGAACAGGCCTCAAAGATTAGGCCCGATTGCGGGCACTTTCCTTACGCAATTGCCCAAAAAAAAACCGCCCTGCACAGGCCAGGGCGGTGATAATTTGCTCAAAATCGACGTCTATACCTTGGTGATAAAGCCCCACTTGTCTTCGCTGCGCCCCTGCACCAAATCAAGGTAAGCCTTTTGGATACGGGCAGTTACGGGGCCACGCCCACCGTTTCCGATGGCGATTTTGTCCAGCGCTTTGATCGGTGTCACTTCTGCTGCTGTGCCAACGCCGAACAGCTCGTCGGCCACGTACAGTTGCTCGCGGGTGATGGTGCATTCGACCACCGTGATGCCCATGTCGGTGGCCAGCCGCATGATCGTGTCGCGCGTGATACCACTCAAGATCGAGTGGCTGGTTCCGGGTGTGAACAGCTTGCCATCGCGAACCAGAAAGATGTTTTCGCCGCTGCCCTCACTGAGATAACCGTTGCTGTCCAGCGCGATGCCTTCGCTGTATCCGGCCAGCAGCGCTTCCATCTTGATCAGCGCGCCGCTGCCATAGTTGCTGGCGGCCTTGGCCATGGCGGGCGTGGTGTTGGGGGCGTTGCGCGTCCAGGTGCTGACTTGCATGTCGACGCCCTTTTCCAGCGCGTCTTCACCAAGGTACTTGCCCCAATCCCAGGTCAGAATGTCCAGCGTGACCGGGTTCTTGAGCGGGTTGACACCCATCGGGCCGACATCGCGATAGGCCACGGGCCGCAAGTAACAGGACTTGAAGTTGTTTACCTTTACGGCTTCGACGCAGGCCGCCATGACCTGTTCCTGGCTCCAGCCGATTTCCATGCGATAGATCTTGGCGCTGTCAAACAGGCGCCGAATGTGGTCCTTGAGGCGAAAGATGCCGGGGCGGCCGCCGCAATCGTAGGCACGAATGCCCTCAAATACGGCGCTGCCATAGTGAACCACGTGGGCACTGACATGCACGGTGGCGCTTTCCCACGGAATGAACTCGCCGTTACGCCAGACTTTGTCGCAAAGCTTTTTCGGTGGGGCAATCGCCATCTTCATCTCCTGTGTGCGGGCATGTTCTGCCGCGCAGCATCATTGTGGGCAAGCCACAAGCGCGCGCAACCCAAAGATTTTGGAATCGCGCCCGGGCCTGCTTTGCGTGGGTCAAGCTGTGCCCAGCAGGCGTGTCAGTTCCAGCTTGAACATGGCCAGGGCCTGGCTGCGGTGACTGATCTGGTTTTTGGTTTCAGCATCCAGTTCGCCAAAGGTCTTGCCCCGGGGCGGGTAAAGAAACAGCGGGTCATAACCAAAGCCGCCGCTGCCACGCGGCGCGTCCGTGATCATGCCTTCCACTGCGCCGCGCACACCCAGCAGGGGGCCATCCGGACAAGCCAGGGCGATTTCGCATACAAAGCGGGCCTTGCGTTTGCCCGCGGGCACGCCCTTGAGGTTCTGCAACAGCAGCTTGTTGTTGGCCGCGTCGTCGCCATGGGTACCGGCATAGCGTGCGGAAAGCACGCCCGGCGCCCCGCCCAGGGCGTCGACTTCAAGACCGGAATCATCGGCCATCACGAGCAGGTCGAGATTTTTTGGCTTGGCAATGGCGGGCCGACGGCCGCTGCCCTCACCCACGGAAACCTTCTTGTGGCGGCCGCTGGTGCGGGCGCGTTCGCCGGCCAGTGCCTCGAAATCCGTGTCGTCGTCGTCCTGGCTGGTGGACTGGTTGGCATAGGAAAGCCGGCCCATGGCCTGCAAAAAGCGCGCGAGTTCGAGGGCTTTCTTGGCGGCATTGCCGGCAAAGGTTTTTTCGGTTTCATCGATTGGCGGCACATTGGAAAAGGCCGAAAGCGGCACCAGATCGACGTTGGCAACGTCGGCCAGAATCGCCCTGATCTCTGTGAACTTGTGCCGGTTGTTGGTGCCGACAACAATGCTGTACTTCTTGCCCGGCATGGAATCCCCAAAAGCCCGCATAACTTTAGGGCAAGCGAAGCCGCTTGAAAAGGGATTGCGGGCCGTGGTGCCGAAAAGGCATCAACTTGCCGCGCAGGAACCGCCGCCGCCTGCGGCGCAGCTTCCGCCTGTAGCAAACTTGCTGGTGATCACAGCCGGCGCGCCGGTGTCGCTGGTCATCGGCAGCCCGGCCTTCTTCCAGGCGGACATGCCGCCTTCTAGCAGGTACCAGCCCTTATCGCCTGCGTGCCGGGCAGTCATCATTACATAAGTCGCGCGCACGCCGCTGCGGCACACGCTGACAATCGGGTGCTTCATGGCCGCAATCTCGGGCCAGCGGTCCTTGATTTCCGGCAGCGGCACGTGCACGGCCCCGGCGATACGCCCGGCCTGCCATTCGTCGATGTAGCGGCTGTCCAGCAGCGTGAAATCCACGCCCGGTGTGCCCAGCCTGGCAACGTCTTTGGGCGCGATGATTTCGACCTCTGGCAGGCCGCGTTCACTGTTAAAGGACAAAATCTCGGCCATGTTGGCCGGCAGTTCGCCCTTCAGCGCCAACTGCGCCACAAGATCAGCCTTGGTGGGCTGCATGAAGGCCTTGTTGGTCTGGTGCTCGCGGGCAATGGTGCTGGATTCTTTGCCGTTGTAATCGTGGCCGGGCCAGACCTCGATCGCATCGCCCAGAGCCTCGATCTTGCGGAAGCTGTCGTAGAGTTGCTCGGAACTGCCGCCCATGAAATCCGTGCGGGCAGCCCCGCCAATGAATAGCGTGTCACCGGTATAGACGCGCTTGCCGTCAAAGATGCTCATGGAATCCGGCGTGTGGCCGGGGGTGTGGATGCAGCGCAGGGCAAAGGCGCCCAGCGGCAGAGTGTCGCCGTCTTTGACCCTGAGGTCCGGCACGCGCGACTTGCTTGCGCTGCTCATGACCACCTTGCAGCCCGTCAGGTTACGAAAACGGTCGCCAGCACTCAGGTGATCGGCGTGGGTATGGGTGTCGATGACGTACTTGAGTGTAAGGCCGCGTTGCTTGATCACGGCTTCGTAGTCGCGAGTCAAATCAAAGCGCGGGTCAATCAAGGCAGCCTCGCGGCTGGCTTCATCAAACAGCAGATAGGCGCGACAATCGCGGTCCGGGTGCAGCGAAACCATGGCCGGTGCTGCTTGGGTAGTTTTGGTCGTCATGGCCGCATTATGGTGCCAAGGCCAGCCCATTGCCAGCGTGGGCGATGGAATGACCACGGCCGCGCGCTTGGCCTGCCCGGCCTTTTGGCAGGCCGGGCAGACTTTGGGTTACGATCTTATCCGCCCACGGCGCAGCCGCCGCCTTTGGGGGCGCCGCCGCTGGCGCAACTGCCGCTGGCCGCGCCGCCCGCGCTACAGCCGCCGCTGGTGCCGCCGCCGGTGGTTGGTGCCACCTTGTTCCAGGGCATGCGCATCAGAACCAGTGCCATGCCGCAAAAACCGGTGCTGCCGGCCAGTGTCAGGCCGGCACCCACCAGGGCACTCAGGCCGTACAGCCAGGGGTTCACAAAGGTGCCCAGGGCGATTCCAAGCAGGATCAACAGGCCCGCGCCAAGTTGCACCTGGCGCATCAGGCTGATGACCCGTTTGCCGCGGCTGTAGGGCAGGCCCTGCTTGATCCAGCTTTGCATGCCGCCATCCAGAATGCGGTAGTCCTTGATACCGCGACGGTCCAGAATCTGTGCTGCCATCAACGCGCGGTTGCCGCTTTGGCACACCAGAACCAGCTTGCCTTTGGCGGTGGCCAACTCACCGGTGCGGGCCTCCAGTTCTTCCAGCGGGATGTTCCAGGCGCCTTCGAGGCGGTCGCCCGTGAACTCCAGTGGGCTACGAACATCTAGAAGTTGCACCGCATGGGGCTCGCGCAGCATGTCGGACACCGTGTGGCCGTCGATGTGCGCTCCCGGCGCGCTGCCCTTGCGGTTGAAGGTGATGATTTCGGCCATGCCCTGGGGCAGCGGCCCGCGCACGGACAGCTTTTCCACCACGGCCTCGCGCCCGCCAGCGGTGAACACCAGGTTGTGGGCGCGTTCTTTGCCCAGCGTGCTGTGGCTGCGACCGGCGTAATCATGGCCGGGCCAGACGATCGTGTCATCGCCAAAGCGGGCGAACTTCTGAAAGCTGTCAAACAGGGCGCCGGCGTCGCCGCCCATGAAGTCAGTGCGGCCGCTGCCGCCAATCAGCATGGTGTCGCCGGTGAACAGGTTGCCATCCAGGGACAGCGTCAGCGAATCCGGCGTGTGGCCCGGGCTGGCAATGACTTCCACAAGGGTATCGCCCAGGGCGATTTTCTGGCCGTCGGCCAGGGGCGTATCGGCGGCCTTGACCAGCGTGCCCGCCAGCATGCCATAGCGCGCACCCGTGCGGCGCTTGAGTTCTGCGGCCCCTGAAAGGTGATCGGCGTGGGTGTGGCTGTCGACAACCCAGGCCAGCTTGAAGGCGTGCTGTTTCAGCACCCGCAGGTATTCGTCGACCTGGTCATGGCGGGGGTCCAGAACCAGGGCCTGGGCGGAATCGCGGTCGGCGATGATGTACCCCAGGCAGCCTTCGCCGGGCTTGTGAATCTGTTGAAGGAAGGCACGGGTTGCGGTGGCAGTCATGGCGTTCTCCTTGGTTGCGTGTATGTGTCCGCTGATCTAACGCGTTACTACTTGACTATATTCCGAACTAGTTATATAGTCAAGTGCGTTCTTGCGGTGCGGGTGTGCAAGGGCATCCTGCGGTCAAGGAGACAGCCATGGCGCCAAAGAAAACCAGCGGCATGAAGAACCTGGGCCCCGTCGCCCTGGCGATGGTCGCGACGCGCTTCAAGGTCTTGAGTGACCCGTCGCGGCTTTCTCTGCTGCATGCCCTGATGCGCCACGAGCAGCACGTGAACCAGCTGGTCGAGCAGACGGGACTCAGCCAGGCCAACGTCAGCAAGCACCTTTCCATGCTGGCCGAGGCCGGCTTTGTGGCCCGCCGGCGCGAGGGAATGTTCATCTATTACGCCGTCGCTGACGACAGTGTGTTTGCGCTGTGCGACCTGATGTGCGGATCGATTGCGCGCAAGCTGGGGCGTGACCTCAAGGAGATCGCCTGAAATGCGCCTGCTGCCCCGATATCTGCCCTTTCTGCAATGGCTGGGCAGTTACCGGCGCGCTGACGCCACGGGCGACCTCCTGGCGGCCGTGATCGTGACGCTGCTGTTGATTCCGCAAAGTCTGGCCTATGCCATGTTGGCCGGCCTGCCGCCGCAATACGGCCTGTACGCCAGCATTGCGCCCCTGGCCGTGTACGGGCTGCTGGGTACCAGCCGCACGCTTTCGGTGGGGCCGGTGGCTGTAGTTGCGCTTTTGACGGCATCTGCATTGCAGCCACTGGCGCCTGCCGGTTCGGCTGCCTACGTGAACCTGGCGCTGACACTGGCCTTGATGGTGGGTGCGATTTCGCTGGTGCTGGGGCTGTTGCGTGGCGGCTTTATCGCCAGCCTTCTAAGCCACCCCGTGGTTTCAGGGTTTGTCACTGGTTCCAGCCTGTTAATCATCTTGAGCCAGCTGAAACACCTGCTGGGCGTGCGTGCGGCGGAGGGCCACCTGCCCTGGCAGGGTGCCTGGAAGCTTGTGCTTGCCGCGGGCGACACGAACCTGGTTACGCTGGGGCTGGGTGTGGGTGCGCTGGCATTGCTGGTGTTGATGCGCGCGCCCCTGCGGCGCCTGTTGCAGCGATGGGGCGTCAAGCCGACTGCCGCATTGATGATTTCGCGTCTGGGGCCGGCCGTGCTGGTTGCCTTGGCGCTTGCACTGTCTGCGTTGTTGTCGCTGCACGGGCGCTTTGGTGTGTCGGTGGTGGGGGCCTTTGCCCAGGGACTGCCAGGGCTGACGGTGCCGGAATTGGCGTGGGCAGATGTCGGCGCGCTGTTGCCTGCGGCGCTGGTGATCGTGCTGGTGGGATACGTTGAAAGCGTTTCCGTTGGAAGGTCGCTTGGCGCGCGCAAGCGCCAGGCGATTGACCCCAGCCAGGAACTCGTGGCGCTGGGTGCAGCCAACATCGCAAGCGCCATGACAGGCGGGTTTCCTGTCACCGGTGGCTTCAGCCGCAGCGTTGTAAACGACGACGCAGGCGCGCGCACCGGGCTGGCCAGCATTGTCACGGCCGGCTTGATCGCGCTGGCGGCGCTGTTTGCCGCGCCCTGGTTTGCGCTGCTGCCGCACGTGGTACTTGCGGCCACCGTGATTGTGGCGGTCAGCCCGCTGGTGAACGTGCAAGAGCTGCGCTCCCTGTGGCGTCGCGACCGGGCCGATGGGGCCTTGGCGGGCCTGACCATTGTGGCCGTCCTGGCGTTTGGTGTGGAGGTTGGTGTTGGCGCCGGTGTGGCATTGTCGCTGTTGCAACTGCTTTGGCGGGCAGCGCGGCCCCACATGGCGGTGCTGGGGCGAGTGGGCGAAACCGAGCACTTTCGCAACGTGCTGCGTCACCCGGTAACGACGACGCCCGGCTTGCTGCTGCTGCGGGTCGACGAAAGCCTTTTCTTTGCCAACATTCGTGGCATTGAAGATCGCCTGTTGGCGCTGCTGGCGCAAGATCCGGCGGTTCGGAACGTCGTGCTGGTCTGCAGCGGCGTTAATGCCATCGACAGCAGCGCAGAACATTCCCTGGACATGCTGGTGCCAAGGCTGGCTGCGGCCGGAGTCACGGTACACCTGGCCGAAGTAAAAGGGCCGGTGATGGACCGTCTGGTTGCATCAGGCTTTGTCGGGCGCTTTGCCCCGGGCCGGATTTTCCTAAGCACTCACGAGGCAGTTTTGGCCCTGCAAGGCGAACCTGCCAATCGCCAATCCGCACAGGCGGCTTAGGCAAAGATTACGCAAAAACGCACGGGGCGGATACATTGAACGCAGGAGGTTTCTCATGCGTGCATTGTTGCTGGCCTTGCTTCTGCTTGCTTGCCCGCTGACGGCCCAGGCGACGGGCCAGATCACTACGCACTATGTTGGCGCGGGTTATGGCTGGGTGTTCATTTTCCAGCTTGATCACGGTGCAGCGCCAGCGGCTGCCAACCTGACGCTGAATCTGACCACCGCCAGCACCAGCGGGATGCGCGCGAGGGTGGTGGATGCCGATGCCAAGGCCACGCAAGGCACGCACACCGAGGCCACGGCAACGCTGGCCGGGGCAGGGTCTCTGGTATTGAGTTTTCTGACCGACGTGCGGCCTGGCAGCCACCCGATTGTTGTGGTTGTGCAGCCCCTGACAGCCGGGCAGACGGTGTTTTCCGGGGCGCTGCAGAGCGATATCGGCAGCCTGACGGGTGCGGCAACGCAGTACGTCAACGGCATTCAGGAGGGGCTGTTCATTCCGCAGCGGTTGTACGCGGCGTTCAATCGTGTGATCGATACGCAATCGACATTCAGCACGACACTCGAACTTGATTTCGGTGCCAGCGCGCGCCCAGCTACCTTCAACTTTGAAGGCAGCGGTTCCGGGCTGACAGAAATTCGCATCTATGACGTCACGGATGGCAACACACTGTTGCAGACGCTGGTGGCGCCACCCAGCGGCAACCTCGCCACCATGGCACTGGTAACCACCACGGCCCACAGTGGCCTGATGAATTTGCGCGTTGAGGTGCAGGGCAATGGCAGCGCTGGCAGCGTGTTCTGGGCGGTGTGGCTGACTGACGGCATTGAAGTAACGGGCGCCACGGGCGACGGCGTGCCGACACTGGGCACAGGCAGCAAGGGTGGCGGTGGCGGCGGCGGGTGCGTCGCCGGCAGCGCTGGTGTTGCCCCTTGCTGCGCGATTGTGGTTGGTTTGTTGTTGATTGCGCGCCACGCCCGACGCCGCCGCATCG
The DNA here is from genome assembly GCA_016722065.1 of Planctomycetota bacterium. Lineage (GTDB taxonomy): Bacteria > Planctomycetota > UBA8742 > UBA2392 > UBA2392 > H3-PLA7. The sequence continues at coordinate 2,528,222 of JADKGX010000001.1, forward strand.
GTCACACAACAGCGGCGCTTTAAGCGCCGGTCGCTATAACGGGGCGCATTGACCGAGCGCCCATGAAGCCACACAGGCACACCGTTTCGCCGGCCGATACGCTGGCCGAACACGCCACAACGGCCGCGGGGTTGTCCACCGCTGAAGCCGTGCGTCGGCTGGCCGTTCACGGCCCGAACTCGCTGCCCCAGGGCAGGCGCAAGGGGCTGCTGCTGATCTTTCTGGGCCAGTTCAAAAGCCCGCTGATCTATGTGCTGTTGGCGGCAGCGGTGGTGGCCGCGATTGTGGGTGATTGGGAGGACGGTCTGTTCATTGGCATTGTGCTGCTGGTGAACGCACTGGTGGGCGGCATCCAGGAATACAACGCCCAGAAAAGCGCCAGCGCCCTTGCCCTGTTAAGCATTACGCGCGCGCTGGTGCTGCGCGACGGCAGTGAAAGCGAAATCGCATCTGAAAATGTGGTACCGGGCGACATTGTGCTGCTGGAAACCGGCATGCGCGTTCCCGCCGACCTGCGGCTGCTGGGCAGCCAATCACTTCACATCGACGAATCGCTGCTGACGGGCGAATCAATGGCCGTCACCAAGGATGCCAACGCCGCCGTGGCAGCCAGTGCCGGTCTGGGCGACCGTCGCAACATGACACTGGCCGGCACCATGGTGACGCGTGGCCGTGGCCGGGGTGTGTGTGTTGCCACGGGCCTGCACACGGAACTGGGTGCGATTGCGAAAATTGTGATCGGGCGCGAGGGCGCAAAACCGCCGCTGCTGGTGCGCATGGAGCGATTCACGCGCATGCTTTCGGTATTGATCGGCGTGGCCTGCGCACTGGTCGCCGTGGCGGCCCTGGCACGCGGTATGCCGGCCAGTGAAGTATTCATGCTGGCCGTTGCACTGGCCGTGGCTGCCATTCCCGAGGGCCTGCCCGTTGCGCTGACCGTGGCATTGGCCATTGGCGTGAGGCGCATGAGCGCCCGGCGCGTCATCGTTCGCAAACTGGCGGCGGTGGAGGCCCTGGGGTCGTGCACGTTCATTGCCTCGGACAAGACCGGTACATTGACGCGCAACGAACTGACGGTTGAACGCATTGTCTTGCCCGGTGCCCCGCCGCTTGTGGTCACCAGCACCGGCCGGCAACCCCAGGGTGAAGTGCAGTTTCCTGCAGGCAGCGAAAATTGGCGCCCGCTGGCACAGCGGCTGGCGCGCGCAGCGGCCCTGTGCAATGAGGGTTCGCTGCTGCTCAAGGACAGCATATGGACGCACCGTGGCGACGCAGTGGATGTCAGCCTGCTGGTGATGGCCCACAAGCTGGGCAGCAACCGGGCCGAGTTGGAGCAGCGCTTTGCTCCGCTGGCGGCCATAGCCTTTGAAAGTGAGCGTCAATATGCCGCCACGCTTCATGCCGATGGCGCGGGCCAACTGGTCTGTGTCAAAGGCGCACTGGAGCGCGTTCTGGCCATGTGCACTCGCCAGGCCGCTGCGGCCGGCGACGAGCCGCTGGATGCGACGGCCATTGAGCGCCAGGCCCACGAACTGGGCGCAGCCGGCTATCGCGTGATGGCCATTGCCGACGGCGCAGCGACTGCGGCAGCGCAAGACTTCGGGCATGACAACCTGCGCGAGCTGGTGTTTCTAGGCCTGGTGGCAACGATTGACCCCTTGCGCCAAGACGCTGCCGCGGCCATTGCGGCCTGCGCGGCAGCAGGTGTTGCCGTGGCGATGGTCACGGGCGACCACCCGGTTACGGCCCTTGCCATTGCGCGCAAACTGGGCCTGGCCAAGACCGCGCAGGAAGTAGTCACCGGGCCCCAGCTAGCCCGAGCCACGGAGGGCTCGGCGCGCGCGGCGCTGATTTCCGGGGCCCGCGTGTTTGCACGGGTCGAACCCGCCCAGAAGCTGCAGATTGTCACGGCGCTGCAGAACCTGGGGCACTTTGTGGCCGTAACCGGCGACGGCGCCAATGATGCCCCGGCACTTCGGCAAGCCAACGTGGGCGTGGCCATGGGTGCATCCGGCACCGATGTGGCCCGAGAATCGGCCGACCTGGTGATTGCCGACGACGCCTTTGGCAGCATTGTTGGCGGTATTGAGGAAGGTCGCATTGCCTACGGCAACGTGCGCAAGGTGGTTACGCTGCTGGTCAGCACCGGTGCGGCCGAGATTCTGCTGTTTCTGCTGGCCACGGCCTTTGGCACCCCGGTGCCGTTGCTGGCGGTGCAGTTGCTGTGGCTGAATCTGGTCACCAACGGCATCCAGGACGTCACGCTGGCCTTTGAACCCGGCGAAGGCAATGAACTGAAGCACCGCCCCCGCCCGCCCGGCGAACGCATCTTCAACCGCCCGATGATTGAAACCGTGTTGCTGACGGCGCTGGTGATGGGCGGAATCGGCTTTGGCGTGTTTCAGTGGATGCTGGCATCGGGCTACACCGAATATGCGGCGCGCAACGGGCTGCTGATGCTGATGGTGCTGTTTGAGAACATCCAGGTCGGCAACTGCCGCAGCGAGACGCGTTCCGGCTTGACGCTGAACCCGCTGCGGAACTGGTTGCTGCTGGCAGGCACAATCGGGGCCCAATTGCTGCATGTGGCCGCCACCTATACGCCCGGGCTGCGTGACGTGCTGCGCCTGCAACCGGTGACGTTGTCCGAATACGCCCTGTGGCTTGCGCTGGCACTGGTGCTGTTTGCTGCCATCGAAGTGCTCAAACTGTTCCGGCGCCTGCAAGGCCGTGAAACATGAACCGGGGCCGCACAAGGCGGCCCCGGGGAATCTGACTGCATTCACTACTGAATCCGGGTTACCACGATCACCACCAGTTCGTCTTCTTTGGCGTTGGCAGGAACAATGTAGGACATGTTGTCGCTGGCCTTGAGTGTGCCTGCAAACCTGGCTTGCACCAGGTTGCTGCGGGAACGCTCGATGGCATAGGGAACGTTGTTCAGTTTGACCTCGACGGGTTCGAACAACTCGGATCCCACGGTTAGGCCCGCGCGCATTTCCAGGTTGACTGCGCCTTCGCCCGCGTCGCGCGCCACCCAGCGAAGTTGCGTGCCCAGCAGCAGCGCGGCAATGCGTGGGTCGTGAATGACCGTGCCGGTTGCGGTGTTGATGCCATAGCCCTGCACATGGTTGCAGATGCGGGCGTCCAGCAGGTCCATGTTCTGTTCCAGCCCGAAACTGGTCATGCGGTCGGCCACGACCTTGCGACCCTTGATGCTGTCAAGCTCGGCAAGGTCCAGCGCTGAGGGGCGTCCTTCCAGCAGGCCAGAAGGCATTGCGCTGGTGGCAGGGACACGCACCACCTGAAGCCGCAGGGACAGGTTCTGCCCGCTGGTCGTGGTTTCGGATAGCTCCGCCAGCAATGCCTTGCGCTGGGCCAGCACGTCGGCTTCGACGTCGGCCGCTGATTCAACCATCACGCCCAGCAAAGGGCCAAGCACGGTCAAGGTAACACCGTCGCAGGCCCAGGCCTGGTCGACCACGCAACGCACGGCGTCGTTGTAGGGCCCGTCGATCACCTCTTCCATCATGATTTGCTGCAACTCGGCATCGTCCATGGCCATGATGCTGTTGGCTGTAAGCAGCCAGCGCGAACCCATGTCGCTGCCGCGCAGGGCGCCGGCGGCATTCAGCAGGCGAAGCTCGCGTCCCTGCCCGATATCCAGCCGCGTGTCGGGCACGTTGCCACTGGCAGTCACGGAAACCATGAAGCGTCCCGCGGGCCCGGCATCCAGCATGGCCGCGCCGCCGTTTTCCATCACCGTAGAAATGGGCGTGTAGCGATAGCTTACCCGTGGCAACTCCACGTCGCCGGCGCAGGTGGCCAGCTTGCGCATTTCTTCCAGCTTGCGTTCCGCATGCCAGGCTTGCACCCAGATGCGGCCATCGGACAGCACAATCGCGCCCGCCACCAGTTCCTGGCCGGTAACCAGCGTGCCGGTTACTGGAACGTGGGCAGAAGCTTCGGTGGCTGACGCACTGTCATAGTCAGCAACGTAGATGGTCGTATCGGTCTGCTGCAGAACAACCGGGTCCCCCAGCCCGGTCGTGACTGCGCCCACCAGGCGCGCGTCGGCGATCAGCCCTGCGGCCTGGGGTTTGGTAAAGGCGGCGCGGTCAACGCGGGTGCCTTCACCAAGCCTGTGAACGCGCACGTTGACACGAATCTGGGCGACGTTCTTGATCTGTTGCAACGCCCACTGCACGCGCTGGTGCATGGCCGCCGGAGCGGTCAGTGTGGCTTGCAACGAGCTGCCGCTTCGTGAGGTTACTTCCCATGTGTCGTCGCTGCCGCAAAAGGCGGCGATTTCACTCAGGGCATCATGCGGGGTCTGCCAGCAACAGGCCTCGCGACCGGATTCGCGCAAGGACCACTGGTCTGCCTCCCGGACCGTGGCATTGCGAAACAGGCGGTCCGGCGCAAGAAAGTCACTGATCGCGCCGGGGACCCGGGCTCGGGCGAATTCCTCCCGTGTCAGGCCATGCAGGTCGTAGGTTTGGGTGACCAGCGGCGGGTCCTGCCGATCTGGTGCTTCCTGGGAATTGATGGTCGATGCCATCAGTATCAGGGCCGTCAACGCAGCGGCCGTGACGCGGAAAACCGGTTTCATAGCGGAATCCTCAAGGGGCGGTGCGGGGATACTGCCAGTCTACAACACAAGGCGGCCAGCCGCGGCAGAACCCTGCGGGCCAGCTTGCGCTTTGGCGAACCGGGGCCCGCCTGCGCGAGAAGGGGAAAGGCCGCTTGACGCTGGCCCCCGGCCCGCCACAATCCGGGCCATGCGCGTCTGGGTACTTCTGCTGTTGGCTTGCCTTTGCTGTGTGGCTTCCTGCCGCAATGCACCGGCAGTGGAGCGCGAACAGATGCGCCGCGACGTAGAGACCGTAAAGCCAGAGGATCGCCAGGCCCTGCGCGCGCGGTTGCGCCTGACGCTGCTGGGCGATGGCCCCACGCGGCCCGAAGTCGACCCGCACTTGCGCGCCAGTGCCGCCCAGGGGCTTGGCAACCTGGCCAACCCCGAGGACAGCGATGCCCTGCTGGAAGGACTCAGTGGCCCGCTGGCCGATGAAAACCTTCAGGTTCGCATGGAATGCGCCATCGGGCTGGGCAAGTTGGTCTATGGCAGCGAAAACGCCGAGCAACGCAAAGCCGTGCTGCGGCGCCTGCGCGATCGGCTGGGGTTTGACCGCGACGAAGCCGGCCGCCTGTATGAGCGCGAGTACTTTGTGCGGCTGGCCATGTTGAACAGCATGATCCAGATTGGCGGCCGCACGGCTGCGTTTTCGGTTCACGATGTGGCGTCCAGGCTGGTTGTAGACCTGGAAGGTGCCCAGGCCGGCGCCAACGCCGATGCCAGCGACAAAGGGCTTTTAGAGCGCGCCCTGGAAGGCCTGCGCCAGTTGACCGGGGCCACGGTGGCCGAAGCCGCAGCCAACCGCCGGCTTTCCGATGACCTGGAACCCCACATGAAATGGTGGGCCCAGCGCGTTTCGCAGTTGCCGGAGGGGTAACATGCCCGCGCCCGGCCGCGCCGACCTGTGCAAATCTCTGCTGTTGATCGCCGGCTTGTCGGCGATTGTCGGCCTTTGCATCTGGCTGCAATGGTGGTGGGCGCAGACTTCGCTGGACGTCAGCGTGTACTGGGAGGCCGGCGCCCGCATGCGCGCCGGCGGGCAAGACCTGTATGCGCCTTCCGTGGACCCGGCCAATCACGTGGGTCACTTCATCTACCCGCCGCTGTTTGCCACGCTGTATGCACCGCTGACATGGCTGCCGCGCTGGCTGGGTTACGGCCTGTGGACGCTGCTGGAACTGGGCCTGCTGGTGGCAACCTATGAAGGTGCCCGGCGCCTGACGGGCGTCCAGCAATGGGCCCAGCGCCGCGACCTGGCGCTGTGGCTGCTTCTGGCATTGTGGGGCGCGATCTGGATGAACATGGTCGAGGGCCAGGTGAACCTGCTGATCGGCGCCCTGGTGTGCTGGGGCCTGCACTGGATTGAACAAAAGAAAACCTGGCGCGGGGCGCTGCTGCTGGCAGCGGCGATTCACATCAAGGTCGTTCCGCTGGTGTTGCTGCCGGTGCTGGTGGTGCAGGGTCGCTGGCGTGCGGCGCTGGCGTCGGTGGTTTGCGCGGGGCTGCTGTGGCTTGCGCCTCTGGTCTGGACGGTGCCCGCATTTGGCATTGCTGGCGGCATGCAACGCAACGTGGCGCTGACGAGCGAGTACCGTGACGTGATTGCGGCCCCGCGGCTCAAGACCCAAAGCAGTGACCTGCTGGGTGGCGTGCGGGAACCCAACAACGGTCTGCCCGCACTTTGGCAGCGGTACTTCAGCAAGGGCCAGCGGCTCAGCAACGAGTTTCGCGACTTGTCGCCGCTGGTCGTGCAGCTGCCCGAAACGCCAGCGCGCTGGGGCGGGCTTGTGATTGCCGCCTTGATGGGCTGTGGGGCCATGTTTGCGGCCTGGTGGCGGCGCAACGACCAGGCGGCCCGTGCCACGGTGGCGGGCATGGCGCTTGTATGCGGCATGCTGGCCAACCTGTTGTTCTGGCCGCACCACATGTGTGCGTCGGTGCTGCTGCTGGCGCCGCTGTGGACCCAGCTTGCAGGCTTCAAGCGCTGGGCGGTGGCCCTGGCGTTGATGGTGTTTGCCTGGTTGCCAGTGAACGATCAAACCCCGACGCTGGCCTGGATGGGTGCCTGGGGCACTCCCACCTGGGCGATTTTGGGTGTGTGGGGGGTCGCAATGTGGAAAACCCTCAAGCCATCGCCGTTGCAAGCAACTAGCGAGTCCCTATACTCCCGCGCTCATGAAGAGACCACCCGGAATTCTACTGCTTGAAGACGGCCGCGCCTTTCGCGGCCGGCTTTTTGGTGCCGATGTCAGGGGCTTTGGCGAGGTCGTGTTCAACACCGCCTTGACGGGCTACCAGGAAATCATCACCGACCCCAGTTATGCCGGCCAGATCGTGACCATGACGGCCACGCAGATCGGCAATTACGGCATCACCGCCGAAGACGACGAGGCCGACAAACCTTGGCTGGCGGGCTTTGTGTGCAAGGAACTCTCGGGCTCGGTCAGCAACTTCCGCAGTGAACGCAGCCTGGACGACTACCTGCGCGCCTGCAACGTGGCCGCGCTTGACGGCATTGATACGCGCGCGCTGACCCTGCACCTGCGCACCCACGGCGCCATGCGCGGCGTGATTGCCCCCGCGCCCGCAGGCGAGGCAGGCCTGAAGAAGCTTCACCAGGATGTGCTGGCCAGCCCCACCATGGAAGGCCAGGACCTGGTCAAGGTCGTCAGCAACCACGCGCCCTATGACATGACCTCCGGCTATTCCTCTGCCTTTGCCGAAACTGCCGTGTTGAAGGCGTTCGCTGGCACGCGCCTGAAATGCGCCGCGATTGACTACGGCGCCAAGAAAAACATCCTGCGCTGCCTGGTGCAGGCTGGCTTTGACGTGCGCGTCTTCAGCGCGACGGTGACGACCCAGGAAGTACTGGCCTGGGGACCTGACGCGGTGTTTCTAAGCAATGGCCCCGGCGACCCGGCGGCGCTGGATTACGCTATCAAGACGGTGAAGGGCCTGATTGACGCCAGGTTGCCGATCTTTGGCATCTGCCTGGGCCACCAGTTGCTTACCTGGGCCATGGGCGGCACGACCTACAAGCTGAAGTTCGGTCACCATGCCGCGAACCACCCGGTTAAGGAACTGGCCACGGGCATGGTTGAAATCACCAGCCAGAACCACGGCTTCGCCACTGACCCAAAGTCACTGCCCGCCGATGTTGTGGTCACTCACCTGAATATCAACGACAACACCGTCAGTGGCATTGCCCACAAGCACAAGCCGATCTTCAGCGTGCAGTACCACCCCGAGGCCAGCCCCGGCCCGCACGACAGCCTGCACCTGTTCTTGCGCTTTCACAAAATGGCCACTGAAACGCTGGCCAGAAAATAGTGGGCCTGTGGCCGGTATCGCAAAAACAACGAGCGCCATCATGGATGGCGCTCGACTGGTTTAAGGCACGGGATCGCTACTTAAGCAAAGGCGCTGATTCCGGTGATGGCCTGGCCGATGGCAAGGCTGTGCACGTCGTTGGTGCCCTCATAGGTCTTGACGCTTTCCAGGTTGCACATGTGGCGAATCACGTGGTACTCAAGGCTGATGCCGTTGGCGCCCAGCATTTCGCGCGCCACCCGGGCTACATCCAGTGCAATGCCCACGTTGTTCATCTTGGCCATGCTGACCTGATTGTGGTTCATCTTGCCTTCGTCCTTCAGCTTGCCCAAACGCCAGGCCAGCAACTGGCCCTTGGTAATCTCGGTCAGCATTTTTGTCAGCTTGTGCTGGGTCGTCTGGTGGCCTGCCAGCGGCTTGCCAAAGATGATGCGCTCTGCCGCGTACTTCTTGACAATGTCAAAACACGCCATCGCCCCGCCCAGTGCACCCCAGGCAATGCCGTAGCGCGCCTGGGTCAGGCAGCCGAGCGGGCCTTTGAGTCCCTCTGCTTTGGGCAGCAGGTTTTCTTCGGGTACGCGCACGTCGGTAAAGAACAGTTCGCTGGTGTTGCTGGCGCGCAGGCTGGCCTTGCGCTTTTGTTCGCGCACGTCGTAACCGGGCATGCCCTTTTCCACCAGAAAGCCGCGAATGCTTTTGGGGTCGTCGCTGCCGCCGGTTTTGGCCCACACCACGGCCACGTCGCTCATGTTGCCGTTGGTGATCCACATCTTGGCGCCATTGAGAACCCACTCTTTGCCGTCCTTGACGGCGCGGGTAATCATTCCGGACGGATTGCTGCCAAAGTCGGGCTCGGTCAGGCCAAAGCAGCCAATGGCGCGGGCGCTGGCCAGTTCAGGCAGCCACTTTTTCTTTTGCTCGTCGCTGCCATAGGCATAAATCGGGTACATCACCAGGGCAGATTGCACACTGGCAAAGCTTCGCACGCCGCTGTCGCCGCGTTCCAGTTCCTGGTTGATCAGGCCGTAGGCAATGTTGTTCATTCCCGCGCAGCCGTATTCTTCTGGCAGCGTTGCGCCCAGCACGCCCAGTTCGCCCAGTTTGGGAATGATTGTGGTGGGGAAGGTTCCGGCTTCGTAGTGGTCCAGAATCACCGGCATGACATTGGAATCGACAAAGCCGCGCACGGTGTCGCGCACGTTGCGGTCGTCCTCTGTCAGCAGATCGTCCAGGTTGAAGAAGTCAGGGCTCTCGAAGTTCTGCATGCAGTCGTCTCGATATGCGGGCGAAACGGCACACTAGCAGCGGATTTGCCCGCGACAACCCGCACGGCAGGTTGTGACCGGGCGGCTAAGGCAGCGGGCGGATGCGAATGGTGACATCGCCGCTGGGGCGGCTTTGGCAGCTCAAACGAACGTTGGGGCCTTTGCGCTTGATGGCAGAAAGCACGCGGGCTTCGTCGGGGCCGACCACCGGCAGGTGTTCCATGCCCTCCAGCACTTCAATGTTGCAGGTGCCGCAGGAACAATTGCCCCCGCACACGCTGGTAATGTTGACGCCGCGGTCCAGCAGCGCAAACAGTATCGGGTCGCCCACGGGGCAATCCACCTCAAGCCCGCGATCGACAATGCGAATGACCGGCATGGCTGCGATTCTAGCGCCCGGCACGCTTCTGGCCACGGGCCCGGCGGGTGGGGTTTTTTTTCGCCAGGGGTTCCGCCTGTGTCGGGTGCGGCGTTAGAATCGGCGCATGGAAATCGGTGCCGAACAGGCTTCGAAACTGTGCAGCGCCCTGGAGTTTCAATTGTTCCAGGAAAGCCTGCACCCCGAGATTCTCACGTTCAGTGAAGAACGTGTGCGCAAGCGCGTGCAGCGCGCCACGGAACTATGCCAGCTTTGGTCCGAACGGGTACGCCTGGAACAGCAACGCCACAATGCCTCGGCCAGTGATTCGACCCGGCGCCGCGCCACAACGGGCTACGTAACGGCGGAGTTGAAGGCTACGTTGTTTGCCCAGGTGCTGGCGCGGTTTGAAACCCGGCTGGCCCAGCAGGCCCGTAAAACCAGAACCATACCCAAGCCACTGGGGCCGGTTTAGGCGGCGTGCGGCCTTTAGACAACTTTGCGGGTGATGGCGTTGAACACCAGGGCCGTCAACACCACGTTGGCAAGCGCCAGCGGAATCAGCTTCTTCCAGCCCAGCGTCATCAACTGGTCAAACCGGAAGCGTGGCAAGGTCCAGCGCACCTGAATGTACAGCCACAGGAAAATGCCGCACTTGGCGCAGAAAATCAGCGGCCCTGCCAGGCTGGCCAAAATGGTGCCCGAGGCCTTGGGATCAAGCCCCGGCAGCGTCCAGCCGCCAAAGAACAGCGTCACGACCAGCGCGGCCTGAATGCACATGCCGTAGTATTCGCCCAGAAAGAACATGCCGAACTTCATGCTGCCGTACTCGGTGTGATAGCCAGCGACAAGCTCCGCCTCTGCTTCCGGAAAGTCGAAGGGCAGACGGTTGGTTTCTGCATAAATGCAGACCAGAAAGATGATGAACGCTAGCGGCTGCTTGAAGATGCCCCAGTCGAAGATCGCCCAGATGCCGGGCGCGGTGGTGTCGGCCTGGGCTACGACCATCTCCTGCAGGTTCATGGTGCCGTAGGTCATGATCATCGACAGCACCACCATGAACATGGCGGCTTCATAGCTGATCAACTGCGCGCCCGCGCGCACGGCGCCAAACTGCGCATACTTGTTGTTGCTGGCCCAGCCGCCCAGCGAAAGGCCGTGCACGGCAAGGCTCAAGCACGCCAGCGCAGCCAGCACGCCAACATCAAAGGACACAATCTGGTAACGAATGAAGTGGCCTTCGTACTCAAAGCCCCAACCGAAAGGAATCACGGCAAAGGCCAGCGCAATCGGCACAAACACCAGTGCCGGGGCAATGAAGAACAGCACCTTGCTGGCGCGGCGCGGGGCGAAGTCTTCTTTCAACATCAGCTTCAGGATGTCGGCCACCGGCTGCAGCAGCCCGAACATGCCCCAGCCAGCCAAGGGGCCCAGAATCTTCCAGTTCGGCAGGCCCACCTTGCTGGGGCCGTCACGAAGCTGAATCCATGCCGCCATCTTGCGTTCCAGCCAGATCATGCCCGGAATCACCTGCATGATCACGCCAAAGGCAACCAGCACCTTCAGGGCGTTGAACACATACACAAGTGCGGGCGTGGATGCCGGTTCTGCTTCCGCAAGAAACATCGAAACTCCAGCGTGAACTGGCGCGCAATCTACAAGCGGGTGGGGTGCGATCAACGGGTTAGAGGCAGCCCCGCCCGGACCAAACCGTGACTGGCGGCAAGCCCGTCAACCACTAGGCTGCGCACGTGAACACAGACTTGAAACAAGTCATTCTGCGTCTGGCTGCCGCCGCGGGCTTTGAGCGCACAGGCATTGCCCCGGCCGAAAAGCCCGATCACGCCGATTTTCTGGACACCTGGCTGGCCCAGGGCTGGCACGGGTCCATGGACTGGCTGGAACGCACGCCCAACTGGCGCAAGGACATTCGCACGCGCTACGCCTGGGCGCGCTCGTTTTTGTGCATCAGCCTGGATTACCCGACGGAACTGCCCAAAGACCTGCCCGAAGGCAGCGTGCTGCCGCGCATTGCCCGCTATGCGCGCATGGCCGATTACCACGCCGCCTATCACAAGCCGCTGAAGCAACTCGAAGACCAGATCATTGCCCTGGGCGGCCCGGGCACCAAGGCCCTGTGGTACCAGGACACCGGCCCCTTTCTGGAACGATCACTGGCCGCCAGCGCCGGGCTGGGCTGGGTGGGCAAGAACACCATGTTGATTGACCCCCGCCGCGGCAGCTTCACGCTGCTGGCGCTGGTGCTGACCAACCTGGACCTGCCCGCCGACGCGCCCCTGGCCGATCATTGCGGCACCTGCACGCGCTGCCTGGAAGCCTGCCCGACCCAGGCGTTTCCGGCGCCGTTTCAACTCAATGCCTCGCGCTGTGTCAGCTATCTGACCATCGAACACCAGGGGCCGATTGACCACGACCTGCGCCCGGGCATGGGTGGCATGCTGTTTGGCTGCGACATCTGCAACGACGTGTGCCCCTGGAACAGCAAGGCCGCCAAGACCCGAGTCAAGCCGCCAACGGAGTTGAACGATCTGACCCTGAACACGATTCTGAACAGCAAACCGGAACACCTGGCAAAGCGCCTTGCTGGCACGGCCCTGGAACGCACCGGCGACGCCGGTTTGAAACGCAACGCGGCCCTGGTGGCCGGCAACACCCGCGACGAAACCGCCCTGGGCGCGCTGGAACAAGCCGCCCGCCACGATGACGCGGCAGTGCGCGAGGCCGTGTATTGGGCATACCAGAAAATCGGCGGCCGTGGCGCAAAGGCCGCCCTGGCCCGGGCCCAGAAACACGAAACCGACGACACGCTGCGCGAACACGTGATCACGACCCTGCAGCAGTGGGTCGACTAGACCACACGTTGCCGCTTGACTAGAAACCACGGGCGCGGAAGTGTAGGCGAAGAAACCTGCCACAGGGGGGAACCATGGTTGGAGTAGGAGTCATCGGCGCCGGCCACTGGGGCCCGAACCTGATTCGCAACGTCAATGGCATCAGCGGCCTGCGGCTTGTGGCCGTGGCCGACCAGCAGAAAGCCCGCCTGGACCGGCTGCGCCCGATGTACCCGGGCGTGAATTTCACAGAGGACGCCTCGGCGCTTTTCAGCAACCCTGAAATCGGCGCGATCTTGATCGCCACGCCGGTCGGAACCCACTTCAAACTTGCCACCGCAGCGCTGCAGGCGGGCAAGCACGTGTTTGTCGAAAAGCCACTGACCGATGCCACAGACACCGCAGCGGCGCTGGCGGCGCTGGCGGCCAAGCATGGCAAGGTGCTGATGACCGGCCACGTGTTCGTCTACAACTTTGCCGTGGTTGCCGCCAAGCGATACATCGACACAGATCACCTGGGCAAAGTGTGCGCGATTACGGCTGTACGCACCAACCTGGGGCGGTTTCAGCAGGATGTTGACGTTACCTGGGATCTGGCCTGCCACGACATCGCCATTGGCAACTATTTGCTGGACAGCGCGCCGGTGACGGCATCGGCTGTTGGTGGATCGTTTGTAAACCCGGGGCATTTTGACACGGTGTACACCACGCTGCGCTACCCGGGCGGGCAACTGCTGAACATCAATGTTTCATGGCTGCACCCGCGAAAGGCCCGCGAAATGGTGATCGTGGGCGCCAAGCGCATGCTGTATTTCGACGACACCAACCCCGGCGAGCCGATTCGTATCTACGACAAAGGCATGCAGGAAGAACCCGGCGCCGCGCCGGAGCTTTTCAACTTTGGCACATTCAAGTCAGCCGTGCGTGAGGGCGACGTGTTGATTCCGCGCACCCCGGCCAGTGAGCCGCTGCGCGACGAGTTGCAGCACTTTCATGATTGCATCGAAAAGGGCATTCCGTGCCGGTCGGGCCCCAGACAGGCATTGGAAGTAATCGCCACACTGGAGGCCATGGCGCGGTCTGCAAAATCCGGCGGGCGCCAAGAGGCTGTAACCACAAAGGTGGCGACATGACCGTCCCGTTTCTTGACTTGAAAGCCCAGCACGCAGAGGTGGCCGACGAAATCGCCCAGAGCTTTGCGCGCATCATGGCCAACACCGCCTTCATCATGGGCCCCGATTGCGCCGAATTTGAAGTCGAGTTCGCGCGCTTTTGCGGCGTCAAGCACTGCGTGGGTGTCGCCAACGGCACCGATGCCCTGGAAGTGATGCTGTTGGCAGCCGGCGTAGGCCCGGGCCATGAAGTCATCCTGCCCGCCAACACGTTCATTGCCACTGCCCAGGCCGTGCACCGCGCAGGCGCCCGACCCGTGCTGGTCGATGTTGACGAAACCCACGCGTTGATGGACCCGGCCCAGACGGAAAGCCGCATCACAAGCAAGACGCGCGCCCTGCTGCCGGTGCACCTGTACGGGCAAACCGCGAAGATGGAGCAATTTCAGGCGCTGGCCAAAAAGCACGGCCTGCTGCTGTTTGAAGACGCCGCCCAGGCCCAGGGCGCAACACGCCAGGGCCAGGGCATTGGCACCTTTGGCGTGGCTGCCGGTACAAGTTTTTATCCCGGCAAGAACCTTGGTTGCTATGGCGATGGCGGCGCCGTGCTGACCAACGACCCTGAAGTAGCCCGCAAAGCCGGCTGGATTCGCAACTGCGGCAGCGACCGCAAGTACAACCACCCGGTGATGGGCTTCAACTCAAGGCTTGACACGCTGCAGGCGGCGGTGTTGCGCGCCAAGCTCAAGCGCCTGAACGACTGGAACGAAGCCCGCCGCAAGGCCGCAGCGCGCTACCAGCAACTGCTTGTCGGCCTGCCGCAGGTGAAACTTCCCGGCACGTTGGAAGGCAACGTGCACGTGTGGCACCTGTTTATTGTGCGCGTGGCCAACCGCGACAAAGTGCTGGCGCGACTTGGCGAGCTGGGGGTAGGCGCAGGCATACATTACCCCACGCCGGTGCACCTGCACGATTCGTTCAAGTTCCTGGGCCACAAGCGCGGGGACTTTCCGGTCTCGGAACAGTTGGCGGCAGAGATTTTGTCTTTGCCCATGTTTCCGCATATCACCGCCGCGCAGCAGGAAGAAACCGTGGCCGCGCTGCGCAAAGCGCTGGAATAGAAGGCAGGAACAGCCATGGCCGAATCCGAAGTATTTGTGCACCCCAAGGCACTGTGTGAATCCGATCAGGTCGGGGCGGGTACGCGGGTATGGGCATTTGCCCACATCATGAAAGGTGCCAAGGTGGGCAAGGGCTGCAACGTGTGCGACCACGCGTTCATTGAAAGTGGCGCCGTGGTGGGCGATCGCGTTACAGTCAAGAACAGTGTGCTGTTGTGGGACGCCGTCACCATTGAAGACGAAGTGTTTCTCGGCCCCAACGCCGTGTTCACCAACGACTTCACGCCGCGCGCCCATGTGCGCAAGTCGCGCGACCAGTTTCTGCCAACCCGCGTGCGCAAGGGTGCCAGCATTGGCGCAAACGCCACGATTGTGTGCGGCATTACGGTGGGCGAATACGCGCTGGTGGGTGCGGGCGCGGTTGTGATTCGCGACGTGCCCGATTACGCGCTGGTGGTGGGCAACCCGGCGCGCCGCGTGGGTTGGGCTTGCCGCTGCGGCAACAAGCTGCCCGCCGGTCTGGCCTGCACGTGTGGGCTGTCCTACAGCCTGCGCGGCGACCGCTTGAGCCTGAATGCCTGACTTGCAACCCATTTGCCCCAAAGTGTCGGTGGTGATTCCGACCTATAATCGGTCAGGGATGTTCCCGCGTGCTGTAGCGTCGATTGCGGCCCAGACGTATCGACCACTGGAAGTCGTGATTGTCAACGACGGCAGCAAAGACGACACCGCACAGGTTGCCGCCAATGTGGCAGCGCAATACGCCGGACAACTCGAAATCCAGGTCATCAACCAGCCCAACATGGGCGTGGCCGGCGCCAGCAACACCGGTGGCGACGCAGCGACTGGCGACTTTCTGGCCTGGCTGGGCGACGACGATGCCTGGCTGCCGGGCAAAGCGGAAAAGCAGGTTGCGGCCATGCGCGCGGCGGGGGCCGATGCCGCCTGTTCGTACATCACCCAGCGCACAGCAAATGGCGATGTGCGCTTTCCATCGCCGGCCAAGAAGTTGCTTACCGGTCGCAACCCTGCGGCCTACATTCGTGGCGACAGCTACGCCCACATCTGCACGTTGCTGGTATCGCGCGAAATCTGGCGCCAGGCCGGACCCTATGACCGCGACCTGCGCATCAGCGAAGACGATGAATGGATTGCGCGCGTCGTGCACTTGGCCAATTTCGTGGCGGTGGAAGAAGAACTTGCGATCTACGAATTCAACCAGGCCGGCCTGAGCCGCGTGAACTCGATCGAGCAACTGGTCAAGCGCGACGAAAGCGTCGAACTGGCCATCCTGCGCATGCGCCAGCGCAACCAGGCGCGCCCCAACTGGAACGAACAGGTCTGGCGCGACCGTGCGGCCAAGGACTTTGACCAGATCGTCAAACACCTGCTGTATGCCGGCCAGCGCAAGCTGGCAGTCAGCAAGTGGCGCCAGTTCATGGCCGAGACGCAAGACCACCCGACCCTGGTGAAGACCCGGCGCAAGCTGCGCAAAGCCTGGTGGCTGGGGTTGGTCGGGCAGCGCTTGAAGCACCCCAAGTTTGAATCCAATGACGCCATCCGTATGTAGGATGCGCCCGTGACCAGCCCCTTGATCAGCGTGGTTGTGCCCACCTTCAACCGCGCGGCGCGTTTGCCAGGTGCCGTGCAGTCCGTGCTGGCGCAGACCTGGCGGCCACTGGAACTTGTGGTCGTGGACGACGGCAGCACCGACCACACCCACGCTGTGCTGGAGGGTCTAAAGACACAGGCCGACCAGGCAAGTGTCAGCGCGCGCTTTGTGGCCAAAAGCAACGGCGGGGCGGCATCAGCACGCAATGCAGGCATTGCGGCTGCCACAGGGCCCTGGCTGGCATTTCTGGACGACGACGACAGTTGGCGACCTGAGAAGCTGACGCAGCAAATGGAGATGCTGCAGCAGACAGGTGCGGCTCTGTGTGCCTGCATGCTTCACCAGCCAACCTCACGCGGGGGCCGCACCATACCTGGTGACGCGGCCAGGCTGCCCCAGGGTCGCTGCGCCCCGGCCTATCTGTCGCGCCAGGTCGACTTTTCGATTGTGAGCGTGCTGGTGCGTGCCGACATCGCACAGCAGGCCGGGCGCCTGGATGAAGACATGCGCATCGCGGAAGACCTGCTGTGGTGCTATCGCCTGTTGTTGCTCGCGCACACCTGTTCCGTGCCCCGCGTGCTGGGCGAAATCGGTATGGATGCGGGGTCGCTGACGCGCACTGACGGTCTGCAACGGATTGTCGAACTGGATGCCGACATTGAACGCTGGCTGCTGCGCGCCCGCGACCTGGGCAGCAGCAGGCAGGACTGGAATGAAGCCGGCTGGCGCGGGCGCGTGGCCGTGGATTTTCGGCAGTTCGTGCTGCACCGGCTTTACCTAGGCGACCAAGCCGGGGCACGCGACGTGTTTGCCAGGGGCATGGACTTGTGCGGCGGCCTGGAACCCTTGGCCGGCACGGCGCGCAAGTTGCGCAAGGCCCGCTGGCTTTCGTTGCTGGGCTTGCGCTTGAAGCACCCCAAAAAGTAGCGGCATGGACGCCGGCAAAGCGCCTCGCTTTACTGGTTACAGCCGCGCATGAGCCAAAAACCAACAGTTCTGGTCACGGGTGCAGCCGGGTTTCTCGGCAGCCACCTTTGCGATGCCATGCTGGCCGCGGGCTATGCAGTGCGGGCGGTTGATAATCTGTCCGGTGGCAGCCTGGATAATCTGGCAGGCGCACTTGACCACCCGGACTTTGCCTTTCAGCAGTTGGACCTCAAGGATTCTGCTGCCTGCCGCAGTGTTTGCGCCGGCGCGGAAGTCGTGCTGCACCAGGCCGCGCTGGCCAGCGTGCCCACCAGCATTGCTGACCCCCTGCGTTGCCACCATGAAACGCTGGATACCACAGTCAACATGCTGGAAGCGGCCTTGCGCCAGGGTTGTAGGCGTTTTCTGTACGCCAGCAGCGCATCCATCTATGGCGACACCACCGCCGCACCGGTTGCGGAAAGCCTGCCGTTTAGCCCCATGAGCCCCTACGCCGCAGCCAAGGCCGGGTCGGAACACTATGTGCAGGCCTTTGCGCGCATGGGGCTGGATGGCGCCAGCCTGCGCTACTTCAACGTGTATGGCGCACGCCAAAGGGCCGATTCTTCGTATTCGGGCGTGATCAGTATTTTTGCGGCGCGGGCACGGCAGGGGCTGCCTGTCACGGTCTATGGCGACGGCCTGCAATCGCGCGATTTTGTCCATGTACGCGATGTGTGTGCCGCCAACCTGGCGGCCTTGCGCTATGCCAAGCCGCTGGCAGGCACGGCCATCAACATTGGCACCGGGCGCAGCGTGACACTGCTGACGCTGCTTGAGGGTATTGGCAGCGCGCTGGGCCGCGCCATCAGTGTGCAGCACGAGCCTGCACGCCAGGGCGATATCCGCCATTCCTGCGCCGATGTCTCGCGCGCCCGCAAGCTGCTGGGCTTTTCGGCCGATACAAGGCTGGAGCAAGGCCTGAAGTCCTTCCTTGGCACCGGGGACCGGGCATGAGCCAGCGGCCACTGGTCAGTGCGATTGTGCCGACGTTTCGGCGCCCGCACCTGTTGCAACGCAGCCTGGGCAGCGTGCTGGCCCAGACCTGGCGGCCACTGGAACTCGTGGTGGTCGATGACGAAAGCCAGGACAACACGCCACAGGTGTTGCAGGATTTTGCGGCACAGGCGAAGGCAGCCGACGTGGCGTTTCAATGGTTCACCAAGCCAAACGGCGGCCCGGGCCTGGCACGTAACTTCGGCATGCAGCGCGCCAAGGGCGATTACTTCGCGTTTCTGGACGACGACGACAGCTGGTTTGCCAAGAAACTTGAGCGCCAGATCGCCCGCATGCAGCAGGATCCAAAGGCCGGGGCCGGCTTTACACAGTATGTACACCACGGCAAAACCGACCAACCTAAGCCCGCGCCCCGCTATATGCAGGAGGGTTGGGTGTTTGCCGGATTGTGCGCGGGCAACACACGCGCGCACATCCAGACACTGATGATTACCCGCCAGGCCTTTGAGTTGACCGGCGGCTTTGGCACCAATTTTCAGTGGGAAGACACCGAATTCGAGCTGCGACTTTCCCTGCACGTGCCGTTTCTGGCGTTGCAGGAACCGCTGACAGAAATCATGACTGTGCCTGACAGCATCAGCCGCCAAGCCGGCCTGGAAGGTGACCTGCGACGCGACCGTATCAAGCTGGGGCTGCTGGACGAGTTGATTGCAAATCAGGGCAGGCACGAGCGCTTTGATCTGTCTGCCACGAAACTGCTGCGCGCGCGGATCTATGACGAACACATCAAGCACCTGATCTGGCTGGGGCAAGTGGCCCAGGCGCGGGCGACGCTGCAGGAGGCCCTGGCGGCCTGCGGGGCACAGGAAGTGCTGCACCGGTTGAGGGGCAAGTTGTTGCGTGCACGCGTGGCGGGCTGGTTCGGTCGCAAGCTCAAGAAGCCTTGATTACCTGACACTCGCCTCCACTTTGGTTTGCAGGCGCTGCTTCAGCGCGCGGGCGTCCAGCAAGCGGGCATCGTTGCCCGGCAACTTTTCGACTTCGGCCTGGGTCAATGCGGCGTTGGCGTGTTCCAGCGCAATCTGGGGCAGGCCTTCGCGCTCCAGTGTGCGCGCCAGTTGCACCCGCGTCGGCACCGGCGTGGCCGGCGCGATCTCGGTCGATATCTCCAGCTTGCCCTCGGCGCTGACACTGACGGCACTGCTGGTGCGGGTATCGGTGCCCTCCAGCAATTTGTCATCCAGATACTCCTGCGATTGGCGCCACAGGGTCATCTTCAGGTCAGTCGTCACGATTTCGCAGGTGGCTTCGCTGCGAAAGCGGTTGCCGGTTTTGCGTTGCCGCCAGGTCTCCAACTCCAGTGCCTTAACCCAGTTGGTTTTTTGCCAGCGCAGCACGACCCAGGTTCGGGTCTGTACGGTTTCTTGCGGGCTGGCCACAGTGGCGCAGAGTTCCAGCCGCAATCCGTCGCGCCCGGCCAGCTTCAATACACCGGGTTGCGGGGCCGAAGCCAGTTGCAGGCAAAACACGCCATCGGGGGCGTCCTTGGCGGCCTGGCCCGAAAACAGCGCAACGGCACATTGCAGATCCTTGCGCGCCACGCAGGCTACGTCGGGCTTGCCGTCGCCATCAAAATCTCCCTTGGCAACATCGCAGGCCGACAAGCCACCCAGTTCGCGCACTTCAATGCCCAAGGCCTTGCGGGCGGATTCATCCAGCAGCGTGCGCCGTGCATAGCGCAGCGCCTCGGCATCCATTGCCGCAAGCGGGCCTGCCAGTACAAAACAAAGCACAACCACCAGACGCATGATGCCTCCGGACGTTGCATCGGCTGTTGCGGGTGGCGTACTTCAGCCTGAAATCGGCTTGCGGCCGGAAAGCAGCGCCCAGATAGGCGTGGGGTTGGGCAGATTGCAGTGCGGGCACAGGGCCAGGCGCTGGTCCAGTTCTGCTGGCGCTATCTCCATCTCGCCGCGGCATCCGCTGCAACGAATGACATAGCGCAGCGGGCGCCGCGCGATCGGGATGATGTTGTTCATGGTTGCGTCTGGGTGGCAATCAAGCGCGCCACAGCGGCCTTGAGGGTTTCGGCGCTGAAGGGCCGCCGCAGCACGGCATCAGCAGGCTTGAGGTCCTTCATGTTCAGGTCGGCGTAGCTGCAGATCAGTACTGGCACATCCTGGGTTTCCTGGCGTGCTTTCAACTGGTGGGCTACGTCGCGGCCGGAAAGCCCCGGCATTTCGTAGTCAGAGACAACAAGGTCCGGTGGAGCAATGCTGGCTCTGGCCAGGGCGCCGCTGCCGTCGCAACTGGTGTCCACGGTGAAGCCGTCGCCGCGCAAAATCGCGCCGGTGAACTCCAGGTTGGCGGGTTCGTCATCGACCAGCAGAATGCGCTGGCCCGTCAGCTTGACTCTGCGTGCGCAGCGGGCGGCATCGTGGGCAAAGCCACGCAGGGTGGGCAGGCCGGCCTGTTGCCAACCGGTTTCGATCGCGTCCTTGATGGCGCGGTTCTGAAGGCGCATGGATTCCCAGCGCGGGTCCGGTGCGGCGCCGCGGCAGGGTGCGGCATCGTGGCAATCGGCAATGAAATAGAAATCGCCGCCGGACAGGCCACGTTCGACGGCGAACTTCATGTGCGGATAGGTGAAATTGCCAAGGCGAAGCACGTGTCGCGGACAAGGCCCGCTTTCGTCGACAAAAGTCTGCAGCACCTGCGAAAGCCGCAGGCCGTGCCATTGCGGAAGCGCGGGGCAGGCCGGCGTGCCCGGTGGCCATGCATGTTGCCAATAGATGCGCAGGGCGCGCCGAAGGTGGGAAACGCTGATGTTCTGTCGAACAGGCATCGATGGGACTCCGGCCCCATACCTAAAACGTCAAACAAGCCGCAAAACTTGCGAAAAAAGCACACAACGCTCAGTCCAAGTGCAAATTGGCAGGGTTTTTGAAGCTATTTACCGGTCAAGAGGTGCCCGCGCAGGGCAGGAAAGAAAGATTCGAAGTCCGCCGACAATGCGGCATATTCGCGTCGAAGGTCAACGACGGCTTGCGCCAGGTTGCTTCCATGTCGGGTGCGGCGCGCCATGCGGCCCAGGATTTCTTCGATGCCCTCGATGTGGGCATAGGCCTGCAACCAGTCATGCTGAATCATCACCGGTGCAGCCCGGGCAAGCCGTGGCGGAAGCAGGTCCGCGCCGCGCTCCAGGGCTGTGTAAACCGTGGCGGCGAACTTGCTCAAGGGCTGGCCGCAGAACCGTTCAAAACCGGCGGCCAGAAAGTGGTCATAGAACACATCGACCAGCACGCGCCCGAAAAACCGCCAATGGCCATCCAGGCGCGCGCGGCTTTGCGCCACCGTGGCATGGGCATCTGTGTAACGGTCCACAATCCGGTGCCTTTCAATGCCTGGGCGCAACAGGGGGTGGATCTGTTCCGGGTCGATACCCTGCAAAAAATCGCCCGCCAGGTTGCCAATCAAGGATTGGGGCGTTTCGTCGGCCAGCACCAGATGCGCCAGATAGTTCATGTCAGGTACACATCAAACCGCACGCTCTTGCCTTCAAACACCACGTCTACGGGCCGGGTCGCGTCAATGCGCGGGGCAATGCGCGGGCGCTTGACCACCACGCGCCGCACACTGCTTTCCATGGCAGCGCCAAACAACGCGGCTTCGTCGTTGTCAGGGCCCAGCAATGCCTGAAAATACTGCATTTCCTTGCGCGACAATGCACTGCGATCGTCCTGCGGAAACATCGGGTCCAGCAGCACCGTATCTGCGGCCGGTCTGGCCACCAGTCGCGTCGCCGCCTGGCCGGGGACCAGTTGCACTCTTCTTGCCGCGACGTCGCCGGATGCCAACGCGCGGGCCAGCCCGTCGGCAAGCAGGGCCTGCACAACCAGCGAACGTTCCATGGCCACAACCTCACACCCCAGTGCGGCCAGTGTGAATGCGTCGCGCCCCAGGCCGGCCGTGGCATCAAAAATTCTGGGCAGGGGCTTGCCCTTGCGTACGCCGCAGGCCTTGGCCAACAGCAGCCCGCGCCCCGCCTTGCGGCGGCTCTCCAGTTGAGGGGAAAGCAGATCGACCCAAAGCGGGCCGGGTGCGCCGGTGGCTGTGTCGCGCAGTTGCAGACGGCCTTGGGCGTACTCCAGTACAAAACGCGCGTTGGGCGCCACTTCGATGCCGGTTTGCGTCGCGATGTCGGCGCTGGCGCTGCCTGCCAGGACAGTCATTTTCGTTTCTCAAGCTCTGCGCGTACGGCCTCAAGCTCCTTACGACGGTCCGGGCTTGCGGCGTTTGCAATCGCCAGGTTGACGTCCTGGATTGCGCCTTCCATGTCTTTGCGGTCGGCCCGGCATTCGGCGCGCCAATAGTAGACATCGCCGGCTGTGTAGCCCTCCTTGATCAGCGTGCTGAAGGTGGCTTCGGCTTTGTCGTATTGGCGCAGTTGCGTGCTGCACAAACCGGCCCAGTACAGACCATTGTGGCGATCTTCTCCGACGTTCTGCTCGGCCAGTGCCTGGAACTGGGTGCGCGCGTCGTCAAATTGGCCGCGCTGATAAAGCGCCTCGGCCAGCAGTTTCACCGCTGGCAGGTAGGCGCGGTTCCATTGAAGGGCGTCGCGGGCGTGTTCCTCTGCCAGTTTGTACTGGCCAATCGCCATGGCCTGCTTGCCTAACTCGGTACTGGATTCCATCACATAGCCGGCCTGTGCCTGGCGCACGGATGCATCGGCGTTGCGCAGCGCGTTCTTGAATGCGTCGCGGCAGTCACGCCAGTGCTTCAACTTGTAGTGGCAGCGGCCCAGAAGGTCCCAGGCGCGCGCGTTGTCGGGGTTCCATTCCACGGCTTCGGTCAGTTCCGTGATCGCCTTTTCGAACTCGCTTTTGTCGTAACGGGCTTTGCCCTCCGCCAGCAGCTCGTTGGACCGCGCAATGTTGGCACCGGGTGTGTTGTCTTTGGCTGCGGGCTGGTTGGTCGCTTCCTGGCCGGGTTCGGCATTGCCCCCGCCACAGCCTGCCAGGGTCATCAACAGCAGCAGCAACAACAGGGCTCGATACATGGGCATGTCCTAAATCATGTACAGTTCTGCGGCCTTGCGTTCCAGTTCAGGCCGAAAGTCGGGGTGTGCGATGTTGATCAGCGCGCGGGCGCGCTGGCGAATGCCCTTGGCATACAGGTCTGCGCAGCCGTATTCAGTTACCACATAGTGCACGTCGCCACGGCTTGTGACGACCCCGGCCCCTTCCAGCAGTGTGGGCACGATGCGGCTGATGGTGCCGCCGCGCGCCGTGCTGGGCAGTGCGATGATCGGCTTGCCGCCGCTGGATCGTGCAGCACCGCGAATGAAGTCTACTTGTCCGCCGATGCCGCTGTAGGGCCGCGTGCCCACGCTGTCGGCGTTGACCTGTCCGGTCAAATCAATCTGAAGGGCGCTGTTGATCGCCACCAGCCGGTCGTTGCGCGAAATGATCACCGGGTCGTTCACGAAATCGCTGCCCAGGCAGTTCACAAAGGGGTTGTCGTCTACAAAATCGTACAACGCACGTGAGCCCATCACGAAGCTGCAGATGGCCTTGCCGGGACGGTAATTCTTGCGCGAGCAATCCATCGCACCGCTGCGTACCAGCGCCACGATGCCATCGGACATCATTTCTGTGTGCAGGCCCAGGCCTTGGTGGTCTTGCAGCTCGGCCAGCACTGCGTTGGGAATGCTGCCAATGCCCAGTTGCAGGCAGTCGCCGTCGTCCACAAGTCCCGCAATGTGCCGGCCGATGGCAGCACTGGCGGGGTCAATTGCTTCGGCGTGCAGTTCCGGCAGTGGCGCATCGACTTGCACGGCCGCGTCCAGCCGGCTGATATGGATGGTGGTGTCGCCGTGCGTGCGCGGCATGCGTGGGTTGATTTCTGCCACAATGTGGCGGGCGTGGCGCAGGGCACCCACGACAACGTCTGCGCTGACGCCGACGGTGCACCAGCCGTGTTTGTCGGGGGGGCTGAGTTGCACTAGTGCCCAATCCGGCGTCATGCGTTGCGCAAACAGGCCGGGAATTTCGCTAAGAAAAATCGGTACAAAGTCGGCCCGACCTTGCTGCACGGCTTGGCGCACGTTGTGCCCAATGAAGAATGCGGTGTGGCGAAAGCTGGCAGCGTACTGGGGCGAAACGTAGGGCGCCTCGCCCAGGGTCAGAATGTGGCAGATGCCAACATCGCGCAGTTCTGGGGCGCGGGCGGTCAGTGCTTGCACGAGGGTTGAAGGCTCGGCCGCGCCGCTGCCAATGAAGACACGCTCGCCGCTGGCAATCGCGGCTACGGCTTGTGCGGCAGTCTTGAAGGCGGGCATCGTCATGTTTGGCCAGCATCGCTGTGTAAGTCTTTCCCTACAAGGTACCGTGATTGCCGTATTCTTACTTCAATCATGCACGGCAACGCGCACGGCATGGCATTTGCATACACAGGGCCGACCCCGCCCCTGCGGAGAATACCCATGAAATCGCGCCTTGTTTGTGCCACGTCACTCTTGCTGATGCTGGGTGCCTGCGGGTTGTACGAGTATCCCACCGGCACAACGATCCTGACATGGCATGTATGGTTCTCGACATCCGACGTCACGATTGCCGCCGGCATGGCCGAGATGCAACCTGCGGTGTCGGACTCGCTGTCGGGAAGCGTCAGCCTTGCCCGCTTTGGCAGCGCCCGTTTTGACACGGTCTATGAGCTTGAAACGCCGGCGGCGACAGACTTTTCATTCACCGTGATCGCACGTGGTGCCGCCAACGTGGGTATGACGCGCCTGGCACTTGGCCACGTGGCCGACAATGGTGTCGTTCCTGGCCTGGGTGCCGAAAGCATGGTTGCCGCAGGCATGCACCTGGAAGGCGGCGGCTGAGCTACAACGGCGACCTGGTGGAAGTAACCGGCGACGGGTTTTCGCGCGTCACGGTGCGTGGCAATATCAGCCAGGATCAGGTACTGCTGGTTCGTGTGCCGCGTGACAACCAGCCGCCCCTGAACATCGGCGTGCGAATTCGCATCGGCAACCAAAGCGCCATCAACTTGCCGAACTTTGCCGCGCCGGCGCCCCACCCGGCCATGACCACTTCGGCCATCTACTCGACAAACTCCTGGTATGCCGGCTTGCCCTCGATTGCGGTCTCCGGTGATCGCTACAGCGTGGTCACCTACGATGGCGACAACGCGGCCTATGGCCAGCGGCAGCGCCGCTGGCTGCAACTGGATGGCCAGACTCAGGCCGTTACCGGCGGTCAGGCCGCGTGCTATTCCGACGACGCTGGCGGCTGGCGCGACCAGGAAATTGCTGCGCTGGGCAACGTGCTGGCGGTTGCCTACTGCCAGGCCGGCCAGGTGCAGGCCGAAATCAGCCTGGATCGCGGCGCCACGTTCCCGATCACGCGCATGATTGAGGACCAGAATGGTTTTGGCGCCCAGCGTCTGGTGCAGGTTGCGATCGGGCCGGACTATACCCTGGGCGTGCTGTTCTGGCGCTTCAACTACTATGGAACCAGCGGGCAATCGACCCTGTATCTGGTGGAGGGTACCCCGACGGCCTTTGACGCCAACAACACGCCCACGGGCTACCAGTGGGGCACGCCCCAGAACCTTCATGCCCCCAGCCAGGACGTAACGCCCCTGTTGATGCACATGGAGTACAGCCAGGGCGGCGACCTTGCGGTGGCCTTTGGTTACACCTATTTCGCTACCGTGGCCGGCCAGCGAATCAGTTCTGCCCGCTTTCGTTTTGCTGTGCGCGAGTTCGGGCAGCCCTGGCGCGGCGGAGAAGTCGACCATGAAGACAACGTGGTTCCCAGTGACCCGCATGTGGCCCTGCTGGGCAGCGGATCGACCTTGGAAGTTTTCTATGCCTACGAAAAGTCCGACGGCGTGCACTTGATGTACAGCGCCAACGCCGGCCTGACATGGCAGACCGGCGCCACCGTGGCCATTGCAGGCGCCATGCAGCCCACGGTGCACCCGCGCATGGTGGGCGGTCTCAAGCGCGTCGACCTGCTGTACTGCGCGCCCTGGGGCTGGGGATACGAACTGCATGATCTGCACTGGGACGATTTTGTGCCCGGGCTGCAGGGCACGCCCTATGGACTAACACAGGTTTCCACCACAGCTGGCGGCACACCACCCCCCGGTTGCCCCACGGGCATGCGTATTCGGTCTCTGGCATGGTTTGGCTATGACGCCGTGCTGCAAGGCGACAAAGTGGCGATAGTGGTCCACGAACAAAACAACGACGTCTATGGCTGGTGGGGCATGTGGGGCACACCGTTCTTTGGCGGCTGGCCCACGGGCACTGGTGCCCTTGCGGCCACCGGCGGCGCCGCAGCCAGCTATCAGCCTGCGCCCCCGCCGCCGGTGCTGCTGCCGGGCATGGGCGGGACAGTGCCCACCCCGAGCCAGAATGACCGCAGCGTGATGTCTGTGATTGTGATCGACTAAAGCTCGGTCGCGATTTCGCGCGCGACGACCGGGGCCAGCGCAACGCCCATGCCGCCGAAGCCCGCCACGGCTTCGGCGGTTTCATCGATGCTCCGCCGCGGGCTTCCACCCAGGTGCGCACCGTCAATGAAACCCATGATGCCGGCCCAGTGGTAGTCGACTGCAAAATCCGCGTGGCCCAGAATTACGGCCGCAGTGGCCTTGAGGTGATCCAGGACTTCCGTGGTGACCTCAAGGCGCGAGGTTTGCTCCTGGGCCCGAAAGCGGTTGCGCCCGCCGCCGAGCAACAGGCGCTGATCGACAAAGCGAAAATAGTCGTAGCCATGGTTGAGATAGCCCAGGGTTCGGTCTGTGGCTGTCTTCACGGGCGAAGTGACAATCACCTGGCCGCGCCCCGGCACGACTCGGCTGCCCGGGTCAAGTTGCGTTGCAAAAGCGTTCGTGCATACAAAGGCGCGCCCGTAGCGCACCTCCTGTGAGGTGCCTTGCACCTGCACCGTGGCAAGGCCCTGTGCTACGTGCCGCACCTGCACGTCAAAGGCAAACGGAGTGTCCGGGCAGGCCTGGCGAAGCTGTTGCAGAAGGTCGACAGGCTGCACCCCGGCATCGTGGGGTTGAAAAAAGGCAGGACGGCGCACGCCGCCCAGGTTGGCATCGCGCGTGGCAAACACGGCCTGGCCCAGCGTGGCGTGAAGTTGGGTCACGAACTCGCGCTTTTCGTCGTTGATGGGGTCAAAGTCGGTCGAGCCGCAGGGGTCGATGGCCAGCGCCGGAAACTGCTGGCGCACCATGGCCAGTCCTTGCTGGCGGCGCAGAAACACCTCGGCCACGGCTGGCAGACCCAAGCTGCGCGAGTCCTGCAACATCTCTGAGACCTGCCCGGTGGTCAGAAAGCCGGCGTTGCGGCTGCTGGCGCCGTAGCTGAAGCCGTCGCGTTCCAGAACCAGCACCTTGGCCGCAGGCCGAAGCTTGCCAAGCCAGTAGGCCAGCCAGCGGCCCATGAAGCCGGCGCCGACAATCAGCACATCCACCCGGATTGGCAGCGTCACGGGGGCGGGGGTCTGTGGCGCAAGTGTGGCCTCCCAGTAGCTGGCGTGGCGCTGGTTCATGGCCCCACGATGGCATGTTCAACCGGGCGCTTCCAGTTGTCGCGCAACGCGTTAAAGTCGGAGTGTATGAAGAACGAAGCAGACAAGCGCGTTCCCGGCCCCAACGAGCCCTGCTGGTGCGGCAGCGGCAAGAAGTACAAGAAGTGCCACCAGTCCGCGGACCTGGCCGGCGGCGCAACCACAGCTCAACCCAAACCAGAAGCACGGGCGAACCCGCTGCTGCTGACCGAGCTTGAGCGCACCGCCATGCGCAAGGCCTGCAGCGTCAATGCCGACCTGATGGATTACATCCGCGACTTTGTGCAGCCCGGCATTACAACGCAGGAAATCGACAAGCTTGTGCACGACTGGACGGTTCAGCGCGGGCACATTCCGGCCACCCTGGGGTATCGCGGGTTTCCTGCCAGCTTGTGCACCAGCCCGAACCAGGTCGTGTGCCACGGAATTCCGGGCGACTACAAGCTGCGCCAGGGCGACATCATCAACCTGGACTTGACCACGATTGTCGAAGGCTGGCACGGCGACCAGAGTGAGACACTGTTTGTGGGCGCCGTCAGTGAAGAGGCCGTTGCCCTCACACAATGCAGCTTTGATTCCATGTGGGCGGCGATTGACGTTCTCAAGCCGTTCAGCAAGGTGATTGAGATCGGCAGCGTGATCAGCAAAATGGCCAAGCAACGCGGCTTTGAGGTCGTGAAGGAATACCAGGGCCACGGCATTGGGCGCAGGTTTCACCAGAAGCCGGACATCCCGCACTTTCCAGACGCCTTTCACGGCCGACAGATCCTGGAACCCGGTGTGTGCTTCACGATTGAGCCCATGATCAACCAGGGAACATGGAAGACCGTGCTGGACCGCCGCGATCACTGGACGGTCTATACCGCCGACGGAAAACTCAGCGCCCAGTTCGAACACACGATCTTGATGACCGAAACAGGCCCGGAAGTGCTGACCATGACTAGGCGCGGCCCGCAGCGGGGCCACAAGTTCCTCAGCCCGGCTGCTGTGTCCTAGAACCTGTCAACTGGCGCAGGGTACTCGGGCGGCAGCACAAAGGGTTCCAGGGTGCGCCCGTCAATGTCCGAGATGCCATAGTGCCTGGCCCAGGTGGCGCTTGCCTGTACGCGCCCGGAATGCTGCATGATGCTGCGGTCAGCGGCCAGGGCGGCAACCACGCGCCCGGTGTATCGTGGCGTCTCGGTGGTTGGCGGAGGGCTGCCAGAAAACGCGTCTGTCACTCGCTCCGTGCGCGTAAAGCCCGGCAGAATGCCTAACACCGCCACGTTGTGCGCCTTGAGGTTTTCAGCCATGCCAAATGCCATACGCGCACACATGCTTTTCGCCAGGTCGTAGGGCACGTTGCCCAGAAAACGCCCGTGATCGCCGGCAGCGATGTTCACGATCAGCCCTTGTTTGCGTGCAATCATGCCCGGTGCGGCCCGGCACGAGGCCACAAAGTGCGCGCGCGGTCCGGTCTGAAACATGCGCTCAAAGCGCTCCAGGGGCTGCTTCCAGAACGGGTCGGCAAACGTGGTGTGGTCGTAGTTTTCGTATCCGCCCCAGACGTTGTTCACCAGCAGGTCAAGGCGTTCGATGCGGCCAAAAAGCGCCTGCACCTGGTCGTCGTCGGCATGGTCGCAGACAATCGCGATGCCTTTGCCCCCGGCCTTGGTCACCAGCGTCGCGGTTTCGTCGACGGTTTCGGGGCGGTCTTCAGTGCTTGCCCCGGTGCGCGAGCGCCCGGTGACATACACCGTTGCGCCTGCCGCACCCAGTTCAATCGCAATGCCCCGGCCCATGCCGCGCGAGGCGCCGGTTACCAGTGCCACCTTGCCTTCCAATGGGTTCATGACGCCTCCTGTGCGCAGGTGCAGGAATTTTTCAGGCCGTTTCCAGCGGTGTTGGGCCGGTGGGGGGCGGGTAAGCGGTGTCGATTTCGCGCAGATCCGCTTGCGTCAACACCACGCCTGCGGCCTGTGCGTTTTGCTTCACGCGCTCAAGGTTGGCTGATTTCGGAATCGCCTGCACACCGGCAAATCTCACGGACCACGCCAGCGCAGCTTGTTCCGCCGTTAGTGCGTGGCGCCTGGCGACTGCAGCCAATGGCGGCGCTTTGCGCAGGCGGCCTTGATCCAGCGGCGAATAGGCCTGCACCAGAATGCCGTTTTCGACGCACCAGGGCAGCAGGTCGTGTTCAATTCCCCGGCGCTGCAGGTTGTACAGCACCTGGTTACAGGCGCAGCGGCCCGGAACAAGCGATTCGACCTCACGCATGGCGGCCAGGTCAAAGTTGCTGACGCCCCAGTGCCGGATCTTTCCGGCTTCGCGCAATTCTTCAAAGGCGGCCAGAGTTTCGGCCAACGGGTGATTGCCGGGCCAGTGCAACAGGTACAGATCCAGCGTTTCCACCTGCATGCGCTTCAAGCTGGCTTCGCAGGCTTTGATCGTGCCCCGGCGCGAGGCGTTTTCGGGCAGGACTTTGCTGACAAGAAAGACATCGTTTCGCCGGCCCGCTATCGCCTGGGCCACCACTTCTTCGGCGCCGCCGCTGGCATACATTTCGGCGGTGTCGATCAACGTCATGCCCAGGCCCAGCCCCGCGCGCAGGGCCGCGGCCTCGGCGGCACGCGACGCGCTGGCGTTGCCCATGTTCCAGGTTCCCTGGCCCAGCAGGGGCAGCGCGGCGTCAATACGCTTGACCTTCAGTGTCTGCATATCGCCTTAGGGTGAGGTTCCTGGCCTTCTTAGATTTGGGCCAGAGCAACCGCGGCCTTGGCAACGCGCTCACCCAAGCCCTTGACGCTGGCGGAGGCTTTTTCGTCCTTCAGGTTTCCAGCGTCGTCAAAGGCTTCTGCCGCCTTGCCCAAGGCGTGTTGCTGGGGCAGCACGATCATCTGCAAGTGGCTGAGAAACTGGCGCAAAGACGGCAACATGCGTACGCCACCAAAAGCGCCGGGGCTGGCGGCCATGATGGCAGCCGGCTTGTTGGCGAAGGCGGCAAAGGGTTTCTCGCCCGGAATCGGCCGGGTCAGCCAATCCAGGGTGTTCTTGAGCAAACCCGGAAAGCCTCCGTTGTATTCGGGGCTCGAAATCAAAAAGGCCTGATGGGCGCAAAAGATGTCGTACAGCTTGCGGGCGGCAACCGGCATGCCCTGGGCGGCTTCGTTGTCGCCGTTGTAGATGGGCAGTTCGTGTTCGGCCAGGTTCAACAGTGTCACTTCTGCCCCGGCGGCCGTGGCGCCCTGGGCGGCCACGCGAACCAATTTTCGATTCCAGGACTCTTTGCGGGTGCTGGCTGAAAAGGCCAGAATCTTGGTTGGGCTCATGGATATCTCCGAGTTGTTCGATATAGAACAAACGTGAAAGTGGGCCGACCTGATTCCAGCTGACCTGAACTTAACAACAGAGGGATCGCAGCGTGAGCCACGATCCCTCGTTTTCCGCCCCGATTGGGGGCAACAATCAGGGCTGGATAGGAAACAGTCGAATCGCCCGCAGTGTTCCCGAATTCAGTCCCGTCGCCGGCGTCGCATCGCCAAGAGCAGGCAAAGAATGACCGGCGTTGCAGCCGTGCCCACGGCGCA
The DNA here is from genome assembly GCA_016722065.1 of Planctomycetota bacterium. Classification (GTDB taxonomy): domain Bacteria; phylum Planctomycetota; class UBA8742; order UBA2392; family UBA2392; genus H3-PLA7. The sequence goes on from JADKGX010000001.1 coordinate 2,559,593, forward strand.
ACCCCCGCCGCCACCGCCGCCGCCACTACCCCCGCCACCGCCGCCTGTGCCACCGCCGCTGGCCGTGATGGCAACCGTGGTGTTACTGGGGGTGCTGTCGCCGGCTGTGTTGTAGGCAAACACCCGATAGGAATACTGCTGGCCCGCAGCCAGACCGGTGTCGTTGAACGTGCTTGCGTTGGCGCCGACCGTTCCGGCCGTGGCAAAGGCGCCCGCGCCCAGTTGCCTTTCAATGCGAAAGCCACTTTCATTGTTGCTGGCGTCGGACCACGTCACCGTCGCCCCAAGGCTTGCCGTGGCGGCGGCGTTGGCGCCCGTGGGTGCCGCAGGCGGCGTGGCTGGCGTGCCCGAGTTGTATTCAAAGGCGCCGATATCAAACGTCGCGTCGGCAAATCTAGCCTGATCCTGCTGGTGCTTGATGTACTCGCGCGTGACGTTGTGGCTGGCTTGGGTGGTAGCATGAAGGGTGATGCCGGCGTCGCGGCAGGCACTGGATGTAGCCAGCGAAAAGTCCTGGCCTGCCTCGTCCAGAAATGCCGGGCTGGTGCCATTGACAACGCCGCCCTGGTTGTTGACCGTGCCCTGCATGGCCGCGCCACTGTGGCTGCTGATGTAGCCGGTTTTGAACCAGCAGTTGCGGTAGTTCAAGACGCCGGTGTCGTCAATCAGCCCCAGGTTGCTGCCATTGGCTGTTACGTAGATAACGTTGTTACGGCAATCGCATGTTTCGCTGTTGGTGGAAAGCCGCACCAGCGTGGTGTTGCCGCTGCGCGTGCTGACAATTGTGTTGTTGTAAAGGAACAGCGTGCCCTTGCGGTAGGTACTGGTGGTGCCGTTGTCGCCGCCGTAGTGAATGATCTGGCTGTTGCCGGCGCCGTTGGGCTCAATCAGCGTGTTGCCGTAGACAAAGGTCGTGCCGTAGCCAGTCAAGGTGTCAATGCCACTGCCGTCGGCCTCCACCAGGTCGAGTTGGCGGTTGCCGCTCTCAATCCAGTTGTAGCGAACCACGCAGCCGGCGCTGCGGTCCTTCAGCGCGTTGCCGTTGGCCCCGCTGCGCAGGGGGCCGTAGCGGTTGTATTCATACAGGATGCCGAATGACTCGCAGTAACTGTTGTGTTCAAAGGCGCTGGCACTATTGCCGTTGTCATGGATGTAGCAGCGCGAAACGGTGATGTCTTCGGTCAGGTCCGGGTTGCCCGCCCGCCGCCGGGTCCGACAAACAAGCCGTTGCCACTGTCGTGCAGCACACAGTTACGAAATGTCAGGTGCTTGCCTTTTTCAACGTACAAAGCGGCGGCATTGCCGGCGTAGGCCACTCCGGGCACACCACCGTCGTCGGTGTATGTGTAGCTGCTGTGTGCGCTGCGAATCTCCAGGTTCTCGATCACGATGTACTGCGGCACGGTGTCGGCGGGCGTATTGGCGCCACCGATCTTGATCACGCCGCGGTTTTCACCCCAATAGTTCAAACCTGTCGCGGTGACGGCCGCGTTGCCGGTAATGACTGGCAGTGCACCCGTGGTGGTGTCCGGAACACCCTGAACGGTGATAGGGTTGCCGGCGGCGCCCTGACGGCAGATCACCCATTTCTCTGCGTAGGGCGTGCTGCGCCAGTGAATGCGCACGGTGTCTCCGGCCCCAAGTGTGGCCCAGGGCACGGCGCCGATAGCGGCATAGGTCTGGCCGGGGCCTACGTCGTAGGTCGCAGCGGCAAGTGGCGCGGCCAGCAGCAGCAGGAAAAGCAGCGTGCGCATCAGTCCTCCTGGATTCGTACGTATTCGACCCAATCGATCTCGACGCTTGCTGCGGCTGTGCCCTCCAGGTGCAGCTTGAAGTTGCGCAGCAACTGGCCAGGGGTCATCTTCAGCGCGGGATTCAGTTTGTCGGCAAAATCAGCCAGGCGGATTTCAAACACCTGCCACTCGCCCTCTTTGGCCGGTTTCAAGCGCTGGCTGAAACAGCGCTGGTCGTTGGGCTTGTCCAGAAACACCTCAAGTTGCAACTGCGTGATGGCCCGTGTGCGGGCACGAAAGCGCAGTACCATGCCAGCCAGCACCGTAACTGTGGGGTCATAGCGAAAGGCCGCGTAGTTGCCGGCACCCGTGCGCGAAAGCAAACCGTCTTTCATTTCCTCGCCGTCGCCGTAAAGCCCGCCGGGCGGGGTGCGGTCAAAATCCTCGCGGTACACAACACGCGCCGGAAGGTCGCGCGTCAGTCGGTTTGGTGAGGCCTTTTTGGCGTTGCCCAGTCCGCGCGCAGTCAGGCGACGCTCAAATCCGGGCGCCACGGCTTCTTCGCCCAGGGTGCAGTCGCCCAGCAGGCAGGTCAGTTCGAGCGCCGCCTGGTCGCGGCGCGCAATCGCAACGCCGTTTGGCAGCGCGGCAACCAGTTCGCCAACTGAAAACGCCAGGGCCTCTGAAGTGCCCAGGTTGTCGGCATAGACCGATTTGCTTTCCAGTTGAACCAGCAAGTGCTTGTCCTGTGTGTTTAGAACGATGTCACCGTCAAATCGAAGCAGGCTGCCGCCGGACAACCACACTTCGGCGGTTCCGCGTGAGACACTCAGGTTTGCGCCCGCAAGAATGTCGGTGTTTGCGGCCAAATCGGCCCAATCGTCGGTGCCGTAGCGAATGCGCACTTTGCCCGCATTGGCGTCAAGGCGTGCAACCACGGCCTTGGCAGGCGTCGGGGTGGATTCTGTGCCCTTGGGCGGGGTGGGCGCTGCTTCCTGGGGTGTCTTGGGTTGTTCGACTCCCGGTCCAGGTGCGGGCTGTGGTTCCTTGGCCGGCTCGGGTGTCGGCGGTTTCTGTTCTGGCGCCGGTTTGGGTTCCTGCACCAGTTGCTGGGGCTGGGCCGGGCCTGGTTGGTCGTTCTGCGCCGGAGTGTTTTCAGCGCCATCTGGTTTGACCGTGTTCTGAGGCAGGCTGCCAGGCCGGGGTGCGACTGGCGCAGCCGGGTTGTCGTTGGCCGATACGATGGGCGGACTGCCCTCATTCACCGTGGCGCGAAACCAATCCAGGTTCAAGAACACCAGCAACAACACGGCCGCCGCAACGGCGCAGCCTGCTGCGGCCTGAATGCGCAGGTTGCGCGCGCGGCGCTGCAGCGCAAATTCGGCACTGAATTGGTGGGACAGCTTGGCACGCAGGCCGGCATGGGCACCGGGAGCACCTTCCAGCGCCCTGCGCACCAGTTGATCAGCCTGTTTGAAGACTTCGCCCGTGGGTCGCTGCATTCACTTCTCCAACCTGATAACCCCGCCCGCGTGGCCCAGGTCAGGATCAAAGTCGCGGTCGCAAGACGTGTTGCCCATTGCACTTACACCTCAAACCGGGCGCGCAGCTTGGTTCGGGCGCTCAAGATGGCCTGCTTCACTGCACCTTCGCTGGTCCCAAGCACTGTTGCGATTTCAGATTGCGCCAAGCCCTGAACTGCAAACAGTGTCAGCGCCGTGCGCTCTTGTTCTGGCAGTGTGCCCATGAACGCGCGCACCTGTGTCAGTTGGTCGCTGGATTCGACCTTGATCTCCGGGTTGCTGGGCGGGCGCAGTCGCGCGGTGTCGTGCCGGCCGGTGCGGCGTTTCTGGCCGCGATGTTCATTCAACGCTACATGCCGCGCCACCGTAACCAGCCAGGCCAGCAGGTTGCCCCCGGCAAATGCAGCCGGGTTGCGCCACAGCCGAATGAAGGCCTCTTGCGCGGCATCGTTGGCCGCTGCGTCGTCGCCGGCCACAACGCGGGTGATGCGCACCAGCGCGTCCAGGTGCGCGGCCATCAACGCGTCCAGTGCGGCGGAGTCGCCGCGCCCCAGAGCGCGTACTAGTTCGAGTTCCGATTCAGGCACAGGGCCAAGTATCGGGCAAGGCTTGGGCCCGGGTCAACTTGCCTTCGCGCCGTGCCACCGCAGTTCTCGCTCAATTGCGTTGTGCAAATCAGTCGTTGGCACATAGCCGAGGTCGCGCTGGGCCTTGGCGCTGCTGTAATGCTGGCCGTAGGCGAGGTGGTAGTAGCTGGTCAGGCTCATGGCGCTGGTCTTGCCGGTTGCCAACCCGCGAAGTTCGCCCCAGTAGCCGCCCAGTCGGGCCAAGGCGCGCGGAAGTACGATCGGCCGCGAGATTCCTGCCATGGTGGTTACGGCGTCGGCGAAGTCTTTCAGTGTCGTGTTTACGCCCCCCAGAATGTAGCGCTGGCCCGGTACGCCACGTTGAAGCGCCAGCACGTGGCCCTTGGCGCAGTCGTGCGTGTCGACAAAATTCAGGCGCGCGTTGACCATGAACGGCGTCAGCCCGCCAAAGAACACACAGGCCCCCGAAAGTTCGGGGTTGCGGCTGCCTTCGCCCACCAGACCCGTCGGGTTGACAATGACCGTAGGCGGAAACTCGGTGGCACCTTGCAACACCGCTTGTTCCAACGCGTGCTTGACGGGGTAATAGTTGCCGCCGCCCTGGCGGCGCGGGTTGAAGGGCAGGCTTTCGTCGGCTGATTGCCCCGCGTGCGCGAGCCCGATTGTGGAAAGACTGCTGGTGAACACGACTCGTTCAATGCCGGCAGTTCGGGCAAGTCTCAGGACCGCCTGCAACTGCGGCACCCAGCGAGCCAGCATGCCGGCGCGCCGGAATCTCAGCCCGCTGCTGGGGTAGGGGGCCGCGCAATGCATCAGAGAACGGCAGCCAGCAAGTGCACTTTGCAAAGTCGCGGTTTCGTTGTAGTCACCCCAGTGAATCTGGCAACCTGCGGCCTGGGCCTGCAAGGCGTTGCGCGTGCCAGGCGTGCGGCACAGGCAGCGCACGTCGAAGCCGCTTTCTCGCAGGGCCAGGGCGACGCGGCTGCCCACGGTGCCTGCGGCGCCCAGCAGCAGAACGCGATCAGCCATGGGCGCGGATCAGGGCAAGGTGACTGGGCTTGAGAGGTTTCAGGGCAAACCGGCGGCCGGAGGCCTTCTCAATCAGCGCGCCGGCAGCCAGGTCGACTTCGATTTCCGCATTGTCGGGCACGCTGCTGACAGGATCCATCGGCCTGGCCACGGCCACACCGCGTGCATTCAACAGGCGTTCCAGAAACGGGTCGCAGCCCTCACACAGGATCAACCCGGGCACAGATTTGGCCCATTCCGGGGGCAAGGCCGCAGTCTCCGGCGGTGCCACCAGCGGCCCCGTGAGCAGCAGGCACAGCCCGGTCGCGGTGGGCAACAGGTGAAGGTCGCAGTGGGTCAACTTGCGCAGAATCATGCGTCGGTTATGCCACGGAAAGCGCCGGGCGTCACGAACGGATGTCGCGCAGTAGTTGTTCCGCCCGCCGGAACGCAGCGTTGCCCCTGGATGGCGCGCCAGCCAGCAAGGCCTTGGCGGCCTCGGCGTCATGGCGCCGCAGTGCGATTTCGTTGGTGCCCTGCGGGCCCCGAAACAGCAGCAGGCAAGTGTGTCGCCTGGGTTCGTAGACCGGGCAAAGGTTGTGTTCCAGCAGCGATTCCAGAATCGCCCCGACGTCAAAGGCGAACTCGACAACCCGCGGGTTGGGTCCGTCGTCCCAGGGGCAGCCCAACAGGCGTTCGTAGGCAAGCAGGTCTTCGATCCAGGGTGTCACGGCCAGTTCGCGCTGGTGCAAGCGAACGAAAGCTGCAAGGGCACGGGCGTCGGAGTCATCGTTATGCCGGTTCTCAAAGCCTGGGCTTTCGGTCAGGCGATGCACCAGTTCGGCTTGCGGGATCTCCAGCGCAGCCTGCAGTGCCAGCCAGGTGCCGGGCACGCGAGGCTGGTACCACTGGCCGCCAATATCACCGGCGTGCAGGTCAACTACCCGGCGCAACCGTGCTGGTTCCAGCGCACGAAGCTGCTGCAGTTCGGCATCGCTCAAGCCCTGCACGGGGGGCGGCCCTCCGCGCAAGAATGCCTCGCGTTCGGTGCGCTTGTAGTAAAGGCGATACAGGGCAGAAAACTGGGCGCTCAGGCTCATGCTTTCCCCAACAGCCATTGCGGCCGGTGCTGCTGCACAACCTGGCGCACCTGCGCGCACTGGGCAACGGCGCGGTCTTCAGTGGCGTCTTCTACTTCGATGGTGACGGCCTTGAGGTTTTCCATGCGGGGCAGTAACTCGCGCAGCAGGTCCAACGACGGTGCAGGAATCGGCCCCGCGCCGTGCAGGTCGCGGTAGATTCGCCCGCCGTGGTATTTTTCAACGCGTGCGCCGGCCAGGTGAACCTCAATGACTCTTGACAGGTCAAGCTTCTCCACGCCGTGCAGCGGGTCGTCGCCATGGCCCATGCAAAGCTGGTAGGACCACAAATGACCAAGGTCGAGCACCAGCCCGCAATCGGCCTGGTGCGAAAGCTGCGTCATCCATTCGCACAGGTGCACATCGCCGACGACGAACTCATAGGGCGCATTTTCAGGCAGCAGCGGCCCCGGCAACAGGGCGTGCAGCTGGCGAACATTGGCCACCGTGGCGCGCAGCGATTCAGGCGTCAGGATTGCCGGGAAAAAGAAGTCCGTATAGCGGCCATCAATGTGTCGCACGGCCAGTTCTTCGACGGTCCAGGGCGGCGCCAGAAGCTTCTGGTTCTTCATGCAGCCGTCAATCGGCGGGCGCGGGCACAGGGCGGGCCCTACCGGGTCCAGGCCTTCATGGTGGTAGGTGCGCGGCACGTCGCGCGGGATTTGCGCAAAGGGCTTGTCAACATCTGCCCAGTTGCCGCGGGTGTAGACCTCAAGAAAGTCAAACCCGGCGCGATGGTGCTTGATCAACTTGCGAAAATCCGGGCGTGTATCGAACACATCAATGCCCAGACCCACACCCAGCACGGGGGCGGCGCAAACTCGGGCAAACGGTGAATCCGTAGAGATCACGCGTTAGGCTTCTGTTCCGAGCCGTCGGCGCGGTCGGCGGGAATCAGCACGCCTTCCTTTTCACTCTCGATCAGCAGTTCCTCCAGGGAACGGCTGACCTTGCCGGAACGCTTGAGCAATTCGCCCAGTACGCGCGACAGAAAACGCACACCCAGAATGCTGGCGTGCTTGACAGTTTCTCGCACTTCGGGGCTCAACCGGTCAATGCGCGCAGTGACCAGGCTGCTCAGGCTGCCTGGCAGGCGGGCGGTGTCGGTGTTCTTGATGCGCAACTTCTGGCGGCGCGTGGTGCCGGCGTCGCCCTTGGGCGCTTCACCGCGTTCCAGTTCGCCGGTTTCATTCAGGTGCAGGATCAATTGTTCGGTGAAGAACGGGTTACCTTTGGCCTTTCCGGTAATCAGGCGCAGTGCCTCAAAGTCGAGTTCTGAGTCGGCGCCCAGAAGTACCTTGGCCATCTGCTGGGTGAATTCCTCACCGCTGATCGGCTTCAGTTCTACGTCGCGCAGCGTCGCGTCCTGGGCAATCTGCAGTTCCGGCTTGGTGCCGTCGTCCGAAAAGCGGCTAGTGGCAAGCACGGCCAGCGGCAGGCTGGCCACGTTGCGCGTCATGGCGGTAAGCCACGCGGCGGTGGAAGCGTCCATCCAGTGCGTGTCTTCCATTTCCAGAACCACCGGCGCCGTGTGGGCCAGCGCGCGCAGCAGTTCTTTGACGGCGATGATGCGGTTTTCGTGCCGAAGTTTGGGGTCGTCCAGCTTGGCAAAGGGCGAGTCTTCCCAGTGGCAATCCACCAGGTCAGCCGCAAAGCTCATGGTGCGCACAAGTTCGCTGCGGGTGGCTTCGGGTACGCGGGCATCGACTTGCAGCGCGCCGTAGCGATCCTCAACGGCTTTCTTTTTGGCTTCCTGGCTGGAACTCTCAGCAATCGCAAAGAAGCTGCGCAGCCAGGTGCTGACGGCGTTCCAGCCACTCTTGTGCACGCCATCGCAGGGCATGGTCACCCAGTGGAATGGCACGCCGCGCTCTTCCAACTTGGCACGAAGCGCGGCCACTAGGCGCGTCTTGCCCAGCCCTGGTTCGCCCAGCAGGCGCAACACGCCGGCAAAGGCCGGTTCTTTGGCCAGAATCGGGTCCAGAAAAGCCTGCAGGTCGGCCAGCTCGGCATCGCGGCCCAGCATGGGGTTGCGATACACAAAACCGCGCATGCGCCCGCGCAGGCCGCTGGGCGAAAACACCTGGGCTTCCTTCTGCTTGCCCTTGAGAATGCGGGTTCCCTTGCTTTGGAATTCCCACCGTTTTTCGCTGGCCGCCGTGACGCGCTGGCTGACCAGCGTCTGGCCTGGATCAGCCGCAGACATCAAACGTGCCGCCGTGTTGACAGCGTCGCCGATGCAGGTCCATTCATTGCGGCGCGCGCCGCCCAGAATGCCTGCGTACACCAGCCCGGCATCCACCCCCACGCTGGTGGTAACACCAGGCAGTGTGTCCAGGCCGGCCGCCGGCAACGACTGCACAAAGCTGACCGCCACGGCCTCTGCGTTTTCGGTGGCAATCGGCGCGCCGAAAAACACCAAGGCCGTAAAGCCCTTGTCGCCAAAATCAATCTTGTTCAGCGTGCCGCCGTGGCGCATGCAGGAAGCACACAGCGTGCGAAAGACCTGTTCAATCTGGGCGTGAGTCTTCACACCGCGGAAACTGAGAAACACCGACACTACGTGTCGCAACTCCGCGCGCTCGCCGGCGTCCAGAACCTGGTCACGAAAGAAGTGCTGCAGTACAGCCCGGTCGCTGATCGCCTCAGTTTGCGCCGGCGCTGCCACAGCTGTTTCCTTCTTGGCTGCGCGCAGGCTGGCACCGGGTTCGATTCCGCCGCGCGCTGCCTTGTGTTCGGCCGCAGCCGCGCCCTCAACGGCCGCACCGCGAAAGTACCAGGTGCTGGCGCCGGTTGTGGGGTCTGTGGCGATGCCCCAGTCAATGTCGCCGGTTTCTGCGCCGATTTTCACACCGAAGGCAAGTTCCCCGTGGCGTGTCTTGCTGGTGCCGTGCTCTTCAAAAAACTTCACAATCTCCTGTGCTGCTTCCAGGGCGCGTGCCGTGCTGCCTGCCCCCGCCGCAAACACTGCCGTGAAGGCATCGCCTGCAAAGCCTCCAATGAAGCCGCCGCGCTGGTGCACGGCATTGACCATGGGGTCAAAGATGCGGGTCAGTTCACGCGACATCAACTCGGCACCGGCATCGCCCAATTTGAAGGCAACTTCGGTCAGGCTGGTGAAGCCGCTAACGTCGACAAACAACACGCAGCCCTGAAAAGTGCCCGTGCTGTGGCCGGCCTTGCGCTGGTCTTCGACAAACGTGGGAACGAAGTTCTGCATGGCAGTACCCCTTGCGGTTGAACCGCGATTATTGCTTCAGGCGGCCCGGCGGCTAGTGCGCAATCCGGCTGCGGGCCAGCTTACTCGGTCACGCCAAGCAGCCAAAGCAGCCACTCCAGTGCCACCAGGCCCAGCGCCAGCCATAGCAGCGCCCCGGGCAGCAAGTCGCGCCAGTCAGGTTCCTGCCCCGGCTGCAGTCCCGAAAGTTTTACCTGTGGCAGCGGCGTAAAGGGCAGCGATTGTTCTGCTTCGTCGGCCCACAAGGCTTGCACCTGGCCAAGCTCGGTGCCGTCCTGGTCCTGAATCTGCCACAATCCCGCAATCGGCAGCGGCCCCAGTTTGGCGCGGCCGTTGGCCCCGGCGTGAATCTCGAAGCGGGTAGGACCGGCTGGCCTTCCCCAGGCCGATTGCGCCAGCGTGGCCACAAGCACCTGACCGGGTGCAAGCCGCAGGTCGGCCTTTTCGCCGGGGTTGAGTACCAAAGGCAGCCCCAGTCCGGGGGGCGATTGCACCATCTGCAGCCAGCGCAATAGAAGCAGCGGCCCGCTGGGGTCTTCCAGCACATTGCTTTGGTGGGGAATCAGCCCGCAATACAGAACACGCGTCGCGCCAATGGTTCCCTGTGCCATCAGCACCGCGCCGGTCGGGTCGCGCAGCAGCGGCTGCAATGGCGAATCAAGCAACGGTATGGCGTCGCGCGCCGTCAACAGCGCAAGGTCCGGCAGTTCAAACCCCGGGTCAGTGGCCGCGTTGCCACGCTGCATGCCCGCGTGCACTGCCACGGCCGGCCCGGTTTTGCCCCAGGCTTCGGGTAAGGCGCCAAAGCAGATGGCAAAGCGCGCACTGGTGGTGGTTGCCACGCGGTCCATGACTTCCAGGTCGGCAGCTGCCGGGTCGGCCGTCCATTGCCGCTGGGGCAACAGGATTTTCAGTGTCCCCTCCAGAAACGGGTTCGCCTGGCCTTCTGCAGCTGGAAAGCTCAGATGCACGCATTGCAACGCCGGCGCCGGTACCGGCACGTACAGGACGCTGTCGTCTTGCGGCAGGCTGTCGGGTTGCGACGTTGAGGCATGCAGATAACGCGCGCCATCCGACCGAAGCACAGACCAGACACCATGATCAGCCTGCAGCGGCCAGTTTTTGGAGTTGTCACCTGCCATCAACCTGGCCGGGCTGCCGCTGCGCGTGCGCGCGCGCGCCTGGATCAGGTTCGGTGAATCGGTTGGCGCGAGTTCCAGATCCAGGCCGGTCAACGCGTCGTTGTTGGCGGCTGCGCCAAACGATTCGCACAGCACAGGCAAACCGGCCAGCCAGCGCCAGTCACCGCCCAATCCTTTGCGCAGCGGTACGGCATGGCTTTCGCCCGTGCCCGGGCAGGGGCCATCGCCCAGCCACCAGATCATGCGCTGCGGGGCTGGTTCCTGTGGCAACTCTGGTGGGTCCTGCCAGGCCGCCACGGCTTGGGCCAGTGCCGCACTGTCGGGTTGAGCGAAATCCACTGCAGGCTGCTCGTTTGCGCGGCTTTGGTAGTTCAGCCACGGGCCGCCAACGGGCTGGCCCTGTTGAAAGTGGTACAGCACGGCCCGGTCGGAAGGCGCCATCGCGGCCAGAATCTGGTTGGCGCGGGCCAGGCCAAGCTGCGCCCGCGAACTTCCGCCTTGGCGCGATTGCATGCTGGGCGTGGTGTCCAGCACCAAGGCAATCAGCAAGGGGGCAGGTTGCTCGGCCGCCGGTCGCTGCAAGCCTGCGGCATAAAACGCCGTCGAGGTCAGCAGCAGGCTGGAAAGCAGCAGCGTCAGTGCCGTGCGCAAAAGGCGCTTCCAGCCCGGTGGCCGCAATTTGCGCGCTGCCACCTGCCAGGCATGACCATAGGTGACCCGTGTGGCGCGAAAGCGGCGCGCCAACAAGTACGCAACGTAAAACAGCAACGTTAGCGCCAACAGCCAAAGCCAGCTTTGCCGGGCAAACTCCAGCATGATCGCAGACTAGCGGTTGTTCAACCGGGGCGCGAGGCCAGCATGCCCGCGCGCGACAGAGAAGTGATGACCGGTTCCATGGGCGCGGCGCTGTCGATTTCAATCCAGGCCGCGCCGGTGGCGCGCACCGCTGCCGCGGTTGCCGCGCGCAAACGCGAGACTTCCTGGCGGTACAGTTCCAGCAGGCGCGCATCCAGCCGCAGCTTGAGGTCATCAAAGCCGGGCGCGCATAGCCGGGCGAAACCTTCCATTGCGGGGTTCAGTTCTTCGGTGGCGTGCACGCACAGGGCAGCAGCCCGGCCCCCTCGCCGGTGACATTCCTGCAGCAGTGCCATGGGCGCTGCGCGGTCCTGAAAATCACTCAGCAGCATCAGCACTGTATCCGCCCCGCCTGCCGCAACTTGCTGTAACAGGGCGCGCGGGCTGGCCTGTGCTGCAGGGGCGCACTTCATGCCGGAAAGCGTTTCGACCAGCCGGGCTTCTGCCGCGCCTTCAAAGGACTGCGGCGTGCTGTCCAGCGTGCCCAGCCACACGCGGTCCGCGCCGCTTAGTGACATCACCGCACAGGCCGCTGCCGTTCGGCGCGCGGCCAGCCACTTGTTGTGTGCCCCGAAATCCATGGTGGGGGAGGCATCCAGCCCGATCACCACGCGCAGTCGCCCCGGGGCTTCGAACAGTTTGAGAAACAACTGGCCCAGGCGGCCGTACACGTTCCAGTCCACGCGGCGCAAGTCGTCGCCCGTGATGTACGCGCGGTGGGCGGCGAATTCTTGCCCGGCGCCGAATTGGCGTGTCGCGCGCTCGCCACGGGCCGATGCACGCTGCACGCGCACGCCAGCCAGGGCAAGACGGCGCAGGCGTGTCAGTTCCTTTTCAGAGAGCAGCGGCTCGCTCATGGCCTGCCTGTATGCGCGCGCCCAAACAAGCGTCGCGCCGCCGGAGGGGTTGGTGGATTCAGGCCTGGTCGCCTTGCCGGGACCGCCGCAAGCGCTCGATTTCCGCGCTGCGTTTGCGGGCACTCAGGGCCTGCAACACGACAAAGGTAAACAGCACAGTCCAGACGGCGGCATTGGACATCCACAGGCTGTGCAGGGACCCTTCCATGCTGATCTTTTCCTGGGCGACGCGCTTTTCAAGCTGGGCGCGATACTCCGTTTCCAGTTGGCTGCGCAGCTCGCTTTCGCCGGTGGTCTTGGCCGGCGGCTGCTCGTTCAAGGGGTGCAGGGATTCGGACTTTGAATCCGCAGCCAGGCCCGATGCGCACAGCGCACAGGCCAGGCACAACAGGGCCATCCACATTCGGGGGTGGTTCACGCCGCGCGCTCCGTGTTCAGGTTGTTGCCTACACTGTTCCAGGTGTAACGCAGGGCAACTAGCGAAAGCAGCGCAATCACCACGCCAACGCTGGCAATGCGCTGGGTGGTGGCGATTTCCGGGGCACTCAGCAGGTCACTGAAACTGCGGGGGTGGCTGGTGCGGTTGATGTCGACGGCCTTGCTGACCAGCGGGTACAGGGGCCCCAGCAGAATGCCGTAAACGGCCGTAGCAAGCGAGCGCTGGCGCGGCTGGTCAATCGCGCGGCGCAGCACCAGCAGCGCGGCAAAAGCCAGCCACAGAATCAACATGGTGGTCAGGCGGGCTTCCCAATTCCAGCCGCTGCCAAGCCGACCGCTGCCCCAAGCGTAATCGGCCCACAGGGTGCCGGTCAGCAGCACCATGGCGCCGACAGCCAGGCCGGTTTCAGCGGCGCTGACGATCAGCAATTCCCACTTCGGCTTGCGACTCAGCAGGTACATCACACCGCCAAGGGCTGTCAGGCCGCAGCAGGCGGCCGTGGTGTAAGCGCTGGGCAAGTGGATAAAGAAGATGCGATAACTTTCATACAGGCTGATCGGCGCACCGCTGTCAGGGGTCACAACCCACAGTGTGCCCGGCGTGACTTGCGTTGGTGTATAGAAGTAAGACAGGTACAGCGTGACATGTACGCCAACCATACCCAGCGCGCCCAGCGCGACAGTGACCCAGACAGCCGTGCTTCGGGTTGGTGTATCGGGCATGATCAGCCTTCGTTCAGCCGGCCGAACAACAGCAGGCCCAGGGCAGCAAACATAGCGTCACAAATACCAAGCAGCAACAAATAGGCCGTGGCGGCGGCCGGGTCCTGCCCGGGCTGTAATGCATCGGTTGCGCCCGTTGCGCCCAGAAACACGGGCACGATGACGGGCATCAAAAGAATCGTCAGCAGGGCTTCGCCGCCGCGCGCGCGCCCGGTTATGGATGCCAGAAGCACGCCCGGTGCCAGCACGCCAATATCTGCCATCACGATTACGGCCAGGATCAACGGGTCATCAAACAGCGTGAGCTTGAGCAACGGAATCGCGGCCAGAATCATCAGCGATTGCGTCACCAGCAGAAACGCCAGCACCGACACCACACGTGTAAGGTACAGAAGGGCGGGGTCGTGGGGCGCAAGCAGCAAGGCGTAAATCAGCCCCTTGCGCTGGTCAGCCACGGCGGCGCGGTTCAAGCCCACAATCGCGGCAAACACCGTGCAGACCCACAGCATGGCCAGCACAAAGCGGTGAAGGGTGTCGTCAGAAGGCAGCGACCTGGCACCCAGGCCGACCACGACAACACAAAGCAGGGCGAACAGGCCCATCGACGAAATCAAAGACTTGGTGCGCCATTCCACCAGCACCTCGCGCCCCAGCAGTGCCATAAAGGCGGCTGCGGCACTTGGTTTGGCGGGTGCATTCGGTTGCGTTGGCATAGGCGTGCCGGTTGGCGCCTTACTCGCCGTCGCCATCAAGCAGCCCGTATTGTTTGCGCTTTTCCCACAGGTTCTTTCGGCTGATGCCCAGAATCTGCGCGGCTTCCTCGATCTTGCCCTTGGTCATGGTCAGCACGTTCTGGATGTGTGCTTTTTCGGCCGTGGCGACAACTTCTTTCAGCGCTCGGCGGTCATCGCCGGGGCTCAGGGCCGGTGTTCCCTCAGGCAGAGCGTTACTGAAATCGCGCAGGAAGTGATCCTTGCGCAGCGGCCCCTGGTGGCCGCCAAAGGCGATCGCACGCTGCACAGCATGCTGCAGTTCGCGCACGTTGCCAGGCCAGCGATAGCCGGCCAAAGCGGCCATGGCCTCGGGCTCTACAGTGACCTCTTTGCCGCCCGAGTAGCGCTGCAGAAAATGCTGTACAAGGACAGGAATGTCGCCGTCTCGGTCGCGCAGAGGTGGCACATGCAGGTCGATGACGTTGATGCGGTGGTACAGGTCTTCACGGAACTTGCCTTCGCGCACGCCCACACGCAGGTCCACTTTGGTGGAGGCAATCACCCTGATATCTACTTTGACGGGGTGATCCGCGCCCAGGCGTTCGATTTCGCGTTCCTGTAACACACGCAGCAGCTTGGCCTGGGTGTCGATGGGCATGTCGTCGATATCGTCAAGATAGATGGTGCCGCCCTGGGCCTGCTCAAAACGCCCGATGCGACGCGACGTGGCGCCCGTGAACGAACCAGGTTCATGCCCGAACAATTCGTCTTCCAGAAGGTTCACGTTGCTGATGTGGCAGGCGACCTTGATCAACGGGCCGGCCTGGCGAGGGCTGAGCTGGTGCAGCGTGGTGGCAATCACCTCTTTGCCCGTGCCGTTTTCACCCTGGATCAGCACCGAGAATTCGGATTCCGCCACGGTCTGGATGTCCTGGTACAGCCGCTTCATCTGCGGGCTGTTGCCGACCATCTGGCTGATCTTGAAATCGGTTTTTACTTCCTCGACCAGCTTCTGGTATTTGCGGCCGGTCTGCTGGCTTTCTCCGTAGCCGTTCAACAGCAGCACGATCTTTTCGTTGTTGAAGGGCTTTTCGACGAAATCTTTGGCGCCCAGCTTCATGGCTTCCAGGGCGCGTTCCACCGTGGCATTGCCGGTGATCATGATGCTGATGATGTCGGGTACGTGCTCGCGCGCAAAACGCAGCAGGCTCATGCCATCAACTTTGGGCATGACCACGTCAGAAATCAGGCAGTCAAACTTCTGCTTCTTGATCTCGCGCATGGCCAGATCGCCGTCTTCCACGGCAACCACCTGGTGGCCTGCGTCTTCCAGGTCTTCGGCCAGTGTCAGCCGGATGCCGCGTTCGTCGTCTGCCAGCAGAATCTTCATGTAGGTACTTTCATGCCACGCAAATCATGGATCGAAAATCCGCAGCAGGCCGGCGGCTGATGCGTTGTTGCATGCGCTGCCCGACGCGGACTTCTGCCCGGCCTTATCTTCCGCGCAGCTTGGGGTTGAAAGCCTCGCGCAGACCCTCTCCCAGCAGGTTGAATGCCAGCACCGTGAACAGGATCGCAACACCCGGAATCCAGGTCAGCCACGAGGCATCAAAGATGTACTCCCGGCCCTGGCTCAAAATCATACCCCAGGTGGTCTGGTCTTGTTTGGCGCCAATGCCCAGAAAGCTGAGAGTGCTTTCTGCAAGCACGGCGCCCGCGACGCCGATGCTTGCGCTGACCAGAACCGGGCTGATGGCGTTGGGTACCAGGTGACGCCAGATAATGCGAAAGTCCGACAATCCCAACGAACGCGCGGCCTGCACGAAGTCTTGCTCACGCAGGCTCAGAATCTCCGCGCGAACAAACCGTGTCGTTCCCATCCAACTTGTCAGCCCAATGACGCCCATGGTGATGTACACGTCTTTTTCAAACACGGCCAGAATGGCAAGAATCAAGAACAGCACCGGGATCGTCATGACTATTTCGGTAAAGCGCATCACAAGGTCGTCGACGGAAATTGTGGGCAGGTACACCACTTTCAGGCTGGCCATGCGGTCGTTGACCACCGATTGGCCAGCGGCCATCACCACCATCATCCCGACAATCAGCAACAGCACCAGCACGGTAGTTGTCAGGAAGTGGCTGGTGAAGCGATACATACCGTAGCGGTAGGTGCCATTGAGGTTTTCTGCGACTTGCATGGCAGTGCGCCCGTTGCGCACTTCGGTGTCGTATTTGATGACAAAGGCCTTGCGCAGTTTGCCGCGGCGGTCAATCAGGTCGTTGCTGCCCTGGACCTTAATCGGCGCCAATTGGCGCTCCAGTTCCACAGTTCGGGTCTGGGCGGCCCCGACATCCTTGAGCTTGCCCACGGCTTCTGTGGATGCCACGAGAGTGAGGACATCCGCGTACCCCTTGCGCGCGTCTTTCCACTCCTGGGCGCACTTGGCGATCGCGCCAGTGTTGACGGTCAGTTCGGCGAGAACTTCAGCCAGTCCGGCGTTCTCGAGCTTCTTGGATTCGCTTGTGGCCTTGGCCCATTCACTGGCAGCAATCTTCAGGGCGTCGGTGGGGGCTGTAGCAGAATCCATAAGCTCGCCCAGTCGCTTGACCTCCGCCTCAAGGTCTTTGCTGCTGTCAAATTTGAACTCCGCTACTGCTTTCAATGCCTTGGCAGCTGACTCAAGATACTTGTCCACGGCCTTTGAGTGGGCCGAATGGTCCAGTCCCAGCACGCTCGCTGCGGTCTCGGCGCGCAATGCAGCATCGGCCAGCTTTACGCGCGCCTGCGCCACACGAAGTTCTCGCAAAGCAAGCTCCACCGTGAACTGGCGCTGGCGAAGCGTGTCAAAGTTCTCGGCAGAGTCGCTCAACACGGCATTGAGGGATTCCTCGCAGGCTGTGATGGCGCCCAGTCGTTCTTCGAACAGCGACTCGGAACCATCAAGAACCCTCTCGACATAGGCTTGCCTGGCCAAGCCCAGCTGGCGCAATCTGGTCAATCGCTTGACCAGTTCGGCTGGATCAAAAGTCTTGGCGCGGGCGCCGGCGGCGGAGCTTTCCTCGGCCAGTTTGCGGCCTTCATCGCGGTTGCCGGCTTTGAACATCGCGTCGCGTTGCTCGCCCAGGCGCTTTTCGTCGGCCAGCGCGTCCCGGTTCTTGTCGGCATAGTCTTGCTGGAACGATTCCAGGTGATCCGCCCGCTGTTGTTGTTCGACGGCCAGTCGCAAGGCTTCCAGAAGGCTGCCGCGGTCCTTGGCGACATCGAAACGCGCCACCTGCATTTCCAGCAGTTTGAAGCGGACTTCAATGTCGAGCTGCCCGGCAAAAATCCATGCGGGCAGCGGCTCGTGCTGCTTTCCGTTGTTGGCTCTTGCCACTTCGTTGGCGGTCTTGCCGGAATCGTTGATCTGCTTACGGTGGTCCTGCGATTCGTCTTCAAAGGCTTTGACGGTCTCGCCGTATTGGCGCAAATGCAGCAGCAGGTCGTAGGACTTGGTGTAAGTCTGGCTGGCCGCTTGAAACGTCATGCCTTCGGGCGTTGTGGTCTCAATGTTTCTGTTGTAGGCGCTGAAGCCCGCTGTCAAGGCTACCGCAGCCAGAAAGAACCCGACGGGTTGAAACCGGCGGCCCAGTGCGGCCACGGCTAATTGAAACACAAACGACGCCATGCCCAGGGCGAAGCACACCCACGCTATCACTGGCAGTCCGGCTGCCAGCAGAATGCCCCAGATCATCATCAACAGCAGCGTTGCCAGCACTGGCAACCCTACCCGTGAACGCCCGAAGTATCCGGCGATGCCACCCAGCACGATGCCCAGAAACACCGAAATGCCGACGGCCAGAAAGCCGATCGTCAAACTGATGGTGCTTCCGGACCACAGCCGGGCCAGTACGTCGCGACCCAGGTTGTCTGTGCCCAGGTAGTAAACTTTGTCTGGCTTGTCGGCCGCGTTGCTCTTGGAGCCCGGGCTGAGAAACGTGTCCTTGAGTTCGGTCTTGATCGGGTCCAGTGCCGCGTACTTGATGGCTTCCGTCTTGTAGCGGTCGCCCAGCAGCTCGGATTCCTCAAAGCGGATCAACTCATTGGAATCGGCCTGTTTGCCGGTCAGCAATGACCCAGTGACCGCCGCCGTGGCCAGCAGAAAGATCATCACGGCTGCGGCAACTGCGGGCTTGTTGCGCAGAAAAATGCGCAGTGCGTCACCCAAGGGCGTGGTTCGCTTTTGAATCGTCGACATGCTTGAGGTCCCTTAGGAAAGTCTGACGCGTGGGTCGACCACACTCAGCATGATGTCCGAAATCAGAATCCCGATCAGCGTAAGCGCCGAGCCCACAAACAGGCTGGCCATCACGATGTAGATATCGCGGGTGAACACGGCTTCAAACACCCAGCGACCAAGCCCGGGCCAACCGAAAATCGCCTCAAACACTACCGAGCCACCAAACACCGAAGGTAGCAGACCCGCCAGCATGGTGATAAACGGCAGCGCGGCCGGTCGCAACGCGTGTTTGTAGTACACGGTGTCCCGGTCCAGTCCCTTGGCTTTTGCAGTGCGTATGTAGTCGTGGTCCATCACTTCCAGCATCTGGCCCTTCACGTAGCGAGTCAGGGTAGCCACGCCGGTAAGCGACGCCACCATGGCTGGAATGGCCACGTGCCAGGTGCGATCAAAGAACTCTCGTGGACCTTCCAGTTCAACACCGATCGTTTCCGGCGACACGATCGGAATGCCCAGCGTTTTGGTGAAGAAGCCAATGATCAGAATGCTGATCCAGAAACCCGGAAAGGCAATCAACGTGTAGCTGATTACTGTGATCGCGCGGTCCTTGAACGTGTTTCGTCGCAGGGCCGAATAAATGCCGATCGGGAAAGATAGAGACCAGATGACCAGCGTATCGATGATGATCAGCGGCAACGTGACCTTGGCCTTGCGCCACATGGTGGGCAGCACGGATTCTTTGCTGGTTTCGCTGGTCAGCTTCCAGGTGTGGTCGCCCTCGGATGTCGACGGCGTGGCCACGGCCCACAGGTCGGAAAAGAACTTGCCATAGAAGTCCAGGTACTTTTTGACGACGGGGTCGTCATAGCCGATCTCGTCCCGGCGGCGCTCCAGGTCTGCGTCCGTCTTCTTGGGGTCCAACTGGCTGGCCAAGGGGTCACCTGGCGCCAGCGCGACGATTAGAAAACTGATGATACTGACGATGAACAGCGTCAGCCCCATCTGGAAGACACGTCGAAGAATATACGTCAGCATCGGCTACCTCTTGAAGTCTTCCGGTTTCCAGGTGGGCGCTTCCTCAACGCGTTTGATCTCGCCGATGAAGTACTTCAGGTTGGCCCGGGCGTTTTTGACAAAGTCGTGGTTGATCGGGCGGTCCTCATACTTGGGTGTGCCATCGGCGTTAGTGCCCACTTTCTTGCGCCAGACCACGCGGTTGTCCATCACGCTGGTGGCCATGGGCGAATACAGGAAGACGTACGGGAAATCCGCGCCGATTTCGCGGAAGATCTCGTGGCTCATTTTGACCTGCTGGTCGTAGTCGTAGATCTTCAGGATGGCGTCCATCAGTTTGTCGGCCTTGGGGTTTGAATAGGCTGCCAGGTTCAACCCGCCCTTAGTGGGCCAACACTCGGTGTGCCACAACTGGCGCGAATCAAAGTCAATGCCGCCGGACCAGCCCAGTACGCAGACGTCAAATTTCAGCGCCATCACGTATTGCTGAATGAAGACATTCCATTCGTATTCGCGATAGTCCACGTCTACGCCCAGCTTCTGCCAGTTTTCCTTGGCCAGCAAGGCCGTGTTCATGCGGGCTCCGCCGCCGGTGCTGTTGATGAACTCCAGGCGCAAGGGCTTGCCGTCTTTGACCAGCTTGCCGTTGACGTCCTGATAGCCGCAGGACAGCAGGATCGCGCGTGCTTCGTCCGGGTCGTAAGGCAGGAACTTGATCTTTTCGGTCTTGCCTTTGCGTGCCACGACCTTGCCGTCGGCATCTTTGGTATCAGTTAGCCAGGTGTGCTCCAGCATGAAATCGGGGTCGTACCACGGCAGCACCGGATAGGCCGGGCCGTTGATGCGCACGCCCTGGCCGTATACTACGTATTTGAGAATCTGCTCCACGTCGATGGCCATGGAAAGCGCCATGCGCACGCGCTTGTCGGCCAGGTCGGGCTTACTGCAGTTGAACGACAAGTACTCGTACTGGTTGGGCAAACGCTTGATCACGCTGAACTGGTCGGTTTTCTCTTCATAGCGGTCGACCTGGAAGTCGCGCGGGCCGTACATGTCCAGACCGCCGGTGTTGAACACTACCTCGGCCGTTTCGCGACCCATGTTGGGGTCGAACACGTAGTAGTCAATGAACTGGTATTCGGGTTTACGGTCCCAATAGAATTCGTTGCGGCGAAGGCGGCAACGCATGCCGTTCTGCCACAGCGGGCGTGCATTGCCGTTGAGGGGTTCCAACACCATGAAGCCCAGCACCGAAGGCCAGCTGCGAAAGTCGCGTTCGCGACTGACAAGCTGCTTCATCGGGTTGTAGGCCGCGTGCGTCTGGCCACTGTCGGCGGGTCCTTTGCCCTTACGAATAGCCTCTTCCTTCCAAGCCATCGAGTTCCATACGTGATAGGGCAAAATGGACCCGGCCAGGTCACCCAGTGCTGGCGAGTACAGTTCGCCGTACTCTACTTCTAATCGGTAGGGGTCGCCTTCCACCATGCGAATGTCCCCAATGCTGGTGTAGCTGGACATGCGCGGGCTTTTGAAATCCGGGCTGCGGATTAGATCGAATGTCAGCTTGGGGTCGCGGGCAGTGAACTCTGGCCCCTTGCCCCACCAGCAGCCCTTGGCTTCGTCGCTGAAGCGCTCTGAATAATTGCGGGCCGTATATTTGCCTTGTTCCGGTTTCTCGATCAGCCCTCGTTCTTTGAGCTTGCCAATCGCTTCGGCTTCGCTGACGGCTGTGACCCATCCGCACGGTTCGCCATCGCACGTGCACTGCCAGACGGTTTTCGGGTCGTCAAAGAACGGGCCGTCAGTCCAGTAGATCCCTTTGCGTAACTGAAATTCCAGAGTCGGCGCATGGGTCATGACGGTGTTGTCCTGCTTTGCCAGCACCGCCTCGATCTTGCCCTGAAGGTTCTGCAACGTCAGTGCTGCCCGCTTGTCCTTGGGCACGTTGGCAAATGCGGCGGCTGCCGCGGTTTCAGCGTCGAAACTGGGCCAGGGTTTGCGGCCGATTTCTTTTTCCAGAACCAACTCAAACTCGGGCTCAATGGCCGCAGCAATCTTGCCCTTTTCAGGCTTCGGGGCGAGCATCAATTCGACTTGCGCGGGACGCAGCAGGCGCGCAACAAGTTGGTCTTCTGCCACCGTGGCACCTTCGGCCAGGGTTTTCCCGCTATCCAGGTCCATGACGATGTCGGCTTGGGCTGCCGCAGCCTGCCTGTAGGAAACGAGCTTCTCTCCAAACAGGCGTTTGAGGACTGTTTGGAATTCGTCCTGAGTCAACCCCTCCGGCACACGAGTAACAACTTTGTGCTTCACCACCACCGTCTCCGCGAGGCCGGGCTCCATCTCGTAGTCTTGATTGATTTTGATCAGGCCCTCGAAGAAGTAGTCACTGATCGTGCTGTCCGTGGTCTTTGTGCTTGTCCAGGGGTTCATGTCCTCAGGGTTGGCACCCATGTACAGCATCAGCCGGTTGAGGCGGCTTTCGTTGTCGGAAACGGTAGAGGTCTTGGGCACCCAGAACACGGCCTGTACCAGAAACACCAACAGCAAGATGGGCAGTACGACCAGCGAGCGCTTGATCCACATGGCTTCTACTCTCTGGCGCGACTTGCCCCCTTATGGGACAGTCACGCCGCTTTGCAACTGCCGCCTCGGGGCGGCCAAACGACAACCATGGCCGACGACCGACGCATTCAACGAATCCAAAGCCGCATCCGGCAAGACGTTGCCGAACTGTTTTTGGCGG
The DNA here is from genome assembly GCA_016722065.1 of Planctomycetota bacterium. GTDB lineage: Bacteria > Planctomycetota > UBA8742 > UBA2392 > UBA2392 > H3-PLA7. The sequence goes on from JADKGX010000001.1 coordinate 2,581,532, forward strand.
AGCTCAAGGACCCTCGAATGAGGGGTCTTATATCCATTACGCGCGTCAAGGTCAGCAAGGACCTGACAAACGCGCGAGTTTACTATTCCGTGCTGGGGTCGGATTCCGACAAGCGCACCGTGGAACGCTTCATTGAATCCGTTACCCCCATGGTGCAGCGCCACGTGGTGGAGGGCCTGAAGATCCGCGTCGCGCCCCGGGTCATTTTCACCTACGATGACTCGATTGCAAAGCAGGAGTCGGTCTCTAAGCTGATTGACCAGGCACTTGCGTCGGACCGCAAGGCGGCCACCGGACGGCAGGCGGATTCCCAGGCGGATTCTGAAGAATAGGCGCGGCCCCGGCCGCGAAGGAACCATGCCACGAGCGGTCAAAGCCGTTGCCACGGAACTACTTGGCAAATTCGACAGCTATCTTCAGCGCAAGTCGCTGAAGCTGACGGCGCAGCGCCGTCGTATCGTCGAGCAGATTCTGGGCATGGACAAAACCCACTTCGCCGCGGACGACCTGGTCGACGAATTCCGCGACCAGAAGCCACGGGTCAGCAAGGCCACGGTCTATCGCGCCCTGGGCGTTCTGGTGGAAGCCGGAATTCTGGAGCAACACGATTTCGGTGAATCTCACAAGGTCTTTGAGCTGTCCGAGGGACGCGACCACCACGACCATTGCATGTGCACGCGCTGCGGCAAGATCATTGAGTTTCACAGCGACGAAATGGAAGCGCTGCAGGAACGCGTGGCCGCGGGTCTGGGCTTTCACCCCACACACCACAGCCAGAAAATCTTCGGCATCTGCAAAGACTGCTGGAAGCAAGGCCAGCGCTGACCCGCACCATGACTGAACGCATGCCGCAGCCGGAATTCGGGGACCGACGCACGTTTCTGCGTGTGGTAATCTTTGGCGGTATTGCGCTGGGCGCGGCTGGTGTGGGGCTGATCGCGGCTGCGCCAAGGCCCCAGGATGGCCCCGATGCGGCCCTGCTGCCGTTGCTGCCCATGGCCGACCTTGCGAAGCTGCAAAAGGCCAAGCCCCTGGGCGCAGAACTTTCGCTTTCGCGCCGCGACGGCTGGCGTGTGCGAACGCTGCGTCAAAGGGTTTACATTTTGCGGGTGGCCGATGGCGACACAGCGGCGGCCTTCAAGGTTTTCAGCGCCGTTTGTCCGCATGCCGGCTGCGAAGTGGAATTGAAGGAAACCCAGTACGTGTGTCCCTGTCACCAAGCCAAGTTCGACACCCAGGGCGAAAAGGTCAGTGGCCCCGCGCCGCGCGGCCTGGACCCCCTGGACGTCGAAGTCTCGGACTTGCAAGGCGCGCCCTGGTTGAAGGTGCGTTGGCAGGACTTTGTGGTTGGCCTTGAGGAACGCGTGGCCCGCAAGGCATGAGCGACCCCGCCCAGACAACCTCGCAGATCCAGCACGAACTTCTGGCCGAGGTGCAGGCCGAACTGCACCGGCGCACGACCTCGATGGTTACGCGCAAGGTGCCACCAACCCCGCCGCCAGCGGCTGGTGACGATCGTGATTTCGTGACGCCGCTGATTCTGGCAGGCTTGCTGTCCTGCCTGGCGTTGTTGGCCGGCACCGGCATCGGCATTTCCCTGGGCTATGCGCCGTCCATGGACGACGCTTCCGCGTCTCTGGACTGGATGCAGCGAGCTGGTCTGGCGGGCACGCTTGTTCGCGGTTTGCACTGGCATGCGGCCAACCTGCTGGTGGCCTTGTGTGGTGCATATCTGTTCTGGCTGTTGTGGCGCGGTCTGTACCGCAGGCCCATGCAATGGCGCTGGTGGCGGGCTTGTTTGCTGCTGGGGCTGGTGGTTGCTTTCAGCCTGACTGGCCAATTTCTTCCTTACGACCAGAATGCGCTGCACGGCACGGCCATTCGCATGGGATATGTCGCGGAGGCCCCGTTGGTGGGGGGGCTGTTGCGCGACATGGCAACGGGAGGCGCCCTGGGCACCGCGGCGCTGGCGCGGTTCTTCAGCATTCACACACTGATTCTGCCGGTGCTGGCATTGATGCTGCTGCGCTGGATGTGGGCGGATGCAAAACCACAGGGTGCGCTGTGGCCGGTGCTGGCCGTGGCCCTGAGTGTCGTTGCTGTCTGCATGGTGGCGTCGCTGGTGGTCGCCGCGCCCTTGGGATTGCAGGGTGACGTGGGCGAGAGTTACCCCCAGGCACGGCCGGAATGGTTCGCGCTGCCCCTGTACACTTTGATGAAACTGTTGCCGCCGGGGCTTTTGCACCTGCTGGCCTTGTTTGCGCCGCCGCTGCTGGGCGGGCTGGCGCTGGCCGGGTTGCCCTATGCCGACCGCCAGAGCGACCAGCCCACAAGGCTGCTTCGCCCCTTGCGCATTGCTGCTTTGGTGGGCGTGATTTCGTTTGCCGGGTTGTGCATTGTGACCGTGATGCAGGACTACCAGGCCCAGGCAGGCTGGTTTGCCCAGGACGATCTTGAAGACCTGATGGGCCAGATGGGGCGCCGCAACGCGGCCCTGGGCCACAGCACCCAGCCCTTGCCGGCATCCGCGCACCTGCCCGCAAGAGACACAAGAGAATTGGCGCGAAGGCTTGCGGGGCTTTACGTCAAAGACATTGCCGAAAGCGACAAGCCCCAGTGGGACCAATGGGCGCAGGAACTTGCCGACAAGGCTGATGCGCTGCTGACAACAACGGCCGAAACGGAACGGCGCAAACTGCGCACTGAAATGCGCAAGATCTGCGCCGATTGCCACAAGCTGCACGCCGACGACGAGATTTCCCTGGAACCCAAGCTGCCCCAGGCGCAGACCAAGGCGGACCCGCCAAAGCTGCCTGATCCGCCCAAGTTGCTGCCACTGCTGGATGCCGCAAAGCTTGCCGGGCTGATGCCCACCAAGTTGGAAGACCGCGACCTGAAGTCCACCCGCCGCCTGATGAGCCGCGCCAAATCCAATCTGCGCGACCTGCTGCGCAGCGCAGGCCAGGCCACCGGCGACGCGACAGGCAAACCCGAACAAAGCTGGCTGGACCTGACCGAGGACGCCCGCCTGTTTGGCGCCATGCAGGAGCAAAACAAAGGCACGCACCCAGATACCGCAAAGTGGCAAGCCGCCATGAAGGACCTGAACGCCGCCCTGCAAGCGGTAAAAGATGCCAAACAGGGCACAGAGGCCGGTGAGAAACTGGATGCCGTCGGCAAGACCTGCGACGCCTGCCACAAACAAGGGGATTGGGGCGAGCCTTTTGATTGGCTGTATGCGGACTTGAAGGTGAGATAGCGGCCATCGGTTACTGCCGCTGGCGTCGCAACGGGGCGATCAGTTGGCCTAGCCAGCTTTCGGGCATGCCGTCGCCTGACAGGCCGTAGCTTTCGGGCCAGTCTTTGCGCCACAGCGCCGTGCCGAACAACACATCCCAAACTGGCAACAGCACGGCAAAGTTCTTGTCCAGCAGGCCGGCTTGGTCAGTGTGGTGCCAATGGTGATAGCGCGGGGAAGTTAGAACCCTGCCAAACCAGCCAAGGCCGACGCGTGCGTTGGCATGAATGAACACGGCATGAAAGCTGATGAGCAGAATGTAGGCGTACACCGCCACGTCGGCAAAACCCAGAACGAACACCGGCACAAACCCGGCCGCGCGCGTGACCAGAATGTCGCCCAGGTGCTGGCGTGAACCGGCCAGCCAGTCCATGTGTTCAATGGAATGGTGAACGGCATGAAAGCGCCAAAGAAACGGCACGGCGTGAAATGCCCGGTGCAGCCAGTAACAGGTGAAGTCGACCACCAGCACCACGAGCACAAACTGCACGACCGGGTTCCAGGCCGCGATCTGCTGACGGAACTCAAAATCCAGCGCCCAACTGAACAGCACGTGGGCCGGCACCACCGAGGCCGCGGCGATCAACCCGACCAGCGCGTGGCATACGCCAAAGTGAACCAGGTCGACGCGCCAGCCACGGCGCAGCACGGGCTGCGGCTTGCCCAAGGCGCGCTCCAGGGGAACAAACAGCAGACACAGTGCAAACAGGTCCAGCACCAGAAAATCGAGCCCGATGACCGGCGCGTCCAGAGTATCGCCCCAGGGCTGGGCATAGCCGCCGCCAAGGGCCAGGGCAGCCCCGGCAAGCAGGACGGCGATGGCGGATCGCAAACGCTGCGTTGCAAAAAACAGGCCGGTCAACCCCAGTGCCAGACCGACCAGCAGGCCGCCCTGCGTCAGACCGCGCAGGAACTCCATGGGGTAATGCACGCGCATTTCGGGCGTGCTGAGCGGCCCCGGAAACAGAAAGCAAAACACGGCCAAAAGGCCCAGCAAGCCCAGCCACAGGGCAATCGCGCTGACGGCACACTTCAGCCGGTGTGGCCATCGACTCCGAGGATTGTCTTTACGCATAACGCCAATATATAAGGTAGTAATGTAAATAGCGCAAGCCGCAAATGGTGCAGGAACCTCCGCGGGGTGAATTGGTTGAACCCATGATCCGTTCTCGCGGATTTCTGTTGGATGGCTACACTTCCCGTTCGCTCGCGGGAGGCCGCCATGACCGACTCTGTGCCCACGCCAACACAGCCTGACAGCCAATCTGCGGCCGGCGAAACACTGCTGGAGATTACCTCTACGGGTGACAATTCCAGCCCGGGCGAAACACTGCTGGCCCTGGATGCGGGCACCGGCAACCAGAGTGTGCTGGCGCGCATAGAGGCCGCCACTGGCACGAATCTCTCCACCCGGCCCGTCGAGTTGCACTCCCGCGATCTGACGCAGCAAGCAGCCAGCCAGGCCGCAACGCGCCCCAGCGGCGGCCAGGCGGATTTTGCCTCGCGTGCCACCGGCGCGGTGCGGGCCAGTGCCCGCTATGCCGCAGCCCAGGAACTCGGGCGAGGCGGCATGGGGCTGGTGCTGAAGGTTCGCGACAACGACCTGCGCCGCGAAGTCGCCATGAAGGTGGTGCGCAGCGACCGCGCCAGGCCGGGCACGCAATCCGGTGACGCCGCCCTGCGCAGCTTTGTGGAAGAGGCCCAGATTACCGGCCAGTTGGAACACCCCAACATTGTGCCAGTGCACGAACTGGGGGCCGACCCGGAAGGCCGCATCTACTTCACCATGAAGCTGGTCCGGGGCCGGCCGCTTTCGGACATCATCAAGTCGTTGCGCAACAGCGACCCCGCCACCCTGGCCGACTTTCCGCTGGACCGGTTGCTGCAGGTCTTCATGAAGGTCTGTGATGCCTTGAGCTTTGCCCACGCCCACAATGTGATTCACCGCGACCTCAAGCCCGACAACATCATGATCGGGCGCTTTGGCGAAGTGCTGGTCATGGATTGGGGCTTGGCCCGTGTCTTGAACCAGACCCAGGCCACAGGTGCGCCCGCGGCTGTGGACGTGATCGAAACGGATTCCCGCGAACGCAAACGTCAAAGTGGCAGCCACGAATCGGGTGCCCTGAGCATGGAGGGCGTGATTGCAGGAACCCCGGCCTACATGGCACCAGAGCAGGCACGCGGCCAGGTTTCACGCATTGACCAGACCAGCGATGTGTTTGCCCTGGGCGCGATTCTGTATGAACTGCTGGTGCTGCGGCCCCCGTACCAGGGCGAAGGCGGCACCCGCATCATTGAAAAGGCCGCGGATGGCGACATCGTTCCGCCCGCTGAACGTGCCCAGAAGGACCCTGAACTTCGGGCCCTGCTGGGCCGTCTGCCCGGCGGCACCGTGCCCGAGGAGTTACAGGCCATTGCCATGCATGCGCTGAAATTCCGTCAGGAATCACGCTATGCGACCGTGCGGCTGCTGAAAGAAGACATTGAAAATTATCAGGCCGGTCGGCCCGTCAGCGTGCGCCAGGACCCGCTTGCCGTGCGCGCCGCCAAATGGGTGCGCCGGCACCCTACGTTCAGCATGAGTACGGCGGCAGCAGCAGCCGTGGTGCTGGTCAGTGTCGCCACAATCATGTTTCTGGTTGCCCAGGCGCGCAAAGAAACGATGGACCTTGACCAGCAGCGTCTGGCCGCCAGCCAGCGCGCAGAAGAAGAAGCCCGGGGCCGCGCCCAGGCTGAAGGCGAAACCGCCAAGCGAGAACGCCAACTCAAGGAAGCCTCCCTGGCTCGCGAGGAAGCCGCACGCCGCCGCGCCGTGGCAAGCGAGTCGTTTCGGCTGGGCAGCGAACAAGCGGACCGCGCCCGCGAGATCACGGATTTTCCGTTACGAGTCACGGCCCGCAACGAGGCCCTGGCCACTTTGACCACTGCCAGCCGCGAGGACCCCGATTACGTCGACCCCTGGTTCGCGCTGGGCCAGCTGCACCATTTCTTTCGCGATTCTCAGGCGCTGGCATGTTACGGCCGCGTTGACGAAATGACCCGCGCCACGACCGGCAAAGGCGATGCCCGCTCGCTTGTTTACGCCGGTGACTTTGCCCGCTTGGTGCTGAATGACCTGCAAACCGCGCTGGAGTATTACCGCCAGGCCGCAAATGTTTCCGCAAACGAACCGCTGGCGCTGGTCGGCCAGGGCTACGTGGAGCTGATCCAGGGCGACTTTGCAAAGGCCATGGAGTTTGCCGAAAAGGCCCAGAGGCTGGACGGGTCCCTGTGGGAGCCGTTTCTGCTTCAAGGATTTGCCAGGGGCAGCCAGTTCAAGCGGGGCGACCGCGAGCTCAACCCGCTGTATGACCCGCACCAGGCAGAGGAACTGCTGACCCAGGCCCTGCTGCGCAACAGCCGCGAGGGCGTGCTGTTCAACGAACGCGGGGCGGCACGCATTCAGTTGGCACGATTTGAAGACGCGCAATCGGATCTGCGCCGCGCCATCGAGTTGATGCCCGCGGCCGATGAGCCGGTAGTGAACCTGGCGATTTCGCAGATGCACTTGGGCCAGTTGCAGCAGGCGCACGACACTCTGCGGCCCTTGATCGACCGCAACACGCGCTTGCCCGCAGCCTGGATGGAATGGGGCACGGTGCTTACGCTGCTCAAGAGTTTCGAAACCGGCGATGCGGCGCTGCAAAATTCACTTGCCCTGGCGCCGGGCCGGCCCGCGCCGCTGACGAACCTGGGCTATTCCGCCCTGTGGCAGGGCAAGCCCGCCCAAGCCGAACAGTACGCCCTGCAGGCCCTGGCCGTCGAAAAAGATTACGTCACGGCCTATGTGCTGCTGTGCGAGGCACGCCAGAACCTGCACAAACTTGACGAGGCCCTTTCCGCCGCCAATCAAGCCCTGATGCGGCAGCCGCAGTGGGGCGTTGCATGGGCGGCGCGTTCACGCGTGCTGGCGGAACTTGGACGCCCACAAGAAGCCCTTCAGGACGCGCAAGATGCCATCAAGGACATGCCCGGCAGCGACAGTGCCTGGGGGGCCCAGGGATCGGCTAGGTTTCTGCTGGGACAGTACGAACAGGCGGTGCAGGACCTGCGAAGGGCACTGGAAATCAACCCTTCCAACGGCCAGGCCAAGCTTAACCTGGCGGTGGCACTCAAGAAGTCCGGCCGCGCGACCGAGGCGCTGAGTTACGCCCGCGACGCCACCCGCTACCCCCAATACGCGCCGCTGGCCTGGCGCGAAGTCGGCGACGGCTGTGTCGCAATGGGTGAGTACCGCCAAGCGCTTGATGCCTACCTGAAAACCACGGATTTGGACCCGGCCAACGGCCAGGCCTGGATCAACGCCGCACTGTGCGCCAACAAGCTGGACCGGCCCGCCGACGCCCGGCAATACGCCCTCAAGGCCACCCAGGCAACGCCAGACCACGTGCTGGCCTGGGTGCAGCTGTGCCAGTCAGAAATCCGGTTGGGCAACACGGATGCGGCCAATGAAGCCGTCAACAAGGCCGCCACCTGCAAGACGGACGACCCGGTTTTTCGGGCCGATGTGGCCGCCATGTACCACGATTTGGGGCGCATGGATGACGCCATTGCCCTGTGCCGCGAAATCGCGGTGGCGGCGCCCGATTACGCCCGGCCCTGGGACATTCTGGCCAGTGCCTTGACACGTCAAGGCAAACGTCCGGAAGCAATCAACGCCCGCGCCGAACAGGCCCGGCGCGACCCGCGCAACCCCGACCCGCATGCGCGCACAAGCTGGCTGCTGTATGAACTCAAGAAGTACCCCGACGCGATTGCGGCTGGCAAACAGGCGTTGGCGCTGGATGCCAACTGCGCCATGGCGCACAAGTACATCGCGCTGTCGTGGCTGGATCAGAAGCAGTACGACCTGGCGGCGGAAAGCTTCGAAGCCGAAGCCCGCGCCCGCGTGACGGATGCCTGGTCCTGGGTCAATGTGGGCGTCACACGTATTCAGCAAAAGCGCACGGCCGACGCCATTGCACCCTTGATTCGCGCCACAGAAGTCGACCCCGAAAACGACACGGCCTGGTGGTACCTGGGCCTGTGCTACAAAGCCGCAGGCAAGTGGAAGCAGGCCTACAACGCCTTTGACAGCGCAGCCCAGGTCAAGCCCGACAAACTGGATGCCTGGCTGGAAGCCGCCGGCGCCGCAAGCAGCGCAAACATGCACGACGAAGCAGTGGCAGCAGCGGAACGGGCGTCGCAGATGGCACCCAACGACATGCGCTGCTGGTACCGCCTGGGTTCGGCTTGGTACGGCAAGGCCGATTTCGAAAAGGCCGCACAAGCCTTCACAAAAGGCCGCGATCTGGCGCCGGACAACCAATGGTTTCGGTACCTGTTGGCGCAGTGCCTGGTCCAGACCGGCCAGTGGGAGCAGGCAAAAACGGAAGCCAGCAAGTGCATTGAACTGGACGAGACAGTCAATGACGCCTACCTGCTGCTGGCCCGCTGCGCCCTGGAGGGCGACAGCGCGCCGCAAGAAGCGGTGAAATGGCTGCGCAAAGGCCTTGAAAAGGGCGTGCGGCCCAACGACCTGTACGCGCAGCAATGGCTCCAGCCACTGCTGGAACGGGCGGATTTCAAGAAGTTGCAACAGGATTACCCGGCCAGTTGAATCCGGCTAGGGTTGCTGGCCTTGACGCGTAAAGACAATGTCTGCATTCGGCGCCGCGTCGCCACCCGCTGCGTTGTCTCTGCCAAGGCAGGTCAATTCGAAGCCGTCTGGCGTGCGTGCGTAACGAAAATCGTCGTCGGTGTAAGGGTCACTAGGCAGATTGCCCCCGAATGCGGGGCGGATTTCGGCCAGCGTGTCAGGAAATGCGCCACTGTGATCCTGCGCGTAGTGCAGCAGCGCCTTTTGCAACTCGCCCATATCCGAGCGGGCTTTTTCCCAGACGGCGCTGTGGCGACCGGGCATATCGACCAGCATGAAACCGGCATTGGCAGCAATCCAGATCACCGTTGCGAGAAGTAAAAAGGCCAGGATTGCGGCAGCCAATCGACGACGATTGGGCTTTGACGCTACCAGGCCGGTTGGAACAACAATCAAGTCTTCGGTGGCAGCCATCACGTCCCCCGCGGAGTTGGACCAAGCCGATGCACCTGGTCTTGAAACGCCTGAGTTGGCGCTTCGTTTGCGGTCTGCCGCCGCTGCCCCTGGCGCGCTACAATCGTCCTTTGCAAATGCAATACAACCTGCGCCTGTTTCAGTAGTTAAATGCCGGTGAGGATCGGGCTTGCCGCTGCACCAAGGTAAGCCAGGCCATGCCATGAATGAGCAGTCCACTATTCTCAGCGACGACAAGCTGGATTCCGGGTTTCTGATCCTGGAATCCATGGCGTCCATGCAGCGCGTCGGAAACTCCGACGAAACCACCGTGTTCAGCGAAGGCGGAAGCACGCTGCTGGACCTGGATGGCCTAACCGCCAAGCTGGCCAAGCAATCCGCCGAAGAACACCGGCAGGAAATGGCGCACGGGCACCACGTTTCGGAACGCTACAAGGTGATGGGCGAAATCGCCCGTGGCGGCATGGGGGCGGTACTGGAGGTGCAGGACAGCGACCTGGACCGCACCGTGGCCATGAAGGTGCTGCTGCGCGACACCCGCCAGGCTGAAAGTGATTCGGGTTCGCCGCTGGATACCGGGCCCGTCAACCGGTTTATCGCCGAGGCGCAACTAACCGGTTCGCTGGAACACCCCAACATTGTGCCGGTGCACGAATTGGGGCTCGATTCGCAGGGCCGTGTGTACTTCACCATGAAGCGGGTCAAGGGCCGCAGCCTGCGCCAGGTGATGGACAAGCTGCGCCAGGGCCACGCCGCCACACTGGCTGAATTCACGCCCGGCCGGCTGATGTCAATTCTGTTGAAGGTCTGTGACGCGCTCGAATTCGCACACTCGCGCGGCATTATTCACCGTGACCTGAAGCCCGAAAACATCATGGTGGGCCAGTTCGGTGAAGTGCTGGTCATGGATTGGGGTTTGGCAAAGCAGATTCGGCCGGGCAAGAAGACCGATGCCATCCCCAAGCAGGACACGCCGATGTTTCAGCTGGATGTCAGCCTGGGCAACGCCGACGGCGACAGCGGCGGCACGCGCGAGGGCACCATCAGCGGCACACCGGCCTATATGTCGCCAGAGCAGGCGCGCGGCTCAGTGGCGGAAATCACCCAGCGAACCGATATCTTCTGCCTGGGCGGCATCCTGTATGAAATGCTTTGCCTGGTGCCGCCGTTTCTGGCGCCGTCGATCAGCGAGGCGCTGGACAACGCCCGCTTGCACCGCCTGTTACCGCCGCGCGAAAAACTGGATGCCGTGCTGCGCAACGAGCAACTCAAGCGCGCGTTTGGTGAAGCCGGCATTGCGCGTGCCCGCAAGCACGCACGAGAACTGGTGGCCGTGGCCATGCGCGCCATGAATGAACGCCGCGAGCTGCGCTACAACTCGGTGGGCGATTTCAAACACGATGTAGAAGCCTTCTTGTCCGCCCAACCGGTTTCAGCACACCGCGATTCGCCTTGGTCAGCCGTAAGCAAATGGGCGCGGCGCAACCCCACACGCGCCGCAGTGTTCACACTGGCAATTGTTTTTGTGCTGCTGGGCGGGGCCGTGGCCGCGATTGTGCAGGCCAAGATTGCGGCAGACCGTCAAGCCAACGCCGAAGCCAAGGCCGACCTGGAAGCCGATGCCCGCCAGGAGGCCCAGCGCCGCCTGACCGCCGAAGGCGAAGCCCGCAAACAAGCCGAATTGGCAAAGGCAGAGGCCGAGCGCGTGGCACAGCTGGAACAGGAAAAGCTCGAACGCGAACGCCGCGAAAGTGAAGCCCTGGCTGCACGCCAAGCCGCATTTGTGCCCTACAGCCAGGCCGCAGACTTGCGCACCCGAAGCGCGACTTTTGAGGATTGGTCCAAACGTGCCGATGTGTGGCGCCAGGCCGTCGGCCTGTACCAGCGCGCCCTGCGCCTGGATTCCACGTTTGTGGAAGCCCATCTGGAACTGGCCAGCATCTATGCCGATTTGGGCTTTGACGACGACGCGCTGTACCACTACGCCCGCGCGGATTCATTGACTGTCGAACAAACCGGCCGCGGCCACGTGGAAGCCCTGATGGCCTACGCCATGTACGACTTCCAGCGCAAAGTTCTGCGCGAAGGCTTGAGCAGCAACTTCGATGAAGTCTTTCGGCGCTTTGCGCCCGTGCGCGACGCCGCCGAACCGGGCAGCAATTTTGCACGCATTGCCGAAATTCTGCTCGATCTGGGCGAGGCCTACCGAAACGGCACGATTGCCGAGTTCAACAAAGCCAGCCGCGACGCCGCCGACCGGCTGGTGGTGATTGAAGGCGAAGGCCTGCCGCTATGGGAGGTCTACACACTGCTGGCGATCGTGGATGACAACACCGGCAGGGCCTCCAGCGACCAAAAGCGCAGCTATCTGGCCCGGGCGCGCGACCTCAAGCCCAACTTGCCGTTGCTGACATGGCTGGACGTGCGCGACATCGGCCGCAGCCAAAGCGGAAGCGACCGCGCCGGCATTGCCCTGTGGGATCGTTTCACAAACCAGTTTCCCTACGACCCGCGTGGATACTACGCCCGCGCCAGCCTTCGTTTTGTCAGCGAAAGCGAACGTGATGCCGGCCTGGAACTGGCGGACCTGGAGGCCGCGATTCGCCTGAACGCGCGATTCGCTGATGCCCATAAGTTGATGCTGCGCATCTTTGCGCGGGCAGGCCAGACTTCGGCTGCAATCCGGCACCTCGAAACCATGCGCAAGTCCCAAAGCGGGCTGGACAACCCCGCGATTGACCTGATTGAAGTGGAGTTGACGGCCAGCACCGGCGAATACGGCCGCATGACGGCACTGGTGCTTGCGGCCTTGCATGAAAGCCCGTCCCACGGCGTGCGCACGCTGGCCCAGGCTGCCTCGGTGCTGCTGCGCGACCACGAATACCGGCAACTGGACGCGCTGTGTGAGGCTATCAATCGGCAGGATGTCAAAGCGCCGCCGGTGGTTTCGTTGTTCAAGGCCAGGGCCCTGACCATGCTGGCACGCTTTGAGGACGCCACGGTCCTTACCCGGCCCCTGGAAGAAAACCCGCTGCAGATTCCAGAGGAATATCGTTCGACGCTGCGGGATTGGGCAGACGACGCACGGCGCTATCCGATGCTTCTGGCTGGCACCAGTTTTCCGCCAGCCCGCCACCGCTTTGACCTCGGGCGGATTCTGGCCATGGCCGGTGCAGACCCGGACCGCTTTCTGTCATTGTTGCAGGCCACCAACGCCCGCGAAATGCTGGATTACGGCACCCCGGCAGACCAGATGCTGCGCGCGCTGGGATACGCCCGCAAGGCGCGGGAGTTGTCCGGGCCGCGTGCAGCGGCGCAGCGGCAACTGGCTGTTCTCAGCCTCAAGCAGGCCATGGAAGAAGGGTATCTGAACCGGACGCGGGTGTTGAGTGACGAATTCCTTGCGCCCCTGGTGACGGACCCCGTCCTGGCACGCTACTTCGACGTTCGCTGAAGCTGCGCCCTACACCGGAAAGTCGTACACGTAGGCATGGCTTCCGTCGCAGGCCAGCGGGAACTGGATTGACGGCTTCTCCACCTCGCGCGTGTCGGCAGGAATCATGATCAGGTTCGGGTTGTCTTTGTCGAAGGTCAGCACGAAGTACTTCTGGTCCAGCGTCAGGGCCAGACCGCGCGGCTGCTTGATCTTGCGCTTGCTGACATACTTCTGATCGGTCAGGCTCCAGAACGTCACCAGGTCGCCAAATGGGTTGGTCACGCCGATCACGTTGTCCTTGGCGTACCAGGAGTGGCTCAGCGTTTCGCCCTTCATGGCCGTGGTGATATCCGCCGGGTCGACCATGGTTTGCAAGGAACCGCCCTTCTTGCGCAGGCTCAGCGCCCCCGGCGCTTCTTTGGTATCCAGACCCTCACGCATGGCGTGCAGCACGGCTAGGTCACCTGAGGGCGTGACAAACAGGTGGCCTGCGTTGATGCGAGGGTTTTCGAACTCGATTTTCTCAATCAGCTTTCCGCTGGCGACATCGATGTAACAGACATTGGGCTTGGACCCGCCCTCGAGGTGGCCCCCGCCGTTGGTTACGGCCACCGTGCGACCCTGATCGAGAAACTGGCAGTCGTGGGGCCACTCGCCAAAGGTCTGGAATTGGCTAAGCACCTTGTAGCTGTTGGCGTCGCGCACCACCATGCGACCTTCGTAGGTGGTGGCATCGTATTCCGTGGCGTACAAAATGCTGGCGTCGGCGGTGTAGCCGCCATGGCCGTAAAACTCGCAGCCAGCGCTGGGGTCAATGCGGGCGATGATTTTGTTTTCTTTCAGGTCAACTTCCGCCCCGCCTTTGCCCTTCTTTTGAAACACGATCACCCGCTCGGGCTTTTTCGGGTTGGGGATTACCCCGTGGACCAAAAAGCCGATATCCAGCAGCAGCCTGGCGTTTTCGCGCACCCAGGCGGCCATGGAGGCGGGGTCGCGCTTGGTGGCGTCGCCAAAGGCATCAAAGGCTTTGTCCAGATTCAGTTGGCTGAACACCCAGCGCACTTCGCCGGTTTCGACATTTTTCTGGCTGCCACCGGTCAACAGCGTGCCCTGCTTCATTTTTTGGGTCGCGGGCAGCGGATCTTTTTTTGGCGGGTCCTTTGGCAAGGCCGGAGTGTTATGCGGTGCGTTGTCAGATCCTGTCGCGCTGGCCGCATTCGATGCGTTGCTGCCGCCACAAGCCGCAGCCACAAGCCCGCCTGTTACAACAGCACTGGCGGCCAAAAAGCGCCGACGATGGGGGTTGGCATCACGATTGTGACTGTTCATGGTGGTTCCTCCGGGTGGCCGGGCCGCTCCTCAACGGCTGACGGCAACGTGCTTGGGCTTGAGTTTAGCTTGAGGGTTAGTAGTTGTTTACCCTTCACATGCGACACCGCGACCTGCCAACTGCATTGGAAGCACTCGAGGCCTGGAAGGCCCTGCGCCGAAAGGTGGAGGTCGAAGGCGGAGCGCAGTACGAAAAGCCCCTGCTGGTGCGGTTTGCCGACAAAGGCACGTTTGAGGTCATGGACCGCGATATCATTGAAGACGAATTCTATGTGCGGCGTGTTTACAAAGTGATGCGCGAACTGGATCCCAGGGGCGCGGACCTTGAGCAAGCCCTGCGCGAAAATCGCGGCGGCGGCCCGGATCGTGGCCGCCCGCGCCGCCCCGACAACCGACCCACCGGCAAGCCCGGCCAGGGCGGCAGCCAGCGCGGGCCCAAGGGCAACCGTCGCGGCGGTCGCTCACGGCGCGGCTCGCGCCGCGGTGGCGGCGAAAACCGGGGCGAACGCCGGCCCGACCGCGGGCCAAGGCCCCCCAAGCCACCAGCTTAAGACTGGAATCTTGCCGTCGGTACAGATGTTGTAACCGTCAGATCGCCCGCCTTGACCGCGCCGCGGGGCCATGTTGAAGTTCGCCCATCCAGGAGACGCCATGCTTGATTTCGATCCACATGCTTTTCGCCTTGATGACGATGAGGAAGAGAAGGGCGAAAAATCTGAGGGCGGCAAACAGAACGCCGGCCTTGCCAACAAGCTGCTCAAGTCGCGCACCATCATCATCAGCAAGGCCGTGGACGACAAACTGGCCGCCGGGGTGATTGCGCAACTGCGCATCCTGGAAGACGACGACGCCAGCAAGCTGATTACCGTAATTGTGAACAGCCCCGGCGGCAGCGCTGATTCGGGCTTTGCGATCATGGATTACATGCGCTTTGTCAAACCGCCGGTGCGCAGCATTGTCTGCGGTATCTGCGCCTCAGCGGCCGTCATGATCCACCTGGGCAGCAAGAAAGAAGAACGCTTTTGCACGCCCAGCAGCCGCTTCTTGTTGCACCAGCCCAGCATGTCGGCCCGTGGCCAGGCCAGCGACCTCGAGATTCTGTCCGCCGAAATTGAGCGCATCAAGCTGCACTACAACAAGATTGTCAGTGAAGAAACCGGCCGCGCTCTCAAGCAGGTTGAAAAAGACGTGCACCGCGATTACTGGATTCCTGCCGAAGCAGCCGCTGAGTACGGCCTGGTAAGGAAGGTGATTGCTCACCGGGGCGAACTCGAATAATGCAGCCTTGCGGGCACAGCCAACAGCCCAGGACGCCGCGCAAGGTGCGCGGCGGCCGCCTTTTGGTGCTGATGGCGCTGGCGGCAGCAGTTCTGTCTGGCTGCAACGGTGATTTTGACCAGCGCCAGGACGTAGCCAAGAAAATCGCACCGGGTGGCAGCAGCGTTGGCACAACGGCCAACCCGCTGGGCGCCACGTTTGTTCGCGGTGTGGCAAGCATTGGCGGGGCTGTGCGCAACGCCGTGGTGATTCTGCGGCCGATCAACCTGGACGGCAGCGTCAACTGGGCAGACCAGGATGCGCTGGGGCAGGGCGTAACGTTCTTCAACGGCATCTTTCAGATCACCGTGCTGGACCGCACCTATCGCGGGCCGGTGCTGGTGGAAGTTCGCGGCCAGAATTCGGTCACCACAGTGACCGATGGCGGCAACCCTGTCACGGCCACATCCAACAAGTTTCACGCCATGGGCCAGCAGCATGTGTTGTATTCGGTCCTGCCCTACTACGACGCGCAATCCACCGGCGACACGATTGTCACGCCCTTGACCACCTTTGCCGTCATGCGTTGCCTGTCGTTCAACGGCAGCATCGCGGGCGTCAACGGCGGCATTTCGGCCGGTTTGTTCGGGCTGGTATGCCAGCAGGCGGCACGGTTTTTTGGTCTGGCCCAGGTGCGGGCCAAACTGCCGGCCGATTTTGCAGGCTCAGGCGGTTTTGGCAGCGACGCGCTGCAATCCTATGCCCTGGCGGCTTTGGCCCAGTTGGCCCGCGATATTGGCGTGGCCAACGTGTGGGACTTCTGGCTGGGCCTGGCCCAGGACGCCGCCGATGACGGCATTGCCAATGGCTCCATTGGCTTTGTGCCTGGCACCGGCATTGCCATGCCTGACCTGACGGCATCTGGCCTGATTGGAAACGCCCTGCTGAACAACTATCTTGCGCCTGGAAACCTGGACCGGCTGGTCAGCCCGGACAGCACCGGCGTTGCTGCCGGCAGCGCGCTTGCACAGTTGATCACAGACTTGAATGCAGCGCGCGACATCAACAACGTAACCGTTGACTACGACATTGTGTTTCGCGTACCCGATGTGCTGGAACTTCACCGTGGGCAGACAGAACGCACGACGGTGCTGGCCTGCCAGCAGATTGGCAACACAACGCTGTTTCACCCCTTTGGCGATTCCGCCGGGCCCAGCTTTGTCGATTTTTCGTGGGTGTCCAGTTCGCCGGCCAATGTGTCAGTGCTGACTTTTGGCCGCATCACGATTTCGCCCACGGCACCGATTGGTGATTACACCCTGCAACTGACCGTGTCGCCCAAGGCCGGGCAGATCTTCGTGACCGGGTTCACCCGGGCCTACAACATCACAATCAAGGTTCGCTAAGCCGGAACATCACCAAAGGCCGGGTCCACGATCACTGGCAGGCCGTTGCCGGCAGCGCGCTGAATCAGCCCGCGAAGCGCAGCCACGCCCCACTTGGCCCAAAAGCGGCGGCCAACGCCTTCTTGTTTCTCGTAGCGTTCCATGTCGGCGTTGCTGATCTGCACAAAGGCGTCGAATTGGCGCACGCCGATGGTCTGTTCAATCGCCACGTATTCGTCCAGCACCTCAAGTTCCTTCAGAATGCGCGGACCCGAACACAGGGTGTATGGGTGGCGGCGATCCGGCACTTCCACCTGCAGCGGCACCGGAAAGTCAAAGGGCACCACCAGGCTGTCGTTGGGGCCCATCAGCACAATGTGCAGATAGCTGGTCCAGGCGTTTTCGCCAAAGACCTCCTCTATCGTAGTGCCGTCCAGAAAACAGGCAAACTCGTGCAGCGGGCTTAGAAACGTGAAACGCTCGCACTGGAAGTGGCTGATGCAGTCAAATCGACGGTTAAAGAAATCAGTGATCGCCTTTTTCTCGGCGGGCAGCTTCGCCGCAAGGCGTGCCTGGGCGGCGTCGAATTTGGCCAGCTCAAGCTGATAATCCGGCTTGGGCAGGTGTTTCTTGGCATGGGCCAGGTGGTTGGGAATGCCAAGCACCCGTGCGTCAAACTTCATCGCAACCTCGATCCAACCGCCGGGAGGAGGTGTAAGCAAACCAAACGGGGGCAATCCGGGCAATAGGCATAGGGCATCGGCCGTCATGGCGTCCATGGCATCGGCCCTTTTCATGCCACGGCAGGGCTGAGCTGTTTTAGGCAAACTGTCAGGATGGGCTGGCCGGTACCCGGACGCGCCAACCCCCGCATTGACACCGCACCGGCCACTGCTATCTTTCCCGCCCCTCGCCGGGCAGTTCCGTGCCCGCGAGGCTATTGAGGCGAATTCGATGACTGTTGCAAACTCTCAGCGCTCCTGGCGTGCCAAGACCGGCGAAGTCAAGCAGGCATGGCACCTGATTAATGCCGATGGCCAGAACCTTGGCCGCATGGCGAACAAGATTGCCGTGTTGTTGATGGGCAAGCACAAGCCCACCTACACCCAGAACACCGACACCGGTGACTTTGTTGTGGTTACCAATGTTGAAAAAGTTGTGGTTACGGGGCGCAAGAGCGAGCTCAAGACCTACCTCAGCTTTTCGCTGTACCCCGGTGGTCAGCGATCGGAGACATTCCAGAACCTGCAGGGACGTTTTCCGGAAAAGATCGTGCGCCTGGCCGTGCGCCGCATGCTGCCCAAAAACAAGATCGGCCGTCACATGCTGACCAAGCTGAAGCTGTACAAGGGCGACAAGCACCCACACGGCGCCCAGCAGCCGCAGCCCTTCACCATCACCTACGGCCAGAAGGCCGGTTTGGCCAAGTAGTCCCGGCAACACTTCAAGGCAGAACGAACATGGCAGACACAAAGGGATTCATCTGGGGTCTTGGCCGCCGCAAATCGGCCGTTGCCCGTGTGCGCATTCGTGGCGGCTCCGGCAAAGTCACGGTCAATGACCGCGACGGCGACGAGTACTTCCACAGTGCTGTTGAGCGCAACTTTCTGCGCCAGCCCTTTGTAGTCACCGACCTGGTGGGCAAGTTTGACGTGTTTGTCAATGTCAAGGGCGGCGGCAACGTCGCGCAGGCAGAGGCCATTCGCCTGGGCATCAGCCGCGCACTGATCACCGTCAACAAGGAACTCGAAGTCAAGCTGAAGGAACAAAGCCTGCTGACCCGCGACAGCCGCATGAAGGAACGCAAGAAGTACGGCCTGCGCGGCGCCCGCCGTGGCACCCAGTTCAGCAAGCGCTAAACCGTTCAACGCAAGCAAAGCCCCCGCGATTGCGGGGGCTTTTTGTTGGGTGCCCGCCATGCGACCATGCGCCCATGGCCATGGCCACAGAACCCGAACCCAAGCTGCGCGGCGATTCCGCCGTGGACCCCCGAGATAACGCCCGCGGACCGAAGGTGCGTGCCATGTTCGGCGCCATTGCCGGGCGCTACGACCTGATCAACCGCGTGCTTTCTGGTGGCCGTGATTTGAGCTGGCGCCGCAAGGCCGTAAAGTTGGCCAGTCTCCAAGGCGGCGAACAGGTTCTGGACTGCTGTTGCGGCACCGGGGATTTTGCCCTGTTGTTTGCTGCGCACGACCCCGCGCCTGGCGCGGTTACCGGGCTGGACTTCACCCCCGAGATGCTGGCTCTCGCCAAGGCCCGCAGTGAGGAAGCCCGCGCGCCGATTGACTGGGTGGCTGGCGACGCGCTGCACCTGCCCTTTGAAGACGCGCGCTTTGACGTGGTCAGTGTCGGATTTGGCGTTCGCAACTTTCAGGACATCGACGCCGGACTGACCGAGTTGCGGCGCGTGCTGAAGCCGGGCGGCAAACTGGTGATTCTGGAATGCACGCCCTCGCGCGGTCTGATCGGCGCCTGCGCGAACTTTTACATCAACCGGGTTGTGCCATGGATCGGCAACGCCCTCAGCGGCAGCCCCCAGCGCGCCTACAGTTATCTGGCCGACAGCATTCAGGTCTTTCCCAACGCCAAAGAACTCGCCGCCCGCATGCAACGCGCAGGATTCAAAGAAGTCATGTTTCGCAAACTGAATCTGGGCACGATGGCGATTCATGTGGGAAGTGTTTGAACGCTTCGCGTTCCAGGAATCTTCGCTATAACAGTGCGCACTAACCGGAGGTTTGCCCATGTCTGGTGTTGACCGCTTGAACGTGCCCGAGTTTGAACGACCCATCATCGAGCTTGAAATGAAGCTCGAGAGCCGCCGCATGGACCTGGCCAACGAAAAGGACAAGCAAAAGGCCAAGGACATCCAGTCGGAAATCGAGCTGCTGGACAAAGACGTTCGCAAGCTGACCGACAGCGTGTTTGGCAACCTGGACCCCTGGAATCGTGTGCAACTTTCCCGCCACCCCGGCCGGCCTTTGACCAGCGACTTTGTGGCCAGCATTTTCGACGACTTCCAGGAACTCAAGGGCGACCGCGCCTACAAGGACGACCCGGCGATTCTGTGCGGCTTTGGCACCATCGACGGCAACAAGGTGATGGTGATGGGCCATCGCAAGGGCAAGACACTCAAGGAACGCCTGGAGTGCAACTTCGGTTGTGCCCACCCCGAAGGCTACCGCAAAGCCCTGCGCAAAATGCAGATGGCCGAGAAATTCGGCCTGCCGATCATCAGCTTCATCAACACCCCTGGCGCGTACCCCGGCATTGAGGCCGAAGAACGCGGCCAAAGCCACGCCATTGCCGAGAACATCCGCGAAATGACCGGGCTCAAGGTGCCCATCATTACCTGTACGATTGGCGAAGGTGGCAGCGGCGGCGCGCTGGGCATCGGCGTGGGCGACCGCTACTTGATCATGGAAAACTCCTACTACAGCGTGATCTCGCCTGAGGGCTGCGCCGCGATTTTGTGGCACGACGCCAAAAAGGCCAGTGACGCCGCCCGGGTGTTGCGCCTGACGCCCAACGATTTAATCGAACTTGGCATCATGGACGAAATCGTGCCTGAGCCCTATGGCGGCGCGCACCGCGACCCGCGCAAGGCCATGGAGATCGTCAAGACCTACCTGCTGCGTCACCTGCTGGAGCTGCAAAAGTTGGGCGTGCAGGAACTGCTGGACCAGCGCTACGAGAAACTGCGCGGCATGGGCAAATACATTGAAGTTGCGGCCTGACGGCAGCAGGGCGATCAAGGCTCGGGTTGCGCCAGGTAGGTTGTGACAACCAGGCTGTCGTCGGCGCCCAGCGTAAACGTGATGGCCCCGCCCTGCCATGTTCGCCAAAGGCCTGCCCCGCTGGCTTGGTAACTGGCCATGGCTTCCTCGGCCGGGAAAGTGTCCTTGGCGCTTAACACTACGTGCGCTGGCCGCAAGCGGGCCAGCAGGCCGTCCAGCCCCGTCACGTTGCTGCCCTGGTGCGGCGCAAACAGCACGTCAACAGGGCGGCCGCCAAGTTGGTCCATGAAGCCAGCAAAGCCCCGGTTTTCGACGTCGCTGGGCAGCAGCACGCGGCGGTTTCCGGCTTCCAGTTCCAGTACCAGACCGGCATCGTTGCGCGCGCCTTGCGGGTTCATCAAGGCGTGCACAAAAGCGGCGTCGGGCCACAGGCAGCGCAGACGCAGGCGCGGGGCGATTTCCAGGCTGTCGCCGCGGTGCAGCACACGCACTGTGGCGCGCTGCTTCAACCAGACAATCAGCGCCTCACCAGTCGCATCATCGGGCAGGGTCTCTGAAACCAGGACCTCGCCCACGGCAAAACGCTCCAGTAACTGCGGCAGGCCGTTGACGTGGTCAGCGTCGGTGTGGCTGATGATCAATGTGTCGATGTGCCGCCGTCCGCGCGTCCACAGGTAGGGTGCCAGCACGCGCTCGCCAGTCGCGCCAAGGCTTGTGCTGCCGCAATCCAGCACCACGCATGGGCCTTGGGGTACTTCGATCACCACACATTGCCCCTGGCCGACGTCCAGTGCCGTCAGTGTGACCGGGCCCGGTGCCTCCGTGCGAATCAAGGCCCGAGCCGGCAGCAGGGTCAGGCACACAAGCCACAGCAAGGCGCCCAGCACGCGCGGCAAGCCAAGGCGCGGCAGCAGCACGACGCCCGCCAGAGTGGCGTAATAGGCAGCCAGCCACCACACTGGTGGCGCGGCAAGAAACAGGTGTCCGCCAGGAACCTCGGCAAAGAAACTGGAAAGTAGCTCCAGTGCCCCGCCCAGCAAAGACAGCCCCCAGGCCAGTGCGACGTCCACGCCAGGAATCAGCGCCAGCGGGCAGGCCATGGCCAGCACCAGAAGCAACATCAACAAAGGACCGGCAAACAGGTTGGTAACCAGCATGACCGGGCTTACCACATGCACGCTGTAGGCCAGCAACGGCGTGGTACACAAGCCAACGGCCAGCGAGATGCGCAACGACCCACCCAGCCAACCAAGCAGAACACCGGCGGTGCTGCGGCGCTGCGGCGAGGGCCCGCGCGGTCGCACCATGCGTAGCGCCGGGGCCAGCACAAGAATGCCCAGCACCGCAAGATAGCTCAACTGAAAGCCAAGCTCGGCTACGTCGGCCGGGTTGATGGCCAGCGAAACCAGCGCGCTGGCCCCCAGCACGTTGATAGGGTCCGGGCGTCGAAGCAGCACGCGCCCCAAGGCATAGATCGCAATCATGGTCGTTGCCCGCAGGCTGCTGGGTTGCAGGCCGGTCACAGCCAGATAACCAAGCGCCAGCACACCAGCACACCCCCATGCCCAGCGCGGGTCCATGCCGAACACACGCAACAGCATCACAAGCGCTGCGGCCAGCAGTGCCACGTGCAGGCCGCTGACCACCAGCAGGTGCACGGTGCCCGAGCGCACAAAGGCCTGGCGCTGGGACATGCTCAAACCCCCGCGCTCGCCCAGCAACGCGGCCCCCAGAACGGCCGCGCGCGAAGCCGGCATGCGAGACCCAATGCGCTGGTGAAAGAACTCGTGCACCAGCGCGGCCAACCGGGCGGGATTCCACGTGGTGGGAGTTTCCAGCACAGTGATCTGCCCTGGGTCGTTGACCGTGATCGTGTGCGAAATGCCGCGCAATTCATAGCGCGCCCGACTGTCGACTTCGCCCGGGTTGCCGGCCCGGCGCGGCAAGCGCAGCTTGCCCAGCACTTCAATGCGGCTGGAAACCAGCAGGCGCGTTTCCGGGGGCGCGTACAATTTCACATAGCCCGAGGCGGCTTGCCCCTGATCGGGTAGTTCGTCCACGGCCAGCAGCCAGGTTTCGTTGCGGCGCGGGTCGGCGCCAACAGGGAACCCGTCCTGCGGCTCGGGTGCCTCAGGGTACTCAAAGGCTGCCGGGTCGCGGCGCAGGTAGCTGCCGCCTTCAACCACCACACCACGGATTCGAATCAGGTCCACTTCGCCCGGATACGACACTGCAAGGCTGTCTTTTGCCGGTTGCGCACGCCAGCCAGCCCAGGCCGCAAACAGGCACACCAGCGAAAGCCCGGCTGCCAGCCCGGCCATCGGGCGCTTACGCAGCGGCGAAAAGGCGGCCATGGCCAGCAGCGTGCAGCCCAAAGCGGCCAGTGCGGCCTGCCACAGACCCCCAAAGACAAGCCAGTGCGGCAGTGAACAGCCAGTCACGGCGGCAACGCCGGCCAGCAGTGCTGGCCGCCGCTGGGGATAGAGCTGATTTTCCCAAGGCAGATTCTCAGGCATGGCCCGACTTTATAGTCTGGCGCCATCGGCTTGCAGCTTGAGAATAGTCCGATCACGGCTAACACGGCAGCAGGAGAATCCCATGCGCAAGTTCGCCAGCTTTGCGGCATTCATGATCGTGACAGCTTTGCCTGTGCTTGCGCTTGCGCAGGCGGGCAAGACCGAATCCGGCACTGAAAAGTTGACTACTGGCGTGATGTGGCATTTGCGCGCCACAGACTACACGCGCGAGTTGTGGATTGGCTTTGAATCCGCCAGCGCCCCGACCGCCGATTTGCTCAATGGGCTGGCGGGCGGGTGCAATGACCAGGTTTCCGTAGCCGTGGTTGCCTTGCCTTCGGACCCGGCAGGTGCCCGCCTGAGCCAGCAGGAATCGGAGACGCTGGCCGTGGTGACCAGTCGTCAGGCCGTGCAAGCCGTGCTGGACAAGTTGCAACTGCGATCGCCCAAGGGGCTGCGCACGCCGACCGGCCAGCGCACGCGCATTGTGGCCGTTGGCGTAGCAGAAAGCTGCGTTACGGCGTTGCGTGTGGCATTGAGCCCCGAAAGCATGGTGGATTCGCTGCTGCTGGTCGACCCGCCGGTGGGGGACCTGCCCCAAATCGAAGCCAACGCGCGCGAACTGGGCGTAGACCTGCTGCTGCACCCGCGCTCAGACGCCGAGTTCAGCCGCGAATGCACCGACGCGATCGGGCGGCTTGGGCCCTGGGGAAAGTCCGCGCGCACCTTGCGCGGCCCGCGCCTGTATGCCGACCTGGGCCAGCGGCTGGCCTTTGCATTTCAGACGCTGCGCGGGTTTGCGCTGGAACTGCCAAGCCGCGAGGGAGAAACCTCGCTGCAAACGTGGCTGCGTGCGCGCAAGGATTCGCAGGTGGTCCACGTGGGCGAACTGCATGGCAACCCGGGCGCACACCGGCTGGAACTGGAAACACTGCGCGAGTTGATTCAGCAGGGCGGGCCGCTGGCGCTGTCGATGGAACAATTCGAGCGCGACGTGCAGCCCGTGCTGGATCAGTACCTGCGCGGCGAGATTGCTGAAGACGAGTTTCTCAAAACCTCGCGCCCCTGGCCCAACTACGCGGACTATCGGCCAATGATTGAGCTGTGCAAGGAAAAGAAGATTCCCGTCATTGCCGGCAATATTCCACGCCGTCTGGCCTCGCGCGTCTTCAAGGAAGGGACGGAAGTACTGGAGAAATTCACGGACGAAGAAAAGACCTGGTGTGCTCGCAAACTGGTCGCCAACGCCGGGCCTTACCGCGACAAGTTCTTTCGGCAGATGGGCGCTGACAGCGGCCACAATGAGAACATCGAGCGCATGTACAGCAGCCAGTGCATCAAGGACGACACCATGGCTGAAAGCATCGCCGATTGGCTGAAGCTGAACCCCAAGGGCCGCGTTGTGCACATCAATGGGGCGTTTCACAGCGAGGCCGGTTTGGGTGTGCCCGAGAAACTGGGCGTGCTTGTTCCAGGTATCCGGCAATCCCTGCTGACCTGCGTGGACAGCGAGGCCGAAACCACGCCAAGGCCCATCGAGACCGAGACGATCGTCAAAGTGCCTTCGATGCGGCCGCAGCGATAGGACGCGCGGCTTGACCATGGCGCCTCAAGCTCGCAAACTCGGTCAGTTCACGGAGAATCCCTTGGCCCGCAAGGCAAACAAGACGGTCGCAAAGCAGGCGTCGAAGAAGGTCGCGAAAGAGTCCGCCAAAAGGGCCGGCAAAGACGCGGCCAAGAAGGTTGCAAAGCAGGCAGCAGCAAAGCGACCTGCGCCAAAGGTGGCGTCAAAGGCGGCGCGAAAAGCAACCGCCCCGTCAGCGGCCACAAAGGGCACGGCCAAGTCCCAGCCAGCAGCAAGGCTGTTCGGCACCGACGGCGTGCGCGACGTCGCCGGCCGCGGCAGCCTTACACCCGAGAACATTCTCGCGCTTGGCCGCGCCTTGGGCCGCCACCTGGCAGATACAAGCCTGGAAGATCGCCGCCCGCAGGTGCTGGTCGGTGTGGATCCGCGCCCGAGCGCAGACCTGGTGGGAACCACATTGGCAGCCGGTCTAGTGGCCGAAAACTGCGATGTGCACTGGCCGGGCATGATGAGCACGCCCGAGGTAGCCTTTCTTACCGGGCATGGCCCCTTTGCTGCGGGTGTCAGCATTACCGCAAGCCACAATCCGTCGATTGACAACGGCATCAAGATGTTCGGCAGTGACGGGCGCAAGCTGCCCGAGAACATTGAGCGAAAGCTGGAGCGCCAGGTCGCCAGCGGCGAGGCCAGCGGCCCCGCCCACCCGCGCGGCATGCGCTTTGGCTGGCTGCAACTGGGGCGCGAGCGCAACTACGAAGACTTCATCGTAAAGACCTTCCGCAAGAGTTTCGTCAGCCTCAAGAAGCGCCGTATCAGCGTGGTGTTTGACATGGCCTACGGCGCGCGCAGCATTGACCTTCAGGTTCTCAGCCTGCTGGCGCACAGCTTGGCCTTTGGCAAGACTGTGCCTGAATACCGCGTGGGCAGCGCCCTTCAGGCCGGGGGCGAAGCCGCCAATAACGCGCTGGATATCTTCTTCATGAATGCCGCTTCACCCAGCCAGCCCGAGACGCACCACCTGATCAACGTGGAATGTGGCAGTCTTCACCCCCAGGGCTGCGCACGCGCCGTGCGCGAACTGGGTGCAGACCTTGGCGTCTGCTTTGACGGCGATGGCGACCGCTGCCTGCTGATAGATGAAACCGGCGCCGTGCGTGATGGCGATTTCATTCTGGCCCTGCTGGCCGCCGACATGAAGGCGCGCGGCATGCTCAAGAACAACACTGTGGTCACCACGACTATGGCCAACCTGGGGCTTGAGCACGCCCTGCACCAGGCCGGGATACAACTGGTGCGCACGGATGTTGGTGACCGCAACGTCTCTGATGCCATGGCCAAACACGGCGCCGTGCTGGGTGGGGAACAAAGTGGTCACGTGATCTTGACCGACGAGGGCCACGTGGCCGGCGACGGCCTGTACACGGCTTTGCGGGTCATTGAGGTCATGCTGGATGGCACGGCGTCCTTGAGCAAGCTTTGCGGCGTGATGCGCAAGTTTCCGCAGACGATTGTCAATGTGCCCGCGCCGCGCAAACCAGCGCTGGAATCCCTGGCAGCTCTTTCGGTGCAGTTGGCCAAGGCCGATTCCGAATTGGCAGGCAAGGGCCGGGTCAACGTGCGTTACTCGGGTACGGAACCATTGCTGCGCATCATGGTGGAAGCGCAGGACGACGCGACCGTCAAACGCGTGTCCAAGGCCTTGGCCGCAGCGGCATCCAAGGACCTGGGTTAGGCTGCGCCCGCGCCCGACAAGCGAAAATGAACGGCATCATCCTGGCAATCGAATCATCAGGCGACGGCGGTGGTGCTGCCGTCTTGAGCGATGGCGCGATTCTGTCCGAGGTCGCCGTGCCCGCGCCGCGCACCCATGGCTCGCAACTCATGGTCTGTGTGGACCGCGCCTGCACCCAGGCCAAGATCGCGCGTGCACGCATTGATGTCGTGGCCGTCAACTGCGGCCCCGGCAGCTACACCGGCCTGCGCATTGGGCTGGCGATTGCGGCGGGGCTTGGCCATGGGCTGGATCGTCCGGTTGTGGGAGTTCCGTGTTTTGAAGCCATGGCCCTGCAGTTTGCGCTGCAAAGCGGCCCCGGCCCGGAAACTGAAACCGAGCTTTGGCCGGTTCTGGACGCCCGCCGCGAAGAAGTCATGACCGCGCGTTTCACCTGGCACAAAGACCAACTGGTGCGTGCGGGGCAGGACCTGCTGACGGCGCCTGAGCAACTGGCCGAAATGGCCGCCCATGGTGCGATGGTGTTTGGAAGCGGTCTTCCGGCCTATCCGGGCCGCTGGGACCAAGCCCGCCTGAAGGTGAATGCAGGCGAGTTCGTGCTGGGCGCGGGTTCTTTGGGCTTGGCCGCGCACCTGCAATTGGCGTCGGTGCGCGACGCCTCGTTGCTTGCGCGAGCGCCGGTGCTGCCGCGATATTTCCGGCAGGTGACGGCCAAGACGATTGCCGAAAGAGCCGGAGAACCTGATTCCAGGGACGTCACGGACCGCGTCAAAGAACAAGGGTCATAGCAAGATCCAAAGCGCGCCTTGCGCTTACCCACCGTGGCCTGCCGTAACTGCACCCTCTGTTGTTCCCGCGCGCGCTGGCGCATAGACTCGCCGCCCTGACCAAGGAGCTACCATGGCATTGATCGAAGCCCCGAAGAATTTTCCCACTCGGCTGTACATCAATGGCGAGTTCGTTGACGCCGCCGATGGCCGCACCTTTGATTCCATCAACCCCTCCAATGAACAGGTGATTGCCAAGGTCGCCATGGCCGGTCGCAAGGACCTGGACCACGCCATGGAATCCGCCCGCAAAGCGATGGGTGCCTGGGCTTCGCTGGCTCCGGCCAAGCGCTCCAGCCTGCTTTGGAAGGTCGGCGACGAGATCATGAAGCGCCGCCAGGAGTTTGCCGCGCTGGAAGCCATGGATTCCGGCAAGCCCTACAACGAGTGCTTCAACATTGACGTGCCGATGACGGCCGATCACTTCAAGTACTTCGCGGGAGTGCTGCGCAGCCTGCAGGGCGAAACGATACCGGTCAACGACGGCCTGTTTGTCTACACGCTGCGCGAGCCCCTGGGCATTGTCGCGGGCATTACGCCCTGGAACTTTCCCATGATGATGGCCGCGCGCAAAGTTGCGCCAGCGCTGGCGGCAGGCAACGCGATCATTCTCAAGCCGGCCAATCCCACGCCCCTGACAGCTGCGCTGATGGCCGAGTGCATTCATGCCGCAGGCATTCCGGCGGGCGTGTTTGCGCTGCTCAATGGCAAAGGCAGCGAGGTCGGCCAGATGATTGTTGAGCATCCTGAAATCGCCGCCATCAGCTTCACGGGCAGCACCGAAGTCGGTGTGCGCATGGTGCGCGATGCCGCGCCCACACTCAAGAAACTGACCATGGAACTTGGCGGCAAGAGTCCCAACGTTGTGTTTGCCGACGCAGACCTGGAAACTGCCATCAAGGGCGCCCAGGCCGCGATCTTTTACAACAAGGGCGAAGTCTGCACCGCAGGCTCGCGCCTGTTTGTCGAGGCCAAAGTCCACGACGAAGTGGTCGAAAAACTGGCCGCGCGTGCTGGCAAGATGGTGGGCAGCGACCCGCTGGACGATACCTGCCGCTGGGGCCCCCAGAACAACAAGGGCCAGTTCGACACCACCATGAAGTACATCGAAAGCGGAAAGAAGGAGGGCGCAAGACTGGTGGCTGGAGGCGAACGCATGGGCGACAAAGGCTATTACGTCAAGCCCACGGTGTTTGCCGACGTGAAGCCCGAGATGACCATCGCCCGCGAGGAAATTTTCGGCCCGGTGCTGGCCGTGCAGAAGTTTGAGGCCTTTGAGGAATTGGTCGAGAAAGCCAACAGCAGCGTCTACGGGCTTGCCGCCGGCGTGTGGACCAAAGATGTCAGCAAGGCACACCGTTATGCCAAGTCCATCAAGGCCGGGGCGGTGTGGGTGAACTGCTACAACTGGTATGACAGCGCCGTGCCCTACGGCGGTTACAAGCAAAGCGGTTACGGCCGCGAAATGGGCCTGCAAGCCCTGCACGCCCTGACCCAGACCAAGAGCGTATGGGTGCAACTGTAAACGTTCACGCAACCAGGCCGCGTGCCCGGGCATACTCCGCAAAGGCTTCCGCCTTTTTTTCGAGGCGGCTGCGCCCGCTGGCCGTTGGCAAGTTGAGCACGTTGCGCCAGTGCATGCGACGCCAGTTGAAGTCGATGCTGTAACCTTTGCGCTTTTGGCGCCTTGTCGCCTCCGCGACTGCCAACGCTCTGCGTGCCTCGACCGGGAAACCGGCTAACCGCAGGAACTGCGTGCGGGTAACTTCCAGTGCAAAACGATTTTCGGGCGGCAGTTCCTTTTCCGGCGCCGTGGCGATAAAGAACTGGCTCAGTTCTTCCAGCAGGCCCTGGCGCTGGCCGCGCAACGCCTTGAGGTGAAGGCGGGCCAGGGGCGCCAGCGGGCTGATGGTTTCAGCCGGGCGGCGCAACTGATCGAAGCGCCGAACAATGCGCGCAACCGTGTCTGCATCGGTTTCCCACAAAGTATAGAACAATACCTGGCTGAGTGATTTAGGATCGGCCTCACAGGCCGCAACGGCTGCTTCGAGACCTGCGGTTCCACCAAGATACTCCAGCACTGCCCCGGTGGCCTTGTAGGCTGGCTGCCATTGGAGGTCCCGGGGACCGCGGCCCAGGATGGCACGGGCGCGCTGGGGCCGATCGAGGTCTTGCTCCAGTCTGGCCAGCGTCAGCATGGCGTAGTCATAGGCAGGTTTGCGGTCGGCAGAGGGGGTCAACGCCAGCACGGCGCGCACAAGGCGCCTGGCTGTCTGCATGCGAGCCTGCGACCGCAATGCATGGGCCAGGCGCACTCCCTGGGCCAAGGCGGGGGCATCCAGGTCCAGTCGTGTTCCCAGCAACCTGGTGAAGGCAGCAACCTCAAGATCCAAGGCCCGAGACTGATCACCCAGCAGGTATTCGTGGCTGGCCTCGATACGAAGAAACAGTTGCTGCAGGCGATCGTCGGGGCACAGCTTGGCAGCGGCCTGCGCGGCCTGACGCCACTGCACGGCAGTGGCGTCGTCGCGGCGCTCCAGCGTCCGCCCCCATGCCATCAGCAGGCTTTCGAAGGGCTCACGGGACTGTTCCGACAGCCGATCGCGTAGGCGTTCGTAGGTCTGCAGCGTGTCGGCAAGCTCCTTCAATCTGGATGCGCTGGCCCGCCCCGCCAGTGCGCCCAGTTTCAGGTGCGAAACCTGCTGCATGGCGCCTACCAGCGCCAGCAGGCTGGCCGCGCGCTGCCCCAGCTGGGCCGCCACGTCGCCTTGCCACAGCGGCCCTTCGCCGTGAAGCAACCACTGCGCATTGACGCCGCAGCTGCGAGCCACGCGGGCAACAAAGTCGGCGGGAATGCGATTGGTGCGCAGATAGCGGCTGACAGTGGATGCCTGGTTGCCGGTGCGCCGTGCAATCTCCCGCACCGAAAACCGTGCAGCGACTTCGTGCAGACGCTGGCGCAGCGCTTTGTCGGAATCGAGGGCAGTCATGGCACCTCCGTTGCCAAACGGGAACACTTTAGTGGAGCCGACAGGCAACTGCCACGGTGGGCAGGATAGGCTTTGCGCAGTCGCCACACCCACAAACGGAGAACCCCGCCATGCCCAAGACGTTGCTGCTTCTGAGCTTTGCCTGTGCCGTGTTTGCTGCCAGCGCTGCGTGCCAGCCCAACCTGGACATTGCCTACAACGGCACGCCCGTGCCAAACGGCGGTACTGCCAACGTGGGCACTCAAGCCATCGGGGCCGCCAACCGGGTGTACTTCACATTCACGAATTCGGGTACCAGCACGTGCACCGTATCGGGTGGCGTGGCACAAAACAGCGTCAATTGCACGGCCAGTTCGGCCTATGTTCCTGGTGCAGTGGCAACCAGCAGCCTGCTGAACGGCTTGTTCGAAGTTACCCCGGTATCGGCGGGGTCGTTCTCGGTGGACTGGGTGATCACGAGCAATGACCCGGTTGACGGCAGCTACACGATTCACGTTATGGGCACCGGCGCGGCACTGGCAGATGTGCGGTTGCGACTGGGTGCGACCGAATGTGCAACGGGGGTTCCCGGGACCTCTGTCAATGCTGGCATCGTGAACTCGGGCGCCAGTGCCAGCCTGACCTTCACAGTAGACAACAATGTGGTCGCCGGCTCACCCAACCTGCTGTTGACCAACGGGCCGGATTACGTGACAACCCAGGGCACCACCAACTGCGCCGTTTCGATCACCCAGCCGACATCCACTACCCTGGCACCTGCTGCAAGTACAAGTTTTCTGCTGCAATTGACACCGCCTGCAACAGGCTCTTTCAGCGCCAGTATGCGGCTGCATTCCAATGATCCTGACGAAGCGAATCTGGACTTCTTGATTACCGGCAATTGCGTGACACCTGCCAACCCGGAAATCGGCCTTAGCCGCGGCGCTTCTCCGATTGCCAGTGGCGGCACCGACAGCGCAGGAGCCGCTTCCGCAGGTGTTGGCGTAACGTTTGTGTACACCGTCAGCAACACCGGCACCGACCCGTTGAGCTTTGGGGGTTCGCCCTGGGTTGTCTTGAGCGGCCAGACCAATTGCACCGCCACCCTTACCGGCACGGCGCTGACGCAGGTTCCCTTGGCCCCGGGCACTACCACTACGTTTGGCGTGATGGTAACGCCCACAGGCAGTGCGCCCTTCAGCGTGCAGGTTTCCATTCCTAACGACGACGCCAACGAGAACCCCTACATCTTCACCATTGCAGGCACGGCTGCTGCGCCGGGCGGTGGCGATACAGGCGGCAGGGACGACGAGGGTTGCAGTACGGCTGCGGGATCGTCGTGGTTCATGGCGCTGCCATTGCTGGCGCTGGGGGCACTGGTTCGCCGCCGTCGCAGGGCCTGACGCGATCGTGGCAAGCGGGCGGGGTGTCCGACCTGCCCGCTTGCCCGGCCAGTCCGGATGCCACGACCAAGAAGAAACCTATACTTTGCAGCATGACCGCCGGTCTGCTTGCTTTTGCCGCCGACACCGTTGATGCCAACCCTTACTCGGGTTTGATTGGCGTGCTTGTGATCGGCTACTACGCCCTGTTGCTGTTTGCCGTGGTCGTTACCGTTTTCGTCGCACGGGACGCCGCCAGGTTTGACGGAAAACGGCGCGTGTCCGGGCTGTTTTTTGCTGTCGGCATGCTTGCTGCCCTCGCGCTGGTGGTGGTCACGTTCTTTGTTGCAGGAAATGCCCGCGCCAGGCCAGGAATCGCCCTTTCCGTTTTGATGTGGGGCGGCGTGATCGCTTGGTTGGCGGCCCTGGTTGTGTACACGCTGCTGTCTCGCCGCTGGAAGTCAGACGCACCCACCACCGCGTTTCCCGTGCCCGGCTTGCCTGCGCCAGCCTACGCTGTGCCGCAGTTTGCGCCGGGTTCTGCGCCCGACGAACCGGTGGTGTTGCCCGACACAGCCGGTCATCTTAGTGCGCTGGGCAAGGTCGGATCGATCAGCCCGGCGCCCCGAGTGCCAGCCGATGCGCCAACGCTGCACCCCGACAAAGGGCCGCGAGCCAGCGAGATTGCCGGGAACCCGCCGCTACCGCCGGGCGAAGTCAAGATTCGCAGCCTGTGCTGCAACCAGAAGATGCGCAACCAGGCCGAAAAACTGGGCAAACAACGCCGCTGCCCCAAGTGCGGCGTTGCGCCGTTTCGATACAAACTGGAACCGGTCGATCAGAGCCCGCCAGCGTAAGCGGATGGACAAACCTGGTGCTGCCACGATTGCATCGGCCCTGCCGCTGACGCAGCGGGCTGTGTTTCTCCCGCTTGCCTTTATGCGTGCAAGCGGCCATATTCGGCCTTTCGCGGCCATGAGGGCCCGAATTCGGAGATTGCAATGACCATCAGGCAGCCCAGCGTAGACAAAGAACGTGAGTCGATGAAGGTCATCAAGACCAGCCGCCCCGTGCCGGGCGTGTTCATGATCGAGCTTTCCGACCCGCCAGCCAACACCTACACGCACCAGATGTTCCGCCAGATGGACGCGGCGATGCTGGAAGCGCGGTTTGACGATGAAATCAGCGTCATCCTGATCACCGGCGAAGGCGAAAAGTTCTTCTGTGCTGGCGCCAACATCAAGATGCTTGAAGAAAGCAACCCGCACTGGAAGTACTTCTTCTGCCTGCACGCCAACGAAACCCTGAGCCGCCTAGAGCAAACACCCAAGCTGGTGGTTGCTGGCCTGAACGGCCACACCGTGGGCGGCGGCCTGGAAATTGCCATGGCAGCGGATATCCGCATTGCGCGCCGCGACGCGGGCCGCTGCGGCCTGCCCGAAGTGAACCTGGGCGTGCTGCCTGGCACCGGCGGCACCCAGCGCCTGCTGCGCATGGTTGGCAAAAGCAAGGCCATTGAACTGATGTGCAGCGGCCGCCTGTTCAGCTTTGAGGAAGCCCTTCAGTGGGGCATCGTCAATGAAATCTACGACGGCGACGGCAAAACGTTCCGAGAGCAGATGCTGGATTACTGCAAGCAGTTTACCCTGCCCAACAAGGCCACCAAGGTGATTGGCAACATCAAACGCAGCGTACAAAGCGGCGCCGAGATGAGCTTCGAGAGCGGCCTGACACTCGAGCGCGAACTGCAGAAGGCGCTGTTCGACTCCCAGGACGCCAAGGAAGGTTTGAACGCGTTCAACAGCAAGCGCACCCCAAGCTTCAAGGGCGTATAGAGTGATCGCAAGGCGTGAACGAAAAAGCCCCCGCGGAAACGCGGGGGCTTTTTCGTTCAGCGACTTAGGTGGTAGGAATGTTGTCGCAGGTGAGAGAGTCGCTGCGTAGCCTATGTGCATCCGTTCTGGAGGCTGCAATGGCCGGTCAAACGTTCTACTTGACGCAGGTTCCAATGTTTCCGGGAGGCACAACAAGCGTGCTTGGCACACCTCTGATGCCGCTGCAGGTACAGGCGGCGGCTGGTTCATACCTGCCACCGTTGCCAGGTGGCAACCGGTTCTTGGGGAGGCCGGTGGTCATTGTTGACCTGAGCCTCGCGGCGATTCTCCCCTGCGGTCAAACTGACGCTAGGGTTGAGTTTGAGGTCCCCACCAAGTACCTAGATTCCGATCTCCAAGGCGGAACGTTGGGAGGGACTGTTGTCCAGAAGATGACTATGGGCTGGATGGTTGCGGACTGTAGGTCATTCCGGGTGTTGTCTGCCCAACCGCTTACGACGTTTTGGGAAGGGTTTGAAGTGCTTGCGGGCCACAGTGCAGCAAATCAAGTGGACGAGTGGTGGCTCAATGCTCCGCCCGCCGGAGATGGAACCTTTGGTTTCGCTTACTGGGAAGGGCGCGCCGCGTTCTTCTCAGGGCTGACGCCGAAACAGTGCGGGCTGATTGAAGCAGGCAAGCCCGGGTCAGAGCCATTGTCCGGCAACAAACCTTCTTCAAGAGTTGCCCCTTCTGTCTGGGCAAATGAACCTCTGCCCGAGAACAACGTTGCATACAGGAGGCTGGCACGGAATTGGTTTTGCTGCAAAGGCCTTGGCGCGTTCTTCGACCCCTCGGAGTATCACGTCGCCGACGTTTCGACGCGATGGACTATACCCGAGGGTACACCGCCGGGACCTTGGCTGTTGGCAGGCTCCGGCCGTGCTCCCTCGAGTCCACTCGACTCCGCGCAAGAAGATGTTGGCAGTGTTTCTGGAATGCAGCGGCCCGGAGTCAACCTATGAAGGCGTTGAAACATGTAAGGGCCCTGGTGGCTCTTTTCAGCATCCTGCTGACAGCGCTTTCCTCTGCCTGTGTCCCAGTCGAGTCGAACTTTGGTCGCCTGAGGGACGATTCGCCTGAATCCGGCAAGGGGATCGAAGCTCGTCGGCTCATCGCCGCCCTGGCAACGGCGATCGACGATGGCCGCGCCGGGCGCAGAGCGGCCTCTCAAGTGGACTTCGTCCTGGATACCGCACCAGCAGGTGCTGCGGACAGCGGTTACTCGCCGCTGCTGCCGGTGTCAGCAGAGCTTCGGCAACTGGTTGCGCTGGGAGCGGATGCTGTACCAAGTCTGCTAGCTTCTCTTGACGACCACCGCCCTGTGGCTGTGAAGCTTCGACTTGTACCGGTCTATGGACTGACGCGGATTGGTTTGGTGCCAATGCGGGCAGACTGGACAGACTCGACGCGAGCCACTCGAATGGCTGATATTGACGAGATTGTAGCCGCTGCCAACGAGCGTCCGGCACAAGGCTACACCATTGTTGTGGCGGACTTGTGCGCTTACGCGCTAGGACAGATTGTAAACCGCCCTTACGAAGTACTGATTCCGCTCAGCAAGTATGGCATCGGAGTTTGTTCCATCGTGGCGGATCCCGGCATCGCCGTGGAGCTTCGGCAGACGTGGGGCGGCTTGACGCATGCGGCGTGGAGAGAGGGCTTGATAGCGGATGCCATGCAGAATCTCGTGCATCGGAAGCGCGCCAATGCGTTGGCACGACTTGCCGCCTTTTTTCCCGATGACCATGCCGAATGCCTAGCCTCCCTGCTGAGCAGGACTCCCGCCACGTACGACGCCACAATCGCGTTGGGAAACATTGTGTCGGACACCTTGGTTCCCCTGCACCGCAGGGTTGCTGATGCGTTTGCGGGGACGCTTGTTCCGTTGCCGGAACCAGGAACAGACAGGAATCTGGACATCATTCGCGGCGCGTGCGCGCAGAAGCTCATAGACAACTACAATTGGGCCACCGAACGGGGCACCACGCCCGGCGACGATGAGCGCGAAGTGGTTGAGCGGGCAAAGGCGTATCTTGAGCAGTCGCGGGCATTTTACGCAAAGAGCAACTGAACGCGTCTCTACCCCTTGTCAACCCGGTTGCGGCCAGCGTCTTTGGCTGTGTACAGCGCGGCGTCGGCGCGTTTCAGCAGCGTCAACAATTCCTTGTCGGAATCCTGCCGCTGGCTTACACCGATGCTGGCGGTGATTTTCAGTGGTGCTTCGGCGCTGCCTACGTTGGCGCTTTCGATGGTTGCGCGCAGGCGTTGGGCGACTTCCATTGCGTCGGCGGTCGATGTCTCGGGCAACAATGCGGCGAACTCTTCGCCGCCGATCCGGCCTGCCAGGTCAGTTTCGCGCAGGGCTTCGGTGATGATGCGCGCGACGTTCTTGAGCACTTCGTCACCGGCGGCGTGGCCGTGGGCGTCATTGATCCGCTTGAACCAGTCCAGGTCGAGCATCAGCGCACTCAGCGCATTGCCGTAGCGCTTGGCGCGCTTGAACTCGCGTTCGGCAAGTTCTTCAAAGCTGCGGCGGTTGTTGAGACCCGTAAGCGGGTCGGTTGTGGCCAGGCGAATCAGTTCGGTTTCCATCTCCTTGCGCCTGGTGATGTCATTGAAGCTCAAGAAAATGGCTGACTCGCCTTCGTAATCAACGTGGCTGGCACTGACCAGCGCCGGAAACTCCGTGCCATCGCCACGCTTGAGGCGGGCCTCGAAGTCATCCACTTCTCCCACTTTTTCCAGAATGTCCGCCACGGTCTCGCGGTCTGCGGGCTGGCAAAAGAATGCGGGCTCTGGCCTGCCGCGTGCCAGGGTGGGGTTGATGCCAAACAGGTTGCTGGCCAGCTTGTTGACGTAAATGACGTCGCCCTTGCCGCGAGAGCTGACAATGATCGGAAAGGGTGAGGCATCCAGAATCTTGCGCAGATTGGTTTCACTGCGCTTGATTGCGCTGGTGCTGCGCTCTTTCTCGGACTTGAAATAGGGATCGTCACCGGGCATGGCAGGATTGTAGCGGCACCTGCGACATTGTCGCCCCGGGGTTGGGTCCTGCGTGGCGCGCCAGGGGGTGCAACGCAGCCGCAGTGGCAGGCACGCGGGCGCCCCGGAAAGAATCTGCCCGGTCCTGGGGACCGGGCTTTGTCACTGAACTACTTGCCCGCTTTAGCCTGGTCTTCGGCCATGTGGCACTTCTTGTACTTCTTGCCGCTGTTGCACCAGCAGGGGTCGTTGGGCCCGGGCTGTTTGCTCTTTTCACGGGCCATGTAGCCGGTGTTGCCTGTGTTGGCCGGTCGGGCGGCCTGGTCCATCTGCCGGCGGGTTTCGGTCTGCCGTTGTGTTGGTGCGGGCGCGCCCTGGGGCGTGGTGGCGCGGCCTTCACTGGCCGGGCTGACGGGTTCGGTGCCTGCGCCGCTGGTGGTGGTTGTCATCACCATCGGCTGTGGCGCGGGTTTGGGCTGTTCGAACTGCACCTCAATGCGGAACAGCGTGCTGATGACTTCCGTGTCCACGGTGTCCAGCATGGTTTCAAAGGCCGCGTGGCCCTTCTTTTTGTAGGCGTCCTTGGGGTCCTTCTGGGCATAGCCTTCCCAGTGGATACTGCCCTTGATGACGTCCAGGTTGCGCAGGTGCAGCTTCCAGTGTTCGTCAATCGCCTGCAGAAGCAGGTAGCGCTCCAGTTGCCGCATACGGCCATAGTTGGGGCGGCCGGCCGGTGTTTTCATCAACTGGCCGTCCTGATCGGAGCAAATCGCCTTGGCGCGGGCTTCATACAGCTTGATCGCTTCGTCCAGCACGTAGCGCTTGAGTGTCGCTGCGTGTTCTTCGCCGCCCAGGCCCTTGGGAAAGGCCTCCGTATTCAACTCGGCGTTGAACACCTTCTTGAAATCCGCTGCCATGCCGGGTTTGTCCCACAATTCGGGCCGGTCGATTACGCGCAGCACGTGCCTTTCCAGTGCAGCGGTAACCACGTTTTCCACGCGATCCTTGACTGCCTGTTCCAACTTTTCGCCGTGGGTGCGCCCGCGAACGGTCATGGCCAGCCGGTTGACGGCTTCCTCGCAGGTGATGTCGCGCAGCGCGTCTTCGGGGATCTCCGCCTGGTACTTTTCGTCGGCCCAGCGTGAAAACTCGTTGGCCAGCTTGACCGAGAAGCGGGTCTTGTCGGTGACTTTTTCGACCTTGTCGATTTCGCGGATGCGCTGGCGCACGTGGCGGCGAATGTCGTCTTCCAGTTTCATGAAGTCGCCGCGCGACATGCCAGCCAGAAACACCTGGCGCATGCGGTACACGGCCTTGCGCTGTCCGTTGTTGACGTCGTCGTACTCAATCAGGTTTTTGCGGATGTCGAAGTTGCGCTGTTCGACTTTCTTCTGGGCGCGCTCGACGCTGTTGCTGACCATCTTGGCCTGGATCGGCTGGCCGTCCTTAAGGCCCAGCGTCTGCATGATCATCTTGATCTTGGGGCCGGCAAACAGGCGCATCAGGTCGTCTTCAAGGCTCAAGAAGAACTGGCTGGAACCCGGGTCGCCCTGGCGGCCGCAGCGGCCACGCAACTGGTTGTCAATGCGGCGCGACTCGTGGCGTTCGGTGCCCAGCACGCACAGGCCACCCTGCTTGACGATTTCTTCGTGTTCGGATTCGCATTCCTTGCGGTATTTCTCGGCGCGTTCGTCAATCAGCTTGTCAAAGGCCACCTCGGCGGCCAGGCGCACGTCGCGCGGCACGAGGTAATTCGGCATCTGGCGGAATTCCTCGGGCAGCAGCGAGTCGACCTCGATGCCTTCCTTCTTCAGGTCTTGCAGGCCCATGAACTTGGGGTTGCCGCCCAGCAGAATGTCCGTGCCGCGGCCAGCCATGTTGGTGGCCACGGTAATCTGGCCCTTGCGACCGGCCTGGGCCACGATGTCGGCTTCACGTTCGTGGTACTTGGCGTTGAGTGTGTTGTGCTTCAGGCCGCGGGTGCCCAGAAGTTTGGACAGGTGTTCGGATTTTTCGACGCTGGTGGTGCCGATCAGCATCGGGCGGCCGGTCTTGTTGGTTTCTTCGACAAAATCGGCAATGGCGTTCCACTTTTCGGTGCTGGTGCCAAAAATCAGGTCTTCGCTGTCTTTGCGCACCAGGCGGCGGTTGGTGGGAATGGCCAGTACATCAAGCTTGTAAATCTTGTCGAATTCGGCGGCTTCGGTCATGGCCGTGCCGGTCATGCCGCTGATCTTGTTGTACAGCTTGAAGTAATTCTGCAGCGTGATCGTGGCCAGCGTGAAACTTTCAGCGCGGGGTGCCAGGCCGTGTTTGGCTTCAACGGCCTGGTGCAGGCCATCGGACCAGCGGCGCCCGTGCTGCATGCGGCCGGTGAATTCGTCAACGATAACGATCTCGGGGCCGTTTTCGCCCTCGTGCAGGACGTACTCCTTGTCCAGGTGAAAAAGCCCGTTGGCGCGCAAGGCTTGTTCCATCAGGTGCGGCCACTCCATGTGGGCACCGTCGTAGATGTTCTTGATGCCAAGGGCTTTTTCGACTTTCTTGATGCCGACCTCAGTCAGCAGGCACTGGCTTTCTTTTTCCTTTTTTTCGTAGTCGTAGTCGGCCAGTGCAGCCAGATAGATGCTGCGGTCCTGCATCATTGTGGCTTTGCCGTGCTTGAGCTCGAGTTTGCTCTGCAGTTCGGCGGCATCAACGCCCTTGAGGGTGCGGGCGATTTTGTCGGCAACGGCATACTTTTCGGCCGTGCCTTCGGGGCTGCCGCTGATGATCAACGGAGTGCGGGCTTCGTCGATCAGAATACTGTCTACTTCGTCGACGACCGCGAAAAACAGGTCGCGCTGCACCTGCTGACGCGGGTCGATCTTCATGTTGTCGCGCAGGTAATCGAAGCCGAACTCGCTGTTCGTGCCGTAGGTGGCGTCGCAGGCGTACATCGCGCGACGCTCTTCATTATCCATGTCGCTTTGAATGTACCCGCAGCGCATGCCCAGCATGGCCAGCACACGACCCTGTTCTTCGGCGTCGCGGCGGGCCAGATAGTCGTTTACAGTTACAACGTGAACGCCGCGGCTTTCCAGGGCGTTCAGATAGACTGCCAGGGTGGCGACAAAGGTCTTGCCTTCACCCGTCACCATTTCCGCAATCATGCCGCGGTGCAGCACCATGCCGCCCATCAACTGCACCGGAAAGTGGGCCTTATAGGGAATCTCGGCGCCGGTGTTGATGTCCTTGACCATGCGCCGGGCACCCAGCACACGCCAGCTTGCCTCGCGCACCGCGGCGAAGGCCTCCACCAGCAGGCTATCCAGCTTCTCGCCATCGCGCAGGCGCTGACGAAAGCCTTCCGTCTTGCCCTTCAGTTCTTCATCGGTGTAGCGGTTGGTAACCGGGAACAGGGCGAGGATCTTTTCGACATCCGGCTGCATGGCCTTGACCAGGCGCTCGTTACGCGTGCCGATAAAGAAACGAAGAACGGTATCAATAACAGCCATGGAGTGCTTTCCGTGAATCGGTGTTCATTTGGCGCGTCTACCGGCCGAACCGGGCTTGGCATGCCTGGAAAAGGTCAAGCCTGCTGCACGGTGCGGCACGGCGGGGTATACTTGCCGCAAAGAATACCCCGGTCAAGCGGTTAACGCGCCCCGGTGACGGCCTATTCAACGTGTCTGACCCAAGGTTTGCAAAACCCTCTGTCAACGAGCTTGCGATGATAACGAAAACGGGTTCCATGCTTGCTGTGCTGGTCCTGGCTGGCTTGCTCCCGGTCGGGGTTTGGCGGGCCCAGGACCAACCCGAGCCTCCAAAGTCCCGCAGCCTGGAGTTACACCTGCACGCCCTGAGCCGCGGCTACGTGCGGCCCTTGCGCGCCACCACAGACCGGGTGGCGGCGGTGGCCGGGATCGAAAAAGTCCAGGCGCTGGGTTTTGGCGGCGACGTGCTGCGATTTTCGATTGTGACGACACTTACCGATGACGCTATCGCTTCCGCGCTTGGCCTGAAAAAAATCGGTGCCAATGATGGTCGACTGCTGCTGGCAGCCAGCGCCACAGACGAAAGAGTGCGCCGTGCCGAGGCCCGGGCCGTTCTGCTGGACATTGCCCAGG
Organism: Planctomycetota bacterium; assembly: GCA_016722065.1. Taxonomy (GTDB): domain Bacteria; phylum Planctomycetota; class UBA8742; order UBA2392; family UBA2392; genus H3-PLA7. Next base: position 2,622,047 of record JADKGX010000001.1, read on the forward strand.
CAATCACGACCCACCCAGCGCCGGACTGGCGCCGGCCCAGCAAGCCACTGCTGGCTGAAGCCCACACCGTGGCGGAGCAGTTTCGGGTGCTGGGGCTGGATGCCAAACTTACTGAAGGCGTCTTCTACAAGGCCGCCGACTATCACATTGAGGAAGACCATGACCGCTACAACGCCACCTACCGCCTGTGGGCGGGCAAGCAATGGCTGCCGGTTGTAAACAACGACGACTGGGGCTGGAGCGGGGAAGAAGAGGAAACTCCAAAACAGATCGATCCGCGTTTTGTCGGGCTTGCCATCAACCGGTCGGCGTGGAACGAATCCAGCAACTGGGTCGACAGCGACGGTGCGCGCTTGAACACCTTTGAAGGGGACCGTTCTGCGACCGATGCCTCGGGCAAGTTGAAGGTACAGGATGGCGCCAACTGGCTGAAGCAGCTGGCCGCGCGCGCCGTGGCCGTGCGCCTGCGCACACCCAAGGTGACCAAGAAAGACCTGCCGGCGGGCCGCGGCTGGGGCCTGTTTTCACGCCTGAACGCTGAAAATCTGCAACGCTGGAACAATGACCCCTACAGCACCAACATTGTGAAGATGACCTGGGAAGTCCGTGCAGCGGACCAGCACTTCGTGGCCCGTATCAGCGCGTTTTATGAAGGCCACCCGTTTTACCTGGAGGGCGAAGTCGACGCCGACGCCGTACTGGCCGATTACAAGCAGAAAGGCATTGGTACGTCCGACGTGACAGAGGCCGATCTGGGCGACCAGTTCAAGTGGATTATCGGGCCAGAAGCCGGCCCGGAAGTGTTCCAGCAACGCCGCAAGGAGGCCGCAACAGCCATGGACCTGCTGTTGCTTGCCCTGGGTAAACTGCCCGCGGACAAACCCCTTTCAGCCTATCTGGGCAAGCTGGCACCAACCCAGGCCGCTGAACTTGGTGTGGCGCTACAGGGCAAGCACTTTGGACCCGGCGATTTTGTGGTGACGCAACAGGCCTTTGGCGACATTGAAGTGTCGGTGGGCACTCCCATGACGGGCGGCCGCTGGTGGCTGCTGGGCAATCTTTCCACGGGCAAGGCAATCCGGAGTGACCGATGAAATACCCAAAAACACTGTTGGTGGCGGCGCTGGGCTGCGCGTTGCTCGCCGGTTGCCAACCTGACGACCCGGACGCCAACAAGCGAGAGATTCACAAGTGCGCGGCCTCAGACGGCATTCTGCCGCTGCGCTCCATTGATGAGGCGATTCAAACCGAAGGCGTCCAGGCCGCCCGGGCGATTTTCGGTCAATGCCAGAACAAGCTGATTGCGATTTACAGTGGCGACGCCGACAAGCTGGCGCGCGATGTGGGCGGCCAGATGGATGCCAACAAGTTGCGCATTCTTGGCATAACGGAACCCGAACTGAAGGGGCAGCACTTCCTGGCCACAGACTATGTGCTGACGTTCAGCGGCAAGACACTTAAGATAACCGCCAGCAAGCCCGGCACGCGTGGCTATGTGAGCGAAGAGTTCCAGTTGCGCTAGCAGGCGCTCAAAGTAAAGGCCCCCTGCAGGCAGGGGGCCTTTTTGTGGCCAAAAGGATGGCGTTAGAACCCGCGCCCCGACCAACTGACACCCAGCGTAAAGGTGAAAGTGAAGTCGTGGTGAAAGAAGCCTGGCGTGGGCAGGTTGTCCCAGCTGTGGCGGATCAACAGCCCTGCACTAAGCCACGAGGCCAGCTTGGCCTCTGCCAGCAGGCTGCTGTTGATGACGATGTTCTTGAACTCGGCAAAGTCAAACAGCACTTCGGACTTCGCATTGACATGCAGCGTCTTGTCGTCGTTGGTCCAGTCAAATTCGGCCCGCGCGCGTGCACCCCAATAGTAGCGGTCTTCGCCTCCGTTCATCTGGTCCTCAAAGGTCCAGGTCACGGCTGCGCCTGCGTGCAGCGACATGTGGTCATTGCGAATGAAATAGTAACCTGGACCCACGCCTGTAATGCTGCGCCAGTGGTAACCGGCGATCTCGTTCCAGCTCAGGTCTTCGGTCAGGTCGATGGTCAGTTTGAAGTCAAACACGTAACGGTAATAATAGCCTGCAGCGTAATCGCGCCTGCGCACCTGCATTTCCTTGACATTGCGGTCCTGCAGGTAGTTGCCCTCGGCATAGATGCCTTGGACGTTGTGGCTGGTTTCGCGCTTGACGTCGCCGCGAAAGCCCATCGCGTAGGTCTTGGAGTTACCCTCGGTCCAGCTGAACACGCCGATCATCCCGGCGGTCCAAAGCGGCCGCAGGTCGGGTACAGTTTCGTTGATGCCAGGCAGTTTCTTGAGGCTGGTGGCTTCATCGCGCCCGTCTTTGCCACGCACAAACACCTCTCCGTCGCGTGTAAACAGCGTGACGTCTTCCTGCAACTGCACGTCGGCGCCGCGGCGAATCTTTACCTTGCGCTCGCCTTCAAGCGTCAGAGTGGCCACTTTGTCCAGCGGCACTTTCAGGGCTCCGGCCGAGGCATCAGTAAAATGAACCATTCCTGCTTCCAGCTTGTCGAACTTGCCGACCAGCTTGGAACCGTCGGTGGTTGTCATTTCATCCGCCGCGCACAGCGCAGCGGCAAACAGGGCAGCGGTCAGAATCAACACCAGAAATCGGGGCATGCTTGGGGCTCCGTATCGTTCAAGCCGCGCGATAGTAGCCATGCGCCAGAACGCCGCAACCGGAAGTCTGGCGTAGTGAGCAGGCTTGCATGGCGTGAACAATGTCCGCCTTCACCGTGACGGTGGTTCAATCCCCGTTGGAAGGCGCATTCGTGGGTGCGTTTGCGGGGGCGTTGGCAGGGGCTTGAGACTTCTGCTCCTGCTGGCGCAGCCAGGCTTCGTATTCCATGGCGGCAATGCGCGAGGAGTGCCACTTGCCATCTGTATCTTTGACAAAGGCGACCCAGCGTTCGTCGAACTTGCCGGTGTCTTTGCCGTCTTCATCCATCTGGATCCACTTGCCCCAACCAACGACGATGTTCTCTTTCACGCCTTCCGCACGATGCATTTCGAAGCGATAGGTCAGCTTGGCCTCAAGCGTTGCCTTGGCTGTCTTGCGAAACTGCTGCAGCAGCGCTTCGCGCTCATCCAGAATGTAGACCTGTTCCGCCACCTTTTCGTCGCGGTGGGCAATCGCGTATCCATAGGCTTCAATGGCGCCTTCTGGCGTGGACAGGTCAATCTTGTAAGCCGGTTGATCGTTGGCGGCACCACCACCGCAACCGGCAGCCACAAACAGAATCAGGCAAAGTATGGGCAGCACCCACGACAGAATCGTCTGATGCGGGCTTGCAAGCTTGCGGATTGCGGGTGTCTGAAACGTCATGTGGATGTCCGGGCAAGTCTTATCTTTTTGCTGTCGCGCTGGCGGCTGTCCTTGGGAACCAGCCCCTTCAGAACTGGAATCTTACCGTAACACAACAGGCGGTCGCCATTCATGATTTCGCGTGTCGGGCGCGGGTTGCTGATCGTGTTGCTGCCGCGCTGGATGCTTAGCACCAGAACGTCCAGTTGGCGCAACCCGGAGTCCTTGACAGTTTTGCCAATCCAGGGCGAGTTCGGGCCGATCGGTACTTCCGCGATGCCATAGTTCTTGTCCAGCAGCAGCCGCTGGCGCAGGTCGATTTCCGGAAACAGTACCTGTTCTTCGATGTACTTGATGATCTCCGCCGCTACGTCCACGCCGGTGCTGCCTTCAATGCCTTCCAGGCCAGGGCTTGAGTTTACTTCCATGATCTGCGGGCCCTTGGCGCCTTCCAGCATGTCGACGCCCGCCACGCGAAGTCCCAGAATCTGGGCGGCAAGAATGGCTGCCCGTTCGTATTCGGGTGGCAAGTCAATGCGCTGGGCCATGCCGCCGCGATGCACGTTGCTGCGGAAATTCGTCTCCCCGGGCCGTGCGCCGCATGGCTGCCACCACTTTGTCGCCAACTACAAAGGCGCGCACGTCGCGCCCTTTGCTTTCTTTGACAAAGGACTGGATCAGCACGTTCTGTTTGGTGCTTTGCAGGGTTTCGATGATGGCTTCGGCCATCTTGGTGCTTTCGGCCAAAATTACGCCGATGCCCTGGGTGCCTTCCAGCAGCTTGATGATGACGGGCGAGCCACCCACGGCCTCAATGGCAGGCAACACGGCGTACTTCTGGCGCACAAAGGCAGTCTTGGGCAGGCCGATGCGGTGCGTGCTAAGAATCTGGAAGCAGCGCAGCTTATCGCGGCTGGCATTGATGGCGTTGCTGGTGTTGACGCAAAACGCGCCCATCTGTTCAAACTGGCGCACCAGTGCCGTGCCAAAGAATGTGATGCTGGCCCCGATGCGCGGAATCACGGCATCAGGCAGGCGCACGGGCTGGTTGCGGTAGTGCAGCGAAGGCTGGCCGCCCTCCACATATATGGTGAAGTGCAGCGGATCGTACACCTTCACTTTGTGGCCGCGCTGCTTGGCAGCCTCCTTGATGCGAGAGGTGCTGTACAGTTTGGCGCCGCTGGAAAGAATCGCGATGTCCATGAGGGCAGTCTACATGAGTGGTGTCGCCAGAATACTTCGGACATGCCACCGAGGTCAAAGGCCCGCGTGATCCCGCGCAACCGGGGTCGCGTGCACACCTTGGTTGCGGCGCAAAATGCCAAGTGCTGCATCGTGGCCCAGGTCGTCCTCGCGTGGCAGGGCACCTGTGACTTTCCAGACCAGCCATTCCAGGGCACGCCAGAACCGGGTGCTGTCCAGCAACGGGTTCAGCCAGCCAATGGCAATGCAATAGCAGCGCAGGTGCGGCGCGCCGTGGTGCTGGGCGTGATGCTTGAAGCTGATCAAAATGCCCATTCGCTGCAACCATCGGGCAACCAGGGGCGGCGTGCGCATGTGCGCCCAGCGGTGAAAAATATTGGTGGCCGTTGTGGCAACCGCCAGCGTGTAGGCGCCAATCAATAACACGGTACCCCATTCGTCGCCATCTACCGGGTCGAAACTGTGCAGCACCGCCAGCAGCGGGGCAGCGGCAATGGCCTGCTCACCCAGCAGTTGCACATAGCCGTGTCGCGTAATCGCCAAGGGGTCGACGTGATGTTCGCGAAACGACCGCACGACCGCGCCGCCGATAACCGGCCAGCTGGGGCGGCCCCAGGTGTCACCGGCCCAATGAATGGCTCCGGCGGCAAAATCGGCCAACACCCAGCCCGCCAGCAGGCCACCAGCAAGCGAGATGACGCCCAGCGGCCGCGAAAACACATGCCAGCCCACCCAGGCCGCAACGCACACAAACACGGCCAGCCCCAGCGCATTCACGACGTGACGTGTTCTGGAATACCCAGCGGCCAGTTTTGCGGCTTCGTGGCGCACAACGCGCGGTGAAGCAGAGGGCTGGGTCCGTGCCCGGTGGGTGCCAGGGCCGGTAACCAGCACCCGCTCTTCCAGCGTCGATTGCGTGTGGGGGTGGTTCATGGGGGTTCCAGACAGAAGCCGCACAGGATAGCGCACCCGGCCATCGGGGGTCAAACCGAACGGCTTGCCAGCGGCTCAATCCGGCGCGGCAACCCGCCCCGGTGCTTGACGGTAAAGGGCACCCTGTTACGCTTCCGCCCGCCACAGAATGGACCGTTAGCTCAGTTGGCTAGAGCGCTTCCTTGACACGGAAGAGGTCACAGGTTCGAGTCCTGTACGGTCCACCACGAACCCGCCTATAGAGCCGAATGGGAGCTACAGGCGGGTTTGCGATTTGGTGTTACAGAATTGATGATGCATCACATGCCCAATTCAGAAGCTTTTTTTGCTCGAAGCTTGTCTCCGCCACCATCCTACTGGACTCCCCGGGTCAGCACGACTTGCTTTGCGGCTACCCGGTTGTGTTCCATGTCGTCATGTGCGCGCGAGATGTCCTCCATGCCATAGACCTGCACGGGCCAATTGATTTCGCCTCGGTAAATGGCCGATGCGATGTCTGACAGGACGTCGCCCGGTAGATTGCCTGCTCCGCCACCATAGGCGGTCAGCCGGACGCCCGTTGGGATGAACTCTATCGGGTAGAACTGCTCCACCGTCCACTTGTTCGAGAGCATTCCTGTAAAGCAAGTGGTCCCCCCTGGCCGGCATGCGCGAAGGGTATCGCGCAGCGCAGGTGCGCCCACGAGTTCAAGTGCTCCGTCAACGCCGCCGGGAACCACCCCCCGAACCTTGGCGGCAATGTTTCCGTCGTCGACGATGACGTGATCCACACCGATTGCTAGCAGGTCGTCGGCACGTTCGGGACGCCTGGTGGTCGAGAGAACGGTTGCGCCCAGCCGCTTCGCGAGAATCGCGGCCATCATCCCGACGGACGACGTACCGCCACGAATCAACAGTATCCCTTCCTTCCGAAGCCCGACGCCAACGGTCAGCGACCCCCACGCCGTCTGCAAGACTTCTGGAAGTGAGCCGAGTTGGGCCCAATCGAGTTCCGTTTTCACTGCGATCACGCAATGCTGAGGCACCAGGGTGTACTCGGCGTAGCCGCCATCGAAGGATCGCCCCATGCCACCAACCATGGCCACGGCCTTCGACCCGACTGTAAAGTTGGTTCCTGGTGCCGCTTCGATTACACCGGCGGCCTCAATCCCCAACACGCGCGGAAACGTCACATCTGAATCAGCAAGTCCAAGCCGAGTGTGTAGCTCCGACCGGTTCAGCCCGAACGCTTCAACCCGGAGTAAGACCCATCCAGTCTTCGGTTCAGGCTTGGGGACGTCGCGAAGCTTGAGCGCACTGGGTGGTCCCGGTGCGTCGAGTACGATGGCGCGCATTCTCTTCCTCTTTGTTGATCTGCCTGCACCATGCCTACAGGTCACCCATCCCGCCGCCTGCTGACAGCTCAGCACCCGCCACGAAGGACGAGTCGCTCGAGGCTAGGAAAGCGACAGCCTTGGCCATCTCCTGGGGTTCGGCAAATCGACCCATTGGGTGACTCTTGCGAATGTAGTTGCGCATACCCTCCGCATCGGCCTCCGAGAGGCCCACCCGGCCGAGCATCCCAGTATCGATCGGGCCTGGGCTGAGGACGTTGACACGGATTCCACGGGCAAGTAGCTCCGCAGACCCGGTTCGTGCCAGGGATCGCAGCGCCGCCTTGGTCGCCGAGTATACAGCCATTCCCGGCAATCCCAGCTGGTTGCCAACACTGGTAATCAGAACCACAGACGCCCCGTCGTTGGCGGCGGCGACTCTCTGGAGAGTAAAGAAGGCGCCCTTGAAGTTGATGTCGGCGACGCGATCGAAGTCTTCCTCAACCACAGTCAAACTCTTGTAGGCGGCACTTTCGGGTAGGTCGGATCAGCACTACTGGCTTGCCAGAGTCTCGGCCGTTTGGGGTCCGAGCGTTTTGAACCAGCCTCTTTGCGTCGCCAACACCGCTGACGCGACCAAAAGTGCGAGCAACAGACCAATGGCCAGTGTCGGCCAGGGTGTCCAGGCCGCGAGAATCGCGGCCAGTGCCGTGACGAGGAACGCGCCTGAAAGAATCGACGCCGGCCTATGGGGAAGAATCTGCACGACCCAGACGCTCAGTAGAAACACAGCAACCGAGACGCCGAGCACCAGCCCCACCGCTACATCTGAGGCGTGCCCGCTACCAGAAGTGTGATCGGCCGCAATCGCCAACGACGCACCGACGGTCGCCGCGGACATAAAGATCGGCAGATGCCCGTAGCCCCAGGTGAATGCCCGCTTCGTGGTCGTAACTAGTCCGGCCGAGGGCATCAGGAAATAAAGCCACCACATCGAGAACATGATCAATGGTGCACCAATGATCACGCAGCCCAACGAAACACCTATCCCGCCAGCCTCGAGCGCCGCCTGGATTGCAAGAGTTGCGGCCAGCACAGACTCGCCAACCACGATGATCGTCAGCAGCCCGTAACGTTCGGCAATGTGGTGAGGGTGGAACGGCAGCGCTACCTTGCGTGTCGCCCACACGGGCACGGCCAGCTCAGCAGGCACCAGCACGCCCCAGCCGATGATCCGACTACCCTCGGGCAAAGGAATGTACAGGAGCGATATCCAGCCTATTTGGCAGATGACTATCCCGATCGCAAACTTCAGTGCCGTGCCGGCGAACTTGCCACCCACCTTGGCTGCACGCACCAACAGCGCCACAAGCCCGACGCGCATGATAGCGTAACCGTAGGTCATAACCGTGAAGTCATCCGTATGCGAGGCCGTCGGCACCCCCGCCGCGAGCACCAGCACGCCAACCATCTGTATGAGAACCGCGATGCGGTAGGGCGTGTCGTTGTTGTCAAACGCGGAGGCGAACCAGGTAAACCCCATCCACGCCCACCAGATCGCGAAAAAGACGAGCACGAAGCTGAGCACGCCCTGCCCGAAGTGGGCCTCCATGAAGCTGTGGTGAAGTTCCCGCGCGGCTAGTGCTATGGCGACGACAAAACAAAGGTCGAACAACAACTCAAGTGTGGTCGCTGCGCGCTCACCCTCGTGGGGATCGCGCGGGATCATAGGCTTGATCCAGCGAAATGCGTCTTGCTCGGACATATCGAACTACTTATGCGAACGTGCGGGGACCACGTCAAACTCAGCTGACTGAAACTCCCTGTTTCTACCAAGAGCTCCATTCGCCCTGCTTCTGGGTGCTTCTGATGGTTAGGCAACTCTTCCGAAAGGTAGCGAACCGCCGACCGCGACGGTCTTCCCGCGCTCACAAATGGATGAAGCGACGAGAGGCTCTCGTGGCAGGCGTAAATTCTCCGGCCAGTTCCAAGAGTCTCTTCCATCCTGAGAGGCGCGAATGGAGCTACTGCACGGTCAACCCTTACTTGGAGTCTCCAACCTCGGGATTGAAGATGTACCGATAGAATTTCCATGCGCCATCGATTTTCTTGACGATGAACACCTCTCGGTTGCGCTCTGTCCCCTTGGGCGTCTGACCCTTCGGAACGATCGTGCCGACCGACTGAGTGCGGATGAAGCCGAGGTTGCCGTCCAACTCCACCTCGAGAATCTCGAACTTCACGTTGAAATCCAGCTGGGATAGGAACTTCGCGTACAGCGCCACAATGTCATCGACACCTGTCGCCGTGGGGAACGGCTGGCCGATAAAGACAGCATCGTCAGCGTACAGGCTCCTCACGAGGTCCACTTTGCCTTCATTCAGCGCACGCTGATAGTTCTGCAGCAAAGTGTGAATTTCTTTGTTCATGTTCTGTTCCTCCTGTGTTTTGTTCGCGCCCGTTGTGACGCTTCCTTGTGGAATTGACGCGCATCCCCCGGCAACGGCCAGAAGGAGTAAGATGGTGGCAGCAGTGATCTTCACGCCCATGTGTTCTCCTCTAGTAGGTCGGACCTGCGATCAGATCCACAAGGCAGCCCAAAAGCCCGGGTCATGCATTTCATCAGCAGCTTGCGACATGGGCGCACTCCGCCAAAGCCATTGAACAGGAGAACACTAGAACTATATTCCATGGAATCTAGAAATTAAAGGAGAAGCATGGAGACCGATTCTGCTGCACTGTTCAGCGATCTGATTCGGCTCGAGACGGAGTTGTGGAACGTGGTGGCTGCGCGCTTGCTGTCTGAGCACGGGCTGGAGCTAACCTGGTTTGAACCGATGCAGGTAATCGCCCGTGAGCCTGATTGCCGGGTGCATGATGTCGTGGAAGCGCTTTCGATCACCGTGGGTGGCGCAAGCAAGCTCGTCGACCGAATTGAGGCGGCCGGTTTTTGTCGGCGGCGGGAGAATCCGGCAGATCGCCGGTCGTCATTTATTGACCTAACCCCCAAGGGAAAGCAGCTACTGGCGGCAGCCTCGCGCACGTTCGCGAGAGAAGTTGAGCTTCGACTTCGTATCCCGTTGTCGCCTCGACGATTTCAGGAATTCGCTCGCACGATTCTGCATTTGCGGAGCGAACTCCAGGTACGACAGGTTCAAAAGTAATCTGGCTGTCGTTGCCAATTGTGCCATCTTGGCAGAAATCGACGCCCAATCGGCCTGGTCGCCCAGAACCAACACCAGCAAGAAACGAGTCCTCATGTGACATCCAGGGCCTGTTCAATGGTGTTACAAAACAAACCAGCTGCCCTGCGACTATCTTCAAATGTGGATATCGTGATTAGGCCGTTAAGTTGACACGGAAGAGGTCACAGGTTCGAGTCCTGTACGGTCCACCACCTTCCACTTCATGCTGGCAACAACGCACTGGCGTGCGCGCTGAGTTTGCTGGCGTTGTCTGCGCCTGGCGGTTCGGGCCAGCGGTCACGCCTTGACACGCGCACGCGCGCACGCGAAATGGCGGCGTGTTCCATGTAATCACCAGCGTACTTGGCGGAATCGGCCTGTTTCTTCTGGGCATGATACTGTTGACGGACGGTCTGAAAGCGCTGGCCGGAAGTGCCTTGCGTGGCCTGCTGGCGAGGTACACCACAAACCGGTTCAGTGCCTGCGCAACGGGCGCTGCGATCACGGCCGTTGTGCAGTCCAGCACCGCAACAACCGTCGCCACGGTAGGCTTTGTGTCGGCGGGACTGCTGCCTTTCAGCAATGCCATTGGTGTCGTGATTGGCGCCAACCTGGGCACCACCAGCACCGGATGGTTGGTCAGCCTGCTGGGCCTGAAGCTGAACATTGGACAGTTAATGCTGCCGATCATCTGCGGCGGCGCCTTTCTTCGGCTGCTTTCCCGTGGCAAGGCCGCCCAGATAGGAACGGCATTGGCCGGCTTTGGCGTCATCTTTGTGGGCATTGACACGTTGCAGGGCGGTATGGCGGGCGTGGCTTCTGCCATCAACCCGCAAAGCTGGCCCGCGCCCACGATAGGCGGGCGGGCCCTGCTGATGCTGATAGGGCTGGTCATGACCGTGATCATGCAAAGCAGCAGCGCCGCTGTGGCCATGACGCTGACGGCACTGTCCAGCGGCGCCATCAGCGTCGACCAGGCAGCAGCCATGGTGATCGGCCAGAACGTTGGAACCACCGTGACAGCAGCCTTTGCAGCCATTGGCGGAAGTGCGCCGGCCAAGCGCACGGCACTGGCGCACGTGATTTTCAACGTGGTGACCGGCGTGGTGGCGTTTGCGACGCTACCGGCGTTTGTGTGGCTGACGACCGAGTTTGCAGAAGACCTGATGCACGGCGACCACGCCCTGACGATTGCGGCCTTTCACACCGCGTTCAATGTGGCTGGCGCAATGATTTTTCTGCCGATTACACCGTGGTTCGCTGCCCAGTTGGAAAAGCGCGTGAAACTGCGCGGTCCGCGACTGACGCAACACCTGGATTCCTCGCTGTTACAGGTGCCTGCCGTAGCACTGGAGGCCGTGCGGCGCGTGTTGAAGGATATCGGGGCCACGCTGCTGTACGAACTGGCGCACACGCTGCGCAACGAACCTGCGGGCAAAGTGGCATTGAGGGAAATCGATACCGCACTGGATGAAACCCGGCACTTCCTGGGGCGCATCCCGCCGCCGGAAACGCAGGGTTTTGAGTTCATGCGCCAGATCTCCACGATACATGCCGTGGATCACCTGGAGCGCCTGGTGGTTGATTCCGTGGAGCCGCAAGCGCTGGAGGTTGTCCGCCGACAAGTCAACCTGCGTCACACTGCGATGGAACTTGCCACGCTGTCCGATGAGCTGGCCCAGCAGATTCAAAACCCCGAACTCGAGCCCGATTCCGAGCGCGCCAAGGCGTTTTCTGCCAAGCTGGCCGAAGAACGTCGCACCGCCAGACCCGAGATTCTGGCCGCTACGGCCGCGCGCAAGATTGATGCCGACGAAGCCCTGGCCGAACTGGCTGCGCAACGCTGGCTGGACAGGCTGGCCTATCACGTGTGGCGCGCCAGCCATCACCTGCGCGAAATGACACGCAAAGAAATGGCCGCAGCCCATACCAACTCCGCCGACGTTGGGCAGCCGTTGCCGCCAAAGCCGCCCGCTCAATCCTGATTTGCGGTTTGGCACAACAGCCGGCCCTACATGCAAACCCGCACAATGCAACAAAGCCGGGGCACGAAATCTGCAAAATCCTGACACCCGCAGAGCCGGGGAGGCAGTCTTGCTGGTGAAGCAACACAAAACTGGATCAAACCAAAGAGGCACAACCCGCGGCCACACGCCCGGGTCCTGGACAAGAAAGCGGAGGGGACCATGGAGTTCATCAACAAGTTGAAACTGGCCGGAGTAACCATGCTGCTGGTCGCTGGCGGGGCCGTGCTGAGTGGCAATGCGCTGCACGCACAAGACAACGGCGGCGGTATCGCCGCCGGAAAGGGCGAAGCCCAGCGCGAGCCAAAGAAAGAAGGCGAAGCACGCCCGGCCGCCAAGCTGGAACAGCTGAAAAAGGAAGTCGCCGAACTGGAAAAGAAGCAGCAGCGCGTCAAGGAAATGGAAGACGGCGAGGAAAAGAAGAAGTACGAGGAAAAGATTGAAAGCCTGCTGAAAGAAAAGCGCGCCCAAGTAAAGGAACTGGAAGGCAAGGCCGACGAGCGCAAAGAAAAAGAAGGTGAAGTAAAGAAGGAAGTCAGCGAGAAAGAACGCCGCCACCAGGCCGAACTGGAAAAGAAACGCCGCGCCGAAGAGGAAAAGAAGAAGCGCGAAGCCGAAAAGAAGGAAGGCGGCAACGAAGCGGAACGCAAAGCCGCCCAAGAACGCGAGCGCAAGATCCAGCAAGAGAAAGAGCGCAAAGCAGCTGAAGAACGCAAGCGCAAGGAGCAAGGCCAAGGCAAGTAAGCCGTCACTGTTCGTCACTTCAAACACAAGAAGCGCCGGGTTACCGGCGCTTCTTCCGTTCTTGGGTCATAGAATTCGCAGTGCTGCCAATGCGTGCTACAAGCGGCCGTGGCCGATCTTGGCAAGTACGCGATCCACGCTGGACAACAGTTTTTTCAGGCCAAACGGCTTGTGCATGATGTGCGCTGCGCCCTGGGCTAGAGCCTGGCGTTCCTGGTCGCTGCCGGACCCGCCGCCAACGGCGACAATGGTGGGCGGGCACGGCTGACCCGGCCTGACAGACAGCGTGGAAAGAAGGTTTTCAGCCCACTCGGTTTCCGTGGGCCATTCGAGAATCAGCAGGTCAAAGGCGCTTGCCCGCATGGCAACCCGTGCTTTCTGTAGGTTGCTGGTGCAGATCACGTTGTATCCGGCTCCTTCCAGCACCTCCTGCATGAAAAGCGCAAGGTTGTCGCGTTGCTCGATAATCAGAATCGCTGGCGTCCGATTTCCAACGGATGGATTGGCGCGGGGCTCGGGCCCCCAAAGTTGGCGCCTGGGCAGTCGGCCACGGGTCATGGACCGCAACGGCCCGGACGGTCTTGGTGTCAGCGCCGATGGCGGATTGGCTGGCAACTCGTCCAGAGTGGGCGGCACTTCGCGACTTGGTTGCTGTTTTCTGTCCATAGGTGTCGCTCCGTTCAGCAGCAGGGCGTGCCGTTGCAACCTGCGGCGTGGTCAATCCGCAGCAAATGGCTGGGCGCCAAGCCCAAGGGCAATCGCCAGTCAGGGGTTAATGTCCGCCGCTTAGGGGCTGGTTGCAGAAAAAATCAGCCCCGACCAGGCAAGATGTAGTAGTTCCATTTTCATTCACCCGACGTCGCTGGGGCGGACACTTACAGGTGGGCAAGGCTTTGGCGCCTGCGCGTCGGAGTCAGAAAAAGGGGCAAGAATTGAGTTACACGAAGCTTGTGTTTCAGGCATCTGCGTGGCTGGAGGTCTACGACCCAAAGACGGGAAACATGGTGCTGAAGGCGGAAACTGCCGGGGTGACCGAAGACGTGTTGTGTGAACTTCAGGTCGAACCGATTCCGGGTACCGAGCCAGTTCAGTACCTTTACTCGTGCTTGGCAATCAATTGCGGGGGCATCTGCAAGTTGCGCAAGCGAACCAGTCCAGTCGGAACGCTGTATTGGTGCGAATGCCAGCCTGGGCTGGCCAGCGCAAAAGCCAGCAAGCCCGGTACTAAGGCAAGTGCCAAGGCAAAAAAGAAGCCAGCCTCCAGGAAGCCGGCAAGAAAGAAGAAGTAGAAGTGACACTTGGAGTCATCCCTCGGAAACCGCTAAACTGCCCATCAGGACACAAGGCGGTTTCCCGTGGGCGATTTCGAATCGATTGATCTGGAGTGCAGCAGGCGAGCCTGGGGCTTGGCCTATGCTCTGTTGCAGAACGCCGCCGATGCCGACGACGTGATGCAACTGGCCATGGTCGTGGCCTGGCGCCGCCAGGCACAGATTCCGGCAGAAACCTGGCCCTGGTTTGCGGCAGTTGTCGCGAACTGCGCCAGAAACTTCCGCCGGGGGGAATCACGCAAACGCGCCCGGGAGTCGATGCTGCAAAAGACCGTCCAATCCACCGCAGGCTATCAAGGCGCGGCATCGTCCATAGAAACGGACGAGCTGCGCGCCCTGTTGCTGCAAGCCCTGGCCAAGCTGCCCCCGAAGAACGCGAGGCTGTAGCCCTGTGCCATGTCGGTGGATTGACCCAGGCCCAGGCAAGCCAAACCACAGGCGTCAATCTGAACACGTTCAAGGCACGCGCCAGTCGCGGCCTGGCACGGTTGCGGGAAACACTGCAATCGCGCCCGGGCTCCGTGGAGGCCTACCTGACCAGCATGGCCATTCCGCTGCCGGCTGAAGGCGTGGAAGCAGCGTTGGCAAGGTGGCGCCAGGGGGCCGTAGGTGCTGCTACGCCGGGGCTCACATTGACGTCTTTGCCAGCGATTGCGGCACTGGCAGCAGCCATGGTTGCACTGCTGGCTGTGCTATGGCTGGCAATGGATGCTGGTGGTTTACAGGCAGAAGCCAACCCCAGGGCACCCCAGATTGCAGTGGAAAACACACTTCCGGTTGCTGGCACGCCGCCGGAGGCCGCGCAAGTGCCCACCGTCGTGCAGGACGGAAAACTGGGCGCCGATTCCGAAGTTGGTGGGGTTGTCGGTCGCGACAGCACGGATGCGTCGGCCACAATCGATACAGCTGAAGAGACACCGCAAAGCGCAGCCACGCGCCCCGCAGATACTTTGAATCCACCAGGGGCGCTTGCGCCGGGCTCGTTGCGGGTCAGGACCAGTTTCTATGAAAGCGGTGAACGCTACATGCAGTGGACGGAACTCGTGCAGACTACGGGCGCGATTCGTGTCGGTTCCTTTGCGGCCTACTTTCCAAGTGGTCGTGTCCAGGAAGTTGGCCAATACGTTCACGACAAGAAGGAAGGCACCTGGACCAAGTACTACGAAAATGGCGCCATGTTCTACCGTGGTGATTATCTTGACGGCAGGCCTGAAGGCCCATGGATTTTTCACAGCGCAGAGGACCGCCCCGCAACGGAGGGGTCATACAAGAACGGCAAACGCGAGGGTCTGTGGCGCATGTTTCATGACAACGGCCAGATCAAGCGCAACATCACATACCAGGACGACCAGGCCGAAGGCCAAAGCATCGAGTTCGACGATCAAGGCCGCAAACGTCGCGAGACCCAGTGGCACGAGGGTGCAAGGGTCAGCCAACGCCAGTTTGACGAAAACGGCAACCTGGTCGAATGAGCCTGCAAGGCTTCATGATTCCCTGATGTTTGACCTTGCCAGCCACCGTGGGGCCCCCGGCTTGGCTGTCGTGTTGATTGAACGATCGCGCTTTCAGCCCTGTTTGTGCCCCAGGGCGAAATCAAATGCCGCTGGGAGAGGACTGTTGCATGGCCGATTTTCAGCAATGGATTCGGTCTGTAGTGGCGGGCGACCTGCTTGTGGTGCGTCGCATGCTGAAGTCTGACCCTTCCCTGGCAACACAAGTTTGCAAGCAAGGCGCAACTCGCCAGAAAAGTCGCGAGTATTTCTTTGAGTCGATTGGCCACTACATGTACGCCGGCGACACAGCGCTGCACATGGCCGCAGCGGCGCACAATGCGGCGATGATCGAGTTGTTGCTCAAAGCGGGTTCGGACATCGAAGCGACGAACCGGCGCGGGGCTACGGCGCTGCATTACGCTGCGGACGGCGACCCTGGCGGCAAAGGCCGAGGTGCCAAAGCACAGGCCGACGCGATTTCCGTTTTGTGCCAATCAGGGGCGAATGTCGAAGCCCGCACTAAAGACGGCGTATGTGCGCTGCATCGTGCGGTGCGCACGCGTTGCTCGCTGGCCGTGGCGGCGCTGCTGGCAGCGGGTGCCGATCGAAACGCCCGTAACAAGAACGGAAGCACGCCCCTGGATCTGGCCAAACGCACCACCGGCCGCGGCGGAAGCGGCACGCCAGAGGCCAAACTGGAGCAAACGGCGATTCTGAAGCTGTTGGCCTGATCGGGCTTGTGCCCGCAATTGGCGGTAATTCCTTGCGACCAGCGTGCTGATGGGTTATTTGCGTTGGGTCACAGCACTCCGGAGATTTGCCGCATGGCTCGAGTCATCGCGTTGTTCGTCATTCTTTGTGCAGCCACCGTTGCTCAAGCCCAACCAACCCAACCAACGGTGATCTGGGATCCCAGCCCCAACTACAATTCGCGGGGCGGGGTTACGATTGACAGCATCGTGATTCACACGACCGAGGGTGCTTACTCGGGTGCGGTTTCGTGGCTGAAAAACCCCTCCGCCGGCGCCAGCGCGCATTACGTAATCAAGGAAGACGGCACCGAGATTCGACAGTTGGTGGCTGACAGCGACCGCGCCTGGCACGCCACCTACTACAACAGCCGCAGTATCGGCATTGAGTGCGCCGGGTTTGCCGGCCAGGCCGGAACCTGGACCCAGGGCATTCTTCCCAAGCTGTACGATCTTGTGGCATGGCTGTGCTACACCCACGGCGTCAACGTGGTTCACCCGACCGGCCAGGCCACCAGCCAGTCGCAACAGGATTTCAACCAGGCAGGACTGGTGGGGCACTTTCAAGTTCAGCCCTGGAACCGCAGCGACCCCGGTGCCTACTTTGATTGGGGGGCGCTGATCACTGAAGTCAACAATCGTCTGGGTTCCAGCAGCAGCAACGACCGGGTGATCGATAACACCGACCCGGGCTTTGCGGCCCTCAGCGGCACCTGGAGCACCGGCACATCAGCCGCCGGCAAGTACGGCGCCGATTACCGCTTTGCGGGCACGACTTCCGGTGGCAGCGCAACGGCGGTTGCCGAATGGCGCCCGAATTTGCCCGCCGGCGGCGATTACGAAGTCAGTGTCTATTACCCCGCTGGCACCAATCGTTCCGACAACGCCGCGTTTTCCGTGACCCATGCCAACGGCACCAGCAGCTTTGCGGTCAACCAGCAGATCAATGGTGGATCATGGGTCATTCTTGGCACGTTTCCGTTTTTCACGGGCAGTTCGGGCTTTGTGCGGCTGGGCAACAATTGCAACGCCAGCGTGGTGCTGGCCGATGCCGTGTGGTTTCGGTCGGTTACACCAGCCCCGCCCGCACCTGCGCCTTCTGGGCTTGTGGCCTCGGCCGTTAATGCCACAGACATTCAGTTTTCATGGAACTGGTCGGCCTATGCCGACGGATACTTTGTCGACATTGCCGAAAACGCCAGTGACTTGACCACCCAAACCGGCACCTTCCAAAGCGTCAATGCGGGCCGGGTGAATACCTATACGTGGCAAGGGCTCACGCCCGGCAGTACATATTATTGGCGCATCTGGGCCTTCAACGCGGCCGGCGGCAATCACGGCTACCCCGCACCCGCAAGCCTGATTCTGCCAGCTGGGCTGCCACCCACGGCGCCGACCAACCTTGTGGCCACGGTGATTGGCGACTTTGAAATCCAGTTCACCTGGACAATAGGCACCGGCCAGGACGGCTTCTGGCTGGATATCGCCCAAAGCCCGTCAGACCTTGCGGCAGGGGCGGGTGCGGCCACGTTTCAGAACGTGCAGTTGGGGCCCACAACGGCCAGCTATAACTGGACCGGGCTGCAAGACAACACAACGTATTACTGGCGGGTGTTTGCCTACAACACCATTGGCGGGGTCCACGCCTACCCGGCCACAGCCTCGGTCATGACCACCGGCGCCGGCCCGGGCCATACTGTTGGCCCCGGCGGCGGGGGCAGCAAGAACGACAGCAACGGTTGCGTTATCGGCGCGGGTGCCGGCGCCTTGCCGCTGATTGGATTGATTGCTCCGCTGGTGCTGCGCCGTCGCAAGTCGATCGGCAAGGCCTGAGGCCGCGAATCATGGAAAAGCCCGGGACGATTGTCCCGGGCTTGTTGTTTTTGCGCAAGCTACCTGGCCTGGCCAGCGGCGCACCCTACAGGGGCTCAGAGAATATCCCGATCGCTTCGACCTTCTCGCCTGCCTCGCGGGCGGTTTTTGCGTCGTTGTACTTCTTGACCCAGCTTTCCCATGCTTTGCCGTCGGCAAAATCACGCCCGGTGCGTTGCACGTTGACCACTTCGTCGCGGCGCAAAGCTGCCACCCCGGCCTCTTTGCTGGGGAAGTACTCAACCAGATCAGCACCCACATTGAACAAATAGCCTTCGTGTGTTTTTCCGTCGCGGGTTGTGATGATCACGTCGCCGCGATAATCGGCCGCTTCGCGCAGTGCGCGCGCGACTTCGGTTTCCTGTGCATGGCCCTCGCCAGTGATGGCGTGGCCCACCACCCTGGGCGGCGTAACGTTGCCACCCCGGTTGCTGTCTGGCACGCCGCTGAAAGTGGCCTGGACGGTCTTGATGAAGCCCTTGAGGCTGTTGAAGGTCTCATGAACTGCCGTGGGTTCGTAGCCGCAGTGAACCATGCAGTTCTGGCACTTGGGGTTGCCGCTGGCGCGCCCGTAGTTTTCCCACTGGGTCGTTTCGACCAGTTCCTTGAAGCTGCTGGCGTAACCTTCCTGCAACAGATAGCAGGGGCGCTGCCAGCCAAACAGTGTGTAGCACGGGTTGCCCCAGGGCGTGCATTCCAGGTGCAGCTTGCCCATCAGAAACTGCATGAACAGCGGGCTCTGGTTGAACTCCCAGTGCTTCTTGGGGTTGGCCAGCAGGCCACGAAACAGGTTGTAGGTCTTTTCACGGCTTAGAAAATTCTGCTGGTCCGGTGCCTTCTGATAACTGTACCCCGGGCTGACCGTCATCGCTTCGACGCCAAGTTCCATCATGTTGTCAAAGAACTTGCGGGTGCGCTCAATGTTGACGTGGTTGAACAGCGTGGTGTTGGTCGTGACCCGATACCCCAGGCCAACGGCCAGCTTGATGGCCTCATAGGCCTTGTCGTAGGTGCCTTCGCGACACACCGCAAAGTCGTGGGCTTCGCGGTCGCCGTCCATGTGCACGCTGAAAGTCAGGAATTTGCTGGGCGTAAACACGCCTTCTTCCAGGCGCTGCTTCAACAGCAGGGCGTTGGTGCACAGATAGATGTACTTCTTGCGCTTGACCAGTTCGCGCACCAGTTCGCCGATGTGGGTGTACATCATGGGCTCGCCGCCCGGAATGCTGATGATCGGGGCGCCGCATTCGTCCACGGCGGCCAGTGCATCAGCCACCGACATTTCTTTCTTCAGGATGTGCGCGGGGTACTGAATCTTTCCGCAGCCGGCACACGCCAGGTTGCAGCGCAGCAGCGGCTCCAGCATCAACACGGTGGCATAATGCTTGCGACGCAGCACTCGCTGCTTGATCACATAGCTGGCAACAGCCCACATCTGCGAAATTGGAACTGGCATAGGGTTTCCTGCGCTGCGTTGAGAGACCGGGGCAGTGTATTGGGCCATGATGGAAGGTCAATGCGCAGTGCACCTGGCAAAGGCACCAATCCTTATGCCGTCAACTCTTGCGCCAGCACTTCCAGTGCCGCCAGGGCCAGTTCCGCATGACGCCCCGAAACCCCTGTCCGCTGCCTTCTTTCCAGCGCCGGGTGCACAAGATTGCGCAGGTCTTTCAAACCGCGCGCAAAATGGGCGGCAGCACAGGAAAGCCGCCCGGCCTGCTGAAGCACCGCAATCGCGTCGTCGACGGTGCATGCGTCGGCCCGCGGTGGCGATTTGCGGCGTGGGTGCAACGGCGAAAATGCCATGCTGGCGGATGGACCAAGCGACCTACAAGGCCGCGGCATAGGGATATCGGCAGGGCCCTGCCGGCAGGATCATGGCTTCAGGTGGGCAGGCCTTTTCCAACGCCGGTTGCTGTAGCGCCCTGTGCCTCATGTGCCCCGGAGGGCTGAATAACTCTGCTTGCCCGCGAAAACCATGCTGCTGAAAAAATCGGCGTCAGGTGGCCTTGGCACTGGCCAGCTTGCGCAGCAACTGCAACGGGGCCTCGACCAGCGCGATGTGCGCCAGCGCGTCTTCCAGCATGCGGTCGACATACCCGGCGTCTTGAAGTTCGTTCAGGCCCAGTTGGTTGCACAGGTTCATCATCACGCCCTGGCTCATGATGAACCAGGCGGTTTCATCGGCATCGACGGCTTTGTGAACCTCGCCCTGTTTCTGGGCGCGGCGAATCAGGTCGGCAAAGTACTTGTTGTAGGAAAGATAGTTTTCACGCAGCACCTGTTTGACGCGCGGCATTTCGCTGGTGGCAAGGGCGCGCAGGTGCAACCGGAAGTAGGGCTCGTTGTCGCGCATGATGCTGCCATGGGAGCGAACAACGGCGATCAGCTTCAAAAGCGGCGACGGAACTTTGGATTCCAGCAGGGCATAGTGTTCCAAGGTCATCTCACGCGAGCGCCGCAACACGGCCACGTAAAGATCCAGCTTGGTCTTGAAGTGCTGGTAGATCACGGGTTCCGTAACGCCAGCGGCCCGGGCCAGCTCTGCGGTAGTGACCTGCCCATAGCTGGATTTGGCGAACAAAGCGGCAGCGGCATCCATCAACTGGACGCGGCGGTCATCTTTGTGCATGCGTTTGCGTGCCATAGCATCCCGGTTTGTCGCAGGCATAGGGTATAGTATCGGCCAAGGCAGGGGAACAGGAGCCCTGTCAGCCCGGAGCGGAAGCGACGGGGTAGTGGTGGTATGCAGGAGCTCGAAGCGCAAGCGAGGGAATGAAAGGTTCAAACGATGGAAGGCTCAAACCTAGTGAGAATCTCTGGCGAAGTGCTGACCATTGAGCGGCTTGCCATCCAAAGCAGGAATCTCTGCAGCTACATCGAGAGCTTCCCACCGGACGAGCAAGCTACTTGCATCCGTGACGCGCTCGAACTTGGCGCGGAAGTCCTGACCAAGGCGCGCGCCAAAAGCGAGACCGATTACATCGACAAGCGGTTTGCGGAAGTAAGCAAGGAGTTTGGCGACGAGATCGGAAAGGTGATTGCGGGAACGACATCTGGCCTCAACGGTATGCTGGCAAGCACTAAGGAGGAGTTGAGCAAGTTGCTCAATCCGCGGGATAGCAAGAGCCCTCTGAAAGAACGCTTCGAAGCGCTTGATAAGATGCTCGAGACAATCAAGCAGGACTTGGCGGGCGAGTACACCAAGGTTCAAGAGACGACTTCCACTCTGGGAGAACAATTCGACCTTGAAGGTGGTCCAAAGACTAGTCATTTGGCGAAGCTGAAAGCACTCATCAGTGAGTTTGAGACGAAGGTTAAGGACCTCTTCAATCCAAAGATCGATGGAAGTTACGCCAAGCAGCTCACCGGGCACTTGGAAGGCGTGTTCGATCCAAAAGCGGGCAGTTTGCTGGGCTTGCTGGATACACGTCTTGCCTTTAGCAACCCGGACTCGCCGTTTGGAAGATTTCGCGACGACATTGACGCCAAACTCAACTTGATGCGGGAAAAGGTGGTTGAAAGCATCGGCGAACTGAAAAAGGAACTAGAGGGCTATCGGGCCCAAGTAGGACAGGCCGCCGCAGACCGCGAGAAAATGTCGGCAAAAGGAGATGACTTTGAGGCTGCTGCGCTGGAACTGTTGACGCCATTTGCGGAAAAGCGTGGCGACACGGTCTGGCGAGTCGGAACGGAGGTCGAGGTTGGGGCAAGCAAAAAGGGCGACCTGAACTACAGCTTCAGTGGCAACGCGGGGTTGGTGGCGGTTGAGGCTCGCAACAAGGACGTGGATTCCATTCCAAAGTTTACGAAGGATCTTCTTGGTGCGGTTCGCAACCGAAGCGCTGGATTCGGAATTCTAGTGGTGAGAGATGCCGCTCATCTACCCAAGTCGCTCGGAGAGTGGCACTTTGACGTTTCCCCCGACGGGATTGGCTACATTTTTACGCATAGCGCGCTGCTAGAGCTGAGCTTGAAGTTTGCGCATGCAAGGCTTCGATACACCGTGGCTGAAGTAGCAGGGGTCGATGTAAGCGCGTTAAGTGTTCTTGTTAGTGCGGTTGCCAAGAAGCTGAAGGATGTAACAACTATAAAGAAGAACCTTACCGCCATCGAAACCACTGTAAGTGCCATACGGACCCAGCTCGACGACATGACAAGCGAAATCAATTCACAAATGCAGAAGATCGAAGCAGAGGTGGGCAAGGCGCGGTCTAGTGCGCCGTAGAACTACTCCGTCGCTTCCGCTCCGGTCTGAAACTGCGGCTCGCTTGGGCTTGCGGCCCTTGCTTCAATGTACTTGGGCACTTACCACATGGGGGCAACCATGGCTGGTTACTCGGGCACGCCTTTGCCCAAGAAGTTTGGCATCAAGGCCGGGCATCGACTGCTTCTGCTGAATGCGCCGGCGGGGTTCTACGACACGCTGGGCGAATTGCCGGAAAACGTCACTTGCATGAACACGCCCGGCAAAGGGCCTTGCGACGTGATTGCTTTTTTCACGCGCTCACGCGCCCAGTTTGAAAAAGAACTGCCACGCCTGCGCAAGTTCATGACACCTGCGGCAGGGCTTTGGATCTGCTGGCCCAAAAAGGCCAGCAAAGTTGCCACCGACATCACGGAAGACACAGTGCGCCAGGTGGCCTTACCTACGGGACTGGTCGACAACAAGGTTTGCGCGGTGGATGACACCTGGTCCGGGTTGCGGCTGGTGATTCGACTTGAGAATCGCAAAAGCTGAAGCGGCTGGCTGGTGGCGCGCACAGCGAAGCGGCTGGCAGCCTGCCTCAGGTTGCCTTTAACGTTGGCGGGCGGGGCCTGGGCCCGCCCGTTATTGTGAATCCGTAAGCCGGGTTCTGTTTACCCTGAACAGGCCTTGCGGTCTGTCCGGGGCAGGCAGTCATTCCTCTGGGTAACGTGTTGCCACGCACCTCAAGCAGCCTACCCGGGCTTCAACGCTGCGGGCCGCAGCTCAGCCCCTATTTGGCCTTGCTCCGGAGGGGGTTTAGCCTGCCGTGGCTGTCTCCAGTCACGCGGTGCGCTCTTACCGCACCATTTCACCCTTGCCTGAAACCTTTCGGTCTGCGCCAGCCGCGGGAACTTCCAGGCGATCCCTGCAACCAGACACGCAAGTCAGGCGGTTTGTTTTCTGTGCCACTTTCCCTGGCGTTGCCGCCGGTCGCCGTTAGCGACCCTCCTGCCCTATGGAGCCCGGACTTTCCTCCGTGTCGTTGCCAAGGCCGCGACATGGCGACTGCCGGAATCACCGCATCATTCTAAGCTGCTGGCAGCTTTGGGCTAGCACCGGTGCGTGACGAAAATACAACGTCCTTGCCTTGGGTGCGGTAAGTGGCGACAATTCAACACAGCCCGAGACTGCTTCGGGCCAGCGGGCGTGAATGCGCGAGTTGCCTAAAATTCTGTTCGTCGCCGCCACAGAAAGCGACGCCCTCCAGTTCATTACCCGGCTGGAGAACAAGCGCGTATACAAGCAGAAGGTCGGGCTGGTTCACGGCGGCATCTGGCACTACACCAGCGCCAAGTGCCTGATCACCGGCCACAACCCCGATGCCACTGCTGCAGCGCTCCGTGAAGCGATTACTGTCGACAAGCCCCTGGCCGTAGTCAGCATTGGCTTTGGCAGCGCCCTGGCCAGTGCGCTGAACGTAGGCGACGTAGTGGTGGGCGTGCAGTTCATGGATTCGATCGGCATGGGCAGCCAGTATCGGCCGGTGATGCTGCCTTCGGTGGTGCAGGCCATGATGCGCCGTGTGCTGCGCAGCGTGCCGGGTATTCACGGTACTCTGGGCAGCATTGTTACGGTCTATGACCCAGTGCGTGAGCCCAGCGAGAAAATGGCCCTGTACGTAAAAACCCAGGCCGACGTCGTGGACCAAAGCGCCATTGCCATCAGCAACATTGCCGAGGAAGCAAAGATTCCCTTTGTCGTGGTGCGCAGCATCTTTGACATCAGCGACGAAAAGGTGCCTGACATGGAGCGCCACGTTCGCCAGGAAGCCAAGATCAGCACCACGCGCATGCTGGCCAAGCTGGCCGTCAACCCGGCGCGCGTGTTTGCCCTGCGCGACCTGCTGGCCCGCGCGCGCCTGTGCCGTGAACGCCTGGAAGTGTTCACCGAAGCCTTCTGGAACGCCCTGATGGAAGGCAAGGGCCACGCCGAAATGCGCGGCGAGGGCAGCGATATCGTCAAGCCTGCGGCCACTTGATTGGCCAGCCGCCGCCACGGCTGCAGCTTTGTTGCAGAAATGTTCCAATACAGGAATAGCGGCACCAGCACATCTGTTTCGAGGAGTGGTGTTGGCCAAGGGCATCAACGAGCAGCGCCAGAGATTCGAGCGGGAGGCTCTTCCGCACCTGGCCGTGCTGTTTAGTGGCGCCTTGAAGCTGACGCGCAATGCCGGTGACGCGGAAGACCTGGTGCAGGACACGATGATTCGTGCGTTTGAAAAGTTTCACCTCTACCGCCCCGGTACCAACCTCAAGGCCTGGCTGTTTCGCGTGATGATGAACCGCTTCATCAACCTGTATCGCCGCAGGCAGGTCGCACCGGACCGCGCCAGCCTGGAAGCAGTGGGCGATGTCGGGCGCGACGAAAGCCAGATTCGCGCGTCGGATTTTGCCGGTGCCCGGATCATGGCCGGGTTGATGAAAGACCAGGTTTTTCTGCAATCGCTGGACGACCGTCTGAAGGCCGGCCTGGAACAAATGGGCGAAGACTACCGACAGATTCTGATCATGAACGTGATCGGCGACATGGCGTACAAAGACATCGCGCGCACACTTGGCATTCCGATTGGCACCGTGATGTCGAGGCTGTCGCGGGCTAAAAGCATGCTGCGCGACAAAGTGGCCGGTCTGGGCAACGAAGAACTGGGCCCTAAGGCGCTGGGCGGTTCGGCGGAAAAGCCGGCGGGCCAGGAAAGCACAACGCGCACGGGCGTGCGCAGCCGATAAACAAAGTGGGCAATCACGGAGTGCCAGAGATGGATTCTGCCAATCACGATCACGAGGCCGCGCGACAGTTCGCGTGGGAGCGCTGGTCAGCCTTTGTAGACGGGGAGCTTTCCGGCCCAGAGCAAGAGCGCATGGAAGCCCTGCAACGCACCTGCCCCGATACCGCCGCCTTTTTGGGTTCGCAGGCCAGTTTTGACCGCGCCGTCCGTCAAAGCCTGGATGCCGAGGCCGCATACTGCCCACCGGACCTGCAAGACAGAATCAAAGCCGCGCTGGACAAGTGTGAAGACGCGGAGCTGGGCGTGATGGTTCGCTTTCCCTGGATTTCTGTAGGCGCGCTTGCGGCGGCTTCCGTGATGCTGGCCGCCAGCCTGATCATTGTGTATGCGCGGCCCGCGCAGGCCGAAACCGGCGATGGGGGCGAGTTGGCGGCCGTGGACAACATGGCTTCAGAAGGTGCGCAGTTGCAGCAGCGGCTGGCCCCGATGGTAGCCCACGTGCGCTTTGAGGCGCCCAAGGCTTCCACTTGTCGTTATCGCGCGGCGCAGCAGCAGTACAGTGAATGGTTTGCCGATGCGCCCGACCTGCCGCGCAACTTTGACGGCACCCAATGCCGTGTTTCCCATTTTGAGTGCCCCGAAATGTACGGCCGCAAGGTCATGTACGCCCTGTATGACGACCCCAGTGGCGAGCGCTTTGCCCTGATTGTGTTCCGTTGTGCGCGCACCGCAGACCTGCTGCCCGAGTTTCTCAACGCCGCAGAAATGGACATTGCCGGCCGCCAGGTACTGCTGTGGCGTGAAGGAAACTACGTGCGGGTGCTGGTCTGCCAGGGCCAGAACCAGAACCTGCGCCACCGCGCCGAACTGCTTCGAAACGCGGCTTGAAGCCCGCCCGGCGGGTTTTGCATCGTCGATATCGCAGGGCGATCCGGGCCAAACGCCCGGATCGCGCTTTTTTATCGTGAGGATTGCCGGGCCCCGGGCCACTAGAGTCATAACCGGCCAAACCAGCCCAGGAGATGCAAATGACAACCACCAAGAAACTCTGCCAGCGCATTGCGATGGTCGCGACACTCAGCCTGCCCTTGATCGGCCTTTATGGCTGCCAGGATAACTCGGGGCTTGAGCGTGATGTTTCGGCCCTCAAGCAGCAGGTGGCGCAGTTGCACGCCGCGCCGGGCAAGGATACTGAAGGCAAAACGTCGACCGGTGGCGCCTCAGAAGCCGAACTGAAGGAAATGAATGCACGCCTGGACCGCGCTGTCGCGGACCTGGATGCTGCCAACAAGAAGATCAAGGACCTCGAAGCCCGCCCCGCCGCAGCCCCCGTCAAGACTGGTGAAACCCCCGCCGCGACGGACCCAGCTTTCAAGGAAGCGGTGGGTAAGGCCGTGACCGAAATCCAGGCTGAAGAAAAAGCCAAGCGCGACGCCGAACGCAAGAAGCAGCAGGAAGAACAAACCGCGCAGATGGCCAAGATTGCCGAGGAAAACGGCATTCCGTTCGACAAGAACGACGTGCGTGGAAGCATTCAGAAGATCATGGGCGACCCGGAACTGCGCGCCAAGGCCATGCAAGTCATGCGCGCCGAGGCCGACAAGCGCCGCTTTGAGGGCGTGGGTCTGGACGAACGCCAGATTGAGCAAGTCAAGACGATTGAACAAGCCAGCCGCGACAAGATGATGGAATCGATTCAGGGCGCCCGTGAGAGTGGCGCCAGCCAGGAAGAAATCGCAACCCAGATGTCGCAGATCAACAAGGACCAGGAAGCAGAATTGAAGAAGGTGATGACCGAGGAACAGTATAAGAAGTACCAGGACAACGGCGGCGCCATGGGTGGCATGATTCCTGGCGGCATGGGCGGTCTTGGCGGCATGATTCCCGGCATGGGCGGCGGCGGCGGATTCGGCGGCGGTCGCGGCGGGCGCTAAGGCAGCAAACCAAAGAAGCAAACTACACACGTCAGAAACAAGGGCGCGAGACTCGCGCCCTTGTTCATTTGCGCCACAACTGCCGGGGCGAGTTGCTACATGTTGGTGTAGATCGGGCCGCCGCCGCCTTCGGGCACTACCCAGTTGATGATCTGGTAGGGGTCCTTGATATCGCAGGTCTTGCAGTGCACGCAGTTGCTGGCGTTGATCTTCAGCACCATGCCGGCGCTGGTGGCATGGCCTTCGCCCTGCCGGTTCAACTGCGGGCTGCCGCCTTTGCCTTCGTCTTTGGGCACCATCTCGTAGACGTTGGCGGGGCAGAAGTGCTGGCAGGGGTTGCCAAACTCCTGGGCGCAATTGGTTACACAGATGTCCGGTTGCAACACCTGCAGGTGGCAGGGCTGGTCTTCGTTGTGCGTGCTGCCGGAGAAGTAGACGTCCTTGAGCTTGTCGAACGTGAGTTTGTCGTCAAAGGTGTTCTTGGCCACAGGCGGCGTCGTGCCGCCCTGGCCGGGCAGGCGTGCATAGTCTTTGTAATCAGCGTGCACACTCAAGCGCGAACTCAGGCCGCGGCCGCCGGTGATCAGCCCCAGCGCGGTGTTGATCATGCCGAACGTTTCGCCGCGCTGGAAACCCTGGCGGAAGTTCCGCACGCCCCAAAGCTCCTGCTTGGCCCAACTGGTTTCGAACAGGTTCTGGTATTTGTGCAGGCGCTGGGCGCTGAAATCGCCATCGCGCAGGCACTCAAAGATGACCTCGGCAGCCATCATGCCTGACTTGATGGCCAGGTGGATGCCCTTGAGTCGCATCGAGTTCAAGAACCCCGCCGTGTCGCCAACCAGCATCACGCCATCGGCGGTCAGCTTGGGCATGCTGAAATAACCGCCATCAGGAATGGTCTTGGCGCCATAGTGCAGCAGCTCGCCGCCTTCTAAAATGCCGGCCAGCCACTTGTGGGTCTTCCACTTCTGGAACAGCGCGTGTGGGTCCAGCGTCGGGTCGGCGTAGTCCAGGCCGATCACCCAGCCAATGCTGGCCATGCCGTCGGCCATGCCGTAGACCCAGCCGCCACCAAACACGCCCTTGGGCATGGGCCATTTCATGGTGTGGTAAACATCGCCGGGCTTGAGTTTGGCGCGGCCGGCCTCGCTGAGTTTCCAGACTTCCTTGATGCCAATCTGGTACACCTGCGCGTTGCGGCCTTCATCCAGGTTGAGTTTCGGAATCAGGTGCTTGGCCAGGCTGCCACGGGTGCCTTCGCCCAGCACGGTAACCCTGGCAACCAGGTCGGACCCGGCCATGAACTCGCCGTCCTTGACCTCGCGCCATTTGTTGACGCCCATGTCGCGCACGCGAACGCCGCGCACGCGGTTGCCGTCGTACAGCACATCGCTGCCGGGAAAACCGGCAAAGATGTTCACCCCGGCGGCCTCGGCCTGCTGGGCAAGCCACTTGACGACCTTGTTCAGGCTGACGACATACTTGCCGGCGTTGTGCATGCTGGGCGGTACAAAGGGCAGCTTGCTGATGGTTCCGTTCTTCTTGAACTTGACCATGGCGTCGTAGGCCACAGGAGCCTCCACCGGAAAGCCAAGTTCTTTCCAGTTGGGCAGAAGCTCGTTGATGCCGCGCGGGTCCATCACCGCGCCAGAAAGCTGGTGGTGGCCTACTTCCGGGCCTTTTTCAATGATCGAAATCTGCGGCGCCATGGGCGTGGCGGCGGTTTCGTTGTGCTTCTTGACCAGTTGCATCAATCGAATTGCAAGCGACAGGTTGGCCGCGCCAGCGCCCACCAGCAGCACGTCTTGCTCCATGGTTTCGCGTGGAGTGGTTTCGGGCTCGTAGGGTGTGCCGGTGCTTTCGCTCATGTCATCGCCTTAACGTCTTTGGGCCGGATGTTATGCCGCCTTGGCCACCTGCCAAGTGGCAACGGCTATGCGGGGTCGGCAAACAGGAAGAACAGACCGCATACAATGGCTGTGAGGCCCAGCCCGACCTGTGCGCCAATCACAAACAGGGTCAGCCAGCGCGGTGGTCTGGCCTTTTGGCTGGCGCCGGTC
The DNA here is from genome assembly GCA_016722065.1 of Planctomycetota bacterium. GTDB lineage: Bacteria > Planctomycetota > UBA8742 > UBA2392 > UBA2392 > H3-PLA7. The sequence continues at coordinate 2,651,181 of JADKGX010000001.1, forward strand.
CAGTTGCGCCAACTGCGCCAGGCGCCCGCAAAGCAGACTGCGCCCATGCCCAAAATCGCGCCAATCAGAACTCCGTGCATCGGGGCATTATCGGCAGGCGCCGCTGAAAGTGCTGAAAATTCGTACCGGCCTGGCGGGCTGCGCCAGGTCTAGCCCTTGGCGGCCAGAAGCCTGGTCACAAAGGCCGCGTGACGTTGCAGGCTGGCTTCGGTTTCGTCCAGGTTGTCCTGCTTGCGCGCGCCAAAGCGCGCAATGCCAAAGGCTGCCGTCACGCCCGCAATCTCGACGCCCGGTTCGACAATGCCTGCCAGCACCACCAGCGGCACGTTGGCGGCGCGGCACAATGGCGCCAGCGATGCGATCAACTTGCCTTCGTTGGTCTGGGCATCAAAGCTGCCTTCGCCGGTCAAGACCAGCGACGCGCCCTGCAGCAAGCGCGCAAAACCATGCAGTTCCAGCACGGCCGAAGCGCCACTGCGCAGTGTGCCACCCAGCAATGCCCAAACGCCAAAGCCAAGGCCGCCGGCGCTGCCGGTGCCGGGCTCAATGCCCTTGGCAGCAATGCCTGCGCCCTGAGCAGCCAGTTGCAGCAGCGCCAGGGATTCTTCCAGCTTGTGCAGGGCGCGCGTGGTGCCGCCCTTTTGCACCACGAATTTGCGGCTGGCGCCGTGTTCGCCAAGCATGGGTGTCATCACGTCGCACAGGGCCGTCAGCTTGACGGACTTCAGCCGCGCATCCAGCCGCGAAAGGTCCAGGCTGCGCAGCTTCATCAACTCGCCACCGGTGGGATGAATTTCTGCGCCTGTGCCGTCCAGAAAGCGCGCGCCCAGGGCCTTGGCCATGCCAGCGCCGCCATCGCTGGTGGCGGAACCGCCCAGCCCGACCGCGACCTCGGTTGCCCCGGCATCCAGGGCCGCGCGAATCATTTCGCCGACGCCGGTGGTGGTGGTTTTCAGCGGGTCGCGTTCGTGTTCTTGCAGACGCCACAGTCCGCAGGCCTGGGCGCTTTCCACAAGCGCGCGCCTGCCATCAGCCGAAAAGCCGATCTGCGCGTCGACGGCGTTGCCCAGCGGGCCAGAAACGCGAACCTTGCGCCGGTCTGGAAACGCCGACCGCAGCACGTCCAGTGTGCCTTCACCGCCGTCGGCCAGGGGCAGTTCCACAACGCTTGCGGTGGGGGCGGCATCCAGCACGCCGCGCGCCAACGCAGCCGCCGCCACCTGCGCGCTGCAGGCCTGCTTGAACTTGTCCGGTGCGCAGATTACGCGCACAGGTCAGGTGCTGCGTTGAAAGTAAAACACCCGGCGGAACTGGTCGTGGCTGACCGGTTCTGTCAGCACGGTGGTCAGCACCCAGTTCTTTTCACCGTAGTTGCGCAGCGTCATGGCTTCCACGTCAACGCCGCTGAAGCCGGGGTTGCTGCGGTCTTGTTCGTGTCGTTCGTGAACGTTCACGATGCGCTCGATCACCACGTACTCGATCGGCATGACAGCCTCCTTGCTTTGCGCACATCAGTTACCGCGCATTTGGCCCATCAGGCGTTCCAGCGCGTCCAGGTAGCGGGCCAGTGCATCCTTGCCCGGGATAGTGATGGCATAGGTCGTGTTGCTGCGCCCGCCAATCATGCCCTTGAGCGCCTGCACATAGCCGGCAGTTTCCAGCTTTTGCGTGTGCGTGGAAAGATTGCCGTCGGTTGTACCGGTGAGTGCCTTGAGTTCATTGAAAGTCAGGCGCCCGTGGCTGCCCAATGCCGCCAGAATGGCCAGGCGCAGGCGTTCATGAATCAACGGATCCAGCGCCAGCGCGGGGCTGATGACAGGTTCCACTGGCAAACGGGCTCTACCAGCCATAACGCACTCCTACCCACACGCCCAGCAGAAAGTGCCCGGCGCCAAAGGTGCTGGTGAAGAAGATAAAGTCAGTGCCTGTACCCGGCACCATTGAAACAGCGCCGCCAAGCAGCATGAACAAGCCCAGCATGCGCACGCTGGAAATGCTGTGCGCGCCCGCAGCCACCAGCGCCGCGCCGTAACACAGCATCCAGATCGGAAAAATCCAGTCCAGCCGGCCCTGAATGGCAAAGCCCAGCGTCAACGCGCCGCCAACGGCCATGGCCGGAAGCATGGCAAACAGCAGGCGGCGGCCAAGCCGCGCGGCCAGCGGCTGCCCATCCTGACGCGCACGGCGCAACATGCCCAGAAGGTTCAAGCCCGCACACACAGCCAGAGTCAACGACCACAGGCCAACCATGGGCAGCAATTGTTCGCGCGTGATTTCCGCGCGCGAAGCTTCTTCAGCCAGCCCGGCCATTGATGTCAGCCCGGCGGCAAAGAACGCCAGCACTCCGGAAATCACCAGCGCCGCACCCGACAAAGAGGTCAGCCGGCTGTTGGCCTCCAGTGCCAGTCGAATCGTCTGCAGGTCGGTTTGCGTGCTTTGCTGCATGCCCACAGTGTAGTTTGCGGCCCGCGTCCATCCCATCCTGTTGTTGGGCGCGATCAGTTGCCAAATGAGGCAGGCCCGGGGTGCCGCCAAGCACCCCAGGCCCTTAGCACGTGCAACGCAAGGCCGCACGTACCGCGATCTGGAAAAGGTCAGGTCCCGGTTGCCGGGGCCAGATAAACGGCTTGGTGTCGCAGGTCATCTACCTGCAACACGTTGCGCAGGCCGGAAAGAAAATCCGGGCCATAGAAATCAAGATAGTGGAACAGGCTTACAGACTCCTGCTGCGGGCGCCCGTCGGGCAGCAGGTACTGAAACAGCTTGCCCAACTGCTTTCGATTGGTGTCGATTTCACGGGCGGCTTCGGCCATGGCGCGGGCCTTCAGTCGGTCGCAGCCCATGTCAAAGTTGTTCAGCGCGTTGCGTACTTCGGTGGCTGGCTTCCAGCCCAGGTCGTCCACACCCAGTTCAAAGCGCAGGATTTCCGACAGCGCCTTTTCTTTGGCGGCGCCAATGGCGGCACCGACGTCTTCGGGCACCTGGCGGCGGGCTACTTCTTCCGCTTTGGCTTCACCGGCCAGCACTTCCTCCAGCGTGAGACCGAACTTCTGCAGCCAGCTTTCGACCTTACCTTCAATGATGGTTGCGCTGATGCCCGGAAAGGGCACGGGCTCTCCCGGCGGCACAGTGGCGGCCAGCGGACCCTGGGTAATGCGGCCCAAAAGCGGCAGCTTCAGGAACAAGCGGCGCAGGTTGTACTCAAAGTTGGCGCCTTCACTGGGTGGCAGCACTGCCAGGCAATCGTCTTCAAAGTACTTCACCAGCAGGCGGGCCTTGAACAGGTCCGGGTCGGTGTCTGCGGCGCGGGCAATCTGGTCCAGCAACAGGGCGCTGAATCCTGTGCCGGGCAGGCTGGACCGAAGCAGCTTGAGGTATTTTTCCGTGTCGCCACCACGAAAGCCGACGTCTTCAAACTCGCCGCTGCGCTGCATGATCACGCATTGGCCGTTGTCGCCTTGTTCGCCAACTTCCAGCGCGGGCCACAGCAGCGTTACGACCTTACCCATCCGCCGCGAACGCAACTGGTCGGCCAGTTCCAGGCCGGCCACAATGCGCAGCACTTCATCCATGCGCGGTGCGGCAACGCCCTTGACCAGCGGCACAACAATCGCCAGCGCTTCGTCGCGGGTCAACGAGCGCAGCGCATCAAGCTGGCGTTTGCCTGCACCGGCCTGCCGCAGCCAGGCAAGGTACGCGCTTTCCAGGTCGGCATCGTGCGGAATGTCGTTGCGCGCCATGCGGCGGGCCAGGATCTGAAAGTTGGCAAAGGCGCTTTTCGGAAGCTTGGTGCGGCGCAATGGAATGCGCGCCATGGTGCCACTGCGCCCGGGCAAGGAGCGCGCTGTGGTCAGCGGAAGCTTTTCAACGCGATAGGACATCTCAATCGAACCTCTTCAGTTGCCCCCGACGCATGGATTGTAACAGTAGGATCGACGCGGCCATCCCCGCGGACTCGTAACAAATCCGTTGCTTGTCGTAACTTATGGCGATTTGGCCGTTTACGATTTTGGAAAAATTGGCCCCGCGATCAGACTGTGCTTCTTTGGCGTTTTTTGTGGTTGGACTGTTGGAAGTTGGCAGTAACTGTGCAAGTCATTGCAGTAAAACAAGTTACAACAGGCATGCGGAGCCGAATCAGCACTTGTCGCCATCCGCTAGCCGTGACTTTCTTCTCGTGGCCCAGAACCCAGCAAGCTGGCAAATCTGCGTCGTTGCGCTGGCACTTCGATCCTTGTGCTGGTGTTCAGGCGCAGCAGCGCCCTTTTGCCCAGTGCGTGTACCGCTAAGATTCGCGTGCACAACGTGTGGAGCAAGTAATGAAAGCAGCGCGCACCAAGCCGCAGACGCCAAGCATCCACTACACCGTGTCGATGCCTGACCCGACCAGCCACACCTTTCACGTCGACGTGCACGCACACGGTGTTGGTTCCTCGCCGGTTCTGGCGTTTCCGGTCTGGACGCCCGGCAGTTACAAGCTGCGCGAGTTCGGCAAGAACGTCAGCGGCTTTGCGGTCAAAGGCGGACAACACGAGTTGCTGGACAAACAGCGCTACGCCGTTGCAGGAGCCAAGGGCGGCGAGTTCCGCGCCAGTTTTCGCGTGTATGCCGACGAGCTTTCCGTGCGCACCCCGCACCTGGACGAAACCCACGGGTTCTTTCTGGGCACGAACCTGCTGCCGTTTCTGGAGGGTTCCACGGAGGGTCTGCCCGCAGCCTGTGTTTACGACATCACGATCCAGCCCTGGCGCAACTGGCAGGTTGCCACCAGCCTGCCATCGGCCGGCAAGAACACCTGGCGCGCGGCGCACTACGACATTCTGGGCGACACGCCCTTTGAAATCGGCACGCACAAAGTGCGCAGCTTCAAAGTGCGTGGCGTACGCCACGACGTGGCGTTTTATGGCTATGGCAACTTTGACGCCGCCCGCATCGTGGCCGACACCGCAAAGGTGGTAGGAGCCCAGGCCAAGCTGTTTGGCGGCCTGCCCTATGACCGTTACCTTTTCATCCACCACATTACGCCTGACAGCGGCGGCGGGCTGGAGCACTTGAACAGTTGCGTGTGCGGCTGGAACTCCTGGAAGTTCAAGGAAGAAGAAGACTACCAGGCCTTTATCCGGCTGGTCAGCCACGAGTTCTTTCACGCCTGGAACGTCAAGCGCACGCGGCCGGCCGTGCTGGGGCCGTTCAATTACTCGCGTGAACAATACACGCGCGCGCTGTGGGTCATGGAAGGTCTGACGCAATACTACGAACGCATCTGGTGCGCCCGCGCCGGCGTAACCAAGCCTGAACGCGTGCTGCGAAGTTTCGCCGAAAACATCGAGCGCGAAGACCGCCGCCCCGGCCGCAAGGTAATGTCGCTGGAGGACGCAAGCTGGCTGGCCTGGACCAAGCTGTATCTGGCCGACGAAGACTACGTCAACACCGGCGTAAGCTACTACTCGCGAGGTGCGCAGGTGGGGCTGCTGCTGGACGCAAAGATCCGCGCCTTGACCGGCGGCGCCCGTAATCTGGACCACGTCATGAAGCTGGCCTTTCAGCGATTTGGCTGGCCCAAGCCCGGGTTTGCGGAGCGCGGCTTTGAAGCCCTGTGCGAAGAAGTGGCCGGGCAAAAACTGACCCGCTTCTGGCGCGATCACGTGCAGGGTACGCGCGAGCTGAAGTACGACGAATTCCTGGATGTGTACGGGCTGGAGTTTCACCGCGAGAACGACAAGCCCAAGCCCTGGCTTGGCTTGACGCTGAGTGGAAACCGAGTCTCGGCTGTCTTTGCCGACGGCCCGGGCCGCAAGGCCGGGTTGCAGGCGCGGGACGAAATCATTGCTGTCAACAGCAACCGCACAGAGGGCAAGGCGCTGGATGACCGCTTGGCCGAATTGCCAACCGGCAAGCCCGCCAGCCTTGCGGTGTTTCGGCGCCAGCGGCTGGTGCAGGCAGAGATCACGCCGCAACCGGAGCCGGCCTCGGCGTTGCAACTGCGCCAGGTCAAGAAGCCCACAGCAGCCCAAAAGAGGAACTTCAAAAGCTGGCTGGGCGTGCGTATCTAGCAGGCCAGTCGATACAGGCACAGTCAGCACGGTGCCTTGCATGGCCACGATTGCTTGACACGGCTGGCCCGACGCGAGATGCGCCGCTATCTTGCCGCGATGGAAGAGGCCGACTACCTGTTCCGCCATGCGGCGGTGCGCGACGCAGCCTACCACCTGCAATTGCCCAGCGAGCGCGCCCGGCTGCACAAGCACACGCTGGAGATTCTTGAAGGCCTGCTGCCCGCGCCCGATTTGAACCAGTACGCCACGGCCCTGGCGGACCATGCCCAACTGGCGCAGGTGGGGGTTACCTGGCTGGGTGACGCGCTGCCCAGGAAAGAACTGGCCTACCTGCAATCAGCGGCCCAGGCCGCGGTTGCCCGCTATGAAAACCAACTGGCCGCGGCGCTTTTCGACCGCCTTGCCACACACCCCGCTGCCAGCGCAGGCCAGCGCATCGATGCCATGATTGAGGGCGGCGTAATCCTGTGGTTTGCCGGCCGCCGCCAGGCCGCAATTTTGCGCCTGGACGAAGCCGTTACCCGGGCCGCAGATGACCGTCGCCGGCTGGCGTTTGCATTGATTGAGCGCGGCACGCTGTACCGGGATTTGAACCAGACCGACCGCGCCGAACACGACCTGACTGCGGCTCTGCAGGCCGCGCAACAGTGCAGCGACGAATCGCTTCAGTTGCGCGCCCTGGGCAACCTGTGCACGGTGCGCCAGGCCGGCAAAAACGGTGCCGAAGTCGAAGCCCTGTACGCGCCGGTGCTGGAACTGGCCAGACGCCTGAACAACTCCCGCGCCGTGGGCATCAGCCTGGGCCAGATCGCCCAGGGCTGGCTGGATCTTGGCGATTACCGCAAGGCCGAATCGCTGTTGCTGCAGTCGCTGGACCTGCTGCGCGGCGCAGGCGACCTGATGAACATGGCTGTGATGCTTTCCACCCTGGGCAGCGCGTTCTTGCGCCGCCACGACGGCGACGTGCGCGGGGCGCGCCAGCGCGCGGTCTCGTACTTTCGTGAAGCGATTCGCGTCAATCTGGATATCGGCAACCGCCCGCAACAGGCGGAGGCAAAGGCCGGCCTGGCACGCGCCTGCCTGGAACTCGGCCTGGAACTGGAAGCCGAGACAACGGCACTGGCGGCTGTTTCGGACGGCCGCGAACTTGGCAAGAGCGCCGCGGTTGCGAGCGGGCTGGACATTCTGGGATTGATCTGGGCGGGGCGCGGCAACACCCATCAGGCGGAAGTCGACTGGCGGGAATCCCTGGCCCTGTCTGCCCCGGGCAGCAGTGCAGCGCGCCAAACGCGGGCGCAGCTTGTCACGCTGCTGCGCAAGGCAGGACGTCATCGCGATGCCGAGTTGGTGGAAACCACAGCGTGAAGGCTACTTCTTGTTTTCGGCCAGCGTGACCCACTTGGGGTCGGAAACGGCCTGTGCCTGCAGCAGGCTGGTTTGCTCGGCCGTGGTGGCAAGCGTCGGGAACATGCGCCAGGCCGTGCGACACTGGCCGCGCGGGTAATCCGCCGGAAAGCCCTCCACTTCCTGGCGCTGGGTCCAGAACTCGCCCGGCGGCGCCCACAGCCGCATGCTGCCAATGGTGAACGTGCAGGCACTGATCCAGTGACGTTGCTCCTGTTGCACGCGCAGCAGATAGGCAAACAACTGGGGGTTACCCTGGCGCTGCGGGATCTCGAGTGTGCACAGGCAGGCTGCGTCAACAAGTTCCCCTTCACGCAGCAGCACGGGCACCACCTGGCCCGGGCCGGTCAGGCGCTCCGATTGCGCAAAGACCAGTCTGCGTCCCGGCGCCAGGTGTTGCAGCAGCCCGGTTACGCTTTCGCCGGCTGCAAACAGGCGCGCGTTTTTCATGAAGTGAACTTCTTCGGCGTAGACGCGCGCAATGCTTACACTCAAACCGTCTATGACGAGGTCGGGTTCTGTTTCGTGCATGGGTGGTTTCTCAGATACGCCCAGGTACTGGTCGCCAAGCCACACCTTGGCGCCTTCGGGCGCTGCGATCACGAAGCTCTTGGCGAACCGATGGTCCAGCACCCGCACAAACATGGCGTCGCGCAGGTCGCCCCAGGCTGCCATCACAATGCAGAACACCAGTGAAAACACCAGCAGCCCGGCAAATCCCGTGCGCACAACGCGCAGCGCGGGCGGGATTGGCTTTTCTGCGGGCGTTACGACGGGTTCGGCCATGGCGGCAGGCTAGCAGCCACGGCCCGGTGGGGCTACTTGGTAGGGCCGTCCCAGGGCATCGGGTTGTGCACCGGGCGCTCCGGCCCTGCAAAGGCGGAGTGACAGGTGCGGCAGGCGGCCGTCATGTTGGTGTAGGCCTCTGATAGCCCCTGCTTGCGTTCGGCCCGTGCCAGTTCGACCAGCGCGTCGGCATTTTGCTGTACTGTGCGCCACAACTCGGCACGGGTTTTGGCCATGCCGGAAATCTGTTCCACCTGGCGCAACGCTTCAGGTTTGTTCCAGGCCTTGAGTGCAGTTTCCGCGGCCTGGAACTGCTTCCACATGGATTGCATCACGACCCGGTTGGGAATCTCGGGCGGCGGTTCTTTGTCGGTTTCCATTTCCATGCCCAGCTTGATCTGGTTGGCTTTCCAGGCATCAATCGTGTGCAGAGTGACGTGCAGATATGCTGGCGACCAGGTGGCCATGTGGCAGCCGTCGCAGCTCAGGCCCAGTTCGCGCATTTCTTCCGTGGCACCGGGGCGGTCGTCGTCTTCCATGGCCATTTGCAGCATCTGGGCGTGGTCAGCAATTCCCTTCCAGAAGCCGTGCATCAGCCCGGCACGCCGCGAGATATCGGCCGCCGAGGCATAGATCTCATTGAAGGTCGGGCGCGCGTCGCCGCGACCGGCGCTGACAAGCCGGTTGGCATCCAGCCACAAGTGGCGCATGTGGGCCTTGAACTGCGAGCGATAGGGCCACAGGTTGTCACTTTGGTCGTCCCAGCTTGGGGGCTTTGCGACTGGTGCCACGGGTTCGTTGTTGGATTCGCTGTGCCCGGTGCAACTTGCCACTGCGCAGGTCACAGCGGACAGCAACAGTAGCCCACAAATCAGCCTGGACATTCGTTCTCCGTACAACACGGCGATACAACACGGCGACGCAAAACGGGGACAGGGCAACCCCGTCCCCGCGTTGAGTTCTATCTGGTTTCACTAACCCTGCGCGCCGGCTTTCTTGACCGCCTGGGCGATTTCAGCTTCCACGTCGGTGCCTGCAAACACTTTGTTCAAATCGGCCAGCTTGGACCTGTCGGTTCCGGCTTCGGCCAGTTGCTTGCGGCCTGCGGCCAGGATCTCCGCGTACAGCTTGCTCGCTGCTTCGGCCTCGGCGTAGCCGACAAGGTCTTTCTTGAACACCTTGTGCAGTGTTGCAATCGCTTCGGCCACGTTGCCGTCGTCGCGCGCCTTGGCGGCGGTTTCGGTCAAATCCTTGACGGCCAGCCGCACTTCCCGGAAGTGCTTGCCGGTGGTCTTTACGACCTCGGCCAGTTCCTTGGCTGTGGTGCGCCGGTACTCGTTGCCGAACTTGTCGGTCACGACAAACAGGTCGGCTTCCTTTACACCGTAGGCCGACCACAAATCGGCCGCGGCAAGGCGGCTTTGGGGCACGCGGGTCTGTGTGAAGACAGTGGATTCTTCGGGCTGCGTCACGCGAACGCCGATCACGGCTTCGGCCTTGGCCAGCTCGCCAAGGTCAGTTTCGCCCAGCCACTCGCTGGTGCGCAAGCGGTTGCCAAAATAAAGCACCACGACCTGTGACTTCTCGCGGGCCTGTTTGAAAGTCTCTTCTGTCGGATCTTGCCAGCTGATGGTGACGACCTCGTCACGTTGTTGCTGGCCTCACGTACTGGCCGAACCGGCCGTGTCTCCTGTGCGTCAGGATCCTCAACCGTAGGCTGTGCGGGGCAGCATCGTCTGAATGCCGATGGCGGCAACCAGAGCTGCACCCAGAATCAGGGCCTTGCGTTTCATGCTGTTCTCCTGTCCGCACCTGCTTTGCTGGCAGAGAATATAACGAAAAACGCGGGCAGGTGTTCGAACTAAATCCCCAGCCAGCGCCGCACGTGCGCGGGTGCCAGCTGCAGTTTCTGCGGGTCATCCGGTGGCAGTGGCACCGAACTTTTGGTCGACCAGAACAGCAACGGGCCGGCCAGTGTGCGGGCAAGGTCGGCCAGCGCAGCGCCAGACTTGCCTGCATAGGTTGTGTCCAGCGGGGGCCCGCCTTTGTCGGCAAACACTTGCGCGATTTCCAGGCCGCCGCGCGTTGGCTTGCCATAGCCCTTTCCCAGATAGCGCCCGTGCATGGCAAGGCGCGGCAGACCGGCCGGGTCCAGCGTCGGCCCACCCCGTTGCGCAATGGCCAGCAGCGTTCGGCGCGCCAGACCCACCACGCGAAACCGCGCCGTGACCGGCCAGGGTGTCACGCGCACACTGTGAATCACCGGCAAATCACCGGGCCACAGGCCAATGTGACTGGCCAGGCACAAGCCCGCCATCAGGCCTGCGGTAGTGCAGGTGCTGCCCACGGCCAGCACAATGTGGGCTGGTGCCGGCATCAAGCCGGACTTCACCTGCTGGGCGAGTTCCAACGCTGCGCTGGCGTGCCCAAAGGCCCCCAGGGGCACGGCGCCGCCTGGCGGCATGACGTAGCTGCCGCCAGCCAGCTTCAAGCGCAGAATGTGAAACGGAAACGTAGCAATCGTGCGCAGTGCAAGTACGCCATCGGCGTGGCTCAAACTTGCGCGCAGATTATCGGTGGCGGTTGCGGTGGCCGGTTGCGGAAACAGCAGCGCACGGACTTCGAGCCCCGCACGACGGCCATGCAACACAGCCGCCAGCGCGTGGTTGCTGCCGTAGGCGCCCAGACCCCAAAGGCGCGTAAATCCCTGGGCCTTCATGTTGGCCAGCAGGAACTCCAGTGTGCGTACTTTGTTGCCGCCGTAAATCGGGCTGCTTTGGTCCTCACGCTTGACCCAGGCCGCACCCAGAAAGGGCAGCGGCTGTACCGGCGTGGGGTATTGGCCCAGGCAAAGGTGGGGGGCAGAAAAGCCCGGAACCAGTGCCAGCAGCGGGTTGGTCAAGGGTGGTTGCGGCGCGTTCATCAGGCTGGCAGCCGCGCAATCAGCCATACCAGCCCGAAACACAAGAACGGCACAGAGGCCAAGGACAGCATCAGGCTGTTGGACGGAAAGGATTCCCCAAAGCGCTGCGCACCTCTCGGCGCCGGGCCGAAATCCATAACCAGCACGCGGCGCGGGGCCGGTGTCGTGCGAGTGGCAGCCGACGAATAGCCCAGGTTCAGTTCTGGTGGTGCAAGCCAGCGTTCTTCTGCCTCGGCCTGGACAGGTGCATCCAGCGGCCCGCCTGCGGGCTCCAGCAGCAATACTTCAACCTCATAGCCGTGCAGCGTGGCAAGGTCGGAAGAATCAACGGGCAAGTCGGTAAAGATGGTGGTCATCGCTGGCCTCAGGCCCATTGTCCCAGTTTGCGCGGCCCGCACACAACAGAAAAGAAACAGCAATGGCCGATCCGCAAAGTCTAAGTGGCCGGCGCAGGGCGCGGACGCACCACGCGGGTGATCTTGAGCCCTTCGCGCAGCAATTCAATGCTCAACTCACTGCCCTGGCCCAGCACCATCACGCGCGACAGGTCATCCACAGTGCGCAAGCCCGCGCCGTTTGCGGAAAGCAGCACGTCGCCCTCACGAATGTCGGCCATGCGGGCCGGGCCGTCTTGCTGGGTGCGAAACACCCGTACCGCGCGGGTGGTGTTGAACTCGGCACGTTGTTCATGCGGCAATTCAATGCCTGCGGCAAACACGCCCAGCACGGGCCGGACGACGCCGCCGTCACGAATCAGAATCGCCGCCACCCAGCTTGCGGTCTGCGCGGGCACGGCAAAACCAATGCCCTGGGCGAACGGAATGATTGCCGTGTTCACGCCAATCACTTCGCCGGCCATGTTGACCAGCGGGCCGCCGCTGTTGCCGGGGTTGATGGCGGCGTCCGTCTGGATCAGGCCTTCAAACAACTGCTGCTGGCCTTGCAGGGTGCGGTCAATGGCGCTGACCACACCCAGCGCCACGGAACGCTGAAAGCCCAGCGGGTTGCCAATGGCCAGCGCAAGTTGCCCGACGCGAACCGAATCGGCCGATGCCAGTGGCAGTGTTGCCAGGCCGCGGCGCGGCACGCGCACCACGGCAAGGTCTGATCGTTCATCGCGGCCAGCGACTTCGCCCTTGTGCTGGCTGCCGTCCTCAAAGCTGATGCGCACTTCTTTGGCGCCATCGACTACGTGGGCGTTGGTCAGCACATAGCCATCCTGGGCCAGCACAAAGCCAGAGCCATGGCCCCGACCGTGCTCCACACTGACCACAGCGGGCGCTGTAGCAGCCACCAGGTTTTCCAGATCACGCGAAAGCGCCGACAGACCGGACATTGCGGGCTCCTGCAAAAGACTTGCAAAAGCCCAAACGCCGGCAATTGGCAGTCTATTTCAAGGTGCTTCGGCAAGGGACTGCACGGCCTGTTGGGTGGTTTGCGCCACCTGGTCCCAGCCTGGGCGGTCATTGCTGGTTTGCGCAAAGTGCAGCGGTTGGCCTACGTGCAACTTGATCTTGCGCCAGCGGGGTATGCGTGCGCCGGGCGGTGCGGCCTCAAAGGCGCCAGCAATGTGGCACGGAATCACGGGCACATCGGCGCCGGCCACCAGCATGCCAAGGCCGGGTTTGAAGCGGTCCATGGTTCCGTCGCGCGAACGCTTGCCTTCCGGGAACAGCACAAAACCTGCCGGTTCCGAAAGCAGCCGCTGGCGCAGATCGGCCAGTGCGTGGCTGCAGTTTCGCTTGCGCCAGATGGGCAGCGCGTTGAGACACAACGAAGCAAACAGGCTGACGCCCGGGCGTTCAAAGAACACGTCGCCCGCAGCCACCGGAAAAATGTGGTCGCGAAGCCGCACCGGAAGCCGCGCCGCCAGCACCAGCACATCCAGGTGGCTTGCATGGTTGGCAACGATCACAAAGGGAAGCTTGCGCGGCAGGTTTTCGGCGCCGCTGATCTGCAAGCGGTGCGCCAGGCGTAAGTACAGCCGCACCCAGGCCCACCACAGCTGGTGCAGCAGCGTGGCAACCAGGCCGGATTCGCGTTGCAGGCTGCGCGCGCGGTCTTGCGGTGGCACGCCCAGATCACGCGAGGGCTGATACTGCCACGAAGGCGGGTTAGGCGATTCGGCGCTCATCCTGCACCTGTCATCAGGCGCTGGGCTTGTGCCTGGCCGATGCCGGGCAGCACATAGTTCAGCAGATGAAACACCGCCGGTGCCACCAGCAACATGCTGTTGAAGCGGTCTAAAATGCCGCCGTGGCCAGGGATCGTGGCCGACATGTCCTTGATGCCAAGATCGCGCTTGATGGAGGATAACGTAAGGTCGCCCAACTGCCCCAGTGCGCTGACCATTACGCCCAGCAGCACCAGCAGGGGCCACGATTCCATGGCCGAGCCCGCAAACACCACGCGGCCGAAGCCGACGACAACGCCGGTTGTCAGCACGAGCGCGCCCAAAGAACCCTCAATGGTTTTTCCGGGGCTGGTGTGCGGCGCCAGTTTGTGGCGGCCAAGAGTCTTGCCAACACAGAACGCAAAAATGTCGTTCAACTCGACGGCAAAGAACAGCAGCAGCAGCACCGGCCGATAGCCGGGCTCGTTGCTGAAGAACGCCAGGTGCGCAAGTCCCGCACCGAAAAGCGCATAGCCCAAAATGGCCAGCGCCGTGCGTTGCAGATACCCCTTGGGGCTGTCCTGCACAATCGTGCCCACGGCCAGCACACCTACCGTGAGTGGAAACAGCGCCACAAACAGCCCATACCAGTTGTCCAGTGCCGCAAAATTCAGCGCCAGCACCGAAAGCACAACCAGCAGGCTCAGCAGCTTTTCGCGAAACAGGCCCGTGGCACGGGCGAACTCCGCGTAACACAGCAGGCTCAAAACCGCCACGGCAACGACTGTCCAGCCCGGCCCGGCCAGAATCGGCACCACAATGCAAGGCGAGATAAACACCCAGGACCGCCAGCGTTGCCAAAGCTCAACTCGCAGCTTGTCGTCGGCGGCGCGCCCGCGACACACCAGCACAATCGCAGGCAGCGAAAGCGCCAGCACGCCGCCCACCAGCGCCACCAGAAGCAGGCTGATGTTGCTGTCAAAGGCATGTTCCAGGTCCAGAAATCGATCCAGAACGCTCATGGCTTCTCCGCCCTCAAGGCCCGCGCGGCCCGGCCCAGCCGCCGCACACTGGCCAGCGCGGCCCCTACGCAAATCAATGCCAGCGCCAGCGCCGGCACACCCAGCGGCTGCCAGGCCGCAACCACGGGCTGCCATGCAACTGGTGCCAGACCGCAATACAGCGCCGTAACCGTAACGGTAAACATGCGCTGGGGCTTGGACATTGGCCCGCAGAATTGCTGGGGCCCGCCTGCGGCCTTGCCCATGGCGCGAATGTAAGCCGTGAACATGGCCAGCAGCGCGGCCGCAAAACCCAGCGTGGGGTTGCCGCCCAGGGCAAAGCCCAGCCCGACCAGGGTGGCGGTATCTGAGACGCGGTCCGGGATTTCGTTGTAAAGCTCGCCTACCGGCGAGGCGCTGTGTTGTTCCATTGCGACCATGCCGTCAAGCATGTTGCACAGCAGGCGCAACTGGGTCAGCACTGCCCCGGCCACAAACAGCAAGCGCCACCAGGGTTCCGGCACCAGAGTCGTGCAACCCAGCGCGATGCCTGATCCCACACCGAACACCATGCTGAGTGCAGAGATAAAGTTGGGCGTGATACCGCGCTTCGCAAGCAGGCGCGCGGCGTATTGCCAGATCGCCAGCTTGCGGCTGGCCAGCGGCCTGCGATCTATCGATTCGCCTTGCGTCATGCCTGCCCCGCCTGTTGGACTTCAGCAGCGTACATCACGGCATTATATAAAGCAAGAGAAACCCGCAGGCGGGGTTCAGCCCAGCAGGCCGGCAATCACTTCCGCCGCGTGGCTCAAGCTGTGCACTTGGTGGTCGGCCTGGCCGCTGGCGTATTCGCTGGGCACCTGAAACGTAATGATGGCCTTGTTGGCGTCTTTGGCGGCCTCGTGGTCAATGTCGGCATCGCCCACCATGAAGCACTGGCGCAACTCCAGGACAAAGTCGATCGCGGCCTGGCGCAGCATTCCGCCGCCGGGTTTGCGCCAGTCGCTGTCGCTGCGATAGCGCGGGTCGTTGCCTTCTGTGGGGTGAAAGGGCGCGTAATAGAACGCGTCAAAGCGGCCGCCACTTTCGCGGGCGACCTGCAGGGCGACCTCGGCATTGACGCGACGCACCTGTTCTTCAGTGATCAGCCCGCGGGCCACGGCGCTTTGGTTGGTGACCACAATTGTCAGCAGGCCCATTTCATTGATGCGGCGAATGGCCTGGGCCGCGCCGGGCAGCAGCTCAATCATTTTCGGGTCGCCGCAATAGCCGACCTGCTTGTTGATCGTGCCATCGCGGTCCAGAAACACGGCGCGTCTTGCCATGGCGGCATCTTGGGGCGGCCCGGCTTGGCGTCAAGGCTTTGGCGGTTTGGGCCCAGGCGCCAGGCCGGGCGTTGTTTTCCGCGGGCTTCTTCAGTGTTCGCGGCGCACGCGGCTGTCGGCTATGCCCAACTCTTCACGATACTTGGTCACGACGCGGCGGCTGGCCTGGATGCCCAGATCGTCAAGTTTCTTGGCAATCGCCATGTCACTGAGCGGCTTTTTGCGGGTTTCGCCGTCGATGATCTCTTTCACCTTGAGCTTCACGGCCTCGCGGCTGACGTCGCTGTCGCCCGAAGGCAGGCCGCCGGTGAACAGTTCGTTCATGGCAAACACGCCCTCGGGCGTCTGCAGGAACTTGCCATACACGGCGCGCCAGACGGTGCTGTGGTGAATGCCCAGTTCGTCGGCAATGTCCTGCATTTTCATGGGTCGCAGGCCGGCCATGCCCTCGCGCATGAAGTCCTCCTGCCGGCGCAGAATCGCGCGGGCCACGCGCTCGAGTGTGCTTTGGCGCTGGTCGATGGCTTCAATCAACTGGCGGGCCTGGTTCAGTTTGGCCTTCAGAAAGGCCGTGGTTTCTTTGTCCTGCTTCTTTTCCTGCAGCAGCTTCAGGTAGATCGGGCTGATCGCCAGGCGCGGCACCATTTCGCGGGTCAGGCGCACCTGCAACTGGCCGTTTTCGTCTTCTTCAATGATCACGTCCGGAACCACCACCTGGGTGGCGACCTCCGAATACAGCGCGCCGGGGTGCGGGTTCAGGGTGCCCAGCAGGTCCACCAGCAGCTTGATCTCTTCTACATCTGTGCCCATTTCACGGGCGATTTTGGGCAGGCGGTTCTTGAGAACGTCTTCCCAGTGGCGGGTCAGAATGTCGCGCAGGCGACCATAATCCGGGTCGGCCTTATCGACCTGCAGCAGCAGGCATTCTGCAAGGTCGCGCGCGCCCACGCCGCGTGGCTCGCACTGCTGGATCTCTGCCAGGCCCCATTCAATCTCCGCAGTCGAATACCGCCCGCCCAGCGACTTGGCGATATCCGCCAGCGGGTATTCCAGATAGCCGCGGTGGTCCAGGGAATGGGCCAGGTGTTCCAGCAGCGGCCAGTCCAGCTCGTCGTAGCCCTTGAGGCGCAACTGTTCCAGCAGGTGATCGGCCAGTTTGCGGCCTGGCGCCGGCAGGGCATTGAAGGCCTCGGTCTTTGGGTCTTCGTCGCCGGAATCTGCGGGCTGGCCGGAACGCGACACAAACTCGTTGATGTCGGTGTGGCGTTCCAGGTACTCATAGACGTCGTCGTAGGATTCGCCGGCTTCGGTTTTGGGCGCCTCGGCCTCGAGTTCCGAAAGGGGCGCGGCCTCGGGAACTGGCTCTGTTTCTGGTTCGGGTTCTGCGGTGTCCAGTGTCGGGTTCTGCAACAGCTCGTCTTCGACCAGGGTTTGCAGGTCGGCCGTGGCAAGCTGCAGAATCTTCAGCGATTGAATGGTTTGCAGGCTCAGAACCTGGCGTTGTTCCAGGCGCTGGCTTACGCGCATATCCAGGCTCATGCCCGGGCCACTCATCGGCGGCCCCCGTCAAAGTTCTGGCGGCCGGTCAGGGCGTCGGTCAAGATCGCGCTGCTGACGTTTTCGATTTCTGCCCCGGCGGGCACGCCACGGGCAATGCGGGTAATGCGCACGGCCTTCTTGGCTGCCAGGTCGGCCAACTGGTCGCGCAGGTAAACAGCCGTGCCTTCGCCCTCAAGGTCCGGGTTGGTGGCCAGCACGACTTCTTTGATTCCGCCGGCCTCAATGCGCCGGGTCAGTGCTGCAATGGTCAAGTCCTCCGGCCCGATGCCTTCCAGCGGCGCAAGGTGGCCCAACAGGCAGTGGTAGACACCTTTGAAGCTGCCGGCTTTTTCAAAGGCCATCAGGTCCTTGGGTTGCTCGACGACACAGATCACGGTTTTGTCACGCTGCGCGTCGCGGCAGATCGGGCAAGGGTCAACTTCGGTGAAGTTGAAGCAGGTTTTGCAGTGGGTCAGGTTCTTCTTGACGTCGACAATGGCGCGCGCGAGGTCCACGGCCTCTTGTTCAGAGAGCTTGATTAAGTGAAAGGCCAGACGTTCGGCTGTGCGGTTGCCGATCCCGGGCAGGGATTTGAGGTTTTCCACAAGTCTAGCAAGAGGTTCAGGATAGGAAGTCAAGCGGAATTCCTGCGATTTCGGTACGCTATTTGCTGGTAATCTTATGTAAGCGTATCCCACAGGGCGGCCAAGTCAAGTCCGGCCGATCCACCAATTCTGCCAGCCACGCCCTAACTCCAATCGTTTCAAGCCATTAACCCGTGCGTGAGTTTCACGCCGGTTCGCGTTACAACAGTTGTTTCCTTGTCCGGAGTCACCCGATGCGTTACGCCACCGTATGCATGTGTTTCCTTTTTGTACTGCTGGCCGCCTGCACCTTTGACGACGGCAAGGAGTCAGACAAGGAAACTGTCACCGCCGTGGCCGGGCAGGACATTGTCATCGACATCGGCCTGGCCCGGGTCTTCATTGCCGGGTCGAACGTCGGGGCAGCTGCGGGGCAGATTGAACCGGGCGGCAAGGTCTCGCTGAAGGTTGTCAGCGCCAAAATCACTGGCCATGACCTGTATTCGCCTGTCGTGGAAGTCAAAGTCACCAAGGCCGACGGCAGCGCTGCCACCGGCCTGAACCTGAACCCTGCGGCAACCTTTGAGTTGAGCTTTGATGCCGGCCTGGCAGGCGATGACGGGCTGGGCAACCTGCAGTTGTCGCTATTGAAGGTAGACGGCACCACGACCAAGCAGCTGAAGTTCACGACCGTGGCCCCGGCCAAAGACGACGAATGGGTTTCGCCCTACAGCGGGCGCGCGCGTGCGCTGGTGAGTGCGTTCTCGCGCTTTGCCGTGGGCAATGACTCGTCTTCCGTGACGCCACCGGCTGCGGTGGCGTTGACGGGCACGGTGAGTTCGGTTTCGGTGTTCACGATCTTTCAGCTCACAAACACCACCGCCACCACAAGCGTGAACGTGGCGATTCCGACTTCCGCCACCACCACGCCGCCGGCGGTGCTGACCCTGAATGACGCCAGCTTTGATTCGACCAATCCGCTGAACGCCGCCAACCGCGTGGTTACGGTGGCGGTGGGGGGCATCACCTACACCAGCGATAACGCCGCCGCCAGCGTTGTCGCGCAGCTGAACACTTTCAGTGGCGCCAACAGCGCAGGCAGCCTGGTGGGCACTGTGGTGCAGCAAACCGGCGGAACAGCCACGCTGGCGATTAACTTCACCTGGACCACCGGCAGCAGTAGCGCCCTTACACTGGGCGGCACCGTGACAGACCTGGCTGGCATTCGCACCATGCAGCTGACTGATACGTTGCAGGCCGTGCAGGTTACGGTGGTCATGCCCAATACGTTTCCGAATGCATCGCTGGACCCTGTCACCTTCAGTGATGCCACGTTTGACGTTTCCATGCCGCTGGACCCCACGGGCCGCATTGTCACGGTCTCCGAGGGCGGGGTTTCCTATAGCAGTGATATTCCGGTCGTTGGCAGCGTGACGATTACGTTTCAGAACTTTGACAGCGTTACCAAGGTGGGCGCGGGCACGATTACGGGCACGGTGGTCAGCACCACGCCCACGACCAAGACACTGAACTATTCGTTCACCACCACCGCGGGCACGACTGGCGGCGGCAGCGGAACCTTCACGGCTGGAACTGCCGTCGATGTTTCCACCACCGACCAGGCCGACGAAACCGCCGTGGTCTTTGACGGCACGGATTACGTGGCGGTGTGGCTTTCGGATATCGGCACCACCAACCGCACACTCGAGTTTGCCAGCCTGGACGCAACCACCCTGGCCGCGGGCACGCAAAAAAGCTTTGAACCCAGCGTGAACCTGAGCCCCGCAGCCGGGTTGTCGGCCGCCGCCGGCACCGGCGGCAGCATGTTGGTTGTGGGTGCCGACGGCACCAACGCCGCCACCAGCTTGATTCATGGCGTGCTGTACAACTATGGCACCAACGTCGGCACCGACATTGCCATTGGCACCGGCACCAACCCGCGAGTCAGCTTCAATGCCCAAAGCGGCAACTTTGTTGTGGCCTGGCAGGGCGGGGCCGATGTTCTGGTGCGCTGTTACACGGCCGCCGGCGCGGCGGTGGCGGCTGCGGTTACGGGTCTTGCAGCGGCGACATTCAAGGGTCTGGCTGCGGCTGGCGGGGCCAGCAACGAAGCGCTGGTCACAGCCGATGATGGCAGCGGAATCGTCGGCAGGCACATCAACCCCACCACCGGGGCCACCGCCGGCGCGAACTTTGATTTCAGCACCAGCCTTTCGGGCGGCATCTGCGCCTGGGACGGCACGGCAGGGCAGTACCTGGTAATCACGGAAGTGCAGATTCTGGGATTCTTCAACTCCCAGGTGGTCAAGGCGATTGCGCCGGCAGCCACCACACCGATTGCCGGCACGTTGACCTTGGCAGCCCTGACGGGCTTGACTGGTGCCGTGGGCGGCACGCAGGGCGTGATCTTCACCGACGCCAACACAAACCTGTATGCCGTAAAGGGTGGGGCGACCACGCCGGCACTGGCGGGCAACCCGATCATTGGCGGGCAGACTGGCATTGACAGCGACGGCACAACAGACGGCCCCGCACTGGGCGCAGCCACAGCCGGCAAGTACGTGGCCCTGGCAGCCCGTGGCGCCGGTGGCGTGCAGGCCGTGCCGCTGACCGTGGCCCCGTAGGTTCTGCGGCTGAATGCGACCGCTTTGCCATTTGGATCGCGCCCAAACGAAAACGGTCCCCGTGCGGGGACCGTTTGCAATGCAGGCACAAACTAGGCGCGCTGGAACAGCCGACGGCGCACAACAATCGCGGCCATCGCGCTGCCAGCCAGCAGACCAAGGCCTTGCGGGCCGCCGTTGTCGCCACTGGCGCAGCCGCTGCCGTTGCCGGTGTCGCCACCAACTTTGGGAACAGTCAAACCGGCATCCACCGTCACGGCCGTGCTGGTGGCTGTGTCGGTGAACTGAAAGGTGATGATGTAATCGCGCGGGCTGGTATCCAGCGACGCCGCCCATTTGATCACCAGCACCCACGCAGCAGCCGAGGTGCCGTTCTGAATCGTGAAGGAAACGCCGTCGTAGGGAATCAGGTTGATTGACAGCGCGCCCGGGTTGGCAAACTCGGGGGCTGCGGCAACGTCGCGCTTGGGGCGAATCTGCGCCACTTGAATCGACGTGCCGTCCACCACGATATCCGCACCCGAGTTGTTGGTCACAACGGCGAGGTCGTGGGTGGTCGTGCTGGCCAGCGCGTAAAATTCAGGGCTGATGCTGTCCAGTTCGTTACTCAAGCCCTTGCCGCTGCCGTATGCAGGCAGAAACTGTGGCTGGCCGTTGGGCTGCAACGGGTTGTAATCCGGGTTAGGCACCGTTTGCAGGGAAATGAACGGGCCCACATCTGCGGCGCTGGGCTCATGAATCACGGTGTTGATGGCCAACTGGGCACTCAATGTGCCGCTGAAAATCGCCATCGATGCCGCCAACAGAATCTTGCGCATGCCTTCTCCAGGGCCGTGCCAGGCCGGATTCGCCTACATGTTCGCGGGGGTATGGGGAAGGGCCACACCGCGTACGTGAGCAGGGGTACTGAACAATTGACCAGACCCAAGTTCCTACGCGAGCCGCCAGTATATGCCAAGCCAAATCCGGCGCAAGCCTTTGGGGCAGTTCTTGTGCTTCAGGGGTGAATGAAATTCTGGGTCCAGTAGGTGCCAAAGGACCCGCCCTGCTTGACGCCAATGCCGATCTCGGTGTAGGTCGCGTTCAGGATGTTGGTTTTGTGGCCGGGGCTGTTCATCCAGCCGTTCATTACGGCGTTGGCCTCGGCATAGCCCGCAGCAATGTTCTCGGCTGCGGCGGTGTAGGTAATGCCGGCAGCAGCCATGCGGTCAAAGGGCGTTTGGCCGTCGGGGTTGTTGTGGGCAAAAAAGTTGCGCGCGGCCATGTCGGCGCTGTGGGCCTGTGCCACGGCCGCCAGCGGGCCATTCCAGGTCAAAGCCGGGGCGCCCACGTTGGCGCGCTCCTGGTTCACAAGCACCAGCACGTCGGCGGCCAGTTGGGCTTCTGTGGCTGTGGCACCTGCGGCCGGGGCGTGTGAGCCCCCGGAACCAGAGGATCCCTTGCTGCCCTGTCCGTCGCAACCGGCCAACAGGCACAGGGCCAACAGCCCAAGCAGGTAGATGCGTTTCATGCGGCCTCCGGCAAGCCGACCCCCAAAGAGGGCACACCAGGGGCAAAGATTGAATCGCACACAGATGACCAAGCATACCACACAGGTTGGCCGGGTGCGGGGGCAAGGCCGGTTCACTTTGCGCCTGACGCTTCGTCTTTTACACTTTCCGCCGTTGACTGGCGCCCTTGCCTGCTACAATGCCGCGACGTCCGCAGAATAGTGGACACTAACTGGAAGCGGGGGCAGCGCGGAAAACCGCCGTGCCGCAAGGACTGACCTGCACCGGAAGAATGAAGACCAACGTTCTGAGCGAGCATTCGCGCCAGTTCGAAACACTGCGCTTCGCCTACCCCGTCGTCAGTAGACGCTCGCGGGGACTGTCGCTTGGTCTGAATGTCAACCCCGACAAAGTCTGCAACTTTGATTGCCCCTATTGCCAGGTCGACCGCACCAGCAAGGGGCGCGACAAAAGCGTGGATTTCGAGACCATGCTGGCCGAAATCGACGGCTTGATGGCGCTGGCCCAAAGCGGCGAAATCTGGCAGCACCCGCGTTTTGCCGCAACCCCGCCCGCCATGCAGCGCTTCAACGACATCGCCTTTGCCGGCGACGGCGAACCCACCACTTACCTGCGGCTGGGCGAAGCGATTGCTGCTGTCCATGCGCTCAAGCAGCGCCACGGGCTGCAACAGGTCAAGACCATCGTGCTGACCAACGGCACCATGCTGCACAGCGATATCGTGCGCGGTCGTATGGCTGAACTTGCCGCCGGGCCCTATGAAATCTGGGCCAAACTGGACGCCGGCACCCAGGCGTACTTTGAGCTGGTGGACGGCACCACGCGCAAACTGGACCGCACTCTCGCAGGCATCACCGCCCAGGCCCGCGAACTTGACGTGATTCTGCAAACCATGATTCCAACGATTGACGGCCAGGATTGCGGAGACGAAGAAGCCCGCGCGATCGGCGACCGCGTGGCACAAATCAAGCGCGAGGGCGGCCGGCTGTTGCACGTGCAGGTTTACACCACAGCGCGCAGGCCGGCGGATTCACGCATCGGCATGGTTGAAGACAAACGACTGGACGAGTTGGCCGCCATCATCCAAAGCAGAACGGATGTACCCGTAGAAACCTATTACGGCCGGATGTGGGAGTAGTGTCAGCCCGGAGCGGAAGCGATGGGGTAGTGTTGGCCAAGCGCGAAGCACGTGGTCGAAAAGTCAAAGGGTCGAAGCAAAGAATGGCGGTTATTGCACTCCGAACTCAGGACACCGAACTATCCATGCCTAAAGGCCCGAACATCTTCATTATCGCCACGGAGTCCAGTGGCGACAATTACGGCTCGCTGCTGGCACGCCAATTCCGAGAAATGCGGCCTGACTGCAACTTGTACGGCCTGGGCGGCGGCAAGATGGAAAGCGCCGGCGTGCAGTTGTTTCGCAACATGCTGGAACACTCAGCCGTGGGCCTGATGGAAGTTGTGCGCAGCCTGCGCTTCTTTCTGGATTCGATGGACGAAGTCGTCAACAAAGCCAAAGAACTGCAGCCTGCCGTTGTCATCTTCATTGATTCGCCGGATTTCAATTTGCGCGTGGCACCGCGCATCAAGGCCGCGGGCTTTCCCACCGTCTATTACGTCAGCCCGCAACTGTGGGCCTGGCGCGAAGGCCGTGTAGAGCAGATTCGCAAGCACATTGACCGCATGCTGGTGATCTTTCCCTTTGAGGTCGATTTTTACGCCAAGCACGGCATTGAGGCTCGCTTTGTTGGCCACCCGATCATGGACCTGATTGACCAGGACAAGATCAAAAAGGGCGCCGACATGCTGCGCAACGGTTTCAAGATTCCCAAGAAGAAGCGCGTGGTGGGGCTGTTTCCGGGCTCCCGCCGCAGCGAGGTAACGCGCCTGATGCCGCGCATGCTGGACGCCGCCCGCGAGATCATGAAGCGCGAACCCAACGTGATTTTCCCGGTGGGTTGTTCGCCCTGGTTCAACCCCGATCGCTACAGTGAAATGATCAAGAACCACGACGAGCTGCCCCTGCGCGCCGTGCACGGCCGCAGCCACGAAGTAATGGCCATGAGTGACTTTGCCCTGGTGTGCAGCGGCACCGCCACCGTGGAAGCCGCCGTGGTGGGCGTGCCCTTTTTGTGCACCTATCGCATGACCTGGGCCAGCGCCCTGCTGGCTGAGTTGCTGGTGAACTACAAGTACGCCTGCATGGTGAACATTCTGGCCGACAAACAAGTCGTGCCGGAACTGCTGCAACACCAGGCCGAACCGCTGACCATGGCCCTGATTGCCCTGGAAAGCATGGAATCAGGATCGCCCAAGATGCGCCAGGAACTGGCCGAAGTAGTGGCCATGCTGGGCGGCAAAGGCGCCAGCCAAAGAGCCGCCGAACAAGCCCTGAGCGTAGCCGGTTTAAGACCCGTAAGCCGCCCGATCAGCAGCGTCGTCCCGGCCTTGCAAGGGTAGTGTGGGTTGCGGGGTATCGACCTGAAGGTCGTGCAATCGTCGCGGCGTTGCCGCGACCCCCGGGACTTCCGTCCCGGGCTTCTGTTTGTTCTCCAAAGGTCGAAAACAACAGCCCCGGACGGAAGTGCTGGGGGTCGGCCCGCAGTGCCGACGAACTTGTCGATCCGTGCGCAGTGCTAACGGTGAAGCAGCGATTGCCAGCTGTGTTTCCAGTTGCTGGCGATTTCGTGCAGCTCGTCGGGCTCAGAAATCGCACCGGTGGCAAGCGCCAGCACGAACAGTCCCAGCAGGGCGCAGGGTACGGCAATCACGGCAAAGATCAGGTATTCCATGGCGACTCGCGCGGCCCCAATGCCTGCTTGAATTGTACGCCTGCGCGGCGGCCGGTGCCAAACGGGAAATCGGCGAAAGGTACTGCTGGCGGCAGGTAGCTTTAGCCTTCACCCTTCAACACTCGTTAGCCCTGCGGCTGGCTTGGTGCTTGGCTTGGCAGGCTGGTGTGAAACTGGAACAGGTCGGGCCTGCGGTCGCGCCTTTGGCGTACGCTGCCGGAGTTGATGGCTTCTTCCAATGATTCAAAATCCAGGTCCGTGGTGATGACCATTTCGATATTCGGTGCGGCCTCGGCCAGAATGCCGTCGCGGGCAAACTCGAAGTCGCTTGGGCTCAGTACCGCCGACTGCGCATACTGAATGTCCATGTTCTCCACGTGTGGCAGGTTGCCCACGGTGCCGGCCATCACCACATACACCTGGTTCTCCACGGCGCGGGCCTGGCAACAGTAGCGCACGCGCAGGTAGGCCTGGCGGTCGTCGGTGCAGAACGGGACAAAGATGATCTCGGCCCCTTGGTCTACCAGGTAGCGTGCGGCCTCGGGGAACTCGCTGTCATAGCAAACCAGAATGCCAATGCGGGCGCGGCGGGTCTCAATCACGCGCAGGGCGCTGCCGCCCTCAATGCCCCAGTTGCGGCGTTCGTTGGGCGTGACGTGAATCTTTGGCTGGCGCCACAAAATGCCCTCGGGCCCGTAAAACGTGGCGATGTTGTGGATCACGTTGCCATCGCGAATCGGGTGCGTGCCGCCGACAATGTAGATCTGGAACTCGTGGGCCAGTTCCGTGAACAGCTTGTCAACGCGGGGGGTCATGTCGGCAAGTTTTCGAATCGCCTCGACAGGCGTTTTGGTGCGCAGATAGGACATGCACTGGGCGGTCAGCAGTTCAGGAAAGACCACGTAGTCGGCGTCGTAGTTCTTGGCGACGTCGACAAAATAGCGCACCTGCTGGGCGAAGCCCTCAAAGTTGTCAATCTTGCGCATCTGGTATTGCACGGCGCTTACGCGGGCGCTGCGGGGCTTGCGCTGGCGCGGGTCGTAATCGGGGTTCAGCCATTCCAGAAAGCTGGCGTTGCCCACACTAAGCGGATCATGCAGGTAGTGGTGCATCACCTTCTTGAAGGTGAATCCCTGCTTGAGTTGAAAGCTTAGAACCTGGTCTTTCATCTGGCCGTCGGCCACCTGGCGCGCGTATTCGTCGGGCGACATGTCTTTGGCGTGCTTGTGGTAATCAAACAGCCGGCCGCCCAGCACAATGCGCCGCAGGTTCAGGCGCTTGGCCAGCCGGAAGCGATAGGCATACAGCTTGGCCGCCAGACCGCGCCGGCGGTAATCCGGGTGAATGTTGACATCGGCGCCGTACAGCGTGTCGCCAAAGGGGTCGTGGTTGTAAAACATGCCGCCGTCGGTGATGCCGACCCAGGTGTGGTCGCGGTACGAATCACGCCCGAAGTTCACGATCAAACTGCTGCAAGAGCCCACAATGCGGCCCTTGTGTTCAATCACGGCCTGTCCTTCCGGAAAAACCCGCAGGTGCGAAAGCAGGTTGCGCGGCTTCCAGACAATGTCGTCTTCGGCCAGCGTCGGGTAGGCCTCTTTGTTCAACTGGCACAGTGCGTCAATGTCGGCCATGGTGCCCGGCCGCACGTTGAACTCGCTTTTGGCCCTGGCGGCCGGCTGTTTGGGTGCGGGAGTGACCTCTTTCTTGTTCATGCCCTTGGATAGCACGATATGCGTGCGCGACGCAAGAAAATGTGCCGCCGGGCGGTTGGATGACACGCAAGGCCGCACCGACGCGGCGGCTTTGGCATGAACTTTCCGTGACTGCGGCCCGTTGGTATCCTTAACCCTCCCTGATTTTCTGTCAGAAAGCCCTGCCGTGTCGGACCCGGAACGCGATCTTGCCCTGATGCGCCGCTTTCAGGCCGGCGACGTCGACGCGTTCACGGAACTGTATGAGGCCCACCTGAAGGGCCTGCTGAACTTCTTTTTCCGGTTGTGCTGGGACCGCGCCTTGAGTGAGGACTTCGCCCAGGAAGTGCTGCTGCGCGTGTACAAATCGGCCAAGAACTGGCAGCCCACGGCGCGCTTCACCACGTTCATGTACCGCATTGCCCGCAACTACTGGATTGACCATTGCCGGCTGTTGAGCACGCAGAAAGAAAACGTCAGCCTGAACGCCAGCATTGGCGCAGCCGACAGCGGCGTTTCGCTGGTGGACCGCCTGCCCGACGACATTCGCCCGCCCGAAGACGACCTGGACCGGCGCGAACTGTACGGCGCGATCATGAAAGCCCTGGAACAACTGCCTGAAGACCAGCGCATGGTGTTTATTCTCAGCGAGATTCAGGAACTCAAGTACAACGAGATCGCCGAGATCATGGAAGTGCCGCTGGGCACCGTGAAGAGCCGCATGCACACAGCGATTGCCAAGTTGCAGGAACTGCTGACAGATTACCGCCCGCTTTCCCAGGCCGGCGCAGCCGATAACGCCTGACCCAACCAGCCCGTTCTGGCGCCCCTGGCGGGTCGCGAGGGCGCCTTGCGGCTGGCGTGCTTGGCGGGTGTTTCGCGGGCTTGATCGGCGTTTTGGCTTGTCTGTGTGGATCTGTGCCCATCTGTTATCCAAAGCCGTTGCCTTAGTTTTGCGTCCAGTTTGCCGTCGCCCCAGCCTTGCGGCTGGGGCTGCGTTTGCTGCAGGCCGCGCCGCCGCGTGCCACTGCCCAACTTGTGCGTTGCCAACCACTTACGCGAGTTATCAAACGCACAGAGTTGTGCGTTACGATTTCCGGACATTCTGGCCTTACGGTCTGAACCTGGCACGACTTGCGACGTTCAATTGCTGTCGGCCGGGGTGTTCCTGGCAGGCGAGTATTTCTGGTTGGTGCCATAGCCGCCGCAATAGCCCCAGACATGGACACAGACTTCGGCACATTGGTCGATTACCTGCGTGGCGAGCTGCCAAAGCCCGCCATGGCGGAAGTTCGCCAGCGCCTGGAATCTGATGCCGGGTTCTTTGAACGCTTTCAGTCCTTGCGCCGCACCTTTGCCGTACTGCGCAGCCTGCCTGCGGTGGGTGCCGCCAGCGCTGGGCCTTCAGCGGCACAGTTGCCGTCGATGGCGCAACTGGAACCCCGCGCCGCTTTTGTGGCTGACCTGCACCGCGAGTTTGAAGCCCGTGGCTGGGCCGGTCTGCTGCCCGCGCTGCTTGTGGCGCCGCAGTTTGTGGCGGCCCTGCGGGTCGAGTTTGCGGTGCGCACGTTGATCAACTGCCTGCCCGGGTTGGTGCCTGGTGCGGCGTGGCTGCAATCCTTGCGCACGGAATTCGGCCTGCGCGGCGTTATCGACCGGTTGCCCGCGCTTGCTGTGCGTGCCCAATGGGTGCGCCTGTTGCGCCAGGAGTTTGCCCTGCGCGCCACGGTGGCGACGCTGCCAGAGATTGCTGTGCGGCCCGAGTATGCCGCTGCCCTGCGCGCGGAGTTTGCGCAACGTGCGCTGGTGGCCAGCGTGGGCGAACTTTCGGTCAGCGACCGGTTGCGGCGCCGCTTGCAGGTTTCGCTGTTTGAAGCCCAACGCGAGCAGGCCCCGGCAGCCCAGGCACCGGCCACGGCCGCAACCAGCCCGGCGGCCCTGCCCGCGATGAGCGCTGGCGATTCTTTCCGGCGCCGCCTGTTCAAGAAGATTCTGCTGTCCAGCCGCCCGCAACTGCAGACGCCGCCAATGCGCTTTGACGTGCGCGATTACCAGATTGGCCGCGTGTTTGCCGGCGCCTGGAAGCGCGGCAAGCGGTCCGTGGGCGCGACCCTGGCCGTGCACGCGCTGGGCATTGCGCTGCTGTTCTTTGTGATGCTGCACGCGCTGCCGAACTCTGAACCCCAGGCCGTGGCGCGAATTGAAGGCACAAGCACCGTGGCACCGCCGCTGCCCGGCGGCACCGAAATGCGCGGCGATGTTGGCGGCTTTGGCCGCACCGCCCTGCCCTTTGGCCCCACGGAACTTACCCGCCTGCCCTATGAGGCCGAGGCTTCAGGTCTTGGCGAGTCGGCGCCGTCGGAGGCCCGCCGCGACACCGAACCAGAAATGCGCCAACCCCCGCGCGAAGAGACCTTGGGCGCTGTAGCACCCCTGCTGCGCAGCGAAAGCAGCGCATGGTTCCGGCTGCGCAGCGCCAGCCGCCGCGAAAAGATTGCCTATCTGGGCAGCGAGGAATTGTACGCCGCCCTGGAACGTTCCCTGGCCTGGTTGCAGCGTGTGCAGCAGCCGCAAGGAAGCTGGGGCCATGTGGGCGCCATGTTTCCGCCCGCCAACCCCGACCTGGACCTTGTGCAGCGCCTGGAAATGACCAGTGCGGCGCTGCTGGCGTTTTTGGGCGACGGCCACAGCAGCAAGGCCTCGCTGGTTGGTTATGACTACAACGTCAAGCGCGGCGTCGATTGGCTGCTGCAACAACAGCAGCCCGACGGCCGCATTGGCCCGGCAGGTGTAGAAGTGGTGCTGGGCCACGCCATGGCAACGCTGGTGCTGGCTGAGGATTTTGCCCTGTCACGCGACTTCCGGTTGCGTGAACCCCTGTGCCTTGCCGCGCGCTGGCTTTCTTCTGTGCGGCCTGTGGGCGGCGGTGGGGGCTTTCCGTACCGCCTGGACCGCGAAGCCAGCCTGACCAGCAGCGTCTGGGCGCACATGGCGCTGGTGACGGCGCGCAAACTGAATGTGCCGCAATCGGATGCGCCGCAAGCGCGCATTGATGACCTGTTGACCTGGTTTGAAAAAGAGACCCGCGGCTTTACGGTGCTGCGCGACAGCGACGAAGTGCTGGCCAAATCTGACCTGCTGCCCACGGCGGGCGCGGCATCACTTTCGCAGTTTGCCGTGGACGCGGGCTATGAAATGCGCCGCGCGACGTTTCTGGCGCGGCTGGGCAAGGACCAGCCCAACCTGGACCCGGCGGCCAAAGTTGGCGACGCCGGCGACGTGCGCTATCTGTTCTTTGGCAGCCTGGCCCATGCGCTGGAACACCAGCGTTCGGGCACGACTTCAACCTGGCATGGGGCCTTTGCCCAGACGGTGCTGGCGCAGCAGATCAAGCAGGGCGGCAACGAAGGGGCCTTTGAGCCCAGCGGCGATTACGCCAGCCTGTACGGCCGCGTGTTCAGCACGGCCATGACGGCCCTGAGCGTCGAAAACGCCTATCGCGTTCAACTGTTGAAGTAAGCCGCGGCTTTGGGGCTTGCTACACCAGCGTTCCGTACAGAGCCGCGTTGGTGGCCCGTTCAATCTTCACGTTGTACAGCTCGCCGCGCAGGTCGCGGCCGCTTTCTGCAATCACGATCTGGTTTTGCGGGTTGCGGCCTTCCTGGCGCTGCGGGTTGCGCTTGCTTTCGCCTTCGCCCAGCACCTGCACCACCTGGCCCACGCGCTGCTGGTTGATCTGTTTGGACCATTCCCGTTGCAGGTCCATCAGTTCATGGCAGCGGCGTTTTTTGTCCTCGGGTGATACGTCGTCAGCCAGGCCCTGCGTAATGGCCGGGGTAAACTCGCGCTCGCTGTACATGAAAATGAAACTGGTCTGGTACTGCGTGTTGCGGTGTAGTTCGAGTGTCTGCTGGTAATCGGCTTCTGTTTCGCCGCAAAAGCCCACAATCGTGTCGCCGGCCAGTCCGATATCCGGCACTGCGTTTCGGGCGGCAGCCACCAGTTCCATGTAGCGAGCGTGGGTATAGCCCCTGCGCATGCGGGCCAGCACGCTGTCGCTGCCGCTTTGGGCCGGAAAATGCAGGTACGGCATCAGGTTGGGCAGGTCCGCAAAGGCTGAAAAAAGTTCGGGCCGCAGGTCGCTGGGGTGGCTGGTGATAAAGCGCAGGCGCCACAGGCCGTCAATGGCGGCCACGGCGTACAGCAGTTCGGCCAGAGAACGCCGGCGCGGTTGCAGGCGCTTGCCGTAGCTGTCAATGTTCTGGCCCAGCAGCGTGATTTCACGTGCGCCTTCGCCCACCAGAATGCGGCATTCCTCTACGATTTCTTCCAGCGGGCGGCTGTCTTCTTTGCCGCGCGTGTTGGGCACCACGCAGTAGGTGCAGTGGTGGTCGCAGCCGCGCATCACGCTGACAAACGCACTGATGCGCGTGTCGCGGGCCTTGAGGCGCTTTTCGGTGCGCACTTCATCTTCGCGCCCAAGGGCCATGGTGCGCGGCGAAAAATCAGCTCGCCTTGCTTTTGCGCCATGCAGCCCAGCACGCCGATCACCAGGTTCGGGTTCTTGCGCTTGAGCATGTTCATGCGGCCAAGAAACGAATAGGCCTTGTCTTCGGCCTTTTCGCGCACGCTGCAGGTGTTGACGAAAACGACGTCGGCCTGGGCCGGGTCGTGGCTGATACTGAAGCCGTCATCTGCCAGGGTGGCCAGCGAAAGTTCGCTGTCGAGATCGTTCATCTGGCACCCGATGGTGTAGACAAACGCGCTGCCTGCAGACGCGGCGGGGGTGGCAGGCATGTCCTGTTCCTCGCAACGTTTGTGGCGCAAGTGTAGCGGCCAGCCAGGCTGCCACAACCGGGGGCGGGGCGCGATGCGTTCCAAAGGCCGGGCCAGCCTGTAACGGCAAAATGCCGTTTCACGGCTTAGACTCAGGCCATGAAACGCGATAAACTGAAACCAGCCGGAGGAACGATCATGGCGGGCCAGGCCGACAACCCCAACCCCGCGCCCTGGGAGGCGCCGGGCAAGCGACACACGCAACGATACGGCGCGGGCGGGCCACCCCAGGCCCAGGTTCCGCAGTATCCAGCTGCTCAACCGCCGCAACACCGGCCGCAGACATCGGCCTATCCGCCGCAGCCGCAAGCGGGGCCGCGCCCGGCACAAGCCTATCCGGCTGCGTACCCGCAGGCAGGCGGCCCGGCCTATCCACCGCCGCCGTCTTCGCCCTATCCACCGTCGCCGGCTACGCCCTATGCGCAAGGCGGCTATCCACCGGCCTTCAGCAATGCTTATGCAAGCAAGCCGACCAGCGGCATGGCGATTGGTTCGCTGGTGTGTCTGGGTGCCGGGTTCATCATTGGCCTTTCCTGGCCGGTCGGCATTGTGCTGGGCATTCTGGGCTTGAAAGAGACCGGGCCCGGCGGCGCCAAATCGGGTCGCGGCATGGCCATGGCGGGCTTGATTGCCAACAGTGTCATCACCGTGATGATCATGGGCTTTGTGGCGCTGTTGTTCATGGGCGCCTCCATGGCAGCCACACAGGCCGGCAAGATGGCCAACGTCAGGCAGGACTCGCAGTTGATTGAATCGCGCATCTCAATGTACTTCCGCGACAAAGGCGACCTGGCCTCTGGTGGCCACAAGTTTGTGCTGGGCCAGCGCAGCGCCGACAAGACCGACGGCCCCCTGGCTGTTTCGCAACTGGTCAGCCCGTCGGAACTCAAGAACCCGATTGACCGGTACCGCATTTCCGTGCAGGGCGATACCGCCACCGTTTGGTATAGAAACGATGAAGGCGTGGAATCCATGGCCACCACGTTCGATGGCAAGCCGCCGCGCAAGCCGCTGCCGGTGCACGATTACGACTGGCCAGAGTGACGGCCAGCATGACCAAGGAAACCCCAATGGCTGATTCCGGTACCGGACCCGACGCACCCATGGGACAGGGCTACCCGCCCCCGTCCAAGGCCCCGCCACACCCCATGGATGGCCGCGCGGCCTACCCGGGATATGGGCCGCAGCCGGGCCAGCCGGGTTATCCGCCCCAGGGCCAGCCGGGCTATCCGCCCCAAAACTATGGCATGTATCCGCCGCCCGTAAGCAGGCCGACCAGCGGCAAGGCCCTGACCAGCATCATCTTGATGGGCGTCAGTGTTCTCTTCTGGCCTATGGCTGTTTTCACCGGCCCGGCAGCCCTGGTATTGGGCTGGATGGCATTGAAGGAAACAACACCCACGGGAACCAGAACCGGCCGCGGCCTTGCCATTGCGGGCATGGTTGGCGGCTCGTTGATGTTCGTGGCCTGCCTTGGACTTGCAGCGATCATGGTGTTTGCTTTCACCATGGCCAACGAGGCGCAAAAGCACGTTGAGGAAAACCGCACGTCGCGTGAATCCCGCCAGGCCGACGAAGACCTGAAGCTGATCAAGGATCGCGTGAAGCTGTATTACATTGAAAACAGCCGGTCGCTGGAACCCGGCGGGCCGATCGTGACCGACGGCGGACGGCACGGGCTGTACGACGAAAAATCGCCCCGGGTGAAGGACGAGTTGCGGCTGGAAGACCTGGTGATGTCGGCAGATTTGAACAAGCCCATGGCGTTCTATGAGCTGCGCAAGACCGGCCCCAAGTCCGTGTTGATCATCAGTTCCATCGCCAAACGTGAGCTGATGGTGGCGGATCTGGACAGTGAGTCCTTCAACTTGCGGGATAGCGCCGCGAAATGACCGATTCAGGCCCACCCGGCAGCTATGGCAACCCGCAGCAGGCGCAACCACCGGCGCCCGGCGCGCCACAGCCATACAACGCGCCGCCTGCGGCCTGGCAGGTCGCGGCTGGCTTACAGATGCCCTTTGGCGCACCGCCACCACCGCCGCCTGAGGGCTTCTTTGTTTCCAGGCCCACCAGCGGCAAGGCCGTGGCTGGTCTGGTGTGCGGCATTGCCGGTCTGGTGACCGGCTTCATGTGCCCGCCGTTGATGATTGTGATTCCGGTGGGGCTGATCCTGTCGATTCTGGGCCTGGCGGAAACCGGCCGCGAGGGCAAGCGTTCGGGCCGCGGCCTGGCCATTGCAGCCAGCATATTGAGCGGCCTTGGGCTGATTGGCGGCCTGGGCTGGATTGGCTTTCTGGTCTCGCGCGCAGAGATCGGGCAGGAAAAAAGCATCGCCGAACAATCGGCGGTGGTGGATTACGACGTGGCGCTGATTGTGAAACGCCTGGCCGAATACCAGAAACAGAATGGTTCCCTGGGCCCGGGCGGGCCGGTGCTGGCCGACAGCAGTGCGGCACCCGCGGGCGACACCCAGGGGCCCCCGCGCCGCCAGGGCCGGGGCGGCCCGCGCAATGAACCGCCGCCACCGGAAACGCCCGACGGCAAAGTGAAGGGCACGCTGCGCACGGGCCACCTGGTGGCGCCCACGGAGCTTCGATTCTGGGGCGGGCTGGAGTGTTACACTCTGACGGTAACTGGCGAAAACGCCGCGACGCTGACCTTCAAGACCTATGACGAGCGCCTGAACCGCGAGGTTCACATCACCGACGTGGCCAACGCCCAGTACGATTCCGGCCGCCGATAGACCCGCACAACTGCCAAAGGCAGCAATCAGCCCCGCCCGCAGGGGTGGAGTTGTTTTTGCCCTGCCAGCCCCACCCGCAAGGGTGGGGGCGCCGGCAGCCTGGATGCGCATCGGCCAGTGAGCCAATGATCATCAAAGCGGCTGGGGCTGGGAGTAACGGTTGAACATGAACTATGTGCCGGGCGATTTTTTTGGGCTTTTGTTTGCGATTATGTCGCTTGGGGTGTCCCCCAACGCGCTAACAGGTGTAGGACCTGGAGAACGCAAATGGACACCCCCGTGATGGACCCGCAACAAGCCAAATCTGTACTTCGTGCCTCGCTGGCCGGTTTGGCGGCTTTGACTACGCAGGTGCTGCAACGTCTGGCGCTGTCATTCGAAAAAACCGGCGAAGTCGAAGTCTCGCAACTGCTTGCGCTGGGCAAACAAATTGTTGAAGCCGGGCGCGAACTCAACCGCATGGACGCCTGCGAGCAACGCGCCACTGCCACCGCCCTGCGCCGCGAACAATTCGAGGCCAAGAACGCCCGCGAGGCAGAGCTGCACGCCCAGACGCTGCAACAGATGCGCCAGTCCACGCAAGGCCCACGCAACAGCCCACCCGGCGGGTCAGCGGGAGAGCGGATTTTTTCGGCCGCCAGGGAATACGCCAGCGTGATTGCCGCCGCGCGCAGTAACGGCCAGACCGACCTGCCCGAAATGCCGCCGGCGCTGCAACAGGCGCTGCAGGCCGCCGGGGTGGACCCGCGCGACGAAGCCGTACAGCAGGATCTGCTGGAAAAAATGGTCGGTTCGGGAATGCTGCCGGGCATCACGCTGCCGACAATGGCTCAGGGCTGATCGATGCCTCAAGCCGCTGGCTTGGCCTTTGCCTGCTGTTCCAGGTAACGGCGCCGGTTTTGTCGGCCCTTGAGCACCAGCACCAGAAACAGCAGCGAGCTGCCCAAAATGATTCCGGCCAGGGCGTGTTGCCGAAACATGCGCTCCGGCCATGAAATGTCCGCATCGCCGTAATACCAAAAGCCCGGCAGTTCGTCGGGCGTGTCGCCAATTGCAAAGAACACGTCGTCCTTCCAGCCCGCAATCGCGGGCTGGCCGTCTTTGTCGTTGGCATTGAAGCCGCGGCTGGCAATGCGGTTGATGTACCACTTGGCCGGGGCCTCTTCTTTGCCCGCCATGGCCGCCAACAACGCCGGCAGGGGCTGGCTGGTCCAGATATTGTGCAGCACCACGCGGTCGTTGGGCGAGTCGTTCAGGCGCTCGCGCATCAACTGCAGATTGTCCAGTTCCAGCGGCTTGTCGGACAGCAAGGTCATGTCCAGCGCGAAGTTGCCCTGGCGCGCGCTGAACTTGCCCGGGTAGTACGCGGCCTTGGTGTCAAAGCCCACTTGCAGCGCCGGAAGCTGCAACGCAGCCGCTTTGCCAGCGGGCGGCTTGAAGTGAATGCACAGGAACGTGAAGTCGTTTTCAACAAACCAGGCCAGGTGGGCAGCGTCTTCTTTGGGAAACCCGCGCTGGGCCAGCCACTGGTTCAGGTTCTCCAGTGCTTCTTTGCCCTGTGCTTTTACGGGTGTGACGGTGTAGGGGCCAACCTGCACGGTGGCGCCGACATTCAGCCCTGCCAGCTCGGCGCCGCCCGAAGCGGCATCGTTGGCTCCGGGCAATCCAAAGGCGAAATCAGTCTTGGCAGACCACTGGTTGCGGGCCAGTTGAAACATGCGCTGGTACAGGTCACGGCCCTGGGCAAACACCTCTGCGTCGGCCTGCTGAAAGCCGGTGGGGGCCGAGGGCAAGGTCAGAATCCAGGTCAACTGGGCCGGGTTGTCTGCGGCATCCTTGAAGTACGGCAACACGCGAATGGCCATTTCCTGGTGGCCGTTGCGGTGCAGGATCAGCACTTCCTGGCGCGACTGGTCAACATCGCCGGGGTAATCCGTGGGCACCATGCAGCAGGCAGCCAGGGCCGGGGCAAACAGCAGCAGCAGGGTCGCCAGTGCACGCGTCATGGCCGCACGATAGCAGCATTTTGCAGGCTGTCAGGCCGCGGGCGGGGTGCCGGGTGTCTCTTCGGGCGGTGGTTCAGGCGGCTGTGGTTGATCGGGCTGCGGCGGCTGTGGGGGCAGGGCCAGGGGCTGCTGGGTGCGAAAGTACAGCCAAAGCAGCATCACCACCATGGCGCCAGCAGTCATGAAGCCGAAGAATAGTTCCAGCGTCGAGCCCGCGTCTTGGGGCAGGTTAGCGGGCAGGTTGGCCGCAAGGTTGGCGGGCGCATTGGAAAGCAAAAGCCACATGGCGGCAGAGTAAAGCTTTTTGGGATCGCAGGTGTCGGGAAATTGCCAGTCGTTGTTGCCCCACCAGCCCCACCCGCAAGGGTGGGGGCGACGGCAGGGTTGATAAGCATAGGCCGGTGAGCCGAAGGTCGACACAGCTACCGTCGCCCCCGGCCTCGCGGCCGGGGCTGAGGGCAAAGCGTGTGTTGTTTGCGGTTCCAGCCCCACCCGCAAGGGTGGGGGCGACGGCAAGGTTGATAAGCATAGGCCGGTGGTTGACAGCGAGCGAATGGCGCAACGGACTTCGACCGTTCTGGGCCAATGCGTGTAATCCGGGGATGATGCCGTGGCCGTTTCGCGAGGCACGGCGGATCAGGTGCTGGCGGGTTCGACAACCCATTCTGCCAGCGCGGCCGCAAGCTCGGGGCACAGCTTGTGCTTGTCTTCAATTGTGATGCGGCGCTTGCCTTCGTCGGTGGCTTCAATGTGCACGTGGATGTGCCGCTTGGGCCACATTTCACGCCAGATGCTGGCCCATTCCACCACCGTGATGTGCCGGTCACTGTGCATGGCTTCCAGGATCTCGCCCGGTAACTCGGGCGATTCATTCAAGCGGTAGAAGTCCACGTGGTGAAGCGCACAGCGCCCGCCGTGATAGCTCAACATCAACGTGAACGTGGGGCTGCGCAGACCGGCCCAGCCGCCTTCATCCAGCCCAAAGGCGATGCCTTTGACAAAATGCGTCTTGCCCGCACCCAGTTGGCCATCCAGGGCCACAAAGGTTCCGCGCGGCAAGTGCTTACCCAAAATGCGACCGATCTGGATCGTGGAGTCGACATCGGGGCTGTACAGATGAAGAGTGTGCATGGCGCTTTCCTCCTCGCCCGCCCTGTTGCAATGGGCATTTGGTGCACTGGTGACGCCCATCACTTCTATTCTATCCCATGCCACGCGGGTGGGCCAATGCAATCCCGTAACAGGCGCAACACGGTTTGTCATCCATGCACCTTTGGGCGCGGCCCAAAAAGCAAAACTGCCTGCCGCGTAAGCAGCAGGCAGTTTGGTGTACTGGAACCTGTACTAAAGCTGATGAACCCAGCTCATGACCTGCAGGGCCTCGGGTTCGCCCTTCTTCAACACCCGCAGCAGGGGCTGGCCTTTTTCCAGTGACCGCACCACGCCAAGGGCGCGAATCGGGGCTTCAAAGGGCCATTCCGTGACAATCTTCTTCCAGCGTGAGGGCCGCACGGCAAACATCAACTCAAAGTCCTCGCCATCATGCAGGGCGTGGTGCAGGGCGCGTTCCGCCCCGGCCTTTTCCAGCTTGGCCAGGCGCCGGGCCGATTTGCTTACTGGCACGGCTTCCACGGCAATGTCAGCGCCCACGGGAAAGCGCATGCCGCTTTCTTCGCACAGGCGGGTCAGGTCGCCACTAAGGCCATCCGAAATATCAATCATGGCGCTGACGCCGTTTTCGGCCAGGAATCGGCCTTCCGCAATGCGCGGCTCAAAGCGCAGGTGCTTGCCCAGAATGCTTCCGCCCAGGCTGCCGGTAATGGCTATCACGTCTCCGGGCGCCATGCCGGCCCGCAGCGCCGGGCGTACGCCGTTCATCAAGCCCACCATGCTGCAGGTCAGGCTGAGGGGGCCGTCCCAACTTTGGGTGTCGCCGCCGGCGAGGTTCACGCCATAGGTCGCACAGGTTTTGCTGATGCCCAGAAACAGCGTTTCGCGCAGCTTGACCGAAGCCCCGCGCGGCAGGTTCACCGCCACCATGCAGGTGCTGGGGGTCGCGCCCATGGCCGCCATGTCGGAAAGGCAGCGGCATATGGCCTTGCGGCCGACTTCTTCCGGTGTGGCAGCGGGCCCAAGCACGGAGGGGTTGCGCACGCCGGGGCCGGCCAGCACAAAGTGAGTGCCTTCGAGGATGCTGTCGATCTTCAGCGCCAGGCGGTCTTTTTCAACGCGCAGAATGCCGCAGTCGTCGCCGGGGCCTACTTCAAGGTCTGGCGAAGCCGGAGGCAGTTCGCTGCGAATCCACTTGAGGTACTCGAATTCGTCAGAAGACTTGGGTGCGTGCTTCATGGTGTCCTTTTGAAGGCTCGAAACCCGGTCGAAGGACCCGGTTTCGTGCCCTGAATTGGGCACGCTTATAACTTTCGACAGGGGTGTGTCAGAACTTTTATCCATTGCGTACCTGAAACCCTTAGAATTGCCTCGTTTTGACCTCGTTTTGCTGTCTGGCCGCGCAGTTTCCACAGGGCCCAGCAAACGTATAACGTTTCGCCCGTGTTTGACGGTACCGGGTTTCACCACCCGTGGCGTTCAAACGCCTGAAACGACCGGAAACATCCCATGCGCAAACAGGAAGTGATTGAAGGCCTTCGCGACACCTGGCAGGTGTTTCGTGTCATGGCCGAGTTCGTGGAAGGCTTTGACACCCTAAGCAAAGTCGGCCGCTGCGTGGCGATTTTCGGCAGCGCCCGCACCCACACCGATGACCCGCTGTACCAGACCACCGTTGAACTTGGCAAGAAACTCGTCGCCGCAGGCTATGGCGTGATCACCGGCGGCGGCCCCGGCGTCATGGAAGCCGGCAACCGCGGCGCCCACGAGGCCGGCGGAGACAGCGTAGGCCTTGCCATTGACCTGCCCATGGAGCAAGAGGCCAACCCATTTGCCAAGACGCTGATTGATTTTCGGTACTTCTTCATCCGCAAGGTGATGTTTGTGAAGTACAGCGACGCCTTTGTGTTCATGCCCGGCGGCTACGGCACGATGGACGAGATGTTTGAGGTACTGACGCTGGTGCAAACGCTGAAGATCCGGCGTATTCCCTGTGTGCTGTTCAACATGGAATACTGGCAGGGCCTGTTTGACTGGATGGAAAAGGTGATGGGCGAGAAGTGGCATCACATCAATGCCGAGGACCTGCAGTTGTTCCATCGCACGAATGATGTCGACGACGCGGTGAAGCACATCGTCGACTACCACAAGAAGAACCACAACAAAAAGGGCCGCACGATCGGCCACGATGACAAAGGCTAGTCCACAGGCTGGATGTCGACGTCGTCATCGGGCAGGGCCTGGGCGTCGAATGCCTTCTTGGGCGGTTCTTTGTCCAGTGGTTCTACGCCGTAATCGGGTGGCAGGGCCTGCAGCTTCTGGCTGGCGCGCATCAGCCGTTCCTGAATCTGCTGGCGGCGCAGGTCGGTTTCGCGCTTCTGTTGCGCGGCCTTCATCTTGGCTTCCTGGGCGGCTTTGGCGTCGGCCAACACTTTGTCTACGCGGCCAATGGCGGTCTTGATGGCTTCCAGCACCGGCGCCAGCTTGTAGTCGCCGTCGACAACATCGGTGATGCCCAGGTTGGCTTTCTTTTCTGCCAGCGCGGCTTCCAGGGGCCCGGCAAAGATCACCACGGGCACCTTGCGCGAAGCCGAAAGGTCAGCCAGTTGCTTGGCCGCCAGAATATGCTGGGGCATGGCCATGTTGTTTTGAAACACCAGGCAGATCGGCCGCGCGGCAGGAATGCTGGTCAGCGCGTCCTTGACCGTGCTGACGGCCTTGACCGTCAAGAGGGCGGAATCCGACAGCTCCAGGCGGGCGGTTTCCAGAACTTCGGGCCGGGCCATCAACAAAATGGGGCGTTTGGCAGAAGTTGTTGGTTTTTGTCCGGTCATGACTTGTTGGTCATAGCTTCTTGAGGCCATGAGGGCAACCAAGCGTGAGGTTCCGTCGGTATTGCCAGCGCTACTGTGCGGGCCTGTGCAATTGCCTTTCGACAGCAAGCCGCTAAGGTTCCGACATGGCCAAAAAAACCAATGCCCTCACGCTGGATGGCGCCAGCCTGACCCTGGATGCCGTGGACCGCTTCGTTCATGGCGGCTTTGCCACGGTGGAAGTTTCCGCCGGGGCTCGAAAGGCCGTGCGCGCCGGCCGGGCCTTTGTCGAAAAGCTGCTGCGCAGCGGCAAGCCGGTTTATGGCGTCAACACCGGCTTTGGCAAGCTGGCCAGCGTGCGCATTCCGGATGCCGACCTGGACCAGTTGCAGTTGAACCTGATTCGCAGCCATGCCTGCGGCGTGGCCGAGGCGCTGCCGGAAAAGACCGTGCGGCTGGCGATTCTGCTGCGCCTGAACAGCTTGATTGCCGGCCATTCCGGCGTGCGCGAGGAAGTGATTGACGCCTTTCTGGCGCTGTTGCAATCGCCGGTCGTGCCCTGGGTGCCACGCAAGGGCAGCGTGGGCGCATCAGGCGACCTGGCCCCGCTGGCCCACATTGCCTTGACGCTGCTGGGCGAAGGCAAGGCCTTCTATCGCGGCAAGTTGATCAAAGCCGCCGCGGCGCTCAAGAAGGCCGGTTTGAAGCCGGTCACGCTCAAGGCCAAGGAAGGTCTGGCGCTGATCAATGGCACGCAGATTATCCAGGCGATAGGGCTGCGCAGCATTTGCGACATGCGCCGCTGGATCAAGCTGTGCGATGCCGCCGCTGCCCTGACGCTGGAAAGCCTGCGCGGCAGCGACAGCCCCTTTGATGCGCGGGTGGCAAAGATCCGCCCTCACCCCGGCCACGCGCTGGTCAGCCGCAACATGCTGGCCATGCTGCAGGGCAGCGAGATTCGCGAAAGCCACCGCGAGAACGACCCGCGCGTGCAGGATGCCTACAGCCTGCGCTGCGTGCCCCAGGTGCATGGTGCCTGCCGCGATGGCTTCAAGTTCGTACAGCAGATCTTTGAGCAAGAGTTGAACGCCGTCACGGACAACCCGCTGCTGTTTCCGGCCGATGGCGACGTGATCAGCGCCGGCAACTTTCACGGCCAGCCGCTAAGCCAGGCGCTGGATTTTCTGGCGATCCTGATGAGTGAACTGGGCAGCATCAGTGAGCGGCGCACGGAACAGATGGTAAACCCCGACCTCAGCAACCTGCCGCCGTTTCTGGTTGAGGGCAGCGGCCTGAACAGCGGCTTGATGATCGCGCAGGTGGTGGCCGCAGCACTGGCCAGCGAAAACAAGATTCACAGCCACCCGGCCAGCGTCGACAGCATTCCGACCAGCGCCAACAAGGAAGACCACGTCAGCATGGGCGTCACAGCAGCACTCAAGGCCGCCCACGTGTTGAACAACCTGAAGGACATCCTGAGTATCGAGCTGCTGGGCGGCCGCCTGGCGCTGGACTACCACAAGCCATTGAAAGCCGGCCGCGGCGTAGAGGGTATCGCCAGCGTGCTGAGAAAACACATCAAGCCGCTGAAACAGGACCGCACGCTGTACGAAGACTTCGCCATCATCCGCGAACTGGCCGATGGCGGCAGCTTCGACCATGTCCTGGCAACGCTTGAGTAGGTCGGTGATTTCCACAGCCTGCCCACGGGGCCGGGAATGTCGCTTGGCCTGATACACTTTGGCCATGGTTGCCAAGGTTCCTTACAACCTTACCGACGACGTTTCGCTGGTCGTGCACCTGCTGGCAAAGCGGGTGCCGCAACTTGTCCATCTGCGGCCGGGACAGATCATTCACGGCATCACCCAGGCCCGCAACCGCAGCCGCTATGGCGTGTTTGCGGAATGCCACGGCCTGCGCTTTCGGCATGGAAAACGCGAGCAACTGGCCGGTAAACATGCCTGGCTGTGGCCCGAAGTGCGCGTGCGCGGGCAGGAGATTCTCTATTACATCACCTACTACCTGCCGCGGTTTCTGGACCAGGTTCCGGCCCAGCGCCTGAACACGCTGGTGCATGAACTGTGGCATATCTCGCCGCGTTTTGATGGCGACCTGCGCCGCTTTGCCGGCCGCAACGAGTTTCATGGCGGCAGCTTTGACCGCGAAGTAGATGCCCTGTGCCAGGCCGCGCTGGAACAACTGGATGTCGAGCGCTTTCCGTTCCTGCGCTGGTCTTTTGAGGAATTGGTCGAGCGTTTTGGCGGTGTTGTGGGCGCGCGCCTGCGGCGCTTCAAGCCACGCCGCGTGCACCCCTCGGAGATTCCAACCAGCCTGGCCGTGTCGCCGGGCCTGCCCCTGCTGCCGCGCCATGCGGGCAGCCAGAAGCAGTTGTTTGCATGGTGATCTGATGTCTGCCCGATCGCGCAGGGCAACTGCTTTGCCGCCAAGTTGCCAAGTTCGCCAAGTTGCCAGGAACTGCTGATTGCTGAATCCGCGCAATTGCACTCTGGGCCGTCAACCGTCCTTGGCCTGAGGATCTGGCCCCGGCTAATTTGCCTCACCCCTTTCACGGTTTGCCGCAAGCCCCTAGACTCCCGCCCCGTCATGGACGTCCTTGTTGAGTGCATCTGCGGCCGCAAATATCAGGTCGACCCGAAACAGGTCGATGAATTCCCCTGCGAAGCCTGCGGCCGCATACTGACTGTGCCGGAACCTGACCTTAGCGCCCGCCTGGACGCCCTGCGCCAGCGCATGGCACAAGGCGAACCCGGCATGCGCGAGGCCATGAAAGACGCCGCATCGCTGCACAACCCGCATGCCCTGCCGTTGCTGAAGGCCGGGGCCGAATCCGGCGTGCGTGAAGCCGTGAACACCGCCCTGTGCGGCCTGTGTGATTACCCGGGCCCGGGAACGGACCTGGTCAGGGAATGGATCGTCCAGGGGCGGCTTTCGGTGTCGCGGCTGGCCAGTTCGTTTCGCGAGTTAAAGTTCGACGGCGGCGCGCCGTTCATCTGTGCCATGGTGCGCGACCGCAGCCTGAAGGAAAACCAGATTGCCGAAGTCGCCGGTTACCTGGGCGATACCGGCACCCAAGAGGCGCTGGACACACTGGTGGCGGCGCGGCGCGACTTTCCGAACATGAGTTCGATTCTGGATGACGCCCTTAGCAAGCTGCGGCACCTGGACAAAACCGCCGGCGGCGTGCCTGATGAAGCCAAGCGCATTCCCAACTCGCAGGGCCGCATGGGCGTGGATGCCGAACCCGCAAAAAAGGGCTGCATGGGCCTTTTGCTGGTTCTGGCGCTTGTGATCGCCGCAGTTGCGGCGGCGGTGTTGACATGAAACGTGCCCTTGCCCTGCTGGCGGTGATTGTGCTGCTGGCCCTTTGCGGCTGCGACGACGTGCGCCGCGACGCCTT
Source organism: Planctomycetota bacterium (assembly GCA_016722065.1). Classification (GTDB taxonomy): domain Bacteria; phylum Planctomycetota; class UBA8742; order UBA2392; family UBA2392; genus H3-PLA7. The sequence continues at coordinate 2,694,459 of JADKGX010000001.1, forward strand.
TGGCGGCCTGCTTGGCACGGTGGGTTACCCGCCGATTGCTGACTGTGAAGTCGATCTGTACGACGGCATTCAGTTTCAAAGCCTGGACAGCACAGCCGGGCTGATTCGCAAAACCCGCACCGATGCCGCCGGCCGCTTTGCCGTCGAGTTTGACGACAGCTACCTGGGCCGCCCGATCATTGCCGTGGCGCGCCCCGGGCCCACGGCCATGTACCGCGATTTTGGGGCGACCGGCACGCCCGATATCGCCTTTGACGCACCGCACCAGCCCTGGGTGGGCGTGCTGGACGAATGGCTGGGCGGCGAAGACACCGTCACCATCAACCCGATCACCACCATGGCTTTTCACGCGCTGATGCGCCTGCCAATCACAGAAGTCGGCCCCGGCGCGTTGCGCTTTGACCGCGAGGTCGTGCAGACCACCCACAGCGCCCTGGCCGCCAACTTTGGTTTTCGCAGCGACCCGGCTGCAGAACTGCCGGCGCCACCGGGCGGCCCGCTGTTTGTGCCCGTGACCGCCAACTACCTGGAAAACAACGACCGCGCCACGGCCTATACCTATGCCTGCCTGCAACTGGCCAAGGCCGCCAACGACTTTGCCGCAACCTCCGCCGGTGCCGACAACGCCCTCGATTTCTATGAAGCCCTGTTTGCGGATGCACAGGATGGCGCCCTGGACGGCCAGTACTTTGGCCAGGCCCAAGCTTTTCTGAACCAGGTTCCGTCTGTGGTAGGGCGCGATGTTGACGGCGCAAGCCGGCTGCTGCGCTGGATTGCCACCGTGCCCTTGAACGCCACCGAGCAAGGCTACGCCGGCACTGTGCGCGGCGGGGTGTTTGACCCGCTGCCCAGCTTCATGCTGGCCTTGCAGGCCGATGCCACGGGCGCGGCGCGTCCGATGCGCATCGACAGCATTGACGTGTGGAACTTTCCGTTCAGTGGCAACGTGGAACTGACGATTCGCGGGGCCGGCATGCGCCGCAGCGACAACTTTCTGGTGCGCAGCTTTGATGCCTTCAACGATAGCTTCACCGTGGACCGTGATTCCGTGGGCGTGGACGGGCAGTTCAACTTTCAAAGCGACACCGAGTTGCGCGTGCGGTTGCCGGATTTTGGCGTAACCACCAAGGCCGTGGCCAACGGGCTGCGCGTGCCCACCGGCGTCAACTTCCGGCGTTTGAGCCTGGAGATTTTGAACCGGCCCGAGTACGAAAAGTTGCCGCGCCAGGCCCGTTACATTCTGACCGACAACGCCCGCGTAACCACACGCACGGAACCGCTGCTGGTACACGCCGCGATTGGCCGTGTGGATGCACCAGGCGGCTTTGCCCCGGCCACGGGTTCCAACAACGTCTATCCGGCGGCCAAGGACCCCGGCGCGCTGGTGATTGGCACCGACCAGGTCTATGAGCTGGCACTGCGCGTGGCCAACCCTTCGGTGGATACGTTCAACGGGCTTACGCTGGACCTGGCGGCCACGACGCTGCTGCAGCTTGGCAACCCGGTGGTGCTGGACCAGTTCAGTGGTACCGCCACGGGCCGGGCATTCATTCTGCCTGACACGTTGCCTTCGACCAACCTGGCCCCGGGCGGGGTGGTCACGCTGGCCTATCGCTTTGTGTTTCTGGACAGCGCCATTCCGGCCGATCTGGCGGCAGGCGCTGATATCACGCTGACACCCGTGCTGACTGCCACCAGCAGCGGCGCCGGCACGCCCACAGTAACCACCAACGACGTGACGGATTTTACCCGGCCTGTGCACGTGGCGCCCGTGATCGAGGCCCAGACTGCGCAATTGACCACGCTGGCGATCACGCTGCCTGCCACCGTAACGGAAGGCACGGGCTTTGACCTGGACCTGGCGCTCACCAGCGGGCCGCTTTCGGGCGGCTTGCAGCGAGACCTGCGCGTCGAAACGCTGGATCTGGTCATCACCTTTGACGGCACGACCACGCTGCTGCACCTGGGCGATGCCTTCTTTGCAGGCCCCGGCGGCGCAGACACGACCTTTGAATCCTGCACGCTGGTCGCCACCGGTGGCACGGCCTTGCCGGTGCTGCTGACCAACGTGGGCAATAGCCAGACGCTGCGCCTGCACATAGGCACCACGGTGGGGCACCTGGGGGCATTCAGTGTTACAGCCACGGCCACGGGGCGTGATGTTGCGTCAGGCATGCAGACCACGGCGGCCGACGCGGCGGCCACAAGCGTGACGCCCTGATAGACTTGGTGCGTGAACACGCCACGGCAACAACTGCTGGATGCACTGCAACTTTACCAGGCGGGCGATCTGCCGCGCGCGTTGATGCTGCTGGAAGCACTGGACATCGACAGCCTGCCCGCAGAAATCCAACTTGAGGCGAACTACCTGTGGGGCGTGGTGTTGTCGCGGCGCGGCGACCCGCTGGAGGCCGCCCATCGCTTTCAACTGTGCGTGCGCCAGAACCAGCGTTTCTTTCCGGCGCTGGATGCCTGGGGCAACGTGCTGGCCGGCATTGGCGATGCACGCGGCGCGATTGAAAAATACAAGCGCGCGCTGGCCGTGGCCGGGCCGCAGCAATCGGCCCACGTGCTTTTCAACTACGGCACCGTGCTGCTGCGCAATGGCTATACGCTGCGGGCGTTGCGCAAGTTCCGGGAGGCCTTTCGGCGCAACCCCAACAACGCCGATGCCGCCTACATGACCGGCATCTGTTTTCTGAACCTCAAGCGGCCCCAGGGTGCCCAGAAGTGGCTGTCTGAGGCGCTGGCCCTGCAGCCTGCGTTGGCACGCAACCACACGGCCATGGGCAACGCGCTGTTTTTGGGCCGCCACGACGCGCGGGCTTTTGCGGCGTTTGCGCGGGCGCTGGAGATCACACCGTCCTTTCACGACGCCTGGTACAACTGGTCCTCGGCACTGGCTGCGCGTGCGGATTACGCCGGCGCGATTGGCAAGGTCAAGCAAGGCCTGGCGCATCACCCGCGCAGCTTTGAACTGCTTACCCAGCAGGTGTTCTGCCTGCGCCAGATGGGCGCCTATGACGCCGCGCTGGCCGCCATTGGCAAGACCCGAAACCTGCTGCGCGAAGCCGAAAGCCCCGACCGCGCCCCGCACTTTGCCGACCTGCTGGCCGCCAACGAGGCCGCCGTGCTGCGCGCCCTGGGCCGTGCCCGCCAGGCCAGGGCGGCGCTGCTGGCGCAGCTGCGCCAGTCGCCAGGCGCCTGCCCCAACGCGCTGGCGGAACTGCGCTATCACGACACCCGGGCCCTGCCCCGCGCCCGGCGCTTTGAACTTACGGTGAACGTGCAGCCGGTCACCGAGGCGACCATGGAAGAAGACGGCGACCGGCCCCAGAAGTACGTGCGTACCTATTGGGTGATTGCAGCCAGCATCAAGGACGCGCGCCGCCTGGTGCGTGAGATGGAACCGCAGGATGCCACAGTGCGCTTTGACCCGCAGGTGAACCTGCTGGAACACCACGACAACGCCGACCAGGGCGTCACGGAACGCACACCAGCGATGTCCGCCGATTGAGGACCCCCTGGCGCGCCTTGCCAACACCATTTCCGCCCGTGGGAATTGGTTTCTATAACGGTGCGCCATGGCAGGACTGTTCTGGTCTTTTTCACACCGGCCCTATGTCACCTTGTTCCTGCTGGCGTTTCTGACGCTGAGCTGGCTTGAGCAGGGGCGTTTGCGCACGTTGATCTGGCTGGTCACGGGCTATCTGGTCGCACTGGGCGCGGAATACCTCAGCATCAACCATGGCGTGCCCTTTGGTTACTACGTGTATCACTACGACGTGCTGGAAAACGACCTGCTGGTGGCCGGCGTGCCTTTCTTTGACAGCCTTTCGTTTGCCTTTCTCAGTTACGTCAGCTTTTCCTTCGCCCAGCATTTTCTGGCGCCGCTGCATGGGCACGGCTTGAACGTGCAGCGGGTCGCCACGCGGAGGATTCGAAACTCCAGCTCGGTGCTGTTTCTGGGCGCCTGCCTGATGGTGGTGATTGACCTGATTGTCGACCCCGTGGCGCACCACGGCCGGCACTGGTTTCTGGGCGATATCTACCACTATCCGGTGCCAGGTAATCACTTTGATGTGCCGCTGGCCAACTATGCAGGCTGGTTCGTCGTGGGCTGGCTGACCATCCTGTTGAACCAGCGCATCGACGGCTGGCTTTCCGGTCGCGATTACCGCGCGGGCCGGCAACTGCGCCTGCTGCATGTTCCTGCCAAGGGCTTGTTTGCGCCGCTGTTCTGGGCCGGCATCGTGATCTTTCAACTTGGCGTCACGGCCTGGCTGGGCTGGGGCTATGACCTGGCCGGGGTGGATGGCGACGCGGCCTACCGTGCGGCCTGGCAAAAAGGCCTGCGCACGCAGTTCTTGTGCGGGTGCTTTGTGGTGGGGCCGATCCTGCTGCTAGCTGCATTGCAGTTGGCCCGCCAGGGGCGTGAACCGACCAAGGACCTGTTGGAAACCTGGCAAGACGAAAACCCCGGCGCAACCGGCCCCAAGCCAAAAGCCACCTGATCGCGAGGGCGCCGCGCCTGGAACGGCATGGAAATCACGATGGGTCAGATTCGCCCTTCCAGGGTGCCGTCGCCCCCAGCCTTGCGGCTGGGGCTGAGATGGCGGGTGGGTTTGTTCGCTGCTGGGGCCGTCTCTCAGCTAGCCGGGTATGCCACTGCGCGCCCAATCGGCTGGCGGCGCACTTATCCAGAAAATGCAAGGTTCGATGCATCTTTTCGGAACTTGGCGGGGGTGAATTCCGTCCTTTGCCTGGCCCCTTCGTTTCTATACTGAGACAGTGTCAAGTTTGGGGCGTTCAGCTTTCGGGGGGCATATGCTCAAACAGCTTCGCATTGCGGCCGCTTGCCTTGCGGCCCTTTTGATCGCCACGGCCGCACTGGCCCAGGACGAAGAACCAGCACCGGAACCCGGCAAGGCCGTGCGCGACCGCACCGCCGCCGACGTTGCCCTGCTGCTTCCCCAGCGCGGGCTGGGCGGCAGCGAGAAAGCCAGCCTGGACGGCGAACCGGGCACACCCAAGGCGGTAAAGATCGAATCTGAGGGCGAAGGCGCAGACAAGCTCAAGGGCTATGTCGCCACGCCGCCGGTGATGGACAAAGCCCGCAAGCACGCCCTGGTGTTTGCCTTTGCCGGCAGCGGCGACGAAGACACGCAGGCGGACCTCAAGCGCGTGCTGGCGCTTTCGCAGGGCCGCGACCCGTTGATTGTCTGCGCCCTGCAATACCGCGCCGCCAAAGACATGGGCAACGGGTTTGTGATGCTTGAAAAAGTCGCCAAGAATGAAGTCATCCAGGCCGGCTACCTGTGGTTGCTCAAGAAGGTCATGAAGGATTATCCCGTTGACCCGCAGCGTGTGTTTCTGCTGGGTGCCAGCGGCGGCGACGACGAAGCCGTGGAATGGTCCAGCGCGCTGTGGCAGGCCGAGCCCGATAGCTATCCGTTTCGGGCGATTCTGCTGGACGGCCTGGTGATTGCCAAACCGGCCGATCTTGCGCCCGTGCCGATGGTGCTGTGTGTGGACGCCGACCTGGCCAAAATGAACGCCAAGTTCGGCGGCAAGGTCTCTCCAAAGGCAGTGGTCAACCAGTTGATGGCCGGCGGCATTCCCTGCCAGTACCACGAATACGCCTATCAGATGATGGCCGACAGCCAGCGCTGGCAGTTCATTCTGCGCGACGCAATACACACCCTGGGCGGCCCCGGCGCGCGTGAATACGCCGACCAGCGCCCGGTGATTGGCGTGGTTGCGCCCTCCGATGCTGTGCCCTTTGCCGACAACAACGCAGACCCCGTGGTGGCGGAAATCGTCTCCATTGCCAAAGCTGAAGAATGGGCCCGCGCCTTCAAGCGCCTGAGTGACTACCTGGCCGACAAATCGATCAAGGCCAAGGACAAAAAGGCCGTGCAGGACTTCCAAAAGGAATGGGACAAATACGTAAAGGCAGAAGTAGAGCGCCTGAACAAGAGCATTGAAACCAGCATCAAGGCTGAGGCCTGGGCGCACAGCCTGCACCGCGCGCGGCTGGCCGCGATGGTGGAGGCTTTCAAGAACGAAAAGTGGATGGCCGGCAAGCCCTATGCCGCGAACCTGGAAAAGCTCAAGACCTATCCGCCGGCCGTGCGCGACAACCAGCGCCGCGAAAAGGTACTCGAGGCCGTGCGCAAGGAACTGGCCAATGACCGCGCCGGCGCAAAGGCCATCTACCAGGAACTCGCCAAGCAGAAAACCCAGGACGGCGGCTACAGCGACTGGCCCCGCGCCGCAGAGTATCGCTTGAGCTGGTGGGAAGAAGTCGAGTAGGCACCATTTCCTGCCCCGCATGCCGCCCCGCCCCTGGCGATACCTTCTGCCCGGGGCGGGGTTTCATCAACTCGCGCCAACCGGAGAACCTGATGCGTCTTGCCCTGCTGGCCGGCCTTGTGCTGGGGTTGTCGACGGTGGTTACAGCGCAGGACGCGCCGGAAACGCCCTGGGTCAAGGAACTCAAGGACGTGCATATTCCCATGCGCGACGGCAAGTGGTTGGCCGCCAACGTGCTGCTGCCCGAGCAACGCGGCAAGTACCCCTGCATTGTGGTCCAGACGCCCTACAACAAGGACCGCATGGGCCGTGAATACGGCGACAACACCAGCGAGGCCGGGCGCGGCAGCGAAAAGGCCTTTTCCATGTTTGACCGCCAGCACTACGCCTACTGCTTTGTGGATTGGCGCGGATTCTATGGCAGCAAGGCCGCCACCAACGCCCGCGGCACCCGCGGCTACAAGCGCGGACAGGACGGATACGACTGCGTGGAATGGTGCGCCAAGCAGGAGTGGTGCGACGGCAAAATCGGCACCTGGGGCGGCAGCGCGCTGGGCAAGCAGCAGTTCGACACTGCCGCCGAACAACCCCCGCACCTGGTATGCGCCGCGCCGCTGATTGCCTATCAAGGCAACCGTTACGAAGCCTACTTTGAAAACGGCGTGCAGTTGAAGGCGCAGGTTGACGCGCTGGATCGGCTGGGCTTTGGCGTGGGCGAAGCCGTGCGCGGCGCCCCGGCCATTGCTGACAAGCCAATCTGGAGGCTGCTTCGCAACCAAAGCTACACGCCCGAAAAAATCACCGTACCCTGCCTGATGGTCAGCGGCTGGTGGGACAACTACCCGCGCGATGTGATTGAGCAATTCAACGACCTGCTGGCCAAGGGCGGCGCCGAAACGCGCAAGCATTCAAGGCTGGTGATGGGCCCCTGGTCGCACACCCAGATCGACGTCGCCAAACAGGGCGACCTGGAGTTCAAGGACGCCGAAGGTTACAGCACGCGCATCACCCTGAAGTTCTTTGACTACTTCCTGCGCGACCAGAAGGACAACGGCTTTGACAAGCTGCCGCGCGTGCACGCGTTTCAATGCAACGGCGCCTGGGTCACGGCTGAAAGCTGGGACAAGCTGCTGGGCAAGCCGACAACCTTCTGGCCCTACGCCGATAACCTGATCCACAGCCAGAAGATCCTGCAGGCGCCCGAAGGCCCGGCGCCGCTGGGTGAGTTTACCTACGACCCGCGCAACCCCGGCCCCAGCATTGGCGGCCAGAACCTGCCGCCCTTGACCCACGGCCCCAAGGATGTAAGCGAAATTGAAAAGCGAAAAGACGTCATGCTGTACGCCACGGCCGCGCTGGAAGCCCCGCTGGCCATACGTGGTGAAGCGGTATTGAAGCTGATGGTCTGCAGCGATCGCAAAGACTTTGACCTGCATGTGCGGCTGGTGGATACCGATGCCAGCGGCAAGAGTTTTCTCGTGGGAGAAGCCATCCAGCGCGCCAAGTATCGCGACGGCAAAACCGAGCAATTGCTCGAACCCGGCAAGTTCGTGGAACTGACCCTGCGCTTTGTGCCCACGGCATACACCTTTGCCAAGGGCCACAAACTAAAGCTGATTCTGACCGGCGGCAGTGACCCGCGCTATGAACGCAACAGCAACACCGGCACCGATGGCTGGGACGCCGCCACGGCCCAGCCCGTGACGGTGCGCATGGACCACTCCGGCCCCAAAATGACGCTGGAACTGCCCGTGGTGGAATAGCCCCAAGAATTTTCGACCGGCGGGCCCGACCCGACTGGCGACTCGCGCCGACAGCGCTATTGTTGCGCCAGGAGGTTGCGGACCGCCATGGACGACCTGCATCGCGGCTTTCTGATCTATCGCAAAAACATCTATCCGCTGCACAAGGCGTCGCTGGAACACCTGGCCGAGGAAGGCCAGCGCCCCACAACGCTGATGATCGGCTGCAGCGATTCCCGCGTGATGATCGCTGAATCCCTGCAAACGCGGCCCGGGCGGCTTTTCATTGTGCGCAACGCCGGCAACATTGTGCCGCACTGGGGGCGCTACATCGGCGGCGTCACGGCCAGCATTGAGTTTGCCGTCACCGCCCTGCCGATTCGCGAGATTATTGTCTGCGGCCATTCCGGCTGCGGCGCCATAGATGCCATGCTGTACCCCGAGAAAGTGGAGTCCATGCCTGCCGTGCAGCGCTGGTTGAGCTTTGCCTCGGATGCGCCCCTGCGTGCGCGCAAGCTGGACCCCAACGCCACCGGCGCGGGCTTGCAGGAACTTGTCGCCCGTGAAAACGTGCTGCTGCAACTGGACCACCTGCGCACATTTCCGTGCGTAGAGGAACACACCCGGGACCGCGATTTGAAGCTGTACGGCTGGTACTTCGCGCCGGACCGCGGCGAACTGTGGGAGTATGTCGACGCCGAGCAAACCTGGCGCACGATTCCAGATATTGTAGAGCGCCAGTCCAAGGCCTGAATCAACCCCGCACGCTGCTGTGCAACGTGCGCAACAGGGCGTGGCGCACGGCAAGCCACCGGGCTGCCGGTTTTGCGGCAAAGGTCTGGTTCAACTCCAGTTCAATGCCCGCGTATTGGTCAGCCCCAAACAGCCCGCGCAGCCAGGTGGTTACGCCATCGCTGGTTCCCTTATAGGGGTCGTTCAGGCGCGTGCGGTGTGTTGGCAGGGCGGCGGCCAATGCCTGCTGCCAGTTGCGGCACAGACTGTTTTCGCCGGGGCGTTTGGGGTCAAACAGCAGGCCGATTTCCGTCTGGCGAGTCTTGCCGTCCAGCACCGGCGTGAAGCTGTGGCAGGAAAGGTGCAGCACCTTGCGGCCAGCGGCCAGCAGTTCCGTAACCGCATGCTGCACCAGCACGCGGTAGGGCCAGTGGTAAAGATGCAGCAGATGCTGGCGCTGGGCGGGCGCAAAGCGGCGCGAAAACTCACTGAACACAGCCCGGGTGTTTGCGCGTCGATTCAGATCAACCAGCAGGCGCGTGACCTGCCCGCAGAACAGCGGGGCCTTGAGCGCGCGGGCAAAATAGCGCGCCAGGGTTAGCGCCCCGGGGTCCCAGGCGCGGTGCGTGTTCAATACCTCGGGCGTGGCAGCAAAGGGTTGCCGCCAGCGCACCGGCACGGCGTGGCTTGCGTGTTCGCAACTGACGACAAAGGCGTCAAAGATCATGGCGTAAACTGCCGGTTTTCGGCCAGACAGGCCGCCAGTTGCTGCCAGGTGGCAGCGATTTGCGCCCGACCGGGCTGCGCCCCCAGCGCCCGCTTCAGGCGCGAAGCCAGGCTGCCCTGTTTCAAGATCACGTCCAGCGCAGGTGCAAAAGGCGAATCTTGCGGCATCACCCGCGCTGCAAGGGAACGCCAGATTTCGCCGGCCGTGGCTTTGCTGCCGGCAACTCCCAGCGCGGCCAGATACTCGCCGTCGGTGACTTGTGTGTTTTCGGCGCTGACCATGGTTTGGCGAAACATGGCCGCCAAGGGGTCCACGGGCCAGGGCATGAGGTCGTCAATCGGGCGTGCGATGCCGGCAATCAAGGCCTTGAGAGTCTGGGCAACCAGCGCACAGATGGCGATATCGGCGCTTGGGCATTCCTGGATATCGAGAACTCGAATCTCGATGGCCATGCGGTCAAAGCGGGCAATCGCGCCGCGCGCGTTGGCGTATTCGCCCTCCAGGTTGCCGTCGGGGTCAAAGGGTTTGGTGTCGTTCCAGATGCGCTGCAGAATCTCGCGGTAGTAAGCCTCTTTGGTGTAGACGGGCTCGGGTACGACCTTGCCGGTGGCGCTGGGAATGCGCGCCGAGTTGGTGGAGTATTTCACCAGTCGAAAATCCAGCGCGTCTTGCAGCTTGCCATCGGCAACTGGCGAGCCCGCCGACAGGGCGGGCAGAATCGGCAGAATCATGCGAATCGCAGCGTGCAGGCGGGCAAACTCGGTGTCGTTGGCAAAGGGCAGGTTCAGGTGCGTGCTTTGCAGGTTGCTCCAGCCATGACCGCGGCAATCAAAGATGCGGTTGTAGGTTTCGTAGACCACGTTGTTGCTGTGCGGCCACAGCTTCGTTTCGGTCATCGGGTCAAAGAATGGGTGCATGGGCCCCGGCAGCAGCATGGCGTTGTGCGCAGCCAGCATCGCGTTGACCTGCTTCACCTGGGCTGCAAACAGCGCCGGCAGGGCCGCCAGATCGGGCGCCGGACCGTTGGTCTTGAACTCCAGAACATGCAGCACAAGCTCATTTGACCAGGCCGCGGCGCCGTTTTCGAAATCACCTTCGTCGTTGCCGCTGGCCTGGCGTAACACCAGATCGCTGATCGGGCGCACGGCCAGCGTATCCCGGTCGGCGATCATGTATTCCAGCTCAATGCCGTAACCTTCAAACAGGTGCAGGGTCATGGCCCACCGGTGCCGTGGGGCCCGGCCTCAATGCGGCGCAGAAACACACCGGCCAGGCGGCGCCAGAGTTCTTCCTTCAGCACGGCATCCTCCACGCCGGCTTCCAGGTTCGGGTTGTCGTTGACTTCAATGATGTAGGGCTCGTCGTTAATCAGTTTCAGGTCCACGCCGTACAACCCGTCGCCGATCAAGTTGGCGGCCTTGACGGCGGCTTTGACGACTTCGGGCGGGGCTTCCTCAACCGGAATGCTGTCGGCCCGCCCGTACTGTGTGCCGCCCTCGCCGTGTTTGGCGATCTGCCAGTGTTCGCGCGCCATGTGATAGCGGCACACATACAGGGCGCGGCGGTCCAGCACGCCCACGCGCCAGTCGTATTCCGTGGGCACGAACTCTTGCGCGATCAGCAGGTCGGATTCTTCCAGCATGACCTCAATGGCCTTGCGAAGTTCGGATTCATCGGCGGCTTTCATCACGCCTTTGCTGAAGGCGCCGTCGGGCAGCTTGAGCACACAGGGCAGGCCGAGTGTGCGCCCGACTTCGTCAATGTTGTCCTCATGCACAATCATTGTGCGCGGGCCCTTGAGATTGTGCCGGTTCAGCAACTCGGCCAGGTAGACCTTGTTGGTGCAGCGCAGAATGCTGCGCGGGTCGTCAATCACCACCAGCCCAAGGTTCTGCGCCCGGCGCGCGAAACGATAGGTGTGGTGGTTGACGTTTGTAGTCTCGCGGATGAACAGGCCGTCGAATTCGGCCAGCCGGCCGTAATCGTTCTTGTCGATGATCTCGGTGTTGATGCTGAGGTCATAGGCTGCATCGCAAAAGCGCTTGATTGCGCGGGCGTCGCTGGGTTTGTGCGGCTCGTCTTCGTCGTACAGAATCGCCACATCGTAGCGGCCCTTGCTGCGGCGCGGCTTCTGGTGGCGCTTGCGCGCCAGGTACAACATGGCGCTGTCAACAATGAACGGTCTGTGGCTTTCGGGTACGTCGTTCAGGCTGATCGTGGTGACGCTGGCCATTTCCCAGCCTTCTTCGCCACGTTTGAAATGCGCGCGCAGAAACGGCGAAGGGAACTGGTTGAAGATTTGAAGCGCCAGTTTCTCGTAACGATTGGCCATGTTGCGGCCGAAGTAGATGCTCAGGTCAAACTCGGGCGATTTCAGCGGCGCCAGCGCCTTTTGCATTTCTTCGTCAAGTTCGTTGGCCATGGGCCGCGGCATCGAAAGCGTGCGCAGGTTCATGGTCGTTGCAATGTCGGGCAGCGGCCGGTGCCCGCGTGCCTCGGCCAGCAGGCTGACGTAATAGCCCAGGCTTTGATAACTGTAGTAGCGGCACAGGTTGAAAACCTTGATGCCCTGCAGCTTGCTGTATTCCGGGTCGGTCAGGTAGGCCTTGGCGGACACCACCTGGACATCCGGAATCTCCAGGGGCCAGCGCGAAGGATTGTTGACGACGATCAGCGTTGTCATGCGGCCGGGGTGTCCGGGTCTTTGGTTTCAATCACCAGCAGGTTGGCATCATAGGTGACAATGCCCAACAGGATGGCGGCAATCAAGCGCTCCATGGAGACATTGTAATACTGGCTGTCGCCAGTCATGGGGTTGGGCAGCAGCGGGTCGGCCACGCGCACGGTTTTTTGTTCGCGGTCATAGCCGCACAGCACCACAAAGTGGCCCTGGGGTTCGCCGCGAATGTCGTCAAAGTCGTCAAAGGGCCCGTACTCGCGAGCTGTCTGGTACAGGTACGTTGCACTCAGGCCCACAAGCATGGGCTTGCCACGCTTGAGGTGCCGGCGAATCAGCTTGGCCGTAAGTTCCTCAAAGCGCACCCGGCCGCCAAGATCGAGGTATTCCACATAGCGGCGCGTGGCGGCCTTGAGCTTGGCGTCGTCCTTGACAACTTCCTGGCGCAACAACTTGTGGGCGACGTTGGTCTTGGGCTCCTTGAACCAGGTGGGGTCGAACAGTTGCAGGTTGTAGGTGTAGATCTTGGCCTTGAATCCGCGGCGCAGGGCGTCGCAGCCCAGCATGACGGCTAGGGTTCCGCCGGATTCCAGGTGCTCGACCTCCAGCGCAAGCTGGGGCAGGGGCACATCCAGGCCGTAGTAATCATAGACCGCGTTCAGGCAGGTGACGCCACAGGACCGGTCATCGGGCTGGGGCTGAATGCGAAAGTCAAGTTCAGGCATGGGGGGAATATAGCGGGGAAGGCGAGTTTGCGGCAGGCCGCTGGCAGGGGTGGGTCGTCGCTGGTGTAGAGTCATCGTGGGTTGTTTCTTGCCTTTCAACTCCCGACTCCAAACTGCAAATGCCGACTGTCGTCGATGCCGCTAGACTGTGCGCGTGATCAAGTACATCGGATCCAAACGTGCTTTGCTTGGCGCCATTCTTGGCGTGGTGGAATCTCTGCCAGCCAGATCCGTGCTGGACATGTTTTCGGGCACCTCCCGCGTTGGTCATGCGCTGAAAGGCGCGGGCTATCGCGTGGTCGCCAATGATCACAATGCCTATGCCCACACCCTGGCCACCTGCTACGTACAGGCCGATCTGGAAGACGTGCGGCGCGATGCCGGGGCGCTGATTGCCGAGTTCAACGGGCTTGCCGGCAAACCCGGCTACTTCACCAAGACCTTCTGTGAAGACTCACGCTTCTTTCAGCCCAAAAACGGCGCCCGCGTTGATGCGATTCGCGACGAGCTGGAACGCAAAGGCCTGCCCCCCGAACTCAAGGCCGTGCTGCTGGTCAGCCTGATGGAAGCCGCAGACCGCGTGGACAGCACCACCGGCCTGCAAATGGCTTATCTGAAAGAATGGGCACCCCGCGCGCACAATGACATCGAACTGCGCATGCCTAACGTGCTGCCCCGCGCCCGCCACGGCAAAGGTCAGGCCACGTGCCTTGAAGCTGAGCAGGCCGCCGCAACGCCCGTCGATGTCGCCTACATCGACCCGCCCTACAACCAGCATTCGTACCTGGCTAACTACCACATCTGGGAAACGCTGGTGCGCTGGGACAAACCCGAGGCTTACGGCGTGGCCTGCAAGCGCGTGGACGTGCGCGAGCGTAAGAGCACCTTTAACTCGCGCCCGAAGTTTCTGGCCGCCTTCAAGGACATGATCGCGGCCGTGAAGGCAAAGTTTCTGGTCGTCAGCTTCAACAACGAGGGTTTTCTAAGCCAACAGGACGCAGAAGAAGTGCTGGGCGCCCGCGGCAAAGTGTTGACGCTGACGCACGACTTCAAGCGTTACGTAGGCGCGCAAATCGGCATCTACAACCCGCAGGGCGAAAAGGTGGGCAAAGTAAGCCACCTGCGCAACAAGGAATTCCTGTACGTGGTCACGCCCCAAGAGTTCGAGTTCGCACCAGACGCCGCGCCAAAACAGGCGGCATTGTTTGCCTGAAGCAGTTGGCTGTCATGAGCCCCGGCCACAAGGCCGAGGGTTGCCCGCCGAACCTGGCGGGCGGTCGAGTGCACGGTGCGGCAACCGCGCCGCGCGACGCGCTCAGGCGGGGTCGCGCAGGTCAGAACTAAGATATCAAGTACGACGCCAAACTCGTGGGGTGAGGGCGGAAGCGCATGGCGTCTACTTCGTTCTTCATCTTGTAGCTGATCCATTCGCCGATTACGTCCGCTGAGAACACGTCGCCCTTCAACAGGAACGCGTGATCTTTTTCGAGTGCCTTGAGCGAATGCTCGAGGCTGCCCGGCGCCTGCGGGATTTCCTTTCAGCTCTTCCGGCGGCAGGTCGTAGAGGTCCTTGTCCATCGGCTTGCCGGGGTCGATCTTGCTTTGGATGCCGTCGAGGGCCGCCATCGTGATCGCTGCGAATGCGAGATACGGGTTGCAGCTCGGGTCCGGGATGCGGTACTCGAAGCGCTTGGCGGCAGCACTTTCGCCCGAGATCGGGATGCGAACGCAGGCTGAACGGTTTCTCGACGAATAGGCCAGGTTCACCGGCGCTTCGTAGCCGGGTACGAGGCGGTGATAGCTGTTCATCGTCGGGTTCGTGATCGCGCACAGCGCGTGGGCGTGTTTGAGAATGCCGCCGATGGCGTAGAGCGCCGTCTGCGAGAGACCTGCGTAGCCGTCGCCGGCATAGGTGTTCTTCTTGTCTTTCCAGATGGAGCTGTGGCAGTGCATGCCGCTGCCGTTGTCGCCGAAGAGTGGCTTGGGCATGAACGTGACAGTTTTGCCGTGCTTACGCGCGATGTTCTTGATGACGTACTTGTACATCATGATGTTGTCTGCCGCGCGCACGAGCGTGTCGAACTTCATGCTCAGCTCGCACTGGCCGCCCGTTGCCACTTCGTGGTGGTGCAGTTCAGGCACCATGCCGAGCTGGCCGAGCGTCAGCAGCATTTCCGTGCGGATGTCGTGCAGGCTGTCCATCGGCGGGCAGGGGAAGTAGCCGCCCTTGACGCGCGGCTTGTAGCCCAGGTTGCCGCCCTCTTCTTCGCGACCGGTGTTCCAGGCGCCTTCCTTGGAATCGATATAGTAGTAGCTCTCGTTGATGCCCGTCTTGAAGCGCACGCTGTCGAAGATGAAGAACTCGGCTTCGGGGCCCACGAAAATCGTGTCGCCGATGCCCGTGCTCTTGAGATAGGTTTCAACGCGGCGCGCCACGTTGCGCGGGTCGCGCGGATAGGGCGTGCGCTCGATGGGATCGACGATGTTCGCGATCATGACGAGCGTGCGTTCTTTCATGAACGGGTCGAGAAAGCCGTGGTCGGGGTCGGGCAGCGGCAGCATGTCGGACTCGTTGATTTTCTGCCAGCCGCGCAGCGAGCTGCCGTCGAAGGCAAAGCCCTCAGTGAAGCAATTCAGGTCGAGGCGGCGGATCGGAAACGTGTAGTGCTGCCAGAGGCCGGGCAAGTCCATGAAGCGGATGTCCAGCGACGATAAACCGCGATCTTTTTGGCAAAGGCGGTGAGCGTCGTCGATGCCGTATTTGTCAGGGTGAAGCTTGATGTCACTCATTGCCGTCACCATGGCGCAGCCGCGCCTGCGGAAATATCAAAAACACAGCGGCGCCGGGCGGAAGTCGTTGCGAGATGACTATCAGGTGGGTGTTGCGTTCCGTTACAGGGTCGTCTGTTACATCGGACCGATTTTCGAAATCAAGCGGCAATCCGCTTGGCAGGCGGTTTAGCGGGCGATATCCTGATATGCCGAGTTCCCAAACGTAAATGATGGCAGCATTTATGGCGGTCTGGGCGATGTACTTCGCAGGAAAAGTTTCGTCCAGGAGTGAGGCTGGGCGTCAAGTTCCTGTGCCGTTTTTACGCGTTCCGCGTATCGTGTTCCAGGCGCCGGGGAGTCTCCGGTTTTGCTTGTGCGAAGCGGGGTCGCGACTCAGCATTTCCGTACAACACCTAACGCGGAACACGGAATCCCCGCGCCTCGAAACGCAGAAACGCCCGCCCCGCATCGAGGCGTTCTGTAAATCGGATTGGTGCGGGGGCGGGACTTTGAACCACTGCACGCCGGTGAAAACAAGCACCACCTCAAACTAGCGCGTCTGCCAATTCCGCCACGCGCAGTGGGCCATGAAACGTATTGCCAGCCTGCCAGTGTCAGCGGGGCGAGGTTGCGACAACCCGGTTGCGCCACCATCCCGAGTCCTGGCGCGGATTGTCGCCCGGTGCGCTGCTAAAATCCGCCCCCGCCAGTGTTCGACAGGAGAGTCCACATGGCGGCCAGTTGCAACTCGCCCCTCGCCCCAGAAACACGCGGCCGTTGCGCAAGCCCACCCCGCGCTGAACCTGCCTTGACGTGGCCGCATTCGTCCAGCGGGCTTTGACCCACAGATTGAGCGCATCGGAGGCCGCCGATTTTCCCGGCAATGGCATTTATCTCGGTATTGAGGCCGGCGGTGGCGCACGTGAGGCACCATCGTGTAAACAATAGGCCAAAGGACGAAGACTGCGCGCCGCAGCGCTATCGCCGCCAGCGACAAAGTGAATTGCCTTTGAGTTGACGTAAGCAGTGAGGCTGGCCGCAAAGGAACCAAGTGGCGACGGGGGCGCGTTGTTGACGTCTTCACGTTTCGCAACGGCAAGGGTCATGCCAGTTTCGCACCTTTTGACCAACAGCAGGGCCTGCAATGGGCAGGCGTTGACGCGCCCCTTGCGCCATCAGAAGGCGACCGCCTGAGCCGCCGGGCAGATCAAAGTGCCACCTGCACCGCACCCGCACCAGCACCCATTGTCCGCCATCCCCTTGACGCGCCTTTAAACACCCCTAACTTCGGCCTGTTCGTAATATGGGCGGTATCGCCACTCCGGAGGCTTACGGCGGGCCCCGAGCACACCAACACGTTGGAAACCAGCGGCAAAGACCAA